>NZ_JAGYPI010000001.1:1804192-2217108 GCF_018343615.1 Bacillus sp. FJAT-49736 | reverse complement strand
AGTAGTAATAACCTTATAGGTTAAGTTAGTAAGGGCGCACGGTGGATGCCTTGGCACTAGGAGCCGATGAAGGACGGGACTAACACCGATATGCTTCGGGGAGCTGTAAGCAAGCTTTGATCCGGAGATTTCCGAATGGGGGAACCCACTGCTCGTAATGGAGCAGTATCCTTATCTGAATACATAGGATAAGGAAGGCAGACCCGGGGAACTGAAACATCTAAGTACCCGGAGGAAGAGAAAGCAATTGCGATTTCCTGAGTAGCGGCGAGCGAAACGGAAGAAGCCCAAACCAAGAGGCTTGCCTCTTGGGGTTGTAGGACACTCTATACGGAGTTACAAAGGAACGGAGTAGATGAAGAGGTCTGGAAAGGCCCGTCAAAGAAGGTAACAACCCTGTAGTTGAAACTTCGTTCCCTCCAGAGTGGATCCTGAGTACGGCGGGACACGTGAAATCCCGTCGGAAGCAGGGAGGACCATCTCCCAAGGCTAAATACTCCCTAGTGACCGATAGTGAACCAGTACCGTGAGGGAAAGGTGAAAAGCACCCCGGGAGGGGAGTGAAAGAGAACCTGAAACCGTGTGCCTACAAGTAGTTAGAGCCCTGTGCATATTTTCCTTTGGAAAAATGCCGGGTGATAGCGTGCCTTTTGTAGAATGAACCGGCGAGTTACGATTTCATGCAAGGTTAAGCTGATGAGGCGGAGCCGCAGCGAAAGCGAGTCTGAATAGGGCGAACATAGTATGAGGTCGTAGACCCGAAACCAGGTGATCTACCCATGTCCAGGGTGAAGGTAAGGTAACACTTACTGGAGGCCCGAACCCACGCACGTTGAAAAGTGCGGGGATGAGGTGTGGGTAGCGGAGAAATTCCAATCGAACTTGGAGATAGCTGGTTCTCTCCGAAATAGCTTTAGGGCTAGCCTCAAGATGAAGAGTATTGGAGGTAGAGCACTGTTTGGACTAGGGGCCCTCATCGGGTTACCGAATTCAGACAAACTCCGAATGCCAAATACTTATGCTTGGGAGTCAGACTGCGAGTGATAAGATCCGTAGTCAAAAGGGAAACAGCCCAGACCACCAGCTAAGGTCCCAAAGTATACGTTAAGTGGAAAAGGATGTGGAGTTGCTTAGACAACCAGGATGTTGGCTTAGAAGCAGCCACCATTTAAAGAGTGCGTAATAGCTCACTGGTCGAGTGACTCTGCGCCGAAAATGTACCGGGGCTAAACGTATCACCGAAGCTGTGGATGGACACCGTAGGTGTCCGTGGTAGGAGAGCGTTCTAAGGGCGGTGAAGCCAGACCGGAAGGACTGGTGGAGCGCTTAGAAGTGAGAATGCCGGTATGAGTAGCGAAAGAAGGGTGAGAATCCCTTCCACCGAATGCCTAAGGTTTCCTGAGGAAGGCTCGTCCGCTCAGGGTTAGTCGGGACCTAAGCCGAGGCCGAAAGGCGTAGGCGATGGACAACAGGTTGATATTCCTGTACCACCTCTTTACCGTTTGAACGATGGGGGGACGCAGGAGGATAGGGTAAGCGCACTGTTGGATATGTGCGTCCAAGCAGTTAGGCTGGTTACGAGGCAAATCCCGTAACCGTGAAGGCGGAGCTGTGATGGCGAGGGAAATATAGTACCGAAGTTCCTGATTCCACACTGCCAAGAAAATCCTCTAGTGAGGTAAAAGGTGCCCGTACCGCAAACCGACACAGGTAGGCGAGGAGAGAATCCTAAGGTGAGCGAGAGAACTCTCGTTAAGGAACTCGGCAAAATGACCCCGTAACTTCGGGAGAAGGGGTGCTCTGGTAGGGTGCAAGCCCGAGAGAGCCGCAGTGAATAGGCCCAGGCGACTGTTTAGCAAAAACACAGGTCTCTGCGAAGCCGCAAGGCGAAGTATAGGGGCTGACGCCTGCCCGGTGCTGGAAGGTTAAGAGGAGGGGTTAGCGCAAGCGAAGCTCTGAATTGAAGCCCCAGTAAACGGCGGCCGTAACTATAACGGTCCTAAGGTAGCGAAATTCCTTGTCAGGTAAGTTCTGACCCGCACGAAAGGCGTAACGATCTGGGCACTGTCTCAACGAGAGACTCGGTGAAATTATAGTACCTGTGAAGATGCAGGTTACCCGCGACAGGACGGAAAGACCCCGTGGAGCTTTACTGCAGCTTGATATTGAATTTTGGTACAGCTTGTACAGGATAGGTAGGAGCCTTTGAAGCCGGAGCGCCAGCTTCGGTGGAGGCGTCGGTGGGATACTACCCTGGCTGTATTGAAATTCTAACCCGCACCCCTCAATCGGGGTGGGAGACAGTGTCAGGCAGGCAGTTTGACTGGGGCGGTCGCCTCCTAAAGAGTAACGGAGGCGCCCAAAGGTTCCCTCAGAATGGTTGGAAATCATTCGTAGAGTGTAAAGGCACAAGGGAGCTTGACTGCGAGACCTACAAGTCGAGCAGGGACGAAAGTCGGGCTTAGTGATCCGGTGGTTCCGCATGGAAGGGCCATCGCTCAACGGATAAAAGCTACCCCGGGGATAACAGGCTTATCTCCCCCAAGAGTCCACATCGACGGGGAGGTTTGGCACCTCGATGTCGGCTCATCGCATCCTGGGGCTGTAGTCGGTCCCAAGGGTTGGGCTGTTCGCCCATTAAAGCGGTACGCGAGCTGGGTTCAGAACGTCGTGAGACAGTTCGGTCCCTATCCGTCGTGGGCGTAGGAAATTTGAGAGGAGCTGTCCTTAGTACGAGAGGACCGGGATGGACGCACCGCTGGTGTACCAGTTGTCTTGCCAAAGGCATCGCTGGGTAGCTATGTGCGGAAGGGATAAGTGCTGAAAGCATCTAAGCATGAAGCCCCCCTCAAGATGAGATTTCCCATAGCGTCAAGCTAGTAAGATCCCTGAAAGATGATCAGGTTGATAGGTTCGAGGTGGAAGTGTGGCGACACATGGAGCTGACGAATACTAATCGATCGAGGACTTAACCAAAAAAGCGATTCTCTTTACTTGATTCTTCTGCAGTATTTAGTTTTGAGGGAACAAACCCTTACAAAAAGAAAGTTATTTTGCGTTCAGCAAAAAACTGAGGTCTGGTAATAATGGCGAGAAGGTCACACCCGTTCCCATCCCGAACACGGAAGTTAAGCTTCTCAGCGCCGATGGTAGTTGGGGGCTCTCCCCCTGCAAGAGTAGGACGTTGCCAGGCTTACCTATTGGAGGATTAGCTCAGCTGGGAGAGCACCTGCCTTACAAGCAGGGGGTCGGCGGTTCGATCCCGTCATCCTCCACCATAAATTTGCTAGCCTAGCTCAATTGGTAGAGCACGATCGAAATCGCTGCGTAGCAAAACATCAGCGTACAGTTCGAGCTGCTACTTGAATAATCTTTCTGAGAGCTGGACGACAATTGCAAGCAGTAATTAATCAGCAGTTTATTTTCCTATAATGCCGGCCTAGCTCAATTGGTAGAGCAACTGACTTGTAATCAGTAGGTTGGGGGTTCAAGTCCTCTGGCCGGCACCATTTTAAAAGAAACTTAGATACGAGCCATCAGCTCAGTCGGTAGAGCACGACCGAGTAGGCTTCGTAGCGACGCCTCAGCGTACAGCTTGAGTTACTACTTGAATAGGCTTACTGAAAGCTGGACGTCGTAGATGCACTTTAGCAGAAGTAATATAAGAAACATTATGAAACTTAGATACGAGCCATTAGCTCAGTCGGTAGAGCATCTGACTTTTAATCAGAGGGTCGAAGGTTCGAGTCCTTCATGGCTCACCATGTTTTTTTACATCATTATTATAACGCGGGTGTGGCGGAATTGGCAGACGCACCAGACTTAGGATCTGGCGCCGCAAGGCGTGGGGGTTCGACTCCCTTCACCCGCATCGCAAATTATCTGCGGAAGTAGTTCAGTGGTAGAACACCACCTTGCCAAGGTGGGGGTCGCGGGTTCGAATCCCGTCTTCCGCTCCAGATAATCTTTGCCGGGGTGGCGGAACTGGCAGACGCACAGGACTTAAAATCCTGCGGTAGGTGACTACCGTACCGGTTCGATTCCGGTCCTCGGCACCAAGATTTTTTGCAGAGCAAAATAATCATCCATACTATGCAAAGTAAAATAATCATGCATAATATGCGCCCGTAGCTCAATTGGATAGAGCGTTTGACTACGGATCAAAAGGTTAGGGGTTCGACTCCTCTCGGGCGCGCCATATATTTGACGGGAAGTAGCTCAGCTTGGTAGAGCACATGGTTTGGGACCATGGGGTCGCAGGTTCGAATCCTGTCTTCCCGACCATTACAGAATGGGGCCTTAGCTCAGCTGGGAGAGCGCCTGCTTTGCACGCAGGAGGTCAGCGGTTCGATCCCGCTAGGCTCCACCAATATAATATTTATTTTATGGCGGCGTAGCTCAGCTGGCTAGAGCGTACGGTTCATACCCGTGAGGTCGTGGGTTCGATCCCCTCCGCCGCTACCATAAAATATAAATGGACCTTTAGCTCAGCTGGTTAGAGCAGACGGCTCATAACCGTCCGGTCGTAGGTTCGAGTCCTACAAGGTCCACCATATACATTCGGAGGAATACCCAAGTCTGGCTGAAGGGATCGGTCTTGAAAACCGACAGGCGGGTTAAACCGCGCGGGGGTTCGAATCCCTCTTCCTCCGCCATATGAATAATTATCGTCGCGGGGTGGAGCAACAAGCGTTACTTCATCGAATTATCTGCGAGTTGTACCGATTGAGCCGCTACTTGAATAGGCTTTCTGAAATCGGGACAGTCCAATGTGCATATGGGGAATTTAATAATATTTATCGTCGCGGGGTGGAGCAGTCCGGTAGCTCGTCGGGCTCATAACCCGAAGGTCGCAGGTTCAAATCCTGCCCCCGCAATATAAGGAAAGTTATTTTCAAGTTTCCTTGAAAAAACTTAGGTCCGGTAGTTCAGCTGGTTAGAATGCCTGCCTGTCACGCAGGAGGTCGCGGGTTCGAGTCCCGTCCGGACCGCCATTTTTATTTTTTTGGTAGTTATCTGCTTTTAGGTACAATATATTAATATGGCTCGGTAGCTCAGTCGGTAGAGCAAAGGACTGAAAATCCTTGTGTCGGCGGTTCGATTCCGTCCCGAGCCACCATTTTTGTCTAGAATTCACATTTTTGTATATTATTTATGGCGGCTATGGCGAAGTGGTTAACGCATCGGATTGTGGCTCCGACATTCGTGGGTTCGATTCCCACTAGTCGCCCCATATTTGCGGGTGTAGTTTAGTGGTAAAACTACAGCCTTCCAAGCTGTTGTCGTGGGTTCGATTCCCATCACCCGCTCCAAATTACATAATGGGCCTATAGCTCAGCTGGTTAGAGCGCACGCCTGATAAGCGTGAGGTCGATGGTTCGAGTCCATTTAGGCCCACCAGAGTTTTTTTGCAATAGCAAAATAACTTTCCATTTATTGTTCCGCAGTAGCTCAGTGGTAGAGCTATCGGCTGTTAACCGATCGGTCGTAGGTTCGAGTCCTACCTGCGGAGCCATTTTTTTTTTTTGGAGAAGTACTCAAGTGGCTGAAGAGGCGCCCCTGCTAAGGGTGTAGGTCGGGTAACCGGCGCGAGGGTTCAAATCCCTCCTTCTCCGCCATTACATATTATCTGGGCCCGTTGGTCAAGCGGTTAAGACACCGCCCTTTCACGGCGGTAACACGGGTTCGAATCCCGTACGGGTCATATTATTTTAAAAGAATTTTTCATGTATATGAGAAATTCTTTTTTTTATGTAAAGAAAAGGCAGACTCTTTTGAATTATATCAAAATAAAATTTTAGAAATGTAATTTTATGTTAAAATCAAAATAGGATTTTGAAGATTGATCCTTTAATAATTAAGGATATATAGTTGATGAAAATGGGAAAGGGTGAGGGGAAGTTGGGATCAAGAATAATGCATTTAGTTATAGCCAATAGAATTGCTGAGAGATTATCCATAGAAGATCGACTACCGTTTTTAATAGGAGGCATTGCACCAGATGCTGTAACACCAAAGGAGTCATCTCATTACTTTATAGGTGATGTAACTGATTATTCCAGGAGCATTGATTATGGACGTTTTTTACATAAATATCATTCGCAAGTAGAAAATCTTTATGTACTAGGGTATTATACACATTTAATTGCGGATGATTTATGGTTGAAAGGGTTTTATCTTCCTTGGTTAAAAAATAGGATGGAATCGGATAAAGAAATATTCCATTTGTACCATAATGATTTTCGATTATTGAATGGGAAAATACTAGAATATTATGGTTTAAAAGACAGTCTGAAAACAATGCTTAATTATTTTCCTGCTATTATTGATTTGCAAGAGGTTAGGTGTAAGGATGTGGAAGAATTCATACCTTTTGTTTTGGAAGATATGGAGTACAAAAAAGAAGTTATAAATAAAAAGCTTAATGTTTTTACTTTTAATCAAATAGTTGGTTATATTGAGACTTCTGTTGATAAGAGCTTATTGAATATTAAACATATAATAAATAATAAATAATAATATTTAACAAAAAAAAAGAAAAACGCTTAGAATAGCGTTTTTCTCTTTTTAGAAGGACAACTTATCGATTAGCTTAGTCCCATATTAATTATTAATAAAATGTGCTAATACATACCCAATTGTTAGTAGTAAACCGAAAAATGTATTAGTTTGTGCGGTGGCTTTCATGGCAGGCAGCATCTGAATCGGCTCCGTTTTACCGATAAACCCTTTTACCGCTCTAATTGGTTTTGGAATACTGATAAAGATTAAAAGCAGCCATGGGGTAGCACCGCCGAAAATGATAAAGGCAATAATCCATACATATGATACTGTAAACATTGTGGCCAACAAATAAATCGCTTTTTTGCGTCCTATCAAAATGGCAACTGTTCTTCGTCCATTCTTTTTATCGCCATCTAAGTCACGAATGTTATTAGATAACATGATCGCTCCGATAAGAATCATAATTGGAATAGAGATCAATACACTATCAGCTGTTATTTTTCCTACTTGAATATAAAAAGAAATAAGAACGATGATAACACCCATAAAGAAGCCTGATAGAAATTCTCCAAATGGTGTATAGGCAATTGGATAAGGTCCACCAGTGTATAGGTAAGCAATTAACATACAAATTGCTCCTACGACTGCGATCCACCAAGTTGTATTCATACAAATGTAAACACCTAATAGAATTGCAATACCGAAAAATAGAAAGGCAAGATTTAACACAGTTTTTGGCTGCACGCCATTTCTTACGATAGCTCCGCCTATCCCTACTGATTGCTCATTATCCAAACCTCTTTTATAGTCGTAATACTCATTAAACATATTCGTAGCGGCTTGAATTAATAAGGATGCAATAAGCATTGCTGCAAACAGTAAAAAGTTAAGCTTTGCTGAATGCAATGCTAATGCTGTACCAAGAAAAACTGGTACAAATCCAGCTGTTAAGGTGTGTGGTCTAGTTAATTGCCACCATATTCGCCAACCATGATCACGTTCTAGAGTTGGTGAAGCTTGTTTACTCATTATAAGTCTCTCCCTTATATTTGTTCCGAATAGAAAATAGAACAAAACATTACAATCTAAAGTGTAGGTAAAGGAGAAGAAGGTGTCAATGAATTTTTATAACTAATGTAGTGAAATTATTCCTTTTTGCTAATAATGAAGATGTCGAAGCTGATAAATCCAATTATAGACTTTATAATAGGAAAGGAATAGGAACAAGAGTTGTCGAACATTGACTGGAAACTGTTTGAGGTGTATCTTAAAGAATGGATGAATTAGTATAATTATTATTTAAATACGTAAAGATGTTAATTGCTTTGGGGGAGATTTTAGTGGAATATATTCATCAGGAATTGGAAACCGCATTAAGAAAAGCGAAGGAACTAAAGAAAGATATTTTATTCAGTTATACAGAAAGAATGGATCTTCCATACCCTCACGCATATTATTCGTCTATCACTCAAAATAGTAAAGAGCATTTTTATTGGAAAGACCCTCAAAACGAAACTATATTAATTGGTTTAGGCAGTGTTTTTCAATTAAAATCCGATCAGGTTAATGAAAGATTCCAGCTTGTGGAAGAAAAATGGTCCAAAACTTTGGAAAACGCTTCCATACATAATCCTACGGATCAGCCAGGTACTGGTCCAATGTTATTTGGAAGTTTTGCATTTGACCCTACTAATAGGAAAGAACCTGAATGGGAAGGATTTTCTAATGCTGTATTCTATCTTCCAGAGGCGATGCTTACCATTACAGAAAAGGAAAGCTTTTTAACAGTTAACGTCATGATACAATCGGGGAGCAACTTGTCTTGCTTTGACCGTATTGAACAATGGAAGAGTAAAATCATAAGCATAAGTGATCATACAGTTGAAATAGTGCCGGAAATAAAGAATCAAGAAGAAATACACCCAATAGAATGGAAGGATTCCGTTGCCAATACTATCTCGTTATTGAAAAAGGGATATTTGAATAAGGTCGTTTTAGCCCGAAAAATGAAATTGCAATTTAATGATATTGTATTGCCAACTGCCACTCTTCATCATTTATTGGAGCAGCAGAAGGATAGTTATGTATTTTCATTTGGAACAGAAACTAATTTCTTTACTGGTGCTTCACCTGAAAGACTAGTGAAAAAATTAGGGGGAAATATATTATCCACCTGTTTAGCAGGATCCATAAAAAGAAGCAGTGATAAAGAAATAGATGAGAAGTTAGGAAAAATGCTAATGGAAGATAAGAAAAATAGGCAGGAACATCAGTTAGTAGTTTCTATGATTGCGGATGTATTTCATAAATATTGTATAGCGGTAGACATTCCAAATGCGCCTATTTTAATGAAGACGAGAGATATTCAACATTTATATACACCAGTTAGAGGGAAAGCAAAGGAAGAGGCAAGCCTTTTGCAGATGGTAGAATCTTTACATCCGACACCTGCACTCGGAGGTACTCCAAGAGATGAGGCATTGAAGGTTATCCGTGATGTAGAAAATATGGATAGAGGGTTATATGCTGGCCCAATAGGGTGGATGGATTATCGCGGCAATGGGGAATTTATTGTTGCCATAAGATCAGGTTTAATAAAAGGTAATGAAGCATTTATATATGCTGGGTGTGGCATCGTAGCTGATTCTAACCCAGAGGATGAATATTTAGAAACGAACATTAAATTTCGTCCTATGCTTCGTGCATTGGGAGGAAAAAATAATGAATGAACAAGAAGTACTTACAACCTATTTAGCTGATTTTATTCAGGAGTTGGTCACAAGTGGCGTAGAGGATGTTGTCATCAGCCCAGGTTCACGATCAACCCCTTTAGCTATGCTTATCGCAGAACATCCGAATCTTAATTATCATGTTAACATTGATGAGCGTTCTGCCGCTTTTTTTGCTCTTGGAATGGCGAAGCAGACACGCAAGCCTGTTGCACTTTTATGTACATCAGGAACCGCTGCAGCAAATTACTATCCAGCTATTATTGAAGCAAAGATTTCACGGGTACCGCTAATTGTATTAACAGCTGATCGCCCACATGAGCTTAGGGATATAGGAGCACCCCAATCCATTGACCAGATTCATTTATACGGGAAGCATGTAAAATGGTTTGCTGAGATGTCCATTCCGGATGAGCATGAAGAGCTTCTTTATTATGTAAGAACTACTGCATCCAGGGCAGTAAATATATCCTTGCAAGCTCCGGCAGGACCTGTACATTTAAACTTTCCATTTCGAGAGCCTTTAATTCCTAGGTTGGAACCAACTCCTTTTGAAAAAGTTAAACAATCGGTAAAAAGCTCTCAAGGTGCATTGGTTTTACCAACAGGTGAGATGGAAAGAATTTGTATGGAGTTAGAGAAACATGAGAAAGGGTTAATTATTTGCGGTGTTATAGATGAGCCAGGATTTACTCAAGCAGTTCTCACTCTATCCGAGAAATTGGGCTATCCAATTTTAGCAGATCCTCTTTCTCAGCTAAGAAGCGGATCACATAATGGGGCAACGATTATCGATAATTATGACACTATTTTAAAAGCTGGCACCTATATGAAGGAGCTTTCTCCGGAGGTTATTATCCGTTTTGGAGGAATGGCGGTATCAAAGCCGTTAACTTTATTCCTAAAGGGTTTGCAAAATGTCGTTCACTACATTGTAGATAGCGGCAGCGGCTGGCGAGATCCAATTAAAATGGGAACAGAAATGATCCATGCCGACGAAACAATATTTTGCGATGGGTTAGCTACTATTGTTAGAAATCCAACGAATTTTAAATGGCTGCAGCTTTGGCAGCAATTAAATGAAAAAACGAAAAACATTGTTCAGTTAGCTGTAGAGGATATACAGGACTTAGATGAAGGAAAAGCAGTTGTAGAGCTTACAAAGCTATTGCCAAGTAACAGCACTCTTTTTGTCGGAAACAGTATGCCAATCAGGGATGTCGATACATTTTTTCATTTTAATCAAAAAAATATCCGTGTGATGGCTAACCGTGGTGCAAATGGTATTGACGGAGTAGTGTCAAGCGCGGCAGGGGCAAGTGTGTATGCAGATAACTTATTTTTGCTTATCGGTGATCTTTCATTTTTCCATGATTTAAATGGACTTTTAGCTGCCAAAATGCATCGATTAAATATAACGGTTATTGTCATTAATAATAACGGTGGGGGAATCTTCTCCTTCCTTCCACAGGCTGGTTCTTCTAAAAATTTTGAGCATTTATTTGGGACACCAATTGACCTCGAATTCGAATATGCTATAAAAATGTATGGAGGAAACTATCAGAAAGTAATGAATTGGGATGAGTATCGGGAATCAATTAATAAGGCTATCAAAACCCCAGGTTTAAATGTAATAGAGGTTCCGACTAATCGCGAAAGAAATGTGCAGATCCACCGGAAAATATGGGACAGTGTCTCTCAAGCAAAAGATCATTTGTTAGATGGCGATGTAACATGCTCATAAATATTAATGATGTATCATATCATGTTGAAATTATTGGCGATGGTGAACCTGTAGTTCTACTTCATGGCTTTACAGGGGATACCTCTACATGGAAAGATCTCGCGGGTCGTTTAAAGGGAAAGTATAAAGTTCTTCTAGTAGATATAGTTGGCCATGGTTTAACGGAAAGTCCTGCAGAGCCTAAAAGGTATAATATTGAGTTAGTTGCGGACGATTTAAAAGATATTATGCAGAAATTTGCAATGCATGATGCTGCAATTCTTGGATATTCAATGGGGGGAAGATTAGCACTAACCTTTGCCCAGAAGTATCCTGAAATGACAAAAAAATTGATATTGGAAAGTGCAACCCCAGGTCTAATGCAGGAAAAAGATAGAATAGATAGAAGAGCGCGAGATAAACAATTGGCTGATAGAATATTGGAAGACGGGATAGAAGCTTTTGTGGATTATTGGGCGAATATTCCATTATTCCAATCACAGAAATTACTGGATGCCTCTGTTCAATCTGAAATTAGATTACAAAGGCTGGCTAATAATCCCATTGGTCTGGCAAATAGTCTTCTTGGAATGGGGACTGGCAGTCAGCCTTCGTGGTGGAATACTCTTTCCAGGTTACAAATGCCTATTTTATTGATCACAGGTGAACTGGACAAAAAGTTTTGCCTAATAGCAGATGAAATGAAGAAATGCTTATTGCATGCTGAATGGATTACCATGCCGAGGGTAGGGCATGCAATTCATGTGGAAAGTCCAAAAAAGTTTGGTACAATAGTAATGGAGTTTTTGGCGAAATCGGATATTTAAAGTCGAATAGAGAGAAGTAGGGCAGTAGAAACATATAGCTGTAAAATAAATCTTATCGGTAATGTCCGGTGTAAATTTGACCCGCCATTTTAAGCAAAATTAAAAAGGAGGAATATTCATGGCAGTAGAATGGGTTGCCGAACGAAAATATGAAGAAATTTTATATGAAACGTATAATGGGATAGCGAAAATAACCATTAATCGCCCTCATGTACATAATGCATTTACACCTAAAACAGTTGCGGAAATGATTGATGCATTTGCTTATGCACGTGACGATAGCAAAATAGGTGTTATCGTATTAGCTGGAGCGGGAGATAAAGCTTTCTGTTCCGGTGGAGATCAAAAGGTACGCGGCCATGGCGGATATGTTGGTGATGACAATATTCCACGTTTAAATGTTCTAGATTTACAAAGATTAATTCGCTTCATTCCAAAGCCAGTTATCGCAATGGTTTCCGGCTATGCTATTGGAGGCGGTCATGTTTTACATGTGGTATGTGACTTAACTATTGCCGCTGACAATGCTATCTTCGGTCAAACTGGACCAAAGGTTGGTTCTTTCGATGCAGGCTACGGTGCAGGCTATTTAGCAAGAATTGTTGGTCATAAAAAAGCTCGTGAAATTTGGTATTTATGCCGTCAATATAATGCTCAAGAAGCATTAGATATGGGATTAGTAAATACAGTTGTTCCTTTAGAACAGCTTGAAGAGGAAACCATTAAATGGTGCAATGAAATTCTTGAGAAAAGTCCAACTGCTCTTCGCTTCTTAAAAGCTTCCTTTAATGCTGATACAGATGGATTAGCAGGATTACAGCAGTTTGGCGGGGATGCAACATTACTATATTACACAACAGATGAGGCAAAAGAGGGCCGTGATGCATTTAAAGAAAAACGCAAGCCGGACTTCGGACAATTCCCTCGTTTCCCTTGATGTAAAGAAAGCTTGGTGGAGTACATCAAGCTTTTTTCTTAGCAAAAAATTGGTAAAAAATATGAAGGTGAAGAATAATGGAAACAAACATTCCAAACTTTTTGAAGCAACGTGCATTTTTAACACCTGACCGTCATGCAATTATATTTGATGGGAAGTCATGGACATTTAGAGAAATGTTTGAAGAAGCAGTAATTCTCTCACAGAAAATTTCATCTTTAGGTATAAAGGAAGAAGACACTGTTGCTTTGCTATTGAAAAACCGCCCCTCTACAGTATTAATTATTCATGCTTTACAACAGCTTCGTGTTAAAACTTTATTTTTAAATCATCGTTTAACCCCAACTGAAATGGTATTTCAGTTGAAAGATAGTCAAGCAAAGCTAGTTATTTGTGATATTGAATTTGAGAATATATTTCATGATACCCATCAGCATATTAGCTCCATTAACATAAAAACAATTGCGGAAATGGAAAAGTTGCCGATCCAGGAGATAAAACTTGTACAGGAATATTCATTATCAGATGTTTGCTCGATTATGTATACCTCGGGAACGACAGGCCATCCGAAAGGCGTTTTGCAAACATATGGAAATCATTGGTGGAGCGCCGTTGGTTCTGCACTTAATCTTGGGTTAAAAGAGGACGATGCATGGCTTTGTACGGTTCCTCTATTCCATATCAGTGGATTGTCAATATTGATGAGAAGCGTAATTTACGGAATCCCTGTTTATTTAATGGAGCAATTTAATGAAGATAAGGTAAATGCACTGCTGATAGCAGGGGATGTCACTATTATGTCCGTAGTTGGAACGACGCTTACGAGATTGATTCATTCTTTAAACAAACAAGAATATCATTCAAAGTTTCGCTGTATGCTGCTAGGGGGAGGACCTGCTCCACGTCCTTTATTGGAAGCGTGTGCTGAAAAAGGTATTCCCGTTTTTCAATCCTATGGAATGACAGAAACTTCCTCACAAATCGTTACATTGTCTCCAGAGGATAGCTTTAGAAAGCTCGGCTCTGCAGGTAAGCCTCTTTTTCCGGCACAATTGAAAATAATGTCTGAGGGTAGAGAGAATATGCCATTTGAAGCGGGAGAAATAGTGGTCAAAGGACCAAATGTAACCATTGGCTATCTCAATCGTCCGGAAGCAAATCAAACTAGCTTTAAAGATGGATGGCTCTATACAGGGGATATTGGCTATGTCGATGATGAAGGATATTTGTATGTATTGGATAGACGCTCCGATTTAATTATTTCGGGTGGTGAAAATATTTACCCTGCTGAAATTGAAGAGGTGCTGTTAGCTCATCCATATGTTGCAGAAGTGGGAGTGACGGGAAGCGAAGATGCTGTGTGGGGACAAGTTCCAATAGGTTTTGTTGTCATAAATGGCCCAGTTTCAGAAGAAGAATTAATGGAGTTTTGCAAGGGAAGATTGGCTAAATATAAGATACCGAAAAAAATATACGAAGTAACATCTTTACCGCGAAATGCGTCCAATAAATTGCTTCGCAGAAAATTAGCTGAATTAATACCAAAGGATATGGACAGATGAATATAAAAGAGGTTAGCTTAAATATTATAAATATGACTTTAAAAGCTCCGTTTTCCACTGCCTTAGGCACAGTCGTGGAAAGAGAAGGTATTATAATAAAGGTCATGGACAAAGATGGTACGATTGGATTTGGGGAAACCGTTGCTTTTTCGACACCTTGGTATACGGAGGAAACGGTTCACACCGCTTTTCATATGCTTAAAGATATTTTAATACCATTGATACTTAATCAGCCTGTCCGGCATCCAAGTGAGGTATCTGTTATTTTTGCAGCTATTCGGGGAAATCAAATGGCGAAAGCGGGGCTTGAAACGGCCATATGGGATTTGTATGCAAAACAGCAGGAAAAGCCCTTGTGGCAGCTTATTGGAGGAGACAGGGAGCAAATACCTGCAGGTGTTGTTATTGGTACACAGGATCCCGCTGAAGCCGTAGAAAGTATATCAAAATATCTTCAAGAAGGATATACCAGGGTTAAGGTTAAAATCAAGCCAGGTCATGATTATGAGCTTTTGCATAAAATTAGAAGGCATTATCCGACAATAGATCTGATGGCGGATGCTAATTCTGCCTATACCTTAAAGGATGTTCAGACCATAAAGGCACTGGATGAATTTAATTTATTGATGATTGAACAGCCGTTAGGGGTAGATGATATTGTGGAACATGCTTTTTTGCAAAAGGAGATACAGACACCAATTTGTTTAGATGAAAGCATTGTTTCTATTCATGATGCGAAAAGTGCTATTCACTTGAAAAGCTGTGGAGTTATCAATATAAAAATAGGACGGGTTGGCGGTTTGTGGAATGCAATCAAGATGCATGATTTATGTATTAAAAACAACATTAAGGTGTGGTGCGGGGGAATGATTGAATTTGGCATCTCTAAGGCACATAATATAGCACTAGCAACCAAGAAAGGTTTTTCTATTCCAGGTGATATTTCTTCCTCCAGCAGGTATTGGGAACAGGATATTATCGAGCCCGAAATAAGTGTAAACAATGGTGGAATTACGGCTTCATTAGGATACGGTATCGGATATGAGCTAAATAAAAAACGTCTGAATGAGGTTACCTTATTTAAGGAGATATATCGATAAAAAAAGAAATCGGCTTATTCGCCGATTTCTAATTATCCTTTAACACTTAAATTACCAATTTCCTTCAGGTTTAAAGGTTTTACAATCCGTTTCTGCTTGGTTTTTTGCTTCATTTCCTTGATGACTTACAACATATATTTGTTCTGCAGAGCATTTATTTCCGTTTTTCCAATAATGACAATTGTTTACTTCACACAGCACATCTTTTGCCATTTTTATACCACCTCTTTTTAATAAAATGGATGATACATACTTATTGTTTGTAGCCGGTATAAAAATATCACGGAAATCAAAGGAAGAATAAATTAATGCTCTAATCAATGTATTAACATCATATATAAAATCTAATAATCATATGGAATGGTTTTGATATGAGAGCTTAAAAATAATACCGAGTAGGGGCTTCGATACTAGAATTATTTTTCTTGCTTATTTGATGGCCATTTTTCAGGAACAGGATCAACTCCTCCTGGATGAAGCGGATGACATTTTAATATCCGTTTTATCGTTAAATAGCCGCCACGGAAAGCACCGTACCGTTTAATTGCTACAAGACCATACTGGGAGCAAGTCGGGTAAAAACGGCATGTAGGTGGCTTCATTGGAGAAATGACAAGCTGATAAAAACGAATAATGGAAATAAATAAAAATTTAAACATGGTAGACATCCTTCAATTTTTTCTTTAGAGTAATACTTTTTTATGAAAGAGTCAAAAGAACCAGCCATTAATGATTGGATGGTTCTTTTTCATCTCGTTTAATATTTGGATTGTTTTCAATCGGATCAACTGTATGTTTATATGAGTATGCCTTCGATGTTGTAATTACGGCAGCAGACATAATGATAACGATAATAATGAGCGATACTACTAAAATTAAAGTAAACATTCAAATTCTCCTTTGTTTTCAATTCCTTATTTTATCTTACCATGTATTTGAATAGAATATGGAATAGATTGTGAACGGGAATTGAAAAAATAGGATGGGAAATAAACTGCTTAATGCAAGTATTTGCTATGTGGTAAGAAATCGAGATCGCCTGTACCTTGCGCAAATTTTTCCTTGAGTGTTTCTGTCAAATATAAACTGACAAAATAATGCAATTCATAATCGGTCATTTCCTTCACGATATTTAATAGTTCATTTCGATTATTATTTTCCACAACGGCTAATGCTATCATATCTAAATCCTCTTCATCGCCTGTTAATTTATCTCGATAAATTTCAAAAAGCTCATCCACTAATCTCAAGTTGAAACACTCCCATTTCTTTAAGGTTCGAGTAAAGACTTTCCTTTTATAAGAATATTTTAAGTCGATTTGTGGGAAACGATACATAAAGATTATTTTGTATCAAGAATCATGTAGAGGTGGGAATATAGATGGAAGCAAATAAGCACACATATTATGTTGATCTTGGGAGCGGGGAAATTTCAAGAAGTAGGGCGGACTCCGTATGGAATTTTAAAATAGAAGCAACCGATGAGGAAATAACAAAGTTAAGACAAATTTTCGATTCCAATTATGACGCAGATATTGAAGGCTTTCTCCGGGCCCATATACCTGTATTGGAATACCATCATGACCGTCCGAATGACATTTCTGATGAGAATTTACTTCGTGCGTATCAGATGCTGTATGAATTAGGAGATGAGGATGCAAAAAAGCATATAGACAGTATAGGAATATTAAAAGATTTTACTTCTAAATAAATAGAAAGGGGGTGCCGTAAACAAGGGCCCCCTTATAGGTAAGAATCCTTAATAAGTTTCTTTTCTAATAGATCCACTAATTGATACATAACTGTAGCGATAATTGCTACGATAATTAGAGATAGCATTACTAAAGTAAAATTAAAGACCTGGAAGCCATAGATAATTAAATATCCTAAACCTTTTGAGGCTACTAAATATTCTCCGACAATAACACCTACCCATGATAAACCAACATTTACTTTTAAAGTAGAAATGATAGTAGGAAAGGATGCGGGTAATATCGCTTCTTTGAAAATTTGAAAGCGGGTTGCTCCGAAAGTTTGCAATACTTTTAAATAGTTCGAATCCACATCGCGAAATGAAGTGTAGATAACGATGGTTGTAATGATTACAGAAATGATTATTCCCATCGCAATACTGGAGGTTAACCCTGGACCGAAGACAACGATTAATATTGGACCAAGGGCAACCTTTGGCATGGCATTAAAAACAACAAGATAGGGATCCAAAATCTTTGAAAATTTAGGAGATGCCCAAAGAATTGCAGCTAATAGTGCTCCTAAAAGAGTACCGAGGATAAATCCCATTATGGTCTCGAAAACAGTTATACCGATATGACTAAAAAGGGTTCCATCTTGAATCTTGTTGATAAATAATGACCAAATTTTTGTAGGCGCACTGAATATTAACGGATTGACCCAATGTAGTCGGCTAGCAGTTTCCCAAAGGGCAAAAAACACGAGCAAAATAATCACTTGATAAAATCTAACCCATCTTTTTTCTACTTTAATGTTATTAAGATATTGGTGATAGAGGAAATTTGGTTTATTTTTCACCTTCAAGAGACTCCAACTCCTTCCAAATTTCCTGAAACAGGACAGAGTATGCTTCTTTGCTTCTTGCCTCAAATGGCCTGATCACTCTCAACTCATCAGGTACATTAAATGTTTTATATAATCGGCCAGGTTTGGCGGCAAATAATAATATCCGATCACTCATAGAAATGGCTTCTCCTATATCATGCGTAACTAAAACAGCCGTTTTTTTGTATGTTTTCAGTGTTTCAAATACCAGATCCTCCAGCTTTAGCTTTGTTTGATAATCAAGAGCTGAAAATGGCTCATCGAGAAAAAGAATTTTCGGATTAATCGCTAATGTTCTTACCAGAGCTGCACGTTGTCTCATGCCTCCAGAAAGCTGACGCGGATATTGGTTTTCAACTCCGTCTAATCCTATTTCATGTAGCAACTGTAGGGCCGTTTTCTTCGTCTGATCGTTCAATTGATTTTTTAACTTAAGACCAAGTAAAATATTTTCTTCGATTGTTTTCCATGGAAATAAATAATCTTGCTGCAGCATATAACCAATCGAGGATGTCAATGAACTAGGCAAGACACCCTCAATCAATACGTTCCCTTCTGTTGGTTTAATAAGACCTGAAAGGATGGATAGCATAGTTGTTTTGCCACATCCGCTTGGACCAAGGAGGGAAATAAACTCCCCTTCTTCAATTTCAAAGCTTATATCTTTTAAAGCATCCGTAGCTGTTTTTGGTGTAAAGTAGCTATGATGGACGTTTTCTACAGTTAGGAAGCTCATAAAATGTTTAACCTCCTTATTCATTTATTACCTTTTTGGCTATAGATGAATTGACAAGTGCTTTATAGTCAACTTTTTTTGGTAATTCTCCTGCTTCCCCCATAATTTCCTGCAAATGATTCCAGCCATCCTCACTTAAAACTAAGTCTGTGCCAAATGAGCCTTGGCTTCGATAGCGTTCGATTGAAGCGGATAAAATATCGATATCTGTGTCTTCAAAAAATGGCTGAACAACTTTTGCCACTTGTTTTGAATCGTGATCTTTCACCCATTTTTCCGCTTTATAAAGAGCACGGACAAATTTCTCAATCGTATCCTTATTTTCTTTGATATAGCTTTCTTTTGCCATATAATCGGTGTAAGGGACATTGCCAGATTCCTTTCCAAAGGAGGCAACAATATATCCTTTACCCTCTTTTTCAAAAACGGAAGCAGTTGGTTCGAATAATTGAACAAAATCACCTGTTCCGGATGCAAAGGCATTTGCAATATTAGCAAAATCGATATTTTGAATGAGGTTTAAATCCTTATGAGGGTCGATGCTATGTTTTTTCAAAACATATTCCCCCACCATTTGTGGCATGCCGCCTTTTCTTTGCCCGAGGAAGGTAGAGCCTTTTAATTGATCCCATGAAAAGTTATCGATTTTTTTGCGGGAGACAAGAAATGTACCGTCTGTTCTTGTCAACTGGGCAAAATTAATTACAGGATCGTCACTTCCTTGAGCGTGAACATAAATGGAAGTTTCTGAACCAACCAGAGCAATATCAGCTCCATTTGCTAATAATGTGGTCATAGTTTTGTCTCCGCCAGCGGTCGTTTTTAAGTCAATTTTTAGGCCTTCATCTTTAAAAAAGCCTTTTTGGATAGCTACATATTGAGGGGTATAAAAAACAGATCGGGTAACTTCTGCAACACGAACTTTCTTAAGTCCTTCTTTTTTAGAGCATGCTCCGAGCGTAAAGAGCAAAATGAATGTCAAGAAAAGTGCAAAGCTAATTTTAAGCCACCTTTTCATACAGGAACCTCCTTATAGGCATTCGTTTATTTTTGATTTGTTACATATGGTATGATTTTAAAAAAAATGTGTGAATGCCTATAAATAAATCTAAAGAGTAAATGAGGTGTTTCTTTGAATATTATAGAAAAAAGTCCATTCCCATCGCCAAACCCCAAGATAAAGATGTTTTTAATTACATATCTTTCAGGTTCATTAAAAGTGAAAGGATTGCTGGCAGAACCAAATGACAATCGGAAATATGATGGTTTTTTATATTTGAGGGGAGGAATAAAAAGTGTAGGTATGGTGAGGCCGGCAAGAATAGGTCAATTTGCTAGTGAGGGTTTTATCGTGTTTGCCCCATTTTATCGCGGAAATCGCGGTGGTGAAGGAAATGAGGATTTTGCAGGTGACGATCGTTTGGACGCCTATAATGCTTTCGATCTTCTTATGAATTATCATCGGATTAACAAGAACCGAATTCATATTTTTGGCTTCTCAAGAGGAGGAGCAATGGCTCTTCATACTGCTATTCATAGAAAAGAAGCTATATCCGTTGTAACTTGGAGTGGGGTTTCCGATATGGAGCTAACTTATTATGAACGTACAGATTTACGAAAGATGTTGAAGAGGGTAATCGGAGGTACACCTAGTAAATTTCCCGATCGATATAAAGAGCGGACACCATTATTTGCTTTGAAGGAAATAGATGCCCCAGTTTTGATTATTCATGGTAATAAAGATCAAAACGTTTCATTCGAACATGCAAAAAGACTAGAAGAAAGATTAAGGTCTTTGGGAAAATCAGTAGACACATGGTATTTTCCAAACTTTACTCATTATTTTCCTCCAGCAATCAATCGACAAATTGTCACCGATTTATGTTCCTGGATGAAAAAACAAGCATGAACATGATAGAATATCTTTAAGAATGTTGAAAAGAGGAGATATATAAATGGGAATGCCTTTAGAATTAAATACGATGATTGTAACGAAAGGAAAAGAAAATAGATTAGATGATAATTTATTTATTTTAGAAAAAGCAGGATACCGTTTATATCCAATTGATATTCCAATTGATGTTAGGAGGACTATTGAAAGTGATTCAAGCGGAACCGCTATCATTCAGAAATTAGAATGGGGTAAGGAAACAACAACTATATTTTATCAGCTTGTTTCATTGAACTCTATAAACTAAAAGGGTGGCTCACGAAAGCCACCCTTTTAGTTTATAGATAATAAAGTATAATTTTTTATTTAAATGCACTTGCGCTTTTCTTATTTCAATGGTCCACCAAGATCTTCAATTTCCTTCGCAACGTTTTTGAACTGTTGGAAATTTGATTGGAATTTTCCAGAAAGCTCTTTCGCCTTTTGAACGTATTCCTCTTGGCTTTCCCACGTTTTATTTGGCAGTAAAACTTCATCAGGTACACCAGGAACATGTAAAGGTATATTTAAACCAAAGATTTCATCCTTCACGGTTTCTGCATTGTGTAACTCGCCTTCTAGTGCGGCGTGTATCATTGCTCGTGTATAGCTTAGCTTCATACGTGATCCCACACCGTATTCACCGCCGGTCCATCCTGTGTTAACAAGGAAGACATCAACGCCGTATTCATCAATCTTTTTACCAAGCATTTCTGCATATACAGTAGCAGGAAGCGGAAGGAATGGTGCTCCAAAGCATGTTGAGAACGTTGCTTCTGGTGAAGTTACGCCTCGTTCAGTTCCTGCAAGCTTCGAAGTATAACCGCTTAAGAAATGATACATTGCTTGTTCCTTGGTTAGTTTGCTGATTGGAGGCAGTACACCAAATGCATCCGCTGTTAAAAATACAATCGTTTGTGGATGGCCAGCAACGCTAGGATCAACAATATTATCGATGGATTGAATTGGATAAGCAGCACGTGTATTTTCTGTCAATGTATTATCGTCATAAATTGCTTCATGTGTCTCAGGATCTACAACAACATTTTCCAATACAGAACCAAATCGGATTGCATCAAATATTTGAGGTTCCTTTTCACGTGTCAGCCCGATACATTTAGCATAGCATCCTCCTTCAATATTGAAGACTCCATTTGCGGACCAGCCGTGTTCGTCATCACCTATTAGCTTGCGATTAGGGTCTGCTGACAATGTTGTTTTTCCTGTTCCAGAGAGACCGAAAAATAGTGCAACATCACCTTCAGAACCAACATTTGCAGAACAGTGCATAGGTAATATTCCTGCTTCAGGTAATAAATAATTCATAATGGAGAAAATGGATTTCTTCATTTCACCTGCATATTCGGTACCGCCAATTAAAATAACTCTGCGTTCGAAGGAAACAATGATAAATGTTTCGGATTTTGTTCCATCTACTTCTGGATCTGCTTTAAAATTTGGGGCAGATAAAATAGTAAACTGTGCTTCATGTGTCGCTAATTCTGCCTCTGTAGGACGGATGAAAAGCTGATGGGCAAAAAGATTATGCCAAGCATATTCATTTATAACTTGAATTGGAAGCCTGCTTATTGGATCCGCACCTGCGAAGCCTTTAAAAACAAATAATTCATTTTGTTTTTCTAAATATTGTATAACTTTATGATACAAGTTATCGAATGCTTCCATTGAAATTGGTTGATTTACAGAGCCCCAATCGATCTTATCTTTTACGGAAGGCTCTTCCACTATAAATTTATCTTTAGGGGAACGGCCTGTATATTTTCCGGTTTCTGCCTTTACAGCACCGGTTGATGTTAAAACACCTTCATTGCGGGATAATACTTTTTCTACTAAACGTGGTACAGATAATTGAGTGTAAACATTATTTCCATTTAATAATTCAGCTAAATCGTGAGATAAGCCTATCGAATTCATGAATGCGTTACCATCCTTTATTAAAGAATTTATATTTTATCACTATGTTAATTAGTATAACACAATTATATAATTAGTCTATACTATATGTGTATATTTTTTTCGAGACACAAAGTTTTAAAAAATACGTTTTTCTTCCTTATATATACTCTAATTAATTTGAATAGTTATACATATTAGCAATTGATTTTCTCCATAATTTCTTATAAGAAAAATACAGGAAGTAGTTGACATGGTCTGACAAATTGCGTATGATTTTACCTTGAACGGATACTCTTATCCCGAGTTGGCGGAGGGACAGGCCCGATGAAACCCAGCAACCGGCATACTGTTGTATGTAAAAAAAATGAGAGAAATATATTTTAACAGAAATTACTTGTTAGATAAATCATTTTTTTTGCCTACTGAATGCAAAGGTGCTAACCTGTAGCAAGGTAATTCCTTGAACGATAAGAGTGAAAGGCGTAATAAACGAATTTAAACCTTTCCTCATATACTGAATAGGGAAAGGTTTTATTTAGTTATGCGCTGCTACCTAAATATATCTGCTCAAAATGGAAGGTAGAGCACTTTCCAAATAAGCAACTTGAAAGAATCAAGGATAAAATCTTTTGATTATTTCATACTATTAGGGAAATGAGTACCGTGAGGCGAAAAATATAGAGTATTACATAACTTATAGGGAGGAAAAAAGATGACTAACAAACGTCGTTTATTCACATCTGAGTCCGTTACGGAAGGTCATCCGGATAAAATTTGTGATCAAATTTCTGATGCCATCTTGGATGCGATTTTAGCGAAGGACCCAAATGCTCGAGTCGCATGTGAAACATCAGTTACAACAGGTCTTGTACTTGTTGCAGGTGAAATAACTACTAGCACATATGTAGATATACCAAAGATTGTTCGGGAAACAATTAAAAATATTGGATATACTCGTGCGAAATACGGATTTGATGCGGAAACATGTGCAGTCTTAACATCCATAGATGAACAATCTGCTGATATTGCAATGGGTGTGGATAAAGCGCTTGAAGCTCGAGAAGGCCAAATGTCTGAAGAAGAAATTGAAGCAATTGGTGCAGGTGACCAAGGATTAATGTTTGGTTTTGCATGTAACGAGACGAAAGAATTAATGCCTTTACCAATTTCATTAGCTCATAAGCTTGCTCGCAGAATCTCAGAGGTAAGAAAGGAAGAGATTCTTCCATATTTACGTCCTGATGCGAAGACACAAGTAACGGTTGAATATGATGAGAATGGAAAGCCTGTTCGAATTGATACAATTGTTGTTTCTACACAGCATCATCCTGAAATCAGCTTGGAACAAATTCAGCGTAATGTGAAAGAGTATGTTATTGCCCCAGTTGTTCCTAAGGAGCTGATTGATGATAATACAAAATATTTTATTAATCCTACAGGACGATTTGTTATTGGAGGACCACAAGGTGATGCAGGCTTAACAGGTCGCAAAATCATTGTAGACACATATGGTGGTTACGCTCGTCATGGCGGTGGTGCATTCTCTGGAAAGGATCCTACTAAGGTTGACCGTTCTGCAGCATATGCTGCACGTTATGTAGCAAAAAATATTGTTGCTGCAGGACTTGCAGATAAATGTGAAGTACAGCTTGCTTATGCAATTGGTGTGGCACAGCCTGTGTCTATTTCAATCGATACATTTGGAACAGGTAAGGTATCCGAAGAGGAATTAATTGCGGCTGTTCGTGAAAACTTCGATCTTCGTCCTGCTGGCATTATCAAAATGCTAGATTTAAGACGACCAATCTATAAGCAAACAGCAGCATATGGTCATTTTGGACGTAATGATTTAGATTTACCTTGGGAAAGAACAGACAAAGCGGAAAGTTTAAGCCAGCTTGTTAAATAATAAGGAAAAGGGGTTGCAGATTTTTATTTGTAGCTCCTTTTTGTTTGGTAGCAAATTAAGAAAGGCAGCTTGGTAAAATTTATTTGTCGATATAAGTAAAATGGCTATGCAAAAATGAATAGAAAAATGATAGTATAATGAAGTATGAAATTTTTTAAATAAACGAATGAAAGTTGCAGTTAATTAAAAGAAGTAGGTGACATACATAATGTGTGGATTTATAGGCTGTATTCATGACCGTTCTATTGAACTTCGTGATACCGACAAACAACTATTTAAAAATATGAATGACATTATTACTCATCGTGGTCCGGATGATGACGGTTTTTATGAAGATGAGCATATTCAATTTGGGTTTCGCCGCCTAAGTATCATTGACTTAGAAAGTGGTCATCAGCCGTTAACATATGAAAATGAAAGATACTGGATTATCTTTAATGGCGAAATATACAATTATGTTGAATTACGAAATGAATTAATCGAAGCGGGTTTAACTTTTGCTACATCATCAGATACAGAGGTTATTTTAGCTTTGTACAGTCATTATAAAGAAAAAGCTGTTGAGAAGCTGCGTGGAATGTTCTCATTTGTTATTTGGGATAAACAAGAGCAATCGTTGTTAGGTGCTCGCGATCCTTTTGGCATTAAGCCTTTCTTTTACTTGGAAGAAGATAATCGTACTTTCTTTGCTTCGGAAAAGAAAAGTATATTATTAGCAATGGAAAACGATGTATTGAACAATGATGCAGTTCAGCATTATATGACTTATCAATTTGTTCCAGAGCCGGAAACTATGACAGTCGGAATAAAAAAATTAGAGCCTGGTCATTATTTTATTAAAAAGCTCGGGCAACCGCTTAATATTAACCGTTATTGGAAGGCTGCATTTAAACCGATTCATAAGTCAGAGGACGAATATGTAAAAGAAATCAGAGATGTGTTAATGGATTCTGTCAATGTCCATATGCGTAGTGATGTGCCTGTAGGTTCGTTCTTATCAGGTGGGATTGATTCATCTATTATTGCATCTATTGCAAAGCAGTTTAATCCAAATATTCAAACCTTTTCGGTCGGATTTGAACGCAATGGTTTTAGTGAAATTGATGTTGCGAAGGAAACAGCGGAAAAGCTTGGTGTTGAAAATATAAGCTATGTGATCACTCCAGAAGAATATATGAAAGAATTGCCTAAGATTATGTGGCATTTAGACGATCCATTGGCAGACCCTGCTTGTGTGCCGTTATATTTTGTTGCAAGAGAAGCTAGAAAGCATGTAACGGTTGTATTGTCAGGTGAAGGGGCAGATGAGCTTTTCGGTGGTTATAATATTTACCGTGAACCGCAATCCTTAGAGGTATTTAATAAAATACCTACTATCGGAAAGGCGCTTCTGAGAGCATTAGCTAAGATTCTCCCAGAAGGCGTTAAAGGAAAAAGCTTTATTGAACGCGGCGTAACTCCAATGGAGGAGCGATATATCGGCAATGCCAAAATGTACACGGAAAAAGAAAAGATGGACCTTTTATCTCAATATCGTCATGGCTTGGATTATACGGAGATAACAAAACAGCTTTATTCTGAAACGGTTGGTTATGATCCTGTCGACCGTATGCAATATATCGATATCCATACTTGGATGCGTGGCGACATTCTTTTAAAAGCGGATAAAATGACCATGGCTCAATCTTTGGAGCTTCGTGTTCCATTCTTGGATAAAGAGGTATTCAGAGTAGCATCGAATATTCCAACTAGCTTAAAAACAGCTAATAATACAACTAAGTATATTTTGCGAAAAGCAGCGGAGGGAATTGTTCCTGACCATGTGTTAGATCGTAAAAAACTTGGCTTCCCAGTTCCTATTAGACATTGGTTGAAGGATGAAATGCATGATTGGGCAGTAGAAATTATCCGTAATAGTCCAACAGACCATATTATTAATAAAAACTATGTCTTAAATCTATTAGAAGAACATTGCCAAGGTAAATTAGACCATAGCCGTAAGATTTGGACGGTGCTAGTCTTTATGATCTGGCATGCAGTATATTTAGAGGAAAAATATGATTTTCAAAAGCAATATGAATTGAAAGCTGCACAAGCAACCGTTTAAGGTTAGAGTTGCTAGACAAAAATAGAAGCCAAGCACATTACTTATTTGTTGTAAGTAATTGCTTGGCTTCCCATTTGCATCCAAGCATCCATAAAGGAACCGACGGGTGCTTTATTTTTTTGTCCTGTAAGCGGATCATTAAAATATATATTTTTTTGGTCATATCCAGTTATTAGAACAGAATGTTCTTTATAAGTAATTTGTATTTTACCATTAGGTGTATTCCAAGTTTGAAAATACGAAGACGGCAGCTTTCTATATTCTGTATTGATAATGACCCAAATTGGGCGGTTATCGGACAGATAAATTTTTAAGTCTTCGAAAGAATGTCCAGTTAAGTTAATCATTTTATTTGGAAGATATTTATCCCCAAGATCAAAAATGGGTTTATTATATACACCGAGGCCGGGCTTATCGTAGGTATAGATATTGCCGACAAAACCGGAATTTGGATCTCCAAAATAAATTTTCCCATTTTGAACCTTTCTTGGGGTAGGATCTTTTTGGATTTGTTTAGCGAGCGTCATCTTATCGACATGGACCCCTGCAGTCTCAAGCAGCATGGCAAGGCTTGTAACCTCACAGCCTCTTTGTAATTCAGGATATTGAGAAATAGATTTTGCAGGAATGGACACAGAATCCTTTATTTTGATCACCTTGTATTGGTCATCATGAATATTGGCGGCAGATGTACCTTGTACGAGATCAAACGGTTCCTCTGTATTCCGTATTCCATATACAAATATTCCTGTCCCAATAAGAAAGGCAAAACATAATATTCCTGAAATTATTTGTTTCATTCAGATCACCTAATAAAAAAGATTCTATGTTATACATCGTCAATTTTTTGAAAAAGTTAATGACTAATATGAAAAGATATATAAAAAGGCGGCTGTTTTCTTATAATCTTTTTGTTTTTCATATATTGTTCTAAATGCTAACTGAGACTTATCTCAAGACATCTTTTTCTTGAAAAATGATCTTCTATTACTAAAAGATAGGACGATACTATGGTTTTCGACTGAAAATGTAACAAAGTTTAAAAAATGAGCCTATAATAAAGTGAAGAGTTTTCCTATATATAGGGTAAAATAATAGGTATTCTCCTACATAATACTTCAACAGAATAAGGGAGGCGGAGCTATGTGGAAATGGGAAGCAGATGAGGATCCAAAAGCAGTCATTGTTATGGTTCACGGTGCAATGGAGCACCATGGGCGTTATAGCTGGTTAATTGAAATGTGGCGCTCCTCCGGTTACCATGTGATAATGGGGGATTTGCCTGGACAAGGCATAACATCCAGGTCTAAAAGAGGGCATATTGATTCCTTTGACGAATATATATTTGAAATAAAAGATTGGGTACAAACGGCTTATCAATTTGAAGTTCCCATTTTTTTGCTTGGACATAGTATGGGTGGCCTAGTTGCTATTCGAACACTTCAGGAAATGAAATTAAAAATTGCAGGTGTGATTCTTTCCTCTCCATGTTTAGGTCTCGTGGAGTATCCATCTAAAATAGTAAACAGTCTTGCTGTCGGATTAAATAAAATCGCACCGGAGATTCGCTTCAAAAGCCCTTTGACCATTCAAATGTCTACAAGAAACGAAGAAATTATGGAATCCGCCGTTAATGATTCACTGTTCATTACTAAGATCTCTGTCAGGTGGTATCGTGAATTAATTAAAGCCATGAAGCTTGCCTTCACAAATATTTCAACATTCCCTGATATACCACTTTTGGTTCTTCAAGGGGGAGATGATAAAATTGTAAGTAAGGCTTCTGTATATGATTGGTTTAACCAAGTGAAGCTATCGGAAAAAAATTATAAAGAGTGGCCAAAATGCTATCATGAAATTTTTAATGAGCCTGAACGAGAAAATGTATTTTTATACAGTAAAAATTTTGTGGAAAATCAATTACGTTTAATTGGCTATATTGTTGATTGAGGTGAATGAATAAATGTCTGTACCCTCCCATCCTTTTTCACTTATGAATCAGGTATATCGAAAGGTAATGCCGAATGTTCATCGTGAACTATTTTATTGGAAGGATTTGGCGAATGCCATTCCGAATGAAGAACTTAAAAAACAAGCACTTGCAAGTATTGAACATAAAACCTTTCATTGTGAAGGGGGATCCATTTTAGCATTATTAGCTTTAACAAGAAAAGAGGAAGCAATAAAGTTTATTGTGGCATATCAAACCATTAGTGATTATTTAGATAATCTTTGTGATCGAAGTACCTCTTTAGATCCGGAGGATTTTGCTGCATTGCACGAATCAATGAAGGATTCGTTGACAGTTGGTGCAGAGGTCAAGAATTATTATCGCTTTCGCGAAGATCAGAATGACGGTGGATACTTGCAGCATTTGGTGAAAACCTGCCAAGAGGTTTTAGCTGAAATAGACCAATATGAGGTAATCAAGCCTTACTTAATTGAATTATGCCAATATTATTGTGATTTACAAGTCCATAAACATGTGCGAGTAGAAGAAAGAGTAGAGAGATTGCAGAATATGTATAACCAATATAAAAATGGACTTCCAGAAATGGAATGGCATGAATTCTCAGCATGCTCCGGTTCTACTTTAGGGATTTTTTGTCTTGTATCCTATGCCATGAGAGATGACTTTAAAAAGGAACATGCAAAAATAATTAGGGAAGGATATTTTCCCTATATTCAAGGTTTACATATATTGCTTGATTATTTTATTGATCAAGATGAGGACAGAGAAGGTGGCGACTTAAATTTTTGTTTTTATTATGAGAATGAAAAGCAATTATTTGAAAGACTTATTCATTTTCTAAAAGAAGCAGACAAGCATACGAATAAGCTACCAGATCAAAAATTCCATAAATTAATTAATCGAGGATTATTGGGTGTTTATTTATCTGATGAAAAGGTAAGTAAACAAAAGGACGTCCAAAAATTATCAAAAAGACTGATGAAGTACGCGGGATCCATCAGTTATTTCTTCTACTGGAATGGCAGGGCTTATAGAAGTGTACAGAATGCGATTCCAACCGGTTTAATGAAAGCATTGCTGAACAATCGAGTGAAAAACGAAAAAAAGATGGTATGAAAAAACGATAAGAGGAGGAACTCTTATCGTTTTTCTATAGCGATAATAAATGGCGGATTATTTCTCTGGTTAATAAATTCATATCTCAATACATGAGCTGCTTTTTGATCCAGATGTGTAACGAAGTTTAATACTTCATTTCGTTCCTTTGCTCCCTCAGGGTGACCATGATAAATGACTATAATAATTATACCTTCTTGCGGCATTATCTCTAGTAATTGGGTGATAGCAGAAATAGTTGTATTGCTTTTTGTTACTATTTCTTTATTTCCACCTGGCAAATATCCAAGGTTGAAAACAGCTGCAGAAATGGTGGAGTAATACTGCATAGGAATAGTTTCTTTTATTGTCTCATGTCCCCTATTAAAAAGGGTAACCCGGTGAGCTAGCATATTCTCCTCCATTCGTTTTTCGGTTTGAGCAATTGCCTCTTCCTGTATATCAAAGCCGAAGACTTGTCCACTTTCACCAACTAACTTTGCTAATAGTAAAGTATCATGCCCATTGCCCACTGTTGCATCGACAACTGTATCCCCTTCTTCCACTGCAGTCTGAAGAAGGGAATGTGCAAAATTTATAATTCGCGAAAGTTTCATACATTCATCTCCACTGTATAGTACTTTCCTTGCCAGCTGTTTCTTCGCTTTAACTCCGCGTCAATAGCGTTTATCACAGCCCATTTGTTAACACTCCACATAGGACCAATCATTAAATCAATAGGGCCATCACCTGTAATCCGATGAATAATCATTTCCGGAGGTAAAATTTCTAATTGATCGCACACTAAGTTTATATAGTCATCGAATGTAAGAAATTGGAGCATGCCTTTTTCATATTGTTTTACCATTGGTGTGCCTTTAAGCAAATGCAAAAGATGAATTTTTATACCTTGTACATCCAATTTTGCAACTTCTTTTGCTGTATCAAGCATCATTTCTTTCGTTTCTTGAGGCAGTCCGTTAATTATATGGGTACAAATACGAATCCCATGCTTCCGAAGCTTTTTCACACCGTCAACATAGCACTGATAATCATGAGCACGATTGATTAGATTAGAGGTTTTTTCATGAACAGTTTGAAGTCCTAATTCTACCCATAGATATGTTCGTTCATTTAGCTCTGCTAAATATTCCACAACATCATCTGGCAAGCAATCAGGGCGAGTCGCAATGGAAATGCCAACAACTCCTTCTTGGCGAAGAACAGGTTCATATTTGCTTCGCAAGATATCTACAGGAGCATGAGTATTCGTATAGGCTTGAAAATAGGCCATATACTTTGCATCTTTCCATTTTTTATGCATTTGTTCCTTCACTTCATTAAATTGAGTAACTATGTCTTTTACACGGTCACCTGCAAAATCTCCAGAGCCTGCTGCACTGCAAAATGTACAACCCCCATGCGCCACTGTCCCGTCACGGTTTGGACAGTCAAATCCGCCGTCCAATGAAACTTTAAAGACTTTATGTCCGAAATGTTCACGTAAATGAAAATTCCAAGTCAAATACCTTTTATGGTCATTTGAAAATGGAAATGGATTTATTTCTTTCAAAAGATTACCTCCTAATTCAGGCACTACATAAAAAATATATCAAATATTAGAAGGGAAAAGCTACAATCACTTTACCTTGGATTTCCTACATAGTCGCGCCATCGGTGAAACAAACTAAATGGGAAGCATGTTTTGCTTCAACCCGAGGAAGGAGTGAGTTCACCTGTGGCTACTAGAAAATCAATCGATGATTGTATCCAAAAATGCGATGAAGCAATTGAATATGCACAAGAGCAATATACCGAAGGACTTCGTCAGGAGCATTATCATGATCATGATTATACAAATGCACTTCAAGAGCTAGAAGCAGCATATAATGAGGTTTGCCAATTAGCAAATAGTGCAAACTCGCAGCAAAGGGAAATTTTACATCGAAAGCGTCTTATGCTACAGCAACTGCAAAATCAAATGATCCTCCTCAATCATGATAGGCCGATATAATATTCATTATGGAGGTAATATATGAAAAAAAGATCCAAACAAAATAACCCTGAACAAAAAACCCGAAATGGAATTAATAATCAAGATATGGAGCTTGGTAAAGACTATGATCCGGTAAAGAAGTTAAAAAAGCAAAATGCAAAAAAAAGTCAGCCGGTTCGTTCTAAGCAGCATATCGAGAATCCGGATTAAATAGGAAAAGCAGAAGCGTCTTGCACTAGAAAAGATAGGAAGGAGTACAGTACTCCTTCCTATCCTTTTTCTGAAAACAAAATTATTTTTTTACCCCTTGTAGTGTAAGTTTAAAAAGAATAAAATGGGGATTGGATTGAACAATATAGGGGAAAAGGAGGGTTTTTTTTATGCCTAAATCCTTATGGCTTTTAGTAATTGGGATGATGGTGAATACAACTGGCTCTTCTTTTTTATGGCCATTAAACACTATTTACATCAATGAACATTTGGGGAAATCATTATCAGTTGCAGGATTTGTACTAATGCTAAACTCAGCTGCGAGTGTTATAGGTAATTTACTGGGTGGAGCACTTTTTGATAAATTAGGCGGTTATCGAACTGTACTTTTCGGTATTATCCTCACCATTTTAGCCGCGCTTGGGCTTACCTTATGGCATGATTGGCCGAACTACGTTATCTTCCTAACTATTACTGGATTCGGATCCGGTATTATTTTTCCATGTGTATTTGCTATGGCAGGTTCTGTTTGGAAAGAAGGGGGAAGAAGAGCCTTCAATGCAATCTATGTGGCCCAAAATGTAGGGGTTGCTGTCGGTTCTGCATTAGGCGGTTTCGTGGCATCTTATTCATTTAGCTATATTTTTATAGCAAATTTACTGATGTTTATTATCTTTTTACTCATCGCGTTCTTTGGTTATAAAAATATGTCAGCAGAGCAAGGAAAACAAGCAACCGTGATTGCTCAGCAAAGCAGAATAAAAAATAAACAAGTACTAAAGGCACTAATAATGCTATGTTCAGCATATTTATTATGCTGGGTTGGCTATGTTCAATGGCAGGCTACAATTTCAAGCTACACACAGCATATTGGAATAACATTAAAAGAATATGGTCTTCTATGGACTATAAATGGCGCATTAATTGTAATTGCGCAGCCGGTTATGACACCGCTCATCAAAAAATTCCGTGCTAGCATGAAAGGCCAAATTGTTACTGGTATCATTATTTTCATTATTTCCTTTGCCGTTGTAAGTGTTGCACATAGCTTAAGTGCTTTTGTCATAGCAATGATCATTCTTACATTGGGAGAAATGCTTGTATGGCCAGCTATTCCTACCATTGCAAATCAACTTTCACCGAAAGGGAAGGAAGGGCTTTTCCAGGGAATTGTTAATAGTACAGCTACTGGGGGCCGTATGGTGGGGCCATTATTAGGTGGAATAATTGTTGATTTATCGAATATGTCCACTTTATTTATTTCATTAATTGGTTTATTTATTATTTCGATTGGATTGTCTGCTATTTATGATAGACCATTAAAGTCAACTGCAAAACAAGAGCAAACAATATCGATGTAAAAAAAAAGAAAAAAGGCTTGCAACCAAGATTAAAATTGGCTAAAATGATAAATAATTTAATCATAATTGAAACGTTAAGTAGGACTAGTAATGATGTTTATCTGTAAAATAGAGAATTGGCGGTTGGTGCAAGCCAATCAGATACATCATGAACTCACCTATTAGTTGCAATCGTGAACGGGGAAACCCCTTAGTAATTCTTGCCGTTTTCCGCGTTAAGGAAGAATGAAGCGAGTGCATTGCACTAATTTGGGTGGTACCGCGGGAGATAAAGCAACCTCTCGTCCCTATTTTTAATAGGGATGAGAGGTTTTTTGTTTGTTTTTAAATAAAAGGAGGCAATTTTCATGAGTTACAATCATATTGAAATCGAAAAAAAGTGGCAAATGTATTGGAAAGATCATCAAACATTTAAAACAACGGAAGAGAAAGAAAAACAAAATTATTATGCTCTAGATATGTTCCCTTACCCTTCAGGTGTAGGTCTTCATGTTGGGCATCCAAAAGGATATATTTCTACCGATATCCTGGCGAGATTAAAAAGAATGCAAGGATACAATGTCCTTCATCCAATGGGCTGGGATGCTTTCGGTCTTCCTGCTGAACAGTATGCCATTGATACCGGAAACGACCCTGCTGAATTTACAAAACATAATATTGAAACTTTCAGACGGCAGTTAAACTCTCTTGGTTTTTCTTTTGATTGGGATCGAGAGGTCAATACGACAGATCCGGATTATTATAAGTGGACCCAATGGATCTTCCTAAAACTATATGAAAAAGGTCTTGCGTATGTGGATGAGGTGCCAGTTAACTGGTGTCCTGCTCTTGGAACGGTCCTTGCAAATGAGGAAGTAATAGACGGGAAAAGCGAGCGCGGTGGTCATCCGGTTGAACGCCGCCCAATGAGACAATGGATTCTAAGAATTACCGCTTATGCAGACAGACTTCTAGAAGATTTGGATGATCTTGATTGGCCAGAAAGCCTTAAAGATATGCAAAGAAATTGGATTGGCAGATCCGAGGGTGCAGAGGTTACTTTTCCTATAGATGGTACGGAAGAAACCTTCACTGTATTTACAACCCGTCCGGATACATTGTTTGGTGCAACCTATGCTGTAATTGCACCGGAGCATCCACTTGTAGAAGAAATTACAACAGCAGAACAAAGAAAGGCTGTTGAAGCATATCTTGATCAAATTAAATCTAAAAGCGATCTTGAACGTACTGATTTGGCTAAAGATAAAACAGGTGTATTCACAGGTGCTTATGCAGTAAACCCGGTGAATAATGAAAAAATGCCAATATGGATTGCTGATTATGTGCTAATGAGCTACGGAACAGGAGCAATAATGGCGGTACCTGCACATGACGAACGAGATTATGAGTTTGCCCAAAAATTCAACCTTCCAATTAAAGCGGTTGTAGCAGGAGGGAATGTTGCGGAGGAAGCTTATACTGGAGATGGCGAGCATATCAATTCCGATTTCCTTAATGGCTTAAATAAAGAAGATGGTATCAAGAAAATCATCGAATGGCTAGAGGAAAAGGGTATTGGTGAAAAGAAAATATCCTATCGCCTTCGTGATTGGCTATTTAGCAGACAACGTTATTGGGGAGAGCCTATTCCTATTATTCACTGGGAAGATGGAACGATGACTGCTGTTCCTGAAGCGGAGCTGCCGCTAACACTACCAAAAACAACGGATATTAAGCCATCCGGAACTGGTGAATCACCGCTAGCCAATATCGAAGATTGGGTAAATGTAGTGGACCCGGTAACAGGTAAAAAAGGACGTAGGGAAACAAATACAATGCCGCAATGGGCGGGAAGCTGCTGGTACTTTATCCGTTATATCGACCCGCATAATGATCAAGTGATTGCAGATCCAGAAAAGCTAAAAGCATGGCTACCTGTGGATACGTACATTGGCGGAGCTGAACATGCTGTTCTTCATTTGCTATATGCTCGATTCTGGCATAAGTTCTTGTATGATCTTGGCGTAGTTCCGACTAAGGAGCCTTTCCAAAAATTGCTTAATCAAGGAATGATTCTTGGAGAAAATAATGAAAAAATGAGTAAATCTAAAGGGAATGTTGTGAATCCGGATCAAATTATTTCCAGTCATGGAGCGGATACACTTCGTCTTTACGAAATGTTCATGGGTCCACTAACCGCTTCCATTGCATGGACAACAAATGGTCTTGATGGAGCTAGAAGATTCCTTGATCGAGTTTGGCGTTTGTTTGTAGAGGAAACTGGCGAGCTTTCCAGTAAGATTCAAGATGGCAACAAAAACGTGCTGGAAAAGGTTTATCATCAAACCGTGAAGAAGGTTACAGAGGATTATGAAAACCTTGGCTACAACACTGCTATTTCTCAACTTATGGTATTCATAAACGAAGCTTATAAAGCAGACGTTCTTCCAAAAGAATATGTGGAAGGTTTCGTAAAAATGCTTTCCCCAATTGCACCGCATCTTTGCGAGGAGCTTTGGGAAAAGCTTGGGCATGCAGAATCTATTTCTTATGAGGCATGGCCAACTTACGATGAAACGAAGCTGGTCGATAATGAAGTAGAAATTGTGATTCAATTAAATGGAAAAGTTCGTACGAAAATGACAGTTTCCCGTAGCGCTTCTCCTAAGGAAATGGAAGAAATCGCTCTAAATGATGAGACGATTAAAGGGATGATGGAAGGAAAAACCGTTCGTAAAGTTATTGCAGTTCCAGGAAAGCTTGTGAATATCGTTGCAAATTAATGAGGAAGGGTTATATAACCCTTCTTTTGTTATTAGCTAAAAGTATTTGATATAATCGTAAAGAAATTAATGGAAAGGAATGAATGGCTTGGAAATTAATCAAATAAAACCGGAAGAACTAGAACAAAAATTAAAAAATGATGAAACCTTAAATTTAATTGATGTTCGTGAAGACGATGAAGTGGCGGAAGGAATGATACCAGAAGCTATCCATATTCGAATGGGTGATATCCCAGATTCTTTGGATAAATTAGATAAGAATGAGGAATATATTATTATTTGCCGTTCAGGTGGTCGCAGCGAAAAGGTCTGTCTTTTCTTAAAAGATCAAGGATATAATGTGGTTAATATGACAGGTGGCATGCTTCAATGGAAAGGCGAAATAAAGCCAAAATTGTAAAAAGAACCGGACCGGAATACGCAAATGTTAGTATTTATACCTTCAAGCAACGGTTGATTGTAAGAAAGGTTTGAAAAAGGACAGGGTTCCGTTATCTGTGACAAAAAAGGTGTATTTTTGGTTTTGAGGACACACGTTCCGTTATCAAGGTAAAATCTAGCTATTTTAGAGTGATTTTCATAATTAGAGTGATTTTCATAATATAACGGATTGTGAGTCCTCTGATATGATGAAATAGTGGTTTTTGCGAACAATAACGGAACCTGTATCCTTATTAAACCTCATTCATTGGTAAATCGTTTAATACCTTGAATAAATTCATTCCCATTTATAAGACTATAAATGCAGAATCAAGCAATAAAGAAAGGAAATAGAAAAAAATGACTAAAGAAAGGTTATTGGTTTGTAGTTTTCTTTTTATAATGGGAATGAACTTTTTGACACCTGCAAAAGCAGCAAATCAAACGGAAAACACTTCATTTAAAATTATGACGAGAGATGAATTTAAGAATTGGTTATTTAACCAAACATTCTCTAGACAGGTAGGGAAAATTCAGCTCCATCATACATGGAAGCCATCATACGAGCAATTTGATGGATCGAATCACTTGAGAATGTTAAAGGGCATGGAGAATTATCATAAGAGCCGGATGAAGTGGAGTCATATCAGCCAGCATTTAACCATATTTCCTGATGGAAGGGTAGCCTTGGGGAGACCATTTAACCTTCCGCCGGAAGGAACGTTTGGTTTAAATAATAAAGCTGTTATGAGAGCTATTGAAGCGGATTCAATAGCGATTGAAAATATCGGGGATTTCGATAAAGGGCATGATCAAATGACGAGAGAGCAAAAAGAAACTATCGTAACCGTAACAGCACTCCTTTGTATTAAGTACGGATTAACGCCTACGGTTGACAGCATCACATACCATCATTGGTGGGATATTAAAACGGGGGAAAGGGTTTTAGATAATGGTAAAGGTCATGCAGTAAAAACATGCCCAGGAACAGGTTTTTTTGGTGGTAATAGCACAACAAGTGCAAAGAATAATTTATACCCTCTCATATCCAAAAAAATGAAGGAAATTGCAGCAAAAGAGTGGAAGTAAACAAAAACAAACTAAAGGAGGTGAAAGCATGGAATATGTTTCAAACCTCCTTTTATTGTTTGAAAATTCACTATCCTGTCTACAATAGGAATAAAAAGGAGAGAGGATAATAGGATGATTCAAGTAAAGGTATTTGATTACGAGCATGAAAAGGATTTAGAAAAAGATGTTAATCGATTTTTAAAAACAATTGATGATCAAAACTTATTAGATATTAAGTATCATGTCGCTGTCATGGCTGAGGAAGAAGACGAGCAAATATATTGCTTCAGCGCAATGGTCCTATATAAAAAATAGAGCCTATAAAAGGCTCTAAAATATCTTATACTCTTTGCAAGGAATAATCAGCTGCATTCATCCCAGCTAATCTTCCTGTTACTAAGGCTGATGTAATATTATAACCGCCCGTATATCCATAAATATCGAGGACCTCTCCGCAAAAATATAAGCCAGGCATTAATTTGGAGGCCATTGTTTTCGGTTCAATTTCTTTTACGGAAACACCTCCGCCTGTAACAAATGCTTTTTCTAGCGGTAGCGTTCCATTAACCTGAAAGGTAAAATGCTTGCATGCTTGTGAAAAAGCACGCAATTTATCCGCAGGAATGGCGGAAGCTTGCATATTTTCATCTATTTCACAGCGCTGCAGTAAAAATAATAAATATCTCTCAGGCAATAAACCTTTTAAACAGTTTTTAACTGCTTTTTTCGGTTCTTCTTTTAATATCTTCACAATATGTTGAAAAAGTTGCTCTTCATTTTCATCCGGCATTGCATCAATGCTCATTTGCACTTCATGTAAATCCCATTTTCTTTTGGCCTTTACCACAAATTGGCTGCATCTTAAAACAGCGGGCCCAGAAATGCCAAAATGTGTGAAAATCATATCCATCTTATGTGTAATAATCGGTTTGCCTTTTGGATTTAGGACGCTTACAGCTACGTCACGTAGCGATAATCCTTGTAATGTTTTTTCTTTAATAAATTCCTCATTAGAGGTAATTGGTACTTCTGTTGGGAAGAGCTCTGTAACAGTATGACCTGCTCTCTCTGCCCATGGGAATCCATCTCCAGTGGAACCTGTTTGTGGAACAGATTTTCCGCCGACAGCCACCACAATAGAATAACAAAAAATAATATCGCCATTTTTAAGTTCCACGCCCGAAGCTTGATCATTATCATACAATATTTTTTTTACGGGAGTATTGATTTTAATAGATACGTTTAATTCTTCAAGTCTTTTTAAAAGAGCATCAACAACGGATTGGGCTTTATTCGATACTGGAAACATTCTTCCATGATCTTCTTCCTTAAGTTTTATTCCAAGACCTTCAAAAAAGCGAATAATATCCTCATTATTAAAAATAGAAAATGCACTGTATAGAAATCGCCCATTTCCTGGAATATGCTTCACAATTTCATCTATTGGCAGGCGATTGGTCACGTTACATCTTCCGCCGCCGGAAATTGCAAGCTTTCGGCCAAGCTTGTCCCCCTTATCGATTAATAGAACCTTCGCTCCGCTTTCCCCTGCTGCTATAGCTGCCATTAATCCGGATGGACCTCCTCCGATCACAATTACGTCATATTTCATATTTCAAATTTCAACACCTTTTCAAAAATAAATTAAAGGATAGTGTTTAGCACTGACATCTAAGTTCCAATCTATATTCGCTTCATTTTAGTATGAATAGCCTACTAAATCAAGAATGTAATGAAAGTTGTATTGCACAATGAAAAAAAAGATTTTTCGAATAAATTGTCAATTGCCATTGTTAGTTGTACACTACTAATTAGTGAATTTAATAAAATGTCGTTGAATCATGGTTAAAGTAGGGATTATATGTCTTCAAAACTTATTCGTGGTACGTTTATTTTAACGTTAGGTACGTTTATTTCCAAATTTATCGGCTTATTTTACGTTATACCGTTTCACGCCATCATCGGCGGTTCAGAGCCGGAAGCATTATATCAATTTGGATATGTCCCATATACATTATTTATTAGTATCGCAACGGCAGGTGTTCCGCTTGCTGTTTCCAAATATATTGCAAAATATAATGCACTTGAGGAATATGCAGTAGGAAGAAAGCTTTTTAAATCAGGCATTATATTAATGCTAATGACAGGAATTGTTTGTTTTCTAATTATGTACATCTTCGCTCCAACCTTTGCCGAGCTAAGTATGTCAGGAGTGGAATCCAAGAAATATTCCATCGATAATGTAACGACTATTATACGGGCGGTCAGCTTTGCGCTCATCATTATCCCAGTGATGAGTTTAATTCGCGGTTATTTTCAAGGTCATCAATCGATGGGTCCTTCGGCGGTTTCGCAAGTACTTGAGCAAATTGTAAGGATTGTGTTTCTTTTACTCGGAGCCTTTTTTGTTCTACACGTGTTCCATGGTAGCATGGTTACGGCTATAAGTGTTGCCACATTTGCAGCATTTGTAGGTGGTATAGCGAGTTTAATTATATTATTTTGGTATTGGAAAAAAAGAAAACATCATTTTGATGAACTGCTGGAAAGAGATAGAGGAACTCTTCATGTGTCATTGACTGAAATGTATAAGGAAATTTTTATCTATGCTCTGCCATTTGTATTTGTAGGTGTAGCTAATTCCCTTTATCAATATGTAGATCAATTGACTTTTACAAGAGGAATGGCTGCTATTAATAAGGGAAAAGAAGCACTTGAGGCGATTGGTATTCTTAACTTCGATTCACATAAGCTAGTCATTATTCCTGTTTCCCTTGCAACATCTTTTTCTTTAACTCTTGTTCCGCTTATTACGGAATCATTCGCAAAAGGGAATCGCGGATCCATGATTCGACAGGTTGATCAAACCTTTCAAATTCTCTTGTTTTTAACCGTACCTGCAGCAATGGGTCTTTCCATGCTAGCCGACCCCATTTTTACAGTATTTTATCAGCATAGTAAGCTCGGTGCCGATGTCTTAGGACATTATGCACCTGTTGCCATACTGTTTGCCTTATATTCTGTTACAGCAGCTATTTTGCAAGGGATTAATGAACAGAGGTTTACAATTTTAAGTTTGTTGACTGGCTTGCTAGTAAAACTCACTTTAAATATTCCTTTCATAAAGTTATTCCAAACCGATGGAGCAGTATATGCGACAGCTTTGGGATATTCCGTTTCCATCATTATTAATCTAATTGTCATCAAATTTTTTGCCGATTATCCTTTTAAAACAGTGGCTCGAAGAAGTATTTTAATCCTCCTGTTCAATGCGATTATGATCGCAGTTGTTATGGTACTTTACAAGCTTCTGACCTTGTTTTTATCGCCAGCCTCCAAAATGCAATCCTTAATAATGGTTATTGTGTGCGGTGCGGTTGGAGCTATTGTTTATGGTTATCTAGGATTAAGATCTGGGCTTGCGGATAAATTATTTGGCGAAAGGCTAAAAGGAATAAAAAGAAGACTTCATATAGGATAATGGAAGGAGGTCAGCTATAATTAGTGACCTCCTTCTATAAGGTCTTCGAGTCTTCCTAGCTATCGACCTAAAACTTATGTTTCTCCCTTAGTGATGTCCCATTTGCCCCCAAAATTGCATTTGGCGCTCAATCTGAGTAATTCGACGATTCATTCTATCCACTTGTCTTTCTAGTCGGTCCAAACGCCTACTGAATTGGCCTTGGCCACCTCCTGGAAAGGATGCACCTGTTGAAGACATTTGACCTCCTGGTTGTTGCATGGATGTCGGAAATTGCCCATATTGTTGGCCGGGCTGCATAGACATTTGGGGAAACATTTGCTGTCTGTAATCCATTTTGCATTTCACCTCATTAAAATAATTAAGGCTAGAAGATTTTAGCTGTAAATTTCTTGGTTTCTTTTAATTATCTCTAAAGAAAATACAACTAAAATCTCTTCTGCCATTCCCTTATAGCCTATGTAGGCGAATGTTTTACGTATGGGTAGCTGCCTATAAAAAAATAATATTATGGATACGAAAGAGGTAGGTGTTTTATTTGAGATTGGATAAGTTGCTTGCAAATATTGGCTATGGTAGTAGGAAAGAGGTAAAGAAGGTATTAAAAGATGGTATCGTGATGGTAAATCAAGTGGTTGTAAAAGACGGAAAAGCTCATGTCAATCCAACTGATGACTTTATTACTATCCATGGGGAGCAAGTAGTCTATAAAGAATTCATCTATTTGATGATGAATAAACCGCAAGGAGTCATCTCGGCAACGGAGGATTATCATGAAAAGACAGTCCTTGATTTATTAGAGATACAAGATTCTGTACAAAATCCATTTCCTGTAGGGAGGCTGGATAAAGATACGGAAGGACTATTATTATTAACAAATGATGGTCAATTGGCACACAGACTCTTGTCTCCGAAGAAGCACGTTCCCAAAACCTATTTTGCTGTCATTGAAGGGAAGGTCCTACAGACCGATGTCGAAGCGTTTAAGTCAGGGGTAATATTAGATGATGGCTATCACACGAAGCCAGGAGAATTAAAAATTTTGAAATCAGGCATTCGATCTGATATAGAGTTAACGATTACAGAGGGAAAATTTCATCAAGTAAAAAGAATGTTTGAAGCAGTAGGAAAAAAAGTTGTCTATTTAAAACGCATTTCTATGGGACCGCTTATGCTGGATGAAGACCTGCAACTAGGACAGTATCGTGAATTAACGGATGAGGAAATACAATTACTAAAAGATTATCAAACACCAAATGAAATAAGTTAAAAGAGCTGTCCAAATAAGACAGCTCTTTTTTTCACATATATAATTTTTTGTATAATTGATCACTAAATTAGATTAGTATTTGTCTAGTTACAAGTGAAATTGGAACTTCAAATTTTACCAAGTGAAATTAGAACTTCAAATTTTACCAAGTGAAATTAGAACTTCAAATTTTACCAAGTGAAATTAGAACTTCAAATTTCACCAGCGCCTATGGCTAGTGGAGTTCTTCCTCTCCTCCCTTTAGGCGCTGACGCTTTACTTCTATTATGATGACATTTTTACCCTTTTCTCTGTTGTTGTCCACGTCCCACGGTGTGGGCTTTTAATTAAGTCATTATAAGCAAGTACATTCAAATCCCTTTGAATTGTACGTGGAGTTATTCCGAACTCATCCACCAGCTCCTGTGTTGTTACAGTACCATTTTCTTTAATAAACACATAGATTGATTTAATTCGGGTTAACATCCTGTTTGTTGAAGGTTTCAAAAAACCACTCCCTCATCCTTTTTCCAAAGACTTCAGACTACGGACGACTAATTGGTTTGAAGAAAATCTCTTCAAGCTTTGAAAAACCTTTTTGCAGACAACTCCTTCTTTCTCGACATTTTTCGAAGACTTTAGATGTCAGACAATTACATTCTACACCTACTTTTCATAAATTTCCAGTCTATAGTGGGAATTTACTAATATTTTAAGAAATTGACTTTATCTTATATTATGTATAGAAAGAATAATTAGTATAGGTTTAAGGTATGGTTTGGTAGCGGAATATCAAAAAATAATGACTATATATTTTATTGAGTAATAAAAAGGAGTAAAATAATCTGGAATAAAGAAACTTTTCAAAACATGGTTTAAAGGAGTTAATATGATGTCAATTCAATGGATGGATGAGGTCTTAAAAAGAAAAGATGATTTAATTAAAGATTTACAAGGTCTGCTCCAAATTAAAAGTGTACTAGATGAGGAAAATGCAACTGAAGATGCTCCATTAGGCGTTGGGATAAAAGAAGCATTACAATATTTATTAAATTTAGGAGAGAAGGATGGTTTCACTGCTAAAAATGTAGGTAACCTGGCTGGTCATCTAGAAATGGGAAAAGGCAAAGAGTTAGTTGGCATTCTTTGTCACGTAGATGTCGTTCCTGAAGGGGACGGTTGGTCTGTTGATCCTTATGGCGGTGTTGTGAAGGACGATAAAATTTTTGCTCGTGGCTCCAGTGATGATAAAGGGCCAACAATGGCTGCTTACTACGCGATGAAAATTGTAAAGGAGCTAGGTGTTCCACTAGAAAAACGTGTACGCATGATTATTGGAACGGACGAAGAAAGTGACTGGCGATGTGTATCTCATTATTTCACGCATGAGGAAATGCCCGATATGGGATTTGCACCTGATGCAGATTTTCCAATTATATATGCGGAAAAGGGAATATCTGATTATGATATCGTTCAAAATCTATCGAGTAATGTTCAGACCGATAAAAAGGAGGCTGCTCAATTAATTTCTTTCCAATCTGGAAGAAGATATAATATGGTGCCTGATTTTGCTAGAGCAGAACTTCTAGTCAAAGAAAAGCAAACAGAGATTTTACAAAAATACAATGATTTTCTTCAACAGTTAGAGGTAAAAGGTAAGTATTATGTAGAATCCGGTGTATTAATATTAGAATTAGAGGGAATTTCTGCACACGGTATGGAGCCGAAAAACGGGAAAAATGCTGGTCTGTTATTGGCGTCCTTCCTAAAAGATACTATACTTGATGAACAAGGCGGAACATTTATCCAATTTGCAGTAAATCATTTATTGGATCAATCCCGCGGTGAAGGATTTGGTATTCAATATAAGGATGATATTACTGGCGAGCTGACGATTAATGTCGGAAAAATAGAGTACACTCAAAATAATGGCGGCAGATTTGGATTAAATATGCGATATCCTGTCACATTTGACATGACAGAAGGGAAAAATAAAATCGAAGAGATTGTTGCAAAAGAAGGCTTTTCGATTGAAAATTTCTCTGATTCTAAGCCTCACCATGTAGATGAAAAGGATGAATTAATCCAAACATTAAAGAAAGTGTATGAAGAGCAAACAGGGGAAAAAGCGGAACTACTGTCCATTGGAGGCGGGACATATGCGCGCTCATTAAAGTCCGGTGTAGCATTTGGTGCACTCTTTCCAGGCAGACCGGATGTTATGCATCAAAAAGATGAGTATATGTTCATTGAAGACTTATTGAAAGCAACTGCAATCTATGCTCAGGCCATTTATGAGCTAGCTGGAGAGAAAACAAATTAAGGCTCTTTTCATAAACTTTGTTCCTTTTGGACCTTCATAAGGAGCAAAAACTTAAGTTTCTAGTCAATTTTCGCATTTTCCTGAAAAGATGTCGTGAATATACGGGTTGATGAACTTATACGAAAAAAAACAATCTATGCGAAAATAGCCATAATTAATAAGGGAAAAGGGGAGAGGGCCATGGCTAAAATTATTTTTAATGGAGAAATTGTTGATAGAACTACTGCTGCAATTGATATAGAAGATCGCGGTTATCAATTTGGCGATGGAATCTACGAAGTAATCCGGGTCTATAATGGCAAACTCTTTACGAAGAATGAGCATATTCAGCGTTTATATGAAAGTGCAGAAAAAATCGGTTTGAAAATAAAGGATGATAAAGATGCCTTTGGTTCAAAATTAGAAGAGTTAGTAAAGGTGAATAGTCTAGATACTGGCATCATCTATTTGCAGTTTACAAGAGGAGTTTATCCACGCCAGCACGGCTTTCCTGAAAAGGAAGTTGAACCAGTGTTTGTTGCATACACAAAGGAAATGAAGCGTGCCGAAAATTTGATGAAATCCGGAGTAAATGGATTACTTGTCGAGGATATCCGCTGGCTACGATGTGATATTAAAAGCTTAAATTTACTTGGAAATATTTTAGCCAAGCAAAAAGCTGCGGAGGCAGATTGCTATGAAGCTATACAACATCGCGGCGATAAGATTACAGAAGGCTCCTCTTCCAATGTCTTTATGGTAAAGGATGGAATTTTAAAAACACATCCTGTAACAAATTTAATCTTGAATGGTATTACAAGACAGGTCATTTTAAAAATTTGCAAGGAAAATGAATTTCCGGTTAAAGAAGTAGAGTTTTCCGTTAGTGAACTAACAGAAGCAGATGAGGTTTTTATTTCTAGTACTACTTCTGAAATTATGCCGATTGTAGGATTAAATAGTATCGCAATTGGAAATGGAAAACCGGGAGAAATCACGAAAAAGCTTCAACAAATTTTTGAAGATGAAATCCAAAAACAATGTGAAAAAGCTCTTTCACATTAATGATTAGAACCCGCCTTTTTGGCGGGTCTTCATTTAGAGTAGAGGAAAGTATAATGTTTTTTATTCCAATTACATAGGTTGCATGTAGTATAAGTCTAGTGCTAGCAGCCGTCGGTAAATGGATTTCTCCGTCTTCTCCCCTAAGATAAGGAAACAACGAATTACCATTCACCTTGTTACCTAAACCTTGCATCCATACACTAGAGCTGCGGTGCTTGGGCTTTTCTAATATCAGATTGCTTTACTAGTTGGATATTTACTCTGAATGGTCTTTTTATTTCACAATAACCGCTATCATATAAATAAATAATTTCACATTTTTCTCCTTTATATTCAACAATATCACCTATTTTCATCGATATTCTCTCCTCATAAATGATTTTTTGTGAATGAATTAAAATAGTAATAATTCGAAATCAATATATGTCAATAAAAAGAGAAATATGTCTATGAGCAAGAAGTTTGCTAAAATATAATTATAAATTAAGAAATGAGAGGTTTATAAATTGGAAGGACATCATTATTTTTATGCGTTGCTATTGCCTCAATCGATTAAAGAATATCTTCGTGAAAAATGCGATGAGATAAAGTGTGATTTTCCTTTTATAAGATGGGTTCATCAAGAGGATTACCATATTACTCTGGCTTTTTTAGGCCATGCAACAAAGGAACAACTTGAGAGAGCGGATGAGTACATACAAAATGCAATATATACTGCTGAAAGCTTTCCATTATGTTTAAATGAATTTGGAGTCTTTGGGCGCCAGGAATCACCACGAATATTTTGGGCAAATACTTTTTCTTCAGATAGCTTAAATAAGCTAAGAAAGGAAGTTTATGATGCCTGTGTGAAGACGGGTTTCCAACTGGATCCGAGACCATTTAAGCCTCATATTACGCTCGCAAGAAATTGGTCCGGGGAAGATCGGTTTCAATTGGAACAATTGAAACAAAGACTATCGGTAAGACAAGATTTTATTGCTCAGTATATTGTGTTATATGAAACACATTTAGACAAAACTCCTAAATACGTTATAAAGAAAAAATATAAGCTTCTAGAAACAGCAGTTGGAAAGGGGAAGGACTGAATTTGGCGCAATTAATTAAGCTGCAAGACTATGTTTCACGGTATGAACAGGATGCATTCCGGTACCCTTCTCAGTATATTCGATTGAAAAAGCAGCAATGGGAAAAATTGAAGAAAGCATGGGAAACAAACTCCCTTCATTATGAAGAGTTTGAATGGGAAGAAATAGAAAAGAAAAAAACAAATCTGTTAAATAAGGTGACAGGCTTATTTAAAAAAGAAAAAATAGAGATTCAAGAAGAAGTGGAAATTAAACCGAATAACTCCCTCCAATTTGCTCCACTCTTATCGTTCCGGCCTGATACAGAAGATGAATTGAAGCAAATATTCTTGGATCAGTTATTTAATTTCCAATTAAAATGGGCAAGTTCCACCATATATGAAAAATCAAATATTCATATGAAATATTATTATGATGATAAATTACATACTTTTCTACAAAGATTTCCGGATACATTTCTCCTTTTGTACGAGCCAGTTTTATTATTGAAAAAAGCACCTGTTGAAATGGAGATAATTTTAATCACCCCAATGGAAATATGGTGTATTACTTTTCTGGAAGAAGAGAAGGATGCGGTATTCTTAGGCTCCACTGATCGGTTCTGGTTAAAAAGATCCAATAAAAGCGAGAGGAAAGTGCTGAACCCAATGATTTCTTTAAATAGGATGACTAAAATTGTACAGCAAATTTTATCTCATTATCAAGTGGATCTTCCAATAAAAAAAGCAATTGTTTGCAGAAACGGATACATAGATTTCCCAGAGAAGCCATACGATTTATCTATTTTGGAAAAACGGGAGTATCCGAAATGGTTCGAGCAGATGAGAAATACCCGTGCTCCGCTAAAACATATGCAGCTGAAAGCGGCAAAAATCCTTCTTGACTATTGTCAAACTGCCAGTTTCAAAAGAATGGAATGGGATGAAGAAAGTCTAGATCCTTTTGAAGAGGAAAATTTAAACTGATTGGAACTCTGAACAGGGCAGAAATCGCTTACTTAGCATCTTTATTTAAGAAAAGCGCATTGGATAAAAAAGGAATGCGAAAAATCACCTTGACGAAAAAAGTCAAAAAGCGATAAAATTTATTAAAAGATGGCTATTGTTGTCTAATATTGTTTCAATAGCTATCTTTTTTTCTGTTTACCATTAATGAAACAATAGGTTTTTTACTTATTTTAGTATATAATATTGATTTAAGATGAGTCGTATGAGAGATACATGCGAATGAAACTGAAGGTGAATGAAGTTGGAACACATACTTGGTCATGGCTGGGAAATAACTCCGGCTGGGGGGGCAACAGGAGAAGCATTCTTTGCCAAACATCAAGAACAGAAATTATTTTTGAAAAGAAATTCATCTCCTTTTTTAGCAGTTCTTTCAGCTGAAGGAATTGTTCCGAAGCTCGTTTGGACAAAAAGGATGGAAAATGGGGATGTCATAACAGCTCAAGCATGGTTAAACGGCAGAGAATTAAAGCCTGAAGAAATGAGCCAAGAACGTGTTGCAAAGCTTTTGAAGAAGATACATGATTCTACTCCATTAGTTTCGATGCTTCAACGATTAGGAAAGGCTTCATTTGAACCGGGAAAGATGCTTCTAGAGCTGGAAAGCAGCATCGATCACGAAATTATACAACTCCCCAATGCTAGTGCTGCAATGAGATTTCTTAAAAGTGAACTGAATAACGTTAAAAATACAGAATTTGTCGTTTGTCACAGCGATATTAATCATAATAATTGGCTGCTTTCGGATGATGATGAATTATATTTAATTGATTGGGATGGCCCGGTAATTGCTGACCCTGCATTAGATATAGGCATGCTTCTTTACCTTTATATCCCACGTGAAAATTGGTCCCAGTGGCTAGACCAATATGGTATAGATTTTACGGACAATCTTTTGCTCAGGATGAAGTGGCATGTAATAAGGCAAGCGTTGATATATATTCAGTGGCATAAAGATAAGCATCGTTTTCATGAAATGAACAATTGGATTCAATTTTTACAGGAAGTTATGAAAGGCTAGGAATATGAATTCATATCCTCCACCCACTTGGAAAGATTATTTTGATTGGATAGGATATGGTCATCCAAATGCTGAGTATTCATTCCGTCTTGACTATAGGAATATACTTGCTCTAAAATCGGTCTAATATTATTATTTATACTTGGATTTACTAAAAGAGATTTTACCAGTCTTTTTAATTGTTCACATTCGGCAACGGAACCGCAGGCGTCCGTTTGATGATTGCTTAATATATCTTTTATTAATGTCATTTGGTCTCGATGACTTAGTGGCATTTTGAGTACATTCCTTTCAACATCATTATTTTAAAAATCGTAGGCAACGAAACTGGCGAACCGGCCAGTTTCGTTCTTGCGTTTTAGGAAATTATTAAAATTAACCTTTTTGTATAACTGTCGGAAAATCGTCTACATTTAGCCTAAGCAGCCATCGGCTAGAGGATTAGTTCTGGTACAGTATAGTTTTTCGAAATTCTTCTAACTTTATTCAATTAAAAATCAACATAATATTAAATGAGGTGTGTAAATTGCGTCTGAGACATAAACCATGGGCAAAGGATAAGCTTCGGGAGTATTCAGAATATGTTGTGCAAAACCCTGAAAACTTTAAAAATAAATGGAGTGAAATCTTTCAAAATAACCGACCTATCCACATTGAGGTTGGCACCGGCAAAGGGCAGTTTATATATGGGATGGCAAAGGCAAATCCGGATATAAATTACATTGGAATTGAGATGCAAGACAGTGTTATTGTTTCTGCGCTTGATAAAATAATTGAAGAACCGCTGTCAAACCTTAAGCTTCTTAATGTAGACGGTTCTAATTTGAGGGACTTCTTTGCAAAAGGCGATGTAGACAGGGTTTATTTGAATTTCTCTGATCCATGGCCAAAAAAACGCCATGAAAAGCGGAGACTTACGTATAAAACCTTTTTAAAATTATATGAGGATATTCTTGTAAACAATGGTGAAATTCATTTTAAAACAGACAATCAAGGGCTGTTCGAATTTTCCTTAATGAGTTTTTCGGAATATGGACTTTTATTGAAATTTGTAAGCCTCGATTTACACAACAGTGACTTCGAAAATAATATCATGACGGAGTATGAGGAAAAGTTTTCCTCACGGGGTCAGCGAATCTACCGATGTGAAGTACAATACCAAAATAAATAAAATTGTAAAATACCTTCTATCGAGCATTTTTGCAAGAAGGTATTTTTTTCATTATTTTATCGTTTTCCGACTGAAAGACGGAAAGGCGAAGCCCAGTGTGTAGGTGGGGGATGAATGTCGGATGGCGATAGCGTTTTGTTAATGAGTTCAATTCTTGTAAAGAATTTTAGAAAAAATATACTTTATATAAGCTTTATTATTTAAGAAAGAACCTCTTATAATGGTAAAATAAAGAGAATAGTAGGGAGGGAGTAAAAATGCAAACGCTAACAATCGGCGACATAACATTGAAATGGTTAAATGGAGGAATCACTCATCTGGATGGAGGAGCAATGTTTGGTGTTGTTCCAAAAGCATTATGGTCGAAAAAATACCCAGTCAATGAGAACAATCAAATTCCTTTATTAACCCATCCGATATTCCTGCAGATTAATGGTAAGAATATTTTAATAGAGTCTGGAATTGGAAATGGCAAATTAACAGAGAAGCAAAAGAGAAATTTTGGTGTTACAGAAGAATCGAAGCTGGAGGAATCGTTGAAGGATCTAGGAATTACTCCAGAAGACATCGATATAATTTGCATGACACATTTGCATTTTGACCATGTATGTGGACTCACAAAACCGAAAGAAGATCGATATGTATCCGTGTTTCCCAATGCTATCATTTATACTTCGCAAATAGAATGGGACGAAATGAAGCAACCTAATATTCGTTCAAAAAGTACGTATTGGAAAGAGAACTGGGAAGCAATCGAGTCTCAGGTTGTGCCGTTTCAAAATGAAGTATTGATTGAAGGAGCACTACGAATGGTTCATACAGGGGGGCATAGTGACGGGCATTCTATCATCCTTATTGAAAGTAATGGAGAAAAGGCAATTCATATGGCTGACATTATGCCGACGCATGCACATCAAAATCCATTATGGGTGATGGCTTATGATGATTATCCAATGACCTCTATTTTTGCAAAAGAAAAATGGATTAAAGAAGCGATTCAAGATGGTGCATGGTTTATTTTTTATCATGATGCAATTTACCGTGCGATAAAATGGGATGAAGAGGGCAATCTAATCGATGCTGTAAAATGTGAGCTCTAAATTAAATAAGGAAGGAGGGTCATAGGACTCTCCTTCCTTACTAGTTATGTACTTTAAGAGATCGGATATACATCTAATACACTGCCTGTATATGCGTCTGCAATAAATTCAAATTGCTTTCTTTCTCCATTTTGATTCGTTGTGATTCCACCGCGATAAATCTTTGTTTTAACAGCATATCTGGCAAAATCCTCTTTTGTCATTTGAATCCAAGACCCATCGATGGGTCCTTCTTCTTTAAATGCTTTCTTTACATTTGCTAACACAGTTTCACTGGAGAGTGTAGTGTTCTTCTTTACTGCTTCATTTAATAAATAACCGCTAATTGCCCCTATAGCAAGACCACTAATAAAGGATTTCCAGGTCATATATGTAAACCTCCTGTTTTTAAGTGTCCTGTCCCATTACAATTTTAGTATATCATGTTTATCATTTTCGTAACATTTAAAATATAAAATGATTTTTCTTGTAATATGTTGTCCAATTTTTTACTATATAGAAAGCGGGGTGAGGATGCAAGATGAAAAAATGGAGTGAGTTTACTTTTTATATATTGGCAGTATTATTATTGTCTGTTAAAACAATTCTTGTCTATTTCTTCGAATTTGATTTACGGAGTAAATCATTTTTGGAAATAATATTTATGTTAATAAACCCAATTGGCTCGATTACCTTTTTACTAGGAATAAGTTTCTTTTTTTCTAAAAAATTTAGACGTACGTTAATGCTGGTCATGTATACGATATTGACTGGTATACTTTTTGGAAACATCCTTTATTATCGATTTTACATAGATTATGTGACAGTACCAGTGTTGTTTCAATTTCAAAATGTAGGTGGACTAAGTCAGAGCACAGTAGAATTATTAAGATGGACAGACCCGCTACTTATTATAGATTTATTATTTCTTATTTGGTTTGGAATGAAATTCATCCATACATCCCAAATACTATCAAAGAAACAATCTCGAGCTTCATTAGCTGTTAGCATCATGATGATTTTAACAGTGTTAGTGGGCGGTGAAGTTGAAAATCCAAGCCTTTATAAGAAAACATATGATAGGGAGCTTCTAGTAAAAACGATTGGAACCTTCAATTATCATGCATACGATATCCTCTTTAATTCTAAGATGCTCGTTCAATCTGCATTTGCAGAAAGCAATGATATTCATAAAGTAGAAAACTATTTGAAGAAAGAAAATAATTCTGCATTATCTAAATCGGAATATCATGGGCAGGCGAAGGGGAAAAATCTTATTTTAATTTCATTAGAATCGACCCAATCCTTTGTCTTAAATCGGAAAATTAATGGTGAAGAAATAACGCCATTTTTAAATAAATTAATTAAAGAGAGCTATTACTTTCCAAATTTCTATCATCAGACTGCACAAGGAAAAACATCTGATGCAGAATTTATGATAGACAACGGACTGTATCCTCTTTCAGGAGGGTCTGTTTTTGTAAGAAGGCCCCATAATGATTATTATGCACTGCCGAAAATTTTAAAGGAACAAGGCTATTACAGTGCCGTTTTTCATAGTAATGATGAAACCTTCTGGAATAGAGGTAATATGTATCAAACCTTGGGATATGACCGCTTTTTTTCAAAAAAGGACTATGAAGTGAGTAACGAAAATTCCGTGAATTACGGATTGAAGGATATTCCGTTTTTTCAACAATCCATGCCTTATTTAAAAAATATTCCACAGCCGTTCTATGCTAAATTTTTGACCTTGACGAATCATTTTCCATTCTTGCTTGATAATAAAGATGATCTTTATTTAAGCATAGATGAGAATAATGCCGATTTGGTTCATCGTTATTTTGCAACAGTTCGATATGAGGATGAGGCAATCAAGAAATTTTTTCAAATGCTGAAAAAAGAAGGCTTGTACAATAATTCTATCATCGTATTATATGGGGATCATTATGGTATCTCCAAAAGCTATGATCAAGAGCTGGAGGCAGTACTAGGGAAGAAAATTTCAAACACGGATCAACTCGATCTTCAAAAGGTTCCCTTTATTATTCATGTGCCAGGTGAAAGAGGAAAACAAATAAATTCCTTAGGTGGCGAAATAGATATAAGGCAAACCATTTTTGACATAATGGGTGTGGAACCACAAAAAGAGGCAATTGACTTTGGCAGAAGTTTATTCTCAACGGATCAGAAAAATTTAGTTATTTTCCGTGATGGAAGTTTTGTGACAAATAAGTATGCATACTTAGAAAATGGCTGCTACCGCAAAACAACTGGTGAGAAGGTAAAGAGAAACCTTTGCACATCTTATCAGGATAAAGTACAAAATGAATTAATGTATTCAGATAATGTGATTTTTGGGGATTTGCTCCGCTTTTTGGAAAGTGATGGAATTATTATTAGAAATCCTGCCCTGAAAAAATAATGTTCAAACAGATGACTGGCAAGCAGTATGAAAGTTCTGTAAAATGGAAATGTACATATTAGTTAAGGCTATTTTTGCAAATTGTTGCTTGCTATTCGTAAATATTTTACATCTTAATAGGGGTATCTTCTTAAAAATGGATATCGATTCTAACCCGAAAGAGGAAGTTTATAAGATTTTCGATTACAAAAGTAACAATATGTAAGAAATGAGCCATTAGTAAAGGGGTATGAACATGGAAAATCAGACGCTGGAATTATTTAAAACATTAACGGAATTGCCTGGAGCACCTGGAAATGAGCATCAAGTTAGAAAATTTATGCGCGAACAGCTTTCAAAATATGCAGATGAAGTGGTGCAAGATGGTTTAGGCGGTATATTTGGTGTGAAGCGCGGAAAAGAAAACGGCCCAACAGTTATGGTTGCAGGTCATATGGATGAAGTAGGCTTTATGGTAACTTCCATTACGGATAATGGAATGATTCGCTTTCAAACCCTTGGCGGCTGGTGGAGTCAAGTCCTATTAGCTCAACGTGTACAAATTATTACGGAAAATGGCCCAATTGTAGGGGTTGTTGGCTCCATTCCACCGCATTTATTAGAAGACAGCCAGCGTAATAAACCAATGGATATTAAAAATATGCTAATTGACATCGGTGCTGATGATCGAGAAGATGTTATTAGAATTGGGGTTAAGCCCGGCCAGCAAATTGTTCCAATCTGTCCTTTCACAGTGATGGCAAATGAAAAGAAAATATTAGCTAAAGCATGGGATAATCGTTACGGTTGTGGATTATCGATTGAATTATTGAAGGAATTACAAGGTGAAACATTACCGAATACTCTTTATTCAGGAGCTAATGTACAAGAGGAAGTAGGTCTCCGCGGTGCGCAAGCAGCAGCAAATATGATTAAACCGGATATTTTCTTTGCACTAGATGCTAGTCCTGCAAATGATATATCTGGAGATAAGAATGAGTTTGGTCAGCTTGGAAAAGGAACATTATTACGTATTTTCGACCGTTCCATGGTAACACATAAGGGAATGCGTGAATTTGTTCTTGATACAGCGGAAAGCAATAATATTCCTTATCAATATTTTGTTTCCCAAGGTGGTACGGATGCAGGCCGTGTCCATACTTCTAACGATGGGGTACCAAGTGCGGTTGTGGGAATTTGTTCCCGTTATATCCATACACATGCTTCTATCATCCATGTGGATGATTACGCAGCCGCTAAGGCTCTGCTTGTGAAGCTTGTAAAAGCCTGTGATCAATCAACAGTTGATGCAATTCGAGCTAAATAATGGAGAAGTGGAGGAGCTTATTGCTCCTCTCTTTTGTTTAAGGTTCATTTCATATTTGCTTTTTTTGTTAACAAAATCTTATACCATTCCATATTAGGATAAGATTCTGTAATCCTATAAATAATGATGCTACGAAACCACGCCTTGATGAGGATTTATAACAATATACGAGAAAAAACTGTTTATATAAAAATTGCCTATGTTAATCATTATATCGCGCTTGACTAAACATAAGGTGTTGTAAGGAGAGATTCTAATGTTCGTTGCAATTGGTTCGGAAAACCCGGCAAAAATAAATGCAGTTAAGCTTGCTTTTAAGGAGATCAAGGTTGATATAAACTTACAACCCATGGATGTTCCTTCAGGAGTAAGTGCACAGCCTTTTTCAGATGAAGAAACAATCAAAGGGGCAATTCAAAGAGCTGAAAATTGTTTAATGGACCCGAAAATGGATATAGCTATTGGTCTTGAAGGTGGAGTAACAGAAACGAAATATGGCTTAAGCATATGTAATTGGGGAGCGCTAATTGTAAAAGGAAGTAACCCTATTATTGCGGGAGGAGCAAGGTTCATATTGCCTGAAGAAATTTCTGCACGCCTGAGAACTGGTAACGAGCTAGGACCAGTAATGGATGACTACGCTCATAAGCAAAACGTTCGCAAAAAAGAAGGTGCAGTAGGAATTTTTACGAATGGACTTGTGACTCGAGAGGAAATGTTTGTTCATGTCATGAAATTATTAATAGGTCAATATCAGTTTCAAGACTTAAAGCATTGAGCAGAAAAATTCTATACTTGTCAAGATTTGTCTGAAAAAGCTAAAATAGTATGGAAGACCCAAGTGCATAGGGGGAAAATATTATTTTGCGTAAATTAATAGTGGGATTAATTTTATTATTAATGGCATGCCTAATATCCGGCTGCAGTACCACCATAAAGGAACAAAAAAAGGTTGCAATTAAAAATGTAAGCGAAGTCTTTTCCAGCCAACCAAAAACGGCAAAAGAATCCGCAAAACAGATAAAATTTTATCTGCCATTTGGAATGCATGTTAATAAGAAATCCCCAAATAATATTATTATTAACAGGGGTAAACAAAGTTATATTTTATTTTACAATCAAAAAGAAGATAAAAAAAGCCATGAAATATACGAAATCTCCAAGCCAAATAAAGGACTTGCAGTGGATAAACAGTTTACCACAAAGAAGAAATTTGGTTATTTGCTTATCTCCAAGGTAAAAAAGAATCTTTATGAAGTGACAGCGGGAATCGGTGGTATTAAGATGACAACGGAAACCAGCATGGACAATATTGCTGATGATGCCGAACGGATGATGACAATAGTTAATTCAGCGAGCTATAAAAAATAGAAGTAATGGAGGATCACTATGGAAAAATTAACATCTGCGGAGCAATACCATAAGTTAATAAAAGAAGGAAAACACATCTTTTTGTTTTCAGCGGATTGGTGCCCGGACTGCCGCTTTATAGAACCTGTTCTTCCAGAAATTGAACAGGAATATCCTGATTTTACTTTTATTTATGTGGATCGTGATCAATTTATTGATCTCTGCGGGGAATTAAGCATTTTTGGCATCCCGAGCTTTATTGCTTGTAAAGATGGAAAGGAAATTGGCCGATTTGTAAGCAAGGATCGTAAAACAAAAGAAGAGATTGAAAACTTCATTAATGGACTGGAACAATAAAAGAAAAATCCTCTGTCTTTATGATAGAGGTTTTTTCCTGTAATATAAGGCTAATGAATTTCTTAGCAAAGAGGATGATAAAAGGTGAAAATGGATACAAAAAAAATGAAAAGAGAGCTGGAAACAAGGCTGCAACAAGAAAATCGCAGTATTCAGTATGATCGTGAAAAAGAAACTATTCGGATTGAAAATAAGGAAACAGGAAAAGGAATTACTGTATCCTTAGCCAGTGCTGTCTCAAAATGGCATGAACAACAAGAAAAAGCAATTAATGAAGTAGTATATTATGTCGAGGAAGCATTAGGTGTCATGGGAAAAGACCAAAGAATGGCAGGAAACGAAAAAAAAATCTTTCCAGTCATACGCTCTACCTCATTTCCACAACAATCGTCCGATGGAAATAATTTTATTACGGATGAGCATACAGCAGAAACTCGAATTTACTATGCTCTAGATTTGGGAAATACTTATCGATTAGTGGATGAAGAGTTATTGCAAAAAGAAGGATGGGATCAGGATAAAATCCGTGAAATCGCAAGGTTTAATCTTCGTTCCCTATCAACGGAAATGAAAAAAGATACAGTAGCAGGAAATGATTTTTATTTTTTGAATACAAATGATGGTTATGATGCAAGCAGGATATTAAATGATCGGTTTTTAAAGGAAACCTCAGAAAAAATAAAAGGTGAGATGGCTATTGCTGTCCCTCATCAGGATGTATTAATCATATGTGATATTCAAAATGAAACAGGCTATGATATTTTAGCTCAAATGACAATGAGTTTCTTTACAAACGGTCATGTTCCAATTACAGCTTTATCCTTCATGTATGAAGATGGAGAGCTGGAGCCTATTTTTATTATGGCGAAAAATCGTAGAAATAAATAACAAAAGGTCAGTGATTAGCTGACCCTTTGCTTTGCTTCATGTTTAATTCGCAATTATTTTCTTACCTGTTATTTGGGAATACCCTTTTAATGGTACCGCTAATTTGATCGTATAATCCTCTAACTGGATGTCCACTTTGCAGTTCTCTTCCATAATCAGTCACACGATCATAAAAATCAGGGTTCGTTGTTACATATACATTATCAATCGAATTGTCTGCTTTTCTTACTTCATTTGAAATTTTATTTTTAAATGTTCTTGGTAATTCATTTCTGGAACGATCGTCCAACAATACCGCAACATATGCATTGTTTCCTGTCACCAATACATTTGCTCTATCGACCTCTTTTAAATTTGCTACTCGGTCGGCAGCTTCTTTGGCAATCCTATAGTTGCCTCTATTGTTATATCGGTTATAGCTGACATCTGTGCCAAGATTGTCTGTACGATTACGGTAGTTAACGTTGGCTCCAGGACCTAAATTGTCGTTATAGCTTACACGGTCCATATTGTTGTTATTATCCGTGTTTGTATTTGGATTATAACGTACAGGACTTACATTGCTTTTTCCGTTGTTATTGTTGGTACATCCTAATAATAAGCTTGATGCAATACCAATAGATATAACTGTTTTAACGAATTTCAACATAAAAACCTCCTTTTTTTCGTTAATCCTTATTAATTTTCCATACAAAAATCGATTTATTCTGCTAAATATTGTTATAATAGGCGGCTTATTTTCTTATTTTTTTACTCCAAAAGAAAATACCTCGAAATTTCGCTATATCCCTGTATAATGAATAGTAGAGATACCTTATGCCATTTTTTAATTTATATGGGAAAGGTTGAACAATAGAAAGAGTGATAAGATGAGTTGGTTTAAAAACATAATGAAATTATTTGGTTCTCATGAAGAGGCTGATTATGAGGAATCTGAAAATAATATTAAATCAAAGCAAAATGAACAAGCTGGACAAATGGAAACTAAAGTTACATATCAATATCCAAAAGGAAATTTTCGCTTTCCATTACATTTGGAAGAAAAAAATAATATAACGCAAACAAATTCACATGAGCCGAAGATTAAACCCAATTATGCAGTAAAAGAGAAACAATCACAGAGTAAGGTCAGTCGTCCTTCTGAAAAATCAGCTCCCCGAGTTCCACATGAGAGAAATCATGTGAAAATTGAACCAAAAATAAAACAACCGTTTCGCCCTACAGAAATTCCTTCACCGGTTTATGGTTTTAATAAGCCACCGAAAAGAATTAAAACAAATGATTTTGTAAATGGCTTAAAGGACAATATTCTAGGTGAAAACGTAGGAAGAGACTCAAAGCTTTCCAAAAGTCATCAAACCGATTTTAAAAACGATGAAATTGTAGAATCAGTACAGGAATTGGAACCGGCAATAATTCATTCGATTTCGAATGAACTGGAGCGGCATTCTCAATACTTTTATAATGAACCAAAAGATAAAGAAGTAGAATATGAACAATCCGCAAAGATGTATCATAAATCTATGGACGAGGAAGATGAACAAGAGCAACCCCGCATAATTGGTGATGAAATTATGGAAGAGGAAGAAGCATGTGAGCAATCCTCAGTGAAAGAGAATGAATTCATGGAGAGCATAGAACAAGAGCAGTCAATAATGATTGCTGATGAAACTATGGATGAAGAAACAGCACGTGAACAATCCTCAGTGAATGAGAATGAATACAAGGAGAGCGTGGAACAAGAAAAAAAGTCAACAATGATTGCTGATGAAACTATGGATGAGGAAACAGCATGTGAGCAATCCCCGGTGAAAGAGAATCAATTCATGAAGAGTGTGGAACAAGAGCAGTCAACAATGATTGCTGATGAAATTATGGAAGAGGAAGAAGCATGTGAGCAATCCATAGTAATTGATGATAAATCCATGGAAGTGGAAACAGAATATGAGCAGACCCTAGTGAGAGATTATAAATTCATGGGAGAGAAAGTCGAGCAAGAGCAAATCCCAAAGATTAATGATACATCATTGGATGAACTAATAGAAGATGAGCAATCCGAATTGTTTCATAGTAAATCAGCGGAAAATATGGAAAATGAATCGTTTCCATCATATGAAATGAACGAAGTGGAACCGGAGACGGAATCTGAGGAAGAATTAGGAAAAAGTGGTGATTCATCTGTCCGCTCTCATATACCATTCAATGTGATAATGCTCAAAAAAGATCGAGAAAAATTAGCTCATAAACAATTGCCAGAGGAACTTCTGATTTCAAAATCTGAATCAGCAGCAAGCATGGAAGCAACAGAGGAATATGTATTAGAGGACTATGTTTTTCCGTCCCCAACATTATTAAATCCTCCTGTTTTACATGAATTAGATACGCAATGGGTATTAAGGCAAAGTGAGCTACTAGATGAAACTTTAATGAGCTTTAATGTTCGTGCTAAGGTCGTAAATGTAAGTCAAGGTCCATCCGTAACAAGATTTGAGGTCCAGCCTGAGCCAGGTGTAAAGGTTAATAAAATAACTAATTTAAGTGATGATATTAAGCTGAGCCTAGCTGCAAAAGATATTCGTATTGAGGCACCAATTCCAGGCAAGCATACCATCGGAATTGAACTCCCTAATGCTGATAGCAGGCCAGTCTATATTAGCGAAATTATTTCCAGCGAAATATTTCAAAACAGTGATTCACCGTTGACTGCTGCTTTAGGACTGGATATTTCCGGGAAACCGGTTATTACGGACTTAAGGAAAATGCCGCATGGATTAATTGCCGGTGCCACAGGATCTGGTAAAAGTGTTTGTATTAATTCGATATTGGTAAGCTTATTATATAAATCAACTCCGGATGAACTAAAGCTATTGATGATTGACCCAAAAATGGTGGAACTCGCACCCTATAATTACATTCCACATTTAGTCAGCCCTGTAATAACCGACGTAAAAGCAGCTACGGCAGCATTGAAATGGGCAGTGGAGGAAATGGAAAGAAGATATGAACTATTTGCTCATACTGGTGTCCGAGAAATTCAGCGATACAATGAACTCGCAGAACAAAGTAGGCAATTTAATCAAAAGCTGCCATTTATTGTGATTGTCATAGATGAGCTTGCAGATTTAATGATGATGGCACCAACTGATGTAGAGGAAGCAATATGCCGGATTGCCCAAAAGGCAAGAGCTTGTGGAATTCACTTAATTATTGCAACACAGCGGCCATCCGTTGATGTCATTACTGGGCTCATTAAAGCAAATGTTCCAACGAGAATTGCGTTCTCTGTCTCCTCGCAAGTAGACTCGAGAACAATTATCGATATTAGTGGAGCTGAAAGATTATTAGGACGGGGAGATATGCTCTTCTTAGAAAATGGATCATCTAAGCCTGTACGATTACAAGGCACATATGTATCGGATGAAGAAATTGATAACGTAGTTGCCCACGTACGTGCCGAGAGAAAGCCTGATTACTTGTTTGAACAAGAGGAATTGTTGAAAAAAGCGATCATCCAAGATGAAGAGGATGAAATTTTTCAAGATGTATGTGAGTTTGTTATGGAACAAGGAGCTGCCTCTACTTCCCTTATTCAAAGAAACTTTAGGATTGGCTATAATCGGGCGGCGCGCTTGATTGAAATGATGGAACAGCAAGGGATTATCTCGGAGGCGAAGGGTAGCAAACCTAGGGATATTTTGATTTCAAAAGAGGAATATGAAATTCTTTCCGGAACGTCGGAGGTTTAAAAAGAATGCTAGTCGGGGCGTTATATTCAGTGCCCCGATCTTTTTTTAAATTAGCATATAAGTTTGCATTGCATTCGTATTCTTAAGATAAAAATCCCTAAAAAAGGGAATGCTATCTGTACAAATAACTCCTCCGAAGATACCATAGTCACCAATTATAAAAAGTGCTATAATAATTAAGTATGTTTTTCGTATAGATAATATGGCGAAGACATGAAACGAAATTATTCGGCAATTTATTGCTATACATACTAATGTAAAATTGCAGGTTTTTTCTTAGCAAAAAATAGTCTTTGTCATATAATGCATACATATAGACATTGTTGGAGGTTCTATTATGACTGTATACCATTTCGTAGGCATTAAGGGTTCCGGAATGAGTTCTTTGGCACAAATACTGCATGATATGGGTTATGAGGTGCAAGGATCAGATTATGAAAAGTATTTTTTTACCCAGAAAGCCTTGGAAGATTCAGGTATAAAAATATTGCCCTTCCAGCGTGAAAATATTCAGCCTGGTTTGACGGTAATAGCAGGAAATGCTTTTCCTGATACACATGAAGAAATTGAAGAAGCATTAAATAAAGGGATTCCAGTTATTCGTTACCATAAATTTCTAGGTGACTTTATGCAACAATTCACAAGTGTAGCTGTTACTGGAGCACACGGAAAAACTGGTACAACTGGATTGTTAGCACATGTAATGAAAAATGTAAGACCAACCTCCTATCTCATAGGAGATGGTACTGGAAGTGGTGTGAAAAATGCTGAGTACTTCGTGTTCGAAGCATGTGAATATAGAAGGCATTTTCTTTCCTATTTTCCAGATTATGCTATAATGACGAATATTGATTTTGATCATCCGGATTACTTTGCTAATATTGACGATGTATTCTCTGCATTTCAAGAGCTGGCATTACAAGTGAAAGAAGGAATTTTTGCTTATGGGGACGACGAACAATTGCAAAAAATTCAAGCAAAAGTACCGGTTCTTTTTTATGGATTTGAGGAAGAAAACGATTTCCAAGCAACAAACATTATAAAAGAAACGACCGGAACCAAATTCGATGTGTTTGTCCGCAATAATTTCTATGCATCCTTTGAGATACCGACATTTGGTGATCATAATGTACTTAATGCATTATCTATTATTGCCTTATGTCATTATGAAGGGTTTGAAACAGAAGCTATTCAGGAGCATATCAAATCATTTCAGGGAGTAAAGAGGCGCTTTACGGAAAAACAGATTGGATCCCAAATCGTTATTGATGATTATGCACATCATCCAACTGAGATTAAAGCGACCATTGACGCTGCACGACAAAAATTTCCTGATCGTAATATTGTTGCTGTTTTTCAACCGCATACCTTTACGAGAACACAGACATTTTTAAATGAATTTGCTGAAAGCCTTAGTATGGCAGATGATGTTTTCTTATGTGAAATCTTTGGTTCCGCTAGAGAAAATCATGGGAAATTAACGATTAAAGACTTACAAGAAAAGATTGAAGGATCCAAAATCCTTTCAGAAGAAGATACATCTCCATTATTACAACTTGATAATAGCGTATTTTTGTTTATGGGTGCTGGAGATATTCAAAAGTTTCAAAAGGCATATGAAAATATGCTTCAAGCAAAATAAAATAAAAAGGCTGCAAATGCAGCCTTTTTTATTGTTACTTTAAACTCTCAGGATTTAGGCATTCTAATTCAGGTAATACAAATATACCATCCTTGCGAATTAGAACATCATCAAAATAAATTTCTCCGCCGCCATATTCTGGTCGTTGAATTAATACCATATCCCAATGGATATTAGAGTTATTCCCGTTTGGAGCTACATCATAGCATTGGCCAGGAGTAAAGTGAATGCTTCCGGCGATTTTTTCATCAAATAATATATCCTGCATTGGATGAAGTATGTACGGATTTACTCCTATAGCAAACTCACCTACATATCTTGCTCCTTCATCCGTATCGAAGATTTTATTAATTCTTTCTGTATCATTTGCAGTAGCTTCGACAATTTTTCCATCCTTAAAGGTAAGTTTTACATTTTCAAAAGTAAAGCCTTGATAAGGGGATGGTGTATTATATGTAAGTGTTCCGTTTACAGAATCTCTTACAGGTGCTGTATATACCTCTCCATCTGGTATATTTAAACGGCCTGCACATTTAATTGCCGGTATATCTTTAATAGAAAAAGTCAAATCCGTTCCAGGGCTCACTAGTCTTACTTTATCTGTCCTATTCATTAGTTCTACTAATGAATCCATCGCTTTATCCATTTTGCTGTAATCCAAGTTACATACATCAAAATAAAAGTTTTCAAACGCTTCCGTGCTCATTTTTGCAAGCTGAGCCATAGAAGAGTTTGGATAACGAAGTACTACCCATTTTGTTTTCGGTACACGAATTTCTCTGTGTACCTTTTTGCCAACGGTATTTCCTTCGATTTTCATTTTTTCATCTGGAACATCTGCATGTTCGTTAATGTTATCTCCTGAACGTAGACCAATGTAGGCATCCATATTTTTCATCACGTTTGCTTCAAAGTCTGCTTTCATATCGAATTGCTCTTGGACAGCACCCATTAGAAGTGCACGGTCTACCTGTTGATCTTTTAAGGAAACAAACGGATATCCGCCTGCTGCATACGCTTCTTTTACAAGGGCAACTACTAACTCCCGCTGTAGTCCAAAGTTTTCAATTAGTACTTTTTCACCGGGCTTTAATTGAACGGAGTAGTTAATTAAATTATGTGCCAGTTTTTCAATTCGTGGATCTTTCATGTTGAATTCCTCCAAAAATAATTTACGTACAACTATATTGTAACCTAAATTGATAGAAGTTGTGGTATGAAAAAGTCTAAATAATTTAATATTTGGCGAAACAACTCGATTATGAGAAAATAGTAGAAGTGAAATCTCGATTTAGGACATTGATAAATGAAAATGAAGAATGAATACATAAATACGTTTAGGTTGTCCATAATTGGGGAAATGTTTATTTAATTGGAGGTTTGCATATGATTATTATTCTTTATTTAAGCGTAGCATTAATTGCGGTGGCATTTTTAATCCTTGTCATCAGTATTTCAAAAACCTTGAAATCAATGAAAATAACTATGGACAGTGTATCAAAGACAATGGAGAATTTGGAAGGACAATTACAAGGTATTACGACAGAAACAACATCACTATTACATAAGACAAATGAATTAGCAGAGGATATTCAACAAAAATCCGAAAAGCTGAACAGCGTTGTTTATGCTGTTCAAGATGTAGGTACAACTATTAAGGAATTTAACGGATCCATTCGTAAGGTGTCATCCAGTCTCTCCACTCAAGTAGTTAATAACCAGGATAAAATTGCACAGGTTATCCAATGGGGGACGGTTATTAAAGAGCTACGTGACAAATGGATGGAAAAAAGAGAAAGAAATTATGAAACGAAGACCTTTGAGGATCAAGGAGATATGGAATTAAGAGAGGTAAAGAGAGTAAGAAGTAAATAGGAGGAATCTATAATGGAAAACACAGAAATGAATAGAAGCGAAATGCATGAAAAAATAGATGCGAAGACATTTCTTATAGGTGCCATAGTTGGTGGTGTATTTGGAGCAGCAACAGCGTTATTGTTAACTCCGAAGTCTGGAAAAGAAATCCGTGGTGGGTTATCCGGACAATTTGATTCTTTGAAAAATAAAAGCAATCAGCTAAAGACGATTGCTTCCGAAAAAGGTACTGAATTTATTGCATTAACAAAAGAAAAATCATCTCAATTACGTGATATGACAATAGATAAAGGAACGAATATCGCAGAGACAGTAAAAGAAAAGACAAAGCATCTTGCAGAGAAAGCATCGAAATAATGTTATATAAAAAACAAGCAGTGGTACAACAACCACTGCTTGTTTTTTACTGTTAACGTAAAACGGGGTCCCATAAGATTTCTAATTTATCACCATCATTAACTATTTCGTAAAAGGTAGTTTCTTCACCGTTTTTTAATAGATGGAATTTTCCGGAGCTTTCCTTTGGAATATCGATTTCTACATGACGAAAAATATCCTGGAAGATAAAAGGTTCCATTTCAATGGTTTTCATTTCAATGATATCACCGTGCGAGATAATGTCGTCTTCCTTTAGTTTAACGTCATTTCGATACCATTCTGTTTTTGATTTCTTCATTGTTATCATCTCACCATTGAAGAAGACATGAATTAGATTATACAAAGGTATATTTTTTATTTCTGCCAATTGTCTAACCGTATTTAACGAGCTTTTTATCACTTGAATATGATCATTATTTTGAAATGGATGTGAAAGTTTAGCAGGCTTATTGTTTAAAAATAATTTGCTTGAAAAAGCAAGCAAAAAAGTTTCCTTGCCATTTAAGCGGATTCTAAACGGTTCCAAATCCGCAATTAAATGATTGTGCTTAGTAGACTTTAATAACGCCTCAATTGTATCTGGAAGTTGCACCTCCAGTATATCCCGGTCTGCAACCACTTCTTCTGAAGTAACATTATTTCCATTTCTTTTAATAATGGTTGCAATTTCATATTTTTTCTCATTAATATAAACGGTTTTTGCAGGGATATCATCTAAAAATTGACTAATCCTTACTTCTGGTGATCGCCCATCCATACCTTTAAGGGCAATAATTTGATCACCGTTTTGAACCGGTTCATCCAGACTGCAATTTTCTCCATTCTTTTTAATAATTGGAGGCTGCCCATGTTCACCTGGAATGGTAATTTGCTGGCCATTCATTTGAATCATAATAGCCATACCAGGCTTACCGTGAAGTGAGCTCACTTTCGTACCTGATGCTAAAAGGCAATCACCAACTGTAAGCTGCTTCACTTCAAACAAACGAACCGGCTGGTCGTTTACATAGACGGTTACATAATGAACCGGTGTTTGCTTTGCAGCAATAGCTATTCCAATTGGTGTGATAAATTCTGGTCCTTTAGGAATCTGTTCAGATAGAATAAGTCCTTGGATGGCACTGGAATCACGGATAGCTACGCGATTTTCAGGAAGGTCAAGGCAAGTAGCAATTTTCCTAGGCAAATTAGGTGTTAAGCTTCCGCCTCCAACAAGCATGACCGCTTTTGGAGATTTGCCATTATTCAACTGTTTTATTTCATTGGATATTGCATTCGCTAGGCGGTCAACTGCGTAATCGATTTGCTCTACAACATTATCATGGGTCCATTCCGATTGAAAACCTAAGATGTCTTCCACTACTATCGATTCATTATTTAACAGGTCTCTTTTTGCCTTCTCAGCAAGCGGAAAATCAAGGAGCAGCTGATCACTAATGGCTTCTGTAATTTCATCACCAGCTACAGGAACCATGCCATAGGCTGTAACCGTTCCAAGCTCTGTTAACGCTATATCAGATGTCCCCGCCCCGATATCTACAAGTGCAACATTTAATCTTCTCATCGATGCTGGTATAAGTACATTTATTGCAGCAATTGGTTCAAGAGTTAATGCGTCCATTTCTAAATCCGCACGATTTAGTGCAGAAATCAATGATTCTACAACAACTCTTGGCAAAAAGGTAGCAATAATTTCTACAGAAGCTTCATCCCCTTGCTGGTCAATTAAGCTTCCAATTTCATCCCCATCCAGTTGATATTGGAAGACGGAATAACCAACACAGTAGTAATTTCTGCTTTCTGTGGAGGAGTTTTTCTCAGCTGCTATGCTCTGAGCCTTTTGAACAGCACTTAATTCAAGATGCAATATATCTTCTTTTGTGATCATGGGCTTGCCCTTGATTGATATGGATACCTTTGCCTTTTCTGTTTTTAAGGCACGACCTGCAGCGGCAACACAAACCTTCGTTAGTGGTCCATGATTTTTTTCCATTTCTTCTTTTACGTCCCGAATTATCTTAGAAACAGAAACAACATCATGAATCTGCCCATCTAGCATAGCTCTTTCTGTATGTTCTTTTACAAATATATCCGCGACATGGAAATGTTTATTTTCCTCTTCTAAAATAATACCGACCACTGAACGTGTACCAATGTCTAAGGCAAATATTTTGTTTTTTTCTTGCAAAATGATACACCTTCTTATTTTGATATTCATAAAATACTTTAATACTTAAAAGCGTTTAATTATTAAAGATATTTTTAGTGACATTTTTATTTCAATGGATTATAATGATTCCTAATATATAAGATGAATTAATTAATTTTCTATTTAAAATGTAACACATGGATAAAAATTTTTAAACAAAATTGGAGTCCGTCCTGACTTCCGTTTGTAAATTTGCTTAATGAGTGTATAGAAAGGATGTTGGAAATGGGGAATCAAGAGCTTAATGATTTACGTAAGCAAGTGGAAGATATAAATTTGAAATTATTAGCATTAATCAACGAGAGAGGACGCTTGGTCCAAGAAATTGGACGAGTTAAAGAAACTCAAGGCGTAAATCGCTATGATCCAGTCCGCGAACGAAAAATGCTAAATATTATCAAAGAATATAATGACGGGCCGTTTGATACTGCAACAATCGAGCATATTTTTAAAGAAATCTTTAAGGCTGCCTTAGATTTGCAGCAAGAAAATCATCAAAAAGCATTGCTAGTTTCACGTAAGAAGCAGCCTGAAAATACAATCGTAACTTTAAAAGGAGAATCCATCGGTGATGGAAAAGCGCATTTTGTTTTCGGTCCTTGTGCGGTAGAGTCTTATGAACAAGTTGCAGAGGTAGCGAAAGCTGTCAAAGCAAAAGGGCTAAAGCTATTAAGAGGTGGAGCTTATAAACCGAGAACTTCCCCATATGATTTTCAAGGGTTAGGACTGGAAGGTCTAAAAATATTAAAGCAAATTGCAGATGAATTTGACTTGGCAGTCATAAGTGAAATCGTCACTCCTGCTGATATTGAGAAGGCAGTCGATTATATTGATGTTATTCAAATCGGTGCACGAAATATGCAAAACTTCGAATTACTTAAGGCTGCAGGATCGATTAATAAACCAGTGTTATTGAAAAGAGGACTTGCGGCAACTATCGATGAATTCATTAATGCCGCAGAATATATTATGTCACAGGGAAATGGTCAGATTATCCTTTGTGAACGTGGCATCCGTACTTATGAAAGAGCAACAAGAAATACATTAGATATTACGGCAGTACCAATTTTAAAACAGGAAACACATCTTCCTGTATTTGTTGATGTTACACACTCTACAGGAAGAAGAGATTTGCTACTACCGGCAGCCAAAGCTGCACTTGCTATTGGTGCCGATGGAGTTATGGCAGAAGTGCATCCAGATCCTGCAGTTGCATTATCTGATGCTGCCCAGCAAATGGATTTGGCACAGTTTGATTCCTTCTACAAAGAAATAATGGCATCACAGCCAGCAAGAGTCTAGCCCTCCATACTAGAGGGTTTTTCTTTTTTTTGATGAATCGAATCCAAAATAATATAGAAAATAGTAATAGATTCATGTCAAATACTGTTTTAGTTTAGATTGTTGTTTTCTTGAATATTGCTACAAGCCCTTTATAGCTTTAGTTCGGGGTATATTTTCTTAAGAAAGTAATTCATTCATAAAATAAGATCATGGCTTTATTGAGATTTTCGTCTAAAAAAGGAACAAAGCTTAAGAAAAGAGCCTTTCAAAATGGTGGATTTCGTTGCAGGAATATACTATGTATCGTATGATTATTCTAAGGATTAATTTGTAAAGGAGTTTCGAATAGCTTCCATATTCCTTATGGGATACAGAAATCAGGTATTTTTTCGCGAAATCTTCTAAAGCCTACTATTAACATCCGTTTCATATTAAAGATTCGTATAAAAAGCAACAAAGTTTACGAAAAGATCCTTGTAAAATAAAGCAGAATAGAAAATACTAAATAATATTACATAGAGTTTGTAAAATGGAGTGAGTGAAATGAATATTACCATATACGATGTTGCTAGAGAAGCAAATGTATCTATGGCAACTGTTTCTAGGGTAGTGAATGGCAATCCAAATGTAAAACCAGCAACTAGGAAAAAGGTTTTAGAGGTAATAGAGAGACTGGGCTATCGTCCGAATGCTGTGGCAAGAGGGCTTGCAAGCAAGAAAACAACAACAGTAGGAGTTATTATTCCGGATATATCGAATATTTTCTTTGCTGAATTAGCCCGCGGTATTGAAGATATTGCAACCATGTATAAATATAATATAATTCTTAGCAATTCTGACCAAAATAAGGAAAAAGAACTACACTTACTGAATACGATGCTTGGAAAACAAGTGGATGGTATTGTTTTTATGGGTGGTAATATCACGGAGGAACATGTTCAGGAATTTAAACGTTCCCCTGTCCCAATTGTTTTGGCTGGTTCCATCGAGCCTTTTAACAAAATTCCTTCGGTTAATATTGACTATAAGCAAGCAGCTTATGATGCAATAAGCGAGTTCATCGAAAAGGGACATAAACAAATCGCCATCCTAATCGGACCGCTTCATGATCCAATCAATAGGGAATTAAAGCTTGAAGGCTATAAAGAAGCGCTTCAAAAAGCGGGAATTCCATTTAATGAAGAGCTTGTATTGGAAGGAGATTATACTTATGACTCCGGTATTGAGGCATGGGAAAAGTTACGTGAACAAACTGTAAAGCCAACTGCCATCTTTGCTGGAAATGATGAAATGGCACTTGGGGTTGTCCATGGAGCACAGGATGATGGAGTTGTCATTCCAGAACAATTGGAAGTGATTACTTCTGACAATACCCGACTTGCCCTTATGGTTCGCCCACAGCTGACGTCCGTTGTACAGCCTTTATATGATATTGGCGCCGTAGCAATGAGGCTTTTAACAAAATATATGAATAAGGAAAAGGTAACAGAAAATATTGTTATTCTGCCGCATAGAATTGAGCATCGCAGCTCCACTACAGAATAGTTTTTCTAGGGGTTCCCATTAGTATAGACATACGATGGTTACCCTTTTTTTCTTACTGGCTCTGTTCTTAAGTTTCGTATTTTATTTAACAGATCGAAAACCATTACAACTTTCTTCGTATTGATTATGCTAACATTCAAATAAAAAGACGTTTCGAAACTAAGGTTATTATAGGGATTTGTAACTATACATGAAACAGCCATATTTTTTTACCATTTGATACACAGGCTTATTTCTGTTAACCTGTAATTATATGAGTATACATATCGTATATTTAGTTACTATCAAACAAATTTCTTTATACATGGATGAATTCTAAAAGGACGGTAAATAAATATGGAGAAAAACAAAAAAAAGGAAATATTTTCATGGATTAAATCTATCGTATTTGCTGCAATAATTGTATTTGTTTGCAGATATTTTATATTTGTTCCATCTATTGTAGTAGGGCAGTCGATGATGCCTAATCTGCAGGATGGAAACCGGATTATTGTAAGTAAGTTAAGCAAGATCAAGCGATTCGATGAAATTGTATTCCATGCACCTGATGCAAATGAAGATTATGTGAAACGTGTCATTGGGCTTCCGGGTGATACGGTTGAAATGAAAAATGATATATTATACATTAATGGAAAAGCATATGACGAACCATATTTAAATCAATATAAAAAGGCATTGCCGCCGATGCAAAAGCTAACAGGTGACTTCTCGCTACAAGATTCGCCAACGAATTCAAAGACTGTTCCAAAAGGATACTTTTTTGTTTTAGGAGATAATAGAGAAATAAGTAAGGATAGCCGAATGTTTGGTTTCATTCGACAGAGCTCTGTCATCGGTAAAGTGAAAATCCGCTTCTGGCCATTAAATGAAATAGATATTTTTAAATAACACTATAATAAAACAAGACCTGATAGGTCTTGTTTTTCTTATTTAATCATATGTATCGCTCTCTCCAGCGTTTGTTTATTTTTCTCTGTAATTTCTTTTTTTCTGGGGATTGGTTTATACATATTCATGGGGTCTTCCCAAGTTGGTACTAACGAAAATGGCGCCTTTGGCTGCCAATATTCCAGCCAGGATGCTGGAAGTGTAGAGTCCTTAATATCATTATTCGTCATTTCATGCCATAATAAAGACCAAGCTCGTGGCACTACCCGCCAAATATCGTAGCCGCCACCTCCAACTGCAATCCATTTCCCTCCGCAATATTGATGTGCGAGTTCATGGGCAAGCTTTGGAATCTCCCGGTAAATTTTCATCGTTGCCGATAGATGGGTAAGCGGATCATAATAGTGTGCATCTGCACCATTTTGGGTAAGAATAATATCTGGCTTAAAATACTCCGCAATTTTTTTAACCGAAGTAGAGTAGCATTCCAACCAAGATTCATCTTCTGTAAATGCGTCCAAGGGGATATTAAAAGAATATCCGTAGCCTTTCCCAGTTCCCCATTCGTTCACATTCCCTGTTCCGGGAAATAAATAACGGCCAGTTTCATGTATGGAAACAGTACAAATATTTTCATCGTCATAGAAGGACCATTGCACTCCATCGCCGTGATGTGCGTCTGTATCTATGTATAGTACTCTTGCATTATATTTTTCTTGCAAATATTTGAGAGCAACCGAACAGTCGTTATAAACACAAAATCCAGATGCTTTTCCGCGGAAGCCATGGTGCAACCCGCCACCTAAATGCAAGGCATGAGAAAATCTACCCGACATTACTTCATCTACCGCAGTTAAAGTCCCTCCAACCGCAAGTGCGCTCGCTTCATGCATATTAGGAAATATTGGAGTATCCTCTGTACCTAAACCAAAGCTTTCTGCTCTTTCAGCTGATAGTTGATTACTGCCTGCATTTTTCACTGCACTTATATAGGATGGATCATGATTTAAGGCTATCTCTGCATCTGTTGCCATTCTTGGAGCAACTATATCTGCATCTGTTATAGCATTCATTTTTCTTAACAAATCTAACGTTAATTTGATGCGTATCTGGTTGAAAGGGTGTTGATTGGAAAAACGATATGAAAGAAGTTCTTCTGAATAAATAAATACTGCATCTTTAGACATTGTTAAACTCCCGGTAGGTTTGGCCATAGAACTTGGTGGCCATTTTCTTTTAAGCTTTCAATAATAGCAATCGGATTCATTGTCCCGATTCGGAAAACAATGATTTTGGAAGTTAAATCTTTCTTATCGGGATATACAAGAACACTGTGAATATTTACATTATGCATTCGAAAAATACCTGTAACCTCGTAAAGGATTCCTTTCCGGTTCGGTACTTTGACCTCGATTTGTGAACCAGGCTGGTTTGCACCAGTTAATTGCACCATTGTATGGAGCAAATCAGTGCTAGTTATGATTCCAACCAGTTTTTTATCTCTTAAAATAGGTAGACAACCGATTCGGTGCTCGTAAAAAAGGGCAGCAACCTCCTCTACAAAATCTAGTGGATGGCCGGTAATAATAGATGTCTTCATAAAGTCACTTAAACGAAACCGCTTGTCCTCTTCATCATTTAAATACAAAGTGTGAGGGATATCTTTAAAATCTCGTTCAGTTATTAAACCTAATAATTCATTTCTTTCATTCGTTATAGGAATATGGCGAATTTTTTTATCCCGCATTAGGGTGATGGCAGATTTTAGAGAATCGTTTGGAGATAATGTTATAACATCCGTTTTCATAATTTCTTCCACAATCATCATGATTCAACTCCTTATGTAAAAGGTAGAATGTGCCAGAGGAATTTTTAATAATCGATTCCCTTAATAGCTGCATATTTTTCAAGAAATAAAGGGTAAAAATATTAGTACATAAATCGATTTTTAAATCTTAGGCGATCAAATTGCTGAACCGATTCCTGGTCTACATTTTTTCCTATCTTCACCATTAAGCAATTAGCAGGATGGGAGCAAATTTCCGGATCATCTGTCGCAAACCACTCCAAACCACCGGCGCTCATCATTTTTTCCATTACTTTTCGATATTCCCAAACATTTAATCCTGTTCCTTTTAAATCCCAATGCCAATAATATTCCGTTGTAATCGTTATATAATTTTCCATAAAGCTATCCATCATGGAAACCTTTAATAAGCTTTTACCAACGGATGCCCCTCTATATTTTGGTATTACCTCAATTGCTCCTAATTCTATTAAATTGCTGATTTTCCCTTCGCTCCATCGTTCTAACGGGTCCGGGTAAAGGAAGGTAACATAGCCTACAACCGTTTCTTGATCTCTGGCAATAATGATTCTTCCTTCAGGCAAGTCTGCTATTTCAATTAATGCCTTGTGTTGGAGTGCAGAGGGGCGAAAAGCTATTAAATCTTTATGGAATTCTAATCCGGCAAGTTGTTTGGAAGTAATGGGTCCTTCAATTATTACATTTCCATGTGCAGTTTTAAGTTCCATAGCATTGTACGTTTTTTTGTGCTCCATCTAGTCACCCGCCTGATAAATAGTTATTTAATATTATACATAATGGACTAATGCAATATAAAAGATTATGTATCTTCCATATAAAATGAAGCGCTTACATTCCTATTGAATCTTATATATTATATCATGTTTACAAACTTGTAAAAGCCTAAAAAAATTGAGATTTTTGAAACTTTATACTATACTAAATATGTGAATAATTTCCGAAAATGTTCAAGGCAATGATGAATAATATATGTCTTAGTTAGAAATAACCTTGGATATTAAACTTTCTTATCTTGGAAAAGGGGTTGTAATCATGAAAGTGGAAGCGTTACCAGCAATTAAAGGATCTTATAATCTTCAAGACTATGAAGAAGCATACAAAACCTTTGATTGGAAGGAAACTGAAAAGTCTTTTTCATGGTCTGAAACGGGTAAGGTAAATATAGCATACGAAGCGGTAGATCGCCACGCAGAATCATTCCGCAAAAATAAGGTCGCTCTATATTACCGCAGCGATTCAAGAAAAGAAAAGTACACATTCAAGGAATTAAAAGAATTTACAAATAAAGCAGGAAACGTTTTAAAATCATATGGTGATGTAGAAAAAGGGGATCGCGTTTTTATTTTTATGCCAAGATCTCCGGAATTTTATTTTGCAGCACTTGGGGCTATTAAACTTGGAGCTATTGTAGGTCCTTTATTTGAAGCCTTCATGGAAGGCGCCGTTAAGGATCGTTTGGAGGATAGTGAAGCGAAAGTATTAGTGACAACGCCTGAATTATTAAGTCGGGTTCCAGTTGATCAACTGCCTGCTTTAAAAACAATCTTTATCGTTGGATCAGATGTTCAGGAAGATGGAAAATATATAGACTTTCTAAAACATTTAGAAGGTGCATCTACAAGCTTGGAAATGGAATGGGTTGACAGACATGACGGGCTAATTCTTCACTATACATCAGGCTCTACTGGTAAACCTAAAGGCGTGCTTCATGTCCATAATGCCATGATTCAACAGTATCAAACTGCCAAATGGGTTCTGGATTTGAAAGAAGAAGACATTTATTGGTGTACTGCCGATCCAGGATGGGTAACAGGAACCTCTTATGGTATGTTTGGTCCGTGGCTGACAGGTACATCCAATGTCATTATCGGAGGACGCTTCAGCCCTGATGCATGGTATAAGACAATTGAAGAATTTGGCGTAACTGTCTGGTACAGTGCACCTACTTCGTTCCGAATGCTAATGGGCGCGGGTGATGAGCTAGTTAAAAAGTATGATCTTTCCTCTCTTCGCCATATTCTAAGTGTCGGTGAACCACTTAATCCAGAGGTTATCCGCTGGGGAATAAAGGTATTCAACCACCGTATTCATGATACATGGTGGATGACAGAAACAGGTGCCCATTTAATATGCAACTACCCAAGTATGGAAATTAAACCAGGATCCATGGGAAAACCTATTCCTGGTGTAGAAGCAGCAATAGTGGACGACCAAGGAAATGTGCTGCCACCTAATCGTATGGGGAATCTTGCAATTAAACGCGGTTGGCCATCTATGATGCATGCTATTTGGAACAATCAAGCGAAATATGATTCTTATTTCTTCCCGAATGGTTGGTATGTTTCAGGAGATTCCGCTTATATGGATGAAGAAGGTTACTTCTGGTTCCAGGGCCGTGTTGATGATGTCATTATGACAGCAGGTGAACGTGTAGGTCCATTCGAAGTGGAAAGCAAATTATTAGAGCATCCAGCTGTTGCAGAAGCAGGCGTTATTGGCAAGCCGGATCCTGTTCGCGGTGAAATCATTAAGGCTTTTGTAGCATTAATGGATGGATATGAAGAATCAGAGGAACTAAAAGAGGATATTCGTCAATTTGTTAAAAAAGGCTTCGCTGCCCATGCCGCTCCAAGAGAAATAGAGTTCCGTGATAAGCTGCCGAAAACAAGAAGCGGTAAAATTATGCGCCGAGTGTTAAAGGCGTGGGAGCTTGATTTGCCAGTTGGGGATTTATCTACAATGGAAGATTAATAATGAAAAGTCACAATCTATATTGACATCCTTACTAAAAAACCCCACACATTTAATGTGTGGGGTTTTTGACTTCCTATTAATGGTTTAAGCCATTAATAATATCTAAATTGTCATCATTTTCCTTTTTATCATCCGGCACTTTATCATCTTTGCTTCCATCATTAGGTGGCTCTATATCAATTTGAACAACATTGGAATGCGAAGATTCATTGCCTGCAACATCTACAGCTACAACATATATATCTGAACTGCTAAATGGATACACTAATTTATCACCACTTCTGACAGCTGCCAGCTTCTTGCCATCTTTTCTGTAGACACGATATCCTACTACATCAGGACTTGGGGATTCCGTCCATTTTATTAGGTTACCTACTTTTGTTACCTTAACAGGCAATGGAGGTTTTCCATCATCTGTAATCTTTGCATCTGGAACAAGCACTTTACTCCAAATCGGATTATTTGGAATCAACTTGCTTAAATCCTTCTCTTTATCGGCTCCAATGTTTTTGATAAAATCTGGATTTAATAAAAATCCTGTATGGGCAAACTCCGATGGGGTTGAATCCAATGCCAAATAATTTTTGCCATTAATGGTCACATACTTTCCATCAATTAGGCTATCATCCTCTTTTGTAGGAGCATATTTAGCATTAAATAAATCGGATTTAACAAGGCCGGCAACCGAGCATGCTTTGGATGGAAGATCTCCGGATATAGCACAATATGATTTTCTTACAATACCACCAGGCATTGTAAAGTGATCTTTCGGAGCAACCATTTTCGGATCAGCATCATATGCAGCATTCATTAATTTACTCCAGATTTGCAAATTTCGAATGCTATAGTTTGGATAATTTGCCGCTCTTAAATCACTAGGTGTATCATAACCAATCCAAGTTCCAAAGGTGACATTTGGATTGGTCGCTACAAACCATGCATCCTTCCAATCCTGTGTCGTTCCTGTTTTTCCTGCCCAATCTGCTGAAAACTTTAGCATTGATCTTACCGAAGCGGCGGTTCCATAGCCTAAGACATCTCGCATCATATCAAGGGCTAAATAGGACGTTTGTGGACTGAAAACCGGAACAGGCTTCGACTCATGCTGGTAAATCGTTTTTCCATTCTTATCGACAATTCGATCGATTAAATAGGCATCGACAAATTGTCCTCCATTAGCGAATGTAGCATATGCATTCACATTTTCCTCAACTGTAACACCATTAGTAATTCCACCCAGGGATAATGATGGGTTATAATAATCGCCATCGGTTAAGCTTGTAATGCCCATTTTCTTTAAATAATCTGCAGGTCGCTGGTTGATAATATTTAAATAGGTTTTCGCTGCTGAAATATTATAGGAATTAGCTAAAGCTTGTCTTGCAGTTACAAGCCCATATTCTCTCCCGATAGTATAGTTCTCCGGGCTCCATTCTTTTCCGCCTGCCTGTATGGAAAACTTCGTATCAGCAATCATACTTCCTGGAGATATTTTCCCTAGTTCCAGGGACGGTCCATATACTAAAAGCGGCTTCATTGTTGAGCCATTTGGCCGCTTCCCTTGGGTAGCATGGTTTAATTGCTCCAACTTGAAATCACGGCCTCCGACGAAGCTTAATATTTTGCCGGTTTTATTTTCTATCAGCATTGCCCCAATTTGAACAGGTTCAATTCTCTTTTTTTCTTTCCCGGTTTTTGGATCCGTGTAAGTTAATGTACGAATAGGACCATAACCTTGGAATTCATTCTTGGCTTTTTGCATTTTATCATATATAGCTTTTACGACAGTAGTATGAATCTTATAACCATTTTGACGAATATTGCGATTGGCGAGTGTTTGATATTTTTCGTATAATGCTTTGTTCTTTTGTAAAGCTTCTTCAGAATAGCCATCTTTTTTCGCCAACATCGATGCGATAATTTCTTGAGAACGCTTTTCAATTTCATCTACCAGCCAAGGGTATTTTTCACTTGGACTTTTTTGTGCGGTTATAAAATCTTTTTTAATATCGTAATGAAGTGCATCTTGATATTCTTTATCATTTATATAACCGTTGTCCCGCATCCGTTTTAAAACGGTTTTCATACGATTAATTCCAGGTTCAAGATTTTTCTTTAATGTTCCTTGATTTGTAAACGGTGTATAACCAAATGGACTTTGCGGCAAGCCGGCAATGAAGGCTGATTGCGGTAGATTTAAATCCTTCGCACTTACACCGAAAATTCCTTTCGCTGCGGTTTGTACACCTGCGATATTCCGTCCTGATGAATTACGGCCAAAGGACGTATCGTTTAAATATGCGTCCAATATTTGATCCTTAGTAAAAAATTTCTCCAAACGAAGGGCAAGTAACACTTCCTTTGCTTTGCGGTCAAAGGAAACTTCATTGGTCAAAATTTGATTTTTAATAACTTGTTGTGTCAAGGTACTTCCGCCAGATTGAGTGGAAGAATTGGTCATTTCTTGAAAAATAGCGCGAAATAATGCTTTTGGCACAATCCCGTGATGCTCATAAAAATATTCATCTTCCGTTGCAATGAGTCCGTTTTTTAAATAATCCGAAACCTGTCCAACAGAAACCTCTTCCCTTTCTAATTCAGTACGCATCTTACCTAAATACACATTATTGGCAAAGTATAGCTTTGAAGTTTGATTTTCATCATATATATCCTTTTTCATCTCAGCATAGGTGCGGATTGGTTCATCCTTCACTAAAGATGCAAAATATCCGGCACCTATTCCACCGGCAAAGGACAGACCGATGATCGCAACAATGATAAAAAGCAACAATAAGTTCCAGAAAACTCCGTAAGTAATCCGGGTTCGTTTTTGCAGCTTATCATTTTGAAAAAATGAAAAAACTTTATCATAAAGCTCTTTCATTTTATTTATCGTTTCTTTCATCCATATCCCCCCAAAATCACATTCATTATAGCATAAGAATGGACTGGAAATTGCGGATTTTTCGTAATTTAATTGATATCCTTAGATTTACCTATTTTATCTTCTTCTTGCATATTTATTTGTCATTGTAAAACCAAAATTCACCCGTACATCCATGGTTATAAATAGTAGTTTAAATTTCATCATTTATATTAAGCAAAACACTATGATCTATGGTTGCAAGTTTATTATCCACTATTTAGTAAATTTAAAAGTTATTGGACAAGAAGGCTCTGCTTTACTTCTTATAAACTTAATAATTTTCAGTGTAGAAAAATCAACGTTTTTATAATAATTAATTATTTCATTTGTTTTTAAATATAAAAGTCTCGGCGCATGCTTTTGATTCATATGTATTAGATAAAATGGTTTTATGTATGCTTTCATAATTTGGATTTTCGGATAGTAATTGATTGATATCGTATGAAAATTTACCTCTTTTTGTTTAGAGCTTTTATTTCATGATTGCAGGCATCAAAATGGTATATATCGCGATGATATATTATATAAATGATTTCATTCATGGAAGATTTCATTCCCATGTTACATCCTGAATCGGATAAAAAAACATTCATTAATAAGTCGGATTTGGTTTCATTTTATTTCAAAAAATTTCAAATTTTTCTCGAAAAAATATTTGACATTATGTCAGAGGTATGTTTAAAATGTATTAAGTTTTATAACAAATATATGGCCTTGAAGGAATAAAGTAGTCTTTCTATCCCTGTTTTTAGAGAGTCGGTGGCAGGTGTGAACCGATACATATAGAATGGATGAATTACATTCTGGAGCTTTTGCTGTGAAAGCTAGTAGCAGCAAACGGATGAATTTCGTTAACAATTTTGTGAGTGGAGAATGCTTTATTCTCAAGTTGGGTGGTACCACGGATAATTTCGTCCCTTCGTTAATATAACGAAGGGGCTTTTTATTTTTATAAGGAGTGATGATACGATGAACTTGTTAGAAGATTTACAATGGCGGGGAATAATATATCAGCAAACGGATGAAGAAGGTCTGCAGAAAACATTAGATGAAAATAAAATTTCTCTATACTGTGGAATTGATCCAACTGCAGATAGTATGCATATTGGACATTTGCTACCCTTTTTGACATTGCGCCGTTTTCAACAGGCAGGGCATCGTCCGATTGTGTTAGTTGGTGGAGCAACAGGATTAATCGGGGATCCAAGTGGTAAAAAAGAAGAAAGAAAACTGCTTACTATTGAAAGTGTTCAGGAAAATGTGGAAGGCATTAAGAAACAGCTGAAACAAATCTTTACATTTGATGGTGAAAATGCCGCAATCATGACAAATAACTATGATTGGGCAGGTTCCATGGATTTAGTAACTTTCCTAAGAGATTACGGGAAATACATTGGCGTAAACTACATGCTGGCAAAGGATACCATTGCATCCAGATTAGAAACGGGAATCTCCTTTACAGAGTTTACGTATACGATTTTACAGGCAATTGACTTTTTGCACTTATACCAAAATCATGATTGTAAATTGCAAATTGGCGGAAGCGATCAATGGGGCAATATCACAACTGGTTTGGAGCTAATTCGTAAAGTAGAGGAAGAAGGGGCAAAAGCATACGGTTTAACGATTCCACTTGTAACGAAAGCAGATGGTACAAAATTCGGTAAGACAGAAAGTGGTACTGTATGGTTAGATGCTGAGAAAACGAGTCCATACGAATTCTACCAATTTTGGATTAATACGGCGGATGCGGATGTAGTCAAATATTTAAAATACTTCACATTCCTATCGCATGAAGAAATCGATGCATTAGCAAAATCAGTGGAAGAGGAGCCGCATCTACGTAAGGCTCAAAAAGCATTAGCAGAAGAAATGACACGCTTAATTCACGGTGACGCTGCGCTAGAACAAGCATTAAAGATTACTGATGCACTATTTAGCGGAGATATCAAAAACTTAAGCGCATCCGAAATTAAACAAGGCTTTAAAGATGTACCATCCTTTGAGCTTTCTAAGGATAGCAATTTAAATCTTGTAGATTTACTGGTGGAGGCAAAAATTGTTTCATCCAAACGCCAAGCACGTGAAGATATTCAAAATGGTGCCATTTATATAAATGGGGAACGTAATTCAGATGTCGAGTACGTATTAGCAGAAAGTGACCGTATCGAAGGAGAATTTACCGTTATCCGTAAAGGGAAGAAGAAGTATTTTCTAATTAATTTTGTTTGATTTATACAATTTCTTGTATAGCGTGATCTCGAGAATGAGCGGGATCACGCTATTTTATTGGATGAAAACGTCTTTCATGAAAGGGATGAAAGACAATATGCTTCAGAAACGAAATGAAAATGTCTTTCATAAGGGAAATGAAAGACAAAATGCTTCGGAAACGAAGGGAAAATGTCTTTCATAAGGGAGATGAAAGACAAAATATAAAGGAAACGAAGGAAAAATGTCTTTCATAAGGGGGATGAAAGACAAAATGCTTCGGAAACGAAGGAAAAATGTCTTTCATAAGGGAGATGAAAGACAAAATATAAAGGAAACGAAGGAAAAATGTCTTTCATAAGGGGGATGAAAGACAAAATGCTTCGGAAACGAAGGAAAAATGTCTTTCATAAGGGGGATGAAAGACAAAATGCTTCGAAAACGAAGGGAAAATGTCCTTCATAATGGAAATGAAAGACAAAATGCAAAGGAAACCAAGGAAAAATGTCTTTCATAAGGGAGATGAAAGACAAAATGCTTCGAAAACGAAGGGAAAATGTCTTTCATAAGGGAGATGAAAGACAAAATGTAAAGGAAACCAAGGAAAAATGTCCTTCATAAGGGGGATGAAAGACAAAATACAAAGGAAACCAAGGGAAAATGTCTTTCATAAGGGAAATGAAAGACAAAATGCTTCGGAAACGAAGGAAAATGTCCTTCATAAGGGGGATGAAAGACAAAATACAAAGGAAACGAAGGAAAATGTCTTTCATAAGGGGAATGAAAGACAAAATGCTTCGAAAACGAAGGGAAAATGTCCTTCATAATGGAAATGAAAGACAAAATGCAAAGGAAACCAAGGAAAAATGTCCTTCATAAGGGAGATGAAAGACAAAATGCTTCGGAAACGAAGGAAAAATGTCTTTCATAAGGGAGATGAAAGACAAAATACTTCGAAAACGAAGGGAAAATGTCCTTCATAAGGGAGATGAAAGACAAAATGCTTCGAAAACGAAGGGAAAATGTCCTTCATAAGGGAAATGAAAGACAAAATGCAAAGGAAACCAAGGAAAAATGTCCTTCATAGGGGGATGAAAGACAAAATACTTCGGAAACGAAGGGAAAATGTCTTTCATAAGGGAGATGAAAGACAAAATGCTTCGAAGACGAAATGAAAATGTCCTTCATAAGAGGGATGAAAGACAAAATACAAAGGAAACCAAGGAAAAATGTCCTTCATAAGGGAGATGAAAGACAAAATACAAAGGAAACCAAGGAAAAATGTCCTTCATAAGGGGGATGAAAGACAAAATACAAAGGAAACGAAGGAAAATGTCTTTCATAAGGGGGATGAAAGACAAAATGCTTCGGAAACGAAGGAAAAATGTCCTTCATAAGGGAGATGAAAGACAAAATAAAAAGGAAACGATTTTGTAGGAGTATAAACTCTTAACAGGGTAAATGCGATTAGCAAATGTGTAGGATAGTTATCAGTTAACTATCATTCTTAATTTGGAAAGTTTAATTAAGAAAAAGGAAATCCTGTTTATGCGGCGAAATATTAAATAGGAGGACAAAATATATGAATTTTGAAGCTAAGCATTTAATTAGATGGGGTATTCCGGGTTGGGTTTATATTACCATAGTTTTTTCTTATTTTCTGATAGATGAAAAACAAGTAGTAACTGATTTACTCAAAGAATTTGATATCTCATTTGTAGGTATAACTGCATTATTGACAGGATCGGGTGTCATCATTGGTCATCTTATTCATCAACTTAGTATTCATTTTGGTTTTGTATTAATTACAAATTGGAAGAAATACTTTATTGGGGAATATAAAATTGATCAATTAATAATGCGAAATGAGAAAGGGAAAGAAATACAACGCATATACAGTTATAGACTAGGGCAAGTTCATGCTTTACGTGCATTATTAACCAGTCTTATGTTGTCTCTATTAACTTTAATTATTTTATTTGTCATTTATGATTACTCTATAGGAACTACAATTTTATTTACTGGAATTTTTATTCTATCTATAGTAGTTGCAATTAACTATCATTACTTTAAAAGGAATCTTGATTTTTTTATCAAGGAAATTAAAAAAGAGAATTTTACTTAATTTTAATATCTATTCTATGATCATCTAAACAAAGATGCTTTTTTTTTGTAAATAGGGATGGAAGTAATGAAATTTTCCACCCATTGGATAGAGCAGAACCATGCTTGTTTTTTGCTTTTTTGATACCACATAGGTGTAAATAATATCAGTATCTATCTACTGGATTTCATTCAAATCTTTTCACAAAACTCCTGAAATAGGTAGGATATGGTTACCAAAAAAAACAGAAATAATAAAAACCCTAGAACCATTGATTAACAATGATTCTAGGGTTTTTATTATCCGGTCATTAACGTGAGTAGAGCTCGATAAATCTATCAACCCTTGATATATCAACGTTTAAACCGATAATATTCAGAACTGGCCCCACTTAATCTTTCGGAGAATAACTGAACCGTTTCTTCTTTTAAATCTAAAAGTGTGCGTGCTGAGTAGTGTTAAAGGCAAAAATAAAATTGCTAAGTTGGAAGGTTCGTTTAATTTTTATGATGAGTAAAAAAAGGACGTTGACAACTCCGTCCTACAAGTGTAGTCTTTATTGTGGATTACACTTGTAGGATGGAGGAGAAAGATGAAGAAAACAGATTGCAATATATCTGATGCAGAGTGGATTGTAATGAAGGTGCTATGGGAAGAAGCACCATCTCCATTAACTTCTGCGAAGATAGTAGAGGCAGTAAGTTCTAATAAGAATTGGAGTCCGAAAACAATTCATTCATTAATAAGTAGACTGGTAAAGAAAGGTGCTTTAGGTGTAAATAAGGAGATGCCTCTTTATGAGTATTATCCTTTGGTAGATAAAAGAGACTGTGTACTGGAAGAAACAAGGTCATTTCTTCAAAAGGTATACGATGGTTCTATCCACCTTATGCTCGCCAATTTTATAAAAGAAGAGAAGATTTCCGAGAAGGAAATAGAAGAACTGGAAAGATTGCTTAATAAAAAAAATAACGATTAAAAGGCAGGTAATGGTGTATGGTTTTATCTGCAGTATTTAAAGAAGTATTATTACTGTCACTTATGGGTAGTATTCTAGCATTGGGGATACTTGCCGTAAAGGCGATTTTTAGACAAAGGCTAAGTGCAAAGCTTCATTATTATATTTGGATTTTGCTTGTACTTAGGCTAATAGTGCCATTAGACATTCAAAGTCATATAAGCTTTATGAACTTTATTCCAATTGAACAAAAGGAACTTGATCCTCATTTTATAGCAGAACAATATGTTCCTAACATAATACCAAACAGTACTACCACAACCGAAAATACACCGTCTATAGAAGAAAGTAATGCATTAGCTGATCCAGGAATTATTGGTGCTATTTTTAGTTATGATACTGCAGCGGTGCTGTGGATAATAGGTGTTTCATCAATTTTACTATATATTTTATGCGTAAATATCTTGATGAGGGCTAAACTGAAAAAGTGTTCAGTCTGTGAAAGAGAAGACTTAATTGAAATTTTAGAAGCAGAAAGATCAAAGCTTAAAGTTAATTCTAGGATAAAAATTATTTATAGTAATTACTCGAAATCGCCTGCAGTTTACGGGATAATCCATCCTAAAATTATTATTCCAGAGGAGCTTATAGACAAATTAACCCCGGAAGAGTTTGGGTTTGTGTTAAGCCATGAATTAACTCATATTAAGAACAAGGATTTAGTGGTAAACACCTTACTTATGATTGTTAAAGCAATCTATTGGTTCAACCCCTTAATCTGGTATTCACTTAATCAGGTAAAACAAGACTGTGAAGTGGCTTGTGATGCGTCTGTCATCAGCACTTTAAAGACAGAAGAAGTCAAAAAATACGGTCAGACAATAATCAATATGCTTAGACTATTCTCAGAAAAAAGGAGTACTACTGGGACATTAGGATATGCAAGTAAATACAATAAACGGAGAATTGTTATGATTACACAATTTAAAAAAAGTTCGGCAATATGTGCAGTATTGGCTTTATCTCTTACAGTTATGGTAGGCTGTTCAAGCGCCCTTAAACCTGGCAGTTCAGATGTTAGCCCAAATGAAACCAGTGATACCAATAGTTCTACTCTGGCATTGGAAAAAACATCTCAAAATCAAGCATCACAAAGCAATACAAAGCAAGGCAATATAAATCAAGCATCACAAAGCAATACAAAGCAAGGCAATATAAATCAAGCATCACAAAGCAATACAAAGCAAGGCAATATAAATCAAGCATCACAAAGCAATACAACACAAGACAAAACAAACAATTCGTCAGTATCGAGTAACAATAGCTCTGCTTCATCATCTAATGTGGATACTCAGAGAGAACTTCTTTCAAGTATCATGCAATTGGCAAAGCAGGGTAAAATCATCAACTCAGAGTTTCCAGTTAAAACTACTGTTATAGAAGACGTAGAGAGAAAACTAGGAAATCCGGAGAAGGTTGATTGGGTGCCTAATGCTAAAGGAAATTATGCTGTATTTTCAAAATACAATTTGGTATTTGGTTTCAACAAAGGGTCACAGATTTTTGAGGCGAGATCCTTTGATAAAAAATTAAATGAATTATCACTTTCTATGGTAAAGAAAGTATTTGGAACTCCGGCATATGATGCGAAAAGTAACAGTGAGGAGATTATTGGTTATGTTGCAAATTCGGAATACAACATTTTGTTAGTATTTCCTAAGCCTTCAAATAGCAATCCTGACCCGGTAATGGACCACTACTCCGTGTTTTACCCTAGGGGGACCGTTAATAATATGTCAAACGATCCGGGAAGACAATGGTAATAATATATGAGACAAAAAAGTAACGACTCCTAACGAGCTCCGTTAAACAACTTAAAGATAGGATGAAAGGATCATGGTTTCCTCCTCTTGTAAGTTAAAGATTTTCTTTAATAGATTAAACAATAGCAATAACAATCGGAAGATGAACTCGAAAAAGTGTGAAAAAACGTCATAAAAGCTAAAAATGAAAAGTTAGAAAGGGGAATTGGAGTATGAAAAGACATAGGAAATCACGAAATAAACTACTTATTTTTACGATTCCACTTATAATTTTAGCCTTAATCATTGGCGTTTATTATGCAATCAAACTAAATCATAGCGAACAGTCGCCAGCTAAAGAGAGCCCAATTATTACTAATCCTTCCGGTAAAAAAATAGTGGATTCGAAGAAGGATCAGATTTCAAGTCTTGAGAAATTAGTAGAAGAAACTTTTTCCTTATCTAAGGAAAGGAAGGTTCCGAATATTCCCTTTGTTTCCGGTAAAACAGAATGGAAGGAAGTAAACAAAGAATGGGGAAAATCAGACCATATTTCGGAAACTACTAAAGGCAGATATGAGGAATACGCAAGTCATCATGCTACAATCGGATATGCCCATCAGACTGTAAATGATATACGATCGTATGATTCGGAACTACAAAAAATCTCGTTAAATGAAATTGAGAAAACTGGTGGACAACCCGATGCTATTCGATACTATAAAAATTCAACTGTTGACCAAATGATACTAGTCTATCATTCAACGGCTACTACTGATTTATTATGGGTTTTACCGGTAAAAACAGAGCAAGAGCCAAATCCTAAAGTTGACCATATCTCACTCTTTACACAGATTGAAAAGGAACCAAATCAACAAACACAAGTTGAAAAACCAAATCAACAAGGAAATCAATCCATTTCAGAGGTCATTTCTAAAATGAGCTTAGAAGATAAAATTGGCCAGATGATTCTTGCTGGAATTTCCGGGACTACAATGGATGCAAACGCAAAACAATTAATTGGCCAATTCCATGTTGGGGGAATTATTTTTTACAAATATAATTTTGAAACCCCTGCACAAGTGATTCAACTTGTGAATCAACTGAAAGCTGGAAATAGTTCCAGTTTACCGCTTTTACTAGGTGCTGACCAAGAGGGTGGACGTGTGACAAGATTGCCAGGCGGACTTGTTAACTTTCCACCAAATAAAAAGATTGGCCAGGTAAATAATCCCGATTTTTCTTATAAAGTCGGTACACTTTTAGGTCGAGAATTAAAAGAATATGGTTTAAATCTCGATTTTGCACCTGTTCTTGATATTAACAGCAATCCGAATAACCCAGTAATAGGGGATCGATCATTTGGGAACAATGCGGAAATAGTAAGTAAACTTGGGGTTCAAACGATGAAAGGGATACAGTCTCAGAACGTTATCACGACAATTAAGCATTTTCCTGGTCACGGAGATACATCGGTTGATTCCCATCTGGACCTTCCAATTGTAAATAAAAGCCTTAAGGAACTTAAAGAACTAGAGTTAATACCGTTTGAACGTGCGATTAATCAAGGTGCAGATGTTGTGATGGTCGCTCATATCTTATTGCCTCAATTAGATAAAACGAATCCAGGGACCATGTCAAAAGCTGTCATGACGGATGTTCTTAGAAAACAACTTGGTTATACAGGAGTAATCATAACGGACGATATGACAATGGGAGCCATCACACAACATTTTGATATTGGTAAAGCATCGGTAGAATCAGTAAAGGCAGGAAGCGATATTATTTTAGTAGGGCATGACTATAATAATGTTGTAAAGATTATCTCCTCTTTAAAAACTGCTGTTCAAAATGGAGAAATCTCCGAACAAAGATTAAATGAAAGTATAGAAAGAATAATTCAACTAAAAAGGAACTATAGCATTAACGATACGAAAGTAGGAAATCCTAACATAAATGAAATAAATCACTCAATCAATAGTCTTCTGAATAATTATTTACAGTAATTATTAAATAGATTCGTGAGTTAAAAGATTACTTATTCCGTATTGGAGTGCACTGGAGAATGGGATGTTGAAAAAATACTTGAGGCAAAATAAAAGATAAATGTGCTCTAATTGAATAAGCTAACATTCGAAGATAAATAGAAAAAATAGGCATGATTCCATTAAAATAGAAATCGTGCCTATATATAATTAAATCCACCAACACCTTTTGTTGCCACATACACTCTGCACACGTGGATTGTGTCTCGAAGTTAGGACTGAAAAAATAATAGCAAAATTCACACAAAGGGAGTTCATTGATGAACTCTTTTTATGTTTGGTAATAGAAGCAAATGATTACTCACCTGAATTTTTGTTTAACTATCGGGCCCACGATTGTGGAGTAACTTACTCAGATATTACGTTGAAGACGGAAAACTGATCAAAAATAGTTATCTGTGTGAGAGTCATTGTACTTCATCAAAAACATTTGGAAAAAAATGAAATTGATCAGCTACCAAGAGGACCAGTTACAGAAGACAATTCCTTGACTATATCAAACATTATAACTAAAAAAGCCAATTCAATGAGGAGGGGAAGTTGAACCGAATGTGTTTTTCCTACGAAATTTAAGACTATTTATGGAAGAAGTGAAAGCAAAAACAAAAGAAAAAAACATGGAAGATCAAAATATTGAAACTCCATAGGCTAGGCCGCGACTTCATTCTTCTAGGGCAATCGAAAATATCGTGGCAGATCTTTTGACTGTAAAGAAAAAGGCACAACTGGAAAAACTCACTAGTTGTACCTTTTTGCACGGAAAACTTCCGATTGTCCTCTACTAAGAACTGTCACCGTGCTTCCACTCTGTTACTAAATGTCTTGAATGACTTTTTCTAGAAATTCACCCATTCGCTTAACGGTCGGCTCTGAAAAATCAAAATGGACCCCAGTTTCTTTATAAATAGCTGCGATGGATTGATTGTAGTCTGCACCTGCACCTTTTTTAAAGGATTCGACTGCTTGCTCTGGGTTGTTCCGATAATTTTCAAGTATTTGTAGAGCGCCAAGCATCGAAATGGAGTATTCAATATTATAGAATGGTACTTGGAAATAATGAAGGGTGCCTGCCCAGCTCATCCCAATTTCATCCTCAAGCCCAGAAGTATCGACAGGATTTAAGCCATAGCGTTTTGAGATTTCAAAGAATTTTTCATCACGCTCTTTGGCAGTGTGTTGAGGATTCGTATACATCCAATGCTGGAAGAGGTCCCCTGACAATGGGCCAAATAACATGGTAAATGCCCGCCTTAACTCTTCACGCTGTGCGCTCTTAAAATCTTCTTCTTCTGGATAAAAACGATCTAGCTTGTCCAATAAGAGCAATTCCATCCCATGAGAATACAGTTCACCAACTTCCATTCGGCGTTGGTAACTTTCAATAGGACCGTGCTCGGAAAACTCGAGGTACCCATTCACCGCATGGCCCATTTCATGAATTAATGCGATAAGAGAGAAAAAGGATGGACTAAAGTTCGCAAAAACAAAGGTATCCCCTGAAACTGGTAAGGAGGTACAGAAACCACCTGGGCTTTTTCCTTTCCGATCTCCAAGATCTAGTAACCCATGCTCTCTCATGTAATTGAAACGGTCTGCAAAATATGGATCAGTCTTTCCTAACATCTCAGAAACGCCATCCATAAGAGTAGACACTTCGGAATATGGTGAGTTTTTCATCAATTTGGCGGTGTTATCCCAAGGGCGATAGGTATCGACTCCAAGCTTCGTCTTAAAGACATCTGCGAGTCGATTCCAAGCTGGAATTATATGTTTCTCTACATTTTCATGAAAGTCATAACAATCTTGGATACTATACTCACGATTTTTGGCCACGAACATATAATCACGATAATTTTCAAAGCCTGCATTTAAAGCAATTTGATGTCGTAGTTGAATAAGCTCGTCCATGATCGCGTCCATATCGGGCTTAATTTGACGATGGGCGGACATCATTGCGTAATATGCTTTTTCTCGTACGGATCTGTCTAAATGATCGAGTTGGGATTGGATAAACGGAAAAGGCTTTTCCTCCCCCTCCCATTCAACTGTTAGCCCCCCCATAATCTCACTATACTTAGTACAGAGCTCTTGTTCTTTTACAAATAATGGAATATTCTCTTCTCTGAACAGTTTAACTTTGGACTCACGAACGCGTCGCATTAAGCCGTAACGGTTTTCATCTAATTGATGTAAAAAAGGAGAATCACAACACTTCTCATTCAGTTTTGCTTCATATTTCATTAAAAGTGGTTGGATGACTTGCTGATCGTGTAGATAAGTTGACTTGACGAGCGCATCCTCTGTATTTCGGTAGAAGTCGACTTCGTGACCTGTCAACACCTCCGAGATTTTATTCATTAAATCCTTTTCATCTTTTAACCACTTTTCAAGGTCAGATACGGATTCAATAGGTGCATCAAGTAAACTTCGAATTTGAGCTTCGAACCCTTCTACATCTTGAAAGTCAATTAATTCTTTATAATAATTATGACTTGCATCTTGTGTCATGTATAACTCTCCTTCCCACATTTGAGTTATTATAATTATCTCAATAATAATAATAATATAGTTTTTTAGTTATTAAATCTAGCTTTTTCAAATGGATCAACAAAGGATCCTTTAATGGAAGATGATAGAATCTGCTTTTTTAACTGGATAAAGCTAAGTATTGTATTTATTCCAACAAGGAAGATTGTGTACGGGAAATTAAGAGGAGATATAGGTGCCATATTAAGAAGGTAGGTTATGTGATATAAAGGATGTAGAAATTATCGAAGCGTATACAATGCCAGACTATATACACAGTGAGTTAAAATACACCCCAAAATGTCGGTATCGTATTTTATGGGATATTTAAAAGGTAAAAGCTCTTTAATTATTCACGATAAACATACAAACTTAAAATATAATCAAGGCAATCGTACATTTTAGGCAAAAGGCTATTATGTAAGTACGGTTGGCATAAACGAAGAGACAATAGCAAAATATATTCCAGAGCAAGAAGTAGAGGATTGTCTGCGAGGCAACATGAGCAAACGAGAATATATTGATCCTTTCAAAGATAGTAAACGGTTGACGGTCAATTTAGTGGTCCCTTTAGGGGGGTTGTTGGTAAAGTTCCCTAGTAGGGCGAAATTAAAACCACCGGTTCTACCGGCGGATACTTACTTTAAGTTAATATGTATATAAGCCACCTTGAAAAACTCCAATGTTTAATAGAACTCTCATGCTGAATATTTCTTGAAGTTATTGCTTTATTTTGCAAAATAAAAAAACCCCTGAAGCGTTGATTTAACAACATTTCAAGGGTCTTATTAGCATTAATATGCTTCATGCCAATATTAACGAGAGTAGAACTCAACGATGAATGATTCGTTAATTTCAGCTGGTAATTCAGAACGTTCTGGTAAACGAGTGAATGTACCTTCTAATTTATCAGCATCAAAAGTTACATAGTCAGGAACATAGTTTGTAACTTCGATAGCTTCTTTGATGATAGATAGGTTGCGTGATTTTTCACGTACACCAACTGTTTGACCAGGTAATACGCGATAAGATGGGATATCAACGCGCTTTCCGTCTACTAGGACATGACCATGGTTTACAAGCTGACGAGCTTGACGACGTGTACGAGCTAAACCAAGACGATAAACAAGGTTATCTAAACGTGATTCAAGAAGAATCATAAAGTTTTCACCGTGCTTACCAGGCATTTTGCCAGCTTTCACGAAAGTGTTATGGAATTGACGTTCATTCACTCCATACATATGGCGAAGCTTTTGCTTTTCTTGCAATTGCAAACCATATTCTGAAAGTTTCTTACGTTGGTTAGGACCGTGTTGTCCTGGAGCGTAAGGGCGTTTTTCTAATTCTTTACCAGTACCGCTTAGTGAAATACCAAGGCGGCGTGATAATTTCCAACTTGGACCAGTATAGCGAGCCATGAATGACTCCTCCTCTTTGTTTTTATTTTGTTGTAAAATAAAAACAGATGTGAACATCCATTATGTGTATGATGTTTTCATGTACCATCGCCCTAGCAGCTAAGGGTTACACGATACACCACATTCTAGAGATAGCCTCTAGACTGGGAACAAAATACGCTCATAAAGTTGTCCGCACAGGCTGCATTATTTTACACAAACTCCATTATATGCACGAATATGAATAAAGTCAAGGGAAAATCATATTATGTCCTCGTTATTGAGTTTTATTATTGAAAATCTTTTTTAAACTTTTAATCATCTCTATGCAAATTGAAAAATTTAATAGTATAATAGTACTATATGGAATAAAATGACTAGTATTAGTTTAATTATAATCGGATTAGATCTGTTAGGTGATTGTAGATGGACTTTAATAATGAATATTTGTATAAGGAATTATTTAGAGTGACAGAGAAATTCCATTCATCTATGAATGTAGAAACTGTTCTGTCTGAAATTATTAATACTCTCAAACGCGTTTTTCCTAATTTTGAGTATAGTTTGATGATATCTAACGATAATCACTACAATCAGGATTTGCCTGTCAAGCCATTACAATTCGATAGTACAGATGAAAGTGCTATGAAGTCATTTGTCAGTGGAACTATACACATTGATACAGCCTGCGATACTAGATTGACCAGGCTATATACCCCATTACATGGAAAACAGGGCGTCTATGGAGTGCTTGAAGTAGTTACTTACGCTTCTTTTATGTTTCAGCCAAATGAAATTGAATTTATTCGTTTGTTAGCTAATACTGCCGGAAGTGCAATAGAAAATGCACAATTATATCAACAGTCCCGAAGACTTATTGAAGATCTGCAATTGATTAATGAAACAACTCATGTTTTAAACGGCAGTTCACGTTTAGATGAAACGATAGATTTTCTTAAGGCACAAATATCGAAGGCATTCCGTGTGGACACAATGGCCTTCATACTTGTCGGAGACGATGGAACGAATTCAATACTAAATGGCAGCAGTGAATTTTTCTCGACCTCCAAAGGTAAGGAATATATTCAATATGTTTTTGATTCCTTTCAAAAACAGAAGGATTCTATCTTTATAAGTGATGTAAGTGGAAAGCTTTCCGCTCAGCCATTGCCATATTTATCTATGATGGCTGTTCCCATGATCCAAAGGGACTCATTAAAAGGATTTAGTATTCTTTTGCATGAGAAACCATACTTTTTCACCTTCGACATGTATAAACTATTTCAATCCTTGATTCACCATTCAACTCTCGCCATAACGAATTCTATTTTACGAGAAAAGTTAGAGAAAATGGTGATTACCGATCAATTAACACAATTGTTCGTGAAAAGCTATCTGAATAATCAAATTAAGAAATCAATGAATTTGGATGAGGAAGGTACATTTATTTTATTGGATATCGATAATTTTAAAGAAGTCAATGATACTTACGGCCATCAAGTCGGAGACGATGTCCTTGTCCAAGTGGCTGATTTGATTTTAGAAAATATTAGAGGAACGGATATTGGGGCACGCTGGGGTGGAGAAGAGCTGGCAATCTATCTTCCTGGTGTATCACTGGAGACGGGAGCGTATATTGCGAAACGTTTAGTAAAAGCGGTGCAGGAAAATACATCTCCCAAGATTACCGTCTCATGCGGGGTTTCCTATTGGAATAAGAGCAGAAAAGATGAAGCGAAGAATTTATTTAACCGTGCTGATTTGGGACTTTACAGTGCAAAAAGTCTTGGCAAAAATCAAGTTGTCATAAAAGAAGAACAACAGTTAATGTGAAAAAGCCATCCATAGATGGCTTTTTTTACTTACAAATATTTAACGAGCATTTCTACAAACTGTTTTAATTGGATTTCATCTATTTCATCAAAACGATTTTTAATCGGGCTGTCGATATCTAGTACACCAATTAATTCCTCATTTTTTATGATTGGCACAACTATTTCTGATTGCGAAGCAGCATCACATGCGATATGTCCTGGAAATTGATTTACATCCTCTACTCGAAGCGTTCTTTTTTCTGCAATGGCAGTACCACATACACCTCTTCCAAATGGAATTCGTACACATGCTGGCAGTCCTTGGAATGGTCCAAGAACTAATTGATCTTTTTCCACCAAATAAAATCCAACCCAATTAATGTTATCTAAAAACTGATTTAAAAGGGCAGAGGCATTGCTTAGATTAGCTATTCGATTAGGCTCATCTTCAATAAGTGCTTTTAATTGCTTTATGACGAGCTGGTATTTTTCCTCTTTAGTGCCTTGATATGATTGTGCATGAAACATGAATCTCACCCTATTCTCAACAAATTTTTTGAAAAATTCAGCAGTACTTGTCAAATCCTATGAAAAGTGTCGATATATTTTTATAGGAATAATGATTATTAGATAGAAGTCTATAATTAGAACAATTAATTTTTTATCTTCTTAAGGAATAGCATATTTCAGACGAATGTACAAGGAAAAAGAATGAAATGAGGGATTCTATGGTCAAGTCAGCAATATCTACTAAAGAAATGATTATGGATTCAGCTATATTATTATTTAATACAAAAGGATATGATGGAACATCCATTAGGGATATATCCAATAAAGCAAGGGTAAATCCGGCAAATATTGCTTACTATTTTCATAATAAACAGGGACTGCTGGAAGCATGCCTTATATATTTTTTTGAGAATTACATTTCATTTCTGGAAGAAGAAGCAAATGCTATTCAGTATGAAGATAGAATAAAATGTTTAAAAAGAGCAATCCAGAAAATCTTAATATTTCAAGGGAAAAATCATTTATTAACGAGATTTGTATGGAGAGAAATTTCTATTGATTCACAGGTTATAAGGGAAGTTATTTCTTCCTATTTAATGAAGGAACGATACTTATTTAAGTGTTTATTGGAGGAGGATGATAGCCATCAGACCTTCATAAATATGAAAATTATTCAGTTGAAAAGTATGATAACTATGCCATTTTTAAACAGCCAATATTTACGGGAAGTATTGCATATGTTTCCGCAAGAGAAATATTTTATCGATAAATATTTTCAGGTTTTAGAAGAATGGATTGACCAAATGCTGTCAGATAAAGTAGATGATACAAAGCTAATCAATGCACCGTTTTAAACGGTGTATTTTTTGCGTTTTTCCTATTTAAAAACGGGATTTTTTCCCAGTTATTTGCTTTCCTTGTAAAAATCCTTGTATTTTTGCAAAAAATAGCGAATTTAATAGTCAAAAATTGTCGTTACATGGTATCATATTTACATCATACATAATATTACAAAACTCGTTAACATAGATGTATCTCGGATAAACAGGAGGCTTATGGTCATATGATGGTGTACGGCATCATTAGTATTATTGTACTAATACTTATATTATTAGTGGTCGGATTCATTATACGAAAAAAATATTATAAACAAATAGACAGGCTTGAGGCTTGGAAAATCGATATTATGAATCGCCCAGTATTAGATGAGCTTGGAAAGGTTAAGCAGTTAAACATGACAGGTCAAACAGAAGAGAAATTCGAACGCTGGAGACGGTCGTGGGATGAAATTGTAACGGTTCGGCTTCCTGATGCAGAGGATTATTTATTTGATATCGAGGAATATACAGATAAATATCGTTTTAAACGTGCGAAAAGCGAACAGGAAAAACTCGAAAAAGTATTGCAAGAAATTGAAGCTACTATTGAAACCATTCTTTCCGAATTAAGTGAATTAATAGGCAGTGAAGAAAAAAATAAAGTTGAAATAGAGCATCTGCAAAAAAAATATAAATCAATGAAAAAGCATTTATTGATTCATCGGCATAATTATGGGGATTCAATAAAACAATTGGAAACGGACCTAAATGCAATTGCGGAAAGTTTCGGGGAGTTCGACAATTTAACAGCTAATGGAGATTACTTAGAGGCCCGGGAGATTGTTATTGGATTAACTGCAAATATAGCAGGGTTGGAGGAAAAAATCGAGAAACTTCCTGAATTAATAACGGAAATTGAAACTGTCCTACCTTCTCAATTAAAGGAAATTGAAGAAGGTAAAAAAGAAATGCTTGATAAAGGATTTATTTTAGAACACCTGCAGCTTGAAAAAGAAACACAGCATCTTCAAAAAGCACTTGGAACTTACAGTGATTTCTTAGAAAAAGCAGAAATAACAGAAGTTGAAAATGGAATACAGGAAATAAAAGAAAAAATAGAAATATTATATGATCTGCTTGAAAAAGAAGTTCATGCAAAGCATTATCTTCAAAAGCATCATGGTGAAATTTCCGGTCTTTTTGAAGAACTAAAGAAAACAAATGAAGAAATAAAAACGGAGACAGAAATTGTTCAAGAAAGTTATCAGCTATTGGATGGTGAACAGCAAATCCCTCATAATTTTGAGAAGGAATTGTCCCAGCTTATTAAGAGATACAGCATTCTTGAAACAAAGATAATGGAGGATAACTCCGCATATACTATACTCAGTGAGGAATTGAAGGAAGTTAAGCAATTGATTGAAAAGATTGGAAAGGAACAGCAGGAATTTACGGAACACCTTCAAACATTGCGAAAAGATGAATTAGAAGCACGAGAAAAGGTGCAAGAGCTTAGAAGAAAAATTGCAGAAATGAAAAGATTAATTTCCAAAAGCAATGTTCCTGGCTTGCCATTTGACTATCAATCCGTCTTTGATCAGGCGCTAGAGTATATTCAGGATGTATTCAAAAGTCTTAATGAAAAACCTTTGAATATGGCATCTGTCCAAAATCATTTAAATAACGCAGTGGATACAGTAGAGCATTTAAGTGGTAAAACTGAAGATCTTATTGAAAGTGTTCTTTTAGCGGAAAAGGTAATCCAATATGGAAATCGTTATCGTGCCCGATATCAAAAAGTCGCGATTGGATTGCAACAGGCGGAAGAAGCATTTAGAAGCTTTGATTATCGTTTAGCACTGGAAGAAGCAGCTACAGCAGTAGAGGCAGTGGAACCGGGTGCTCTCAAAGAAATTGAAAAAATGTTAAGTGAGGAATAATAAAGACAAAAGCAAATATGCTTTTGTCTTTTCTTTATAGCTGAAGCTTTTCATTTTCAAGTGTTGCAACTTATGATAAGATTTATGATTGTTGGTATAAATATAATTAGATAATATTCAAATAATGAAGGTGTTTTTTTTATGATATATTTTGATAATAGTGCGACAACAAAACCATACGAAGAAGTGATTGATGCTTTTGTCAAAATATCAACACAATTCTTTGCTAATCCTTCCTCTTTACATGATCTTGGCGGTAAGGTGGAGGAACTTGTAAAGCAAGCAAGGAATCAAATTGCTCATATTTTACAAGTGAAAGCGAATGAGATTTTTTTCACTTCCGGTGGAACAGAAGGAAATAACCTAGCAATAAAAGGGACAGCAATACAATATTCAGGACGAGGAAAACATATTATTGCTTCTAATATTGAACATGCGTCTGTATATGAAACATGCGAGCAATTAAAATCACTTGGTTTTACTATTACTTATTTGCCTGTTGATCAATATGGACAAGTAAATCCTGGGGAGTTAGAGGCAGCGATTACAAATGAAACAATTCTTGTTTCTATTATGCATGTAAATAATGAAATGGGAACGATTCAACCAATAACAGAGATTGGTGCTATTCTAAAAAAATATCCGAAAATATTATTCCATGTGGATCATGTTCAAGGATTTGGTAAAGTTCCCTTGGATTTATATAAGGCTAATGTCGATTTGTGTACCATTTCAGCACATAAATTTCATGGACTTAAAGGAAATGGACTCTTATACAAACGTGAAGGTGTTACAATATCTCCGCTTTTGACCGGTGGTAGTCAAGAAGGAAAGCTTAGGAGCGGTACAGAGAACACAGCAGGCATCGTAACAATGGCAAAAGCTATGAGGATGGTAGAGGAAAAAAGGAAGGAAAAGGGACAAGTACTTCAGAAAATACGGGATTATTTAATAAATAATCTACAGCAAATTCCACAAGTACACATTCATACTAATCCATCCGTATCTGCACCGCATATTATTAATTTTTCTGCGGAAGGCTTGCGTGGGGAAGTGATTGTTCATGCACTTGAAAAAGAAAAAGTATATGTGTCTACCACAAGTGCTTGTTCATCGAAGCAAAAAAAATTAAGCAGAACATTATTATCTGCAGGGATTCCTGAGAAAATTGCAGAGGGTGCGGTAAGAATTAGCTTGTCATATGAAAATAATTTGGAAGAAGCTAAGATGTTTATCCAAAGCCTACAGCAAGTCTTGCAAAAATTAAATATGGTAATGAGGGATACAAAGTGAAATATGACCGCATATTAATTCGATACGGAGAATTATCGACAAAAGGTAGAAATAGAAAGCATTTTATAACTCATTTGAAAAGAAACATTCGCGAATCTTTAAAGGATTTAACGAACATTCATATTCAAGGTGGACATGATCGTATGTACATCTTATTAAATGGGGAAGACAGCGAACCAATTATGGAGAAATTATCATCTATTTTTGGAATACAATCCTTTAGTTTAGCTGTTCGAACTGACAGAGATATTCAGCAAATCCAACAAGTAGGGTTATCGTTAGTGGAGCAAATTTTTAAGCCCGGCAACACTTTTAAAGTGACAACAAGAAGAGGGGATAAAACCTTTGAATACGATACGAATGACATAAACCATGCTGTTGGTGGACATATTTTAAAAAATATAGAAAATATTAAGGTCGATGTGAAAAATCCGGATATTAATCTGCTTGTCGATGTAAGACCAGATGCTATCTATTTATCCTGTGGTGTTATTCAGGGAGCTGGTGGTCTTCCTGTAGGATCGTCGGGAAAAGCAATGCTTATGCTATCAGGTGGTATTGACAGCCCTGTCGCCGGTTATTTAACGATGAAGCGTGGAGTTCAGGTGGAAGCTGTTCATTTTCAAAGCCCGCCTTTTACAAGTGAAAGAGCAAAACAAAAAACAATTGATTTAGCGAAGAAAATCTCCGCATATAGCGGGAATGTAAAAATGCATTTTGTGCCTTTTACAAAAATCCAAGAAACGATTCATAAGCATATCCCAGAAGGCTATTCGATGACAGCGACCAGAAGGATGATGCTCCGTATTACAGATGAAATTAGGCGAAAAAATGATGGATTGGCAATTGTTACCGGTGAAAGCTTAGGACAAGTGGCAAGTCAAACATTAGAAAGTATGCTTGCTATTAACGATGTCACATCAACACCTATTTTACGCCCATTGATTTCAATGGATAAGCTCGAAATTATCGATATTGCGAAAAAAATTGATACATTTGATATTTCAAGCTTGCCATTTGAGGATTGCTGTACGATTTTTACGCCGCCTTCTCCCAAAACAAGACCGAAGCTTTCAAAAATCCAATATTATGAAAGCAATGTTGACTTTGATATGTTAATTGAGGAAGCTGTAAATAATGTCGAAACAATCGTTGTTAGCAATGAGGATCCAATTAAGGATGAGCAATTCTTCGATTTGCTGTAGATTCCTTTTTTTAATATGAAAATATCGATAGAGAAAAAGTAATGTAGCAAATATTAAGTTTTTAAGGAACAATTACCAGCGGTTTCATTGAATGAAGGCATGTGTTTTTGCAGAATCTATACTCACAAGGAGGTGAAAACACATGCCAAACAATAATCAATTATTAGTAAATGGTGCTGAGCAAGCACTAGATCAAATGAAATATGAAATCGCCAATGAATTTGGTGTAAATCTAGGTGCAGAAACAACATCACGTGCTAACGGTTCTGTTGGTGGTGAAATTACAAAACGCCTTGTTTCTATGGCTGAACAACAACTAGGCGGTCAACTTCGTTAATTAAATAGGATATGGATAAGAGAGCGGACAAATGCCTGCTCTCTTTTTAGGTTCCTGTATATTTTAAATTTTATGATAATTATGTATAATGATATAGAAGAATAATTTTGAGGGGGAGTTTGGATGAAACGTGAGGATTTATTAGCACCGGAGAAATATAATATAGTCGAAGAGGTTGAAAAGTTTGCTCAAGATCCTTCCAAAATGGCGATTAAATGGGAAAATGACCAAGATGAAACAAAAGAAATTACATATTCACAATTAATACAAAATGTAAATCGAATTGGTAATGTTTTCTTAAATGAAGGTCTTCAAAAAGGTGACATTATTTTAGTAATGATACCGAGATTAATTGAAGCATATGAAATTTACCTTGCCGCATTAAAAACCGGTATCGTTGTGATTCCAAGCTCTGAAATGTTAAAGACGAAAGACCTGCAATATCGCATCCAGCATGCCGATGTGAAAGGAATTGTAGCGTATCATCCGTATGTTCAGCAATTTGCGGATGTAGTGGAAGCAAATAATATTTTGAAATTCGTAGTGGGAGAAAAGGCTGATGGATGGCAGCCTTTACAGGAATTAATGAGGAATGCATCTGAGAGTCTGGACATGGCAAATACATCCAAAAATGATATGGCGTTTCTATCCTATACATCAGGTACTACTGGAAATCCCAAAGGTGTTGTACATACGCATGGGTGGGGGTATGCCCATTTGCGGACAGCTGCACCTAATTGGTTATGTATTGAAGAGAATGATGTGGTTTGGGCAACGGCTGGACCTGGATGGCAAAAATGGATTTGGAGCCCCTTCTTATCCGTTTTAGGTTCCGGTGCGACTGGATTTGTCTATAATGGAAAATTTGAGCCCAAAACCTATTTAAGTCTATTAGAGAAATACAGAGTCAATGTTCTATGCTGTACTCCAACGGAATATCGATTAATGGCAAAAGTAGATAATCTAAATGAATATAAGCTGGAGCATTTGCATAGTGCCGTCTCCGCAGGAGAGCCGCTCAATCGGGAAGTAATTAATACATTCGAGAAATATTTTAATGTCACCGTTAGAGATGGCTATGGACAAACGGAAAATACCTTACTTGTTGGAGTTACAAAGGATATGGCAGTTAAACCTGGCTCAATGGGCAAACCAACACCGGGAAATACGGTTGAAATCATAGACGAAAATGGAGTGCCATGTGAGGCTGGACAGGTAGGAGATATTGCCGTTCATGTAGAAACTCCTGCATTATTTAAAAATTATTATAAGGACCCAGAAAGAACTGCAATGCAGTTTAGAGGAGACTATTATGTGACAGGGGATAAAGCAAAGAAAGATGAGGATGGCTATTTTTGGTTTGAGGGCAGGGGAGATGACATCATCATTAGTTCGGGCTATACTATAGGGCCATTTGAAGTGGAGGATGCACTAGTCAAACATCCATTCGTTAAGGAATGTGCAGTAGTGGCGAGTCCCGATGAAATCCGTGGAAATATCGTTAAGGCATTTGTTGTTCTGCAGGATGGCATCGCACCGGATCATCCTGATTTGGTCAAAACATTACAAGAACATGTGAAGGAATTAACGGCACCATATAAATATCCTCGTCAAATCGAATTTATTGACGAACTTCCGAAAACTACTTCGGGGAAAATTCGCCGAATAGAACTGCGGAACCATGAATTAGAAAGAGTTAACTAGAAAAAAATTATAAAAAGGTGGACGGTTTCAGGTAGACTGTCTGCCTTTGTTTCGTTTACAATAAAGGATACATGATTTTTATAATTGACTTTTTTAGGTAAAAGACAGCAGAAGAAAGAAGGAGAGAGAGTGAAACAAGACGAAAAGAAAGGGATCCTTTACGCCGCCTTTTCATACATATTCTGGGGAGTATTGCCGATATATTGGAAGTGGCTGAATGAAGTATCACCAGAAGAGATTTTAGCTAATCGCATATTTTGGTCATTTATTTTCATGGTAGTTCTGCTCATTGTTACACGAAAGTGGAAATCATATGTGCATACATTAAAAAATATAAAGACGAATCGAAAAGTGATTCTCTCACTCATTATGGCTTCTATTTTAATTACAGCAAATTGGTTCATTTATATTTGGGCGGTTAACACGGACCACATCGTGGAGGCAAGCCTAGGGTATTATATTAATCCCCTTATAAGTATTTTGCTTGGAATATTTGTTTTAAAAGAAAAGTTAACTATCATTCAATTAATCTCATTTTTTGTGGCTGCCATAGGAGTCATCATTCTTACCTTGTCATACGGGCATTTTCCGTGGATTGCTTTTAGCTTAGCTACAACCTTCGGGATTTATGGTTTAGTGAAAAAGGTTATTAAAGTAGATTCCTCCGTTGGACTCGCATTAGAAACCATGACAGTAACACCTTTTGCTATTATTTTCCTTGTGTATTTATTGATGAAAGGGGATCTAACTCTGTTTTCAAGTGGAGTTGGAACAGATTTATTATTAATCGGAGCTGGTATTGTTACAGCAACTCCGCTATTGTTCTTTGCGAAAGGGGCACAGGCAATTCCTATGTATGTATTAGGATTTTTGCAATATATCGCTCCGACTATTATGCTGATTCTTGGCGTCTTTTTTTACAGTGAGCATTTCACTACCGCACATATGTGGGCATTTATTTGTATTTGGACAGCTATAATAATATTATCTGTTTCCAATGTTTATAAAAGCAGTAAATGGAAAAAGCCCAATAGCCTTAGTGCTTAACAAGTACTAATGGAATTCATCGAAAGATAAATGAATGAAGCCTTCATGGGAGTAATACGTACAACAAAAGCAATCGGATATTCCGATTGCTTCCAATACATAGGCGCTATAAAAAGGTTCTTCTGACCTTTTCCCAGAATGAATTCGTTTTTAGTTTCACGGTTTTAATCCTTTTGTCGCTTAAACTAATTTCAACTTTTTCAACATGACGGATGCTTAAAGCCTCGTTATCCATGCCCATTAGAGGATATTCATTGCCGTCCTTAGTAATCTTCAATGTTAATTTACGGCTTCCGTCAAGAATAAAAGAGGAGCCTAATGTTCGATATCGATTATTATTTAAAGAGGCAAGCTCACTAACTTGTAAACATGGCAGCATTGGATCGACAATCGCACCGCCTACGGATTTGTTGTAAGCTGTACTACCAGTTGGTGTTGCAATTAACATTCCATCACCTCGGAATGTTTCAAAATGAAGCTCATCGATGAACACATCCATCACAAATGTTTTAATAATGCCGGATCGAATACTGAATTCGTTTAAACAATAAAAAGAACCTTGTTCATCAATATTTGCAAAGAGAATTGGATATTTGCGCACCTCTATGTTTTCTTTCGTAATGGCATCTATCATTTCTGATACTTGGTCAAGATGAAAATCACAATATAAACCTAATTCATTTTCAGTTGATATACCAGCATAGAGACAATCTTGGCGAAAGTTTGTTTTCCTAACAGCCTGAAGAAAAGTGCCGTCACCGCCAATACTGATAATGATATTCGCTTCTTTAGGATTATGCACGATTTGAAAGCCATACCTTTTTGTTAACTCTAATAAGGACGAAATTTTTACATTGGATACCTGGTTATGAAAAAAATATATATTATTGCGTTCTGTCATGATAATCCCTCATTTCGTTATTTTTCAAAGGCATAATTAGTAACGCTAAAAAACTTCACGATGCTATTTATTCCTTTTACCGTTTTTATGTTAGTGTAACAAATTATTACCTGTTAAAGAAATATTTCATCAGTGCATACTTAGGAGGATGGAAAAATGAATAAAAAAAGATGGGCGGCACTTGGAATTGCCGTGTCTTTATTTGTAGTATCTATTATTGTTAATTTTGCTATCACTGCTTTTACAACGGATTTTACCAAGCTTTTTGATAAGGCGTTTACAACGCCAGAACAAAACTTTACGGAAGATATAGTGAAGGAAGGCAGCACCACAAAGAAAATTGCTGTTTTAAATGTGGATGGGGTTATCCAGGATACAGGAACTCCAACTTCTTTGTTAAGCAGCGGAGGCTTTAACTTTCAAGATTTTATGGATCAGCTTAACTTTGCAAAAGATGATAAAAATGTAAAAGCCATTATTATCCGCGTTAATTCTCCAGGTGGAGGAGTTGTTGAGTCTGCGGAAATTCACGATAAAATTGTTCAAATTAAAAAGGAAACCAAGAAACCAGTATACGTTTCAATGGGAGCTACTGCAGCATCTGGGGGGTACTACATTTCCACCCCGGCAGATAAAATATTTGCAAGTCCGGAAACGTTAACAGGATCATTAGGTGTTATTATGGAAGGCATTAATTACGGAGAACTGGCCAAAAAATATGGTGTTAATTTTATGACAATCAAAAGCGGCCCATACAAGGATATAATGAGTCCCTCCCGACCGATGACGGATAGTGAGAAGAAAATCATTCAAAATATGGTGAATGATTCTTATGATGGGTTTGTAAAAGTCATTTCAGAAGGAAGAAATATACCCGAAAAGCGTGTCCGTGAATTAGCGGATGGACGCGTCTATGATGGTAGACAAGCGAAAAAGTTACATCTAATAGATGATTTTGGATATTTCGAAGATGTGATTAACCAATTAAAAAAGGATCATCAATTACAGGGAGCACAGGTAGTTCAGTATAGCTCTGATTTTGGATTAGGTTCATTGTTTTCCATGACTGCGCAAAAGATGATGGGCAAAGAAGCAGAGATGTCAGGTTTACTGCAATTATTAGCTCAACCAAATGCCCCAAGATTAATGTATATGTATTCTAGATGACAGGGGGAATGATGATGAGTGAATTTAATCAATATGATGAAATGGTATTGGAACAAAACGATATTGGTGAGACGGTTGTTAAGGAAAACCTGGAAAGGGATTATTATGTAGCTGGATTTTGGATGCGATTTTGGGCATATCTGCTGGACTTAATAGTGATTGGAAGTATTGATCGTTTAATTGTAAAACCGATTTTTAAAATTCTCGATATTTCGCTTCAGGATTCAAGAATGTTTTCACCGATGGCAATTGCCGCCGCGATTACCTTTTATTTATATTTTGTATTAATGACAAAATTAACGGGGCAAACCATTGGAAAGATGGTATTTGGTTTAAAAGTAATTTCTATGAAAGAGCCGAAACCATCATGGGGAACAATATTGTTCCGTGAAGGGATCGGGCGCTACATATCAACAACCATCTTGATTCTATATTTAATTGTAGCCTTTACTCCCAAAAAACAAGGATTGCATGATCTGTTTGCCGACACAATTGTCGTTCATGAAAATCTAAAAAAACAATTACAGCCTGCTCATTAAGAGCAGGTTTATTTTTTGGCTTTCTGGAGAAAATGGTAGGCTGAAAGGTTGTGTGCCAAAATGATCGTTACCGCTATTATTATTGTTTTTTTTATAGTCTTATTTTTTATTATTTGGTTTACGACGATCACTATTGTCATTGACTATTCGCATATGCAGGATGATGATCATTTCAACATTAAACTATCCGCCTGGAAATTTATACGTCATACGATTGAGGTACCTGTAGTGAAAATAGATAAGGAAGAGCCTCATATCATATATAAAAAGAAAAATAAGGCTGGGGAACATGAAACCAATAAAATTACTCCTCATGAAATTAAAAATCGATTTTCCGATTATAAAGAGCTAATGCAGCATGTTTTCGATTTAAATGCAGTTATTCAAAAGTTTTTAAAAACCGTAAAGGTAAAAAAACTGGAGTGGCATTCTTACGTCGGCCTAAAGGATGCGGCGCAAACAGGGGTATTAACAGGTGTTGTTTGGTCTATAAAAGGAGTCATTATAGGTTTATTAAGTAAATATATGCGGCTTAAGACAAATCCCGTTATTTCTGTGCAGCCATCATTTCAAATTCCTGTATCTCAAACAAAGATAAAATGTATGTTTAAAATCCGAATCGGGAATGCTATTTTAGCAGGATTAAAAATATTAAAGTTTTGGAGAGGCGGAAAAGGTTCATTTAAGACAAAGCCTTTAAACGCAATGTCAAAAGATGAAAATAATCATTCCATTTAATAAAAAGGAGGAGTCAAAATGAGTGGACATCCAATTGAAGGCTTAATGACAGCAGCGATGGAAAATTTAAAGGAAATGATTGATGTTAACACTATCATTGGCGATCCAGTTGAAACACCCGATGGAAGTGTTATCTTAACCGTATCTAAGGTAGGGTTCGGATTTGCAGCAGGTGGAAGTCAATTTAATACAAATGGGGGGAATTCTAGTTCAGGTGATCAAAATCATGGACAGCAAGGCGGTGGGTCCAATCTTCCATTTGGCGGAGGTAGTGGCGGGGGGGTATCCATCACACCTATTGCTTTCTTAATAGTCAATTCCTCCGGAGTAAAAATGCTCCACCTTGATGAAAGCACCCATCTCATTGAGAAAATTTTAGATGTTGCACCTACTGTAGTGGATAAAATCCAATCGATGATAAAAAAGAACAATCAAAATAACCAAAATTCAAACGGATGGAAGACACACCAGCCTACACAGCAAAAACAAGATTTTGATTTCTAATATTATTATCTGCATAAAACAGCCTTTATCCACTCTCGCCGTTTTCGGCGAGGTTTTTAATTGGAAAAATAACGAATTGTCCAGTATGATAAGAATATATAAAGAAACATATTCTTAAGGAGGTAATAAGGAATGGCATCCGTGACATTTAAAGGTACAAATGTAACCCTTGTCGGTAATGAAGTGAAGGTTGGAGACAAAGCTCCAAATTTCACAGTGTTGGCAAATGATCTTTCGGAAGTGACGTTGGATAGTACCAAAGGAAATGTTCGTCTCATCAGTGTTGTACCTTCTATTGATACAGGTGTATGTGATGCACAAACACGTCGTTTTAATGAAGAAGCGACAAAATTGGACAATGTGAAGGTTTTGACTATATCTGTTGATTTACCGTTCGCCCAGGCACGCTGGTGTGCAGCAAGCGGACTTGATAATGTTGTCACATTATCCGACCACCGTGACCTAGCCTTTGGTGAGGCATATGGGGTTGTGATGAAGGAATTAAGATTATTGGCACGTGCTGTGTTTGTTGTTGACAGCAATGATACGGTTACATATGTGGAATACGTAAGCGAGGGAACTCATCACCCTGATTACGAAAAAGCTATCGAGGCAGCGAAGCAAGCAAAATAATAAACAATATGTACCCCGATATAATATCGGGGTCTATTAATGTATTTTTATTAGGCACTTTTCTTAAAATTTGTTGCTTTTGGTGACGAGAACCTTATATCCATCCTTATTCTGGTAATGAATAAATTAATCATCTTTAGAAAAGATGATTAGAAACCAAGTCTTTATTAGGATGGAGAATCATGTACGAAAAGCAAAAAGTTAGAATACACTATTGGATTTTAACAATTTATACGAAAACAGCCTATTAAGATCAATAAGTTTTTAGTTCAGGTATCTTTTCAACGTTGATGGTTCAAACAAAGTGAAAAGTACCTTGTGGGAGGCTTTTTAATGAAGTTGGAGAGCATGGAAGCAATTTTTAATGTAATGAATGAAACCGCAGAGGTTTTACAAGAGGAGTTATCCTGTACCTATTTAGAAGCAATCGCGGAAACCGGTGAAAATTTGTTCCATGATGATATTCTGCAGGAGGAGCTCAGTGAGATTACGAAAAAGAGACTGACGAAAATGTACAGTGAATTACATATAGAACGATTTGAGAACGAACAAATTCGCAAAGCCTTTCAATTGGCGATTTTAAAGGGGATGAAGGATAGTGTTCAGCCCAATCATCAAATGACGCCTGATTCGATTGGTCTTTTTATGGGATATTTGATAAAAAAATTCTTTGAAAATGTCCAGGCCTTTTCTTTGCTGGACCCAGCTGTTGGCACAGGAAATCTTCTAACAACTATTCTAAATCACTTGCAACCAAAGGAAGTTGAGGCATTTGCAGTGGATGTAGATGATCTTCTCCTTAAGCTTGCATATGTTGGAGCAAATTTACAAAGTCATCCAGTTCAATTCTTTCACCAGGATTCTCTACAATCCTTATTTGTGGACCCGGCAGATGCGGTTGTTTGCGATCTTCCCGTAGGTTATTATCCTAATGATATGGGAGCGCAAAATTACGAGTTAAAAGCGGAGGAGGGCCATTCATATGCCCATCACCTATTTATAGAGCAGAGCATTAAACATACGAAACCTGGGGGCTACTTATTTTTCCTTATTCCGAATGATTTATTTGAATCGAAAGAAGCTCCGAAGCTCCACCAGTTTTTACAAGAACAAGCTAATATTCAAGGAATTATTCAGCTTCCTTTAACAATGTTCAAAAATGAGAAGGCAGCTAAAAGCATTTTTATCTTGCAGAAAAAAGCTATTGGATTAAAAGCTCCAAAGCAAGTCCTTATAGCAACTCTACCGACACTTTCCAATCCACAAGCTATGGAAAAGATACTTTTGAAAATAGAAGAGTGGTTTAGAGAAAATAAGAGCTGATAATACTGGGGATGAAAGCCGGCGCAATTTTTGAAGATATTCGAATATATTTACTTTGAGTTGGAACCGATTCCACTAAAGTTTCATGCTTGATAAACATTGATATGCATGTTTAAATGAATCTTATGGATTAAATATTTAGATGAACTTTAGTTTAGAAGGGACGGTACAATATGTCAAAAATAATTGCAATCAATGCCGGAAGTTCTTCTTTAAAGTTTCAATTATTTGAAATGCCAGAGGAAAAAGTAATAACAAAGGGACTTATTGAACGAATTGGTTTAAATGATTCGATTTTTAATATAACGGTAAACGGTAAAAAGCAAACAGAAATTCTCGATATTCCTAATCACAAAGTAGCGGTTAAATTGCTTCTAGACAAGCTGACTTCGTTAGGAATTATTACATCTTTAAATGAAATTAACGGTGTAGGTCATCGTGTTGTTCACGGTGGAGAAGTATATAATGATTCTGAATTAATTAATGATGAAGTAATTAGACAGTTAGAGGATCTTTCCGAATTGGCTCCTCTTCATAATCCAGCTAATATTACTGGCATAATAACTTTTAAAAACGCTTTGCCAGATGTTCCGGCAGTGGCAGTATTTGATACGGCATTTCATCAAACGATGCCGGAAAGTTCATTCTTATATAGCTTACCTTATGAATATTATAATAAGTATGGTATACGTAAGTATGGTTTCCATGGTACATCACATAAATATGTATCACAGCGTGCTTCGGAATTGTTAGGACGCCCAATTGAGCAATTACGTTTCATTTCCTGCCATCTTGGAAATGGTGCCAGCATAACGGCCATTGAAGGCGGTAAATCCATTGACACATCTATGGGATTTACACCATTAGCAGGGGTTGCAATGGGTACACGCTCGGGAAATCTCGACCCGGCACTTATTCCATTTATTATGGAGAAGACGGGGAAAACAGTTGATGAAGTATTACAGGTCCTTAATAAGGAATCAGGTTTATTAGGCGTTTCAGGATTCTCTAGCGATCTTCGTGATATTGAATTGGAAGCATCACAAGGAAATGAACGTGCTGATTTGGCATTGGAAATTTTTGCGAATCGGATCCATAAATATATTGGAACTTATGCAGCCAAAATGTCAGGTGTCGACGCGATTATTTTCACGGCTGGTATTGGTGAAAATAGCGATGTCATCCGGGCAAAGGTTCTTAGAGGTCTTGAATTTATGGGTGTATACTGGGACCCTGCCTTAAATAAAATCCGCGGGCAAGAAGCATTTATCAGTTATCCTCACTCACCAGTAAAAGTAATGGTCATACCGACGAATGAAGAAGTGATGATAGCGAGAGATGTTATACGAATTTCAGGGCTAGAATAATGAAAAAAAACAACCTTCAGATTAGAGGGTTGTTTTTTGATATTTAGCTTGTAATTTAACATTTCTTTGTATAAAAAATACTATTCTAAATAAAAACCATCCCTTTCATCTTTTAATATCTTTATCTCCTTTTCTAATCTATCAAGACGTCTATGAATCCTATACATTATTGGCAAATAAGCAATAACAACTATTATTACCCAACCAATAAGCCAACACCCCTTTTTAAATTTACTTCCCTCTATTCCCTTTAAACGTACTCTTAAGGTATACTACATTGAAAAACGCCAAGATGAGATGTAAGAAAACATTTTCTTTCATGTATTTTGGCAAATAAATAACCCCATCTAAGTGTGGGGTTATTAATACATATGAATGAAGGAAAACAAATAGATTAAATCATAATAATTTCCTCATTATAACTCTAACATATCCCCTGCATTCATTATCTTCCCATTTTTATGCTCCAGCATTTGTAGGAAACGCTCAGGATCTTGCTTAATTGGAGGGAATGTATTGTAATGGATTGGTACAACGATTTTCGCGTTTAATAAAGTGGCTGCATACGCCGCATCCTCTGGACCCATCGTAAAATTATCACCAATTGGCAGGAATGCTACATCAATTGGGTGTCTTTCCCCGATAAGCTTCATATCAGAAAATAATCCGGTATCTCCGGCATGATATATTGTTTTTCCTTCCACCATCAGCAATACACCTGCAGGCTCTCCTAAATAAATGATTTCTTTATCCTCTGTATAATAGGAGGAACCGTGGAATGCTTGGGTTAATTTTACTTTACCAAAATCAAATTCACATGCACCGCCAATATGTAATGGATGTGTTTTTAAACCTTGCCATTCCATATAGGTTGCAATCTCATCATTTGCTATAATTAAGGCGTTGCTTCGCTTGGCGATTTCTACGGTATCCCCGACATGATCGTTATGTCCATGCGTTAGGATAATGACATCAGGGCTTTCATTTTCAGCTTTTAAGTCTGTTAATGAATTCCCTTTAATAAACGGATCAAATAAAATGGTTTTTCCATTTGTTTCAACTTTAATGACGGAATGCCCATGATATGATACTTTCATTATCTTCACTCCTTCTATTTTTTCATCACATACTACTTCGGGAAACGCTTGAATTATTCCTTCTATCTCGCTTAAATAATAGAATAACTCATGAAATTTTGATATTCTAAAGTAGAACTTATTTAAGGAGATGACCGTTATGAACCAACGATTACAAAGTTTAACGGAATGGTTAAAGACTCAAAATATTGATGCAGCATTCATCACTTCTTCCGAGAATGTTTTTTACTTAAGCGGCTTTAATAGTAATCCTCATGAACGTTTACTTGGTGTAGCAGTATTTCAAGAAAAAGAGCCTTTCTTAATATGCCCATCATTGGACGTGCATGATGCAAAACAATCTGGTTGGGAATATGAAGTCATCGGCTGCTCCGATACGGATAATGCATGGGATATTCTTGCGAAAAATATGAAGGATAGAGTTCCAAACATCCAAGTGTTAGCGCTTGAAAAGGAGAATGTAAATATTGAACGATATGAAGAAATAATGAAAAGATTCACTAGTGTTTCTTTTGTAGCAGCAGAAGAAAAGCTCCGTGAACTTCGCCTTGTTAAAGATGAAAAAGAAAAAAGTATATTAAAAAAGGCCGCCGAATATGCGGACTTCGCAGTACAGGTCGGTATTAATGAAATTGCGGAAGGTAAAACAGAGCTGGATATTATCGCTGCAATTGAATATGAATTAAAGAAAAAAGGCATTTCCAAAATGTCATTTGACACTATGGTGTTAACAGGGAATAATGCAGCTTCTCCACATGGTAATCCAGGATTAACCAAAGTTAAAAAAGGGGATCTTGTATTATTTGATTTAGGGGTTATATATGAAGGATATTGCTCTGATATAACTCGTACTGTTGTATATGACCACATCAATGATGAACAGCACAAAATCTATCATACTGTTCTTAAAGCGGAGGAAGAAGCGGTTAAAGCAGTTAAGCCTGGTGTAAAAGCAAAAGAACTTGACCAGCTTGCGCGTGATATAATTACGGAAGCAGGATATGGAGAATATTTCACCCATCGTTTAGGACATGGATTAGGTATTGGGGTACATGAATATCCTTCTGTCACCAATACGAATGAACTAGTGTTGAAAGAAGGAATGGTCTTTACGATTGAACCGGGTATTTATGTTCCAGGCGTTGCCGGAGTTCGAATTGAAGATGATGTTTTTGTTACGAAGGATGGAGTGGAAATACTAACATCTTTTGATAAATCCCTGCAAATTGTTAAATAGGCAGAAGCAAAAAAAGAATCCACCTGTTTTGGTGGATTCTTTTTTCTGTTATCCAATTAATGATTTTGCATCAACATAATCAAGCTGAAGGTCGTCAGCAACAGCTTTATAAGTACATTGACCATCTAATGTATTCAAGCCTTTGAATAATGGTTCACTATCCAAGCATGCTTGTTTGTAGCCCTTGTTTGCAATTTGTAAGGCATAAGGAACGGTAACATTAGTTAAAGCGATGGTGGAAGTACGCGGAACAGCACCAGGCATATTCGCGACTGCATAATGAACCACACCATGTTTTTCATAAGTAGGATTATCATGTGTTGTAATACGATCGCTTGTTTCGAAGATACCACCTTGGTCAATTGCAATATCCACTACAACAGAACCAGGTTTCATCGTTGAGATCATTTCCTCTGTTACTAATTTCGGAGCTTTGGCTCCTGGAATTAATACAGCACCAATAACTAAATCAGCATCTTTTACAGATTCAGCAATATTATACGGATTGGACATTAAGGTTGTAATTTCGCTGCCGAAGATATCATCAAGCTGGCGAAGACGATCAGGGTTCAAGTCGATTACTGTAACCTCTGCTCCTAAACCTACAGCCATTTTTGCCGCATTTGTACCAGCTACACCACCGCCGATAATGGTCACTTTTCCTCTTTGCACCCCTGGCACTCCAGATAAAAGAATCCCTTTACCGCCATGGTTTTTCTCTAAGAATTGAGCACCAATTTGCGGAGCCATTCTACCTGCCACTTCACTCATTGGCGTTAATAAAGGCAATGAACGATTTGGAAGCTGAACGGTTTCGTATGCAATGCCAACCACTTTGCTTTCCAGTAATGCTTTTGTTAATTCAGGCTCAGCTGCTAAATGCAAATATGTAAATAGAATGAGACCTTCTCTAAAATATTTATATTCGCTTTGTAATGGTTCCTTCACCTTCATGACCATTTCCATGGACCATGCTTCTTCAGCTGATTGAACAATTTTTGCACCTGCCTGTGCATAATCTCCATCCATGAAACCGGAACCTAATCCAGCACCTGTTTCAATAAAAACTTCATGCCCAGCGTTTGTTAATGTTACGACGCCTGCAGGAGTCATAGCCACACGATTTTCATTATTTTTTATTTCCTTAGGTACCCCAATACGCATAGGAAAAAACCTCCTTTATTACTTTCATGTATAATATTTTAAAAAAATAATTCAAGAAAGCACTTTCATTTTAACAAAAATAATAGGATTTTCCTATTAATTTCTCTTCTACTAGGAAAATTAAATAGAAAAACCGCCTAATGGCGGTCCTTACTGTATACTCATTAATCTTCATTTCGATCATAAAAATAAAATTGTCCGTCCGTCTGATCTACTACGCCGCTCGCATAGGCATCCATAATTTGATTAGTTGTTTCTTCAATTGCTTGTTCATCATAGGATAGGTTTTCGTCATTATTTCGCTTCTTCATACAAACACCCCTTCGAATTTAACTCCCTTCTATTTTTCGATAATTTTCATAAAATATCCGAAAATAGGGAAGGAAATAAATTGAAGGGTTATTGATCTTTATCAAGCTCCCGAACAATGTGAGTTAACTCCGGTAGGATAAGCTTCTCCATTGCTAATTTAACTGCACCTGTAGAGCCTGGTGTTGAAAAAATGACCCGATTACGATATGTTCCGGCTGCAGCTCTAGACAGCATCGCGGCTGGTCCAATATCTTCTGTATAGCTTAGAAAACGAAAAAGTTCACCGAATCCGACAATCTCTTTTTCAAATAAGCTTGAAACCGTTTCAATCGTAATATCCCGTTTGGCAATACCGGTTCCGCCATTTAAGAGGATGACCTTAATAGTGCTGTTTTCCAAAATGGTATGAATGGAATGAATGATTTGATTTCCTTCGTCCTTCACAATTTGATAGAACTCCACTGAATGCCCTTTTGCCATCAGCATCTCTTTCATTAATTTCCCGCTTTTATCAGTTTCCTCGCTTCTTGTGTCGCTGACAGTAATTACAGCGCATTTAACTTGATGAGGAGCTTGTTTTTTATGTTCACCTACACTCATTTTATTCGTCCTTTTGTTTATCGACTAAGAATCGATATTGATAAAACTTTTCAGCAAATTGATTGACCTTTCGTGAAAATTGATAATTTATGCATGCGCTCAGGGCAATAGAAAGAGAGGATTTTTTTGCAGTATTTTTATTATGAATGAGCCTGATGAAAAAAACCTTCAATAACTGTTTAAAAGGCTCCTCCAGCCAGCGATAATCTAAAATCTGTTCGATACCCTCATAGAAATATTTAGAATTGCGGTTCTCGATCTCGTCTGTTAATTCGTTCCACGCATATGCTCGTAGCCTAGCTGGAAGAGAAGCCGCATGAAATACTTTCAAGGAAGTGATCATTTCAAATGGCTGCCGTATATCATATCCATATGTGCTGGCCGTTAATTGAACAGATCGCAAATTAATGAAAGTTAATGTCAAAAAATCGGAAGTTAAGAAAACTGATTTCCCTGAGCCAGTCATACCTCCCTGTACTAATGAATAGAGTTTATGACGGGAAATATGCCTATCTGCTATGTATGATAATTGATCAATCGTTAACTTTCGCATATCTTCCATCGAGTAAACGGATGGATCAAACGCTCTTGCTGACTTTAGGATTCTTTCTCGTGCCTCATCTTGTATTTGCAAACCCTGCACCAGCGAATGAAGATGCAGCATCCATGAATCTAATTTTTCAAAAAAGGGTTCAGCCAAGCTTACAGGTATTGCGGAAAAAGCTTTATCTACCCATTTTCCATATAGATTTTGAAAATCGGTTTCTTCCTGTGAAGGAAAGGAATTCATCCAGCGCTCAATTTCATTCCACAAAATATGTTCGCTTTTTGACCACGTCATCTTCTGGGCCTCCTTTGAAGGAATAAATATTTTATTAATAAGAAGTATAACAAAAAGAAAAGAAGCGAGGTACCCTGATAAATATAAATCTTCCCTTTGATATAAGTCGTTTGTCTTATCGCTATATGTTTTTGTGCACTTTTATCCAATAGCAGCATAGAATAGAACAAGCCTTAAATAATGGAGGTATAGAATTGAAAAGAAGCAGATATTTATTATGTATTTTACTTGCTGCAGCGCTCCTTTATTATGCCATTCCGCAATTGCATTTTACGGCTTCTAGTCAAAATGGAGTATTTGCATTTGTTTGGGCTGGCTTTGCTCTATTAGTCATTGCCGGGAATCTTTCAGCACTTTTATATTCCCCAAAGAAAAAATCTTATAGTAGAAGTGATGTACCAATAGGGAAACGAATTAGATCTCATTAAAGCTTCATTTTTGTCAAAGCCCTATAATAATTGAATTGCCAAGCTTTTCACTTTATAATGAACCTAAAGTATGCAGGCAAAAAAAGGGTGAAAAGCTTGGCAACGAAACATGAACAAATAATACAGTACATAGATACATTGCCGGTTGGGGAAAAAATATCGGTGCGGCAAATTGCAAAGGCTTTGAATGTAAGTGAAGGAACGGCTTACAGAGCAATTAAGGATGCTGAGAACAAAGGCTATGTCAGCACCATTGAACGTGTAGGTACCATCCGGATTGAAAGAAAGAAGAAGGAAAATATTGAAAAGCTTACGTTTGCCGAGGTTGTGAACATAATCGATGGACAGGTTCTTGGCGGAAAAACTGGGCTTCATAAAACATTAAATAAATTTGTCATCGGAGCTATGAAATTAGAAGCAATGATGAAATATACAGATGCAGGCAGCCTGTTGATAGTCGGTAATCGTACCAATGCTCATGAATTAGCATTGCGTGCAGGAGCGGCGGTTCTCATAACCGGTGGCTTTGATACGGAGGAGCATGTGAAGAAACTGGCCGATCAATTAGAATTGCCAATACTCTCCACAAGCTTTGATACGTTTACAGTAGCTACGATGATAAACCGAGCAATTTACGATCAGCTTATTAAAAAAGAAATTATATTAGTAGAGGATATTCTAACTCCATTAGAAGAGACAATATACTTGAAAATAGATGAAAAGATCGAAAGCTGGTATGAACAAAAACGACATACCTCTCATAGCAGATTTCCGGTTGTTGATTCCCAAATGAGAGTGCAGGGAATGGTAACTGCAAAAGACATAATCGAACAGAAACCTTCCATACCTGTTGAAAAAGTAATGACAAAAAACCCAATAACGGTTAGTCCCAAAACAAGCCTGACATCGGCAAGTCATATGATGATTTGGGAAGGAATTGAACTAATTCCTGTTGTTGATGATTATCAACGGTTGCAAGGAATTATCAGCAGACAGGATATTTTAAAAGCATTGCAAATGACGCAGCGCCAACCCCAGGTAGGAGAGACCATAGATGATATCATTACTACCCGACTCGATTCCTCTTCCATTAAAAATCAAGATGGGGAAAGCTACTTATTTGAGGTTTCTCCGCAGATGACTAATCGTCTTGGGACGATATCTTATGGTGTTTTTACAACTCTTGTGTATGAAGCCGCTAATAGAAAATTAAGACAGCAAAAAAGAGAGGACATTATAATTGAAAATATGACTGTCTATTTTATTAAGCCTGTTCAAATAGAGAGTATGATTGAAATTGTTCCTAAGGTTTTGGAAATCGGGAGAAAGTTCGGTAAAGTGGACGTAGAAGTCTATCATGAGGGAATTATAGTGGGAAAAGCATTATTGACATGTCAATTAATTGATAGATAAAACAACAAAAGCACAAGGGGCTTGGCCATCGGCGTACGGATGAGTGAAATTTGAAGTGTAATTATATTTTATTCTACTGGGATAAGGAAACTCGATAAGGAACGAGTCGATACCCGCTAATCATTGGGGAATAATATAGAGATCCGCTAACTAGTTCATTGTACTGGACGTAGACATTATATCGAAAAGTGATATTTTTTATTTAAAGTGATATTTTTTAAATAATGATAAAAGCCGCTTTCTTCTGGAAAGCGGCATACATTAATTATTCCATTCTTTTATTTCTTTAAGGGCATATGGTCTATAGTATTTAAATGCTTTAAAACCAAACCATGCGCTTAGGAACCCGATGATAATAAAGATGGCTGCAACTATATAAGTGGTTGTCGTATGATAAAGAAATAGTTGGTTAATACCAAAGAAACCGACAAATAGCCCTAAAGCAATGCTGGATTTACCAGATAAATATTTTCTTTCCATTTGCAGTCTGCTGCGTACATATTTAATTTTATAGTATACATAAAAGGAAAGAGACATGACGATTAGAAATACTAATAAATACATATATTATCCTCCGAAATCAAGAATCGATGCAATTTCATACAAACTATATTGTAACGATAATTGCCTAAAATATCTACAAACTATCTTAGAATTTCATGACAAATTAGTAAGGGAGAGCAAAAATGAAAGAGAAAATACTCGAAACGATTAAACAATATGAAACCATAATTATTCATCGTCATGTTCGTCCTGACCCAGATGCATATGGCTCACAAGGAGGTTTAGCGGAAATTTTAAAAGCCTCTTTTCCTGAAAAAAATATCTATGCCGTTGGAAAGCCAGAGCCGACATTAGAATTTTTACGTACTCTCGATGTCATTCAGGACGATACCTATAAAGGTGCATTGGTCATTGTTTGTGATACCGCCAATAAGGAGAGAATATGTGACAGCCGGTATATGCTTGGGGATAAGCTGATAAAAATTGATCATCATCCAAATGAGGACCCATATGGGGATTTGTTATGGGTAGATACAAACGCTTCGTCTGTGAGTGAAATGATTTATGAATTTTATTTGTCTGGGAAGGATAAGGGGTTAAAAATAACTGATGAAGCAGCACGCTTAATATATGGTGGAATTGTTGGAGATACAGGACGATTTTTATATCCAAGTACAACTCAACGAACTTTTGATTATGCCGGACAGCTAATTCGATATACGTTTGACCGAAATGAGCTATACAATAAAATGTATGAATTAGAGCCAAAGGTGGTAAAGTTGCAAGGCTTTGTCCTGCAGAATTTTGAGGTTCTTGATTATGGTGCAGCTGTGGTGAAGTTGAAAAAAGAAATGCTTCGTGAACATAATGTAGTTCCTTCAGAGGCATCACAGCTTGTTAGTATGCTTGGAAATATCAAAGGAATACAAGCATGGTGCTTTTTTATTGAAGAGGAAGATCAAATCAGGGTAAGGCTACGCTCTAAAGGACCGATCATTAATCAGATTGCACGCAAATATAATGGTGGCGGACATCCGCTGGCAGCTGGAGCCTCCATCTATTCATGGGATGAAGCAGAAAATGTTATAAAGGATTTATTGGATGTAAGTAAAGCCTCTATATGAGGCTTTACTCTTATATCAATCCGCTAGTCTCAATTCCAAATTTATGTTGATAGTAGAGAAAAAGAATATATCCTTAATAACAAACTTGTATCGCCGATTATTGATTTTTATTGTTTTATTTTCAATGGTTTTAAAGATTAGTTCTTTATTTTGATAAACAGTATTGATATCTTTTGCAACCAAGGAGCGAAGGTCTTCTTTTATCTCCTCTTCTTTTTCAAATATACTGTGTGAATCTTTAATATTATACTTTTCGTATCCTTTTATCTTTACATTTACATTTTGGATGATGAGCATATCAGCATTTTTTTTTGTCAGCTTATTCCATTCATCCTGCCATATGCTTTTTTCCTGTCTTAAATCTTTAATAATGGAATTTTGCTTTTCAATTTCCTTCGTTTGTTTTTCTTGCAAGGTACCGTACATGAATAGAAATACCATCCAGCTTATACATCCACCAATTACTACACCTGCAAAAAATCTCTGCCAAACCGGTTTTCGATGCAAGGTTGGGACTCTCATTATACATGCTCCTGAGTTAGCCAGGAGATAATTAATGCAGCGGTATTAGCTCCTCCCATGGCCGATAAAATAAGTAGAAATTGTTTTACAATATCCTTTGTTGCCCCATCCAAAAACCCTTTTTCAAAGCTGTAAACAGTATCGAATGTACCTCCAATAGCAGCAATAATAGCCCAAATTCTTAATCCGCTGGAAATTCTAGTAATTTCCGTTAGAAGGGGTTGTCCTGTAATGAAAGAGGCGAGTCCGCCTATTAATGTACCTCCGATCATGACACCAAAACCAATAAAAAAACTATTAAAGAATGCTGGAAAAAATGCTTCATTCACTAATACCAACTCCGTCATGTTATTTTCCCTTACTACACTATATGGGACAGCATGAACGGATATGAAACGAATTATAAAAAATGGTCCAAGCAAATGAGAACGTATTTTCCTTTTTTGGTTATGCGATTTATAATAAAAAAAAGAAGTTAAAAAAGGTGGGAATACGATGTCTTTTATACACCTTCAAATATCCACAGCATTTAGTTTATTAACGAGCACTGTTTCGATAAAAAAATTGGTGGAGCAGGCAGTAAAGTATAAATATCAAACACTTGCCATAACAGATCGAAATGTTTTGTATGGAGTAATTCCTTTTTATAAAGAGTGCGTTCAAAATGGAATAAAACCAATTATTGGATTAACTGCTGATGTTTTGAGTGAAACAAAGGAAATTAAATCCTTTCCTATGGTTCTATTAGCCAAGAACGAAAAGGGATATGAGAATTTAATGAAAATTTCCAGTGCCATACAAACGGTATCTCCTACAGGAATCCCACCCAAATGGCTAAGGGGCTATAGAGAAGGATTATTTGCTTTTTCTCCAGGAATAGAAGGGGAAATTGAAGCCTTATTATTGGAAAACGATACGGAAAAAGCATTGGAAACAGCGAAATTTTATCAACAGCTATTCGAAGCCAATTCCTTTTTTTTATCCTTGCAAAATCATTTGCTTCCCGAGAATCAACTAATCAATCAAAAGCTTAAAGAGATTGGGAGAGAGCTCGGTATTCAAACAATTGTATCCAATAATGTGAAATATATAGAGAAGGAAGATGCGTTCAGCCATGAGTGTTTGCTTGCCATTGGCGAAGGCTTGAAATTAAGTGATGAAACGCGAACCACTTTAAGGTCAGAAGAATATTATTTCAAGTCAAAAGAAGAAATGGTTCAGCTATTTGCTGATGAAGTTGATTCTTTGGAGAATACGATTAGATTAGCGGAATCCTGTAAGCTGGAAATTAAAATGGAACAGAGGCTATTGCCCAAGTTTCCGCTAGAGGAAAATCAAACAACAGATGACTTGCTTCGGGAACTTTGTTTGCATGGACTGAAAGAGCGAATCGTCAACATTAACTCTACATACCTCGAAAGATTAAATTACGAATTAAAAATAATAGGTAGAATGCAATTCAATGATTATTTTCTAATTGTATGGGATTTTATGAGGTTTGCTCGTCAAAATGATATTTTAACAGGGCCAGGACGGGGCTCTGCTGCCGGTTCATTAGTTGCGTATACTCTAAATATTACGGATGTAGACCCAATAGAGCATGAATTGCTATTTGAAAGGTTTTTAAATCCGGAAAGAATTACCATGCCAGACATTGATATTGATTTTCCGGACCATCGCCGTGATGAAGTCATTCGCTATGTGGCGGAAAAGTACGGAAAACTGCATGTTGCGCAAATTCTTACATTTGGAACTCTTGCTGCGAAGGCAGCAGTAAGAGATGTAGCACGTGTCTTTGGTTTCAATACGAAAGAATTAGAACAGCTCTCGAGGCTCATCCCATCCAAACCAGGTACAACGTTAAATGGTGCTTATCAGCAATCGGAAAAACTAAGAAGCTTTGTCCAGCAATCAGAGCAGCATAAGAAGCTTTTTTCAACTGCATTAAAGCTCGAGGGCTTGCCTAGACATACTTCTACACATGCAGCAGGGGTAGTTATAAGCGATAAGCCTTTAATTAATATAATACCTATTCAGGAAGGCCATGATGGTGTTCATTTGACCCAATTCCCAATGGATATTTTAGAAGAAATCGGTTTATTGAAAATGGACTTTTTAGGTCTAAGAAATTTATCTCTCATTGAAAGAATTGTAACCAGCATCAATAAAGGAATAGGAACGAAAATAGATATAAAGAAGCTGCCACTTTCTGATGAAAAAACATTTGAATTGCTAAGCAAAGGCAATACAACAGGTATCTTTCAGCTTGAGTCAGACGGAATGAGAAGCGTTCTGGAAAGGTTAAAACCATCAAATTTTGAGGATATTGTTGCAGTTAATGCCTTATATAGGCCAGGTCCAATGGAAAATATCCCAACATATATAAAACGTAAACATGGGGAAGAACCAATCCAATATCCTCACCCAGATTTAGAACCTATTTTGAAAAAAACATATGGTGTTATTGTCTATCAGGAGCAGATCATGCAAATTGCCTCTATAATGGCTGGTTTTTCTTTAGGTGAGGCAGATTTGTTGCGCAGAGCCGTTTCCAAAAAGAAAAAGGAAGTATTGGATACGGAAAGAGCTCATTTTGTAAAAGGTGCGATAGCAAAGGGATATGATAGTCGAACGGCAAATGAACTATACGATTTAATAGTCCGTTTTGCCAACTATGGATTTAACCGCAGCCATGCAGTAGCATATAGCTATATTGCATATCAGCTTGCCTATCTCAAAGCCCATTACCCGCTCTATTTTATGTCAGCTCTACTAACGTCTGCGATTGGAAATGAGGATAAAATCTCGCAATATATTAGAGAAGCAAGGCAAATGGGGATAAGAATCCTACCTCCTTCCATCAACCATAGCTACTATCCATTTGTGGTCGAAAAGGGTTGTATACGTTATAGTTTGGCGGCAATTAAAGGAGTAGGCATGGCATCATTAAAGGAAATAATGGAAGCAAGGCAAGCCAAGATTTTTGCTGATCTATTTGATTTATGTATTCGAGTCTCAGGGAAGGCATTGAATCGTAAAGTGTTGGAATCCCTGGTCTTTGCTGGAGCATTGGATGATTTCCGTGAGGATCGTGCAACTTTATTGGCAAGCTTGGACATTGCGATTGATCATGCAGCACTAGTAAAACCGGAAATACAAGGTTATGACCTGTTTTCGGAGGATGAAATTTTTCAGCTTAAACCAAAATATATGGAAGTTGAAGAAATGAAGATTATGGATAAGCTGTTATTTGAAAAACAAGTATTAGGATTATATTTATCTGATCATCCTGTTAGCCCATACAGAGAAATGCTAGAGAATATAGGTGTCACCTATCTAGTAGATGTAAAAAAAGGACAAAAACATAGCAAGTTTGCAGTGTATATCCATGAATTTAAATCAATTCGCACCAAAAAAGGGGAAGTAATGGGATTCTTAGAAATAAGTGATGCGACAGAAGAATTAGATGCTGTTATCTTCCCAAATGTATATCGAAAATATAGCAATGTATGCAAACAAGGACAAATTGCTGTTTTGGAAGGTGATGTAGAAGAAAGAAATGGCAAGCTGCAAATTATTGTGCAGAAAATCAAAGATATTGATGAGATTGTTAAAAATTATCAATATAAAAAGGAAAAATTATATTTGCGATTTTCCAATGATATCAACTCTACGACTGTTATAAAAAATGTCAAAAAGATTATAAGCGAATTTCCGGGAGAGACACCTGTTGTTGTATATTACGAAACAAATAACAGAACGGTACAGTTGACTAAAAAAGAATGGGTAAATGGCTCGGAAGAATGCTTACTCCTTTTAAAAGAGCTACTAGGAGACGGTAATGTGATTTTACAATAATATTTTTTACTTGCCAGATCAATATGTTATATTATTTAATAGACATGTGTGGTCAGACCACTTCGAAAATGAAATAGAGTGGTTTCTAGGTAGGGTGTTTTCTTAAACATGTTGCTTTTACAGATGAAAACCTTATTAACATCCTAAATTTTTTGTTAACGAGTATTGCTTTTAAGAAAAAGTGCCCTGAAACGAAGCCTATATTAGAATGGACAACAATATACTAAAAGCAACAAGTTAAAACCGGTTTTTGGATTTTAACTAACTATGAGCAAACAGCTTTAGCGAATGAAGGAGTGAAATCATGTCTTTACGAGAAGAAGCATTACATATGCACCGTATAAATAAAGGGAAGCTTGAATCCAAGTCTAAAGTAGAGGTGAAGAATGCAAAGGATTTAAGCCTTGCATATTCACCGGGTGTAGCTGAACCATGTAAAATGATTTATGACAAACCCGAAACCGTTTATGAATATACCATGAAAGGGAATATGGTAGCTGTTGTAACAGATGGTACAGCTGTTTTAGGCTTAGGGAATATCGGGCCGGAGGCTGCACTTCCTGTAATGGAAGGGAAAGCAGTGTTATTTAAAAGCTTTGCGGGTGTTGATGCTTTTCCAATCTGTTTAAATTCAACAGAAGTAGATAAAATCGTAGAAACAGTAAAATTGCTGGAGCCAACTTTTGGCGGTGTCAATTTAGAAGATATTTCCGCTCCACATTGTTTTGAAGTCGAAGAAAGATTGAAAAAGGAAGTAAATATTCCTGTTTTTCATGATGACCAGCATGGAACTGCAATTGTTACCGTTGCAGGATTAGTGAATGCTCTTAAAATTGTCGGTAAGAAAATGTCTGAAATAAAAGTAGTCGCAAGCGGTGCAGGCGCTGCAGGAATTGCTATTATTAAATTACTTTATCATTACGGTGTCCGCGATATCGTTATGTGCGACTCAAAGGGTGCTATTTTTGAAGGACGTTCTTACGGAATGAATAGCATCAAGGCAGAGGTTGCTAAATACACAAACCGCAATAAAGAAGAAGGTACTTTAGCTGATGTTATTAAAGGTGCCGATGTATTTATTGGGGTATCCGTTGCAGGTGCCTTGACAAAAGAAATGGTTACATCCATGAATCCAGATCCAATAATTTTTGCTATGGCAAATCCGGATCCGGAAATTATGCCCGAGGATGCAAAAGCAGCAGGTGCTTCTGTAATCGGAACCGGCAGATCTGATTTTCCAAACCAAGTAAACAATGTTCTTGCCTTTCCAGGAATTTTCCGTGGAGCATTGGATGTGCGCGCTACTCATATTAATGAAAAAATGAAGCAAGCGGCGGTCGAGGCAATTGCAAGTCTGATTGAGGAAAATGAACTTCATTCTGACTATGTTATCCCAAGACCATTTGATCCAAGGGTGGCTCCAGCCGTTGCAGCAGCGGTAGCACGTGCCGCGATGGAAACGGGGGTTGCCAGAATAAAGGTCGATCCTGAAGAAGTTAGGTCTAAAACGATGAGACTTTCTGCAATTGGAAAAAGCGAGTGATTGGATTAGTGAGCACAAGTATTAACAAAACAAAGCTATACATTGAAATTGTTCACCAGATTCGCGAAATGATTACAAAGGATCAGCTTTCACCAGGTGATAAGCTACCTTCAGAAAGAGAATTATCAGAGCGTCTTAATGTAGGACGCTCTTCTGTTAGAGAAGCTTTTAGAGCTTTGGAATTATTAGGCTTAATTGAAACTCGCCGAGGGGAAGGGACGTTTCTTCGTGATTTTACAAATCATCATTTAGTGGAACTGCTAAGTACATTTATCTTACAAGATTCGCAAGTAAGGCAGGATGTATTAGAAACAAAAGCACTTATTGAAAAAGATGTGATAAGGCTTGTTGCGGATAAACAATATATGGATAAAATAAATAAGATCAAAAAACAACTGGAAACAGATGAAATGATTTCGGAGGATTGTTTTTATTATCAACTAATCCTCATAACCGAAAATAGGTTGTTATTAAAAATTTGGCAAATAATTAATGAATATTCGTCACAATTAGTCTCTGGGAAAGAGAAAATAATAAATAAAAATAAATATCATTTCTTAATTGCCTCAATTATGGAATGTAATGTAGAACAAGCTATCACAATCTATGATACAATGTGAAAAGTGTCGAAAAAATTTCGACCAATTTTAACATAATTTTTTACGAAAATAAGCTAAATTGTAAAAGATTAATTAATATAAGGCTCTTTTCTTAAAACTATGTTGCTTTTGTAGACTAAAAACTTTATAAAAATAATTATCTGGGTTGAAAATGAATAATCTTTTCAAGAAAAGATTCCCGAAACAAAGCCTACATTAGGATTTATAACAATATAAAAAAGCAACAATCTAAGAAAACTGCCTATTTATAAGCTGCTTCCCAGTATTGAAAAGGAGGATTAATTTTGCTGAAAGATTTTTTTACAAAACCTAAAAAGAAAAAGTATGCAACCATTCCTTCAGAAGCGGCAAAACACGATGTCCCTGAAGGGATTATGTCCAAATGCCCGAATTGTCGTAAGATCTTGTATACGAAGGAATTAGAGAAAAACCTGAAAGTTTGTTTGCACTGTGGATATCATCTACAAATGAATGCTTATGAACGTGTTGAGAGTTTTATTGATGAAGGTACATTCTTAGAAATGGATAGCGAATTGATCTCTGAGAACCCACTTGGCTTTCCTGGGTATTTAGACAAGCTTGAGAAGGATCGCCAAAAAACCAAAATGAATGAGGCGGTTTTAACCGGAACAGGTAAGGTTAATGACCATGAAATTGTTCTTGCCATCATGGATGCCTCTTTCCGTATGGGAAGTATGGGATCAGTTGTAGGAGAAAAAATAACACGTGCTATTGAAGAGGCAGATAAAAGACATCTTCCTTTTATTATTTTTACTGCTTCTGGCGGTGCAAGGATGCAGGAAGGCGTCCTTTCATTAATGCAAATGGCAAAAACAAGTGCAGCCTTGAAAAAGTTCAGTGATAATGGCGGATTATTTATTACCATTATGACTCACCCAACCACAGGCGGTGTGACGGCTAGTTTTGCATCTCTTGGTGATTATAATTTTTCTGAGCCTGGCGCATTGATTGGTTTCGCCGGACGCAGAATTATTGAACAAACTATTCGGGAAGAACTCCCTGCAGAATTTCAAACAGCAGAGTTCTTAGTAAAGCATGGTCAGTTGGACGCCGTGATATCACGATTGGAATTAAAGGAAAAAATTACAACCGTCCTCGAAATTCATCAGCAGGTAGGTGAGTTGCAATGGTAAATGAACTCGAGTTTGAAAAGCCGCTTATTGAATTACGTAAAAAAATAAGTGAGTTAAAAGAGTTTACTCAAAACTCTGATGTGGATTTATCATCTGAAATTGAAAAATTAGAGTCACGCTTAAGTAAGCTGGAAAATGATATATATGAAAATATACAGCCTTGGGATCGTGTTCAAATTGCCCGACATCCTAATAGACCAACTACATTGGATTATATTCCACATCTTTTTACCGATTTTATAGAATTGCATGGTGATCGGCTGTTCGGTGATGATGAAGCTATCGTAGGCGGAATTGCAAAATATAAAGGGCTCCCAGTTACTATTATTGGGCAGCAACGCGGTAAAGATACAAAGGAAAATATTCGACGGAATTTTGGTATGCCGCATCCTGAAGGATATCGCAAAGCATTGAGATTAATGAAACAGGCTGACAAATTTGGACGCCCTATCATTACATTTATTGATACAAAAGGAGCATATCCGGGAAAGGCTGCTGAAGAACGCGGAATTGCCGAATCGATTGCCAAAAATTTATTTGAAATGGCAGGTTTTCGGGTACCAATCATTTGTATCGTTATTGGTGAAGGTGCAAGTGGTGGTGCTTTAGGAATTGGAGTAGGCAATCACATCCATATTTTAGAGAATTCCTGGTTCTCCGTTATTGCACCAGAAAGTGCTGCTGCATTACTTTGGAAGGATGCAGGACAAGCTAAAAAGGCTGCAAATATAATGAAAATTACTGCTCCAGATTTGAAGGAGCTTCGCGTAATTGACGAATTAATATCTGAGGTAAAAGGCGGAGCACATAAGGATATCCTTGCTCAAGCAGAAGCAATCGATAAAGTGTTGGGAAACTCATTGAGACAATTACTTGCTTTAAGCCCAGAAGAGTTAATTCAAGACCGTTTTGATAAGTATAGAAAAATGGGTGAATTTACGGAGTTTAATGAGTATGTCAATTCGAAATGACTAAAAGAATAATTATTCGGATGGTACTTAGTCTGAAGCAATCGGTTCACGGTTCCGATTGCTTCTTTGTCGTTAACGCTTTCAATTTTGCTATTATTTCGGATTTGAGCTTTTAATTATCAAATCAATTGTGAATACCGATAATTAGTGGTATTTTAATAATATTCATGAATACTGTTGATCATTTGGATAGAAATTATTTTCTTTTAACAAGCTAAAAATGTTTATTACAAAAGGCTATTTTCGCATAGATTGTTTAAAATCCAAAAAACGATTTTAACTTGTTGCTTTCGTATAAGATCATCAACCCGTATAACTAAATGTTTCGTGCGGAATTTGCCTAGAAACTTAAGTATTTGCCCCTAATAAAGGTCCAAAAGCAACAAAGTTTACGAAAAGAGCCTTACATCATTACGGATTAAATTGAGGTGTTAAAAATGAAAAGAATCGGCGTATTAACAAGCGGAGGAGACGCACCAGGAATGAATGCAGCTATTCGAGCTGTTGTAAGAAAAGGCATATACCATAATATCGAAGTTATGGGTATCTATAATGGATATAGTGGCTTAATTAACGGGAAAATAGAAAAGCTAGAGCTTGGCTCAGTAGGGGATATTATTCATCGCGGAGGGACAATGCTACACTCAGCCCGTTGCGAGGAATTCAAAACGAAAGAGGGCCAACAAAAAGGAATAGAGCAGCTGAAAAAGTATGGTATAGATGGCCTTGTAGTTATCGGCGGTGACGGGTCATATCAAGGCGCTAAAGCACTAACCATGCACGGTTTCCCATGTATTGGGGTGCCAGGCACCATTGATAATGACATTCCAGGGACAGAATATACTATTGGTTTTGATACAGCATTAAATACTGTTTTGGATGCCATTGATAAGATAAGGGATACTGCATCATCACATGAACGAACATTTGTTATAGAGGTAATGGGGAGAGATGCAGGAGATATTGCTCTTTGGTCAGGACTTGCAGGCGGAGCAGAAACGATTCTAATCCCAGAAGAAAAATACGATATGAAAGATATTGTGGATAGGCTACGAAAAGGGAATGAACGCGGCAAAAAGCATAGTATTATCATTGTTGCGGAAGGTGTAACAACGGGTAATAAATTTGCAGAAGAATTAAAAGCAGCATCGAATATTGAAACTCGAGTATCAGTTCTTGGTCATATTCAACGAGGAGGTTCTCCAACCGCTTCTGACAGGGTGCTAGCAAGCCGCCTCGGCGCAAGAGCCGTAGAGCTTCTTATGGAAGAAAAAGGCGGAAGAGCAGTAGGAATCGAAAGAAACCAGCTAGTCGATTATGATATAATTGAGGCATTGAGTAAAAAACATGAACTTAACTTTGATATGTATAAATTATCAAAGGAGCTATCTATTTAAATCTCGGAGGGAATAAAATGAAAAAAACGAAGATAGTCTGTACAATTGGTCCAGCCAGCGAAAGTGTGGAAATGCTGGAAAAATTAATGGAATCAGGGATGAACGTTGCCCGATTAAATTTCTCGCATGGTGACCATGAGGAGCATGGTAAAAGAATACAAAATATCCGAACGGCAGCAGCAAATACAAAGAAAAATGTAGCCATTTTATTAGATACAAAAGGTCCGGAAATTAGAACAAATGATATGGAAAATGGTTCCATTGAATTAAAGGAGGGAACCGAAACAATCATCTCAATGACGGAAGTCCTTGGAACTCCGAAGAAATTTTCCATTACCTACGCAGGCTTAATTGATGATGTCGAGGTTGGTTCTAGAATCCTTTTAGATGATGGACTTATTGAACTAGAAGTAACAAGTATTGATCATAACAATAAAGAACTTACTACTAAGGTACTAAATAGCGGGATCCTTAAAAATAAAAAAGGAGTGAACGTTCCAGGTGTTTCCGTGAATTTACCGGGAATTACTGAAAAGGACGCCAAGGATATTCTTTTTGGAATTGAACAGGGATTAGATTTTATTGCTGCATCTTTTGTAAGAAGAGCATCAGATGTTTTGGAAATTCGAAAGCTATTAGAGGAAAACAATGCTATACATATTCAAATTATCCCGAAAATAGAAAATCAAGAAGGCGTCGATAAAATTGATGAAATTTTAGACGTATCGGATGGATTAATGGTAGCGCGGGGAGATTTAGGGGTAGAAATCCCTACCGAGGCTGTTCCGCTAGTTCAAAAAGAATTAATTAAAAAATGCAATGAATTAGGAAAACCTGTTATAACAGCTACACAAATGCTTGATTCTATGCAAAGAAACCCTAGACCAACAAGAGCAGAAGCTAGTGATGTAGCGAATGCCATTTTTGATGGAACAGATGCCATTATGCTTTCAGGGGAAACTGCTGCAGGATTATATCCGGTAGAAGCAGTAAAAACAATGTACAAAATTGCTATTCATGCAGAGGAAGCCTTAGACCATCGTGATATATTATCGTATCGCAGCAAGAACAGCGATCATAATATGACAGATGCCATTTGCCAATCTGTTGCTCATACAGCACTTAATCTCGATTTAAAAGCGATCATAACACCTACAGAGAGCGGATATACAGCTAGAATGATTTCTAAATATCGCCCAAAAGCTCCGATTGTAGCGGTAACTTCTAATGAATCTGTTGTTCGCAGACTTTCATTAGTATGGGGAGTATATCCGCAATACGGTAAAAAGGTTACTTCTACGGATGAAATGTTGGAATTAGCAGTCCAAGAAAGCTTAAATACAAGCTTAGTGAAGCATGGTGATTTAGTAGTTATTACTGCAGGGGTACCAGTTGGCGAAGCAGGAACTACAAATCTAATGAAGGTCCATGTAGTGGGAGATATCCTTGCCAAGGGGCAGGGTATCGGGAGAAAGTCAGGCTATGGAAAAGCTGTAATTGCTAGGAATGCACAAGAAGCAAAGGAGAAAGTAAAAGAAGGTTCGGTATTAGTAACACTTGGAACAGATCGTGAGATGGTCCAGGTTCTGGAAAAATGCAGTGCATTAATTGTAGAAGAAGGCGGTTTAACTAGCCATGCTGCAGTGGTAGGAATAAATCTTGGCTTGCCTGTTATTGTAGGTGTCGATAATGCAACGGACAAAATAAAAGATGGACAAGAAATCACTGTGGATGCAAACCGGGGTGTAATCTACAACGGTCATGCTAGTGTATTATAATATAGAGAAAACCAAGGGAATTTCCCCTTGGTTTTTTTATTAGATAGAAAAGGTAATTCATTTATTATATTATGAAACATATTTTTTTATCTAGTGCTATCAGATCTCGGCTAACGGATTTTTATGTCTTCTTTCTAGGATAAGGGGGCATCGACCTGTTCCTCGTCTTGTTTCCAAAATCTTGCGTCCGAAGACTCCAAATGAAATGGAACTGCAAAATTACACTCATCCATACACGATGAGCAAGGTGCCACGAGCTTTTCTTATTCTTTTATATTGATGTTTGGCTTACCCATAATAAAATTCCATATATCGCGGAAAACATTTGCTTTGTTAAGTGTAGTGATGATCACCAATGTAACTGGTCCTAGAATTAAACCTAAAAAACCAACTAATTTAAAACCCACAAATAAAGCAATTAATGTTGCCAAGGGATTCAATCCGATACTAGAGGAAAGTATCTTAGGCTCCATAAATTGTCTTTGTACAATTACCACTGTATACAGAACTCCAAGACCGACGGCAAGATATACATTTCCAGTAATAGCCTCATAAATAATCCAAGGAATGAATACCACACCAGTACCTAAATACGGCAATAAATCAACAATTCCACTAACTAATGCAATGGTGATAGCGTAATCAACCCTCAATATCAAAAGTCCAATCAAAACAATTACCAAGGTAATGGAAATTAAGGTAAGCTGTGCTCTGATAAAACCGATAAGTGCTTTCTTTAAATCACTAAAGACCGTTTTTCCACTTTTTCGTGCTTTTTCAGGTATAAATTTTCCGCCGATTTTCGATAAACGTTCCCAATCCTTACTTATAAAAAAGGTTGCTAGAAGGGAAAAAATCAAAACAGTTGCCGCATTAGGAATCCAAGAAATAATACTAGGCAATCTTTGGAAAAAGTTTTGCAAAAAGTCACCTGCATTGGAAGCGATTTTTTGGCCAGCGGATTGAATATTATGCATAATAGTATCCTGTTGTCCCGCATTAAGACTTTTGAACAAGCTTGTGGCTTGGTCATATAGAGGGATTACCTGGGAAGCAATAAAATTTTCAATATAATTGACTAATGTTTGTACATGATCAGGCAAAACATCTGCTAAATAATTTGCCCCAGCAACAATTTCGGTAATTAATAAAGTGATTAAACCGATAAATACACTAATTATTAATAAAATGGATATAATAACTGCGATTGATCTAGGAAGCTTGAGTCTTTTCTCAAGGAAATTAACTAGTGGATTGATGAAAAGAGCGATAACAAGGCCAATTAGAAATGGATATGTAACTTTCGAAATAAAAACGAAGGCAATGAGAGCTCCAATTACTATTCCTATAACAATTAAAAATCGTATTGTTCTGTATATATATTCAGGATTCAAGCTTAGCCCCTCCCAGTTATGTATTACTATTATTTTACATGGCAGAAAGAGCAAAAAAAAGAGATATATAGAAATGTATAAAAAATTATTACTTTAAGATGGAATCTTATTTTTCTAAAAAAACATTCATTGCCAAATTGTATCCATTTTCATTCACAAAAATCAGATAATTGTTTATAATAAAGGAGTGAACAAATAAGTTTGAGCTAAAAAAAATAGACAAGTTTCGATATTATATTATAATAGGTATGTGACCGCGTGCATCTATTACATACAGGCGAAAGCTTAGTGGCCGATATTCGGCACAATATTTACTTTATTTTCTATTTATTGCTCAAATATATTGGGAAAGAATATCTGTAAAAGGAGAGAAAGTCATGACAACTACCCGTGGACTTGAAGGTGTTGTTGCAACAACATCATCTATCAGCTCAATTATCGATGACACACTAACTTATGTTGGATATAACATCGATGACCTTGCTGAAAATGCAAGCTTTGAAGAAGTAATTTATTTATTGTGGCATCTTAAGCTGCCAAACAAAGCTGAATTAGCTGAATTGAAACAACAACTAGCTGATAACATGGAACTTCCTCAAGAAGTATTGGCAAGTTTTAAAACATATCCTATTCAATCTGTACATCCAATGGCAGCATTAAGAACAGCTGTATCATCTCTAGGACTGTATGATGAAGAGGCAGATGTGATGGAAGAGGCTTCAAACTATCGTAAAGCGATTCGCCTCCAAGCTAAAATGCCAGCATTGGTTGCAGCTTTTGCCCGCGTACGAAAAGGATTAGAGCCAGTATCTCCTCGTAAAGACTTAGGATTCGCTGCAAATTTCCTTTATATGTTAACAGGCAACGAGCCAGAAGAAATTGCTATCGAAGCTTTTAATAAAGCACTTGTATTGCATGCTGACCATGAATTAAATGCTTCTACATTTACTGCACGCGTATGTGTGGCAACATTATCTGATGTATACTCTGGTGTAACGGCAGCAATCGGTGCGTTAAAAGGGCCTTTACATGGTGGAGCAAATGAGCAAGTAATGAAGATGCTTACTGAAATTGGTTCCGTTGATAACGTAGATTCCTATATCCATGGAAAACTTGCGAATAAAGAAAAAATCATGGGCTTCGGACATCGTGTATATCGTCAAGGAGATCCACGCGCTAAGCATTTAAAAGCAATGTCAGAAAAATTAACCAAACTTACAGGCGAACCACAATATTATGAAATGTCTACTAAAATTGAAGACATCGTTACATCTGAAAAACACTTACCGCCAAATGTTGATTTCTATTCTGCGTCCGTTTATCACAGTCTAGGAATTGATCATGACTTATTCACTCCTATCTTTGCTGTAAGTCGTGTATCCGGTTGGCTAGCACATATTTTAGAGCAATATTCTAATAACCGCTTAATTCGCCCACGCGCAGAGTATACCGGTCCTGGTATGCAAACTTACGTACCAATTGAAAATCGTTAACAAAATTAAATCTGGCTGTTACGAAAATTTATCGCTTTTCCAACTTTTCTCTAAATCTTTATAATGGTTTAGTTCAGAGGCATTTTTCCTTTCAAAAGTTGTAAAAGAAAGTTTGCCTGACCTTTCGATAAATAAGGAAAGGAAGTTCAAGAAAAGAGCCATTTTTATTTACAAATAGATGAAAAATTGGTGTAATAAACATTGGAGATAATGGGTTAGAAGCAATGACTTCTAACCTTTGATACTGAATTGGAGGGAAAGACATGTCACAAGGTGAAAAAATCACAGTAGAAAATGGTGTTCTAAAAACACCTAATAATCCAATTATCCCATTTATCGAAGGAGACGGTACCGGTCCTGATATTTGGGCAGCATCACAAAGAGTTCTAGATGCTGCAGTTGAAAAAGCGTATAAAGGCGAACGCAAAATTGTATGGAAAGAAGTACTTGCTGGGGAAAAAGCATTCAACCAAACTGGTGAATGGTTACCATCTGAAACACTTGATACTATTAACGAATATTTAATCGCTATTAAAGGTCCATTGACTACACCAGTTGGTGGCGGTATTCGTTCTTTAAACGTAGCATTACGCCAAGAATTAGATCTTTTTGTATGTTTACGTCCAGTACGTTATTTCGAAGGTGTTCCTTCTCCGGTAAAACGTCCTGAAGATACGGACATGGTAATTTTCCGTGAAAATACAGAAGATATCTATGCAGGTATTGAATACCAAGAAGGCTCAGCCGAAGTGAAAAAAGTAATTGAATTCTTACAAAATGAAATGGGAGTTAAGAAAATCCGTTTCCCTGAAACTTCTGGTATCGGAATTAAGCCTGTTTCTAAAGAAGGTACAGAACGCCTTGTACGTGCTGCTATCAATTATGCGATTAAAGAAGGCCGCAAGTCTTTAACACTCGTACATAAAGGTAATATCATGAAATTTACTGAAGGTGCGTTCAAAAACTGGGGCTATGAATTAGCAGAAAAAGAATTCGGTGATAAAGTATTTACATGGGCACAATATGATCGAATCAAAGAAGAGCAAGGTACAGATGCTGCAAACAAAGCACAAGATGATGCATTGGCAGCTGGAAAAATCCTTGTAAAGGATTCTATTGCAGATATATTCCTACAACAAATTTTAACTCGTCCTCGTGAATTTGATGTCGTTGCAACAATGAACCTTAATGGTGACTATATTTCTGATGCACTTGCTGCACAAGTTGGTGGTATCGGTATTGCTCCTGGTGCGAACATTAACTACGAAACAGGACATGCAATTTTTGAAGCAACTCATGGAACAGCACCTAAATATGCTGGACTAGATAAGGTAAACCCATCTTCTGTAATTCTTTCTGGTGTTCTTTTACTTGAACATTTAGGATGGACGGAAGCGGCTAACCTAATTACTAATTCTATGGAAAAAACAATTGCTTCAAAGGTTGTAACATATGACTTTGCCCGTCTAATGGAAGGTGCAAAAGAAGTTAAATGTTCTGAGTTCGGAACAGAATTAATTAAAAACATGGACTAATTAAGTAGTCAAATATTGTTCGGCCTGATCACAGGCAACAAAGAAATTGCCGGCTGGTAGGGACGAATTCCTCTAGCCGGCTTTTCCTATTTATAAGAAAGAAGAAATTATTTTCATATATATACTGATTAAGTTTTGTCACTGTCTAGTACCAAGTGAAATTGGAACTGATAATTTCACCAAGTGAAATTGGAACTGATAATTTCACCAAGTGAAATTGGAACTGATAATTTCACCAAGTGAAATTGGAACTGATAATTTCACCAAGTGAAATTGGAACTTCAAAAATTCCCTTGGTTCTTATCGACTAGCGGAAGCCTAAGTCCTCTCTCTACGATAAGAGGCATCGGATCGTCCCTAGCCGTGTTTCTTAAATCTTTCGTCACTGATTTCAATTTTTACTCATCCGTACTCCGAGGTGAGCAAGGCGCTTGTCGCATTCCTTATTACGCACATAAAGGAGATTTGTAAAATGACAATGAAAAGAAAAAAGATTTCCGTAATTGGTGCAGGTTTTACTGGAGCTACAACAGCATTCTTATTAGCACAAAAAGAGCTCGGCGATATCGTTTTAGTAGATATCCCTCAAGCAGAAAATCCAACAAAAGGAAAAGCATTGGATATGTTGGAAGCAAGCCCTGTTCAAGGCTTCGATGCAAATATCATCGGTACTTCCAATTATGAAGATACTAAAGATTCGGATGTAGTTGTTATTACAGCGGGTATAGCTCGTAAACCAGGTATGAGTCGCGACGACTTAGTTCAAACCAATCAAAAAGTAATGAAGAGTGTAACACAAGAGGTTGTAAAAAATTCTCCAAACTGCTACATCATTGTCTTAACAAATCCTGTAGATGCCATGACATATTCGGTATTTAAAGAATCTGGTTTCCCTAAAAACCGTGTAATTGGTCAATCAGGTGTCCTTGATACTGCTCGTTTCCGTACATTTGTTGCACAAGAGCTTAACTTATCTGTTAAAGATGTCACCGGTTTTGTTCTAGGAGGTCATGGAGATGACATGGTTCCATTAGTTCGCTATTCATATGCGGGCGGAATTCCTTTAGAAACATTAATTCCAAAGGATCGACTTGATGCTATTGTGGAGCGAACTAGAAAAGGCGGCGGGGAAATCGTTAACCTATTAGGGAATGGCAGTGCGTACTATGCCCCCGCGGCTTCACTAGTAGAAATGGTGGAAGCAATTGTAAAAGACCAGCGCCGTGTCTTACCTTCTATCGCGTATTTGGAGGGGGAATATGGATATGATGGTATATATTTAGGAGTGCCAACTATTCTTGGCGCGGATGGTATTGAAAAAGTTATTGAATTGGAATTAACAGCAGAAGAAAAGGCTGCCTTAGATAAATCAGCTGAGTCTGTGCGTAATGTTATGAAAGTTTTAATGTGATTTAAAAATCTATATTTCGAGGTCAAACCAACTCCCAGGTTTGACCTCTTTTTATTGAGAAGAAAAAATAATAATGATATGATAAAGGAATACAGATAATATTGATTTTTTTGATATTTTTTATGCGTGTTTTGTAACCGTTTACAGCATTGGAGGTCTATTATGTTACTAGGAAAAAAAAGAAAACAAGGACGAAAACTGGATGAAATTACGGTTGGGGAGAAATTAACTTTAACGGAAAAGATTGAGGATAAGGATCTGCTTCTTTATCTTGGACTGACAGATGATGCCAACCCGTTATATATACAGCATGATTATGCATCACAGACCCCCTTTGAGAAGCCTATTGTCCCATCCATAATGTTAACAGGCATTATTACATCAGCTATTTCGAAATATTTACCTGGACCGGGTTCCCACATTATGGCTCAAAATATTAAGTTTATGAAACCTGTCTATCATTATGCAACCGTTCATTTTATCTTTGAAATTACTGAAGTAAATCACAAGCAACATATGATAACGATACAAGTTACTGCTAGGAATGAAGAAGATGAGGAGGTAATATCTGGTGATCTAGCAGTTTGCCCTCCTCACCGTCTGAAAATGTTCAATGGTAGTGCCCTCGATAATTTTTAATGGAATACTATTTCTTTAAATACAGTCAGCGCTTCCGCTGGCTTTTTTAATGGTTGTTATTCCTAAGATTTTCGCTTTACACTTGTCCATGATAGAATAAAAACAAAAGAAAAGAGTGTATTTTTTGAGGAGGTATTATTTTGAATAAGAAATTAATTCTTATTGATGGAAATAGTATTGCGTACCGTGCTTTTTTTGCATTGCCGCTGCTAAATAATGATAAGGGAATACATACGAATGCTATATATGGGTTTACTACTATGCTAATGAAGATATTAGAGGAGGAAAAGCCGACCCATATGCTAGTCGCTTTTGATGCGGGAAAAACCACCTTTCGTCATAATACCTTCAAAGAATATAAAGGAACACGCCAAAAAACCCCGCCAGAGTTATCAGAACAGTTTCCGTTTATACGTGAGTTATTAGATGCATATGGGATTAAGAGATATGAATTAGATAATTATGAAGCAGATGATATCATCGGTACTTTATCTAAAACAGCTGAAAATGATGGCTTTGAGGTTAAGGTGATTTCTGGCGATAAAGATTTAACACAATTAAGCTCCGATAATACAACGGTTTGTATTACCAAAAAAGGAATTACGGACATTGAAGCGTACACTCCAGAGCATATTAAAGAAAAATACGGTTTGACCCCTATTCAGATTATCGATATGAAAGGTTTAATGGGAGATACATCCGATAATATCCCTGGAGTTCCAGGTGTTGGCGAAAAAACGGCCATAAAATTATTGAAGGAATTTGAAACATTAGAAAAATTGCTCGATTCTATTGATAAAGTAAGCGGAAATAAATTGAAAGAAAAGCTCGAAGAAAATAAAGAGCAGGCAATAATGAGTAAGGAGCTTGCGACGATTTTTAGAGAAGCACCTGTTACGGTTTCCATTGAGGATACCGAATATAATCAGACTTCGAATGAAAAGCTTATTGGATTATTTAAAGAATTGGGCTTTAACTCCTTGTTAGAGAAGATGGATGTGGAACAGACAAGCAGTCCATCAGAACCAATGAAAGAAACTCCGTTTGAGCTGGTAGACTCCATCACGGAGGATATTTTTGCCTCGGAAAATTCCTTATACTTAGAAATGATAGAAGAAAACTATCATACTGGTGACATTATAGGATTTGGCTTAAGTAATGAAAAGGGTAACTACTATATACCTGCTGATATAGCATTGCACTCCAATATATTTAAAAAGTGGGCAGAAGACGAAACTAAAATAAAAAATGTATATGATGGAAAGCAATCCATTGTAGCTTTAAAAAAGCATGGAATCGACCTGAAAGGCATCCAATTTGATTTATTAATTGTCTCCTATCTTTTGAATCCGTCGGAAAATGTCGATGATTTTACATCTGTTGCAAAATTGCATGGATATACAAACGTTCAGACAGATGAAGAAGTATATGGGAAAGGTGCAAAGCGAAAAATCCCGGAAGAAGCGATTGTGGCGGAGCATGTAGTCAGAAAAGGTGTAGGAATATCAGAATTAGTAGAGCCATGCATGAACCAACTTGAAAAAAACGAACAGTTGTCCCTCTATGAGAATTTAGAACTGCCACTTTCATTTATTTTAGCGAAAATGGAAGCTACTGGAATTAAGGTCGACAAAGAGCGTCTCATGGAAATGGGGAAAGATATAACAAAGCAGCTCCACGAAATTGAAAATAAAATATATGATTTAGCTGGAGAAAATTTTAACATCAATTCTCCGAAACAACTAGGTGTTATCTTATTTGAAAAGCTTGGATTGCCACCTTTGAAAAAAACGAAAACGGGTTATTCTACTTCTGCAGATGTATTAGAGAAGCTGGAAGCTGACCATGAAATAGTGAGGGAGATCCTACGATATCGACAGCTAGGGAAACTGCAATCTACCTATATTGAAGGGTTGCTAAAGGTTATTAATGAAAATGGAAAGGTTCATACTCGCTTTAACCAGGTATTGGCTCAAACAGGACGGTTAAGTTCTATTGACCCGAACCTTCAAAACATTCCAATTCGGTTAGAGGAAGGAAGAAAAATCAGGCAAGCATTTGTACCATCGGAGGATGGCTGGTTTATTTTTTCAGCAGACTATTCCCAAGTCGAATTGCGAGTATTAGCACATATTGCCGGTGATGAAAAGCTGATCGAAGCCTTTAATGAAGACATGGATATTCATACCAAAACAGCAATGGATGTTTTCCATGTTTCTGAAGAAGAAGTAACATCTGATATGCGTAGACAAGCAAAAGCGGTTAATTTTGGTATTGTATATGGTATAAGTGACTATGGTCTTTCTCAAAATCTTGGAATTACTAGGAAAGAAGCAGGTCAATTTATTGATCGTTATTTCATAAGCTATCCAGGTGTAAAGCATTATATGGAAGATATTGTTCAAGAGGCAAAACAAAAAGGATTTGTAACGACATTATTGAATCGAAGACGCTATATTCCTGAAATTACAAGCAGAAATTTTAACATTCGCAGTTTTGCTGAACGTACTGCGATGAATACACCGATTCAGGGGAGTGCAGCAGATATTATCAAAAAAGCAATGATTGATATGGCTGCTAGATTAAAAAAGGAAAATTTAAAAGCAAAACTATTAATACAGGTTCATGATGAATTAATTTTTGAAGCTCCGAAAGAGGAACTAGAAGTACTGGAAAGAATTGTGCCGGAAGTCATGGAAAATGCACTTAAGCTGAATGTTCCCTTAAAGGTGGATTATTCATATGGAGCGACATGGTTTGATGCAAAATAGAAAGATTGGCAGGAAATGAGGTGAAACAGCATGCCTGAATTACCGGAAGTAGAGACAATTAAAAGAACCTTAACTCAATTAGTTTTAGGTAGAACGATAAAAAACGTAATTGTTCATTGGCCCAAAATCATCAAAAAACCAGATGAAAAAGAGCAGTTTATCGATGCTTTAGCTGGACAAAGCTTTGAAGGAATCGATAGGAAAGGGAAGTTTCTAATCTTTTACACAGACGACTTTGCCCTTGTCTCTCATTTGCGAATGGAAGGCCGATACGGACTATATCAACATACAGAGCCAATCGATAAGCATACCCATATTATTTTTCAATTTACAGATGGTACGGAGCTTCGATATAGGGATGTGCGTAAATTCGGGACGATGCACTTATTTAAAAAAGGAGAGGAATTTTCCTCCCTTCCGTTATTGCAGCTCGGTCCCGAGCCATTTTCAAACCTTTTTACAAACGATTATTTAAAAGAAAAATTAAGTAAAACAGATCGTAATATTAAAGCAGTTCTTCTGGACCAAACTGTTATTGCCGGTTTAGGGAATATATATGTGGATGAAGCACTTTATCGTGCGAAGATACATCCGGAGCGAAAGTCTCGTACCTTGACGTATAAAGAAATAAATATACTTCGTAAAGAAATTATTGCTACATTAGAGGAAGCTGTTGAAAAAGGTGGCAGTACTGTGCGAACTTATGTTAATACACAAGGACAAATAGGCATGTTTCAACTGCAGCATTTTGTTTATGGAAAAAAAGGCGAGCCTTGTCAAAAATGCGGTACACTGATTGAAAAACGTGTTACGGCTGGAAGAGGAACGCATTTTTGTCCGAAGTGTCAAAGACTATAAGGAAACGAATCAATGTGTCATAGTGAATATTTAACATTTAGATAAGTTGTCGTTCTTTAAAAGAAGACTTATAAATGGCGCCTAGTTTAAAAAATAATGTAAGAACCATGGGCATGCCCCTTCCATATACTATTTTAGTGATGTGACAACAGGAAGGGGCATTACAATGGGCTTTCAGTTATCACTTTTTTTATTGGCATTTGCTGTTAGTTTAGATAACTTCAGCACAGGATTCACCTATGGATTGAGGAAGTTGCGCATTCCAAACAAATCCATTCTGATTATTGCCCTCTGTTCAGGGGTATCATTGTTTGTAGCTATGCTATTTGGGAATATTCTTCAAAAATTCATGTCACCGGAAATTGGAAACCGAATCGGCGGTATCATTTTAATCGCTATTGGCGGCTGGGTTCTTTTTCAGTTTTTTCGAGCTGAAAAGGAAGTAAGTGAACCACAGGAAAAGGTTGTCTTAAAGTTAGAAATTCGTTCTTTAGGATTTGTCATTCATATTTTGAAGAAGCCAACAAGTGCAGACTTTGATAAATCGGGAGTCATTACAGGAATAGAGGCATTTATGCTTGGTTTAGCTTTGTCTCTCGATGCATTTGGGGCAGGAATTGGGGCTGCAATGCTAGGATATTCACCAATAAGCTTAAGTTTGATCGTCGCAATAATGAGCTTAATACTTGTTTCAGCGGGAATAAAATTAGGGAAAGTATTTTCACATTTAAATTGGATGCAAAAGGTCTCCTTTTTACCCGGAGTGTTACTAATCTTAATTGGAATTTTGAAATTTTGAAAGGATACAAAAAACATGGCAATTGTTATAGGATTAACGGGTGGAATTGCAAGCGGGAAAAGCACCGTTTCAAGTATGTTTCGAGAAAAAGGATTTACTGTTATTGATGCGGATGTTGCAGCAAGAGAAGTTGTAAATATTGGCGAGAATGCATATAACAAAATCGTACAGGAATTTGGGAAAGAAATATTATTGGATGATTTATCGTTAGATCGGGCAAAGTTGGGAGCAATTGTGTTTCATAATGAGGAGAAAAGACTTCTCCTCAATAGTATTGTTCATCCAGCCGTCCGAGAGTACATGAATGATAAAAAGGAAAAAGCGATTGCGGAAGGAAAGAAAACAGTAATTTTAGATATACCACTTCTGTTTGAGAGCAAGCTAACGTATATGGTTGACAGGACTATACTTATTTATGTGGATGCTGATATCCAATTAATGAGATTGATGGAACGTAACGGATTTACAGAAGAAGAAGCAAAAGCTAGAATATCAGCACAATTGCCGTTGAAGAACAAAATAGACTTGGCTGATGTAGTAATATATAATAACGGTGATTTAGAAGAAACAGAAACACAATTAAATAAACTAATTAATAGCTGGAATTTAACTAATTAAGCCGCCATTTTGGAAAAATGGTGGTTTTTTTATTGAAAAAAGTATCACATATTACCACCAATATGTTATACTGTTTGTAAATGGAGTATAACATTTATACAGGAGGACATCATTTATGAAGGCAAAAGTGGCAATTAACGGCTTTGGTCGTATAGGACGCATGGTATTTAGAAAAGCAATTCTAGAACAAGATATCGAGATTATAGCCATTAATGCTAGCTATCCAGCTGAAACACTAGCACATTTAATCAAATATGATACGAATCATGGAAAATTTGAAGCCGATGTATATGCAGAAGATCAAGCAATTGTTGTGAATGGTCAAAGAGTGCAATTATTAAATAATCGTAATCCAGCTGAGCTTCCTTGGAAGGAACTTAATATAGATATTGTGATTGAGGCAACAGGTAAATTTAATGCACGAGAAAAAGCAGCATTGCATCTTGAAGCGGGTGCCAAAAAAGTTATCTTAACAGCACCGGGTAAAAATGAAGATGTTACGATTGTTATGGGTGTAAATGAAAGCGCATTAAATATTAATGAGCATGACATTATTTCCAATGCATCATGTACAACAAATTGCTTGGCTCCCGTGGCAAAAGTACTTGACGATAAGTTCGGAATTGAAAATGGATTAATGACGACCGTTCATGCATATACAAATGATCAAAAAAATATTGATAATCCTCATAAAGATTTGCGACGTGCAAGGGCATGCGGACAATCGATTATCCCTACTACAACAGGTGCAGCAAAGGCGCTTGCATTAGTGCTTCCAAAGTTAAAAGGAAAGCTGCATGGAATGGCACTTCGTGTTCCTACACCTAATGTGTCATTAGTAGATTTGGTCGTGGATTTACAGAAGGATGTGACAATTGAAGACGTAAATGAAGCATTCCTTTCCGCTTCCCAAAATGAATTGAAAGGAATTTTGGATTTTACTGAAGAACCCCTTGTTTCGATTGATTTTAATACGAACAGTCACTCTGCTATTGTAGATGGTCTCTCCACCATTGTGATGGGGACAAATAAAGTGAAGGTATTAGCATGGTATGACAATGAATGGGGCTATTCCTGTCGGGTAGTAGATTTATTGAAATATGTAGCGAAAGAATTAGCAGCTTCTTTACATGCTAAGGTTGGATAAATAAATTGGAAAGCCTGCTGACTAAATCAGCAGGCTTTTTTATGGTAAATTAGCCTTTTTGAATAAGCTATAACATACTTGATACTATTATTAAAAAATTTTAGTCATAAAATTTTTGATTCATATATTGCAAAATTGAATTTAACAAAGTATACTATCAATCGTGAACTTCTTAAAACAAACGAAAGTTTAATTTAGGAAAAACAAAAAATTTAATAATTCTGTAGCTACTTAAAGGGTTAGGACCTCTCTGGACTAACTTTCCCCCGTGGTAGTTGCATGAAAATTTCAGTTGAAATTTTCGAATATCGCAAAAATATTTCTTAAAAGGGGGAAACGATCAATGGAAACAATGGGTCGTCATGTAATTTCCGAATTATGGGGCTGCGATTTTGAAAAACTAAATAACATGGAGTTTATTGAAAGAACTTTTGTTGATGCAGCATTAAAATCAGGAGCAGAAATCAGAGAGGTAGCATTTCATAAATTTGCTCCACAAGGTGTCAGCGGAGTTGTTATTATTTCTGAATCACATTTAACTATCCACAGCTTCCCTGAACATGGATATGCAAGTATTGATGTGTACACTTGCGGTAACTTAGATCCAAATATTGCCGCTAACTATATTGCTGAAAGCTTAGGAGCCGAAACACGCGAAACAATAGAATTACCTCGTGGAATGGGTTCTGTTCAAGTAAAACAAACCAATATTAAGGCACTTTAATAATTTGATAACATTGGAAAACGAGGCGCTTTATTCCTCGTTTTTTTTGTACTTTTAACCAGCTTTGCAGTGAATTTTTTTCTTGTGATTTTAGTTTCTTTTATATATGATGAAAGTAATCATGTACAAGTAAACGGAGCTGATAAAATGAAATGTCCGTCTTGTCAAAATAATGGGACACGTGTGATTGATTCTCGCCCCGTTGATGAAGGACGTGCTATAAGGAGAAGGCGTGAATGTGAGGATTGCCTTTATCGCTTTACGACCTTTGAAAAAGTCGAGGAAACACCGCTAATTGTAGTGAAAAAAGAAGGAATTCGTGAGGAATTCAGTCGTGAGAAAATTTTACGTGGGCTAATAAAAGCTTGCGAAAAGAGACCGGTTTCGCTTGCGGAATTAGAAAAAATTTCAATGGAAATTGAAAAAACGCTTCGAAATCTTGGTTATTCTGAAGTTCAGTCGGAAAAAATCGGTGAACTCGTTATGGACAAGCTAGCATCGGTAGATGAGGTAGCGTATGTTCGATTTGCTTCCGTTTATAGACAATTTAAAGATTTGAACGTATTTTTGGAAGAATTAAAGGAACTAATTAAAAAGGAGCAATAAAAGGCTAGAGATTTCTCGTTCTAGTCTTTTTCAATATTTTTCGGAGATTTTATTGGCAAGGATGTGGCTTTCATGAAACAACTTTGGAATGAGATTCAGCCAGTGGACCGATATTTCGTTACATCCAATGGAATTCTGCATGAATATGATCGTAAGGTAATCTCATTGCTATATCAGCCACTGATAGGTGTTCATTGTTTTAGCCTGTATACGACGCTATGGAATGAAATGAATGAGAATCAATTGTGGTCTGATGAATGGACTCATTATCATCTGATGAATTTCTTATCTTTAAATTTACGCGATATTTATGAGGCACGCTTGAAATTGGAAGGTATCGGCTTACTGAAAACATATGTCAAAAATGAAAATGACGATAGAATCTTTATATATGAACTTCAGCCTCCCCTTTCCCCAGCGCAATTTTTTACGGATGGAATATTAAACGTCTTTTTATACAAACAGCTTGGAAAGCAGCATTTTTTAAGGCTAAAGAAACTATTTACTGATAATGCCATTGAAAAAGAAGAGTTTCAGGAAGTTACCCGTTCTTTTCAAGATGTATTTCTTTCATCAAGTGGAGAGTATTCCTTACTTGATTATGAGGCGCTTGAGGCAAGTAAAGTCGAAGAGCAAATGCAATTTCATCATAGAAATACTGCAGAAGAGATTAAAATTGTAGAAGCAGACTTCGATTTTGAATTGTTTTTATCTGGATTAAAAGGTTTCATTCATCCGCAAAAGGAAATAACCGCTCAAGTGAAGGAAGCTATTTATAAGCTTGCATTTTTATATCAAATTAATGCGATTGAAATGCAAAATATATTTCTAAGTGCTTTGAATGCAGAGCAAAGTATTGACATAGAAGCCCTTAGGAAAGCTTCAAGAGATTGGTATCAATTAGAGCATGGAAATGATTTACCTAAACTGATGGATCGACTGCAGCCTTTAAAAGACCGGACAAGCATTGGCAATGGAGATTCACGGGAAGATAAGCTTATTCACTATTTAGAAACGACGTCTCCAAGGCAGCTTTTAATCGATATTTCCGATGGGGTATCCCCTTCCAAGGGAGATTTGCAGGCAATAGAAGAAATTATGTTCCAGCAAAAGCTTTCTCCCGGAGTGGTAAATGTATTGATTCAATATGTTTTACTGAAGACAGATATGAAGCTTACCAAAAATTATATGGAAAAAATCGCATCTCATTGGGCACGTAAAAAGGTAAAAACAGTTAAAGAAGCAATGGAGTTAGCTAAAAACGAACATCGGCAATATCAGCAATGGGCAGATAATAAAGATAAACCAAAAAATACAAAGAAAAATCCAATTCGAACAGAAAAGCTTCCAGACTGGTTTACGGAAAAAGATGAAACGCAAAGTAATCCGAATACTGGGTCTCCATCTGCGGAAACGCTTGAGGAGAAGCGAAAAAGACTGGAGTCCATTCAAAAGAAATATAAGAAGTAGGAGGTGGCAGGGATGGAAAAGATCAATGATACATTAAAGAAATTATCCAAAAGCAGTAATTTTCAACAAACCTATAATGATATGAAACAGGAAATATTGAATCATCCCGATATTAGAGAATTCCTTCGGCAATATCCCGGTGAAATTACCACCTCTATGGTTGAAAATAGCTTAATGAAATTGTATGAATATATCTCACAAACAAGGGATTGTCAGAAATGCTCTGGTTTGGAACACTGTGTAAACATGATGCAGGGCTATGAACCGGAGCTTGTTTTGCGAAAAAATGGGATTGATATACAATACCGCCCTTGTCGAAGCAAGCTTATGGATGATGAGAGAAAGAAGAATGAAAAATTAATCCAAAGCATTTATGTTCCAAAGGATATTTTGCACGCATCCTTTGCTGATTTTTCGTTGGAATCGGATGGCAGGTTGAATGCATACGATTTCGCCGAACGCTTTGTAAGAGAATATGAACCAGGGAAAAAAATGAAAGGACTATACCTGTATGGCAGCTTTGGGGTGGGGAAATCTTACCTTTTAGGAGCGATTGCAAACCATTTAGCCGAGAATAAGCAGGTTTCTTCTATGATCGTCTATGTTCCGGAATTTTTTCGGGAAATGAAGCAATCATTAGGAGATCATACATTAAATGAGAAGCTGGAAACCGTCAAAAGAGCTCCAGTTCTAATGTTGGATGATATCGGTGCCGAGGTTATGTCTAGTTGGACCCGAGATGAAATTCTTGGCTCTATCTTGCAATTCCGAATGCAGGAAAACCTTCCAACCTTCTTCACTTCGAATTTTGATTATAAAGGTTTAGAGCATCATCTTACTTATTCTCAGCGAGGCGAAGAAGAACGTATGAAAGCGGCCAGAATAATGGAAAGAATAAAATATCTTTCTGCTCCAATTTTAGTAGAAGGACCAAATCTTAGAACCTAAGTGCATCGAGCATTTGGTTCTTCTTTTTTTAGACTGAACTTCTAAAATAGCCAAGCCCCCCATATATATAAAACATGGAATTTCCATTGCAAGGGGGGCTTATATTGGATTTTATTTTTAAATATATGGATGATGCAGTCTGGCTGCATGAATATTTTATTCAAAGAGACAAAGAAATTTGGTTTCATGAAACAATTTTTCAGAATCAAAAACAATATTTTTTGACTATAGATTTCTCAGCCATATCGTTAGAGGAGGTTGAAACAGGATTCAGCCAATTTATCATTCAAAAGAAAAGAAACGATTGGGTAAAGGATATTTTAAGAGAATATTTCTTTTTTAAAGAGGAAGAAGAACAAAATAATATTTTAGAAATAGTTATTGATATGTTTAATGGTGATCGACCTGAATTAACCTCAATCATAAGCGAAATGAATGAAACGAAAATGATTCGTCATGCTGTCTCCGCTTTATTAGAACAGTATGATACAGTATCTTTTGATTCATTGATTAAATTTCGATTAAAGGAATATTATGAACAAATTATTGTATATGTGGAAATTGCCATTGATGAATACAAGATGGAGCAAGAATATCAAGTATTCATTCAAATGTTGAGAGATTATTTGTTGGAACGTCCTTCCAAGCTGGATGTGGTCAGAATCTATTTTGAGGAGTATGGGATTTTCTATAACGATCAATTTCAGGAAATGACAAAGAGTGAAATAGCGAATATGTTAGATAGGAGACTATTAACTAATCATCCAATCTATATAGATTCCGTAACTATTGCTCCATTATTATCTATTGCACCTAAGAAAATATATCTGTACGCAGATTCATTTGATAATGGTTTAATTCGTACTCTTCAAAATATATTCGAAGAAAGAATTATGCTAGCAAATAAAGAACAATTTTGGCAGGAAAGAAATACTTTTTTTACTAAGCTTGCAAACACATAGGACCTAGTTTTTAATGAAGACTTTATTTCGGATCTTTTCTTAAAGGTTATTTACTCCAAATAAGGATTGTATTTAAGGCATTCTGCTACATAAGCATTCCTAATTTAAGAAAAGAGTCATAAACAAGGAAAAATATTTCATACTCTTGATTTTCTTCGAAGAAACTTCTATAATTACGTACATACGAAATGAATTATACTAAAAGTAATGATGAGGACAAGAGTATTTCTTTACGGTTTCCAGAGAGGAAAGACATGGTGAAAGCTTTCCAACACGAAATGAATACTTACCACCTCTAAACTTTGGCTGCGAACATAAAGCTTGAGATAAGTAGTAGCTGACGGGAAAATTCCGTTATCAAATTCCTAAAGTCATTTCTATTTTTTAGAGGTGAAAAGTAGGGTGGAACCACGTGTATATTATACTCGTCCCTTTCCAGGGGCGAGTTTTTTATTTTCCAAAACTAAAACAAGGAGTGGACAACATGTCTGAAATTAAAATTACTTTTCCAGATGGCGCCGTTAAGGAATTTGCCAGCGGATCAACAACAGAAGATATTGCGGCATCCATTAGCCCGGGATTAAAGAAAAAAGCTTTAGCGGGTAAGCTGGGTGACAAGTTAATAGATTTACGCACACCAATCCATGAGGATGGCACTATTGCGATCATTACACCTGATCAGCCCGAAGCACTGGAAATACTTCGCCACAGTACAGCACATCTAATGGCGCAGGCAATTAAACGTTTGTTTGATAATGTGAAGCTTGGTGTAGGTCCTGTTATTGAAGGCGGATTTTATTATGATATGGATATTGATGTATCCATAACTCCGGAGGATCTGCCAAAGATTGAAAAAGAAATGAAAAAAATTGTAAATGAAAATTTACCTATCGTTCGCAAAGAAGTGGCACGTGAGGAAGCAAAGCAACTATTTGCCGGTGATGAATATAAACAAGAATTAATTGATGCCATTCCGGAAGGGGAAAAAGTCACAGTATATGAACAAGGCGATTTCATCGATCTTTGTCGTGGTGTACATGTTCCATCAACAGGAAAAATAAAAGAGTTTAAGCTATTAAGCATCGCTGGTGCTTACTGGCGTGGTAATAGTGATAATAAAATGCTGCAGCGTGTATACGGCACAGCATTCTTCAAGAAGGAAGACCTTGATGAGCACTTACGCTTACTGGAAGAGGCAAAAGAACGTGATCACCGCAAAATCGGGAAAGAATTAAATTTATTTATGACATCCCAAAAAGTTGGACAAGGTCTTCCATTATGGATGCCAAAAGGGGCTACCATTCGCCGTGTAGTAGAGCGATATATTGTAGATAAGGAAGAAAGCTTAGGTTACGATCATGTCTATACACCAATTATGGGAAGTGTAGATTTATATAAAACAAGCGGTCACTGGGATCATTACCAAGATGATATGTTCCCGGTAATGGAAATGGATAATGAACAGCTTGTTCTTCGTCCTATGAACTGTCCACATCATATGATGGTATTTAAAAACGGTATTCATAGCTACCGGGAACTGCCAATTCGAATTGCCGAACTCGGTACTATGCACCGATATGAAATGTCTGGTGCTTTATCCGGACTTCAAAGGGTACGCGGTATGACTTTGAATGATGCTCATATCTTTGTTCGCCCTGATCAGATCAGAGATGAATTTAAACGAGTGGTTGAATTAATTATTGATGTCTATAAAGATTTCAATATTACAGATTACACTTTCCGCCTTTCTTATCGTGATCCGGAAGATAAAGAAAAATATTTCGATGATGACGAAATGTGGAATAAAGCCCAAAGCATGCTGAAGGATGCGATGGACGATTTAGGTCTTGACTATTTTGAAGCGGAAGGGGAAGCAGCCTTTTACGGTCCGAAGCTTGACGTGCAAGTTCGTACGGCACTAGGAAAGGATGAAACATTATCCACTGTACAGCTAGACTTTTTACTTCCAGAGCGCTTTGATTTAAATTATATCGGAGAAGACGGTAAGCCACATCGTCCGGTTGTTATTCACCGTGGTGTCGTTTCAACTATGGAACGTTTTGTAGCTTACTTAATTGAGGAATATAAAGGGGCGTTCCCAACTTGGCTAGCTCCTGTTCAAGTAGCCGTTATCCCTGTATCTCCTGAAGCTCATTTGGATTATGCAAAACAAGTGAAGGAACAGCTCCGTGCAGCTGGATTAAGAGTTGAACTTGATTTGCGCGACGAGAAAATGGGTTATAAAATACGTGAGGCTCAAATGCAAAAAATCCCTTATATGCTAGTGGTAGGGGACAATGAAGCGGCCGAAAATGCGGTAAATGTTCGTAAATATGGTGAACAAAAATCAGAAACCGTACCATTTGCGCAATTTATGGAAGCTATCAAAGCGGAAGTTAAAAGGTAATAGGAAAAAACTATTGCACCAATTAATTAATTTTGATAATATTGATGATGTTGCTTTAATGAAACGAAAATGAAAGAAAGCCATTTGACATCTACTAAAGTAATATGTTATATTATCTAAGGTAAATTGAATATTAGTTTGAGGAAAAGAAGGAGCAACCCGCTTCTCGCCTGATTGACGCTAATGAGCAGTTGGCAGGTTTCGAATTCATCACATTCAAAACTATTCATACGTGAATGTAAGTGCGGGTATCTCAGCCCGCACTTTTTATTTGTTCTAAGAAACTTGACAATAAAGAGGCTTCAGTAGGTGGAGAGCAATTCTTTTAACCCAAACCATTTATTCCAGCTTAACCTAGCTTCTTTGAAGCAAAAGACGAGCTACAGTTACTGTATTGTAATCAACAGATATTTGATTGCTTAGGTAAAAACCTTGGAGGTGGCTAACTATTAGCAAAGATATGATGGTTAACGATGGCATTCGTGCACGTGAAGTGCGTCTCATTGGTCAAAACGGTGAACAGCTAGGTGTCAAATCTCGTAATGAGGCAATTGAAATTGCTTCAAGAGTAAACCTTGACCTTGTTCTGGTTGCGCCAAATGCGAAACCGCCAGTAGCACGTATTATGGATTACGGTAAATATCGTTTTGAACAGCAAAAGAAAGAAAAAGAAGCACGTAAAAATCAAAAGGTCATCAGTATTAAAGAGGTTCGTTTGAGCCCTACCATTGAAGAACATGATTTTAATACAAAGCTTCGTAATGCCCTTAAGTTTCTTGAAAAGGGAGATAAAGTAAAAGCAAGCATTCGTTTCAAAGGCCGTGCCATCACACATAAAGAAATTGGTCAACGAGTACTTGATCGTTTCGCCGAAGCTTGTGCAGAGGTAAGTACGGTGGAATCAAAGCCCAAAATGGACGGACGCAGTATGTTTTTAGTTCTAGCACCAAAAACTGAAAAGTAATGTTATGAGGAGGAAAATCCTATGCCAAAAATGAAAACTCACCGCGGCTCAGCAAAGCGTTTCAAGAGAACAGGTTCTGGCAAACTTAAACGTTCTCATGCTTACAGAAGCCATTTATTCGCTAATAAAGTGACAAAACAAAAACGTAAGCTTCGTAAATCTACAGTTGTTTCTAAAGGCGATTTCAGACGCATTCGTCAAATGCTTTCTAATATTTAATCGTTCGTAATTGAAATAGGAGGGAAATATTATGCCACGTGTAAAAGGCGGTACAGTTACCCGCAGACGTCGTAAAAAAGTTCTTAAGCTAGCAAAAGGTTATTTCGGTTCAAAACATACATTATTTAAAGTTGCTAATCAACAAGTAATGAAATCTTATATGTATGCTTATCGTGACCGTCGTCAGAAAAAACGCGACTTCCGTAAGCTATGGATTACTCGTATCAACGCAGCTGCTCGTATTAACGGTCTTTCTTACAGCCGTTTAATGCACGGTCTTAAGCTTGCTGGTATTGAAGTAAACCGTAAAATGCTTTCTGATCTTGCTATTCATGATGAAAAAGCATTTGCAGAACTTGCAAACCAAGCAAAAGCACAATACTCTAAATAAGTTAGATGAAAAAGCCATTCTCAAGATACGAGAATGGCTTTTTATATACAGCCTATTCTTACACGTTATTGCAATGGTAGGAGCAATTTATACGAAGACTGGGATATTTTTTTATCAGAGGAGAGGGAAAATGTTAACAATATCATAATCGGATATTTTATCTTTATCAATATGATAGGATTCATCATTATGGGGACAGATAAAAACTATGCTAAAAAACATAAATGGAGAATTCCTGAAAGGACTCTTTGGAAAATAGCTATTATTGGTGGTGCATGTGGTACGACATTGGGAATGAGTGTCTTTCGTCATAAAACTCAGCATCTGAATTTCAAATGGGGTTTTCCGTTCTTGGCAATAGCCGATTTAGTTATTTTCTATTTTCTAATACATATTTGAGTAATAACCATACAAACTGTTCAATATGTTATAAATATGGTTCATCATCTTAGAAAAGCTTAATTCTTATACCGTTTTGCTTACGTCATTATGGATTAGTAATAGTTGATAATAATTTAGAATTTGAGAAAACAAGCAAAATGTATAGGAAAATGCTTTAATCATCAAAGGCGGGTGAAAAGGTGAACGATCAATTAGTGATTTTGTTTTCATTTGTTGAAAGCAGTGCCGTTTTAGCCCCATTCCTCTTTATTTTATTTCATATCTTAAGGCAGTTTTTATTTATCCCTGTAGCGGTTGTTTGTATGGCAGGAGGAATTTTGTTTGGAAGCTTACTCGGAATCGCTTACTCTTTAATTGGATTATTGTTGTTATCTGCCCTCAGCTATGTATTATTTAAAAAAATCCCGAAAACTTACGAAAAGCTTATCAAATTAAAGCAAAAATGGTTTGGTCATCGGGCTAAGTTAACTGTTGGTCAAATTGCTATCTTACGCCTTATTCCATTTATCCACTATCAGCTATTAAGTGTTTGTTTGCTGGAAAGAACTCGAAATTTTAAAGATTATATGAAAGGCTCCGTTATTACAAATCTTCCTCTAGTCTTTTTCTATACGGTATTCGGACAATTTATTTCCCGTTTTACACCAGGTATGATAGTAATGATTTTACTTGCACTCTCCATATTGTTTTATATATTAAGAGAAAAAGTCATTGTCATGAAGTGGCGCGAATTTTTTCAGGAAACTTCATAAAACCCTTAAAGGGTTTTTTTATTTTGATAAAATATAGAGGTAAGGAAATATTATGATGATATTAGAAGAGGGTGAAACGATGGAATTAATGGAATGGTTTCAAATGCAAAAGCAATTGGATCAATATATTGAGATGGAAAATCATCTCGAAAACGAGGATTTATTTGATAGAAAAGTGCTTGCTTTACTGGTAGAAATCGGAGAATTGGCTAATGAAACAAGATGCTTTAAGTTTTGGAGTAAAAAAGGGCCATCCGAGCAAAATATTATTTTAGAAGAATTTGTGGATGGCGTGCATTTTATTTTATCCATAGGTATTGAATTGGGATTTGAAAATCGAAATATCTTTCTCCACAAACAAAATAATAAGGAAGATTTAAATTCTTTGTTTTTGCGAGTATACGAACGAATTATTAAATTAAAAGGAACAAAGTCAGAAGAAGATTTTACGATGCTTCTTCAGGATTTTTTTCAATTAGGTATGAATTTGGGCTTTTCCATAGAAGATGTCCAGCAAGCATATATAGCGAAAAATGAAATAAACTACAAAAGGCAAAAACAAGGATATTAATAGCAGAATTTTTGTGCATTTTAGTTTTTTCTATTATAATTAATTTGGTACATATACTATTATTTAATGGAGGTCATGAAATTGGCAAAATTAGACGAAACATTAACGATGCTGAAAGACCTAACAGATGCAAAAGGGATTCCAGGAAATGAACGTGAAGTTCATGATGTAATGAAAAAATACATAGAGCCGTATGCAGATGAAGTAACATCTGATGGTTTAGGAAGCTTAATCGCCAAAAAGGTTGGGGACGAAAATGGTCCAAAAATCATGGTGGCTGGCCATTTAGATGAGGTTGGCTTCATGGTTACAAAGATTGATGATAAAGGCTTCATCCGTTTTCAAACAGTTGGTGGCTGGTGGTCACAGGTTATGCTGGCCCAACGTGTAACGATTGTAACAAGAAAAGGGGATATCACAGGTATTATCGGTTCCAAGCCTCCGCACGTATTATCTGCGGAAGTACGAAAAAAGCCATATGAAATTAAGGATATGTTCATTGATATCGGTGCATCCAGCAAAGAAGAAGCTATGGAATGGGGCGTACTTCCTGGTGATATGGTCGTTCCATATTTTGAATTCACTGTCATGAACAATGAAAAAATGCTCTTAGCTAAAGCGTGGGATAACCGCATTGGTTGTGCGATTGCTATTGATGTATTGAAGAACTTGAAAAATGAAAAGCATCCAAACATTGTGTATGGTGTAGGAAATGTTCAGGAGGAAGTTGGACTCCGCGGTGCTAAAACAGCAGCACATGTGATTAACCCTGATATTGGTATTGCCGTGGACGTGGGTATTGCTGGCGATACTCCGGGACTTTCTGAAAAAGAAGCAATGAGTAAAATGGGTGAAGGTCCGCAAATAATTCTTTATGATGCTTCTATGGTTTCACATAAAGGTCTACGCGATTTTGTTGTTGGTGTAGCGGAAGAATTGAATATCCCATACCAATATGAATCCATCCCTGGCGGAGGAACAGATGCAGGTTCTATTCATTTAACTGCAAATGGTGTACCGTCGCTTGCGATTACGATTGCAACTCGTTACATTCATTCACATGCTGCAATGCTACATCGTGATGACTACGAAAATGCAGTAAAGCTTATTACAGAAGTGATTAAGCGCATGGATCGCGACACAGTAAATAAGCTTACTTTTGAATAAGAAAGCAAGATACTTTTAAGTGATATATTGGATAAAAGCCTAAATCATGTGATTTAGGCTTTTATTATAGATTGGGATGTGGGACCTGAGAGGATACTGGATCCGTTATCTGTGACAAAAAGGGTGATTTCGCGATTTTCGAGGACACATGATCCGCTAATCAGCTATAAAGGCTTCATTTTTGTAAAATTTTTGCGGATTAATGGAACGAGTGTCCGCAAAAATCTACACAAGGGCATAATTATTAAAAATAAATGAACCAGTGTCCACCAAAGTATTCAAGCCATACTAATAAAACGCATGGATATATTTATCCATGCGTAACGCTAAATTAGGATTTATTATCATTTACGAAAAAGCAAGAATTTGTACCAAATACAGTATACGTGAAAGATCGATTAATGTTTTAATCCATTTTCCAATGTTTCAAGCATCATACTTTTCTCGCCTTCATCTGCGTTATTCCAAATGACTTCAAATAATACTCCTAGGCCTGGAAGCATTTTTTCCTCACCGCGTTGTATCGCATCCACGATGGTATCCTTTAATTGATCCTGTGTATTGCCGGAAACATTATGAATAATGGCATTGCGCAGGTTTAAATTCATGTAGACACACTCCTTTTTATTCTTATCCTTTTTATCATTTCACACCGTAAATTTTCTATGTATGAAAAATACGTTATAATGGAAAGCAAGTATGAAGAAGGAGAAATTTTGGTGAAATACATAGAATCTGTTAAGAACCCACAAGTGAAACAGTGGAAAAAACTATTAACGAAAAAAGAACGTGAAAAAACACATACTTACCTTTTGGAAGGCTTTCATTTAGTAGAAGAAGCATTGCAATATAAGGATGAGATTTTGGAAATCATTATAAGTGAGGAAGTAGAATTTCCCTCTAACTGGAATGTCGATAATCTCCCCATCACCAGAGTCACAACGGAAATAAGCCGAAGCATTTCTGATACAGAAACAACACAAGGGATATTTGCAATTTGTAAAATTAGAAAAGCCGTAATGAATGAATTAACAGGAAAAGCATATTTGATGCTCGATGGGGTTCAAGATCCAGGAAATTTAGGCACGATGATTCGGACTGCAGATGCCGCTGGAATAGATGCAGTAATCTTAGGGATGGGTACTGCTGATCTATATAATCCAAAGGTTCTTCGGTCTGCACAGGGGAGTCATTTTCATCTTTCCTTTTTATCCGGTAGGTTGGACGAATGGATTATAAAGCTAAAAGAAGCAAACGTTCCAGTCTATGGAACTGCTTTAGAAAATGGTATTCCGTATAAGGAAGTAGAGCCCGCCTCTTCTTTTGGACTGATTTTAGGAAATGAAGGAAATGGTGTGTCAAAAGAAGTGCTCGCTTTAACAGATAAAAATCTTTATATCCCGATCTTTGGGAAGAGTGAATCTTTAAATGTGGCAGTGGCAGCCGGTATTTTGATGTATTATTTTAAAAATTAGTCGACACCCTTCTTAAAAAATGCCATAAAATATCAAAATCCATTTGAAAATCATTTCACAAAATACTATAATAGAAACAATTGAATAGATGTCTAAAGACAATGACAGGGAAAAGTAGCTTTGTGTAATCCATTTAGGGAGAAAATGTCGCAGACTGGAAGCATTTTTATGGAGAAGGAAGTGAAATTCACCCCTCGAGTCAGCATCGGGACCGTTTAGTTAAACGTAAAGATGCTTCGGTGAAGAGCCGTTATTTGTAATAAGTGAACATAATGAAAGTGAATTATGTTAATTAGGGTGGTACCGCGATGATAACCTCGTCCCTTTTGTGGAGACGGGGTTTTTTATTTTTTTATAGGAGGAATTAACATGGAGCAAAAATTAAAAGAGCTTCAAGCAGAAGCCTTACAAAAAATTGATCTTGCAGAAAACTTAAAAGCGCTTAATGATATTCGTGTTGCGTATTTAGGAAAAAAAGGTCCAATCACGGAAGTATTAAGAGGAATGGGCCAGCTGTCTGCTGAAGAACGCCCGAAAATGGGAGCTCTTGCTAACGAAGTAAGAGAGGCAATCAGTGAAAAAATGGAAGCAAAACAAAAAGCATTGGAGACGGCAGCTGTTGAGAAGCAATTAGCTTCTGAGACAATTGATATCACTTTACCTGGCCGTCCAGTAAAAGTTGGAAATCATCATCCGTTGACAAAGGTAATCGAAGAGATTGAAGACCTTTTTATTGGAATGGGCTATCAAATTGCAGAAGGTCCTGAGGTTGAAAAGGATTATTACAACTTCGAAGCATTAAATTTACCTAAAGGTCATCCCGCTCGTGATATGCAGGATTCCTTCTACATTACAGAAGAACTGTTACTTCGCACTCATACATCACCTGTCCAGGCAAGGACCATGGAAAACCATGAAGGCAAAGGACCAGTGAAAATTATTTGCCCAGGTAAAGTATATCGCCGTGACAATGATGATGCGACACATTCCCATCAATTCATGCAAATTGAGGGTTTAGTGGTCGATGAAAATATTACGATGGGGGATTTAAAAGGAACTCTTCAAGTGTTTGCGAAAAAAATGTTTGGAGAAGATCGTGAAATCCGCCTCCGCCCAAGCTTCTTCCCATTCACAGAGCCATCTGTTGAAATGGATATCACCTGCAAAATATGCGGTGGAGAGGGCTGTAATGTATGTAAAGGAACAGGCTGGATTGAAATTTTAGGAGCAGGAATGGTTCATCCAAATGTTCTTGAAATGGCCGGATTTGACTCGAAAAAATATACAGGATTTGCTTTCGGAATGGGACCTGAGCGTATTGCGATGTTAAAGTATGGTGTTGATGATATTCGTCATTTCTATACAAATGATATTCGTTTCTTAAAGCAATTTGCTGTTATTGAGTAAAAGCTCTTTTTCATCTTGTTGCTATGGGAAAAACTGATAAGTTTCTGATTCTAGTGGTAGATGGATTTCTTATGAAAGAAAACATGCGCCAAGATGAAATCTTATTAGGATATTAAATAAAATACGAAAAGCAACAATTAGGTGATTAGTCAAATTATAGTAGGAGTGATATAGATGTTAGTATCTTATAAATGGCTGCAAGAATATGTAGACTTAACAGGAGTTAACGCACACGACCTTGGGGAAAAAATTACACGCAGCGGTATCGAGGTGGAAGGTGTAGAACAAAAAAGCAAGGGTGTAAGTGGTGTCGTCGTGGGGCATGTACTCGAACGTGAGAAGCATCCAAATGCTGATAAATTAAATGTTTGTCAGGTTGATTTAGGAGAAGGAGAACCAGTACAAATCGTTTGTGGAGCACCTAACGTAGCAAAAGGGCAAAAGGTTGCTGTAGCAAAAGTAGGCGCTGTTCTACCGGGTAACTTTAAAATTAAACGTTCAAAATTGCGCGGGGAAGAATCAAATGGAATGATTTGTTCGCTCAAAGAGTTGGGTATAGACAATAAACTAGTGGCAAAGGAATATTCAGAGGGAATTTTTGTTTTTCCTAATGATGTGGAAGTTGGCTCTGATGCACTTGCCTTATTAAATTTAGATGATGAAGTTCTAGAGTTAGGTTTAACACCCAATCGTTCTGATTGCTTAAGCATGCTTGGTGTTGCTTATGAAACAGGTGCGATTTTAGGAAAAGAAGTAAAACTTCCTAATATCCATCATGAGCATTCTTCTGAGAAAGCTTCCGATTATATTTCTGTCAAGGTAGAAGCAAAAGAAGCAAATCCACTGTATACAGCAAAAGTAATTAAAAATGTAAAAATCGGTCCATCCCCATTATGGATGCAAACTAGATTAATGTCTGCAGGTATTCGCCCTCATAATAACGTGGTAGATATTACTAATTTTATCCTTTTAGAGTATGGTCAGCCATTACACGCATTTGATTATGACCAGCTTGGTTCTAAGGAAATCGTTGTTCGCTTAGCACACGAAGGGGAAAAAATAATCACTCTTGATGATGCGGAAAGAACGTTGAAATCCAATCATCTTGTTATTACGAACGGAAAAGAACCGGTTGCAATGGCTGGTGTAATGGGTGGAGCGAATTCGGAGGTTACTTCAGATACTACGACAGTTTTGCTTGAATCGGCATATTTTGATGCACAAACAATTAGAAATGCCTCTAAAGATCACGGGTTACGAAGTGAAGCAAGTGCACGATATGAAAAAGGCATTGATCCCAACCGTGTTCATGATGCGGCAGAGCGCGCTGTTCAGTTAATGGCTGAATATGCTGGCGGAGAAGTCCTTGATGGAACAGTAGAGGTTAATTATTTGAAGGTCGAACCTGCAGTTGTTTCTATTTCACTCGAAAAGATTAATTCATTCTTAGGAACATCTATTTCATTAGAGGAAGTGAAGGACATCTTCCATCGCTTACAATTTGAGGTAGAGATGGACAATCACACATTTGTGGTAACCGTACCGACACGACGTGGAGATATTACCATTCAAGAAGATTTAATTGAAGAAGTAGCAAGACTGTACGGATACGATAATCTACCAACAACTTTGCCAACAGGTGCTGCAACACCTGGCGGATTGAACGATGTTCAAAGGAAACGGCGCACAACAAAAAGATTTTTAGAAGGTGCAGGAATAAACCAAGCGGTAACTTATTCATTGACAAGCTTAGAAAAATCTTCTCAATTTGCACTTGAAAAGCGCGAGCCTATTCGTCTTGCTATGCCAATGAGTGAAGAAAGAAGCTATTTGCGATTAAGCATTGTTCCACAGCTTTTAGAAGTGGTTTCATATAATAATGCTCGTAAGAACGAATCTATTGCATTATATGAGATAGGATCTGTTTTTCTAAAAACGACAGATAGTGCCCAGCCGGAAGAGCATGAACATTTAGCCGGAGCAATCACAGGTCTTTGGTTAAATCATCCATGGCAAGGCGAGAAAAAGCCAGTTGATTTCTATGTAGCAAAGGGTGTTCTTGAAGGTTTGTTTGAAGAACTTGAAGTAGGTGATCTTATCACGTATCAAGCTTCTGCTGTGGAAGGAATGCATCCAGGCAGAACAGCTGAAATATTCCTTCATGGAAACGTAATTGGATATATCGGCCAAGTACATCCACAAGTACAAAAAGACTTAGATTTAAAAGAAACATACGTATTTGAAATCAATATGAAACCAGTCTTTGAAGAAGTTGTCCCTGCATTGCAATATAAGGCCATTCCTCGTTTTCCAGCAATGACACGTGATATCGCTTTAGTGGTGGATCGTAGTGTGAATGCTGGTGAACTGAAAGAAATTATTAAAAATGCAGGCGGATCATTATTGAAAAACGTATCCATTTTTGATCTATATGAAGGGGAGCATATGGAACCTGGTAAAAAATCCATCGCTTTCTCCTTAACGTATATGGATCCAGAAAGAACGTTAACAGACGAAGAAGTTGTAAAAGCTCATGATAAAGTACTTGCAGCTGTAAAAGAACAAGCAGGTGCAGAGTTAAGAGGATAATGCAAAGAACCGCAAAGCCCAAAGGCTTCGCGGTTTTTTGTCTTAAGCATGGTACAATTAGAAAAGTATAGACCGTGGAAAGGATTTCTCGGTTTGGATATGAAATATAATGAATTTGAATCTATGGAAAAATTTCAAGAAATAAAAGAAAATACTGATTCCATTACGGAATATATTGCAAGTGTATTGTTTAAATCAGCAAGGTTAGTATATTTTAATGAATGTTTTCAAAGAAAAAGGAGTAGTGGAATTCAAACATTTTGAATGGTTTTGTTGTAGATATAGAGAAGCTATTTACAAAATAAACAAGAGGATCCTTACTTAAAGGATCCTCTTGTTTAATTAATCCCTGCTAATAAACCCGATTAGTCTTAACAAGTCTAAGAACAAGTTAATAAAGTCTAAAAACAAGTTAAGTGCAAGGAGCGGCACAGCCTCTTCTGTAAATTCGATTCGTTTCATCCGATTGAAGTCATACATTACATAAAGAGAAAACACAACGGTTCCAATAATAGATGCTACGAACAATGCAGTAGACGAAAACGGTGAAAAGATGTTAATTAACCCAATTACGACTAAAGCAAGCAAAGCTGTCAGTAGAACCCCGCTTAAGAAGGATAAATCTTTTTTGGTCCGTGTCCCTATAACAGCCATTACAGAAAAAATAACAAGAGTAGCAGTAAAGGCTGAAAGAACAACTTTAGCACCTGAAGTAGCTAAATAATGTGCAATAATTGGATAGGTGGTAATTCCAGATATAAAGGTAAAGGCGAATAAAAATCCATATCCGACACTTTTTTTCCTTCTTAATAGAAAGGCGGAAAGAATCATGATGAACTCAACAATCATTAATGGCATAAATAAGACAGGTGGTACCATTGTTCCGATAAGCATCCCGATCACTGCCATGCAAAGTGAAAGGGCAAATGCTTTTAATACGGATCCCATTAAGTCCCTTTTTTTGGTGTTGGCATAAACATCATACATATTTAGCTCATCTCCTTTTTAACCAGTGTATTCATTTTACCATATAAATTATACAAGCTGAATCGGTAATTTATTGTGGCAGTATGATGGGGTAAATCAGTACCTTGAATTGAAAGCGCTTACCTGTTATTATATTTATAAAATAAGTGATAATCTAGCAACGATACTGCCACCGACCTTCTTTGAATCTATGAAATTGGGAGAATGCGGTGGCTTTTTGCGTATATCCTTTAGGAAAGGTGGTCAGTATGGGGAAAACAAAGCATCAAGGGCCGATTAAATTGCCGAAAACGCCAGATCCCTCTCTATGGGTAAGCCCGATTCCATTTGGACTTGGAAAAGTAAAACCAAAACATATTCGAGACACATTGAAGGTCGCTTGGGAAAATCGTGACAATTTAGGATATGCAACCAGGATTTTGACACAAGGAGTTTGTGACGGCTGTGCGCTTGGAGTTTCAGGATTATATGATCAAACCCTAACAGGGCCGCATGTTTGTACAACAAGATTAAATGTTCTTAGGCTGAATACTATGCCTGCCATTAAAACGGAGATACTGCATAGCGATATCGAGGAGCTTCGGAAGCTGAACAGCACCGATTTACGGAAGCTAGGGAGAATTCCCTATCCACTTTCCAGGAAAAAAGGCGAAACGACCTTTTCTAGAATATCTTGGGATGAGGCGTTGGATCGTATTGCAAATAAAATAAAGGGAATTGATCCTAAGCAGCTTGCATTTTACCTAACATCTAGAGGAATAACGAATGAGGTATATTACACTGCAGGAAAACTGGCACGCTTTCTTGGCACCAATAATATTGATAATGCATCACGTATCTGTCATTCTCCAAGTAAAACAGCATTGAAGCGTTCCCTTGGAATTGGGGCATCGAGCTGCAACTATCTTGATTGGATAGGTACAGATGTACTAGTATTTTGGGGTTCTGTTGCTGCGAATAACCAGCCGGTTTCGACGAAATATATGTATGCTGCGAAGAGAAAGGGAACGAAGATTATTTGCATTAACCCATACCGTGAGCCAGCTATGGATGGATATTGGGTTCCTTCAATTCCTGACTCAGCTCTTTTTGGAACGAAACTTGCCGATGATTTTTACCAGGTTAATATCGGCGGAGATATTGCCTTCATGAATGGAGTCATGAAGCATTGGTTCGAAATGGAGGAAAAGGAAATCGGTTCCGCGATTAATCATTCCTTTGTAAGAGAGCATACTTCCGGGTATGAAGGCTTAAAGGAGCACGTCGAAAAACAAGAATGGACCATCCTAGAAAAATCCTCAGGTATAACGAAGGAGCAAATGCGACAGTTTGCAGAAACGTTGGCAAATGCTAAAAGCGCTGTTTTTGTATGGTCGATGGGGCTTACACAGCATCGCTTTGGAACGGATAATATCTCACAGGTTGCCAATCTAGCTATGCTTAGAGGCTTTATAGGCAAGGAGCATTGCGGTGTTATGCCGATTCGCGGTCATTCTGGCGTCCAAGGCTCTGGTGAGATGGGGGCGGATCCATTTGTATTGCCTGGAGGCGATTTTGATGAGCAGAACATTGAAAGAATGGAGAGGGTTTGGGGATTCGATATCCCGAAATGGCAAGGGGATATTGTTGGAGTATCTCTAGAAAATGCAATGCTTCCACAAGAACATGAACGAAAATTAAAGGTATTCTATACATCCGGAGGAAATTTTCTTGAAACGATGCCGGACCCTGCTTTTATAAAACAATGCTTGGAAAATGTTGAATTAAGGGTACATCAGGATATAATTTTCAATACATCAACCTTAGCAGATGCGAAAGAGGAAGTCATCGTATTACCTGCTATGACGCGTTATGAACAGCCAGGTGGAGGCACCTCAACCTCTACGGAAAGAATGGTATATTTTTCACCGGAAATAAAGGGACCAAGAATAGAAGAAGCCCGCCCAGAATGGGAAATATATGTAGATTTGGCATCTAGAATTAATCCGGAAGCAAAGCAATGGATGAATTTCACCGATTCGAGTCAAATCAGGGAGGAAATTGCTATAGCAAACCCAAATTATAATGGAATCCAACACTTAAAGAAACAGGGTGATGTATTTCAATGGGGGGGTGCTTGGCTTTGTGAGGATGGAATTTGTCCAACGGAGGATGGACGTGGCCATTTAATCCCTATTGAACTTCCGGAGCTTAGAAAGCCGGAAGGGCATTTCTATGTAACTACTAGAAGAGGGAAACAGTTTAATTCGATGATTTATAATGAGACAGATCCGTTTAATAACGCGGATCGCTATGATGTTTTAATGCATGAAGAGGATGCTAAAGATCTGAATATTCGTGAGGGTGAGTCGATAGTCATTTACAATAAACACGGTTATTTTCATGGACGTGCCAGATTTGCTGAAACAAGACGGGGAAACATACTTGTGTATTGGCCTGAAGGAAATGTCCTTATTCCAAAGGGAGTGTACGAAAAATATGCAGGGATTCCCGAATATAATACAGCGGTAATTGTTGAAAAAGCCGAAACCTTTCATGCTCAAAAAGATACAAAATACATGGAGAAACGGATAGAAGATTTAGAGGTTGATATTGTTTGAAGGAAGTATGAGAAGAAGGGAAAACAATGAACAGTAGCATAAGGAATAAAATTCAGGTTGTCAAATATGATGGGAATACTCTCGTAGAATTAGAAGATGAGGTGGCGGTTGAATATCCGCTAACGATTTATGTAGATGGAGAAGAATTCGCTACTATGGTCTGTTCTCCAATAAATCTCGAGGAGTTAGTGATTGGCTTTTTAGCTTCGGAAGGCTTAGTACGTTTATACGATGATATTGAATCAATGACGTTTGATGAAGGGAAGGGCTTGGCTTATATTAGTCTGAAGGTCAAGCAGTCTATAAATAAAGAATTTTATGCAAAGCGATTTATAGGTTCCTGCTGTGGGAAAAGCAGACAATTTTATTTTCACAATGATGCCCGGACAGCTAGAACTGTACTGAGCAAAACGAGGATAACCGTTTCGCAGTGCTTTCTTCTGATGAAGCTACTGCAGGAAGAATCGATTGATTTTAGACAAACCGGTGGAGTGCATAATGCAGCTCTTTGCAGTGTGGAGGATCTATTGTATATCCAAACGGATATTGGGAGGCATAATGCTCTTGATAAGATATATGGCATTTGTCTAAAAGAAAAACTGTCACGTTCTGACAAAGTGATTGCGTTCAGCGGGAGAGTTTCATCGGAAGTATTATTGAAGGTGGCAAAAATAGGAATAGGCATCATTCTTTCCAAATCCGCGCCATCTACCTTAGCTATTGAGCTAGCTAATGATTTAGGAATCACGATAGTTGGTTTTATTCGAAATAATCAGTTCAATATCTATTCCAATCCGGAAAGGGTAATAGAAGGCAAGAGCGGGTTTTAGCTCCTGCCTTTTGTTATTTTTTTCGCTTTTTCCGTATTTGCAAAATGTAATTTTGTAAAATGGTCTAAGGATTTCTCCCCATTTAATTTTATTAGTTTTGCGGCAGCCTGATCAACTTGGTGGCCAGCCCCTTTTGGCAATGTGAAGCCTGCTTCTACACTTAATTCATCCATTGCCTTAACGAAGGCATATCTGGCTAGTATGGATGCGGCAGCGACTGCAATATGAACGCTCTCACCCTTCGTACTAAAATAAACATTCTTTCGGCAAATCTGCTTTTGATCCTTCAAATGACGAAAATAAGTATTTGCCTCCACGAACTGGTCGATTAGAATACCCTCAGGCTCCTCTGGAGAAATTTTATTTAATAAGTGGATTAATGCCTGGTTATGTAAGATTGCCTTCATCTTCCCCTGCGTCATTCCGGTTGATTGTAATTGATTGTATTTTTCGTTTGGAAGCTTGAGGGAACTATAAGGAATTACATGTAATAAGTCTTTAGCAATCTTCAAGATTTGTGGATCCGATAAATCCTTTGAATCTTTTACACCGAGCTCTTTTAATAATGGGATTTGTTCGGTCTTCACATATGTACTTACGACTGTTATTGGGCCGAAGTAATCTCCAGTACCAACCTCATCAGAACCAATTAAGGACATTGTCCCAATACTCTTAGGAAGGGGAGGGCCAGATGTTTTGGCTTTAGCGGCGGTGGACGGCTTTTTCGCTTCTGGATTTCCCCACTTTCCAGCTTCTATTTCATTATTTTTCCCTTGAAACATTACCTTTCCGGATTTATAAGCGGTAATGGTACAGTTATTCATCTTTGCGACAAATACACCGCCCTGAGGAATTTTATCGATTAGTACTCCTTTATAATGTGCTTTCATATTTTCTAATAATGAAGGGGGTGCTTGAATAATGATATTAGACATTTTTGCCTCCAGATATTTAGCTTATTTATTTAGCAAATGTTCCTTCTTACAGTATGCGGACAATTCTTCCCAAAAAGTTGCGATTCGTGTATCATATTAGATAGCGTTTTGTCATTATGGCAAATGGTTTGAAAACACAAAAAGGAATGAAACTGATATGGTTGATATTATTATACTATTAATCTTTGTGATCGGTTTTTTTAATGGGTTAAGAAGAGGATTTATTCTTCAATTAATACATATGGCAAGCTTTATTATTGCGTTTATTGTTGCTTATATGTATTATCCCGATTTTGCGGATAAATTAAAACTATGGATTCCATACCCTTCCCTACACGAAAATGCTTCCTTTAAAATGATTTTTGATGGTATGAATGTGGAGGCAGCCTATTACCGAGCAATTGCCTTTGCAATCATCTTTTTCGCTGTGAAAATAATTTTGCATATTATTGGGTCAACGCTCGATTTTGTTGCGAAAGTCCCAGTCATTAAGCAATTAAATGTTTGGGCGGGAGGAATTTTAGGCTTTATTGAAGTCTACCTATTTGTATTTATTGTATTATATATCGGGGCCTTAATTCCAATTGAATCGATCCAGCATTGGATTGACAAGTCGTTTTTAGCGGAGGGAATCATTAAGAACACTCCGATTTTATCTAACCAGCTAAAGCAATGGTGGTTGGAGTATGTGGGGTAAAACTTCTCTTTAAGGAGGAGTTTTTTCTTTTTACCCTCGATTTGCTAGTATATAGTATAGTTATATAACCGGTAATGAAGATGGGACGGTGTTATACATGAATGTAGATAAAAAGGATGTTATTCGATTATTAGAGCAGATCGCTACTTATTTAGAATTAAAAGGAGAAAATTCCTTTAAAATATCTGCTTTCCGAAAAGCAGCGGCTTCTTTGACAGCCGATCCAAGAATACTAACAGAAATTGATGATTTTACAGCTTTAAATGGAATTGGGAAAGGAACAGCCACTGTTATAGAAGAATTTATTTCAACAGGGAGCTCCAACATGCTGAAGGAGCTTCAAGAGGAAGTTCCAAAAGGTCTCATACCTTTACTGCAATTACAAGGGCTAGGCGGAAAGAAGATTGCCAGACTTTATCAGGAGTTAGGTGTTACAGATGTAGAGTCTTTGAGAGATGCTTGCGAATCCGGTCAAGTTCAGGCATTAAAAGGCTTTGGAAAAAAAACGGAGGAAAAAATCTTAGAAGCAATCAATTCAATTGGGGCGAAGCCGGATCGTTTTCCACTTGCATTTATGTTGAAATACATTGACATGATAGAAGCAGCTCTTAATCATATGAAGGGGATTGACAAATATTCAAGAGCGGGAAGCTTAAGAAGATTGCAGGAAACTTTGAAGGATTTAGATTATGTGATCGCAACAACACAACCAAAGCTTGTAAAGGAACAATTGCTGCGATTAAATGAAGCATCAGAAGCAATCGCCAGCGGTGATACAAAAGTATCCATAACGATTTCAGATACTTATGATATTAATATCGATTTTCGACTTGTACAGCCCGAACAATTCGCCACAGCGCTTCATCATTTTACTGGCTCGAAAAATCATAATGTTAAAATGCGTCAGCTTGCAAAAGAACGGGGAGAGAAAATCAGTGAATACGGTGTGGAGAATCAGGAAACAGGGGCGATGTTAACCTTTAACACGGAGGAGGAGTTTTTCCATCATTTTGGACTTCCATTCATTCCTCCTGAAATTCGCGAAGACGGCAAGGAAGTTAAAGAGTTTCGTTCCAATATCGAGCTTGTTACATTAAATGATATTAAAGGTGACCTCCATATGCATACAACATGGTCCGATGGTACTGCTACCATTGAGGAAATGATTGAGGCATGCCGCCAAAAAGGGTATAAATATATGGCGATTACGGATCATTCTCAATATTTAAAAGTAGCGAATGGACTAACAGTCGAAAGATTGCGAGAACAAAAAGAAGAAATTAGACGCTTAAATGAAAAATATGATGATATTTTAGTTTTATCAGGAATCGAGATGGATATTTTACCGGATGGGACCCTTGATTTTGATGATGAAATTTTAGCAGAAATGGATATTGTGATTGCATCTATTCATTCAAGCTTTACACAATCTAAAACGAAAATTATGGAGCGCTTGAAAACAGCATTAATGAATCCTCATGTAGATATTATTGCCCACCCGACTGGACGAAAAATCGGGAGACGATTAGGCTATGATGTGGATATCGATTTATTAATTGAACTTGCTAAGGAAACTAATACTGTTCTGGAGCTTAATGCCAACCCAAACAGGTTGGACCTAATGCCGGCTTATATAAAAAAAGCACAAGAACAAGGTGTGAAAATTGTCATCAATACGGATGCCCACTATATGGAAAACCTAAAATATATGGATTTAGGTGTTGGAACAGCAAGAAAGGGCTGGATTCAAAAAAACACAGTACTGAATACATTGGAGCCTGAAGAGCTGATAACGTTTCTAAATAGTGACGACAGCTAAGGCAGGAGGCTGAAGGAATGCAAGATAAAATATTAAAGACATTAGAATTTAATAAGATAAAAGATTTACTTGGAGACCATGCAACCTCTTCTTTAGGTGCAGAAAAGATACAAGCATTAAAACCTTCTTCTTCCTATGAGGAGGTATCACGTATTCAAGCGGAAACAGATGAGGCCGCGAATGCACTGCGCTTACGTGGGCATGCACCGTTAAGTGGTATCTATGATATACGTGCCCATGTAAAAAGAGCAGTTATTGGTGGTGTATTAAATCCAATTGAATTAGTTCAAACCGCAAGCACTATTTTCGCTTCCAGAAATATGAAAAGATTTATTGAAGGCTTAATGGAGAATGAAGTTGAAATCCCAATATTAGAAGAAAAAGCTGCACAAATAGAGATTCTGACACCTCTTGAGCATAGAATCAAACATGCCATTGATGAAAATGGCGATATACTAGATTCTGCAAGTGAAACATTAAGACACATTCGTCAGCAGCTTCGTTCCAATGAAAGCCGTATACGTGAAAAGCTAGAAGGGTTGATTCGCTCGAGAAATGCAGCGAAAATGTTGTCTGATGCAATTATTACGATACGTAATGATCGTTATGTTATTCCCGTAAAGCAGGAATACCGGGCAAATTATGGAGGAATTGTTCATGACCAATCATCTTCAGGACAAACCCTATTTATTGAACCACAATCTGTTGTAGAATTAAACAATCAATTAAGAGAAATTCATATGAAGGAACAGCAGGAAATTGAGCGGATTTTAATGGAACTGTCGGCGGAAGTAGCTGAAGCAGCAAATGAGCTGAACATTATTGTAGAAGTATTAGGCGATCTTGATTTTATTTTTGCAAAGGCTCGTTTCGGGAAAACTATTAAAGCGACAAAACCGAAAATAAATAATAACGGGGTTATTCATTTATTCAAAGCCAGACATCCCCTACTGCCGATTGAAGAAGCAGTTGCTAATGACATTACCTTAGGAAAAGAATATTCCACTATGGTAATTACAGGTCCTAACACGGGAGGAAAAACAATCACATTAAAAACGATTGGGATTTGCACCCTTATGGCACAGGCAGGATTGCAAATTCCCGCACTAGATGGATCGGAAATTGCTGTTTTCCGAGAGGTGTTTGCCGATATTGGGGATGAACAATCCATTGAACAAAGTTTAAGTACCTTTTCATCTCATATGGTGAATATTGTTGATATATTAAAATATGTCGATCATGAATCTCTTGTATTATTTGATGAGCTTGGAGCGGGAACAGACCCGCAAGAAGGTGCTGCTTTAGCCATCTCCATTTTAGATGAAGTGTATCAAAGAGGGGCGAAAGTGGTAGCTACTACTCATTATCCTGAATTAAAAGCATATGGATATAATCGTGATGGTGTTATAAATGCAAGTGTAGAATTTGATGTGGAAACATTAAGTCCAACCTATAAATTATTAATTGGGGTTCCAGGACGAAGCAATGCATTTGAAATTTCCAAACGTCTTGGATTAACCAATCATATCATCCAATCTGCTCGTGCCCATATCGGTACAGATAGCAAAGAAGTGGAAAATATGATAGCTGCTTTGGAAAAAAGCAAGCGCGAAGCAGAACGTGAGTTAAAAGAGGCACAAGATTTCTTAAAGCAATCAGAAATGCTTCATAAGGATTTGCAAAAACAAATGATTGATTTCTATGATAAACGGGATGTACTATACGAAAAGGCGGAAATAAAGGCAGCTAAGATTGTAGAAAAAGCAAAAGAAGAAGCTGAGGATGTTATTCGTGATTTACGCAAAATGCGTTTGAATTATCATACAGAGATAAAAGAACACGAATTGATAGAAGCCCGCAAAAAATTGGAACAAGCAGTACCAGCAATCGAAAAATCCGCTCTCTCTAAACAGAAAAAAAATCAACGCACGCTAGTTCCAGGAGATGAAGTGAAGGTTCTTAGCTTTAATCAGAAAGGACAGCTACTTGAAAAAATCGGTGAGAATGAGTGGCAGGTTCAAATGGGAATTATGAAAATGAAAGTAAAAGAATCGGATATGGAATTTATTCAATCCGAGAAGAAAGTCGCGGCAAAGCCGCTAGCAACTGTTAAAGGAAAGGATTATCATGTAGGACTTGAGCTTGATCTGCGTGGTGAAAGATATGAAGATGCATTGCTGAAGGTTGAAAAATATATAGATGATGCTCTACTTGCCGGTTATCCAAGAGTTTCTATTATACATGGGAAAGGAACCGGTGCATTAAGAACTGGCGTACAAGAATATTTGAAACAACATCGCTCTGTCAAACGTATAAGATTAGGTGAGGCTGGAGAAGGCGGAAGTGGAATTACCGTTGTAGAGTTTAAATAAGAAAAGTACAAGTGCCTAGCTCATTGAGTACTTCAAAATTCACCTTAGGAGTCTTGGACGCTTGATATTGGAAACACGGCGAGGAGCGAGCTGCTGCCCTCTTATTGAAGGGGAAGACATAGAATTCACTAGAGGATAGGCCACTGTTGAAATTTGAAGTGCCAATTTCACTTGTATAAATTTGAAGTGTCAATTTCACTTGTTGAAATTTGAAGTGCCAATTTCACTTGTATAAATTTGAAGTGTCAATTTCACTTGGTCAAATTTGAATTGTCAATTGCGCTTGAAACTATACAATAATAGAATGCAAGTTTGAAAAGCAAACCTGCATTCCCCCTATTCAGACCCCACCTTATCTGAATATGAAGGAGTATTTTTGCATGAATCATTTTTGGGAAAATCATTTTGTACAAACGGCTGGTTATTATAGTGTCGTTATTTTATGTATGATTGTTTTTTTGACTATCTTTGAAATCGTCACAAAATATAAAAACTGGGAAGAAATAAAAAAGGGAAATATCGCTGTTGCAATGGCAACAGGAGGCAAAATCTTTGGTATTGCTAATATTTTTCGATACTCCATTCTTGACCATGATTCTTTATTTGTTATGGTCAAGTGGGGAGTATATGGGTTTATTTTATTGTTAATTGGATATTTTATTTTTGAATTTTTAACGCCTAAATTTAAAATAGATGTCGAAATTGAGAATGATAATCGAGCGGTTGGTTTAATATCAATGATGATTTCAATCGGGTTATCATTTGTTATCGGTGCCAGCATTTCGTAAGAGGAGATAGTGTAATGGAAAAATTAGCGAAGGTTTTATTCGTATTATGTGGATGCTTCATTTTGCTTGGAATTATATATTTATTTATGAAGTAAGGATTGCCGGAGTGCGATCCTTTTCATTTTTTGTCGAAAAAAGAGTGAAGATTCATTCATTTTTTATTTTTACAAATTGTAACTCATTCTTCAATCGACTATAATAGTAAGAGAAGTTTAAATATTTTGACGCCTAGTTTGCATTATAGGAGGGGTTAAATGGAAAAGAAACCATGGTTGTCTCAATATCCACCTGAAATTCCAAAAACATTGCAGCTAGAGGAAAAACCAGTACATGCCTATTTAACAGAAGCAGCAAGAAATTATGCAGAAAAAACCGCAATACATTTTATGGGGAAGGAATTAACATATAAAGAGGTGTATGAATCATCTTTAAAATTAGCAAGCTATTTGCGGAAAATTGGCATAACGAAAGGTGATAGGGTAGCTATTATGCTTCCTAACGGACCGCAATCCGTTATCAGTTACTATGGAATTCTATATGCCGGAGCAATTGTTGTTCAAACGAATCCGCTCTACACCGAAAGAGAGCTAGAATATCAAATGGAGGATTCTGGAGCAAAAGCCATCATTACGTTAGATATCCTTTTTCCAAGAGTAACGAAAGTAGCTGCTAAAACAAGCTTGAACGATATAATTGTAACCGCTGTCAAAGATTATTTACCATTTCCGAAAAATATGGTATATCCATTTATTCAAAAGAAACAAACTGGTATAGTAGTGAAGGTAGAACATAATGGAAATCATCATTTATTGAAAAAAATATTAGCAGAGACTGAACTGGAACCAGCACAAAAGGATTCTGCATTCGATTTTGAGAATGACCTTGCCTTACTACAATATACTGGTGGTACTACAGGTTTTCCAAAAGGCGTTATGCTGACGCATAAAAATTTAGTTGCTAATGCGACAATGTGCGATGCTTGGCTTTACAAAGCGAAGAAAGGTGACGAAGTGGTATTGGGATTGCTGCCATTTTTCCATGTTTATGGGATGACTGCGGTTCTCATATTATCGGTAATGCAAGGATATAAGATGGTTCTGCTGCCCAAATTTGATACAGTAACGACGTTGAAGACTATTCAAAAACAACGCCCAACCTTATTTCCTGGTGCACCAACCATTTATATCGGGTTGCTAAATCATCCTGATATCCAAAAATATGATTTATCATCCATTGATTCATGCATAAGCGGTTCCGCTCCATTACCGGTTGATGTTCAACAAAGATTTGAGAAGGTAACAGGCGGGAAGCTCGTCGAAGGATATGGATTAACGGAATCCTCTCCAGTAACACATGCAAATTTTGTATGGGATAAAAGGGTAAAGGGGAGTATAGGTGTTCCGTGGCCGGATACAGACTCTGCCATTTTATCATTGGAAACTGGTGATATACTGTCCCCTGGTGAAATAGGAGAAATTGCGGTAAAAGGACCACAGGTAATGAAGGGATATTGGAATCGTCCGGAGGAAACGGAGCAAGTATTGAAGGATGGCTGGTTATTGACCGGTGATCTAGGCTACATGGATGAGGAAGGATATTTCTATGTGGTGGATCGTAAGAAGGATATGATTATTGCAGGTGGATATAATATTTACCCTCGTGAAGTTGAAGAGATCTTATATGAGCATCCGGATGTACAAGAGGCAGTCGTAGCCGGTGTACCGGATCCATATCGTGGAGAAACAGTTAAGGCATATGTTGTCTTAAAAGAAAATGCGACCGTGACAGAAGATGAGTTAAATACCTTTACAAGAAAGTATTTAGCTGCGTATAAAATTCCGAGAATTTATGAATTTAGAAAAGAGCTGCCGAAGACCGCTGTTGGAAAAATATTAAGAAGAACATTAGTGGAGGAAGAAAGAAATAAGCAGCAGGGCCAAGATGAAATAGTGTAGGAAGTAATTTCAGAGCCCAAATAAGGCTCTTCATTTTTGCGTGGAATATTCTTGACATTAAAATGATTTCTAATTAAGATAGAAATATGAATGAATAATCATTCATTTTTATGAAGTGGCACGATACTATGAAGAATTAGTTGGTTAAAAGGGTACTTTTACATTGCAAATATTATTGTATGCAGCCAAAGAACCTCTCACTTCAAGAATGGAGGAACATATACTTTTGAAAAGTAATAAACCAAAATACATGCAAATTATAGATGCCGCTGTTGTTGTTATAGCGGAGAATGGCTATCATCAGGCTCAGGTATCCAAAATAGCAAAGCAAGCAGGGGTTGCTGATGGCACTATCTATCTTTATTTCAAAAATAAGGAAGATATATTAATTTCGTTATTCCAGGAAAAGATGGGCTCTTTTATTGAAAAAATTAGAAAAGGGATCGCTGGAAAAGAAACGGCTGCTGAAAAGCTACTAGTGATGGTAGAAAGTCATTTTCAAATTTTATCGGAAGACCACCAGATGGCTGTTGTTACACAGTTGGAATTACGGCAATCGAATAAGGACCTGCGAATGAAAATTAATGATGTCCTTAAAGGATATTTGCAGTTGGTGGATGAGATTCTTCAATTTGGAATGGAAACAGGTGAGTTCGATCCTGAATTAGATTTTCGTGTGTCCAGGCAAATGATCTTTGGAACGATTGATGAAATCGTTACGACCTGGGTTATGAACGAAGAAAAGTATGATTTAGTTGCATTGGCACCAAAGGTTCATCGATTATTGAGAAAGGCAATTTCAAAATAAATTACTGCTTTTCTACATTATGAAGATGGTTTAGTTTAGGGCATCTTTTCTTAATCTATTATTGATTGAAAAATGTATGAGTTTTTTGACTTCTACATGTAATAGATTTAAGAAAAAAGCCATAATAAAAGCAATTTTCTGTATAAGTTATTGCTAATATGGCAGGATTGTGGCTTAATTTTAGTAGGGGACTCCCCTGCTGAAATGGTCATCAAAGTTTTTAGGGAGGAAAGCGCGAATGGAATTTTTAACATTAACAAAAGAAAACCATGTAGCATATGTAACCATCCATAGACCACCCGCAAACGCACTTGCATCTGGACTTTTGGAAGAGCTTTCAAAATTATTGGATGAGGTAGAAACAAGTAATGATGTACGTGTTATTTTACTTCATGGAGAAGGGCGCTTTTTCTCAGCCGGAGCAGATATAAAAGAATTTACAACAATCGAAACAGAAGAGGATTTCGGTAAGCTGGCCAAAAAAGGACAAGATCTTTTTGAAAGAATCGAAAGTTTTCCGAAACCTGTAATTGCCGCTATTCACGGTGCAGCGCTAGGTGGAGGACTTGAATTGGCAATGTCTTGCCATATTAGACTTGTAACCGAAACAGCAAAGCTTGGATTGCCGGAATTACAATTGGGTTTAGTACCTGGATTTGCCGGATCCCAACGATTACCGCGATATGTTGGTATGGCAAAAGCAGCAGAAATGCTGTTTACAAGTGAACCAATAACAGGTGTCGAAGCTGTTCAATGGGGACTGGCTAATCATGCCTATTCTGAGGAAGAATTAATGCCAAAGGCGAAGGAACTTGCATTGAAAATTGCAAAGAAAAGCCCTGTATCCATTAGTGCTGCTATCGAGCTATTAAAATATGGAAAATCAGAAAGCTTTTATAAAGGTGTTACAAGAGAATCCGAGTTATTTGGTAAGGTTTTTCGCTCCAAAGATGGGCAAGAGGGAATCGCCGCATTCATGGAGAAGCGCGAGCCTCATTTTACTGGAGAATGAATAATAAGTGGCAATCAATAACCGTTGCCATTTACTATATAAAATTATCTTAATCTTAAAAACTGACAAAATGTTTATTAAATCTAGGAGGGCTTTCGATGAATATTTTTGTACTCTTAAAAAGAACATTTGATACAGAGGAAAAAATAACTCTTTCCAATGGACAAATCAATGAAGATGGCGCTGAATTTATTATTAATCCATATGATGAATATGCGGTAGAAGAAGCAATTCAGGTTCGCGATGAGCATGGCGGCGAAGTAACAGTTGTTTCGGTAGGAAATGAAGAAACAGAAAAACAATTGCGTACTGCTCTTGCAATGGGTGCTGATAAGGCTGTTTTAATAAATACAGAAGATGATTTGGATTATGGAGATCAATTTACAACTGCAAAAATTTTGGCAGAGTTTTTAAAGGATAAGGATGCCGACCTAATTATTGGAGGAAATGTTGCTATCGATAGCGGTACTGGACAAGTTGGACCAAGGGTTGCGGATCTATTAAATATTCCTTATGTCACAACTATTACCAAATTAACGATTGAAGGTGACAAGGTAACGGTTGTTCGTGATGTAGAAGGTGATTCTGAAGTAATTGAAACCTCACTTCCATTGCTAGTTACAGCACAACAAGGCTTAAATGAACCGCGTTATCCTTCCTTGCCAGGAATTATGAAAGCAAAGAAAAAGCCTCTTGATGAGCTTGAACTGGATGATTTAGATCTAGAGGAAGAGGATGTAGAAGCTAAAACAAAAACAATTGAAGTTTATTTACCGCCTAAGAAAGAAGCAGGTAAAATCTTAGAAGGTGAATTAGAAGCTCAAGTGAAGGAATTAGTTGATCTTCTTCATAAGGAAGCAAAGGTAGTTTGATAGATAGAAAGAATTCGAATTGTAATGGACGATTTATTTCTTAACATACAGGGAGGTAATTTCGAATGGCAAGAAAAGTTTTAGTATTAGGTGAGGTACGTGACGGTTCACTTCGTAATGTTTCCTTTGAAGCTATTGCAGCAGGAAAAACAGTTGCTGAAGGTGGAGAAGTTGTTGGTGTGTTATTAGGGGATTCTGTATCAGGATTGGCAAATGAGTTAATCCACTATGGAGCAGATAGAGTAGTAGTGGTAGAGAACGAAAAGTTAAACCAATACTCCTCTGATGGATATTCTCAAGCTTTCATGGCGGTTGTTGAAAACGAAAATCCAGAAGGCATTGTTTTTGGTCATACTGCTTTAGGAAAAGACCTATCACCAAAAATTGCCAGCAAGTTAAATACAGGTCTTATTTCAGATGCAACTAGTGTGGAAGTTGCTGGAGGAAATCTAGTGTTTACTCGACCAATCTATTCTGGTAAAGCATTTGAAAAGAAAATTGTAACGGATGGGGTTATTTTTGCAACAGTAAGACCAAATAATATAAGCCCATTACAAAAGGATGAAGCAAAAACAGGAGAAGTAAGCTCTGTAACAGTGGAAATTAAAGATTTACGTACCATTATTAAAGAGGTAGTACGGAAGGCTAGTGAAGGTGTAGACCTTTCAGAGGCAAAGGTAGTTATCGCCGGTGGACGCGGAGTAAAGAGCGCAGAAGGTTTTGAACCGCTTAAGGAATTGGCAGAAATACTGGGTGGTGCTGTAGGTGCATCACGTGGTGCTTGTGATGCAGACTATTGCGACTACTCATTGCAAATAGGGCAAACTGGTAAAGTTGTTACACCGGATCTTTATATTGCATGTGGAATTTCAGGAGCTATTCAGCACTTAGCCGGAATGAGCAATTCAAAGGTAATTGTAGCTATTAATAAGGATCCTGAAGCAAATATCTTTAAAGTTGCAGATTACGGTATTGTTGGCGACTTATTCGAGGTTGTTCCGATGCTAACAGAAGAATTCAAGAAGCTTAAAGTAGCTCAATCATAATTACAATTGAAAAAATTTTTGGTCAAGTGCGGAAGAAATCAAATTTCTTTCGCACTTTATTTTTTAACGGAATATTATTTTAAAAGAACGCATTAATTAAAGTTCAAGATAGTATAAGTTTATTATCATTCAAATAATTTACAAGTTAAAATCATGTCTAGCTTAAGCAGCCATAAGCTAGCGGATTTCTACTGTTCATAAGAGCATCAGTTGAAATTAGCAGTGCCAATTTTACTCGGTGAAAATGCACTTCAATTTTCACTGATCTGTACGCAAGAGCTTTTCTAATGTAGATACTTTATAAAAATGGTGGTGTTCCGATGCTTTTTTCCATTTTTAAAGATCGATTTACGTGGAGCCTAATGCTTTTTGCTTTTATGATTATTTGCAGCCTTGTATATTGGTATTTTATAAAGGTGAAGAAAAATCGCATGGATCATAAAGCGCAGCCTTTTCTTTTTTTTAGCGGGTTATCCCTGCTTTATTTGCTTAAAGGAAGTCCACTAACAATCTTAAGCCATTTTTCTTACACCACACATATGCTGCAAATGAGTATAATCTATTTTTATATACCTCCATTAATCCTACTTGGAATCCCAAAATCAATTATAAACAAATTATATTACCGCTATATCGGTATACTTTCCCTATCCCTATTTGGATTAGGACTTTTTCTGTATCACTTACCGACAACGGCCATTTATATAATGAGTCATACCATCCTTCATGAAGTCTACTTGTGGATAATGTTTATTTCAGCTATCTTTATGTGGTATCCGCTTTCCTTCCAGAACAAACGAAACAATTATTTTCTATATACGAAGATGAAATATACCAGTTTGCAAGCAATCATTATTACTCCAGCTTGCTTATTATTAATCGTACTCCCTTTAAATCCGGAAATGAATCCACTTTTCACACAAATGTCAGCTCTTTGTATTTCTCCCTCTTATATGGAACAATTACTTCCATTTCCCTTCAATACAAGCTTTGATCAACAGTTTGCTGGTTTTCTTATGTTTCTCATGCATAAAGCAAGTGTTTCCGTCACTTCAAAAATCGCAGCAAAATCGCACGGATTATAACAGAATTAATTCTGATTTTTTACTCACCAGTTCTAGCTGAAAAATCTATTAATACACTAATTATTAACAAGCTGTTTTCATATCGATAGGTGTTTTTCCTAAATAGATTTAAATTCTAATATAGTCCCAGCTCGGGGCATCTTTTCTTACAAAGATTACTCATACTTTACAAAAAATGGGTAATTACTAAGGATTTCATCTAATAAAACAACTAATTTAAAAAAAGAGCCATTTATTATGGACAAAAAAGCTGGTGAAGTAAATATGATTGAAACTATACACCTTGACATTAAAGGAATGTATTGTAGTGCCTGCTCCGGAAGAATAGAAAAATCTGTTTTAAAAATGGATGGAATATTTGATGTGAACATAAATATGGCTACGGAAAAAGGCAGGATTGTCTATGATTCTATTCATACAAATAAGTTATTAATTCTGGAAAGAATAAAAAAATTAGGCTATTCACCAAGTATTATTAATCCAAAAGCACTAATAGCAGAAGAGAAGAAAGATGAAGAAATTTATTCATTAACTTGGAAAGTGATATTTTCTATTTTATTTGCCATTCCATTAGTGCTGACAATGGCTGTACAATCTGGTTGGATGAATATCGATTTACCAAGTTTGTTTTTCAGCCCTTGGTTTCAGCTTCTATTAGCTACTCCCATACAATTTATCATTGCTTTTCCTTTTTATGAAGGCGCATGGAATTCTATAAAAAATCGCGGAGCAACCATGGATGTATTAGTCGTCATAAGTACAACCTCTGCATATTTTTACAGTCATTTTTTAACGGTACGATCTTTACATATGGATCTCGAAAAGACCCCCATTCACTTACATTTTGAAACAAGTGTATTAATTATTACATTTGTGTTGATTGGCAAGTTGATGGAGGCAAAAACAAAAAGAAAAACATTAGATGCCATATATTCTTTAAATAAATTAAAAGTAAATACTGTAACTATTATAGAAAATGGCTTCCAATTCAATAAGTCCATAAAAGATATATCACCGGGAGATATTGTTTTATCAAGACCCGGGGAAAGAATCCCCATCGATGGGTTAATTATTTACGGTAACACTATGATGAATGAAGCCATGCTAACTGGTGAAAGTATCCCAATAGAGAAGAATGCCGGAGAAATGGTGTATGCAGGAACCGTGAATGTAAATAGCGTTATTCAGATAAAAGCAACAACTAATCATCAGGAAACAGTTCTATCAAAAATTATCGGTATTGTAGAGGAGGCGCAGCTTTCTAAGCCTCCTATTCAAAATATTGCCGATCGATTTACTTCGATTTTTGTTCCTATCGTTTTATTACTAGGGTTTTTGACATTTATTATATGGTACTATTTTATTGCTCCAAGTGATTTATCCTCTGCATTAGAAAAAATGATTGCTGTACTGATAATTTCCTGTCCGTGTGCCCTGGGGTTAGCTACCCCCATGTCTATAATGGTTGGAAGTGGACAAGCTGCAAGGCTAGGTATTTTGTTTAAAGAAGGGAAAATGATAGAGCTATTAAGTAAAAATGATGTTGTTGTACTAGATAAGACGGGGACTATTACAAAAGGAAAACCACAAGTTACGGATATGTTAGTACGGAATATCGATGAAACTTTATTTTTACAAATGGTTGGTGCAGTAGAAAGAGGAGCAAATCATCCGATTGGCAATTGCATTAACGAGGCAATTGAAAAAAAAGTCTCTCTTATTCCATTGGCACAAATGATCAAAATAATCCCCGGTTATGGTGTCGAAGGAGAAGTAAAAGACAAGAAAATCATTATTGCTAATGTAAGATATTTTGAAAGATTAGCGATATTGACTAATCTAACTCCAGTTCTAAAGGAAGCTAAAGTGCTGGAGCAACAAGGAAAAACGGTAATGATTGTTGCAATTAATGAACAGATACATGGAATAATCGCCGTAAGGGATGCAATAAAAAGGTCATCGGAAAAAGCAGTATTGCGCCTAAAAAGCATGGGACTAGAGGTCGCCATGCTATCCGGAGATAATCAATCCGCAACAAAGAACATCGCTAGCAAGGTAGGGGTTGATTTATATGTGGCTGAAATGTCACCTCAAAATAAGGCAGAATGGATTAAGGCGTCACAGAAACAAGGAAAACGGATTATGATGGTTGGGGATGGAATTAATGATGCCCCCGCATTATCGATTGCAGATGTGGGGGTGGCTCTCGGAACTGGCACAGATATAGCGGTTGAATCTGGTGACGTCACGATTATGAATGGGGATTTAAATCGACTGGTTGATGCTATTGTCATAAGTAAAAAAACTATGGTCAATATTAAGCAAAATATATCTTGGGCTTTCATATACAACTTGGTCTGTATTCCTTTAGCGGCTATGGGAGTATTGCCTCCTTGGTTTGCGGGTGCAGCAATGGCATTTAGCTCGATCTCCGTTGTGCTAAATTCTCTTCGTTTAAAAAAGATTTAGACATAATAACTTTTCTGTAAAGTGAATAAGGCATATTTGCAGGGGAATTTTAATATTGAAACTTTTCATTAGCATCATTTCCTTTAGGATGATATACTTTCATTAAACTTATTATTAGGAGGCAAGTAAATTATGGCAATTACTCATGTTACAGATGATAACTTTTCTGCCGAAACTGGCGAAGGTTTAGTATTAGTAGATTTTTGGGCAACATGGTGCGGACCTTGTAAAATGATTGCACCAGTTTTGGAGGAAGTTGATTCTGAGCTTAGTGATAAAGTAAAAATCACTAAATTAGATGTAGATGAAAACCAAGAAACTGCTAGCAAATTTGGCGTAATGAGCATTCCGACTCTTATTTTAATGAAAGACGGAAAAGAAATTGATAAAGTTATCGGCTACCAGCCAAAAGAAGCTTTAGTAGAATTTATTAATAAACATGCTTAATGAATAATGGGAAAATGAAATCCGAGTCATGTGACTCGGATTTTTTGAAAGGTGAAAGTCATGAATGAGATGATAAAAAATAAACTTGCCCTCCTCCCGGATCAGCCAGGCTGTTATTTAATGAAAGACAGACAAGGAACTATCATATATGTAGGAAAAGCAAAGATTTTAAAGAATCGGGTTAGATCGTATTTTACGGGGACACATGATGGAAAAACACAGCGACTTGTAAGCGAGATTGAAGATTTTGAGTATATTGTAACCTCCTCCAATATTGAAGCCCTAATTCTTGAAATGAACTTAATTAAAAAACATGATCCTAAATATAATGTCATGTTAAAAGATGATAAAAGCTATCCATACATTAAACTAACAAATGAACGGCACCCAAGATTAATCACAACAAGAAAGGTTAAAAAGGACAAAGCCAAATACTTTGGTCCATATCCGAATGTTCAAGCTGCAAATGAAACGAAAAAGCTGTTGGATCGTATCTACCCATTGCGAAAATGCTCCACTCTTCCAGACCGCGTCTGTTTATATTATCACTTAGGACAGTGCCTGGCACCATGTGTAAACGAGGTGCAGGAGGAGACCTACCAAAAGATGGTGGATGATATTAGCAGATTTCTTGGTGGCGGATACAAGGAAATAAAGATGGACTTGACGAAAAAAATGGAGCAAGCTGCTGAGAATCTAGAATTTGAAAGAGCGAAGGAGTTTCGTGATCAAATAACTCATATTGAAGCAACGATGGAAAAGCAAAAAATAACGATGACCGATTTTACCGATCGTGATGTATTTGGTTACTCCGTAGATAAAGGCTGGATGTGTGTGCAGGTTTTCTTCATTCGCCAAGGAAAGCTCATGGAGAGAGATGTTTCACTGTTCCCTATATATGACGAGCCAATTGATGAATTTTTAACCTATTTAGGTCAGTTTTATTTGCTGCCAAATCATTTTAAGCCAAAGGAAATCTTGATTCCACTCGATGTAGACAAGGAAATGGCGGAGCAATTATTGGAAGTGAAAATTGTTCAGCCAAAAATCGGTGCTAAAAAAGATTTAGTCAAGCTTGCTGAAAAAAATGCCAGCATTGCCTTGAAAGAAAAATTTTCCTTAATTGAAAAGGATGAGGAGAGAACGATTAAAGCGGTCGATACGCTTGGCGAAAAAATGGGAATATATACACCTCATCGGATAGAAGCATTCGATAATTCCAATATACAAGGAACGGATCCTGTATCTGCTATGATTGTTTTCATAGACGGAAAACCGGAAAAAAAGGAGTACCGAAAATATAAGATCAAAACGGTGAAGGGTCCTGATGATTATGAATCCATGAGGGAAGTAATAAGAAGGAGATATAGCAGGGTTTTAAAGGAAGGTCTACCCCTAGCTGATTTAATTATTATTGATGGTGGAAAAGGGCAAATTGATGCAGCCAAGGATGTTCTGGAAAATGAACTTGGCCTTGAGGTTCCTGTAGCAGGACTTGCGAAGGACGATAAGCATAAAACCTCTCTGTTATTATTCGGAAACCCTTTGGAAGTAGTGCCACTAGCAAGAAATAGCCAAGAATTTTACCTCCTACAAAGAATACAGGATGAGGTTCATCGGTTTGCTATAACATTTCATCGCCAACTAAGGGGAAAATCAGCCTTTCAATCATCTCTTGATAACATACAGGGTATTGGCGAAAAAAGGAAAAAACAGTTATTAAAACATTTTGGTTCAATCAAAAAAATGAAAGAAGCTACAATAGAAGAATTTATAGAAATCGGGATTCCTCGAAACATTGCGGAGAATTTGAAAGAGGGATTGGAAAGTTAGTATAGTCAAAAAAAATTTGCTATGTTATAATTTTAAAAAATTAAATCATTTATCACATAATTAAAAAGTGATAGAGGCGCAAAACTTATCAGTAAGAGCTTTGAGAAAAGTGAGTTTCGATGAAAAGCTGTGAAAGGAAGTTTTGCCGAAGTGGAAATTGACTCATTTCAAATTCTGCTGGTTCTGCATTTAATAAGTGTAGAATTGTCAAGGTGTATATAACATCTTGGAGAGCTATCTCGTCTTTGTGTTTACCGTATTAGACATCCTTTTTATACGTATTCACTAGAGCAATGAGATATGTTTCTCATTGCTCTTTTTTAGCTCTGCAGGAATATGGCAAGTGTTATTTGTTAACCTAATTTGACACCGGAAGAATAGAAAAAAGAAAGCGGGCGAATATAGTGGGTTTAGTTGTACAGAAATTTGGCGGTACATCCGTCGCGACAATCGAAAGAATTAAAAATACTGTAAAGAGGGTAATTGCTGAGAAGGAGAAAGGTAATGATGTGGTCGTTGTTGTTTCTGCCATGGGGAAAACAACCGATCAGCTTGTTTCACTTGCTAAAGAGCTTTCAACTTATCCGAATAAGCGTGAAATGGATATGCTCTTATCGACAGGGGAACAAGTTACTATTTCGTTATTGTCCATTGCATTAATAGAAGCAGGCTACGAAGCCATCTCACTAACTGGGTGGCAGGCGGGGATTTTAACCGAGAATGTACCTAGCAATGCAAGGATATTAAATATTGATCAATCGGCTATAAAAAAACAGTTAGATGCTAAACGCATTGTTATTGTTGCAGGCTTTCAAGGAATCACCAGCGATTTACAGATTACAACTCTTGGCAGAGGCGGTTCTGATACAACAGCAGTAGCCTTAGCCGCTGCGCTTGATGCGGATAAATGTATGATATATACGGATGTAACAGGTGTTTTTACCTCTGATCCGCGCTTTATCCCTTCAGCAAGAAAATTAATTGCTATCTCCTATGATGAAATGCTGGAACTAGCAAATCTGGGAGCTGGAGTGCTTCATTCCAGAGCTGTAGAATTTGCCAAAAATTACAATGTACAGCTGGAAGTTTGTTCAAGCATGGTAGACGAAGAAGGAACCGTTATTGAGGAGGAAGTTAAAGTGGAAAAAAGTTTAGTTGTGCGTGGCGTAGCATTTGAGGATGAAATTACTAGGATTACTGTATTTGGCTTAAATAACGAAAATACCAATTTATCCAGTATTTTTACAACATTAGCTAGTCACAATATAAATGTTGATATTATTATCCAAAACCTGACTGTTGGTGAAAATCCGTATCTTTCCTTTACCATTAAGCACGATGATTTACATGATACTATTCAATTGTTAGAGGCGAAGCAAACAGAGCTTGGCTTTGATCATTTTGAATATGAATCTGGACTTGCGAAAGTATCCATTATTGGTTCTGGAATGATATCAAATCCTGGTGTAGCAGCAAGAATGTTTGAGTGTCTGACCAAAAATGATATTCAAATAAAAATGGTCAGTACATCCGAGATTAAGGTTTCTACTGTATTAGAAGAATCCGAAATGATAAAAGCTGCAGAAGTGCTCCATACTGAATTTGGTCTTGATGCTGTACGGCAAGAGGCATGATAGCATCTGCATGAAAAAAAGCCTGATTACAGGCTTTTTTCATGCAGATTTTTTTATTACTCTGTGACTGTATCCTTCATGTCCCAACGAAGTATGAATCGGACTGATTGAGTTTTTTTAATAATTTCTTCATACGCTTCTGTTCTTACTTTCATTTGCGTTTGAATTTGCTCTGCTAAAAAACCCGCTTCGAGTTTATAGCATGAGTCCGTTTTTAATTTTAAATGTCTTGAAATAATCGGGCTTGAAATCTCTAATTCCATTCCATTCTTATCTTGTTTTAACACTCTTAACAATCCCCATCCGGCTTCCTCAAAGAAAGAAATAACCTCTTCCATAGATATTAGCGGAAACTTCCTAGCTAAGTGCTTGCCGGCCCAATATAAAATTTCCGGTGTTTCCTTACCAAGCAATTCAGGAATTAATACTTCCCGGATCAATTCATAGCCAAAGGCAGGTATGGTAAGCTGTTCAGAATTCTCCATACTTTCTTGCTCTAATTGTAATGACGCTCTCAAGTTATTCCCCTCTTTCTATAAGGCTCTTTTCTTAAACTTTGTTGTTTTTGTATACGAAAGGTCTTGGTTACAACCCTCCTCAAGTTAAAAATGGAAAATTCCATAAGAAAAGATGCCTCGACACCAACCTATGTTAGCATTTATAAATAATGACGAAAAGCCACAATTAAATTGAAACAAGCCTTCTATAAGCATATTATATACAAAAATAGCGGTCAGTTTGATAAAAAATTTTACAAAATCGTAACCAATAATTTCATTTTGGGCTTGAAAAATTTCCCTTTTCTTTAACCTTGTTGCTTTATATGGTAAAGAAAAGCTAAAAATGTATATTAGATTTAGATTTCTATAAGATTTTATTTAAAGATGCCGGATTTTCTTATACAGTATGTTCCAGCCATTTACTTGAAGAGCAAGAGTTCATGTGAAAAATGATTATATAATTCAAAGCACATCACTTAAAAATATATGTGGAAGAAAGTTTAAAAGTATAGACAAATTCCGACTTTTTTCTGTATACGTTTCCTTGACGCTTAAACTAACCGGGAGTAAAATGGTTATGTCACATAAAAGCATAAATTTGGATGCATAGTAAGGTATAATGAAGTGCAAAAATGATGAAAAGTTTTTACTATGCACGCTCTAAAATCTAAGGGGGGTAAATTGTGGCCGGAAATCGTGAATTTGTAAATCGCAGAATACACTCATTGCTAGGTGTTATTCCTATCGGTGCTTTCTTAGTAGTCCACTTAGTGGTGAACCATTTTGCAACACATGGTGAAGCATCCTTTAACCATGCAGTTTCGTTTATGGAAAGTCTGCCGTTTCTAATTTTCCTTGAAATTTTTCTAATTTATTTACCGCTGCTGTTCCATGCAATATATGGATTTTATATTGCCTTTACAGCAAAAAATAACGTGAGCAGACTTGGATTTTTCCGAAATTGGATGTTTTTATTGCAACGTGTTTCTGGTATTATCGTGTTTATTTTCCTTGCTTGGCACGTTTATGAAACTCGAATTAAAGTTGCATTAGGCCAAGAAACACTTGATTTCCATATGATGGAGAATGTTTTATCCAATCCAGTTATGTTTATTTTCTACATAATCGGAGTACTTGCGACTATCTTCCATTTCTCTAATGGTCTATGGTCATTCCTTGTAAGCTGGGGTATCACACAATCACCACGATCACAACAAATTTCTTCTTATGTAATGTTAGTTGTGTTTGTTGTATTGTCTGTTATCGGTTTACGTGCATTATTTGCATTTGCTTATCCTGGCTGGTTTGCTTAAGAGAGGAACAAATGCTGAATATTTGTTAGGCTAATCCTAATGAATACAAAAATAACAAATGATTAGGCACTATAAGCTTTTGATATAATTTTTTCTTATCAGGAGTCCTAATATCGGTTTTGTAGTTTTATAAAGGAGTGAGTCACGATGAGTAAAGGTAAAATCATCGTAGTCGGCGGTGGATTAGCCGGCTTGATGTCAACAATTAAAATTGCGGAAGCAGGAAAAAAAGTAGATTTGTTTTCTGTCGTACCAGTGAAGCGTTCTCACTCTGTGTGTGCGCAAGGTGGAATAAATGGTGCGGTGAATACAAAGGGTGAAGGAGATTCACCTTGGATTCATTTTGATGACACAGTGTACGGTGGAGACTTCTTAGCAAATCAACCTCCGGTTAAAGCAATGTGTGAAGCAGCACCTGGCATCATCCATTTGTTTGACCGTATGGGAGTTATGTTTAACCGTACACCAGAAGGATTATTAGACTTCAGACGTTTTGGTGGAACTCAGCATCATCGTACAGCATTTGCTGGTGCAACAACTGGACAGCAGCTTTTATATGCTCTAGATGAACAAGTCCGTCGTCATGAAGTTGCAGGTCTTGTAAATAAGTTCGAAGGCTGGGAATTCCTAGGGGTTATTCAAGACGATGCAGGGGTTTGCCGCGGTATCGTTGCTCAAAACCTAACATCAATGGAAATTAAAGCATTTGAAGCCGATGCAGTTATTATGGCAACAGGTGGCCCTGGTATTATTTTTGGTAAATCTACTAACTCTATTATTAATACTGGTTCCGCTGCATCTATCGTGTACCAACAAGGTGCAACATATGCGAATGGTGAATTCATTCAAATACATCCTACCGCGATTCCTGGGGATGATAAACTTCGTCTAATGAGTGAATCTGCTCGTGGAGAAGGCGGTCGTATTTGGACATATAAAGATGGTAAGCCATGGTACTTCCTTGAAGAAAAATATCCTGCATACGGAAACCTAGTTCCACGTGATATTGCAACACGTGAAATTTTTCATGTATGTGTAGATGAGAAGCTTGGAATCAATGGTGAAAATATGGTTTATCTTGATCTTTCTCACAAGGATCCACATGAGCTTGATGTGAAGCTAGGCGGTATTATTGAAATTTATGAAAAATTCGTTGGGGAAGATCCACATAAAGTACCAATGAAAATTTTCCCTGCTGTTCATTATTCAATGGGTGGACTATGGGTAGATTACAAGCAACATACTAGTATTGAAGGGTTGTTTGCTTGTGGAGAATGTGACTATTCACAACACGGTGCAAACCGCTTAGGTGCAAACTCCTTATTATCCGCTATTTATGGCGGTATGGTTGCTGGTCCAGAAGCAGTTAACTATATTGAAGGTTTAGAAACAAGTACAGATGGATTATCATCTACTATTTTTGATAATGCTGTCAAGGATCAAGAGGAAAAATGGAATAATATATTGTCCTTAAATGGTACTGAAAATGCATATGTTCTTCATAAAGAGCTTGGCGAATGGATGACGGACAATGTTACGGTTGTTCGTTTCAATGACAGGCTTAAAAAGACAGATGACAAAATTCTTGAATTGATGGAACGCTATAAAAACATCAATGTAAACGATACAGCCAAATGGAGTAATCAGGCAGCAGCGTTTACGCGTCAATTACAAAATATGCTACAGCTTGCTCGTGTCATTACAATCGGTGCATTGAATCGTAATGAAAGCCGTGGTGCTCATTACAAGCCAGATTTCCCTACTCGTGATGATGAGAACTTTTTAAAAACAACTATGGCTAGCTACGATGCAGCTAATAATGAACCTAAATTCAGTTATGAGGATGTTGATGTATCTTTAATTAAACCTCGCGAACGTGACTATACGAAAAAACATTAATATTAATATTAATATTAATGTAACCCTTATACAGCCTCGTGAACGCAGGTATTCTTAAAAGAAAGAGGAGAAATAAGGATGAGTGAACAAAAAACGGTACGTTTTATAATTACACGTCAAGACAATCCAAATTCAGCCCCTTATGAGGAGGAATTTGCAATTCCGTATCGTCCAAATATGAACGTTATTTCAGCTTTAATGGAAATTCGCCGCAATCCGGTTAATGCTAAAGGTGAAAAAACAACACCGATTACTTGGGATATGAATTGCTTGGAAGAGGTATGTGGAGCTTGCTCCATGATTATTAACGGAAAGCCAAGACAATCTTGTTCTGCCCTTGTGGACAAACTAGAACAGCCAGTTCGACTTGCACCTATGCGTACATTCCCTGTTGTTCGTGACCTTCAGGTAGACCGCAGTCGTATGTTTGATTCACTTAAAAAAGTGAAAGCATGGATTCCAATTGACGGTACTTACGATCTTGGGGAAGGTCCACGTATGCCAGAGAGAAAGCGTCAATGGGCTTATGAACTTTCAAAATGTATGACTTGCGGAGTATGTTTGGAAGCATGTCCAAATGTTAACAGCAAATCAAACTTTATTGGTCCAGCACCATTATCACAGGTTCGTCTTTTCAATGCACATCCAACAGGCGCAATGAACAAAGATGAACGTTTAGAAGCAATTATGGGAGATGGAGGACTTGCAAATTGCGGTAACTCTCAAAACTGTGTGCAATCATGTCCTAAAGGTATTCCTTTAACAACTTCTATTGCTGCTCTAAATCGTGCAACTACATTCCAAATGTTCAAGAACTTCTTCGGAAGCGACCATATGGTGGATTAATTTAAAAAGATCTTCAGTCAACTGGCTGAAGATCTTTTTTTATGCGAAATTTCGAATACTTCTTTTTCATTTTAATCTTTCAAGTTATAATAAAAGAATGAGCGTTCATTCATTTTTGGAAGAGGGGAATATACAATTGAAGAAAATATCTTATATAGAGGATTTTTCAGCATGGAAAAATGAATTTTCATTTTCTCATTTTATAAAAGTTAGATTTTCTGAAACAGATATGTTTGGCCATTTAAATAATACAGTCCCTTTTACATATTTTGAAGAAGCAAGAATAGAGTTTTTACATTATAAGGGATTTATGAAGGACTGGGTAACAAATAACAAGAATGCGATCCCAGTTGTCGCCGATTTGCAATGTGATTTTTTACAACCAGTCTTTTTTGGAGATACACTAAAACTTTTTGTAAAAGCAAATCAAGTTGGAAATTCTTCTGTTGATCTTCATTATTTAGCCATTAATCAAAAGGAAGAGGTTTGCTTGGTTGGCAGAGGAGCGATGGTGCAAATGTCAACTATTACAGGTAAAGGAGTACCATGGGAAGAAGAGGAAAAATTAAAGCTGCTCCAATGATATAAACAAAAATATTTTATCTTTTACCAAGAAAAACGCACATTTTCCTTTTTTTCTTTATTTTCGTTGTCTCTAGATGTCACTCTCATTATTTAATTCACATATGATATTCTGACAATCAAAATACCCATCCCCGCGGTTTAAAGCTGGCGAAGGCAAGGAGGGTTACAATAGTTGAAGGACAACGAATTCACACACAAACCGCTGCTTACAAAAAGAGAAAGAGAAGTGTTCGAACTGCTGGTCCAAGATAAAACAACGAAAGAAATTGCAAGCGAATTGTTTATTAGTGAAAAAACAGTTCGAAATCATATTTCCAATGCCATGCAAAAGCTTGGGGTCAAGGGGCGTTCTCAAGCTGTGGTAGAACTTCTTCGCATGGGAGAGCTGAAGCTTTAACCGGAACCGACTGCCGAATGCAGTCGGTTTTCCCCTTTTGTGGGCCTATCTGACATAGCCTAATAAAATCATTCTTGAAATTTCGATTAAAAAAGGTGACAATACATTTAGAAAGCTTATTTGTTTTGAATGGAGGTTCACTAAAGACATGATTAATGAAAGTGAATTAATTCAACATGAGTTAGATGTTGTTGCTAGAATAGAAAAAGACCTTCGATACATTGCCGCGATTATTAAGCAAAAAGGTCGTGAACTCCTTAGTAATTATACCATCACTCCCCCGCAATTTGTGGCTCTTCAATGGTTATTTGAGGAAGGTGATATGACTATAGGTGAGTTATCTAATAAAATGTATTTGGCATTTAGTACAACTACTGACTTAATCGATCGGATGGAAAAGAATGAGTTAGTTGTTCGGGTTAAAGATGCCCATGATCGCAGGGTGGTTAGGATTCACTTGTTGGATAAGGGTAAAGATATGATTGGCGAAGTAATTAAAAAACGTCAAAATTACTTGCAGGATATATTAAAGAACTTTTCGGCAGATGAAGTATTAAATTTAAAAGATAATCTAATAAAATTACACCAAGAAATGAAGACAGATTGAGGCGAGATGGTTGAAACAGCCGATAGGGATTATTGATTCAGGGGTTGGCGGGCTAACAGTAGTAAAAGAGGTTATGAGACAATTGCCAAACGAAACGGTTTATTATGTTGGTGATACTGCCCGCTGTCCATATGGTCCAAGACCGGTAGAGGAAGTAAAAGCCTTTACCTGGGAAATGACCCGCTTTTTAATGAGACATAATATTAAAATGCTCGTAATAGCTTGTAATACTGCGACTGCAGTGGTTTTAGACGAAATAAGATCCGTTCTTAAGATTCCGGTTCTTGGAGTAATCTACCCAGGAGCAAGAGCAGCATTGAAAAATACAAAAACATTTAAAATAGGTGTTCTTGGAACAATAGGAACGATTAAGAGCGGCGCATACGAAAAGGCTTTAAAATCGGTAAATAGACGTGTACAGGTGACATCACTGGCCTGTCCTAAATTTGTTCCGTTAGTGGAAAGTGGAGAGTATCATGGTCCGTTGGCAGAGAAAATTGTCTTCGAGTCTCTTGAGCCAATTCAAAAAGCCGATATGGATATATTAATTTTAGGATGTACACATTATCCATTGTTAGAAAGCCTTATAAAAAAGACAATGGGAAAACATATTCGTATTATAAGCTCTGGTGAAGAAACAGCCAGAGAAGTGAGCACGATCCTTTATTTTCATGATATTTTTAACCTTGAAGATACTCAACCAAAGCATAAATTTTTCACGACTGGTTCCAGTAAACTATTTTCTATTATTGCTTCGGATTGGTTAGAACAGAATATTGATAATGTAGAAACAATCTATTTAGGAGAAACCATTTAATAAATAATGGTTTCTTTTTTTTATTTAACCGGTCTAATTCATTCAGATAGCTCGTATAGATATTAGTACAAACTGTCTCTAGGAGGGGTATAAAGTGTCTAATAAGGTAAAAAACACTATTGCTATAACGGTTCTGGCTTCGAGCGTGTATTTATCCGGATGTGGATTGTTCAATAGTGAAAAAAAGGAGCAAATTGATCCACCGCAAAAAATTACTTATGATTCGAAAACAAGTATGAAGTCAGGTAAAAAGGTAAACGAAAATACCGTAATGACAGAGCTGTATTTGCTGGACAAGAATGGTTATGTCGTAGCTCAAACGCTTCCGCTACCAAATAAAACAAGTGTCGCTAAACAAGCATTGCAGTACTTAGTAAAAGGAGGACCTGTGGAGGAGCTGCTTCCTAATGGCTTCCAAGCAGTTCTCCCTGCCAATACGGAGGTAGATGTTAATATTAAAGATGGTACAGCAATAGCGGATTTTTCCAATGAATTTAAAAAATATAAAGCGGAGGATGAGGAAAAAATCCTAGAGTCTATCACTTGGACACTTACACAATTCGAGAAAGTGAAAAAGGTTGAAATCCAAGTAAACGGACATAAACTTGCGCAAATGCCTGTGAACAATACTCCAATTAATCCAGCTGGTTTGTCCAGAAAAGATGGAATTAATGTAGATGCTTCCGGAGTTGTTGATATTACAAATACCCACCCGGTAACTGTTTATTATCCGGCCCAAAATAATGCAAATGAAGTGTATTACGTTCCAGTTACAAAACGGATTGCAAATAGTGAAAAAAATGATATTAAGGCTGTTGTAAGTGCACTGACAAAAGGACCAAGACAAAACTCTAATCTACTTAGCGCATTCAATTCAGATGTTAGATTACTTTCCGATCCAAAGGTGGATAATGGAAATGTAACGCTAAACTTTAATGATGAAATAATCAGTAGCTTTGAGCAAAAACAAATTGCTGATGAAGTTCTCGAACCATTAGTGCTTTCCTTAACAGAGCTGCCGGACATTACAAATGTTTCTATTGAGGTAAACGGCAACACGAAGCTGGTGGATGAAAAAGGAAAATCTTTAACAAAACCGGTAGAAAGACCAGAAAAAGTGAACACGGGTAGTTTTTAAAAGCAAATTTTTGATATAATAATGATATAAACTAGGGGCTGGCTTAGGTGCCGCCTCTTCTTTCGTGTAAGCATGTTTTTAAAATTAAAAAAACAGCTTGATATTAAAGGGAGGTTGAGCTTTTGAGAGTAGATGGTAGAGATAGGTATCAATTAAGGCCAATACATATAGAAAGCAATTATTTAAAACATCCAGAAGGATCTGTGCTCATTACGGTTGGTGATACTAAGGTCATTTGTAATGCAAGCATTGAAGACAGAGTTCCTCCTTTTATGAGGGGCAGTGGGAAGGGCTGGATTACTGCCGAATATTCCATGCTTCCGCGTGCAACGGAACAAAGAAATATTAGGGAATCTTCAAAAGGGAAAGTTACTGGAAGAACGATGGAAATACAACGCTTAATTGGAAGAGCCCTTAGAGCTGTTGTTGATTTAGAGTTAATTGGCGAACGTACAATTTGGATTGATTGTGATGTTATTCAAGCGGATGGTGGCACGAGAACAGCCTCTATTACTGGGGCTTTTATTGCAATGGCACTCGCACTCGATAGCTTATTTGAAGCAAAAGCGATCAAAAGATTCCCTATAACGGATTTTTTGGCTGCTACCAGTGTAGGGATCTTAGAAGAAACTGGAGTAATCTTAGATTTGAACTATTCAGAAGACAGCCAGGCACAAGTAGATATGAACGTTGTTATGACGGGAAGAGGGCAATTTGTGGAGCTTCAGGGAACAGGCGAAGAATCAACATTTTCCGTTCAGGAATTGCAGCAATTATTAGAAGCGGCTCAACTAGGATTAAACGAAATTTTTGCGATACAAAAGCAAGTTCTTGGAACTATTTCTGAGAAAATAGAGGGAAATGTGAAAGCAAATGGATAAATTACATAATAAAGAAATTATTATAGCTACGAAAAATAAGGGAAAGGCAAAGGAATTTGAAAGGCTTTTTGCTCCTTATCATATTAGGGTTCTTACCTTGCTTGATTTTCCCGATGTGTCTGATATAGAAGAGACAGGAAATACTTTCGAAGAAAATGCATTATTAAAAGCGGAAGCTATATCAAAGCAATTCCATACAATGGTTATTTCCGACGACAGTGGTTTAGTAATTGATGCATTAAATGGAAGACCTGGTGTTTTTTCTGCAAGATTTGCAGGTGAAAATAAGGATGATGAAGCGAATATAAATAAGGTTCTTTCCGAATTAAAAGATGTACCTCAAGAGAATAGAACAGCAAGATTTTATTGTGCTATCGCATTGGCTATTCCTGATGAAAAAACGATAACTGTCTCAGGCGTTTGTGAAGGGGAAATATTAAAAGAGAAACGTGGAACAAATGGTTTTGGGTATGATCCTATCTTTTTCATTAAGGAGAAGGGATTGACGATGGCAGAATTATCCTCAGAAGAAAAAAACAAATTAAGTCATCGAGCAAAAGCAATACAAAAATTATTCCATGAAATAAAGGATTTATTAATTTAGATTAGGATGATGGGGAATGAAATTACTAGTGGTGAGCGACAGTCATGGACTAACTAGCGAACTAATCGAAATAAAGAAAGAGTATGAACAAAAAGTCGATGCTATGATCCACTGTGGGGATTCTGAATTGATGGCCAGCAGTATAGAAATGCAAGGTTTTTTAAGTGTTAGAGGTAATTGTGACTATGATCGCACCTTTCCTCTTGATTTAACAGAAAAAATGGAAGGAAATACGATATTTGTTACGCACGGACATCACTACAATGTCAAAATGACCTTAATGAATCTCTCGTATAAAGCGAAAGAGGTTGGAGCAGATTTTGTATTTTTTGGCCATTCACATGCATTAGGTGCTGAAGTAATAGATGGAACATTATTTTTAAATCCGGGCAGTATTTTTATGCCGCGCGGACGACAAGAAAAAACCTATGCTATTATTGAAAAAGACGGAAACCAAATCACAACTAAATTTTATACAAATACTCATCAAGAATTACTTCCATTAAGACATCAGTTTGTATTATAATGATAACCTATTGCAGTAAATTATTGCTGCAATAGGGAAGTTTTAATATTTTTATTGAAAACCATTGACATTCGATTGATATTCAAATATAATAAAAAATGTCTTTGAGAATTACATAGTTAAATGAATTCATAATTTAACTGTTATATTCACATCAGCGTACCGATTGAGCTGCATCTTGAATAGGCTTTCTGAAATCGGGACGACAAATACTTTGCTTTACATTCTATAATAATTTTATATTCTTAACATGTCCCAGTAGCTCAGCTGGATAGAGCACGATCGAATATGCTGCGTAGCATTACATCAGCGTACCGATTGAGCTGCATCTTGAATAGGCTTTCTGAAATCGGGACGACAAATACTTTGCTTTACATTCTATAATAATTTTATATTCTTAACATGTCCCAGTAGCTCAGCTGGATAGAGCACGATCGAATATGCTGCGTAGCATTACATCAGCGTACCGATTGAGCTGCATCTTGAATAGGCTTTCTGAAATCGGGACGACAAATACTTTGCTTTACATTCTATAATAATTTTATATTCTTAACATGTCCCAGTAGCTCAGCTGGATAGAGCAACAGCCTTCTAAGCTGTGGGTCGGGGGTTCGAATCCCTCCTGGGACGCCATTCACTACATATCAGCTTACCATGGGTAAGCTTTTTTTGTTTTTTCTAAAGTAACTCTCCTATTTTGTAATATTTCTTTCAAAATGCTACACTATTCCCGATTATGGTAAAGGCGGTAACAAACATGAAAAAGTATAAAAAATACATAAAAAAAGAGAATATTGTATATTTTCCAGGGTTACCAGAGCGACTTCTTTCTATGGGAATAGAACAATTAGATCTGAAAAACTTCGAAGCGGCATTAAGCTTTCTACTTCAGGCAAGGGAAATGGATGAGGAGAGCCCAGAAATACAAGCCGCTTTACTTGTTGCCCTTTTTGAAACAGGTAACTATACGGAGGCAAAAATATTATGCGAACAAATGTTAAAAACAGGAATTGGAGATTATTTTGAAACCATTGATATATATTTATTAGTACTTATACACCTTAAAGAATATAACAAAGCAGCGGAAACGATAAATGCATTATTGGAAGAGAAGGAAGTACCTTTTCATAAACTAGAGCATTACGAAAAGTTAATGGAGTTTAGTGAAAGAAGATCAGACATCGGAATGAATAATTTCACTATTAGTAATGAAAATAAATTAGATTTAACATCAATGCCACTACAAGAACAAATATTTGCAACAGCCGAATTGATGAATACCAATATTCAGCCGTACATAGACGATTTTATACAGATTTTGAATGACTCGAATCAACATCCTTTTTTACAAACGATGATTCTTAATTTGTTGAAAGAGCACGGTAATGAGAAAAAAATAAAGATCCAAAAATTTCATTATTCAGACATGGTAATTCCAGCAGAGCTTCCCCCATTATTTGAAACTCCTTTCTATAAGGAGTTAAATGAACAATTACAAATAAAAATAGAACAGGAAAACCCCTCGTTATACGAACAAATAAAAACAATAATGGATAAGCATTTCTTTTTATTATATCCATTTGAGTTAGATCCGGAGGAGGTAACATTATGGGCGGCGAGCTATCAAACATTAGGACAGGAATTATATGGGGAACAAATAGATAACCAGAAAATTAGGGAAGTGTATGAAATTAAAGAAACAGCCTTTAAAAAAAGTCTAGAATTTCTCCACAAACTCGAAGAAATTTCTTTGCCTATTCTTTAGCTCTATTATTGAAACACATAAAACCTATGTTATAATGTAATGGTTGTATAATAATTTCAACAGCTTTCTTTTTTCTATTTAAAAATGGATAGGGTAAACCTGAATAAGTAGCTTATCTATTGAAACCAATTATTTTATTACAAATATAGATTGTTGGAGGGAAAGGTATGTCAGCAAAATGGGAAAAGCAAGAAGGGAACCAAGGGGTTCTTACTATTGAAGTTGATGCAGAAACAGTAAACAAAGGTTTGGATGCTGCATTCAAAAAAGTGGTGAAACAAGTAAATATTCCTGGTTTTCGAAAAGGAAAAATGCCACGCAGTTTATTTGAAAAACGCTTTGGTGTAGAATCACTATATCAAGATGCACTTGATATTCTTCTTCCAGATGCTTATGCTAACGCGGTTGAAGAAACAGGGATTTTTCCTGTAGATCGTCCAGAAATTGATATCGAGCAAATGGAAAAAGGAAAAGAATTAATTATTAAAGCAACTGTAACTGTTAAACCAGAAGTGAAGCTTGGCGATTACAAAGGTTTAGAAGTAGAAAAATTAAGCACAGAAGTAACTGACGAAGATGTTGAGAATGAATTGAAAACTCTTCAAGAACGACAAGCTGAACTAGTAATTAAAGAAGACGGTGCAGCAGAGGATGGAGATACTGTTGTTATCGATTTTGAAGGTTTCGTAGATGGTGAAGCATTTGAAGGCGGCAAGGCAGAGAACTATTCTCTAGTGCTTGGTTCTGGAAGCTTCATTCCAGGATTTGAAGAAAAATTAGTAGGCACTAAAGCAGGAGAAGAAAAAGATGTGGAAGTAACTTTCCCTGAGGAATATCATGCAGCTGAATTAGCTGGAAAACCTGCTACTTTTAAAGTAACAGTTCATGAAATTAAAGCGAAAGAGCTTCCTGCATTAGATGATGAATTTGCAAAAGATGTGGATGATGAAGTAGAAACATTAGCAGATTTGAAAGAAAAGACAAAGAAAAGATTAGTGGAAGCGAAAGAACACGAAGCGAAACATGCTTTAGAGGATGCAGTTGTAGAAAAAGCTGCTAATAATGCAGATATTGATATTCCTGAAGCAATGGTTAACACTGAGTTAGACCGCATGTTACAAGAATTTGGCCAACGCTTACAAATGCAAGGTATGAATCTTGAACTATACTTCCAATTCTCTGGTCAAGATGAAGAACAGCTTCGTGCTCAAATGAAAGAAGATGCAGAAAAGCGTGTACGTATTAATTTAACATTGGAAGCAATTGCAAATGCAGAGAATATTGAGGTTTCTGATGAAGAAGCAGAAGAAGAAATCAATAAAATGACTGAAATGTATAATATGACTGCAGATGCAATTAAAACTGCCATCGGTGGCTTAGATACTGTGAAAAATGATGTAAGAATCCGTAAGGCTGTTGAATTCCTTGTTGAAAATGCAAAAGCTGCTTAATAATTGTAAACAAATAATATAATATACTTAGTAAAATATAAACAAGGCGCGAAATTATCGTGCCTTGTTTTATAAAGGCTGTTTTCTTAATCTACTCTACTTTCGTAAACGACATTTCCCCTTATGTTAAAAAGAAGGATATTCTTTTTAAGAAAAGATGTCTCACCTATCTATAACAAAATTTGCAACAAATGCGAACTCTAGACGAAAACACCTTTATAAAAATTAAGTTTTTTACATAACATAAATAGTACATTCAAAAAAAATCCATATATAACCGAATATAAAGCTTTATTTCGGGAAAATCTGGAGTAAGTAGGATTTTTCCCATTTCATGACGAATAATAATTTAATAAGCTTTATCATTTCCTGTCTTACATAAAAATATGGTACAATGCAATACATATCAATTTTGTCTTGAAATGACCTAACAATAACGGTTACATATGGGAGAGATAATTGGATAATAAGATTTTCCAATATCTAAATAAGTCCAGCAACCAGTCAGTCATTTTTAATTGCGGGTTTTATGCATTTAATGATTTCGCAGCATAAATTAAGGGGTGAAACTAATTGTTCAAATTCAACGATGAAAAGCAACAATTAAAATGTTCTTTCTGTGGTAAAACGCAAGATCAGGTCCGGAAATTAGTTGCAGGACCAGGAGTGTATATATGTGATGAATGTATTGAATTATGTACGGAAATTGTGGAAGAGGAACTTGGTACGGAAGAAGAAGTAGAATATAAAGATATCCCAAAACCGATGGAAATTAGGGAAATTCTTAAAGAATATGTAATCGGACAGGATAAAGCCAAAAAATCTCTAGCAGTGGCAGTTTATAATCATTACAAACGAATCAATTCCAACAGCAAAATCGACGAAGTGGAAATTGCTAAAAGTAATATTTGTTTAATTGGACCGACAGGAAGCGGAAAAACACTGCTTGCCCAAACATTGGCAAGAATTCTTAATGTACCGTTTGCCATTGCTGATGCAACATCTTTGACAGAGGCCGGATATGTAGGAGAGGATGTTGAAAACATTCTTCTTAAACTGATTCAAGCAGCTGATTACGATGTTGAGAAAGCAGAAAAAGGCATCATTTATATTGATGAAATTGATAAAATTGCCCGTAAATCAGAGAATCCGTCCATTACTCGTGATGTTTCTGGTGAGGGAGTCCAACAAGCGTTATTGAAAATTCTTGAAGGAACGGTTGCAAGTGTTCCTCCACAAGGTGGACGAAAACACCCACATCAAGAATTTATTCAAATCGATACAACCAATATTTTATTTATTTGTGGCGGTGCATTTGATGGTATCGAACAAATTATTAAGCGTCGCTTAGGTCAAAAGGTAATTGGCTTTGGCGGTGAGACTAAGCAACAAGATATTGAAGAAAAAGCATTGCTTTCTAAAGTGTTACCAGAGGACTTACTCCGCTTCGGTCTTATACCTGAGTTCATTGGCCGTTTGCCGATTATTGCAAGTCTAGAACCACTTGACGAAGCAGCTTTAATCGATATTTTAACAAAGCCAAAAAATGCATTAGTAAAGCAATACAAGAAAATGCTTGAGCTTGATAATGTGGAATTAGAATTTGATGATGAGGCTTTAACAGAAATTGCGAAGAAAGCAATTGAGAGAAAGACAGGCGCACGCGGTCTACGGTCCATCATTGAAACCATAATGCTCGATGTAATGTTTGACTTGCCTTCAAGAGATGATATTAAAAAGTGTATTATTACGAAAGAAGCAGTTCTTAACAACGAACCTCCTAAGCTTGTTCTTGAGGATGGTACAGTAATGTTAGGAAATGAAAAATCAGCATAAAACGAATGAAACCTAGTTGAGATGTTACTCTGACTAGGTTTTTTATTTTGAAATTCAGAATAAATGATTTTCCTTTCCATGTGTATGACAAAATTTTGGCACTGAAAATTGGTTTATTCCCTTCTTGTCACGGAGATACTAGCTTATAGAATAGCTTCACAAATCGGTTACTAAATGTATAGAAATTGGAAACTCGTGCTTGGAGGGAATACAATGAGCTGGACTGGGATAGCTTTATTAATTCAATTATTTTTTGGAATAATTATAGGTCTTTATTTCTGGAACCTATTAAAAAGTCAAAAAACCCAAAAAATCTCGATCGATAGAGAATCACGAAAAGAAATGGATCAACTTCGAAAAATGCGTTCTATTTCATTAACGGAACCGTTAGCGGAACGTGTAAGACCAACTACTTTTGACGATATTGTTGGACAGGAGGATGGTATTAAGGCGCTAAAAGCAGCGTTATGTGGTCCAAATCCTCAACACGTCATTATTTATGGACCTCCGGGAGTCGGTAAAACAGCAGCTGCACGTTTAGTTTTACAAGAGGCAAAAAAAAATGAGAAATCACCATTTAAGCAAAGCTCGGTATTTGTTGAACTTGATGCAACAACAGCCAGGTTCGATGAACGAGGAATTGCTGACCCTTTAATTGGATCCGTTCATGACCCAATTTATCAAGGCGCAGGGGCTATGGGACAGGCGGGAATTCCGCAACCAAAGCAAGGAGCGGTAACAAATGCTCATGGTGGGGTATTATTTATTGATGAAATTGGGGAACTTCACCCGATTCAAATGAATAAGCTTTTAAAGGTGTTGGAGGATAGAAAAGTATTTTTGGATAGTGCGTATTATAATGCAGAAAACACCCAAATCCCATCCCATATTCATGACATTTTTCAAAATGGATTACCTGCTGATTTTCGTTTAATCGGTGCAACAACTAGAACCCCAAACGAAATTCCGCCAGCAATACGGTCACGTTGTATGGAAGTTTTTTTCAGGGAGCTTGACCAGGATGAAATTAAGAAAGTGGCGAATAAAGCGGCACAAAAAGTGAAAATTACCATATCTGAAAAAGGTATAGAGATATTAGCTTCCTACGCCAGAAATGGTCGTGAGGCAGTGAATATGGTTCAAATTGCAGCTGGAATTGCGATACAGGAAGACAGGATGCATATTTTAGATGAGGATATTGAATGGGTAATTCAGTCAAGCCAGCTTACTCCGAGATTAGAGAAAAAGATTAACGATCACTCAAAAGTTGGTTTAATAAATGGTTTGGCAGTAACTGGACCAAATAGCGGCATTCTTCTCGAAATTGAAGTTACTGTAATTCCAGCTAAGGATAAAGGAACTATTAATATTACCGGGATCGTAGAGGAAGAAAGTATTGGGGGACAAGGAAAACAAGTAAGAAGAAAAAGTATGGCAAGAGGATCCATTGAAAATGTTATTACTGTGTTAAAAACAATGGGTGTCCCGGCCGATCAATATGATATCCATGTCAACTTTCCAGGCGGCATTCCAATAGATGGGCCATCTGCAGGAATCGCAATGGCGACGGGAATTTATTCAGCAATTTATAAAATCCCTGTAGATAACTCTGTAGCAATGACAGGGGAAATTAGTATTCATGGTAATGTTAAGCCAATAGGTGGTGTAGTGGCAAAGGTTAAAGCTGCAAGACAAGCTGGAGCAAAAACCGTCATCATTCCGGCAGACAATATGCAAACGATATTTCAGGAAATGAAGGATATAAAGGTAATTCCAGTGAACAAGTTGGAGGAAGTTTTAAATGTAGCCCTTATAAATCGATTCGAAAAAGAATCTCTTATCCCTCCTTCTTTGGAGCAAATGGGCAAAAAAAGCGTCTGAATTTTATTTGCAACAAAATAAAATGAAATGTTAAGGAAAATCGGCCTTAGATGCCGATTTTTTTCATAAAATCGGTTTATATTAAATACTAGTAAAGGGAAAAACATAAATGAAAAGTAGTTCGTTTGGATGAATTCTAGTAAATGGACACTTGCTCATAAATACGATAGAATTGTTAAAAGATTCATTAGGGTGACTTATGCCCTGATCAGAGTATTACTTATTGGAGGTGCACATATTGACAAAGAAAAAAGAACACACAGTTCCTCTACTTCCCTTAAGAGGATTGCTAGTGTACCCTACAATGGTTCTTCACTTGGATGTTGGGCGTGAACATTCCGTTCAAGCGTTGGAAGAAGCCATGATGAATGATCATTTCATTTTTTTGACGACACAAAAAGATGAATCAATAGATGAGCCTACAGAGGAAGATCTTTACCAAATCGGAACCTTAACGAAAGTAAAGCAAATGCTGAAATTGCCCAACGGAACAATTCGGGTATTAGTTGAAGGTCTCGATCGTGCAAAAATAAAGAAGTTCTACGATTTGGACAGCTATTATGCAGTCACATTAGATATTTTAAAGCAATCGGAAGAAAAAGATGCTGAGACAGAAGCGTTGACACGAACATTGCTTGATTATTTTGAACAATACATAAAATTATCTAAAAAAATATCTGCAGAAACATTTGCAACTGTTACAGATATTGAAGAACCAGGAAGAATGGCAGACATTATTGCTTCGCACCTGCCATTAAAGCTTTCACAAAAACAAACCATATTAGAAACTATAGACATTAAAGAACGGCTAAATACGGTTATTCGAATCATCAATAATGAAAAGGAAGTTCTCAATCTTGAAAAGCGAATTGGACAACGAGTGAAAAAGTCCATGGAACGTACACAAAAGGAATATTATTTACGGGAACAAATGAAAGCTATCCAGAAAGAACTAGGAGATAAAGAAGGGAAAACAGGTGAGGTTGCCGATTTAACAGAAAGAATTGAACAGGCAGGAATGCCAGAACATGTTAAAAAATCGGCACTAAAGGAATTGGATAGATATGAGAAAGTTCCATCCAGTTCCGCGGAAAGCTCGGTAATCCGAAATTATATAGAGTGGCTAGTTGCCCTTCCTTGGAATCAAGCTACAGAAGATGACCTTAATATTGCTAAAGCAGAGGATATATTAAATCGGGAACATTATGGATTGGAAAAGGTAAAAGAGCGCGTATTAGAATATTTAGCGGTGCAAAAGCTAACGCAATCTTTGCGCGGGCCAATCCTATGTCTTGCTGGACCACCGGGTGTTGGGAAAACAAGCTTGGCAAGATCCATTGCTGAATCACTAGGAAGAAAATTTGTTCGAGTATCTCTTGGAGGAGTAAGAGATGAATCGGAAATCCGTGGCCATCGCAGAACATACGTTGGGGCGATGCCGGGGCGAATCATCCAGGGTATGAGAAAAGCAGGGACAATTAATCCAGTCTTTTTATTAGACGAAATAGATAAAATGTCCAATGATTTTAGAGGGGACCCTTCTGCAGCCATGCTTGAAGTTTTGGATCCGGAGCAAAACCATAGCTTTAGTGATCATTATATTGAAGAAACCTATGATCTATCGAAGGTTATGTTTATCACAACTGCTAATGATTTAGGTTCAATACCTGGTCCTTTAAGGGATAGGATGGAAATCATATCAATAGCAGGCTATACGGAATTAGAAAAAATTCACATTGCTAAAGATCATTTATTGTTAAAACAAATGAAGGAACATGGATTATCAAAAGGACAGCTGCAAATTCGGGATGAAAGCATTCAAACCATTGTCCGGTACTACACTCGAGAAGCTGGTGTCCGCAGCCTTGAAAGAGAAATCGCAACTATTTGCCGGAAAACTGCAAAAATCATTGTTTCATCCGATCGAAAACGAATTATAGTGTCGGATAAAAATGTAGAGGAGTTTCTAGGCAAGAAAAGATTTCGCTATGGGCAAGCGGAACTGGAGGATCAAATTGGTGTTGCAACTGGCTTAGCATATACAACTGTCGGCGGGGATACATTGCAAATCGAGGTCTCCCTTTCTCCAGGTAAAGGGAAGCTTGTGTTAACCGGGAAGTTAGGCGATGTAATGAAAGAGTCTGCCCAAACTGCATTTAGCTTTGTAAGGTCCAGGGCGAAGGAACTGAATCTGGAAGAAAGCTTCCATGAACAATACGATATTCATATACATGTTCCAGAAGGTGCGGTTCCAAAGGATGGACCGTCTGCTGGGATTACGATAGCAACCGCTTTAGTTTCAGCCCTAACTGGAAGAGCTGTACGGAAGGAAGTTGGTATGACAGGTGAAATTACCTTAAGGGGTAGAGTTCTCCCGATTGGTGGATTAAAAGAAAAAACGTTGAGTGCTCATCGTGCGGGATTAACAAAGATAATTATTCCGAAAGACAATGAGAAAGACCTGGACGATATTCCGGAAAGTGTTCGAAATGATTTGGAATTTTTCCCTGTCTCTCATGCAGATGAAGTACTGAAAATTGCGCTTGTAGGTGAGGGGAAATGAAGGTAAATAATGCTGAAATTGTAATAAGTGCTGTTAAACCGGAGCAATATCCAGATGATGCACTACCGGAATTTGCGCTTGCAGGAAGATCGAATGTTGGGAAATCTTCCTTTATTAACAAAATGCTGAATCGAAAGGCGTTGGCTAGAATATCATCGAAGCCGGGAAAAACGCAGACACTAAATTTTTATATAATTGAAAATGCTCTCTATTTTGTAGATGTTCCCGGTTACGGTTATGCCAAGGTGTCCAAAACGGAACGTGCAGCATGGGGGAAAATGATTGAAACATATATAACAACGAGGAAAAAGTTGAAAGCCGTTATTCTCATTGTTGATTTACGTCATCCACCAACAGTAGATGATCGAATGATGTATGACTTTCTTAAGCACTTTGAAATACCTTGTATAGTAATAGCAACAAAAGCAGATAAAATTCCAAAGGGAAAATGGCAAAAGCATTTAAAAGTAACAAAAGAAGTATTGGAATTTGACCCGACAGATGAAATCATCATTTTTTCATCCGAAACAGGTGAAGGAAAAGAAGCTGCTTGGAAATCTATCGAAAAAAGGATGTAGAAAAAACCCAGCTATGTGAACTGCACCCCGATTGCTAGACACGATCAATTGGAGGTCCAGTTTATAGCTGGGTTTTATTTTTTTCTAAATAACAAGATAATCCCTATAATAACTAAAGCAATAGGACTGTACTTCCAAATACTTTCCACTCGATTTTCTAGCAGTCCGAGTGTACTAACTAATTTATCATAGAATAGAAGAATAATAGAAAGAGCGAGAAATAGTAGCCCTTGAAATAGTCCATTGCGTGTTCTTTGATATTGAAGCAAAAAGCCTAATGAAATAATGAGAAGCAGGACTCCAATATTATTTGGCCATATAGCTAGCTTATGAACTACGTGAAAATGAAAACCGAAACCGGTGAAGATCACACCTGGCAGAATTGCTTCATTATTTTTACCATTATAACCTTGAACTAAGAAAGCAATTCCCACTATCATAAAAAGTGTTGGCCACGTAATATATTCTTTAAATATTTGAATGTGATTTTGGGAAAAATAATAATACAGACCAAATCCAATTAAAATAATACCGTCAAAAAACTTTTGATTTTTCATATATATCCTACTTTCGACCTGATTGCTTGATTATCGTATTTATTTTTGATACTGTACATAAGGAAACTTATTTTTGACAAGATTAAACTCTGTCTAGTTTCAGCGCCTATCGGCTAGCGGATTTCTACGTCTCCTCCCTACGATAAGTCAACATCAGGCGAAAATGGTAGTTCAATTTTCAATAGCTCGTGAACAACCTCGCTGTGTTTCCTTTATCTCAGTCGAAGACTACGAAATCCGTACGCTGATGAGCGAGTCGCTTACACATTTCTAATTTATCATATCATAGTATTCATTTTCTTTTCACATTTTTTAAAAGCAGTGAATGTAGTACATGTTATAATAGAAATGGAATTTATATATTTGATTCGTATAATTTAAGTGTGATATTGGTATCGGGGGGTCTTTTAATATGTATATAATCGCAGTGGGTTTAAACTATAAAACAGCCCCTGTTGAAATTCGTGAACGACTTTCCTTTAATGAAGAGGATTTACAGTCGGCAATGGCAGCATTAAAAGAGAAAAAGAGCATATTAGAAAATGTCATTGTTTCCACATGTAATCGAACGGAAGTATATGCCGTTGTGGATCAGCTTCATACAGGGCGCTACTATATTAAAGATTTCTTATCTGAATGGTTCCACATGGATAAGGATGAGTTTTCACCGTATTTATTTATATATGAGCAAGATGGTGCAGTAGAGCATCTTTTTAAGGTTACTTGCGGATTGAATTCAATGGTATTAGGGGAAACTCAAATTCTCGGACAGGTGCGAAACAGCTTTTTAATGGGACAAAAGGAAGGATCCACCGGAACGGTATTTAACCATCTATTTAAAGAAGCGATAACACTTGCTAAGAAAGGCCATTCCGAAACGGAAATTGGCTCTAATGCTGTTTCTGTGAGCTATGCTGCAGTGGAGCTTGCCAAAAAAATATTCGGCAATTTAAGAGACAAGCATGTTCTTATCGTCGGAGCAGGAAAAATGGGTGAGCTTGCGATAGAAAATCTTCATGGCAGTGGGGCAACGAATGTAACGGTTATTAATCGAACGTTTGAAAAGGCGAAAAACTTAGCGGATCGTTTTGATGGAACTGCTAAAACCTTACAGGAAATGCAATGTGCACTTGTAGAGGCGGATATTTTAATAAGCTCCACTGGTTCTAAGGATTATGTCATTACAAAAGAGTTGATGGAGAACGTAGTGAAACTGCGCAAAAACAGACCATTATTTATGGTGGATATTGCAGTGCCTCGTGATCTTGATCCACAAATCGCGGATATGGAAAATATCTTCTTATATGACATTGATGATTTAGAGGGGATAGTTGAAGCCAATCTTGTGGAACGGAAAAAAGCCGCTGATAAGATTATGTTGATGATTGAAGAAGCAATAGTTCAATTTAATGAATGGGTAAATATGCTCGGAGTAGTTCCGGTAATTTCCGCTTTACGTGAAAAAGCATTGGCAATTCAAGCAGAAACAATGAAAAGCATTGAACGTAAAATGCCAAACTTGACTGAACGAGAGAAAAAAGTAATCAGTAAGCACACGAAAAGCATTGTGAATCAGCTTTTAAAAGAACCGATTTCCCAAGTAAAGGAAATAGCTGCTGAACCTAATGCTCGTGAGCAAATTGAACTGTTTAAAAGAATATTTAATATCCAAGAACCAGTAGCCAAAACAGAAGATTCGTTACTAGTCGAGAGAACAACATCCTTTAACATGAATCAACATCCTTCACCAGCTACTATAGTTAGGTGAAAGCGATGTTTGAAATCATAATGTCGCGGCTGCATGAAGGAATGATTATTCTTTATGCGGTTAGTATCCTGCTATATTTTATTGACTTTTTACAACAAAATCGGAAGGCAAATCGATTTGCCTTCTGGTTACTTGCAATTGTTTGGGTTCTTCAAACAATTTTTTTGTTTTTGTACATGATTCATACAAGGCGTTTTCCGGTCCTTACAATATTTGAAGGACTTTATTTCTATGCATGGGTATTGCTTACCTTATCGCTTATTATAAATCGGTTGTTGCGAGTAGATTTCACTGTCTTTTTCATTAATATTATCGGTTTTATTATTATGGCGATTCATACTTTTGCACCGATCCAAATGCCTACGGAAACAATGAGTGAAAAGTTGGTTTCTGAATTGTTATTAATACATATTACGATGGCGATCTTTTCTTATGTTGCCTTTTCACTCTCATTTGTGTTTTCATTGTTATATTTATTACAGTATAAGCTATTGAAGGAGAAAAAATGGGGCCATAGGTTATGGCGTCTGAATGATCTGGCTAAACTGGAGAAAATGTCTTATGTATTAAACTTAATTGGAGTTCCAATGCTGTTATTAAGCTTAATTTTAGGACTTCAATGGGCATTAATAAAGCTCCATAATTTTCATTGGTATGATTCGAAAATTATCGGTTCCTTTATACTGTTAATTATTTATAGTTTGATTATCTATGTTAGAGAACGAAAAAATATGTTTGGCAAAAACCTGGCATTTTTAAATATTGCTGCATTTTTAATTGTATTAATTAACTTTTTTTTAATTAGTAGATTGTCTGCTTTTCATTTCTGGTATTCATAGGGAGGAATAGTGTATGAGGAAAATAATCATTGGTTCAAGAAGAAGTAAACTAGCATTAACTCAAACTAATTGGGTAAAAGATCAGTTGAAAAAGCTTGGAGTACCTTTTGAATTTGAAATTAAAGAAATCGTAACAAAAGGCGATCAAATATTAGATGTCACCTTATCAAAGGTCGGTGGAAAAGGGCTCTTTGTAAAGGAAATTGAACAGGCAATGTTAAATAAGGATATCGATATGGCTGTACATAGTATGAAGGATATGCCTGCCGTTTTGCCGGATGGCCTAACAATAGGTTGTATTCCTGAGAGGGAAGACCATCGTGACGCCCTTATATCAAAAGGTTCTATGACACTTAGAGACCTCCCAAAAGGTGCTGTAATTGGTACAAGTAGCTTAAGAAGAGGTGCGCAAATTTTAGCGGAACGACCTGATCTAGAAATTAAGTGGATTCGCGGAAACATTGATACACGCTTAGAAAAGCTTAAAACGGATGAATATGATGCAATAATATTAGCTGCTGCAGGTTTGTCGCGTATGGGATGGAGCGCTGATGTGGTGACGGAATACTTAGATCCGGAGATTTGTTTACCGGCAGTAGGCCAAGGCGCTCTATCAATTGAATGCCGTTCCAATGACCATGAGCTGCTTGAACAATTAGCTAAATTAAACTCTGATGCTACAGCCATCACTGTAACAGCAGAACGTGCCTTTTTAAATAAAATGGAAGGCGGCTGTCAAGTACCAGTTGCAGGTTTTGCTATGCTCCAGGAAGAGAATAAGATTTCCTTGACTGGATTGGTGGCATCTCCCGATGGAAAAACTATTTATAAGGAAACAGTAGTCGGAAGCGATCCTCATAAGGTTGGAGTACAAGTTGCTGAGTTGCTAATTCAACAAGGTGCAAAGGATTTGATTGATCAAGTAAAACAGGAGCTTGATCAAGCATGAATCCATTTTTACCGCTCGACGGGAAATCGATATTAATACCTCGTGGCGGTACACAAGGGAAAAAACTTTGCGATAAAATTTCGCAATTAGGTGGAACCCCCTATATGGTTCCTCTAATAGATTTTCGGAAAAATCATGATCCAAATGCTCGAGAATATTTGAAAAGGATAGATCAATATAATTGGATCATTTTCACAAGTCAGACTGGAGTGAAATTCTTTTTTCAGCAGCTTGCTCACCATAATTTAGCACTTTCCCCTTCCACAAAAATTGCAGCGGTCGGAGAAAAGACGAAAATGGCAATTGAAAAATTTCAGTTAGAGGTCTCATTTGTGCCAGATTTTTTTTCCGCAGATGATTTTGCAAACGAATTTACCAATGTTGGCAACCAATCGAAACGGGTATTAATTCCGAAAGGGAATCTTGCAAGGGATGTTATTGCCAAGTCCTTAGTATCACTGCATTGGATCGTAGATGAGTGGATTATATATAAAACTATTTTTCCGAGAGAAAGTAAGGAAAAATTAATATATTTACTTGAAAATGTTAAGCTTGATTATGGATTGTTTACAAGCCCATCCACCTTTCATCATTTTATGGAAGTAGCAAATGACCCAGTAAGAGAGCAAAAGGCAAAAACAATGAGAATTATCAGCATTGGCCCCGTTACGAACAGAGCGGTTGAGAGTTATGGGTGGAAGGTTTCAGCTAGTCCGGAAAAATATACGATGGAAGATATGATGGAGAGTTTATGTAAATTTAACATAAATGGGAGGAATACAATATGAAAGACTTGCAATTCAAACGACATAGAAGACTTCGTAGCACTGCAAATATGAGAGCATTAGTCAGGGAAACACACTTGCATGTAGATGATTTTATTTATCCTATCTTTGTGGTGGAAGGTGAAAATATTAAGAAGGAAGTTCCTTCAATGCCAGGTGTAGATCAGATTTCTTTGGATAATTTAAAGGCCGAAATGAATGAAGTAGTATCGTTAGGAATTAAATCTGTTTTATTGTTTGGAATACCTGTAGAAAAGGATGAGGTTGGAACTCAAGCTTATCATAACCACGGTATTGTACAAGAAGCAACTCGCTTTATTAAAGAACATTATCCTGATGTGCTTATCATTGCAGATACTTGTCTATGTGAGTATACAGACCATGGTCACTGTGGTGTAATTGAAGGCGGTAAAATATTAAACGATCCAAGTCTTGATCTATTAGCAAAGACCGCAGTAAGCCAGGCACAAGCAGGTGCCGATATTATTGCTCCATCTAATATGATGGACGGATTTGTTGCAGCAATTCGAAAGGGCTTGGACGAGGCAGGCTTTGCAGATGTTCCTATTATGTCCTATGCAGTGAAATATGCGTCTGCATTTTACGGACCATTCCGTGATGCAGCAGGAAGTACACCGCAATTTGGCGACAGAAAAACATATCAGATGGATCCTGCTAATCGTTTGGAGGCAATCAGGGAAGCTCAGTCAGATGTAGAGGAAGGCGCAGACTTTCTGATTGTTAAGCCAACTTTATCTTATTTAGATATTGTACGCGATGTTCGAAATGAATTTAATTTGCCGGTAGTAGGATATAATGTTAGCGGTGAATATTCCATGGTGAAAGGTGCCGCATTGAACGGCTGGATTGATGAAAAAACCATTGTCTTAGAAATGCTGACAAGCATGAAACGCGCAGGCTGTGATTTAATCATAACTTATTTTGCAAAAGATGCGGCTCGCTGGCTTGCCGAATAATCAGGAAGGGATGGATACGAAATGCGTTCATACGAAAATTCAAAAAAGGCATTTCAGGAAGCAGTAACACTTATGCCTGGTGGTGTGAACAGTCCTGTTCGCGCCTTTAAATCAGTTAAGATGGATCCAATCTTCATGGAGAGAGGAAAAGGCTCAAAGATTTATGATATCGATGGCAATGAATACATTGATTATGTATTATCTTGGGGACCGTTAATTTTAGGACATGCAAATGATCAGGTTGTCGCTGCACTTAAAAAAGCTACAGAAAATGGTACAAGTTTTGGAGCCCCAACGCTATTAGAAAATAAGTTGGCAAAGCTTGTTCAAGAACGTGTTCCTTCCATAGAAGTAGTGAGGATGGTATCTTCTGGGACGGAAGCGACCATGAGTGCATTAAGACTCGCTCGCGGATATACTGGCCGAAATAAAATCATCAAATTTGAGGGCTCCTATCATGGACATGGGGATTCCTTATTAATCAAAGCTGGATCTGGAGTTGCTACATTAGGCTTACCGGATAGTCCTGGAGTTCCAGCGGGAATTGCCAGCAACACAATAGCTGTACCTTATAATGATTTAGAGGCAGTCCGTGCAGCCTTTCAGCAATTTGGGGAAGATATTGCCTGCATTATTGTGGAGCCTGTTGCAGGAAATATGGGGGTAGTACCTCCTCAACCTGGGTTTTTAGAGGGCTTACGTGAGGTTACAACTCGATATGGCGCTTTGTTAATCTTTGATGAAGTAATGACCGGCTTCCGTGTGGATTATCATTGTGCACAAGGTTATTACGGAGTTACACCGGACCTAACCTGTTTAGGAAAGGTTATCGGTGGCGGTTTACCTGTAGGAGCGTTTGGCGGTAAGGCAGAAATTATGGAAAAAATTGCACCAAGCGGACCAATTTATCAGGCAGGTACATTATCAGGTAATCCATTGGCAATGACAGCAGGTTATGAAACACTGAGCCAATTAACTCCAGATACGTATAAGGAATTTGTTAGAAAAGCAGATAAGCTTGAAAAGGGCTTGCATGAAGCAGCATTAAAATATGACATTCCACATACTATCAATCGCGCTGGATCCATGATTGGAATCTTTTTAACAAATGAAGATGTTATCAATTATGAAACAGCAAAAACCTCTGACTTAGAATTATTTGCTGCCTATTATCGTGAAATGGCTGAAAATGGAGTATTCCTTCCGCCATCACAGTTCGAAGGATTATTCCTTTCCACTACACATACAGATGAGGATATTGAAAAGACGATTGTTGCTGCTGAAAAAACCTTCAGCAAACTGCGCGGATAAATAGTACAAAACAAAAAGACCACATTTCGATGTGGTTTTTTTGTTTTGTAATAATGAATAAAGTTCCTGAATAAAGTTGTAATAAAGATTTTCGGTAAGAATCATAAATTGATTCATTTTCTCATAGAGTGTTAATGGCATAATGTTTTATTTTCTATAGGAATTGAAGGGAGGAAGCCGCATTGTCCGAAAATCAATCGTCTTTACGATTTTCATTAGAGGAATCTGTTTGGTTTAAAAGGGGACAGGAAGTTGAAGAGCTCTTATCCATTTCACTTGATCCACATATTACCATCCAAGAGCAGGAGCAATATGTCGTTATTCAAGGGAAATTATTTTTAAGCGGAGAATATAGAAACAATGCTGAAGAAGTCGAAGAACAAGAAACTTCATGGCAAAAGAAATATGTTCAAACAGTGGATTATCGGGAAGAGGAAGGTGTATATCAATTTGAACACCCATTTCCTGTTGATATAACCATCCCGAAAGATAAAGTGGAGGATTTATCCTACTTGGACGTTTCAGTAGACTCCTTTGACTATGATATTTATGAAGATAATTGCTTGAAGCTGAATGCCGATTTAACTATTTCTGGTCTCAGAAAGGAAGAGGAAAATATCACAGCAGGAATTCCTCAAGATAATGAGAAGGAAGAAATAGAATATGAAGCAGCATTATTTAGGGCTGGAGAACAAGAGGAAGAAGAGGAAGAATTGGTTCCTATTCATAATTTTTCAACAAATGATATAAAAAATGATGATAACGTAGAGGAAGATTTATTTCAGCCTTTTAATGTTGAGGTAAGAAAAATTCCCGATGAGAATGCAACAGATGCATACAATCAGAGACCATTTGAAGTACATGAACCACATTTGCAAAACAATCCTTATAATCTATACCAGCATTCTTACCCATCACAGGAAGAGTCATTTGATCGAAAAAAGAAAAAGGCTAAACAAGAGGAAGATGAATCATCCTCTTTTACAGAAGTAGAGCTGCATCAAGATGATGAATCCTTAAATGTTACCATTGAGGAATATCAAATGGAAGAACAAGTTGAATTAGTTGAAGTAGAAGAAATGGAAGTGCAAAAGAAGAAAAAGAAAAAAGAAAAATATGAATCCATTTCACTTAGCGACTTCTTAGCCCGAAAGCAGGAAGAAAAAGCTGCAAAGTTAAGAATGTGCATTGTTCAATCAGGTGAAACTATAGACTTTTTGGCTGAAAAATACGATATAAGCGTACAGCAAATTTTAAGAATGAATCATTTGGAATCTAATCAAAGCGTTTCCGAAGGGCAAGTTTTATATATTCCTTCTTATGCGGGAAAAAAATAGCAGAACTAAAAATTGAAGGTGAGGATTTTTAGCTTTTTTCTCACCTTCAAACCTATCCCACCTTCAAAAGTAGGATGCAATAGAAAAAGCGAATAGCCGTTTTTTGGATAGCAGGTGGTGAAATGAAAGATTCTTCAAATGAAGAAAGAACAGCAATATTGGATCAATATGGGATAAGAGCAAAATATGTGGAGCAATACGGAAGGACTTGGAAAATATATTCTGATAATGGAATTTATGCACTGAAAAAAATTCTTCCTCAGAGCGGAATCGATTTTGTCCGTAATGTGCAGCTGTTATATCAAAGAGGATATAATCGCATCGTTCCCATTTATCCCACCTTGGATGGCAGGTACGCTATCCTGCAGCAAAATTATTTATATTATTTGATGCCTTGGCTTTCAAATGAAGAAAAAGAGGAAAGAAATGAAAAGCACCAAAAGATGTTTCGGGAACTCGCCAGACTTCATACCTTGTCCATGAAAAATATAGAAATTGAAGCGGAAGAGCGGAAAGCTCATTTTGAAAATACACTTGATGAGTGGGAAAGAGAAGAGGAATTCTTAACAGAGTTCTTAGAAACTAGTGAAAAGAAATGGTATATGTCTCCTTTCGAATTACTATTTTGTATGTTTAATAATGATATACGAAGAGCACATGATTTTGCCAAACAAAAACTTACGGAGTGGTATGAAAATTCCAAAGAGGTTACAACGGGTAGAACGGTAATTACACATGGAAAAATATCAACGGAGCATTTTTTATATGATGATAGAGGTTACGGCTACTTTTCTAATTTTGAAAACTCGAAGATCGCTTCTCCCTTACAGGATTTATTGCCTTTTTTATCCCGAACGTTGAAAACCTATCCAAAGAGAATGGATGAATGTATTGACTGGCTATATACTTATTTTGGACATTTTCCATTTCGTGAGGAAGAAAAATTGTTGTTTTTAAGCTATTTAGCACATCCCGGCCCGATTTTCAGAACCGTGCAGGCATATCGGCTTCAACGAACAAAAAAGACAGAAATTAAATTCGTGAAGGAATTGCAATATAATTATTGGCTCTTAAAAAATACAGAATATATTGTAATCAGAATGAATGAAATGGAAAATCGCGCAAAGCAAGAAGCGGAACCCAAGCCTAAGGATTAAAAGGGTTGGGTTCTATCAATTGCTTAAAAAGTATTGTACTAGTTTTATTTTGGCTTCCTTTACATAAAACTTAAAACCATTCAAAATAAAAAGCAAGAGCGATTAATATAAAGATTGCTAAAAGCAATACATCAAAGGTTGTAGGAATCAGTATAGTGCGAATGCCTTGGAATATTGCAAAGGGAATGATTAGCTGCTTACAAACTCCTTTCCATGTTTTCATCCAGGATTGAAATGTATGTTGATTGAACTTTTTTTTCATCTCCTCACCTTCCCCATCTTTATACCATATAATGTATGAGAGAAGGGAAAAATGGTGATTATGCCTAACACTTCGGAAGAAAGATCCGTATGGAATGAGCTAGAAATAATGAATTTAAATATTTTTTATAAAATAGGAAAAAATAATTGACTATAACCATCAATTTTCGATACTATATAGAAAATAATAATTTGAAAAGCTTTGATTGGGAAGAGTACGATGGCTGTCTCCTTAAAGAGAGGGAAATTACTTGCTGAAATATTTCCTAAGTGATGACACATCAGAAGGTCGCCCATGAGCAGCTTCAGTGAAACATTAGGAGTAATTGAAGCCGGTGAAGAGCCGTTATGAGTTTTAAGTGCCAGATGTTTGTTCTGAATGTCTGTGAAAAAAGGTGGTACCGCGAATCCGCTCCCTTCGTCCTTTTGACGATGGGAGCTTTTTATTTTTTCGGTACTTTTTAAGAAAGCGAGGAAACAAAATGGAAACAAATGATTTAAAGATGTCGACGAAATATGACCCAAAGTTGGTGGAAGAAGGCCGATATGATTGGTGGACTAACGGAAAGTTTTTCGAAGCAAAGGACGATCTGAATAAGGAGCCTTATACGATTGTGATTCCGCCTCCGAATGTAACTGGAAAGCTTCATTTGGGCCATGCGTGGGATACAACACTGCAGGATATCTTAACTAGAATGAAAAGAATGCAAGGTTATGATGTTTTATGGCTTCCAGGAATGGATCATGCAGGTATTGCTACTCAAGCAAAAGTAGAAGGGAAATTGCGCGAAGAAGGGAAAAGCCGCTATGATCTTGGACGCGAAAAATTTCTGGAAGAGTCATGGAAATGGAAAGAAGAATATGCAGAATTTATCCGCAAGCAATGGGCAAAATTGGGGCTTGGATTAGACTATTCCCGTGAACGTTTTACCCTTGATGAAGGTTTATCTGAGGCGGTTAAAAAAGTATTTGTCACATTGTATAAAAAAGGTCTCATTTACCGTGGCGAATATATTATTAACTGGGATCCTGCAACTAAAACAGCTATTTCTGATATTGAGGTTATCTACAATTATATTCAAGGAGCCTTCTATCATATGAATTACCCGCTTGCAGACGGTTCAGGCTCTATCGAAATTGCTACAACAAGACCTGAAACGATGCTTGGTGATACTGCAGTTGCTGTTCATCCGGAAGATGACCGCTACAAGCATTTAATTGGTAAAACGGTAATCCTGCCAATTACAGGACGTGAAATTCCAATTGTTGGTGACGATTATGTGGATATGGAATTCGGTTCAGGGGCGGTAAAAATTACACCTGCACATGACCCGAATGATTTTGAAATTGGTAATCGTCATAATCTTCCTCGTATCCTGGTAATGAATGAAGACGGTACAATGAACCAAAATGCTGGTAAATACGAAGGATTGGATCGCTTCGAGTGCCGTAAACAAATTGTAAAAGACTTGCAGGAGCTAGGAGTATTATTTAAGATCGAAGATCACTTGCATTCCGTTGGACATTCTGAACGCAGTGATGCGATTGTAGAACCATATTTATCGACACAATGGTTCGTTAAAATGGGGCCACTTGCGAAAACTGCAATTGAATTACAAAGCACTGAGGATAAAGTTACTTTTGTTCCAGAACGCTTTGAAAATAACTATTTGCGCTGGATGGAAAATATCCACGATTGGTGTATTTCTAGGCAGCTATGGTGGGGACATCGCATTCCGGCATGGTACCATAAGCAAACTGGGGAAATCTATGTTGATGTGACACCACCGCAAGATATTGAAAATTGGGAGCAGGATAATGATGTATTGGATACTTGGTTTAGTTCTGCATTATGGCCGTTTTCAACGATGGGCTGGCCAAATGAAGAAGCTGCTGATTTCAAACGTTATTACCCAACAAATGCATTAGTTACCGGCTATGACATCCTAACTTTCTGGGTTTCTCGAATGATTTTCCAAGGATTGGAATTTACAGGTAAAAGGCCGTTTAAAGACGTATTAATTCATGGTCTTGTTCGAGATGATCAAAACAGAAAAATGAGTAAATCCCTTGGTAACGGTGTTGACCCAATGGATGTAATTGACCAATATGGTGCAGATGCTTTACGTTATTTCCTTTCTACAGGAAGCTCTCCTGGCCAAGATTTGCGTTTCAGCATGGAAAAGGTTGAATCCGTATGGAATTTTGCAAATAAGATTTGGAATGCATCGCGTTTTGCCCTAATGAATATGGATGGGCTAACCTTTGAAGAAATTGATCTATCTGGGGAAAAATCTGTTGCGGACAAATGGATTCTTACTCGTTTAAATGAAACAATTGAAAGTGTAACGAAGCTCGCTGACAAATATGAATTCGGTGAAGTGGGTAGAGCCCTATATAACTTCATTTGGGATGACTTCTGTGATTGGTATATTGAAATGGCTAAGCTTCCATTATACAGTGAAAATGAAGCAGCGAAAAAGACAACAAGATCTATTTTAGCTTATGTACTTGACAATACAATGAGACTGCTCCATCCATTCATGCCGTTTATTACCGAGGAAATTTGGCAAAACCTTCCTCATGAAGGCGATTCTATTACCGTTGCTAGCTGGCCACAAGTGAATCAAGACCTCCATGATGAACAAGCAGCAAATGAAATGAAGCTTTTAGTAGAAATTATACGCTCCGTTCGTAATATACGTTCAGAGGTTAATACTCCGCTAAGCAAAAAGATTAAAATGGTGATAAAAGCGAAGGATGAAACGGTTCTGCAAACCTTAAATTCTAACAAAGCATACATTGAGCGCTTCTGTAATCCTGAGGAATTAGTAATAGATGTAGAATTACAAGCTCCCGAAAAAGCAATGACTGCTGTTGTTACAGGAGCGGAAATTTTCCTTCCACTTGAAGGCTTAATCAACATTGACGAAGAACTTGCCCGTCTCCAAAAAGAATTGGATAAATGGACACAGGAAGTGGAGCGAGTTCAGAAGAAACTAAGCAATGAAAAGTTTGTAAGCAAAGCACCTGAGAAGGTTGTGGAAGAAGAACGCGCGAAAGAAAAGGATTATCTGGAAAAACAAGCTGTGGTAAGAGCTAGAATTGCAGAATTAAAAGGGGAATAATAAGTAAGATAAAGAAGGCGAATCACATTATGGGATTCGTCTTCCCTCTATTAAGGCTCTTTTCTTAAACTTTGTTGCTCTTACAGACGAAATCTTTGTAATGACCTGTAACTTTCATAAGAAAAGATGCCCCGAGCTACGACTATACGAGGATTTATAGCGATATACGAAATCAGCGATTTAAAAAGAAGGTGTAGTGTTAATGAATACATATGAAGAAGCGTTAGATTGGATATTGTCACGTCTGCAGTTTGGCATGAAGCCGGGACTGGATCGCATGAAATGGATGATGGAAAAGCTTGGATCCCCAGAAAAGGATTTAAAAGTCATCCACGTAGGCGGAACGAATGGTAAAGGATCGACTGTAACCTATATACGTTCCATATTAAATGAGGCTGGATATTCCGTTGGAACCTTCACATCACCAGCGATTGAATCATTTAATGAGAGAATTAGTTTAAACGGCATTCCAATTTCCAATAGTGAAATGATGGATCTTGTAAATATTATAAAACCACTAGTGGAGGAATTGGCGGAAACAGAGCTTGGGCCATTGACGGAGTTCGAAGTGATTACCACTATGGCAATTTACTATTTTTCCAAGGTGAATCCTGTTGACTATACTGTTTTTGAAGTAGGCTTAGGAGGTAGATTAGACAGCACAAACATACTAGAGCCAATACTTACAGTTATAACCAATATTGGTTTAGATCATGTAAATATTTTAGGGGATACTGTAGAGAAAATTGCTTTTGAAAAAGCGGGGATTATTAAGAAGAATATTCCTCTCATAACTGCAGTAGAACAATATGGGGCTCTGACTGTTATAGAAGAAAAAGCAGAAAAAATGAATTCAATTATGTACGTGCTTGGCCGTGATTTTCAAGTAGGAGAGAATCATTCGATAGAAACAGGGGAGAGTTTTTGCTTTTCTGTAAAGGATAGAACCCTTAAAGACTTGGAGATTGGAATGATTGGTTATCATCAAACGAAAAATGCGTCACTAGCGGTCATGGTTTCTGTACTTTTAGATATTGATGAGGCGTTTGTGCGAAGAGGATTATTAAATGCCATGTGGCCGGGGCGCATGGAAATTGTGCAAAAAAATCCATTAATATTAGTAGATGGAGCCCATAATCCTGAAGGTGTTGAAGCATTGGTTAAAGCAATTAATAAGCGATATTCAACTAAAAAGAAAAAGGTATTATTTGCGGCATTAAGGGATAAGGAATTAACAAAAATGTTTGTGGAGCTAAGGAAACTAGAGGCAGATTTTTATTTTACACAATTTCAATCGCCACGAATTGAATCGGCAGCAAAACTTGCTGAATTAAGCAAGGTAGAAAACGGAACTGCCTATGCTGATTGGAAACCAATTCTAACTGATTTAATCAAAGGCTTGAATAACAATGAAATGCTTATCATTTGCGGGTCTCTCTACTTTTTGGCGGAAATAAAACCATTTTTGAAAAACATTATTTCTTAATTCGTAATATTTTAATAGAAAATATTCTCTGAAAATAGTGACATTCTATATCCAGTTTGATAGAATATTTTAGAACATTGTGACTTATTTACTATGCGAAAGGTGGTGAAAAAGATGAAAATAGATAAAAAATTGGCGATTACGATAGTACTTTGGCTACTTGTTGTTCCAATTGGTGTTTATTATTCCTATCATCTTTTTCCTCCAAAGCATGTAAGCTTTCTAGTTATTGCTGCTTTTTGCATTTTGACAGGAATTGTATCGTATTTTCCGATTAATATTAGCTCCAACCCTATTTATATGTTTCAATGGGTTACTATGGCGGGGCTTTTATCCTATGGATTGTTTTTTGAACTAATTTTAACTCAGTTTTCCATCATTGTAGTGTTAATTTCTCTGAAGGTGAAAAAAGAGGAAGCATACCGCTATCCTTTTAATTCTATTATGTTTTTTGGGATCTCTATCTTAAGCGGTCTGCTTTATTATGCAATTGGCGGGGAAACAGGTTTCACAACTCTTCATGATAATATTCTTCCGATTATTATTTATGCCATCGCGAATGTATTTATTAATCAGTTATTTCTAGTAATTTCCGGTCCATTTGTGGGGAAGAAACGAAACCTTTTTGCCTTAGATTTTTTATGGGAAATAATGATTATATGTATCGTGGTGCCTCTAAGCATAACTTTATATTACTTAAATGGAGTTATTGGATATGCCGGCTTTCTGTTAATATTCTTTCCTTTTATGGGATTCGGCTATGTTTTGCGACTATATAATTCTTCTGAAAGAATCAATGATTATTTACATAAGGCAGCAGAAATTGGCCACCAATTAACAGAGCGTCTGGAGGTTAATGAGGTTCTGGATCTATTTGTTCAGAAGGTCTCCCAAACATTAACGGTAGACTATACATATATTTTAGACGTAATGGGCGATGAAATGGTACTTTTGCGTGGCGTGGAATTTGGACTTCAAAAGCCTGATATTATTCCGCCAATCAAAAGGTATGAAGGAATCAGCGGTCAAGTTTGGGCTAATGAAAAACCAGTTTTCTATAATAGTAGAGAGGAATGGGAAAATTTCGCCTCTGGATATATGCCCGATAATGCAGAAAGTATTTTATGTGTTCCTATTTTCAAGGAAAAGAAAGTCGAAGCAGTACTGTTTTTGGCATCCACTAAAAGCGGGCAGTATGAAAAATATCAACTCCCAATTTTAGATATTCTTTGTTCCTATTTTGTCGTCGCTATTTCAAATGCAAGGCATTATGAACAAACGAAGATGATTAGTGAACATTGTTCTTTAACTAAATTATATAATTATCGCTATTTTGATAATCTATTATCAAATGAATTTGAACTGTTAAATAAAGGATTTCGTAAGGAATTATCACTTATTATGCTGGACATAGACTCGTTTAAAATGATTAATGATACATATGGACATCAAAGCGGAAACGAAATTCTTTCGATGATGGCTAAGCGTATTAAAAGCTTAATTGGCAATCGGGGAACTGTTGCACGTTATGGCGGAGAGGAATTTGTCATCCTGCTCACAGATACTAATAAGCATGCTGCCATGAGGCTTGCAGAACTGGTCCGTTTGACCATAGCCAACCGTCCTTTTATGATTACGAATTCATTGGATAATGACATGTCTCAAGTGAGTATCAATATAACGGTTAGTATTGGTGTGGCAACTGCACCTTTTGATGCTGATGATGCCTTATCACTAATTCGACATGCTGATCGTGCCCTTTATATTGGTGCAAAAAGAGCAGGGAAAAATCGAGTGGCGGAGTATGTGAAGTAGAGTTTGTTTTAATCTGAATAGCATTAATAATATTCATCTATCCGCTTAGAGTACTACAATAGTATTAGGCAAATTGTTATAATGGTAAAATAATAGATTGTTTCTAATAAATATCTAAGAGAATGGATGTGCCTTATGCTAAGAAAAGCTATTTTCGTTGTAACTTTTCTATTCGTTTTATTTCTGCCCTTCCAATTACATAGAATAAGCGCTGCGACGAGTGGGCCGTATATTGATTTTTCCGTTCAACCATCAGCAAAAGAATATATAAAGCCAGTTAATAGTGATGCTGAGGGAAGATTGGATATTAGCATCACTCCAAAAGGCATGGCCACAAATGAACAGAGGCAGCCGATTGAAGTTTACTTTGTTCATGATACTTCAGGTTCCATGGCCGATAACTTTAATGGTGCAATGAAGGCTACCAGTGCGGAAAATGCACTTTCTACTGCAGTAGACTTCTTTAGTAATAATTCTCAATCAAATGATTCTTATCATTTTATACCTTTTGACTCAGATATTAGTAGAAAGGTAATTTATAGTAGATACGGAAATGTAGTAATCCAACCTTCTGAAGGTCTTGCTAATATTAAAAGCATTGTTCCATATTTAGATTCTGCAAGTAACGGAGGAACCAACTATACACAGCCTTTACAGTCAATATTAGACCAAACATCACCTGTGACTAAAACGAAAAAATATGTCATTTTACTTACTGATGGTGAACCTACCATACTTAAAAAGACTGAATTAGTATCGGATAATTCATATAAAACGCCATATTATACAACTGTTAATTACGAATTATATACCAACCATACAGCTAAGAGATTTTATAATAATAAGAAGGGATCTAGTGTTGTATTAGATACAAATTACACTAGAATTCAAAGTACGATTAACAGCGAGGCATTGAATACGGCCGATTCTCTAGGGGCTAATAAAATTACGATGTACAGCATCGCTTTTGCTAAACCAGGAGATGTTAATTACCAACTCCTAGACTCTATGGCTAAGAAAACAGGCGGTTTTGCAGCACAAGGGAACACTAACAGCTTGACCAGTTTATTTACAGGAATCACTTCTCAATTTGATGCGCCGGCAATAAATGGTGAGGTTACTGTCGATTTAAGCAAGTTTAACGGAAAAGTGAAGGTGAAGGATGGGGCAAATGCATTTGTAGACAGCAACAATATTGCTCATATTATTTTTAACTTTAGCTATCCAATCAATAGTAATCCATCCCCAAATGGAATCAATGTTTCCTTGCCACTTACGTTCAGTCAAGAGGGAACTTATACTTTTGATGATATAAATTTGTCCTATACTGATTTAAATGGAAAGCAAGTGGAGAAAAAACATGTACCTGTTACAGTGGATGTGAAGAAGGATGTTGCTCCTACATTCAGTAGTGCAGTTGAATTAGTAGGTAATCAGTTTTTTCCTCCGGAAAGCTTAGTGAAATTAGGATCAACAAATACGGAGCGAAACCAATTCTTTGTGAAGTACACATTAAATCCGACTGGCTTGCTTAATTTAACGGCAAGTGGAACCATTTCCGGAATGAAGATATACCAACCGCTTCCTGTTGGTATAACTTTAGTCAATTCACAAGTGAATATTTTAAGTGGAGCATCTATCTTAACTGGTGCTACTGCTCAAGAAATCAATCAAAATGGACAAAGAGTTGTCCAGATAACCATTCCAAAATCAATAACATATGCACTAGGAAGCTTTAGCACAAATGAATTTTCCTTTTCTATTAATTTGCAGGCAAATTGGGCGATGTCATATACAGCCATGCCAATTGCAAATTTACAATACAATGATTCCCGTTTCGGTAGTCAGCAATTGTCACTTTCTGCATCAACCGGAATGGTAGGGATGAAAGTTCATATTGATGGCTCAGATTACAGCTTTATTGGTGATTATGGTGGAAAGGTACAAAAAGTAGTATCAAATACCCAGGCTGTTATTGCTGAAACAGATCAGAAAACACCGAACATATCTAATAAGCCTATTATGGGAATGGATTTGAAAAACAATAATCAAACAATAGAAATTACCTATTCAGACAATACAAAAGGATATATTTATCTGAAAACTGATTTTCAAATGTCTGAAACAGCCACAGGAAAAATCTTGCCTGATGGTTCATCAACATCGGGTTCCGCTCAGTTTAATATTACCAATTTAGTGGCCGGTAAAAATGTAGCTTATGAATACAAAATAATATCTGATACAGGTACCACGAATTGGACAAGCTTTAATCCGAGCGATACCATTCCAATACCAGCCAACTTCTACGGAAATGTCGAGGTAGATGTGCGAACAACAGGCGGATTTACTAGTGATCCAGAAGCAGTGAAAAAGTTTATTTTCATCAATAAGAAGATCACAAGTATAACCGTTACACCAAATCCAATAGAAGTAAATGTGGGAACATCAGTCAACTTTACCGTGACTATTGTACCTAATGATGCATTAAACATGAATCTTAATATGTCTATTTCTAATTCAAATGCTTCAATAAATGGTAATAGTATTTTAGGCGTTCGTGAAGGAACTGCAAAGCTGATAATAAATTCAACCGACGGTTCCAATATTCATGTTGAAGTTCCTATTATAGTCAAGAACCCATATGTCAAGCTTCTTGATATGCGATTTACAAAAGCCAAATATACATTATTGCTCGGTGATAATATTCCGATTTTGCCAAATATTTTATTTACTCCTGATAATGCTACAAATAAATGGCTTAGAGATGTTACTTCTTCTTCTAACAGTGTTATTCAGATAGTGAAGAAAGCGGATGGTACATGGTGGCTACAAGCAAATAAGCTTGGTTATTCAACCATTAAAATCATATCAGATGATAACCCTGCTATCACCGATACTGCTGTATTTGAAGTAGTACAGCCAAATAATGGCGGCGGAGGCTCTACTGATGACTCGGATGGGAAATGGTAGAGTGAATAATGAAAAAGGAAATGCAGGCAGCTGCATTTCCTTTTTTTGAAATATTAAGCTGATAGTGAGGTTACTTAATAATTAGGTCATCTGAATAGAGAGTTAACGTTTTAACCTTAGGCAGTGCATCAATTTTTCTTAATAGAACCTCTTTGTCATAGTTTACAATGAATCTGGAAAAATGCCCTTGCTGATCCGCTTCATTTTTATATCTAACTTCATCTATGCTTTTAACACTACCACGTATTGCGTTTATTATAAGCTGATTATTTTGATCTTGTTCATTTATAATATTTCCGGCAGAAAATATCCCGCCATTTATATAAAATAGGGAGCCGACTCCATAAAGCTCAGCATTTTGTTCTGTATAAAAGAAAGCTTGCAGCGGTTTAATATTCGATGAATTGGGAGGAAGTCCATTATCTCCTGCCACCTCCTGTTCATTTGTATAATTATTAAATTCATTCATCCTCGTAATCATGAGCTTACCTTTTGACAACAAGATTAGCTCTTTTTGATTCTGGTTGGCTCCTAAAATATTTACATTGGAAATTGTAGCTGCTCCGTTTGCATAAACTACCGAATCAAAGATTACTTCATCGTCCTCTTTGCCATTGTCATTGTTATTTCCTTTCACAGTAAAGTTCCCATTTGAAAGCAGTGTCCCGTTAATGGAAAGGGATGAGTCGATCGATTTTAAGCTCATATTACTACCAGAAAACATATTTCCTGTTATCACCGAATTATGGCTGCTTTCAATAGAAAGATTGTACCCGGCTAATAAATTTCCTTGAACAAGGGAATTTCCGCTGTTTATAAGCGATAAATCATTTGCGGATACAAGATTTCCAGTAATAGATAAGCTTTGTGAATTATTAATAACTATGGAATTTGCTGCATATATATTTCCATTTATTGTGATATTCCCATTTGAATTTTCTAAATAAATATTTCCTGAAGCGACAATATTACTTAGACTAATATTTTTATTTGAATATACGTATAAGTCTCCATTCACATATAGATCCTTTAACTGTATATCCTGATCAGTGTTAGAAACGATCAGGGTGCCTGGAACCTTTAAAGGTGTTTCTGTATTAAAATCTATTAATTTATATGCGCTTTTCGGCAAATTTCCGGTGGAGGTTATTTGATTTTCAGCATTCAATTGTTGGTTTTTCAATATATCAGGTACATCTGAAATTTTATCTAATTGAAATTGGTTAATAATGCTGTTTTTTAATGAACTACCAATATCGCCATATTGCATACCGGAAAATCCAACTGTTGTAAAAAACTGATCAACCTGGTCTCTAAATGCCTCATCAAAATTAATATCAGCAAATTGACTGTCGTTTTTTAAAGCAGGAACCTCTCCATTATAAAAGTTCTGTTTTACTAATACAGGTAAAATAGAAGGAGAATTAGAATAAATATCCCCATGAATGGACGGTAAAGGAGTGGAAACAGATAATTTCGTGCCGTTCCCAAGCTCATAGTTTGCATCCTTATGAATCGTTAATATATTTGCATATACATTTCCTATAAAATTGGGTGAGCCATTTAAGACAAGCTCCTTTTTCGTACCTGCCACGTATTTTAAAAAGCTGGGCATTGGTGAAATTATTATTTTTTTTCGTATCGTACGTGAAATATATCCGTCGCTTTCGTTCGGTGTTTTTGTAACTATTATAATTTCTAATGCTCTAGTTAAGGTGGACGATTCATCCAGCTTATACGTTTGAGTAATAGCTCCTTTTTCATTTTTACATGTATTATTTAATAAATAGCGGACCGAATCCCCAGTAGTATCAGCGATATTAATACATTCAAATGATGGAAAATCAATATTTTTATTAACGATATTAGGTAACACGGACTTTAGTTTGCTGTTTATACTGTCAGGAGTAAGACTGTCCACGGCAAGAGTAGCATCAGAAGATAAAGCAATCGATAAATCAGTTGTTATTTGATCAATGGCTTTTACGGCATCATAGGTAATGTGAATATCTGTTTTTCGTACTTCTGTTCTTTTGGATCCGTTTATCGTGCCAGATACTAGCGCAAGACCAATTGTCAAAAATACAACTGTCGTAAGTAAAACAGTAATGAGAGTATTTCCTTTTTCATTGGTGAACATTGTTAGTTCCCCTTTCTGGCATAAAAACCAAAGTCACTATTTAAATGAAGATTTTTACTGTTTCTATTATTAGATACCTGAAGCTGTAATTCGATTGTACCGCCTTCTGTGCATACTCCATTGGAGCTTTCATCTCCACAATGAATAATAAATTTTGAACCATTGAAGTTTGATTGGGTTGTGAGAAGCTGGTCTCCAATTTTTATTCCTTGTAACGTTATTCCGTCTTTTTCAAACGGCACAAGCTGTATTTTTAATTGATTAATTTCTGTACTCTTTTTTCCTCTTTCCACATCAATGAAGCCTTTATCACCCGCTCCTTTTAATTGGGTTTCTACTGTATTTTTAATTTCGAAACAATTATCATCCTTTGATCCATCGCAAGAAGTTATCTCATTAAAGGGCATGGAATAAAGGGAATTCATAATCATAGAGGATATGTAATCTGCGTCATCACGTAACTGAGATTCGATTGAAATTTTTTCGTACACTTTATACCCAGTAATAAATGTACCGTAAATAACAGGTATAAAAATCGCTGAAATAGCAACAGTCACCAATAATTCTATTAAAGTAATGCCTCTATTATCGAAGATCTTCGCTTTCAATTGTTCCATCAATCGTAGTTTTATAGATTTTATCACGTATACTCCACCGCACTTCTACTGTAATTGGGATATAGTAGTTACAATTTCCTTCAGCCTTGCAATCTTCCAAATTAGAGTATAGAGATACTTTATAGTCTTCGTTATTAATTTGAATGGATTTACATGAGGTGAGGGGTGTTTCTGTATTGTTGAAATATTGATATTTATTGTCGCAAATATACAGATTAAAATGCCCGTTTTCTTCTGGTAGCTTGGCAATTTTATCTTTAATCTCAATAAAGCTTTGCTGCTTCATAAACATTAATACATTTCGGGCAACATTAACTGCAACGGTCTTTTTTTCATTTAAATTTGTAAAGTTTCCCGCCTGTAGGAAAAATCTCATAAAAGAAAACAAAATTATTGATAAAATGGTAATGGATAACAAAACTTCAATTAATGTTAAACCCTCTTGTTTCCGCAATAATTTTATTGCTTTCAACCCAACACCTTCTTTCAAAAACCTCGACTTTATTATACAATATATTTAATCAAAATCAGACTTTTTCTGACATTTTTTATAGGTCTATACACTTGTGAAGGAGTGATGTAATGGTTACTGGAATTATTGGAATGATAGGACTTATCATCCTTTTGCCCATTATGTACTTTTTACCAATCGGTTTTCGTGTAAAAGAGAAGGGGTTAATGGTAATCATTGCTTTACTCGTAGCGAGTATTGGTATATTAGCGGATCGTATTTTTCAATCTTGGCAATTGATTCTATCTTTCTTTCTTTTGCTTTTACTATTTTCATATATATTGGCGAAAAGAATTCCCAATCGGACGGTTACAAGCAATTCGGGAATGAAGGATATTGCATTAGATTTCGCCACGGAACAAAAGCGAAGAAAGGTGGATGTCGACACTAAGGCCACCTATCCATCATCCTTACATGATTTGGACATGGAAACGGTAGAGGACATGGAGGAAATCTTGTCCCCTAATGTATTGGAGGAAGAAGAGTTTTTCTTGAATCAACATACAGATGACTTTCAAGAAGTGGAGGATTATCTAATTTTAGATGATCTGCCTTTAACACATGAAGAAGAACAAGCTAATGAATTGGGTCTAAGTGAAATGGAAAAATGGATTATGGAGTTAGAAGATATCGAACAAACGCAAGGAAATTTGGTACTGGATGAGATATCTGCCTCAAGTGAGGACAAAGAAGATTGGGAAGAACTATTAGACATTAATACTAATCAAGATCTCTTATTGGAATCAAATGAATCAGACCAAGTGGAAGAAGATGGTATCATACCATACATAGAATTGGAAGAAAAGGGCTCAAAATAAATAGATAAGAACGGATATTATTATGGTACAGCTTGTTAGAGATAATTTATCGATGGAACTGGAACAGTTATGAGGGGAGCGTCGAATGTGAACTACAAACACATGTTAAAAATTTTTGCTGTGCTAACTCTTTGCACAGTATATCTTCTTGCTTTTTCACATTATGGCGCATTGGCTTATCGATCAATTTCTAATCATGATCAGGTTCTTGCAGACGGTACAATGATTGGACCTTTAAAGCTTGGTGGGAAATCAAAAGCAGAAGCAAGAAATGAGTTAACGGAAAAAATCAATGAATGGGAAAATAGTTTTCAATGTACGCTTCGTTATATGGAGGTAAGTGTAAAGGTTGACCCACACTCCCTTTTTCAATTTGATATTAATCATACGATGGCAAATTTAAAAAGCGGGATGAAAAAACCTATCTCTGTAAGTATTGCGGATGACAAGCTAGATCAGGTAATAAGTAAAAATGTCCCTAGCTTAAATCCTGCAACTATTAATAAGGCTCTCTTGAAAACTATATTAGCAGATAGAGCTACCGCATTAGCTGTAGATCCATTCGATATTTCATTAGATCAGTATCTAGTATCAGATTCAAAGTACCAAACTATTGTTGCCGAGGCATTCCATCAAAATATTAAACCTTCAGCGGGAATAAAAGCATTCATAAATAAATTTTCTAATATAAAAGTAAATGAAAGTTCTGAGTTCTCCGTGCTTGATTTGATTCGCAGTAAAAACTTTTCCGAAGCATCTGCGAAGGATTTAAGCATTCTTTCCTCGTTAATGTATGAACTTATTTTACAAACCAATTTTTCTATAATAGAAAGAAATCAAAGTACAAGCTTGCCCGATTATATTAATCTAGGTTATGAGGCGAAAGTGGATCCTGCTTTTCATGAAGATTTTACGTTCGCAAATCCAAATAAAATAAGTTATATTATCGAGCTTCAAATGATAGACAACAATTTGTATGCTAGCTTAAAAGGCATGCCTTTTGTCTATCAATACCGTTACTTTATAAAAGATAAACAAACTTTCGCGCCGAAACTAGTGAAACAGTACAGTCCATTTGTGGCAGAAGGCTCTTATGTGACAAAAGAAAATGGCAAAGACGGTACTTTAATCAAAATGGTGCGGGAAGTTCGTAATCAATCAGGTAAACGATTAGAAAGCACCATAATAGGTGAGGATTTCTATCCTCCTAGTCCTGTTGTAAGAGTATATGGTCCTCTGAAGACTCCTTTAACCGATAGTGGTCAAACGGAAAGCGGAAATGCAGATAATGTGACCGATAATCAAAGTGAAACTACTGCAGAAGGTGATTCTAATTCACAGCAGCAAGATAATAATGACAAAAATAATCAGACTTCAAGTAATCAAGATACAAATTCCAGCAAAAACAATCAAAATCTTGGACAAAAGTAGGGAGCAGGCATGAAGCAGACGAGAAAACGATTAGGTGATTTGCTCGTTGAAGCAGGATTAATAAAAGAAGAACAATTACAGACTGCCTTAAAGGAAAAAAAGCCTGGTCAAAAGCTAGGCGAAGTCTTTTTAGAGCACGGTTTTGTAACCGAACAGCAATTAATAGAGGTGTTAGAGTTCCAGCTTGGCATTCCGCATGTAAGCTTGTACCGTTATCCATTTGATACAAAGCTGTTTACCTTGATACCAAAGGAAGTAGCCAAAAAGGAATTGATTATCCCTTTAAGAAAAGAAGGGGATCGCTTATTTGTTGCAATGGCAGATCCAATGGATTTTTATTTGCTGGAAGACCTGAGGCTATCAACAGGCTTTCAAATCGAAACCGCCATCGCAACCAAGGACGATATTTTAAAGGCGATTAATAAACATTACAATTCAGAAGAAGGGTTCGAGGATCTCGAAGCTACTATCGATAATGAACCTGTTCAAGAAGAAACCATAACGGATCAGGATTCCCCAATCGTTCGAATGGTGAATCAATTAATCTCCAATGCCGTTTCGCAAAAAGCAAGTGATATTCATATTGATCCACAAGAAACGAAACTAGTAGTTCGTTACCGAATAGATGGTATCCTACATTCTGAAAGAACCTTGCCGAAAAATATGCAAAGCATGTTAACCGCTAGAATCAAAATTATGGCAAATCTCGATATTACCGAACATCGTATTCCGCAGGATGGAAGGATTAAAACAAGTATGGATTTTCGGCATGTTGATCTAAGGGTTTCTACCCTTCCGACAGTATATGGAGAAAAGATCGTATTAAGGATTTTAGACTTGGCAAGTTCCTTGAACGATGTTAATCAATTAGGATTTAATAAAGTACATCTTCAAAGGTTTAAGCAATTAATTGAAAATCCATCAGGGATCGTGCTAATCACTGGCCCGACAGGATCTGGGAAATCCTCAACGCTATATGCTGCTTTAAACCATTTAAATCGTGAAGAAGTAAATATCATTACGATTGAAGATCCGGTTGAATATCAATTAGAGGGTATTAATCAGATTCAGGTGAATCCAAATATAGGTATGACCTTTGCCACTGGACTCAGATCCATATTAAGACAGGATCCAAATATCATAATGGTGGGGGAAATTCGTGACAAGGAAACTGCAGAGGTTTCGATACGTGCGGCTTTAACTGGGCATTTAGTTTTAAGCACGATCCATACGAACGATTCTTTAAGTACCATTACGAGACTCTTAGATATGGGAGTAGAGCCTTTTTTAGTTGCCACCTCGATAAGCGGGATTATCGCGCAACGGCTTGTACGGCGTGTTTGCCGGGATTGCGGTGAGGAACAACTTCCTACCAAAAGAGAAGTGGAGATTTTTGCGAAAAGAAATATGAAAATCGATAAGGTCTTTCGCGGCCGCGGATGTTCTTCCTGTAATATGACAGGCTATCGTGGACGGATTGCCATCCATGAAATTTTAGAAATAAACGATGAAATGCGTCGAGTGCTCATGAATAATGAAAGCTTTTCGAATATGCGGCAATTGGCATTCAAGAATAAGACTATTTTTCTCATCGATGATGGTTTGTACAAGGTTAAGCAAGGGATTACGACGACAGAAGAAGTATTAAGGGTTGCTAATACAGAATAGGTGAGGAATATGAAGGAAAAAATTGATTATTTGCTGCGTTCAGGCTTTGAGTTAAAAGCATCTGATATTCATTTAACCGTCGGAACAGCACCGGTGGTTAGAATAAATGGTGAATTGAAACGGTATGGGAAAGATGCTTTGCTGCCGGCAGATACGGAAGGAATGGCGAAGGCTATTATTCCGGAACATCTTTGGAATAATTTCAAGGAAAATGGAGAGTTAGATTTTTCTTATGGCATTCCAGGTATTTCGCGTTTTCGTATTAACGCCTTCCATCAACGCGGATGTGTTTCGATGGCAATCAGAATTGTTCCGACAAAAATACCGACGATTGATGAACTGGATATACCTCCAGTATTGAAAAAAATAGCTGCTAAGCCACAAGGACTTATCCTGGTTACCGGACCAACCGGGAGTGGAAAATCAACCACCTTGGCTTCCATGATTGATTATATGAATGAATCGATGCGAAGGCATATAATCACTTTAGAGGATCCAATCGAATATTTGCATAAGCATAGACATTCGGTGATAGATCAGAGAGAGGTTGGATTTGATACAAAGAATTTTGCAAATGGCTTGCGCAGTGCGTTACGCCAAGATCCCGATGTCATTTTGGTTGGGGAAATGCGAGACATGGAAACGATTCAAACCGCGATTACAGCTGCTGAGACAGGACACTTAGTTCTTGGTACCTTGCATACATCTAGTGCAGCGTCGTCCATTAACCGAATTATTGATGTCTTTCCGCCGACACAACAGTCTCAGATTAGGATACAGCTTGCCTCCGTTTTAGTGGCAATCGTTTCTCAAAGGCTGTTTCCAACACCTGATAAAAAGGAACAGCGGGCAGCGATGGAAATTCTCCTTAATAATTCGGCAATAGCAAATTTAATTCGCAGTGAAAAAATCCACCAAATCCCTAATATTCTTTTAACATCAAGGGATAGCGGCATGCAATTGTTGGAAACACATATTAAGGAATTAGTCCAATTAGGAAAAATATCACGGGAATCCGTGCTACCCTTTTTAAAGGAGCAGATTTTATAGATGGCACGTTTTAAATATGTGGGTCGGGATCAATCTGGCAAGAAAAACGGCACTTTGAATGCTTCTTCTAAGCGGGAAGCAATGCTCAAATTAAAGAATCAAGGCATTCGAGTAATCGAGGTCCAAGAAATTCCGGAGACATGGCTGACAAAGGATATTTCCATTGGAAAACCGGTTAAATTGCAGCATATCGTCATTTTCCTAAGACAGTTTTCAACATTAATTAAAGCGGGAGTCACGATCGTAGATGCTACGAGAATATTGTCCGCACAAACAGAAAGCAAGCAATTAAGCAAAGCATTAACGGATATTGAACAAGAGCTTCGTGACGGAAAGGCGTTCTCAGACGCTTGCTCAAAGCATAGTAAAATATTTGAACCGTTGTTTATTAATATGATAAAGGCTGGAGAAGCATCCGGCAGCTTGGATGATACACTAGAGAGGCTGGCAGAGCATTACGAGAAGCAGCATCATACACGTCAGAAGGTTGTTTCGGCACTTGCCTATCCGATTGTGGTTGCTTTTATTGCGGTTGGAGTAGTGATCTTTTTGTTAGTTGCAGTTGTCCCGACCTTTGTGTCGATGTTTAAAGACTTTGGTGCAAAGCTGCCGGTAATCACGCAAATTGTCCTTGACTCCAGTAACTTCATGCAAAAGTATTGGTATTTCATTGTTCTGTTGTTCATTTTAATTGTTTTCGGGATTATGACCGTTCGAAAAAATAAGGTCACAAAATATTATTTTGATTACTTTCTATTACGAATTCCCTTTTTCGGGAAGATTGTGCAAAAGGCAACGCTTGCAAGAATGACAAGATCTCTTAGTTCTATGTTTTCTAGCTCCGTACCTATTTTACAAGCATTAGCAATGGTAGAGAAAATAGTAGAGAATGACGTTATAGGGAGAGTTCTCCATCAATCTAAGGATGCATTAGAAAAGGGACAATCATTGGCGGAGCCGATGAAAAAGCATTGGGCTTTTCCGCCGCTCATTGCACAAATGATTGCAATCGGTGAAGAAACAGGTTCACTTGATGCGATGCTTGCAAAGGTTGCAGACTTCTATGAGAAGGAAGTAGAGGCTTCTACCGATCGCTTGAAATCACTCATCGAACCACTTATGATCGTTGTCTTGGCGGGTCTTGTCGGAACCATCGTAACAGCTATCATCGTACCGATGTTTGATATCTATAATAACGTGCAAACATACCAATAATTAGCGCAAAAGTCGACAAAAAAAGTTGTCGATATTTATGAATCTATCAGCTATAATTATCGAAAATAGTACTTTTTTCATAGAAAATAAGATAATAGGAGGAATAACAATTGATAAAGAAACTGAAGCAGAAATTAAAGGAACAAAGCGGTCTAACACTTATCGAATTATTGGCGGTAGTTGTTATTTTGGGAATCATCGCAGCTATTGCGATTCCTAGTATTGGCGGGTTGATAGATAACTCGAAGAAGGATGCACATGTAGCGAATGCGCAACAAATGATTAGTTCGGCAAAGATTTGGGTTTCTGGAAATGCAGATGATTTTGGAACTTCTACTACTAAAGTATTATCATTACAGGATTTATATAAGATGAACTTAATTGATGAAATAACTGATCCTGATAAAGCAGGATACAATACGGGTACTGCAGATAAGAATGATGATTCTGGCTCATATGTGCAAATTTCAAAAAGTGGAACTAGTTTTTCGTACACTGTAAAATTAGTAAATTCTGAGAGAGGCATCTTTGCTACTGAAAAAGGATTAAAAAGAGCAAATGTAGTTAAATTAACTGAAATTCCAAAAACGCCATCTAATAATTAATTGGATTGAAATATGTACATTTTATTAATTACACTTTACGCCCTCCTCCTCGGCTCCTTCTTTAACGTCGTAGGCATGAGGGTACCAGTTAAAAAGTCAATTGTAAAGCCGCGTTCGGCATGCTCATATTGTCATAAAACATTAACTCCGCTCGAGTTAATACCTGTTTTATCTTATATCATCCAAGGAGGGAAATGTCGCCACTGCAAAGGGCGGCTTTCTCCGCTTTATCCGCTTGGAGAATTGATGACTGCCATTTTATTTGTCTATGCCTTTATTCAGTTTGGATGGAGTATGGAACTTGTTATTGCCTGGACGCTAATTTCCCTTCTTATCATTATTTTTGTATCGGATATCGCATATATGCTGATTCCGGATAAAATCTTACTTGTCTTCGCGGGTATATTTTTGATGGAACGAATCATTTATCCACTCCATCCATGGTGGGACAGTCTGTTGGGGGCTGCTCTTGCCTTCTTGCTATTGCTCGCTATTGCTGTAATTAGCAAAGGAGGAATGGGCGGAGGGGATATTAAATTATTTGCCCTGCTTGGTTTTGTATTAGGACTGAAGCTAGTTCTTTTAACCTTTTTCCTCGCCACTTTTTATGGAGCGATAATCGGTGGAATTGGGCTTTTGCTTCGTATCTTTCAAAAAGGGAAACCGATCCCTTTTGGCCCATTTATAGTAATGGGTGCGCTGACATCGTATTTCTTTTACGACGAAATCCTTGCATGGTACCTTTCCTTTTTCTAATGGCTCTATTCTTAAACTTTGCTACTTTTTCAGACGAAAATATTATTAAACAATGATCTTCAGTTATGAATGAATATCCTTCTTAAGAATAGCTGCCTCTAGCTTGACTATATTAAGATTTATAACAATATATGAAAAACAATACTTTATACGAAAACAGCCTTTCTAATCATCAAAGGAGAATTTGATATGGCATTTTGGCAACGAGAACAAAAAACCTTAAATTTGGCCTTTAGCGACCATGTAATTCGATATGTTGAGTTAAAGACACGTTCTCCTTTGGTAGTCCAGCAATATGGTGAGCGTTTCTTAAATAGCGGTGTTATTAAAGATGGACATATCCTTGATAAAGAACTGCTTCGCTTGATTCTGGAGGATATTGTGGAGGAAAGCGGGATGAGAAGGAAACCGGTTCGATTTATTGTGCCTGATTCGTTAATTGCGATTCGCAAACAAATCATTCCTTCCGATATTAAAGAGGATGAACTTAAGGGTTATTTATTTTTGGAAATTGGTACCACTATCCATCTTCCCTTTGAGAATCCGCTATTCGATGTGTATCCTTTGCCACAGGAAGGTGAAAAAAGAGAAGTACTTTTAGTAGCAACAGAGGAAAGTGTCGTAGAATCATATAAAACTATTTTAGAGGAAGCAAAACTGAAGCCTAAGGCTGCAGATATTTCTCCTTTATCCCTCTATCGGTTATATCATGCGGTAGGTAGGACAAATGATAAGGATCACTTTATGCTTTTACATTTTGACCAAATGCTGCTTACTATATCTATTTTTCATCAGCATATCCCGGTTTTTATGCGGCCTGTACCAATTATAAAAGAAGAAGATGTGGTGGAGGTTAAGGAATCATCTGTACTTTCTTCCAATTCCTCGCTTCAATTAGAGGATCTTTTGAAGGATGTTACACAAATAATGTCCTTTTACCAATATAATTTGCAAAATGGGAATCATGAAGTAAATCGGATTTTAGTAAGTGGAGACCATCCGAGCATAGAAACCTTTAGAGCTATGTTAGCAGACAGGCTTGACATTGAAATTGAGCTATTGTTTGGGAAGAATGCTTCTAGTACGGTGATTCCTAATCGATTCAGTATTCCACTTGGACTAGCGTTAAAAGAGGTGCACTAATGTTAGTAGAAATTAATCTTTTACAAGAAAAAGAAACGAGATCACGTGCACCGTACTATATGATGCTTGTACTTTTGCTAATAACAATCTTAATATCTATTTTTCTTCTAGTTCATGCCCATGTTATTAATACCAATATTAAAACCGTTCAGAGGCAAATCAATGAAACTAAAAAATTCAGTCAGGTTTTACAGCAAAAGCTATCCCATTACGAAAATAACTCTTCCAGTGAAACATTAGCATCAGCTGTACAGTGGGCAGAAAAAACGCTGATCAATATGGTATGGATTTTAAAGCATCTCATTGCCTTACTGCCGGAAAGAGGATTTTATCAATCTTTCACATTAAATGATGATGGTTCGTTAGAGGTTAAAGTGCAATTTGATACAAGCAATGATGCTGCCTATTATTTAAGCAGGTTAACAGCAGCTAAATGGATTAAGTATGCATCCATAACATCGATTACCACGGCAGAATTGACGGATGCAACCAGTCTGAACGGTGAAAATAGCACTGTTGCAAATGAACAAGATGCGGATAAGAAAGAAAATGTTCTTCCGAGATATATTGGAGATTACAAGATCCAATTAGATCTTGAATATATAAAAGAGAAAGTGAAAAAAGGAGGGGACGGATCATGACCCTTCGTATAGAAAAGAAGGAAATCATTCTCCTTTTGTTAGCTTTTATATTGTTTGGAAGCATTATTACAATTTTATATTTCAAAATTTATCAGCCTGCCAATTTATTATTAGATCAAAAAAAGATGGAACTCAAAACGGAGAAAAGAGGGTACGCTATCCTCCAATCTAAGGTTGGCCAAATTAATGATGAAACGTATGAGAGTACTTTGTCCCTGCAAAAAAAGGTGCCAGTTAAGCCATTAACGGATCAATTACTTATACAAATACAAAAGGCAGAAACGATCTCTGGAGCTGAAATAAAAGAAATCAATTTTAATATGGATGAAAATCAAACGGATGTCCTTCAAGATAGATATAATCTTGATAACTCATCGGAGGATCAACAGGGTAAAAATAATGCCTCAAAAGGGACAGTGCCAAATGGTATGCAAAGTATTCCGTTCACATTATCAGTGAAAGCGCCAACCTATTTTGAAATGGAAGAGTTTCTTAACCAACTGCAATCTTTATCCAGAATAACGGATATTCAAAAGATTGATTTCAATGGGCCAACGGAGGAAGTATTGAATGGACAAGCGGACACTTCCATCGTGTTTCATGTAACTGCTTCCGCATTTTATATGCCATCATTGCAGGATTTAGTGGATCAGCTTCCGAAAATGGATGTACCAAGTGCGAGCGGTAAAGTAGATCCTTTTCCAAACTTTCCAAATGCTGACCACCAAAGTGACGGTACCCCTTAAGTTTTAAAGCATAAAAACTTTGACGAAAACCTTAGTGAACAAGACGACAAAAGTCTTGTTCTTTTTTATTTCGCGTATGTTAGCATTTAACAAATACATGTGCGGGAGGGACAAAAAAATGGACAAGCAACCAGCGAATCAAATCAAAATAAAAATAAATGGTGATGATCGTCCATTTCAGGAGGAGGTTTCCATTCACAAATGGAATGAAAGTGATATAGAGGCAGCCGCAACGACTGAAAATACTGTCGAGGAAGAACAGTTTGACTGGGTATTGCCGGAGGTGGAGGAAAATCCTGTTCCTGAGTTTAAGAAGATCTATTATGAACCGGCGCTTGAAACAGGCAAAGCAATTAAAAGCTTCCAAAAAAATTCCCGCTCTCCTTTATTAACCATTATTATTTCTGCAGGAACAGCCATTTCGATCGGCGTCTTATTTGGACTTATCATGCTAAAGGTTATTGCCAACCAAAGTGAAGGAATTTCACAAAAATCGTTAGGAAATAAGGAAACTATTCCTACAGGAGCACTTCAGCAGCAAAAAAACACCGTTGCTTTCCCAGCCTTAACAACTTCCATAATACAAGGTGGTGTTTTTAATGGTGCAGATGCATCTGGTCCTGCGAATGAATTAAAGGCAAAAGGGTTACCAACAGCAATATTGAAGCTGGATGGAAAACAATATATTTTCATTGGGGTTTCAGGAGATTTAGCATCGGCAAAGCAATTAGCTACCGAGCTGAAAAAGCAAGATGTTGAGGTATTTGCAAAACAAATAACGTTTGACGAAAAGAAATTGGACATATCAACAAAGGATGAAAAGACTTTTATCAATCAAACAGGCACCCTCTTTCAACTGATGGCTGGCATTACATCTGATGCCTATTTGTCTAGTACAATAAGTTCAGACGAATTATCAAAAATGGAAAACGCTTATAAACAGCTCGAAGGTTTAAAGGATATAAAAAATAATCACCTAAAAAATCTATATACAGCCCAAACAGTGTGCTATCAGCATTTATTGAAGTTTCAAAAGAACAATGATCAAAAGGAAATATTAAATGCTGAGCAAGCCCTATTATCATATTTAAAGGAATATAGTGATATGTAGCGGGAGGATAGCTTATAATCTATCCTCTCTATTTTGATTAATCCGTTGTTTCTAACGAGTTTTTTTGATAGGATGAAATTGGATGTATCTCCAAATTCAAGTAGAAAGGGAAAATGATATGCCAAAACTAATCCTAGCTTCGCAATCACCTCGCAGAAGAGAACTCCTCCAAAAGCTGCAAATCCCGTTTGATTCAATCACTAGTAATGCCGACGAACAACTTTCTGAAAACCAAACACATGAAGAAGCTGTTATGGAATTAGCAGCACGAAAAGCAAAAGCCATTGCTTCAGACTATCAGGAAGAGATAGTGATTGGAGCAGATACAGTCGTTGTATTGAATAACGAAATTCTAGGAAAACCAAAAGACCGTGAAATGGCCAAAACGATGCTGGAAAGATTATCGGGAAAGCAACATTTTGTTTATACTGGGGTTGCCGTAATTCATCAAGGAACCATTCAAACCTTTTATGAAAAAACAGAAGTAACGTTTTGGGAATTAACAAAAAAAGAAATCGATACTTATTTGGATAGCGGGGAGCCATTTGATAAAGCTGGCTCCTATGGTATTCAAGGGCTGGGCTCCTTATTTGTAAAATCCATTAACGGTGATTACTATACGGTGGTTGGACTACCTATCTCTAGGTTGAATCAATTTTTAAAGGAAAATAAATTAATTTGAAACTATATTCGCCGAATATTCGTCTAAAAGGAGGTCAAAAATCAGTTGGAGAAATTAATGATACGGGATTTTCCGTTGGATGAAAGACCCCGTGAGCGTCTTATTCAAAACGGTGCTGCAAGCCTTTCTAATCAGGAACTGCTTGCTATATTGCTGCGGACCGGAACAAAACAAGAGTCCGTTATCCAAATGGCAAATCGTTTGCTGAAAAAATTTGAAGGCTTAAATTTGCTGAAGGAAGCATCTCTTGAAGAAATAATAAATATTAAAGGCATTGGACTGGCAAAGGCTGTGCAAATATTGGCTGCTCTTGAATTAGGGAGACGGATAGCGAATCTTTCATATGATGACAGGTATGTTATAAGAAGTCCTGAAGATGGGGCAAATTTTGTCATGAATGATATGCGATTTTTGTCACAAGAACATTTTGTTTGCTTGTATTTGAACACTAAGAATCAAGTCTTGCATAAACAAACGATATTTATAGGTAGTTTAAATGCCTCCATTGTACACCCCCGCGAAGTTTTCAAAGAAGCATTCCGGCGCTCAGCTGCATCCATCATTTGCATCCATAATCATCCTTCAGGCGACCCGGCCCCTTCCAGAGAAGATATAGAGGTTACGAAAAGACTAGTGGAATGCGGAAAAATCATAGGCATTGATATTTTAGACCACTTGATAATCGGAGATAAAAAATACGTGAGTTTAAAAGAAAAAGGATATTTGTAACCGATTTTTAATAAAAGCTAGATATTTTTAAAATAAATACTGCCCGAAACAATCTTGCAGCACTATGCATTTTTTTGTCGATACGTTATAATATTGTTTATGGTTTTTGGAAAAACACCACTTTGATAAAATATTTTTGCGTAAAGTACACAAGCTAAAAGGGAGTCCTGTGCTTTTTAAATACACAAATAGACTGATTTTTATTATTCCTAAGAAGTATTTTAGTTAGAAAGGGAGATACATCCATGTTTGGTAGTAGAGATCTTGGAATTGATCTAGGGACAGCAAATACATTAGTGTTTATTAAGGGAAAGGGCATCGTAGTTCGCGAGCCTTCCGTTGTAGCGATTGAAACGGACACAAAGCAAATTAGAGCAGTTGGAAATGATGCCAAAAATATGATTGGGCGTACTCCTGGAAATATAGTAGCGACGCGTCCTATGAAGGATGGCGTAATTGCTGATTATGAAACGACTGCTACGATGATGAAATATTATATAAGACAAGCATCAAAAAAGGGAGCATTTGCTCGTAAGCCTTACGTCATGATATGTGTTCCATCCGGGATTACTGCAGTGGAAGAAAGAGCGGTTATTGACGCTACAAGGCAAGCTGGTGCAAGAGATGCCTATACGATAGAAGAGCCTTTTGCGGCAGCAATCGGTGCAAATCTGCCTGTCTGGGAACCAACAGGAAGCATGGTAGTGGACATTGGCGGAGGAACAACAGAAGTAGCGATTATCTCATTAGGAGGTATTGTTACAAGCCAATCCATCCGTATTGCTGGGGATGAAATGGATGATTCTATAATCAGCTATATAAGAAAAACGTATAATCTGCTTATCGGTGACCGTACAGCTGAATCGATTAAGATGGAAGTCGGTTCTGCTGGTGACATTGTTGATATCGAGCCAATAGAAATCCGTGGACGTGATCTTCTAACAGGTCTTCCGAAAACAATAGAAATTACTGCAGAGGAAGTTGCTGAAGCTCTGCATGATACAGTTAATGCTATTGTTGATGCTGTTAAAAGCACATTGGAACAAACTCCACCTGAACTGGCAGCAGATATTATGGACAGAGGTATTGTATTAACCGGCGGAGGAGCGCTCCTTCGCAATTTAGATAAGGTAATTAGCAAGGAAACAAGCATGCCGGTCATCATTGCCGAGAATCCTCTTGATTGTGTTGCAATCGGTACGGGAAATGCATTAGATCATATTCATATATTCAAAAACAAGGCGAAAGACTCAAGATAACATAAATACGGCCGATAGAACTCGAAATGTCTACCGGCCAATTTTTTCTTTCTGATTTATATCAATATATTGTATGGTATAATAGCTATGGAAAAATAGCAGTGGAATTTTTAATGATAAGGATTATTTTTAATGAGGTGTACACAGCATGCCACAATTTTTTCTAAATAAACGGCTGATTATTTTGCTCATCAGTATCATACTTCTCGTGGCATTGATAGGATATTCTATACGTGAACGCGGCCATCTATCCAAGCCGGAGCAATTTTTAAAGGATGTCGTAGGATTTGGACAAACAATCATTTCGGTACCTGCAAATAGTGTGAGAGATTTCTTTGGTAGTATTAGTGATATTCAACATACATATACAGAGAATAAAAAGCTAAAAGCACGAATTGATCAATTATCACAGCTAAGTTCTGAAGTAAGTATTTTAAAAGATGATAATGATAAATTACGTAAAATACTAGATAAAAAAGATGATTTAAGTGCTTACACAACCATACAAGCTACTGTAATTGCCCGAAATCCTGATCAATGGTATGAGCATATTATTATTAACAAAGGGAAAACAAGCGGTATTAAAGAAAACATGGCCGTCATAACTTCTGAAGGTTTTGTCGGAAAGGTTAAAAGTGTTTCTGCCCTATATTCTACTGTCGAATTACTAAGTGCCGTAAATCCTAAGAATAGAATTTCAGCAGCGCTTATAGGCGATCAAAAGAAGGCTATCTACGGAACGATTGAAGGATATGACCAATCGGAAAAAGTATTGCTGTTAAAAGGGATTCCGTATGATTTAAAAATTAAAAAAGGTGTTAGCGTCTTTACATCTGGTTTAGCTGACATTTTTCCAAAAGGACTTCCTATTGGTACTGTAGAGAAGCTAGTCCCAGATGAGAACGGCTTAACGCAAACTGCTTACGTGAAGCCTGCTGCCGACTTTTATGATATTGAACATGTTATGGTAGTAAAAAGTTCAGTCGATAAAGGAATGACAGATATTAATGGGGGGGGACAATAATGAAACGTATTGTTCTTCCTCTTATTTTAAGTGTTTGTTTTATATTTGAAAGCTTGTTTGTGGAATATTTTCCAAACGGCTTATTTGGGATCCATAAAATTTTTGTGCCCCATTTCCTCTTAGTTGTGCTAATTTTGATGGGGATTTATTATGTTCGGAATCGCACAATCCTTTATGCCTTTATTTTCGGCTTATTATTTGATGCCTTCTATACTGGAATTTTAGGTATTTATTTATTTGTCTTTCCTTTAGTGGTTTATATAACCTCTACACTAATGAAGGTTTTGCAATCGAATCTATTTGTTTCTGCGCTTGTGACCCTATTAAACATAGCCATAGCGGAATTTATTGTATATGGTTTGAATATTTTGATTTTAAAAACATCTATGTCAGCAATTGATTTTCTAAACGAAAGATTACTTTCAACTCTAATCTTAAATCTAGTATTTTATTTCATTATTTTTTATCCGCTGCGAAAATGGCTTCTGCGAATGAAGAAGGAAGTTCTGGATGAATAATGTTTATAGTTCCTTCTTTAGTGCACTATCTTAAAGATTGTTAGTTTTTGTATTTATAACCAATATAGTTTATAAAAAAGGAATTTCGTTACTATTTGTCGAATTAATAAGCCACTGAGGTGAGCATTTTGCGATGAAAAAGACACATAATGTCATGATAAAGGGAACGAAGGATGGATTAACGCTTCATTTAAATGATCAATGTTCCTATACTGACCTAAAAAACGAATTAGAAGAAAAGCTATTACTTCATCATATTGAAGATGAAGAAAGTCCGCTTATATCTGTAAAGATACAAATAGGGAACCGCTATCTAACACCCGAGCAAGAGGAAGAGTTAAAAGAGCTTGTAAGGAACAAACGTAATTTAGTAGTTGGGGATATTATTAGTAATGTTATCACGAAATCAGAAGCGAAAAGGATTCGTGAGGATAATGATATCCTTTCTATTACCACTATCGTAAGATCCGGACAAGTATTGCAGGTTCCCGGAGATTTATTGCTGGTTGGCGATGTTAACCCAGGTGGTACTGTTTTAGCAGGAGGCAATATTTTTGTTCTAGGTGCTTTAAAAGGTATTGCCCACGCTGGTGTTAACGGTATGAGAGAAGCAGTCATAGCGGCAAGTGTTATGGTTCCATCACAATTACGTATTGCAGATTGTTTAAATCGAGCCCCTGACCATTATGATAAAGAGGACCAGCATGAAATGGAATGTGCATATATAGACGATTCCAATCACATCGTCATTGATCGACTGCAAGTTTTAAGACATCTTAGACCAAATATTAATAGATTTGAAGGGGGATACTAATCATGGGTGAGGCGATTGTAATTACTTCCGGTAAAGGAGGAGTTGGGAAAACGACCACATCGGCGAATCTCGGTACAGCTCTTGCATTACAGGGGAAGAAGGTTTGTTTGATTGATACCGATATCGGTCTCAGGAACCTTGATGTCGTTTTAGGCCTTGAAAATCGTATCATATATGATTTAGTAGACGTAGTAGAGGGAAGATGCAAAATTCACCAGGCATTAGTAAAAGATAAGCGCTTTGATGACAAGCTGTTTCTTCTTCCTGCTGCACAAACAAGTGATAAATCTGCGGTTACTCCAGAACAGATGAAGGTACTAGTTGGTGAGCTAAGACAAGAGTATGATTATATTATTATTGATTGTCCTGCCGGAATTGAACAGGGCTACAAAAATGCAGTTGCCGGTGCCCAAAGGGCTATTGTCGTTACAACCCCGGAGAAATCAGCTGTACGTGATGCAGATAGAATAATTGGATTACTAGAAAAAGAGGAGCATATTGACCCTCCTAAATTAATCATTAATAGAATTCGAAATCATATGATGTCAAATGGTGATATGTTGGACATTGATGAGATTACCACTCATTTATCTATTGACCTAATCGGAATTGTAATGGATGATGATGAGGTTATTCGTTCTGCGAACCAAGGTGAACCGATTGCATTAAATCCTAATAGCAAAGCATCAATTGCTTATCGAAATATAGCGCGAAGAATTCTAGGAGAATCTGTACCTCTTCAGGCGATTGAAGATAACAAATCAGGCATGTTCACCAAAATCAAAAAGTTATTTGGTGTTAAATAAAGAACAATTGCGCATCGTGCCGCTAACCGATTGCTGTTTGCGCTCGTCGTAGACAATATGTTAAAAAAGTTATTCACAAGGTTAAATAAAATAATCTTTTAAAATGAAAAAGAGATTGACTTTTATGTCAGTTTCTTTTTTTTTACCCTATTATTTTGAAAAATTTCTTTGGGATATTTGAAGGCTTGTCATAACAAAAGTGGACAACTCATACATTAGAGTAAATAGAAAAAAAGGAGCAGGGTGATTGTGGGAAATCGTGCAGATGAGATTAGGAAACAAATTGAGAGAAGAAAAAAGCTTAAGCCAACACAAACAAAAAAACCAGAAAGTCCATTATCCTTCAATCAAAATGTATGGGATGAGCAGGGAGAAACGACTATATTCGAAACCGAACCTCCTGCCGATAGAGTTCATCCCCTCTGGAATAAAGAAATGTTTTTATTTAAAATCCTTGCATCTGCGCTATTAGTACTTGCAGTTGCGATCATCTTTAAGTCTCAGTCAGGTGTTTTTCATGATGCAAGAAATATGGTGAACCAGGTAATGGAAAAGGAATTTCAATTTGCGGCAGTATCAGATTGGTATGAGAAAAAGTTTGGAAAGCCTTTAGCGTTTTTACCTATTCAAAAGAAGGATAATCAAAAAAATAATGTAAAACCAGAATATGATCTTGCCGCATCTGGTAAGGTTCTAACTAACTTTTCCTCCGATGGGCGCGGTGTCATGATTGAAACGAAAAATAATGAAGCTGTCAAATCAATGGATAGTGGAAGAATAGTATATGCCGGAAAAAAGGATGAACTAGGAAATACGGTAATTATCCAGCATTCAGATAAAACGGAATCATGGTATGGAAATTTAAAGGCCATTAATGTGAAGGTTTATCAAGAGGTAGCAGCTGGAACCAAATTAGGTACAGTATCCAGTAAGGATGATGGGACAAGAGGCGAGTTTTATTTTGCCATAAAAAAAGGCGAGACATTTATTGATCCAATACAGGTGATAAAATTTGAATAGTATGCTAAATATTCTTCGTAAAATTCATATTCATCCATTATTTTGGATTGTGATGGGGGTAGCTGTAATAACAGCAAGGTTTTATGAAATGCTAACCCTCTTATTTATTCTTTTCGTCCATGAAATGGGTCATGGGATAATGGCCCATTTTTTTTCGTGGCGAATTAAGAAAATTTCCATTCTTCCATTTGGCGGAGTCGCGGAAATGGATGAGCATGGAAATCGCCCTTTAAAGGAGGAATTTTTAGTTATTTTAGCTGGACCCCTACAGCATGTGTGGCTTGGAGCTCTAGCATTTCTATTATGGAGTTTGGATGCTATATCTAGTCATCTATTTCATATGTTTATGGAATTCAATGTGATGATCCTGTTGTTTAATCTTTTACCAATCTGGCCTTTGGATGGGGGGAAGCTTTTGCAGCTACTATTTTCGAGGCATATTCCATATTTACAAGCATTTCGATTGAGCATCTTAAGCTCATTTATCTTCCTAGTATTATTTCATCTCATTTCTCTTTTTCTTTCTCCGTTTAATTTAAATATCTGGGTGGTGGTTATCTACCTCTATGTATCTCTATGGCTTGAATGGAAACAAATACGGTATGTATTTATTCGATTTCTGCTCGAAAGATATTACGGAAGAAAGAATGGTATTAAAGGTCTAAAGCCGATTGTGGTGGACAGTAATGCATTTTTGTTTGAAGTGCTGGAACAATTTCAGCGTGGTAGCAAACATCCTTTAATTGTAGAGAATGATGGGCAGGAAATGGGAAAGCTCGACGAAAATGAATTGCTTCATGCCTATTTTGCTGAAAAAATGGTTACAGCGAAAATTAAGGATATAATGTATGTTTATTAAGGCTTTTTCTTTTATTTTGTTGGCTAGAAGAAAAACTTTTAATCCATCCTAATTCAAGGGAAAATGAATAATTTTTTTAAAAAAGGTTGCCTGACATTAAGCTTTTCTTACAAGAAGCTAATCAGTATGACAATAGCCATTATTAATAAATAGTGAAAATGGTGTATAATGTTGAGGCGAATAGAAGCAATGATGCTTTTAAAAAGTTGTCTTGGCAGGTGCAAGAAAATGAATCAAATAATAATGGATTATAAATATAGGGAAAAACGATTTGGTGTAATTGAAAATAATATAGTAACAAAGATTAGTATTCAACAGCCGACCGACCAATCAAAAGTAGGGAATATTTATTTAGGTAAGGTGGTCGATGTAAAGGTAGGTATGAATGCAGCTTTCGTTGATATTGGTGTAGGGAAAAATGGGTATTTGCATCGGGATCAGCTCCCTTTGTATATACAAAACCCGAACCTAAATAAAGAAGCAATGCCAATATCAAAATTTATCCAGGAAGGTCAAAAAATAATCGTACAGGTTAAAAAGGACGAAACAGATTTAAAAGGTCCGCTGCTGACAGCAATAATTGAACTTTCCGGGGAAAGAATGGTCTATTTACCAGAAGGGGATTATATTGCTGTTTCAAAAAAAGCGGATAAAGCTGCACGTGAAAAATGGCAGGAAATTGCTTATGCAAATAAAAAAGTGCATGAGGGATTTATCATTAGAACAGAGGCTGTCAGCGGCAATGAAAAGGAATGGGCGCAAGAATTGCAACAGCTTCGGAGCCAATATTCGGAGATTATTCATTTGGCAAAAAATCACAAGCATCCGACCATATTATGGGAAAAGCCAATCTTCTTTGAAGAGGTTTTACATGAAATGGTAAGGCTTAAGGAAGGAAAGGTAGTAGTAAATGACTCTACTGCCATCAAAGTTCTACAAGAAAAAACTTTAAATATAGATGGACTAAAATGGGAGTTTTCGTTATACCAAGAGGACCAAAATATCTTTTCTGCCTTTAATGTTGAAGGGGATATTGAAAATGGCTTAAAAAGAATCGTATGGTTAAGCAATGGTTCCTACATTGTAATAGATGAAACAGAAGCATTGGTTATTGTGGACGTTAACACAGGTAAGTATACGGGACGAGAAAATCTCCAGGACACCGTATTAAAGACCAATATTTTGGCCGCTAAGGAGATTGGCAGACAGCTGTCCATTCGGAACTACGGTGGAATTATATTAGTTGATTTTATCGATATGAAAAAAGGAGCACATCAGCAACAAGTAGTGGATGTTTTAACAAAAGAGCTAAGCAAGGACACGAGGTATTCCCGTATCGTCGGGTTCACGGAGCTTGGTATATTGCAAATCACAAGAAAAAAAACAAAAAAATCGCTTCCTGAAACGGTAATGTCAACATGCCCTGTCTGTAGTGGCAAAGGTAAGATTTATAGTGCAGAAACCATGGCTTTTCGTTTGGAACGAGAATTATGGGAAAAACCATTTAAAGATCACGAAGCAGTACTTGTTGAATTAACAGAAAATGTGAAAAATATCTTTTGCGGAGAGCAAAATGTTCATTTAGTAAGGTTGGAGCAGCATTTGCATATTAAAATAATATTTAAAGTAATTTGGAATTCATCGCCCGTGTATTTTATTCGTCAATTCGGAACGAAAGAAGACATTCTATCTGGAAGATGACCTTGACATAAATCTATCAATATGTTAGGATTTTAATGTTATGTTTGTAGCACCCGTGCTACAACCGCACAGTTCAGGTTATAAGTTTTTGCTTTTTATTAGCGAAACGCCTGCAATTGGCGAGTCTGAGTTTATTTGAGGAGGTGCAGATATGTACGCAATTATTGAAACTGGCGGAAAACAAATCAAAGTTGAGGAAGGCCAAGCTATTTTCGTAGAAAAATTAGCTGCTTCTGAAGGCGAAACAGTTACATTTGACAAAGTTCTTTTCGTAGGCGGAGAAACTGTAAAGGTAGGAAGCCCAGTTGTTGCTGGAGCTACTGTTACAGCTAAAGTTGAAAAGCAAGGACGTCAAAAGAAACTTGTAGTTTTCAAATACAAGGCAAAGAAAAACTATCATAAAAAGCAAGGTCACCGTCAACCATATACAAAGGTTGTCATTGAAAAAATCAATGCCTAAGGGTGACAGAGCATGATTCATGTTCAAATCATGCAAACATCTGACGGAAACATTTCATCTTTTAAGATGAAGGGACATGCAGATTTTGCTGAAAAAGGCCAAGATATTGTATGTGCAGGTGCATCAGCAGTATCGTTCGGATCTATCAATGCTATTATGGAATTAACCGGGGTAAAGCCGGACATTCAGCAATCCAATGGCGGATATCTGGAGTGTACGATTCCTGATGCATTACCGAATGATATAGCGGAAAAGGTACAGCTGCTGTTACATGGTATGGTCATTTCGTTACAAACCATTGAGAGAGATTATGGGAAATACATTAAAATAACCTTCAGGTAGGAGGTGGAACAAAATGCTAAGATTAGATCTTCAATTTTTCGCTTCTAAAAAGGGAGTAGGTTCTACAAAGAACGGTCGTGACTCTATCGCTAAGCGCCTTGGTGCAAAGCGTGCTGATGGTCAATTCGTAACTGGTGGATCTATTTTATACCGTCAACGCGGTACTAAAATCTACCCAGGTGAAAACGTTGGTCGCGGTGGAGACGATACACTTTTTGCTAAAGTCGACGGTGTTGTACGTTTCGAACGTTTAGGCCGTGACAAGAAAAAAGTGAGCGTATATCCAGTTGCACAAGAAGCATAATACGTCAAAAACCCTGATCGTTAAGCCGATTGGGGTTTTTTTAATGTTGAGAAAGTAAAAAGTGTAATAAAGAAATGAGCAGTATCTCTGTCAAACTTCATGTCCTATCGACTGGCAAACTACCGGTCTCCTCCCGGGTAGAGCTTCAGCTTGACTGCCACACTGTGGTGTCCTAAATTTTCCCTCGAAACTTTACAGTTTGAGCGTCGATGGTCTTGCGACTGCGTCTTTCAGGTAATGCATATCTTCTCCATTTTTGATATACTAGCAAGAAGTAATGATTTGAAATGTAGTAGGGGAGCACGAAAAAAGAATGAATAATTGGACGGTTGTGGAAGTGCTGCGTCATGCTCGACATGATTGGATGAACAAATTGCAATTAATAAAAGGAAATCTTGCACTTAATAAAATAGATCAGGTTGAACGGTTAGTGAACGAGATTGTGATGGAGGCAAAGCAAGAAACGAAGCTTTCAAATTTAAAACTTCCGAAATTTGCGGAAATCCTCCTAACTTTTAATTGGGAGAGACATCCCTTTCATATCGAATATGAAATAATGGATGAATCTTGTTCATGGCCAGTCGACGACGAAAAACTTTCGGGATGGATTACGGCATTTTTTGAAACATTAGAAAACTGCGTAGCTTCATTTGCCGATAACCACTTAACTATTTCTATTGATTTACAGGATAAAAATATCCGATTCTTTTTTGATTTCAGCGGAACAATAAATAATAAGCAGACAATAGAGGATTGGTTTGCAGAACAAGAAGCCATTTTAAAAGTGGTTAAGGTCGATGAGATTAGCATAGAGAGATTGAATGCTGAAGTGATTTTATAACGTAAAAGGAAAGTTACATAAAAAAATGCAAAAAAAAGGTGGTGCATCTATGTTTGTAGATCAAGTCAAGATTTATGTAAAAGGCGGCGATGGAGGAAATGGTATGGTAGCCTTCCGCCGAGAAAAATATGTTCCGAAGGGCGGACCTGCCGGCGGTGATGGAGGCAGGGGAGCTAATGTCATATTTCAAGTAGAAGAAGGCTTAAGAACATTGATAGATTTCCGTTATCAACGCCATTTTAAAGGCAAACGCGGGGAGCATGGAATGTCAAAAGGCCAGCACGGTCGTGGTGCGGAAGATATGATTGTAAAAGTTCCTCCTGGTACTGTAGTTATGGATGATGATACAAAGGAAGTAATCGCAGACTTAACAGAACATGGACAGCAAGTAATCGTGGCAAAAGGTGGAAGAGGCGGCCGCGGAAATACTCGATTTGCAACACCTGCAAATCCTGCTCCGGAAATAGCGGAAAATGGAGAACCTGGTCAGGAGAGATATATTGTACTTGAATTGAAGGTGCTTGCGGATGTTGGCTTAGTTGGATTTCCAAGTGTCGGAAAATCAACTCTATTATCCGTTGTTTCTGCAGCAAAGCCGAAAATTGCCGAGTACCACTTTACAACCATTGTGCCAAACCTCGGTGTTGTCGAAACAGAGGATGCCAGAAGCTTTGTAATGGCAGATTTACCTGGGCTTATAGAAGGTGCTCATCAAGGTGTAGGACTAGGACATCAATTCTTGCGTCATATTGAGAGAACAAGGGTAATCGTCCATGTTATCGATATGTCCGGATTGGAAGGCAGAGATCCGTATCAAGATTACCTTACAATTAATCAAGAACTAAAGGAATATAATTTACGATTAACGGAAAGACCGCAGATCATTGTAGCGAATAAGATGGATATCCCGGAGGCGGAGGACAACTTAAAGCTATTTAAAGAACAGCTTCAAGAGGATTATCCGATATTTCCTATCTCAGCAGTGACTCGACAAGGCTTGAGAGATTTGTTATTTGCAATAGCTGATTTATTAGAGACAACCCCAGAGTTCCCTCTTCATGACATAAAAGAAGAAGAAGCAGGAGTTCATCGTGTTTTATATAAACATGAAAAGCAAGAGGACGAATTTATCATTACTAGAGATCCGGACGGCAGCTTTGTTGTTTCAGGAGAAAAATTAGAAAAGCTGTTCAAAATGACGAACTTTAATCATGATGAATCAGTACGAAGGTTTGCCCGTCAAATGAGATCTATGGGAATTGATGAGGCACTAAGAGAACGTGGGGCAGAGCATGGGGATATAGTTCGAATTCTTGAATATGAATTTGAATTTGTAGAATAACAATATTTTTCAGGGGTGATTCAATTATTTGATTATACCCCTGAAATTTACTTCTTCAGGGGGAACTTGTAATGGAGGAAAAAGACAATCTTCAATTTTACTTAGTTCGGGAAGATGTATTGCCGGAAGCAATGAAAAAGACATTGGAAGTTAAGGAACTACTTGAACGGGGCAAAGCAACATCTGTAGGGAAGGCAGTTCAGGAAGCGGATTTGAGCAGGAGTGCGTTCTATAAATACAAAGATACAGTATTTCCATTCCATACGATTGTAAAAGAAAAAATAATATCTTTGTTTCTTTATTTAGAAGATCGAAAAGGTACGCTTTCAGAAGTACTGAGTATTATTTCCTCTCATTCATGCAATGTACTCACAATTCATCAAACAATACCTCTTCAAGGCAGAGCAAACGTCACCATTTCACTAAATGTGACAGAAATTTCAACTAGTTTAGATGAATTACTAATGAGACTAAGAAGATTAGAATTTATAGATAAAGTAGAAATCCTTGGATCTGGTGCATAAGGAAAGCAATGGGGAGGAACTAAGATGAGAGTTGGCTATTTAGGTCCAAAAGGAACCTTTACTGATATTGCAGTTCAGTCCGCTTTTCCTGGCTACGATGGCATTGCTTATACGACTATACCTGAATGTTTGGAAGCAGTAAAGACAGAGGAAGTAGATATTGCTGTAGTCCCATTTGAAAATGCTTTAGAAGGTTCTGTTCACTTAACGATTGATTATTTATTTCACGAGATAGCAGCTCCGATTAGAGCAGAGATTATCATACCAATAGAACAACATTTTATGGTTCACCCTTCCCAGCATCAAAATTGGAGCGAAGTGGAGAAAATTCTTTCCCATCCGCAAGCTATTGCTCAAAGCTATAAATTTTTGCACCATCATTTCAAAGGTGTTGCCATTGAACAAATGACCTCTACTGCAGCTGCTGCAAAATTCGTAAGCGCACATCCAGAAATGAAAATAGCTGCAATTGCCAACCAATTGGCTGCAGAAAAATACGGGCTTTCTATCGTGGAGAAAAACATCCACGATTATTCTTTTAATCATACAAGATTTATTGTAGTAAGCAAGTACGAGGAGAAATGCTTAGGAATTGAATTAACCAGGACATCCGATGTTAAAACAACGATAATGGTGACGATACCAACTGATCGTGCTGGAGGTCTTCATCAGGTTTTATCGGCATTTGCATGGCGCCAAATTAACCTTAGCAAGATTGAATCAAGACCGTTAAAAACAGGGCTAGGCAATTACTTTTTTATGATAGATATAAATAAAAGCATTCAAGAAACACTAGTGAAAAATGCAGTGGAAGAAATCGAGGCATTGCAATGTACCGTTAAATTACTAGGAAGCTATCATACATATAAAGTAGAAAAAATATAAGAAATGAGGGTACCGCAAAAAAATGTGGTGCCCTCATTCATTTTCATTTAATAAAAATCCCGCATTTCTTAAAGATATAATGGCATCTTCTAGGGTCTTCTCATCAGAAGCAGCTATCGTATGCAGATGTATTCCTTCCGTTAATGCGGATAAATAAGAGGCACGCGTGCTTTGGATTTTCTCCATAAATTGCTCAACCTCTTTCCGATTTGACACCATTATGGACGCGGTTAAATCACCATATACCGGATGCTCTACCTTCACATCTCTCACCGTGACTCCATGATCTACTAATAGATTAAGCTCCTGTTCTGTATCTTCCGGACGATGCAAGCAGGCAATGATTTTTTCTGCTGAAGTTTTTTCAGTAGGAGGCTGCATATATAAATAACCTTGACTGGTAGCAATAATCGGTTCATTTTTCGCCTTTAACAAAGTAATATCATTTACAATTACTTGTCTGCTTACATTTGTCTCCTTTGCAAGTTCACTTCCAGTAATTGGTAATTTTTTCTCCTGCAGTACTTTTAATAGAAAAGCACGGCGTTCCTCTCCAAGAAGTTTTTTATTGGACAATGCGCTCCCCTCCAATTTTTTCGCTATAGTTGAATATTAACATATGTTATATATTGGACAAAATATTCTTTCCTACCATATCAAAGGAAAGTTGAATAAGATAATCTGCAAGTTCTGCTACATGACATTCCTTTGTTTCTTTTCCAAATGTAATGCGAATAAATTCATTTGCCCTCTGATTATCAATTCTTAATGCTTTCATAGCCTGTGATGGTTCCTGCTGACCAACCTGGCATGCACTTCCGGTTGAAATGGCATACCCATTACGATTGCATTCTAACATGGTTAATTGCCCTTCCAACCCAGTAACGCACAAACCGATAATTTGAGGCAACTGCTTGTTCTTATCACTCGCTTGAAATATTTCGAAACGATCTGGGTGGCTGTTTAATTTGTATAAAAATATATCACGAAGCTTCTCATACGTTTTTTGTTTATTTTCGGTTTGAATTTTTTGGGCAGCAAAAATAAATGCAGCAATTCCAGGTACATTTACCGTTCCCCCTCTAAAGCCATTTTCATGATGAAACCCTGGAAAAACAGGTACAATGTGCAGCTTTGGATTCACATAAACCGCACCAACTCCTTTTGGTCCATAAATCTTATGACTCGAAATAGTCAAGCTGTCGATAAGTGGACTAATCTCAGCAATATTAATTTTCCCAAAGGATTGCACACAATCACAATGAAAAAGAATATTTCTTTCGCGAGTAATTGCCGAAATGTCTCGAATTGGCTGAATGGTACCAAGCTCAGAATTCACGTGTTGGATAGTGATTAATATTGTATCGGGTCTGATTTCCGCTTTTAATGCTTGAATATCAATGATCCCATCAGGTGTATAGGGGATACAACTAATTTCAAAGCCGTCCATTTTAAGAAACTTAATAGCAGAATGAACGGATGCATGCTCACCAATAGAAGTTATAATATGCTTACCCTTTTTTGAACTGCTTTTAGCAAGAGAGATAATGGACAATAGATTACCTTCTGTGCCGCCCGATGTAAAATAGATACCTTGTCTATGGACTTGAAGCATGTTGGCAAGGCTTGTTCTGCATTTGTCCAGCACTTGCTCCGCATTAGCACCTATATTGTGAAGACTGCTCGTATTACCGTAAATATTTTTTGCAATTTCTCCATAAACGCTTAATACTTCCTCATCCATCGGTGTAGTAGCTGCATAATCGAAATATAACATGTTATTCCTCCTAAAAAAATCTCTTGCTTTCAGTCTAATAATATGTAAATATATGTGTCAAGACACCTGTTAAAACAGGAGGATGTATTTTATGGAAAAAATAGATATTCTAATTGTTGGTAGTGGTATTGCTGCGTTGCAATTAGCCCATCATTTATCTAAGCAGTTTCATGTGATGATTATCACAAAGTCAACCAAATGGAACAGCAACTCTTACTTAGCACAAGGAGGGGTCGCAGCAGCGCTTTCCTATGACGATCATTTTCAACTGCATTATAAGGATACTTTGGAGGCTGGCTGTTATTTTCATAACAATAGAGAAGTACTACAGCTTGTAAAATCTGCTCCGGAGCTGATTTTTGAGCTTCAACAATCCGGCTTTACCTTTGACATGAATGAAAAGGGGGAGGTTTGTCTTGGAAAAGAAGGAGCTCATAGTCGAAAAAGAATTGTCCATAGTGGGGGGGATGCCACAGGGAAAAACCTGATGGACTATTTCTTTATGAATATGCCCTCTAATGTGAAAATAACCGAAAATGAGTTTGTATATGAAATTATCTTGGACCCGCAATCGAATAGGTGTATAGGGGTAAAAACCAAAACTCCCGAAAATCAAATTCGGCGCTATTATTCTAGACATGTGGTTCTTGCCGTTGGTGGTGTGGGCGGTTTATATCCATATTCATCCAATGCATCTTCCATAACAGGCGATGGCATAGCATTAGCTTTTAATGCTGGAGCGGAGATAGCGGACATGGAATTCATTCAATTTCATCCAACACTTTTATATGTAAATGGGAAGACATATGGTCTTATCTCTGAGGCTGTTAGAGGGGAAGGAGCCATATTGATGAATGACTCTAATGAAAAAATAATGGAGGGGATACATCCTAGTCTCGATCTTGCACCAAGACATGTGGTGGCAGAACAGATATTTATGCAATTACAAAGCGGAAAAAAAGTATATTTGGATATTACAATGATTGAGCATTTTAAAGAAAAGTTCCCGACTATTACCGCTTTATGTGAGAAAAATGGAGTTTCCATTGCGGAAGGGAAAATTCCTGTAGCACCCGGCTGTCATTTTCTTATGGGAGGTATTGTAATTGATTCATTAGCAAGAACAACTGTAGAAGGATTATATGCTGTTGGGGAAACGGCTTGCAGTGGTGTTCATGGCGCTAATCGTTTGGCAAGTAATTCATTGCTGGAAGGTTTATATTTTGGAAGAAAACTAGCTAATTATTTTAATAATTTAACAGATTCAGTAACGAAGATAAGCTATCCCGTTGAGAATCCAATTACAGAGCAACAAAGCATTAAATTGCCTGCAAAGGAAGAAATACAGGAAAAAATGATGGAATGCGCCGGTATTATGCGGACTGGTGATAAGCTATTAGAATTTTATCAATGGCTGGAGCAATATGAAACTAATCTTATTCATTTTAATGAATTGTCAATGAAGGAAACCGAAATCATTTTTATGCTTATTACGGCAAAAACAATTGTAAAATCAGCTCTTTTAAGAAAGGAAAGCCGTGGGGGACATATTCGCAAAGACTTTCCCAATAAAGAGGAAAGCATGCAGGAACAGCATATTATTCAAACCATGAATCAAATTTTTATAAGGAGATATCAAAATGAATATCATCAAATTGCGGTCCATGCTTAATGATTTTTATTTGGAGGATATTGGAGATCGGGATTTAACGAGTGAACTCATTTTTTCATCTGAAAATATGGGCGAATTGTCTTTTGTTGCAAAGCAATCAGGAGTATTTTGCGGCGAATGGATCATACGAGAGGGTTTCCATTTGTTAGATCATAATATTCAGGTTCAAATAATGGTACAGGACGGAACGAATATTGAAAAAGGCCAGATAATTGCAATTGCAAAAGGAGCAGTTGTCCATTTATTAAAAGGAGAAAGAGTTATCTTAAACTTAATTCAAAGGATGAGTGGCATCGCTACTAAGACGGCCAATATTATGAATCTAATCGAAGGAACCAATACGAAAATATGTGATACAAGAAAGACCATGCCCGGTCTACGTGTGCTGGACAAATATTCGGTAAGAGTAGGCGGAGGAGCAAATCATCGAAATGGATTATATGATGCTGTTTTAATCAAAGACAATCACATTGCATTTGCTGGATCTATTACACAAGCAATATCCAAGGTAAAAGCTGGATTAGGCCATATGGTAAAGGTAGAAGTGGAAATTGAAACAAAAGAACAGCTGCTAGAAGCAATAGAGGCAGGTGCCGATATAATCATGTTTGATAACCGATCTCCACATGAAATATCAGAATGGCTGCTGGAGGTTCCAGATAGGATCATTACAGAGGCATCAGGAAATATTACCTCCAAAAATGTGCGGGAATATGCAGAATCCGGTGTACAGTATATTTCCTTGGGAAGCTTAACTCACTCTGTTGAAGCATTTGATATAAGCGCAAAAGTGTTAATCAAATACTAATAAAAGGGGTTGATTCATAATGGGTATTTTACAATTTTTAGAGCAGGAAAATAAGTCATTAATTCCTGAGCAATTCCTTGCGATGGATAGAAAGGAAATGGAAGCAAGAGTGTTGGAGATAAGGGATCACTTAGGTGATAGGCTCTTCCTACCTGTCCATCATTATCAAAAGGATGAGATTGTTCAGTTTGCAGATACAACCGGAGATTCTTTACAGCTTGCACAGGTTTCCGCAAGTAATAAGAAGGCGGAATATATCGTTTTTTGCGGAGTGCATTTTATGGCAGAAACTGCAGATATTTTGACAGGTGATAATCAAAAGGTTTATTTGCCAGATATGAGAGCAGGCTGTTCAATGGCAGACATGGCAGACATATTTCAAACGGAAAGAGCTTGGGAGAAACTGCAAGAGCTCTTTGGTGATACTATTCTTCCATTAACTTATGTCAATTCAACCGCTGCAATTAAAGCATTTGTTGGTAAAAATGGAGGGGCTACGGTCACAAGCTCTAATGCACATTCCATGATTAAATGGGCATTTGAACAAAAAGAAAAAATACTTTTTTTACCGGATCAGCACTTAGGAAGAAATACCGCTTTTGATATCGGGATTCCTCTAGAGAAAATGGCAGTATGGGACCCAATACAAAATGAGTTAGTGTTTGATGGGACTATTGAGGAAATTAAGGTTATTCTTTGGAAAGGACATTGCTCTGTACACGAGAAATTTACGGTTCAAAATATACAATTTGTACGAGAAAAATATCCGAATATGAAAATCATAGTTCATCCTGAATGCAGTCGGGAAGTTGTAGAATTATCCGATTATAATGGTTCCACAAAATATATTATAGATACGATTGCGAAAAGTGAACCGGGAACAGAATGGGCTATAGGGACAGAAATGAATTTAGTGAATCGATTAATCCAAAAGCATGAGGATAAACATATCCTTTCATTAAATCCACATATGTGTCCATGCTTAACGATGAATCGCATTGACCTTCCGCATTTGCTTTGGAATTTAGAGAGTATTGTGGGTGGGCAGCCGATAAATCAAATCACGGTTGATGAAGAAACCTCGAAATTTGCTATTTTAGCGTTAAATCGAATGCTGCAAAGATAGGCCATTTGATGAAAAAATAAATAGATTCACCTGGATGCCTTCTTGCTATGAGAAGGCATATTTTCTTGAAATCCATCATAAATTTTTGTGAAGATTATTAGCATTTTGCCTATTTTCACATACGATATATGGACTTATGCCTGAGGAGGGGAAATGAGTGAAGATCCATATAGTACAAAAAGGCGATACACTCTGGAAAATTGCCAAAAAATATGGCGTGGATTTTGAAGAGCTAAAGAAAATGAATTCTCAACTTTCCAATCCGGATATGATCATGCCGGGAATGAAAGTAAAAGTACCAACTGCAGGAGGATCGGTAGTAAAACATGTAGGGAATCCGGGGAATCCAGGAAATCCAGGATATGTGAAAAAAGAAGTTCCGCAAGCAGTTCATCCATTTGCACAGCAGCCACAGCCAACCTTGCCTGTTCAAAAGGAGATCATCAAGGAAGTTCCAAAAAAAGAAACCATCGTTCATAAAGAAATATATACTCCAAAAATGCCTCAACCAGTCATTCCCGAAATCGATATAAATAATTATTATATGACGAATATGGCACAAATCCAAACTCAACAACCAGTTCAACAACAGCCTGTAATAGAAAAAGAAATGGAATATCCGCCTATTATGCCAGTTCAAGGGGAGTGTTATGAAATGTATCCAACTTATATGATGCCTATGCCTGATTGTGGATGCGGTCCTAATCCATATGCTTACCAAAATCCGTACATGCACCAAATGCCCGTTTACAATATGCCGGTTGCCGGCACGGAAATGATGATGCCTACTATGCCTCAGTATGAGCATTGGGGACATTATGAAGATGAATCATCTTCCTCCTCTATGCAGATGTATACTCATGGAGGTTATCAGGTAGATGGATATGCACCATACCATGGATATCAGCAACCTCAATATACAACAACAAATGTGATCCAACAAGGATTTGAAATTCCTGGGCGTCAAAATATTCCAGGTCAGCTTTCCGTTCAAGGAGGACAAATGCCTGGCAATTTCGGCCAAACAGGGCAATATCCGATAACTCAATACCAGCAAGGTCAATATCCAGGTATGCAGTATCCAGGTATGCAGTATCCAGGGATGCATTATCCAGGTGGACAATACATGGGTGGTCAATATCCTGGTGGACAAATGGGTGGAGCATACCCATATGGCCAATATCCTTATGGATATCAGCATCATCCTTATGGACAATATAGCCAATATGGATATGGAATGCAAGGCGGATACAACCCTTACGGCACGGCATTTCCACCAATGCAGAGTAGCTACCCTACACCAAGGCAAGATGATGACTGTGAAGATTGCTAAAAAAGGAAACGAAGGAGACGGAGGTCAGCGTCTCCTTCGTTATTTATCGCAAATAACTGGTGAGAAATTTATAAAAATAACATCCATTAAAGATGGGGTATGGCTTTGTCATACTGATAAAAAGAAATGGATCTTGAAAGAATTCTCGAGTTCATCGAAATTATCTGCTCAAATAAAACTGACAGAACTCTTGCTTTCCAATAATTTTAATCATACGTATCAATTTCATCCTATACATTTGGAAAAGCATATAAAAATAAATCAAAAAATATATGGGTTAATTGAGTATTTGGAAAATAATACGGACGGGAAGAAATTTACTTACCAAAGACATGAGCATCAAAATATGGCATTGCAGCTTTTAAAAAAGTTCCATGAAGTTACCGGAAAATTCACCAATGAATTGGATAAAGATTTGCATGAATTTAATCAAATAAAAAAATGGAAGCATAGACTAAATGAATTTAAAGAAAATAAAAAATATCTTTCAAAGTGGCTTCCAAACAAATATTATTATTCCTTTATAGATTGGTCAGAATGGTCCATCGAATACATGGAAAAAAATAAAGCATACTTTTTGCAAAAGCCCCATTGCATTATTCATGGGGATGTTGCTCATCATAATTTTATCTTAAGCAATAAGGGTTTATATTTAATCGATTTTGATTTGGCGAAAATTGCCCCCGCATCGATCGACGACTTACAATTTTGTAATAGAATTTTACCCCATCTTGATTGGTCCTTGGAAAAATTATTTATGCATAGGGAATTGAAAGTATATAAAAATGATAAAGCATTCTTAAGTGCTTTAATTTTTCCAACCGACCTATTGAGGGAGTGGAACTATTTTCTAAAATATGAGGAAAGAAGAGGACTGTCCTCCTTTTTAACCGAAATTACCTTTTGGGAGTTCAAACAACGAGAAAAGTTTGTAGAAGAAGTAATGAAGCATATAAAATATCAGTAAATTGGTAAGTATGCCAGAATTTCTGTGTAATGATGCAAGGCCCCGACTCACAAACTAAAAAAGAGCATGTACTTGCTCTACCTAAGAGGAGGGGGAGTTCTGGTTTGCAAAAAAAATTATTTGTTGCGCCTATATCAGCATTATTGATTTGCGGTTTGACCGCTTGTGCTCAGGATAAAAATGCAGTGAATGATCGAAACGTGAACAGATTCCAGCCTGTCGGGTATTCTACGAATGATCAAAGCATTGTCGACCATGATGGACCATTAACGGAATTGATGGATTACTCAACAGGTAATGTAGATTATGTCAAAAATAATAATCGGTTTCTTCCATCAGGTTATCCGGATGATTATGGTCCTCATCTAGGTTCGCCGATGACTCAATTTGACACGAACAATACGACGGTAAATAAAGAGAGACATTTGCGCGATATAAATTATCATGGTCAATTTAATACGAGAAACAGCAAAGCACGACCATCGTATTACAATGGCTATGAAGGAAGGCTATCAGAGGCGATCTCTAATACTGCTGCTTCCGTCCCAAATGTAACGGACGCCAGAACGATTATTGATGGAAAAAGGGTTTTAATTGCGGTTGCCTTAAAAGATGAAAACAAGGATCAGGCGACGAAACGATCCGTTGAAAATGCGGTTCTTCCATATCTAAATAACAGAAATTACGTAGTAGCGACAAATATAGGGACCTATTATCGTGTAAGACAATTAGATAATGAATTACGTAATGGGGGACCAAAGGATTTAGTTAAGCTGGATGCCGATAAAATGTTTGAAAGCTATAAGGATAAAACTTCCACACGATAATAAATTTAGTGAATAGATAAGGTTTATCCTTACCTATTCTTTTTTTTTGTGTGTTTTTTTGAAATTGGTTATCCTATAAAGCAGTTACATCGATTTTTCCTATGTTTAAAGGATATTAATCTAAAAAAAGGTCACACTATAAACAAGTATATTTGGATTGTAGAGGTGACAACTATGACAATTGTTGTACGAACGATATTGATGGCGGCGCTTTTCTTTGGAGCAAACCTTTATACTTTACCGCAATCACATAAGGATCCTTTAAATACAAATAAAATGATGATGACAAAACCTTCTGCCCAAGTCCTATCTAAAGGACAAAAAACGATTATTTTAGAAAGAGTTTTTATGGATGGGGAGGTAAGTGAAGAAATTCTCCATGAAAAACGATTATCTAATAAAGTATATATGAATAAGTATAAAAGCTGGCAGCTAGTTGAAATGGATGACGATCAATTGGTTTTTCAAAAGAAAGTCGATGACATTTCCCCATTACTCAAATCAAATGGATACTTTGGATTATCGGATGATGGGACGCTCAGCATATTTAACGGGAAACCTAATAAAGCAGATATAATACAGTCCTTTTTTCAAATTGATATGAAAAAATTGGAGGGTAAAAAGCAGGAAGAGCTATTGAAAGGTATCCCTATAAAATCAAAAGAGGACTTTACGAATGTAATAGAAACGTTAAAACGTTACTCAATATCGAAGCAAGAACAATGAGGCCGGTAAATACCGGTTTTTTCTTATGTTTTGTAATCTACCAAATAAACAAGCTGATATGTTACAATGAAGAATAGCATGTATAATCCTTTCTAAGATTTAGTTTATACATGCACTGGGATTTTAGAGGAGAGAAAAAGATTGTATGAGTTTATAAAAGGAACGATTGAGTATGTTTGTCCAGAGTATATTGTGATTGAAAATGGGGGGATTGGCTATCAAATTTCAACGCCTAATCCGTTTACCTTTTCACCGCTTTTCGGACAAACGACGAAAATCTATACATATCAGCATGTAAGGGAAGATATTATTGCTTTATATGGCTTCCAACTTCGGGAGGAGCGGACATTATTTAAGAAATTGTTAGGAGTATCAGGAATTGGTCCCAAAGGAGCACTGGCTATTCTTGCTTATGGAGAACCCACTCAAGTCATTCAGGCAATTGAAAATGAAAATGAAGCATTTTTGATAAAATTTCCGGGGGTAGGAAAGAAAACAGCTCGGCAAATGATTCTTGATTTAAAAGGAAAGCTACAAGATATTGTTCCGGACTATTTTCCAAATCTGTTCAATGAAGGTAATATAGGCAATCAAGAAAATGATACGGAGTCTTTAGATGAGGCCATTTTGGCATTAAAGGCGTTAGGATATTCAGATAAAGAAATTAAGAAAGTCTCAAAGGAATTGCAGCAAGAAAAGTTAACAACGGATCAATATATAAAATTAGCACTGAAAAAATTAATGAAATAGGAAGGAGGGCGAAAAGTGGAAAGGGTAGTTTCAGGGGATGCAAATATGCAGGACCTGTCTTTCGAACAAAGCTTAAGGCCACAATTTTTATCCCAATATATCGGGCAAGATAAAGTGAAAAGTAATTTATCGATTTTTATTGAAGCTGCAAAGCAAAGGAAAGAGACACTAGACCACGTATTACTTTATGGACCACCAGGTTTAGGAAAAACAACACTTGCTGCAGTTATCGCGAATGAAATGGGAGTAAGTATTCGCACTACATCTGGCCCGGCAATAGAGCGTCCCGGAGATTTAGCTGCTATATTAACAGCACTTGATCCTGGGGAAGTCTTATTTATCGATGAAATTCACCGGCTACCGAGAGCGATTGAAGAAATCTTATACCCGGCTATGGAAGACTTTTGCTTAGATATTGTGATTGGTAAGGGGCCAAGTGCTCGGTCTGTTCGCTTAGAATTGCCTCCATTTACACTTGTTGGTGCAACAACCAGACAAGGTGCAATTTCTGCACCGCTCCGAGATCGCTTTGGTGTTCTGAGTAGGTTGGAATATTATTCCGAAAGTCAGCTTGCTAATATAGTTTTAAGAACGTCAGAAATTCTCCATACTGATATTGATGTGGAAGGTGCCGTGGAAATTGCCAGAAGGTCGAGGGGAACACCGAGAATCGCTAATCGGCTTTTACGAAGGGTTCGTGATTATGCCCAAGTCCAAGGAGATGGCAAAATTACGATTGAACTGGCCGAAATAGCATTGGAACGATTACAAGTGGACCGTTTGGGGCTGGATCATATAGATCATAAACTGTTAAAAGGCATAATAGATAAATTTAAAGGTGGTCCTGTTGGATTAGAAACAATTGCTGCAAGTATCGGAGAAGAGCCGGACACGATTGAAGATGTATACGAACCATATTTGCTGCAAATTGGCTTTTTGCAAAGAACTCCGAGAGGCAGGATTGTCACAAGACTTGTCTATGAGCATTTCCACATGGAAATACCAACGATTTAAATGAATAAGGTACTTTTCGTAAAAGTTTCTAGGCAATTTTCGCACATGTTCTTACGAAAAGTTGACCCAAGCTATTTCAACTTTAGGATTTATAACAGTATACGAAGAACAACAATCTATGCGAAAATAGCCTGTCTTAATTAAAAAAACGAATTTAAAAAACGAAGGTGACATCATTGAAAGTTGACATATTTGATTTTCATTTACCAGAAGAATTAATTGCACAAACCCCGTTGAAAAATCGGTCTGAAAGCCGGTTAATGGTATTAAACAAACAAAGTGGCGCAATAGAGCATACTGTCTTTAAGAACATCACCGATTATTTAAAGAAAGGTGATTGCCTTGTCTTAAATGATACGAAAGTTCTTCCTGCTAGATTGTTTGGAGTAAAAGAGGATACAGGTGCACATATTGAGGTTTTATTATTAAAACAGCTGGAGGATAATAATTGGGAAACACTTGTTAAACCAGCAAAACGTGTAAAGGTTGGGACAAAATTAGTTTTTGGTGATGGAAGACTTATTGCTCACTGTATTAAAGAAGAGGAACATGGCGGAAGAGTATTACAATTTGAATTCGAAGGCATTTTCTATGAAGTATTGGAAGCATTGGGAGAAATGCCTTTACCTCCATATATTAAAGAGAAGCTGGAAGATAGTGATCGCTATCAAACAGTATATGCAAAGGAAAGGGGTTCCGCTGCAGCTCCAACGGCAGGACTCCATTTTACTCACGAACTTCTTGATGAAATAAAAAATATGGGTGTACAAGTTGTATTTATTACTTTGCATGTTGGGCTTGGAACTTTTCGGCCAGTAAATGTGGAAGATATTGAGAATCATGATATGCATGCTGAATATTATCAAGTAACGAAGGAAACAGCTGATGTAATTAACCAAGTGCGAAAACAAGGAGGAAGAATTATTTCAGTTGGTACAACCTCCACAAGAACATTGGAAACCATTGCTTCAGTGCATAATGGAGAAATAGTTGCCCAAAATGGATGGACAGACATTTTTATCTATCCAGGTTATGAATTTAAAGGAATTGATGGGATGATTACTAATTTTCATTTACCAAAATCGACATTAATCATGCTTGTCAGTGCGTTGGCTGGAAGAGAACATGTTCTCCATGCATACGAAACAGCTGTTGCGGAAAAGTACCGCTTTTTCAGTTTTGGTGATGCAATGCTTATTATTTAAGTATAGGCTGTTTTCTTAAATCTTGTTGCTTGCATAAACGGGACTTAGACCATCTTTTCATAAAGGATTATTTTACCAAAATTATGGTTATAATAGGTCTCGTTTCAAAACAACATAGTTTAAGAAAGGGCCTTTAGTGATGGACTAGGAAGGAGCTTTTACATTTGACAGCTATAAAATACGAATTAATCAAGACGTGCAAGCAGACAGGGGCACGTCTTGGCAAGATACATACGCCGCATGGCTCATTTGATACACCAATGTTTATGCCGGTAGGAACATTAGCGACAGTAAAAACAATGTCTCCGGAGGAATTAAAGGAAATAGGCTCTGGAGTTATTTTGAGTAATACATACCATTTGTGGCTACGTCCAGGGCATGATATTGTACGTGAAGCTGGCGGACTTCATAAGTTTATGAATTGGGATCAAGCAATTTTAACAGATTCTGGCGGTTTTCAAGTATTTAGTTTAAGTGATTTTCGGAAGATTGAAGAGGAAGGCGTGCACTTTCGTAACCATTTAAATGGAGATAAATTATTTTTATCTCCAGAAAAATCAATGGAAATTCAAAATGCTTTAGGATCAGATATTATGATGGCATTTGATGAATGTCCTCCATATCCTGCTACTTATGATTACATGAAAAAGTCTGTAGAAAGAACCTCAAGATGGGCAGAAAGATGCTTAAAGTCTCATAGTCGGCCACAAGATCAAGGTCTCTTTGGTATTGTACAAGGAGGAGAGTTTGAGGATTTAAGGCGTTTAAGCGCGAACGATCTTATATCATTAGATTTCCCAGGCTATGCAGTTGGCGGCCTTTCCGTAGGCGAACCTAAGGATGTTATGAACCGGGTGCTTGAATTTACTACCCCACTGCTTCCTTCAAATAAGCCGCGTTATTTAATGGGAGTTGGTTCCCCTGATTCTTTAATCGACGGCGCGATAAGAGGAATTGATATGTTTGACTGTGTACTGCCTACACGGATCGCTAGAAATGGTACGGTAATGACAAGTGAAGGTCGATTAGTTGTCAAAAATGCGAAATATGCTAAAGATTTCAGTCCTCTAGATAAGAACTGTGACTGCTATGCATGTCGAAATTATACACGTGCTTACATTCGTCATTTGATAAAATGTGATGAAACATTTGGAATTAGACTTACTTCTTACCATAATCTCTATTTTCTGTTACAATTAATGAAGAAGGTTAGACAAGCTATTATGGAAGACAGGCTTGGAGATTTTCGAGAAGAATTTTTTGAGCAGTACGGATTTAACCGTCCAGATGCGAAAAACTTCTAATAGATATCTAACGGAAAGGAGGAAAAAACATGGCATATGCTCAAATACTCCCGATTGTCCTTATGATTATTTTGTTTTATTTCTTATTGATTAGGCCAAATCAAAAGCGTCAAAGAAACATCCAAAATATGCAAAATAGTCTTTCGAAGGGCGATAAAATTGTTACAATTGGTGGATTACACGGCATTATTGACTCTCTAGACGACAGCAAAATCGTTATTAAATGTGGAGATGGAAGCCGTCTTACATATGACCGTTCGGCTATTCGCGAAGTGGTTGAATCTGCTAAAAAGCCTGAGCCAATCGGGGAATAATTATTTAAAAAAAAGAGAGAAGCTGAATAGCTTCTCTTTTTTTAGGCATTTTTTCTTAAATATAGATGCACGATAGGAATATTTTAATCTAAAAGGATCCTATTTTATTATACGTATTTTGATTTTCCAGATAACATATTTACTCCTAAAACACCGCCCATCATGGCTGTAAGGATATAGCAAATATGATAAATGGTTTGATCAAAAGTAAAGACGTTTCCATATCCTAAATATTGAGAAAGAAAAATAATAAAAGTGTAAAGAATTCCCGTTAAGCTTCCAAGCAGCCAACCTTTCTCCTTTCCCTTACCACCGCAAACAAAACCGCCTGCAAATAATGCAATAAAGGAAATAATGGTAACAATTAGTTTAATGGAATGCTCTTGTATGTTGGTATATCGCAAAATAAAAGAAAAAATTAAACTTGAAAATGTGATCAATACAAAGATAACTAGTACACCGTACAATACACTGGTACCGATTTTTTTCGTTTCTATTTTTCCTCACTCCCTCCATTAAAACTTTTTATTATCTAGTACAAGCATATTCTTAAGCTTGAAATTTAGAATCAAAAATTTGGACAAATATCATTAAGAAAAAATCTAACAACTATTACCAAATCATTTTTATCCCCGTATTGTACATACTAACTATTAAAGTGTCATTTACAGGAGGGAATAAGGATGCCAGATTATATTGTAATTATTTTGCGGACGTTACTGCTCTATGCCAGTATCCTTGTGATCTTTCGCTTAATGGGAAAAAGGGAAATTGGTGAACTAAGTGTTTTAGATTTAGTTGTATTTATTATGATGGGTGAGATGGCGGCAATTGCTATTGAAAATTTCAAATCTCCTATTTCTCATACTCTCATGCCAATGATTATTTTGTTAGTAATCCAGACGGTTCTTGCTTTTATATCATTAAAAAGCTCCAGGTTTAGAAAAATAGTAGACGGATCTCCGACCATTGTTATTAATAAAGGAAAAATAGATGAAAATGCAATGCGGAAAATTCGTTATAACTTTGATGATTTACTTACCCAATTAAGAACGAAGGATATCAATAATATTGCTGATGTAGAATTTGCGATTCTTGAAACATCTGGAGAATTATCTATTATAAAAAAAGATAAGAAAAAGAAAAAAGTAAACACATTCACTCAGCCCCTTATCATGGATGGACAAATCATCCAAGAAAACTTACAGAAGACCGAAAAGAGTGAAATGTGGCTAAGAAGGGAGCTTAGAAAACGAGGATATCCAAATATAAATGATATTTCCCTTTGCAGCTTTCAAGATGGTCAATTTTATATTGATTTAATTGATGAAAGAGAATGAGAGTGTGTCTATGGACCACTCTCTCTAAATAAATTTATTAATTATTGGTATCATTTGTAAATCGGATTTTTTCAAAAGCTTTGTCATGATTAATAATAATACATATAAAAGAGAAGTAGATATTATACAAATTATTAGACGAAGGATTAATATTTGATTGGAAAAGAAATGATCAAAGCACCAAAACCCAAACACTCCTGCTACGATGGTTACTGCAGCAAATTTCACATATTCTGACACATAAATGGTAAATGGTATCTTCTTTAATATGGTTGCAAAATGAAGTAGTGTTACTAAAAGCATACTCGTAACAATTCCTAATGCTGCCCCATTTATCCCAAACTCCGGCTGAGAGGCAAGCGCAAAGATAACCGCAAGTTTCACGATGGCTCCAATTAAACTATTGATCATGGCGGCCCTAGCCAAATCCATGGCTTGTAATGCTGCCTGTAATGGTCCCTGATAATACTGTAGCAAAAAAAATGGCGCCATTAATTTGACGAATTGTGATCCATTTTTCGAGCCATACATAAGTGTCATTAATGGATCCGCAAAAACGTACAAAATAATAACGGATAAGCCTCCTGCTAGTAAAGAAAACCTAAGTGCTTGCTGAAGACGATGTTCCACCAATAGACTGTTCCTTTTGATGTTTGCCTCACTAATAGCAGGCACGAGTGCGGTAGATAAGGAATTTGTGACAAATGAAGGCAGCATCATTAATGGAAGAGCAAAGCCGGTCAAGAGTCCGTATTGCTTTGTCGCTAAACTTGCTGTCACTCCAGCAAGCGCTAAGCTATTTGCTACAATGATCGGTTCTAAAAACCAAGATATATTTCCAATTAATCGGCTCCCTAGTGACGGAAGAGCCACTCTCATAAGCTCATTAAAAGCGTCTTTTCCTGATTTGACCACCTTAAAGAAATTTCTTCTGACTTTAAATTTCTTTTTCAATTTAAACATTGCAAACATATACAATAAGGAAATTAATTCTCCTAAAATAGATGCAAACATGACCCCAGCGGCTGCATATTCTATACCATAAGGTAGAAATGCTTTTGCTAATAGTGCGATTAAAAAAATTCTCACGACTTGCTCAATCATTTGAGAAATTGCGAATGGCTTCATGTTTTGCTTACCTTGAAAATATCCTCGCAGCACGGCTGATACAGCAACAATTGGAATGATTGGTGTAATTGCAACTAGAGGATAGTAGATTCTTGGATCCGTAAATAAGGTCTTTGTAAGATAAGGAGCTAATAATATTAAACCTGGTGTGAAAATGAAAGATAATAAGATTGTGATGGATAAAGATACGACTAGTATCTTTTTAATTTTTTGGCGGTCTCCAACTGCATCTGCCTCCGCAACACATTTGGAAATCGCAACAGGCAATCCGATCTGTGTAATGGTGATAACAAGCATAAGTGTTGGGAATGCCATCATATACAAACCAACACCTTCTTCTCCGATGAAGCGAGCAATTACAATCCGATTTATAAACCCTAAGACTCTTGTAAAAAGTCCTGCAGCCAATAAAATCATCGTTCCCTTGAGAAACTTTGACATGTTTATAACCTACCTTCTCAAAATCGGTAATTTCATATACAATTAAATGTATATGCTGCATGATGGACAAAGCATGACAAGTTCATTATGAAGGGGGAAAAAGGGTTGGATAAGATACATCCATATGATGATTATTGGGAGCAGCTGCAGCCTGCACTTAAAAGCAAGGCGGAAGAATTATTGCTAATTGGGTACGGAAAAGTTGAAGCTCAAGAATTATGGAACTACCTTACAAGGAAAAAATGGAAAAAGCCGAAAACGGAAGTCCATTTACATGAATTAGTTTCAGACGTTCTATCTATTAAAGCTGGAGATTATATGAATTATGCTACCATTGAAGCTTTTAAGTCTCCCAACTGGTTTGCAGAACTTAATAGTGATGAATTGCAAGAGCTGTTAAAACCTAATGATAAAACGAATGATTAAAAGAAAAATTGACACTTTTTTTTTTCTACTTCATAATGATTAGTAACTGTTAAAAAATTGCACTTATTAATGTAAAAGTAATATTTTATAGCTTTTTTATTTTGCTGGGAGGATTTACATAATGGTTAAAAGAAGTCGCATCATTGCCTTTTTTTTGATTGTCCTATTGTTTGCAGGACTAATGGGAGGAACCACTGACAATATTGTCAAAAAAATCAATCTTGGCCTCGACCTACAAGGCGGGTTTGAAGTTTTATACAAGGTGGAACCTGCAATAAAAGGGCAGAAAATTACGAAAGATGTATTGAATAATACGGTAAAGGCACTTGATAAACGTATAAATGCGTTAGGTGTTAATGAACCAAGCATTCAAATTGAAGGAAAAGACAGGATTCGTGTTCAGCTGGCGGGTGTTAAGGATCAGGCTGAAGCACGGAAAATGCTCTCTACCGAAGCAAATATATCCTTTCGGGATGTAAATGACAAAAAAATGATGGATGGAACAGATTTAGTAGAGGGTTCTGCTAAGCAATCATTTGATCAAAATGGAAATCCTGATATTGTTTTGAAAGTGAAGGACCGCAATAAGTTTAAAGATGTAACAAAGAAAATTGCGGGAATGTACCCTAATAACCAATTGATTATTTGGATGGATTTCCAGGAAGGAAAGGATTCCTACAAAGCAGAAGTGGGCAAGAAAAATCCAAGATTCCTTTCTAATCCGAATGTGGAAAGTGAATTAAATACAGACAATGTGCAAATCACAGGACATTTTACGGTTGAAGAGGCACAAAATCTAGCATCTCTATTAAAAGCCGGTTCATTACCTGTTAAAATGAAGGAAGTATATTCAACATCTGTTGGAGCTAAATTTGGCCAGCATTCTCTTCAAACAACTGTAACAGCGGGTATTATAGGAATTTTAATTATTTTCCTATTTATGATTGGCTATTACCGCTTACCAGGAGTTATCGCGACAGTTACATTGTTCATTTATATTTATTTAACGCTATTAATTTTCTATTTAATTCATGGCGTATTAACCCTGCCAGGTATTGCAGCACTCGTTCTCGGGGTCGGTATGGCCGTAGACGCGAATATTATTACTTATGAGCGGATTAAGGAAGAGATTCGTGTTGGAAGGTCCATTAAGGCAGCCTTTCAAGCGGGGAATAAATCATCCTTTATCGCGATTTTTGATGCCAATATCACGACGATATTAGCTGCTGCAGTTCTGTTTGTATATGGATCAAGCTCTGTTAAAGGGTTTGCAACCATGTTAATAATCAGTATCTTACTAAGCTTCCTTACAGCAGTGTACGGGGCAAGAATTCTTTTAGGATTCTGGGTTAATAGCAATCTTATGAAAAATAAGCCGGGTTGGTTTGGCGTCAACAAAAAATCCATTCATAGCCTTTCCGAAAATGTAGATACTCATGACTTGCCAACTCATTTTGATCGCTTTGATTTTGTGAAGACTCGTAAAATATTCTATACGATCTCAATAGCATTAACGATTATCGGAATTATTGTGCTTGCCATTTTCAGGCTAAATCTAAGCATTGATTTCACAAGTGGTACTCGTCTGCAAATAATGGCAAATCAGACATTAACAGAACCGCAAATCAAGTCGGATTTAAATGCACTGCATTTAAAATCAGAGGATGTTGTACTAGGCGGCAATAAAAATCAAATAGGTGTTGTTCGATTTAAAGGCGACATGACAAAGCATGATGAAGATCAAGTAAAATCTTATTTTGACAACAAATATGGAAAGAATACCACTAACATAAGTAAAGTATCACCAACGGTCGGTAAGGAACTAGCCAAAAATGCTATTATTGCTGTTCTCATTGCTGCCATTGGAATTATCATATATGTATCGCTTCGATTCGAGTGGAGAATGGGGCTAGCAGCGATTGTTTCCCTATTGCATGATGCCTTTTTAATCGTTGCCTTCTTCAGTATCACGAGACTGGAGGTCGACTTAACCTTTATTGCGGCAGTTTTAACGATTGTCGGATACTCTATCAATGACACTATTGTTACATTTGACCGAATCCGTGATAACTTGAAGGTTAGAGGACGTCTTAAAACAGCGGAGGAAATTGCCGACGTTGTAAATACTGGGATCAGGCAAACATTAACCCGCTCCATTAATACCGTTCTAACCGTTGTTATTACTGCTCTAGCATTATTCATTTTCGGAAGTGAATCGATTAGAAACTTCTCTATCGCATTGCTTGTGGGATTAGTTATGGGCTGTTACTCTTCTATCTTCATTGCAGCACAGCTATGGTATGATCTGAAGAAAAAGGAATTGAAGAAAAAAGGTCCAATTAAAACAGTAAAAGAAAAACGCAAGTGGTCTGATGAACCACAAGTATAATAATAGCAAAAGGGGCTGACTGAAAAGTGGTATTTCAGCCTCAATATTAAAAATAGTAAAACCCAAGAATGGCATAAAGCCAACATTCTTGGGTTTTTTTTGTGCTTTTTCTCGAAAACAGACTTTCTGGACTTTTTCTAATTTCTTAAATGGAGGATGGATATAGTTTTTTATTCGATTTTGTATAATTTATTGTCCTTTATGCGATCCCTTCTTCGTTTTTCTTGCAATCGCAGTCACGATCGGTTGTGGAATGTGCCTGCCCCGCCGTTTATCTCGCTCCCGAGGTCACGATCGGTTGCAGAATGTGCCCGTACTTCCGTTTTTATCACTACCGGGGCACGATTCGTCTGCTTTGGTGACCCATTTTCAAATTTGAATATCCTTTTAGCATCAAGTGCTTAGTCAAGCAGGATTTTATGTATCATATTTTAAATTTGGAAATACAGCTTCTTTTTCAATGCAAATAATATTGTATTTAAAAATAAATGGTTTGCAAAGTTTATGGAGATCGAAGTCGAAAAATTTTAAACAAAAGGAATTGACTGATTGGAAAAAGATAGATTATAATCAAAATACTTATTATACATTTAAGTATAAAAAGTATAATAAATTTAAAAAGTATTATTAGGGGGATGTAAAAATGACTAAGGTTGTTATGATTTCTGGGGCATCGAAAGGATTAGGAAAGGCTCTTGCTTTGTATTTTGCAAAAGAGGGGTATGATCTTTCCATTTGCGCACGAGGTGAGGAAAAGCTGTTAGAGGTAAAAAAAGAAGCCGAAAACTTTGGAGCCCAAGTGTTAGCTGTTAAGGCGGATGCGTCCATTCCAAGAGATGTTGAACGGTTTGTGGCGATGACAGAGGACCATTTTGGGAAAATTGATGTTCTTATCAATAATGCGTCTATTCTCGGCCCAAGCCCGATGCCATATTTGTTGGATTATCCTGAGGAGGATTTTGCTGAGGTGCTTAGGGTAAATGCATTTGGTCCGTTCTTAGTGACAAGACGTGTCCTTCCTGGGATGCTGAAACGAAATTCCGGCAGTATTATCAATGTGACTTCCGAAGCAGGTAATGTTGGCTACGCTGGATGGGGTGCATACGGGATATCGAAGTTTGCATTGGAAGGGTTAACGGAAACTTGGGCGGATGAAGTTAGTGAAACCGAAGTACGAGTAAATATGGTGGATCCAGGTGAAATGGATACAGAAATGCATGCACTTGCAGTACCCGATTGTGATTATGAGCTCATTAATCCAAATGATATTGTTCATGTATTCGGCTATTTGGCATCGGATGAATCAAAGGCTGTTAACGGGCAACGTATTAGTGCGGCAGAGTTTACAGTAGATAGGGGTGAAAAATAATGTCTGTTGCAGCGATGAATTTTACTCTTCCTGAAGATTTAAATGCCAAAATGCCTCCTGAAAGAAGAGGTGTCCGCAGAGATCATGTACGAATGATGGTGTTAAACAAACAAAGTGGGGCAACAGTTCATTCCGTATTTTTTCAACTTGATCAATACTTAAAGAAGGGCGATTTGATTATTTTAAATGGAAGCCGGACAGTACCGGCTGTGCTTAAAGGATTTTGGGAACAAGGGAACAATAGCAAAGAAGTAGAAATACGTCTGGCTCACAGAAAAAGTGCAAATATTTGGGAGGCGCTAGTGGTGGAAGAGACGCTGCAAATTGGCGCAACCATTAGATTTACTCCTTCTCTAACGGCTACGATTACACATGCACACCCTGAAGCGCCATTTGTAACTTTGGACTTCAATCTATGCTGTTCTGATTTATATAACGAAATTTATCAGATTGGTCAGCCTGTACGTTATGAATATATCGAACAGCCATGGGATCTTGATTATTACCAAACGGTATTTGCAACGGAACCCGGATCTGTGGAAATGCCATCAGCAGGCAGAGCGTTCAGCTGGGAGATGTTATTCCGACTGCAAAAGAAAGGGGTTAATATTGCTTTTATCCAGCTTCATACTGGTCTAAGCTATCTTTTAGATGATAAATGGCATTTGGGACCAAGGGAAAACTATGAGGAATACCATGTACCAGAAGAAACGGTAAAAGCGATAGATAAAGCAAAGCAAGAAGGAGGAAGGATTATTGCGGTTGGCACAACCGTTGTGAGAACTCTAGAGACGGTTGCCGATGAGGTAGGAAAATTGTGTTCACAAACCGGCTGGACAAATCTATATATTCATGCTGATACAAAATTAAAGGTAGTAGACGGTCTTATCACCGGATTACATGAACCGGAGGCAAGCCATCTCGATTTATTAACAGCATTTGTTGATCAAAAACTATTGTATAATGCTTATCAGGAAGCAATTAATAGAAAATATTTATGGCATGAATTTGGGGATATGAATCTTATATTATAAGAGGTACGGATATGAATATTCACCATATTGGTATTGAGGTGCGTGAAATAGAAAAATCCATCCAGTTTTACAAGTCCTTCTTAGGGCTTGAGCCTTCACAATTTATTACTTTTCAAGGGGAACAACTTGTTTTTTTAGAGGGGAATGGGTTTACACTGGAACTCATTTCCTCTAATGAATGTACAAACCCCGCTTCCATTCATTTTGCGATTCAGATTGATCCATTAACAGAATGGATAGAACAGCTTAGAAGCAAAGGTTTTGAGCCATTAGAAGGACCATATGAGCTGAAAAATGGATGGAAGACAGTTTTCTATAATGGGCCAGATAATGAGATAATAGAATTTATTCAACAAAAATATCTAAAATGAACAAGCGAATTCGCTTGTTTTTTCTTTTTATATAATGAGGGGAATTATTTTCCTTTCCCCTCTTTCTTTATCTTCTTCAATGTCTGGATGACAGGGCAGAAAAAATAATTGTATAATAGGAATGTTAAGAGGTGAACCTATGTTGAAATCAAAAACACGCTGGGTTGTTCGGGAAACAGTGAACTCAGCAGTTGAAAAATTAGTAGAACAATTAAACATAAGCCCGCTTGTCTCCACATTGTTAGTAAATAGAGGAATCATTGAGACAGAGGAAGCGAGGTCTTTTTTATTTTTGGAGGATGCTTCTTTCCATGATCCTTATCTTCTTCCTGACATGGAAATTGCCGTTAATAGGATTAAAGGAGCAATTGATAATAAAGAACAAATTCTTGTATACGGTGACTATGATGCGGACGGTGTGAGCAGTACAACGGTAATGATGACTGCTTTGAGGGAATTAGGTGCCAATGTTGATTTTTATATTCCTAACCGCTTTACCGAAGGATATGGTCCGAATGAGCAAGCCTTTCGCTGGGCAGCTTCAGAAGGATATAAGCTAATTATTACGGTTGATACAGGAATTGCTGCTATGAATGAAGCTTTACTTGCGAAAGAATTAGGGGTTGACCTAATCATTACAGACCATCATGAGCCAGGTCCGGAGCTTCCAGATGCAATGGCGATTGTCCATCCAAAACATCCTAATAGTGCATACCCGTTTAAAGAGCTAGCAGGTGTTGGAGTAGCTTTTAAGCTAGCACATGCTTTGTACAATAGAGTACCGGAGGAATTATTAGATGTAGTTACGATTGGCACAGTTGCAGATTTAGTTCCACTTCATGGAGAAAATCGTCTAATTGTGAAGAGTGGACTAAAAAAATTAGCTAGTACAGAACGTCCCGGAATTCGTGCATTATATGCATTGTCCAATACATCACTTGCAGATACGAACGAAGAAACGGTAGGGTTCTTACTTGGTCCGCGTTTAAATGCACCTGGACGTTTGGATGATGCATCTCCTGCTGTTCATTTATTGATGACCGATGACGAGCAAGAGGCAAAAGAGATTGCAAAAGAAATTGATTTGATGAATAAAGAAAGACAATTAATTGTAGGTGACATTACGAAGGAAGCCATCTCTATGATTGAGTCTGAATACGATCTTAGTGAGCATAAAGTAATCGTAATAGGCAAAGAGGGATGGAATCCGGGAGTCGTTGGAATCGTTGCTTCCCGGTTAGTGGAAAAATATTATCGTCCAACGATTGTTCTAAGTTTTGATGCTGAGAAAAGACTGGCAAAGGGATCCGCCAGAAGTATTATTGGATTTGATTTGTTTCAAAATTTATCTACATGCCGAGATATTTTACCTCATTTTGGAGGGCATACCATGGCAGCAGGAATGACACTTGAGTTAGAAAATGTACCGGTACTTCGGACACGGTTGAACCAATTAGCAAATGATATTTTATCGGAAGAAGATTTAGTTCCAGTAACAGAAATTGATGCAAGCATTTCCATTAAAGATGTGAGCTTGGATTCTATTGAGGAATTAAATAGACTTGCTCCATACGGTACTGGAAATACGAAACCGAAAATTATCATCGAGGATTTATCCATCCAACAACTAAAGCAAATAGGAGCAGACAATAAGCATTTAAAAATACTTTTGGAAAAGGATGATGTCAATTTAGATGGCGTAGGTTTCGGAATGGGAGATTATTATCCAGAAATATCGCCATTAGCAAGAATTTCGGTATTGGGAGAGCTTTCTATTAATGAATGGAATAATATACGAAAACCGCAAATATTTTTGAAGGATTTGAAAATCAACGAATGGCAGCTTTTTGATTTTCGCGGAGTAAAGCAGTTAAATAAATGGATACCACTTATTCCTGCAGATAACAGTATTTTTATTACTTTTGAACAACAAACATTAAAAGAGATTTCGTATGACTTAACGCATCTCAATATCAAACATATTAAAGATGAAGAGATGGCGAAGGATTTTTCTATAGACGAACGTAATATTGTATTACTAGATCTCCCAACATCGAAAGTAATGTTGGAGAACCTTATAAATAATAAATTGCCGAATCGTATCTATTGCTATTTCTATCAAAAACAAAATCATTATTTTAGTACCATTCCAACTAGAGAACATTTTAAATGGTTTTATGGGCTATTAATGAAGAGAAATCCTTTTAATTTGAATAAGCATAAGGATGAACTGGCTTCATTTAAAGGATGGTCTCGGGAAACAATAGATTTCATGTCACAGGTGTTTTTTGATCTAGATTTTGTTACAATAGAGGATGGGCTTATTTCACTTAACCCAGTGAAAGCGAAGAGGGATTTTGTTGAATCAATAACCTATCAAAAAAAGCAAGAGCAGCTTACTATTGAAAATGAACTCTTATATTCATCCTATAAAGAGTTAAAATCATGGTTTGATGATCGAGTTTCGCACAGTAAAGCGGAACATGAGGAGGAAAAGAAGATATGGATTTAAAGCAGTTTGTAACAATTGTTCCTGATTGGCCAAAAGAAGGAATCGTATTTAAAGATATCACAACGTTAATGGATAATGGAGATGCATATAGATTTGCAACAGATGAAATTGTAAAATATGCGAAAGAAAAGGAAATCGATCTTGTAGTCGGACCAGAAGCACGTGGATTTATTATTGGATGCCCCGTTGCCTATGCACTAGGAGTGGGCTTTGCACCAGTTAGAAAACCCGGCAAGCTTCCTCGTGAAACAATCCAAGTGGATTATGGCTTAGAATATGGTAAGGATTCCTTAACTATCCATAAGGATGCGATTAAACCAGGGCAAAGAGTTCTGATCACAGATGATCTTCTTGCAACAGGTGGAACCATTGAAGCAACCATTAAGCTAGTGGAACAGCTTGGCGGGGTCGTTGCTGGAATCGCATTCCTAATTGAATTATCTTATTTAGAAGGCCGCAAAAAATTAGATGGTTATGATATTCTCACTCTTATGGAATATTAAAAAGCACTCTTGGAGTGCTTTTTTTCAAGAGCGAAGAAAAGTAAAGGTTTATTACCATATAAAATATTTTTGACAAGTTTAATTTATGTTTAGCTCCAAGTGAAATGGACACTTCCAATTTCACTAGCGCCTATTGGCTAGCGGATTTCTCCGTCTCCTCCCTACGATATGTCAACATCAAGTGAAATTGAACTACGAATTTCACTCGGTGAAATTGAACTACGAATTTCACTCGGTGAAAATGATAGTGCAATTTTTAATAGTTCGTGAACTGCCTCGCTGTGTTTCCTTTATCTCCATCGTTGACTACGAAATCCGTACGCCGATAAGCAAGGTGCTTGTTTTTTTCTTATAAATTATCCCAGAAATATGAATATTTTCGACAATCTTTGTGATTTCCATAAAAAAACACATTGAATTACTTTACATTATTCGTTTTTTTTTCGATAATAAATACAATCATTCAAAAATTCATTTAAAGGTGAGCTTATATTATGGCGAAAGATCAAATATTAAACGCCGATGATGTTATAAATCGTACAAAAGAATATTTAAACGATGAACATGTTTCGCTCGTACGAAAAGCATACGAATTTGCAAGGGATGCACATGAGCATCAGTTTCGTAAATCGGGTGAACCATATATTATACACCCAATCCAGGTAGCGGGAATTTTGGCGGATTTAGAGATGGATCCTGCAACAGTGGCTTCCGGATTTCTTCATGATGTTGTGGAGGATACAAGTGTCACTCTTGAGGAACTCAAGGATGCATTTAATGATGAAGTTGCTATGCTAGTAGATGGGGTAACGAAGCTTGGAAAAATAAAATATAAATCTCATGAAGAACAACAAGCGGAAAATCACAGAAAAATGTTCGTTGCAATGGCGCAGGATATTCGTGTCATTTTAATTAAGCTTGCCGACCGTCTTCATAATATGAGAACCTTGAAGCATTTGCCTATTGAAAAACAGAGAAGAATAGCGAATGAAACATTGGAAATTTTCGCCCCCCTTGCACATAGACTCGGGATTTCCAAAATAAAATGGGAGCTCGAGGATACTGCCCTTCGATATTTAAATCCCCAACAATACTATCGAATTGTGAATTTAATGAAACGAAAACGTGATGAACGGGAGCAGTATTTAGACGACGTAATAGAAGAGGTCAAGGAACGGTTAGCTGATGTATCCATTAAAGCGGATATCTCAGGAAGACCGAAGCATATTTATTCCATCTACCGGAAAATGGTTCTTCAGCATAAACAATTTAATGAAATTTATGACCTGTTGGCCGTACGTATTGTGGTAAACAGCATTAAAGACTGCTATGCAGTGCTTGGTATTATTCATACATGCTGGAAGCCAATGCCTGGCAGATTTAAAGATTATATCGCGATGCCAAAGCCTAATATGTATCAATCTCTTCATACGACAGTTATTGGTCCGAAGGGCGATCCGTTAGAAGTGCAGATCAGAACCTTTGAAATGCACCGTATTTCAGAATATGGGGTTGCCGCACACTGGGCCTATAAGGAAGGAAAAACCGTTAATAATCAAACTTCCTTTGAAAAAAAGCTATCTTGGTTTAGAGAAATTTTAGAATTCCAGAATGAATCGGCTAATGCAGAGGAATTTATGGAATCCTTGAAAATCGATCTTTTCTCTGATATGGTATTTGTCTTTACGCCAAAAGGGGATGTCATAGAGCTTGCCTCCGGGTCTGTTCCTATTGATTTTGCCTATCGAATTCATTCGGAAATCGGCAACAAGACGATCGGTGCGAAGGTCAATGGCAAAATGGTGACTCTTGATTACAAGCTTAAAACAGGGGACATTGTTGAAATACTAACATCCAAGCATTCCTATGGTCCAAGTCAGGATTGGCTAAAATTAGCGCAAACCTCGCAGGCAAAAAATAAAATTAGGCAATTCTTCAAGAAACAACAAAAAGAAGAAAATATCATAAAAGGCAAGGAATTAGTCGAAAAAGAGATTAAAAATATGGATTTCGACTTAAAAGAAATTTTAACTGTAGAGAATGTGAAGAAGGTAGCAGAAAAATTTAATTTTGCCCAAGAGGAAGATATGTATGCTGCCGTTGGATATAATGGTATTACCGCATTGCAGATTGCCAATAGATTAACAGAAAAATGGCGTAAAAAGAGGGACCAGGAAGAAGCTGTACAAGAGGTTATGACAGAACTCAAGGCTCCTCCCGTTAAGAAGAAAAAGCACGAAACAGGGGTAACGGTAAAAGGTATTGATAATCTATTAATTCGTTTATCACGATGCTGTAATCCTGTTCCTGGAGATGAAATTGTAGGCTTTATTACAAAAGGTCGCGGTGTATCGGTGCACAGGGCAGATTGCCCGAATGTAACGGACGATGATTTACAAAATCGCCTTATCGCTGTGGAATGGGAATCCGCTTCAGCTAATCGTAAGGAATATAATGTAGATATCGAAATATCAGGCTATGATCGAAGAGGCTTATTAAATGAGGTGCTTCAAGCAGTAAATGAAACAAAAACAAATATTACTGCTGTCAGCGGACGCTCAGACCGTAATAAAATGGCTACCATAACGATGACTATTGCAATTCAGAATATCAGTCATCTTCATAAGGTCGTAGAGAGAATAAAACAAATCCATGATATATATGCAGTTCGCAGGATTATGAGTTAGAAGGTGTAAGTTAAATGCGCGTTGTATTACAGAGAAGTAAAGAAGCAAGTGTAGAAGTAAATGGAAATATTGTAGGTGAGATTTCTAAAGGTTTCGTCCTTTTAGTAGGAATTACTCATTCGGACACAATAGAGGATGCTAAGTATGTTGCAGATAAGATTGTCCATTTACGCGTTTTTGAAGATGAAAATGAAAAAATGAATCACTCCTTGCTCGATGTGGGCGGGCAAATTCTTTCCATCTCTCAATTCACTTTATATGGTGACTGTCGGAAAGGAAGAAGACCTAATTTCATGGATGCGGCAAAACCTGATCATGCAATAACCATTTATAACTATTTTAATGAATGCTTAAAAGAGAATGGTGTTGAAGTAGAGACAGGGGAGTTCGGCGCTATGATGGATGTAAAGCTAATCAATGATGGTCCTGTTACCATTATAGTAGAAAGCAAAGAGAGAATCTGATTACTCAGATTCTCTCTTTGCATTTTAAAGTTAAAAAATGAATTTTTTTGTCTATTTATTACTTAACGTACATAGGATTTGTCTAGCTACAGTGCCTATCGGCTAGCGGATTTCTACGTCTTCTCCCTACGATAAGTCAACATCGACTCGTTCCTCGCAGTGTTTCCTTTATCTCAGTCTAAGACTCCAAAATCCGTACGCCGATGAGCAAGGCCCTTGCGCTTTTATTATTTAAAATATCGAACAAATCCATTATATATACTAGTTGTAACAAGCTCCTGATATTGCTCCGTATTAATTAACAGCTCCTCATTAGGATTACTTAAATATCCTAATTCTGCAAGTACTGCAGGAATATTATTTTCACGTATAACATGAAAATCGCCGAAACGGACCCCTCTGTCTTTAATAGAAGTTTGAGAGGAGATTGCTTGATTAATTTCATTAGCAAGTGCTCTCTGATTATCATGATAGTAATAAGTAGTATGCCCCGTTACACTAGGGTCTTCCTTTAAACTATCAAAATGGATACTAATAAATGCATCTGCCTTATTGTTCTCTGATATCCCAACCCGTGCCGGCAATGATACATAATGATCATCATTTCGTGTCAAAATAACATTAGCTCCAGCATTTTTTAGCTTTTGATATAGTTTCATTGCCGTACTTAACGTAAGATTTTTTTCCAGTGTCCCTCTATAACCGCTTGTCCCATTATCCTGCCCTCCATGTCCAGGGTCGATGATAATGGTTTTCCCTTTTATACCACTCCCCGTTTTAGTGCTAGCATTATCACTCGGGGTAACAGAAGGAGAAGATGTCTTATAGTTTGAAGAAATTAGCCACGATGCTACAAAAGCAATTCCACCATTTGTAAGTTGGATTTTATACCAATCATTTACCTTATTAAGGATAGTAAACGTATCTCCGGCATTTCCCCTAGCAAGTATAGTTGAATTTGTGGTCGCATCACTTCTTAAATTCGTTCCATTATAAAGGATCGTTACAATAGCTTTTTGGTTGCTTTCAGAAGAAGCATTAGCGGTGGATTTATTGACATACCAGCCGGCAATCCACCCGACTTGATTATTTTTCAGCTTAATTTCAATCCAATTATTTTGCTCTTTCACTATTGCGAAGCTTTGCCCTTGTGAGATGGAACCTATAATTTTTCCATTTAAGGAAGGAGTGCTTCGAACATTTAAAGAGTTTACATTTACGCTGCCGGTAGCTTTTTGTGTAGATTGATTTGCTGAAATTTCCTTGTTTCCATTGCTGCTCTTTATCTTTTCTATATATTGACTGCTTACCCAACCTGCTTGGGTACCTAAGGAGAAATGAATCCAGCCGTTCATTTCTTCGAGAATATTAATTTTGTTGCCGGTGTTTAACATACCAATTGTACTTGCGGAAATGCTGGGGGAAGTACGAATATTAAGGTGGTCCACCGTAACAATTCCCTTGCTGCTAGGTAGCTTTACGCTAGTTTTCTGCTGATTAATAGTAACAAAATCCTTAGAAACCCATCCATTAATTCCGGCAACAGAGATTTTAAGCCAATTACCATTTTGAGAATCAATCGTCACATCTTGGTTTTCTTGTAAAACCTTCAAAATAGATGAATCCGAACTTGGCTCGCTTCTCAATCGCAACCCATTCACCGTAACAACTCCTGAAGTTGCAGTTAGGGCTTTGGTTTTAGTTAGAGAAATAAGCCAGCTTGCTGCCCATCCGGTCTCTCCGGAAGGCAATTTAAGTTCATACCAATCATTCTTTTTCTGTACAACATTAAATTGATCGCCTTTTTTGACTTGCTTCAAAATTGGATAGGATAAACCTGGTCCTTTCCGGATATTCAATACGGAAACGTTGACGATAGCCTTTTCCGTTTCTGCATTGACCTTATGCTCCGGATAGTCAAAACCTGCGCCCAAGAATATCAGTGTCAGTAATATAATGATGAATTTTCTACCCAATTGGATGGTACACCTCCCTATTATTTGAATCGCTTTTAAATCGCGCTACAAATATGTATTCTGGAAAAAAGAAAAATCTCCTTTTTTATGAAAGAAAAGATTTATCGTGGGAAAGGATAATAATATGACAAAATGAAGCAAATTTCTTTCCACACATTATGTAAAGGAGAAAATATATGAGATTAAGCAATAAAAACCAATTAAGTAATGCTGGAAGCAGCCAAATCTTTCAAACTGATTTGCATCATTTCATGGAAAGAGAAGATCAAGCACTTTCCATAGAGCTTGCCTCCGAATTCGGTTTAAGCCTAGGCGAAGTAAAATTATTAAAAAAGAAAATGGAACGTTCTTAATTTTAATCATTATTGACTTGACAATGCGTTTTTAGCCTCGTATTATTATATAAATATAAAACATTGATTTACAAAAAAAACCGTTGATAAAGCATAGTAGTTAAGAGTACACATGGAAAGAGAAGAGTTGCCTTGGCTGGAAGCACTCTGCATGATGACTTAGCGAATGAACACTTTGTAGGTTTCTTCCTGAAAAAGTCGAATAGAAACGATATTTAGTAGGGCTAGAACGTAATACAGGCGTTAACTGTACTTAAGTGGAAGTGTAAGCTTCAATTAGGGTGGCACCACGGGAAACAAAACTCTCGTCCCTTGTTTTTTTAAACAAGGGATTGGGGGTTTTTTTATTTTTCGTTTCCTGCATAGTACATACTTAAAAAATTAAAGGAGGAAAAAATCAGTGGCCATTCAGATTCCAAGAGGAACGCAGGATATTTTACCCAGTCAAGTTGGAACATGGGAACTCATCGAAAACAAGGCGAAAGAAATTTGTCATAAATATCAATATAAAGAAATTCGAACTCCAATCTTCGAACATACGGAATTATTTCATAAAAGCGGAGAAACGACGGATATTGTTCAAAAGGAAATGTACTCCTTTAAGGACCGTGGCGATCGGGATTTAACGTTGCGACCGGAAGGAACTCCGGCAGTTGTTCGTTCCTATGTGGAAAATAAAATGTACGGAGATGCCAACCAACCTGTTAAATTATTTTATAATGGACCAATGTTTCGATATGAAAGACCGCAAGCAGGTAGATACCGTCAGTTTGTACAATTTGGGGTCGAAGCGTTAGGGAGTCAAGATCCTGCCATTGATGCAGAAGTTATTTCACTTGCAATGGAGGTCTATCAAAGTCTAGGCTTAAAACATTTGAAATTAGTTATTAATAGCCTAGGAGATAAAGAAAGCAGAATTGCCCATCGCGAAGCTTTAATTAAACACTTCAAACCAAAGATTCATGAGTTTTGTGGAGATTGTCAAAATCGTTTAGAAAAAAACCCTTTACGTATTTTGGATTGTAAAAAAGATCGAGATCATGAATTAATGAAATCTGCTCCTCCTATTTTTGAATTTTTCAATGAAGAATCCAAGCTATATTTTGATCAAGTTCTTGCATATTTAGATGCTCTTGGTATCGAGTATGTAGTGGATCCTACCTTAGTGAGAGGGCTAGATTATTATAATCACACAGCATTTGAAATTATGAGTAATGCAGAAGGATTCGGTGCCATTACTACTTTATGCGGTGGTGGACGTTATAACGGACTTGTTCAAGAAATGGGTGGTCCGGAAACCCCGGGAATCGGGTTTGCTCTAAGTATTGAACGATTAATTGCGGCATTGCACGCTGAAGGAATTGATCTCGAAACAGACACAAAAGTGGATTGCTATGTTGTCTCTTTAGGAGATGAAGCCAAAATTCCATCCATGGTCTTATTACAACAACTTAGAAAAGCTGGTTATACTGCCGATAAGGATTATCTTGATCGGAAAATGAAAGCACAGCTAAAGGCTGCGGACAGAATAAAGGCACAATTCGTGGCCATTTTGGGCGAGGATGAAATAAAAGCTAACAAAGTTGTGATGAAAAATATGGAGAATGGAGAACAAGTTGAACTTTCTATCTCCAACTTCATTTCAGAATTCAAAAAATTAGCTCGATAAGTCGATAAGGGAGGCAACAGTTATGTTTGGAAGAACCTATTACTGTGGAGAAGTAACGGAAAAAAATATTGGAGAAACAGTCACTTTAAAGGGCTGGGTGCAAAAAAGACGGGACTTAGGAGGACTTATTTTTATTGATTTGCGTGACCGTACAGGTTTGGTGCAAATTGTCTTTAATCCTGCAAATTCTCCGGAAGCACTAGCTGTTGCAGAAAAGATAAGAAGTGAATATGTTCTAGATGTACAAGGTGAAGTGGTCTCAAGAAGTGAAGGAACCATCAACGAAAATTTAAAAACGGGTAGAATTGAAGTTAAAGTGGAGAAGGTTTCTATTATTAATGAAGCAAAAACGCCTCCATTTATGATTGAAAACAATACAGATGTTTCCGAAGATTTACGTTTGAAATATCGATATTTAGATTTGAGAAGACCTGTGTTATTGGAAACTTTTAAAATGCGCCATAATGTTACGAAGTCCATTCGAAACTTTTTGGATGAAGAAGGCTTCTTAGATGTCGAAACACCCATTTTAACGAAGAGCACACCGGAAGGAGCTCGGGATTATTTAGTTCCTAGCCGTGTTCATCCAGGCGAGTTCTATGCATTGCCGCAATCACCACAAATTTTCAAGCAATTGTTAATGGTGGCAGGCTTCGATAAATATTATCAAATTGCAAGATGCTTTAGGGATGAGGATTTGCGTGCGGACCGTCAGCCGGAATTTACGCAAATCGATATTGAAACAAGCTTCTATAGCCAAGAAGACATTATGGCAATGACGGAGCGAATGATGTCACGTTTATTGAAAGAAGTTAAAGGTATCGAAATAAATACTCCTCTCCCACGATTAACCTATGACGAAGCTATGAGCCGCTTTGGTTCAGATAAGCCGGATACACGTTTTGGATTAGAATTAGTAGATGTTTCTGAGCTAGTGAAGGATTCAGGATTTAAGGTATTTTCCGGTGCTGTAGCAACTGGAGGTCAAGTAAAAGCTATTAATGTAAAAGGTGCTGCGGATAGTTATTCCAGAAAGGATATCGATGGTTTAACAGAATTTGTATCTGTATACGGCGCAAAAGGTTTAGCTTGGTTAAAGGTTGAAGAGGAAGGATTAAAAGGTCCTATTTCCAAATTCTTCTCAGACGAAGAGCAAATTCAGTTAGCAAAGCTGCTTGAAGCAGAAATAGGAGATTTATTATTATTTGTTGCCGATAAGAAATCGGTGGTTGCGGATGCTTTGGGCGCATTAAGATTAAAGCTTGGAAAAGATCTCAGTTTGATTGATCAGTCGAAATTTAATTTCCTATGGGTAACCGATTGGCCGCTCTTTGAATTTGACGAGGAAGAAGGCAGATATTATGCAGCCCATCATCCATTTACAATGCCAGTCAGAGATGAAATTGAAAAATTAGACACGGACCCGGGAAGCGTAAAAGCACAGGCATACGATTTAGTACTTAATGGTTATGAGCTTGGAGGAGGATCCTTACGTATTTTTGAACGTGATGTTCAAGAAAAAATGTTCCAAACTCTTGGTTTTACAAAGGAACAGGCAATAGAGCAATTTGGCTTCTTGCTGGAAGCATTTGAATATGGCACACCTCCACACGGTGGAATTGCACTTGGCTTAGACCGAATTGTTATGTTATTGGCAGGGCGTTCTAATTTACGTGATACAATTGCATTTCCGAAAACAGCAAGTGCCAGCTGTCTATTAACAGAAGCTCCGAGTGGTGTAAGCAACGAGCAGCTTGTGGAGTTAAGCTTGTCTTTAAATGTGAAAAAATAATGTGGAGATTTGTCGGATTTAGCAGAACATTTCCATCTTTAGTCACATTGAAAACGAAATAAAACCATGATATTCTATTTACAACAAGTTGAGTCCTGATGTGTACGTTAAGGTACCTATCGTTTTGACCGAACATTTCTAACTTCGGGAGTTCGGAGTTTCTAACTGGCATCCATGCCTTTCGTATAAGGACGGATAAAGGTTGGGATAGAACACCCACCTGCGGAGAGCGGGTTCAAAACAAAAGGCTTTTTTGCAAAACGGCATGATTGGGGCTCAACACCTATTAATGTCATTAACTCTCTAAAATGTAGAGAGTTTTTTGTTTTGGGTAAAATAATTGATATTGCAATTCAACTATGAATTGTTTATTCTTATTCAAGAAAGAAATAGATGTTTTGGACAGGCTCATTTCTTAAATTATGTTGTTTTTAGAAAAAACATTACTGAATAGATTAAGAATATTTTTTAAGAAAAGATGCCCAGACTCTAAATTTAAGATGTAAAACTATTTAAATGATAACAAGCTTTGGAGATGATACATATGCTTCACCAATTTTCACGTAACGAACTTGCAATAGGCAAAGAAGGTCTAGAGAAATTAAAAAATAGTACTGTTGCCATCCTTGGAATCGGCGGAGTTGGTTCCTTTGCAACGGAGGCACTTGCCAGAACCGGAGTTGGAAAACTAATTTTAGTCGACAAAGATGATGTGGATATAACAAATATAAACCGACAGCTCCCAGCACTTCTTTCCACGGTTGGGAAACCAAAAGCTGATTTAATGAAGGAAAGAATTAAGGATATTAATCCAGAGTGTGAAGTAATTGCATTAAAAATGTTCTATACAGAAGAAACATATGAGGAATTTTTTAGCTACGATTTGGATTTTGTTGTGGATGCTTCGGATACGATTGTCTACAAAATTCATTTAATGAAGGAATGTTTAAAAAGAAATATTCCGATTATTTCTAGTATGGGTGCTGCTAATAAAACAGATCCAACACGATTAAGAATTGATGATATTTCTAAAACTCATACGGATCCGATTGCTAAAGTAATCCGAACAAAGCTACGTAAGGAAGGAATTCGTAAAGGAATTCCAGTCGTTTTTTCAGATGAAAGTCCAATTGTTATTCGTGAGGACATCCGTAAAGTGGTTGGAAAAGAGGATGCACAGATTCGCAAGGCAAAAATGCCACCATCATCCAATGCATTTGTTCCTTCTACGGTGGGTTTGTTTATGGCTAGTTATGTAGTAAATTCAATATTGAAAGATATTGAAATCAAGCGAGTGAAAGATAAATAACATGATGGAATAAGCTGCTGATGAATGCAGCTTATTTTTTTTTGACTAAGGCACTTTTCTTAATCTTTGTTGCTTTTGGTCAAGGAACCCTTATATCCGTCGTTATTTTGGTAAAGAGTCCATATTTATCTTAAGAAAAGTAGTCCCAAACAATATCGATACTAGGGTAGACAACAATATATACGAAGATAACATTGAAAGTACCTATTGACTAATATCCTTGTATTAGTGTACTATTCAAATAGAACACTAATACAGACAGGATGGGATACAGGATGATACCATTTCAAGGATTGTTGAAAAAAGAATTTTATGTTACACGTCTTTCTTTTTTAACATGGGTCATATTCATGCTTATTGCGAATATAGCATCCTTCGTTATAGCAAATCGCATAGATGAACCACTGGTTCCAATCGGGTTTCAGATAGCAATTGCAGTATTTCATATTGGCTTAATGCCGATAATGCTTTTAACATCGTTGAAGCTAGAAGGGAAAACTCAATTGTGGCTGTATAACCCGCAGAGCAGTAAAACTTTGTTGCTCTCGAAAATAACGATGCTTGCAGCTTATCAATTAATTTCACAACTTATTCTTGTTCTCACTTCCCAAGTTGCATACAAATATGCAGTTTCTCAAGGTGTACAAATTGAACACTTTCCAATTTCCACAGTATTAGCCATTAATATTTCTTTATTGTTGATTGGATTGTATGCCTCACTCTGGATTATGTTTTATTGGTGTTTTTTTCACTCGCTAGGAAAATATCCAAGTATTAAGAAAGTTAGATGGTTATTCATCCTTATATTATTTTTCATCTTTAATGCCATTGAAACGGCCATAATGCAAATAGATTTTCTTAGAGATATCGTTACGAAATGGAAACTACCGATGTATATAAATCCAAGATTTCATTATGAAGTAACGTCTCATAAATGGAATATGCAATTTGATATGCAGCAAGTGGCTATCATTCCATTAATTATCTATGCTGTTATCGCAATTGCTCTCTATATTATTTCCAGCTGGTTATTGGATAAAAAAGTTGAGGTGTAGGGTATGACCGAAGAATTTCAAACATCTAAACCGATCTATATGCAAATTGCCGAAAGGATTTTTCAGCAAATTGTCAGAGGGGAAATGGTGTCAGGAGACAAATTGCCATCGGTAAGGGAAATGGCCATTCAAGCAGGAGTGAATCCAAATACAATCCAAAGAACTTATAGCGAGATGGAGAGGATGGGAATTGTGGAAACAAAAAGGGGTCAAGGGACATTTGTAACGGAAAATAAAGAAATATTAGCTGAATTGAAAATACGTTTGCAAACAGACATTATTCAGTCATTTGTTAGAAGCATGAAAGATATTGGTTTTTCAAAAAAAGAAATCGTTCAAGGCTTACAGAACTATTTAAGCGAGTGTGATGACCATGATTGAACTAAAAAATGTTTCTAAAAAATATGGTAAGGACTTTTCTCTAAAAAATGTGTCTATAACATTTGAACCTGGAAAAATATATGGATTGCTAGGTCCAAATGGAAGTGGAAAATCGACAACACTAAAAATGATTACCGGACTTGTATACCCTAATAGTGGCGAAATTCTCGTAAATGGCGAAAAAGTAAATAGGCAAATTTCCGCAAAAGTAGCATATTTAACAGAGCTGGATATGTTCTATGACCCATTTACCGTTCAGCATATGGTTGAATTTTATGCATCACAATTCTTCGACTTTGATACGGAAAAAGCCAATATTCTTCTAAAGGACTTGAATCTTGACCGAACAAAAAAGATAAAACAATTATCCAAAGGAAATCGAGGTCGTTTAAAGCTTGTTCTGGCCATATCAAGAAAAGCTCCCATTTTGCTTTTAGATGAACCATTTTCAGGCTTAGATCCGATGGTAAGGGATTCTATTGTCAAGAGTCTATTAAGATATATAGATTTCGAGGAACAAACTGTTATTGTCGCTACACATGAGATTGATGAAATAGAGCCATTACTAGATGAGGTAGTTGCTATCTATAATGGAAACTTTATTGGAAAACAAAACGTAGAAGACATACGGGAGGGATATGGGATTTCTGTTTTGCAATGGTTTAAAAAGATTATGGAAGAAAACGGAGTATATGGAGGAGAGAAGGAATGAAAACGGCAGTTGAACTAAAAAATGTCACCAAAATAATCAAAGGCAAAAAAATTATCGACAATCTAAGTTTCACGATAAATGAAGGAGAAGTATTCGGATTTTTAGGTCCAAATGGTGCTGGAAAAACTACGACTATCCGAATGATAGTGGGGTTAATGGGGATTACTTCAGGTGAAATAATGATCTGTGGGAATAGTATTACAAAGAATCATGATGAAGCCCTACGTTACGTTGGGGGAATTGTCGAAAATCCCGAAATGTATAAATTTTTAACAGGCTACCAAAACCTGATGCAGTATGCCCGTATGGTCAAGGGAATAACAAGGGAAAAAATAGATGAGGTTGTAAATTTAGTCGGCTTAACCGAACGTATACATGATAAAGTGAAAACTTATTCGTTAGGGATGCGTCAGCGCCTAGGACTAGCACAAAGCTTGCTTCATGATCCAAAGGTAATGATTCTAGACGAACCTACAAATGGGTTAGACCCTGCAGGAATTAGAGAGATTCGCGATCACTTGCGTATTCTTTCTAAGGAAAGAGGAATGGCGGTTATTGTGTCCAGTCACCTTTTATCGGAAATGGAAATGATGTGTGACCGGATTGCCATTATTCAAAAAGGAAAGCTGATAGATGTACAGCAAGTTCATGACTTTGTAAGCGGTGATATTCATAAGTACTTTATTGAACTTGATGTGGAAAAAATGGAGTCTGTTCAAAATCTAGCGAATTTTCCATTTGTTCCTTATGATAATGGTATTGAAGTAGAAGTGGAAAAAGAAAAGGTACCTGATGTCATTAAAGTATTAGTAGAGAACGGAATTCGTATTTACGAAGTGAAGGCTGTTTCAAAATCTTTGGAAGATCGATTCTTAGAAGTTACCGGCAAGGAGGAAGTTGCACATGCATAATCTTATTTATAATGAATGGGTGAAAATTTTTAAACGTGTTGGTACGTATGTGATGATTGGACTTATTATTGTTGGCGTCATTTTAATGGGTACCATACAAAAGGTTTATTTAGATAAAACAAATGAAAATAATACTAATTGGAAAACAGAAGTAAGTGCTCAAATAAAAAATGATGAAGAGAATTTAAAGCATACACCAAAAATAGCTCAGAATTTTACAAAACAACAAATAGAGGTAAATAAATATCGACTGGAACATAATATTCCACCAGAAACAGGTAGTTCTATGTATTCCTTTATTGATGATAGTTCCGGCCTTATTACCTTTGCAGGACTTTTCACCATCATAATTGCTGCGAGTATTGTCGCTAGTGAATTTGGTTGGGGAACGATTAAATTATTGTTAATACGACCAATAAAACGCTCGAAAATCCTTCTATCAAAGTATTTAACTGTCGTATTATTTGGTGTCCTAATAACTGCTATTCTATTTGGAAGTGCAGCTCTAATTGGAGTTATCTTATTTGGAACAGGTTCGGGAGAAAATATACACTTAGCCTATACAAACGGTCATGTAGTCGAACAAAGTATATTATTGTTTTTAGTAAAAAAATTCCTGTTATCATCCATTAATGTGTTGATGCTTGCAACGATGGCCTTTATGGTGTCGGCTGTCTTCCGTAACAGTTCTCTTGCAATTGGTATAGCTATTTTCTTATTAGTCATGGGGTCAAATGCTACAACCATACTTGCTGTTAAATTCGATTGGGTTAAATATATTTTATTTGCAAATACAGACTTAATGCGCTATGTGGATGGAGTTCCTCTTGTAGAAGGAATGACATTAGGATTTTCTATCACAATGCTCATAATCTATTTTGTTATCTTCCAGGTGCTTGCATTTACCGTATTTACGAAACGGGATGTAGCTGCATAATAACACGAAAAGGAACGGAAAAAAATTATTCCGTTCCTTTTTTTGCATTTTTTATTATCTTTTCATACACGCCTGCAAGAGCCTGTTCAAATTTGCCGGTTTTCTTTGGTTTATAATAAGTTTTTCCTTTTAAAGTGCTTGGTAGATACTGTTGGTTAACCCAGCCACTTTCATAATCGTGAGGGTATTTATATTCAAGGCCACGGCCAAGCTGTTTTGCACCTTGATAGTGTGCATCCTTCAGATGGATTGGTACATCTCCGCTTTTTCCAGCCCGGATGTCTGCGATCGCCTCATCAATAGCCATTATCGCTGAATTTGATTTAGGTGATAGACAAAGCTCAATTACTGCATTGGCTAAAGGTATTCTCGCCTCTGGGAATCCTATTTTTTCTGCTGTTTGAATAGCAGCTAGCGTTCTGGATCCAGCTTGCGGGCTAGCAAGGCCAATATCCTCATAGGCAATGACAAGCAAGCGGCGGCTAATGCTCGGAAGATCCCCTGCTTCTATCAGTCTTCCAAGATAATGAAGGGCAGCATTCACATCGCTTCCACGGATTGATTTCTGAAAGGCACTTAGAACATCATAGTGGCCATCTCCATCTTTATCGTGAGCAAAAGCCTTCTTTTGCAGACATTCTTCGGCGATCTCTACTGTAATTTGAATGGAACCTTCTCCATTCGGTGGTGTGGAAAGTACAGCAAGTTCCAATGCATTTAAGGCACTTCTTACGTCTCCATTACTGGCTTGCGCAAAATGCCCTAATGCGGCCTCTTCCATCACTACTTTATATTTACCTAATCCTCTTTCCTCATCAGAAAGGGCATTAATTAATACAGACATTAAATCTTCCGATGAAAGCGGAAATAGCTCGAAAATTTGGCATCTACTTCGAATCGCAGGATTAATGGCATGATATGGGTTGCTCGTTGTTGCCCCGATTAAAATAATCATCCCATTTTCCAAATAAGGCAGGAGGAAATCCTGCTTCGTTTTATCCAGACGATGGACTTCATCTAGCAATAAAATAACCTTACCGGACATTTTCGCTTCGGCTGCGACAATTTCCATATCTTTTTTATTATTTGTTACGGCATTTAATTTCCGAAATGCATATTTCGTGCTGCCAGCAATCGCACTTGCAATCGAGGTTTTTCCTATCCCTGGCGGACCATACAAAATCATGGACGATAATTGCTTAGCTGCCACCATTCTGTGAATTATTTTCCCATCTCCAACGAGATGCTTTTGACCGGCAACCTCTCCAATCGTCCTAGGTCTCATTCGATATGCTAATGGTTGATCATTCATTATTTCTCTCTCCAAAAGTATGATATTTGAAGTATAACATTTCAAAAGCCTTTAAATAAAGGTTGTTTTTGCAATGAATGTTGTTTTATCAATCAGATTTTATGATAATCTTCTGTCTAGAACATTTTAGATTAAGAGGGTTTTATTTGATTCCTTCAGAGTTATTGGAATTCGTTCTTAATTGGAATAGTTATGTCATTGGAATTCATCGAAGTTAATAGTGCCCGTTGCCGAGAGGAAAAAGGAGTATCGGTCACATTCCGCGATTTAAAGTGCCCGCTTCCGTGAAAAAATCGTGGTATCGTTCACAGTCATGGTAACAAAGCGTCTGCCGCCGAGAGAAAATCCACCAATTGCAACATAATGTAAATTTGCATTCGTGTGTGCTATAATGTCATAAGCTAATAATACTTTAACCACATGAATTGGGGAGTACAAATGAGGGACAAAGGCATATTAATGGTTCGATTTCTTATTTTTGTGATCGGATTACTTATCATGGCGTGCGGACTTGATTTAATGATTGTTGCTCATTTTGGAGCAACGCCATGGGATGTATTGCATGTGGGATTAAATCAACATTTTGGTTTAACAATTGGCAGATGGTCGATAATCGTCGGCTTTTTTGTTTTAGCGATTTCGTCCGTTTTAATGAGGAAATGGCCCAAACTAGGTGCTTATTTAAATATGCTTTTAGTCGGAATATTTATGGATATGCTTTTTCACTTACCGTTCATGATGATGCCTGTTTCAATTCTTGGAAAAATACTCATGTTTGTGGCGGGTGTTATTATTAATGGAATCGGAATGGGTGTATATATTTCTGCCCAGTTAGGTGCAGGCCCTAGAGATAGTTTTATGCTTGTATTTACAAAATTAACTGGTTGGAAGGTATCACATGTTAGACGTTTAATGGAAGTAATCGTGTTACTGATCGGTTGGTCATTAGGCGGCCCGGTTTATTGGGGAACAATCATTTTTAGTGTTTCGATTGGGACAATTGTTGGAATTGCTTTGCCAAAATGTCAGCTTCTAACGGATACCATTATCGAAAAGCTTAGAAACAAAAAATGGAATAAAGATATCAATAGAGGTGCTAGCTTATGAAAATATCTACAAAAGGACGATACGGATTAACCATTATGATTGAATTAGGCAAAAGATATGGGGAAGGTCCAATCTCCTTAAAAACAATAGCGCAAATCCATGACTTGTCGGAGCATTATTTGGAACAATTAATTGCTCCATTACGCAATGCGGGTTTAGTGAAAAGCATAAGAGGTGCGTACGGAGGTTATGTCTTAGCGGATGAGCCATCCCAAATTACGGCCGGCGACATTATCCGTGTGTTAGAGGGACCTATTAGTCCGGTGGAAGGAATTGAAGATGAAGAACCGGTAAAACGTTCTTTATGGATACGTATTCGTGATGCTGTTAAAAATGTTCTTGATAATACTACTTTAGAAGATTTAGCAAATTATAAAGATGATGGAGAAACTGACTCATACATGTTTTATATTTAATGTTTGTATTTAATTAGAGGTGATATAAATGGAACGGATATATTTGGATCATGCGGCGACATCGGCTGTACATCCAAAGGTTATTGATAGAATGGTTGGGGTGCTTCAGGATTCTTTTGGTAATCCTTCAAGTATACATGCTTATGGCCGCGAAGCTAGACATCTACTTGATGAAGCAAGAACCACAATTGCAGACAGCATCAGTGCTCACTTTAATGAAATAATTTTTACTAGCGGTGGAACCGAGGCTGATAATTATGCCATTATTGGAACAGCGGAAGCTAGACAACATCAAGGAAAACATATTATCACAAGTAACATCGAGCACCATGCCGTACTCCATGCATGTCAATATTTAGAAAAAAAAGGTTTTGAAATCACCTATTTAGATGTGGACCAAGATGGTAGGGTTAAGGTGGAAGATGTCCAAAATGCCCTTCGTGATGATACAATTCTTGTAACCATCATGTATGGAAATAATGAGGTTGGAAGTATCCAGCCGATTAAGGAAATCGGTGAATTGTTAAAGGAACACTCCGCTTATTTTCATACGGATGCAGTACAAGCGTACGGTGTTGTCAAACTAGATGTGAATGATTTAAATGTGGATATGCTGTCTGTATCTGCTCATAAAATAAATGGTCCAAAAGGTGTGGGCTTCTTGTATGCACGTAATGGAGTGAAAATTGCCCCGCGTGCCCACGGCGGAGAACAGGAATTAAAGAGAAGAGCTGGTACAGAAAATATTAGCTCGATTGCTGGATTCTCAGAGGCAGTGAAAATTGCCCAAGAAACAATGGAAGAAAAGCAAAAATTATATAGTAAATATAAAGAAACATTTTTAAATATATTAACAAATAATCAGGTACAGTATTCTGTTAACAGTACAATGGATTTTAGTTTGCCACATGTGTTAAATATTAGTTTTCCTGGTACGGACGTAGAATCCTTGCTTGTTAATTTAGATCTAGCTGGAATTGCAGCGTCGAGCGGTTCAGCGTGTACGGCTGGATCTATTGAACCTTCACATGTATTAGTTGCCATGTTTGGGAAGGATTCGGAACGCTTGCGGAACTCAGTAAGATTCAGCTTCGGAATTACAAATACGATGGAGCAAATTGAAGACGCAGCTGGGAAGATTGCAAGCATTGTACGCCGTTTTCAGGAATAAGAAAGTAGGAAAGTGAAATGGAAAAATTACCAAAAGATACAAGAGTAGTAGTCGGTATGTCAGGCGGAGTGGACTCATCTGTTGCTGCACTGCTTTTAAAACAACAAGGCTATGATGTCATCGGCATTTTTATGAAAAATTGGGATGATACAGACGAATTTGGAGTTTGTACAGCTACAGAAGATTACAATGATGTTATTAGAGTATGTAATCAAATCGGGATCCCTTATTATGCGGTGAATTTTGAAAAACAATATTGGGATAAGGTATTTACGTATTTCCTTGATGAATATAAAGCAGGCAGAACTCCAAATCCGGATGTCATGTGTAATAAAGAAATTAAATTCAAAGCGTTCCTTGAACATGCGATGAACCTCGGGGCTGATTACTTGGCTACTGGCCACTATGCCCAAGTAGCATTTCAAGATGGAGAATATAAAATGCTAAGAGGCTTAGATGAGAATAAAGATCAAACTTATTTCTTGAATCAATTACAACAGCATCAACTAGAAAAAGTAATGTTCCCGATAGGAAATATAAATAAGAAACGGGTAAGGGAAATTGCTTCAGAAGCGGGACTTGCTACTGCAACGAAAAAGGATAGTACTGGTATTTGTTTTATCGGGGAAAGAAACTTTAAAGAGTTTTTAAGCAATTATTTACCTGCTCAAAAAGGGAAAATGAAGACATTGAACGGTAAAGAAATGGGCACCCATGATGGTTTAATGTACTATACTATTGGACAAAGACACGGGCTTGGCATCGGCGGTTCAGGTGATCCTTGGTTTGTCGTTGGCAAGGATTTAAAAGAAAATGTACTGTTTGTAGAGCAAGGCTTTGATCATGTGTCATTGTATTCTGATTCAATCTCTGCTGTAAATGTAAGCTGGGTGTCCGATCGTGAGAAGACGGAAGTATTTAAGTGCACGGCAAAATTCCGTTATCGTCAACCAGATCATAAAGTAACGGTGCATCTGATGCCGAATAACGAAGTAAAGGTTATATTTGATGAACCTGTTCGTGCCGTAACACCTGGACAAGCTGTAGTTTTCTACAATGGCGAGGAATGTCTTGGTGGAGGAACGATTGACAAAATTTATAAAAACGAACAGCAATTACTTTATGTAGGATAGGTCTTTGTACCTGATTCGCGAGAAAAACCGTTAATTTCGCGAGAATAACATTCCTTTTCGATAGAATAGCACCTATTTTCGCTAGAATCGATTAGAAATTTACGAAATTAATATCTATTTTCGAATAATAGAGGTAGAAAGTTCAAAAAAAATGGCCGCCCGTGCTCTTTCTGAGTTCAGGCGGCCATTTTCTTCAACAATCATGTTATAATTTGGGTACAAATTATTTGAGTACGGAGTGTGAAAGAATGGATAAAAATAAATTAGGTATTGAGAGCTTACAAGCAGGAAAATATGAGGATGCTATTAAATACTTTAGTGAAGCAATAGATGAAAATCCCAAAGATCCAGTGGCATATATTAATTTCGGAAATGTTTTAACAGCGGTTGGGGAAAACGATAGAGCAATCAATTTTTACAATAAGGCAATCGAGCTTGATGAAAAAGCTTCGAGTGCTTATTATTGCTTAGGAAATTTATTTTTTAACTTGAGTCAATTCTCAGAAGCTGCAGGACAATTTGAAAAGGCAATTAGATTCGGTCTTCAGACAAATGATGTTTACTATATGTTGGGAATGTGCTTTGTTCATTTAGATAATGTACGTCTTGCTATTCCGTATCTTCAGAGAAGTGTTGAATTAGAAGAAGAAGATGTGGAAGCACGCTTTCAATATGGACTGGCACTAGCGAAATGTGAAATTTACGAGGAAGCAACAAAGCAATTTCAGGAAGTAATTAAAAAAGATTCGAATCATGCAGATGCTTATTATAATTTGGGTGTCGCTTATTTAGGAGTATACGACAAACCGGAGCTTGCCTTTGAATATTTTACGAAAGCATTGGATATCCAACCAGACCATATGTTAGCAGGATATGGCTTAAAAATGATTGAAAAAATGAAGGACCCGGAGTAAGGGGGGCTTTTTTTGGAACGGCAAAATTCCATGGACTTATTTGAAAATGAGGAAAAGTATATAAAAGGCCGTCATCTTGTCACGATTTTTCACAATGAACAAAATCTTTATTCTGTCATTCGCATTAGAGTAGACGAAACAAATGAGAATATGGAAGATAAAGAAGCTATTATTACTGGTTTTTTTCCAAAAATGCATGAGCAGGAAACCTATATTTTTTATGGTGGTTTCCAAGAGCACCCTAAATTTGGCCTTCAATTTAATGCGAAGCATTTCAAAAAGGAAATTCCACACACGAAGCAAGGGATTGTCGGCTACCTTTCCAGTGAGCTTTTTAACGGGATAGGCAAAAAAACGGCTGAACGTATCGTGGATGAATTAGGTGAAAATGCGATTAGCAAGATTTTAGAACAGCCATCCATACTGGATAAAATTCCAAAGCTTCCTCCAGAGAAAGCGAAGCTTTTGTATGACAAATTAATGGAACATCAGGGCTTGGAGCAGGTAATGATTGGACTGAATCAATATGGCTTTGGTCCGCAAATTTCCATGAAAATATATCAGTTTTATAAAGAACAAACCTTGGTAATACTCCAGCAAAATCCTTATCGTCTCGTGGAAGATATCGAGGGAATCGGTTTTGGAAGAGCGGACGAACTCGGTAAAGCGCTTGGGATAATAGGCAATCATCCTGACCGTATAAAGGCAGGAATTAAATACACTGTAGAAACAGAATGTCTGCAAAATGGACATGTATATATGGATGCAGAGGATTTACTTCCTCAGGTGAAAAAACTGCTGGAGGATCATCAATCCTTTGAGATTCCTTTTACCGAAATATCGGCCGAATTGATTAAAATGGAAGAAGAGAGCAAGCTCGTAATTGAAAATAAACGTATTTATCTGCCCTCCCTCTTTTTTTCAGAAAAAGGGATCGTGACCAATATTCAAAGAATCTTGGCTCAAGAAGAATATAAGGATCAATTTCCGGAGTCAGAATTTTTACTGGCGCTTGGAAAGCTCGAAGAACGAATTCGCGTCCAATATGCACCCTCTCAGAAAGAAGCAATTCAAACTGCATTAATGTCTCCTATGATGATTTTGACTGGTGGACCAGGCACTGGAAAAACAACCGTAATAAAAGGGATCGTGGAATTATACTCTGACTTGCATGGTTGTTCATTAAATCCAAAGGATTATAGTAAGGAGAATCCATTTCCTGTTATATTAGCGGCACCGACTGGGAGAGCGGCAAAGCGAATGAGCGAATCAACTGGGTTGCCAGCCATGACCATCCATCGCCTGTTAGGAATGACAGGACAGGAGGGAATGGATATTGATGACGATAAAATGATTGATGGAAAGCTGATCATCGTAGACGAAATGTCTATGGTTGACACATGGCTAGCTCACCAATTATTAAAGGCACTTCCGAATCAAATTCAGGTTATTTTTGTAGGAGATGAGGATCAACTTCCATCGGTCGGTCCAGGAGTTGTACTAAAGGATCTCTTACGCTCCCAAGTTATCCCAACAGTCAGATTGACGGATATATATAGGCAAGCAGATGGTTCCTCTATTATTGAGTTAGCGCATGAAATTAAAAATGGCCAAATGCCGCAAAATATACTGAAGCAATTTAATGATCGATCTTTTATTAGGTGTACTACTCAGCAAATACCGGAAGTGGTAGAAAAAGTTGTTTTAAGCGCGAAGAGAAAAGGATATTCCGCAAAGGATATTCAAATCTTAGCACCAATGTACCGAGGACCTGCTGGGATTGACCGTTTAAACGCGATGCTTCAGGAAATATTAAATCCAAAAGAAGATGGGAAGCGAAAAGAGCTTCAGTTCGGGGATGTGAAATATCGGATAGGAGACAAGGTGCTTCAGCTTGTAAATCAGCCGGAACATCATGTTTTTAATGGAGATATCGGAGAAATTATCTCGATTTTTTATGCGAAAGAAAATACAGAAAAGCAGGATATGATTATTATTTCCTTTGATGGTATTGAGGTAACGTATACTAGACAGGATTTTAATCAATTCACCCATGCATTTTGCTGTTCTATCCATAAGTCACAGGGAAGCGAATTTCCAATTGTGATTTTGCCTGTTGTCAAAAGCTATTATCGAATGCTTCGCAGAAATTTACTTTATACAGCGATTACTAGGAGCAAGCACTTCCTAATTTTATGCGGAGAAGAAGAAGCATTTCGATTAGGTGTGGAACGGGAAGATGATGGTCAAAGGAAAACAACCCTGTATGAGAAACTGCAATTGCTCAAGAACGTTTATCCTTCTCAGGAATACGAAAAAGAAACAATGCCGGTTCTATTAACAGAGGAAACCATTTTATCGATTGATCCAATGATTGGAATGGAAAACGTTACACCTTATGATTTCATGGCATAAGACAGAGAATATAAATGTTCGAAAAAGGTGGGGATGCTTTTTGCGAACATATTCTCTTTTGAAAGATATACCTGTTTATACGGATAAAGGGAGTTTAGTGGGTGAAGTATGCGATATATGCATTGCAAAGGATGGCAATGTGAAGAGTTTGTTAGTAAAAGGAAAAGGTCTTTTTAACAAGCTTTACAGTTTGCCGATTGACCAAGTGAAAACTTATGGGCAAAATGCGATTGTCATCCAAGAAAGTACCCCTCTAGCAAAGTATAAAGAGGCGGAGGATGAGCATACAATGTGTCATTTTCGGCCAATTTCCAAAGCATATGCCATATCTGGATGCGGAGAGGAATTGGGGTTACTGGAAGATGTATATTTCCATGAGGAAGTGGGCACAATCATAGGATACGAGCTAACGGATGGTTTTTTTTCCGACTTGAAGGAAGGAAGGCGAGTCATTCATTCCGTTCATCCACCTAAGTTTGGAAAGGATGCCATCATCGTGAATGTAAATCAATTACGAGGTGGAGAAAGAACCTATGATGAAGTGCCCGAATTGCCAAAGTAAAGACCTTGGGAAAATTGGAATTAACCAATATTATTGCTGGAATTGCTTTATTGAATTATCCGTATCTAAAGAGATGATTTATACTCATCAGGTAGAGGAGGATGGATCATTAAGCTCTTTAGACGATTTATTTGATGAAGAAACAAGAAAACTAAGCTAATGGAAAGGGTGCATAGTTTTGAATAAAACGATTGTTTCCTTGCTAGGCTTTGGTGCAGGAATAGCAGCTGCCACCTATTCACAGCGTCAAGGGTTTAATGGAAAGCAAATGAAAAGAATGGCTAAACGCATGCGAAAAGCATTCAGATAATTAGTTAAGCTGTCTCACTTTGAGGCAGCTTTTCTTATATTTCAATGGATTAAATAAAGAGGACTAACTAATACTAAAAAAAGGAGTGATAGACGTGATGCAGCCTCGCAGGAAATGGCTTTATGTACTTGGAATTGTTTTGGTAATTTTTATTGCTTTATATATTTTGTTATTGTTAAAACCAATATGGGCACCAATTTTAAAAATACTGCTTATGTCCTTTATTCCTTTTTTTATTGGCGGTTTTATTACCTATTTACTGCATCCGCTGGTAGAGCGTTTACATCAACGTGGACTTCACCGAGGAATTGCAATCATGATCATTTATTTAGTATTTTTCGGAAGCATTTGCTACGGGATATATTTGGGAGTTCCTTTATTAATTGAACAACTGAAAGATCTTTCAGATCATTTGCCCGAATTTGCTGCTCAATATCGAAATTGGGTAGAGGACTTACGCCATTCTACATCAAGATGGCCAGACGGTATTCAAGATCAAATGGATAAGCGAATTGACAGCTTTGAAATTTTGTTGAATCAATACTTGGCGAAAGTAATAAGTTCCATTATGAAGTTATTGAATTTTATTTTTGTCCTTGCTATTATACCGTTTATATCCTTTTACTTGTTAAAGGACATGGAAACCATAAAAAAAACAGCTTGGTATTTCACTCCAAAAAAATGGAGAAAACAAGCCAAATCTTTTTTGAAAGATGTTGATGAATCCATTGGGGGTTATATAAGAGGACAGTTGCTTGTGTGCTTTTTAATCGGAGTTATTTCTACGATTGCATTTTGGCTATTGAATATAAAGTATCCAATCTTGTTAGGACTAATAATCGGGATAACTAATGTTATTCCTTATTTTGGCCCAATAATTGGTGCTATTCCGGCTGCGGTTATTGCAGTTACCATTTCAGCTAAACATCTTTTATATGTATTAGTTATTATGTTTATATTGCAATTTATAGAAGGAAATATATTATCTCCTCTCATTGTTGGGAAATCTTTGCACTTACATCCTATTTTTATTATTTTCGCATTAATATTGGGGGAAGAAATTGGTGGTATACTCGGTTTAATCCTCGCTGTTCCTGTATTGGCTATTGTAAAAGTAGCGATTATCCATGCAAAACAACATTTTATTACAAATCGTTCATCGAATCATTGACAAATGGGGAACACTTTTTTTATAATTCCACTATATATATTTAACAATAGGTAAAAAATCATGGAAAGATCGAGTATGTTATAGACCATCTTTGCAGAGAGGAATTCCCGCGGCTGAGAGGAATTCTAGATGAAGGATAACAGAACGCTAATCTGGAGTGCAGGCCTAAATCCTGCCGTTTTGCCACGTTACAGGCACCCAAGAGTTAGATGGATATTTTTTCTGTCTAAAATCAGGGTGGTACCGCGAGTAAATCTCTCGTCCCTGTTTACCAGGGATGGGGGATTTTTTTATTTTTTTAATTTGTTAAGGAGGGTATAACATGAAGAAATTATCTGGTGCTCAAATTCGTCAAATGTTCTTGGATTTTTTCCAGGAAAAAGGTCATAAGGTTGAGCCTAGTGCATCGCTAATTCCGCATGATGATCCGTCATTACTTTGGATAAACAGCGGGGTTGCGACATTAAAAAAATATTTTGATGGACGCGTGATTCCTGACAATCCAAGAATTGTTAATGCTCAAAAATCGATTCGTACAAATGATATTGAAAATGTCGGTAAAACTGCACGCCACCATACTTTTTTCGAAATGATGGGGAACTTCTCCATTGGTGATTATTTTAAAGAAGAAGCAATTACTTGGGCATGGGAATTCTTAACTAGTCCTGACTGGATTGGATTTGATCCTGAGAAGTTATCGGTAACCATTCATCCAGAAGATGAAGAAGCATTTGAATTATGGAACAAAAAGATTGGTATTCCGGAAGAAAGAATTATTCGCTTAGAAGAGAACTTTTGGGATATCGGTGAGGGACCAAGCGGGCCGAACACAGAGATTTTCTATGACCGGGGACCTGAATATGGAGACGATGAAAATGATCCTGAGTTATATCCAGGAGGAGAAAATGAGCGTTATTTAGAAGTTTGGAACCTTGTATTCTCCCAATTTAATCATAATCCTGACGGAACCTATACTCCGCTGCCTAAAAAGAATATTGATACAGGTATGGGATTAGAAAGAATGGCGTCTGTTGTTCAAGGGGTTCCAACCAATTTTGATACTGATTTATTTATGCCAATTATTAAAGAAACAGAACAAATTTCCGGCGAGTCATATGGCAAAGAAAAATCCTTGGATACAGCCTTTAAAGTTATTGCAGACCATATTCGTACCGTCTCCTTTGCAGTAAGTGATGGTGCTCTTCCATCCAACGAGGGACGTGGTTATGTATTGCGCCGCTTGCTTCGCAGAGCAGTAAGATATGCTAAGACTATCAATATTGAAGAGCCATTTATGTATAAATTGGTTCCGGTTGTAGCGGAAATCATGGTTGATTATTATCCTCAAGTAAAGGAAAAAATAGATTTTATTCAAAAAGTCGTTAAAAATGAAGAGGAACGTTTCCATGAAACGCTTCATGAAGGATTAGCCATTTTAGCTACTGTCATGAAAAAGGCGAAAGAAGAAGGTAAAGATACCATCGCAGGCTCTGATGTGTTCCGTTTATATGACACCTACGGCTTCCCGGTGGAGCTTACGGAAGAATATGCAGAAGAAGAAGGTCTGAAGGTAGATCATGCCGGCTTTGAAGTGGAAATGGAAAATCAGCGTGAAAGAGCAAGAAAAGCGCGTCAAGATGTCGGTTCTATGCAGATTCAGGGTGGTATTCTTGGAGACATTAAAGTAGAAAGCTCATTTGTAGGTTATGAAACTTTAGAAACAACTGCAAAAGTAGCCGTGATTGTTAAAGATGGTGAGCTTGTTTCCGAAGCTGGAGCTGGGGAAGAGATCCAATTTATCTTGGATCAAACACCTTTCTATGCAGAAAGCGGCGGTCAGGTAGCTGATGCTGGAACCTTGACGGCGGATGGATTGATAGTATCTATAAAGGATGTTCAAAAGGCTCCAAACGGCCAAAATCTGCACAGAGCTATCATTGAACAAGGAATATTGGAGCAGAATCAATCGGTACTGGCAAAAGTGAATCGCAATAGTAGAAATAAAATAATTAAGAACCATTCAGCAACCCACTTGCTTCACCAAGCTTTAAAGGATGTCTTAGGTACTCATGTAAACCAAGCGGGTTCCTTAGTTGAACCAAGCAGACTACGGTTTGACTTTTCTCACTTTGGACAAATAACTCCGGAAGAATTAATAAAAATCGAGGAAATAGTAAACGAAAAAATATGGTCTAGTTTGGAAGTAAACATTTCTTTAAAGAATATTGAAGAAGCAAAATCAATGGGAGCTATGGCTTTATTCGGAGAAAAATATGGAGAAATTGTCCGAGTAGTAAAGATGGGGGATTACAGCCTAGAACTTTGCGGTGGATGCCATGTTCCAAATACCTCTACCATCGGTCTATTTAAAATTGTATCGGAAAGCGGTATTGGCGCAGGAACACGACGTATTGAAGCTGTAACCGGTGAGGCAGCATATCATTTAATGAATGATCAGATCGGGCGATTGAATCAAGCGGCTGACAAATTAAAATCCAATCCAAAGGATATTTTAACAAGAATTGAGAGTCTTCAATCGGAAATGAAAGAGCTTCAAAGGGAAAATGAATCCCTTTCAGCAAAGCTTTCCAATATTGAAGCTGGAAGTCTTTCTGAATCCGCGAAAGATGTTGAAGGTATTAAGGTGATTGTAAGTAAGGTACAGGCAAATGATGCAAATAATCTTCGAAATATGATCGATGATTTGAAAGAAAAGCTCGGATCAGGTATTGTTGTTCTTGGAACTGTGCAAGATGATAAGGTGAATATTATTGCAGGTGTAACAAAGGATCTTGTAGAAAAAGGATACCATGCAGGCAAGCTAGTCAAAGAGGTTGCATCTCGTTGCGGCGGAGGCGGCGGGGGTCGACCGGACTTAGCACAAGCTGGCGGAAAAGATCCCGAAAAACTAGATTCTGCACTACAATATGTAGAAGAATGGATAAAATCCATTTGAAACGTATGAAAAGTGGTGTACAATGGAAATAAAGTGATTGAATGAGGCTTTTTGTCTGAAAAGGACGAGCCTTAAAGTGAGGTGCTGTATGATGAGCTCTTTTGACAAAACCATGCGATTTAACTTTTCGGATGAGCCTTTTGAACATGATGTGAAGGAAGTGCTTTTGCAAGTATATGAAGCGCTTCAAGAAAAAGGGTATAATCCGATAAATCAAATTGTCGGTTACTTGCTTTCCGGAGATCCTGCCTACATTCCAAGACATTATGATGCCAGAAACATTATTCGTAAGCTTGAACGAGATGAAATCATCGAAGAATTAGTTAAGTCGTATTTAAAACAGCATCGTGAGGGATATTAATTGAGAGTAATGGGTCTGGATGTTGGATCCAAAACAGTTGGTGTTGCAATTAGTGATGAACTGGGATGGACAGCACAAGGAATTGAAACGATTTCCATTGATGAAGAAAAAGGGAAATTTGGTTTTGAGCGAATCAAGGAACTTGCAGAAAGCTATCAAATTGAAAAAATGGTTGTTGGTCTTCCCAAAAACATGAATAATACTATTGGACCAAGAGGAGAAGCATCACTTGCTTATGCTGAAAAGCTTAAGGAACTTTTTGGCCTTCCAGTTATTATGTGGGATGAGCGTATGACAACTATGGCTGCTGAAAGAGTTTTGCTCGAAGCGGATGTGAGTAGGAAAAAACGGAAAAAAGTAATTGATAAAATGGCTGCAGTCATGATTTTGCAAGGGTTTCTTGACAGCCAATTATAACGAGGTGAATAAAATGGCACATGAACATGAAGAACATCAACATATCACAGTAGTAGACGAAGATGGTAACGAGCAGTTATTCGAAGTACTTTTTACTTTCGATTCAGAAGACTTCGGTAAATCCTATGTCTTATATTATCCATTAGGCTCTGAAGAAGATGAAAATGAAGAAATTGAAATTCATGCATCTTCCTATGTTCAACGTGAGGATGGTACAGAAGGAGACTTACAGCCTATTGAAACAGATGAAGAATGGGATATGATTGAGGAAATGTTAAATACATTTCTGGATGAAGAAGAGGAAGAATAAACTAATTTTGAAAGCTGACCTGATCATTAATCGGGTCAGCTTTCTTCTTTTACAAAGGCTATTTTCGCATAGATTGGTGCTCTTCGTATACTGTTATAAATCCTAATGTAGCATAGCTCGGGGCATCTTTACGTAAATATATACGAAAATTACCTGGAAGCTTTTGACCCTTATAAAGGTCCATCTTTACAAAGTTAACGAAAAGGGCCTTTACAAAAACCTTACTTTTCTATAATTTTCATATAAATTGCCGAAAGTTGTAGTATAATGTACAAGGTACTTGCGAAGCAAGGATAGTTATGAAGAAATGGAATAATAATATAAAAAATATATGCTTCGTATTTAAACATTTCTTGTAGAAAGGATGTGCAAATATTTGTCAGATAATCAACAAAATAACGGAAAATCCTCTAAATATTCATTAGAGGAAGCATTGGTTAAACAAGCGGAAGCAAGAACAATTAGAAGAATAGTCTCCATCATCAGCCTTTCCATACTATTGATTATTGGAGGTTTAATTTTGGCTGGATATATTTATGTCCAATCCTCCTTAAAACCAGTAGATTCAAAAAATCATGAGTTTAAAAAAGTTGTAATCCCAATTGGGTCCAGTGTTTCTTCGATAGGAAGCATTTTAGAGGATAAAGGTATCGTAAAAAATGGCATTATATTTAAATACTATGTGAAATTTAACAATGAAACTGGTTTTCAGGCAGGTACATATCAATTATCACCATCTATGACAATGGAGCAAATAGTAAAGTACTTGAAAACAGGAAAAGTTGAGAAAAATGCTGAAGTAAAAATTACTATTCCAGAGGGAATCCAGCTATCCGAAATTGCAGTGATTATTGCAAAAAATACGAATTATAAAAGTGTAGATATAATGAAACAAATAGATGATCAAAAATATGTGAAAAAGCTGATGAAGGAATACCCTACTTTATTGTCTAGTGATATCTTAAAACCGGAAGTTAAGCATCCACTTGAAGGGTATTTATTCCCAGCAACGTATTATTTCTATGAAAAAAAACCTTCACTAAATACTATTATTGCTAAAATGTTAGACAAAACGAACGCAGTAATGGAAAAATATCAAGATGACATGAACAAAAAGAAATTAACCCCTCAAAAATTATTGACTATGGCGTCTTTAATTGAAGAGGAGGCAACAAGTAAAGCCGATCGGCATAAAATTTCAAGTGTTTTCTACAATCGCATAAAGGTTGGAATGCCCTTGCAAACTGATCCGACTATTTTATATTCATTAAATAAACATAAGGAAAGAGTAACTTATAAAGATTTAGAGGTTAATTCTCCTTACAATACTTATAAAATAACTGGGCTTCCACCTAGTCCCATTGCAAACGCGGGTGAATTATCCATTGAAGCAGCTATTCATCCTGCAAATACTGATTATCTATACTTCTTGGCTGCTTCTAATACGGGAAAGGTCTACTTTTCCAAAACATTAGCCGAGCATAATCAATTAAAGGCAAAATATATCACGAACCAAAAATAATGGACGAAAATTCGCCTTCAGCAAAAAAATATGCTAATATAATAAACGGTAATTAAACGGCAATGAACACATAACATGCTATAGTAGAAAGCTGCCCTAAATAGCTTTCTACTTTCTTTGTAATGGGGAGGCATTTGAGTGCAAGATAAGCTGCATACGTATATCGAATCTTTAATAACAAAAAGAAAGCCGATTTTTGAAGAAATGGAAAGATATGCGGAAGAACATGGAGTTCCTATTATGGAGCTAACAGGAATAGAAACTTTGCTGCAAATATTAAGAATTCAAAGACCAGCAAAAATTCTTGAAATTGGTGCGGCAATCGGTTATTCTGCTATGAGAATAGCAGATGCATTGCCAAATTCTTATCTAGTAACAATTGAAAGAGACGAAAATCGTTTTAAGCAGGCCATGAAAAATATTGAACGTGCAGGTATGATTGGGCAAATTAATGTTGTTCAAGGTGATGCTTTAGAAGTCTTTGAAAAAATAAAGAATGAAGGCCCATTCGATGCAATATTTGTGGATGCAGCTAAAGGACAATACTTGAAATTTTTTGAAATGTATTCTCCGCTTCTTTCAGAAAACGGCATTATTTTAACGGATAATGTCTTATTTAAAGGACTTGTAGCTGAGGACAATATTGAGAGTAAAAGGATAAGAAATTTAGTAAAGAAAATAAAAAATTATAATGAGTGGCTAATGAGTCATTCTCAATACATTACTACCATTATTCCAGTTGGAGATGGACTAGCCGTTAGCAAAAAAAGCAGCATATAAAAGAGATGAAGATGTGTTAGAGAGATGGAAGGGAGTTCTTTTTGGATGCGAAGAAAACCAGCAGTTATTGGGGTAGCAGGAGGTTCCGGCTCTGGAAAAACGAGTGTAACGAACGCTATATATGATCAATTTAAAGGCCACTCCATCCTAGTGATAGAACAGGACTATTATTACAAAGATCAGAGTCATCTACCTTTTGAAGAACGATTGAAAACAAATTATGATCATCCCCTTGCATTCGATAATGAATTATTAATTAGTCATATTCAAAAATTGTTAAATTATGAATCCATTGAAAAACCGGTATATGACTATACAATGCATACACGCTCTGAGAAAAAAATTCTTGTCGAACCGAAGGATGTCATTATTTTAGAAGGAATTTTAGTATTAGAAGATGAAAGATTGCGCAATTTAATGGATATAAAACTTTATGTGGATACCGATGCCGATTTGCGGATTATCAGACGAATGCTTCGGGATATTGAGGATCGCGGCCGAACTATGAATTCCGTAATTGATCAGTATATTAATGTGGTCCGACCGATGCATAATCAATTCATTGAACCAACTAAGAGATATGCCGATGTCATCATTCCTGAAGGCGGACAAAATCTTGTTGCCATCGATTTGGTAAATACCAAAATTCAAACAATTCTTGAACAAAAGTCATTTTTGTAATACGATTATTTATAAAATAATTATATATACATAAAGCGCGACAGATTCTTAGGTCGCGCTATGATGTATTTGTTAGCATGAAGATGGTTATTTGTTATTGAAAACCATCCATTATGTAGAATTACCATTTTAATGGCGGTGCAGGATAGATGGAATCTTGAAGAAGCATCACTATTACTTTCTACATAAAACAAAAATAGAACTAATAGGAGTGAAGGGATATGGCTACAGAAAAAGTATTTCCAATGACACAAGCCGGAAAAGAAAAATTAGAACAAGAACTGGAACATTTGAAAACGGTTAAACGTAAAGAGGTCGTTGAACGTATAAAAATCGCCAGAAGCTTTGGAGATCTTTCTGAAAACTCAGAGTATGATTCTGCGAAGGAAGAACAGGCTTTTGTGGAGGGGCGAATCACAACGATTGAAAATATGATTCGCAATGCAAAAATCATTGAGGATGACGGTACTAATTCAGATACTGTGTCTTTAGGAAAAACGGTTACATTTATTGAATTACCAGATGGTGATGAGGAAACATACTCTATTGTCGGAAGTGCTGAAGCAGATCCGTTTGAAGGGAAAATATCCAATGATTCACCAATTGCAAAAAGCTTGCTTGGCAAGAAAGTAAATGACGAGGTAACTGTCCAAACACCTGGTGGGGAAATGAAGGTAAGAATTATTTCCGTGAAATAATTATGCAATGAAAAACATCGATATTCACTGTTAAAGTGAACATCGATGTTTTTTTGTATTCAATATATCAAACTTGGTCAATAATGATAAGGATTTAGAAACAACTTACAAAAGCGGTGTTTAATATGAGAATAAAACGATATTATTTCTTAGCGGTTCTTATCCTTTTCATGATTGCTGCTTTAATAGCAAGACTTGTTCAAATTCAATTAATGGAAACGGAGTCTTTTACCAAACATCATATAAATTTAATGAGAGATAGTGTTGCCCAAAGAACACAAGAAATTGTGATTGATGATGGAAGGGGACAGTTTTTAGATCGTAACAATAAGCCATTAACTTATTCAGAAAAGCCAGTATTGATATTATTTCCATTTTTAAAGAATACAGTTTGGGACAAGCACAAGATAGCCACTATTTTAAACATATCCGAAACTAGCTTTGATTCAGCACTTGAAGATGCGAAGGAACCCTTTGTGTTTGGTGGAAAGAATCCATTTATATTAAGTGAGATGCAAGTAAAGGAAATCAATAATTTGAAAGTTCCTGGTGTATTTGCGGTATATAAAAGGTCACCAAGCAATAATAATATAGCGAGTCAGCTTATTGGGATAGTCGGTGAACAAGCGGAAACCTTTTTAAAAAGATATCCTGATAAGAAAGGGATGCAAAATGTAAAGATTGGGATAACCGGATTACAAAAACAGTTTGATGAATTTTTGTTGCCAGAGGGTGCATCCAAGCTTGTATACCATGTAGATGCATTGGGACAGCCTTTATTTGGAGTGGATGTGAAATATACCGGTTCAGGTAACCCTTACTATCCTGTAAACGTGCAAACAACCATTGATAGGGATTTGCAGGAGAAAATAGAGTCGTTAGTAAATAAGTATCCAATTCAAAAAGGTGGAGTAATCCTTTTGGATATTGAAAAAAATGAAATATTAGCCAATGTTTCAAGGCCATTAATGGACCCGAAGCATCCATTTGCTAATGAAGCATCGGTCAATATGATGACTGCTCAACAAATTCCAGGGTCTATATTTAAAACGGTTATTGCGGCTGCATCTATAGAGAATGAAACGGTAAATGAACAGGATCTTTTTCACTGCAGTGAAAATATGTATGGAAAGCCTGACAAACGAAAACTTGGTGAGTTAAATTTTGAGGAGAGTTTCGCAGAGAGCTGTAATCGAGCATTTGGAGACTTGGCAAAAAGATTAAAAGATAAAAACCCTAATCTAATTGAAGAATATGCTGAAAGATTAGGATTAATAGGTGAAATTAGCTGGAATGGAGATATCTTCCGTGTGGAGGATTTTTATCAACTCCATGTAGATAAAGGACAAGTTTTTGCGAATTCGGAAAGCAAAACGGATGATAATTTAGTTGCCCAAACAGGAATTGGTCAACAGGAGGTAAGGGTAACCCCTTTAGGAGTAGCTAATATGATGGCTACCATTGCAAGAGGGGGGCAAAAGGAAATGATTAGGGCTGTTTCTTCGTTAAAGTATAAGGATGGAACCACTCTAGTTGATTTTCCGCAAAAAAATCTTGATGGTGATACAATTTCCTCTTTAACAGCTATGAAGTTACAAAAAATGCTGAGGCAGGTTATAACTAGCACAAATGGAACAGGGAGATGGTTTCAAAATCTTCCTTATGAAGTGGCTGGTAAATCCGGTACCGCAGAAACTGGGATATTTAAAGGAAATGAACAGCTCCATAATAAATGGTTTGCAGGTTACTTTCCGTTTAATCAACCAAAATATGCTTTGGTAGTGGTAAATTTAGGAGTGCCTGAAAATGATGGAGGAATTAATCCACTCTTTGCAGATATTGTAAACCTCCTTTATAAGGAGAATATCAAATAAAGGCAGTTTTTGTATATGGTTTTCAATTCTTAAATGACCTGGCTGCAAGGAATCATGTATTAACAAGAGTTGTCAACTTAATGAACAAACTTGATGAAAAGAGCCTAGGTATAAGGAAGGATGATTCTTCTTTCCACTGTTATCTGCTTTCCTCTTGTCTAAACTCGTGTTATGATAATGTCATTGGTAAAAGGGAGGTTGAAAGATGGCAAATGAATATAATCATCCAAACCGATCTCGCTCAATGCAAAGAGCAAAACGCAGAAAAACAAACATTATTTTAAACTCATTAATTGTCATCGTTATATTATTAATCATCATTGTAGCATACACTATTTTTATCGGTGGCGGTAAAAACGATGAAAAAAGCTCTCCACCTGCTAAAACAGCTCATACTCAAAAAAATAACAATGATGCAAAGAGTGACGCAAATAAGTCAAACAATGAAAGCAAGAATAACACATCCGATAACAATAATAAAAATGACACTACTGCAGATGACAATCAATCCAATACGAATGTGGATGAAAGTGGAGACAGCAACTTAGAGAACTCTGAAGTTGTTTCAAATGAAGGAAATGACCCAAATGTCAAAAAGACATATGTTAATCCGAATTGGGCACCTGTAGGTACCAATCAAACAAGTGGTCATCAATATTCTTCTGATCAAAATTCAGTGGATTGGCAAGAAAAAGAAAAAGCATTAGCTTATGCAACTGGAATTCCATCTGATCAAATGACTATTTGGTATTTGGGAAGAAATTCTTCTGACTCGTCAGTAGTAGGAACCATATCATCTAAAGAAAATAAAAAAGCATATCGGGTCTATCTTGAGTGGGTAGACAGCCAAGGCTGGAAACCTACTAAAGTGGAAGAATTAAAGCATAATGACCGACAATAGATGTAAAAAGGATATTAATTTACGAAAATTAATATCCTTTTTGCATTGCTTTTTTTAATTTAAAATGTACAACGGCGGAAAAGTATTTTTTTCCTGATTGATCTATATGCATTTGATGAGAAACGGAGGCAACCTCCAGCATTATCGCTTTGTTATATTCGATTTGTTCATTTATCTTTTTCTCTATGCTCGCTAAATCTGTTCCTTCGAAAAATTCAATTTTATCTTCTATCATTTCTAACTGAATGCTCATATTAATCCCTCCAGTCCTATTGTAGCCTGCGTATATTATTCAATCAAGGAATCATAGTAGGTTTTTTAAGTTCATTGTTTTATAATAGGAAAAGTATGTTGATTTTTGATAAGAAAGAGGTTGGATAATGAAAGCAGCTATTATAGGAGCAATGGAAGAGGAAGTAGCTTACTTACGTGAGAATATGGATAATCCAAGATTTGAAACGATAGCAGGATGTGAATTTATATCAGGGACTATGAAGGGAAAAGATGTAGTGCTTCTCCGTTCAGGTATTGGTAAAGTAAATGCTGCGATGTCTACAGCTATCCTTCTGCAGCATTTTAAACCGACTGTTGTCATTAACACAGGTTCTGCAGGTGGGCTAGATCCTAAGCTTCAAGTAGGGGATATCGTAATCTCCACCGAGGTTCGTCACCACGATGTAGATGTGACAGCATTTGGCTATGAGTATGGGCAAGTTCCGCAAATGCCGCCAGCTTTTGAGGCTAATGAAAAATTAATGAAAATCGCAGAAGATAGTGCAAAAAAAATAACAGATATTCAAGTTGTAAAAGGACTTATTGCAACTGGTGATTCCTTCATGAGCGATCCGGAACGAGTGGAATCTATTCGACATAAATTCCGGGATTTACAGGCGGTAGAAATGGAAGCTGCTGCAATCGCACAGGTAGCCTTTCAATTCGACACTCCGTTTGTCATCATTCGAGCATTATCGGACATAGCTGGAAAGGAATCCAATATTTCTTTTGACCAATTTTTAGAAAAGGCAGCGCTTCATTCTGCAAACTTAGTAATGGATATCGTTAATAATCTATAATAAAAAAGTGACCGGGGTAGAGACTAAATGTAAAAATAGCCTCCTTACCCCTTTTTTCCATCCTTCCCTTCATTTACATTCTAATTTGCCTGCTAATCTATGATAAAGTTAAAATATAGTTTCATAGAGAAAGCAAGGTGTGTCAATGTGAATAAAGAAAAGAGATTACAGGGAAAGATGAATGATTTTAAAAGGTATGGTTTCACTTTATTAGCATTAACAGCCTTTTTATATTTAGGCGTTGTCATGCCTATTGCAGGCAAAACACAGGAGAAAACCTATATATTAATAGGTGGTACAGTTGTCTTATTAATTTTATCAGCCTTGTGCTTTTTATATTCTAATAAATGTCGAAACCTTTTGTTGGATTCAGAAGAAGGTCAAGAATACTTAGATTAAGAAATGACGTAATTATTACGTTATTTCTTTTTTTTTTGTGGGAGTTTATGTTTCATAATTAAATTTTTTTATTGACATACTAATAAGTGTGTATGTTATTATATATCTCGTTAACTTATTTCGTATACGAATTATTCGAGTGGGAACAAAAAGTGAGGAGGGGGGAAATTGCAGGTTTTAAATAATGAAATAATTGATTCATTTACAAAGATTAACAAGGCTATCTATAGGCTATTAAAGAAAGATGCAGAGTCTATAGGGATTACAGATGTTCAGCTAAAGGCACTGTATAGAATCCAATTGCATCCAAATGTTGGATTGAGTGAATTAGCAGAGGGCATGAGATTAACAAATAGTACTGTTAGCGGGGTAATAGATAGGCTTGTAAATCAAAATTTGGTTGACAGGGTAACCTCGCCTCAAGATCGCAGAGCTATTACATTGCAGCTTACTCCTGAAGGCGAGGAAAAAATAGTTAAATTATTTCAATCAGATTCAATCTTGGTTGAAAAATTGAATGAAATTCAGCAATTCCCGCCGGAGGAGATTAAGAAATTGCTTAGTCTCCATGAACGCATACTTGAAACATTGACAATTAAGGAGGAATAGTTCATCTATGAATGCAAGACGTATGATTTTAATCAATGTAATATTACTAATTATTCTAGTTGGTGGAGGATTTACTGGTTACTATTTCTATAATAAGTCTGTGACCTATTTGTCTACAGATAATGCTCAAATTGCAGGACAGCAAGTAGCTATTGCATCACCGGCTGCAGGTAAGCTAGTAACATGGAATGCAAAAGTCGGCGAAAGGTTCAATAAGGGCGATAAAGTTGGAACTGTACAAGTAATGGGTGATAAAGGTGTTATGAATGTAGATATTACAGCTCCAGCTGATGGAACTGTAGTACAATCCAATGGTGTAAAAGACACTTTTGTTGGTGCTGGTACTCCGATTGCACAAAGCTATGACTTGGATAATCTATGGATAACAGCGAATATTAAGGAAACAGACATTAATGATGTAAAAGTTGGTCAAGATGTGGATGTATATGTGGATGCATATCCAAATTCAAATTTAAGCGGTAAGGTGAAAACGATTGGTTTAGCCACAGCAGGTACTTTTTCATTACTGCCAAGCAATAATGCTTCCGGTAACTATACAAAAGAGGTGCAAGTCATTCCTGTCAAAATTTCTATTGAAAATTATGGTGGATTAGATTTAGTTCCTGGTATGAATGTGACTGTGCGAATCCATAAGTAGGTGATATCATGACAATATATATCGCTAGTTATATTCTGATTTCGATTATTTTGCTTGTCATTATTAATTTGGCACTAAAAAGAAGCAAAAATAAGCGAATAAATACAGATAGAAATGCGGAAAACGAGTCGGTTGCAATAAAAGAGGAAAGAAGTAAGAAGGAAGATTTCTTAACTCAAAAAGAAGAAGTCGTTAATGAAGAAGCTAATGCAGAAGAAGCAAAAGCAGAAGAAGTTGATGATGAAGCCTCATATGCTGATGAATTAATCCGGGAAACATTAAAAGAATCACCAATTTCTGAACCGGCATTAGAATATGTAAATGAGGAAGCAGGAAAAACGGAAAAAACTGCTGATAAACGTGGTTTTAGTGTTTCTCCGGATATTGCGAACCACCGTGGGAAAATTATAGCTGCAATGATGCTTGGAGCATTTGTGGCGATATTAAATCAAACTTTGTTAAATGTTGCGCTTCCACATATTATGAATGATTTAGGAATTACAGCAAATACCGTTCAATGGCTATCAACAGGTTACATGCTAACAAATGGTATCTTTATTCCTATTACAGCTTTTTTAATTGCAAGACTAGGTACGAGAAAATTATTTCTTTCTGCCATCTTTGCATTTACGATCGGGTCTGTACTTTGTTCTATTTCAACCACCTTCTCCTTGCTTATGATTGGAAGGATAATCCAAGCTGCGGGAGCAGGTGTTATTATGCCACTCTTAATGACGGTATTTATGACCATTTTCCCTCCTGAAAAACGTGGTGCTGCAATGGGATTAATGGGGGTTGCGATGATATTTGCCCCTGCAGTTGGTCCTACCTTATCAGGTTGGTTAATTGGGCATTACTCTTGGAGATTACTATTTGATATAATTATTCCATTTGGAATTATAGATCTTATCTTAGCCTTTTTCTGGATGAAAGACGTTACAAAAGTCACGAAACCAAAATTTGATACATGGGGCTTTATCTTTTCAACTATTGGTTTTGGCTTCCTTTTATACGGTTTCAGTGAAGCCGGAAATGATGGATGGTCAAGTGCAACAGTAGTCATTTCGCTAATAGTTGGGATTATTTCTATCATTGCATTTGTAATACGAGAATTCTCAACGGATTCTCCGATGCTTGATTTGCATGTATTCAAATTTGATATCTTTGCACTAACAACTGTCGTCAGTATGGTAATCAATATGGCAATGTTTGCCGCAATGATATTACTTCCGATATACTTGCAAAATATTCGCGGATTCACTGCCCTTCAATCAGGCTTATTAATGTTGCCTGGTGCGATTATTATGGGGATAATGTCACCGATTTCGGGACGATTATTTGATAAGATGGGTGCAAGACCGCTTGCTGTGATTGGTCTCATTATTACAGTTGCGACTACATGGCAATTTTCTCATTTAACCATGCAAACTACGTATGGACATATTATGCTCTTGTATGTATTACGGATGTTTGGTATGTCCTTTATTATGATGACGGTAATGACGGAAGGTATGAACCAATTGCCGCTTCATTTGACTAGTCACGGAACAGCAGCATCCAATACGGCAAGAACGGTTGCAGGAAGTATTGGAACAGCCTTTCTAGTAACTGTTATGACGACCAGAGCAAGCTTCCATACAGCGAATTACGGCAATGTCATTACAAGTGATAATCCATATTTAGCCGCAAAGTTAAGCCAACTTGGTCAGGCAATTGCCCATGCAGGTGGCCTTCCAGATCAAGCGGGTCAAACATTAGGGGCATATATTATAAGTGGAAAAGTGGCACAACAGGCAACCATAAGCGGTATTAATGATGCATTTGTTGTTGCAACAGGAATCGCTGCAATTGCACTGATCCTTGCCTTTTTCATTAAAAGATCAAGACCTGCAACAAAAAAATAACTTTTTTAGCCAAAGAGAGGAAACTTTCTTTGGCTTTTTGCATATTTATAAAGGGTCGGCTTTTTTCGGAAGTAAAAACTCATCGACTAAGGCTCTTTTCTTATACATGCTGCTAGTGGTGACGAAATACTAATACCAATCCTTTGATTAGTTAAGAATCAAAAAACATCTTATGGAAAGATACCCCGAAACCAAGTCTTAAGTAGGATGGATAACAATATATGAAATACAACAAGTTAATATCTGCTTTAGGATTCTAACCATAAATGTGAAAACAGCCTATACTCATGTATCCGGCCTTGAAAAAATTTTAAAACTTTTTTATATTTTTTTGTTTACAATTGCAAAATAGTTGGTTATACTTACCACTGTAAGCAAAAATTTCTTAAAGGAGGTCGTTTGATATGAAAAACTTAAAAGTAAACGTAACTGCCTTAATTTCATATAGAACACATTCGACCTTGGATGGATTGAATTTGCTTTAATGATTCGATAATCCTGCCGTAGGAAGAATGTCTGTCTTCCTGCGGCTTTTTTGTGCCTTTTTGCGCAATTTAGGTATGCCGCTGGAAGAATCAGTATCTTCCTGCGGTTTTTTTATGCTTTTGTTTTGGTAAAATTTATAAATTTATGATTGGAGGTGATAGATCATGACACTTAATCTTATTTTCACAAAAGTCAATTTGAAAAAGAGAAATACAGTAAAAGAATATAAGCAAGTCCGAAAAATAGAAGCACTTTTAGAACAAAACAAATTAAAGCATAATGACATGATGCTAAGGCATTATTATTAAGGGAAAAAATAATGAAAAAAACAGAGGTGATAAATCATGATACTAAACTTAATTTTTACAAAAATGAATATGAAAAAGAAAAATACAGTAAAAGAACATAAGCAATTGCGAAAAATAGAAGCACTTTTAGAACAAAACAAATTAAAGCATAATGATATGATGTTAAGACATTATTATTAAGGTAAAAATAATGAAAATAATGGAGGTGATAAATCATGACACTCAACTTAATTTTTACAAAAATCAATTTGAAAAAGAGAAATACAGTAAAAGAATATAAACAAGTGCAAAAAATAGAAGCACTCTTGGAACAAAACAAATTAAAGCATAATGATATGATGTTAAGACATTATTATTAATCGAGATAACATTAAACATGGGAGGTGAAAAGGATGACGCTCAATCTAATATTTGTTACCGTAACAATTAAAAAACGAAGGAAAACGCTTGAGGAATATATTTACGAAGAAAATATATCCAAAATTTATGAAGAGATTAAGCTAAAGCACTGTGAATTACTTGTAAGAAGTAATTATTAATAAATAGATTATGGAGAGGAGAGATATATGATGATGTGTGTATTTCAAATTAAAAGACTAAATTTCATGTGGGTGGAGAAAGATTCTGCCTAACTGCCTAAGTTTAGGAGGGCGGCTGTAATGTTTTTGCATATTTTAGTGTTTACCGTATTTTTAAAGAAAAAATCCAAAAACAGTTGACCATGAATTTCGGTCAACTGTTTTTTTATGCAAATAAGTATCACTCTGCTGGGGCTTTTAGTTTTTTGCTCAAAATATAAAAAAAATCATGTGGAATTCCGAAAATTGTGATATGATTTCATTTGTAAATATTTCGACACTCTAAACAATTTAATTGTGGAAGTTCTAAGGAGAGAAGACATCATGATGTATTGGAAACGAAATCTATGGATACTTTGGATTGGTGCATTTTTTACTTCAGCAAGCTACTCAATGGTTATTCCGTTTTTACCTCTTTTCCTGCTCCAAATTGGGGTACATCAGCATACGGAAATGTGGTCAGGAATACTGTTTAGTGCTGCCTTTTTTGCTGGTGCTGTCGCGTCTCCGTATTGGGGAATGCTTTCGGATCGTTATGGTCGAAAACCTATGATCATCAGGGCGGGTATTGCTTTATTTGTTATCTATACCTTAACTGCTTTTGTAACAAATCCATATGAATTACTTGTGTTAAGGATTTTACAAGGGTTATTGTCCGGTTATATTCCGGGTGCAATTGCGCTCATTGGAACAAATACGCCGAACGATAAGGTTGGATATGCTCTTGCTATGATATCGACGGCTACTGCGTCTGGTGGTGTGGTAGGACCGCTTCTTGGAGGTGGAATTGCTGAATTAGTCGGCAATCGTGTTGCATTTGCCAGTGCAGGTATCCTTGTCTTTGTTTCCACGTTATTAGTAATATTTTGGGTTAAAGAAAAAAACTTCATCCCGAGTAAGTCAAAGGGATCGGTATTGCGGGATTTTAAAGAGGCTGCCTCTAATCGGACATTTTTAATCGTGATGCTTATGACTGTTATAACCTCATGCTCACTTATGACAATTGAACCGGTTCTGCCTTTATACATAGTGAAGCTTGGTGGTGCAGCGAAGAATGCCTCCTTCATTGCCGGTATAGTATTTTCCTTGCCTGGAATAGCCAGTGTAATTTTTGGACCTTTTTGGGGGAAATTCGCTGACAAAGTTGGCTTCCGTAAGGTGTTATTGATTGGTCTTCTTGGCGGAGGACTTGGAACGTTCGCACAAATAATATTTGGTCATATATGGGGCTTCTCAATTGTCCGTTTTGTGTTCGGAATTTTCTTTTGCGCAGTATTTCCTGCGATTAATGGACTTGTGGTTCGCTCCACGCGGGAGGATTTCAGAGGTCGTGCATTCGGGTTAAATCAAACCGCCAACCAAATAGGAGGCATGATTGGCCCTATAATAGGAGGCTTTATTGGTGGTATTTTTCCAGTCCAAACAGTATTTCTTGCCACTGGCATCCTACTCCTAGCAGCCATGGGCATGGCATACTTAACAAAAGAAAAGCAAGCCAACCAAACAGTGGTGCCAGGCACCACTCGTGGACAATAATTAAATTTGTGTCTTTGACGAACAAATGGAAATGAACCGAAAAAATATGAAAGCTTAAGGTATATTTTACCTTAGAAATTTATCAGACGGACAGACACAATCAACCTTCGTTTAACATAAGCATTACTATAGGCAAAAGCCTAACGGAGGTGAAAAAATGTCCGGTATCTTAACTGCAATTGGCTACTTTTTTAAAGAACTTGTTTTTTTGGTTTCTTATGTTAAAAATAATGCTTTTCCACAGCCCCTTTCAGCCACGGAAGAACGGAAATACTTACGAAGGATGGCGGAAGGTGATGAAGAAGCCCGGAACATTTTAATTGAACACAATCTGCGTCTCGTCGCCCATATAGTAAAAAAATTTGAAAATACCGGAGAAGACGTAGAGGATTTGATTTCAATTGGGACAATTGGATTAATCAAAGCAATTGAAAGCTATTCAGAAGGAAAAGGAACAAAACTAGCCACTTATGCCGCTCGTTGTATAGAAAATGAGATACTTATGCATTTGAGGGCTTTAAAGAAAACGAAAAAAGATATTTCCTTGCATGATCCAATTGGTCAAGATAAAGAAGGTAATGAAATATCCTTAATCGATGTCTTAAAATCCGATGCCGAGGATGTATTTGATACTATTCAGTTAAGCATGGAGCTAGAAAAGGTAAAAGAATATATACGTGTTTTAGATGATCGGGAAAAGGAAGTAATAATTGGTAGATTTGGATTAGATCTACAAAAGGAAAAAACACAGCGGGAAATAGCGAAAGAATTAGGTATTTCCAGAAGCTATGTATCTCGTATTGAAAAGCGGGCATTGATGAAAATGTTTCATGAATTTTATCGTGCTGAAAAAGAGAAGCTGAAAAGAAATCAACAGGAATAAAAAATTCGGACTAATCTGTCCGAATTTTTATTTCTAATTTACAAAAATTAAACCTTGTAGTTAATTTTTTGGAAAGTTGTCTACGTCTAGCTTCAAATGAAATTAGAAGGCAATTTCGCCATTTCCTTTATCTCAGTCAAAGACTACGAAATCCATACGCCAATGGGCAAGGCGCCCCGCGCATTTGTTCTTAAGCTTCACATTCCACACTTACCTCAGTAGAGATGATTAATCCAACAGCAGTAACAAGAATTAACCCAATAACAATGGCAAACATTTTCACCACTCCTACTTATATTTGATACTTTTAATGTAACACATCAAAAAATTGGAGTTTGAAGCAAAAATGAATATATTATTTCGAAGTAATGAACACTTTGTGACTAGCATTTTAGGAAACTATTTCGGATTTAATTGTGTTTTAAATATTAGAAAAATTAAAGAAACTAGTATATAATAATTCAGAACTAAACATATTAGGAGGATGATCATGACGACAGGTACATATTCATTAACATGGGATTTAGATGTCTTCTTTCGAGGTGGGAGTGATTCTAAAGATTTTCAAACGTTCTTAACGAAGATAAAGGAAACTTTAGATTCATTTGAACAACAGGTGGATGAATGGAATCCGAATTTAGTATTAAGTGACCTTCCTGCCTTTACATCCTTGCTTACTAGTTTACAAAACAACACGCAAATGCTAGGGCAAGCAGGTGCTTTCGTAAGCTGTCTTCAAGCTCAAAATACCACGGATGTGAAAGCGAATGAGCTTAGAGGTACTGTGACTAGTTTAAGAGCACAATTAAATACCATTCTAACGAACTTTGATGATAAATTGACGAATATAAAGGATACAGATTGGGAGGAGCTTGTAAACGATAGTGCAATAAATGAACTGGAGTTTGTTTTAAGAGAGCGACGTCAAAAAGCAAAAGAAAAGCTTCCAAAAGAGCAAGAAGCGTTATTAAATGCTTTAAGTGTTGATGGTTACCACGCCTGGGGTGAAATGTATGATTCCTTGGTGAGTAAAGTTTCAATTCCTTTTGAAGAAAATGGGGAAATCAAAGAACTTTCAGTCGGACAGGCACAGAACAAATTCTCAAATCCAAACCGAGAAGTCAGAAAAGATGTTTTCCGTAATTGGGAAGCAGCCTGGAATGATAAAGCGGATTTATTTGCCGCAACATTAAATCACTTATCCGGATTTCGTTTATCGGTATATAAACAACGCGGATGGGGTGAAGTTCTCAAGGAGTCACTAAGCTATAATCGCATGAAAAAAGAAACGCTTGATACAATGTGGCAGGTTATAAGCGATTATAAACAGCCATTTGTTGAATACTTACAACGGAAAGCAAAGCTTATAGGGGTAGAAAAGCTAAGCTGGTATGATTTGGATGCGCCGGTTGGAAATGTAAACAGCCACCTTTCCTATGACGAGGGTGCTGACTTCATTATTCAACATTTCGGTGAATTTGGCGAAAAGCTTGCTGATTTTACAAAAACAGCCTTTGAAGATCGTTGGATCGAAGCGGAGGATCGTGCTGGAAAGGGCCCTGGCGGTTTTTGTACAGGTTTCCCGTTAAGTAGTCAATCAAGAATTTTTATGACTTATTCAGGAACTCCTTCCAATGTTTCTACACTCGCACATGAATTAGGGCATGCTTTCCATTCATTTGCACTTCGTGACGTACATCCATTAAAGAGAGGATATGCAATGAATGTTGCAGAAACAGCTTCTACCTTTGCAGAAATGATTGTAGCGGATGCATCGTTAAAAAGCGCTACATCAGACGAAGAAAGACTAACATTGCTAGAGGATAAGATTCAAAGATCTGTAGCGCTATTAATGAATATTCATGCAAGATTCATATTTGAAACAAGATTTTATGAAGAGCGTAGAAATGGTCTCGTAAACAAGGAACGCTTGAATGAGCTTATGCTCGAAGCTCAAAAAGAGGCTTACGGAAATGGGCTTGGTGAGTACCATCCATTATTCTGGTCATCCAAATTACATTTCTTTATTACTGGGGTACCTTTTTATAACTTCCCTTATACCTTTGGATATTTATTCTCTTTAGGAATTTACGCCCAAGCATTAAAGGAAGGTAAAGGCTATGAAGAAAAATACATGGCGCTCTTGCGTGATACCGGATCGATGAATGTGGAAGAATTAGCTTTAAAACATTTAAACGTCGATTTAACTCAGAGAGATTTCTGGGAAGCGGGAGTTAAGCTTTGTGTAAAGGATGTAGAAGAGTTTTTGGAAATGACGAATAAATAATAAAAAAATCCGGCATATGCCGGATTTTTTATACTTTTTTCAGTTTAAACGATGAAACCATCAAGATAGATAAAATGATAATAATGAATAAATATGAATGCAAAGGCAGATATGGGATTCCTAAATAGCTAAGTGTTAACAGACACCCTGCCGCCGTTATCGGCATACCTGTAAAATAACCGTTACTTTCCGTAATGTTAAAACGCGCTAATCGATACGCGCCGCATCCGATGTACAGTACAGTAAAAAATAATCCTGGAAATCCAAACAAATTTAATATTCCTTGGTATAATAATAAAGCTGGAGCTACTCCAAATGATATAATATCACTCATAGAGTCGAGCTGTTTCCCAAGTTCAGATTCGATATTCAGCTTTCTTGCAAGCAAACCATCGAATCGATCCGCTAGAGCAGCAATGAAAATAAACAGCAAGCTTAAGCTTAGCTGACCTTTTAGGGTAATTAAAATGGAAAATCCCCCTAAGCTTAAATTAGTTAATGTCATTAAATTTGCTGTTTGAGCTCTAAGCTTTTTTATCGTTTGATCAAATACGCCAGACCAAAACAAACTAAATCACCCCCTGTAAGAAGGATTAACTTCACTTTTATTTCTGTATTATATTATTATATGCCTAAATCGATCTAAAGTTAAGAGGTATTTTTTTTTGAAATTGGAGGTTTTACATTGAAGACATTGTTTTACAGGTTTCTGATTGAATTAACCAACCACAAATTCACATCCCATTTATTGAAAAAGTTTGCTCAGTCCAAATGGAGTAGGGCATTAATTCCATCATATGCAAAAGTATACCGAATTAATCAAGCTGAAATGCTGAACGATATTCATTCTTATGAAAACCTGCATGAATTCTTTACGAGGAGATTGAAAAAGGGTGCCCGCATTATTGACAAGGAAAGTAATACTATTATTAGTCCTGTTGATGGAGTATTAGAAGATTATGGTGTTGTGGAGCCAGAAAAAATAATTACGGTTAAAGGTAAGCAGTATTCCATAAAAGAAATGATTGGTGAGGAGGAAAGAATTGCAAAATATATTGGGGGAATTTTTCTTATTTTATATTTAAGTCCAAGCCATTATCACCGTATACATAGCCCAATTGATGGAGAAGTAATAACTCAATATACATTAGGAAGAAAATCGTACCCAGTAAATCGTTACGGTTTAAAATATGGAAAATCTCCATTATCAAAAAATTACCGGGTAATAACGGAAATGAAAACAAAGTACAGCAATTTATTAATGGTAAAAGTAGGTGCAATGTTTATTAATTCTATAGAATGCACTGCTTCCCATCAGGATTGGAAAAAAGGAGAAGAAGTTGCTTATTTTTCCTTCGGCTCAACGGTTATTCTTTTATTCGAAAAGGACTCATTTGAAATCAGAGATCATATACAGGTTCCATTTGATATTAGAGTCGGTGAGCCATTAGGGGAAATAAAATGCTAACCAGTTAATTTAAAGAAGAAAAGAAATATCCCTGCTATAAAAGCAGGGATCTACATATTAAGAAGATATTTTAATTTTATGCGTTAAGGAACGACGGTGAATTTCTAACTCTATGAGGCGTATAAAATCCTGGCTTAAATGTAATTCTTTTGCTTTAAAGTAGGATTCAATCAATAATTCATTTGATAATTTTCTCATAAGCCATCACCTCCAAAAGAACGTTCTAATTGTAAATTTTCATTAGTAAGATATGGGTTATCCTGCTGTATACTAACTCTATCAAACAATAAGCTTTAGAACAAGTGTTCCAGTTATCCACATATATCGGTGGATAACCTGTGGTTAACTTGTTTATAATTGGAAGAAAAGTATGCGAGACAATATGTATAATGTGTATAAAATTATCCACAAGTGTTGGTAAAAGTGGAAATTTGTCGAATTTTATTTGGAAAAATTATCACATTTTTTAATATGCTATTATTTTGTATTGGAAATCAAATGAAAAATTTTCCTACCATATCTTGAAACAGTTCGCTTTTCTCTTTGAATATAAAAGGATAATTGATATGATTAAACGGTAAAAATAGATAGGAGTGTACATGATTGCTATTAAATAATTTCTTGCCAAATGAACATGTAAAGGATGTTTTTCAAATAGATCCGCAAAGTTTAAAAGAACGCGGTATAAAAGCTATTATAACGGATCTGGATAATACCCTAGTTGAATGGGATCGCCCAAATGCTACACCAAAATTGATCGAATGGTTTTCCAATATGAAAAACCATAATATTTTAGTCACTATCGTGTCTAATAATAATGAAAATAGAGTAAAAGCATTTGCGGATCCTCTTGGGATACCGTTTATTTTCCAAGCAAGGAAACCACTTGCAAAAGCCTTTAAAAAAGCTGTCAGTATGATGGGAGTAAAAAAGGAGGAAACGGTTGTAATCGGTGATCAATTGCTAACAGATGTACTTGGCGGGAACAGAAGCGGTTTTTATACTATATTAGTTGTTCCAGTAGCACAATCTGATGGATTTATGACTCGCTTTAATCGAATGATCGAACGAAGAATAATGGCTTGGTTTAAACGAAGAGGATTACTACAATGGGAGGATAAAATGTAATATGTCAGAGATAACTTGCATTGGCTGTGGCGTAACAATTCAAACGGACGATCCTATGAAATTAGGATATGCGCCTCCATCATCATTGGAAAAGGAAACAATTATTTGCCAGCGTTGTTTTCGCTTAAAACATTATAATGAGGTACAGGATGTCTCCTTAACAGATGATGATTTTATTAAAATTTTAAACGGATTATCAAATGTTGATGGTCTAATCGTAAAAATTGTTGATATTTTTGATTTTAATGGAAGCTGGCTGCCTGGCTTGCATCGATTTGTAGGAAATAATCCAATATTATTGATTGGGAATAAAGAGGATTTGCTTCCAAAGTCTGTGAAAAGGCCAAAGCTAATTCAATGGATGAAGCACCAAGCAAAACAGTTAGGACTGCAGCCAATTGATGTTTTACTAATTAGTGCGACAAAAGGAAATTCTATTGATGAAGCAATAGAAGCAATTGAGCACTATAGGAATGGCAAGGATGTATATGTTGTCGGCTGTACCAATGTGGGGAAATCCACATTTATCAATCGAATTATTAAAAATGTAGCTGGCGAAGAAGATGTGATTACCACCTCCCATTTTCCGGGAACAACACTTGATATGATCGATATTCCTTTGGAAGACGGTTGTTCTTTAGTTGATACTCCAGGGATTATTAATCATCATCAAATGGCTCATTATGTTAATAAAAACGATTTGAAAATAATCACTCCAAAAAAAGAAATAAAACCTACTGTATTCCAGCTTAATGAGGAACAGACTTTATTTTTCGGGGGATTAGCCCGTCTTGACTATATTAAAGGCGGAAGACGTTCCCTTATTTGTCATGTTTCAAATGAGTTAAAAATACATCGTACGAAGCTAGAAAACGCACAAAGCCTATACGAGAAACATGTTGGCGAACTTCTTCAGCCACCTCGAAAAAGCGATTTGGAAGAATTTCCGCAACTTGTACGGCATGAAATATCCATAAAAGAAGGAAAAACGGATATTGTATTTTCCGGTCTGGGATGGGTTACTATTAATGAACCCGGAGCCGTGGTTGCGGCGTACGTTCCAAAAGGAGTAAGTGTTTTAACAAGGTCATCCTTGATTTAGATTCTATCAAGTAAACAGGGGGAATTATTTTGAAAAGGTTATTCGGAGTAATTGGAGATCCCATTTCCCATTCAATGTCCCCGATGATGCATAATAATGCTTTTGAAAATTTACAAATAGATGGATATTACCATCCATTTCAAATTAATCCAATAGATTTGCCTATTGCTATAAAAGGAATGAAGGCGATAGGTATATCTGGCTTTAATGTTACCATCCCGCACAAGACATCGATACTTTCCTTATTGGACCGGATTGATCCACTTGCTAAAGCAATTGGAGCAGTTAATACAGTTGTTCGGGAAGGAAATGAATTAGTTGGTTATAATTCAGACGGTTTTGGCTTTATTCAAGCATTAAAGGAACGATGGAAAAAGAATGTTGCAAATGAAAAAACATTGATTATTGGTGCTGGAGGAGCGGCAAAAGCAATCTATTATTCCCTCGCGGTAGAGGGAGTAAAATATATTGATATTTGTAACCGAACAAAGGAAAGAGCCCAAGCTCTAGTAGATAACTGTCCATTTCCATGCGAGACCAATATTCTAAATCTTGCAGATGCTAGTGAATACTTAAATGAATATACTTTACTTATTCAAACGACATCGATTGGGATGAGTCCAAATATACATGAAATTCCATTTTCACTAGATAAGCTTTCTCCAAAAGCACATGTTGTAGATATTATTTATAATCCTTTAGAAACTGCATTTTTAATGGAAGCGAAGAAAATAGGAGCAACAACACAAAATGGAATTGGTATGTTTGTTCATCAAGGTGCCATTGCATTTGAGAAATGGACGGGAATAAAGCCTGACATTGTTCAAATGGAAACCATTGTTCTTAAACAATTAGGAGGTTAAATAAAATATGTTAACTGGTAAACAAAAAAGATTTTTACGTTCGCAAGCTCATCATTTAAGTCCGATTTTCCAGGTTGGAAAAGGTGGGGTGAACGAAAATATGATTAAACAAATAAGTGATGCATTAGAAGCGCGAGAGTTATTTAAAATAAGTGTTCTTCAGAACTGTGAAGTGGATAAAGAAACAGTGGCGGAGCAATTAGCAAAAGGTGCAAAAGCAGAACTTGTTCAAATAATTGGGAATACTATCGTCTTATATAAAGAATCAAGGGAAAATAAACAAATTCAGCTTCCATAGAAGGTGAAAAGAAAAGATGAAGAAGCGTATAGGTATATTAGGAGGGACATTTAATCCTCCCCATCTCGGTCACTTAATTATTGCGAATGAAGTGCTTCAGGCATTGCAACTAGACGAGGTTCGATTTATGCCCAATCAGGAGCCGCCACATAAGAAGAAGGATATGTGGATTTCCAATGAAGATCGGGTTAAGCTCCTGCAGCTATCTATAGCTGGCCATCCATGCTTTACTGTTGAAACGATTGAGTTAGAAAGGCAAGGGCGTTCCTATACATATGATACCATTGTATTGCTTCGTGAGAGGGAACCGGATGTTGAATTTTATTTTATCATTGGTGCGGATATGATTGAGTATTTGCCTAAGTGGTATAGGATTGAAGAATTATTATCGATGGTGAAGTTTGTCGGTGTGAACCGACCTCATCATTCACAGGAAACGGAGTATCCTATCGTAAAGGTGAGTGTACCAGATATTAATATTTCTTCAACATTGATCCGAACAAGACTTTCTGAAAATAAATCAGTAAAATATTTAGTATTGGATCATGTTTGCCATTTTATTAAGGAGCGGGGTTTATATGGATCGAAATAAAGCGTTGCAAATAGTAAAGGAACAATTAACGGAAAAGCGTTATGTTCATACAGTAGGTGTAATGGAAACAGCTATAGAACTAGCTCGTATGTATGGTGCAGATGAAAAAAAAGCAGAGATCTCTGCTATTTTCCATGACTATGCAAAATTTCGACCACTGGATGAGATGAAAAGGATTATTAGAGATCAACATTTTGATCCGCGCCTTTTAAAATTTAACCCCGAATTATGGCATGCTCCAGTAGGTGCATATTTAGTGGAAAAAGAAGTAGGAATTACAGATTCGGAAATTTTAAGCGGAATACGGTATCATACATCCGGAAGAATCGGTATGTCGTTATTAGACAAAATAATTTATCTCGCAGATTATATTGAACCTGGTCGAACATTTCCTGGTGTGGAGGAAGCGAGACAGCTAGCTCAAGAAGGCTTGGATAAGGCCATAATTTATTCTGTTCGTAATACGATTCAACATTTACTAAATCGAAATCAAACTGTTTTTCCTGATACAGTTGACTTTTATAACGATCTATTAATGAAAGGTGAGGAAATTCAATAATGAAAAATCACGAATTATTATCTGTAACGGCTAAAGCAGCGGATGATAAAAGAGCAGAAGACATTGTAGTGTTAGATATGAACGGCATTTCCCTCATTGCCGATTACTTTTTAATTTGCCATGGTAATTCTGATAAACAGGTGCAGGCAATCGCAAGGGAAATTAAGGAAAAGGCTGAAGAATTGGGACAAGATGTGAAGAAAATGGAAGGTTTTGATGAAGGAAAATGGGTGCTAATTGATTTAGGCGATGTTGTTGCCCATGTATTTCATCGCGATGAAAGAAGCTATTATAATCTGGAAAGACTGTGGGGAGATGCTCCAACGGTTAATGTACTAAGCGAGTGATTTAAACAATGGCATATGAAGAATTCGCTTATGTGTATGATTATTTAATGAAGGATGTTCCATATGATGAATGGCTGACTTTTCTAAATGAAAAAATCAAACATTATTCTGCTCCAGGGAATCAAGTATTAGAAATTGCATGTGGAACCGGGGAATTATCCATAAGACTAGCAGCTGCAGGATTTAAGGTGACTGGAGTTGATTTATCGGAGGATATGCTTACCGTAGCAAGTAAAAAGTCATTTGAAAGAAACAGTAACATAGCTTTCTATCAACAAGATATGAGTAAGCTAGAGGAGCTTGGCAAGTTTGATATTGTTACTATTTTTTGCGATTCCTTAAATTACTTGAAAACTCCGGAAGAAGTTAAGGAAACATTTCAAAGGGTATATTCTCATCTAAAGGATGGAGGACTTTTTCTTTTTGATGTTCATTCCATCTTTAAAATGGTACATATTTTCGCGAATCAAACTTTTGCGGATAATGATGATGTTATTTCTTATATATGGAATTGCTTTGAGGGGCACGAGCCATTTTCAATTGAACATGATCTTTCTTTTTTTCTTTTTGATGAGACATCTGAAAGATATGATCGTTTTGATGAAATGCATGTTCAGAGAACCTTTCCAGAAAAAGATTATTGCGAGTGGTTGGTAAATGCAGGCTTTCAAATTCTGGAGATAAATGCTGATTTCCTTCATGAAAAACCAAAAGAATCATCTGAAAGAATATTTTTTACGTGTAAAAAATAGTGGAGCAGCGATAATCGCCTCCACTATTTTTTTATATTTTATTTGCAGGGATTTTATAACTTATGCAGAAGTAATATATAGCTAGGCATTAAACTGTTTAGTTACCACTTCTACATCCTCTTTAAATTTTTCATGCGTAGCTAAGAAAATATTTTCAAAAACTGCTCCAAGCTCATTTTCCAAGACCTTAATACCTTCTCCTGTAATACCGCCTTTTACACAAACTTTTTCTTGCAAAGTTGGTAATGTATAATATCCCTTTTTTAATAACTCACCTAAGCCTACGAGCATTTCTCCGGCCAAAATTGTTGCTGTGGAAGCATCTATACTAGTTGTTTTAACGGCAGCATCGATAAATGCCTGTGTCAAATAACTAAAAAAGGCAGGACCGCAGCTAACTATGTCAGATGCAACTCGGGTTATATTTTGATCAATCTCTAAAGGAATCGAAATATTAGATAATAATTCTTTAATAGATCTTCTCCAATTTTCATCACAGGAAACGGAAAAGGTCAGTAAGGATACGCCTGCCGAGGCTCTATTAGTTATGCTAGGGATAGCTCTTACACATGAGCATGAAACAATTGATGAAAGCTGTTCGACAGAAACGGGACTTGTGATGGAAACTAGACATTTTTCTTTGGTAAATAAATCTTTATATTTCGTTAATAATGGATAAAAATCTAATGGCTTAACACACAGAAAAATCAGATCACATTGCTGTATTAATTCAGGGATTTCTTCGCATATATGAATTAGAGGATATTTGAGCTTCAAATTTTCCGCTTTATGGATTGTTCTATTTGTAATATAAAGATTGGAAGGAGAAATTGCCTTACTATCTACGAAGGATTCCACCAAAATAGTCCCCATGTTTCCCGTTCCAATGATGCCTATTTTCAATTTATTCTCTCCTCCTTACGAAAGGCTCTTTTCTTAAATTTTGTAGCTTCTTTTTAAAAGATCTAATAAACTTCCTCATTCGGATAATATGGTTAATCTTTTAAGGGAAAAATTCTCCAAAACTTTAAAAAAGGATTTAAGTCAAATTACGAAAAGCAGCAAGAAATATGAAAACAGCCTTCCGAGAAATTATGGTTGATATCTATCCTATTCGATAATATTCATTCATAAAACTCTATGTCACTTTCAATATGATTATTCATAAGAAAGATTTATGGTACATGGAAAGGTGGTTGCAATGAAAGAATTTATGTTGAAGAATAAAAAGATTGTTTATGGATCTGTTGTGGCAGTGATAATAATCATTATTTATTTTTATAATCAAAAACCAAATGAAGATATAACTGAAAATCTTCAACAAACTCCATTGCATGCAGAAAAAAAGGAAGATATTACTCAAAGTGATAAACAGAATACAAAAATGCTTGTAGATGTTAAAGGAGCGGTTGCCAAGCCAGGTGTGTATGAGGCAAAAGAAGATAATCGTGTAATTGATATCATCCAGAAAGCGGGTGGTTTTAAAAAGCAAGCAGATCAAAAAAAAGTAAATTTAGCTGAAAAAGTGCATGATGAAATGGTCATATACGTTCCGGTAGAAGGGGAATCAGCAGAATCGGATATAAATCTGCCATCAGGACTACAGATGCAAGAAAATGTAAAAGTAAATATAAATACTGCAACATTGGATGAACTGCAAACGTTAACAGGGATAGGACCATCAAAAGCTGCAGCTATTATGGAATATCGGGAACAGAATGGTGGTTTTCAAAAGGTGGAGGATATAAAGAATGTTTCGGGAATAGGGGATAAAACCTTTGAAAAATTAAAGGATTCTATAATGGTCCGATAATGTTAAACTAGAAGAGACAAGCTTATGATCATGGAAAGGGAGAAATAAATATGGAGAGAATATCTTGGAACCAATATTTTATGGCACAAAGTTTTCTGCTTTCTTTACGCAGTACCTGTACCCGGCTAACTGTTGGGGCTACCATTGTTCGAGATAAAAGAATTATCGCAGGTGGCTATAATGGCTCCATAGCGGGTGGAGACCATTGTATTGATGAAGGATGCTATGTGATTGATCATCATTGTGTTAGAACGATTCATGCAGAAATGAATGCAATTCTTCAATGTGCAAAATTTGGAGTTCCTACCAACGAATCAGAAATTTATGTTACTCATTTCCCATGCTTACAATGCTGTAAGGCAATCATTCAAGCGGGTATTAAAGCAGTTTTCTATGCACAGGATTACAAAAATCATCCATATGCTATAGAGCTATTTAAAAAAGCAGGTGTTCATATAGAACAAGTGCCTTTTCACCAAAATTCCCTGGATCTTGGTGCGAAGGAAAAAGCGGATTTTGTCCATTCACTACTAGAATTATTAAGGGAAAATGGAGTGAAGGAAGAGTCATTAACCTCTTTACAAAATCAAGCAGAGAAACTTTTTCAGGTAACATAATGTGGGGGCATCTTGCTTCCACTATTTATTTTAATATTATACATTAACATAAACAGAATTCTTAAAGCTATTACCAATAACAACAACAAAATAAAACAAAAAAGCCTTATCTGAAAGGAGATGCTATGCAGGGGTATTGGTTATACTTAGCAGTTGCCGCGTTAAGTGCATCCTCAGTTGGATTACGGGTTCACCTCGGATTGACAATTATCTTTCACCTTTTTAGCCTTCGTGTTATCCTCACAAAAAAAAGAAAATTAATTTCATGGACGTTATTAACATATTTGGCTTTTTTATTTTTAAGTATGTGGAATTACCATTCACATCTTAAAACTGGTTTCCATGTAGATCAGAAAAAATTTCATTTTACTTTTCAAAACAAACCAATGGTGGATGGAAATAAATTAAGTGGAATCGTCCGTGCAGACAGTATGGAGGATTTAGCGCTCACTTATAAAATTATGAGTAAAGACGAGAAAACAACCCTGGAGAAATTAAAGTCTGGAATTACTTGTACAGCTTCTGGGGAATTAACGAAGCCAGAGCCAAATAGAAATGAACATTTATTTAATTATGAGCAATATTTATTTTGGCAAAATATACATTGGCAGCTTAAAATAGATCATTTCGAAAATTGTATAGATGATGGAAAGGGAATATTGGTTAAATTAAAACGCATGAGAGAGGCAGCTCTCGAAAAAATTGAACAGCAATATCCTGATGCAATAATACCTTATGCAAAGGCACTTCTTTTTGGAGACCGCTTTGACTTTGAGGATAAAGACTATTCTCTTTATCAACGATTAGGTATTGTTCATTTATTGGCAATTTCGGGGCTGCATATATCATTAATTTATATGGGATTTTTTTATATATTAATTCGCACTGGAGTTACAAGAGAAACCGGATATAAGTTCATTATTTTTTTTCTGCCGATTTATGCTATTTTATGTGGTGCAAATCCTCCTGTTATCCGTGCAAGCATTATGTTGATTATCATTCTCCTATCCTCTCATTCCAAACTTTCTTTAACTTCTATTGACGGATTGTCCATAAGCTTCTTATTGTTTATGATGATCAATCCATTTATTCTGTTTCATATTGGTTTTCAATTATCCTTTATCGTCAGTCTGTCCATTCTTTTATCATCACAGACTATACTATCCAGGTACAAAAATGGTGTGAAGCAGCTGTTATTAATATCGTTCATTTCACAAATATCCTCACTTCCTATAATTGTTTACCACTTTTATCAAATTTCCATCGTTAGTATTCTTAGCAATCTATTTTTCGTCCCTTTATATAGCTTTGTGCTGTTACCATTATTAATTTTTACATTTCTAATATCTTTTCTTTTTCCTTGGTTGTTTGAAATGGTAAATAAATGCTTGCTTATGATCATTTATTTTTCGGAAAAAGTAGCACAGCTTTTTGACTTTAAATGGGGGGTTTTAATTGTGGGAAGACCGGGTATATGGGTATTAATCTTTATTATAGTGGCAGCAATATATTTTTTTATTTGCTTTGAAAAAGGCAGGAACATGTACCTGTCTGCTATACTCCTTATGGTTATTGTATGTTTTAATTTGATCTACCGATTTTTTAGCCCTTATGGAGAAATTAATTTTATTGATATTGGCCAAGGGGATAGCATTCTCATTCAGCTCCCTTATCATCAAGGCACATATCTTATTGATACAGGAGGATCTTTAGTGTTTGATGAAGCAGAATGGGCACAAAGAAAACATCCTTTTTCAATAGGAAATGATATACTAATTCCTTTTTTAAAAGCCAAGGGGATATGGAAAATTGACAAACTGATTTTGACTCATAGCGATGCAGATCATATAGGCGCAGCAAAGGAGCTGGCAGGGCAAATAAAAGTAGATCATATTTATATATCCCCTAATTCCTGGAGAAAACCACTTATGTACGAAATCATAAAATCCTTTCAGAACGAAAATACTCCTATTTCAGAAGTAAAAGATGGCTTTGGCTGGGAAACAAATGGCGGAAGCTTTCGAATAATTTCTCCTTTCGATGATCATTATGAAGGGAATAATGATTCATTGGTTCTATATGGTAATATCGGGGGAAGAAGCTGGCTGTTTACGGGTGATTTAGAAAAGGAAGGGGAAGAAGAATTAATAAAGTCTTATTCCTTTCATGTCGACGTATTAAAGATCGGACACCATGGTAGTAAGACCTCCACCTCTCCATTATTTCTTGATCATGTACAACCCGCCATTGCCGTAATATCCGTTGGCAAAAATAATCGTTATGGACATCCAAATAATGAAGTGCTCGAACGATTAAATGAGAAAAATATAATAATTTACCGAACAGATTCCCAAGGAGAAGTAATGTATAAATTTAAAGGAAATAAAGGAACTTTTCACACAGTACTACCATAAAATATTGTACATTTAAATTAAAAAGGAGTTTGCCCCAAAAGCAAACTCCTTCGCAAACTCATCTTAATTATCCAACGAGTTTGATGACAGTTGCGATAATGAACATAATAGCAAAGAAAGCAAACGATACACCAAAACCGATACCGGAATCAATTGCATCATTTCCTTTGTACTGTACATTTTTCTCGAATTCGTTCACAACTACCCCTCCTCTATTTCCACTTTAGTATAGACGATTTAGTATGAAAAAGCTATAGTAACCGTCCAATTTCCTTCACTGACAAGAGTTAACACATATAGTTTTCACTTTAGAGGTGAAAATATAATTAACGGGTTTTCCGTTAATGAAAAAGAATCCTAGGCCTTTTTCATTAGCGTTTAATATAAATCATGGGGATTAACTCTCCTTCTCGAGTTAATCTCCACTTGTCAAACTCATCAACCTTTTTTACCATAGTAATAAGATGAATGTGGAAAGAAGGCTTTTTGATGATTGACATTTGGAAAAAAATTGAACGTAAGCAATTTTCGCCGATATATCTATTATATGGAACGGAAAGCTTTTTAATCAATGAGACAAAGCAAAAATTATTGAAAAATATGTTAACAGATGAAGAATTAGATTTTAATTTTGCTTCCTATGATTTAGAAGAGGTTTCCGTAGATATTGCGATTGAGGATGCAGAAACACTCCCATTTATGGGGGAGAGAAGATTAATTTTTTTACATAACCCATTTTTTCTAACATCTGAAAAGGTTAAATCAAAGGTGGAACATGATATACAAAAAGTAGAGGCTTACATTAATGAACCAGTACCGTACAGTACAATTGTCTTTGTAGCACCTTATGAAAAATTGGATGAAAGAAAAAAAATTACAAAACAGTTAAAGCGAACGGCAGAAGTTCTTGAGGCAAAAAAATTAAGTGAGCCAGAGATTAAAGGCTGGATACGTCATCGAGCAGAGGCAAATAAGGTTGAAATAGATGATGATGCAGTTGAATTATTAATGACACTTTCGGGAACAAACCTAATGATGCTTGCAACGGAGGTAGATAAATTATCGCTCTATTCGGAGCAATGTATTGACAAACATACAGTCGAAATTTTAGCTTCGAAATCATTGGAACAAAATATCTTTTCGTTAGTAGATAAAGTAATTAATCGAAAAATTGAGGAAGCATTGCGCATTTATTATGATTTATTAAAGCAAAATGAAGAGCCAATTAAAATTCTTGCAGTTTTAGCCAATCAATTTCGATTATTATATCAAACAAAGGAATTGACGCGACGAGGATATGGACAGCAGCAAGTCGCTCAGTTTCTTAAAATCCATCCGTTTCGAATAAAATTAGCTGCAGGACAAGCTAAAATGTTTACTGAAGAAGAGTTAAATAAAATCATGATGTGGATTGCAGAATCTGATTACCAAATGAAATCAAGCGGCTTGTCAAAAGAGATGATAATTGAAATGCTACTATTTAGGATTCATGATAGCTTGTAATGTGCCCAATCTTTTTAAGTAATTTCCTAAAATGAAAGAAAAAACGATCCATCACTGGATCGTTTTTATTATGCATTCGCAACATTTAATTTTTTCATTAAGCGAGCTTTTTGTCTGTTTGCAGCGTTTTTATGAATAAGACCGTTAGAAGCAGCTTTATCAAGTTGCTTAACAGCAGTAGCTAATAATGTTTTAGCGTTTTCATCTTTATTTACAACTGCAGCTTCGAATTTCTTCACAGCCGTACGCATAGTTGACTTTTGAGCTGAGTTTTGTGCGTTGCGCTCTTCGCTAGTTTTTACGCGTTTGATAGCAGATTTGATATTTGGCATTTATTTCACCTCCTACGAGTAATAAAAAATCACTACTCGACTTTCACAATAAGAACAAGTGATATTTTATCAAACGAGTATTGATAATGCAATACTTATAAGGAAAAATAGGAGGAATCCATTTATAGCTAACGGTGGCAATATCCCCTTTTTACTATTTATCAATGGTGATTTTTAACGTAGATGAATGATTTATTATTAGAAGGGCAATCATGTAAATTATGTATACAATTCCTAATCTAGAAGGGCTGTTTTCGCATATATAGATACGTATCGTATATTGCACATGGTACAAATATAGATTTGGTTTCGGACATCTTTTCTTAATGATGATTATTGATTCTTAACCAAAATAAGGATAGTTATAGCTTTTTCTCACCAACAATATCCGAGTTTAAGAAAAGAGCCTCTAGTAATGAAATATTAAAGGAGGAATAGAATTGAAAAAAGAAAATGAGCTTGATTTAAGTATTTATTCCGTTAGGACGGATCTTGCCCTCGAAGCACGTGAAATGGTAGTAGAGGACAAAAAAAATAAAAATCGAGAAACAGAAATAACGGAAATTGAAGGTGTCATTGTAAAAGATCGCTATGAAGATGACATAAAAATTTCAACGGTTGAAATTACCAAACAAGGAGAAAAGGAGATTGGAAAAAAGGCAGGCTATTATTTGACCATTGAAGTTCAAGGTATTCGCCAACATGACACGGAATTACAGCAAAAGGTGGGAAAGGTTTTTGCTAAAGAATTTAGCCAGTTCTTGAAGGAGCTGGGTATCTCAAAAGATGCTAGTTGTCTAATTGTAGGACTAGGAAACTGGAATGTTACTCCGGACGCTTTAGGGCCAATGGTTTGTGAAAATGTTATCGTAACAAGGCATTTGTTTCAGCTTCAGCCAGAGCATGTGGAAGAGGGCTTTCGATCTGTTAGTGCATTGGCACCGGGTGTAATGGGATTAACCGGAATAGAAACAAGCGATATAATTTTCGGAGTAGCGGAAAAAGCAAAACCGGACTTTATCATTGCAATTGATGCTCTAGCATCTCGCTCTATTGAAAGAGTTAATTCTACTATTCAAATATCAGATACAGGAATTCATCCGGGATCTGGCGTGGGTAATAAGCGGAAAGAATTAAGCAAAGAAACGCTTGGGGTACCCGTAATTGCTATTGGGGTACCTACCGTAGTGGATGCAGTTTCCATTACAAGTGATACTATTGACTATCTATTAAAGCATTTTGGAAAAGAGATGAGAGAAGGAAACCGTCCTTCCAGTTCCCTTGCCCCATCAGGGATGACATTCGGAGAAAGACGTGTTTTAACAGATGAAGATTTGCCTGGTGAGGAGCACAGGAAAATGTTCATGGGGATGATAGGTAATTTAGAGGAGGATGAAAAACGTCGTCTCATTCACGAAGTGCTTGCACCACTTGGACATAACCTGATGGTGACACCAAAGGAAGTAGATTTATTTATAGAGGACATGTCTAATTTAATTGCAAGCGGCTTGAATGCGGCACTGCATGAATCAGTAGATCAATCCGATAGCGGCTTTAAAACAAGGTAAAACTCTCTACCAAAATGTGTTCTACTTTCTCTAGTAATTTCATACAATGTACTAGATTAGCAAAAGAGGGTGGAACAATTGAAGTCATTTAAAAATCAAAGCTTTCTTATTTCCTTGCAATTAACAAGTATTCTTAAAGCCATCGGAGTTATCGTTCTTACCCTGATTTTAATTTTTTCTTTAACTGGAATTTTAACTGCATTAAAGCCTGGGTACCGAATGGATTCTAACCTGATTGGTGATGCCAGTTCGCAAATTTCGGGTAAACTTTTATTTCATCTTATGGCATCAGAAAGTCAAATGCTGAATTCTGGTGTGGAAAAAAGCAAAGGGAATCCAACATTAGGAGACATTCTTTTTAATCTCGTTACCAATGTCAGCTTTAAAGACCCACGAAGTTTTATCGGACGAGAACTTCCGGGATTTTATATGTTTGATAGTAAAATACTGATTGCCGGTGAAGGAACAGATTATACGAACCTACCAATAGAATCTGTTCCTCCAGACGATATTTTTCAATCCAATAAGGATCCAGATTTAAAAAATACAGAAAATATCGGGGAAAACCATAAGGAAGACAAAAACGAAAAGCAAAATTCTAATTTAACAACAGGTAAAAAGAAGGTTGTATTTTTATATTTTACACATACAAGAGAATCTTTCTTGCCATATTTAAAAGGGGTTAAAGATCCGAACGCTGCCAGCCATTCGAAAATTAATGTAACCATGGTTGGAGAAAAGCTAAAAGAGGAATTAGAGGACCGCGGCATTGGAACATCCATTGACAAAACCGATGTCCAAAGCAGGTTATTAAAGAAAGGTTGGAAATATGGACAATCTTATTTAGAATCCAGAACGTTGGTAAAAGAGGCGATAGCGCAAGATCGAAACTTAAATTACTTTATCGATATCCATCGTGATTCTGAGCGAAAAAAGAAAACTACCGTTATGATAAATGGTCAATCATATGCAAAAATTTCGTTTGTTATCGGCGGAGAAAATCCTAATCACGAAAAGAATTCCAGTCTTGCCAAGGAATTACATTCTCGCATCGAAAAGAAATATAAAGGATTAAGCAAAGGTGTCATTGAAAAGGCTGGCGCATCCACAAATGGCAAGTTCAATCAAGATTTGTCATCCCACTCTTTTTTAATTGAAGTTGGAGGTGTGGATAATACGTTTGAAGAAATGTATCGTACTGTTACGGCCCTTGCAGATGTTTTCAGTGAATATTATTGGCAGGCAGAAAAGGTTGATGGAAAACAAACTCAGCCCCCTTCGTCAAATTAAGGATGTATGACCAGGGGGGAAAGTTAATCCTGTATTTTGTTTAAAAAAGGATGATAAATATGACTAGGTTTTTAATTAAATGCTCTTTGATTCTTGCCCTATTATTTATAGGCGTCCTTATTGGCATGGAAAAAGCTAATGAAGGAATGGTTAAAATGAAGGGATATAAAGACTCATCCTTACAAGCTCCATTTAACATAAATGAAGACATCGATGGAAAAAAGGAAGCATCGGTACTTGGAAAAAATGTCACTTCGCATAATTTGGACAAAAAGAAAGAGCATTTGGAAAATATTAAAACCTATAACCTATTCTCTAGTTTAGGGAAGGCTATCACATCCTTTATCACCTCTTTAACAGAAAATATAATTAATCTTTTTTCTTCTTTTTTATGACAAAAGCATCCTCACTCAAGGGATGCTTTTTTGTCGTTTATGAAATTAGAAAAAAATTACTGCTGAAAATTTTTGATAAGAAAAATACCAACGACAAACTTCAGGTTATATTGACACATAAAATTTCACCATCAGCTATCGAATTTTTCTAATTGCGGTTAGAGCATCATGTGAGAGCATAATTTTAACAGCTGTGAACTACTGAGCATCGTTTCCTAAGTCTTGTGTTGGAGAGTTCAGATTCCCTACGCTAGAGCTGTAGCGCCTACACAATTGTTCTTTCTTATTGAATCTTAAATTTGCTGCTGATATAATCAAAAATAGTGTATACGTGTCGATTAACAGGAGTGAACATTATGAATCGTGAAGAAAAACTACAACGACAAGCAAAAATTAGAAACTTTTCTATTATTGCACATATCGACCATGGCAAGTCGACATTAGCAGATCGAATATTAGAAAAGACAAATGCCTTAACTTCTCGCGAAATGAAGAATCAGTTACTGGACTCAATGGACCTGGAACGTGAGCGTGGGATTACAATAAAATTGAATGCAGTTCAATTAAAGTACAAAGCAAAAGATGGAGAAAATTATATAATGCACTTAATTGATACTCCTGGACATGTCGATTTTACTTATGAGGTATCGAGGAGTTTGGCAGCATGTGAAGGTGCTATCTTGGTAGTAGATGCTGCACAAGGTATTGAAGCTCAAACATTGGCAAATGTTTATTTAGCACTTGACAATAATCTTGAAATCTTGCCGGTTATTAACAAAATCGACTTACCTGCAGCTGACCCGGAGCGAGTTAGACAGGAAGTAGAGGATGTCATCGGTTTGGATGCCCAAGAGGCCGTCCTTGCTTCTGCAAAGGCCGGGATTGGTATCGAAGAAATATTAGAACAAATTGTGGAAAAGGTACCAGCGCCGGAGGGTGACCCTGATGCACCATTAAAAGCGCTTATTTTTGACTCATTATATGATGCTTATCGAGGCGTTATTGCCTATATCCGAGTTGTTGAGGGCTCTGTAAAAGTAGGCGATAAAATAAAAATGATGGCTACCGGGAAAGAATTTGAAGTTACAGAAGTAGGGGTCCATACACCGAAGCAGACACTTTGTGATGAGCTTACTGTAGGGGATGTTGGATTTTTAACAGCATCAATAAAAAATGTAGGCGACACACGTGTGGGTGATACCATTACTAGTGCCAAGAATCCTGCGAGTGAGCCGCTACCGGGATACCGAAAACTAAATCCAATGGTATACTGTGGACTTTATCCGATCGACTCAGCAAAGTTTAATGATTTAAGGGATGCTTTGGAGAAGCTGGAATTGAATGACTCCTCCCTTCAGTTTGAACCGGAAACATCTCAGGCACTTGGCTTCGGGTTCCGTTGTGGATTTTTAGGTCTGTTGCACATGGAAATTATTCAGGAGCGAATTGAACGGGAATTTAAAATCGATTTAATTACTACTGCACCAAGTGTTATCTATACTGTCTTTTTAACGGATGGTACGGAAATAAATGTCGATAATCCATCCAACATGCCTGACCCACAAAAGATTGACAGAGTAGAAGAACCATATGTTAAAGCTTCTATAATGGTTCCAAATGATTATGTTGGTGCTGTAATGGAGCTTTCCCAAGCGAAGCGTGGCAATTTTATCGATATGCAATATTTAGATGATATTCGAGTTAATGTAGTATATGAAATTCCACTTTCCGAGATTGTCTATGATTTCTTCGACCAGTTAAAATCAAGTACAAAGGGCTATGCTTCCTTTGACTATGAATTAATTGGTTATAAGCCTTCTAAATTGGTGAAAATGGATATTCTGTTAAATGCGGAAAAAGTCGATGCTCTGAGCTTCATTGTCCATCGTGATTTCGCTTATGAACGAGGAAAGGTTATAGTAGACAAGCTGAAGGAAATCATTCCGCGCCAACAGTTTGAAGTACCTGTTCAAGCTGCTATTGGTCAAAAGATTGTTGCTAGATCAACTATTAAAGCAATGCGTAAAAACGTATTGGCAAAATGCTACGGTGGGGATATTTCACGTAAACGAAAACTTCTTGAAAAGCAAAAAGAAGGTAAAAAGCGCATGAAACAAGTAGGTTCTGTAGAAGTTCCTCAGGAAGCATTTATGGCAATACTTAAAATGGATGATTCAAGTCCGAAATCATAAAAAGAATGGGGGAGTGTGAGCTCCCTCTTTTCTATTCTTTCTAAATAAGGTCGTGATATTATGAAAGCCGCTTATATTCATATACCATTCTGCGAACATATATGTTATTACTGTGATTTCAATAAAGTCTTTTTAAAGGGGCAACCGGTAGACGAATATATTGACTCGCTTCTAAAGGAAATGAGTTTGCAATTAAATATGACCCCTGTAAAGGAATTAAAGACTATTTTTGTAGGCGGAGGTACACCAACTGTCCTAAATGAAACTCAATTGGATAAACTGTGTAATGGGATAAGAACAAACCTGCCGTTTAATGATGGAGAGTTTACCTTTGAAGCAAATCCAGGTGATTTATCCGATGAGAAGCTTAGAGTTTTAAAAGAATATGGTGTCAATCGATTAAGCTTCGGAGTCCAATCGTTTAATGATGAATTATTAAAAAAAATCGGTAGAACACACTCATCTGCTGATGTATTTGATACTTTAGCGAAAGCAGAAAAAAATGGATTCGAAAATATTAGTATTGATTTAATTTATGGACTACCTGGTCAAACCGAGGATGATTTTCGTTCCACTTTAACAACCGCTTTATCATTGGGTCTTCCTCACTATTCGAGCTATTCGTTAATTGTGGAACCGAAAACGGTTTTCTATAATTTAATGAAAAAAGGGAAGCTACATCTTCCTTCAGAGGAAGCCGATGCAAAAATGTATGAAATTTTAATGGCGGAAATGGAAAAACATAATCTTAATCAATATGAAATAAGTAATTTTGCTAAAGCTGGATATGAAAGCAAGCATAACTTTGTGTATTGGAATAATGAAGAGTACTTTGGATTTGGAGCAGGTGCCCACTCTTATGTTGAAAAGATAAGACGCTCGAATTATGGGCCTTTAAAGAAGTACATGACACCTTTACAGGATAATCAGTTGCCTATTTTTGAGCAGCATAAAGTCACTATGCAAGAGATGATGGAGGAAGAAATGTTTTTAGGCCTTCGGAAAAATGAAGGTGTAAGTATTTCGCATTTTCAGGAAAAATATAACGAAAATGTTATAAAAATATTTGGAAATGCTATTTCTGATATGGTTGAGAAAAATCTTTTGGAAGTTACAGCTGACCGAATTATGCTAACGGAAAAAGGTCGGTTTATAGGCAATGAAGTATTTCAGGCATTCCTTGTCTAATATATAACACTTTCGCAAAATGGTTGACATAAACCACCTGTTTTTGATAATTTATTATTAGAATTAGCACTCAGTCTTCAAGAGTGCTAACAGAGGTGATGGAAGTTGTTGTTAACAGATCGTCAGCTTCTTATTTTACAAGTAATAATTGATGATTTTATTCGGTCTGCACAGCCAGTTGGTTCAAGAACACTTTCTAAAAAAGAAGAGATTTCCCTAAGCTCTGCTACAATTCGCAATGAAATGGCAGACCTAGAAGAGTTAGGTTTTATTGAAAAGACCCATACTTCTTCTGGAAGAATTCCTTCTGAAAAAGGATATCGCTATTATGTTGATCATATCCTCTCACCACAAAAGCTCGATTCTAAGGATATCTCGCAAATACATTCTATATTTGCGCAAAAAATTTATGAATTAGAGAATATCGTTCAAAAATCAGCTAAAATCTTGTCCGAGCTGACCAATTACACTGCGATTTTACTTGGACCAGCTGTGAAGGAAACAAAATTAAAGCATCTTCAAATTGTTCCTTTGAATAGTGATACGGCAATTGCTATCATTATTACGGATACGGGTCACGTTGAAAACAGGATGTTTACGTTTCCATCAGGATTTAATGTTGGTGAGCTGGAGAGATTGGTTAATATTCTTAATGAGCGATTGGCAAATGTTCCGATTCACGACTTGAAAGATAAGATTTATAAGGAAGTTGCCGATATATTAAAGCAACATATTTATAATTTTGATTCAATTTTATATACCATTTCGGAGACCTTGAACATACCGGATCATGAGAAAATCTTCTTCGGCGGCAAATCTAATATGCTTAACCAGCCTGAATTTAATGATATTAAAAAGGTTCGTTCGCTAATGGATATGATTGAAAGCGAACAAGGTTTTTATGAGCTGTTCAAGCATGCGCCAAAAGGTATACATGTGAAGATAGGAAAGGAAAACAAGCTATCCGAGATGGAGAATTGCAGTTTGATTACTGCTTCCTACTCAGTTGGAAATGAGCCGGTTGGAACGATTGCTATTTTAGGCCCAACTAGAATGGAATATTCACGAGTAATTAGTCTATTAGACTTTTTGAGCAATGATATGTCCAGAGTGCTGACAAAATTGTATCAGGCCTAGCCTAGCTGGATATATTGGAATATAGCTGGAGATTAGCAAGAAATGCTGATTTCTAGTTATTTTCATTGTTCATAATCAAAAAGTATTTTTGGTTTATTTTGAGGGAGGTGAACACAATGGCAGATGAAAAAAAATTAGCAGATGAGATGGAACAAACAGAAAATGTACAAAACGATCAAACAGAAGCTATATTTGATGAGGAATCAGTGACTGAAACTTCTTCGGAAGATAATAAAGATAATGAGGAAGTAAAACAACTTCAAGATAAAATTCATGAGCTTGAAGCAAAGCTTGATGAATCAGAAAACCGTTATATCAGGTTACGCGCTGATTTCGATAATTTTCGGAGACGTGTGCAAATCGACCGTGAGTCAGGTGAAAAGTTCAGAGCGCAGGAGTTAATAACAAATTTATTGCCGGCCATTGATAATTTTGAACGTGCATTGCAAATTACACCGGAAAATGAGCAAACAACACAGCTTATGCAAGGAATGGAAATGGTGTATCGAAGCATTTTAGATGCGTTGAAAAAAGAGGGTGCCGAGCCGGTTGAAGCGGTTGGAAAAGAATTTGATCCCCAATATCATCAAGCAATAATGCAAGTAGAAGATGAAAACTATGGCTCTAATATCGTTGTGGAAGAATTCCAAAAAGGCTATGTTTTAAATGAGCGTGTAATTCGTCCATCTATGGTTAAAGTCAATCAGTAATCGATACATATAGAAAGATTAGGAGGAAAATAACATGAGCAAAATTATTGGTATTGACTTAGGAACAACAAACTCATGTGTTGCTGTCCTTGAGGGCGGAGAACCAAAGGTGATTCCAAATCCAGAAGGAAACCGTACAACTCCTTCAGTAGTTGCATTTAAAAATGGTGAACGCCAAGTTGGTGAGGTTGCAAAGCGCCAAGCTATTACCAATCCAAATACTATTATCTCTATTAAACGTCATATGGGAACAAACCATAAAGAGACAATCGAGGGTAAAGAATACTCTCCACAAGAAATTTCTGCTATGATTCTGCAGCATTTGAAATCATATGCAGAAGAGTATCTTGGTGAAAAGGTAGACAAAGCAGTTATTACCGTTCCTGCATACTTCAATGATGCAGAACGCCAAGCAACAAAAGATGCTGGTAAAATTGCTGGTCTTGAAGTAGAGCGTATTATCAACGAACCTACTGCTGCGGCACTAGCGTATGGATTGGATAAAATGGATCAAGATCAAACTATCCTAGTTTATGATCTTGGTGGCGGTACTTTCGACGTTTCTATTCTTGAATTAGGCGATGGTGTGTTTGAGGTTCGCGCAACAGCTGGAGATAACAGATTAGGTGGAGATGATTTCGACCAAGTTATCATCGATTATTTAGTAGCAGAATTTAAAAAAGAAAACGGAATAGATCTTGCAAAAGATAAAATGGCTTTACAACGCTTAAAAGATGCGGCAGAGAAAGCAAAAAAAGATTTGTCTGGTGTAACTTCCACTCAAATTTCTCTTCCATTTATTACTGCGGGTGAAGCTGGTCCATTGCATTTAGAGCTTACTTTAACTCGTGCAAAATTTGATGAGCTTTCTGCCGGATTAGTGGAACGTACTATGGGTCCTACACGTCAAGCGTTAAAGGATGCTGGCTTATCACCTTCTGATATAGATAAGGTTATATTAGTAGGGGGATCTACTCGTATCCCAGCAGTTCAAGAAGCAATCCGTAAAGAAACTGGTCAAGACCCACACAAAGGTGTAAATCCTGATGAAGTAGTAGCCATGGGAGCTGCAATTCAAGGTGGGGTATTAACAGGAGATGTAAAGGATGTTGTTCTTCTTGATGTTACACCTCTTTCGCTAGGTATTGAAACAATGGGTGGAGTATTTACAAAATTAATTGATCGTAATACAACTATTCCAACATCAAAATCACAAGTATTCTCAACTGCTGCAGATAATCAAACAGCTGTTGATATTCATGTATTGCAAGGTGAACGTCCAATGGCTGCGGATAATAAAACACTTGGACGTTTCCAATTATCAGATATTCCTCCTGCACCTAGAGGGATCCCGCAAATCGAAGTTTCATTCGATATTGACAAAAACGGAATTGTGAATGTAAGTGCAAAGGATTTAGGAACTGGAAAACAACAAAACATTACAATAAAGTCTTCAACTGGTCTTTCTGATGACGAAATTGATCGTATGGTGAAAGAAGCAGAAGAAAATGCGGAAGCAGATAAGAAACGTAAAGAAGAAGTGGAAATAAGAAATGAAGCGGATCAGCTTGTCTTTACAACAGAAAAAACATTAAAAGAGCTTGAAGGAAAAGTTGATCAGGCGGAAATGAAAAAAGCGGAAGAAGCAAAAGATGCTTTAAAAGCTGCGATTGAGAAAAATGAACTAGAAGAAATTCGTACTAAGAAAGATGCACTTCAAGAAATTGTCCAAAACTTATCTGTGAAGTTATATGAAGAGGCAGCGAAACAAGCTCAAGCTGCTCAAGGTGCAGACGGTCAGGATGGTTCTAAAAAAGACGATGATGTCGTAGATGCAGAATTCGAAGAAGTAAAAGACGATAAATAGAAAAGCGAAGGCAATTCCAATATCCCGTTTAAAAGTCAAAGTCAGGTCCATCCTTGGCTTTGACTTTTCTTATGAAGCAAGATCTTATGCGATTCTTTTATTGATTGTTCATATTGTCAATGTTAAAATTACCTTTATGTGAATGTTTCGGGAGTGTGTTTGTTATGAGTAAAAGGGATTATTATGAGGTATTAGGATTACAAAAAAATGCTACAAAAGAAGAAATAAAAAAGGCATATCGAAAATTATCTAAGCAATATCATCCGGATATTAATAAAGCTCCAGACGCTGCAGATAAATTTAAAGAAGTAAAAGAGGCATATGAAGTATTAAGCGACGATGATAAGCGTGCACATTATGATCAGTTTGGCCATACCGATCCAAATCAAGGCTTTGGAGGGTTCGGTGGTGCAAGTGATTTTGGTGGCTTTGGTGGCTTCGAAGATATTTTTAGTACGTTCTTTGGCGGCGGAGGCGGAAGACGTCGTGATCCGAATGCACCAAGACAAGGTGCAGATCTTCAATACACCATGACGTTATCCTTTGAAGATGCAGTCTTTGGAAAGGAAACGGAAATAGAAATTCCAAGAGAAGAAGAATGTGATACTTGTCATGGCTCAGGCGCGAAACCTGGTACAAATCCAGAAACATGCCCGCATTGTCATGGAAGCGGACAATTAAATACAGAGCAAAATACGCCATTCGGTAAAATAGTAAACAGAAGGGTTTGCCATTATTGTAGTGGAACAGGAAAACTTATTAAAGACAAGTGCAAAACTTGTGGCGGTTCAGGCAAGGTGAAAAAACGCAGAAAAATTAATGTGAAAATTCCTGCTGGAATAGATGATGGCCAACAATTGCGAGTTTCCGGACAAGGGGAACCAGGTATAAAAGGAGGACCTCCAGGGGATCTATATGTAGTCTTTCATGTAAGAGGTCATGAGTTTTTTGAACGTGATGGAGACGATATCTACTGTGAAATTCCAGTAACATTTGCACAGGCAGCACTTGGTGATGAAATAGAGGTTCCTACTTTACATGGAAAAGTAAAACTAAAGGTACCTGCAGGAACACAAACAGGTACAAAGTTCCGTTTGCGCGGAAAAGGTATACCGAATGTCAGAGGCTATGGTGTTGGGGATCAACATATTATTGTGAAAGTTGTAACTCCTACCAAATTAACAGATAGACAAAAGCAATTGCTTCGCGAATTTGGCGAAATCAGTGGTAGTACACCCGATGAACAGCATGAGAGCTTTTTTGACAAAATGAAAAAAGCCTTCAAAGGGGAATAATTTGATGAATGGAGCTGGCAGATTTTGAAATGGTCTGAGATTATGATTCATACGACAAACGAGGCAATTGAGCCAATCTCAAATATATTGCATGAGGCAGGTGCTAGCGGAGTTGTCATAGAAGATCCGTTTGAGCTCGTGAAAGAACGAGAAGATCAATTTGGCGAAATCTATCAACTAGATCCGGAAGATTACCCTGAAGAAGGCGTTATTATGAAGGCCTATTTACCTGTAAACAGCTTCCTAGGAGAAACAGTGGAAGAAATTAAGCAAGCCATTACTAATTTAACATTATTCAATATTGATATTGGTAAAAATAATGTAACCATTAGTGAAGTAAATGAAGAAGAATGGGCAACTGCCTGGAAGAAATATTATAACCCGGTGAAAATATCAGCAAAATTTACTATTGTGCCAACATGGGAACAATATGAGCCTGTTACTAGTGATGAATTAATAATTGAATTAGATCCAGGTATGGCATTTGGAACCGGGACACATCCAACAACAGTAATGTGTATTCAGGCATTAGAACAAACCGTGAAAAAAAATGATCATGTTATTGATGTCGGAACAGGCTCAGGTGTTTTAAGTATCGCAGCAGCATTACTTGGCGCGGGAAAGGTAACGGCACTTGACCTTGATGAAGTTGCAGTACAATCCGCTAATTTAAATGTGAAGCTTAACAAAGTTCAAGAAGTTGTGAGTGTATCTAAAAACGACTTGTTAAATGGTGTAGATAGTCAGGCGGATGTTGTCGTGGCAAACATATTAGCAGAAGTTATTATGCGGTTTACGGATGATGTTGCTAAGGCAGTGAAGCAAGACGGTTATTTTATTGCTTCGGGAATTATTCAACAAAAGAAAAATGACGTAAAAGAAGCTATTATCCAGTCTGGTTTTACCATTGAAGAGACAATAGTAATGGAAGATTGGGTTGCATTCATTGCAAAGCGCAGGTGATGGAATGTGCAACGTTACTTTATAGATAAATCGTTTTCAGGTGAAAAAGAAGTCATATTATTAGGAGACCATTTTCACCATATAGCACGCGTAATGAGAATGTCCCCAGGTAATGAGATATTTATCGTTTTTCGTAATGAAAAGGCATGTATTGCCAAAATAGTGGATATTACCAATGATGAGATAATTACTTCTATTGTAAAATGGGAGGAAATGAAGAAGGAATTACCTGTACATGTGACGATTGCGAGCGGACTGCCTAAAGGGGATAAATTAGAACTAATTATTCAAAAGGGAACTGAACTAGGAGCCTTTCAATTTCTCCCTTTTATTGCGGATCGCTCGATTGTTAAATGGGATGCAAAAAAAGAAAAGAAAAAACTGGACCGATGGCTGAAAATTGCGGAGGAAGCAGCGGAGCAATCACATCGCCAACACAAACCAAATATTTTAGCTCCAGTATCTTTTAAAGAATTGCTTTCCATTAGTTCCAATTACATTCATAAAATTGTGGCATATGAGGAAAACGCCAAACAGGGTGAAAGTGCTAACTTTGCAAAAATGTTGGCAAACTTTCAAGAAGGTGATACGGTATTAATTGTATTTGGGCCTGAAGGCGGTATCTCCAATCAGGAAATTGAACAACTAAAGAATAATGGATTTGAAATATGCGGTTTCGGTCCACGAATTTTAAGAACCGAAACCGCACCATTATATGCTTTATCAGCAATTTCCTATCATTTAGAATTGATGAGGTGAAAACAATGTCCTCTGTAGCATTTCATACTTTAGGTTGTAAAGTTAACCACTATGAGACAGAAGCGATATGGCAATTATTTAAACAGCAAGGTTATGAACGAGTTGATTTTGAATCAACTTCGGATGTATATGTTATTAATACATGTACGGTAACAAACACAGGTGATAAAAAAAGCAGACAAGTTATTAGACGTGCTGTTCGAAAAAATCCGGATGCAGTCATTTGTGTAACAGGATGTTATGCGCAAACTTCACCAGCCGAAATTATGGCAATTCCCGGTGTAGATATTGTTGTAGGAACACAGGATCGCGTGAAAATGCTGGAGTATATTGAGCAATATAAGAAAGAACGCCAGCCGATAAATGGTGTTAAAAATATCATGAAAAACCGTGTGTATGAGGAATTGGATGTTCCTGCTTTCACGGACCGTACACGTGCCTCTTTAAAAATTCAGGAGGGTTGCAATAATTTTTGCACGTTCTGTATTATTCCATGGGCTCGCGGTTTAATGCGTTCACGTGATCCAAAAGAGGTTATCCGCCAAGCACAGCAATTAGTCGACGCGGGATATAGAGAAATCGTGCTTACGGGAATCCATACTGGTGGATATGGTCAAGACTTAAAGGATTATAATTTAGCAATGCTGCTTCGTGATATGGAAGCGGAAGTCAAAGGTCTAAAAAGAATTCGCATTTCATCTATAGAGGCAAGTCAGTTGACAGATGAAGTAATTGAAGTAATTGAGAATTCTAAACTTATTGTAAGACATATGCATATCCCTTTGCAGTCCGGGTCTGATACCGTCCTAAAGAGAATGAGACGTAAATATACAATGGCTGAATATGCTGAAAGACTTATGAAATTAAAGAAAGCATTACCAGGCCTTGCTGTTACATCAGATGTAATTGTAGGTTTTCCTGGTGAAACAGAAGAAGAATTCATGGAAACATATAATTTCATAAAGGAGCACCAATTTTCTGAGCTGCATGTTTTCCCATATTCAAAACGAACTGGAACACCTGCTGCAAGAATGACAGATCAAATTGATGAGGATGTAAAAAATGAACGTGTACACCGTTTAATTGCTCTTTCCGATCAGCTCGCGAAAGAATACTCATCTAAATTTGAAAATGAAGTATTGGAAGTAATTCCTGAAGAAAGATATAAAGAGGATCCTAACAGCGGATTATATGAGGGATATACAGACAATTATTTAAAAGTAGTTTTCCCAGGAACCGAAGATATGGTTGGAAAGCTAGTTAGAGTAAAAGTTACTAAAGCGGGATATCCATATAACGAAGGCCAATTTGTGCGAGTTTTAGAAGACAATCTCGACAAAACAGAGCTTAAGGCAATATAAAAACTGCAGATTCACTGCAGTTTTTTTCCTATTTAAAGAAGTATTATAATATTATTGGGACAAACTGATAATGCTCGAGCATAAAATAGAATGATGATATAGTTAAATAGAACGACTAAATTACTGGAGGAATTAACTTTATGAATCAAACGATTGCCAAAATGATTGATCATACGTTATTAAAAGCAGATGCAACGAAAGATCAAATACATACTCTTTGTTTAGAGGCTAAAGAAAATTCATTTGCTTCCGTGTGTGTTAATCCAACATGGGTTAAATATTGTGCAGAACAACTTAAAGGCTCCGATGTGAAAGTTTGTACAGTAATTGGTTTTCCATTAGGGTCTAATACCCCAGAAACAAAGGCATTTGAAACTAAAAATGCCATTGAAAGCGGCGCGACAGAAGTAGATATGGTGATAAATATCAGCGCATTAAAAAGCGGTGATTTAAAGCTTGTGGAAAAAGATATTCTTGCAGTAACAGAAGCTGCAAAAGGAAAAGCACTTACCAAAGTAATAATTGAAGCTTGCTTATTAACTAATGAAGAAAAAGTAAAAGCCTGTGAACTTGCCGTTAAAGCTGGTGCGGATTATGTAAAAACATCCACTGGTTTTTCAACAGGAGGAGCAACTATTGAGGATATCAAATTAATGAGAAAGACAGTTGGCCCGGAAATAGGGGTTAAAGCTTCAGGCGGTGTTCGAAGCGCAGAGGATGCAAAAGCAATGATAGAAGCGGGTGCAACAAGAATTGGTGCAAGCTCCGGTGTGAAAATTGTACAAGGAATAGTAAGTGATTCTGATTATTAAAATTAGAAACGAGGTGTTTTACCTCGTTTCTTAATTTATTACTGTTTTTTTACCATGCATCTTAACAATAAAACGCCCGAAATTGGTTGCAATCGGAAAAACAAGAATGGAAGAAAGCAGGTTAAAAATAACACTTGCATGTGCAAGTTGTGTTTCCGGATTATAGGATAACTCTCTGCAAATAAAGGCTAATTGACTTAAAAAAGGAAGACAAAGTAATGCACCACCTACATTAAGCCAAATATGAGCATAGGCTGTCAATCTAGCTTCCTCACCTGCACCGATGCTTGCCAAAAGACCCGTAATGCATGTTCCAATGTTTGCGCCTAGCATAATAGCAATGCCTGTCTCAAGGGAAAAGATTTGGGCGCTCAAAAAGCTCATAGCAATTCCAGTCATAACGGTGCTTGATTGTATGCATGCTGTCAGGATAATCCCTATTAGAAAGGCATAAAGGAAGTGATCGCTTAAAAGGAGCAATAATTTTTGTGTAAATGGTAATTGTGTAAAAGGAATTGCCAACTGTTCAAAAGCTCTCATTGCAGCAAAAATAAGTGCGAAGCCAATAAATATAAACCCTAAACTTTTCCATTTTGTCTTTTTAAAGAACATACATATAATTCCTATCGTTAAAAACGGAATAACAAGAACGGAAAGATTAAAGGATAAAAATTCTAAAGTGAAGGTAGTTCCAATATTCGTTCCTAAAATAATTCCAATTGTCTGCGGAAAGGCAAGTACTTTTGCAGCAACTAATCCGACTGTGATGACCATTACAGCACCACTGCTCTGCAGAATTGGTGTCATAATGATCCCAATAAGCATCCCTTTCAATGGAGTATTAGTTACTCTCTTTAGCCAATTTTCCATTGCATTACCTGATATGTTGAATAAACCAATTCTTAACCAGGTAATTCCCCAAATAAAGACTCCTACTAAACTAATAAATAATATCAGGTATAACATGTCCACCACCTCTAATTAATGATATGCATCTCTTACTAAGACATGAATATTAGTTGTATAATAAGATGAATTAATTAAGCTGTTGGTGTTAACATGTTTTTCTCTACTTCTTTATCATTTGATGATGTATTGTTTTTTGGAAGATTGTTGACCTAATATGAAGGTTATATTATAATTGCAAGGTACATGGTTTTTTTACATGCGTGAACATGTAACCGTAGTGTGTTCGGAGGGAGGGAAAGAGAGATGTCAAAAACAGTTGTTCGTAAAAACGAATCGCTTGAAGATGCTCTTCGCCGCTTCAAACGCTCAGTTTCTAAAACGGGAACTTTGCAAGAATATAGAAAGCGCGAATTTTATGAAAAACCAAGCGTAAGACGTAAGAAAAAGTCTGAGGCTGCTAGAAAACGTAAGTTCTAATAGAGGGTGAGAATATGGGTCTTCTCGAGCGTTTAAATGAAGATATGAAACAAGCGATGAAAAACAAAGAAAAAGAAAAACTCTCTGTTATTCGTATGCTTAAGGCTTCATTACAAAACGAAGCAATTAAGCTTAAAAAGGACGTATTGACCGAAGAAGAAGAGTTGACTATCCTTTCTCGCGAAGTTAAGCAACGTAAAGACTCCCTCCAGGAATTTAAAGATGCAGGTCGTGAAGATCTAGTTGAAAAAATTCAAACGGAATTGACTTTTGTGAATATATATATGCCAGAGCAGCTATCAGATGAGGAATTAGACTTGATTGTGAAAGAAACAATTCAAGAAGTCAATGCTTCATCTAGGGCTGACATAGGTAAAGTCATGAATTCCATCATGCCTAAGGTTAAAGGGAAGGCTGATGGAGCAACCGTAAATAAAAAAGTTCAGCAGCATTTGTCTTAAGAATAAAAAAGGTCGAAAAGTTTAACTTCTCGACCTTTTTTATTTATAAAATGATATGAAAGTTTAAGTTTTCAATAAGATAATTATTTCACAAGTTAAGCATCAGCATCTATCATGCTTAAGCGCCTTTCGGCAAACCATTTTCTGCTTGTCCTCCCTGCGGGTAAGACATTAGGGCATTATTGAATTGCTAATTTCAATCATCCGCAAGCAGATGAGTAAGGTGCCCTGTGCTTTTATAAATAATATTATGTATTTTCATGAAACTTTATATATAATTAATGCGTAGAAATAGGTAAAAAGGGGGGGATCATTTGCGAAAGATAGGAGTTATGTTTACAGGCGTTTTACTTGCTTTGCTTAAAGTAAATTTTCCTATCTATGCTGCTGTAAGTAATGAGGCTTCCGCAACAAAGGGTGGAGTTATGGAAAGTTTTGCTTTTTTCTTAACCGATCCAATTGTTGTAACGCTGTTATTATGTTTAGCAAGCTTAGGATTTGTGATGGAGCTGTATACTCCGAGATTTGGACTGTATGGAATTGTAGGAATAATTGCACTTGTTTTATTTTATTTTAGTCATATTGTAACAGGTGATGCAGGTTTTAATTCAATCATTTTATTTATCATTGGTGTTGTCTTAATAATTGCGGAAATCTTTTTACCTGGTGCGATTGCCGGATTTTTAGGAGTTCTGGCCATTATTGCTTCATTATTGATGGCTGGCGGCAATCTTTTGTTTACAGGAATATCTATTTTGATTGCTTTACTCATCACCATCATTGCGATGATAATTATGGTAAAGGTGTTTGGACGAAGAATGAAGCTATTTAAAAAGATTGTATTAACAGACACCTTCAGTACAGAGAAGGGGTATGTATCGAATATCAATAGAACGGATCTGCTAGGCGCAATTGGTAAAACAATGACACCGTTAAGACCTGCAGGGACAATCGATATTCATGGAGAGCGCCTTGATGTAGTAACTGAAGGGGGCTTTATTGAAAAAGGAGTAGAAGTGAAAGTTATCAAAGTAGAAGGTGTAAGAATTATTGTAAGATTAAATGAAGAATAAATAATTTGTTGGAATGAGGAGGAATTAGATTGGTATTGGAAGCCGGAACAGTTTTGTTAATTATTGGTATAATCGCAGCTGTAATTATCATAGGAATTCTATTAACTTTTGTGCCTGTGATGCTTTGGATTTCTGCGCTTGCTGCAGGCGTTAGGATTGGAATATTCACATTAGTAGGAATGAGATTACGTCGAGTAATTCCAAGCAGGGTTATTAATCCGCTCATTAAAGCAAGAAAAGCTGGGATTGAAGTAGGAATTAATCAATTAGAAAGCCATTACCTGGCTGGAGGAAATGTAGATAGAGTAGTAAACGCATTAATTGCTGCACATAGAGCAAATATTGAATTATCGTTTGAGCGATGCGCAGCTATTGACCTAGCTGGGCGAAATGTATTAGAAGCAGTTCAAATGAGCGTTAATCCAAAGGTAATTGAAACGCCATTTATTGCCGGTGTAGCTATGAATGGTATTGAAGTGAAAGCAAAAGCTAGAATTACTGTTAGAGCAAATATTGAGAGACTAGTCGGTGGAGCTGGCGAAGAAACAGTTATTGCCCGTGTTGGAGAAGGAATTGTCAGTACAATCGGATCCTCAGAGGATCATAAGAAGGTATTAGAGAATCCGGATCTAATTTCACAAACCGTTTTAACAAAAGGTTTAGATGCAGGGACTGCATTTGAAATATTATCCATTGATATTGCAGATGTTGATATCGGTAAAAACATTGGTGCAGAATTGCAAACCGAGCAAGCGGAAGCCGATAAGAAAATTGCACAAGCGAAAGCCGAGGAACGCCGTGCAATGGCGGTAGCCTCCGAACAAGAAATGAAGGCTCGTGTGCAAGAAATGAGGGCGAAGGTAGTGGAAGCAGAAGCGGATGTACCTTTAGCGATGGCGGAAGCTTTAAGATCCGGAAATATCGGTGTTATGGACTATATGAACTTTAAAAACATTGAATCAGATACAGATATGAGAGGGTCTATTGGAAAAATGACTGGTGATAAGCGGGATCAAAATAAACCTGAATAAGTATCGCAGGAGGGAAGGAGGATATTCCTTTGGAAGCGATAATTTTCGCCATTATTATCGGTATTATTGGAGCACTTGCCAATAAGAAAAAGCTTGAAAAACCAAAAAATACAAAAGAAGCTCCCAAACCAATGGACTTTTTTGGAAACGCCAAAAAAACTATTGAAGAAAATATGAAAAAGTTTACTTTGGAGACAGCTCCGGAGCAGGTTAAGAAAGTAGATACAGATGTACCAGAAGATACAGTGTATCGGGATGCCTATCTCGATGCTGAAATTCAAGCTGACCGCTTGAAGACTGAAGAAGACTACTATCAGAAAAAAATAGAATTAATGGAGAAACAATCTGTCAAGTTAGAGCAAGACGATCCATTGAGTCTATCAAGCAGTAACGATTTGCTTAAAGGAATCATCCTTGCGGAAGTATTAGGCCCACCTCGATCCAAAAAGCCTTATAGTAGAAGATGAAAAATCCTCGTCACGTTAAGTGACGAGGATTTTTTCATTTACTCCAAAAATTTATTCCCTAAGTCCTATAGAAAAAAGAATAAGAAAAATAGGTGCTGAATCGTCTTATTAAGTCATAAATATGATACGAAAGGGGGTTCTTTTCTATGGCAAAAAAATGGAGCCGACTACTGCAAAATTTGATGACAGACACGATGCAGCTTCCGCAAGATGTCATGATGGACCTGCCGCGTATTACGATGATTGGCCAAATTCATATTTACATAGAAAACCATCGCGGTCTTCTTACCTTCTCGGACCGTGAAGTAAGACTTCTTTTAAAACAAGGTCAATTGCTAATTAAAGGAAAGTCGTTTGTCATTAAAACCATTTTACCAGAAGAAATATTGTTGGAAGGAAAAATAGATGCCGTAAGTTATTTGAATGAATAGGAGTGACGAAGTTGAAAAATCAGTGGGTTACATTTCTCGGGGGGAAAATTCATGTGAAAGTAGAAGGGAATGGGGTGGAGCGCTTTATTAATCAGCTCACCCGCTCCCATTTATTGATATGGAATGTAAAGCGTCAAGGGGAAAAGGCAATTACATTTTACATTCGTCTCCAGGATCTGAATAAGTTAAGGCATCAAGCCAGAAAATTTGATTGTCGCGTTTCCTTTTTAAGTGGACAAGGAGTGCCGTTTCTTTGGAAACGGACATTAAAAAATGGGGGTTTCCTAACCGGTCTAATATTATTTTTTATCGTAATAACCATGCTTTCCAATGTTGTATGGGGGATTGATATTAAAGGAGCAAGTCCACAAACAGAGCATCAAATTAAAAAGGAATTAAATAATATGGGAATCCAAATAGGAAAGCTGCAATTTAATATGGATAGCCTTGAATCGATTCAACATGAACTAACGAATAAAGTTCCAAACATTACATGGGTAGGTGTGGATTTACATGGGACAACCTTCCATCTGCATGTAGTGGAGAAAAATACTCCGAAAACAAAGAAGCCAAAAAGTCCAAGACATCTAGTTGCCAACCAAAAAGCTGTTATAGTAGATATGTTTGTCGAAGCTGGCATACCGGTAGTAAAAGTCAATCAATTTGTGAATAAGGGACAGCTGCTCGTTTCCGGATTAATCGGCAGAGAAGAGGATCAGAAGCCTGTTGCTGCCATAGGTAAGGTATATGGGAAAACGTGGTATAAAAGTGATGTGGAGCTTCCATTGCAATCCGATTTTCAAGTGTTTACAGGGAAAGAACACAAAAAATACACATTAAAAATGGGCTCGTTAAGTATTCCTTTTTGGGGATTTGGCAAGATAAAATATAAGGAATATGAAAAAGAAAATAATGTCCACCAAATAAAGTTTTTAAAATGGGATCTACCAATAAAATATGTACAAACTACCGTACGTGAAAAACAATTTGCCCAAAGAGATTATACAAAGGACCAAGCTATAAGTGCAGCAAAGGAACTAGCAAAAAATGATTTAAGAGCAAAAATTCCAAATGATGCAAAAATCGTGGATGAATATGTTTTGCATGAAAAAGTAGAGCATGGTAAAGTTAAATTATCTATGTATTTCCAAGTAATTGAAGATATAGCGGAGGCAAAACCAATCACTCAAGGAGACTAAGAATGTCAATCGAAATAATTACAGCAAAGATACAATTACAAAACCCAAATGAAGCCATTTCTTTATTTGGAATATCGGATAATAATTTAAAATTACTCGAGGACTCCTATAAGGTGTCAATCATAACGCGGGGAGAATCTGTTCACATTTCCGGTAATTCGGAGGATGTAGAAAGAGTTAATGAAATATTAGATCGTTTATTGATTATTATCAGAAAAGGAATAAATATAAGTTCACGCGATGTATTATGTGCAATTCAAATGGAAAATCAGGGCACTTTGGAATTTTTTGAGGAAGTTTATGATGAAGAAATCACAAAAAATGCAAAAGGAAAATCTATCCGAGTAAAAACATTAGGTCAAAAGCAATATATTAATGCGATTAAAAAACATGATCTAGTATTTGGGATAGGGCCAGCAGGAACAGGGAAAACATATTTAGCGGTAGTGATGGCAGTAAATGCTTTGAAAAATGGAATAGTGAAAAAAATAATTTTAACAAGACCAGCAGTTGAAGCGGGAGAAAGTCTTGGTTTTTTACCAGGGGATTTAAAAGAAAAGGTAGACCCTTATTTGAGGCCGCTATATGATGCTCTCCACGATATATTAGGCAGTGAGCATACTCAACGATTAATAGAAAGGGAAACAATAGAAATTGCCCCTCTTGCATACATGAGAGGAAGAACTCTAGATGATGCCTTTGTCATTTTGGATGAGGCACAGAATACAACACATGCGCAAATGAAGATGTTTTTAACTAGGCTGGGATTCAATTCCAAAATGGTTATTACAGGAGACAGAACACAAGTGGATTTACCAAAAGGTGCCCAATCCGGTCTGGTGGAAGCAGAAAGAATTTTAGCGGATATACCGAAAATCGCTTTTATTTATCTTGAACAAAGTGATATTGTACGGCATCCGCTTGTGGCAAAAATAATTGAAGCATATAACCAACAAACCTCTTAGTTAAGATGACCTGAACACATGATGTTCAGGTTTTTTTATAAATTGATGTGCAATTTAGTTCAAAAACTGATATCATTTTACATAATTAGGGAGGGTTTGAAGCTCCTATACTTTTATACATATTTCCTTGTTGAATTTATTATTGAATGTTAAACTTTTTGTTTTAGGAATTTTAAAGATAATTATGAAGGACATATATGCATTTTAAGGTGGTGGGAGAGCAACGTGAATATTCAAGACTACATTGGGAAAATTCGTACTCTACTAAGCTATAAAGTCTTTACCATTATTGCTTTACTTTTATTATCCCTATTGATATACGGACTTCTATATTATGATGTCAAACCGCAAACCTATAATATGGAATTGTTTTCGATTGCGGATAAGACTGTTCGTTCTCCCAAAACCGTGGAAGATGAGGCAAAAACAAATGAGGAACGCCAAAAAGCTGCTGATGAGGTTGGCAGGGTCTACTCGTTTAAAAAAGAAACCGTTCAAAATAGAGTTTCTTTAATTAACTCGATTTTCGATTTTGTGAATGAAATAAATTATGAGCCAGGTATTCAGGAAAAGACAAAGGAGAAGGCAGAAAAAAAATCAGAAGCGGAAAAATTACAAATCTTAAAAGCAGACCTATCTAAGAACGTAAATGAGGACGTCACTAAGAAAATTCCGGATGACATATTTTATTCTTTATTGAAATCGAATCATTATGATTTGGAACAAGCCAGGAGCATTGTAATTGAGCAAGTAGAATCACTTATGAGTGATAAAATCAGAGAAGACCAGGTATCGCAAACAAGGCTGAAAATTGCCGATAAAATAAATCAATCAAACTTGGGAAGAGATTTGCGGGAAGCGGCAGTTGAACTCGGTAAATACGCTATCGTTCCAAATGATATTTATGATTCGGGATTAACGGAGGCAAGACAAAAACAAGCGATGGAAAACGTTGAACCGGTCAAAATATTGCAGGGGCAAATCATTGTTCAAGAAGGTCATCTTATTGATAGAGAAATATATCATCAGCTTCAATTACTTGGATTATTGAAAAGCAATCCCACTGGGAAACCTTATTACGGCCTTGCATTATTCGTCTTAATGATGATTGCGCCAATATATATTTATATAAAAAATTCTTCTCATTCAGAGGATAAAAAACAAACATATTTAATAATTATCAGCTTTATTTTTATCATATCCTTATTATTAATGAGGATTGTAGGCTCTATAGAAAATGCAAATATCCCGAACCTAGGTTATATTTTTCCTGCTGCAATGGCTCCAATGCTTATTCGTATTATGTTAAATGAGCGGTTCGCATTTATTGTAACCATTTTATTAGCGGCTTGCGGGAGTATCGTCTTTAGAGATGAATTGGCTGGAACCATAAATATCGAAATGGCCGTTTATATTCTGTTCAGTGGTACGGCTGGAATCTTGTTTTTAACAAATCGCAATCGAAGATCAAATATTTTGCAAGCAGGGTTATTTGTGTCGGTAATCAATTTAATGATGATTTTCTCTTTAATCCTATTAGGAAATGGCCAATTCTCGAAGCTGGAGTATATTTATTTTGTTATCTTCGCTCTAGCTTCTGGGTTATTATCAGCAATATTGACAATCGGTCTAGTTCCTTTTTTTGAAGCTGGATTTGGAATATTATCCACGATAAAATTAATAGAACTTTCCAATCCTAACCACCCGTTGTTAAAGAAAATTTTAACGGAGGCACCAGGTACTTATCATCATAGCATAATGGTTGCAAACTTAGCCGAGGCAGCGTGCGAAGCTATTGGGGCCAATGGATTACTCGCAAGGGTTGGCTGTTATTATCATGATATTGGCAAAACGAAGCGTCCGCATTTTTTTATCGAAAATCAATTAAATATTGAAAATCCCCACAATCACTTATCCCCAGAAGTAAGCAGGGATATTATTATAGCTCATGCAGTCGATGGAGCGAAAATGTTAAGAAAGCATAAAATGCCAAAGGAAATCGTGGATATTGCTGAACAGCATCATGGGACCACATTATTAAAATATTTTTATGTAAAAGCAATGGAAGAAGATCCTAATGTTGAAAAGGAAACCTTTCGATATCCAGGTCCAAAGCCGCAAACGAAGGAAATTGCCATTATCAGCATCGCGGATAGTGTTGAAGCTGCAGTGCGCTCAATGTCACACCCGTCTCCAGAACAAATAAAAGAAATAATCCATAATATTGTCCAAGATCGACTTCAGGATGGACAATTAAATGAATGTGATTTAACCTTAAAAGAGCTTGAGGTTATAAAGAAAACATTTTGTGAGACATTAAATGGTATATTTCACTCCCGAATAGAATATCCAGAATAATTTAAGGCTTATGGAGGTGGATATGGTGGCTTTGTCCATTGATTTTATTGATGAAACCAGTGAATTGAATGAAGTAGATTACGATTTAGTGGAAAATTTACTGAACTTTGCATCACAAAAATTAAAGATTGAAAATAATAGCGAAGTCTCCATTACTTTCGTTTCAAATGAAAGAATTCAAGAAATAAATAAAGAATATCGTGATAAGGATCAGCCGACAGATGTTATTTCCTTTGCAATGGAAGAGCTAGGGGAAGGGGAAATGGAGATAAATGGTATTGATTTACCAAGAGTTCTTGGAGATATTATTATCTCTGTTTCTAAAGCACATGAACAAGCAAACGAATACGGCCATCCTTTCTCACGCGAATTAGGATTTTTGGCACTGCATGGATTTTTACATCTTTTAGGCTATGACCATATGACAGAAGAGGATGAAAAAGAAATGTTTGGTCTTCAAAAGGACATATTGGATGATTATGGACTTAAAAGATAAGGATAAGAGGATCTTTCCACCCCTGTCGAAATCCTTTTCGTATGCGGTCCAAGGTATTATTCATGGATTAAGTAAGGAAAGAAACTTTAAAATCCATATTATTGCGGCTATATTGGCAATTTGTACTAGCTTTATATTGAAAATATCGATTGTGGAATGGTTATTTATTATTGTTTCTATATTTAGTGTTTTTACGCTTGAATTGGTTAATTCGGCAATAGAAAGGGTAGTAGACCTTGTGACAGTTGAACAGCATCCGTTAGCAAAGCAGGCGAAGGATTTGGCTGCGGGTGCTGTCTTTGTTTGTGCTATTATGTCTGTCATTATAGCTTGTGTTATTTTCTTACCTAAATTAGCACATCTCTTTTCACTATACATATAGTAATAATAACACTGAGTTTGCAACAGTGTTTTCCATGCTGAATTTGAATCCGATTTTTATTTGAGTTAAAATAAGTTTATCCAAATTTTATGGATAAACTTATTTAGTCAGATTTTTTGATATTTTCAATCAAGTCAAAAAAATACCCTATAAATCATGACATTCTTGTGGTAAAATAAGTTTTGAAGGGGAAATAAGATGAATTTACAACAATTAATTGAAGAAGCAAAACAAGCAAGAGATAAAGCATATGTCCCATATTCTAAATTTCCTGTTGGTGCGGCATTATTAACGAATGACGGTAAAGTTTATCAGGGCTGCAATATTGAAAATGCGGCATATAGTGTCTGCAATTGTGCGGAACGTACAGCATTATTTAAAGCGTATTCAGAAGGAGACACATCCTTCAGTGCACTAGTAGTAACTGCAGATACTAATCGTCCTGTACCTCCATGTGGAGCTTGCCGACAAGTAATATCAGAGCTTTGCCCAAAAGATATGAAGGTAATCCTTACCAATTTAAAAGGCGATATTCAAGAATTAACAGTTGAGGAGCTATTGCCTGGTGCTTTTTCTCCGGAGGACTTAAATGAGTAATCATTCATCTGAAGATAAAGCGTTTAAGTCTGGCTTCATCTCTATTATCGGTCGACCAAATGTGGGGAAATCAACATATTTAAACAGAGTAATCGGGCAAAAAATAGCGATTATGAGTGATAAGCCGCAAACAACCAGAAATAAAGTGCAAGGTGTATATACAACAAACGATGCGCAAATGATTTTTATTGATACACCAGGAATTCATAAGCCAAAGCATAAGCTCGGCGATTTTATGATGAAGGTAGCAACTAATACCCTGCGGGAAGTAGATTTAATATTATTTATGATAAATGCTGCTGAGGGTTTAGGACGTGGAGACGAATTTATCATAGAAAAATTAAAGGAAGTAAAAACACCCGTATTCCTTGTCATTAATAAGATTGACCAAATACATCCAGATAAACTGCTTTCCATCATAGAGCAATATAAAGGGCTCTTTGAGTTTAAAGAAATAATTCCTATTTCTGCTCTGCAGGGAAATAATACAGAGCGATTATTAGAGGAAATCAAAAAGTATTTGCCAGCTGGACCTCAATATTATCCGGCAGATCAGATTACGGATCATCCGGAACGGTTTATTGTATCTGAGTTAATAAGGGAAAAGGTTTTACATTTAACTCGCGAAGAGGTACCCCATTCTATAGCTGTTATTCTGGACAAAATGGAAAGAAAACCGGATTCTGACGTTGTCCATGTAATGGCAACTATTGTTGTAGAACGATCCTCTCAAAAGGGAATTATTATTGGCAAACAAGGAAGCATGCTTAAAGAGGTTGGGAAAAGGTCTCGAGTTGATATTGAAAATTTACTTGGATCAAAGGTATTTCTTGAGTTATGGGTGAAGGTACAAAAAGATTGGAGAAATAAAATCAATCAACTGCGGGATTTTGGCTTTAGGGAAGATGAATATTAAGGTTAGCCTTAAGTTGTGTTTGAGTGATGGATTATGCATCCTAATTTATTAGCAATATTTACGTCACATGATTTCAGGAAGTCTCGGTGAAGCTATGAGTAAGCTTTGCAAATGATTTCATGAGTTTTCACAACATGAAAGGCGGGGTTTATATGCTAGAGTTTACATGGAAGTTTTTTACTGAAACTGGTAGTATTGATACCTATTTGCTTTTTAAGGAACTGGAAAAAGAGGGACAAGATGAACCTATGAAAACAGAGCATGAAATCTCAGAAATTGATTATCCAATTTCCTAAAAAGGTTTACATTCTGTTTCACCTGAATAAAGCAATAAATGCTTTGGGAAGGTGGATAATATGCTGCAAAAATGTGAAGGTATTGTTATTAGAACACATGATTATGGTGAATCTAATAAGATAGTTAATGTATACACACGAGAATTTGGGAAGCTAGGGATGATGGCAAGAGGGGCGAAAAAGCCCAAAAGCCGGTTATCCGCTGTTTCCCAGCTTTTTACTTATGGGTATTTTCTTGTTCAAACAAGTAATGGCCTAGGGACCCTGCAGCAAGGAGAGCTGGTTTCTTCTATGAGATCCATCCGGGAGGACATTTTTCAAACGGCATATGCCTCCTATATTGTAGATCTTTTAGATAAAGCTGTAGAGGAAAGACAACCTAATCCTTATTTATTTGAGCTATTATATCAAACATTACATTATATTAATGAAAATATGGATTTAGATATCATAACGAATATTTTTGAGATGAAAATGTTGAATGTTTTAGGATTGTATCCTGTAATGAATCAATGTGCGGTTTGCGGCAATAAAAATGGTAAGTTTGCTTTTTCTATTCGGGAAAATGGGCTCATTTGTCATCAATGCTTCCAAAAGGATCCATATCTATTACCAATTTCACAAAGTACGGTTCGTCTTTTGAGGCTTTTTTATTATATAGATATACAGAGATTAGGAACAATTTCTGTAAAAGCTGAAACTAAAAAAGAACTTCGTAATACAATTTCCGCTTACTATGAAGAATTTTCGGGATTGCATTTAAAATCCAAGAAATTTTTAGATCAAATAGAAAAAATGAAAGAGATACTTTAAAAAAATGGGCTCTTTATTTCAATTGAAATAAGAGTCTTTATTTATGTTATGAAAAAATATTATTTCTACAATGCCAATTTCACTCATCCATCCGCGATGTGCAGGCGCTTTCACATTTGTTTATGTTATATTACTTGCAATTTTTTTTTCTTATCTTAAAATTAGTATATAATAATTTTTTAAAAGTATAACATATCTAACATTATTCTATATGGTTTGTTTACAAGGGGGTGTAAACAATAGAACTTAATAAGAGGCAACAACAAATCTTACAAATAGTTAAAGATAATGGTCCAATTACTGGTGAACATATTGCGGACCAGCTTAAACTGACAAGAGCAACATTAAGGCCGGATCTGGCTATTTTAACAATGGCAGGCTATTTAGATGCTCGTCCAAGAGTTGGTTATTTTTATACTGGCAAAACAGGTGCACAGCTCTTAACGGAAAATCTTAATAAAATATTTGTAAGGGACTATCAATCCATGCCTGTGGTTGTAAATGAAAACATTTCCGTTTATGATGCAATTGTTACTGTGTTCTTGGAAGACGTTGGAACTTTATATGTAGTCGATGAAAAATCTTATTTGGTAGGCGTACTTTCTCGCAAAGATTTGTTAAGGGCAAGCATCGGTAAGCAGGAACTTTCTGCATTACCAGTGAATATTATTATGACACGCATGCCAAACATTACATTTTGTTCAAAGGATGATCTACTGATTGATGTCGCGAAAAAACTGATTGATAAGCAGATTGATTCTCTGCCTGTCGTGAGAGAAACTGATCAAGGATTAGAAGTAACTGGCCGAATTACGAAAACAAACATAACAAAGGCATTTGTTGCCCTTGTAGATGGGGATTTGTAAGTTAATAAGGTTTTTCGCCATTAGATTGTTTTAACATGAAATGCTAACCGGTGTTCTAAAATGAAGGGGCTTTTATTTGAAGAAACAATCTATTTGATATCTGTATTTTTTATAAAGGAGTTTGGTAAAGAAATGGTTAAACCAATCATTTATGTAGTTTCGGATTCGGTAGGTGAAACAGCAGAATTAGTAGTAAAGGCGGCAATAAGTCAATTCAATGGAAAAGATGCCGAAATTAAAAGATTTCCATATGTAGAGGATTTTCGCCATATTGATGAGGTGCTATCTCTTGCCAAAATAAATAAAGGCATTATTGTATACACATTAGTGAAGCCTGAAATGCGCCACTATATTAAAGAACAATCTGCTAAGGATCTTATTTATACTATTGATATTATTGGTCCATTGCTTGATAAGCTTGAAGATCTTTATGACAAGAAACCTTTATGTGAACCTGGTCTTGTTCGCAAGTTGGATGAACAGTATTTCAAAAAAGTAGAAGCAATCGAATTCGCAGTCAAATATGACGATGGCCGCGATCCTCGCGGAATTCTTCGTGCTGATATTGTTCTAATAGGTGTATCCCGTACTTCGAAAACACCTTTATCCCAATATTTAGCGCATAAGAGATTTAAAGTCGCGAATGTTCCGTTAGTACCAGAAGTCGACCCACCGGAAGAATTATTTCAGGTTCCCGCAGAAAAATGCTTTGGCCTTAAAATTAGTCCGGAAAAATTAAATCATATTAGAAAAGAGCGTTTAATATCACTCGGGCTTAATGATCAAGCAAGTTATGCCAATATAGATAGAATTAAACAGGAAATAGATTACTTTGATCAAATAGCTTCAAAAATTGGCTGTAAAGTAATCGATGTTACAAACAAAGCAGTTGAGGAGACTGCCAATATTATTATGAATCAAATTCGAGGTGCTGAGTAACACATGATCTGTTAAGATGATGTGTTTTTCATTTTAATTTTTTTTTTTTTTTTTTTTTTTTTGCCAAAATAGTTATCTGTAAGATAAAAATATATGGTCAAATACATAAAAATATACTATAATAAAAAATTGTGATAAAAATGTATTTAAAATAGGTTTAGAGTCACGAAATAAGGAATAAACTAACTATTGGGATATGTCAAGATTATTTTCTTGAAATTATTCGACAAGGTCCGTAAATTCCATAAAAATGATTAGCTAAGAAAGAAGGATTCTGTGGAGTGATGTAGAATAGTTACTATTACAGAAGAAAATAACCCAATAGATTTTTGACACTGGTGAAGTATAAGGATACAGGATTCACTCTTTAGGTGATTGATTCTAACCAGTAACAAATTTCACATCTATTATGAAATTTTCACAGAAGGAAGCATGCTAATTAAGAAAAAGGGCAGACTCTTTGGCAGGAGATTTACCGCTGAATCATGCGATTTTTGTCGAAAATTGTAAAAAATTAAATGCAAACTGGGGATGATTTCGTGACGGGAATGATTCCTGAAGAAAAAATTAATGAAATTCGTCAATCCATTGACATAGTTGATGTTATTGGTGAATATGTTCATTTGAAAAAGCAAGGGAGAAACTACTTCGGTTTATGTCCATTTCATGGAGAAAATACACCATCCTTCTCTGTATCATCCGATAAACAAATATTTCACTGTTTTGGATGTGGTGCTGGTGGTAATGCTATTACTTTTATAATGGATATTGATGGACTCGGATTCCAAGAAGCAGTGATAAAATTAGCAGAAAAGGCTAATATCGTCATTGATATTGATTCGAACATCCAGAAACATGCTGTACATTCAAATGTTTCTGAGGAACAGCAAAAAATGCTGGAAGCCCATGAACTTTTGAAGAAATTTTACCATCATTTATTGGTAAATACAAAAGAAGGCCAGGATGCTTTTGAATATCTTACTGAAAGAGGCTTTACGAGGGAGAGTATCGAAAAGTTTCAGGTAGGCTATTCCCTATCCAGTTGGGATTTTACAGTTAAACTGCTCCAAAAAAGAGGATTCCCATTATCCATTATGGAAAAAGCGGGGTTGATTATAAAAAGAGAGAATGATGACTCTTATTTTGACCGGTTTCGCAACAGAATCATGTTTCCTATTGTAAATTCTAAAGGTCATACCGTTGCGTTTTCAGGTAGAGTGTTAGACCCAAATGAACAACCCAAGTATTTGAATAGTCCGGAAACGGAGTTATTCAACAAAAGTTCCGTTTTATATAATTTTCATCAGGCGAGAAGCTTTATAAAGAAGCAGCAGCAAGCCATTTTATTTGAAGGATTTGCCGATGTAATTTCAGCTGATCGTGCAAATATTTTTAATGGAATTGCTACAATGGGAACAGCATTGACGGACCAGCATGTTCAGCAGATTCGCCGTTTAACGGACAGTGTAATTATATGTTATGATTCGGATTCTGCTGGGACAGAAGCAGCTTACAGAGCAGGAAAAATGCTTGATGAGCATCATTTCAACCTCCGAATCGCAAGGATGCCAGATGGATTAGACCCTGATGACTACATCAAAAGGAATGGGGCGGAGAAGTTTCGTCAGGATGTAATAGGGGCAAGTATGACATTCATGGCATTCAAAATGCAATATCATCGGATAGGAAAAAAGCTTCAAAATGAAGGAGAAAAGCTCAAGTATATAGAAATAATTATTAATGAGATTTCCCAACTGGAAAATCCAGTTGAAAGAGATCATTACTTGAAACAATTAGCAGATGAATTCTCGATTTCAATGGAAGCCTTAAAACAACAACAGCGGCAAACATTTTTTGCAAATAAGAAGAAAAATTCATTCATGCAAGAAAACAGTAATCATAAAGTAATACTAAGACCAGAAAAAAATCTGTTTCCTGCATTTCAAACAGCTGAAAGACGACTAATCAGTCATATGTTGAGAGATATCGAAATAGCATATAAAGTCAGAGATTTGTTGGATGGTCATACATTTAACATAGACGAACATCAAGCGATTTTTACATATCTGCTTGGTTTTTACGAAGAAGGTAATCAACCTGACACTAGCTCCTTTTTGACCTATCTTCCCGATGAACAGCTGCGAAGGACTATTGCAGATATTGAAATGATGCCATTGAATAATGAGGTTTCCAATCAGGAATTGGAAGATTATATTGACCAGGTGTTGAAACATCAAAAGATGTTAAAAATAAAGGAAAAAATAAAAGAACAAAATCAAGCGGAGTTAGAAAATGATTTACAGAGGGCAAGTGCAATTGCACTTGAAATACTGCAGTTGCGAAGGACATTACAGCACTGATTGTTGATAACAAAATGGATGAACCACTAATTGATTCGTTTTGTTTTTATTAGTTGGAAGGAGGGGAACAAATGGCTGAAAAATCAGCTCGTTCCAAAGAATTAGAGCCTGAATTGACTCTTGATCAAGCAAAAGAACAATTAATTGAGCGCGGTAAAAAACGCGGATTTTTAACATATGAGATAATCTCAGGAAAACTAGGACATTTTGAATTAGATTCAGAACAAATGGATGAATTTTATGAAACCCTCGGTGAACAAGGTATTGAGATCCTTGAAGAAAATGATGATGACGAGGAATCTCCAGATATTCATGAACTGGAAAAAGATGATGAGGAAGATGAATTTGATTTAAATGATTTAAGTGTTCCTCCAGGCGTTAAAATTAATGATCCGGTTAGAATGTATTTAAAAGAAATCGGACGCGTAGATCTCCTTTCTGCTGATGAAGAAATAGAACTTGCAAAACGTATTGAGCAAGGGGACGAAGAAGCAAAAAGAAGATTGGCTGAAGCAAACTTACGCTTAGTTGTTAGTATTGCAAAACGTTATGTAGGGCGTGGCATGCTTTTCTTAGATTTAATCCAAGAAGGAAATATGGGCCTTATTAAAGCTGTCGAAAAATTCGACTATGACAAGGGATTTAAATTTAGTACGTATGCTACTTGGTGGATTCGCCAGGCTATTACTAGGGCTATTGCAGACCAAGCCAGAACTATCCGTATACCAGTTCACATGGTAGAAACTATTAACAAGCTTATTCGTGTACAGCGACAATTATTGCAAGATTTAGGCCGGGAGCCTTCACCGGAAGAAATTGCAGAGGAAATGGACCTAACTCCGGAAAAAGTACGCGAAATATTAAAAATTGCCCAAGAGCCTGTTTCACTGGAAACACCTATTGGTGAAGAGGATGACTCACATTTAGGTGATTTTATTGAAGATCAGGATGCAACTTCACCATCAGAGCATGCTGCTTACGAATTATTAAAAGAACAATTAGAAGATGTTCTTGATACATTAACAGATCGTGAAGAAAATGTACTAAGATTACGATTTGGTCTAGATGACGGACGAACTAGAACTTTAGAAGAAGTTGGCAAGGTTTTCGGTGTTACCCGTGAACGTATTCGCCAAATTGAAGCAAAAGCGCTTAGAAAGCTTCGTCATCCGAGTAGAAGCAAACGTCTGAAAGATTTTCTTGAATAATATTTGATCATTAGTTTACCTTTTCAAGGTAAACTAATTTTTTTGTAAAAATTTATCGTTTTTAAAAAGGAATTTTGGTACTTTATCACGAATCATTGAGATACGGGATGTGTTGTAAATGAATTCTTCAAGAAAAGAAACTATTATAAGAGAAATTCAATATTGGAAAAAGCATCAAATGCTACCAGAGCATTATTGTGACTTTTTGTTAGCTCTCTATACTGAAGGTGAATCACCAGGAAACCAAAAAAGTCGGGATAAGGGCCTTTGGAAAAATAGTTTGTTAATTGCTTCGATTTTTATGGTTTTAGGTATATCAGTATTTGTCATTTATTTTACTGAATTCAATTTTGTTTTGCAAACGATGATTTTGACAAGTTTTGTCGTTTTATTATTATTATTTGGAATTTATTATTCTAAAAAAGGATATTGGCATACGTTTTTTTATGTTGCTACAGCTATCCAATTACTATTGCTTTCTGTTTTTTTAAACGAAAAATTGTTTCAAAATAGCGCCAAATCCTTGTGTTTAATTATTGCTCTACATTGTTTACTTTGGATATTCGCCGGATGGAAGCTTAAGCTTTTCTACTTCATTCTATCCGGAATTATTGGATTAGTTATACTGATAGGTTTTATTGTAATATAATATTCAAATAATTAAAAGCTTTAAAAAGTTGAGAAAATTCATCCACCTCTATTATAATATTAATTGTAAGCGGATTCAAGACGTGAGGGGGATGGTTATGAACTTTGAGCTTACAGAAGAACAGAAAATGATTTGGCGCACTATTCGTGAGTTTTCGGAAGAAGAGGTTGCAGTTGGTGCGTTGGAACGTGATCGAACGAAACAATTTCCAAAGGAAATATTTAAGAAATTAAGCGATCTAGGAATGATGGGTCTTCCTTTTCCAGAAGAGTATGGGGGAGCAGGAGCGGATACTATTAGCTTTGCAATAGTAGTAGAAGAACTAAGTCGTGCCTGCGGCTCAACAGGTATTACATATTCTGCGCATATTTCCTTGGGTGGAGCACCGATTAATATGTTCGGAACATCGGAGCAGAAGGAAAAGTTTTTAACACCTATTTGCACCGGTGAGTCTTTAGGGGCTTTTGGGCTCACGGAACCCAATGCAGGTTCAGATGCTGGCGGTACGAAAACTACCGCAGTATTGGACGGAAATGACTTTGTCATAAATGGTAATAAATGCTTCATAACAAATGCTAGCTATGCAAAGCATTTGGCATTAACAGCTATTACAGGAGAGTCCAATGGGAAAAAGGAAATAAGTGCTATCATTGTCCCTACTGATGCTGAAGGATTTACCGTTATTGACAATTATGAAAAGATGGGACTCCATGCTTCGAATACAACAGAGTTGGTTTTAGAGGACGTAAGGGTTCCACAGGAAAATTTACTTGGTGAGCGTGGAAAAGGCTTTAAGCAATTTCTTGTTACTTTGGACGGAGGAAGAATTGGCATAGGTGCTATGGCTGTTGGGATAGCACAGGCTGCGTATGAAAAGGCATTGGAGTATGCAAAGGAAAGAAAACAATTTGGACGTTCATTAGCTGAATTTCAGGTTACTCAATTTAAAATCGCAGATATGGCAATGAAAATAGAATTAGCCAGAAATATGGTATACAAGGCAGCTTGGTTAAAAGACCAAGGCAAACCTTTCGCAAAAGAAGCGGCAATGTGCAAGCTATATGCTTCGGAAATTTGTATGGAGATTACAAACCAAGCAGTTCAAATTCACGGCGGAAACGGATACATGAAGGATTATCATGTGGAACGGTTCATGAGGGACGCCAAATTGCTTGAAATTGGTGAGGGAACATCAGAAGTTCAACGTATGGTAATCTCCAGAGAAGTTGGATGTTATTAAAGGCTGTTTTTGAATGGATAGTTAAAAATCCAAAAGCCGATTTAAACTTGTTGATTTTCTTATTTAGATGTAAATTATAATATAGTCTATGCTAGGGGCATCTTTTCTTAGGAAAGGTGCCTCATTCTTTTCAAAAAATAGATTTGTACTAATATTTCGTCTGAAAAAACAACAAAGTTTAAGAAAAGAGCCTTATTAAAACGAAAAAATTGAACAAACTAAATATGGAAAGTCGAAAAACTTCATCTTTTTTTAGATGAAGTTTTTGTCTAAATTCCGAAAATATGATGAATCTTGCTATTAGGGGTTTTCCTTCCAATGTTTTTCGAGTAAAATAAAGTTGTTTGCTTTACCTATACGTATTTATTGTATGTTTCTTACATAAGGGAGGTTATTTTTGTGAAACGTAATCCTGCTATACCTTACATTTTTATCATGTTGATAGGAATTGCACTTGTATTCTTTCTCTCTGTAAAAGGGCTTGGTGATTCTAAAGAGATTGCCAAGGAAAATAAAAAAGGGGATGCAAAACAAGAAACTCCTGCCCAATCTGGTGGAAAATTCGATCCGGAAGGTTTTGCTAAATCAACATGTATTGCTTGCCATGGTAATAATTTAGAAGGTGCTATGGGGCCAAACTTACATGGAATCGGTAAAAAGATTTCTAAAGATGAAATTAAGAATGTATTGAAAAATGGTAAAGGCGCAATGCCTGCAGGTATGGTACCAGCTGAAAATATTGATGCCATGGCCGATTGGGTATCAAATCTTAAATAATAAGATGATTTTAAGAAAAAGTTCCTCGCAAATAAGCGAAGAACTTTTTTTTAGTATAAAATAATACTAAAGGATCTTTTCTGAAACTGCTTTTGAAGTGAAAAGCCATATAGTTTCAGAAAATAGCATAATTAAAAAGTGGTGGAAATTATGAACATAGAAAAACTATCGAAAAGATTAGAAGTAGTTAGCTCTTACATACCAAAAGACTCCAAGTTAGCAGATATCGGATCCGATCATGCCTATTTACCGTGCTACGCAGTAAAGAATGGTTTAGTCAGATTTGCCATCGCTGGGGAGGTAGTAGAGGGGCCGTATCAATCAGCACTTCGACAAGTAAAGAGCTCTGGATTAGAAAAGTCCATTTCTGTAAGAAAAGGGGATGGTCTCGAAGTTGTACAGGCTGATGAAGTTGACTGCATTACTATTGCAGGAATGGGCGGCACCTTAATTGCATCTATTTTAAATCAGGGGTTAGCAAAATTAAGTGGTGTGAAGCGGTTAGTTCTTCAACCAAATATCTCAGCAATTGCTATTCGAAATTGGTGCATAGAACAGCAATGGCAGATTATAGCGGAAGAGATTCTGGAAGAAGATCAAAAAATATATGAAATTCTTGTACTTGAGCCTGTGGAAAATAGTAAGCAGTATAATTTGTCGGAACAAGAGCGTCTATTAGGACCGTTTTTAATGAAAGAAAAAAGTAATGTATTTCTAAATAAATGGGGTCAAGAGTTAGAGCAGTGGAAAAGTATTTTAAAATCATTGGAACATGCTGCAAATACGAAAGAAATTGAAGAAAAAAGAAAGCAACTCAAGCAGAGTATTCTTTTAGTAGAGGAGGTTATCTCATGAAAAAGGTAAATGGCCATGAAATAATTCACCTTTTTGAAAGCTTTTCTCCAAAACAATATGCTATGGATGGAGATCCTATTGGTTTACAAATAGGAAATCTGAATAAGCCTGTAAAAAACGTATTAGTTGCTCTTGATGTATTGGAAAATGTTGTGGACGAAGCAATTGAAAAGGATGTTCAATTAATCATAGCTCATCACCCTCCTATTTTTAGACCATTAAAAAAAATCACAATGGATAATCCTTCTGGGAGGTTACTGGAGAAGCTCATAAAACATGAAATATCCGTTTATGCAGCTCATACGAATTTAGATGTTGCAAAGGGTGGGGTTAACGACCTGTTAGCAGAGGCACTTGGGTTAGAAAAAGTAGAGGTCCTTGTTCCAACATACTCACAAAAACTAAAAAAGCTGGCTGTCTATGTCCCAGTAGAAAATGAGAGTGATGTACGTGCTGCTCTCGGCAAGGCTGGTGCAGGAGCGATTGGTCAATATAGCCATTGTTCATTTTCAACAGAGGGAACAGGAAGGTTTTTGCCAGGGGAAAATACCAGACCATATATTGGCGAAGCAGGAAATCTAGTATCAGTGAAAGAAGTGAAAATAGAAACTATTTTTCCAGAGCATCTACAAAATAAAGTCTTATCAGCCATGCTTAAAGCACATCCATATGAAGAGGTTGCCTTTGATATATACCCGCTTGAAAATAAAGGGGAAGAGTTGGGGCTTGGAAGAATAGGATTACTCCCTGAACCGGTGTCATTAGAGCAATTTGCAGAGTATGTGAAAGCAAGCCTTGATGTAAATGCTGTGCGTGTTGTTGGAGATTTAACACATCCCATAAAAAAGGTAGCGATTCTTGGCGGAGATGGAAATAAATATTTTCAACATGCCAAATTTAAAGGCGCAGATGTATATGTTACTGGTGATGTTTATTATCATACTGCGCATGACATGATGAATGCCGGATTGAATGTAGTAGACCCCGGACATAATGTGGAGAAAGTAATGAAACAAGGTGTGGCGAAAATTTTAGAGCAAATGTGTAATGAAAAAGGATTTGAAGTTACTTTTATCGCTTCCGAGTTAAATACCGATCCTTTTATCTATATTTAAGGTTCTACTCGTAAATTTTGTGCTATTGGAACTTAATAAGGTTCAAATACTCAAGTTTCCAGGCTATTTTCGCAAATATACTTACCAGATGCCACGACGCATTTAGTATACGAGTTGATGAACTAATACGCAAAGCAACAGGTTTAAACGGCTTTTGAATTGCGAAAATAGCCATATATAAAAATAAAAAAAATCGGCAAATGCCGATTTTTTTTATTTAGAAGCTTGTTCACTTAGCTTTTTCACTTTAGGAAGTATTTTATTTAAAGGTACTTCCTTATTTCTCGTCCATGTTGTCTCATCATTGGGATCATATTGCTCCAAAAATTGAATGACCTCCCGAACAATTGGAGTTGGTGTGGAGGCTCCTGCTGTCACAGCAATTTTTTTGGCATTCTTGATCCAATCAAGTTGTATTTCAGAAATATCCGCAACCCTATACGCATTTGTACCTGCAATTTCTTCTGATACTTGTGCAAGTCTGTTGGAGTTATTGCTTTTAGGGTCTCCAACTACTATGAGTACATCGGCATCGCCTGCCTGATTAGCAACCGCTTCTTGTCTTACTTGAGTAGCAAGACAAATTTCTTTATGCATCTCCACATTTGGGTATTTCTCTTTTACTTTTTCCATTATATGTTGAACATCCCATTGGCTCATCGTAGTTTGGTTGGTTACGATAATCTTTTCATTCTTAATATTTAATTGATCTACATCTTCGAGCGTTTCAACCAAATGAACAATGTCAGGTGCCACTCCTACGGCACCTTCTGGTTCGGGATGTCCTTTTTTGCCAATATAAATAACATCAAACCCTTCCGCTTTTTTCGCTAATATAAGGTCATGTGTTTTTGTAACATCAGGGCATGTTGCGTCAATTGTAACAAGACCTTTTTGCTTGGCAAGCTCGCGAACTTCTGGTGAAACACCATGTGCAGTAAAAATAACTGTTCCTTCATTTACTTTTTCGAGAATCTCTTTCCGATCTTTTCCGTCAAGAGTAATGATGCCTTCTTCAGCAAAAGCATCTGTAACGTGTTTATTATGAACTATCATACCCAAGATATAGATAGGGCGTGGTAATGTTTTATCTAAAGCCGCATTTCTGGCGATGACCATCGCGTCAACAACACCATAGCAATAACCACGGGGGGATATTTTAATAACCTCCATGAAAAAATCCTCCTTAAGAAAGGACAGTGACCTTTCTAATCTATTACATACCAAAGATATTATATAAAATAAATGCATATTTTACAAAGAAAAGAAAAGCCAAAGGGATGAATAGGGAGATTTTTAAAATAGTAAGCTAAATTTTAACCATGGTCATGGAAAAAACGCTATGCGAAAATACCACATAACGCTAGTAGGCTTTAAATATATAATTTAGGAACGGATTTCCCCTTAGTAGTGGAATATGAGGTAGTGCTTTTATTCGATTGTTTTTCATTATCCTCATCTTGCATCTTTATCTTTTTTTTATTAGAAGAAGAGCTTTTCGTAGTTTTGTTGTTTGTACTCTTTTTCTTTTTTTTGGAGGTTTTATTGCCTGAAGTACTCTTCTTTTCACTAGCTGATGATTCTATTTCATTCGTATTGTTTTCTTCATCTGTTGATTCATTCGTATCGGAGCTATTAAAACTTCTATACATTTTTATCATGGCCGGCAGATTTCTGACTAATGGACCATATTGCTTAACCATAGGTCCTACTTGCCCGGCAGCTCTTAAAACACCTTGTGTATTATTCAAAAAAGTACCGATCGAGCCAGGGTTTGTTAGAGTACGCAATAAACCTCCGCCGCCTCCAGCTGCACGTTGAAACCCTGCAGCTGCATTCGCCACATTGCCAACACCACCTACTCCTCCGCCAGCACTGCTACCTGCACCACCTAAACCAGCTCCAGCACGCTGGAACAGTCTGGAAAGAAGTCCGCCGCCTCCAGCATTCATGCCGCCTCCTGCTCCCATCGGCATTCGACCTCCAAGACCAGCCATCCTTCCCATCATTTGCATCGGGTTTTGCCCCATACCTCTGCCAAGCATATTGAGCGGTGATCTGCCCATACCTCCAAGCAAATTAAGCGGTCCTCTTGCCATTCCTCCCATCTGCATTGGAGCCCTAGCCAAATTTCCAAGGAATGGAGGGAATCCTCCCGGTGGCATATTCATACTAACGCCTCCTTTCTGGAAAACGAAATTTTCTCTATATTACAATATGCATGAAAAGCAAAAACGTCTTGTATTTCCTAATAAAACTTTAAAGCAAGTATAAATCATAAAAATCTTGCAAGGTCTTAACTCATTATTCATGCTTTAAGGTAAGAGTGGAAGTTTTCGTTAATGTCGATTATAATAACAAAATGGACTTTACAATTTAAAACGGATTTATGAAGATACATAAATTAATTTTCCTTCTAAAAGGGAGTGATATTTTGAGTGAAAATCGTTTTTCCATTTTTCATTTCAAATCATTTATAGAAAAAGCTATTCATGAACTTGGTTTCAATGAGCCAACGGAAATTCAAAAGAAAATGATTCCAAATATCATGCGTGGTGAGAGTGCAATCGGACAATCACAAACAGGTACCGGTAAAACCCATGCCTACTTACTTCCGATTATTCACTCCATTGATGTGGGTAAAGAAGAAGTACAAGCAGTTATTACAGCTCCTACCCGTGAATTGGCATCCCAGATTTACCATGAAATTCAGAGAATAACAAAATGGGCAGAAGAAGATCAAGGCTCCATTAATTCTCGGGTTTTTATTGGAGGAACAGATAAACAAAGAACGATTGAAAAGCTAAAAAAACAGCCTCATATTATTGTCGGTACTCCTGGCAGAATTAATGATTTAATAAAGGAGCAAGCATTATTTGTCCATACTGCAAAGACATTGGTAGTCGATGAAGCAGACTTAATGCTAGACATGGGATTTTTATTTGATGTGGATCAAATAGCTGGGCGTATGCCAGAGAATCTGCAAATGCTTGTATTCTCCGCAACTATCCCAGAAAAAATAAAACCATTTTTAAAAAAATATATGGAAAATCCCAAATATGAACATGTACAGCCTAAACATATTTCAGCGGAAAATATTGATCACATTCTTGTTCCTTTAAAAAGCAGAGAAAAATCAGAGCTGTTATATCAAATATTAGATTCCATCAATCCTTATCTTGCTATCGTATTTACAAATACAAAATTAATGGCGGATGAGGTAGCGGACAAGCTGGCAGGAAAAGGTCTGAAGGTTGGAAAATTACATGGTGATTTAACGCCACGTGAGCGTACAAAGGTCATGAAGCAAATTCGAAATCTTGACTTTCAATATATTGTGGCAACAGATCTTGCTGCGCGCGGCATTGATATTGAAGGGGTAAGTCATGTGATAAATTATGAGCTACCGCAGGACTTAGATTTCTATGTACACCGTGCTGGCCGAACGGCACGGGCTGGTTTATCCGGAATTGCCATAACCATTTTTGAACCATCAGATGAGGATGCACTAAATCGATTAGAAAAGATGGGTATTACCTTTATCCAGCAAGACATTCACAAGGGTGAATGGGTTACAATTGGCGACCGAAACAAACGAAGTAAACGAAAAAAAGGCGTAGATGAAATAGAAAATAAAGCTAGAAGTATGGTAAAGAAGCCTAAAAAAGTAAAACCAGGTTATAAAAAGAAAATAACCAGGCAGGTAGAACAAATAAAGAAGAGGGAAAGAAAGCTTCAAAAACGTAAGTAAATGAGTGCAAGGGAGTTGTGAGGATATGCTTAAATTGGGATCGCATGTTTCGATGAGCGGAAAAAAGATGCTGCTAGCAGCTAGTGAAGAAGCAGTGTCATATGGAGCAAACACATTCATGGTCTATACCGGTGCACCACAAAATACAAGAAGAAAGAAAATTGAAGATTTGAATATAGAAGCGGGTCTTGCCCATATGAAAGAGCATGGGATTGATGAAATTATTGTGCATGCACCATATATAATTAATATTGGTAATGCTGTAAATCCGAATACATTTGAACTAGGAGTAAATTTTCTGCGTTCAGAAATCGAAAGAACGGAAGCTATTGGTGCGAAGCAAATTGTACTACACCCAGGTGCACATGTTGGGGAAGGGCCAGAAATTGGTATCAAAAAAATAATTGAAGGGTTAAATGAAGTGTTAACCGGTGATGAAAAGGTTCAAATTGCGTTAGAGACGATGGCAGGTAAAGGCTCAGAATGCGGTAGTTCCTTCGAAGAGCTTGCCCAAATATTTGATGGTGTAAAGCATAATGAAAAATTATCAGTTTGCTTTGATACATGCCATACTCATGATTCCGGCTATGATATCGTCCATAATTTTGATGGAGTATTAGAGGACTTTGACAAAATTCTTGGTATAAACAAGATCAAGGTTCTTCATATAAATGACAGTAAGAATACTTGCGGAGCAAGAAAAGATCGCCATGAAAATATCGGGTTTGGACATATAGGATTTGATGCATTAAGTTATATTGTCCATCACGAGCAATTGCTGGACATTCCGAAAATATTAGAAACACCTTATGTTGGTGAAGATAAAAATAATAAAAAAGCACCATATAAGCATGAAATTGTAATGTTAAGAAATAAGAAATTCGACGAAAATTTACTAGAAGAAATCATGAAAGACTAATAAAAGGATCGGGGTTGATGTCCCCGATCTTATTATTTTGTAAATTGCACTAACACCTTGTTAATTTCTTTGGCAATTTCCGGACTTGTTATCTTTGCTACATCCTTTATTGCCTTTGCCCGATCACTATCACTAAAAATATTTAAGTTTTTTCCGCGCAAATAGGCTGCGATTTTGCTGGCATCAGATTTGGTTAATTTCACATTAAATTGCTTTGCATACTTAAGCAGTTCATCACCTGTGATAATATTGATTTTGTAATTAATCACATTTTGCAGTAATTTCACCTGTGCATCACTCCCTTCTAGAACATATGAGGGGGACACAAGAAATGTTCCAAATTTTATCATTGTTTTCTTCATGATCTAGCAGTTTTTTTGAAGGGAAAATAATTTTACAACTAATCATAATTGAGTTATACTCAAAGTATTATAAATCGGAATGATTATTATCTATTATTGTTATCCATCATTTATTAAACAACTCAACATGCAGCTTATTTACTGATGGGGAAAAAAGAGGTGTTACTAATGCATTTAGCAGAAGCCATGCAGGCATTGAAGGATAAGGGGTATAAGCATACGGGAAAACGTGAACAAATGCTCGAATTATTTGCTGCAAATAATAAATATTTAACAGCAAGGGATGTTCTTGAGTATATGAAACAAGATTACCCGGGCCTTAGCTTTGATACGATTTATCGCAATTTATCTTTATTTGCTGAATTGGAAATATTGGAGGCGACAGAGTTATCGGGTGAAAAGCATTTTCGTTTCAGCTGCTCGACAAAGGATCATCACCACCATTTTATTTGTCTAGATTGCGGGAAAACAAAGGAAATTGAAATTTGCCCGATGAATCAAGTAAATGGTGATATGAAGGGCTATGAAATATCCGGGCATAAATTTGAAGTATATGGAAAATGTCCAGAATGTATATCTCTTCACGCATAAAAAAATCATAAGGGAAAAGCCTTATGATTTTTTTATCTTTATCCAATTGTTAATCCAATTTTCTGCTTCCTTCCAATTTGTCACCCTAATTACTCCGTTAGGAATGGGGTCACGATTGTATGGAGTATCAAATAAGATGACAGGTATCCCTAATTCCTCATGAATCATAACAGCATTATCATGCTTATCTTCGAAAAATATATCGATATTGTACTTTCGAGCTGTTTCCACTTTATGGTGAGAGCCAATTAACTCTATATGGTGATATTTAATATCATTTTCATTAAACCATTTACTTGTTACTTCCAGTAAATTAGAATTTCGAGCACTGATAAAATATAGCTCGAATTCCTCCTTCCATCTAGAAAGAACAGCTTTGGCACCTTGAGCAAGAGGTGATTGAGCATAGATGGCTGGTTCTGTTTTAATAAACCAATCATAAAATTCTTCAGGTGGAATATCAATTACATTTGTTAGCTCGTATTCTGTGATATCGTTTAGTGTTAAATTTAATTGATACTGCTTGTTAATAAATGGCAATAGAGCATCAGGACTTGTTACCGTTCCGTCTATATCAATGCCAAATCTTTTTTTCATAAGTAAAATGCTCCTTATAACATTTAATGAGTTTTTCAAGCTGTGTATTTTGTAGCTATACGTACTAACAAAGTGTACCATAACCTTTACTTGTTGTGAAAAATATTGCTGGTATATACGAGAACACAGGCTGTCGAATAAAAATAGCTTGCAAAGTGTACAATATAAATGCTCCTGTTCTTACTCTTGAAAGTGAGGGGATAGCATTGAAAGAGGATACACGTAATGACAAGCTTGTAAATGATGTACATGGTGTAGATCCCGACCTTCATACTGAAGAAGTTATTGATGTAGATAACTTAGATGATGCAAGAAAAGTCGATGATGATCATCATGATTATACGGAAGAAACAGCTGCCGAATTTGCTACACCTGTTCATATGAATCGATATGAACGTTATTCTGAAATGGACGAAAATGACAGGGATGATGTGGATACAGGTGGTCGAGTAATAGGTTGGGCCGCACTAGCATTATCTATTATTTCACTGTTCGTTCTACCGGTAATATTAGGTGCAGCTGCAGTTGTTCTTGGTTTTGTAGCCCGCCATAAGGGTGCTGGAACCTTAGGAGCATGGAGTATTGGGATTGGAGTAGTTTCAATAATCATTGGGATATTTGTTCTTCCATTTTTTTAGAAGGATAAAATATGGGAGCATCATAAAAAAAGCGTGGCATATGCCACGCTTTTTCATTATGCTTTTTGTTCTTGTTCTGCTTGTTTTTTGAAATATTCCTCCGCGACTAAATCAATTTCTTTCTTTAGTTCTTCTACCATGGTCGCCTCTGGAACTTTACGAACAATTTGCCCTTTGCGGAACAATAATCCTTCTCCACGAGCACCTGCAATGCCTATATCAGCTTCACGAGCCTCTCCAGGACCGTTAACTGCACAGCCAAGGACTGATACCTTAATAGGTGCCTTAATATTTGAAATATATTCCTCTACTTCATTGGCAATGCTAATCAAATCAATTTCAATTCTTCCACATGTTGGGCATGAAATTAACGTTGCAGCATTGGATGAAAGTCCAAATACCTTTAATAGCTCGCGCGCAACCTTTACTTCCTCTACAGGATCTGCACTTAAAGAAATGCGTAGCGTATTCCCAATACCTTTATTTAAAATAGCACCAAGTCCTGCAGCACTTTTTACAGTACCAGAAAATAATGTTCCGGATTCTGTGATACCTAGATGAAGCGGGTAATCGAATGCTCGTGCAGCTTTTTCGTATGCCTCAATTGCCAAATTAACATCAGATGCTTTCATGGATACAATGATATCGTGAAAATCTAGATCCTCGAGAATTTTTATATGATGTAAGGCACTTTCCACCATACCGTCAGCAGTTGGGTATCCATATTTTTGTAATATATGTCTTTCTAAGCTACCGGCATTTACGCCAATTCGGATAGGAATTCCACGTTCTTTGGCAGCTTTTACAACTTCCTCTACCTTTTCTCTTTTTCCGATATTTCCTGGATTTATTCTGATTTTATCGACTCCGCCTTCGATTGCTTTTAGAGCCAAACGATAATCAAAATGGATATCTGCAACTAAAGGTATATTGATTCGTTTTTTAATTTCCGGAATAGCATTTGCTGCCCTTTCATCTGGACATGCAACCCGGACAATTTGGCAGCCTGCTTCTTCAAGGCGTTCAATTTGACGAACTGTTGCATCGACATCATGAGTTTTTGTTGTTGTCATACTTTGAATAAAGAGTTCATTACTGCCCCCGATTGTCAGATTTCCAACTTTAACGGGACGTGTTTTAGAACGATGTATTAGTTCACCCAAGGGTAATTCTCTCCTTTAAATAAACAAAATATAAATAATGTAATACTACATAGTATTTTAACACTTCTATTCAAATTGACAAGAAATAGCCTTCTACTTATTTTTGTAAATTGGAAATTTGTATTCCTGGCCAATTTGAATTTCCTCGGGTTTAATGCCATTATTTAATTTTTGAAAATCGGATATGATTTTTTCCATGGACACAGTAAAATGTCCATTTTGCAAATGTTCCACTATACTTAAAACGGTATCACCGGGATTAACTTTATGAATTTGATTCGGGATAATATCTGAAGTATGTACTGAATTCGATTTGATTTCTGAAGCATGGGAAACGGAAGGGATGGTTCCAACTTTAATATCATAATACACACTATATAGAATAATTATTGCTGCGACGAAAGCTAAGAATCTTTTCAAAATAATTGCCCCCTATTTCATCATTTAACATGTATATATGCTTGTCCAATGAAAGATATGACAAAAAATTGAGAGCAAAAATAAAAAAACTGGCTAAAAATTGCCAGTTTTTCTATTCAACATTCTTTGGTTTTGGAATTTCACGAATAGTTAAATATAGGAATAAAAGAGAAACAAACCAATCAATAAACATACTGCCTGGAACTCCAGTCTTCAATAAATCCATTAGCATAAAAAAGACGGTAGTGAGGGTAATACTATGGGCAGCTAGTCTCCAGCCCTGACGGTAGCTAAGCTTTCTTCGAAGTGTTTGTGCAAATAATGCACCTATTCCAGCAAATATCGATATTTTAATAAATCCTAATGCAGAGACAAATAAATAGTAGAAAATAAAAATGATTGGAATGGCAATCCACATAACGCCTTTTAAGGAATTAATAAATTTATCAATATCTTTATTCGTAAGTTTCAAATTCTCCAAAGCAGTATATGGAAATGATTGAACTTGTCCATTTGCTACAATAACAAATTCATGCTTGAGTAATCCAACGGAATTTCCTTGTTCTTCAACGTCCTTCGAGTTAAGTTTACCCGTAGAATCAAATACGATCGTAACATTACTTTTCGGAATGATGATCGGCTGATTTTGTTGAGAAACCAAATCACCATCGGAAATAGTAAATGGAGGAAGATCCTCGGCGAAAACCTGCTTTCCTTCATTAATAGCCGTTGTGGCCATTTTGGAAAAATGATAAATGCCTGGTAAAATGGATATAAGCATTAAGACAAATACATAAAGTATTGTTTTCCCTATTCCAAGAAAACGATATTTGGCAACCTCTTTTGGGGAATACAGACTTTTTAAGAACCTGGTAAATATATTCATATATTTCACATCCTTTATGTTTGAACTAGCTTCAGACTCCGCTATTTTTCATTTTAATGATAAAAACACAATATGTTAAGTATTCTGTTCATTAATTTCTTAACTTGATATTTAAAATAATGATAATTGTACCAGAAGGATGATAAAAAATGGAAGTGATATACTGGATTATTATTATTGCATTAGTAGTTATAGCATTTATTGGACTGATCTATCCAATAATTCCAAGCATGATTTTTATGATAGGCGCTTTTTTACTGTATGGTGTATTCTTTTCATTTGGTCCCTTAAATTGGTTGTTTTGGAGTATACAATTTTTGTTTGTCCTTTTATTGTTTAGTGCCGATTATATTTCGAATTTGATCGGAGTAAAAAAATTCGGGGGCTCCAAAGCAGGGGTGTGGGGCAGTACAATTGGATTACTAATCGGTCCCTTCGTCATTCCGGTAATCGGCATCCTTGCCGGCCCATTCATTGGAGCGGTGATTGGGGAAATGCTTGTGCATCGAACACCAGTGAAATCAGCCCTGAAAATTGGTATTGGCTCCCTTCTTGGATTCATTAGCAGCGTTTTAGCAAAAGGTTTGATTCAGGTATTCATGTTTGGGTACTTTCTAATAAAAGTTTTGTAGGTAGAAAAATAAATATTTTATTGTAAAATTAGTGCTACATATTTGATTGCCTTGCATAAATTTGTTAATCTAAAAATGAAAAGATTGAATCCAAAAGATTCAATAATGATACATAAGGAGGAATATAAAATGGCATTTGAATTACCACAATTACCTTATGCATATGATGCGCTTGAGCCTCATATTGACAAGGAAACAATGAATATTCACCACACAAAGCATCACAACACTTACGTAACTAACTTGAACAATGCACTTCAAGGTCAAGATGAATTATTAAGCAAATCTGTAGAAGAAGTTATTTCAAACTTAGATGCTGTTCCGGAAGCGGCTCGTACTGCTGTACGTAATAATGGTGGTGGACATGCAAACCACTCTCTTTTCTGGAAGCTTCTTTCTCCAAATGGGGGCGGCGAGCCTACAGGCGCATTAGCAGAAGCAATCAACAGCAAGTTTGGCAGCTTTGATAAATTCAAAGAACAATTTGCTGCAGCTGCAACTGGCCGTTTTGGTTCAGGTTGGGCATGGCTAGTTCTTAACAACGGTCAATTAGAAGTAACAAGCACTCCAAATCAAGATAATCCATTAATGGAAGGGAAAACTCCATTATTAGGTTTAGATGTTTGGGAGCATGCATATTACTTGAATTATCAAAATCGTCGTCCTGATTATATTAATGCATTCTGGAATGTTGTTAATTGGGATGAAGTTTCTAAGCTTTACGAAGCTGCAAAATAATAATTATGAAGCACCGGATATCCGGTGCTTTTTATATGGACTGTAATTAATATGTATAATGTTGCCCCTTTTTCAAAAAATATAAAGGATGAAAAAGGGGAGTTTTAAATGAGTAAATTACAAAAGCTATTAGGCGAGGTTGAATTAACGCGAGATTTAACCTTATTGCTACTAATTGGAGGGCTATATTCGTTAAGTATTTCTTTATCAAATACGTTTGTTAATATTTATTTATGGAAGCAATCAGAAAAATATTTGGATTTAGCGATATATAATTTATCTGTTGTAGTGCTACAACCACTCACTTTTATTTTAGCTGGAAGATGGGCAAAAAAAATTGACAGGGTAATTGTGCTAAGGACTGGTGTAACTTTTTTAGCACTTTTTTATTTATCCGTGCTCTTTTTTGGAGGTCATGCCTCACATTATATTATTGTTTTGGGTGGTCTATTAGGAATAGGCTACGGATTTTATTGGTTAGCATTTAATGTCTTAACATTTGAAATAACAGAACCTGAAACAAGAGATTTTTTTAACGGTTTTCTAGGCACCTTAAATTCTGCTGGAGGCATGATTGGTCCGATATTAGCCGGATTTATCATATCTCGTTTTGCTTCGAATTTTGGCTATTCTATTGTATTCGGCCTTTCCTTATTGCTATTTGCTTTTGCTGTAATTTTAAGCTTTTTTTTGAAACGCAGACCTGCACATGGGATCTACTTATTTAAAAGGATTTTCGAAGAAAGAAAAAATAATGAAAATTGGCGTTTAATCACAAACGCCCATTTTTTTCAAGGACTACGAGACGGAACATTTGTCTTTGTTATTTCGGTATTTGTTTTTATATCAACAAAAAGTGAATTTGCTCTTGGGACATTTGGTCTTATTAATTCAGGAATATCTTTTGTCGGCTATTCCCTTGCATCTAGATTGATAAAAAACAAATATCGCAAAAAGTCCATATTATTAGGCGGTTTGCTTCTGTATTTAGCTATATATGTCATCGTGTTTGAGGTAACGTTCCCACGATTATTAATTTACGGGGCGGTCATTGCACTCGCTTATCCAATGATTTTAGTTCCCTATATTTCCATGACCTACGATGTAATCGGAAAGGGCTGGAAGGCGGCCGAAGCAAGGATTGAATACATTGTTGTCCGCGAGCTTTTCTTAAATAGCGGACGTGTGGTCTCCATTCTTTGCTTTATAATGGCAATTTCTTTTTTTAATGAACATAAAAGCATCCCAGTATTATTAATGATTATTGGCGCAGGGCATTTATGTATCTCTTATTTTGTAAGACGGGTAAAAATCCAACCAACTTCGTAAAAGGAAGACAATCGATTCGCAATCGATTGTCTTTGAATATTTTTTGACATTGAGCATTTCCTTTTATTTTTCTTAATTATACCTGTAGAATAATGAGGCTTGTTCCTATACAATATAAGAATAAATGTTTTATGCAGGAAGGATTGTCAACATTGAGAAAGACGAAAAAAAAGAAAAGGACACATGTTCCTTTAAGAATGAACATGCTGTTTTTTGTTGTTTTTGTACTGTTTTCATGTTTAATTCTTCGGCTGGGAATTGTACAAATTGTCCATGGTCAAGATTATAAACGGGAGCTTGAGCGAACGGATGATGTTACCGTTAATACATCAGTCCCTAGAGGGAAAATTTATGATCGAAATCATAAATTGATTGTCGGAAACAAACCGTTAAACGCGATTACGTATACAAGATCAAAAACAACTTCTCAACAAGAAATATTGGATGAGGCAAGAAAATTAGCAACCATAATTAAAAAAGATACACCAGAGGACTTTAAAGCCATTACCGTGAGAGATCGAAAAGATTATTGGATTATGCTGCATCCAGAAGAGGCAAAAGCAAAAATTACAACAGCGGAATGGAATAAATTTAAAGCCAATAAATTAAGTGATAAAGACTTGTATCAATTGCAATTAGATAGAATCACAGATAAAGAAATGAATTCATTTTCCAAGCAGCAGCTAGAGGTGCTGGCTATTTATCGAGAAATGGCAAGCGGCTATGCCCTTTCGCCACAAATTGTGAAAAATAAAAGCGTTACACCAAAAGAATACGCGATTGTAAATGAAAATCTAAGCTCGCTACCAGGTGTTGATACAACAACAGACTGGGAACGCTATAACGTATTTAAAAATGATACAGGAGATGCGGTGCTAGGTTCTGTACTTGGAAATGTGTCTTCTTCCAAAGAAGGATTACCAAAGGAATTAGTAGATTATTATCTTTCACGAGGATATAGCAGAAATGACCGAGTTGGAAAGAGTTACTTGGAATACCAATATGAAGACGTTCTTCAAGGTCAAAAAGAAAAAGTAAAAAATAAAACAGATAAGTCAGGGAATGTACTTGAATCAGAGGTAGTAAGCAAAGGAAAAAGAGGGGACGATTTAGTCTTATCAATTGATATTGACCTTCAGCAGAAGGTGGAGAAAATTATTCAAAAAGAATTGGCTAAAAATAAACCTGGCCATCGATTTTTAGACCGTGCCTTTGTCTCGGTGATGAATCCAAATACCGGTGAACTTTTGACAATGGCAGGTAAACAATATGTGACGGACTCAAAAACAGGTAAGACAGTCTTAGCTGATTATGCATTAGGTAATATGACAACTTCCTACTCTCCAGGTTCAGTAGTAAAAGCTGCAACGGTTTTAACAGGTTATCAAACTGGAGTTATTCATCCAGGAGAGGTTCAGGTCGACCAGCCTTTAAAATTTGCAGGTACTAATGTTAAGAAGTCTTGGAGAGCAGTTCCGTTTGGTGCAATTAATGATTTAACTGCATTAAAAGTATCTTCTAACGTATACATGATGTGGATTGCTATGAAGATTGGTGGCCAATACTCATATGTCCCAAATGGTCCATTAAGCATTGATAAAATGAAAGCAATTCAAAAACTGCGTTATAATTTTAATCAATTTGGCTTAGGGGTTAAGACAGGAATTGACCTACCAGGTGAATCATCAGGGGTAGGAAATGGAATTCCGCCAGAATCAGGTAAAGTTTTGGACTTTGCGTTTGGACAATATGACACATATACTCCTCTGCAGCTTGTCCAATATATTTCGACTATTGCTAATGGGGGCTATCGAATTCAACCCCATATTGTTAAGGAGATACGTGAGCCTAGTGTTAATTCTGATGAATTAGGTCCAGTTATTGATGAAATAAAACCTAATGTTTTGAATAAACTATCGATGAAAACTTCTTGGATAGATCATGTAAAAGAAGGATTATGGAAGGTCGTTAACGAGCAAGGTGGTACTGCTCACGGTTATATTGATAGTAAGTATAAAGTAGCAGCGAAAACAGGAACTGCCCAAGGATTATATGATGGTCCAAAAGCAAATGAATATTGGAAAAGAAATGAATTACCTCCTATGACATGGAATGTGACCTTCGTTGGTTATGCACCGTATGATCATCCAGAGGTAGCGATTTCTGTCGTTGTTCCTTGGTCATACGAAGGTGCGCAGAAGGATCCACATGTCAACTTAGCAATTGCAAACCAAGTATTTAAAGCTTATTTTGATCTTAAAGCAAAAAGAGCAAAAGATGGGCTAGATCAGTCTAAATCAACACAAAAAGTGGAGAATGCAGAGGACACAAAAATTATTAATTCTGATATGACGATGAAAAATACGACTGGTTCGAGTTCCGCACAATAAGAGATTCATTAAAACTATTAACCGTTTAATCATACTGATTAAGCGGTTTTTTTATTATTATATTTTTTCTTATAGAATACATTTGGTTTATCCTTTACAATAGGAAGCAGGAAATATTATACAGGGGGTGGGGGAATGGAATTAGTAAAAAATAAAAAGAAATCATTTGTACTTTTACGTATGAATATCCTGTTTTTAATCGTTTTTTTGCTGTTCTCGATTCTTATTTTACGTTTAGGAATTGTCCAAATCGTTCATGGCGAGGATTACAAAAAGGAGATTAATAGAACGAATGATGTTTCCGTGTATAATCCCGTGCCAAGGGGACTGATTTATGATCGTAATGGAAAGCTTATTGTCGGGAATAAACCGCTAAATGCCATTACTTATACCATTCCACAGTCTGCAAAACCGGAAGTGAAATTAGAGGTTGCCCGAAAGCTCGCACTATTCATAAATAAGGATTCAAAAGAAGATTTAAAAACAATTACGGAAAGGGACCGTAAGGATTTCTGGATTCTTACTCATCCGGATGAAGCGAAGGCATTAATTACTGATTATGACCGGGAACAATTTAAAAAAGATAAGCTTGATCAAAAGGAGATCAATGCCAAAAGCTATCAGCTTCAATTAAATCGAATTACGAAGAAGGATATTCAATCCTTTTCCAAGCAAGAGTTGGAAGTACTAGCGATTTATCGGGAAATGAATGGGTATGCTTTAACAACGCAAATTATTAAGCGTGACGTTACTCCTCGAGAGTTTGCGGTGGTTAGTGAAAACCTGGATATTTTACCTGGGGTGGATACAACCACTGATTGGGATCGGTATACCGTTTTTAAAAACGATACTGGAGATACAGTACTTGGTTCCGTTTTAGGTAAGGTAACTTCGACTAAGGAAGGATTACCAAGCGAAAAGGCAAAATATTATACGGCACTTGGGTATAGCCGCAATGACCGGGTTGGGAAAAGCTATCTCGAGTATCAGTACGAAAATGTATTAAAAGGGGAAAAAGAAAAAGTAAAAAACAGAACAGATAATGCGGGAAATGTTCTAGAATCCAAAATAATTAGAAAAGGGAAGCGCGGAAATGACTTAGTTTTATCGACTGATATGGACCTTCAGCAGGCTGTTGACAAAATTATTCAAGATAAGCTTGGTAAAGCTCGTGCAGGTCAGCCGTATATGGATAGGACGTTTGTTTCTGTCATGAATCCGAAGACCGGAGAACTCCTAGCTATGTCAGGAAAACAATATGTAAAGGATAAAGAGACGGGAAAGACGGAAATTAGGGACTATGCTCTCGGTAATATGAATTCATCTTATTCGATGGGGTCCGCTGTAAAAGGAGCAACACTTTTAACCGGCTATCAAACAGGTGCCATTCATCCCTTTGAACCAATTGTGGATGAGCCGATTATATTTAAAGGTACAAATGTTAAAAAATCATGGAACGGCCGAGGATTTGGGTCGATAAATGATTTGTATGCGCTGAAAAGGTCCTCCAATGTCTATATGTTTAAAACGGCGATGAAAATTGGAGGACAGCAATATTATATTCCACATGGTCCGTTAACCATAGATAAAATGGAGGCAATTAGGAAGTTCCGTAATAATTTTGCTCAATTTGGCCTAGGTGTAAAAACAGGTATTGACTTACCTGGGGAATCAGCAGGCTATGGTGGCGGGATACCTCAAGAAAGCGGAAAGGTATTGGACTTTGCCATCGGACAATTTGATACCTATACTCCATTGCAGCTTGTCCAATATATTTCGACAATTGCAAATGGCGGATACCGAATTCAACCACATATTGTAAAGGAAATACGGGAGCCAAATGCTAAAACTGATGAGCTTGGTCCAATTGTGCAAATGATTCAGCCTAAAATTTTGAATAAAGTTAATATGAAAAGTGAATGGATAAAGCATGTACAAGAGGGGTTAAAGCTGGTTGTAAATGATCCGGAAGGAACAGCATATTATGGAATTCACAATAAGCAATACAAAATAGCAGGGAAAACAGGCACTGCAGAATCGGTTTATGATGGTCCTAATCGCCAGCCTAATCAACTAATATGGACATGGAATGTAACATTCGCAGGGTATGCTCCTTATGATAATCCTGAGATCGCCCTCTCGGTGGTTGTACCTTACTCAACTACAGATAAAACACATGTTAACCTTGAGATAGCAGATGCTGTATTTAAAGCTTATTTCGATTTAAAGGAAAAGCGGGAAAAGGAAGGGTTAAATACTGCTGAATCCACTCAGAAAGTGGAAAATATTAAAGATGCGAAAAAGGTAGAAGAAAACACAGAAAGTAATGAAAATCAATAAAGGGTCTTTTCATAAACTTGGTGCTTTTGGTGGCGAAAACCTTATATAAATCCTTAATTTGGTTAAGAATTAATAATTTTTTGGCTCTGTTAAATTTTAATGTTGATTTTTAATCATAAAAATGGGAGACGCTTATTTATAGCGTTTCCCTTAAAAATTCAATTAAATAGCTTATCAATTTCAGGTCTGTCATAGTCTAAAATCCAGTCATTGTGTCTATTATAAGTATCTTTTATTGTAGCAGGTGAAGTTGCCAACAAATCACAACCTCTGTCATCGTAAACGTGAAAGATGGTTTTCCTATTGATGTTAATGAAGTAAACTCTATGGAAAATACTCGGTTTCAAACCCAAGTCTTGATTACAAATTGCTTTTAACAATGGAACATATTTAAAATCTGATGTTTTGCATTTTAGAGTAAATCTGTGAGTTCTGTACGTGCCTTCTTCATCATCTTCTGGAAAAATATAAGGCAATGCTTGATGTTTCAATCTAAATAACAATGATTTTTTTACATATGGGGAAAAATTCTTTAACTGATGTTTAAGGTTTTTCCCTTTATCAAAATCATTGACATCCATCACGACAAAAATCTCTTCTGTTGGAGAATGTAGGGATTCAAATAAAGTAATTGCCCTTTTATAACACCCCAATACATATGGGTTGTTTGGATAGTCATATTCCCTTTTCCACTCTACACCAAGTTCAAATCGAATCCCAGTATCCCAACTATAAAACAAAGGTGGTCTAAGTTCTAAATTGGGGTAATTTTCGTTCATAAAGTCTTTTAACTGCATTTCAACACCTCGTAGTTTCTATTTATCGGTTCAACTGACTCGAAATTTGGATTGACGTAAACTATCGTAAGTTTCCGTCATTTCAAATACAAACGATGTAAGCAGAAGTTCTTTAATATGTTGCTTTGTGCTTTCGTTACTGCGACTATCTATAAACAAGAACCAAGAGAGGTAATTGTCGAGGTATTTTGTATCGACACCTTTAAAACGGTCAATCCATTTCTTTAACCGAGAATGAAAGCTATTCACATTTTGAATATGATATAAGCCTTTAATAACGTGCTTTCCATCATTTGATTTGATTCGGTAATGCTCTAATCATTTGTCTTTCGCATAGGTTTTGTAGGCTCTCCAAGCATCAGTTACAAGCACATTATCGGATGATAGTTTAGAGCCAATGATTTTTTCAACTTTAGGCTTCACAATACGACCCATACAAGAAACTTTGGAGACGGTTGCCTTTGTACGGTCTCTTGCGACAAGAACGCAAACTTGTTCGTGGCTGATTCCTCTGTGTTTGGATTTTCCCCCACGTTTACGAGGCTTCCGTTCTGTAATGCCACGTTGCCCTTTTTGAGAGTACAAGAAATAGGTCTCGTCAACTTCAACGATACCTTCAAAATGCTCAAAATCCATTTGTTTTAAGGCGGATAGCAGTTTATGTCTCCAGTAAAAAAGGGTAACCCAAGTAACCCCTACGATTTCAGCCGATTTTCGCAGGGAATAGCCTTTGAACATACAATCAACAAATGTTATCCATTCATCACCTTTTCTGGTGCGATAAAGTACAGTGTTAGTTGTGTCGGTAAAAGTTTTATGGCAACTTTTACAACGATACCGTTGGCAACCCTTAACTTTGCCGAACCGAACAACGTGTTCAGACGAACAATGAGGGCACTCAAAACCATCTTTAAAACGAGTTTCTCTCATTTCATTAATTAACCGACCACCAACGGAAGAGGTAGGGTCAACATAGCGTTTTACCCATTGATATAATTGTTCTTTTTTAGTATGGGGTAATTTGTCGATATACTTTAACAAGTTACTAAACGCTTTGTCCATTTCAAACCCACCTCCCGAATGTTTGTTCTTATATTGATTTTATCAAGTTTTTGGTTAATCATCAAATATCAACATTTACCTTTAACAGAGCCAATTTTTTAAGAAAAGATGCCCCGAAATTAAGTCTATGTTAGGATTAATACCTTATACTAGATGAAACACTATATGCGAAAACAGCCTTAGTACAAATAAAAAAATGATCAGTGTAATGCTGATCATTTTCCTTTTGTAATCGTTTTTGCAATTTCTGCAAAGCTCATTTTATTCGTTAATTCATATTCACCAATTTGAATCTTATTATGATAGCGATGATCAATTAAGTACTGAACAAATTTCTTCTTGTCTTTTATTATTCCACCCGTCTTTAGTCGGCTTCCAATTTTTTCAGGTGTCATCCCGCTAGTAATGGATAAATGATATTTAATAATGGTTTCTTTTACTGGTTGCGATTTTTGAACAGGATGATTATTTTCTTTTTGTGACTCATCATATTTCTTTTTCCATGCCTCTGCATCCTTTTCTAGCCTTTGTAGCTGACTTGTTTTTATGGATGTATAGCCCTTTTTTATATTAGTTGGTTCATTAACCCCATAAAAATGATTATAGCCCATTAACAACAGGGCAGATAGTAAAAGCCCGGATGCAAATGCCCTCGTGGTTCTCTTATCCATCGAAATCTCCCTTCACTGCCAATCCTAACTTAATTGTAAAATGATTTTTTGCACTTCCGAAATAGATAATGCCGACTGTTTTGAGATTTGTTCCACACTAAGTCCTTGCTTATATAGTGCAATAACCTGATTTTTTAAAATGGCATTTATTTTACTTTTCGGCGCTGAAATAGCTTGAGCTTGCATCGAAGGCGAGTCAATCAACAGCTCTTCCTCTAAAACCTTCATTCGCTTCTTCAATTGATAGGTTTCCTGATAAAGATTCATAGATAATTCTTCAACGTCTTTTTCGATAGAAGCCGAGCGATCTTTTTGAAAAAAAGAGATAATAAATAATAAGACAGATAATATTAATAAAAGAAAGATTAAAGAGTTCAAAATCTCATTCCCCCTTATGTACTATTTAATGTTATATCATAAAGGAAACCTTATAGCTACCATCATGGGAATAATGTTTTACATAATGATGATAAAATCGGACTAGCATTTCCTAAAAAAAAATGATATTATAGAAAAGTCGTATGAATAGTGAAGAATGCAATGAAGTTTGGAGGGAAAGACATGCGTGTAAATATTACATTAGCTTGCACTGATTGCGGTGAGCGTAACTATATTTCAACAAAAAATAAACGTAACAATCCAGACCGTATTGAGCTTAAAAAATACTGTCCAAGAGAAAAACGTACAACTGTACACCGTGAAACAAAGTAAGCAGTGGGATATTTCCTACTGCTTTTCTCATTTTACGATGAAAGCTGGGATGTTAAGTTGGGAAGAAAAAGAGAAATTAGAAAGCATATTATTAGTGATTTAAAAAAGTTAGATAAATGTACATATGAAGACTATTCTTTTAAGATTGCCAAAAACCTCTACCAGCTCCCTATTTGGAAGGAAGCAGGTACCATCGCTCTCACCATTTCACGTCCTCCAGAAGTGGATACATGGCAAATCATTCGAAATGGATGGCTGCAAGGAAAAAAAATAGTAGTACCGAAATGCTTCCCTGAAACAAAGCAAATGTCGTTTAAGCAAATAACATCTTTTACGCAATTAGAACAGGTATATTTTGGGCTATTTGAGCCAATAGAAAACGAAATGCCAATATCCAATCCACAGGAAATAGATCTAATGATCGTTCCTGGAGTAGCTTTCGATAAGCATGGATACCGAATTGGTTTTGGTGGCGGCTACTATGATCGTTATTTACAGCATTTTAAAGGGAATACAATATCACTTGCGTTTTCTGTGCAGCTATATCATGACATACCTATAGAAAATCACGACATTCCGGTACAAGCCATTTTAACGGAACAAGATTTTTATCATTGTAAAGGATAAATTCCTCTCCATTACCACATAATAAAATAAAAGGTTATGGAGGGATTATTGATGGGATTTATAATGAAATGGGTTGTTCCCTTTCTCGTCATTGCAGGAATATTTAAATATCGATATAAAATCTTGAATATTGCCTTTGGCAGCTATTGGCTAAGGAAGGTAGCGGTTCAATTGGCCATGAGTATTCCTTGGCTACGTACTCGATTTATGCAAAGCACATTTCGATAAGAATATAAATAGTGATGGATCACCTGTAAAGCACGTGTATTGCTTTACAGGTGGTCTATTTTTTCGTTATAGTAAATATTAATCAGATAAAATAGTAAATTTTGCACTATAAAGGCGGGGAAAAGATTGAGCGGTACGCAGGACTTTTTGTTTTGGAGGCTAGCTTATTTTTTTATCGTTGAAAAAAAGTATCGTCTCATTCAAATTAGTGAAGATTATCAGGAAATTTGGCTGGAGGATACATCAAACAAGCATGCTCAAATTATTAGGATGCTGAGATATGATCTGGATTGGGGAAATTGGTTAAAACGTGATGCTGAGCATACTTGTATCCAAGCGGAAAAACTTCGCAAACATTTCATGAAGAGAAGCTTAAATGTATTGAATATATATGTAAGTACATATGCCCCAGTAGATGATTATGAAGCAACAATTAAACATCCTTTAGGAATTAATAAAGGAAAGACTATCGTCCATAATAGACTGATTGAAAGTACAAATGTGGAGGATGGAATTCAACAAGTCAGCAGCTTTATGCAGGATTCTATATCCATTTCACTGAAGGAACAGTATGATGAAGCGGATGTAGATTATCTTAGGAATACCGTATTAACAAATGCGGTCTCGCAAACGCAAGAAGAACAACAAATTTTTAATAATGGTAAGCCGTTTTTTACCTATATTTTACTAGGAATTCAAATAATTATCTTTTTGATATTAGAATTAATGGGAGGAAGCTCCAATACGCAAAACTTAATACGTTTTGGAGCAAAGTCAAATCTGCTCATAATTGAAGGACAATGGTGGCGCTTTATTACCCCTATTTTTCTTCATATTGGCCTGCTTCATTTATTAATGAATTCATTAGCACTTTACTATTTAGGTACTGCTATTGAACGAATATACGGAAGGGTTCGCTTTTTAATCATTTATTTAATTGCCGGTTTTACAGGTACGCTTGCAAGTTTTCTCTTTAGCAGTAGTGTTTCCGCTGGTGCTAGTGGTGCTATTTTTGGCTGTTTCGGTGCATTGCTATATTTAGGTGCCGTATATCCAAAGCTCTTTTTTAGAACAATGGGCACAAATGTAATCATAGTGATCATTATTAATCTTATTTTTGGTTATTCCGTTTCGGGCGTAGATAATTTTGGACATATTGGCGGATTAATTGGCGGTTTCTTAGCTGCCGCGATTGTCCATTTCCCAAAGAAAAAACGAGTGGCTGTACAACTAGGTTCATTCCTATTGACACTAGTCCTTTCTGCAGGATTTATATATATGGGATTCCACGGAGGAAGCTATTCAACACCGAATGTGATAAATACGCTTTCACAGAAAAAAATAAGTGATGGAGAATATGGTTCCGCTTACAAGCTTCTAAATGATTATGTTTCAAAAGGGAAAGGAAATGCAAGTACCTATTTTCAGCTTTCATACTCTGAAGTTCATTTAAAGAAGTATCAAGAAGCTAAAGAGCATCTCCTTACAGCAGTAAAAATGGAACCTAACTTTGCAGAAGCTCATTTTAATTTAGCATTGCTATATTTAGATGAAGGAAATAAAGAAGCTGCAAGGAAGGAAGCTCAAAAGGCAGTTGAACTAACGGATAATGAAAAATTTAAAAATTTTCTTGATCAATTAAACCAAAGTGAATAGGATCCGAAGCAAAAAGAAAAAGCTGGTGAATGAATGAAAACGGTATATGATGTACAACAACTATTAAAAAAATTTGGGATCATTATTTATGTTGGAAATAGGCTTGCTGATCTTGAATTAATGGAAATGGAAATATTGGAATTATATAAAACACAGCTTATTCCAAAAGACATATTTTCGAATGCTCTATTATTATTAAGGATGGAAATAGAAAAAGAAAAAACACGAGGGAAGAGGGAGTAGTATGTCCAATAAATGGATCGTTGGTGTCGATTTAGGGGGAACAAGTGTCAAGCTTGCTTTTGTTCAAGAAGACGGGGAGATTCTGCATAAGTGGGAAATTCCAACCGACAAATCGGAGCAGGGCATAAATATTTTATCCGATATAAACGAGTCGATTAATGAAAAGCTCATGTCCCTTGGCGAAACAAAAGACAAATTAATTGGTATAGGAATGGGAGCACCTGGGGCTGTTGATAAAGAAAAAGGAATTATATATGAGGCGGTTAATCTCGGATGGCCCAAGAACTATCCAATTGTAGAAATCTTAAGTGATTTAAGCAATCTTCCGGTCGAAATAGATAATGACGCAAATTGTGCTGCGTTAGGTGAAATGTGGAAAGGTGCAGGTAATGGTGCAAGAGATATTGTCTGTATTACTTTAGGAACAGGAGTAGGCGGAGGTGTTATTGTTAACGGAAGCATTGTTCAAGGTGTAAAAGGTGCTGCAGGTGAGATAGGACATATTACTATTATTCCTGATGGTGGAGCACCTTGTAATTGTGGGAAAACAGGTTGTCTGGAAACAATAGCATCTGCCACAGGTATTGCAAGAATTGCAAAAGAAGCATTGGAAAAGCATAACGGAGATTCAGCATTAAAGGCTCTATACCTAAAGAAAGGATCAATTGAAGCGAAGGATGTATTTGAAAGTGCGAGTCATGGTGATTCATTATCTGCAAGTATTATCGATCATGTAACTCTCCCATTAGGACTTGTCCTAGCTAATATCGGGAATGTCTTAAACCCTAAAAAGATTGTTATTGGAGGGGGAGTTTCCAGAGCGGGGGATTTACTTTTAAACCCGTTGCAAAGATATTTCACACAATTTGCATATTCTGCTGTAGCAGCCTCTACCGAACTAGTAATAGCAACCTTAGGAAATGATGCTGGAATTCTGGGAGCCGCATGGTTGGCACAAAATAAATAAATATTTCACTACTTTTTATGGCCGTATTGTTGGTATGAAATGCTTATAAATGCCCACTATATAAATATTACTTTTGAAATAATTTTCTTACAGTGGTTCGTCACTGTAAGATGGGGGTTTCGATTTTAATGTTTAGAGACAGACGGGAGAGCATTTCCTTGCCGATTATTGCGGTCTTTTTTCTTTGGATAAAAACATATATCGTCTATAGGACCAACTTTCATTTGAAAATAGAGAACTTATTGCAAGAGGCTATATTACTCATCAATCCGCTCGGAATTCTACTTGTTGTATTTGGAGTTTGTTTGTTTATTAAATTGGAAAATAGACGCAACAAATATATAATTTTTATCAGCTTTGTCGTTTCCTTGATTTTATACGCCAATATTATGTTCTTTCGTTTTTTTAATGATTTTATTACGATACCGCTTTTATTTCAAACGAGCAATTTTACCGATTTAACAGATAGTGTGTACACGGAAATAAAGTGGTGGGATATTATCTTTTTTATGGATCCACTGCTTTTGTTATATTTTTATAAAAAAAATATATTAGTTTATCCTGCATTGTACAGACTTAAAAACTATCGTTACATTTATTTTTCCATTGCCTTCGGTATGATTGTCATCAATCTTTGCTTAGCTGAAGTGGCGCGGCCACAGATCTTAACTAGAACCTTTGATAGAAAACTCCTTGTTCAATTTTTAGGTGCCTACAACTATCAATTATATGATCTCTTTCTTCAGTCGAAATCATCAGCTCAGAAAGTCTGGGCAGATGGTAATAAATTAATCGAAATCCAACATCATGTAAAGTCAAATTATGCTCGTCCAAATGAGAATTTTTTTGGCTTAGCTAAAGGAAGAAATCTCATTCTTATTTCATTGGAATCAACCCAAAGCTTTGTCATTGATTCCAAAGTAAATGGCCAAGAGGTCACGCCATTTTTAAATAAGTTTATTCAAAATAGCTTTTATTTCCCTAATATTTATCATCAAACAGGTCAAGGAAAAACTTCAGATGCCGAGTTTATCGTTGAAAATTCCCTTTATCCATTAAATCGTGGTGCTGTATTTTTTACTCATACCGGCAATACCTATTATTCAATGGCAAGAAAACTGCAGGATGCCGGTTATTTTACAGCTGCAATGCATGCAAATAATAAGAGCTTTTGGAATCGGAATATTATGTATAAATCCTTTGGTTATCAAAAATTTTTTTCATCTAGCTCTTATAAAGTAATGGAATATAATTCCGTTGGATGGGGATTAAAGGATATTCCATTTTTTGAGCAATCTGTTGAATTGATGAAGCAAATTCCGCAGCCTTTTTACGTGAAAATGGTTACCTTAACAAACCATCACCCTTTTAGACTTATGGAAGAGGATAAATTAATAGAGGAATATCAATCAGAAGATCCTATAGTCAATCGTTATTTTACTACTGTAAGATATGAGGATGAGGCGATTAAGAAATTTATAGAAAAATTAAAGGCTAATGGTTTGTATAAGCAATCTATTATTGTATTTTATGGAGATCATCACGGAATTTCAGATAATCATACTGCTGCAATGAGCCAATACTTTGGTAAAAAATTAACTCCTTTTGACACCTTTAATTTACAAAAGGTTCCTTTTATCATCCATATTCCAGGAGTGACAGACAAGCATAAAGCCAGGAGTATTTTGACTATTGGTGGTCAAATAAATATAAGACCAACTTTGCTTCACTTATTGGGATTAAGTACAAAAAATGATGTTCAATTCGGCCAAGATTTATTTTCTGCTGCTTATAAGCCATTCGTCATATTTAGGGATGGAAAATTTGTTACTAATGATCATATATGGACAGGCAATGATTGTTATGTAAGAAATACTGGAAACGTAACAGACCTTCAATTTTGTAAGCCTTTTATCGGAAAAGAATCGAAAGAGTTTATGTTCTCAGATAAAGTAATTTATGGGGATCTTCTAAGGTTTTACATACCACACAAATAGTATAGGTTTTTCAATTTGTAATATATTTTTTATATTTTCGAAACAATTTTAATATTTCTGGGGTATTATAATATAATGAAAATAGATAAGGAAGCTAAAGGATACATTGGAAAGGAGAGGTGAAAAAGGATGAAAATAAAAAAAGTAAACTCTCTATATATCCTTTTACTTCTCCTAATCTTCATATTTTTGCTCGCGGCTTGTTCACATCGGGAAAATCCTTCGGAACCACCAAAAGCAAAGACTATTCCTTCCTTGTTTGATCAAGCAAAGCCTTTAACCTTAAAGCAAGATACCTTTCAAAAAATAGTTGGCTGGCTAGATAACACATCTATTGTGTATATGGCAGAGGAAAATAATCAATCGATTATTTGTAAGTATAATCTTTTGGATGGAAATCAAAGTATATTATTTTCTTCCGGAAATCCTATAAAAAATGTTGTTATCAGTCCTGATAAAAAGAATCTATTAATTCATTCAGCATCGTTAACCTACTCAGCAGCATTAAGCATTATTGATACGGAAGGTAAGATTATTGTAAACAGAAAGGTACCATCTTACGATTTAAGCTTTCATTGGAACAGAGAAAATCCCGACCTTATCTTAACTACGGTCTTTTATGAAGATTGGAGTTATCGGGTAAATATTTTAAATGTTAAGGATGGATCCTTTCATCCATACGATTTTAATGATCCATTTGTAAAATGGTTTAGAGAAAATGATATTGTTTTGCAGAATTGGAAAGATAATGAGATGCACTTCTTTGCTCCATTATGGTCATATTCCTCACCATATACCAATAAGGGAAGAGAGCTTTTCCAAAATATTTATCAATTTGATTCCTTCCAACCGTATTTAATGACCATAACGATTCCGGAAAAGGATAGGGAATCTGCGATGTATCATTTTTATAATGATACATTAGAGGAAATGTTTTCATTTCGGGTACCACATCTTAGACAATATGATAATTGGCTTGTTCCATACTATGATTTCAGTCATCATGAATTTCTTACATTTGTTCCACACGGGAATGGTTCAGCAGATGAGTATAATGGCAATTTTCAATTGGTAAGATATGATATTCAAGAAAAGGATAAAACGATTATTGCGGATTCATTGAAAAACGAACCCATTCTCTTCTCCCCTGACAGGACTTTATGTCTATATGGATATCAGTTAAATCAACTAATAGACCTAAAAACAGGTAAGAAGAAAAAAATAGTTGAATATGAAAAAAAGAGCCAATAGGCTCTTTTTAAAATTATACAGTTGCAGGATATCCTGAGTGGATTACCGTCATAACAGTAAAAAATCCAAATACTAAAAATGCGATTAATGCCCAGATAAACCCTAGTGGATTTCTATTTTTGATGGTTTTAAATACTGCGAATAATGCTAGTAATGTTACAAGAGCAAAGATAATAACAGTACCCATATATCATTAACCCCTTTCTTATGAATCTTATGTAAAGAATAATGGCACTCTATATTATATTACATTTTCTCATAAATTTTGTCGAGGCGAAAAAGTGAAAGTTCTTTGTCATAGTTTACCCGAATACCTATATCTCATGATATAAAATATTAGCAGATTTTTCTTTTTCCATTATAATGTTAGAATGTACGAAAGAAGTGGAGGTTGACAGTAATGGAATGGAAGCAAATACCTCTTGGTCTTTTACAGACAAATTGTTATGTGCTGTATAATCAAGAGAAAGATTGTATTATTTTTGATCCAGGTGCGGAGGGAGATAAGCTTATTGCTACTTTAGAGAATGAGAAACTTCATCCGTTGGCAATTTTATTAACACATGCTCATTTTGATCATATAGGGGCAGTGGATGAAGTAAAAAAGCATTTTGATATTCCAGTCTATATTCATGAAGAAGAAGCTAGCTGGTTAACAGATCCGTCTTTAAATGGTTCGCAGCTCTTTTTAAATGGACGAGCCATTGTAGCTTCACCTGCCGATCATTTAATCAAAGCAGAAGGAACCTTGGCAATCGGAGGATTTACCTTCAATATATTAGAAACACCGGGACATTCACCCGGAAGCATTTCTTTTTACGTAAAAGAATTAAAGACCATATTTGCCGGAGATACCTTATTTCAAGGAAGTATTGGCAGAACTGATTTACCTTGGGGTAATCATGAACAACTAATGGAAAGTATCCGTGAGAAATTATTAACTTTACCAAGAGAAACGGCGGTACTTCCTGGTCATGGCTCTATTACTTCAATAGAAGATGAAATAAGATCGAATCCTTTTCTGAATAATTATTAAAAAAAGACTCTGTAATAAGAGTCTTTTTTTAATAATTATTCTGCACCTGGTACTAATAAGAAAGTCGTATAGTATGTAAATCCAGCAAAAAATACGGTTAAATATGCACCAAAAATATACATATACATACGCTCTGATAATTTTAAATAACTTAATAAGACAAAGAATCCTGTTTGTGCAAGGAATAATAATGCTGTTTTATCCAATCCTAGAAGATAAAACATTACTGTAAACATTGCAGTCCAAAAACCTAATACTCTGTACATGCGATCCATATGTATCCCTCCTTTGTACCATGTATCCATCAATTTATAATTATAAAGGAAAAATATATATATTGTAAATACACCAAAACTTTTGTTTGTGACATTTACGTGATAAAAATACTGCTGATGAAACGGTTTGGCAGAAATTATTTAATATCAGTATTTGTTTTCATTCCTGTTTTATACTTCAATCCTACAAACTTTTTTCCTCTTCTGTCTCAGTAAAATATATATGTTTCTCCGGTTTAAACATAAATAAATTTATTAATACAGCAGTTAAAAAATTGAGAAAGGATATTGTCACAATAACATTTCGAAGAGAGAGGATATCACCTAAAAAGCCGATAAATAAAAGAAAAATGATTTGGGCAGCATTTTGCAATACCCCTAATACACTCGATACTCTTCCCATTATCTCAATAGGTATATTATTTTGGTAAAATGTATTAAATCCAGTGCCAGAAAAAGCATTAAAAAACCCTAATATAGAAAATCCAATAACTGCTGACATAAAACTATGGGAAAGAGAAAAGATAATATAACCAACGGACATAAGGGTGATCCCAATACCGATTAATTGTTTGATACTAATTCGATTAGATAAAAATGAGATATACATGGATCCAAGTAAATACCCAATTCCGGTAATACTTACGAGCAAACTGAATTGAGTCGCACTCAGCCCAATCACTTTTTGGGTGAAAACAACCTCTTGTGAGTCCATCGCAAAAGTAAAGATAATCGTTACAATATACAAGCTATAGAGAATAAATACATAGGCTTGTTTTTGATATTGACCTATTACTTCTTTCCAATCCAGAATAAAGGTTTTCCATGTTCCCTTTTTTGGCGCATTTTGTGATTGTAAATCCTTGTCTAAGTCTGGCATTAAAAATAGGACAATAGCAGAGACAGCAAAGCTGATAGCGTTAATATAAATCGCTACATCCACCGAACTCAATAAGAATAGAGCACCTGCTATAGATGGTCCAACTACGAACGCGCCAGATCTTACAAGACTATTGATGGAATTAAATTTTTTGCGCTGATGATGGGGAATTAATTTTGTTATGTAAGTTGTGGAGGCAGGGGTGAAAAAAGCTTTTGCAAGGCTTATGATAACAAGCATCATATAAATGGACCATATGGATGATAATAATGGAATGATGGCGACTGATATGGCCCGTACGATATCGGTCAAAATCAATATGTTTCGTTTATTTCCTCTGTCAATAAAACCTCCAGACCAAAAATTTGTCAGGATCGCAACAATTGGTCCAATAATCCAAAGACCGGCAACTGCAGCAGCAGAATGTGTCATATCCAAAATAAGCAAATTGATGGCAATTAGATAGACAAAATCACCTAGCCCTGATACCCCTATGCCAATTAAAAGTAAGGTTGGGAGCTTCCATTTCTCTAAAAATCCTTTTTTCTTGTGTGTCAAATGCATTCCACCTTTCTTTAAAAGAGAACATTATTCTCAATTATTTGAATATTGCTTAGTGGAATTATAACATAAGCCTTTTTTTTCATTATAAAAAAATATGAACATGCTGTGACAATGGGGATATATCCTTTTCTTCGAAGGAATTTTCATCATAAGGGCGAATATATAACATTACAAGTATTCCTTCATTAATAACCAAGGCAAAAGGAGGGGGAAGGATGGATCTTGAAAAAATAATAACTAGCTTAGAAAATCGAACACCAACTATTGCGGATATGCAAAACTTCACGAAATTTGCAGTATTAATCCCACTAATAAAAATAGAGGATGAACTACATATATTATTTGAGGTACGCGCCTTAAGTTTAAGAAGACAACCAGGTGAAATTTGCCTTCCCGGAGGAAAAATGGATGAGGAAGATGAAAATGAACAAGTCACAGCTGTACGTGAAACAGTAGAGGAATTGGGTATTCCTCAAGAACTAATTTCTATTGTTGCTCCATTGGATTTTAATATTTCACCATATGGAACAATTATCTATCCATTTGTGGGGTATCTATCCAAGCCTGAACTCATTAAACCAAATCCTTCTGAAGTGGAAAAGGTGTTTACCGTTCCGCTTTCCTTTTTCATGATGAATCCTCCTGATTGTTTTAAAGTAAATTTCCATGCAGAACCGGAAGAAAGCTTTCCTTACAGCCTTATTCATGGCGGAGAAAAATATAAATGGCAGCCAAGGAAATTGAATGAGTATTTTTATTATTATGAGGAGTTTGTCATCTGGGGTCTTACTGCAAAATTAATCAAACAATTTGTCGAGCATCTGCAAAAATGAAAAGGAAGTCCCATATGGCGCCAGGCACCCGGGACTTCCTTGATTAAATTAGCCAGTTTGGCTTTCTCGTGAACATATTTTTTCATAGAACATTTTCATCGCTTCTTGACGGTAGCTGACATAGTCAAACTGTCTTTCCAAAAGCTCTTTTCCATTTATAAAATGCTCCATTCCATCAATGAGTCCTTTAATGGAGTTTTCCACTATTAACCCATGTCCGCCTTCAATGACACTTCTGGAACCTGGAATATCCGTTACAATTACTGGTTTACCAAGTGTTAACGCTTCAAGCAGAACCATTGGCTGCCCTTCATGGTTAGAGGATAGCACGAAACAATCACATTTATGAAGCAGGGCATATGGATTGCTGATTTGACCTGTGAAAGTAACTTTTTCCTCTAATTTTAGATTTTTTACTAATTCCAATAAGGATGTCTTTAAATCACCATCACCGACAATAAAGAGCTTTGCTTTTGGGTGATTTGCTGCTATATGAGAAAATGCAGCAATTAATTTTGCATGATCCTTTTCCGGACTTAGTCTGCCAATATTGATGAAATTGATATCATTTTCATCTGGCATTTGATATCCAGTTAGCTCTAAATGATTATGATTGTCGTTATGAACGGATAGCATATAGTTTTTATCCTTAAACTTTATTACAAATTCCTCGGAAAATTCCTCTTTTTGTGTGAGGATCTGTTCGTAATCAATGTTATTAATAACGTATTTCATACGATCCTCTATATTCTTAACAACTTTCTGTAAGCTCTTTTTATTTTGTTCATTAGTTAATTTAGATACAGAAACTACATTATCGAAAAAATTATATAAGGAAAAAATTACTTTCAAATTCTGGCGATGCGGATATTTATTATTCACCTTCTTATTGATTTCTTGTCCCATATCATTATGCAAATAAATGCTTTTCTTTTTGAAATCGCCAAAAGCTATTATAGATGCCCAAAATGGACTGTATCCGCTGAAATCTATTCCAATATCATAGGACGTGTTGCCGATAATTCTCTCTAGTTCTCTTTTGTACATTTTAATGGGGACGATTCTCTGCATCGTAGCAGTATATATCCCTCTTCGAAGGATTAAGGCATGGCGGTACCATTCAAGAAGAGTGGCGTTCCAAGTGCCCATTCTATGAATAAAGTGAATATTTTTGTTTAGCTTTTCAATGTTTTTCCATTTTTCTGGCTTGTTATTATCAGAGAAATCCATAATGGTTACATCATAATGATCATAATCAATCGCATTTAATAAGTTAATAACAGAGGAGGTAATGCCATTATTTAAAAAACCTCCTCCATAGATAAGAATTTTTGTTTTATTGGAGAGTGTTTGCATAAGGTTATCAGATTGTTTTCCCTCTAGTACTGTTTCTACAAAGCGTGCTGTCGCTTTTCCATCATCATGGTAGCAAAATTCCTCTAAAAATTCTTCATACTTAATACGAAATCGGTCTTTGATAAGCTTAATATGATTAATGGAATCTGCCACTTCGGCTAAATGATGACATAATGGCCCTGGTAATTGGTCCATCGGGATATAGGTTCCACGTTCTCTTTGATATTGCTCCTCATCATAGGCATAGAAGATAATCGGCTTTTTCGATGGAAGAAAATCAAAGAAAATACTAGAGTAATCCGTTATTAAAATATCCACAATAGATAATACTTCGTTCGTATCAAGCTTATTCGGAACACATAGATCTGCCAGTCCTTGCTCCTCAAAAAATTTGTAAGCATAATAATGCGACTTTAATAAAATGATATACTCATCACTAATGTGCTCCTTTAGAAGATTCATATCCTTGAGCAGCTTCTCGCTCTCGTCTTTTTCACTGCCCAACTTTCCTCTCCATGTCGGCGCATATAGAATTACTTTTTTTTCACTTGGAACGGATAATATATTCCTCATTTCCTCCTTATTTGCATGTACCATTAAATCTACACGCGGATATCCAGAATCTAATATTTTTCCATTAAAGATACTATAGACATCATGAGAATGCAGAAGCTTTTCCGCTGTAAATTTATTTGGATTAACCATAAAATCTGTGAAAAGAAAATTCCGTTGAATATTTTTGTGATCGGTATATCCTCTATTTTTAATATGTATTCCCATCGTCTTTAAGGGTGTTCCATGCCAGATATTAGCATATATTTGGTCTTTTCTTTTCTGAAAATAGTAAGGAAACGTAGTATCATTAATTAAATACTTAGCAGTTGCAAGATAAATTATATATTGATTGCTTTCTTTTCGAACAAATTTAACATTGCGAATATGCTTATACTTTTCGTGAATAACTGTATCATCTTGAACAACCCATACATGAACATAATCCTTATATTTCTCGTTATTGATTAAGTATTTAAATACTGCATATGGGTTTCCTGTCATACTTTGACCATGGTAGGACTCATATAAAATGGTTTTCTCCTTAAGCGGCTTTTTCTCTAGGTATTTTGTATATAGAACTCTTCTTCGAAATCCGCCATCAAAAGCATATTTTTTAATCGGACTAAATACAAACTTCACTTTCCTTATTAGTACTGCTTTTTTCACTTCATCTTCTCCTCCATAATTCAAAACATCAACCTTTGAAAAATCTGACAAATTAACCCCGAAAAACTTGGCAATATTAGTATGTCCGTTTACAATAAAAGTAAAATTATTTTTTGGGGAAAGTTTCAAAAAACTAATGGAGGCTATCATCTTTGCGAAATAGAGGATCCGCAGTTCTTATTGATAAGGAAAAGGGAAGAATTGGGCTTATCAAACGGAATAAGGAAAACATCATATATTATGTTTTTCCCGGTGGAGGTATAGAAGATGGAGAAACGCCGGAAGATGCGACAGTAAGAGAGGGTTTTGAAGAGTTAGGTGTTACGATTGAAATAAAGGAATTAATTGTAAGCATAAAACACAATGGTACACAATATTTCTATTTGGCAGAAATAATAGAAGGCGAATTTGGAACAGGCACTGCAGGAGAATTCACGGATCCAAATCGGAATAGAGGGACATATGAACCGATTTGGTGAGTATTGATGAGTGTGCATTATTAGATATTAGACCAAGGGAAATGTTAGACATTATTAGAGGAAGCTTTTTTAATTAGCATAAAATTAGATGACCAAATCGAAAAATCGATTTGGTCTATTTATTAGTATTGGAAAATTAATTGGGCATAAATTCTGTGAGGTAGTGAGTTTTGTATTCTTCTAGGTTTGGAGGACACACGTTCCGCTGTATGTGAAAAAATACGATAAAACGTTATGTTTGCGGACATACGTTCCTTATTTTGCGAAAAAACAGTGATTTTCCTATATATTTTCTATATAACGGAACTTGAGTCCACTTTATGATAAATTTGATATTCATTAGGAACCAATTTTTAAGTTTTTGCAAATCTCATTGGAGCTTTGGAAATCGTTGTGAAGCATTAGAGGAAATAACTGGTTATAGTGTTTCCCTTGATTTAGAGTGGAGGGAAGGAGAGGATCCCTATTCAGAAAGACGAATGCAGACAAGGCTATACATGGCTCAAAAGTGGAAACAGTATATAGAGGTTATTTATTCGTTTTAGCAGGATTTTTCCGGAATAGTAATGAAATTAACAAGTATAGGAAATAGTTACTATTTTAAAAAAGGATGATCAGAATGTATCAAGAGATATTTCAAGAAATCGTTTCCATTACTCAGCATGATTATTCCGGTTGTGAAGATAAAAAAGGTTGGGATAATCCGGACGTTTATGCAAAAGAAATTGAGAGCTTGGAAGTTAAAAATGAATTAACACCTACCCAATTTGTAAAAATAGTTCAGGACTATTTGCTCGATTTCAAAGATCATCATATGTCTTTTAGACACATAACAAATGAAAATCAAAAACAATATGACTCAGGGTTTAAAGTAAGAAGATATAATGACCGTTTATATATTACAGCAGTTAGTAATGAAACAAGATTGGAAAAAGGATTTTCAATCGTATCACTTGAGAATAAGAGTATTCCGGAATTGTTGGAAATACATAAAAGAAGATTAGGAGAAAATAATCAAGAAAGAGAGAACTGGGATAAGATCATTCGTGAATACTCATTTTGTGAGGTGGAGAATCTTAGTGGAGCAAAAAGTATGATGGAGTTAAATCAATATGAAAGTTCTAAATATATTCCGCAATATTCCTTGAAAAGTTTAGATAAAAATATTCAATTAATGACTTTAACCGATTTTGATAATCCGGATGCAATAAATCGACTAGTCGAGTCCCATAAAGAAAAATTAGATCATTGTAAGGATTTAATTATAGACGTAAGAGTTAATTATGGAGGAAGCGATTCGGCTTACTATCCATTATTGCCATACATTTTCCCGGAACAGGTAACTAATCTTAATGAAGACGGAGAAATTATGCTAACTAATTGTTCGGATCGAAATTATGAATTAAGAGTAAAATCTTTCCGAAATTCTCTTAAAGACATTCAAGATGAAGGTACTATCAAAGTGATAAATATCCTTTTACGTGAATGGGAGAAAAATAAAGGCAAAGGCTTTGTAGAATTTGATTTTTCCGAGTTAGAGGAAGATGAACTAATCGAAGGAAGAAGGAGTCCAGAGAGAGTAATAGTATTAGCTGATGTGACTTGTGGTAGCTCAGGGGACTCGTTTGTAGAAACTTGTAAAATGTCAAATAAAGTAACCGTAATTGGCAGAGCGACAGCAGGATTAAATGACTATTCAAATTTAGCTGTTATGAGCTGGGATGGCTTATTTGAATTATGGTATCCAACCTCCAGACTTTCTAGAATTGATGAGGGAAGAGGTATGACCGAGGTTGGTGTTATTCCACATGTGCATATTCCATGGACACCAAATCATATTTTTGAAGATATCGATTTGAACGTGGCGATTGATATGTTAAAAAACAACAGCTATAGATAAAAGTGAATGACGACGAGGTAGATGAAATGAATCTAAAGAATCAACTTTTGAAGTTAAAGGAATTATCAGTTGAAGAAATATCTAATATAAATCTAGAAGTACTAACGGAACAAATGTTGGAGAATATTGGAGACGTGAATCCTGAATTAAGAGACCACTTGATATATTCAACATTTTGCAGATTTATAGGAAATAAATTGATTGATTATACACGAATGGAAAATATATTAGAAACCTGTATAAGTTCAGAATATCTATTTTATAAAATAGGTGAGGAGAAGTCGGATTCTGTTTTTACTCGATCATTTTCTGCACTTTGTGCTCAGCTAGTATTACATTTAGATATAAAGGAAAAGTTCCTTCCAAGTTCGCTTGCAGATCAAGCTATTCAGTGTAGTTTTCATTATTTACTGCAAGAGAAGGATGTCCGGGGGTATGTAGAGGACAAGGGGTGGGCGCATAGTATTGCTCATGGAGCCGATCTGGTAACAACCGCTATCTTACATCCAGCTTTTCAGTCAGCTTATATACCGGATGCATTACAAGCAATTCTCTCTTGCCTATTGAAAAACGGTGTGTACACAGATGATGAAGATGAGAGATTGATATTCGCTATCGAAGCATTATTGGATAATGGAATGAGCGATGAAATATTGGGAAATTGGGTGGGTTCTGTCAGCGATAATTTGCATGAAGTATTTAAAAAAGAAGGGTTTTCATTCCATTTTTATAGGATAAAAACCAATATCATGAATTTCCTAAAATCTTTATATTTTCGATTAGGGTATATCGAATATGGGGAAATTTCCCGGGGAGAAATTCAAAGTGTCCTAAAAAAATGGCATGATGCTGTATATAAGAGATAAAGGGGGAGCGAATAGTGGAAATAATGAAACGGCCAAAATTAAACATTCCTAGATCAAAGATAGAAATTATATTAGATATCTTTTGTTTACTATTGATAATCGGAAATATTGTTTATTTAATGTTCGAATACCCATCATTATCAAGCAGAATCCCTATTCATTTTAATGGAGACGTGCCGGACGGGTGGGGGAATAAAGGTATGCTTTGGGTCCTTCCTGCAGTATCTATCGTAATCGCATTAGGGTTGACTATTCTTGAACGATTTCCTCATACTTTCAATTACTCGCATTTATCAGAAGTTAATATCGAAAAGCAATATAAGAATGCTAGACAAATGATGAATGTTTTCAAGGCAGAGAGCACATTATTATTTGTATATTATAGCTGGCAATGGATCCAATTGACTATGAAAAATAATGTAGGACTAGGTATTTGGGAAATTCCAATTATACTAGTTATTATAATTGGTACGATTGTGTTTTTTATTGTTCGTTCTGCTAGGATTAAATAACCATATCAAGCTCCTTATTTTATTTTGTGTGGTAACTTATTTTTTTCAGAAGTGATCCTTATCTTATTGTAAAAAAAATCAAAGCCGGTGAAATTTTACTCGTTGTAAAATTTCACCGGCTTTTTCATCTAAGAGGTGGGTTTTGTCCCAGCCTCTTGATTTGTATTATTTGTTTTAATCTGTCTTTTGCTATATTAACATGCAGGTAATTCACTAATCAAATAAGAATTATTGGGAATAAGAGCATCTTATCGTAAATTGAATATTGTAGAAAATGGCGATAATATAGAGAATTTTGTAGTTGATATTTAGGGATATTATGGTATTTTGATAATAAGAATAGGTAAATAGTTTTAAATAGGAAACGAGTTTTTTAGGGGGAAAATGTGGAAAATGGAAGAACGCAAACTTGATATAAAAATTCAACATTGGAAATCCCGACTCTTAGATATGACTAAAAGGAATCGATTGCTGAATTTTAAAACAAACAAATCTACTATTAAAATATCAAAAGATGTTAATGAAGTCTTTGATTTATTAAATAATGGAAAAGCTCTTATGGTAAGGTCGTTAGTTGATTTAGAACAAGAAGTAGATAAACAAAAGAAACCATCTGTTAGTGGATTTGAGTCAATATCTTGGACACAAAAAAGTTAAGTCTTTGTGATTATTAAGATGTAAGCTGTTTGTATCGTGCTAGTTTGACATGGAGCCTCTGCGGGTATGACTTTCCAGCCAATAAGCCAGCTTTCATAAA
>NZ_JAGYPI010000001.1:1072959-1804182 GCF_018343615.1 Bacillus sp. FJAT-49736 | reverse complement strand
TGGATTTGAGTCAATATCTTGGACACAAAAAAGTTAAGTCTTTGTGATTATTAAGATGTAAGCTGTTTGTATCGTGCTAGTTTGACATGGAGCCTCTGCGGGTATGACTTTCCAGCCAATAAGCCAGCTTTCATAAAACTTGGCAATGCCATCAAAGCTATCATGCCCTCCACTCCATGTAAAACCATGAGTGCGGTGGATATCCAGCTAGGTTTGAGCTGCACAAGCTTTATGCTGTTTTTGTTTGATCTTCAATATCTTGTGGTGTTTTGTAGTCTAAACCACTGTGAATTCTTTTACGGTTATACCAACCTTCGATAAATTGAAATATTGCTAGATTCGCAGTTTTGTAGTCTAAATAGGTAACATGATTGACTTCTTCCTTCTTTAAAATGGCATGAAATGATTCTATACAGGCATTATCATATGGGCAGCCCTTTTTACTGAAGGATTGTTTTATCTTTCTTGTTTCGCAAAGCTTTTGAAAATCTTCACTGGTATACTGGGAACCTAAATCGGAATGCAGGATTAACCCTTCTCTTGTATGTTGAGTATCCAAAGCATTATTTAAAGCACTTATTACCAAATCAGTCGTCATTTTACGTCCAAATGAATATCCAACGATTTTTTTAGAATGCAAATCCATGACGGAAGCAAGATAACACCAACCGTCTCTCAGCGTGTTTATATATGTGATATCAGCAACCCATTTTTCATTGATAGTAGAGGTAGTAAAGTCTTGATCTAGCAGGTTTTCACGCTCCATCACCTTCGTTTTACTAGATTGAGGACGAAATTTCTTCTTTACAATGGAGAAAAGGCCAGCGGCCTTCATTAACCGTTGTACACGCTTCACACTCACATTATATCCTTCTTTTTCTAGGAGGTTGTGAATTTTAGGCGCGCCGTAACGCATTTTACTTTCTCTATAAATCTCTTTGATTCTTTTCGTTAGTTGTTTGTTCTCACGTTCACGGTTAGACTCTGTTTTTTTGAATGACTGGTAAAAGGTGCTTTTGGCAATACCAAGTACACCACACAGTGTTTGTGTGTCATGTTGGTCTTGAAGATCTACAATTACTTTTATCAACTCAGTTGTTTTTACTTTTTCGCAAATATGGCCATAGCCTTTTTTAAGATTTCATTTTCTTCCTGGAGACGGAGCATTTCTTTTTTCATTTTGGCAATCTCATCAGAGGTAATTGATGTTCCATCCTCTGTTTCCATAGGTGAAAACTTCTTAATCCATGTATAAATAGTTACTTCAGAAACGCCATATTCGCTACTTAAATCTTTAGCTGAGTTACCAGAGTTATATAAATCAACGACCATTTTTTTAAAATCTTCATTATATTTTTTGCCTGTATTTTTGTTTCCCATATGGACACAACCTTTCGTTGTTCTATTTTAGCACTTAACTAAGTTGTGTCCACGGAACTATACTAGCACCAAAAATCTTTTAATTTCAAAGCCTAATATACCCTTAGACTGGCTAGATAACAGTAAAAGCAAAATGGTGGATGAAGTATTTGAATACTACCAATCGCATCAAGCACTTTTTCTTGTGCATTTTAACTTGAAGGAGGAGTTACTTGAATTTTACAAAGAGGATATATTGGGTGACGACTTATCGAACTTAAGGGCTATTTTAAACAAGAAAAATCAGGGTCTTTTAGAACTGACAGATGACTATGAAAATCTGGTTGATCGAATTATTCAAGAAGAAAACGAAATAAAAAGTCTGATAATTGATACACAGTATGAATTGGATTCTATAAATATTTATCTAAGTAAATTTAATAAATTAGTTGGTTTTAACTTAATTACAATTAATAAAAGCCAAATCAATCTTTTAAATAAAGTTCACTTTTCAATTAAGGATAATCCTAGACCTACAGAAAAATGGTTTGAAAATAGCCAGAAGGATACCATCAGGAAGTTAATACGTGATAATAAGGAGTTCTTTAACGAATACAATACTGAATATGAAAAATTTAAAGGGCAATATAATCCAGACCTATTATCAGAAGATATTGATGGAATTTTAAATCGTTTCATTAATAATTACTCGTCGATATTTAGAATCATTAAATCTTCCTATAAAAGGGATAGAAATTTATTAAAGTCATACCAAAACCAAAAGCTGCAGCAAAAAAATGATGAGATAATTAAAAGTTTAAGAAGTATGATTAAGATTAAAAAAATGAAACAAGAAATTAATCAAAAGGAAAACTTTTTGAAAGACTTTTTTGGTAGTCATTATGATGGGGAAAAAACTAATTGGGATAGCATCACAAATTATACAGAAGCGATTTTCGATCTTAACGGTACATTGCAAAATACAGGTACCCGTGAAAAATACAAGGATTTTATTCTTCAGCTAACTACAGATGGAAATAGAGAATTCTCAACCATTAAAAATGAAATTGAAAAAAGTTATTTAAAAGTAACGGATAATATAAACACCATTATTAGAAGCTTTGTTTTAAAATTAGGTGAAATTAATGAAGAATCAAATATCCTTGAGTATCATTTCTCCAAGATTACTACTCCATTTATGGATGTAATAGAAGCTAAAAAGCTTGTATTATCTTATTACAAAGGACAAAGTTTCTTAAACACTGAACAGTGGGTGAAATTAGTTAACCTTATTGAAGATATAAAGCAAAAGGAAAGTGAAATTGTAAATCTTAAGGATACCTTTACTAATTTCTACGGGGATTTATACAAAGGGTATGAAACGGATTGGGATTTAATTGAAAAGGCGATTCTATGGACAACGGAAGCGAAGAATAAATTTAAAGGGAACATTCCTCCGTGGTTTTTAAGGGTGATTACTGATCCTGATAAAGAAGTGCATTTTCGTAACAGCATAGATAAGATTGAAATCCAAAAATCAGCAATTGCTGAAAGTTTAAATTTCTATCAAGAAGTCTTTCCTCTAAATGAACCAAAGTATTATGGTAACTCAATAATGGAAGGTGATATAAGTAACGTTGCAAAACTAATTCATCTTATGTCCCAACAAACCGATTTATTGGGTGAGTGGACTGAATTAAATAAAATGCTAGTAAGGGCTAATGACCTTGGTCTTAGTGGATTTTTGGATAAGGGTAAACAATTAGCATATGATTTTCCGTTTAAGGAGACCTTTCAAAAAAGATTTTATAAGTTATGGTTAGATTATGCTTACAGTGTGCAACCAGCTTTAAAAGATTTCAATACAAACACTCACAATAGTAATATTAGTGAATATAAAGATCTTGATTTACGTTTAATTGATGTAAATAGTTCAAGAATCAACGAAAAACTTTATAGTAATAAAGCCAATTATATTGATAGTCTATCCTTTAGATCATCAGAGATTTCCATTTTAAAAAGGGAGATTCAAAAACAAAAACGTCATAAACCAATAAGAAAATTATTTTCCGAAATCCCAGGATTACTAATGGCATTAAAGCCTTGTATGATGATGAGTCCATTATCTGTGAGCCAATTTATTGATCCATCATTTTTAAAATTTGATCTCATTATTTTTGATGAGGCATCACAAATCCGACCAGAAGATTCAATTGGCTCATTATTTAGAGGAAAACAAATTGTTATTGCGGGAGACGATAAGCAGTTACCTCCGACTGCATTCTTTTCTAATAATGTGGAGATTGAAGATGAGTTTCTATCAGAGGAAGAAGAAGAATTGTATGAAAATTTCGAGAGTATATTGGATGAATGTTTATTGTTTATGCCGCAGATGTCTCTAAAATGGCATTATAGAAGTAAGCAAGAGTCCCTCATTGCATTTTCAAATAGAGAAATATACAACAACGAACTCTATACATTCCCGAATGCGATTAATCAAGAACATGACGGGGTATCATTAATTCATGTGACTAATGCGGTTTACGATAGAGGTAAGTCAAAACGTAATTTAATTGAGGCACAAAAAGTAGCGGAACTTGTTTTTGAACATATCAAACGATCGCCAGATCGTTCATTAGGGATAATTGCCTTTAGTGAGGCTCAACAAGAAGCAATAAGAGATAAGATTGATGAATTACGGGAGAAATATCCTGAATGTGAAAGCTTCTTTAACGAGGACTTATTTGAATCATTCTTTGTGAAAAACCTGGAGAATGTCCAGGGAGATGAAAGAGACACAATCATTCTCAGTGTTGGTTACGGTAAAGATGAAAACGGAGTTCTGTATTATAACTTTGGTCCATTAAATAAAGATGGCGGGGAACGAAGATTAAATGTCGCCATCACTCGTGCACGAAAAGAGCTTAAAGTAGTTTCCAGTATATTAGATACTGATATGGATGATTCAAAGTTAAATAAACGAGGACCTCGATTATTAAAATCTTATCTTGCATTTGCAAAAAGTCGCGGGGAGTTCTTCTTGAATACAACAGTTGATGATGCTGATTTCGATTCACCATTTGAAGAAGATGTTTATAATATGCTGCAAAGAAAAGGGCTAGAGTTAATGAAACAAGTCGGCTGCTCTGGATATAGAATAGATCTTGCGGTAGTAGATCCAAAAAATCCAGGAAAATATATAATGGGGATTGAATGTGACGGAGCAGCTTATCATTCATCAAAAACAGCCCGAGACAGAGATAGGTTGAGACAAAGCGTTCTAGAATCATTAGGGTGGAATATTCAGCGGATATGGTCACAAGATTGGGTCAAACGCAAAAAAGAAATTACGGAGGATATAGTCAATCAAGTCAACTTTATGATAAGTGAGAGTGTGTACTAGAATATGGATATTTGAAGGGGGAGTATTTTAAACTCCTCCTTATTTGTTTTGGATTTTTATTATATCGTTAATTATGACATTAATAAAAATAAATAATCATATAATATATAAACAAATGCAATATTTGTAATTTTATGTAGAAAATTGTTATTATTAAATGAGAATGTTTAGAAAATGGAGTGGAATCAATGGCATATCGTTACGAAAAATTTATCAGTAATAGTTATTTAAATGTTTCTAAATTAGTTAAGGCAAATACGATAGCTGAGCTTAACATGAAGGTAACAAATCAGCTGAATATATGGAGTAAAAAGGAAGCAAGTGAAAGAAATAAAGTAGCGCTTCAAGATTTGCAAAAACAAGCTGAAGTTGATACGGAAGATGCACTAGAAGATATAAATCAATATCGTAACATTTTGGCTTACACATTAGAAATTGATGATAAAGTTAATTGGGACAAACTTTACCAAAAAGATAAATTTAAACAGTTTAGATTTGAAAAGATTGAACCTAAATTGGACACATACATAGAAAAACATAAGGTTCCAAAACAAGGATTTGTTGAAAAAATATTTCCTAATTTAAAACAAAAACGATTAAAGCTTGAAGAACAAGCAAAGTTAGAATTTGACGAAAATCTACAAAAATATAAGAACGATAAGAAGGTAGCAAAGGAAGAATACAATAAAGAAAAAGAACTATTTGAAGCAAAGCAAAATGAATACAACGATGGAATTAAGGATTTTAAAAATAGATTTGAAAATGGTGAGACTCAAGCGGTTGAGGATTATATACTATTAGTTCTAGAAAACTCTATATACCCTGAAGCTATTAGCAAAGATTTTGAAGTTCAATATCTAGGAGAAAATGAAATTGCTATCATTGATTATGCGTTACCCCACCCAGATTCAATCCCAAATATTATTGAATATAAATTCGTTAAGACCAGGAAAGAAATTGTACCGAAGGAAATGAAGAAAAAGGACTTTGAGGAGTTTTACGAAGATATTATTTATCAACTAACACTTAGGACAATACATGAGGTATTCGAATCTGTTTATAACGACAAACTCAAGACCGTAATATTTAATGGATGGGTACAAGGTGTTGATTCATCAACTGGACAAGATTTTAATTCTTGCATCATTAGTGTTCAAGCATCTAAGGATGAGTTTGAACAAATTAATCTTGCAAGAGTCAATCCAAAAGATTGTTTTAGAAGCTTAAAAGGGTTATCAGCTGGAGCTCTAAAAAACCTGGCGCCAGTTAGACCTATTTTGAATATTAACCGAGAAGATGCCAGATTTACAGAATCAAAAGATGTATTAGCGGAAGTAAATTCTATTCCAAATCTTGCTGAAATGAATTGGGAGGACTTTGAACATCTTGTTAGAGGATTATTTGAACAAATTTTCTCCAAAGACGGAGGAGAAGTGAAAGTCACTCAAGCAAGCCGTGATGGCGGTGTGGATGCAATAGCCTTTGACCCTGATCCAATTAGAGGCGGTAAATTTGTGATACAGGCAAAACGATACAATAAGGTTGTTCCCGTTTCGGCTGTTAGAGACTTATATGGCACGATGATTAATGAGGGAGCAGTAAAAGGAATCCTTGTTACCACAAGCCACTATGGGCGAGATAGCCTTGAATTTGTTAAGGATAAACCGATTACCTTAATTGATGGAGCAAATCTTGTTCATTTATTTAATGAAATAGGGCATAAGGTGAGGATAGAAGTTAGAAAATAAATGGCTAACTGTAATCAATAAATTTTAGAGACCTTATAGAAGGTCTCTAATTGGAATTTGATGGCTGATAAATCTATTCGTTGAGTTTTTTATCTCAAGGATTGTGAGGACAATAACTTCTACTAAAAAAATTGAAAATTTAGCAGGAATTTAAAAATATATGTCGAAATTACTCCCTAACAAAATAAAAGGTGGTGTTTTATTTCACATGTCTATCGAAAAAGTAGCAGATTTGCTATTAGAGCAGGCGATAAGGCTGGGCGCGACAGACATTCATATTATTCCAAGACAAGACGATTATCTCATCCAGCTTCGACTCTATGGCCGAATCACTCCGCATCGACCGATGCCAATAAAGATTGGGGAAAGGCTTGTATCTCATTTCAAGTTTATTGCCTCACTTGACATTGGTGAAAAAAGAAAGCCTCAAAGCGGTTCATTCAAGCTAGGTATTCCGCACCAACAAACTTCCTTAAGAATTTCTACACTTCCAACTGCAAATTCCAATGAAAGCTTAGTTATACGTATCCTATCCAATAACCAATCTTTTTCCATCGAGAAAATGTCCCTTTTTCCTCATAGTCCAGCAAAGCTAATGTCCTTGTTGCTGCATTCACACGGTTTGCTCCTATTTACCGGTCCAACTGGCAGCGGAAAGTCCACAACGATGTATACGTTGGTCGAAAAATGCGTGAACCAAAATATGCGTAATGTAATTACATTAGAAGATCCTATCGAAATGAAAAATGATCATTTTTTACAAGTTCAGGTAAATGAAAAGGCAGGTATTACGTATAGCTCTGGTCTAAAGGCAATACTCCGACATGATCCTGACATGATTATAGCCTAAGCCTAAATGATGTGATTACACCAATGTTTCAATAGTTCGTCATTTAGGCTTGACCACATTTTGACCACATCAGGCCTTTTTGAGGTGTTTGGAGAACGTTTCTGCAACGTCAGATTGTAAATCTAATGACACGTGCGAATACGTATCTAATGTTATTTTTACTGATGCATGACCCAAGCGGTCAGCTACTACTTTTGGATTGACACCCAGTTCCAGCAATAAAGTAGCATGAGTGTGTCGTAGATCATGAAACCTAATTTTATTTAATCCGGAAAGCTCGATGTACTTATCCATTACTCTACAAATTCCAGTTGGATAAAAATAACGTCCGTCTGGATGACAGAAAATCAAGTTAGAATCATGATATTCTTTTCCGAGCTTTAATTTCATAGCATTGTTTTTTGCTATTTGTTCCTTTAAAATAGAAGCAACTACAGTATCAATAGCAACTTTCCTACGTGAAGAAGGTGTTTTTAAGTCTCCGATCTTAACACCTTCTTCTTTTGTTGCAGACAAACTTTTATTGATATTGATAAACTTCTTTTCGAAATTTACATCATCTTTTGTTAAAGCTAATAATTCACCTTTCCTAAGTCCGGTATATGCAGCAGTAGCGAACAGACGATAATAAACGTCACTATATCGTTTGGTCACTTTTAAAAAATGCTCTAAATCATCAAACGTCCATGTGGTAATTTTCGTTTTCTTTTCTCTTATAAGACTAATGTTTTTGAAAGGGTTTTTATTAATGATTTCTAAATCCACTGCATGATTAATAATCATCTTAGTAATTGAATATACTTTACTAGCGGTATTTTCTTTCATATTCTCTAAAAGTTGAGCAGAATACTTTTGTGCATGAATCGGTTTTAAATCTTGAATCTTATAGTTTCCTAGTAATGGTATGATCCAACTTTTAATTTTTTGTTGGTATTGCTCTGCGGTTGTAGCTCTTAGTTTATGACGATGCATTTTCATCCAATCTTCCGCAAAGTCTTTTACTCTGATTTCCTGCGGAGCAATCCAAATCCCTTTGTTTATTTCGTAAATGATTTCGGTTAAAGCAGATTCAGCTTCTTTTTCAGTCTTAAATCCACTTTTAGTTTTTTGTTTTCTTTTGCCTGTAATAGGATCCTTACCAATATCAACGGTATAACTCCACTTATTTCCCCTCTTGCGGACATAGCCTCTCATCTTCAGCATCTCCTTCGCTAATTCCTACAAGAAAGTACTTTTCAGTTTCGATAAATACGCCATTTGGAAGTTCTGGAACATAGATGATTTTCTTTAGCAAAATAGACACCCCTTATTAATAGATGATATAAAATAGGAACAAATGTTTGCGTTTCTGTATATTTAATTATATCATCATTAATGGGAGTGCGGATTATTTTTTCGCAAATCTAAACATTATCATTTTGCGACAATATTCGACTTTATTTGTCATTATAATATTTTGCTATTCTTGCCCATTCTTCTATTTGTTCTGGAGTTACTCCTTGTTCTTCCATTTTTCTACCGAGTATAATCCATTTTTCTCCGTTCACTTCTATTTTTGTATTATCGATTAAATCTTTCGGATCAACATCTAAAATATCTGCTATTTTTCCGAGTGTATCTAAACTTATCGGTGTCTTTTCGTTTTCTAATTTGGAAATATACGATTTTGTAACCCCTAATTTATTAGCCAAATCTTCTTGGCTCATTTTTTGGGCATTCCTAAAAAATCTAATTTTTTCCCCGTAACCTCTCACAGTTTCACCCCTTTTGATTAACGATAACTCAACCTATATTATGTACAAAAATCCTTTATGTATCAACTGTTTAGATTACCGCACTAAAGTAATTTAAAATAATTTGCAATAAAATTGTTGACTAATAATTCAACTAAGATGTATACTATGTTCAAGGGTTGAGTTATAACGAAACTTCAAAGAAAGGAATGTTTCGTTATTGGTTAACAGAATTAAGGATTATAGAACTCGAAATGGTATAAGTCCTAAGGAGTTAGCTAAATTAGTGGATATTTCTGTTTCTCATCTTAGGAAAATAGAACGCGGAGAAGGAACACCTAGCTTGAAACTAGCTGTAAGAATAGCAAAAGCATTGGGTTGTACGCTGGACGATCTATTTTTTTAAGTAAGGAGTTGAGTTATAACTCACCCTCAAAGTTCAATATTAGGAGTGAAAATTATGGATAAAAAAGACTTCCCAGTACTATTAACGGCTGATGAAATATCTCAAATACTAAAATGCAGCAAGCGTGTCGCTTATGAAATTATGGATCAAAAAGATTTTCCTTTAATCAAAATACGTAGATCAAAAAGAGTAAATAGGGAAGATTTCTTTGGTTGGTTAGATAAACAAAAAAAGGAGGCGATTTAAATGAACAAAGAAAAGTTCATGCAATTGGTAGAAGAAGCATTGGATAAAGGGCATTACATCGCGATTCATTTTTCACAATTCGATAAGGTGGATGGAAAGTTCATTCCGGTGAATCATGACAGCGCTATGGAAAGATTAGAAATAGCACAATCAGCTTTTGAAGGGGAATTTCGATTCGATGAAGCTACAAGCGATGATCAATATCCGTCTTATTGGCACAGAGGAAAGTATATCACTGTTTCATCCAGTTATATGAAGGAGGAATTACAATGAATCATCCGATAGTAGACCAAATCATGCTTACTGGTTATCCGAAAGATATGGCAGCACAACCGGAATTTAACGGAATAGACTTCATGCAATGCGAAATCTTAACAGGCGACAGAATTGTTATAGATGAAGGGGAGATTATCCTTGCTGAACATTTAGACGGATATCTTCAAGGGGAACATGAATTTCAGTTTTTCCAAGGGCGATATCCTGGCAAAGATTACTACGGAAACGAAATCGAGATTGGCGATAGACTCGCTTACGACTCCAAAAAGGAAAACATTATCAATATGGAGTGGGATGATGATTTTGAAGCGTATCTAGTAACTCAATATGAAATGAAATTTACGATTGCGGAGTGAGGAAAATGAATGAAGAAATTAAAGAAATAAAAGCTAACGCAAAAATCAGTTATGAAGATAATGGTACCTATGCAAAAATCCATTTATCAGAATTGGAATGGTTAATTAACCAAGCCGAGAAAGTTGAATATCTCGAAAACAGAAAAGAAGAAGTACTTGTTGAGTCCGGTAAACGATGGACTAAACTGCTAAAAATACAAGAAATATTAAATTCATAGTTACTTAAATTTACGTTTGCGGAGTGAGGTGATTGGCATTGAAATTAATTCATGTAACAGATGATCATCACGGAGGAAAGGTAACAGTAAATGTAGATAAAATAGTGTATTTCTTTGGAATGGGAAATACAACACATATTCAATTCGATGGTCATTTTATTTTCGTAAAAGAGTCTTATACAGATATACAGTGCATGTTACAAAACATTATTTAAGGAGGTATTACCATGACAAACCAAGCGAAATCCACCTTAGAGGAATTAATCGGCTATGTCGAACATGTAAACCATCATCAGCCTAGCGGAGTGACACAAACAGTATTGAAAGAGCTTTTGCTTTTGAAAAATCAATTAGAAGGGGAGAAATAACTTGATTCAACCATTAGAAAATATTTTATCCGAACTACAGGAGCAGGAAGAAACACAGGAAGTATTCGCTGTCATCAACCTAGAAACCGCAACAGAAGCTAGTCGCAGAATCGCTTATTTTGAGGAAAGAAAAGCGGAAATTGATGCTATTACCGAAAAACAAATTGCTCCTTTTCTTGAGAAAATTGAAAAAATCAAAGCATGGGGAGAAGAATCCAAGAAAGAGTTTATCGAAAAACAGGCACATTACTCAAACCAATTAGAAATGTACTTACGTGAAGAAGTGAAAAAGCAAGTAGAAGCTGGAAAGAAAGTAAAGAAATCCATCAAGCTTCCATATGGATTTATCTCACTCAAAAAGCAGCAGCCGGAATTTGTGAGGGATGAAAAAGTTTTAATGGATTATGCAAAGGCTAACAATTATGTGAAGTACACAGAATCTATTGACTGGGCAACCATCAAAAAGCAAGCGGTCGTTCAAGGTGACATGTTAGTAGATGAAGATGGAGTTATCATTCCAGGCATTCAAGTAGTGGAAAGGGATGAAAAGTTTGAGATTAAGCTAGACACAAAATGAGGGTTGGTAACTGCCATTACCTTCCCTCTCTCAAAACAAATACATGGTCATTGTACCACAAGGAGGAAACAAAATGAATCGTTCTGAAACGATTGTCGAGATCGCCAAGGCTTTATGTAAATTCCAAGAAGAATGTCCGGCACCAAAGAAAACCGCAACCAACCCACATTTTAAAAGCTCATACGCTCCATTAGAGGAAATCATCAATACTGCAAGACCTCATCTTGCTAAAAATGGTTTATCGGTTGTTCAGTCTACTTCTACCAACGGAGATAGTATAGGGGTTACAACACTCATATTACACTCTAGCGGAGAGTTTATTGAATTAGATACCTTATGGCTTCCGATGGGAAAAGCAACCGCACAGGGGGCAGGAAGCAGTATAACATACGCAAGAAGGTACGGTTATTGTGCAGCATTGAATATTGCAGCAGAAGATGATGACGATGGAAACGGAGCTTCGCAAGATACAAAACCACAACAACCATTTAACAATACTAAGCAAATGGCATCTGATAAACAATTAAACCTTATTACAAAGCTAGTAAAAGATGTATCAAGTGTTTTGAACACAAGTGAACAAAATACTTATAAAGCACTTAAAAAACGCATGAACGGTAAAGAAATGGAGTTCTTCACCATAGATGATGCAAGCAAGGCGATTGCAATTTTACAGGGAGAATTGAAGCAAGGGGCGTAAGTTGCCCCTTCTAATAAAGGAGGACAACCCATGTTCGGATTAGATGCTTTGTTTTATGGAACAGGATTAGCTTTGTTGGTCGGTTTGATGATTGGGGCATTTGTGAAGGAGGAGAGGAAAAGTGAGAGAAATTAAGTTTAGGGTATTTGATAAATCTTTAAATAAAATGCATTTAGTTGGTTCAAATCAACATGATTCATTCACATGTTTTGATGGAATCGTTCAGTATTATAATTTGCAAAATGGCGAGGGAAGTGGAGAACATGGCGATTATACTTTAATGCAATACACAGGCCTTAAAGACAAAAACGGTAATGAGATCTATGAAGGGGATATTGTAACATTCTTTGATGAATTAGATGGAATAACAAAGTTAATAGGACATGTAGTGTGGGAACAAGCTTGGTGGAGTATTTGCTTTCCGTATGTGTATCTTCGTCAAAACGAAATAATGGGCGAGGATACGGAATACGAAATTATTGGTAATATCTTTGAAAGTTCTTCTCTCCTGGAGGTACAACATGACTGAACAAGAAGAGAGATTCGAAAATATAAAAGCATTGTGGAAATACAAAGACGAAAATCCATCTGCTGATATTTTAGCGCAAATTACACACCAGGATATCGGTTGGTTAATAGAAACAGTCGAACAATTAGAAGCAGAAAATGGATCAATGGCAGAAAAACACGCAGAAAAGGACACAATCATTGCACAACTACTAACCCGCATCCAAGAGTTAGAAATCATTAAGAAAGCTTATGAAGCATTGAAGAAAGCTTTGTGATGGATATAAGACCCATTATGTTCAGGAAAGGAGTGTGTTTTCTTGAAAGAAGGACTTTATTATCGGGATAAACGCACAAACGGAAATAGACACAATATGTGAAGGAGTGAAAAATACATGGAAGAAAATGTAATAGAAAATGTTGAAGTTCAAGATGATCCTTATGAAATAAAAATGTTAGCCAATCTAAAAAAGATGATACGGACTGCAAATAATGCCGCAGAAAAGATGAAATACGACCACGGGGAAATAGAGCTAGGTGCAATCAGACGGGTTATGGAAGCTAATAGTATTATTTCTATACCTCCAGGTACAGAACGTATTATTGGAGCCTATTATGAGCGAGTGACAGGACGAAAAGCTTATTACTGATTAATGCACATTCCGAAGATATCAAACAACAGTTGAAGAATATTGTGAAATAAGGATGATTATATGAAATTTGAAAAAGGTCAGTTGGTGTATAACGGTCATACAGGAGATAAGTTGTATGAAGTTATCGGGTATAACGCTGGAAACGGAATAATCTTACTTCCTGTAGGTCTTGAAGACAAGTACGGAAATCGTATAGTTGTTCATTCTGACCGTTGGATATGGATATATGCAAAGAAAGATTAATGAACAATTCGTAGATATTGACCAGCATACCTTAAAAAGAAAGGAAGATAGAATTTGTTAGATTTAGCAAAACAAGAGGTTAAAAAAGCATATAACAAAGCGATTGTAGATAAACCCACAATGATTTTAACAGATATACAAATGGTTGAATGGCTAATTGAGCAAGCAGAAATGATTGAAAAAATTAAAAAGCTATCCAATGCAGAGGACATAACACTTGCTGATTTTGCCAAAGAAACTTTGAAAATTATCGAATGCAGAGAAACACCGACAAGAAAAGAAAGAAGTTAATGCACATTCCGAAGATTATGCGCAGCAGATGAAGGAAGAGTATTTGAGATTGAGAGGGAAGTAGGATGAAAGATAAAAAGAAAATGAAATTTGAAAGTAGACCAATATGTTCATGCGGAGTAAAAATGAAATTGGTTGAATATAGGGGCTATTACGAAGAGTTTCGTTATTGGGATTGTGATAATTGCAAACTTGACGATGAAATACAAAACAGAAATGTTGAAGCAGATAAAATATGGAAAGGTTCCTACTATTAAAAAAAAAGAAGAGAGGTCGCTCTCACTGTCACGAAAGCAACCTCTCTTCTCCGGATTTCTCAAGATACTTAAATCCAAACTGGATCAATTCAGCAATTGCAGCAGACCGATTATCCTTCCTATTCTCAAAGCGGTAATCGTCAATTAATTCTAAAAGGTTTACATCAAATGAAACAGTAGTAGAAGGTTTTGAACTATCTTTACGAATGTGTGCCATGTGTTACACTCCTTATTTTTTAGATTAACGTAATACGAAAATACGATGTTACGATTTAGTTTTCTTTTTCTGGGATGGTGAATAAATCACCGACATTGCAATCAAAGAACTGGCAAAGCTTATAAATTGTTTCAAACTCGATACGATCACTTTCATCATTATAAATACGAGTAAGAGTTGGGCGACTAATTCCGGTTTCCTTCGCAAGCTGGTTAATACTACGAATCTTCTTTTTGCCCATAAGTATATGTAAGTTAGATTTAACCTTGTCCATAGAGTATATTCACCTACCTTAACAAATATGCACGTTATAACTACAAATATGTTATCAGAGCGTTACAATTTTTGCAATAAAAATTTTTCAAATTGTGATTCTAGCGTTGTAAAATTGTAAAGCTAGTGTTACAATATATTTAGAAGGAGGGAAAAATATGCCTGATTATCCAAAAGATTTTTTTATCTTCAAATTGGAAGATTTGATGTGGAAGAATCGCATTAAATCTATCAATGAGTTAAGCGAACAAACAAAGATTAGTAGAAGTTCCTTAACTGCGATGAAGAAGGGCACAACTAGAATGTTGCATCTCCCAACTGTTTACACATTATGTCGTAAGTTTAATTGCGGAATTGATGATCTTGTTCAAGTGAATAAGGAGGGATCTAGTGAGAACTGGACTAACTGAAGCATCATTGAGAAGGTTGTATGTAGATTTAAGAAAAACAGATTCAGAGATTGCTAATTTCTTCGGAACTGACAGAACGGCAATAGTACACCTTAGAAAAAGGTATGGGATACATACTAGGAAAACAACTGGAGAAATTGGAGAGGAGATGGTTGAAAAAGAATTAAGAAGTAGAGGTTATTCGGTAAAAAATATGAATGAAGAGGACAAGCTACATCCATTTGATTTGCTTTTAGAAGGAAATTTAAGGATCGAGGTGAAGTCTGCTGTTCTCGGGAAACATGGTTATTTCCCTTTTGCACTATCTGAAAAATCTGCAAACGACAACATTGAATCAGATATAAGAATCAGATTAAAGAATGGTAGGACGAGGAAGCTATTTAGGAAAACATGTGATGTCATTGTGTTCGTAGGATTGGAACCGAATGGAGATTGCCATTTTTTCATTTACGATTCAAATGATATTAAAGACCATTCACAAATGTTAAATATGCCTTTGGATCCATTCTCAAAAAGTCATCATAACAACCATAGAGAAGATTGGGACCTAATAAAAGAAAAAAGCCTAGTGCTGCAACACTAGACATTGATTTAATCATTTAATAAATAATATGTTCCTGTAGTCAATTATAGTACAAGTTTTTAATTTTGACTATAGGAACTGTAGTTCGGGGTGTGAAAATGCAGAAAAACTACTATGCCATTATTCCTGCAAATGTTCGCTACGACAAGGATTTAACACCCAATTCAAAGCTTTTATATGGAGAGATAACAGCTTTGTGTAATGAAAAGGGATATTGTTGGGCAAGTAATCAATATTTTGCTGAACTATATGGCGTTAGCAAAAAGTCAGTTTCAACTTGGATTAGTGATCTAATCGAAGGCGGTTATATAAAATCAGAAATTCAATACAAAGAGGGTACTAAAGAAATCTTCCATAGGTATTTACGAATTGTTCACTACCCTATGGAAGAAAAGGTTAATACCCCTATGGAAGAAAAGGTTAAAGATAATAATACATCTTTTAATACTACATCTAATAATACAAAAGAATATATATACTCAAACGAGTTTGAGCAATTTTGGTCTATCTACCCTCGGAAAGTAGATAAGAAGAAAGCATATAAATCATTTAAAACAGCTGTAAAGAATCATTCTTTAGAAATTATATTGGACGGTACACAAAAATATACCAAGCAAGTCCAAAATACAGATACAAAATTCATCAAGCATCCAACAACCTTCTTGAACAACGATTCTTTTATAGATGGATATGAGGAAGGAGCGGAAAATGCAAAAGATAGAGATGCCCAAGAGATTGCAGAGCAGTATAACCTTCCATTCTGACCGATGCGACATACACACCATTAAAAAGATGGTGATTGATGGTCAAGTCGTTTGCCCTCGGTGTGAATTAGAAAAAGAACAGCAAGTGTTGAAGGACAAAATGCAAGCACAATTTGACAGCATTCTAATAAACAAAAAATATAACACGTTGCTGCATAAGAGCATTATCTCGGATAATACGATTTTGGAAGCGACATTCGATAATTACGAAACAACCATACAAGAAGAAGTAACCAATAAAAACACATGCTTGGAGATAGTGGAACGGTTAAAAGATGGACAAGTATTTAACGTTTTCTTGCAAGGCGTACAAGGCACAGGAAAGAGCCATTTAGCCTATTCCATCTTGAGAGGTATAAATGATGCCAAACTCGATAAAAGTTGCTTATTCGTGAGCGTAGAAGGAATGATGCGGTTAATCAAAGATTCCTTTAGCAACAAAGAAAGCAAATATACCGAACAATATTTTGTAGATTTGCTTACCGATGTGGATTTTCTTGTATTAGATGATATTGGAGCTGAGACAGGCGCTATTGATACAAATAAGACTGCAACTGATTTTGTGCAACGTATTCTGTACGCAATAACTACGACAAGGCAGGATAAAACAACGATTGTCACGACGAATTTAAGCAGCAAAACACTATTCCAAATGTACGATAAAAAGCTAGTGTCCAGACTACTGAAAAATCCTAAGTACGTAATTTTTGAGAAAACGAAGGATAAAAGAATTGCCAATATTCCATTTTAGGAGATTGAAAGGGTGGTAATGGTGAGAGAAATAAAATTTCGTATTTTCGATAAAGCATTAAAACATATGTGGTGTTGGGGAGATTTGGTTGATGCGAAGTGGTCATTGCATGAGCTTTTCGATACGCAAGGCGGGGATTGGTCGGAAGTAATGCAATACACAGGATTAAATGATAAGAACGGAAAAGAAATCTATGAAGGCGATATTTTCCGAACAAGCAGATATCCACTTAGAGAAGAAGATGAATATGTCGGGGTTGTTGAATATGACATTGACCGATTTTGGGGAGTGCGTTCATTAAAAGCTAATTCTAACGCAAGAGGTATTTCAAATGGTATTGCAGATGGAATGTATGAATTTGTAGATGATGAAATCGAAGTGATAGGGAACATATATCAAAATGCTGATCTAATTGGTGAACAATCATGACCGCCCCAACAATCCCAGGAGTATATCTCATTACTCCTGGACACATCCAAAGAACGGAAGAAGAACAGCGGCAGTATAACGAAAAATTAGAACGGAACCGCCAATATATACAGGAATGGAAGAAAAAGAACGGAATCCCCGATACTTTTGAAAAGGAGATGTACTACTGATGACGGTTTACAGCGGTCAAAATATTAACTTTGATGATACACCTATAGAAGTGCCGAATGTTAAAGGCTTAAATATTACAAATGAAGGCACATTTGAAAAGCAAGATGCTCCAGTCACAAGACCGGAGCACTACCACAAAGGAAATATTGATGTAATCGAATTTTTAGAGCGATACTTTCCGGAAAATAAATTTACTGTCATTGAAGGTTTTTACATCGGAAACATCATCAAATATGTTTCTCGGTACAAGGAGAAAAACGGATATGAGGATCTGGAGAAAGCAGAGGATTATCTAAATAGATTGATGGATTTGGAGGGAACGAAATGAAAATCTCTCAAAAACGATACGGAGCAGAAGATATTCGATTCGCCAGTAACACATCTCACATAGATAACACAGTCCATGAATGGAAAATGTCACCCGAAGAATTAGCAAAACATAATAGCAAAATCGGAGGGGATAAGATGAACGGATTAACGAAAGAAAAATATGTGGAATTAAAGAAAGTGGAAAAGCTGAAAGATATCGAAATTGCAAATGTCTATAATATGACACCAAGCAAATTATGGATGTGGAAAAACAAAACATTCATAACGGACGAATTAAAGGATTTAAACCTTCCAAGAGGGAATGCGACTAAAACCATTCAGACGGAAGAAAAACCGCAGGAAACAGAAAATACAGTGTCACAGGATGATGTAAAAGCGGAGTATGAGAAAACCATCCAACAATTAAAAGATAAACTGATTGCGAATAGAAATCGCTATGAATTGGAAATCAAGGAATTAACGGAAAAATGGGAACTTGAGAAAGAAGCTAGAGAACAGATGGCGAAATCTCACAAAATAAATAGAGAATCTCTTGAAAAAGATACGATTCTTGCTCAAGAAAGAGCGAAAGAGGAACATAAACAGTATTTAGATACATTAGATAAATTGAAAATATCGGATTACGAGCTTGAAGATGCTAAACAGAGAATAAAAGAATTAGAGAGCGAACGTGATCAATACAAACTGTCATTCGAACAAGCAACCGCCTTATTAAATCCACTACGACAATTAGTAAAAGTCGCACTATAGGAGGGAATGGCAATGGATAGAAAATACATCGTCAAAAGAATTGGCTATTTGCAAGATACTCATGATAGCGGAAGATGCAGAGTAAAAAGGTGCCAAGTCTGCAATGAAATTAGAGAGCTTGGAAAGATGTTGGAATATACCCAAAAAACACTAGACATTTTAGCCAAAGGACAGGACATGAAAAAATCAGAGGTTATCTTTCTAAAAGTCGAAAAGGAAATCCCTTTTGGCATCATTGCGAAAGCTCTAGGAGTAACAGAAGCATCATTTAAAAACTTGTGTTATCGAGAATGGGGATGCGGTAAAAGAAAAAGAAAGGTAGATCCAGCCCTTTTGGAAGAAATAAAAACATCAAAAAGAATCCATACATCTTTAACCGTCGAAACGTATAAAGCCCTAAAAAATCAAGGATGGTCGGACACGGAAATAAAGGAACAATACAAAATTAGCAACGGTTCTTTTTGGAAGTGGAAAAAGCAAAATCTGACTAATGAAGAACTTGAAAAATTTGTTCTTCCAAAAGGTGGACCTGGTAAGCGGAGAAAACTAGAGGAAGCACTATGATAGAATTTCATCCAGTGCCGAAACCACAGCATAAGCGGAGAGTGTCGAAAAGAGTAGACAGAGGGAAGTTTTCAGCAAAGACCATCAAAGAAATATTCGAGCGTGATCATTATCAATGTGTAAGATGTGGCTCTCATTATTTAGAAAAGGTTCCGCACCACGTTATATATAGGTCGCAGTTAGGAGAAGGAACCAAACGGAATGGAGTAAGTATTTGTATCTCTTGTCATCAAGAAGCCCACACCAAGAAAGAGATAAGAAAATGGTTTGAAGATTGGATTGAAAAAAATCTTGATGAGAATGGGGATAGGATAAATGAAAAACTGGACTAATGAACAATGGCTTGCCTGGCAGAAGAAAGTAATCAAAGAGGAAGCGAAGGAAGAAATGCAAGGAAAATATTTAGCTTCTATCAAAAATAGCAAATAATACACCAATATAAAATATATGTCAAATTGGATATTTAACAAGAGAAAGGATGTTCGTATATGACAGATGAAATGAAAAAGAATCTTGAATTAAGAAGAAAAATAAGAGATTTAGCTTGTGAAATTGATGGGCACGTAGACCATGGTGAATGCTTTTATGAAGAGGATATGTTAGCGGGCTTTTGTAAGACTTTAGACAGGATGAAAGAACTTGCACAAGAATATTACGCTTCAAACAAGAGAGAAATGGAGATGGATGAAGAATGATGAATCGCGTTGTTATTGTAGGTCGATTAACGAAAGATCCAGATTTAAGATATACACCAAGTGGAGTACCAACTGCATCATTCACAATTGCAGTAAACCGTACTTTCACCAATCAACAAGGAGAACGTGAAGCAGACTTCATAAACGTAGTTGTCTGGAGAAAACCTGCCGAGAACGTGGCAAACTTCTTGAAGAAAGGTTCACTTGCCGGAGTAGATGGAAGGCTACAAACACGCAATTATGAAGGACAGGACGGAAAGCGTGTGTGGGTTACAGAAGTTGTTGCGGAGTCGGTACAGTTTTTAGAGCCTAAACAATCTAGTAATCAATCAAACAATCAGCAAAGACAAAGTGAAGATCCGTTTCAAGGTGGACAACCAATAGACATTACGGACGATGGACTTCCATTTTAAGAAGAGGTGAAGATATTGGCTAAAAAATTATTATGGATATTTGTTTTGGTTAACGTCATTAACTTCATAATATTGCTTCTAAGTTATGGGAAGCATTCACTTGTAACATTCGTAGGAATTTGGATAGCTATTTCTTTGATTGCGATTTGCGATTCTATTGAAAAAAGGAGAACAAAATGAACCTATCAAAACTATTTGAAACTCAAAAAATATTACGTGACCGGATTAATTATCAAGGTGAGGACAGGTTTAATAAACTTATTCTTGCTCTCCTGGTGGAATTAGGGGAATGTGCAAATGAGTGGAGAGGGTTTAAGTTTTGGAGTAAGAATCAAGAACCGAATATAAGCAAACCAGTAAACACTTTTTATGGTTCCAGAGAAGGTTTAACGACTAATCCATTATTAGAGGAATACGTGGACGGATTGCATTTTGTTTTGGAATTAGGATTAGAGGTAGAAAACGAATTCTGGAAAACTGATGATATTATTCCTGAATCGATAAAGAAAAGTAAACTTCAAAAAATTTATGAAGAAAGTAAAAGCATAGATGAACAATTTCATTTGGTGTTTAGATATACATCATTAATGCTCGAGGATAACTATCTCCCGGAATTATTAGGAGCCTATATCAATCTTGGTGAAATGCTCGGATTTACATGGGAACAAATCGAACAAGCCTATTTCGAGAAAAACAAAATCAACCATGAAAGACAGGAGAACGGATATTAATGGGTAAGTCGCAAAGAGACAAAGGACAAAGGAGAGAAAGGGAATTTGCTAAGTTGATAGGAGGACTTAGGATTCCCCTCTCTGGGGCGCAAGAAGGCTTTTCAAATGATGTTGATGGTTTAGGGATGAAATGGGAAGTAAAGGCGCGAGGAACGGGATTTAAGACGTTATATGATTGGATTTTAGATGAACGTGAAAAACCAGATGCACTTGCATTAAAAGTAGATCGCCAACCTTGGTTAGTCTGTATGACATTAGATAAATTTTTGGAGGTTATGAATAATGAGCGAAAAAACAATCAGTAAATACATTGATGCACTTTCTAAAAAATTGGGAGTTGCTGCCGAACATATATATTCAACTTTATACAAACAAGCAATCGTAATGGGGATAGTTGAGCTTATATGTGGAGCGATTATGTTAGTTGGATTAGTTATATCAATTAGATTTGTCTACAATGTTTTTACTAAAAGCAAATATGAGAAAAAAGATGATAAATACTACTCTACAGATGAACCAATTAACACTTATGCAAAAATAAAAGATAGTGATTTTGTGGAAGATGGATTGATATGGTATGTCGCTGCATTTGTATGGATTGTTATGTTAGTAATAATTTTTATCGCGATTCCAGACGGATTATTACACGTACTGAATCCAAATTATTATTCATTGAAAGAAATATTAGATACTTTCAAGGGGTGAAATCATGAGTGATATCGTACAAGCCTTAGAATCCATTAAAGAAGTCTATATAAACATTCCTAAGAGAATAGAAGAGTTAGAGAATCATCTTAGAAATTTAGACAATGAACAACAGGACTTATTACACTTCATGGAATTTGCCAAACCAGATGCAAGAGAAATGATTCGAAAATATAAAGAATTGCGGAATACCAGGAATGAACGGAGAAAGGTAAAGGATGAATTGGAATTGCTACAGAGTGCGAAAGAAATATTCTCCTATCAGAAATTAACGGAAAAGAATGTCGGTAAAGTGCTTGGAAATGTTCATCATGTACTGAATGTACAAGAGAATCGGTGCTATACCATGAAGGTGAGGAAAGATTTGCAGGAGTTGATTAGATGACTCAACCCAAAAAATACATCGAACTATCTGAAATCATCCAAGAAATGCGACGTGTCCAAAAGAGACTAGAAAAGGCAAGCGTGGAGATATTTAACCTCGCTAAAAATAAGGCAGAAGCCGAACGAAAATATAAAGTAGCGTTAAGACAGGAAATATTGACACTAAAAAGCGAAGGTTATGCAGCTACATTGATTAATGATTTATCCAAAGGGAAAGAAGAAATAGCACAATTACGTTTAGAAAGAGATATAGCAAAGGAATTGTATACAGGCGGTTTGGAGTCTATGAAACAAACTCGAACAGAAGCAAGCCTATTACAGACCATCTCAAAGTATAACGATTAGGGGGAATTTCATGACTACTGCAACTCCTATTAAACTTAAAAAAGCTACATTCAAGCACATTGAATCTGAATTATATATGTACCATGAAACAGTGAAAGAGATTAAAACATTAAGAGATAACATCATGTTTTGTAATGAGAATACAGATGAAAATATAGGTGGGGGAAGAAGCTCTTTTATATCTGACCCTACTGGAAGAACCGCAACCGCGTTATTAACTAATCGAAAACTACAAAACTTAGAATCTGTTGCTTATGCTATTGAAACGGTTTATAACACAGTGAATGATGATTATAAGAAGTTGATTCGATTGAAGTATTGGACAAGACCACAGACAAAGACATGGGATGGGATAGCAGAGGAATTGCATGTAAGCAGAAGGCAAGCGTTTTATTGGAGAGATGAAATAATCTTAGCGATAGGAGAGATATTAGGATGGAGATAAATGAAAAAGAACAGGTAATATTAGGTGGAGTTTATAAACACTTTAAAGGCGGAGAGTATGTAATTTTTACTGCAGGAATGTTTGAAAACACAATGGAACCTTGTATTGTTTATCAGAGTTTAGATACAGGGAAACTTTGGATAAGGACATATGAAGATTTCACAGGATATAAAGAGATCAATGGGGAAAGAGTTAAGAGATTTGAATATATAGGTGCATTGGATGTATTAAGTAATATTGCAAATCATGACTGATTATTTGCACTTTCTTTGCACTTTTGACATGATATTCCATGATATTATGATAGCATAGGATAATTTCCTATAGGGCGGTTACGGAAATAATCGTCCATCGACAAAATTAGATGTATTTACTGAAAAAACGATTGCCATTCGCACAGTGGTAGTCGTTTTTTATTGGTCATAAGTGGGAAAATATATCCTTCCAATTACTGATATGCGCATGGGGTGGGGGCGTGAAGGATAAAACGTTATTTGTAAACTGGATGCTAACTTACAAGAATAAGTGGTTCCCCTTCTTACATCTGGTTTGTTGGTGTCTAGTTTACAGGTAACGTGAAAGGATGGTGAAAAGGTGCAAAAACATGATTCATGGACAGAAGAGGAACATAACAAGCTCATAGAACTAAAAGGAAAAGGATTATCCTATCAGCAAATAGCAGATGAACTCACTCGTACATACTGCACTCTTTTCACCTTTGACGGAGTGAGAAATAGATACAGGTATTTTAAGGATAAAGAGCCGCAAGAAACACCACCTTACAAAGAAACAACCGAAATCTTACATGATGGCACTCATAAAAGTGATAAGCTCCTTAGAATGTCATCGGAACAGAGTAAAGATGTCAATTACCTGTTAAAAGCACATGGATTTGATGTAGATGAATGGGAATTAGTATCTGCCAGGAATAACATTTGGAATGCTTATTCTAAACAAGATGGAGTACAGACCCTTTATTCAAGTAAGATAACCGTTAAACCAAAAACAAATGAATTTAACTTTGATAGATTTATAGAAATCATACAGAAAACAAAACCTGCAAGGCCTATAACATTTAAAGGGATACTTAAACAAGAAAAAACGTATCTGCATATTCCATTATTCGATATGCACTTTGGCAATAGCAGACTTGAACACTATAAAGATACATTACGAGAAATTGTTCATCTGCTAGAGGAAACATATCATGAAGTATTATTCATTGTTGGTCAGGATCTATTACACAATGACAATTTCAAAGGGCAGACAGCTAACGGTACTCCGATAGATAAAGTAAACATGATAAAAGCATGGGAAGAAGCAGATACTTTTTACACAACATTAATCAGTAAAGCATTAGAAAAGTCTCCTAAAGTAACAGTCATATATTCCAAAGGTAATCATGATGAAAGTATGTCATGGGGATTTGTAAAGATGCTAGAAGCTAAATTTGGTCATCAAGTAAATTTTGATACAAGTTTTAGAGAACGAAAAGCCTACATGCTAGGGTTAAACTTTATCGGCACAACACATGGAGATAAGAATAGAACAAATATCGCTTCAAACTTCTCTGTAGAGTTTCCGGAAATGTGGGCAAGAGCAACCACAAGAGAAGTATATATGGGGCATCTTCACAGAAAAAGAGTGACAAAGCCTATTGAAGTTGTAAATGATTCAAGAGGTGTCATTGTAAGGGAACTTGGTACTGGTAATGAAATAGATGGTTACCACGATGACCACGGTTATACATTAGCTCATCAAGAGTTTGAGATATTCGAGTATACCGAAAGAAAGAAAAAACGGATTCATTATGTGTAAATCTTAGGAAAAACTAATTGCTTCTTAGGAGGTAGGGTGATGAAATAATGAAACTTACGGTAAAACAAAAGAGATTTGCGGATTATTTCATTGAAACAGGTAACGCAACAGAAGCTTATAAAAAGGCTGGTTACAGTGCAAAAGATGATAATATTGCAGGTGTAGAAGGTCACAAATTACTAAAAAATCCTAAGATTGACTCATATATAAAGGAATTAATATCAGAAAAAGACCATGAAAGGATCGCATCACAAGATGAGGTGCTTGAATTCCTTACAAAGGTATTGCGTGGAGAAGAAACAGAAAAAATACCGATTTCTGGTAAAGATTGGTTTGAAATGATAGATAACAACCCAAGTATTAAAGACAGAACGAAAGCAGCTGAACTTCTCGGCAAACGATACACATTGTGGACTGAAAAAGTGGAACAAACAACAGAAACGAAACTTGTCATTAAGCGTGTAAGGACGAATGGAAATGACAGTTGAAGAAATAGAATTTCATGTTGATACCTGGATGAATGAATGGGCCATTCCTATGCTAGACAATAAATCACGGTATTTAATCTTTTATGGCGGTGCCGGTTCTGGAAAGTCGGTAGCGGCAGCGCAGAAATTAGTTCTTAGGTTACTTGAAGAAGATGGACATAAATTTCTTATTATACGAAAAGTCGCTAATACTTTACGAAACTCTGTATTTGCTCTTATTAGGGAAACAATTTCCGAATGGGGTTTAACAGAGTTCTTTAAAATAAATAAGGGTGATATGCGAATTACCTGCAATTTAAACGGAAATGAAGTTATTTTCGCAGGGATTGACGATCCAGAGAAGTTGAAATCCATTCACGGTGTAACTGGAATGTGGATTGAAGAAGCTTCTGAACTAGAACAAGAGGATTTTCAACAATTAGACTTACGTTTGCGTGGATTCACCAAGAATTATAAGCAAATTATGATTACCTTCAACCCAATTTCCTCACTTCATTGGTTAAAACAAGTGTTCTTCGATAAGAAAAAAGACAATTCAACCGTCATTCATTCTACATACCTAAATAATAAATTCATTGATGATACTTACAAACAGGTATTAGAGAAGATGAAAGAGGATGACGAATACTATTATATGGTTTATGCGTTGGGTGAGTGGGGGATTGTCGGCAAGACAATATTTAACGCACGCATCGTGAATGAGCGTATTTCTATATTACGAGATAAGAAACCTCTTAAACGAGGTAAATTTATCTTTGAGTATGACAAACATAACCCTAATAAGATTCTGGACGATACAATCCAATGGATAGAGGAAGAAGATGGATTCATCTCTATCCATGAAGATGTGAAGAGTCGTTATCCGTATGTAATCGGTGGAGATACCGCAGGAGATGGAAGCGACAACTTTACAGGGCATGTATTAGACAATATCACAGGCAATCAAGTTGCAACCATCATGCACCAATTTGACGAAGATCATTATGCAGAGCAGATATACTGCTTAGGAAAGTATTTCAATAATGCCTTAATCGGATTAGAAACCAACTTCTCTACTTATCCAGTTAAACGATTAGAACAACTAGGATATAAGAAAATGTATTATCGAGAGGTAGAGGATAGCTTCACTCACAAGATACAACAAAAGTATGGATTCCGTACCGATAAGGTGACACGACCATTAATCATTGCGAATCTCGTTAAGATAGTGAGAGAAGAATCACATCTCATTAACGATATGGAAACCTTAAACGAAATGCTAACCTTTGTACGGAATGAGAAGGGGAAACCCGAAGCGCAGGAAGGCAAACATGATGATAATATCATGGGGTTAGCAATCGCTCATTATATAAGAGGACAACAAGAGATGGAGTTATTCGAAGAGATCGTCGAGAAGAAACCTGTTCATTTTGCGTTTAGGACAGAGGATGACAATGAAGGGGGTTTTATGAATTGGTAAAAGAAGAATGTCAACATAAAAATGTTATTAAAAAGATTACAAGTGACCCTTTAAATCCTACATTCAAGTGTCTTGATTGCAATAAAGAACAAAGACTTTATGAAAGTGGGTATGTAAAATGACAATTACATTAATCATATCTATTCCCATTACCGCCTTGGTAGTGGGTTTTTTAATGCTTAAATCCGTTCAATTAGGCTTACGTTGGCAAGTGCAAGCAAGTAAGCAGGAACAACCGACAATGGAGATTCCCAACCCAATACAACCGATTGTAGAAGCTAGGCAGGAGAAAGTATTTCAGAAGCAAGAGGAAGTACAGAGAAGTATATTGCATGAGTATTTGAATGGGGTGGAAGAGTGATGATTAAAGAGCATGTTCTTAAACCGATATCTCTATTTATCCTCATACCTGTAGCAATTATATTCTTTTTATTTGGTTTTCGTAGTTGTTGGCAATGCCAAAGGACTAAACATAGATTCCAAATGAAAAATTACAAATTAAGACTTTTTGAAAATGAACGCGAACTAGTTTGTAAAAGTTGCTATGAGGTTTTAACTGAAAGTAGGTGAGTAAATGGCAGACAGTATCATGGAACAAGCAGGAATCGTCAATCAGCAGTATAAAGACGGTTTAGCATACAAGAAACAACAAGGATATCTCAAGAATTGGGCAGAATACGAACGATTCAGAGCAGGCGATCAATGGCCCAAAGCTACGAACCGTACAAAAGACTTGCCACGTCCAGTATTCAACATCATAGACCAAATACAAGGTCACAAAGTATCTTCCGTTATGAATGAACATATCAAAATGGTGTTCACTCCGATGGAATCAGCAGGACAACAGGAACAACCGCAAATGGACCCTGTTACTCAGCAACCAATACCTGTTCAACAAGACCCAGAAGCAGAAGCAGCCGATTTGTTCACACGCTATGCAGAAAGCACATGGGAGCGAATCAAACAGGATGATTTAAACGAGGAAGCGTTAGACAGCGCATCCAATGTGGGAACGTGTATTTGGCATTATTATTGGGACACATCAGCGCAAGGCGGCAAGAAGCTTGCGTATGTAGGGGAAATGCAAGGGGAAATCATCGACCCTGTAAACTTCTTTCCTGGTAATCCGCAACAACGTGATGTACAGAAACAACCTTATGTCATTATCACAAGCCGAGATGAAGTGACTAATGTACAAAATGAAGCAAAAAATAACGGATTATCTACTGAATTAGTCGCAATGATTACTCCTGATAGTGAAACAGAGGACCAAGCATATGATATGGCAAAGGTGGAGCTAACAGGCAGTAAGAAAGTAACCGTTTTAACGAAGTATTGGAAAGAAAATGGTCAAGTGTTCTTCATGAAAGTTGCTGGCAATGTAGTTGTAAAGCCGAAAACTCCGATGAATGGCATGAAACTCTATCCACTCGTTGTTATGCAGTGGAAACGTAGGAAAAAGAGTATTTTCGGTGTTGGAGATACAGAAGGATTGATTCCTAACCAAAAAGCAATCAATTTCCTTATTGCGATGCAGATTAAAAGTGCTCAAGACACTGGATGGCCTAGAATGTTGCTCAAGAAAGAGTTTATCAAACAGAATCCTAGTAACACTCCTGGAGAAATATTAGTAGATAGCGGACCTCCTGGAAGTTGGAACGCTCAATATATGCAACCAGGAAACATTGCACCACAAACTCCTGCGTTGGTAGAAAATATCATTACCTATACAAAAGAAGTCGCAGGTGCTAATGAGAGTGCGTTAGGAGAGCAAACATATGCCAACATGCCAGCATCCGCCATTATGATGTTACAAAAGGCGGCAGGAGTACCAATCGAATCTATTAAACGTCGATTCTATCAAGCAGCAGAGGATATTGGGCGGATATGGGAGCAATTTTGGAAAGTCTATTACAACACCGATAGATTAATAACCTTGAAAAATGACAATGAGGAACCGTATTCTGCGGTATTCAATGGATCTCAACACGCAGAAACGGATATGACATTAAAAATAGATATTGGGCCATCTTCCTCCTATTCTGAATCACTGATGATGAATAGTTTAGATAAATTGCATGATAAGGGAGAAATCGACACAGTCATGTATCTGAAATATGTACCGAATAGTGTCGCTCCGTTTAAAGATAGATTGATTAAGGAATTGCAACAACGACAGGAACAACAAGCCATGATGCAACAACAACAAATGGAACAACAGGCACAAATGCAACAGGCACAGCAACAACAGATGATGGAGCAACAAGCTAATTCACAAGCTCAGGCGCAACAACAACGTCAAGAAGATTTAGCACTACAGAATAAGAAACTGGATATCGAAGCGATGAAAGCAGCTAAATAGGTGCTTTTTTATTTTGTCCTCAGCATGACGGTAAAAGGCCTTAACATCATTGTCCTGAACACGACGTTAAACTGTTCACTTCGCATGGAATAGCGTAAAAATCCAAGGAGGAATGAACATGGAAAATTTTGAACAAGTTGAACAATCAAGCGAAAACAATGTGGAGGTCGCTGAACCACAAACACAAGTGCAACAGGAACAAAGCGCAAACACTTCGGAAGTCGCTAACCCGAATCCTGTACAAGATGCTGATACCAATGCCTATTATGCGGATATGCGCAGAAAACAGGAATTGGACCAGTACCGCACACAAGCCGAAACTGCTCAACAACAATTAGATCGTGCAGCAAGATTAGCTGGTTATCAATCCCATGAAGAATTAGTTTCTGCATTGGATGAAATGGAGCGCCAGCAACAACTACAAGAATACGAGCAAGCAGGCATTAATCCTGACGTTTTAAACAAGTTCCTAGAACAACACCCTGCTATCCAATATGCAAAGCAAATGGAAGCACAACAAAGGGAACAGGAACGCTTCCAAAATGAAGCAAATGAGTTTTTCTCCGAATTTCCGAATGTGAAAGCAGAGGATATTCAACCGGAAGTATTCCAATTACAGCAGCAAAAAGGATTATCCCTATTAGATGCTTATTTGCGTGTGAATTATAAATCATTCAGTCAGCAGGCTGAACAACAAACAATACAAAAACTACAATCAAATGCTCTTTCTTCACCTGGTGCATTAGGCGGTGGAGAAGTGAACCACAACACAAGTATTTCTAGCCTATCTTCTAAAGATTTTAGCAGCTTAGTAGACCAAGTGTTGAGGGGAGAGCGAAAACAATTATAGGAGTGATATAAATGGTAAGTAATGTACAAACATACTCCCAAGGTGGAGCAGGATATAATCAATTAACCGCAGAACAAGCGGAATTTTATCAAAGAACCATGCTCGAACGATTAATAGATAATGTTGTTTTCATGAACTACGGTTCAAAGAAAAACATTCCGAAACGAGCAGGTGCAACAACTTCATTCAGACGTATGGAGTTACCAAACCTTTCTACTACTGCTATCGTAGAGGGTACGACTCCAGATGCACTTGACTTAACCATCAATAAACTGTCTGCAACTGTTAAACAATATGGTGCATGGACAAAAGTATCTGATTTCCTTGATTTAACTGGTTTAGACCCAGTAATTACGGAAACATCCCAAATGTTTGGAGATCACGCAGGCCTTTCTATGGACCAAATTGTCCGAGATATTGTGGCAGCGGGAACGAACGTTAAATATGCAAATGGAAAGACTGCTCGTAATTTAGTGGCAGCAGGTGATAAGATTTCCGCAGCCGACCTTATCAAATTGCGTACCATCATGGTGAAAAACAACGTGAAGCAAATTAAACTTCCTAGTGGCGGTAAAGGGTATGTAGCATTTACTCATCCAGAAGTCGTTGCTAACATCATGCAGCTTCAAGAATGGAAGGATCAAAATACCTATGTAGACGTGAAAAATCGTGAACAAGGTATTGCTGGTCAAATGTACGGCATTTACTTCTTAGAAGCAACTACTGCCCCAGTATTCGCAGGTGCAGGAGCTTCGGGAGCAGATGTGTATGGAACAATCGTCATCGGTGAAGGAGCTTATGGTATTCCAGACGTACAAGGTTCATCTAAACCAGAAATCATTGTGAAAAACTCTAACGGTGATTCTCATGATACTTCTAACCCAATGAACCTTTACTCAACAATCGCGTGGAAGTCTGCTTTTACTGCGGTTCGTTTGCAAGAAAAAGCGATTCTTCGCTACGAATCAGCAATCAGCTAATTTATGGAGGGCATTATGCTCTCCTTTTTATTTTTAGGAGGGAAAATACATGGCAAAAAATCAATTAGATGTAGAAAAAGAACTGAAATCCGAGCGTGAAGCGATTCTAGCGCAGGAAAAAGTGACAATTACCATTCCTTTTGACCGCAATAACCCTGTTAAACATCAATGGGTGTCTGTGAATGGTCAAGATTTTTATTTAGCAGTAGGAAAGCCTGTGGAAGTGCCAAAAGTAGTTGCGGATGTGTGGCAAGATTCCTATAACCGCACTATTCAAGCAGAAGTAACGATGGAACAATTCAATGAAATCTAAAGGAGTGATTCTCCTTGAATCTAGGTGAAGCAAAAAAGAAAGCCTTATCTCTCATGGCAGAATACTCCGTTGATGGGGTACAAATTCCAGACGGAGAAAATGCCGATTATTTAAACCGTATGAACCGATTCGCAGATATCTCTCAAAAAGAGATAGCGCAAGTTAAAAAGATTCATGCGGTATACCATATCGCTCATAATACCATCAAACCATTACAAGGATTGCTGCAAGGATTTGACCTAAAGCAATACACTCCAGGAAGCGATCTTATAGACGTTTACCCAGGAGTGAAAGCCTATTACTTTGAAGTGGATAATCTAGCAGATATCTATATCGAAGAAAATATAGGTGGAACATGGACACCTCTTGTTACCATTAACAACACCGTAAAAGGAATATTTACCGCCTATAAAGGGCTTGTGAACGCTTCTAATCCATCCAATCAAGTAAGGTTAAGGTTTAGTGGTGATTACGTCTATAATATCCGAAATAAAGCGTTATATGGCTATACATTCCCTACTGCTGAAGATGTTCCAATTTACAGGCCATATGTAAAATACGAAATGCCTAGCGACTTTATGGAACTCCAGAAGGTCGTTCAAGAGAGTGACCCACGTGTATACAAGGAAATGATTGCTTATTTTTGGGAAGGTAAGCGCACATTTGTACTTAATTACTATGAAACTGGCTCATTCGAAATCCATTATTACCGATATCCTTCGGATATTACACTAGCAACTCCAGATACCTATGAATTTGAAGTAGATATCGAAGCACAAGAGTTAATTCCTTTCTTTATGGCATCTAAAGCGATATTTGATGAGAACCAAACATTTAGTATTCAACTATTAAATGAATACCAAACGAAGTTATCTAGGCTCTACACGCAAGATGATTTCGGTATTACCACAATTACGCAGAACTATTCGATGTAGGAGGGGAAATGATGGCAAGCAAAGTACAAACGTTCAAACTACCAGCTCAACCACAAGAACCTCCTCTATTACGACTAGAACCATTCAAAGGCATGAACTTAAGTGTCACACCGACACAAATTGACAAGTCACAATCCCCTGATATGCTGAACATGAACATAGACGAGAGAGGGGCATTGAATAAACGGACCGGGTATGAAAGAGTATTTCCTAACTCTTTAGGACCCGGACAAATAAATGGATTATACGAGTACCGTAAACTAGATGGAACGGTGCTTTTTTTATTGGCTCATGGCACTAAACTATACACGCAATCAGGTAATGAACAACCTGTTCAAATATATGACGGATTAGAAAATGCACCTGTAGACTTCTTTACCATGAATGGAGATTGCTATTTGCTAGATGGCACAAACTATCTAGTATTTGATGGCATCGAAGTAAAGGCAGTAGAACCGTATATTCCAACACTCTCTATTTCTAGAGAACCTGCAGGTGGTGGAGAACCATACGAGGACTTCAACTTACTCGGAAGTGGATTTATCGACAGTTTCAGTACACTCGGTACAGATACCGTATTTCAGCTTTCTCTTTCTGGTTTAGATGCTACACCTGTAGAGGCTTCTTGGAATGGCGGTGTCACCTACGACAAGGTAGAAGGTAAGGATTTTACAGTCGACAGAGCATTAGGTAAAGTCACTTTTACGAAAGCGCCAGATAAAGGCACAAATAACGTGCTAATCAAAGCGTTTAAGACATACTCATTTCTGCCGGGAAGAATCAAAAAATGTCGTTTCCATACCTCATTCGGTGGAAGTAATGATACAAGAATATTTGTGAGTGGAAATCCAGAGTTTCCAAATGAAATATGGCGAAGCGGACTGTTTGACCCAACCTATTTTCCCGAGAATGGTAACTATATATTCCCGAGTGCGGTCAAAGGTTTCGCTAAACAATATGATTATCTTGTTGTCGAGCATGAATACGGTAAACAAATGGTGGAATTTGAGGTCGGAGATGTCGAAGCGAGTTTTCCTTCTCGGCCGATTAACGATCAAGTCGGCACGATTGCATCTAATTCGATTCAACTTATTGAAAATAACCCTGTTTCTCTATCAAAAAATGGTGTTTATCGGTTAATTGCTTCGAATGTTCGTGATGAGCGTAATGTGGAGCATATTTCGGAGAATATCGATGCTAAGTTATTACAAGAACCAAACCTCGAAGATGCGGTTTCCATCGACTACAACAAAAAATATTGGTTAGCACTCAATGGGAATGTGTATATTTACGACTATTCGATAGGTGAATGGTACATCTATGACAATATTCACGCTTCCTTCTTTATTGAGAGAAACAGAGAATTATATTTTGGTAGCTCCAAAGAGGGGATTTTATATAGATTCAAGAAACCGACAGAATTGTTTCCGTACAACGATGACGGACATTTCATTAATGCTTATTGGAAGTCTGCGAAAATCAGTTTTGGTATAGCAGAACGTAACAAGCTTATTCAAAAGCTATTTGCAACGATGGAACCAGGAATGCACACATCCTGTAACTTCTATTATGTGAATGATAAGGTGCGCTTTCCGCGTAATAAGGACAACTTACCAGATTACTCAAATATGCATTATGCGAAGTCATTCTACAATGACAAAATATTCGATGCCAAGTCAGAGTTTATCAATAGCGCACGTACCGAATGGCTTGATTATGCGGATTGGAATTACTCTTTGTTTTCCTACAACACCAAAGAACAACCGATGGTCATAGCGAAAAAAGTAAAGGCAAAGAAAGTAGATTATTACCAACTTGTCATCCAAAACACAAAACAAGATGAAGGCTTAAAGATTGATAGTCTCTCTTTAAAATATCTGATTCAAAGTTATAGAAAGTAGGTGTTTATATGCCTTTAAAACAGATGGATAAATTTACGTTTAACCATAGTGATCAGCAAGATGCTCTTTATTCGGTATACACAGCAAATCAAATAAAATCCTTGTTTGATAGTCGTGGCGAAGAATTAAGAATAGCACTTAATCTCTTAATTACGGCTTTATTGAGTACAGAAGGGGCAAGTAACATAGGCACAAGTTCCATTCAAGATGTGGATGGTGTAAATGTACAAGAAATGCTAAAAAGTGTTCGAGATAAGCTGAAATCAAAAGCAGATGGCTCTAGCGGTGCGGATTATGTGAACGCTACTGCGATTCAAGGGTTAGCGGGGGAAACTGTGCAAGCTATTTTAAAGTCATTGAAAGGATATACCGATACAACCAAACAATCCTTACAAGACTCTATTAATCAGACGAATACAACATTGGATAATAAAATAACAACAACACTTGGCAATATTAAAGCGAGTACGGTATCAGCAGACCCTATTGCGATAGGTTCAGGAGCTACAGTTCAAGAACAACTAGCATGGTTGCTATCACAGATTGCAATTGCAGCTACAGGAAGTATTCCAGATGGCAGTTTAACAGAGGCTAAACTAGCGCAAGCAGTAGTAGATAAAATTAACAAATCATTGAGTAATATCGGAGTTATGACAACGTTACAAACAATAGATAAATCCAGTTTGGTTAATGCGCTTAATGAACATATGGCAGAAGAAGCGATACATGATGTTAGCGGCACCGCCAATGCAATTACAGTTAATATCGGAAATTACACATATGCTCAGTTCAAACAACTTCACTTCAAAGCTGCAGTTGATAATACAGGAAATGTCACAATTAATGTAGATAATCTTGGAGAGGTCCCGGCTCTAAAATTTGATGGATCTCAACTTCCTGCCGGTGCAATTAAAGCAGGAAAGATTTACGACTGGTATTACGATACATCCAACGGTGGTTGTTTTTTCTTAATAGCTAAAGCATCGGGAAACGCAGGAGCTGGTGATGTTTTAGCAGGAAAGACTGCCAGCAGTGATAACGGTGAATTTATAGGAACAATGCCAAATAAAGGAGCAATTACTTTTACACCAGGAACAGCAAACCAAATAATTCCCGCAGGATATCATAATGGATTAGGTATTGTAAAAGGTGACTCAAAATTAATTGCAAATAATATAAAAAGTGGAGTTACTATATTTGGTGTGCTTGGAACTTATGGTTCAGTGCAACCAGGCGATACTCTAGTGCATTCAAACCCAACTGTTAAAACGACAAATCAAATGAATTCTTATGCGAAAGTAAAAGAAACAGCAATAACCAAGGGTGGCAAATTCCGGGTGAAATTTGATGCAGCACAAACAACGAGTGCGTCAACATCATATGCTAGAGTTTACGTGAATGGTGTGCCAATAGGAATAGAAAGGGAATTGAACGGTTCAAGTTATGTAACATTTACAGAGGATATAGACGTTCCTGACAACGGATTAATTCAAGTATACGGAAAAAATACAGCCGGAGTTGGTGTAAACGTAAGGAATTTAAATTTATATATTGATGGCGGAACATTCGCTATTAATGCGTAAAGGAGGGAAATTATATGAAACTCAAAATACAATATTTTTCTCCTGAAGAAAGAGAGAAGATTCTCAGCGAAAATTCTGCTCTTTATTTAGTTGAAGAACAAAACATTATAGTAGGAAATTTTCTTATTTTTTCCGATACTCCAGCAGAAAAAGAAGTTGTTTATGTTAATCTTCCACAGAAGGAATTAGAATTATTAAAAGCGCAAGTACAAGCAAATGCAGATAGAACGGACTTTCACGAGGACTGTATTGCTGAAATGGCAATGGTAGTTTATCAATGATTGTCCGTTTTTTCATAAGTATTTTATTAAAATTATTAGGAGATGATCTTATGATGGCTTTATTATTTGCACAAAGAGTTATTTTAGGGAAAACAGAATTCAAGGATGTACCGGATAGTTTGAAGCCAGGCGTGTACGAAAACTTAAAGGATAGTGGCGTGGAGTTTTTGGCTGGAGATTATCAACCGCCTATAAATCCTTAATAAACATCAGGAAGATTATACGACACACAGAGGACTCAAACAGTCCTCTTTTTTATTTACTCTCAAAGGGGTGATTACATGGCAGCAACAGGAGTAGCAGGCTCAGCAATAACCGCAGTTGCAAACGCAATGAAACCAAAAGATACAAAGGCAACAACGACTCAACCAACTAGTCAATACGATCCATCTGCAGTAAACAGTATTTACGACAAATTGGTACAGGCACAGACAGATGCCTGGAACGCCCAACGTGACAAAGCGGTTGGAGATATTAATTATCAGAAACAGCAAGTAGCACCGCAGTATCAAACCTTACGAAATCAAAACGATGTAACCAATTTACAGAATGCCAAACGATTACAAGAATTGATGGCATCCAGAGGTCTGGGAGCAAGTGGAGAAAACGTAACAGCTACTGTTAATCAGAATAATGCACGTCAAAACTCGTTAAATGCGTTAAATATGCAAGAGCAACAAACGATTAATGATTTTGACCATCAAATTGCAAACTTAAACAATCCTGCGGAATTGAATGCAATGATTGCACAACTGAATGCACAAAGGGCACAGGCTTTATATGATGACCAATGGAAAACGAAAGAGTTTGATAATAGTAATTATTGGAATCAGAAAAACTTCGGTCTTAGTGAAGCTGGGTTGACAGGTAAATATAATGGTCAAAACACTTTAGCGATGAATCAATACTTATCTGATAAAGCATTCCAAGAAGCTAATTTAACAGGTAAATATAACGGTCAAGATACTCTAGCCATGAAGCAGTTCAACCAACAAAATTTACAATGGCAGAAGGAATTTGACCAAAACGTGAAACAGTTTGATAAAAACTATGCTCTACAACAGTTGCAGTATGAACTAGATAAAAAGGTTCGTTTAGGACAGCTTTCTATCGATCAAGCACAATTAGCTTTAGCACAAGCACGGGCAAAGTCTAGTGGTTCGGGCGGTGGGGTTAGCTCTGCTAGTGCTGCTGCAAAAGCTTCTCCACCACTTGCTAACGCTTATCAGCAGTATCAAGCAGAACAAAATTATGGTGCAAAATCCAATTTAGATAAGTATTATGAAGCACAATTGAATGACATTAAAAAGAAAACACAAGCGCCTTATAAAAATAATGTATTAAAACCAGTCGCACCTGCACAAAACAAGAATCTAACCGATTTCGAAAAACTAAGGTTAATGGGGTTGATGTAGATGTACACTTTCGGACCTAAAACCGGATATGATGCATATCAAGAGGAAAAGAAAAAGAATAGGTCTCTTAAATCGGTCGTAGAGAATCCGATTCAGTATGTTAACCCCAACTTCCAAAGTAAAAGTCAAACTGGCAATTTTAAATGGGAAACGGAGAATCTTCGTTCCCTTCCTAATCGTACTTACGGAAGAAATTATAATGATAAGTTCAATAACTTTGTCAGAGCGATGGGCGGCTCTCCATCGGATGCAGATGGTTTTCGTAAATGGTTAGATGCGAAAGAAAAAGGAATGCAGACGAAAAACGACCAAATTCATAGTTTGCTTTCCGATGTAATGCATAGGCAAAATGCCAAACCGATACCGGATAAAAAAAATCCTTTTTACGATCAGAAGGAAGCAGAGAAAAACGCTCTTATCCAGAAAAAGAAGAATGAACCTAGTCTGATGAATGACATCACCACGCCTTTGAAAAGATGGGCAGAAGGTGTCGGAAATATTTTCGATGGCGACCCTAATACTTCCTTCAATGATGCGTTTAAAGCTGCTGTAAACGATGCAAAAAGCACCGATAGAAGTAAGGTTACTCAAGAGGCTACAAGGGGATTAACGCGTGTAGCAAACTCTGCCTTGCTTAATTCTTTGGATGAAGCATATAAAAAGACTAACAACGGTCAAACTGCACCGCAATTTCAAGGGAGAAAAGGCGGTGGAGCAGTAGCGGACTTTGGTTATGATGCTCTTGGTATTATTGCTCCTGGTGCAGGTTCATATAAAGCGGTAAAAGCACTAGGATTAGGTGCAAAGGAAGCAAAAGGATTAGCAAAGATTGCACAACACGCAAAACAAGGTGCGGCTGCAGGAACCGCATTAGGAACAGCTCAAGTAGCAGCAAGAAGGGCAATCAATCCGAATGACTACACCTTAAAAGATGATGCAGAAACCATCTTATTGAATGCAGGATTAGGCGGTGTAGCTGATCCGTTACTAGTCGGCGGTAATCAGATTCTAAAAAACGCTTCTGAAAGAGCAATAAAAAATATGTTACCGACTCAAAAAGAAGTGATTGATAACATCCTAACAGGTCATAAAACGGATTTGCCAACATCTAAACCGATTCATGGCAGTTTAGCAGACCGTTTGCGAGCTTTATCTCCTGAACGTACATTGCCAGACTATTCAACGGGAAAACACATATCAGAGCCTATACAACGAGATATAAACGCATTATTCCAAAAGCCTAAAGGTTTGCAAAGTCCTATTCCAAAAATGCCAAAAGAGTTGGAAAAAATTCTGAATGAAAATCAACCATTTACAGGTCTTAGAGGAATATTGAATAATTTACCTAGCAATAGGAGTTTACCTGACTTTTCAAATAGCAAACCAACCATTGAAGGTGGACTAATAGACAGATTAAAACAATTACCAACCGAACGGAAAATGCCTGATTTCTCTTACGGAAAACAAACAGAAGATTTAACACCTGTTAACCAATATGGTGCAGAAATTACTTATGATAAAGTAGCACACGCACCAAGCAGCTACTGGAAGAAGCGTTATGAGGATTTCGCTGCCTATGTAAACAAAAATTATGATACTAATAAACTTTCAGAGGAAGCATTAAATGATTTATGGTCACAATTTGCCCATTACGATGAACCTGTTATTTTGAATGAGTTAGTAGATTTAGCATATAAAAATGAGAAAAAGCAGCCTGTTTTGAATGCAAATAATATCATTTTTAACCGAAAGCCTGTTTCGAATAATGCTAAAAAGTTATTGGGATTAGATAAGAATAATCCGCATGAGATTACAGATCCAAGAAAACCTATTTGGGAAATGTTAAAGCAACCATCAGTTAAGGAGAAAGACTTAAAAGCATTTTTAGATAGTGACCCAAGAGTAAAAGAACAATTAAAGGCTTTTTATCCAGATGAACCATCACTCGATACGTTAATTAAACGGTTAAAAGCAACTGCGGAAAATGCACCAAAACAGACAGAAATAAATACTGCTGATGTTTGGGATAAGTTAGGGAATCGGAAGCTAGCTTCTAATAATGCTATGAAGAAAATGGGTATTTCTAGGTTAGAACCTCCAAACAAAACAAACGGATTGCAGAATCTAGTTGAAAATATTCTCCCTGCTAAAAATGAAGTTGCCAGTACTGCGGAGAAATTAGTAGATAGTGGCGGTAAATTAAAGAGATTAAATGAGAATCCTCTTGAGGCTATTGCACCTCCGAAAGAAGCTAAGCCGAATGATCCGTTTAAAGAAATAAAGGATATTAGACAGTTTCAAGTAGGTACAAAAAATATCTATGAATTAGCAGATAGACTCCCGAAAGCTCAAGGAGATACAATCCGCAATTCTTTAGATACAGCTAAACAAAAATATGTTGCACATATCGAGCAGGAAACGAATGATTTGTATAGCAAAGTAGTAAAAGGACTCGGTATCAAAAATGGTTCTAAGGAATCTGCTCTTGTACAAGACTTTGGGGAAAAAACATTAGCTAAAAAGTATTTAAGAAAACAAGGAATTGACCCGAATACACTTTCTCTGGAAGAATTGAATGCTATAAACATTGAACAACTGAAACTGAAAAGTCCTAACAAGTGGCAGAACATTGTAGAAGCAGATAAGTTTTTCCGTCAAAAATACGATAATTTAATTGAACAAGTAAACAGCGTAAGAAGTCAAATATATCCTAACAATCCAGAAAAAATGGTACCCAAACGGAATGACTACTACCATCATTTTAATGAGTTGAACGGATTTGAAGGGGTAAAGAATCTATTCTCCAATCCTGCTAATATCGACCCAAGACTAGAAGGATTATCGCCTTATACACAGCCTAAAAGCAAATGGCAAGGATTTATGCAAAAACGAGGAATTGGGCCATATAAAAGCGATGCGGTAGGCGGATATTTAAAATATGTTCGTGCTGCTTCTCATTCTATCAATGTAGACCCGGTGATACCTGTCTTACGAGGAACAGCAAAAGATATAGCAAATGCGACTGTAGACTCTAAAAATGCGAATAAACTTATTGAAGCGCTTGTAGATAATGCCAATGACTTAGCGGGTAAGACGAATCCTTATGACCGATTAGCACAAAAGGTACTCGGCAGGGGAGGAACATGGAAAGCGGTTAACTGGCTAAACAGTCGTGTGAGAAGTAATATGATTCTTGGTAATCTCGGAACAGTCGTGGCACAGTACGGTAACTTACCGTGGGGTATCGGGAAAGCAAAGTGGAGCTCGTTACCAGGCTTAAAAGATACTCTCAAGCAAACAACCAAAGAGTTATTTCATGGAGAAAAAACGGATCCGATTTATCAATCTACCTTCATGAAAGAACGCTATCAAGACCATCTTTTCCGACGTTTCGACCAAAAATTAATTCAACAACCTAAGAAATTTGCTGTATGGGCGATGGAAACTGCTGATCAACAGGCAACTCGTTTTATCTGGAATTCGATGTATAACAAGGCGAAAAAAGAGGGCATCAAAGACGCTATCAAATATGCCGATTACGAAACAAGAAAAACCGTTGCAGGTCGTGGAATCGGAGAAGTTCCTCTTTTACAAAAAGCTAAGACGTTCCAAGTGTTTGCGCCATTTACCTTAGAGGTAGGAAACCAATGGAAAGTTTTAAGTGATATGGTTGGTAAGAAAGATGCTGCAGGTATCATTACAGCTCTAGTAGCATCCTACGGAATAAACAAAGCTGCCGAAGAAATTCGAGGAAGTAGCGGTGTTTCCTTTGACCCTATAGATGCCATTATTGAAGGATACATGAAGAAGGATGGTACAGTTGGCCAAAAATCACTTCATGCTTTAGCATCACTGGCAGGGGAGACAATCGGAAACGTTCCTGGCGGTAACATTTTGACACAAATGGTTAATACCGAAAAGAAAATACCTTTTACGGATGTAAAGTTTAAAGATGCATTCGGCGAAAGAAATCCTAACCGTTATGGAAGTGGACTGGTTTTATCGAAAGCTTTTGAAGATCCTGCTTATGTTGCGTTACCTTTTGGAGCATCACAAATGCGTAAAACATCAAAAGGACTGGATGCTCTAATTAATAAAGGTGTGTATGTTCCAGGAAACAATCCACTACCTTATCCAATTGCAAAAGGTCCAAAAGAAAAATTAATGTACCCAATTAATCCGAATACATTCGAAAAAGTTAAGCTTCCTTTATTCGGACCAAGTGCTACTTCTGATGCAAAAGCATATTATGATAACAATAGAGTTCCGTTAAATGAGACACAAACTGGCATTTATAAGAGGTTAGGAAAGACAGAACAGGCAGACTTATACAACTTCTTGAGAATAGCAAAAAATAAACCTGCTTTAAAAGGAAAAATCACTAGAGTAGAGAAAAATCAAAAACTTTCTGATGAAGAAAAGTTACAAAAGTTCATTGAAATTATGAATAGTGTGAAAAAATGATTTTATTTCTGCTGGAAAAAGGTTATAATTTTTGGTAATTAGTCTGAAGTGAGGAGGTGTGAAATGATATTAGAAATAATCGCATGGATTTTCGCTGTTATAGTCGTTCTCACACTTCTATTTCAGTTAGGGAAGGGAATAAAGGGTTTCTTTGCTTTGTGGTATTATGAAGGGTTTAAATTAGCCATATTTTTCGCGTTGTTTTTGATTTTGCTATGTACTCCAAGCATCGTGAAAGCTTATGCACCAAATTATTATAGTTACTCAGTTTGGGCATTAATACTGTATTGTATAGGATTTATTGTATATAGATTAATATTTAGAAGAGAAACCAAAGAGGGCTGATATTCAGCTCTCTTTTTATTTGATGAGGAGTGTTTACAATGATACATTTAAATAATTTTGACATTACAACAGTGGTGGGAAACATATGGTATGTTGCTCTAGCCTTTATCTTATTCGATGTGATTACAGGTTTATTGGCGGCTGCAGTTGAAAAGAAACTCAATTCATCCATCAGTTATATAGGGTTAATTCGCAAAGTGGGGCTATTCGTAGCACTCGCTTTTTTAGTATTCATGGATGCTTATGTAAGCGCAAACGGGTACATTATTAAGCTTGGTATTGGGTTGATTGTCGCTTATGAAGGTATGAGTATTGTCGAGAATCTAAGTCGTATTGGGATTAATATAAAGTTCCTTACCAAGTATTTCGATAAATCTAAAGTAAATGGAGATGGCGAATAATGAAAATCGCAATTTGTGCTGGACACGGATTAAATACACCTGGTAAACGTACTCCTGATAATTCTTTACATGAATGGGAGTTTAACAGTGCAGTAGTCACAAAACTCATTAACAAGTTGAAAACATGCCAAGGTGTGGAAATCTTAAGGACTGACGATCCAACAGGGAAAACTGATGTTCCTCTCAAAACACGTACAGACAAAGCGAACGCATGGAAAGCTGATGTTTATTACTCTCAACATGCAAACGCTGCCTATAACTCTTGGAATAGCGCAGGAGGACTCGAAACATACACCTATACCACTAAGCCAAAGGAAGCGGTTGCCTTTGCTGCAGAGGTACAGAAAAGCGTTGTGAAAGCTACAGGACTTAAGGATAGGGGAGTTAAAGCAGCAGACCTTCATATTGTGAGAGAAACACACATGACGGCAATCTTACAAGAAGGTCCATTCATGAGTAATAAAGACGAAGCTGAATTATTGAAATCAGATGCATTCCGAGAAAAATATGCCGAAGCAGTATTCCAGGCTTTTGTCTCTTTCTTCAAATTGAAAGTCCCAAAGCAGGAAGCACCAAAAGAACAACCAAAAAGTGACGATAAACTTCATAGAGTTCAAGTAGGTGCTTTTTCAGATAAAAATAATGCACAGAAGTTAGTCGATGAATTGAAGAAGAAAGGATATAATCCTTTTATTGTGTAATAAAAAGGCCCTTCAATTGAAGGGCTTATTTTTTCAATACCTTACCGTATAATTTAAAATAACCTGTTGAGGAAATATTTTTACCTGCATAACAGTTATCCCAAGCACTATCGGTATTATTATAAAAATCATCGATATATTTGTCATTCTTAGTTTTATAATAGTTTTCTAGGCTAGAAACTGCTGCATCTAAATCATCAAACGCGCGATAATAATCGTTTAATATAATGTTCATTTGCGCGAAATCACTAGTGTACGAATAGTTTTTTGTTTTTGCTTGTTTTTGCATTGCGTTAACCATTTTTAACTGATCGTTATATTCATCGATAACAGAATCATAATTCACTAACTTACTATCCAATTCAGTTCTTGTACCATTTGATATCATACTATCCTTAGCGATTTCAAAACCTCTAGACATGGTTATGATAAAATCACCTAAATCATCTAAACGTTGATATTGATTCATTATGTTGACCATAAATTTCATTTCATCTACATTCTTCTGTGGTACTCCAGGAGTTATGTTATAAGTATTTCCGGACTTTTTAACAGTAGCATTTGTTAACTTTGACAATTCGTTTATTGGAACATATACTGTTGATCCATTTGCTAAAGTAGTGGTATTTTGTTTTTTGCCACTAACTTTAACAAGGTAACTACCAAAGATAGCAGTTATTTTCTTAGCGGTAGACTTCGCATAACTGGTATTCCCAAAGACTACCGATAAAAATAAGACTGCAGCAACAAGAACTATACTTTTCTTTTTCATTCTATTTCCCCCTTTTTTGTATCAGTGGATATATTCGACATTTATTGTATATATCCTTCTTGCCTCCACTCCGATAAGTCAAATTCCTCTCTACACAACTTCGTTTCTTCGGTAATGTTACGGTCTCCATTATAAATAACCTTTTCAATCTCCAAACTTCGACTCATTTGTAATTCCGTTTCACGTATTCGAACATAAGCCCACCTTGCTGCTTCTTTGTCTGGATCCACTTTATAATTCTTCATCTTCACATATGGATTAGAGAAAAATAATATTCCTCCACCACTCTCCGAACGTACGTGTATCTCGATGTGTATTTGCATTTGAATTACTCCAATCGTATATCGCTATTTCTCACGTTCACTTATTTGTAATTTCTTCCAATATAATTCTAATATGTATTCATAACACTTTTGAATAGCTTCATCAAAATGAGGACCTTCAATTATAGTTACCTTCATCCGTTTCACCTCTTTCGTATAAATCATCGACTTTTACACCTAACAAATGAGCTAGATCGAATAGTTCTGGCGCGGTCGGGAACGTTCTACCTGTACACCAATTACTTATAGTAGTTGCAGTTTTATTGTATCTCCTCTTAAGGTATTCTCTCTTATATGGAGATTCGTCGATTAGTTTCCCGATATTACTTTTCAGTTTCATTATCATCACCTAACAAAGTATTCGATAATATTTGAAAAATACCTTTCAAAAATAAATTTGATAAATTATCAAAATTAAATTTTGATTTTCGTTATTAGACAATCATTATCTTAATATGCTTTATCAAATACCATCGCAGTATAGCAATTAAGCATATTCCCGATTCTTTCCTATCTAGCGATTGAGAGGTGATTTTGCTATTCCTGATGGTAGTAACAATTACTTCGTAATTTCAATGAGGTGGCGCAGAAAGGAAGTGAATTTGAATGATTTTCGAAGCACTCACCACATTAGTCATGGGATGGATTGGATTAAAAGCGTATTTATCGAAAAGCGGGGAGGGGAATGATTCAAACAAAATCAATAAAATATTTTCACTAACCGGTTTGAATGTCAAAGACGGTAAAGAAACATATACAGCACAGTTATTAAAAAAACGTAATCATGAATGGGGCACAGAATATCGTTATCGTATTCCTTTAGGAAGAAGTTTCGAGGATTATGTAGCAAAACAAAATCATATAGAGGATGGACTTAACTCACGTATTATCAAGATGGAATTTAGAGACTTAAAAGGCCTTAAATTAGATCGTAATATCATTGCTAATATAAAAAGTCTATATCAAAAAAAGCTAAAGAACAGGAAGGAAATAGAGCTATCCTATGATGGTGTTTTAATTATAAGAGTCTATAATGATCCGATGCCAAGTGAAATATCGTTAGGAGAAGGTAATGGATGGAGAGTTCCTTTTGGAATAACAAGAGAAAAAAATGAACCTGTATATCACGATTTTGAACAAATACCACACTTAGCATTAGGAGGGGCTACTAGGTACGGTAAATCAAACCTGATTAACTGTATAATCACATCATTAATAAGGCAACAACCAAATAACGTAAAATTCCATTTAATCGACCTAAAAGGCGGTGTAGAGTTATGCGACTACGAAAGTATTAACCAAACTATTTCCATCGCATACGAGCCAGAGGAAGCGCTAGAGACATTAGAAAACGCTTATAACATTATGAGGTATAAACAAGAGATTTTACGTAAAGCAGGAAAGAAAAAAGTCCAGGATGCTGGAATTGTCGAACGTCACTTTGTCATCATAGACGAAGTCGGAGAATTGAATCCAGATGAAGCAGTAACTAGTGAGGAAAAAGCGCTAAAAAAACAATGTCAGAAGTATATGAGTCAGATTTCAAGACTAGGAGCATCATTAGGGTTTCGACAAATCTTAGCAACTCAATATCCAACAGGTGATGTAATTCCCCGCCAGTGTAAACAAAATAGCGATGCAAAACTTTGCTTTCGAGTTCAATCGGCTATCGCATCAAGAGTTGTTTTGGATGGTGATGGAGCAGAAAAACTACCAAAAATAAAAGGTAGAGCCATTTACCAAAATGCTGATCAAAAAACCATCATACAAACTCCTTTAATCACACCTAAAGACATCAAAGATACTATCAAACCTCACATCATAGATAAAGGAGTGAAAAAGGTTGAAACCATTAAGCAAAAGACAAGAAGCGATACTCTTATCTTTGAAGAAACTCGATTATCTTAACCGCGATCAACTCTCTAAAATCCACAGACTCGGAAAACCAAGAAACACAAACCGTATCCTTAGCACACTATCACCTTATCTATCCAATTTTAGAGAAGAATATTCAACCATTTATTATTTAAACAAAGAAGGAAGGGAGTATGTAAGTTGTAATAAGATTCGAAGAAAAACAAACTATGTGAATCACATCATTATGAGAAATGACTTCTATATCTATGCAGGATTCCCTTCCAACTGGAGGAACGAAATTAAAATAAAGTTAGATAAATATTCCGTTACTTGTGATGCTTTGTATGTATCAAATGGAAAAAGGTACTGCTTAGAAGTAGATCATAAACAAAACATGAAAGAAAACAAGGCGAAAATAAACCGATATATAACACTTTTTAAATTATCTAAGGATTTCCCGAAATTAATATGGCTTACCACAACAGAGAACCGAAAAAATCAACTGAAAGAACTGTGTAAAGAGTTACCTTGTATAGTCTATAGTATCGACGATATTCGATAAGGAGGGAGAATAATGAAAGCGAAATCCATTAAATTTAATGCTTTTATGGATGGATCGTTTAGAGAGGAATATAAAGTAAGAAAACAAAAGATTGTAAAACGTTCAGCGAGTATTGCGAGTGTCATTGGTATTCCTTTATTACTTACAGGAGGAGTTGGCGCAGCTAGTCTAGCAGTAGCTGGGTTCAAAGCATTGGCAACTACATCCACAACGATTCCAGTAGGACCTGTTGTTGAAGTTGGAGCAAGTGAATATATTAGCGATACAGCATTAAGAACGTTGGCTCATGCATTGGATCCGTTAGTCGATATATTAGTAGCAATTTCACTTCCGGTAGCTTCCGTAGTAATGGTCGGTGGTTGTTTCTTCTTTATATTAGGTAATTCCGAAAAAGCTTGGAGCATGATTCAAAACGCAGGATTAGGATATGTATTAATTCAATTATCACCTTTATTCGTAAAGGTATTAGAACAGGTGGGGAAAGCAGTATGAATGAACAAAGTATAACAGCTCTATTAATCGATAAATTAGTAGATATTCAAATTGAAAATAATATCAGCAATGACCAAATGGTAAGAATATTATTCCGACTTTCTTTAATGTATGTAAAGGAAGCGAAGTTAGAAAGTGAACTGTATAAATAAAAAAAGGTCAAGCGATTGACCACTTGACCACCAAAATGCTCACACACTAGTGTTAACTAGGGTGAATCTATATTTAAAAATTGAGGGGTGTTTTGTTTAAAACCATTGATATATAAGGATTTTCGAGTTTATCGTTAATCGGATGAAACCAATGTAATAATACAATACAGTCCTGACATCATTATCCTAGGGGAGATACGGGATCAAGAAACGGCCGTAATAGCTATTCGTGCAGCATTAACAGGGCACTTGGTGTTAAGCACATTGCACACAAGGGATGCAAAAGGAGCGATATATCGATTATTGGAATTTGGTATTAAACAAAATGAGATTGAGCAAACATTAATAGGCATTACAGCACAACGGCTTGTCACACTTATGTGTCCTTTTTGCGGAGAAAATTGTTCAAAATATTGCTCACACTATCATAATAAACGAAGAGTAGCTGTTTACGAGCTTCTTCATGGAAATATTTTGCGACAAGTATTAAGTGAGGTAAATGGAGAAGCAGCTCCATATCATTACTCCACATTGAAAGAAACTTTAAGAAAGGGGATTGCTCTTGGATATATCTCTAAACAGGAATATGATCGTTGGGTTTTTGAATCGGAAGAGGAGAAAACTAAAGGATCAAGGTATGTTTTTAACTAGGCTTGGGGAAATGCTTCAAAATGGTTTTTCATTGGCTGAGGCAATCGAATTTCTAGGAAGGATAGATAAAAATATCTATTCTCTGACCAGCAATATGTTAAAGAAGTTTCAAGAAGGAATAGCCATCCATGAAATATTTAGCGAGGAACAATTTGATAAGAAGGCTTGCGCTCAAATTTACTTTGCTGAAAAACATGGAAATCTTGCTATTGCCTTGGCGGAGGCTGGTAAGTACTTATTAAAAAGGGATAAAGAACGAAAAACTTTATGGAAATTATTACAATATCCACTTGTTCTAGTTGGAATACTTATCCTTATTCTCTTTATGCTAAAAAACATCTTACTTCCGCAATTTACTGATTTATACACATCTTTAGATTATCACCCCTCATCAGTTATTCAATTTTTTGCCGTAATCATGGAGAATGGCCCTCGGTATTTCTTCGTTTTTTCCGTAAGTGTTTTCTTATTTATTCCAGTCTCCTATATTTTCTTTAAAAAATGGCCTCCAATAAAAAGGGCAGAGTGGATTGCCCGGATTCCTATCATTCAACAATATTATAAATTATTCAACAGTCAATTCTTAGCAAGGGAATGCAGTTTTTTACTGCAGAGCGGTTTTTCCATTAATGAGATACTAGTTTGCATAGCATCACAAAATTATCGTCCTTTGTTAAAAAACGTTGCAGAGATCATCCGCAAAGATTTAACAGTAGGTCTTTCCTTTTCCGATTCTCTTAAGAAGTTTTCGTTCTATGATAAACAGTTAATTTCCATCATTCAACATGGTGAAAAAAATGGAAAACTAGATCAAGAAATGCTTTTTTTTAGTCGCTATTGCCTTGGGCTAATGGAAGACAAAATGGAAAAGGTTTTTAAATTATTACAGCCAATTATGTTCATCATTGTCGGTCTATTAGTACTTGCAGTCTATATGTCTATTATGCTGCCGATGTTTGATATGTTGGATTCCATATAAGGAGGAAATTCAATGAAATACACTAAAAGCCAAAAAGCTTTTACGTTAATTGAAATGTTAGTGGTTCTTTTGGTTATCACCATTTTAATATTTGTTGCTATTCCAAATATCACAAAGCACAGCAAAAGTATCAATAATAAAGGGTGTGAAGCATTCGTAAATATGGTACAAGGTCAGGTAGAAGCATATGAAATGGAATTTCATACGTATCCGGCAAGTGTCAATGAATTGGTAAACAAAGGGTTTTTGCAGGAAAGCAGAGCAAAATGCTCTAATGGAAATTCCATTATTATTGACAAAGACGGAAAGGTTTCGGAGGATAAAAGTTCTTGAAAGCTAACTTTGGAAATAAAGGTTTTACTATGGTAGAAGTGTTAATTGTCCTACTTCTTTTCACTATATTTCTTTCCTTTAGTATGGCGATTTTTAAACCATTAAAAAATGCAATGGAGAAGAAATTGATAATATCACAGTTAGAAGCAGATCTCTATTACGCCCAAACATATGCGGTTAATAGGCAGGAGCCTGTTTCAGTACAATTTTATCCAATGGACAATCGTTATGTAATGAAAGCAGGAAAAGGGAAAGTCATTGTTAATCGGTTATGGACATCATCTGTAACATTGATGAATGGAGGAACCTTTAATTCCTTTACTATTTTACCGGATGGGAATATCAGTAAGTTCGGGAAACTTTCATTCCAGATAAATGGGCGAACATTTTCATTGATATTTAATATTGGAAGGGGAAGGTTTCGTGTTCAAGAATGAAAAGGGGTTTACCATTGCTGAAGGGCTAGTTTCATTTGGAGCAATCATTATCGTTGCATGCATCCTATTCCCTCTAATGTTTCAGACGATAGTGAAGCTTCAGGAATATAAAGAAACCCTGGTCGCATACCGGTTTTTATATGAGGCAGCGGAACAACTAATGATTGACGACACTATTTTCTCCGACAGCAAAACATTAGATGGGACCTTATACAATCTAAATGCAACAACTAATAATGGAAATTGGAAGGTATGTGTTTTTTATGAAAGTAGACAAGCCTGTATTTCCGCAATGGAGAAATGAAGGCGGCTTTACCTTAGTAGAATCCATTTTTGTACTGATGATTGTTGTTACGATTTTAGGAATATTCCCGCTTATCATTAAAGGTTTCAGCCATATCAATCAATCCTTATCCACAGAGGTAACATTTGAATGGAATACCTTTTTAATGCAGCTTAGAAAAGAGATAAGAAATAGTAGTGATGTTGGAGTAGCAGGGGATAAGCTCATATTGTATGTGAATGGGGAAAAGGTAACGTATGAACAATATGGTTCATTGATAAGAAGAAGGGTACATGATTCTGGACATGAGGTTGTGCTGCAAAAGGTAAAAAATGCGGAGTTTTTGATTCATGATAACAAAATGGAATTAATCGTTCATTTTACAAATGATCGTATGGAAACTGCCGCATTTTCTTTTTTTTCGTCTTCGATTACAGAAAATCAAAGCATGGAGGAAACGAAAAATGAAAAATGAAAAGGGATATATCCTGCCTTTTACATTAATGCTTTCTTTTCTTGCGTTTTTTGTATTCGTTTCTTCTGTCCAAATTTATGTATCAGAGTCACGCTATATACATGAGGCAAAAGGATATTATATTAGGAACAGTATAATGATTTTAGGTTTGAAAACACTAATCAATCATATTGAAAATCAATCTATACAAGATCATGGTATGTTATCATTTGAGGAAGGCACTGTTTCATATAGGATAGAATCTCTGGATGAACATAAATACCGAATCATTCTAGAAACAAATCTTTCTTATGGACAAGAAACGAAAAATGAATTAGTGTATGACCATTATCGAAAAAGTATTACTAAATGGATAGAAATGTGAGAGGAGAATTTCGAAAGAATGTTTCCACTTTATATTATAGGTTTTATGGGTGCAGGAAAAACGACGATAGGAAAAAAATTGTCTGATGTTCTCGATATTTCCGTTTTCGATACGGATCATCTTGTCGAGCAACAGGAAGGAAAAAGAATACCGGAAATTTTTTCAGAAAAAGGGGAGCATTATTTCCGTGATAAAGAATCGGAAATATTAACAAACACCAAAAATATGAATGCCATTATTACAACTGGCGGAGGAATTATCCTGCGAAAGGGTAATCGAGAGTTGATAAAGTCAAGCGGTGTATCCGTATTTCTTCAATGTGATATTGAAATTATCATGAAGAGACTACAAAATGATACTTCTAGACCACTTTTAATGAATAAAAAGCTAGAAGAAGTGAAGGCATTATTTGAATTAAGAATGCCTTATTATGAGGAAGCGGCCAGTTTTACGATTGATACATCCTTTCTAACCGTTCCAGAAACCGTAGAGGAAATTCTCAAAAGAATAAAATAGTGCGATTGTGGGCACACTTCAATGGAAAAAGGGGTGTGCAAAAATGTCCACTAATGATTATATAAAATACATTACCCAAACTTTTGTAAAGCATTTTGATATGCCGAAAACAACTAGGAAAGAAATTCGAATGCAAAGAAAAATGGAGAAATCTCCATTTTTGAACAGATGGTTTGGAATGATTCCAATGGCTATATGGATGATTTTTAAAAGGAAATAGAAGAGGCAACAATCTGCATACTCTTCTTTTTCCTTTTTTATTTTATAGTGGATGTATTTAAATAAAATAGTCCTCCATTAATAATTTCGATTTTGATTACCGGTTCATATTGTTCGCGTAGTGCTTCTTTTTCAATAAAATAGCTCTCAGGTTTTTCTTCCAAATCTTCATAAAAGTGATCTAATAATGCTAAATCCTCCTCCCATCTTTGTTTTGCTTGTTCTGCCCAACTGTGATCTTCACCAAGAATTTCTTGTTGTAGATAGGATTCAATTCTGTTCACTCCGCTTTTCGGCATGATAATGGGAGAAAGTGTAAAACACAAATCAGGTATTTTTGGAGTTAGTTTTTTTTCTAGTAGATGCTTCTGAAAATTCTCTACCAATGCGCCATTAATCATGTTAAGACCAAATGACCGAAATATATCCCTCTTCCTGTCGCACTGGTATGAAACTTTAATGTTCACACCTAGCCATGGATATAATGGCCTTTGCTGATGTTGAGTCACTTTTGTTTCTTCATACAAACGAATATATCCCGCAAGGTCTTTGGTCGATTGGAATATTTGATGAAGTCGGGGAGCGCCGAAATGAATCATCTCTCCTTTGATTTCATCCGGAGCTTTACTTTTATCGGTTATGATGGTGAGTTTGGCGGGATTTGGGATGCCGCCAGTTTTCTCAAGATAATGCCAATAAAAAGGTCGATTCATCAGTTCTTTATCCATATCAATGGTTAACTGAACAGTCAAATATCCAGGGTGATTCTCTAGTAATTCACAGTCATTGGCAGTGAAATAGCGTTCAAGAAATTGATGAATTTCCGCTTGCTGCATGCATCAATCCCTCCTCATTATCTTTAATACTTTCTGCAAATTGAATCATTTCTGTTAAATTTTCCATTTTAATCTTCATTTCGCCTTCTGATTTAGAATTTTGAAAGATATCCTTTAAATGGTTCTCTAATTTGCCAAATTCCAGGCGTGTAAGAATATCATCCAATTCTCCGATAACCCGTTCAAATAAATTAATTTTTTCATATAATAGCTTTAAGATATGGTCTTCCACTGTATTTTTCGTTGCCAGATTATATATATGAACATCTTCCTCTTGCCCAAGGCGATGAACACGTCCTATTCTCTGTTCTAACCTCATTGGGTTCCATGGTAGATCAAAGTTAATCATATGGTGACAAAATTGTAAATTAATTCCTTCGCCTCCCGCCTCTGTTGCAATGAGAACCTGTGTATGCTTTTGAAATAGTTCCTTCATCCAATCTTTCTTGCCGCGTTTAAAGCCCCCGCGAAATGGAACAGAGGTTATTCCATGTTGTTTTAGAAACCATTGCAAATAGAGTTGGGTTGCCCGGTATTCTGTGAAAATAATGACCTTGTCATTAATTTGCTTTATGAGCTCAAGTGTTTTTTCGGCCTTGGAATTTTGCTTAACTGCCTCGATTTTCTGAATAAGGAACTTTATTTTTTCCTCGAATGCAGGTGTTGGATTTTCTCTCTTTTGGAGCATGTTTTTTAATGTGTAGTATACGGCTTCTCTGCTGCTGCATGCTTCCCTTTGCAGTGTCATAATGGTAAATCCGGCACTGGAAAAATAATCATCATTTTGCTTTAAAATATCAATAGCTGTATAAAGCTCTCTTTCTTCTTTGGTAAATTCAATGAGCACAGTTTTCACATGCCGCTTTGTCCATTCAATTCCCGTATCTGAACGGCGATTGCGAATCATAACCTTATTCACGAGGTCATTCAAATGCTTATCATCTTTAATATTTCGATCGCCGTTCTTAAATTTTTCGATAAATCCTGTTTGATTTCCGAGATGACCAGGCTTTAATAATGAAACTAGATGAAAAATTTCATCGATCCGGTTTTGAATGGGAGTTGCTGTTAATAACAGACAGAATTTCTTTTTAAGATTTTGTACAAATTCATAGTTCTTTGTTTTATGATTTTTAAGCTTATGCGCCTCATCGATAATAACTAGATCATAATTTTGATCATATATTTTTTCCCGATGCGGACTTCTCTTAGCTGTATCGATGGATGATACAACACAATCGAATTGATCCCATACATAGCTTTTCTTTTGAGCGACAGCAGGTATATGGAACTTCGTATTTAGTTCAAATGCCCATTGTGATACTAGGGATGCTGGCACTAAGATGAGCACCTTTTTCACAAGCTTCCTAATCATATATTCTTTTAGGATTAATCCCGCCTCAATTGTTTTTCCAAGGCCGACCTCATCTGCTAGGATTGCTTTACCATTCATATTTTCAACTACCTGTCTTGCAACCTCTAATTGATGAGGTAATGGTTTCAAATTTGCTAAATGCTTCGGCGCTTGAAGCCCTTCAAATTCAGGGATAATAATATGTTTTTCCATTTCAACTGCTAGCTTATAGAGCTCCCAATTACCCCATGGACCGTCCTTATGAAAACGATTGGATAATTCCTCGCCCCAAGCCTGATCAAATTCAATATTGACCGTCATATTGCCACTCCTTAATTATGCTCAGTAATGCCATTTAATGGTTGTTTTCGCATGTATTGTTTAAAATTTAAAAGTTTGCAATCCTAATATAGACTTGGTTTCCGGGCATCATTTAGTAAGAACATTACGGATTTTGAACCAATGTAAATGTGTAATTTGGTTACGTTCACCAAAAGCAACAATGTTTTTAAAACAGCCTATTTAATAGATGAAAAATTATCTTAATATACTATAAAAATTGATTGCTGAATGAAGTGTTTAATGATAGGATGAAAATAGCTTGAACATATTGTTAAGCATGACATTTTCGTTATTTCTTAGTATGCCCACTTTTTAATTAAATATAGGCGAATGAGAACAAGGGGAGAGACTGCCAAAGATGTCGGCAGCGCCGAAGGAGCAAATAACGAAAGTTGTGAATCTCTCAGGCAAAAAGACTCTTGTTTGACGCATCTCTGGAGAGCGCTTACTTTTTGAAGCCACCCAAGAGGAAAACCATGAGAATGGTAAACTTTCAGGTTACAGGACAGAGGAACTTTTTAAGGAGTTTCTCTGTCCATTTTTATGCCTTCTTACATTAAAGGTGGCATAATAAGATTTACTATCAAATAAGGGGGAATAACAATGTCATTAAAAAGGACACCATTGTTTGACGTTTATAAAGAGTATGGCGGAAAAACAATTGATTTTGGAGGGTGGGAGCTCCCAGTTCAGTTTTCAAGCATTAAGGAAGAGCATGAAGCTGTTAGAACAAAAGCTGGATTATTTGATGTTTCCCATATGGGTGAATTTACGGTAAAAGGAAAAGATAGTTTAGCGTTTTTACAAAAAATGATGACGAATGATGTTTCGAAAATAGCGGATGGCGGTGCACAGTATACGGCAATGTGCTATGAAAATGGCGGTACAGTAGATGATTTATTAGTCTATAAAAATTCTGATGAGGATTATCTGCTGGTTGTGAATGCGGCAAACATTGAAAAGGATTTTTCATGGCTACTGGACCATGTAAGCGGCGATGTAGTTCTTGAAAATATTTCTGATTCGTTAGCTCAGCTTGCACTGCAAGGTCCGAAGGCAGAGGAAATCCTTCAGAAACTTGTTGGAAACAAGGAATTATCAGAAATTAAGTTTTTTAAATTTTCTCCAAATGTTGAATTGAACGGTGTGACTGCACTAGTTTCAAGAACTGGCTACACAGGTGAAGACGGATTTGAAATTTATTGCAATAAAGAAGATGCTGTAATGCTTTGGAAGGCGATATTGGATGCCGGCAAAGAAGATGGTGTACTTCCATGTGGCTTAGGAGCAAGGGATACACTTCGTTTTGAGGCAACACTTCCTTTATATGGTCAGGAGCTTTCCTCTGATATATCACCATTAGAGGCTGGCATTGGCTTTGCTGTGAAGGTAGGAAAGGAAGCAGATTTTATTGGCAAAGCTGCTTTGCAATCGCAGAAAGAAGCTGGCTTACTGCGCAAGCTTGTCGGAGTAGAAATGATTGACCGTGGCATACCAAGACATGGTTACAAGGTATTTGTAAATGATAGTGAGGTTGGAGAAGTAACCTCTGGAACACAATCTCCTACTTTCAAAACCAATATTGGGCTGGCTCTTGTAAATACCGAATACAGCGAAATAGGGCAAGAGGTAGAAATAGAAATACGCGGAAAATTATTAAAAGCAAAAGTTGTACCAACACCATTTTATAAAAAGGCAAAAAAATAGGATGGGAGAGAACCGATACATGACTACGCATCGTTATTTACCGATGACCGAGCAAGATCAAAAAGAGATGCTGGCAACAATAGGAGTAGACTCAGTGGACGAATTATTCCAGGACATTCCGGAAAAAGTTCATTTTAAAGGTCAATATAATATTAAGAATGCTAAATCAGAGACAGCTTTATTAAAAGAGCTAACCCAGTTAGCTTCTAAAAATGCAGATTTAAAACAAAATGTTTCCTTTTTAGGAGCAGGTGTATACGATCATTATATTCCTACTATTGTGGATCATGTTATTTCACGGTCCGAGTTTTATACAGCATATACACCTTATCAGCCAGAAATTTCTCAAGGGGAATTACAGGCAATCTTTGAATTTCAAACAATGATTTGCGAACTTACAGGTATGGATGTTGCCAATTCCTCTATGTATGACGGTGGGACTGCGCTTGCAGAAGCAGCGATGTTATCTTGCGGTCAAACGAAGAAAAAGAAAGTCATTATTTCTGAAACGGTACACCCTGAATCTCGTGAGGTTTTAAAAACATATGCAAAAGGTCAATACATTGAAGTAGTGGAAATTCCTCATGAGAATGGAATAACTAACCTAGAAGCTTTGAAAGCAGAAATGGACGAAGATGTGGCTGCTGTAATTGTTCAATATCCGAACTTCTTCGGCCAAATTGAGCCTCTAAAGGAACTTGAACCGCTTGCCCATCAATATAAAGGACTTTTTGTCGTATCAAGCAATCCGCTTGCATTAGGTGTCTTAGCTTCTCCTGGTTCACTTGGGGCAGATATTGTGGTAGGGGATGCGCAAGTTTTTGGTATTCCTTCTGCATTCGGTGGTCCACATTGTGGTTATTTTGCTGTTACAACAAAATTAATGCGAAAAGTACCTGGTCGTTTAGTTGGCCAAACAACTGATGAAAATGGATTAAGAGGGTTTGTTTTAACCTTACAAGCAAGGGAACAGCATATCAGACGCGATAAGGCAACTTCTAATATATGTTCCAATCAGGCATTAAATGCTCTTGCAGCATCCGTTGCTATGACAGCTTTAGGCAAAAAAGGCGTAAAGGAAATGGCTGCGCAAAATATTCATAAAGCTCAATATGCAATGAACCTATTAAAGAATAAGGGATTTGAAATTGCTTTTACAGGTCCAAGCTTTAATGAATTCGTTATTAAACTCTCAAAACCAGTAAAACAATTGAACCAAAGCCTTCTACAAAAAGGCATCATAGGCGGCTACGATTTGGGACGTGATTACAAACAGTTGGAAAATCACATGCTTATCGCAGTGACTGAGCTTCGTACAAAAGAGGAAATTGATAACTTCGTAGAGGAATTGGGGGATAGCCATGAATAATGCAGATCAACCGCTAATTTTTGAACTAACGAAACCAGGACGTGTTGGTTACAGTCTTCCGGAATTAGATGTACCGGAAACCAATCTTGCAGAATATCTGCCTTCTGAATATCTTCGTGAAGATGAACCGAATTTACCTGAGGTTTCAGAGCTGGATATTATGCGCCATTATACCGCTCTTTCAAAACGAAACCATGGTGTGGATTCCGGCTTCTATCCACTTGGTTCATGTACCATGAAATATAATCCGAAGATTAATGAGGTTGTGGCTCGTTATCCTGGATTTGCCCATATACATCCGTTACAAGATGAAAGCTCCATACAAGGTGCTTTAGGTTTATTGTATGATCTACAAGAGCATTTAATTGAGATTACTGGTATGGACGAGGTTACGCTTCAACCTGCAGCAGGTGCTCATGGTGAATGGACAGGACTTATGATGATTCGTGCATACCATGAAGCAAATGGAGATAATCAACGGACAAAGGTAATTGTACCGGATTCTGCACACGGTACGAATCCAGCTTCGGCGACAGTGGCAGGTCTTGAAACAGTTACAGTAAAGTCTAATGAAAATGGTTTAGTTGATTTAGATGATTTGCGTAGTTTAGTTGGACCGGATACAGCTGCCTTAATGCTAACAAATCCAAATACTTTAGGACTTTTTGAAGAAAATATTTTGGAAATGGCAGAGATAGTGCATAGTGCTGGTGGGAAGTTATACTATGATGGTGCGAATCTAAATGCGGTATTGTCGAAAGCACGTCCAGGAGATATGGGCTTTGATGTTGTACATTTAAATCTTCATAAAACATTTACCGGCCCTCATGGCGGTGGCGGCCCTGGTTCTGGACCTGTCGGTGTGAAAGAAGATTTAATACCGTTCTTACCAAAACCAGTGATCGTGAAAAAAGGAGACGAATTTGCCTTTGATTATGATCGTCCACAATCCATCGGTCGTGTTAAACCTTACTACGGAAACTTTGGCATTAATGTAAGAGCCTATACGTATATCCGTACAATGGGACCGGACGGTTTACAAGCAGTAACGGAATATGCAGTATTAAATGCAAATTACATGATGAGAAGATTAGCAGAATATTATGATCTGCCATATGATCGTCATTGTAAGCATGAATTTGTATTGAGCGGAAAGCGCCAAAAGAAATTAGGTGTTCGTACATTAGATATCGCCAAGCGTCTGCTAGACTTTGGCTATCATCCACCTACTATCTACTTCCCGTTAAATGTGGAAGAATGTATGATGATTGAGCCGACAGAAACAGAATCAAAGGAAACGCTTGATGCCTTTATTGATGCAATGATTCAAATTGCAAAGGAAGCAGAGGAGAATCCAGAGATCGTTCAAGAGGCTCCACATAACACAGTCATCAAACGCTTGGATGAAACACAAGCCGCGCGTAAGCCGATTTTGAGATATATGAAAGCATAAGAAAAGGCCTCTCTTTGAAGAGGCCTTTTTCTATAAGTACTTAATAAACCGTTGTGGGAATTCTAAAAATTGTTTTGTAATCTGAACATGCTCTGTTTCCTCGTAGTTAATTTTTACAGGCGGATGCGAGTCAAAAGTAAATAAATCAGAATTAGGAATCCCCATTAATATTGGTGAATGCGTGACAATAATGAATTGAGATCCGTTTTGAATTGCTTCCAGGAGAATACTTATAAATGTAAGCTGACGCATTGGAGACAAAGGTACTTCAGGTTCATCGAGTAGATAGAGCCCGTTTGGCCGTATTCGTGCTTGAAAGAAATCTAAAAAGCTTTCACCGTGGGATCTTGTATCAAGGCCATTTTGATAGAGGTGTTGTAGTTCATGAAGCGTTCGTTTATGCGGCATAGATGCCAAGGATTTAGCATGAGCAGATTTATGTTTGTATTCTTCCTCTATCGATTTCAACTCATTTTCCGCTTCTACTCTCATTTGTTTGATACGATTTGTAAATGAGAGAAAATCCTCTGCTCTTAAAAAGAAGCCTGTTTTTGTCTGCACCTTCCATTTTAAAAGGAAGGAATCTGCTAACTCCTTTGCATGTAGGAAGTCGGGATCGTCACTTACTTCAGCTCCACCTGCAGCCGGGAGATTACAGGATGCTGCGATTCCTTGCAAAAAGGTAGATTTTCCACTACCATTTTCCCCAATAAATATGGTAACAGGATTTTGAAAGTTAATAGACTGAAATTGGTCAAAAATCGGTAATGAAAAAGGATAATAGTGTCGAAAAGCTTTACTTTTCAATTGTACAGACTCTAAAAACATGGCTTATCACCTCTTATCCATTTTAAAAAAAACCGCAGCAAAAACTGCGGTTTACATTATTTCGCTTTAATACGTCCTGACCATTTTTTAAAGCCGCCTTGTAAATGATAAAGATCACGATATCCCTTTCGGTGCAGCATTTGAGCTACGCGTGCACTTCTCATTCCACTTTGGCAATACAGATAGACTGGCTTATCCGGGCGAATTTCTTTCATTCTCATTTTCATTTGAGAAAGAGGTATATTGCGAGCGCCGAGAATATGCCCTCCTTCAAATTCATTTGCTTCTCGAACATCAATAAGCTGTGCTTTCCGATATCCAGCCTTGAACTCCTCTTCTGTCAAGGTTTTTACAATTCTCTTTTGTGCAAAATAGTTATAAAGTGTGTAAGCAATAATTGCTACGACTACGATGATAAAAAAGTACCATTGTGACAATTTATTTATGCTCCTTTCTACGAGTAACACTATATCTATTATATTCGTCCAAGCTGCTTGAATCAAAACATTTTATCTAATTTGTCAAAGTAAGTATAACTTTCTATTTTGTTATTCAAAATCAAGTTGAATTGCAAGAGAAAAATATATTTTTTTCTAAAATTAAAAATGGGCGAATTTTCCTGTAATTATAAGACTTTACGACGATTTTCTCGTTTGCAACGTTTGAATTTATTTGTTTTTAAGCATTTTTTCTATTGAATCTTATATTTTCTCTTCCAATCTCTTAAATTTGCCTTTTTCAATATTTGACAAAAACGGACAAAAGTCATCTCTATACCTATATGTTGTATTTATTGCAGTTTTTCAAATACTATATGTTGATTTTAGCTTAGGATATATGATACCTTATTAAGAGTAAAACATCTTAGAATTTTGCTTAATAGATTATGAATTTGATAGATGAATGAAGGAGTTGTCAAAATGTCTGTTGCGTTTACTACCAAAATGAATATTGAAAAGGAGCGATTGAACAAGGATATCAGTCTTTTTCCTCAAGTATATCCAATTACTTCTGATATGCACATCACCCATAAAGGGGTATCCCGCCTTGTAATGATTGACCGCTATGCTTTCAAGGATACAGAAAAAATTACTCTTACCACTGGTGATTTTGTTGTTTTAACCATCAAAGAGGATCCAAAGTTCCCAGCAAGAGGCCTAGGCTTCATACAAGATATTGATTGGGAAAAAAATGTTGCGACGATTCTGATCGATGAAGAGTTTCGAAGTGCACTGGATGATCAGAATGAAGTAGAAACTGGATTAATTGTTCGCTCCATTGATGTAATAGAAAAACCACTTGAAGTATTTTATGAGCAAATTGCGAAACGCAACGCAACAGGATTAGCAGCTGTTGAAAATACAGAAGAAAAGCGTCAAGAATGGTTTGAGAAATTCTATCAAGAATTAGTGAACTTGAATTTTGTTCCGGCTGGCAGGGTATTATACGGTGCCGGCGCTGATACAGATGTAACTTATTTTAATTGCTATGTAATGCCATTTGTAGCAGATTCCCGCGAAGGTATTTCAGATCACCGCAAACAAGTAATGGAAATTATGAGCCGCGGGGGTGGCGTTGGAACAAACGGTTCCACTCTAAGACCACGAAATACATTAGCAAAAGGGGTAAATGGAAAATCATCCGGCTCTGTTTCATGGTTAGATGATATCGCTAAGCTTACTCATCTTGTTGAACAAGGTGGATCAAGACGTGGCGCCCAAATGATTATGCTATCTTCATGGCATCCGGATATTGTAGAATTTATTATTTCCAAAATGCAAAATCCTCGTATATTAAGATTTTTGCTTGAAACTACGCAGGATGAAACAATCAAAAAACATGCAAAAGAAAAGCTGAAATTTACACCACTGACAGAACAAGAAAAAGCGATGTATCAAGGAATTTTAAATTATAAATCCATTCCTGGCCTTGGTGGTTTTAGCGAAGGGATTTTAAAAGATGCCCAGGAAAAATTAACTACAGGCGGTACCTATACTGTTCATAATCCTGAGTTCTTAACAGGAGCTAATATTTCTGTTTGTTTAACAAAGGATTTCATGGACGCAGTAGAACAGGATGCTGATTACGAGCTTCGTTTCCCAGATGTGGAGAATTATAGCCCGGAAGAAATGAAGATTTATAACGAAGAATGGCATAAAGTCGGCGATGTTCGCGAATGGGAAAAGCTTGGAAATAAGGTTAGAACATACCGCAAAATGAAAGCAAAAGAACTGTGGAATCTGATAAATATTTGTGCAACATACTCAGCAGAACCGGGAATTTTCTTTATTGATAATGCAAATGACATGACCAATGCAAAGGCATATGGACAAAAAGTCGTTGCAACGAATCCATGTGGTGAACAACCCCTCGCTCCATTCAGTGTCTGTAACTTAGCAGCGGTGAATTTAGCACAAATGGCTGATAAAGAAAATAAGACCGTTAATTTTGAGAAATTAAAACAAACCGTCGAAATTGGCGTTAGAATGCAGGATAACGTTATTAATGCAACACCTTATTTTCTGGAAGAAAATAAAAAGCAAGCACTTGGGGAACGCCGGGTAGGACTTGGTGTTATGGGTCTTGCCGATCTATTAATCTACTGTGAAAAAGAATATGGCTCTAAAGAGGGAAATGTTCTTGTAGATAAAGTATTCGAAACCATTGCCACTACTGCTTATCGTGCATCTATAGAGCTTGCGAAAGAAAAAGGAAGCTTTCCGTTCCTCACAGGAGAAACAGAGGAAGAAACAAATCGTTTGCGCAAAGCATTTATTGAAACTGGCTATATGAGCAAAATGCCTGAAGATATAAGACAATCCATTCTGGTGAACGGAATTCGCAATTCACATCTTTTAACTGTTGCTCCTACAGGTTCAACAGGAACAATGATTGGATGCTCAACAGGCTTAGAGCCATATTTCTCCTTCACTTACTATCGCAGCGGACGTCTCGGTAAATTTATTGAAGTAAAAGCAGAGATTGTTCAAGAGTATCTTAATAAACATCCGGAAGCAGATCCAAATCAACTTCCAGGCTGGTTCACAACTGCGATGGAGCTTGCACCAGAAGCACATGCAGACGTGCAATGTGTTATCCAAAGATGGATTGATAGCTCTATTTCGAAAACAGTCAATGCACCACGCGGTTATTCAGTAGAACAGGTGCAAAAGGTGTATGAGCGCTTATATAAAGGCGGTGCAAAAGGTGGTACCGTTTATGTAGATGGAAGTCGTGATTCACAGGTATTAACCTTAAAAGCAGAAGAAAACCAAATAGATGAAGATATTCATTCACATCAACAGGAAAAACCAGCTGTTGTATTAGTGGATACTATTCAAGATTTGCGGTCCACAAGTGTTACAATTGGATCCGAAATTGGAAATACGTGTCCAGTATGCCGCAAAGGTACGGTAAAGGAAATTGGCGGCTGCAATACATGTGACAACTGCAATACACAATTAAAATGTGGCTTATGATCGCTAGTAAGTAGTTAAGCAGTAGCTTTACAATAGAGTTTGATTTTTACAATAAAGTTCGATAAAAAATAACCTCTTTGGTATTCTTTACTAAAGAGGTTATTTTTTGTCTTTTAAATATTTTCAACCTCTCAATGAAAAGTTATGTGGAAAAATTGCCACAGACTAACAAATTACTTAATGAAATTACAGAAACAGTCCAAGAGTTTCAAATTCGACATTGTTGCATAGTAATAGATCAAATGTTGGAAGAAGATAATTGCGTGAGATTTGAGAAATTGAGGGAATCTTGTGCAATAGAAACCTAGAATTTCAAAAAAATAAAACCATATTTGGAAGAATACATCAGTAAAATGCAGAAAAATATATGTAACCGCACCAACACTTTACCCTCTATAAACAACATAATAGTTAGGAGGTGAAAATGTGAGTGACGGCTCAGATCAAAACAACATCTCAGTATACGATGCGGATACTTTTTTAGCATATTTACCTCACCTCTATCGATTTGTTGCCAAATTAGTGTCGAGAAAGGAGGATGTAGAGGACATTTTGCAGGAGACGATGCTTGTGGCCATGACCGGGTATGCCAGCTTAAAGGATAAGGACAAAATTGGAGGTTGGCTACGAACAATAGCTTACAATTTATCCATGCAGTTGCTTCGTAGGCGATATAAGGAAGTTGAGATGTATCCAAGACTGTGGAGCGCAGATAATTTTAATGAAGCGGATGCTGCTGTTAATCGAATCGCTATTCGGCAGGCAATGCATACACTTAGTCCAAACGATAGAAATATGTTGGAGATGTATATAGTACATGGATACACATCTTCGGAGATTGCTGAGTTCAGAGGGTTGGCCGCATCAACGATACGGTGGAAGATTCGTGAAATGCTCCATTCATTGCAGGATATCATAAGTGAGGAGGAGGAGAGAGCACATGAAAAATGACATGGAAAATGAAATGACAAATGATAAAGCACCAGAAGACAGCACCAAACTTAGCCTTCATTGTTCGTTTTGTGGGAAACCTGCTAATGAGGTTCCCAAACTCATTGCAGGTCCCGGTGTATATATCTGCAAGGGATGTGTCGAAAAATGTAATGAGATTCTTGCTGCAGAAGAGAATCGCTAAAAATGTGTGCTTTTCTTGAAGAGCGGATCCCTGAAAATGATCAATCTTTTTTATAAAAGTTGTGCAATATTTCGCAAAAAAAAATAACCCGTTTTGATCAATCTTTATTTCAAAACGGGTTCTTTTAACTTAAAGTGAAATGTGGATTTGTGTGGGATTCTTGATCAAACTTTATTTTAAAGCTACATAAGCATTCATGCTTAGCTCCTTTTTCTTATTTTATTATTTTTGATATAGTTCTAATTTGACATTCCCATTCTTAAAAATATATAAATACTTCAATCTGAAGGGGATGTATATATGGACATTGATGGTGTCTTTTCTGGGGGTGGGATAAAAGGGTTGGCATTAATTGGCGCTTTCGAGGAATTAGAGGCAAAAGGATTCACGTTTAAGCGAATTGCTGGTACCAGTGCTGGTTCCATTATTGCCGCTCTAGTCGCAGCAGGTTATAAAAGCTCAGAATTAAAAAGTCTCGCTAATGACATAGACCTGTCCGGGTTTCTTGATACTAGGAAAACATGGCTTCCCATCCCATTTGCAAAATGGTTATTTTTATATTGGCGCTTAGGATTGTATCGCGGCAGGGTATTTGAAGATTGGCTATCTAAAATGTTAGCTGCTAAGGGAGTTTATACTTTTGCAGATTTGCCAAAGGAAAGACTGAGGGTTGTAGCTTCCGATTTAACAAATGGGAAACTACTTGTTTTACCGGATAATTTAGTGGACCTTGGTGTTCCAATTGACAGCTTCCCGGTTGCTAGGGCAATCAGAATGAGCTGCAGTATTCCTTATTTTTTTGAGCCGGTCAAGCTTAAATCGTTGGATGGTACGAACATTATCGTGGATGGTGCGGTATTAAGCAACTTCCCTATGTGGCTTTTTGTAGGAGAAGGGGTAAAAAAAGCGCGCCCAGTTATTGGAATTTCCTTAAGTTCGAAACGGATGAATCACCGCAAAGCAACCATTAAGAATGGCTTCCAATTATTTGGTGCCTTATTTGATACAATGAAGGATGCGCATGACACAAGATATATATCAAGACAAATAGAAAAAGACATTATATTTATTCCAACAGATGATTTCACCTCTACTGAGTTTACATTAACGACCGAAAAAAAAGACGCCCTTATTGAGTTAGGACGTTTTCGTACAAAGGAATTTCTGAAAAAATGGACATATTGAAACTAGTTAACATCAATTTTTATCAAAAAATGGCTCGATTTTTTTTCTTTCCTTTTTTACCTTCAATGACTGTAAGCTGAACATCTGATTTCTTCCGGATCGGCTTATTCCGAACTTGTACAGTTGATTTTCCTAATGTTTGACGCTTTTTGAGACGTCGTTTTGATCTACGTGCAGCTTTTATAAAATTCCGTTGTTCCTTAACATTTGATTTTTTGCCGCTCCACATACGATAGATAAACGATACAGCTAATATAAGAAGACCGGCAAAAATGATTTGCTTCATAAGGGAAGCTGGATTTGTAAATATTAATGCACCAAAGCCAATGACTGCCAGGAGAAAGATCACACCGACTATACTGTTTCTTACATGCAAAAAAGCCACCTCCATAAGAGCATCATAAGCATTGTTTCCTCAAAATCATCCTTTTATACCAATTTATTCACATATTTGGTATTGCTTCAGGATTCAATACAATTCGCTTATTACATGGACATTTCAGGTGCTTCCACGGAAATGTCTTTTTCCTTTTTTTCCACTTGTAGCAATTCTTTAAACGAAGCAATTGCTACTTCCACTTGATCATCAGCCGGTTCTTTTGTAGTAAGTAACTGAAGCCATAGTCCAGGATAGCCAAGATAGCGAAGTACTGGTATATTCCGTAATTTATTCGTAAATTGTAATACTTCAAATGAGATCCCTAATACAACAGGTATAAGTGCAATCCTATCAACGATTCTAAGCCACAGAGGAGTTGTAGGAACAAATAAGTATATAATGACTCCAATCACAACTGTAAATAAAATAAAGCTGCTTCCGCATCTGTAATGCAATCGTGATTGTGATTGAACATTTTCCACTGTTAGCTCCAAATTATTTTCAAAGGCATTGATAACCTTGTGCTCAGCTCCATGATATTGAAAAACTCGCTTAATAAGAGGAGTCAATGATACAAAATAAATATAGCAAAGCAATAGAATTAGCTTAAATAAACCTTCCAGCAGTACTTGACCAATATCATTGGATATTATCGGTTTAAATAATGCTGCAAGAAAAACGGGAACGAGAGTAAAAACGAATTTTCCAAAAATGAAGGATAGAACACCGAGAGTTGCAATTCCTAAAACCATCGTTGTCTTAGATACTCTTTCTTCCTTTATTTTTTCATCATCCTCTGGGTCCACTTCGTATCTTTCGCTAGAAAAATTCAAATGCTGGGAACCGTTCGCACTAGCTTCCAATATAGCAATAATGCCTCTTAAAAAGGGAATCTTTTTTAACGCCTGTAAGGCAGGTCTCTCTTTACGAGGGAGATAAAAATATTCAATAGATGAATCCTTTCTTCTGACTGCTGTAACTGTTTGGTTTTTTCCTCCAAACATAACACCTTCTATTACCGCCTGCCCTCCATAGACATTCGCCTTTTTATTATCCATTTTTTTCACCAACCTATTTATCTGAATGAGTACCGTGTGCATTACGATAGTCCTCTATTCTATATGAAAGTTATTGCAGAATTGATTCATATAAAAGAAGATATATTCATTTTACTAAAAAAAATGTAATACGACTAGCTGAATAAGATATGGATATTCTACTAATAAAGACTTTGGTTTTTATTAGACCATTGCTTTCATTTATTTTTGGAGGTGGCATAATGGAAACACAGCACGAACAAACATGGTTGAGTGAACCTGGATCTTTTGTGAAGATGGTTGTTATTACAGGATTTATTGGTGGGGTGTTTTGGAGTGCTATAGCCTACTTCTCCTACTATTTAAATTTTATTAAAATTGAGCCAAACATTATTTTGGAGCCTTTTACAGTCGGGACATGGAGAGAAAGTTGGATTGGAATTATTATTTCCATTTTTGCATATGGAATTGTTTCCATGGGCGCTGCATTTCTCTATTATGGAGTATTGAAAAAATTAAGGACAATGTGGGTAGGGGCGACTTACGGTGTTGTATTATTCTTAATTGTATTTTTTATTTTAAATCCCATTTTCCCGAGTATGAAGCCGTTTTTTAAAATAGACTTTAATACCATCATTACATGTGTCTGTTTATATATACTTTACGGGGTATTCATTGGTTACTCTATTTCTTATGAGCAAAATGAAAGAACTCATTTTCGTGATAAAAATAAAGAAGTAAAAAGTTAATTGAATTTTTACGCTAGTGTATGTTTTGTTGTTTATGATAGAATGATTATGCTGTATATTCTTGCTTTAAAAGGTGCAAAAAAAAATGAAAAAAATACTTGTTTTAAACGGACCAAATTTAAATTTGCTTGGAAAAAGGGAACCAGATATTTATGGAAGCAATACACTAGAATATTTAGTGGAACATTTAAAAAAATTGGCTCCATCCTATGATGCGGTTGTGAATGCGTTTCAGTCCAACCATGAAGGTGAATTGATCGACTATATTCATAAGGCAGACGAGGAAAACTATACCGGGATTATCTTAAATCCAGGAGCATTTACTCATTACAGTTACGCAATTCGTGATGCTATTGCTTCCATTAATGTACCTGTAATTGAAGTTCATATTTCCAATGTCCATGCGCGGGAAGCGTTTAGAAGGGATTCCATTACGGCACCAGTTACGGTGGGCCAAATAGTGGGATTAGGTTTTTTCGGCTATGAATTAGCCTTAAAAGCTCTAACAGAATACATAAAAAGGGGAGAATAATATGGTAAAGCTTGAAAAATTACGAGAGGCTTTTCATTCATCAGGAATAGATGGGATTTTGATTACCAGCCCTTATAATCGAAGATATATCTCCAATTTTACCGGATCATCTGGTGCAGTTTTAATTGCTGGAGATGCTGCCCTATTTATTACTGATTTTCGCTACGTAGAGCAAGCATCGAAGCAGGCAGAAGGCTTTAAAATCGTTCAGCATAAAGGAATCATACATGAAGAAATTGCTGAGCAGGTAAAAAATCTTGGCATAAAAAATTTGGGTTTTGAACAGGATTATGTAACCTATTCAGAGTTTCAAACATATCAGAAATTCATTAAAGCTGAACTAATACCTGTTACGAACCTTATTGAAAATTTACGCTTGATAAAGACGGAATCAGAGATTAAGATATTAAAGGAAGCTGCCGACATTGCTGATGCAGCATTCAAGCACATTATAGATTATATTAAACCTGGATTGACGGAGCTAGACGTTTCGAATGAGCTTGAGTTTTTTATGAGAAAATGTGGAGCAACTTCATCTTCATTCAATACTATAGTCGCATCTGGAACACGATCTGCACTACCACATGGTGTAGCAAGTGAAAAGGTTATCGAAAAAGGTGACTTTGTAACCTTGGATTATGGTGCGCTTTATAAAGGCTATATTTCTGATATTACCCGAACGGTGGCAGTTGGTGAACCATCTGAGAAGCTAAAAGAAATTTACAATGTTGTATTAGAGGCACAATTGCTTGCAGTAGAAAAAATCAAACCTGGTATGACAGGTATTGAAGCGGATGCAATTGCTCGTGATTATATATCTAGTCATGGCTACGGAGAAAGTTTCGGACATTCCTTAGGACATGGCATTGGACTTGAAGTACACGAGGGACCAAGTCTATCTGTTCGCTCTGATATTGTACTAAAACCAGGAATGGTAGTTACAATAGAGCCTGGAATTTATATTCCTGGATTAGGCGGCGTGAGAATCGAAGATGATACATTAATTACGGAAGACTCAAACGAAACCCTTACACATTCCACAAAGGATTTAATTATTCTGTAGATTGGAAACACACAAATGATATATCATCTTAGATGTGTCTTTAAAATGAGGAGGAAATAAAGCATGATTTCTGTAAATGATTTTCGTACAGGTTTAACCATTGAGGTAGATGGCGGTATTTGGCGCGTAATTGATTTCCAACACGTTAAACCGGGGAAGGGAGCAGCGTTTGTACGTTCTAAGCTGCGTAACTTAAGAACTGGTGCTATTCAAGAAAAGACATTCCGTGCTGGTGAAAAGGTGGAAAAGGCCCAAATCGATAACCGCAGAATGCAATACTTATATGCCAATGGCGATTCCCATGTATTCATGGATAATGAATCATACGAGCAAATTGAGTTAAGCTCAAGCGCTATAGAATATGAATTAAAGTTCTTAAAAGAAAATATGGAAGTAAATATTATGATGTTCCAAACAGAAACACTTGGAGTGGAGCTTCCAAATACAGTTGAGTTGACAGTAACAGAAACAGAACCAGGTATTAAAGGGGACACTGCTTCCGGCGGTTCTAAGCCTGCAACGGTTGAAACCGGTTTAGTAGTTCATGTTCCTTTCTTTGTAAATGAAGGGGATAAGCTAATAATTAATACAACTGATGGTTCTTACGTATCAAGAGCCTAATTTCTTGAAAAAGAAATCGAAAACTATTTCGGTTTCTTTTTTTTTTGCTTCTTTAGACTCTTTTTCCGAAGCATTATTGTTTTTGTAAATGAAAGTCATAAAGCTACACATTTATTTTCACTTAGGTAAAGTAGTAATCGATACAAAACAGCATTTTCAAAGTCATAATTTCAATAGTTTAGAATACATTTAGTATCGGGAGGCCTGTACAAAAGGAGGAATCAGCTTGTGGAAACAATTTTTAACTTATTGCCAAAAAACATTTCAGAAAAAATACAAGAATTACCGACTCCCATCATAAATACCATGGAAGAAATTCGTATCCGTGTTAGCAGACCTGTCGAAGTCATTTCTAATAATGAATCGTTTTTTCTATCATATATAGTGATTGAAGCGGATGCAGAGCAATTTATTAATAGAATTGCCAATTATTCCTTTTATACATTAGATGAAGAACTTAAAAAGGGTTATATCACTATAAACGGCGGGCATCGAGTTGGAATTGCAGGCAAAGTCATACTGGAGAATGGTTTAGTCAAAGCCATTAGACATATTGCCTCCTTTAATATAAGGATTGCCAAAGAAAAGATAGGCGTGGCGGAACCTTTTATTCCTTATATCCACCATAATAAATGGCAGCATACAATGATTATTGGTCCTCCGCAAACTGGAAAGACTACCTATTTGCGTGACATTGCCAGAATCATTTCAAGTGGTGTAAAGGACAAGCATATTCCCGCAATGAAGGTTGGGATCGTGGATGAAAGGTCTGAAATAGCAGGATGCGTAAGAGGTGTTCCTCAATTACGTTTTGGACCTAGGGTAGACATTTTAGATGCCTGCCCCAAAGCGGAAGGGATGATGATGCTAATTCGCTCCATGAGCCCCGATGTGCTGATTGTTGATGAAATTGGTAGAGAAGAGGATAGCATTGCTATTCTAGAAGCAATTAATGCAGGGATTACCCTTATTATGACGACACATGGAAATTCCTATGAGGATATTCAAAAACGGCCAATATTAAAAGAAATATTGCAGATGCACACTTTTGAGAGATTTATTGAATTATCGCGATCACATGGTCCTGGAACGGTTCGGAAAATTAGGGATGGCTTTGGAAATGAAATAAAGTTTAAAGCTGGTGTGTCAAAATGATAAAAATCTTTGGTGCTCTATTTATTATATTAGCAACTACTTGGGGCGGCTTTGAGATATCAAGGCATTTAAGTGAACGTCCAAAACAATTACGATGGTTCAAATCAGCACTTCAATCGCTTGAAGCGGAAATTATGTATGGTCATACTCCACTCCATGAAGCAGCAAGAAAATTATCGCCACAATTTCCGAAACCACTTTCCATTTTTTTTTCTTCCTTTGCCGAGAAGCTTCTTAACAATCTCACAACCGTGAAAAATGCTTGGGAATCAAGCCTACAAGAGATTTGGAAAATGACATCACTAAAGCAAAACGAGTACGAAATTTTGAAACAATTTGGTGAAAATTTAGGAAAGCATGACCGCCTTACAGAGCAGAAGAATATACATCTAACCATTACCCATTTGGAAAGAGAAGAAAAAGATGCTTACGATAGGCAAAAGCGGTATGAAAAAATGGTGAAGAGCATGGGTTTTTTAACAGGTCTATTAATTGTCATTTTATTGATGTAGTGGAAATGGAGGAGAAAAAGTGGGGATTGATGTTGATATCATCTTTAAAATAGCCGGTGTTGGAATCGTCGTTGCGTTTTTGCATACTATTTTGGATCAGGTTGGGAAAAAGGAGTATGCCCAATGGGTAACCCTATTTGGCTTTATATATATTTTGTTTATGGTAGCTTCTATCGTAAGTGATCTATTTGGAAAAATAAAATCTGTTTTTCTATTTCAATAAAGGCTCTTTTCTGAAACTTTGTTGTTTTCTATAAGAATTCTCGGTAATAACCTTAATTGGGTAAAAATGAATAAATTTGATAAGAAAAGATGCCTCGAAACCTATTTAAATTAGTACTTTATAGCATATGACGAAGAGTAACACTTAACGTGAAAACAGCTACGATAATCGATAGGATTATGAATTTAAAAGGGAGGGCTTAAGAATTGAAATAATACAAATAGTCGGCATATCCCTCATTACCACCTTTTTGGCTTTAATTATTAAGGAGCAAAAACCAAATTTTGCATTTCTATTAGTATTATTTGTCGGTAGTGCCATCTTTCTGTTTTTGGTAGACCAGCTGAGAGAAATCATTCATATGGTGCAAAGGATAGCTACAAATGCAAATGTAAGTACGCTCTATGTTGAAACTATCTTGAAAATAATAGGAGTGGCATATATTGCTGAATTTGCTTCTCATATATCTAAGGATGCCGGACAAGGGGCAATGGCTGCAAAAGTCGAATTAGCTGGGAAAATCATTATTTTAGCGATGGCTATCCCAATATTAAGTGTACTAATTGAAACGGTCATTCATTTAATTCCTAATGGTTAACTGGGACAGTGTATATAAAAAAGAGGTGAAAAGAAAATTGCGGCAATGGATGCAGTTATTAATAATAGTATTTCTATTCTTTATTGGACAAAGCACCGCAATAGCAGCCACAGATAAAAATGATGGAGACACTTTGCAGGATGAGCTCGTTAACAAACAAATGAATGATTTAGGCATAGAGGAATTAACTGGATATTGGCAAAAAATTGTGGATGAATACGGAGGATTTTTACCTGATAGTCAAAAGGGAAGCCTTATTGATTTTATAAAAGGGGATAAAAATTTCTCCTTAAATCAATGGTTTACAGGCATTCTGAAATTTTTATTTCAAGAAATAATAATGAATGGAAAATTACTAGGGTCTTTAATAATATTAACGATTTTTAGTTTATTTCTTCAATCCTTGCATAATGCATTTGAACAAGGAACAATCAGCAAGGTAGCATACTCGATTGTTTTTATGGTGTTGATCATTATTGCTCTTAATAGCTTTCACGTCGCTATAAGCTATACAAAAGATGCTATTAGTACGATGATCAATTTTATTATAGCGTTAATGCCGTTGCTACTTGCATTAATTTCAACCTCGGGAGGTATAACATCCGCTGCGTTTTTCCACCCTGTGATTATTTTCCTCATGAATACAAGTGGCATACTCGTACAATATGTTGTTTTGCCTCTTATTTTATTGTCTACATTGTTAAGCATCGTCAGTACACTTTCAGAGCATTATAAAGCAACGCAATTAGCACAACTTTTAAGGAATTGCGGAATTGGCTTACTTGGAATATTTATGACCATATTTCTTGGTGTTATTTCTGTACAGGGCACAGCTTCAGCAGTGGCAGATGGAATTTCGATTAGGACTGCAAAATTTGTTACTGGAAATTTTATTCCTGTAATAGGAAGAATGTTTACCGATGCTGCTGACACTGTCATCAGTGCATCGGTATTGCTGAAAAATACTTTAGGTATTGCGGGAGTTGTTATCGTATTAATAATCGCAGCATTTCCTGCAATTAAAATATTAGCACTAGCCTTTATGTTTAAATTTACGGCCGCAATTCTACAGCCTGTTGGTAATGGTCCAGTTATATCTTGTCTAGATACAATCAGCAAAAATATGATTTATGTCTTTGCAGCATTGGCAATTGTAGCAATTATGTTCTTTTTGAGTCTCACGATCATTATCACAGCTGGGAATATTACGATGATGATGCGTTAAAAATATTTATTTCTTTTAGTTTTTTTAATCAGTTTATTCAATCTAATAGACGAAGAAAGGATTGGAGGGAACTCCATGAGCTTTATCACAGAATGGGTCATGAATATTATTGTATTTATCCTTTTAGCAATGATCTTGGACATGCTTTTGCCCAGCTCAACAATGAAAAAATATACAAAATTGGTTACTGGATTATTATTAATTGCTATTATCTTGACCCCTATTTTAAAACTATTTTCGCAAGATTTTGATAGTATTATGGACCAGGTTTCCGCTACATCCATTGTGAATAAAAATCAAGTAGAAAATTCAATAGAAATGAAAAAAAAAGAAATACAAGCCTCCCAAGATGCATATAAATTAAAACAAGTGGCTGTCCAAATGAAAAAAGATGTGAATAAGGAGTTGATAGACCGTTTTGGAAAAAGCATCGATGGCGATATTGAACTGAAGATAAAAGAACATGAACAAGCATCTGTAGACAATATTGACAAGATTATTCTTTATTTAAAAAATGCAAAGGATGATCAGTCAGTTGCAGCAATAGAACCTATTGAAATTGATACACAAAAACCAGTTGAAAATCAAAATTCCGTAGAAACAGAGAGTATTACAGCATTTTTAATCAAGAAGTGGAACCTAACGAACCAATCGATAGAGCTACATTTTGAAAGGGGGAACGGACAGCTAAATGAGCGATAAGAAAGGGCCCTTCGACTGGCTAAAGGAAAAGCTATTTGCATCGCAAGAAAATCAAAGTAGCGGAAAAAAGAACAAGCTTCAGTACTTTTTAATTCTGCTTCTCTTTGGTATAGCCATCATGCTGATTAGTAATATTTGGAGCAAAAACCAAAACGATAATTCCACACCTGTCTTTAATCAGCCGAATGATCAAAAGGATGTAGCAACATTCGGATCTGGTTCATCCAATAAACAGGCAAAATCGATGAAGGATTATGAAAGGCAGTATGAGAGTGTGTTGAAGGATGCGCTGGAGCAAATAGATGGTGTTGGAAAGGTAAAGGTAGTAGTAAATGTTGGTTCATCGGAAAGTAAGGTATATGAGAAAAACACTACTTCTCAAAATCAAACAACAACCGAAACCGACCGTAATGGCGGAGAACGAAAGGTAGATGACCTTTCTCAGGACGAAAAGCTAGTAATTATTAGAAATGGAGAAAATGAGACTCCCATTGTTACAGAAACGAAGAAACCTAATATAGTTGGTGTTCTCGTTATTGCAGAGGGGGCAAACAATATGACCATACAAAGATGGGTAAAAGAAGCAGTAGCAAGAACTTTTAATGTGCCTGATTATAAAGTAACGGTTTTGCCGAAAAAAAATTAAGGGGGAAATAAAATGTTACTTAAAAAACAAACTGTTTGGTTATTAACAATGCTAAGTCTAGTAGTGGTTCTATCAGTCTATTATGTTACTTCAGATCCAAAAACAAATAATGATTTTGCAATGGTCGATAAAAACGGGAAAGCTAACACAAATTCAACATCTAAAAACGAAGGGAAAGTAAATATTTCTACACAAGCTGCAGGGGATGAAGCATTTGAAGCAATGCGTATGTCAAGAGATGATGAAAGAAGCAAAATACAGCAGCAATTAACAGACAGATTAGCTACTACAAATATTTCCATTGATGAAAAAAACAAAATCTATGACGAAATGCAAAAGCTAAATGATACAGCACAACAAGAACAAGTTTTAGAAACTTTAATTAAGTCTCATGGCTACAAGGATGCGTTAGTTCAGTCGGACGGTACAAACATTAATATTACGGTGAAATCTAAGGAACAAAGCACAGCCGCGGCTAATGAAATTATCCGACTAGTGGAGCAACAAATCGGAAACTCACCGCAGGTTGCAGTTGAATTCCAAAAGTAATCTAGAATTCCTAAAACGTATAAACTTTACTTCAAAAGGGAGCGAAAGATGTTCCCTTTTTTGTAATTTACATAGTAATATATATTTACTCTTTTTCTCAATGGTTGAATTTTAAAGCAAAGTTATCGTATGATATTAGTAGTTAGTCCTAAACTAATTTTTACCCTGCTGTTTATCTATCATACGTTATTTTAAATATGGTAAAGGCTACATTGTAAGCTGCGCGGGAACAATAAGGATCATGCACATTAAATTTAGAAGAGGTGTAATATGTTTAAAATTCAAGAAATACGCGAAATTATTAAACTTGTTGACCAATCAAGCATTGACGAATTTGAATTTGAAAGCGAAGGTTCTACTTTAAAAATGAAAAAAAATTCTGGAGTTGCTGTAGTTGAGTCACAGGTTATTACACAACCAGTACAGCAGCCAGTAGTTCAAAGTGTACCGCAAGTTGCAGCAGCAGCTCCGATTGAAAATGCTATCACTAATCGGATAGAAAGCAAAGTGGAAGCGGCGCCTGTTCAGGATACTAACCTACATAAAATTGTTTCTCCAATGGTAGGAACTTTCTATCAATCACCGTCACCAGATAAAGATGCATATGTAAAAGTAGGCTCACAAGTAAAAAGTGATTCTATCGTATGTATTGTAGAAGCTATGAAACTGTTCAATGAAATTGAAGCAGAAGTAGATGGAGAAATTGTGGAAGTTCTTGCTAAAGATGGACAGCTAGTAGAATATGGACAACCACTATTTTTGGTAAAGACGAAGTAAGGAGCGATCACCAGTGATAAAAAAAATCCTAATAGCTAATCGTGGAGAGATTGCAGTCCGAATTATTCGTGCATGCCGTGACTTAGGAATAGAGGCTGTGTCCGTTTATTCTGAAGCAGATAAAGAAGCTCTTCATGTTCAACTGGCTGACGAGGCATATTGTATAGGACCGAAGGCATCGAAAGACAGCTATTTAAATTTTACCAACATTATTAGCGTAGCAAAATTAAGCGGGTGTGATGCAATTCATCCAGGTTATGGATTCCTTGCTGAAAATGCAGACTTTGCCGAGCTTTGCCGAGCTTGCAATATTACATTCATCGGTCCTAGCCCTGAGGCAATTTCCAAGATGGGAACAAAAGATGTTGCCAGAGAAACAATGAAAGAAGCAGGTGTTCCGATTGTTCCGGGATCTCAAGGAATTATTGAGAGCATTGAGGAAGCAACAGAATTAGCGAACACAATTGGTTATCCTGTGATTATTAAAGCTACAGCCGGTGGTGGCGGAAAAGGAATTCGTGTTGCCAAAACGGAAGACGAGCTAATCAAAGGTATTAATATAACTCAACAGGAAGCGGCAACTGCTTTCGGAAATCCAGGAGTATATATTGAAAAGTATATTGAGGATTTCCGTCATGTTGAGATTCAAATAATGGCTGACAATCATGGAAATGTTATTCACTTAGGTGAAAGGGATTGTTCTATCCAAAGACGTTTGCAAAAATTGTTAGAAGAAACTCCTTCTCCAGCACTTAATGCTGAAATTCGCGAGAAAATGGGAGAAGCAGCTGTAAAAGCAGCTAAAGCGGTTGATTATTCTGGAGCAGGTACTGTAGAATTTATTTATGATTACCACAATCAAAAGTTTTATTTTATGGAAATGAATACACGTATTCAAGTAGAACATCCGGTAACAGAACTTGTAACGGGAGTAGATTTAATTAAAGAAATGATTTTTGTTGCTTCGGGAAAACCTTTATCCTTGAAACAAGAGGATGTTACTTTTAACGGATGGGCTATTGAATGCCGTATTAACGCGGAGAACCCAGAGAAAAACTTTATGCCTTCTGCTGGGAAAATTAATATGTACTTACCACCTGGTGGTTTAGGTATTCGGGTGGACTCTGCTGCATATCCTGGATATACAATACCTCCTTATTATGATTCGATGATTGCAAAAGTAATCTCGTACGGATCGACAAGAGAGGAAGCAATAGCCCGTATGAAACGAGCATTGAGTGAATTTGCTATTGAAGGTGTTCAGACTACTATACCGTTTCATTTAAGGCTATTGGATCATGAAGTATTTGTTTCGGGAGACTTCAATACGAAGTTTTTAGAGAAATATGAAGTAATGAAATAATGCTCTATGGAGGTGTTGAACGTGGTAGAAACAAATCCAATGCTAGAGATGGAATCAGTGAATAATGATCTTGGCAAAGTAGAAATTGCTCCAGAGGTTATTGAAGTAATTGCTGGTATCGCTGCATCTGAGGTGGAAGGTGTTGCGCAAATGCGTGGAAATTTCGCTAGCGGTGTGGCAGAACGTCTAGGCAGAAAAAATCATGGTAAAGGTGTAAAAGTTGATTTATCAGATGAAGGCATTAAGGTTGACGTATACTGTATTATGGACTTTGGGGTATCTATCCCAACTGTTGCCGGGCAAATCCAGGATAATATTCGTCAATCATTAATAAATATGACAGCACTGGTTGCTGATGAAGTCAATATTCATATTGTAGGTATTCAATTCGAAAATCAAAAGCATGAAAGCGATTCTGATTTGGAGCTTTCTTAATCATCATAGCCAAAGGTACCTTACCTTTGGCTATTTAAATTTTACAAAAAATGCGTGATTACTCCTTTTTATGATATTATTTTTATGGTAATACGATGAATGGAACAAAATAATATAGAGGATAAAACCATTATTTATACATTATTTAATAAAAAGGAGTAATACATAATGATGAAAAGAAGAACTGCTCGAGAAAAAGCCCTTCAAGCATTATTTCAGATAGATATTAATGAAGCGGGGCCAGAGGAAGCGATAAAAAACATTTTGCATGGTGAAACGATGGACCCGTATCTAGCGGAGCTTGTGAATGGCACAAGTACACATTTAAAAGAAATAGATGAAAGAATATCCAAGCATCTTGAAAACTGGTCTGTTAATCGCTTGGCAAAGGTAGATTTAAATATATTACGGATCGCGGTATATGAATTATTGTATGTTCATGATGTTCCGTCCAATGTAGCGATTAATGAGGCGTTGGAAATATCGAAACGTTTTGGTGATGAGAAATCAAGTAAATTTATTAATGGGGTCCTTTCGAAAATAAAGGATGGCTTAAATCAATAATTTTTTCTTCTTTGATTCGACGCTAACGGAAAAAACCAAATAAGGGGATGGACCGAGATGTCAGCGAAAATCATTGATGGTAAACAAATTGCCGCTTCTATCCGGAAAGAAATAAAGGCTGAGGTAGATACTTTATTGAAAAAAGGAGTTATTCCTGGCCTTGCGGTAATATTAGTTGGAAATAATCCTGCTTCAAGAACCTACGTAACGAATAAACAAATAAGCTGTCAAAAATTAGGCATGAAATCAGTGCTCATCGAATTAAGCGATACAATCACAGAGAAGGAATTACTAGATAAAATAGAGGAATTGAATCAAGATTCTTCGATTCATGGCATTCTTGTTCAATTGCCTTTACCAAAACAGATAAATGATAAGAAGGTAATTGAAACCATTATTCCGGAAAAGGATGTAGATGGTTTCCATCCAATTAATATAGGCAAAATGATGACGGGTCAGGATACCTTTTTGCCATGTACACCTTTTGGAATTATGGAAATGTTAAGATATGAGAGTATTCCCATTGAGGGCAAACATGTTGTAGTAATAGGAAGAAGCAATATCGTTGGAAAACCTTCGGGGCAATTATTTTTAAATGAAAATGCTACGGTCACCTATTGTCATTCCAAAACAAAAAATCTTTCTTTCTTTACAAAGCAGGCAGATATTCTCGTTGCTGCAATTGGCAAGGCAAAATTTGTAACTGCTGATATGGTTAAGGATAACGCTATAGTTATTGACGTTGGAATGAATAAAGATGAAAATGGAAAGCTGTGTGGGGATGTTGATTTCGAACAGGTAAAGTCGAAAGTGTCATATATAACACCTGTACCGGGTGGTGTCGGACCGATGACCATTACCATGCTTCTTTACAACACGTTAAAATCTGCCAGTATGGATATTCAGCATCCTCAACTTTCCTGAATAGTAAATAATAGAAGGTTCTTTTCTGAAACATTATTGTTTTTGCAGACGAATTCTTAATAACAACCTAATTTTTGTAAGAAAACTTCTTAAGAAAAGATGCCCTAAAAATAAGTCTATAGTATGATTTATAACAATTTACGAAAATCCACAACTATATGAAAACAGCCAAATAAAAAGAATAAGCTGTCTTCCAAAAAAATGCAGGAAGCAGCTTTTCTTCATACATTTTAATGGTTTTGAAATAAAATAGAAGGTGTTAAAATGACAGCTCCAACATATTTAAGCGTACAAGCATTAACTAAATACATAAAGAGAAAATTTGATGCCGATCCTTATTTGAACGATATTTATGTGAAGGGTGAGATTTCTAATCTAAAGCTACATTCCAGCGGTCACCTTTACTTTACATTAAAGGATGCTAAAGCAAGAATATTATCGGTTATGTTTTCCTCGGCAGCGAAGAACCTGCGATTTGAACCAGAAAACGGATTGAATGTTTTAATTAGGGGATCTATTTCCGTTTACGAGGCAAGTGGCCAGTATCAAATTTATGTGAAGGACATGCAACCTGATGGTATCGGGGGATTATACCTGGCTTATGAACAGCTAAAAGAAAGACTCGAAAAGGAAGGTCTTTTTGCACCAGAAAGAAAGAGAAAAATTCCTCCCTATCCAAAAGTAATTGGGGTCATTACCTCCCCAACGGGTGCAGCAGTAAGAGATATTATTACGACCATTAAAAGAAGATATCCGATCGGTGCCATTCACCTTCATCCTGCACTGGTACAAGGGGAGAATGCGGCTAAATCCATTGTAAAGGCGATTCAAAAGGCGAATGATCAAAAGCTGGCCGATGTATTAATAGTCGGGCGTGGTGGGGGATCGATCGAAGAATTATGGGCATTTAATGAAGAAATAGTAGCCAGGGCCATTCACGCATCCGATATTCCCGTTATTTCAGCCGTTGGTCATGAAACAGATGTTACTATTGCAGATTTTGTAGCTGACCTCAGAGCACCTACACCAACGGGTGCTGCCGAGATGGCTGTTCCTCATATCGAGGATTTGATGGAGCGATTATTAAATAGGAAAACTCGCTTAATTAGAGGGATTTCAGATATATATCGCCAAGAAAAGAAACGTCTTGATTATATTAAAAAATCCTATATTTTTAAAAATCCCCACTTGCTTTATCAACAAAAAATGGAACATATTGATCGCTTAACAGAAAGACTTAATAGAGAAACAAAAGTTTTATCTGAACGTGCTGGATCCGAGTTACAATTTTTGCGACAACGTCTATATCGAAATCGACCATCCGAACAATTAAAGCGCGAAAAAGAAGTATATAAGCGTCTTACAATAGGACTTCAAAAAAATCTTAAGATGATTATTAATAATAAACAAAAAGACTTCTCTCAAATTGTGAGTACTTTACAAGCGCTAAGCCCTTTAAAGATAATGGAAAGAGGATATAGTGTTACTTATACGGAAGAGAGAACCGTTTTAAAAAGCATTGAACAAGCAGATAAAGGGGATTCGGTAATAGTAAGAGTGTCAGATGGTACTCTAAATTGTACCGTTCAAGGGATAGAGAGGAGTATAGACCATGAGTGAGAATAAAATAACATTTGAAGAAGCGATGGAAAAGTTAGAAGTGATTGTTCAAAGGTTGGAGGAAGGAGATGTTCCTTTAGAGGAAGCATTGAATTATTATAAACAAGGAATGGAGCTCTCCAAGCTTTGTCATGATAAGTTGAAAAATGTGGAGGAACAATTAGCCAAAGTGATAACGGAAGATGGGGAAGAGGAGTTTGTGATTAAGGAGGAAGAGTAAGGTGAGTACAACAGAATTAAGTGCGTTTATGAAGCAATATATTATTCAAATTGAAAAAGAACTGGCCCAATATATTGCTGTATTGAAAGCTCCCACCCTTATAAAGGAAGCAATGGATTATTCCTTACAAGCAGGAGGAAAGCGAATTCGTCCAATATTGCTGTTAGCCACCTTACATGCGTTAAACCAAGATATTAACAAAGGTCTCTCCGCAGCATGTGCAGTAGAAATGGTACATACCTATTCCTTAATTCATGATGATCTTCCTGCAATGGACAATGATGATTTACGTAGAGGAAAGCCGACTAATCATAAGGTTTACGGTGAAGCAATCGCGATTTTAGCTGGTGATGGATTGCTAACGTATAGCTTTCAGCTAATAGCAGAGGATGAACGCCTGACCTCCAATGAAAAATTAGAATTAATTACGATGCTTTCTCGTGCAGCAGGTTCTGAAGGAATGGTTGGAGGACAGGTAGCAGATATGCAGGGTGAAAATACCACCTTATCCATCGATCAGCTACAATATATTCATGCAAATAAAACCGGGAAGCTCATTACTTTTTCTGTTATGGCTGGAGCACTAATTGGAGGAGCTACTGAAAAACAGCAGGATTTGTTAAAGGAGTACTCTAAACATTTAGGGATTGCGTTTCAGATTAGAGACGATGTTTTAGATATAGAAGGGAATCAGGATATTATCGGTAAGCCTATTGGTAGTGATGTAACAAACCATAAAAGTACTTATCCGTCTCTTTTATCTTTAGATGGGGCGAAGGACCGATTGCAATATCATATTGAAGAAGCAAAAGGAATGCTGAAAAAGACAGGTTTGCGAGCAGAACTTCTTGCACAAATGACGGATTTGATTGCAATGAGAAATTACTAAAGAAGGATACGCTTACAGAAATTGAGTGAAAATGGTTGTTATGTTATAGTATACTTATTATGTATAAATCGTACATATATAATGTTAACCGTTATTTGTGTGGAATGTCTGGCCGTTATCACATTAGTGTTAACGGCTCTTTTTCCATTATAATTTGAACTCCTTACTTAATCGTTATTACTATCGTAGACGAGTACGGATAAACATCCTTATTTGGATTAGAAATGAATAACTGCTTGCTTCGAATCAAATTCTAGATTAGAATTTATTACTGCTTACAAAAAGCAACAATATATTCGAAAAAGGCTATAATAAATAATATGAACCTATATTGTAGAAAATCAAATTATTATTATAATCAGGAGTAGTAATATAAAAAGGACATATTTCTTAACAGCTTCCATGAGACTAATCATTTTATTTTTTGATACATTATTTTACGAAACACAATCTATATTAACGAAAGTGAGTGATCCATCATGGATCTATTATCAATTAAAGACCCTTCGTTTTTAAAAAATATGAATGTCGACCAATTGAAGGATCTTAGTGAAGATATCCGGAAATTTTTAATCGAAAAAATATCAAAAACAGGTGGGCATATTGGTCCCAACCTAGGGGTTGTTGAATTGACCATTGCATTGCATAAATGTTTTGATAGTCCTAATGATAAGATACTTTGGGATGTTGGCCATCAGTCCTATGTCCACAAAATATTAACGGGGCGTGCAAATCAATTTGATACGTTAAGACAATTTAATGGCCTTTGCGGATTTCCAAAAATGGCAGAAAGTGAACATGATGTATGGGAGACAGGTCATAGTTCCACTTCATTATCGGCAGCGATGGGAATGGCGATTGCAAGAGATATAAAAGGGGAAAAATCTTTTATTGTTCCTGTAATCGGAGATGGTGCATTAACAGGTGGAATGGCGCTGGAAGCATTGAACCATATTGGGCACGAACAGAAAGATTTAATAGTCGTATTAAATGATAATGAAATGTCGATTGCTCCCAATGTAGGTGCATTACATAATGTGCTCGGTAGGTTAAGAACTGCCGGAAAATATCGTTGGGCAAAGGATGAATTAGAAAGTTTATTGAAAAAGATTCCTGCAGTTGGTGGAAAGCTTGCTGCAACAGCTGAAAGAATCAAAGATAGTTTAAAATATTTAGTTGTATCAGGGATATTTTTTGAAGAGCTAGGATTTACTTATTTAGGTCCTGTAGATGGCCATAATTTCGAAGCGTTATTTGAGAATTTTCAATATGCTAAAAAGACTAAAGGTCCAATTCTTTTACATGTTATCACCAAAAAAGGAAAAGGCTATAAACCAGCTGAAAATGACACTATCGGAACCTGGCACGGTACTGGTCAATATAAAATTGAAACAGGCGATCTAATTAAGCCTGTTAATGCACCACCGGCGTGGAGCAAGCTCGTAAGTGATACAGTACTAAGATTAGCAAAAAAGGATAAACGGATTGTAGCCATAACTCCTGCCATGCCTGTAGGATCTAAGTTGGAGAAATTTGCAGAACAACTCCCGGATCAAATGTATGATGTCGGAATTGCGGAACAGCACGCTGCAACTTTAGCTGCAGGCTTAGCGACGCAGAAAATGAAACCGTTTTTGGCTATTTATTCTACCTTTTTACAACGTGCCTATGACCAGGTGGTACACGATATTTGCCGGCAAAATTTAAATGTTTTTATAGGAATTGATCGAGCAGGATTGGTAGGCGCTGATGGGGAAACACATCAGGGTGTATTTGATATTGCCTTTTTACGTCATATTCCAAATATGGTCATTATGATGCCGAAGGATGAAAACGAAGGTCAGCATATGGTCAATACAGCTATTAAATACGATAAAGGACCAATTGCAATGAGATTTCCACGTGGAAATGGGATAGGTGTACCGCTAGACGAAGACCTAAGACAGATTCCAATTGGAACCTGGGAGGTACTAAAGGAAGGTACAGATGCTGCAATCCTAACCTTTGGAACAACTATACCAATGGCGTTAGATGCTGCAAACCGTTTGAATAAACAAGGATACTCCGTTAAGGTAGTTAATGCTCGATTTATCAAGCCTTTGGACGAAAAAATGCTGACATCATTATTAGATAAAAATATGCCTATTTTAACCATTGAAGAGGCAGTTCTAGAAGGCGGGTTTGGCAGCTCTGTAATCGAATTTGCTCATGATCATGGATATTATCATAATGTCATAGACAGAATGGGTATACCTGACCGATTTATAGAGCATGGAAATGTGGATCAATTGTTGGAGGAAATTGGTTTTACTACGGAAAACGCCATAAATAAAATTATCTCTATTACTCCAAAAAAACAAAAAAGGGCGTAAAGATGAAGATAAAAAAACAACGACTAGATATGCTTCTTGTAGAAAGAGGTCTTATTGAAACGAGAGAAAAAGCGAAGCGGGCAATAATGGCCGGCCTCGTTTTTTCTAATGAAAATCGTTTAGATAAACCTGGAGAAAAAGTAAATGAGGATATACCATTAGTAGTTAAAGGAAATGTTTTGCCTTATGTTAGCCGTGGTGGATTGAAGCTTGAAAAGGCTCTTAAGGTTTTTGATGTAAATATCCAAAATAAAATTTTATTGGATATCGGTGCTTCTACAGGAGGATTTACCGACTGTGCTTTGCAGAACGGGGCAAAAATGTCTTATGCATTAGATGTGGGATACAATCAGCTTGCTTGGAAATTACGGCAAGATGATCGAGTGGTCGTGATGGAAAGAACAAATTTTAGATATGTAACTCCTGCAGACCTTTCACGTGAAATGCCCAATTTTGCGTCCATTGATGTTTCCTTTATTTCACTGTCATTGATTCTACCTGTTTTACGAACACTATTAGTTCCAAATAGTGATGTAATTGCCCTGATTAAACCGCAATTTGAAGCCGGTAAAGAACAAGTAGGGAAAAAAGGGATTGTACGGGATAAAAAAGTGCATGAACAAGTGCTAGAAAAAATCATTAATTTAGCATTAGAGCAAGGATATAACGCTGAAAACATCTCTTATTCGCCTATAACAGGCGGTGAAGGGAATATTGAATTTTTAATCCATTTAAAATGGTGCGGGGAAGGCCAGGAAAATGGGCAAAACTTCATTCCGGTAAATATAAAGGATCTTGTGGAAGAAGCACATATGGAATTATCAAAAGGAGCATCTCACTGATTGCTTCTTTTTTCTGTCTACCTCCATCATAATCCGCTTAGGATTTCTTTTCTGTGTACAATTAAATTAAAATAAGCTAACATGATGATTAAATAGAGAAATAATATATGTTTTTGTATGAGGTGGTTTTAGGTGAGTAAGGGTCAACGTCTAATAAAAATAAGAGAATTAATAACCACATATGATATTGAAACCCAAGATGAATTAGTGGACCGCTTAAAAAATGCTGGGTTTAATGTAACACAAGCTACGATTTCACGTGATATAAAGGAGCTTCATTTAGTGAAAACTCCATTAAATGATGGTCGTTATAAATATAGCTTGCCTGCTGATTTAAAATTTAATCCCTTGCAAAAATTAAAAAGAAATTTAACAGATTCTTTTATAAGCATTGATCGGGCTGGTTATTTAATTGTATTAAAAACCTTGCCAGGCAATGCCCATTCTATTGGCGCATTAATTGATATCCTGGATTGGGAAGAAATTGTCGGAACTCTTTGCGGTGATGATACATGTCTTATTATTTGCAGAGACGAAGAGAAATCGAAACTAATTTCCGAAAAAATATTAGAAATGGTTTAATCCGGCGCATTATTTAAATTATAGGATGTCCTCTAATAAAATACCAGAGGTGAATTTGCCTTGTTACAAGAATTAACCATAAAAAACTTTGCAATAATTGATGAAATATATCTCTCATTTGATAAAGGATTAACTGCCTTAACTGGTGAAACTGGTGCAGGTAAATCCATCATTATTGACGCTATTCATTTATTAGTTGGTGGGAGAGGCTCAGTTGAGTTTGTTCGGCATGGAGAAAAAAAAGCGGAAATTGAAGGGCTATTCTCCATACATAATGAACACCCATGTATAGAACGTGCAAATGAATTTGGAATTGAAATTGAAGACGATATGATTGTGCTTCAAAGAGATATTTACATGAACGGAAAAAATGTTTGCCGAATTAATGGTAAGCTTGTTACTATTTCTGTTTTAAGAGAAATAGGCAGTACATTAGTGGATATTCATGGTCAGCATGAGCACCAAGAATTGATGAATGAATCATTGCATTTACAATTGCTTGATCAATATGGGAAAACAGATATTGAAAAGGCAATGCAAAATTACAATGACATTTATAAAGAATACGAACAAACATTAGGCCGATTGAAAAAACTTAGTGAAAATGAACAACAAATGGCTCATCGATTAGACTTAATCCAATTTCAATTAAAAGAAATACAAAACGCTAACCTCCAGTTATCGGAAGACGAGGAGCTAATGGAAGAAAAAAGAAAGCTGATGAATTATGAAAGGCTATTCGATGCTTTAAAAACAAGCTTTGATGCTCTGCAAGGAGAACATCGCGGTCTTGATTGGATCTCTTTACTTATGAATCAAATGGAAACTGCAGCAGAGCTTAATAAAGAATATGAGCCTATACACGAGTCCATTTCCAATTGCTTTTACATATTGGAAGATGTAACAAGAAGCATCAGCGATGAATTGGACCAATTAGAATTTCAGCCAGAAAAATTAAACGATATAGAAAATCGTTTGAATGAAATTAATCAATTAAAGCGTAAATACGGACAATCGATAGAGGGAATATTAGAGTATAGTGCTAAAATTGAAGAAGAAATTGAAACAATTACGAATCGTGAAAGCCATATTGATCAATTGCAAAAGAAGCTTACTGCATTAAAAAAGGATTTGTTTTTAGAAGGTAAGCAGCTGAGTGATTTGCGACAAAAGTGGGCGAAGAAACTGAAAGATGCCATTTCAAATGAATTAAAACAACTTTATATGGATAAGACTGTATTTGAAGTGAAATTCCACCAAAGTGCTGATAAGTTTCTGGATGTTCAGGAAATACCTTTCAGAAGAGATGGCTTAGATATCGTTGAGTTTTATATATCCACCAATCCTGGTGAACCTTTAAAACCGCTTGCTAAAGTAGCTTCCGGCGGAGAGCTTTCAAGGATGATGTTAGCATTAAAGACAATTTTCTCTAAGCATCAGGGAATAACATCCATTATATTTGATGAAGTAGATACTGGGGTTAGTGGACGGGTTGCACAGGCAATTGCTGAAAAGATTCATCAAATCTCCGCTAATTCACAAGTATTTTGTATATCCCATCTTCCACAAGTTGCGGCTATGGCTGACACACACCTTTTTATTATGAAGGAAATGGTGGATGGCAGAACAAGAACAAATGTCAAGCATTTATCACATGAGGAAAAAATTATTGAAATCGGCAGAATGATATCAGGGGTAGAAATAACGGATCTCACAAAACAGCACGCCCAAGAATTAATTGAATTAGCTTATACAATTAAAAGTACTTGAAAAGCTATCCATAATGGGTAGCTTTTTTTCATAACCTCTTGTTATATTTCGAGCGTTTCAAGGCTAAATTAAAACTGTAGCTAATAAACAGAGAAAGCTATTTTCCGCTATAAAACCAAAACAGATAAGTGTGGACTAGAAGCGAGGAGAGTGAAAAGTTTGAAATGGGAACTTCTTAGAAAATTGTTAGGTGGATTTCTCCTTGTTTCACTATGTTTAATCGGGTTTTCTAAACCTTTTCAAGACTATCTCCACATACCAAAAAGTATCACGATCTTTCAAGGTGATCAAATAAATTTTGCAAAAGCAGCCGAGGTATCAGCAAGCGTAAACCAATCGGTTAAAAATGTGAATGTACAGGAGCAAAAACATTCACTTGCTATTACAGGAAAAAAGGCTGGGCATGAAGAAATATTTCTCGAACTAGCAGGATTACCAATAAAAAGAGTAGATGTGAATGTACTAAAAAACTTTCGGATCATTCCAGGTGGACAATCCATTGGTGTGAAATTAAATTCAAAAGGTGTGCTCGTTGTAGGACATCATTTAGTTGAAACGAAAAATGGAAAGGTTTCACCTGGTGATCAAGCTGGGATTAAAGTTGGGGACATCATTACAAAATTAAATGGACATACAATTGAAAAAATGTCTGATGTAGCTCCTTTTGTACAGGAGGCAGGGGAAAGTGGGAACGCTTTAAAAGTTACCATTCAACGTGATTCCGGTAAATTTAATACTCAAATTCAGCCCAAGAAAGATGAATCAGAAAATATATATAAACTAGGGTTGTATATAAGGGATTCAGCCGCGGGAATTGGAACGATGACGTTCATTGATCCTAAATCAAAAAAATACGGAGCGTTAGGTCATGTCATATCTGATATGGATACCAAAAAGCCTATCGTAGTTGAAAACGGCCAAATTGTAAGATCAACGGTTACTTCCATTGAAAAGGGAAGCAACGGAAATCCGGGAGAAAAACTTGCTCGTTTTTCAGCAGATCGTGAAGTAATCGGTGATATTAAGCAAAACAGTCCATTTGGGATATTTGGGAATTTACACAAAATGATAAAGAACGGAAAATATGATAAACCGTTACCAATTGCTTTATCAGATCAAGTAAAAGAAGGGCCAGCAAAAATATTAACAGTTGTTGATGGAGACAAAGTGGAAGCGTTTGACATAGAAGTGGTAAGTACTATACCTCAAAAATTTCCTGCCACCAAAGGGATGATTATTAAGGTGACCGATCCAAGACTCCTTGAAAAAACAGGAGGAATTGTACAGGGAATGAGCGGAAGTCCTATCATTCAAAATGGAAAAGTAATTGGTGCTGTAACACATGTATTTGTAAACGATCCAACATCCGGATATGGAGTTCATATCGAATGGATGTTAAATAAGGCTGGTATTAACATTTATGATGATAAAGAAAAAGCAAGCTGAAAGAGTAATCCTCTTCAGCTTGCTTTTTCTGTTGCAAAAAATATGGTATGATTAAATAAAGATTTTTCGACAAAAGCAGTAATATGTATCGAAAACAGTCGAAATGAAGAGGAAATGGGAGAAAAATAAAGAAAAACTTATTTTTTTGGGAAAATTTCATTAAATAGAAGGATTTTAAATGGAATTGTCGAAAGTGTTTATAGTACAAAATTGTTAGGGATATAACTGAGGAGGAAACTGCTTGTGAAGAAAATTAAAGTTTTTGTTGTAGACGATAATCGTGAATTAGTTTCATTATTAGAGGAATTTATTTCATCTCAAGATGATATGGAAATAGCTGGAGCAGCATATAATGGATCGGAATGCCTGGAATTAATCGAGGAGGCTGCGCCAGATGTACTTATACTGGACATTATCATGCCTCATTTAGATGGTCTTGGTGTTTTAGAAAAATTAAAGGAACTTAATCTGTCTGCGATGCCAAATGTTATTATGCTAACTGCTTTTGGTCAAGAGGACGTTACGAAGAAAGCTGTTGAGTTAGGTGCTTCCTATTTTATTCTAAAGCCGTTTGATATGGAAAACCTAGCAAGCCAAATACGCCAGGTTAGCGGCAAAGGAAGCTCCATAATAAAAAGATCAGCCACTTTAAGAACTCAAGGCGAGTCCAAGACAAAAAATTTAGATGCGAGTATTACTAGTATTATTCATGAAATTGGAGTTCCTGCACATATAAAGGGATATTTATACTTAAGAGAAGCCATCTCCATGGTCTACAATGACATTGAGCTATTAGGATCTATAACAAAAGTTCTATATCCGGATATTGCAAAGAAATACAATACCACTGCTAGTCGTGTTGAAAGGGCAATTCGTCATGCTATTGAGGTTGCATGGAGTCGTGGAAATATTGATTCTATTTCTTCTTTATTTGGATATACTGTCAGCATGTCCAAAGCCAAACCAACAAACTCGGAATTCATTGCTATGGTTGCTGATAAACTTCGTTTGGAGCATAAAGCAAGTTAATAAATGAAACGCTAAATAATTATTTTAAGAAAAAACAGACTCATGGAGATTAATGAGTCTGTTTTTCTGTATTTTCTTATTTCTTAAAGTAGCATAAAATGAAATAAAGGATTTGTTTATCCAAATGTACATTATCTATAAGTTCAACTTTAATTAATTAATTATTATCTGATAACAACATCGTTAAAGGACGTGAAGGCATGACCCTTATATTTGCTCACCGTGGTGCAGCTGGTACATACCCGGAAAATACGATGGATGCATTTATTGCGGCTGAAAAAAGTGGAGCAGACGGCATTGAACTGGATGTACAATTATCAAGGGACGGAGAAATCGTCGTCATTCATGACGAGACAATTAACCGAACAACTAATGGCAAAGGCTTTGTAAAAGATTTTTCCCTAAAAGAGCTGCAGAAATTTAATGCTTCATATCTATCCAAATCTCTAAAAACATTTTTTAAATCCCCCCATATCCCATCTTTAAGGGAAGTATTTGATTGGATGAGGGGCAATTCCTTACTATGCAATATTGAATTAAAGACAGGCAAAATTGAATATCCACTTATTGAAGAAAAGGTGATCCAATTAATTCGCGAGTATCGTTATGAGAAACGAATTATCATATCTTCTTTTAATCATTATTCCATTATACATTGCTATCGTTTAGCACCTGAAATTGAAATTGCCCCACTCTATTCAGACGGCTTATTCATGCCTTGGATTTATGCTTCTTCCATTCATGCAAAAGGAATTCATCCGAATTATAAAATTGCTCCGGATGATATTATTACCTCAGCGATGGAATATGGTATTCAAGTTCGACCATATACAGTGAATAAAGAAAAAGATATAAAAAGATTATTAAATTTATCCTGTTCTGCTATCATAACGGATTTTCCGAAAGAGGCCGTTGAATGGAGAGACGCGATTAAAATGAAAAAATAAAAAATCTGCATACGCAGATTTTTTATTCTAATATATTCACACTCTATTGCTAAAACGGTTTTGCACTTTGTTTCGTTTACGGTCACGATAAAAAATAAAGCCTGCAACAAAGCCGAGTCCAGCGATAAATAATATAAATCCCACTAAAAATTGTAGCCATAAATATGGAAATGGCGGCTGTAATATCCCAAATAGCATATCTCTCATTAATTTTATTCCGTATGCGGCCAAAGCGCCAGGTATGAGTAAAATGAGAAGTGCAATTAATCGAATCATTTATAAAAACTCCTTATATTTCTGACTAAGAAAATCATATAACACACAATAAATTTGTCAAGTGAACACTTTTTCCCTACAATAAAAGTATGAAAAATATTGCAATTTCAGGAGGAAAAAAATTGCAAAACGTTTTAGTAGTAGGCGGGGGAAAGGGTGGCACAGCCATCTTAAAAATATTTAAAAATAGCAATGTATTTAAGGTTATTGCAGTGACAGATCCGAATGAGGATGCCACTGGTATACAATTTGCAAAAGAAAATGGAATTGATTTTGGAAAGGACTGGAGAGATTTTCTCCATAATTCCATAGATCTCATTGTAGAAGTAACCGGAGATGAGAGAGTATATAGGGAGATACTTGAAAATTGTCGCAAAGAAACCATTCTTATACCAGGTAGTATAGCTTTTTTGATTGCAAAATTATTAGACGAAAAAGAGGATCTAATTAAGCAGCTAAAGGAAGAAACCTATAAGCATCAATTGATATTGAATTCTACGGATGAAGCGATGGTAGTGATCAATAATGAAGGAACTATCATCTTCTTTAACCGAAGCGCCGAACGAATGACAGAATCACCAATTTCGCACGCAGTTGGAAGCAATATACTGGAGATAATTCCAAACAGTCAATTATTAAGGGTCATTCAAACGAGAAGAGTAGAGGTTAACCAAGAAACGGTTTTAAAAAACGGCACAAAAATTATTACTACACGAATTCCGATGATTAATGATGAAAACGAGGTCATTGGGGCGATTGCTGTTTTTAAGGATGTTTCAGAAGTCGTTTCTTTAGCGGAAGAAATTACAAATTTGAAGGAAATACAAACGATGCTGGAGGCGATTATTCAATCCAGTGATGATGCTATTTCGGTTGTGGATGAACACGGCAGGGGAATATTGATTAATCCAGCATATACACGAATAACGGGACTTTCTGAAGAAAAAGTAATTGGCCAACCTGCTACTGCAGATATTTCTGAAGGAGAGAGTATGCATTTTAAAGTCCTTCAAACTAGAAGACCAGTCCGTGGCGTTAAGATGCGTGTAGGTCCAATGAAAAAAGAAGTAATCGTAAATGTTGCTCCTATTATTGTAAATGGGAAGCTAAAAGGCAGTGTAGGGGTTATTCACGATGTTACAGAAATTCAGTCTTTAACGAAAGAGCTTCATATTGCCAGACAAATCATTCGAACCCTGGAAGCTAAGTATACTTTTGCGGATATTATTAGTCATTCAGAAGAAATGAATATTTCGGTGGAACAGGCAAAACTTGCCGCAAAGACACCTGTTACCATTCTTTTAAGAGGTGAATCTGGTACTGGAAAAGAACTGTTTGCCCATGCAATACATAATGCCAGTGATCGAAGATACAATAAGTTTATTCGAGTAAATTGTGCAGCAATATCGGAATCCTTGTTAGAAAGTGAATTGTTTGGATACGAAGAAGGAGCTTTTTCTGGAGCAAAAAGAGGTGGAAAGAAAGGTTTGTTCGAAGAGGCAAATAATGGAAGTATATTCCTGGACGAAATCGGGGAGCTCAGTATTAATACGCAAGCAAAATTATTACGTGTTCTTCAAGAAAATGAGATAATTCGAGTAGGGGGGACGAAACCTGTTCCAATTAATGTTAGAGTGATTGCTGCAACTCATGTTAATCTTGAAAAAGCTATTGGCAGTGGTTCCTTTCGAGAGGATCTTTATTATCGATTAAGCCGTATGCCAATTCAAATCCCGCCTTTAAGAAATAGAAAGAAGGAAATCCCTTTTTTATGTGAAAGATTAATTCAAAAAATTAATCGTGATTATGGCAGAAATGTGGAAGGAGTGACACCTAGAGCGTTGAATGTTTTAATGGAGTATGATTGGCCGGGAAATGTGCGGGAATTGGAGAATATCCTTGGACGAGCAATTATTTTCATGGATTATAGTGAGACAAGCATCGATGTAAAGCATTTAAATTTTTTAACACAAAATAAAGAGTCAAGCGTTAGTCCCACTCATTTAGAAATACATAATAAAGATTTGACTAGTATGGTGGAAAATTTTGAACGAAGAGTTATAAAAGAATCATTAGAAAACAATAATGGAAACAAGACTGCTACCGCCAAGCAATTAGGAATTTCTGTTCGGAATTTATACTATAAGTTAGAAAAATACAATCTTGCAAATAATGACGTGCAATAATTTTCGTACTATGAAAATTATTGCACGAAAAAAATAGCTGACTAATGAAGTGAGATGTAAAAAGTATATTATTTTTACTGATATCAGAAAAATATTGGTCAGAAATTAAAGTTGGTACGATAATTGCATATTATTAATTTGTTGATAAATGGGGATAAAGGGGTTGAAGCAACGAGAATGGATTTAGACCTTATAGTAAATATGGCAACCCGAATGAATAATGCCACAGTAGCAGTAGCAGTTGCAGAGGATACTGAGGTACTAGAAGCCGTATCCATAGCTGTCGAAAAGAAATTAGCAAAATTTATTTTATTTGGTGATTCTGAACAAATTCATTTATTATTAAGAAAGCATGCACCGCGTCTTTTGGAGAATACTGATATTTATATTAAAAATGTAAGTTCTCCAGTTGAGGCATGTTCACTTGCAGTTAAGGCAGTCAAAAATCATGAAGCAACTGTTTTGATGAAAGGTAATGTTGCAACATCGACCATATTAAAGGAAGTTTTAAATAAGGATTATGGTTTAAGAGCAGGTAAAGTTTTGTCACATGTTGCTGTTTTTGAAGTGCCAAACTATGATCGTTTCTTTCTACTAACAGATGCAGCTATGAACATAGCGCCTACTCTAGAGCAAAAAGAACAAATAGTTCAAAATGCTGTTCAGCTTGCACAATCTATTGGTATTGAATATCCAAAAGTTGCTGCACTTGCTGCAGTGGAGGTATTGAATCCGAGTATGCAGGCGACAATTGATGCAGCGGCATTGAAGGAAAAGAATAGAAACGGGGAAATAAGCGGATGTATTATAGAAGGACCTTTGGCTCTTGATATTGCTGTATCAAAGGAAGCAGCAAAACATAAGAAGGTAGAAAATGAGGTTGCGGGTTCTGCCGACATTCTGCTTGTTCCAAATATTGAAACCGGGAACGCATTATATAAATCGATGATTTATTTTGCAAATGCACAAGTGGGCGCAATGATTGCAGGAGCTGCCGCCCCGATAGTATTAACTTCCCGATCTGATAGTGCAAAAAGTAAGCTATATTCTCTTGCGTTGGCTATTTGTTCAACTAAAATATGATGAAATGGGGAATGAATGATGAAAATTTTTGAATACATGGGAAAATACGATTATGAACAACTTTTATTTTGCCAAGACGAACAATCAGGATTAAAAGCAATTATTGCGATTCATGATACAACACTTGGGCCAGCTTTAGGCGGTACGAGAATGTGGACTTATGAGTCTGAGGATGCAGCGATTGAGGATGCACTTCGTCTTGCTCGTGGTATGACATATAAAAATGCAGCTGCCGGTTTAAACCTTGGCGGAGGAAAAACAGTTATTATCGGAGATCCTAAAAAGGATAAAAGTGAAGAAATGTTCCGTGCTTTCGGTCGCTTTATTCAAGGATTAAACGGTCGATATATTACTGCTGAGGACGTAGGTACAACTGTAGCAGATATGGATCTAATCCATGAAGAAACAAATTTTGTTACCGGTATTTCACCTGCATTCGGTTCTTCAGGTAACCCCTCACCAGTTACAGCATATGGCTGTTATGTTGGAATGAAGGCTGCTGCTAAAGAAGCGTTTGGTTCAGATTCATTAGAAGGCCTTACAGTTGCTGTGCAAGGTGTCGGAAATGTAGCTTTCGAAATGTGCCGTTACCTGCATGAAGAAGGTGCAAAATTAATTGTTACAGATATTAATAAAGAAGCTGTTATGAGAGCTGTTGAACAATTCGGAGCAAAAGCGGTTGACCCTAATGAAATTTATGGAGTAGAATGCGATATTTTTGCACCTTGTGCACTTGGAGCTATCATTAATGATGATACTATTCCACAATTAAAGGCTAAAGTCATTGCTGGATCTGCAAATAATCAATTAAGAGAAACCCGTCATGGTGATCAAATCCATGAAATGGGAATTGTTTATGCTCCAGATTTTGTTATTAATGCAGGTGGAGTTATAAATGTTGCAGATGAACTATATGGATATAATCGTGACCGTGCAATGAAAAAGGTTGAGGGTATATATAACAGCATAGAAAAAATAATTGAAATTTCGAAGCGTGATGGTATCCCGACTTATGTTGCAGCAGACCGTATGGCAGAAGAAAGAATTGCAAAAGTATCTAAATCCAGAAGTCAATTCTTATTAAATAATCGCCACATCTTAAGTAATCGTGCATAATCTTTAGTATTAAAACGCCTCACTTCTAGCTTTTTACCTGTGGTTTAGGCCGCTCCTGCTTGCGGCCTTTTCTCCCGCTATTAGTGCGGCGTTTTATTGCACGTATCAAGTAGTTTAGAGCCTTTTTTGGACAGCAAATGGAGGTAGCAGCATTGTCAGGTACCAACTTCAGAATCCTTGTTATTAATCCAGGGTCTACATCGACCAAAATCGGTATTTTTGATAATGAGAATTCTATTTTAGAAAAAACAATTAGACATGAAACAAGTGAGATTCAACAATTTGAAAATGTCATAGATCAATATGAATTTCGCAAGCGAACTATTCTAGAAGCTTTGGATGAAGAAGGAATCAATATTTCTAAGCTTCATGCAGTTTGTGGACGGGGAGGCTTGCTACGCCCAATTGAAGGTGGCACATACTCCGTTAATAATGCAATGCTGGAAGATTTACGGATCGGTTTCTCCGGGCAGCATGCTTCAAATTTAGGTGGAATCATTGCTTATGAAATTGCAAAAGGATTAAATATTCCATCCTATATAGTAGATCCTGTGGTTGTCGATGAATTAGAACCGCTTGCTAGAATTTCAGGATTTGCTCTTATTGAAAGAAAGAGTATTTTTCATGCATTAAATCAAAAATCAGTCGCAAGAAAAGTTGCTAAACAGCTAGGAAAAAGTTATGAGGAATTGAATTTAATAGTTGTTCATATGGGCGGCGGAATAACAATCGGGGCTCACAAAAAGGGGAGAGTAATCGACGTTAATAACGGATTGCATGGTGAAGGACCGTTGAGTCCTGAAAGAGCCGGTACAGTACCCGCGGGTGATCTAATCGATCTTTGTTATTCTGGAGAATTTTATCGTAATGAAATTACAAAGAAATTAGTTGGACAAGGCGGTCTTGTCGGTTATTTAGGAACCAATGATGCTGTGAAAGTGGAAGAAATGATTGCAGCGGGGGACGAGTATGCTAAGCTAATCTATGATGCAATGGCATATCAGGTTGCGAAGGAAATTGGTTCTGCCAGTGCCGTACTTAGGGGTAAAATTGATGCAATTGTGTTGACAGGCGGATTAGCTTACGGCAAATCCTTTGTTCAAGAAATTAGCGAGTATGTGAGTTGGATAGCTGATGTTGTTATTCATCCTGGAGAGAATGAACTGCAGGCTTTAGCAGAAGGTGCTCTCCGAGTTCTCAATGGAGAAGAAGTAGCGAAACAATATCCAGGAAATATGGAATAACCTATAAAAGGAGGACTACATTTTGGCAAGAGAATATGATTTGGTCATATTAGGCGGCGGAACCGGTGGTTATGTTGCTGCAATTCGAGCTTCTCAGCTTGGCTTAAAAACGGCGATTGTGGAAAAAGGAAAACTTGGCGGTACATGCCTTCATCGCGGATGTATTCCGAGTAAAGCATTATTAAGAAGTGCAGAAGTATATGCTACAGCGAAAAAGGGAGAAGAGTTTGGTGTTATCGCCACCGATGTTTCCTTAAATTTTAATCGTGTTCAAGAAAGAAAGAATGGTATTGTTGAAACCTTACATAAGGGAGTTCAACATCTTATGAAACAAGGAAAAATAGATGTATTTGAAGGAAAAGGTACGATATTAGGTCCTTCTATATTTTCTCCAATGCCTGGAACAATATCAGTAGAATTGAAGACTGGCGAAGAAAATGAAATGCTAGTTCCAAAGAACGTTATTATAGCAACTGGCTCTAGACCAAGATCACTTCCGGGACTAGATATTGACGGTGAATACGTTCTTTCATCAGATGAGGCTTTGGAACTGGAATCCCTTCCAAAATCCATTATCATTGTTGGCGGTGGAGTTATCGGAATAGAATGGGCTTCCATGCTTTCAGACTTTGGAGTAGAAGTTACCGTAATTGAATATGCGGATCGCATTGTTCCTACAGAGGATAAAGATATTTCCAAAGAAATACAAAGAATTATGAAGAAGAAAGGCGTTAACATAGTTACAAGCGCTAAGGTTCTTTCGGAAACATTGAAAAAAGGAAATGGAAACGTATCCATAAATGCTGAAATAAATGGAGAACAAAAAGAATTCAGTGGGGAAAAAATTCTTGTTTCAGTAGGACGCGCAGCAAATACTGAAAATATCGGTCTGCAAAATACAGATATAATAATTGAAAAAGGATTCCTCCAAGTGAATAAATTTTATCAAACAAAGGAATCCCATATCTATGCAATTGGAGATGTAATTGGCGGTCTTCAGCTGGCACATGTTGCATCACATGAGGGAATAACAGCTGTAGAACATATTGCCGGACAAAATCCGTCTCCTATTGACTATTCGCTTATTTCAAAATGTATTTACAGTAACCCAGAAATGGCTAGTGTAGGATATACAGAAGAGGAAGCGAAGGAAAAAGGCTATAATGTGAAGGTAGGCAAATTCTCTTTTAGAGCTATTGGGAAAGCACTTGTATATGGTGAATCAGATGGATTTGTAAAAATTGTTGCCGACAAAGATACAAATGATGTTTTAGGAGTACATATGATTGGGCCACATGTAACTGATATGATCTCAGAAGCAGGTCTTGCTCGAGTACTCGATGCAACACCTTGGGAAATTGCCCATACTATTCATCCACATCCAACATTAAGCGAAGCGATTGGTGAGGCAGCATTAGCAGTGGATGGAAAAGCAATACATGGATAATAATAATAAATTTTTATATAGGAGGTAGTAAAATGGTGGAGAATCGTCATCAAGCACTTGGAATTAGTGATGAAACCGTTTTGAAAATGTATGAAACAATGCTTATGGCTAGACGGATTGATGAGCGTATGTGGTTATTAAATCGTTCTGGAAAGATACCTTTTGTTATTTCATGTCAAGGACAAGAGGCTGCACAGGTAGGAGCAGCATTTGCGCTTGACAGGGATAAAGACTATGTATTGCCTTATTACCGTGATCTGGGCGTGGTTTTGGCCTTCGGAATGACACCAACAGAGGTAATGCTTTCTGGCTTTGCGAAGGCTGAGGATCCAAATTCTGGAGGCCGCCAAATGCCTGGCCACTTTGGACAAAAGAAGAATCGGATTGTAACTGGTTCATCACCGGTAACTACACAAGTTCCTCATGCAGTAGGAATAGCACTTGCAGGCAAAATGGAAAATAAGGATCTTGTTACCTTTGTTACATTTGGTGAAGGTTCATCCAACCAAGGGGATTTTCATGAAGGTGCCAACTTTGCCGGAGTTCACAAATTACCAGTAATTTTCATGTGTGAAAATAATAAATATGCAATATCTGTTCCAATAGAAAAGCAGTTAGCTTGTGAAAAAGTTTCCGACCGTGCTATTGGCTATGGAATGCCAGGTTTTACGGTTGATGGCAATGATCCGCTTGAAGTGTACAAAGCGGTTAAAGAAGCTGCAGATCGTGGAAGAAGAGGAGAAGGGCCTACATTAATCGAAACGGTCTCTTATCGACTTACTGCTCATTCATCGGATGATGATGATCGTGCATATCGTTCAAGAGAAGAAGTGGAAGCAGCTAAGGAAAAAGATTCTATTATTACATTTGCTAACTACTTAAAAGAAGTTGGCGTTTTGAATGAAGAGACGGAAAAAGAAATTAATGATCGTATCATGAAAATCGTAAATGAAGCAACAGATTATGCGGAAAATGCTCCTTATGCAGATCCGGAAACTGCTATGCAATTCGTATATGCACAAGAGAAATAAGAAGTAGAACAGGAGGGAAAAGCTATGCCGGTTATTTCATATATTGACGCTGTAACAATGGCAATTCGCGAGGAAATGGAACGCGATTCAAAAGTTTTTGTATTAGGTGAGGATGTAGGAAGAAAAGGCGGGGTTTTTAAAGCAACGAATGGTTTGTATGAACAATTTGGAGAGGATCGTGTACTTGATACACCTCTAGCAGAATCCGCAATTGCTGGGGTTGGTATTGGTGCTGCTATGTACGGAATGAGACCAATTGCCGAGATGCAGTTTGCAGATTTTATCATGCCTGCAGTAAACCAAATTATATCAGAAGCTGCAAAAATTCGATATCGTTCCAATAATGATTGGACCTGCCCTATTGTTGTTCGTGCACCTTATGGCGGTGGCGTTCATGGCGCTCTATACCACTCACAGTCTGTTGAAGCGGTGTTTGCAAACCAACCAGGATTAAAAATTGTAATGCCTTCAACTCCTTATGATGTAAAGGGCTTATTAAAAGCAGCTATTCGTGATGATGATCCTGTTCTTTTCTTTGAGCATAAACGTGCATATCGCCTTATTAAAGGGGAAGTCCCTGAAGATGATTACGTATTGCCAATTGGAAAAGCGGATGTAAAGCGTGAAGGTGAAGATCTTACAGTGATTACATATGGACTTTGTGTACATTTCGCACTTCAAGCAGCTGAACGCTTAGCTCAGGACGGAATTCAGGCACATATTCTTGATTTAAGAACTGTTTATCCATTAGATAAAGAAGCTATTATCGAAGCAGCTTCCAAAACAGGAAAAGTACTACTTTTAACTGAAGATAATAAAGAAGGAAGCATTATGAGTGAGGTTTCTGCTATCATCGCAGAAAACTGTTTATTTGACTTGGATGCGCCTATTATGCGTCTTGCTGGTCCAGACGTTCCTGCAATGCCATATGCTCCTACAATGGAGAAATACTTTATGGTAAATCCAGATAAAGTTGAAAAAGCGATGCGAGAACTTGCTGAATTTTAATAGAAGGAGGTCGTGATTATGGCAATTGAAAATATTACAATGCCTCAATTAGGGGAAAGCGTAACGGAAGGTACTATTAGCAAATGGCTGGTTTCTCCTGGAGATAAAGTAAATAAATATGACCCGCTTGCAGAGGTTATGACAGATAAAGTAAATGCAGAAGTACCTTCTTCTTTTACTGGGGTTGTTAAAGAAATCATTGCTGCTGAAGGTGATACTCTTGCGGTTGGAGAGGTCATTTGTACAATGGAGGTTGAAGGTGGGGACAGCACTAGCACTGCTGCAGCTGAAACACCATCTATAGAGCAAACTTCTGCACCGGAGGCAAAAAAATCAAATGACAGCACAGGGAAGGTTCGTTATTCCCCAGCGGTCTTGAAGTTATCTCAAGAGCATAATATTGATCTAACACAGGTAACAGGTACTGGTAAGGAAGGACGAATTACACGAAAAGATCTATTAAAGATAATCGAATCAGGATCCATTCCTTCTGCAAATGACGTCAGAGCTGAACAGCCTGCAGCTATGAATCAAGCACAAGCAGCTCAAACGGCAAAACCAGCACCATCCACGCCTGCTTCTACTATACCGGTTATACCTGGAGATATTGAAATTCCGGTTACCGGAGTCAGAAAAGCAATTGCTGCGAATATGCTTCGCAGCAAGCATGAAGCACCTCATGCTTGGACAATGATGGAGGTAGATGTAACCAATCTTGTTGAATATCGCGACTCTATAAAGAATGAATTTAAGAAGCGTGAAGGATTTAATATCACATATTTCGCATTCTTCGTAAAAGCGGTAGCACAAGCGCTAAAAGAATTCCCACAAATTAATTCTATGTGGGCTGGAGATAAAATCATTCAAAAGAAAGATATTAATATCTCCATCGCCGTAGCAACAGATGATGCATTATTTGTCCCAGTAATTAAGAATGCTGATGATAAGTCGATTAAGGGCATTGCTCGCGAAATATTTGATTTGGCTAATAAGGTTCGCACAGGCACATTAAAATCAGATGATATGCAAGGCGGAACGTTTACAGTAAACAATACAGGCTCCTTTGGCTCCGTTCAGTCCATGGGGATAATTAATTATCCTCAGGCAGCGATTCTTCAAGTAGAGTCCATTATAAAACGTCCAGTTGTGATGAATAATGGAATGATTGCTGTAAGAGATATGGTGAATCTTTGTATGTCCCTTGACCACAGAGTGCTGGATGGTTTAATATGCGGACGCTTCTTGCAAAGAGTGAAAGCCATTTTGGAAAATACAACAAAAGAAAATACTTCTGTTTATTAAGAACTATTAAGAACATAGGGGCTGCCCGATAAGTCCTTAAAATAAAGCAGGTGGAGAAAAACAAATCTTTTTTCTCCACCTGCTTTTATATTCAAGGAGTTGGTTAGGCTCCTTGTTTTGAATTACAGAATGATGGTTTCAAACAATTCATCCATCCTAGCATGACTGCAAGCGCGAAAATAACGAAGAAGCGGTCACATTCAGCACCAGAACGTGCCTGTGTTATCATGCTGAAAAACCACTTTTCGGTCATCCCCTTTATATATATTTTTTTTATTCCTAGTATTCTTTGAAAATATGGAATCCTTTTCGTTTTTATACTAAAATAATATTAGATATTTTCTAACTGTATTTTATTTTCGTACAATTGGAATCGGTTACATATCCTGTAAAAGGAGGCACTCTATTTTGAAAACAAATTATACAGAATTAAAAAAGCAATCCTTTTCATCCTATACAATAGATGATTGGACTGTATTAGCAAAAGGTACTTTGAAAAACAAACCAATGGATTCCCTTATGACAAAAACATATGAGGGTATTACATTGAAACCTTTATATGTAAAGGAAGACTTAGAATTTATACACATAGATCAAGATCCGGGTACTCACCTTCGAATACGTGGTTATAATGCTATTAGCAATCAACTTAAGCCATGGAGAATGGCACAGAACATTAAAAAACGAGATTGGTCTGAGGTAAAAGCACTGTTAAAGAATGCACTTGCAAGCGGCCAAGATTGCCTTTCATTTGATGTTGATTATTTAAACAATATGGTGGAAGTGGATTTTTCCGAATTTAAAAATACTCCTATGTTTTTACGAACAACAGAGCATTTTCAGACTCTAATAGAGAAGGTATTAAAAGGTGGGCAAACTGAAACCACTGGCGTAATTGCTACAGACTTAATCTCATCTAAATTGAATCAGGGAAAAATTAATGCAGATGATTCATATTTATTAGAAAATTGGAGTTTGCAAATATTGCAGGCAAAACAATCATTGCCAAATATAAAAACGATATTAATAGACGTAACACCATATCATAACGGTGGTGCAAATGCTGTTCAAGAACTAGCAATTGCATTGTCAGAAGCAGTTTTTTATATTGAGCATATGAAGAACCACGGTTGGAATCCGGAGCAAACAATACAAAAGCTAGTGTTCCATTTTGGCATCGGCGGTAACTTTTTTATGGAAATAGCAAAGTTAAGAGCTTTCCGTGCTGTATTTACTACAATTGAAAAAGCATATGACCTTTCTGACATTGAATCAGTAACAGTAAGTGCGGAAACATCCGCTTTTACAAAATCTGTAATAGATCCCTACGTAAATATGCTCCGTGCGGGAAATGAGGCATTTGCTGCAATTTTGGGTGGAGTGGAATACTTACATGTAACACCATTTGATCAGGTGTTCCAAGAAAACGACGATTTTTCTGCACGAATAGCTCGTAATACACAGTTAATTTTAAAAGAGGAAGCGCATTTAAATTCTGCAGTAGACCCAGCAGGAGGCTCCTATTATGTAGAGTCCTTAACAAACGAATTAATAGAAAAGGCTTGGGAGTTATTCCAAAAAATTGACTCTATTGGAGGAATAATAGAGGTATTAAGAACAGGCTGGTTGCAAAGTGAAATAAATCAAGTCTTGAATGCTAGACTGCTAGATATGGAAACAAGGAAACAATCAATTATTGGCACGAATGTGTATGCAAACCCTAGTGAAAAGTTATTATTTGTCCACTCCAACCACGTTAAGGAAGCCATGGATATTACCCCTATTTATCCAGTCAGGATAGCGCAGGCATATGAAAAGCTACGGGAACGAGCTTTTGATTTGGAGAAAAAGGGGATTATATTATGCGCTGGACTAATCTGCCTCGGAAACTTAAAAGAGCATAAACCAAGAGCAGATTTTGTTACAGGAGTATTGGCTACTGCTGGAATAAAAGCGAATTGGAGTACTGCTTGCAAAAGCATAGAGGATGTTAAAAATTATATACAAGAAAGTAATCTTCCTTACTATTGCTTTTGTGGAACCGATGAAATGTACGAACAGTATGGTAGTCAAATCGGGGAATGGATGATGGAACAATATCCTTCTGTCCGAGTTGAGATTGCTGGCAAACTTACTGATGATAAAATGGAGAACTTTCGTAATAGTGGTATATCAGATACGATTCATTTACAACAGAACATGGTAGAAAAATTAACATCATTATTGTATTTATGGGAGGTGTAATTCATTTATGAAGCCAAATTTTCAAAACATCCATCCTGGCAATATTTTAGATCACGGAGCGGAGGCAAATAAGAAAATTCAAGCAAAGAATGAGCCTATCCGTACTAGCTATACTACTAATGAAAAAATAAACATTAAACCATTGTATACGCGAGAAGATACAAAAGGATTTTCGCATCTCCGTGACCTGCCAGGCTTAGAGCCTTTTACAAGAGGGCCGTATCCCACTATGTATGTAAATCGTCCGTGGACGGTTAGACAATATGCAGGTTTCTCTACTGCAGAGGAAAGCAATGCCTTTTATCGCAGAAATTTGGCAATGGGACAAAAAGGTTTATCGGTCGCCTTTGATTTAGCAACACACCGCGGCTATGATTCAGATCACCCAAGAGTAACAGGAGATGTAGGAAAAGCCGGAGTTGCTATTGATTCTATAGAAGATATGAAAATCTTATTTGATGGCATTCCATTAGACCAAATGTCAGTGTCAATGACAATGAATGGTGCCGTATTACCGATTATGGCTTTTTATATTGTTACTGCTGAGGAGCAGGGGGTAAGTCCGGATAAACTTTCTGGCACGATTCAAAATGATATTTTAAAAGAATACATGGTTCGCAATACTTATATCTATCCTCCGGAGATGTCCATGAAGATTATCGCCGATATTTTTGAATATACCTCTAAAAAGATGCCGAAGTTTAATAGTATTTCCATATCCGGATATCATATGCAGGAAGCAGGAGCACCTGCAGATATAGAGCTGGCTTATACCCTTGCAGATGGACTTGAATATGTTCGTACCGGTCTAAAGGCAGGAATCGATATTGACTCGTTTGCTCCAAGGCTTTCCTTCTTCTGGGCAATTGGGATGAATTATTTTATGGAAGTGGCGAAAATGCGGGCTGCAAGACGAATTTGGGCACAATTAATGAAGCAATTTAACCCCAAGAACCCTAAGTCACTTGCATTAAGAACACATTCACAAACATCCGGGTGGAGTTTGACGGAACAGGATCCATATAACAATGTTATAAGAACCCTGATCGAGGCACATGCAGCAGCGATGGGGCATACTCAATCCCTTCATACAAATGCCTTAGATGAGGCGATTGCTTTACCAACTGATTTTTCAGCAAGAATTGCCCGAAATACCCAGCTTTATTTACAAGAAGAAACAGGCATTACGAATGTGATTGATCCATGGGGAGGTTCTTATTACGTAGAATCTCTTACCGATGAATTAATGAAAAAGGCTTGGGAGCATATGGAGGAGATAGAAAGTCTGGGAGGAATGACAAAAGCAATTGAAACAGGTCTTCCGAAAATGAAAATTGAAGAAGCGGCTGCAAGAAGGCAAGCATTTATCGATTCAAAGAAAGAGACGATTATTGGAGTGAATCGTTTCCGTCTAGAACAAGAAGAGCCGATTGATATCCTTAATATTGATAATGCCATCGTTCGGCAAAAGCAAATCGAAAGGCTGCGAGAGCTAAAGGCAGCCCGAAACGAATCGGAAGTCCAACTTTCACTTGATGCGTTAACGGAAGCAGCAAAATCAGGAAAAGGAAATCTATTGGAATTGGCGGTTGCTGCTGCAAGAGCACGTGCTTCTCTTGGTGAGATTTCAGATGCTATTGAGAAGGCTTCAGGCAGACATAAAGCAATAATCCGTTCGATCTCTGGCGTTTATGGTTCGAACTATTCAAATGATGAAGAAATAGTGGAAGTAGTAGAAATGACGAAGCAATTTCTGGAGAATGAAGGAAGAAGACCGCGTATATTAATTGCGAAGATGGGACAGGATGGACATGACCGTGGTGCCAAAATTATCGCTACTGCCTTTGCAGATTTAGGATTTGATGTTGATATCGGACCACTTTTTCAAACACCGGAGGAAACAGCCAGACAAGCAGCAGAAAATGATGTTCATGTTATCGGGGTAAGCTCGCTAGCTGCCGGTCACAAAACGTTATTGCCAGAGTTAGTTCAAGAATTAAAAAATATTGGAAGAGAAGATATTATTGTGGTAATTGGAGGAGTTATTCCTGCGCAAGACTATCCTTTCTTAAAAGAAAATGGAGCTTCCGCTATTTTTGGTCCGGGAACAGTTATCCCTGTTGCTGCTCAAAAGGTTATTGAGGAAATATATCGTCGCCTTGGCTATGAGGAAGTGACGGAATAATGAAGGAGCCAAAACGTCCAGAATGGTCAGAATCCCATCCGGCATTTTCTACATCCTATATGCCGGGAATTGAATCAACACATGATGGATTTAAAACGTCTGGAAAAAAGAAATTTCAAAAGGTTAATGCTGCTAATCTACCAATTGAAGAAATAGCACGGAAATTAATGGCGGGTGACCGCATTATGCTTTCGAAAGCCATTACCTTGATTGAAAGCAATGCAAAGCAGCATTTTGAAATGGCGCAGGATCTATTAAATTTTTTACTTTCTAATGTATGCTCCTCCATTCGAATTGGTATAACCGGAGTACCTGGTGCAGGGAAAAGCACTTTCATCGAAGAGTTTGGATGTTATTTATGTGATCAAGGCCATAAAGTAGCTGTGCTCGCCGTAGATCCTAGCTCGACCGTAAGTGGTGGCAGTATATTAGGGGATAAAACGAGGATGGAAAAGCTTGCAAAGCACCCGAATGCTTTTATTAGACCGTCTCCGTCTACAGGTACACTTGGAGGCGTTCATCGAAAGACAAGGGAATCTATTACGGCATGTGAAGCGGCTGGATACGATATTATTATTGTGGAAACGGTTGGAGTTGGTCAAAGTGAAGTAATGGTAAGAGGAATGGTTGATTTCTTCTTACTCCTATCTATTACAGGTGCCGGTGACGAGCTTCAGGGCATGAAAAAAGGTATAATGGAGCTTGCTGATGCTATTATCGTTAATAAAGCGGACGGTGAAAACAAAAAATTAGCAGAGAAAACAAAGCGAGAGTATAATCAAATTCTTCATTTTTTAATGCCGGCAACAAAGGGGTGGGAAACAAAAGCATATACCTGTTCAGCATTAAATGGTGATGGAATTCCTGAAATATGGAGAATAGTAAATAGATTTTCTCAAATAACCAAAAATAACGGTGTTTTTACGGAGCGCCGTAGATCGCAGTTAAAAGAGTGGATGTTTGCAATGATACAAGAGCGACTGGAAAATTCCTTTTTCCAGCATTCCTCCGTAAAAAAGCACCTTCCTATAATCCAGAATGCAGTTATGCAGGAAACAATTACGGTAGCGAAGGCAGTGGATAATCTGTTTCATAAGTATCAAGAAGAAAATAAATTAATAGATTAACAGGATGTTTTCACATAAGTGGGTGTTTTTCGTATACAGATATAAATTTTATTGTAGAAAAGAGCCATTAAAAAAGGATAGCGTATTAACGCTATCCAAAAAACATCTAGGGAGTTTAGGGGTATGGATCTAGATGTATTAATATATTACCCTTTAAAACAAATCTTAAACATTTAGAGGGAAATTAATCTCGATAATTTGAAAAACAGATGAAAAACCTGTTATTATTAATAGGAGTTACGATAGAAAGGAAGCGAATATTAGGTATGGATTTTAATATATTTATGAATGATGTTGTTCGCCAAGCACGTGACGAAGCAGTTAGTGCTGGTTATAAAGAATTAAAAACAGTGGAAGAAGTAGATTCGGCATTAAACCAAAAAGGCACTACTCTTGTTTTAGTGAATTCTGTATGCGGATGTGCTGGTGGGATTGCACGCCCAGCAGCGGCACATGCTTTACATTATGATAAACGTCCAGATCATCTTGTAACAGTATTTGCTGGCCAAGATAAAGAAGCAACAGAAAAAGCTCGTAGCTATTTTGTAGGATATCCGCCATCTTCACCGTCTTTTGCACTTCTAAAGGACGGAAAACTTTGTACAATGGTGGAAAGACATGAAATCGAAGGTCATGATCCAATGTCTGTAGTGAATAAATTGCAAGAAACCTTTGAAAAATATTGCGAAGAAATGTAAAACCCGGGAAATCCCGGGTTTTTTCTATTTGTATAGCTACTTGCTCCTATCGGATTTGTCCTTATAAAAGCGAAGCTAATCCAACTAAAATAGTGGAGGCAAGCATGGCAATTAGCATCAAATAGACAACGAATTTTTGAGTCTTTTTTGACATACCTATATCACTCCTTGCTCATCCTTTTCAATATATATATTTTAGTGGTTAATTTTCATTCAGACAAGTGCTATTACAAGCAAAAAAAGTAGTTTTAGTGAAAATCTCATAGGCTAGCAGGATTTTCGACTTTCGCTGTTTAAGTATATATAGTAGATTGTTGCAGCAAGGGGGAAATGAGCGAGATGATGAAAAATGTTGATCATATTGGTATAGCGGTTCGTTCCATTGAAGAAGTATTACCTTTTTATACAGAAACGCTTTCACTCAAATGTTTGGGATTGGAAGAGGTTGTTTCGGAAAATGTTCGAGTAGCATTTATTGATGCAGGTAATATAAGATTAGAGCTGCTTGAACCAATGAATGAAACATGCGCCATTGCAAAATTTCTTGAGACAAGAGGACAAGGGATACATCACATTGCATTTGGAGTTCATAATATTGAGGAACGCATACAGGAATTAAAGGAAAACGGCATCCGGATGATTCAAGATGTTCCAAAACTCGGTGCTCATGGGGCAAAGGTTGCTTTTATGCATCCTAAATCGGGACATGGAGTATTATATGAACTCTGTGATAAAGAAAACTCGCAGAAATAAACGGATCTAACAAACATCAGGGGGTAAGAACGATGACAGATATTTATGAAAAAATAAATGATTTGTATGATCGGAAACGAAAGATTGAACTTGGCGGCGGCGATGATAAGATTGAAAAACAACATCAAAAAGGCAAACTGACTGCCAGAGAAAGAATTGAGTTATTAGTAGATCCCGGTTCATTTGTAGAGCTGAATGCATTTATTGAGCATAGAGGACATGATTTTGGTCTTGGGGATGTACCTGGACCTGGAGACGGCGTAGTGACCGGATATGCTAAAGTAAATGGGCGTCCAATCTATTTATTTTCTCAGGATTTTACCGTTTTTGGCGGTGCATTAGGGGAAATGCATGCCCAGAAAATTGCTAATGTAATGGACTTAGCAGCTCAAAATGGTGCCCCATTTATTGGTCTTAATGATTCAGGTGGTGCACGTATTCAAGAAGGGGTAGTATCACTGGATGGATATGGACATGTATTTTACCGAAATGCCATTTATTCTGGAGTTATTCCACAAATTTCTGTCATAATGGGACCGTGTGCAGGTGGTGCTGTCTATTCTCCTGCTATTACAGATTTTGTATTCATGGTCGATGAAACAAGTCAAATGTTTATTACCGGTCCAAAGGTGATTGAAACCGTTACAGGAGAAAAGATTTCTTCTGAAGATCTGGGAGGTTCGAAAGTACATAATACAATTAGCGGAAACGCCCATTTCCGTGCAGGTTCAGAGGAAGAAGTACTGCAAATGGTAAGAACCTTATTAAGCTATTTGCCCCAAAATAGTAAAGAAAAGGCGGAAAAGCATTCGTGGGAAAGCGATGATTACAGACCTGATTTAACAGATGTTATTCCTTTCGATGCCGTACGGCCATATGATGTTCGTTTAGTAATTGAACAGGTTGTGGATGAGGGCTCATTTTTTGAGGTTCACAAGGAATTTGCGAAAAATATCGTGGTAGGATTTGCAAGAGTCCGGGGAGAAGTAATTGGATTAGTTTGCAATCAGCCTAAATTTATGGCAGGTGGATTAGATATTGATTCCTCTGATAAGGCATCAAGATTTATTCGTTTTTGCGATTCATTTAATATTCCCATCATCACTTTCGAGGATGTTACCGGATTTTTTCCAGGAATTAAGCAGGAGCACGGTGGAATAATTCGTCACGGTGCCAAAATTCTCTATGCTTATTCAGAGGCGACTGTACCAAAAATAACGATTATTTTGAGAAAGGCATATGGCGGTGCATATGTTGCACTTAACAGTAAGTCAATAGGTGCAGATATTGTATATGCGTGGCCAAATGCAGAAATCGCCGTTATGGGACCAGAAGGAGCTGCAAACATTATTTTTGCAAAAGAAATCGCAAATAGTGATAATCCGGAGGAAACTAGAAAACAGAAAATCGCTGAATACCGTGAAAAATTTGCCAATCCATATATTGCTGCTTCAAGGGGAATGGTAGATGATGTGATTGACCCTCGTGAAACGAGAATAAAGATCGTGCAGGCTTTAGAAATGCTGCGGAATAAACAAGAAGACAGACCATATAAAAAGCATGGAAATATTCCTTTATAATGGTTTTTGCAGGATAAATGCAATCGTTATGAATACTGTAAAGAATATTTGTACGTGTCGAAAATTAGCGATATACTAATTATGATAATAATCTGATGCTTATTGCATTATATAGAAAATCTATTTATTACATAGTTGGAGGTCCTACAATGATTAATCAAGAGCGTATATTAAATGAATTTCTTGAATTAGTGCAAATCGATTCCGAAACAAAGCAGGAAACAGAAATTGCTAAGGTTTTAAAAAAGAAATTTGAAGACCTTGGAGTAAATGTTTACGAGGATGATACTACAGCTCAAACTGGACATGGTGCCGGAAATTTAATTTGTACTTTAGAAGGTACTAAGTCTTCAGCAGATGTTATTTATTTCACTTCCCATATGGATACCGTAGTTCCAGGTAATGGGGTAAAGCCTTCTATAAAGGATGGTTATGTTGTAACAGACGGTACTACTATTTTAGGTGCTGATGATAAAGCAGGTCTTGCTGCTATGTTTGAATCCATTCGTGTTCTAAAAGAACAAAGCATAGAACATGGTACTATTCAATTTATTATTACCGTTGGTGAAGAATCAGGTCTAGTCGGAGCAAAAGCGTTAGACCCTTCACTGTTAAAAGCAAAATATGGATTTGCACTGGATAGCGACGGTAAGGTTGGAAACGTTGTGGTTGCTGCACCGACTCAAGCTAAAATAAAAGCAGTTTTACTTGGAAAAACAGCTCATGCAGGAGTAGCACCGGAAAAAGGTATTTCCGCTATTTCTATTGCTGCAAAAGCAGTATCCAAAATGCCCCTTGGTAGAATCGATGAAGAAACAACAGCTAATATTGGCCGTTTCGAGGGTGGACAGGCAACTAATATCGTATGTGACCGTGTGGATATTTTAGCAGAAGCACGTTCACTAGTTCCGGAAAAAATGGAGGCACAAGTGGCAAAAATGAAGGAAGCCTTTGAAGAGGCAGCTAGGGAAATGGGCGGTAAGGCAGAGGTTGAGGTTCAGGTCATGTATCCGGGCTTTAAATTTTCTGATGGAGACCAAGTAGTAGAAGTAGCTAAAAAAGCCGCTGCAAAAATTGGCCGTGAATGCAAATTGGAACAAAGCGGTGGCGGCAGTGATGCTAACGTAATAGCTGGATTCGGTATCCCTACGGTAAACCTTGCTGTTGGATACGAAGAGATTCATACAACAAATGAAAGAATGCCAATTGAAGAATTAGTGAAGCTTTCAGAAATGGTTGTTGCCATTGTGCAAGAGGTTGCGGGAGAATAAAAAAGCGAAAGCACTTTGCTAATCGACGTACGGACTATTGAAATTTGAAATGTAATTTTACTGAGTGAAATTTGAAATGTAATTTCAATTGTAGGTGCTTCGACTGAGATAAAGGAAACACGATGAGGTACGAATCGATGTTGACTTATCGTAGGGAGAAAGACCCGGAAGTCCGCTAGTCGATAGGCACAGTAGCTGGACAATGACTAGCCATATAGTTAATCTATATAATATAGGATTTATAGTTTTTGAATATTCTAAAAAAGTGAGCAGACTTTTTCAAGTCTGCTCTTTTAGGAGGAATTATTTGTGTCACAAAGCAGTAAATCAGTCATTTTTCTAGTTGGGAATGAGGAATACGGAATACCGGTGGAATATGTAATATCCATAGAAAAGAATGAAAATATTACTCCTATCCCCCATCTTCCATCATTTGTAAAAGGGATTGTAAAATCAAGAGGGGAGCTTATTCCTGTTATTGATTTTGAAATGGTTCTTTATCAAAGGTCAGTGGGAGACGACGAAGAAATTCGAATGATTGTACTTAACACGGAAGAAATTTCGATTGGATTACTTGTGAAGGAAGCTAAGGAGATTTTGGATATTCCAAATGAATCTTTAAAGCAAATAGGTTTAATGGCCTATCAGAAAACTGCGTATTTTTCCAGTGTTGCCAACTTGGATGAAAGATTAATAACAATAGTGGATCCTAATATATTAGTATCTTCTTTAGAAGGAATAAAAGAAATCAAAGATTATATGAAGGAATATGCTGAGCAGGTACAGTAATAGTGATTGTGTCTCATTATTTTAGGAAGTGTCTATTATGAACCAATTTTATCCTAAAAATGGAAGAGTCATACTGCATGTTGATATGAATAGTTTTTTTGCAGCTGTAGAAATGGCCCATGATTCATCCCTTAAGGGGAAGCCGTTGGCGATTGCCGGGAATCCCGAGGAAAGAAAGGGTATTGTCGTTACATGCAGCTATGAAGCAAGAAAATTCGGAGTGAAAACGACCATGTCAGTGTGGGAGGCAAAAAAGTTATGTCCCGATCTTATTATTATGCGGCCTAATTTTCATCGCTATCGAGAAGCTTCTGCTGCAATGTTTGCGATTTTAAGGCAATATTCCAATCTGGTTGAGCCTGTTTCTATTGATGAGGGTTATGTAGATATTACGGAGAGTGTGGAATACGGAACGCCTATAGAAATTGCCGGTAAAATTCAAAAGCAATTAATTCATGAGCTAGATTTGCCGTCCAGCATCGGGATTGCCCCAAATAAATTTCTGGCGAAGATGGCGTCGGATATGAAGAAGCCTATGGGAATCACTATTTTGCGAAAAAGAGATGTCCCACTAAAATTATGGCCGTTACCATTAATTGAAATGCATGGGATCGGCCAGAAAACGGCTGATAAATTAGTTGCAGCTGGGATTGAGAAAATAGGAGATTTAGCAAAGGCAAACGATATTTCTTTACGCCATCTTCTTGGCATTCGAGGTACGCAATTAAAGGAAAGGGCAAATGGCGATGATAAAAGGAAGGTAGACCCTGATTCGGCTAATGAATTTAAAAGTGTAGGCAGCTCGCTGACATTACCTAAAGATATGAGTAATCAGCATGAGCTTCTGGTGCAATTAGAAAAATTATCAAAAGAAACCGCCTATAGGCTAAAGCAAAAAGAATATTATGCTACCAATATTTCGATTACCATCCGTTATAAAAATCGGCAAACAATTACCCGTAGTCGAAAATTGCAAAATCCGATTAATAAAATCGAGGATATTTCAACTGCTGCAAAACAATTATTTCTTAAGCATTGGAATGGGAACCCGGTAAGGCTATTAGGAGTAACCGGGCAAGATTTGGTAGAGCAGAATCAAGCCGTTGAACAATTGGATATATTTTCATATGAGAAAGCAGCAGAAAAAGAACCCCTTTATAATGTGATGGAGATGCTTCGTTCCAAATTTGGGGAAGATGCCATAACAAAAGGGGTTTCTCTGAAAAGAAAAAAACACTAGTTAATCTTAAAGGGAATATCCAATCCCATTTTAATGTTTTTTCTTCATCCTACCTTTAAGGGAGGACCACAATCCTCTCTTTTTTTTGTTTTCTTTTTTCGGGATTGCTTTGCTTTTTTGAATATATATATTTTCCTTATCAATTGCATAACTATGGGCCAGTACTAAACCAATATTAGTTGAATTCGTATGATTGGTGACGATGGAAAAGTTATTTCCGTACTTTTTGGCAATTTGAAGGTATTTGGATATGGCTGAGTAAAGTAAATCACCATTTACTAACAGGTTGGCATCCGGATTCGTTTTAATGAAATCCTCGACTTCTGGATAAACGCTCTTTTCCATTACCTGACTTTTTGTTAATGCTACAATAATCCTTTCTCTATATGTTCCTAAATACTTCTTTTTTTCAGCAGGCTTAATTTGTTTTTCTCCGTATAAGCCTTTTTCTAAATAATCATCAAGGCTAGGCCCGTTTCTCAACAAACTTACCTCCTATTTTTTTATTCAATATACAACATAATCGCTAATGGGTAAATACGTTCCAAATTCGTGAAAAAAAGACCCCATGATATTTCATGAGGTCAATTCTCGATCATTAAGAAATTTATTTTTCCAATGTTGTTTATGTCTAGCTCCAAGTGAAATTGTCACTTCAAATTTCACCGAGTGAAAATGTCACTTCAAATTTCACCGAGTGAAAATGGCACTTCAAATTTCACCGAGTGAAAATGGCACTTCAATTTTCACTAGCGCCTATCGGCTAGCGGATTAGCAAGGCGCTTACACTTTTCTAACAATTATCAATCTCCAAATCAGTTACAGGCCACCAGAAGTAACCATCTTTTTCAAGAAGTTCATCGGCTTTCTTTGGTCCCATCGTTCCGGAAGGGTAGTTTGGAAATTCTTCCTGTTTCTTGTGCTCCCACACTTCAGAAATTTTGTCCACGAAATTCCAGGATAATGCCACTTCATCCCAGTGAGCAAAATTTGTGGCATCCCCTCGTAAACAATCATATAAAAGCTTTTCGTATGCCTCTGGTGTATTAATTCCATGAGTGCTTGTATTAGAAAAGTTTAATTTAACTGGAGTTGTTTCCATATGCTGCCCGGATTTTTTAGCATTGAGATGCAGAGTAATGCCTTCTTCAGGCTGAATATGAATGACTAATAAATTTGGTGCCAATTGTTGCTCAGTTCTATAATACAGATTCATTGGGATATCTTTAAATTGTATGACAATCTTTGTTGACTTTGCTTCCATTCTTTTTCCTGTTCGGATATAGAATGGGACGCCAGCCCATCTAAAATTATCAATCATCAATTTTCCTGCTACAAATGTTTCGGTATTGGAGCTTGGATCTACATTTAATTCATCCCGGTAGCTCGGTACATCTTGGTCTTCAATTTGCCCTGCACCATATTGTCCACGAACAAAATATTCTTTCACTTCTTCTCCTTCAATCGGGCGGAGTGCACGGAATACACGAACCTTTTCACTGCGAATTTCATCTGTTGATAACTTAATTGGCGGTTCCATTGCAAGCAGTGCTACCATTTGCAGCATATGATTTTGAACCATATCACGCAATGCACCGCTTTTTTCGTAATATCTTGCCCTTTCCTCCACACCGAGAATTTCACTCGATGTAATTTGAATATTGGAGATATAGCGATTATTCCATAGTGGCTCAAACAATGCATTCGCAAAGCGAATCACTTCTATGTTTTGTACCATGGCCTTTCCGAGATAATGATCGATTCGATAAATCTCTTCTTCATTAAAAGCCTGTCGAATTTGGGCATTCAATGTTTTTGCAGATTCCAGGTCATGTCCGAATGGCTTTTCAATTACTAACCGTTTAAATCCATTTGTATTATTTAAACCATCTGTCTTTAAATGTTCTGCAATTGTGCCAAAGAATTCTGGAGCCATCGCTAAGTAAAAAATTCTATTTCCATTTAATGAGTATTGCTCATCAAGCTGGTCCGCTAATTCTTTTAATTCTATGTATGATTCACTATTGGTTACATCATGTGCTTGGTAATAAAAATGAGAGACAAATTCATCTACATTTTCGCTTTTGCCGATTGAAGTCAAAACGGCATCTTTGACATTTTCCTTTAATTCCTCATGTGTCCATTGGCGTCTTGCTGTTCCAATGACGGCAAAATGGTTGCCAAGCTTTCCTTTTCGATATAAATGATAAAGGGAGGGGAAAAGTTTGCGCTTTGCTAAATCGCCAGTTGCACCAAAGATCATGATTAATGAAGATGGAATTTCAGCAGGTTTCATAACAGTGATACCTCTCTTTTTTATTTTCCTATTGATAGAAGACTGTTTTCATATATATTATTGCTTTTCGTATCTGTTAAAAATCCAAACGTTGGTTTTAGTTTTGGGGCATCTTTTCTCGTATGTTTATTTTATTCTTAACCTAATAATGGATGGTTATGAAGTTTTGATATACGAAAGCAATATTGTTTAAGAAAAGAGCGTTATTGAATGCAATAAAACCAAGTTAACACTTCTAAAAATAAAAAGTCCCTACAAGTTCATAATTCTATCGTTTGCAAACATGAATAGCAATATATTTGCTGCTTTATACTGTGAATATAGGAGCATAATGTATTTTTGTGGTACTATATGGATGGAAAGAAGTAATGGGAGGGCAAGAGAGTGGAATTATTATTTTTAGGAACTGGAGCAGGAATACCTGCAAAACTAAGAAATGTGACTTCCATTGCATTGAAGTTATTGGAAGAGAGAAAAGCAGTTTGGTTATTTGATTGTGGTGAAGCAACCCAGCACCAAATTTTACATACAACATTAAAGCCAAGGCGAATCGAAAAAATATTTATTACTCATTTACATGGAGATCATATATTCGGTCTGCCTGGATTACTTGGGAGTCGTTCCTTTCAAAGTGGCAACACAGAATTAACCGTATATGGTCCTAAGGGGTTGAGGGAGTTTATCGAAGTATCCCTGCAGGTTAGTGATACGCATCTACAATATCCGTTAAGGATTGTAGAGGTAGAAGAGGGAATTATTTTTGAAGATGATCAATTTATTGTAGAGGCAGCTAGGCTGGACCATGCAATCGATTCATTTGGCTATCGCATAATAGAAAAGGATAGACCAGGAACTTTGGATGCGAAGAAGCTTCAGGAGGAAGGAATACCACCTGGACCAACTTATGCAAGACTAAAGAATGGTGATTCCGTCCAGCTTTCAAATGGAAAAATCGTGAACGGAAAAGATTATCTCGGTCCAGCGTTAAAGGGTCGAATTGTTACTATTTTAGGCGATACAAGAACATGTGAAAATGCAATGAGATTAGCTTTAAATGCCGATGTTCTTGTCCATGAATCCACCTTTTCGGCGGAAAGTGTGGAAATGGCATTCGAGTATTTTCATTCCACTACCTCTCAAGCTGCAAAAACAGCAAAAGTAGCGAATGCAAAGTTGCTTTGTTTAACCCATATTAGCTCCAGGTATAGTATGGAAGAATCCAACCATCTTGCTGATGAGGCGAAACAGATTTTTCCTAATACTTATATTGCACATGATTTTTTTGAAATTAGCATTCCCATTCAAAAGTAAAATGGCCATTGTCGTGAACAAGGGCCATTTCTTCATTGTATTAGTTAAGCATTCCAACCACGTTCGTATTGTACAGGAGATTTAATTTCGACTCCAAGCTCTTTTGCTGCCGTACGTGGCCAATACGGATCTCTCAATAATTCACGAGCAATAAAAATTAAATCTGCACGCTCATTTTGTAAAATTTCCTCGGCATGACGAGGAGATGTAATAAGTCCGACTGCTCCCGTATCTATATTTGCTTCATGCTTAATAGCCTCTGCGTATTTTACTTGATAGCCCGGGTAAACATTAATTCTTGCAGGAACAACTGCGCCGGAACTTACGTCTATTAAATCAACATCTTGTTCCTTCATCCATTTGCAAAATGGAACATAATCGTCAATATCCAGCCCTTCCAGATCATAATCATTTGCGGATACGCGAACCATTAACGGACCATCCCAGACAGTTTTCACTGCATCGATGATCTCCTTTAAGAATCGATAGCGGTTTTCTGCTGAACCGCCATAATCATCCTTGCGATGATTGGATAATGGAGAAAGGAATTCATTGATTAAATATCCGTGTGCTCCATGAAGTTCGATGACATCAAACCCTGCCTTCTTAGCACGAAGCGCACCTTGTTTAAATGCCTCGATCGTTTCCTTAATGTCTTCCATACTCATTTCTTTTGGTGTCTTCATTTTTTCATTAAAGGCTATCGCTGAAGGAGCAATTATTTCACCATCTAAAACAGCTTTTCTCCCAGCATGAGCGATTTGGATACCCGCTACAGAACCATGTTCTTTTATCATTCCAACAAGCTTGCTAAGGCCTTCTATATGCTCGTCACTCCAGATGCCCAAATCCTGCGGTGAAATTCTTCCTTGTGGCGTCACAGCTGTTGCTTCGAGAATGATTAAGCCAACCTGCCCGACTGCACGGCTAGTATAGTGTGTATAGTGCCAATCCGTTACTTTTCCGTCTTCATTATGGCAAGAGTACATACACATAGGGGACATGACGATGCGGTTTTTTATGGTGATATTTTTTAGCTTATATGGCTCAAATAATTTTACTGACATATATAGACCTCCTCATCCAAATTAATCTTATTATAACAATGGCCTCCTACTATATAAAAGAAACTTGCTTACAAAGTTTCAATCTTTAGAATGCTGTTTGGAAAGTCGTTTGGATTGCTTGGTTGCTTCTTTAATGCAATCTACAAAGGCGTCTTTGACTTTATGACGGTCAAGCATACGAATTCCTGCCTCTGTTGTTCCTCCTGGACTTGTTACAGCAAAACGCAATTTTTCCGCTTTTTCGCTTGATTGGCTTAACATTTCTGCTGCACCGAGTAGTGTTTGCACTATTAGCTTTTTAGCCATATCTGTTTCTAATCCTATTTCCATTGCACTGTTTTCCATTGCTTCGACAATATAATATATATAGGCAGGTCCGCTGCCAGATAAGCCTGTCACTGCATCTAGTTTTTCCTCATCCACCATTACTGTTAATCCGATGGAGGAGAAAAGGGTAAATGCATAATTTAAATGATGTTCCTTTACCACTTTATTTTTTGCAATAGCAGTGGCCGATTTGCCAATAGCAGCAGATGTATTTGGCATGGCTCTTATGATTGGGACTTCTAAGTTTAATATGTTCTCCATTGACGATAAAGATACTCCTGCAATGACCGATATAAGAAGGGTATCTTGCTGAAGATATGAGGAGATTTTCTGCAGCACCTCCATCGCATCCTTTGGTTTAACCGCTAGTACCACTATATCGGTTTGGTGAAATAAATTATGAAGATTATAAGTGGTTTGTACCCCATATTGATTTCGCATATACTGCAATCTTGATTCTTCGGAGCGATTGGTGACATAAATATGGTGCTTTTCTACAACATTATTTTTCACCAATCCGCCAATTATTGCTTCCGCCATTGAACCTGCACCGATGAAGGTTATTTTCATATCACATTCCTCCTGTCTTTTTAATATAACCAAAAACAAAAAGCCCCCCATCCAAAGGACGAAGGGCGATTTTTCGCGGTACCACCTTAATTGAATGCCAGTGAGCATTCATCTCTAAATCGTTAACGCCGAAATACGTATTGGTTTTCCAATCAGCTCACAAGGTAGGTTCGTATGAAAAAGGGGATGATGAAGTCTCTCAGCCCGTGAACTTCAATCTCTTTCATCATTTTTCATCTAATAGCCTTGATCAAAGCTATTTGTTTTAAGTTTAAATTATATTCGATTATGCAAAAGGAAGAGCTTGTCTGTCAATAGCTTTTTTGAAAATTTTCTGCATATTCTATTTTGATATAATGACATTCTGGAAATTAAAGACTAAAATATAATTATCATTTTGGATAATGAATCATGATTCATTAGATCAGGAGGAATATAGATGGTTTCATGGAACGGCAATATTGCCAAAATTACAGTGCCAACACCATTTGCAGTTGGCGATGTCAATGTATACCTTATAAAAGGGGAGACCCTAACCTTAATAGATGCAGGAGTAAAAACGAAGGAAGCTTGGGAGCTCTTTACCTTTCAATTATCGCAATTAGGTTATATCCCGGAGGATATTGAGCAGGTGGTATTAACCCATCATCATCCGGATCATGTAGGTTTTTTAGAGTGGCTTTCGGATGATATATGGATTTATGGTCATCCATATTGCGTACCGTGGTTGGAAAAGGATGAAAGCTTTTTTGCCTCACATGATCAATTTTATTATGAGCTGTTTAAAGAATTCGGGATTGAAGGTGATTTTCAAGATAGTATAAAAAAGTGGAAATCTCCTTTAAAATATGGAGCCTACAGACCAATTACAGAAACGATTAAGGAAAGGGATACAATTCCTGGTTTGGAAAATTGGTTTGTCTTGGAGACACCTGGACATGCGCAAAGTCATCTATCCTTCTATCGAGAAAATGATAGAACATTGATTGCCGGGGATCATGTTCTAGCAACCATTTCATCTAATCCTTTATTAGAACCACCTTTAAAGGCTGAAGAAGAACGACCTCGGCCCCAGCTGCAATATAATGCATCATTAAAGAAACTACTGAATTACGATATTCATCTAACTTATACAGGACATGGTGCAGACGTTTCTAAGGTCCATTCATTGATTGAGCGCCGCATCCAAAGACAGCATGACCGGGCAATGCAAGTCAAAGCAATGTTGAAAGAAAAACCATTATCAACCTTTGAAATTTGCAAAAAGTTATTTCCGGCTGTGTACCAGAAGGAGCTGGGGCTAACCTTATCGGAAACAACTGCACAGCTTGATTATTTGTTATCGTTAGGTGAAATTAATAAAAGCATGGATGCAAATGGAGTTGCATATTTTTTTGCAAACTAATCGGAGGTACATATGGTTAACGAAAAATTAAAAGGAAAAACCGTAGTAATTACAGGTGCATCGGGTGGTCTTGGGGAGCAAATAGCTTTTACAGCCGCCCGAAATGGTGCAAATGTTGTTTTGCTGGCACGGAATCATGATAAGCTTTGTGACTTAAAACAAAGAATTGATGCTGCCTTTTCTGTAAAATGCATGGTGGAGAGGCTCGATGTCTCCAATACGGAAGAAATACCAAAAGTTTTTCAGAAAATTCAACGTGATTTTGGTCCAATTGATGTCTTGGTAAACAATGCCGGGTACGGTATCTTTGATGAGGCACATGAGGCTACCCTTGAGGATATTCAGGGAATGTTTAATGTGAATGTAATCGGACTAATTGCCTGTACAAAGGAAGTGCTTCCTTTCATGCGAGAGAAAAAATCTGGCCATATCATTAATATCGCTTCACAGGCAGGTAAATTGGCTACTCCTAAATCAAGTGCATACGCCGCTACAAAGCATGCCGTTATTGGCTTCTCGAACAGTCTGCGGATGGAATTGGCACCTTTCCATGTGTTTGTTACAACCGTCAATCCAGGACCGATTGCAACCCAATTTTTTGATATAGCTGATAAATCCGGAACATACATAAAAAATATTGAACGTTATATGCTAGACCCGGAAAAATTAGCTGAAATCATCGTGCAAAGCATGTTCACCAAACGAAGGGAAATCAACTTGCCGCGCTGGATGAACGCAGGCAGTATTCTTTACACACTGTTTCCTATGATTGTGGAGAAAGTTGGGGGAAAGGCGTTTTATAAAAAATAGGTTTTAGGATATATACTGTTTGAGCCGATTGATGTCGGCTGTTTTTAATATATCCTGCGGCCCAATTAATAAAGAAGAATACTCTCCATTCAATACATTAAAAAATAGTTCTACCATAGATCATACTTGTTTTCCCTATTGAAGTAATACATGGCCTTTGTCATAATACTATTAAGAGGATTTTTATAATTCGAAATTTTATCATCCGATATTAGGTAATATAAAAAATAGAATTCTCGCGAAGTTGGGGACTAAAACAATCCCGTTAGTAGCAGACCATAGGTATCCAAAAGTAACAATACATAAAGGATTCTAATCTTAATGTAGGAGTGATTCGTTTCCACATTAGATTTGAATAATATTTTAATGTTTTCCGAGGGGGTTTTACGTGTGAATTGTCCAAATTGTCAACACGAAAATAAAGGGGGGAATTTTTGCGAACATTGTGGAGCAAGCTTATTAAGTTTAGGAGCAAGCGAGGCAGCGGCAGCACATTCCTCTACAACGACTGTTCCTTCAAAAAATGCACAACCAAATCAATATGTGGAAGCAACCAAGAAGATTTCTCAGCAATATTTTCAATTTATTACACAAGTGTTAAAAAAGCCGTTTGGTAGTAGCCGTGAAGTCGGTGAGGAACATTTTGTTAATGGAATCATAACGATCATCTTATATAGCCTATTTTTACCGCTCATCCTATTTTTTGCGGTAAAAGGTCTCATGTCAGAAGTTAGTAGTCTCGGTTCTCTTTTTGGAGCAAGAATAGATGCTTCGCCATCATTTTGGGAATCCGTTGCCTTACCTTTTATCGGCTTTATTATTCTTACTTTGTTGGTCATCACCTTTACCTTTGGTGCGATCAAATTGGGGCGAGTACAAATTGGGTATAAAGAAGTATTGGCACGTTTTAGTGCATTTTTAATTCCTTTCGTTGCTGTCTTAATTATCGCCTTATTATTGGCTATTTCAAAAATCCAATTTTCTTTTTATATATTTTTATTAGGATTTTTAGGATCGATTATGATGATTCCACCACTTGTCATTGCAAGCTATAAAAAAGACAATCATGAAGGATTCGATGTGATTTACGGTTCATTAGCAACCTATGTCCTTACCTTTATCTCCATTTATATTATGGGTGATATGTTATTTAAAGTGTTCAAATCCGCTCTTAGCAACATGTTCGGTGGATTTCTCGGATTATAAAAAGAAATGCTCTTTTTTTCTTAAACTATGTTGATTTTGTAAGGGGATAATTGACTTCCAATCAATTACCTCTTTTTTTTTGTTGAAAATAAAACTTTTTATATATGCTGTCTGTCTAATTGGAAAGAGAGAGAAAAAGGGGGGATCAGATTGGAATTAATATCCCTTGTTGAAAAAGCAAAAAAGGGCGATGATACTGCCTTTTATCAACTCGTATCGGGTCAGAAGGAGCAGCTTTATCGAATTGCTATGTCTTATTTAAAAAGAGAAGAGGCAGCATTGGAAGCAATTCAGGAAACAACCTTTCGCAGCTATAAAGCGATAAAGAAATTGAAAAACCCCGAATACTTTTCAACATGGTTAATACGAATACTAATCAACTATTGTAAGGATGAGCTGAAGAAGCAGAAGCGGGTCATCCATCACGATGACTTGGCGGTTATTGCAGGTGCCAAAGAAGAAGCATTTCCATTCGAAATAGAAGAAGCGGTGTATAAGCTGGATGAGAAATTTCGAGATGTTATTATTTTGAAATTTTTTCATGATATGAAGATTTCCGACATTGCCACACTCTTAAAATGTCCGGAAAGTACAGTGAAAACATGGCTTTATAAGGGGCTGAAGGCATTAAAGCATCAACTGGAAGAGGAAGGAGGGCAAAAGCATGTTTGATCTCGAAGAAAAAAAGTTAAACAATGTGAAACAGAAGTATGATGAAATTTTCGTACCGCATGAAAAGATAGAAGATGCCATTTTTGCAGGAATTCGTGAAGCTAGAAATAAGAAAAAAAGGTTCCAATTTTGGACTAATTCTTTATTATCCGCTGCTGTTATTGTCGTTGTATTTGTCATCATGTTTCGTAGCATTATTCCTGCTGAAAAACAAACTGCCGGCATGCATGGAATGGAGAAGATTGCGGAGGTTGTCCGTAATGATAAAGGTCTAACTGCCGCCATCGCTCATAATTATGCTCAAAAAATCAATCGTTCCGATGAACATGATGGGATTAAGGTGGTATTAGATTCCGTTATTGCCGATGAGGAACAGCTGATAATGTTTTATCATTTTGAATCCAAACAGGATATTAATACTCCTTTAATAGTAGATAACTATTACTTTGAAAAGGAAAATGGAAAAAAACTTAAACTTGGCTATTTCAGTACACAACAAAGTGTAGATTTTGACAATGGAAAATCACCTATATACCAATGTGATATGGCCCTCGCTGAAAATTTACCTACTTCTCCATTGACTCTTACGATGGAATTAAAAAAGAGGACAGGGGAGGACAAAGAAAAAACGGTTAAATACGCTGCGAAATGGAAAATTCCATTTACGCTAGATCAACATAAAATTGCAAAGAAAGAAGTTGTTTCATTAAATAAAACGGTTTTGGTCGAAAATCAAAAAATTCTAATTAAGAATATAAGCTTTTCACCAACAAGAGTTGCCATTTCGGTTCATTTTCCAGCGGGAAATACAAAACAAATTTTTGAACTTCAAGATTTGCGTCTGGTCAATGAACATGGTGAAACATGGCCAATAATAATGAATGGTTTGACTGGAACCGGGGAAGGTAATGATAAAACCTATTATTTGCAAAGCAACTACTTTGCAACATCACAAAAGCTATATATTACAATCAATAAAATAAGAGCACTTGATAAGGAACAGTTGCTGGTAAAAGTGGATCCGCAGAAGCAAAAAGTTTTACAAGCGCCTATGGATGGGAAATTGAATAAAGTGAAGTCGGGTGTTAGACTCACATTTATTCTAAAAGAAAAAATTTCTTTTCAATTATTTGATTATTACACTGATTTTAACGGTAAGAAACATGAAATTAATTCTTTTTCGTTCAGTGATAACCTGATTGAATTTCCATATGACGATCCAATTCCTACAAAACCAATTACTATAAAACTTCGTGACTACCCAGCCTATATCCATGGAAATGCTATGATCCGCGTCAAATAGCCTGCTTACAATAAGCAGGTTTTTTAAATTGACTTTCAAAGGATTTGTGAACAATTGATAAAAATTCTCATTTCCAATTGATTTTTAGTTCCATATTGCCCAACTTCGTGATAAAATAAAATCAGTAAATGAGAAGATTTATCATTCTCAATTAAAATGGAACGGAGAAATGATCATGGCGACTTTATTGGAATTACTTGAAGGCAAAGCAGGAAGTATTTCTGATCTTTCTCAAGTAGATGAGACTTTGAAGCACCGTCTGCTCCATGTAGGTGTGTTTGAAGGCTGTCCGGTGAAATTGAAGTGTTTAATGCCTTTTGGCGGTCCTTGTATGGTCGAATGTCAAGGGCAGTTAATTGGCATACGCCGATGTGATGCAAAAAAAATAAAGGTTGATTGTGAATCATGATTACTGCACTAGTTGGAAATCCGAACACCGGAAAAACATCCTTATTTAATCATTTAACTGGATCGTATGAGTATGTTGGAAACTGGAGCGGTGTGACGGTTGAAAAGAAAGTGGGCAGATTGAAGGAAATAAAAGGTGATCTCATTGATTTGCCTGGTGTTTATTCTCTCTATCCGTTTTCAAAGGATGAATCAGTTGTTATCCAATTTTTCCTAAACGAAAAATTTGAAAATATTATTAATATTGTAGATGCATCACAGCTTGAAAGAAATTTGCAGCTAACCGTTCAGCTTCTTGAATTTGGAAGCCCGGTTGTCATTGGCTTGAATATGATTGATGTTGCCGAGAGAAGAGGTATTCATATTGATTCAAATATTCTCTCTCAAAAGCTTGGTCTTCCTGTTGTACCCATTACCGCAAGAAACGGAAGAGGCTGTCATGAGCTTACACAACAGTTAACGTCATTACCAGACCAAGAGGATAAGGACCCAAATATTCCATATGGGGATGTCATCGAAAAAGGCATTGCAAAAATCATTGAATTGATTAGGGATGAGGATGTACAGCTTCCGGTTCGTTGGCTGGCCCTTCAAGTTCTGGATGGAAATCCAGATGCCCGCTCTTACATAGAGCAATGGGTTGATAAAGATCGTTTGAAGCCAGTGATTGACTCAGTTGAAGGGGAAGTAAAAGCAACTACCTCTTTTCCATCTGCTTCCCGGCTATTGTTTGAAAAACGGAGAATCTGGATTGATCAAATTATCCAGGAAAGCATGAAAACCCAAGAAGGCCAGAAAAAAAATTGGACGGAACGAATTGATAAAATTGTAACGAACCGATGGCTTGGGATTCCTATCTTTTTGGCTTTTATGTATCTTATGTTTACGGTTACCTTTGATTGGATTGGTACACCGTTATCCGATTGGTTAGATGCATTTATTTCAGGCCCATTAAGCTCCTGGATTGATGAAGGTCTAAAAGCAGTTGGAGCCACCTCGTTTATTCAAGCTCTTGTGACGGATGGAATTGTAGCAGGTGTTGGCGGTGTTCTCGTTTTCGTGCCGCAAATCTTTGTGTTGTTTCTTTTCATTTCGTTCCTTGAGGATTCCGGTTATATGGCTAGAGCTGCACTTGTGATGGATCGAGTCTTGGAAAAAGTAGGCTTAAATGGAAAGGCATTTATCCCAATGGTCATCGGCTTTGGATGTAATGTTCCTGGTATTATGGCTGCTAGAACCATTGAACAACCGAAAGAGAGATTATTAACGGTACTTTTAACACCATTAATGTCTTGCTCCGCACGATTATCCATTTATGCTTTGTTTGTAGGAGCTTTTTTTCATAAGCATCAAGCCATTATTGTTTTTTCATTATATGTAATGGGAATTGTAGTGGCACTTGTACTAGCGAAAATCTTTTCGAAAGTACTTATGAAAAATCAGCCTTCTATGTTCGTGATTGAGCTTCCGCCATACCGTGTTCCCCATGCTTTAACATTGTGGAGAAGTACATGGGATAAAGGAAAGGGCTTTGTCCGCAAGGCAGGAACCTTTATTTTTGGCGGTTCTGTTGCGATTTGGCTTTTATCCTATTTCGGACCGGGTGGCATAGCCGTTGACCTAGATCATAGCTTTTTAGCCATTATTGGCGGTTGGTTTGTTCCGATCTTGGCACCGCTTGGATTTGGCATGTGGCAAGCAGGGGCAGCCTTAATCACCGGATTTTTAGCAAAAGAAGTAGTTGTTTCGACGATGGGGATTATTTACCATACACCAGATTCAACGGCTCTTCAAGGGTTATTGTCACATTATTTCACACCCTTATCAGCATATAGCTTCTTAGTGTTTGTTTTGCTTTATATACCATGTGTGGCAACGGTTGCGGCGATTCGAAATGAATCGGGTTCATGGAAATGGACGGTATTCAGTATCGTGTATGCACTTGCTATTGCGTATTTACTATCGCTAATCGTCTATTATGGTGGAAAGCTCATTCTTGGAATATAAGGAGTGGTCAATATGTTGGCAAGTATTATTATAGGTGTAGCTATATTTGGATATGCTGCTTATACTTTGTATAAATTTGTTAGAAAAAGTAAACAAGGTGCGTGCGCGCATTGTTCTTTAAAAAATAATTGCCAGTCAGCTTGCAATACCGTATTAAAAAGTGAAAAATTAAACCCCTTTTCGTAAGGGGTTTTTTCATTGGGTTAAATACTCATAGACGATATCATTTACAATATCATGTAAGCCTTCATGCGGGTTTTCCGTTTTCTCCTGCAGTACTTTTTGATACATTCCTTCTAGGTCCTCTGTGTTTAAATCAGCAGATTCCTTTGAATATTGTAAAAAGCAATTTGTAATTAATTTGATAATAAATTTTTCTTCCATTTATCCAACTCCAGTGTTTCAACTATTCCCATTATAACTTTTTTTCTGAGCTTAGGAACTCCTTTTCCAAAAACTGCGGATTGAAATCGAACGTATATTCGAATACAATATAGAATATAATAGGAACATAAGTTCGTTATTCATCTTAGAATAAAACATCAACATAAGGAAAAGGGGATTAGTAATGATTAATTACGATGAACTCCCACATCATCAAATACTTTGCATCGATATGAAAAGCTTTTACGCAAGCTGCAGCGCTGTTATGTATGGACTGGATCCGATGGACTGCTACTTAGCAGTGGTTGGAAACAAAGAGCAGCCAGGAAGTATTGTGCTCGCCGCATCTCCAAAATTAAAAAAGGAATTTGGCATTAAATCAGCATCTTCCCGGCTGTTTAATATTCCTAATGACAGCCGAATTCTTATCGTGGAAGCGCAAATGTCGACCTATTTACAAATTTCCACAGAATTAATAAAAATTTTTAATAAGTATGCACCTATGGAAGATATTCATGTCTATAGCGTGGATGAATCGTTTATGAAAGTAGATGGTCTGAAAAATATATTTGGTGACGCGAAAATAATTGCCCATATGATCAAAAATGAAATTTTTGAAAACTTTGGACTGCCTTGCACTATTGGCATTGGCCCCAATATGCTGATGGCAAAATTAGCATTGGATTTGGAATCTAAAAAAGCGAAGAATGGAATAGCGGAATGGACCTATGGGGATATCCCAACCAAACTATGGCCGGTATCTCCCTTACGAGAAATGTGGGGGATAGGAAGAAGAGTAGAAAAAAGGCTAAACAGAATGGGGATTTTCTCTGTAGGTGCCTTAGCCAAATATGATCTGAAATTATTAGAAAAGGAATTTGGCATAATGGGAAACCAGCTTTACCATCATGCTTGGGGAGTCGATTTATCTGAGTTAGGGGCTCCTATCATGGAAGGCCAGATTAGTTTTGGGAAAGGGCAAATATTGCTGCGTGACTACAAAGAAGAACACGAAATTAAGATCATAATATTGGAAATGTGTGAGGAAGTAGCACGTCGAGCGCGTAAATCAAAAAAGGCAGGTAGAACCATTAGTTTAGGCATTGGTTATAGTGACTCCGATTTTGGAGGAGGCTTTCATCGCTCCTATACAATGGAAGAACCGACCAATATAACCATGTCCATTTATCAAGTATGTTTAAAGCTATTTGATAAATTTTATACAGGCAAAAATGTTCGTCAAATAACAATCACTCTTTCCAATATTGTCAATGATACGAACATGCAGCTAAATCTATTTGAGCCTAATAAAGAAAAATTACATGATTTAGGATATGTTGTAGATAAGATCAGAGATAAGTTCGGGTCTGCAGCGATATTGAGAGCGGTTTCGTTTACTGAGGCTGGGACAGCTTTGAAACGCTCAGCACTTGTGGGGGGACATAAAGCATGATTCGTGATAGAGGAAATAAAAAATGGGTTTCCTTAATGCTTCCGGAGCATGTGAAAATGCTGCGGGACTTGGCGCAGGAAAATTTGTATGAACAAAAGAAACAACTGGATGAGCAGCAATTCGAACTCATGGACGAATGTGTGATGGAGGCGCTGGAAACCGGAAATAATGTGATGGTCACTCATTATTATCATCATCGCCATGAGCTGCTTATCGGGAAAATTCACCGCTACAATCTTTTAGACAAAGAACTGCAGGTCATAGACCATTTTGATGAAGTTCATCGGATTTTATTGGAGAACATCGCCGATATTCGCCTAGCTGATTGAATAAGAAAATTCGTTAAAGATGTAGTATAAAATAGTTTCCTTTATTTTATCTATCCGTAGATTTTTTATTAGATATGTTATTAAAACTAAGTTCATTACTACACCAGTACGCAGCAAGGTAAAGGCAAAGAAAAATCAAAAAGTCATAAAAGGACGGCCACCCTTTTGGGTCGTAAAATTTTAGCATAACAAATATCTTCATGAATCCAAAAGCGGTAATGGCAGATAATATTGCCCCTTTGATAAAGGGGTTTGCATTTGGTTTGATTTGAAGAGTAAGCATAATCGCCACAGGTGTTAAGGAGAAATGATAAGGAAGAAGTAATATAGTTCCTACTGGTAAAAACTTCATCGGATACGCCCATATACCTAAAGAATTGGTAATCAGGTCGATGATTAATGAAAGAATGATGGTTATAAACCCACCAATAAGCAGCCGCCCTGTACTTTCCTTTTTTCTAAATATAATCCAAATAACCCATGGTAGAATAAATAACGCAATTCCTAACCACCATTGCCATGTATATAAAAAGTCATTCACAACTGCTTTAGAGAGAAGTTTATCTCCCTCCAGTATCTGCTGAAACCCCTTTTCGGATTGTTTAATACCTTCATTGAAATTCAATTTAAACTCCAACTCCTTAAACACGGTTCATTTATATAGAGGAAACTATTAAATGTTTATACTAGTTAACATGAGCAATATAATTACTTTTTAATCAATGTCCAAAAAATAAAGAAAATCCCGCATCCTATAGGATACGGGATTTTCTTTATTTTTCTTCATCACTTTTTGGCGCACGGACAACGGATTCAAAATTTCCTTTATGAGAACCGTCACAGAAAGGTTTATTATGGGATAAACCGCAACGGCATAAGGAAAAGGCAGGCTTTGTTTCAAAGATATTTCCTTCTGCATCGATTAGTTCAACATCCCCACTAATACGATAGGAACCATTGTCATTCACTTTAATTTGTACTTTTTCCATATGTAACCACCCTTTCTAAAAATAACATATCTTATTAGATGGTATATAGAAAACGATAAAAATGCAATCGTTTTAAAGGATCTTTTCTTAAACTTTGTTGTTTTTTGAAGGCAAAGAATCATATTAGTTTTCGAACAGTTTAATTAAGAATTACGATGATGTCTATTATAAGAATTAAATAAAATACGAAAAGAAATGATCTATACGAAAGCAGCCTACTTCAAAGAATAGGGGAGGTTTCATTCAGCATATAAGTACTCAAAAATTCATCAATGACCTGTTCATATTCTTCCATGTTTTCATTAAAGGATTGAGCATGCCCACCGTTAGAGGCCATAAAAAACATTTTCCGATCCTTTTTTCTGGCGTAAAGAGCTTTTGTCATTTCCGGCAGGATATAGTCATCCTTTTCACTATGGATAAATAACACAGGTTTTTGAATGCGATCGACAACGGAAATGGGAGAGACCATTTTAAGTGGATATCCGCCCCGCAGCCGTACAAAAAGGTCGGCAAGCGGTAAGAACCATTTTCCCGGGAGCTTCATTTCTTTTGAAAATAAATAGGCTAATTGCTCGCGGAAATCGGAAAAGGGGCAGTCCACAATATAAAAATCTGCCCGGTCTTCTACCATCCCAGCATAAAGCAAGGTTGTAGCTGCTCCCATCGATTCACCGTGAATCCCAAAGTAGACATCTTCTCCTTCAGTCGAAACCAAATAATTCACTACAGCTTTTAAATCATCCTTTTCATAAAAGCCATAGCTTGTCGTTTTGCCTTCCGATTCCCCATGGCGGCGATGATCATAAATGATGGCATTAAAGCCTCTCTTGAGAAAAATATTCATATATTTGATGGAATTCGTTTTGTTTTCCGTGACTCCGTGTGAAAATATCATGAATCTTTTGTGCTCGGGATAAGGTCGTATAACAATCGCCTTAATAAGATATCCAAAAGGTGAGTTAATCCACACCTCCTGTTTAGGTAAATCCTCATAGAGGGTAGGATCGATTCGTTTTGCTTTAAGTTCACGGTCCAATATAAGATTTTCGTCTTTTTTCATTATGTACAATATTCGTTGTGATATATAGAAGCCCAAGCCAGCCGTAAGAAGAGCAGTACCTCCTAAAATAGAAAGAGCTTTCTTCATATAACCATCTCCGTGAATTCGTTTTCTTTATTTTACCATATGAGGGATGTTCAAAGAAATGAGGGATAAAACAAGATATGACCTTTATCAAAAATGTCCTTCCATTTGCGGAATGAAGGACAAAACACGGCAAAATCAACGGAAAAATGTCTTTCATCCAGCGAATGAAGGACAAAATACGGCAAAATCAAAGGGAAAATGTCTTTCATCCAGCGAATGAAGGACAAAATACGGCAAAATCAAAGGGAAAATGTCTTTCATCCAGCGAATGAAGGACAAAATACGGCAAAATCAAAGGAGAAATGTCTTTCATCCAGCGCATGAAGGACAAAATACGGCAAAATCAACGGAAAAATGTCTTTCATCCAGCGAATGAAGGACAAAATACGGCAAAATCAAAGGGAAAATGTCTTTCATCCAGCGAATGAAGGACAAAATACGGCAAAATCAACGGAAAAATGTCTTTCATCCAGCGAATGAAGGACAAGTCGTGGCAAATTAAAAGGAAAATGTCCTTCATCAAACAAATGAAGGACATCACATACTTGGTCAGCATTCATTACAGCATCATTGCTCAGAGTTCTGTCTATTCGTCGGGTGAATCGCTTTATCTAATTCCTCTGCAGCTAGAACGTTCTTTGTAGTGTCGGCAGAAGGTTTTCCTTTTTGGCTATAGCCTTTTTCACGCTGTTTTGTCATCCTTATGATACCTCCTTAAAGTAGACGATATCATTAAATTGAGCATAACGGATAGAAACTATTCAGACATTATTCGTTTTTGCCAACAGATAGTATCCTGTCTCTATTTTTCGAGAGATGGAAGGGGCAATCAAATCAATGGCTTTGACTAGCTGATCTAAATGAATACCTGTTTCAATGCCCATTCTCTCCAGCATAAAAACGACATCCTCGGTCGCAACATTTCCGGTAGCCCCCGGAGCGAATGGGCATCCCCCAAGCCCTCCCGCAGAAGTATCGAAGCGGTCAATCCCTGCTTGAAGGGCTGCATATATGTTAGCAAGAGCCATTTTCCTTGTATCATGAAAATGAGCCGTTAAGAGAAGCTCAGGAAGATGCTCTTTTAATTTTGTAAAAAGCGAAAAAGACTCGGTAGGGGCAGCCATCCCGATTGTATCTGCAACACTCAATTCATCAACGCCTGCCGAAGCAAATTCCTCACATAATGCAATCGTATCCTCCTCCGCCATTTTGCCTTCAAACGGACAATAAAAAGAAGTGGAAATGCATGCTCGAACGAATATTTTGTTTGTTTTAAGTTCCGCAATGATAGGCTTCAGCTCGTCCATACTCTCGCGGGTTGACTTATTTATATTTTTCTTATTAAAGCTGTTACTGACCCCGACAAAAACTGCAATTGCCTTACAGCCTGACTCTAATGCGAGATCGACTCCCTTCCGGTTAGGAGCAAGTACAATATTGCGGTGTTCCCCCGTAGAATTAGCTAGTACAATTTCAGCAGCATCCTGCATTTGTGGCACCCATTTCGGGGACACAAATGAGGTTAGTTCCATTTCCGTCAGCCCTGCAGATTTTAGTTGCTGAATAAACTTTTTCTTGACCTCAGTTGGAACAAAATTTTTTTCATTTTGTAGACCATCACGGGGACCAACCTCGATAATGGTAGCTTTTGTTGGTAAAACCATTTTCATTTCTCCTCCTTTGCCCATATTACTATTGTAAAAATAGGGGAGACGGAATTGCAATAATAATGTGACTTTTTTAGAATCAAAGAAAAAAAGCAATGCCATAAATGGTGACATTGCTTACTTGAAACTTATGATTTTAAATTTAACAATTTTTGCTTTAATTCATTTTCCATCGTAATAAGCTCTTGCTCGGCTTGATAGCGCTTTGCTCGGCCTTCCTGCTGAATACGAAGGGTTTCCTCAAGGGTAGAAACAAGATTTTCTTGAGTTTTCTTCAATGTTTCGATATCCACTAGACCACGTTCGTTTTCACGAGCAGATTCAATTGTATTGGATTTTAGCATCTCTGCGTTTTTAAGCAGCAAGTCATTTGTTGTTTTCGAAACCTGTTTCTGTGCTTCCACTGCACTTCGTTGCCGAATAAGGGTTAAGGCAATCGCTATTTGATTTTTCCAAAGAGGGATAGCGGTCATAATAGAAGATTGTATTTTCTCCGCTAATGCCTGATTGGTATTTTGAATAAGCCTTATTTGCGGCGCGCTTTGAATCGTAATTTGGCGGCTTAGCTTTAAGTCATGCAGACGTTTCTCCAAGCGATCTGCAAACTGCATCATATCATTGACATCCTGAAAAGCCATTTGATCTCCGGTAGCCTCTGCTTTTTTCTTTAGTTCTGGGATCGTTTTCGTGTACAATTCCTCTACCTTTAATTCGCCCGCAGCAATATAAATATTTAAGGCATGGAAATAGTCTTTGTTTTTCTCGTATAGCTGCTCCAGCATTTGAATATCGGACAGCAATGTTTTTTTGGAGAGCTCTAATTTTACGCTGATACGATCAATCTGTGCGCCTGTTTTTTGGTACTTTGACAAGACCTCCTGTACGGAGCTGGAAATTTTGCCAAACATCCTGGAAAAAAGTCCTTTCTTTTCAGGAGCTAATTCCTCGGGATTAACCTGCTCAAATTTTTTCATTAAATCGGCTAATATTTCACCAATCTCGCCAATATCCTTTTTTTGCACATGATCGAGCATTGTGTGGGAAAAGTTTAAAAGCTTCGATTGTGCTTGTGTTCCATACATAATAATGGCTTGATGATTTTTTGGATCAATTTGCTCGGCCAATTGTCTTGCTTTCTGGCGATTTTCTTCCGGTAACACATCAATTAGTCTTTGTGGCTTTTCTGTGTTACTTGTAACAGGTGAATCCTGGATAATAATTTCCTTTTCGCCAAATGGATTGGACAATAAATCCTCTAATCCATCACTAATATCTTCTTGCCATAGACTTTCCTTTGCATCACTCATTTTGCCGATCTCCTTTCGTCATCGTCTAGAAGCGGGTCCTTAGGTGTTTGTAATGTATGCTTTGCTACATTTAATTCAAACTCAAGATGATCTATATCTTTTGAGAGCACATCATATAAATCATTCTCTATCGTGCTTTTTAATTCCTTTAAAGTATTGCGTGTATCCTTTAAGGAAAAGAGCAGCTCGTTATTTTTTACAGGCTGTGCAGCTAAAAACGCGTATTTTTCGGACAATTCCACAATAGAATCTAAATGATAGAAAAAGAATTTTTCCGCCTGATAAAATCTCCGAGGTTCTTTTCTGATAATGGCGTAAATTCTTTTGACAAGTCGAATTAGATCAAGCATTTGCTTAAACGCACCAATATTTCGAACATGAAAAAACACTCTTTGCATTCTCCCGATTTTTTTCTTCGCTTCCTTAAGATTTTTGACGATATAAGCAAATTCTTTTCGGGAAAGCTGCTGTTTTTTCAAATACTTACTTATGCTTATCCACTTAACCGCAAAGTATAAGATCGCTCCACCTAATATGGCAGTAACAGAAGAGAGCATAAACGTTTGCTTAAACCCCAGAAAACTGATTAGCCAAATAAGGACGGTAGCAGGTACAGCAACAAGCGTCCGTGTGATAAAGGAAAAAAATGAATTCATATTTAATCGACTCCAATCTAGAGCAGCTTTAACTCCAATACGAATATTAAATGAAAAGGTTTCACTTCTACCATTATAAAAAAGATCGTTCATGAAAGAAATACATCTCTGGTAGTATTGTACTATACATCGGAAGGTACATATAGACAAACAATCATTTCATTTTTCAGCAGGAAATTTAAAATTTTTATCGAAAAAAGTAAAAGAGAGGTAATGATAGCGATTACAAAAGCTTGAAATCATCGAGGAGGTAAAAAAGATGGAAAAACGAGAGGTTGTTATTGTAAGTGCAGTGCGTACTGCGATTGGAGGATTCAATGGTTCTTTAAAAAATATTTCAGCTCCTGAGTTAGGTGGGCTAGTTATTAAACATGCGATTGAAAGAGCAGGGGTTAAGGCGGAGCAAATAGATGAGGTAATTATGGGAAATGTTTTGCAGGCGGGGTTAGGACAAAATCCAGCACGCCAAGCAGCTATTAAGGCGGGGGTTCCGGAAAGTGTTTCTTCCATGACCATTAATAAAGTATGCGGATCCGGATTAAAGGCGGTTCACCTAGCGACGCAAGCAATCGTAGCCGGAGATGCGGATATTATTGTGGCAGGTGGAATGGAAAACATGAGTCAGGCACCTTATTTGCTGAATAATGCTCGTGACGGATTTAAAATGGGGGATCAAAAACTAATAGACAGCATGATTCAAGATGGATTATGGTGTGCGTTCAATGATTATCACATGGGTATCACAGCGGAAAATCTTTGTGACCGCTACAAAATTTCCCGCGACGAACAGGATCAGTTTGCAGCCATTAGTCAAGCAAAGGCAGCACAGGCGATCGAAGCGGGAAGATTCAAAGACGAAATTGTCCCTGTTGAAATTCCGCAAAGAAAAGGAGAACCTCTTCTTTTTGATACCGATGAATATCCTAAAAAAGGAACAACAGCAGAAAAATTGAGTACATTACGTCCTGCCTTTAAAAAGGATGGGTCTGTAACGGCCGGAAATGCATCTGGAATTAACGACGGAGCAGCCGCTGTTGTAGTCATGTCGAAGCAAAAGGCAGATGAACTGGGGATTAAACCGCTCGTAACGATTAAATCAAATGCCAATGCAGGTGTAGACCCAAGTGTAATGGGAATTGGACCAGTAACGGCGGTGAAGAAAGCCTTAGAAAAAGCAGAAATGTCTCTAGCAGATATGGAGCTTATTGAAGCAAATGAAGCATTTGCGGCACAGTCCATTGCAGTGGATAGAGAATTGAAATTTAACAAAGAGATTCTGAATGTAAATGGTGGCGCCATTGCACTGGGACATCCAATAGGGGCTAGCGGGGCTAGAATTCTAGTTACTTTGATTCACGAAATGCAAAAAAGACAAGCAAAGACAGGATTGGCCACTCTTTGCATCGGCGGTGGTCAAGGGGTTGCTACCATAGTCGAGCTGGCATAATGGGAAAGTAGTTTAACGGATTGATAGAAATAGAAGGGAGAGGGAGAGTTTGAAACAGGTATATACATCCTTTCAAAAAGCAGTAGCGGATATTCATGATGGAGCGACATTGATGGTTGGCGGATTTGGACTCTGCGGAATTCCTGAGAACCTAATTCTAGCCTTGGTGGAAAAAGGTGTGAAGGATTTAACCGTCATCTCCAATAACTGTGGAGTAGATGATTGGGGACTAGGACCACTGTTGCAACATAAACAGATTAAGAAAATGATTGGCTCCTATGTTGGTGAAAATAAAGAATTTGAACGTCAGGTATTAGCTGGAGAGCTGGAAGTAGAATTAACGCCGCAGGGAACACTTGCAGAAAAAATACGTGCCGGCGGAGCAGGTATTCCAGCATTCTATACTCCTGCAGGCGTAGGAACACCGATCGCTGAGGGGAAAGAGACAAGAATATTTAACGGGAAGGAATTTGTTCTGGAAGAAGCCTTAACAGCAGATTTCAGTTTGGTCCGTGCTTGGAAAGGCGATAAAATGGGGAATTTAGTATACAACAAAACTGCTCGGAATTTTAACCCAATGATTGCCGCTGCCGGGAAGGTGACCATTGCAGAGGTAGAGGAGTTGTATGAAATTGGTGAATTAGATCCGAATTTTATCCATACTCCAAGCATATACGTTCAACGGATCATACAAGGGGATCAGGAAAAACGCATTGAAAGAAGAACCATCAGCAAATAATCTCATGGTGGAAGGGAGAGAGAATGATGTCAGCAGATAAAGGTTCAGTTCGTGAAAAAATAGCGATAAGAGCAGAAAAGGAAATTGAAGACGGTAATTATGTGAATTTGGGAATTGGAATGCCAACACTAGTGGCAAATTATATTTCCGATAATAAACAAGTTGTTTTACAATCGGAAAACGGCTTGCTTGGCATTGGTCCATATCCATCAGAGGATGAAATCGATGCAGATTTAATCAATGCAGGGAAGGAAACCGTAACAGCCATACCTGGTTCGGCATATTTTGACAGCGCTGAATCCTTTGCCATGATTCGCGGAGGGCATGTTAATGTTGCGATACTTGGGGGAATGGAAGTATCGGAATCTGGAGACCTTGCCAACTGGATGATTCCAGGGAAAATGATAAAGGGTATGGGCGGAGCAATGGATCTAGTTCATGGTGCCCAAAAAATCATTGTAATAATGGATCATGTCAATAAGAATGGGGAAGCGAAAATTCTTAAAGAGTGCAGTCTGCCTTTAACAGGCAAGGGCGTTGTAAACAGAATCATAACGGATCGTGCTGTAATCGATGTATTGCCTGAGGGATTGGTTTTGAAAGAAGTAGCTAAAGGGTATACCGTAGAGGATATTGTTTCTTCTACTGAACCAAATTTAATCATTCCAGAGGATGTAATAGTAGATGCTTATTAAGCTTCTATAGTAAAATGGAAGGAGGATAGGATATAGACCTATTCTCCTTTCTTCATTTTTATAAACGAGGAGACAGAAAAAATGGCAAAAGCAAATCAAAAGCGCAAAACGGGCAAACGGGAAGAAACAAATGAAAAATTGACATTACAAGACTCATTAAATAATGATATCTTATTAAAACTGAAACAAGCTCAATCGGCATTAATACAGGAAGAAGAAAAGCAAAAGCTAGAAGCAGAGGAAAGAAAGAGAGAAGAAAGAAGGCTGAAGGAGAAAAATATGTCCTTTGAGGAATTATTAAATAAAAGCTCAATGGACTGGAAAAAGTTTAAATAGAGTCTCTTTGCATAAACGTTGTTGTTTTTGTTGGCAAAAGAATGCCTAAATTAAAACAAGTGTAAGTGAACACTTGTTTTTTATTTTATATTTATTTTTACGCAAGATATCTATCTTAAGTTGCTATTATACCTCCCTCCTACTTACCCAATTTCTAAACTGGATAAATTCTTGCAACGCTTGAAAATCATCTTTGTTTAAGCCCTTTTCAATAGCTTGACTAAGAAGGGTCCTCCATTCCTCATCGATATATTCATTATGTTCTGTAGAACTCTCAGCATTTAATAAAAACTCTATATTCGTATTAAGAGGTTTTGCAATTTTACAAAGAAATTCAAGAGATGGGTTATTTCGCATATCGCGTTCGATATAGCTTAAATACGATTTTGAAACTCCAGCCAGCTCTGCCAGCTTTGTTATAGAGTAACCTTTACTAATGCGCAATGCTTTGATTCGATCTCCGATCATTCTCTCTCCTCAAATCTATTATTTTTATGTTCATTATAAGAAACAAATCGTTCTTTATAAAATCGTAAAAAAGTAAGAATAAGGAAGATATAACGAGATAATTAGTGATTAGTGTTCGTTTTAACGAAAAAATCAGCTTTTTTAACATTTTTCAAAATAATCTGTTTGGCCTATACTCAAATTGTTGATTCGTTAAAACGAACAAAAGCAATAGTTAAAAAGAACGAATCGAAATGGTTTGCAATTCCTTATGAATACATAAGGGTTCAAAAAAATAAAGGGAAGAAAGAGGAGGAAAAGAAATGAGTCTTAAAAAGAAATTAGGTATGGGGGTAGCATCAGCTGCACTAGGATTGTCATTAATTGGGGGAGGTACATATGCGTATTTCAATGATGTAGAGACTAATGCTAGTACTTTCGCAGCTGGTACTCTAAATTTAACAGGACCATCCACTGCAATAATTGATGTAAAGGATATTAAACCTGGGGACTGGATGGATCGCGAGTTTACATTGAAAAATGATGGATCATTGGATATTTCAAAAGTATTGTTATCTTCCAGCTATCAAGTTATAGATGCTAAAGGTGACAATGCTGGAGATGACTTTGGAAAATACATCAATGTTGCATTTTTAGTAAATAAAGATAAAAAAACAGAAATAGTTCATGAAACTACTTTAGATAAACTATCATCATCAAAAGATGTAACAGATAGAGATTTACTTGGTTGGATTCTTGGTGGAGAAAATCCTGGGTTAAAAGCAGGAGATGCCGATAGCTTTAGTGTAAGATTTACTTTTAAGGAAACTGGTAAGGACCAAAATAAATTTCAAGGCGATCAACTTAAGTTGACTTGGACTTTTGATGCTAAACAAACTGCTGGACAAAGCAAATAATAATTAGGAAGGTGGGATTACCACCTTCTCTTCTATTCAATTATTCTTTTAACGAGTCATTAATCGGAAGAATAATAAAAATATTTAATGGCTGGCTAAAGGAATATTTATAAGTTATTCAAAGACTTAAAAAGGAGGTAATCCCAATCAGAACCTCGCGCCTAAAGAAATTTAGAAGGAAAAATAAGAAATTAATGATATTTATAAAGATAATAGCCATTTGGTATATTATCATATTCACCGGAAATTACTTATCTTCTAATACCGGTGCCTATTTCACCAGTACTTCAGATGTTATGGGCTATATTCAAGCAGGCACTTGGGCGAAAGAAACACCTGATTCCGATTCAGAGGATAACCCACTCTCCTTCATTGTGAAGGATCAAACCATTAAGAGCTGTTCTTCAACCAATATTAACGTAGATGTCAGCAATTCTGGTGAAGATATGAAGGATGGATCCAGCTATGAAGTCTACTATACTGATGATGGCGATCCAAAAGATGGGGCGAAGGTAGGAGAGGGTTCTATCTCTGTTCTAGCATCTAATGGATCAGAAAGTCTTTCCTATAGTGCGGAGAAACCTGGAAACTATAAATTCAAAGCAGATACAGAACAAGGTGAGGTTTGGAGCGAAATGATTTCTGTTGTTTGTGATAATCAAAGCAATGATTCAGATAAGAAGACGGAAGAGGATTCTGATCAAAATGCAGATTCTCCTCAAACTGAACCAAGCTCACAAACAACTACCGAGAATAAACAAAGCGACCAAGAAAATACAAAGTCGGAAGACAATCAAAACAGCGATGGAAAGGATGGACCTTCGAAAGAAACCACGGCACCTCAAGCTGTAGATAATAATGGGAACCAAATTAATGAAGGCACTCAGAATACAAACAAGGATGGTGGAAATGAATGAAATCTTTCAAAATAGTGAAATGGATAAGCAACATAATTTCCATAGTTTTATTTCTTGCACTTATCTTCATGCTTTTTGTAGTAATCTCTTCTAAAGCATCGGGCGGAGAGCCTAAATTTCTAGGCTATGAGCTAAAGACTGTTCTTTCGGGTTCAATGGAACCAACCTTTAAAACAGGATCCGTCATCGCAGTGAAGCCCGGAGGAGATATGACCCGCTTCCAAAAAGGAGATGTTATTACCTTCAAAGCGGATGAAAAGACGATAATTACGCACAGAATCGTCCAGGTTGATAAAAGCGGTAATCAAGTGCTGTATCGAACAAAAGGTGACAATAACAAAACAGCTGATCTAGATCCAGTCCTTTCGCAAAATGTTATTGCACAGTATACTGGATTTACCATTCCTTATTTAGGCTATTTCATTAACTTTACCCAAACAAAAAACGGAAGCGCGCTTCTTTTAATATTGCCTGGAATACTATTGCTTTCCTATTCCATCATTACCATCTGGAGAGCAATCTCGCAAATAGACAATAAAGTGAAAAATTCACAGGATTCAATTGAAAAATCAGCTTAATAACATAAAGATGGGGAAACCCATCTTTTATATTGATATGGGGATGGAAATGAAATGAAAAAAACAATATGTTTACCGATCATATTCTTAGTGTTTTTCTTCTTTAATACTTCTGCAAATGTTATAGCAGCATCGGATACAAATGAAATCAATATTGCGACCTCACCGCATAAGGTATTGTTCGATATTGATAATATAAAGCCAGGGGATTGGGCCAAACGAGATTTGATAGTGGAAAACAAGGGGAAGCAGGATTTTAAATATACCGCTTCCATCCAATTACGTTCAGGTTCAAAGCAATTATTTAACGCTCTTAAGTTGAAGGTGAGCGATAAAGACGGCTCATTATATAGCGGGAAATTAGCTAATTTCGATAGGCTAGAATATCGCAAGCTGGCAAAAGCAGATAAGGAGACTCTGAACTTCCAGGTAGATTTCCCCAATGATTTAGGTAATGAATATCAAGGGTTAAAATGTGAATTTACCATCAAATTATATGTAGAAGGAACGCTTGGAGGCTTATTGCCTGCAGATAAGAATTTCATGCAAAATACAGGTACTAATCTAGTGGCAGGAGGTATAATGATGATTCTTGGAGGAGGTTCATTATACTTGTTTAAAAGGAAAATAATAGCTAAAATAAAACAAACATAGTAATACGTATTCTATTAGGATACGTATTTTATATTAAAATAAGAGGTAATTATAATTATGAAACAATTAATGACTATCTTAATGGCGATTATTATCATTGTAATTGCTTTTACGCAAAAAGCGGCGGTTTTGCAGGTGATACATTCTGGAGAACCTATAGCCTATCTTATTAGTATCCTTTTCGTCGCCATTCTAGTCTTTTTCCCCGTTATGCCTTATCCGCTTGTTGCAGGATTAATTGGATCTGTGTTTGGATTGTGGGAAGGTATACTAATCTCGATAGTAGGTGTAATGCTTGGTACATCTATTATGTTTTTAATGGCACGATACGGCTTTCAGCAATGGGCACAGAAAATGATTAGCAAATATCCGAAGGCAAAGGAATATGAGATTTATTTCGAAAAGAATGCATTTCTTGGTATTTTATTTCTTCGTTTAGTACCCATAGTACCATCCCCTTTATTAAATGTATTAAGTGGAATCAGCATGGTTTCTTTTATAGCTTTTTTTACAGCAACTATTATTGGAAAGCTTCCCAATATTGTTATCTCAACGCTTGCAGGAAGTTTATTTGAGCAAAATAAATATCTATCTTTAGGTATTTATGGAAGCTATTTTCTTATCATCTCCATTATTATTACGCTCTATTGGAATAAGAAAAAAATGAAGGTAAATGATTAAACAATAGAATAATAATAAAAAACATTCACTCTAAACGCCCGAGTGAATGTTTTATTTTTTATTAAGTTTCCATTTATTAAATTCCAGGAATTCACGAAACTCATTTTTGGAAATACCTGAATTCATTGCTTCAAGCACAAGCTTTTCCCATTCGGAATCCAACTCTGTAACTTCTGCATCATCTGCTTCATCATGAAGCAAAGAATTGACTGTTACACCAAGTACGGAAGAAATCTTCTCCAGAAACTGAACAGAAGGATTCGATTGGATATTTCGTTCGATGGAACTTAAATAGGATTTTGCAACACCTGCTTTTTCAGCAAGCTCTGATAAGGATAATTGCTTTTGTAGACGTAAATTTTTAATGCGCTGTCCGATCATTTTGTTCACCATCCTTCGAAATATTATAACATATAACGAAGGAGATGTTCCATATTTAGAACATATTAGCCGTTTATTTTTGTGAAATAAGTAAAAAGGTTTAGGAGTGAAGAAGGTAAAAATTTACGAAAATGCTTTTAATCTGAGAAGAAGAACAGTTCTTTTTTAGAAAACATCTACCTCCATTGCTTTTTCTGAAAAATACTTTCTAATTTCTTGAACGGTAATTCCATTGTCCAGTGCTTCCAATATTAAATTAACCCATTCTTGATCCAGCTCTTTGTAATTTACCATCATATTGCTTCCCATTTTTTCCTCCTAAAATACGTTTTGTGTATTTCAGGTAGTCCAGCCGTCATCGTTAGAAAACATTAGACCTGTGACTTTGCGTCCCTACTTTTCAATAGGTTTGCCTTTGTCTGAAGAAAAGTCATTCCTTTTAACCATTACTATTTGTCTACCTGCAAATATGAGTATATCTGAAAAGTAATGACTCAATCCTAAATATTTTGTCGTTGTCGAAAAATTTAAAAAACAAAGCAAACACAATGAAATTGGAAAGAATCTTCTCGCTTTTAATGATATTTTGTCAAAATATTGTGTTAATATGGTGGCTAGTAAAAAAATATTTTTAACAGAATAAAAAACAGATGATAAAGATTGGAGATTTTTGTATAGTAATGTTGAAAAATTCTTGAATTTGTTGAAAACTTTATGAAAAAAAGCACAGCTCTATGCTGTGCATTCCTTAGTTACGATGTTCCTTGTATAAACTATTCCTTGATAACGATTGAAGAAGAGTATGTTCCTCTTGGGTGAGGGGAGTAGCATTAGCTGCTTTAGCATTAGCCTTTAATTGTTTCACTGAACTGGCTCCGGCAACGACTGAAGTTACAGGTTCATTGGCAAGATTAAACTGTATTGCCAATTCTGTCATAGATCTTGTATTGGAAGTTAATTTTTCTTTGATTCCTGAAAGCAATTGATCAAGTTCTTGTGATGTGTAATCTAAGTATCCGTTTACAGATAGTTTGTTCCGCCAATTTTCAGTGAGAAGTCCTTTAGCTACTGGCCCTCTTGTCACAACACTAATTTGATGTTCTTTTAAGAGGGGGAACAATTCCTCCGGCCTTCTGTCCAAGAGACTATATTGCATCATAATGCTTATAATCGAGGATCTATCAACATATTCGCGAATAACATTCGGACGAATGGAAGAAATACCATAGTATCGAATAACTCCTTCTGATTTTAAATCTTCAAATGCTTCGATCGATTCTTCGATATTGTCTTCGATCGTGCCCCCATGTAGCTGATAGACATCAATATAATCTGTCTGCAATCTCCTAAGGCTATCCTTTACAGCTTCCTTTATATATTTTTTGGAGGGATCCCAGCTCCAACCGGATTGATCTTGATTCCAACGATTTCCAACCTTCGTTGCAAGTACAATTTGGCTACGGTAAGGTTTTAATGATTTTCCAACTATTTTTTCATTCTCACCAAAATCATATAAATCAGCTGTATCGAAATAATTAATTCCTTCTTCTAAAGCCGTTTCTATTATTTCCTGTGCCTGTTTTTCATTAGTTCCTAGAGACATGCAACCTAGTCCGAGTGCAGAAACATATAAATCTGATTTACCTAGTCTGTTTTTCTTCATATGATAGTTCCTTTCGTTTTTTCTTTATTTTATCGAAAAACATCTAGGTTTCCCAAATCATAAGCTTCGATTTGCAGATTTAATCCACTCCATCACATAGAAAAAGTCCTTGCCATATTGCTTTAGCTGTTCTCTAATTTCCCATGCCTTTCCACTTAATGTAATCCCTTTTGAATGTACATATATTTTCAAGTTAAAACCTCCAATCTGTTAAACATTCGCTTTTCGTCTTTCTTATTTGATAAAATGTATGAATAGTAATACATGGAATAGAACAAGGAGAGTTAATGATGCATAAATTTGAGGAAAATACAGTGAAATCAGAGGTAATATTTAATGGAAGAGTTGTTCGCTTGCAGGTAGATGAGGTAGAGCTGCCAAATGGGAAGTTGGCGAAGCGGGAAATTATTAAGCATCCTGGTGCTGTTGCAATATTAGCGATGACTCCTGAAAATAAAATAATATTAGTCGAGCAATTTCGTAAGCCAATGGATAGAGCTTTAGTGGAAATTCCAGCTGGAAAATTAGAGCCCGGGGAAAAACCGGAAATAACCGCTGTACGAGAACTGGAGGAGGAAACGGGCTATGCTTGTGATGAGCTACAGCTTATTAATTCCTTTTATACGTCCCCAGGCTTTGCGGATGAGCTTATCCATCTCTATTTTGCTAAGGGGCTAAAGAAAGTAGAAAATCCGAAAAGTGCAGATGAGGACGAATTTGTCGAGCTGTTAGAAGTTACGTTGGATGAAGCAGTTCAATTAATCCAGGAACAGAAAATCTATGATGCCAAAACAGCATATGCTATTCAATATTTGCAATTAAAAGAGGCGTTGAAGGAAAATGAATAACTATTTTGTAGATCTTCATATCCATATTGGCAGAACAAAAACCGGTAAACCGGTAAAAATTACTGCCTCCAAATCGTTAACTTTAACCAATATATTAAAGGCGGCGAAATTCCCGAAAGGATTGGATATTATTGGTGTAATAGACTGCCATTCTCCAGAAGTAATTGCGGAAATAGAGGACTTACTTTTTTCTGGAGATTTACGCGAATTGGAAGAGGGCGGATTCCGATTTCAAGAAACGGTCACGCTTATACCAGGAGTTGAAATTGAGGTTAATGATGAGAATTGTAAGGGGCCAATCCATGTTCTTGGATATTTCCCAACATTAGATGCAATAAAGAAGTTCTCTATGTGGTATCAAACAAAGGTAAAAAATGTGCAGTTAAGTACACAAAGAATTCATGAAAATGCACAAACACTGCAAAAGATGATTAAATCATTAGGAGGGCTATTTATCCCTGCTCATGTATTTACACCATTTAAAAGCTTATACGGTAAAGGAGTAGAAAAATCATTAACAGAGATTTTGGACCCAGATTTAATAGATGGAATTGAACTAGGATTAAGCTCCAATACAGAAATGGCCGACCATATCCATGAATTGCATCGTTATACCTTTGTAAGCAATTCAGATGCACATTCCTTAGGGAAAATTGCCCGCGAATATCAAGTGATGAAATTAGAGTCGCCTACTTTTTCAGCGTTGCAAAAATCATTGCATTCTGTGGATGGAAATGAAATTGTAGCTAATTATGGGTTAAATCCTTATCTTGGAAAATATTATCAAACAACATGTGCAAAATGCTTTGAACCAAAGACCGGGGAGATCTGCCCTCAATGTGGATCGACTCAATTTACAAAAGGGGTATCGGAGAGGATCAAGGAGCTATCCACGATGGAAACTGGTCCAAATAGACCTGCATATATACATCAGGTTCCTTTAGACTTTTTACCTGGATTGGGTCCGAAAACATTGCATAAATTATTAGACTATTTTGGTACGGAAATGAATATTTTACATAATGTGCCGTTAGAAGAGTTAAGTAGGGTAGTGAAGCCCGAATTAGCTGATATGATTATGCATGCAAGACTCGGTACTTTGCCTCTAACTGCTGGTGGCGGAGGGCAATATGGAAAAGTGGACAATACGAAGTAATTTTCAATGGAGGATTTACCTGAGGTATGAACTATTTACAAGTATTAAGTAAAGTAGAAAACATTTTGGATAAGGAGAACATTCCTTACCATTTCATAAAATCAACTGCCCTTTGGATTCAAGGTATCGAGATAGACAATTCAAACAAAATTTTTATGGAAGTACAGTGGGATGTTTTTGAAAAGGTATATGAACTTTTTGCGGATTTTCCACTTACAGTGCCTGATAGAAGTCAAATATCTGCGTCTTTTCATGTTGAATATGGAGGCTGTACTATTTTTATTCATTGTTTTTTTAATACAACAATCCGAACCAATCCATATCGTGTGAAAATAGAAAAGGGTGGCGTGGAGTTATGGTGCATCTCTCTTTACCAGTATCTCTTTCATAAAGACCATGAAGAAGAAGCTGATTTGATACACGAATTTTTGAAAAAACAACAGCGGAAAATGACGGAGCAAAATGAGGAGGCTTGGAACCAGCATAATTATGATGCATTATTAAACCGCCATGGAAATCCTTCCGAACTGGTAGAAAAAATAATACAAAATCCAAGTTGGCGACTTCACCCTTTTTATAAGTATTTTGATGATTTAACTGGGAAAAAAGTACTTCATTTAATGGGATCAAATGGCATTAAAGGGGTAGCACTCTCACTGCTTGGCGCTCATGTTACAATCGTGGATTTTTCAAGGGAAAATCAGAGTTTCGCACTGGAACTGGCCAAAAGTGCAGAAGTATCTTTAAAGTATATTGTTTCTGATATATTGTCACTGCCAGCAGAAATACATCAAAATCGCTATGATTATATTCTAATGGAGCTGGGAGTCCTTCATTATTTTATCGATTTGCTACCGGTGATGGAGACAATTTCCAATTTGCTGCATCCAAGTGGAAAATTTATTTTACATGAATTCCATCCTATTTCTACGAAACTAATTACATCTACAGGGAAGAAGCACAAGGTATCTGGTAATTATTTTGATCCAACTATCTCGCGTAGAGAAGTCGCCTTTACAAAGCATATACCAGATGAAGCGAAAAAGAATCCGGAATATGTTCTTCAAAGAAAATGGACATTAGGGGAAGTCATCACTTCAGTTGGACAGGCAGGACTAGTAACGGTAGTTCTCGAGGAGGAGCCAAATCATAAAATACATGATATCGGGTTGCCGAAAACCTTTACGTTAATAGCGCGAAAAATATAAAAAAATGGTCACCAATGTATAGTTTGGTGACCATTTTGTATTTTTAGAAAAGGCTCTTTTCTTAAACATTGCTCCATTTTTAGACAAATGTCCTAGTAACGACCTGACTTTTGCTAATAGAGTCATATCCTTCCTAAGAAAAGATGCCCCGAGCTAAGTCTATACTAGGATTAATAATAATATACGGAAAACAACAATTAATACGAAAACAGCTTTAGATAAAGAAAGAATCTCTACTTATTCCATCCTTCTTTTAGCATAGAAAATACACATGTGCTTCGTAAATGGGATCTATCGGAACTTATACTGTCATTTCGAAGAATTCCTTCAAGTGTATAGCCTAGTCTGAGAGCAACATTCCTTGAGTTGATATTCTCGGTATCACAACGAATTTCCATCCGCTCTGCCTTCAAGATATTAAATGCGAATTGAGTAAGTCCTTTCATTGCTTCTGTTATGTACCCATTCTTTGCATAACGAGTATCGATCCAATATCCAATTTCAAATTTGGGCACATCCCAATTTATTCGGTGAAGTCCTGTAGAACCAATAAACACATCGTCGGATTTACGGAAAATATGTAACCGAATATCTTCTCTTTTGATAAAACTAGCATAGGAATCACGAACATTTTTCTCTGTTTCTTCAACTGTTTGCAATTTCTGAGCCCATGGCATCCAAGGCTTCAATTCAGCAAGCGATGCAGAAATTGCATCATGCACCATTTTGCCGTCACCAGGAAGACACGGACGAATATATAACCTTTCTGTCTCTATTTTTTCGGGAAAATCTATTAAAATTGGCTCCATAATCAACATTCCCTCCACCTATGAATATTTTTAAAATTATAACGATAAAACCTTGTTTCTGACAAGCTTTTCTTTAGACTCTAATTTTTTGATAGGAATAACCTAGTAAATTAGAGCATATAGTTTACTAGAGAATATTTATCTTTTCCTAAAAATCGTAACTGGAGGGTAGCAAATGCGTAAAAAAAAGATGCAGTCTAATCCTATCATTCAACATGTCCAGGAATACTCCTCAATGTATGCTTTTGTTATTGTTTTATTTCTTATGGGTATCGTATTTGGTGCTGTGATTGTTAATAGTCTTTCACTGACACAAAAAGAAGATTTATATTATTATTTAAATCAATTCTTTGGAGTTGTTTCGAATGATAAAGTTGCGGCGTCCTCCGATTTATTTAGATTAAGTTTCTTTCATAATATAAAGTTCTTAGGATTTATGTGGATATTGGGAATTTCCATTATTGGACTTCCTCTTATTTTAATCCTTTTGTTTCTAAAAGGTGTTGTCGTAGGTTTTTCGGTTGGATTTCTAGTTAATCAAATGGGATGGGGCGGCTTTTTGCTTTCCTTTGTGTCGGTATTACCGCAAAATTTATTTATAATCCCAATGTTTATTTTTATCGCTGTTGCCTCTGTTTGTTTTTCGTTTCAGCTAATTCGTAAAATATTTGTAAAGCAAACTTTTACCTTTCAATTTATGCCGCTATTCACAAGTTATATTGTTTCCATGATCATTGCGGCAGGAGCGATTGCAATTGCGGCAGGAATTGAGGCATATGTATCTCCGTCTTTAATGAAATCCGTTGTAACTTATATTCAAAAATAATCATTATTATTTAATAAAAACTATCCTTTCCACATGAGAATAATTTTATTTTGAAAAATAGGCTCCTTCTGCTATAATAATTTTGATAGTGGGCGAGGGAGGAAACTTTTGATGGAAAGTCGTATCGAGAGAATTAAAAAGCAATTGCACTCTGCAAGCTATAAGCTAACTCCACAGCGGGAAGCAACGGTTCGTGTATTGCTTGAAAATGAAGAGGACCATTTGAGTGCTGAAGACGTTTACCTCCTTGTAAAAGAAAAATCACCGGAAATTGGGTTAGCAACCGTGTATCGTACGTTAGAATTGTTAACAGAGCTAAAGGTTGTCGATAAAATTAATTTCGGTGACGGAGTATCTCGCTATGATTTACGCCAAGAAGGTGCAGCCCATTTTCATCACCATTTGGTTTGTATTGAATGTGGAGCAGTGGATGAAATACAAGAAGATTTACTAGAAGATGTAGAAGCAATTGTTGAAAAACGCTGGAATTTTAAAATTAAAGATCATCGTTTAACATTTCATGGAATTTGTTGGCGATGCCATGATAAGGTTAATGATAAGGAAGAAGGAGCTGACTCTTAAATTTATAGAGTCAGCCTTTTTATTTCGAAAACACAATACTTGTTTTCGGATAGATTGTTGTTTTTCATAACCAGTTAAAAACAGCCATAGTGTCACGCTATCTATTCTTAATAAGGTTAACTATATTTATCCTATACAAAAGCAACAAATTTTATGAAAAGAGCTTTTATAGTAGATTTAAGGTATAAAATCCCTCAAGTATGTCATAGCTTGTATTATGCATTTGAAAATGTTGAGGGAAGGACGAAAAAATGTATGTCTGGAATTAGGATTTTTTTTAAAACATTAAAGGTGTTTATTTTATTTACTGGGTGCACATTACTATTCTATTATGGTATCATGTGGGTAAATCAGGAATATGAAAATTATCATCGATACGATGAGCCTAAAGGGACAGCAATTAAAGTTAATTCTACGAATCAAAAGGATTCCAACTGGATTAATCGGCTGTTACTTTTTTATTTAGACGGGGAGTAATGATATATGGAAGACCGGTTAAAGGATTTTATCCACTTTATGGTTGTAGAAAAAGGGCTATCGAAAAATACCATTATGTCTTATGAAAGAGATTTAAAAAACTATTTATTATACATACAAAAAGTGGAACAGATAACCTCTTTAAATGATGTTACAAGGGTGCATATTGTTCATTTTCTTCATCATTTAAAACAGCAGGGAAAATCATCAAAAACCCTAGCTAGACATGTTGCATCGATTAGATCCTTTCATCAATTTTTATTAAGAGAAAAAGCCGCGGATCATGATCCGTCGGTACACATAGAATCTCCGCAAATTGAAAAAACACTTCCAAAAGTTTTAAACCTGTCAGAAGTAGAGGCATTGCTGGAGTCACCAGACGAGGCTACCCCTCTAGGAATACGTGATAGAGCAATGCTTGAACTGCTTTATGCTACAGGCATCCGTGTAAGTGAGCTTATTCAGCTTAATTTAGATGATCTTCATTTAACAATGGGATTTATTCGCTGTATTGGCAAGGGAAATAAGGAAAGAATTATACCAGTAGGAAAGACGGCAAGTAATGTAATGGAGAAATACATTAATGAGGGTCGTCCAAAGCTTAAAGCAAAGCAAATATCAACAGAAGCCTTATTTTTAAACCATCATGGCAATAGACTTACACGACAAGGCTTTTGGAAAATCCTTAAAGGTCTTGCTAAAAAAGCAAATATAGAAAAAGAGCTTACCCCTCACACATTAAGACATTCTTTTGCAACACATCTGTTGGAAAATGGCGCCGATTTAAGGGCAGTCCAAGAAATGCTTGGGCACGCGGATATTTCAACTACACAAATTTATACGCATGTAACGAAGATAAGATTAAAGGACGTATACTCGAAACATCATCCACGTGCATAATATTTTAATAGAAAGCAGTTTTCATATATTGATATAATTCAAAACGCATTTTTTGGTGTATCAATAAAGAAGTTTATAAAGAGCAAATAAGAAAAGAAGACAATATTTTATCCGCTAATGTGTTTAGCGGTTTTTTCTTGTCTAACCTGTTAGAAATTTAGTACAATAAAAAAGAAGTCAGACCTCTTACAAGTGATACGTTTGGTTATCGCAAAAAAGTAGTGGGAATGATATTTTATAGTTGAAAAGAAATAAAGCGCTTAAATTTTTGAAATGGAGGTTTTTTCAATGAGTGATTATACATATAAAAGAATTCATTTAATCGTAATGGATTCTGTTGGGATTGGCGAGGCACCGGATGCGGAAAAATTTAATGATAAAGGTGCTGATACACTCGGTCATATCGCTGAAAAAATGAACGGGCTTCATATGCCCAATATGGGGAACCTAGGTTTGTCCAATATTAGAGAATTAAAAGGTATTGAGAAGGCAAAAAATCCATTGGCGTATTTTACAAAAATGCAAGAAGCTTCAAATGGAAAAGATACGATGACTGGTCATTGGGAAATTATGGGACTATATATACAAACACCGTTTCAAGTATTTCCTGAAGGATTTCCGGCAGAATTAATACATGAATTGGAAGAGAAATCCGGAAGAAAGGTAATTGGAAATAAGCCAGCAAGCGGTACGGAAATATTAGATGAGCTTGGAAAGGAGCATATGGAAACAGGTGCTTTAATTGTCTATACTTCCGCTGACTCTGTTCTGCAAATTGCTGCCCATGAGGAAATTGTACCACTTGAAGAGCTGTATAAAATATGTGAAATTGCAAGAGAGTTAACTCTTGATGAGAAATATATGGTTGGTCGTATTATCGCTCGTCCTTTCATTGGAGAGCCAGGTCATTTCACCCGAACACCAAATCGCCACGATTATGCATTAAAACCATTTGACCGCACTGTAATGAACGAACTGAAAGACAGTGACTTAGATGTAATTGCAATCGGCAAAATATCCGATATCTACGATGGTGAAGGAGTAACTGAGGCAATTAGAACTACTTCCAACATGGATGGAATGGATAAATTTATACAAACATTTGATAAAGATTTTACAGGGCTAAGTTTTATAAATCTTGTTGATTTTGATGCAATGTACGGCCATCGCCGTGATCCGATTGGATATGGTAAAGCATTAGAGGAATATGATGCAAGACTTCCGGAAGTATTTGAAAAGATGACCAATGATGATTTACTAATAATTACAGCAGATCACGGAAATGATCCAATTCACCATGGAACTGATCATACACGTGAATATGTGCCATTATTGATTTACTCTAAGCGCTTTAACGGAGGAAAAGAATTGCCGTTAAGAAAAACCTTTGCAGATATCGGAGCAACGGTGGCGGATAATTTTAAAGTAGATATGCCTAAATACGGAATAAGTTTCTTGAAAGATTTAGGAGTGTAGGGGGAATAGTTATGGAGTATAGCCAAATTGAAAATGCAGCAAAATTTTTACAAAATAAATATACGGGCAAACCAAGTATTGGTTTGATTTTAGGTTCTGGATTAGGTGTATTGGCGGATGAAATCAAAAATCCCGTTAAAATCCCTTATAATGAGATACCTGATTTTCCAATATCAACTGTTGCTGGTCATGCCGGGCAGTTAGTGTTTGGCACTTTAGGCGAAAAAGAAGTAGTAGCGATGCAAGGACGCTTTCACTACTATGAAGGGTATAATCTAGATCAAGTTACTTTTCCTGTAAGGGTAATGAAGGAGCTTGGGGTAGAAACACTTATTGTAACGAATGCTGCTGGCGGAATAAACGAAAACTTTGAGCCAGGGGATTTAATGATTATTTCCGATCATATAAACAATATGGGGTATAACCCATTAATCGGACCGAATGATGGAAGAGTGGGTCCTCGTTTTCCAGACATGTCAGAGGCTTATAATAAGGAATTGCGTGCATTAGCAAAAGAATTAGCCTCTAAACTTCAGATGACTGTAAGAGAAGGTGTATATGTCGGAAATACTGGACCATCCTATGAAACCCCTGCAGAAGTGAAAATGCTTCGTGTATTAGGCGGAGATGCTGTTGGGATGTCTACAGTTCCAGAGGTGATTGTTGCACGTCACGCAGGACTCAAGGTTTTAGGTATTTCCTGTATTTCTAATATGGCCGCTGGTATTTTAGATCAGCCATTAACACACGATGAAGTAATAGAAACAACAGATAAAGTCAGAGCAAACTTTTTATCTTATGTAAAAGAGATTGTCAAATATATTAAGACAGGTGAAGAATTATGAGAATGGTTGATTTAATTGAAAAGAAACGTGATGGAAAGGAACTTTCCACTGAAGAAATTCAATTTATTATTAATGGCTATACAAATAACACAATTCCGGATTATCAGATCAGCGCATTAACTATGGCTATTTTTTTCCAAGGGATGAATGAACGGGAGCGTGCCGATTTGACTATGGCCATGGTTCATTCTGGTGATGTTATTGATCTTTCTGGAATTGAAGGAATTAAAGTAGATAAGCACTCTACCGGTGGAGTAGGTGACACTACAACACTAGTATTAGGTCCTTTAGTAGCAGCTTTAGGAGTACCGGTTGCTAAAATGAGCGGTCGCGGTTTGGGACATACTGGGGGAACAATCGATAAATTAGAATCGGTACCCGGATTCCATGTTGAAATTGAAAATGAAGAGTTTATAAAGCTGGTAAATGAAAATAAAATAGCGGTTATCGGACAAAGCGGTAATCTGACACCAGCTGATAAAAAGCTATATGCACTACGGGATGTAACAGCTACAGTTGACAGCATTCCATTAATAGCAAGCTCCATCATGAGCAAGAAAATTGCTGCAGGAGCAGATGCCATTTGTTTAGATGTTAAAACTGGCGCCGGTGCCTTTATGAAAACGCTGGATGATGCTCGTGAACTAGCAAAGGCAATGGTTAATATAGGGAATAATGTTGGAAGAAAAACAATGGCAATTATCTCAGATATGAGCCAGCCGCTCGGTTTTGCAATCGGTAATGCATTAGAAGTGGAAGAGGCTATCGATACATTGCAAGGAAAAGGACCGGAGGACTTAACTGAACTTTGCCTTACATTAGGAAGCTACATGGTATATCTTGCAGGCAAGGCATCCACTACTGAAGAGGCACGAGAAAAGTTAAAAGAAGTTATGGATAACGGTAAAGCACTTGAATCGTTTAAGGTATTTTTACAATCACAAGGTGGCGACCCATCCGTTGTCGATGATCCATCTAAGCTTCCACAGGCTAAATATAAGGTTGAGCTTCCTTCCCTTGAAGATGGTTATGTTGCAGAAATTATAGCAGATGAAATTGGTACTGCTGCAATGATGCTTGGAGCCGGAAGAGCAACGAAGGAATCCGAAATTGATTTGGCAGTTGGGCTTATGTTAAAGAAAAAAATTGGTGACGCGGTTAAAAAAGGCGAGTCTCTATTAACTATTTATACAAATAAAGAAGATGTAGAAGAAGTGAAGGAAAAACTGTATCAAAATATTAAGATTTCGGAGCAGAAAGTAGCATCTCCGATTTTGGTTCAAGAGGAAATTACCCTTTAATAATGGCTTTTTTTCTTAAACTTTATTGCTTTTTCAGATGAAAATCTTAATAACGCCATGACCTATGATTATGAATAAGACTTTATTAAGATTTCAAACAATATACGAAAGACAATATTCTATACGGAAACTGCCAAATAAAGATGAAAACTGCTTGAGAGATTTCTCAGCAGTTTTTTCTTTTTTATGTGGAAGGAATTTTTTGAATAAAAATGCTGTAAATGGAAAAAATGGTGTTATGTATATTGTGAAATTTCCATCAGGTATATTTCTTGATGGTTATGAAAACAATTTAACTTTTTAAACAACTAAAAGGAAATTATTGGAGGGGTCTTTATGAAGAAGATAAGTAGTTTCATTTGTTGCTTAATACTTATTTCAAGTTTAGGGATAGGAAGTGGTCATACTTTTGCTGCCGAAGGTAAAACGGAGCTGGCTAACGATGCAAAATCAGCCATTTTAATAGAACGTGATACCGGAAGCATTCTATATGAAAAAAACAGTCACGAAAAACTGGCACCTGCATCCATGACGAAAATAATGACGATGCTTTTGATAATGAAGGCTATAGATAATGGAACGCTTTCTTGGAAAGAAAAAGTTCGTACGAGCGAGTATGCTGCTTCTATGGGAGGATCTCAAATCTTCCTTGAACCAGGTGAGGAAATGACGGTAGAGCAAATGCTAAAAGGAATCGCGATTGGCTCTGCTAATGATGCAGCTGTTGCTATGGCAGAAAAGATTGCTGGAAGTGAAGAGTCCTTTGTAGAAATGATGAACAAAGAAGCTAAAACATTAGGTTTAAAAGACACTCATTTTCAAAATACTACTGGTTTACCTGTAAAAGATCATTACAGCTCTGCTTATGATATGGCAATAATGGCAAAATCCCTGCTTAAATATGAAGATATTACGAAATATACGGGAACTTATGAAGATTATTTACGTGAAAATACAGATAAAAAATTTTGGTTAGTAAATACGAATAAACTTGTTCGCTTTTATCCGGGGGTAGACGGTTTAAAAACAGGCTTCACTAATGAGGCTAAGTTCTGTTTAACCGCAACTGCCAAGAAAAATAATATGAGGGTGATAGCCGTTGTATTTGGTGCACCATCCACAAAAGTTAGAAATGCACAAGTAACGAAAATGCTTGACTATGCATTTTCTCAATATGCCACACATCCTTTATATAAAAATGGACAATCTTTAGGAGAAGTAAAAATAAGCAAAGGGGAAAAAAAATATATACATGCCGTAACGAATGAACCGATATCTGTTTTAACGAAAAAAGGCGAAAAAGTGGATCATTTGAAAAAGAATATTAAATTAAATGAGAATTTAAAAGCTCCGATCCGAAAGGGAGATATTGTCGGTAGTTTAACAATAATGAAAGATGGAAAGGTTCTGGTAAAGTCGGATTTAGTTGCAAAAGAAAACGTTAAGACTGCTGGATGGTGGAAGCTTTTTAAACGTTCTTTTGGATTATTCACACAAGCGTCTAAATAAATCGTCGAACATTCACTAATAATGACGACCTGCTTCTAGTTTTGTCATTGGGAAGGAAAAGAAGGCAAACATATAGAATTGACTCACTATAACAGATTAAGGAGGCTTTGTGAAAAGTGAGTCTGACAATTGATTTAGAAGTAAAGCACGATGTCTTATGTGTACGATTAGATGGGGAACTGGATCACCATACTGCAGAATCCCTTCGTGAAGAAGTAACGAAAGCGATAGACAAACATAATATTTTGCATATTGTATTAAATTTAGAGCATTTATCTTTTATGGATAGTTCTGGTTTAGGGGTCATCTTGGGAAGATATAAGCAGGTAAAGCAAAAAAATGGAGAAATGGTTGTTTGCGCAATATCATCTCCTGTAAAGCGACTATTTGAGATGTCTGGTTTGTTTAAGATTATTCGTTTGGATGAGTCTGAACAATACGCTTTACAAAGATTGGGGGTTGCGTAGCAATGAGAAATGAAATGCAGATGCAATTTTCAGCGTTAAGCCAAAATGAGTCTTTTGCCAGAGTTACAGTCGCATCTTTTATTGCCCAATTAGATCCGACTTTAGACGAGCTGACAGAAATTAAAACCGTTGTTTCAGAGGCTGTCACAAACGCAATTATTCATGGTTATGAAGGGAATCCCGCTGGTACTGTTTATATTAATCTTGCTATAGAGGATGGGTTTGTGGACTTAACCATTCGCGATGAAGGTGTTGGTATTGCTGATATAGAAGAAGCGCGCCAACCCCTATTTACAACCAAGCCCGAACTAGAAAGGTCGGGAATGGGTTTTACCATCATGGAAAACTTTATGGACGAAATAGAGATTGAATCACAACCAGGTTTAGGCACCATTGTTCGTTTAAAAAAGCATTTGGCTTTAAAAAATGCCTTATGTAATTAAGGAGTAGTGCCAATGGATGTGGAGGTTAAAAAGGAGAATAAACAGTCATTTTTAAAGGATCAAGAAGTTAAAGAATTGATTCAAAGAAGCCAGGAAGGTGACCAGGAGGCACGCAATCTAATTGTTGAAAAAAATATGCGGCTCGTTTGGTCCGTTGTTCAGCGATTTTTAAATCGAGGCTATGAACCAGATGATTTATTTCAGATTGGATGCATCGGACTTTTAAAATCGGTTGATAAATTTGATCTAACTTATGATGTAAAGTTTTCAACTTATGCAGTTCCCATGATTATTGGAGAAATTCAACGCTTTATTCGGGATGACGGAACAGTGAAGGTAAGCAGATCTCTTAAGGAAATCGGCAACCGAATTCGGAAGGCAAAGGATGAATTATCCAAGAACATTGGCCGAATTCCGACTGTAAATGAACTCGCTCTCTTTTTAGATCTCCCTGTTGAAGATATTATCATGGCTCAGGAAGCAGGACGTGCACCATCCTCCATTCATGAAACTGTATATGAAAATGATGGAGACCCAATTACTTTATTAGATCAAATCGCAGATCAAAATGATCAAAAATGGTTTGATAAAATTGCTCTAAAAGAGGCTATAAGAGGATTAGATGATAGAGAGCGATTAATCGTTTATTTACGATATTACAAGGATCAAACTCAATCCGAGGTGGCCGAAAGACTTGGTATTTCGCAGGTTCAAGTATCCAGACTGGAAAAGAAAATATTAGAACAAATGAAAGACCGTATGGAGCTTTAGTTCCTGCGGTTTTTTATTTTTTACGGATAATAATAGATGAATGATAATTTTACCTATTCCACATACTACAGTATACAGAATAAGCAGCAGAGGATGAAAGAAAATGGAAGAATCCATTTATATTCGGATGAGAAATAGAGTGGAAGTAAACCAAAACAGCAAGATCATTCTAAAAGATATTGCTCAAATTATTGGTCCCGAAAAATATGTACCACAGTTAAAAAATCTCGTTATATACCATGTAACGGATGAGGATAAAAACACTGTGGTGATTGATGTCATGAAAGTTGTACAAGCAATAACTAATAAGTGGAATGGATTAGATATTCAGCTTATTGGTCCTTCTCAAACCATTATAGAGGTAATTTATAAAAAACGAAAAGTTTCCTTTCCTTTTTTTATTTTAATTTGGCTTTTGCTTTTTATTGGATCCGCTCTTGCTATTATGAATTTTCATGAGGATGTCAGTATGCAGGAGGTTCATCAAAAGATCTATAAAATGATTACTGGAAAAACGATAAATAAACCATTGCTTTTACAAATCCCTTATTCTATTGGTCTTGGCCTCGGAATGATTATATTCTTTAATCACATATTTAAAAAACGATTTAATGAGGAGCCGAGTCCGTTAGAGGTTGAAATTTTTAACTACCAGCAAGATCTAGATCAATACGTAATTGTGAACGAAAATAAAGAAGCGATAAAGCATCTTGACGATCATTAATCCCATCATCCTTTGTTTTATCGGTTTTGCTGGTGGATTGATAGTGGGATGTGGTTTTGTGGCCTTTTTGACCGTTTTAGGGATTGTTCCTCGGTTAACCCAATTAACTAAAACGTATGGAAAGGTATATTTATATGAATGGGCCATAGTTTTAGGAACTATTTTTGGTGACTTAGTATCTTTAAGAGATTCTGTTTTTTCTCTTCCTTTTATCCTTTTAATTCCAATTGGTCTTTTCTGCGGTGTATTTGTTGGAATGATTGCAGCTGCATTAACAGAGGTAGTAAATGTTATTCCGATTCTAACAAAGAGGATAGGCGCAGAAGGGCATTTACTTGTCGCATTGATGGCGATAGTGTTTGGAAAAGTTCTTGGTTCATTGTTTCACTGGATTTATTTCGTTGACCGCTAAAAATTACTGTCTGAAAGGAATTTTTTGAATGAATACGAAACGTCAGGTGATATTAATTACAGATGGTGATGAATATGCGAAACAAGCGATTGAATCAATAGCAAAAAAAATTGGTGGAAGATGCATATCACAATCAGGTGGAAACCCTTCGTTATTAACAGGTGAAGAGATCGTAGAAATGATTAAAAAAGCCCGCAGTGATCCTGTTATTGTCATGTTTGATGATAGTGGATTTATAGGTGAAGGAAAAGGTGAACAGTCTTTACAATATGTTGCAAATCACGAGGATATCAATGTCTTAGGTGTAGTTGCAGTAGCATCCAACACACACGACAGGGAATGGACAAAGGTGGATGTATGTATTGACCGTAACGGCAATTTAACTCCCTACGGAGTCGATAAATTTGGAGAACCTGAATTTGAATTGCAAAGAATTAATGGAGATACCGTTTATTCTCTAGACCAGTTGAATGTCCCAATTATAGTTGGGGTTGGGGATATTGGGAAGATGGGGAAAATCGATCATTATTTAAACGGTGCACCGATAACAATGAAGGCGGTCGAGTTAATTCTTGAAAGGAGCGGGTTTTATGACGGAAGCAGATTTGACAAAGGAACCAATTCCTAAACACTTGGATGAATTGGAGGACTTTTATAAGAAAAGGGTTGGTTTAGGTACAAGCTTTGACATTGGAGTAAGAAAGATTACAGTTCTAAAAAAGAACGTTCATTTTTATTATGTAAATGGTTTATCAGACAGCAATTTTATCATTCAAATATTAGAGTATTTAGTAAGATTAAATGATACAGAACGCTTGTCCAGCAAAATATATGACATTGTAAAAAATCGAATTGTTCATCAGCAAGTTCAGATTGTGAAAACAGTGGATGAAATGGTTATTCAAGTATTATCCGGATTGATTGGGATTGCTGTTGAAGGTGCAGGGGAAGCAATCATAGTGGATGTACGGAGTTATCCCGGTCGTCAACCACAGGAACCTGATACGGAAAAGGTAGTTCGCGGCTCCCGTGATGGCTATGTAGAAAATATCATTGTAAACACTGCGCTAACGAGAAGAAGAATAAGGGATGAAAGACTCCGTTTTGAAATTATGAAAATCGGCAAACGTTCCAAAACGGATGTTGCGATTGGATATATAGATGGTGTTGCAAATAAGGATTTGGTGGAAACACTTAAAAAAGATTTAAAAGCCATTGATATTGACGGAATAACTATGGCGGATAAGACGGTGGAAGAATTTATCCTAAAACAAAACTATAATCCATATCCTCTCGTTCGATATACCGAGCGAGCAGATGTCGGAGCTGTGCATTTATTAGAGGGACATGTGTTAATTTTCGTCGATACATCACCAAGTGTTATGATCACACCAGCAACTTATTTTCATCATGCACAACATGCAGAGGAATATAGGAATTCCCCGGCAGTTGGAACATTTGTCCGCTGGGTTCGATATTTGGGGATATTGGCATCCATATTCTTGCTGCCTTTATGGTATTTATTTGTTGTTGAGCCATCGATGCTTCCAGAAAAATTAGAGTTTATCGGACCAAATAAACATACCCATATTCCGATTATTATTCAAATTATTATTGCGGATTTGGGAATTGAATTTTTAAGAATTGCCGCAATTCATACTCCGACACCTTTAGCAACGGCAATGGGATTAATCGCTGCTGTATTAATCGGGCAAATTGCAGTGGAGGTTGGGCTATTTACTGCAGAGGTAATTCTGTATGTAGCGGTGGCTGCGATAGGAACCTTCGCAACTCCAAGCTATGAACTCAGTGTTGCTAATAAAATGGCAAGGGTGTTTATTTTACTAGCAGTCGCCTTCTTTAAGGTTCCAGGATTTGTCATTGCCTGTACAGTCTTTTTATTGTTATTAATTCAAATAAGAACTTTAAATGCTCCTTATATGTGGCCATTTATTCCTTTCAACCCTCAAGCCTTTACACATATATTATTTCGACGTACAGTACCCGGTTCTGCTGTTAGGCCAAGCATTGTTCAACCAAGAGATAGATTTAGGCAACCGCCAAAATCTTAAAATATTTTGCTAAGAAGTTTCGTATAGATTGTTGTTTTTCATATATTGTTATATATCTTAATATCGTCATAGCTCGGGACATCTTTTCTTAAGAATGTTATGTTCCTTCTTAGCCAAAGGTCATGGCTATATTAAGATTTTCGTTTAAAAAGCAACAAAGTTTAAGAAAAGAGCCTTTGCAAAAAACACTTTATTGTGATAAATTATTCTTATTTAAGATGGATATTTTCAGACAGTTTGTCATTGGACAACTGTCTATTTTCTTATAGGCCGTTTTCATTTAAATGGTTACTTTTCGTACTTTAGTACTAAATTCTAATTCTGCTAAGGTTTCGGTGCATCTTTTCTTAAGATAATTATGGATTCTTAACCAATGCCAGGATGGATATAAGGTTTTTATCAATAAAAGAAACAAAGTTTAAGAAAAGTGCCTTTTATAAAAGCGAAGTAGTAATTTGCTTGATTTTTCTTAAAGAGAAGAGGGAATCATATGTATTTTTATGGGACATCAAAGGTGAATAATAAGGGACATTTGGAAATCGGCGGTGTTGATACAATGGAACTAGTCGAAAAATATGGTACTCCCTTATATGTGTATGACGTTGAATTGATTAGAGAAAGGGCAAGAGGCTTTAAAAATACATTTGAAAAATTAGGGGTTACTTCTCAAGTAGCATATGCCAGTAAAGCCTTTTCTTCTATAGCAATGATTAACCTAGTAAATGAAGAAGGCTTGTCATTAGATGTTGTATCAGGTGGAGAATTATATACGGCAATCGCTGCAAAATTTCCTGTGGAAAGAATCCATTTTCACGGAAATAACAAAAGCAGAGAAGAGCTGGAAATGGCACTGAACTATCAAATAGGATGCATTGTTGTCGATAATTTCTATGAACTCGAAATGCTGCATGCCTTGTGTATGGAAAAGAATCAGAAAATGCGTGTTCTTCTGCGAGTTACACCAGGTATTGAAGCACATACACATGATTATATTTTAACTGGGCAAGAGGATTCAAAATTTGGATTTGATTTACAAAACGGCCAAGCTGACAAGGCATTGGAACAGGCGTTAGCATCTAAGAATTTAGAGGTTTTAGGGATTCATTGTCATATTGGGTCACAAATTTTTGAAACGACTGGGTTTGTATTAGCTGCTAAAAAAATTATTGAAAAAATGGCAAAATGGAATAGTAGTTATTCCTACTATCCAAAAGTCTTAAATTTAGGTGGTGGCTTTGGAATTCGCTACACGAAAGATGATAATCCGTTAGCTCCTTCTATTTATGTAAGTGAAATTATTCAACAGGTAAGAGAGCAAACGAATCGTTTTGGTTTAGTGATGCCAGAAATTTGGATTGAACCGGGGAGATCATTAGTTGGTGATGCAGGTACTACCTTGTATAAAGTAGGCTCCAGCAAGGAAGTGCCAAATGTTAGAAAGTATATTGCTGTTGATGGTGGAATGAGTGATAATATTCGCCCAGCACTATATGAGGCAAAATATGAAGCTGTCCTAGCAAATCGACCAAATGATGCGGTTCAGGAAAAAGTATCGATCGCCGGGAAATGCTGTGAATCTGGTGATATGTTAATTTGGGATTTACCATTGCCGAAAACGCAAGATTCAGATGTATTGGCTGTATTCTGTACAGGAGCATATGGATATTCGATGGCTAATAACTATAATCGTATACCAAGGCCACCGGTTGTGTTTGTGGAAGCAGGTAAAGATCAGCTAGTAATTAAAAGGGAAACATATGATGATCTTGTTCGATTAGATTTACCATTCTCAACGAATTCCATTTTAGAAACACACTAACCTAGAAGCTGTCATAGGGTTAAATAATTCGATGCAAAGAAAATAGTATAATTGACAAGTGGATGATAATGAACTATTTTTAAAAATAGTGCTATTTTTGTTGTTGGGAGTGTAATATTTTGAAGAAAAATAACATATGGTTATTCATCATCATTTGTGCAATTGCATTGGGTTGGGGATTATATTATTGGTTTTTCATTGCTGGTAAATAACTGACAGTAGCTTGAACAATTTATAAGCTTCTAGTATGATAGGAATCGTTTATAGCATTAGCAGGTTTACTTTGGAGAGTTCTTGTTAATAATGGTAAAAAGTAAATGAACGGAAAAAAGGATAATCGAGGGATATTTATGTTAATTAGGTATAAGAAGGCCTTTGAGAAAATTGCAATGGGACTTTTATCATTTATGCCAAATGAAAAAGATTTAAAAAAACTACAGCTAACAATGAAACAATATGAAACAGATGATAATTGGCAGCTTTTTCTATGGAAAGAGGATGATGTTATAGGGCTTGTCGGCGTAGTCATAGATGATGATATGGTGGAAATTCAGCATATTTCTGTGAACCCTTCCCATCGTCATGAGGGTATAGGAAAAAATATGCTGGTAGCTCTTAAGAATATTTATGAAGATAAAAATTTATTACCTAATGAACAGACGCAAAGTTTTTTTGAAAAATGCGATATACAAGAAGAGGGCTCTGACGAATAGTCGGAGCCTTTTTCTATACATATAATTTTTCAGTAGTGTGTGGAAGTACTCTTACACTGTCCCTATCTTGAAAAAGATGTCGATGAATAAGGAAGTTATTATTAAGATCTTCTTTACTGCACCATTGAAATCCTAATGAAAAACATTCCGATTTACAAATATTCATTAATTGTTGATTTGTAATGGGCAGATTTACTTCTTTATATAATTGTCCATTTACATATATGGTTTTCAGGTTAATTAAAAGGTCCAATATTACTGGGGCATTAAGCCCTAGCTTTTCTAGCACTGATGTATTTTGATGGAGAATTTTTGTTGATTTTTCGATTAACTTTTTAGCTCCTTTTTCATTTCCCCGTCTATAGTGATATTGGGCAACAGCCAATTGAATAAGTCCAACCCATACGGAAGAACGATTACCTGGATCTGAAGTCTTCCAGTACTTTTCTAATATTTCATGGCATTCAAAGTAATCCCGATCACCATGAAAATGAACTAAATAATGGATATATGCTCTTGGAAATTCCAATAAAATACTCCTCTCCAATACAAACTCTTTTAATCTTAACATAAAATGAGGCACTTAAATGAAATTAAGAGAGGCTTACTTATATTTCCAAAATAAAAGGAATCGGTATTAACCGATTCCAAACTTATAACGAAAGGAAATTAATAAATATACGCACTGCCAACTATCACCAACAAAATAAATAATACTACAATTAAGGCAAAGCCGCCGCCATATCCGAATCCATCGGCCATTATATATACCTCCCAGTTAGATTTATTCGATTTATAGTATGAGGTAAGAAGGAAAGCTGTATAGGCCTAAGCCTAATTTGAAATAATGTTTTCACCTAAGAGTAGCAAGATTCATTAGAACAAATTTTTGTTGGACTATTAGATAATATCCTCTATACTTATAAAGCAGAAGACCTGTTTCATGGGTTCTTCAGTAAGAAAGTAGATTATGTTTTTGGAATTGGTGATTTGATGGAATATAATGTAAAAATAGAAGCGTTTGAAGGTCCTCTTGATCTTCTTCTTCATTTAATAAATCGGTTGGAAATCGATATATATGATATCCCAATGGCGGAAATTACAGAGCAATATTTAATATATATTCATGCCATGAAAGTATTAGAGTTGGATGTGGCAAGTGAATACTTAGTAATGGCTGCTACATTATTGGCAATAAAAAGCAAGATGTTACTTCCACAGCATGAGGAAGAACTACTTGGGGATGAATTTGAATTGGAAGAGGAAGACCCACGTGACGCTCTCGTTGAAAAACTTATGGAATACAAAAAATATAAAGAAGCTGCCATAGAATTAAAGCACTTAGAAGAAGATAGGGGCCAAATGTTTACGAAGCCTCCAAGTGATTTAACAGAATTTATGAAAGACATTCAATCCGAAAAATTAGATTTGGATGTATCTGTATATGATATGATTGGTGCACTAAATAAGCTATTAAGAAGGAAAAAACTACAAAAACCATTATCTACAAAAATTACACGTCAAGAAATATCTATTGAAAAAAGAATGGATGAAATATTAAAAGAAGTAACGCAATACACTGGAAAAAGGAGTTTTTATTCATTATTTCCCTTTCCAAACAAAGATCATATTGTAGTTACTTTTTTGGCGATTCTAGAGTTAATGAAGAGAAATGAAATTTTTGTAGAACAAGATGGCAATTTCCAAGAAATTTTTGTATCACGGCAAAAGGGAGTGAATGAAAGTGGAAATAGTTAATTGGCTTGGAATTCTTGAAAGCTTACTATTTGCTGCCGGTGATGAGGGACTTTCGTTAAAACAAATTAAATCCGTCCTTGAAATTGAAGAATTTCAGGCAATTGAGGTTATAGAAAGGCTAAAGCAAGATTATGAAAAAAACACCGACCGTGGAATCACTATAATTGAATTGGCAGGGACATATCAATTGGCTACGAAAAAGGAACATTCCGTTTATTTAAAGAGGCTCGTTGAATCTCCAGGAATGCATACACTTTCTCAGGCGGCTTTGGAAACATTGGCAATTATTTCGTATAAACAGCCAATTACAAGATTAGAAATTGAAGAGATTCGTGGTGTAAAAACAGAACGACCACTGCAAACTCTGCTTTCAAAAGGATTAATTAAAGATGTTGGACGTGCACATGGAACAGGCAGGGCCATTCTTTACGGGACTACAAAGGAATTTTTAGATTACTTTGGATTAAAAGATTTAAAAGAATTGCCTCCGCTTCCGGAAAAGGTAGAAGATGATTCTCTGCAAGACGACGCAGATTTATTTTTCGAAAAGTTTCAAGAAACAATGGAATAATAGAGTTAAAGCATAAAAAGTGCCTCGTAGGTTTCAATCCTACGTGGCACTTTTTTTATCCATTTATTGAATCATAACTTTCCTTGTCCAGCATAGACTTGTACAAAGGGGTTATCTTTCGGGACGAATAAAAAAGAAATAGAAGGAAGAACTAAAAGTAATAAATAAAAGGAAGAGGAGCAAAAAGATGAAGCGAATCATGTTACTTCTTATTGTTTTTATTCTTATTCTTACTGTCTTTCCTCCTCACATTTCAGCAGCAAAAAAGGCCGTTAGTGCGCGTAGTGCTATATTAATGGATCAAGATAGCGGGAGGATTTTATTTGAAAAGAATGCGAATGAAGTAAGCAGAATTGCATCCATTACAAAAATTATGACAGCAATCCTCGCCATTGAGTCTGGTAAATTAAATAAAACCGTTACGATAAGCGATAGAGCCGTTCGAACAGAGGGATCATCCATTTATTTAAAACCAGGTGACAAGATGAAGCTTGAAGATTTAGTATACGGGCTGATGCTGCGATCAGGAAATGATGCTGCTAATTCCATTGCCGAGTATGTTGGCGGAAGTATTGAGGGATTCGTATTTTTAATGAATCAAAAGGCAAGAGAAATTGGAATGAATAATACTCATTTTGCAAATCCCAATGGATTAGATAATCGAAATTTGAATCATTTTTCAACGGCTTATGATATGGCACTCCTAACTAGATATGCCATGCAAAATAAAACCTATCAAAAAATATCCGGTACCAAATTTTATAAAGGGTGGAGAAATAAAAATCGTCTTTTAACAGAGAAATACAAATATTGTACAGGTGGCAAAACTGGGTATACAAAGCTTGCAAAACGTACCCTTGTTACAACGGCTACTAAAAATGGAGAAAAGTTGATTGCTGTTACCCTTAATGGGCCAGATGATTGGAATGATCACATTTGGATGTTTGAATACGGTTTTAAAAGTTATAATTCTACGATTATTTTAAAACAAGGAAATATCACCGCAATAAAAAATAAATACTTTAAAAACCATGTTTATATTAAAAAGGAAGTTGATTATCCTTTAAATAAGCAAGAAAAGGATAAGGTACAAATTGAATATAAAATGATTAAGCCGCGCAAAAGCTGGAAAGATAAAAATAAAATTCCAGAAGTTGTTGGAAGGGCGATCATTTATTTAAATAACGAAATAATCAATTCGGTTCCGATTTATTATAGAAAATCAGATGAAAATGCTAAAAGGGGTTGGATTAAAGAATTTTTGCATGTTTTGTTAATCCAAATGGGTGTGAGAGAAAATGGTTAATTATATTTGGATTGGAATGACGATAATTGGTTTAATATTTGCAGCTGTGAATGGGAAAATGAAAGCTGTAAATGAAGCAATTTTCCATTCAGCAAATGAAGCGGTAACCTTATGTATAGGGTTAATCAGTATATTAGTATTTTGGTTGGGGATTATGCGTATCGCACAAGAGTCGGGCCTGCTAGATAAGTTATCCAAACTATTTCGTCCTATTATTAAAAAACTATTTCCGGAGGTACCGGAAAATCATCCTGCTTTAGGTTATATTCTATCCAATATTATGGCTAATATGTTTGGACTTGGAAATGCAGCCACTCCACTAGGAATAAAAGCGATGGAACAGCTTAAAGAGCTTAATGGCGGAAAGACCGTAGCATCTAGATCCATGATTACATTTTTGGCACTTAATACATCTGGTTTGACACTCATCCCTACGACAGTCATTGCAATTCGGATGAATTACAAATCTGCTTCCCCAACAGAAATTGTCGGTCCAACTTTAATAGCAACTTTGATAGCAACCATCGCAGCCATTCTAATAGATCGTTACTATCACTATAAAAGAACGCGCAGAGGGGTGAAATAAATGCAATGGATCTCGATGGTGTCGATATGGATCATCCCTCTGTTAATAGGCTTTATATTGGTGTATAGTGTTTGGAAAAGGGTACCTGCGTATGAAACATTTGTAGAAGGCGGAAAAGAAGGCATAAAAATAGCAGTATCTATTATTCCATTTTTAGTAGGCATGCTTGTCGCGATAACAGTATTTCGTGAGTCGGGAGCATTGGAATTTTTTGTTCAATTTTTAAGACCGGTGTTGGACTGGCTGGGAGTGCCTTCCGAAGTAGTGCCGCTTGCACTCATTAGGCCAATATCTGGGAATGCTGCATTAGGTTTAATGAGTGATATCCTTTCCGTTCATCACCCGGATTCCTATATTGGAAGATTAGCTTCCACCATACAAGGAAGTACAGATACTACCCTGTATGTTTTAACTGTATATTTTGGAGCAGTAGGTATAAAAAAAATGGGAGATGCATTAAAGGTAGGACTTTTAGCAGACCTAGTCGGAATTGCGGCTTCTATCATCATTGTAACTATATTGTTTGGTAAATAACGGTAAAAACTAGCAAATCAAGCTAGTTTTTTTTATTTTGAATAAAAACTATAAGAAACGAATTTGCTTTTTCTAATTCATATGTAATAATTCATAAAGGGAATAGAACACAAAATATGAGGTGAAAACATGGAAAGGCTACAAAAGGTAATTGCACAAGCAGGAGTTGCTTCTCGTAGAAAAGCTGAAGGCTTAATTATAGAGGGAAAAGTAAAGGTGAACGGGAAAGTTGTAAGAGAGCTGGGAACAAAGGTATCTACATCAGACAAAATTGAGGTGGAAGGTATACCGCTGGAAAAAGAAGAAAAGGTATATTTTTTATTTTATAAACCTAGAGGTGTAATATCCGCTGTATCGGATGATAAAGGTAGAAAGGTAGTAACGGATTTTTTGCCGGAAATCAAAGAAAGAGTATATCCAATTGGACGTTTAGATTATGATACTTCTGGTTTATTACTATTAACAAATGATGGAGAATTTGCAAATTTACTTATGCATCCTCGATATGAAATCAATAAAACCTACATTGCTAAGATTCAAGGAATTCCATCAAAACTGGCATTAAAGCAACTAGAGAAGGGTGTTCATTTGGAGGATGGCAAAACGGCACCTGCAAAGGTTAAGCTCTTGTCAGCAGATAAAAGAAAGCAAAAAGCGATTGTGGAAATAACCATTCATGAAGGTAGAAATAGGCAAGTTCGGAGAATGCTTGAAGCAATCGGTCATCCTGTCCAAAAGCTTAGGAGGGAACGATTTGCATTTTTAACTTTAAGCGGAATAAATGCTGGAGAAATACGCGAATTAACCCCTCATGAAGTGAAACAGCTTCGGGCAATGGCTGAAAGCGGCAGCGATATTTAAAAGTTTCACATAACCTTCAAATAATGCTTTTAAGCAAGAAGAAAGAAAATGATATAATGAAGGGCATAGTGTGTGACCGCTTTATAGATTGGAGGTTACGGAATGTCTCAGAAAAAAAAGCAAAGATTATATATTCGAACAGCAATTCTAATCGTTTTATTAGCAGCGGTTGGCTATACATTGTATGCAAATCTGAACAAGGATAACCACGAAAAGGTTTCCGTTGGAGATAAAGCACCTGACTTTTTGTTGAAGGATATGAAGGGAAATACACATCGCCTTTCAGATTATAAAGGGAAAGGTGTCTTTTTAAACTTTTGGGGAACTTATTGTCCTCCGTGTAAATCAGAGATGCCATATATGGATGAAGTGTATAAAACATATAAGAACAAAGGCGTAGAAATTTTAGCAGTTAATGTAGGGGAATCAAACTTTATCGTTAATAAATTTGTCAAGCAGTATAAGCTATCCTTTCCAATTCTAATTGATAAGGACAGAGATGTACAAAGTGTTTATGGAGTGGATGCTCTGCCACATTCAGTATTAATAGGACCGGATGGAAAGGTGAAACAAGTGATTATAGGCAATGAGAATTTAACGAAAAAAGATTTTGTAAGGTTTATGGAGAGTATTAAACCTTAACCTAAGGAGTTTTACATATGAGTGAAATGAAATGTGAATGCGGTCATGTCAATCCGGTTGGTACCATACTTTGTGAATCTTGCGGAAATGCACTTACCGAAGAGGCAAAAAATGAAAAGCTGCATGATATGCGTTATGAAGGAAGTGCGAGACGATCTCAAACCTATAATAAAACAATAATTGATAAAATATGGAATTTCTTTTCTTCTGTCAAAGTTGGGGTTTGGCTGATTGTTATTACTTTAGTGGCTTCTTCCTTAGGAACGATTTTCCCTCAGAAAGACATGCTGCCGACCAATCTTCCGCCAGAACAATATTATTATAATGAGTATGGCTGGGTTGGAAAGCTATGGTATAAATTAGGTTTTCAGGATTTATACGGATCATGGTGGTATTTATTACTTATTGCCGCTATAGGTGTTTCTTTAGTAATTTGCAGTCTTGACCGCTTTATTCCACTGCACCGTGCCCTTAAAAATCAAAGGGTAACAAGGAATGAAGGATTTCTGAAAAGACAACGATTATTTATCGAGGCAGTTGAAACAGAGGAACAGTCTTTTTCCAAGGTTAAAGAAAGATTAAAAGCGAAAAGATATAAAGTAAAAGAAGAAAATGGCAATCTTTTCGCGGAAAAAAATCGTTTCTCAAGATGGGGTCCATACGTTAACCATATTGGTTTAATAATATTTCTACTCGGCGCGATGCTTCGATTTGTTCCCGGTATGTATGTAGATGAATTGCTTTGGATTCGTGAAGGGGAAAGTAAAGTTATTCCTGGTACACATGAAAAATATTTGCTGAAAAACAATAAATTTATCCTTGATACATATCAAAAAGGGAAAGACAGCGAAGCTTTTAATGATGCATTAGATAGGGTAGGAAATGTAGCGAAAAACTTCCAATCAAACGTCACTTTATATAAACGCGAAGACGGTGCGCTTCCCGGCGAAACAGATAAGCTAGTTAAGGTAAAAGATGATCAAATTAAAGTAAATCATCCATTAGAATTTGATCATTATTCCGTCTATCAAATGGATTATAAGCTCAATGAATTGAAAACGATGACCTTGCAATTAATGAACAAAAAAACAGGGAAAACTTATGGTCAGGTGAAAATTGATTTATTTAATCCAAAAGATGTTTATAATCTACAAAAAGGATATAAAGTAAAATTGGTAGGCTATTATCCTAATTTCACTGGTTTTGCTAAGGACGGGGAACCACAATCAGATTCTCCGATTCCCGATAATCCTGCTTTTCTCTTTAAAATGTTCACACCTGAACATCCAAAAGGCGAGGTCAGCTTCGTTGCGATCAGACAAAATGTTGAACCTTTAGGAACAAATGAATATAAAATGTCCTTTGTCGGCATTGAAACTCGTAATGTATCTGCTTTAACGGTACATAAGGATTTAACCTTGTGGATTTTAGCTGTTGGAGGAGCTATCTTTATGTTTGGTGTTATTCAAGGTGCATATTGGAACCACCGTAGAATTTGGCTAGAAAAAATTAATGGGCGAGTTTTAATTGCTGCACATACTAATAAAAACTACTATGGTATGAAAAGAGAACTTAATTCAATCTTAGAGGGAACAAGTTTACCAGAACCAATCGATCAGCAGGAGAAAAAGACAGATAAGGAAATAGAGATAGAATAAGGAGGGATGGCAATGTTAAATATAAGCAGTAATTTATTGTTTATAGCATTCATCTTATATTTAATAGGAACATTCTTTTTCGGTGGAGCTATCAGAACCAATTCGAAAAAGGGTGAGGCGGTTAACAAATGGGGACAAATAGGTATCCTTGTCTCTATTGTTGGATTTATTTGTCAATTAGGTTATTTTATTTTGCGCTGGATTGTATCAGGTCACGCACCTGTTAGTAATATGTTTGAATTCACCACTTTCTTTGGAATGATGTTGGTTGCAGCATTTATTATCATATTCTTTATTTATCGAACAGCAGTGCTTGGAGTTTTTGCTTTACCAGTAGCACTTTTGATAATCGCATACGCAAGTATGTTTCCTAGAGAAGTGAATCCATTAGTTCCATCATTGAAAAGCTATTGGCTACATATTCATGTTACCACTGCTGCTGCTGGTGAGGCTATATTAGCCATTAGTTTCGCTGCTGGATTAATTTATTTAGTAAAAGCTATTAATCAGAATGAGAAAAGTAAAAGTACTTTTTGGCTTGAATTCGTAATGTTTTCCTTAATATCTGTTTTAGGTTTTGTTATTATCACTTCTGTATTCAATACAATGCATTATTCCGCAACTTTTAATTGGGTAGATAAAAATGGAGTAAAGCAAGTGGGAGAACAAGGCTTAAAATATGAATTACCTGCAATTGTAGGACCGCACGAAGGAGAAATTCAAAATACAGCTCAATTTAAGCCGCTATTCTATGTGCCTGCACTATTGAATGCAGCAAAGCTGAATACACTTATATGGTCCTTAGCTACAGGATTAATTTTGTATCTATTTATTAGATTAATTAGCCGTAAGCGCATAGGTGCATTGTTGCAGCCTTTAGTGAAAAATATTAAACTGGATTTAGTGGATGAAATTAGTTATCGTTCAGTATTAATAGGGTTCCCGGTTTTTACATTAGGAGCACTTATTTTTGCAATGATATGGGCACAGGTTGCTTGGAGTAAAGCATGGAGCTGGGATCCAAAGGAAGTCTGGGCACTTATTACTTGGTTATTTTACGCTGCTTTTCTACACTTGCGTCTTTCCAAGGGTTGGCATGGAAGCAAGTCCGCATGGCTTGCGGTCATTGGCTTTGCAATAATAATGTTTAATCTCGTAGCCGTAAATTTAGTTATCGCGGGCTTACATTCATATGCATAATATTTCATAACAGATAATGATATAGACGACTATTTTCGTCATAAAATATTTGCCTTCACTATAGTGGGGGCTTTTTTTAAAAAAATTCAAGTAGGGGGTATTCTTCATGGAACATGAAGCGAGAATTTTAGTTGTTGATGACGAGGATCGGATTAGAAGATTATTAAAAATGTATTTAGAAAGAGAAAATTATTTAATTGAAGAAGCAGAAGATGGGGAATCCGCCTTAATAAAGGCGATTGAAAATGATTATGATTGTATTTTATTAGATTTAATGATGCCAGGGAAAAATGGCATTGAGGTATGTAAAGAGCTTCGTGCTGTGAAGTCAACACCTGTAATTATGCTAACAGCGAAAGGGGAAGAGGCAAATCGGGTCGAAGGCTTTGAAGTAGGGACAGATGATTATATAGTAAAACCATTCAGTCCTCGAGAGGTTGTTCTCAGAGTAAAAGCACTCCTTAGAAGATCTTCTACAACTAGTTTTTTGAATACGGATACAAAGGCAAAAGATGTTATAGTGTATCCGCATTTATCTATTGATAATGATGCTCATCGTGTTACTGCAGACGGAGTGGAAGTGAATCTTACTCCTAAAGAATATGAGTTATTGTACTTTTTAGCAAAATCACCTGATAAAGTATTTGATCGAGAGCATTTGTTGAAAGAAGTTTGGCATTACGAATTTTTTGGGGATTTACGAACAGTGGACACACATGTGAAAAGGCTAAGAGAAAAATTGAACCGTGTTTCTGAAAGTGCGGCAAAAATGATTATTACTGTTTGGGGTGTAGGCTATAAGTTTGAGGTTACTTCTGAATGAAAATTTGGAAAAGCGTTGTAGGCAAGCTATGGATAACCATTCTTCTTTTGGTTTCCTTTGTTCTTTTCATCCTTACAATATTGCTTCTGGAATTTTTTGAAAGCTATCATGTAACGCAAATTGAACAGGATTTAACAACAACAGCAAGTAAAATTGCCCATATTGTGGAGGATCATCCAAACAATAATGTTGGGATCGAAATGGCACTTGAAATAGTGGACAAACCCGCTCAAGTCATTATTGCTTACAATAAAGATAAGATTGTTACTTCGGCAAAAATAAAAAATAAGAATATTACACCAACAAAGATAATAAATGATACACAACTATCAAAGGTTTTTGTAGATCAGCAGGCGGTTACGAAGGAAATAGAGCCGCCAAATGATAAATCTCGAAATCGCTATGATAATACTCTTGTTGTAGGTGTGCCTTTGCATATTGAAAAAGGTAATAATGGGGCTATTTTTATCTATCAATCATTGAATGTTTTAAAAGATACAACGCAGCAAACGACGAAAATTATTTTGCTTTCTGCCGGAATTGCTATAATATTAACAACCTTTTTTGCCTTTTTCTTATCGACCAGAATTGCTGCACCTTTAAGAAAAATGAGGATTGCTGCTATTGAGGTTGCGAAGGGGAAATTTGATACAAAAGTGCCTTTTTTATCCCATGATGAAATAGGTGAGCTGGCAACAGCCTTTAATCAAATGGGAAAACAATTGAAGTTCAATATGAATGCCCTTCAGCAGGAGAAAGAGCAGCTTACCTCTATTTTAAGCAGTATGGCCGATGGGGTACTAACCTTTGATCGGGATGGAACTATTTTGATAACCAATCCTCCTGGTGAAAGATTTTTACAGCAATGGTTGAATGATCCTCACCAGAATTTAAATCTTTCTGCACCAGAAGAAATATTAGCGTTACTTCAAAAGGTAATCGATACGGAAATGGAGCAAACGGATGAATTAAAAATACAAGGGCATTCATACGTTGTAATTGTCAGCCCACTTTACAATCAAAAGGATGTTCGTGGGGCTGTAGCTGTATTGCGTGACATGACGGAGGAACGGAGATTGGACAAGCTTCGAGATGACTTTATTGCAAATGTTTCACATGAACTGCGGACACCAATTGCAATGCTCCAGGGATATAGCGAGGCAATAATTGATGATATTGCAGCTACTGAGGAAGAAAAGAAAGAGTTTGCGAAGATAATATATGATGAAACATTGAGAATCGGAAGACTTGTAAATGAGTTGCTGGATTTGGCCAGAATGGAAGCTGGTCACATAACCTTATATAAGGAAGATACCGAGATAAAACCCTTTGTTGAAAGGGTAACGAATAAGTTCCAAGGTATTGCCCGCGATAAAAATGTAAATCTATCTTTTAGTATGGAATCCGCTATTCGTTCATCCGTTGATCTGGATCCTGATCGCATTGAACAGGTTCTGACGAATTTAATTGACAATGCGATTAGGCATACACAGGAACATGGGACTGTGAAAGTTATTGTGGATGGTAAAGAAAAAGGAATTTCGATTCATGTTCAGGATAATGGATCAGGAATCCCGGAAGAGGACTTGCCCTTTGTATTTGAGCGCTTTTATAAAGCAGATAAAGCTAGAACCCGCGGAAAATCAGGAACGGGATTGGGACTCGCAATTGCTAAAAATATTGTTGATGCACATAACGGTAATATATCCGTGAAAAGTACAATCGGACAAGGCACGACATTTTCCTTCTTTTTACCTTTCAATCAGGTAGAAAAGCAGTGAAAAATGACGAGAAATCTTGTTTCATGTGAAAAAAAGGAAAGCGAAACCGCCTTGCTCATCGGCGTATGTATTTCGTAGTCTTCTCCTGAGATAAAGGAAACACAACGAGGAACGAGTCGATGTTGACTTATCGTAGGGAGGAGACGGAGAAATCCACTAGCCGATAGGCGGTGCAGCTAGACAAAAAGGAAAGCGAAACCGCCTTGCTCATCGGCGTATGGATGAGTGAAATTTGAAGTGCAATTTCACTTGGTGAAATTTGAAGTGCAATTTCACTTGGTGAAATTTGAAGTGCAATTTCACTTGGTGAAATTTGAAGTGCAATTTCACTTGGTGAAATTTGAAGTGCAATTTCACTTGGAGCCGGAAAAAAAGCGCCTTGTCCATGTATAACATAGGTATATGAATAGTATGCGCTAAAAAAATTAGCGCATTTCTTTTTTTCTTTGGTAGAATAAAAAAGATAAAAAATTATTAGTATTTTGTAACTTTTTATCATTATTTTCGACTAACTAAATAGCGGAGGAGGGGGATAATGGACTCCGTCTTTAAGGAAATATACAACAAATACCATCAAGATTTGTTTCAATTTTTAATTTATATGGTAAAAAATCGTGACGTCGCTGAAGATCTAACTCAGGAGGTCTATATCAGAGTCTTAAAATCGTACCATCATTTTGAAGGGAAGAGTTCTGAGAAGACATGGCTTTTTTCCATTGCCAGAAATGTAGCGATTGATCATTTTCGAAAACAAAAAAGCTTAAAAAATAGAATGATGGAGGTTTTCGATTGGAATAAGAATCAGGTGAGTGACCTAGGTCCACTGCCAGAGGAAATTGCCATGAAAAATGAAAATATCCGGCTTTTATATCAATGCTTAGATTTTTGTACAAAGGACCAAAAAATGGTGATAGTTTTACGATACTTAAATAATCTAAGTATTTCCGAAACTGCTGAAATATTGAATTGGTCTGAAAGTAAAGTAAAAACAACACAGCATCGAGCATTAGCCGCCTTAAGAAAGTGGATGAATGAAAAGGATCAGAAAGGGGGGGCACGGCAATATGGCTAATCGACCTTTTGATGAAAATCAAATAGAAGAACTTCTACAGAGTATGCCTAAAATAAATGATAATAGAAAAAGCGATGAAATTTACAGAAGTGTTCACCTGAAGTTAGATAAACAGCAAAAAAATAAAAAGCTTTTTTTGATACCTGCATTATCTGTCCTTGCCGCAGCAATCCTTTTTGTGCTAGTTACCCCATTATTTTTACATGAGGGTCAGCAGCAAAGCAAATCAATGAATATGTCGAGAGGTCAAGATATAGCGCACAAATCTGCTAGTAAGGTAGCAGGTAAAGCAGATAAAGCAGATAAAGCAGAAAAATCGGAAAAGGTTAACCTTTTTACTGAAAGCGCTAAAGATCAAATAAGTAAGACTGCTGTGTATCCGGAAGATTTGGCTGGAAAATCTGTATTTACTTACAGTATCTTCACAGAGGATGCAGTAGTTGTCCCTGTAAGTATTTTAGCCAATAAGGATAAGGCTGATTGGGCAGAGCAATATAAGGAAAATGTATCAGCTATCACGAAGACGCTGCCAATGGCCGAGAATTTTCTGCCATCCAATGTAGAAATGAAATACAATGCTGCCGAAAAAAAGATTCATGTAATTATACCGAAGACTTCTTTACCGTCTATCTCTGAGCAAGTACAATTAAATTTTGACAGAATTGTTCAGTATTCATTTGTATATCAAGATATTAATAAGGTGGATATAACGGATGAAAATGGCAATCAGATTGAATTAGGGCAAATTGGAAAAGTGAAGGAAAACTTTATAATAAACAAAACTCCTCGTAATGCGTTTTATTTATATAAGTCCAGTAATGGGGATGAATATTTATTGCCAACAGACGAGACTTTTCCAAATCTGCAAGCAGCCTTAAAGGCAATGAAAATAAAACCAGATGATTTTCACCAGCCGGTAATGAACATGGATTTAAATGTAAAGGAAACAACATCGGAGCAAGCAACAATCGAATTTACAAATAAAATACAATTGGAAGAAGAAAAAAACCCGATGCAAATGTTAGAAGCTATTTTACTTACCGCTAAAAATTTCGGATATCAATATGTTCAATTTGAAAATATTGAGCCTCTGCAATGGGATGGCTTCGACCTTTCAAAGCCAGTTGAGGTTCCCATTGCTCCAAATCGAATAAATGTTAAATAAAATATAGAAGTCGTTAACGCGGCTTCTTTTTTTTGCCCAAATTTAGATATTGTGGTTAGATTTTACTTTTACATGAATATATTTTCCCGAATCGTATACACTAATTTTTGCTCTAGCAAACTCAATTTTGACATTTTGTTCTAATATAAATCAAGATGTCATAATGTAAAGCAAGAGTAGTCCAAGGAGGAGAAAATGATGAAAAAGATCATAATCCATTTGTTAATGGCTATTTTTGTTATATTAATGATTACAGGCGGAAAATCATATGCCGCTAATTTAGATATTAAAACAAGCACTGAAAATTGGTATTTTCCTGCTAAAGGGGAAATTTCAGATTTATTTGATACCAGAGGAGGACATCATAAAGGTATAGATATTGCTGGTACATATAAATCTCCAGTATATTCAGTTGAAGAGGGGAAGGTTGTAAAATCATATTATTCCCCGTCATATGGCAATGTTGTGTTCGTCCATCATGAAAATGGATATGAAACGGTTTATGCACATTTATCAAATAGAATGGTTTCAGAAGGGGAGCATGTACAAAAAGGTGAAATAGTCGGATTAATGGGCAATAGCGGTGAGTCGACAGGAACACATCTGCATTTTGAAATACATAAAGGTGAATGGACAATCGATAAAAAGAATGCGATTAACCCGTTTATTGTATTTGGGCATGGTGAATTAGGTCAGCTTGTATTTGCATTGCAGCATGATCCATATGGCATATCAGAGGTTTCAAAGCCAGAATTAGTAGAACCGAAAAAATTCGTTTTCCAACCATTTTACAAGGTGGAAGAATTATCTATAGATTTGAATGGCAATCAAAACGTATATCCAAATTTTAGTCAGGTTGTTTATCAAAATACTCACGAAAAACAAGTTACATATATTGTGAAAAAAGGAGATACTCTTTACGATATTGCAAGGAAGATGAATATCTCCTTAAACTCGATTATTGATCTAAATAATTTAAAAAATGTGGATCTCATTTATCCTAAGCAAAAGCTTATTTTAGAAAAGACGACAATTGATATATCAACCACTCCTGGTAGCTTAATGATGTCAGACGATTTAAATGTTGTTACTCCAAACTAAAACTTCACAAAATGATGTTATTAATATATAATAAATAATGAATTTAATATGGTTCATCTTCGGGGCTGGGTGAAATTCCCGACCGGCGGTGATGAAGCACTGTGTGCTTCTAAGCCCGCGAGCCTGTATTTGGCAGGATTTGGTGAGATTCCAAAGCCGACAGTAAAGTCTGGATGGGAGAAGATGAAGGTTGTCTAGTATTCAAAATACATATTTTTGAATGCCTATTTGAGCATGCCTTACAATCTCCCTCAAAGATCATTTCTTTGGGGGTTTTATTTTGGTATGTGGCAACCTTTCTTCGTTTCTTGAGGTGAATCTCAAAAGGAGAGAGGAAAATTGCAAAGCAAGAAACTTAGAACTTTTGTTAGTATTGCATTACTAAGCAGCTTGGCGTTCGTACTGATGCTTATAAAAATTCCAACGCCATTTTCATCCTTTTTAACCATTGATTTTAGTGATATTCCGGCTTTAATTGCAGCACTGCTATTTGGGCCGATATCAGCTATCATTGTGGAAGTAATCAAAAATATTCTTGATTACTTTATCTCGGGAAGCGAAACTGGTATTCCAATTGGCCATTTTGCTAATCTTTTATCGGGTATCTTCTTTGTTTTACCTACTTACTATGTATATAAGTACAATAAAACAAAGAGGGGCATGACGATTGGTCTTATAGTGGGAACGGTAATTTTGGCCATACTAATGAGTGTTTTAAATTATTTTGTCATTTTGCCAGCTTATTTAGCATTAATGCATTATGAGCTTCCAAAAGGATACGTTATAGCTGCGGTATTACCATTCAATATTTTAAAAGGCATATCCATCACGATTCTTTTTATGCTGCTTTTCGTCCGACTTCAAAATTGGCTGGAAAAGAATTCGTTGGTGAAGTAATAATAAAAACAAGCATGAATTTCATGCTTGTTTTTTTACTGCTTAGGGAATTTATAAAATTCAACCTTGAGGTTAACTTTTATAAAAATGATCTACGTCTAGCTCTAAGTGAAATTACAAGTGAAATTAGAAGTCCAATTTCACCAAGTGAAATTAGAAGTCCAATTTCACTCATCCATACACAAGGTCCAAGGCGCCCTGCGCATTTGTTCTATTTATTCATATTTCAGTGGATCGCCATCGAAAGGTTTGTCAGCGATTTTAATGGATTCCGTAGGACAGCCTTCAAATGCATCAAGCATATCCTCCTCTAAAATTTCAGGTACTTCAGCAATTCCTTGATTATCATCAAGTATAACATAGGATAGGCCTTCATCATCATAATCATATATATCCGGTGCAGCTGCCCCACATGCCCCGCATGCAATGCAAGTATCTTTATCCACAATCGTGTATTTTGGCATACGTAAATTTACCTCCTAAAAAATTATCTATATCCATTTCAAAAGTGATAGAAAGAATAATTATTTACCCTATTACATTCTAAGACTCCATAACCTACATTTCAATAAAAAAGGTCATCAATTGAAATTCTTCTAAAATAATTCATAATTTATGAAATACCGCTACTTTATATGCTAAAATTAGACATAAAAAGACATAAGGTGTAGGAGCTATGACTTTTTTAGAAGCAATTATATTATGGGCTTTAAAAAAATTAAAAGGTGAGCGGACAGTTTACTCCGTATTTCATTTATTAAAAGGAAAAAAGTCAAGTCAGACAATACAAGATGCTTATCTTTATCAGTTAGATATATTATTCTATACATTTCCTCATTTAACTCGAAGAGATTTTGACATTTCTCTCGAATCTCTAGCTGATAAATCATTTATCATTTTACATTCAAATAAACGTTATTTTCTTACAGAGCAAGGTGAAAATCAGCTCGAGGTATTCTTTGCAATCCATTCTTTTCCTGCTTATTTAAATGGATTGAAATATCAGGAGCATTCTTTTACTTTTTGGAATAGGTTAGTAATCATTATTCAAGTATTATCCAATCTCATCAACAAAAACCGATTTTATTATCCCGTTACTAGAGATAATGGGATATTAAGATGGGTTAAACAGTTTTTGAATAATCATAATAAGTTGAAGGATTTGTTGGCAGAATCTCTTTTTACAGAACTACATTTACTTTTATCAAATAATCCTCCGGAACGTCCGGAAATCATAGTTATGAGATTAACGGGTTATAAACATATTGGGAAAACGGTTGAACAAAGCGCTAACCAGCTTGAAATGGATGTGACAGAATATTGGTTCCGCTATGTAAATCTGCTGCATTATGTAATGGAACACATTTCAGAAAACAAAGCCTCTTACCCACTATTGTTTTCCATCATCCAGGATACTTATAAGCCTTTTTCGATGACAAAATCAACCTTTGAAACATATGAGCTTCTATTAAAAAATTATTCAATTGCAGAAATATCAAGAATTCGAAATTTGAAGGAAAGTACTATTCAAGATCATATTATCGAAATCGCTTTAAGTACTCCTGATTTCAATACTAATCCTTTCATTGATTCAAAAACGGAGGCTGAAATTTTAGCGATCGCAGATAACATCGGTATGCAAAAACTTAAACCAATAAAGGACCAGATAAATAGAGTTTCCTACTTTCAAATTAGATTAGCTTTGGCAAAAAACAGGTGATCCATAGATGAATATATATGATGCATTACAGAAATATTTTCGTTTTGACACATTCCGGCCCGGTCAGGAAGAAGTAATTTTATCTGTTTTAAATGGTCAACATACAATGGCAATGTTACCAACTGGAACTGGTAAATCACTATGTTATCAGCTTCCGGGTTATATATTGAACGGAACTGTTTTAATCATTTCACCTCTTCTTTCACTTATGCAGGATCAAGTAGAGCAAATGAAAATGCTAGGTGAAAAAAGAGTGGCAGCTTTAAACTCCTTTCTTTCGGTAAGGGAACGACAGCATATTTTAAAATCACTGCAACACTATAAATTTATTTATATTTCACCGGAAATGCTTTCTATTCCGTATATACTTGACTATTGTAAAAAGATTAATGTTTCTCTGTTTGTAATTGATGAAGCCCATTGTATATCTCAGTGGGGTTATGACTTCCGCCCTGATTATATGCGACTAGGAGAGGTAAGGAAACAGTTGGGGAATCCAACTACACTTGCACTTACTGCTACGGCTACGAAAGAAGTACGTCATGACATAATTAACTTGTTGGAATTGTCGGAGGTAAAGGAATGTATTTATTCGGTCGACAGGTCCAATATTGGGTTATTTATTCAAAATGCACAAAGTTATGAGGATAAAGTTAGTCAAGTAATAAAACTAATAAAGAAACTACAGAAACCGGGGATTATTTATTTTTCCAGTAAAAAGGTTTCCGAAGAGGTTGCCCTAATTCTAAGGCAGAATGGGGCGTATAGGACTGCAGCATATCATGGGGGTATGGATCAAGAGCAGAGAATGCTGATACAACAGCAATTTCTATACGATGAACTGGATATTATATGTGCTACGAGTGCTTTTGGAATGGGGGTAAATAAAGCAAATATTCGTTTTGTCATTCACTTCCATATGCCTCAGAGCTTGGAATCGTATTTGCAGGAGATAGGTAGAGCAGGGAGGGATGGGGAGGATAGTATTGCTATATTATTGAATTGCCCGGGGGACGTTCAGCTTCCTATCCAATTAATAGAGCGTGAATTGCCAACTGATGATCAAATAGATTTGTTCTTAGAAAGCATGAGTGACCCTAAGAAACAAAACATAGATGATTTTTCTGAAACTCAGCTCCGATTTTTGCAATTTTATTATTCCAACACAAAATCTTTGTTAGAACAAACGAAAAGGTTAAAAAAAGTTCGGGATCAACGCATGCAATATAAATTGCAAAAAATTTGGCAAATGGAAAGTTGGATACAATCAAAGCTTTGCAGAAGAAATGAGATACTTTGCTATTTTCAAGAAAGTTTAGGAGCCATTGTGGAAAAGTGTTGTGACAATTGCGGTTTATCTTTGCATCTTTATGATGGAAATGAGTTAGATGAAAACTCAGAGAAATGGGAGCCTTGGGAAACAACGCTGAAAAAAATATTATTAAGAAAGTGATGTTTTACATGAAAAAGTGGAATCAAGCGAACATTATTCAACAGCTCTCTAAAAAAGAATTAACGTTTCATCTTGTAACTACTCAATTAGTCCTATTAACGATTTCGGTGTTATTAGGTATATTTTTATTTAAAGATTTCTCTGCTTTTTTCAACCTTTTTCGATTTGATTCGTCTATATATTTAATAGGAATCACAAACGGAGTTCTTATTGTATTACTGGATTTAATCTTTATGAAGGTATTGCCGGACAGATTTTATGATGATGGCGGAATTAATGAAAGGATTTTTCAAGACCGCTCTATTATGGAGATAATTGGTTTAACCATCTTAATTGCTTTTAGTGAAGAAATCTTATTTCGAGGGGTAATCCAAACCCATTTTGGGATAATTGCAGCGAGTATTATATTTGCCTTGGTGCATATACGCTATTGGGGACATTGGTTTCTCATTCTTAATATTGTAATTCTTAGTTTCTGGATTGGCATTGTGTATGAGTGGTCGAATCATCACTTGCTTACCACAATCAGCATGCATTTCATTATTGACTTATTATTAGGAATCGCAATGAAATATCGAATGAAACGATGAATGGGGGGACATTATGTATACAGAAACCTATTACGAACAAGTTGAAAAGAAAAAACAAAAATTAGATAAAACAATAGATCCTGATGTTAATGAGGTTGTAGAATCGGCATTGCCATCTCGAATGGAATTGTATCATTCAAAAAAGAAGAAAAAGAAAAAAGGCTCCAGATTTCCGTTGTTAAAAGTACTTTTAACCTTTTTTATTCTTTTACCAGTTAGTACTATTGCTGCTTATACATATTTCTCTCAACAGTCTTCATCTTATGTAAATAAATCAACGCCAACTGGTGGCGAGGAAATTTTATATGATACGAGTAGGGATGATACAGTTTCTCATAATCCAATACAGGATCAGCATATGGAACAAACAGAAAATGAGGACAAGATTTCAGAATCTGGCTCATATTCAAATGACATTCCATCTCATGCAGAAACGAAAGTATCATCTGCCGTCGAAGTAAATGACCAAAACAATAAATATGGTAATGATGAAACAGTAGATTCTAATAATTCGAGTAAGGAACAGCCACAATTGGTAAACCATATTGTTGAACCAAATGAAACATTATTTAGCATTTCCATGAAGTATTATCACTCCCAAGCGGGGATAGAAAAAATAATCGAACAAAATCATATAGTAAATAATGAAATTAAGGTAGGAGAAACTTTGCAAATACCATTATCAAAATAAAAAGAGCGTCTGTTTTTCATAAGCTTGAAAAGCAGACGTTCTTTTTTATTTTAATGACATAGTTCATTGGACAACCTCATATCTTAGAAGTAAGAAAATAATGGTATGGAGGGTTGTGTACTCATGGATTCATCCATTATTAATTTAAGTAATAAAACAGATAAAGCAACCAAACAAATGCTGCAAAATGTAGTAAACAAGAAAAGGAAATTTGAGAGATACAAAAACTATCATTTTCTTTTTTTGTGGATTAGTGTATTCTACTGCTTTATTACTATTTATCTCATGTATCACTTAATACTAAAGCCTTATTCGTACTCATTCTATGATATTTTTTCCATTGTGTTCAATAATCAATTCCATATGCTATTGCTTTTTATTGCTGTGTTCTTTTTAGGGGCAACAAAAGTGCTTTATGATAAAAAAGAGAAGTATGAAAAGGAATATCATGAGCTGCGTTGTGAAATCATCGATCGAAGCAAAGATCTATGGAAAGATGAGGCTTGGAAGACCCGACACGAAATATTTGAAATGATGAAGGCTAAGTATGATATTAATTTATACCATGAGGCGAAATAGATGATTAAAAAAATTGTTTCTTGCCTCTATCTTCCTTGATTATTTCAACTGCTTCACGAAAACGCTGAGAATGAATTATTTCTCTTTCTCTTAGAAAGCGAAGTCCATCATTAAGGTCTGGATCATCACTCATATTAATAATCCATTGATAGGTGGCACGAGCCTTTTCTTCTGCTGCGATATCTTCATATAGATCAGTAATTGGATCACCCTTTGCTTGAATATAAGTTGCAGTGAAAGGAACTCCTGCAGCATTATGATAGAATAATGCGGAGTCATGATCTACATAATGCGAATCAAGACCTGCCTTTTTTAATTGATCAGGTGTTGCATCCTTCGTTAATTTGTACACCATCGTTGCGATCATCTCTAAATGAGCAAATTCTTCTGTCCCAATATCATTCAATAAACCAATCACTTTATCGGGAATAGTATAGCGTTGGTTTAGATAACGCAATGCGGCTGCTAACTCTCCGTCAGCCCCTCCATACTGTTCTATGAGTAATTTAGCAAGCATCGGGTTGCATGTGCTGACTCTAACTGGATACTGTAATTTTTTTTCATATACCCACATTTTAATCATTCACTCCTTCGAATAAAAAATGCTATACTTGCCATGGCCAAGGAGCCTCTTTCCAATCCCATGGATAATGTGAATAGCTGTATCCAAAGCTAGTTAATGACCCGAAGCGTTTTTCAAACTCTTTTTTTAACGGTTTTCTTTGTTTAATAAGCATATTATATTGTTGTATTGCTTCTTGATCACCAGGATGAGTATCTAAATAAAGTGTCAGTTCCACAATAGCAAAGTCAATTGCTTGGAGTTCTTCAAGCATTTGATAATATTCAGGTGAAAGTTCTTTCATAATGATTTCACTCCCTTGCTCTTTCATACGGGCTATAATACGGATCATATAGTGGCTGCCATAGTGTTCCTTTTTTTAACGCCTCTAACGGAGAGAATTGAGGTAAATTAGGTGGTTGAAATCCAAGGTAAAGATGCGGCGGAGTGGAATATGTTTTTTCTAGAATTGGTTCGCACGGATCATAGGGACTGACAAATGGTTTATAGCTTTTATAATTTGTAGACATTGGTTCGCCTCCTTATGCATTTATATATAAGTGTATGGATTGCTAATTGAATAAATGTCATTAATTTTAACGGATGATTGTAAAATATTTTTTTGAAATAAAGGAATTTATCGAATTTTGTTGAAATATAATTATATATAAAATTTCTTGAGGTGATAATATGTTTGCAAAAAGCATTATGATTCCAAAACATCGTTGTATTATTGTGAATATAGAGGATTCTGTGGAAGCGGCACTTAATCTTTTAGAAAGTCGCGGGATAGATTGTATTCCAGTCTTAGATGGGGATAAATATGCTGGTGTCATAACTCATTACCATATTTACAAAAATTACTATGAATCCAATATTACAAAAGAGGAATTTCTTCGGGTTAAAAAAGTGAAGGATATTGCAACACATCAAGATAAATTTTTAAATGGAGATGAGATTTTCGAAGAAACTCTTGTTGATCTTAAAGACTTCCCGTTATTAGCAGTTGTAGATGAGCAAAATACATTTCTTGGAATTGTCACTCGCTTTGATGTACTGGAACAATTTCAAAGTGCATTTGGAATCCATAAACCGGGAGTTAGAATTGCCTTCAGCTCAGTTGAAGTAGAAGGAAGAATTGCGAGACTTGCGGACATTATTCAACAATATCATGAATCCGTTATTTCATTGGTAACATTTGATGAAACCGATAAACTTGTCCGCAGAATCGTATTAAAAATTGAAAAGAAAAGTAATATTGACAAATTCATTGCGAAGTTAGAAAGTTCCGGATTTAGAATTTTACATATTGTAGAGGACTGATAGCCGGGATTTAAACGTTTTACATTTTCCTCTCAAATTTGAGAGGTTTTTTTGACTTTTTAATTCTTTTCTCCATCCTTGTCATATCGAATAAATTGTTTATGATATGATATAGCCATTGTTAGATAATTTGGAGGTTAGTATGATCTCTTTCTTCTTATTGTTGTTTATTTTGGGTGTTTTCCTTATTTTCTTTATGCTTATAGAGGCGTTTTTAAATCAAGTTATCCATCAAATAATTTCATTTCCGGATTTTCCTGCAGGTTTTAAGGACATGAGGATTTTCTTTATATCAGATATACATCGCCGTAAAATACATGAATCGATAATAGATGAAGTAATAAATAAGGCAGATTTTGTGATCATTGGTGGGGATTTGCTCGAGAAGTCGGTGCCGCTTCGCCGGGTAGAAGCTAATTTACAAATGCTGAAAAAGCTTGGCCCAATTTATTTTGTATGGGGAAATAATGATTATGAAGTGGAGGAGTCGAAATTAGTAAATCTGTTTCAGAAATATGATGTCAAAATGCTTCGGAATGAATCCGTCTTATTTCATGCTGAAAATGGGGACGTTATTGCTCTAATGGGTATAGATGATATTTCTAAGGAAAGTGACAGTCTAGATTTAGCATTGCAGAATACAAATCTTGCCGATTTTAAAATATTAATTAGTCATAACCCAAGTATAATAACGAAAATGCCTGAAGATAATCAAATTTCCTTCATTATAAGCGGCCATACTCACGGTGGTCAAATTCGATTTCTCGGAATTAGCCCATATAAGAAAGGCGGAATTTACAAGCAAGAGAAATCAGTATTATTAATTAGCAATGGTTACGGAACTAGTATGTTGCCCTTACGACTGGGGGCAAAGCCTGAGACACATTTAATTACCATAAAAAGAGGTAATGCCATTTAGATAACATTATGCATCTATAAACATTGCATATTTCGATATGAACCATCTAACTCCCTTTTCATACTATGGTCATAAGAGCCAAAGTTCAGGGGGCGGATTACATGAAGTTAGAACGTTTATCGCAAAACAAAATTAAATACTCCATTAGCTTTGAAGAATTAGTTAAAAAAGGATTCCTCGAAGAAGGACTTGAATCCTTTATTTGGCATGATTTATTCGATGAAATGGTGGAAATTGCAAAAGAAGAATATCATTTTGAAATTTCCGATTCCATATCCATAGAAATTTTTTCTTTAAACCCGAAAGAAATAGTTTTAATATTAACTATTGATGAAATTTCTGAGGAAGTTACTAAGGATGATAATTTTGGATACAATAAGATAAATGGCAAGATAATTTATTGCTTTGAGTCGATCGAAGATGTAATTTTATTGTCTTTAAGCGTTCATAATCTACAAGTGATGGTAGATAGTAAGTTGCTTCAATTTGAAAATCAATATTACTTAATTGTGGATTCTGAGAATCCAAAATCAATTCCTGTTTTATATGAAGAATATGGAACCGTACCTAATCTTTCGCTGGAGTTTTTGGAGGAGTATGGGACTCCCATCATTGAGAAAAATGCGTTAGAAGTGATCACAGATTATTTTTCCAAATAGAATATTTCTTAAAAGAGGAGGGGCATTACGAACTTCCTTTTTTTTACTTATGGCAGTTATACGAAAGCGGTTACAAAAAATATGAAATGTATCATTTTTAATATTGCAATCATGAATTAAAAGTGTATACTATGTCTGAAAGGCTCAATCCTTTATTACTGAGTGATCATTAGGAGGTTTGCAATAATGGCAGCCGAGAAGGGTGCAGAACAAAAAGCTTTAGAAGAAAAACATGATGTTTTGAAATCAACACAAACGGTTATCCACGAAGCATTAGAAAAGCTCGGATATCCGGAAGAAGTGTACGAACTCTTGAAGGAACCGATTAGAATGTTAACGGTTAAAATTCCAGTTCGTATGGATGACGGTACAACCAAAATATTTACTGGGTATCGTGCACAGCATAACGATGCTGTAGGTCCTACAAAAGGCGGTATTCGTTTTCATCCAAATGTAACAGAAAACGAAGTAAAAGCACTATCCATTTGGATGACCTTAAAATGCGGAATTGTAAATCTGCCATATGGCGGAGGTAAAGGGGGCATTATTTGTGACCCTCGTGAAATGTCATTCCGTGAACTTGAGGCATTAAGCCGTGGATATGTACGTGCAATTAGTCAAATTGTTGGTCCAACAAAAGATATCCCAGCACCAGATGTATTCACTAACTCTCAAATTATGGCTTGGATGATGGACGAGTATAGCCGAATGGATGAGTTTAATTCTCCAGGATTTATTACCGGAAAGCCTTTAGTGCTTGGTGGATCTCATGGACGTGAATCAGCAACAGCAAAAGGAGTAACGATTTGTATCCATGAAGCTGCAAAGCGCAGAGGAATCGAATTAAAAGGTGCTCGTGTTGTTGTTCAAGGATTTGGTAATGCCGGAAGCTTTTTGGCAAAATTCATGCATGATGAAGGTGCGAAAGTTATTGGTATTTCGGATGCTTATGGAGCACTATATGATCCAGATGGTTTAGATATTGATTATTTACTTGATAGACGTGATAGTTTTGGCACTGTAACAAAACTATTTGATAATACAATTACAAATAAAGAATTACTTGAATTAGATTGTGATATTCTTGTTCCTGCAGCAATTGAAAATCAAATTACGGAAGAAAACGCTCACAATATCCGTGCCCAAATTATTGTAGAGGCAGCAAATGGTCCGACAACTTTAGAAGCAACAAGAATTTTAACAGAACGTGGTATTTTATTAGTACCAGACGTGCTTGCTTCTGCAGGTGGAGTAACGGTTTCTTATTTTGAATGGGTTCAAAATAATCAAGGTTATTATTGGACAGAAGAAGAAATTGATGAAAAGCTTGAAAAAGTATTAGTTCATTCCTTTGAAAATGTATACAATACTGCACAATCAAGAAGAGTTAATATGAGACTTGCGGCATATATGGTTGGTGTACGAAAAGCAGCAGAAGCATCTCGCTTCAGAGGTTGGATTTAATTTACTATAAGCTGTTTTAGTTTGTAATCTTAAAGTTTACGTAAATTGCAACAAGGTAAAAGCCTTAATTGCCGGACTTATTTTACTTTTTCTATTCAGTTCAATTTCTTTGCAGACAGAATTAATATCCCCTATCATGTTGATAGGGGATTTATTTATTTAGTGTATATACTAATTTATGTGTGGTAAAACAACCACTTATTAAGGCTCTTTTTGTAAACTCTGTTGCTGTTGGAACTTAAAAAGGTTCTAATTATGTTTTCAGGCGATTTTCACAAATGTTCTTTCGAGATGCCGCAAAGTATTTAGTTATTCGGATGGATGAACTTATGCGAAAGGTAACAGGTTAAAATCGCCGTTTGGATTTTAACAATCTATGCGAAAATAGCCTTTATTAATAACATGTATTTTAAACTCTGTATAAGAATAAAGATTGAGGTGGAAATATGCAGCGAGAGGATTGTATCATTGTTGGCGGTGGTCCATGTGGGTTAGCGGCCGCAATAGCCCTGCAGGGAATTGGTAAAAATGCGCTCATAATTGAAAAGGGGAATATAGTAAATTCCATTTACCATTATCCAACTCACCAAACGTTTTTTAGTTCAAGTGAAAAGCTAGAAATCGGTGAAGTGCCTTTTATTACCGAAAATTTAAAGCCAAAACGCAATCAAGCTTTAACCTACTATCGTGAAGTTGCAAAGAGAAAATCTATAAGGGTTAATCGTTATGAAAAGGTATTAAAGGTGATAAAAAATAATGGGGAATTTATCGTATCTACCTCAAAAGACGAATATGTGACACCATATGTTGTTATAGCGACAGGCTATTATGATCATCCAAATTATATGAATATTCCTGGTGAAGAATTAGATAAAGTACTTCATTATTTTAAAGAAGCACATCCATTTTTTGATATGGATGTAGCGGTGATTGGAGGAAAGAACTCGGCTGTAGATGCAGCTATTGAGTTGAATAAGGCGGGGGCAAGAGTGACCGTATTATATCGAGGAAATGAATATTCTAAAAGTGTAAAGCCATGGATTTTACCTGAATTTGATTCTCTTGTTCGTAATGATTACATTCATTTAGATTTTGGTGCAAATGTATTAGAAATAAAAGAGAATAGTTTAATTTACAAAGTTGACGGCGAAACAAAAGAAATTGCAAATGATTTTGTATTTGCTATGACAGGATACCATCCTGATCATAGTTTCATTAAGAAAATGGGCGTAGAGATCGATGACGAAACCGGAAAACCAAAGTTTAACGAAGAAACAATGGAAACGAATGTAGAAGGGATTTTCATCGCAGGTGTTATAGCAGCCGGAAATAATGCCAATGAAATTTTTATTGAAAATGGCCGTTTTCATGGCGGATTGATCGCCAAATCTATCCAATACCGTGAAACAAAATAAGCTCCGGCGCAAATGCGGGAGCTTATTTTTGCTTAGGAATTTATAAAATTCAACCTTGTGGATAACTTTTGTAAAAATGATCTATGTCTAGCTCCAAGTGAAATTAGAAGTACAATTTCACCAAGTAAAATTAGAAGTACAATTTCACCAAGTAAAATTAGAAGTACAATTTCACCAAGTAAAATTAGAAGTACAATTTCACCAAGTAAAATTAGAAGTACAATTTCACCAAGTGAAATTAGAAGTACAATTTCACCAAGTGAAATTAGAAGTACAATTTCACTCATCCATACGCCGATGTTCAAGGCGCGCCGCGCATTTGTTCTTTAAGGCTATTTTCGTATAGATTGTTAAAATCCAAAAGCAGATTTTAACTTGTTGATTTTCGTATATTGTTATAAATCCTAATAAAGTCTTAGTTCGGGGCATCTTTTCTTAAGTAAATTATTCATTTATAACTGAATATCAGGTGGTTATGAAGAATTTTGTTTGAAAAAGCAATAAGGTATAAGAAAATACCCTTTTTTAATGATGAAATATGTCTTCTATTTCCTTTATATCCCCTGTATAGGAAAGGGTAATTAATAGCTTGATTCTTGCCTTTTGGCCATTTAGGCCATTTGAAAAAATAGCTCCCATTTCTTTTAGCCTTTTACCTCCGCCCTCATAGCCATATACATCTTGTACAATCCCGTTAAAACATCTGGATACTAAAATAACAGGAATATTTTCGTTAATGAGCTTTTGAACTCCTTCCACGGCAGCAGGGGGTAGATTTCCTTGCCCTAATGCCTCTATCACTACCCCGTCATAGTTCATATCACTTATAGCAAAGAAGAGGGACGAGTCCATTCCTGCATGTGCTTTAATAAGTGCCACTTTTTTAGAGATTTGGTTTATGTTGTAATATTCTCTGTCAGTAGGCTGATGATGAAAGATAATCCCTTGCTTTGCTACGATACCTATTGGTCCGTATTGTGGGCTTTGGAAGGTTGAGACATTACTTGTATGAGTTTTTGTTACATTTTTGGCAGTGTGTATTTCATCATTTAAAACGACTAAAACACCTTTTCCTCGTGCCCCATCGCTTGCCGCAACACGGACAGATGATATTAAGTTATATAATCCATCTGATCCAATTTCATTGCTTGAGCGCATTGCACCGGTTACAACAATAGGAAAATCATATGGAATCGTTAAATCAAGAAAATAAGCAGTCTCTTCCAGTGTATCTGTTCCATGTGTAATGACTACTCCATCAATTTGATTTTTTTTATATTCATCGATAATTAATTCTTTTAACATTAGCATTTCGTTTGTTGTAATATGTGGTGACGGAAGGTTAAAAGGTTCTTTTATGACCAAGTTAGCAAGGTCTGAAAGATTAGCTGTATGAGCGGTTAAAGGATTTTCCTGCCCTGGTTTAACTGCACCAGTCTCCTGATCCTCGTACATAGAAATGGTTCCGCCTGTATGAATAATTAAAATATTTTTTTTCATCCGTTTTTCCCCCAAAGTTGTTATATAAATTTAGGTATTTACATTTTACTACAAAAGAAACGATATTTCTTATATTTTAATCTTCTTTTCAAGAATGTTATTTCCATTGGAATATATACATGTTACGATTAAGAAAACAGAAAGAAAAGAGGGCGTTTCATGCTGGTAATTATATCAGCGGGCCTTGCACCGAGTCTTGCACTCTTATGTTATTTTTACTTAAGAGATCAATATGAACAGGAACCAATCCTGTTAGTGATAAAATCATTTATGTATGGAGCGATTCTTACATTCCCTATTATGTTTATTCAGCATGTGTTAACTACTGAAAATGTATTACAAGGGAAATTCGGAATTGCCTTTATTAGCACTTCGCTTCTAGAGGAATTTTTTAAATGGTTCATTTTATATTTTGCTGTATATATGCATGGTGATTTTAACGAACCATATGACGGAATTGTTTATGGTGTAAGCGTATCGCTTGGGTTTGCTACTGTTGAAAATATTCTTTCTATATTAGGGAATGGGCTTGGGGTTGCATTCGGCCGTGCCCTGCTCCCTGTTTCCAGTCATGCTTTATTCGGTGTTGTGATGGGATACTATCTTGGTAAAGGAAAATTTTCAAGTAATAATTATATTAAGTGGATCTTTCTATCGTTTTTTATATCCTTCCTTCTTCACGGGGTATATGATTTTATTCTCTTGTCTTTCGATAATTGGATTTATTGTATGATACCATTTATGCTTTTTTTATGGTGGTACGGTTTAAGAAAAGTAAAACAGGCTCATTTATTAACGGAAAAATTTCATCAAAATACAATAGAAAAATAAGAAGTAATAGGAGTTTTTATCCTATTACTTTTTTTATTTATATTACCTTCCATTTCCATCATACTTTTGCCAACCTTTCCATCCCTTCTATTTTTCTTGAATAAAATACCTCTTACTACAAAAACTAGATATAATTCTACATCATATTTTGGAGGGTTAGAATCATGTTGTATAGCTCTTTTTGGAAAATAATCTTCGTCCTAGTGACAGTTTTCTTTTTATCTATTTCGAATCAGTGTCTCCCTGCCAAAGCTTTTTCCAATCAAGTTATACAGCGGGGGGCTACAGGTGAGGATGTGATAGAATTACAAGCTCGTTTACAAAATATAGGATTTTATCACGGGAAAATTGATGGTGTATTTGGATGGGGTACTTATTGGGCACTTAGAAATTTTCAGGAGAAATTTGGACTAAAGGTGGATGGGTTAGCGGGTGCCGGTACAAAGGCCAAACTGGCTTCAGCTTCTAATTACAATCGTGGTTTTGTAATGGGGCAAATTAAACTTGGGAATGACTTTACATATTATGGCGGTGTGGATATTAATAAACAGATTAAGCCAAAATCCTCCACCTCGAACAATAATTCTGCACAAAAAAATAATGCAAGCAATAATACATCCAACGTAACTGCATCCAATGTACCGAATGGGTACTCGCAAAATGATATTCGGTTAATGTCAAATGCAGTGTATGGAGAATCAAGAGGGGAACCATATGAGGGGCAAGTAGCTGTAGCAGCAGTCATTTTGAATCGTGTTGGGAGTCCTTCGTTTCCAAATACCGTATCGGGAGTTATTTTTCAGCCGGGGGCCTTCACTGCCGTTGCGGATGGTCAAATATGGTTAACACCAAATAAAATGGCTGAAAAAGCAGTGATGGATGCAATAAATGGCTGGGACCCAACAGGGAATGCATTATATTACTTCAATCCAGCAACCGCTACTAGTAAATGGATATGGGGAAGACCACAAATAAAACAAATAGGTAAACATATTTTCTGTAAATAAGGGGTGATGAAAATTGTTAAGAGGAATATTGATAGCTGTTTTGTCACTCGGAGTAGTGGGAACTGCAGTCTGGGGATACCAGGAGCATCGCGAAAAAAATGCGATATTGCTAAATTCGGAAAACAATTATCAACGTGCCTTCCATGACTTGGCCTATCAGGTTGATTTATTGCACGATAAAATTGGTACTACACTTGCAATGAATTCCCGGAAATCTTTGTCACCCGGGTTGGCGGAGGTCTGGAGATTGACATCGGAAGCGCATAGTAATGTAGGTCAGCTTCCACTTACACTTCTACCATTTAATAAAACGGAGGAATTCTTAGCTAAGATCGGAACCTTCAGCTATAAAACGGCAATAAGAGATCTAGATAAAAAACCATTAACCGACGAGGAATATGGAACATTAAAAAAGCTCTACAGCCAAAGCAAGGACATACAAGATGAGCTTCGCAATGTTCAACATCTTGTTCTTAAAAATAATTTAAGATGGATGGATGTCGAGCTGGCATTAGCAACGGGAAAAGAGGCTTCTGATAATACTATCATTGATGGTTTCAAAACAGTAGAAAAAACTGCAAAAGGGTATGATGAGGCGAATATGAACAATCCCTCATTTGTGAGCTACAACAAAAAGGATACGGAATATAGACATGTACAAGGTAGCATAATATCCAAGGGGGAAGCACAAAAAATAGCAAAAACTTATTCAGGTAAAAAAGATTCAAAGGTAGTAAAAGTTACTCAAAGTAAAAAAGGAGCTCATTTTGGTTTTTACAGCGTTACTTTAAAGGCACCTGGGGAGCAAGTAGAAGCAATGGATATAACGAAAAAGGGCGGTTATCCAATCTGGTATATAAATAACCGTAATATAGGAAAACAAAAATTAAGCTTAAATGATGGCGAAAAAAAGGCAGCAGGCTTTTTGAGGAATCATGGGTTTAATGGAATGGAACTATTTGAGAGCACACAATTTGATACAGTAGGCGTTTATTCCTTTGTCACCGTCCAAAAAGGGATTAGAATTTATCCTGAAACCATTAAGATGAAAATAGCTTTGGATAACGGACAGGTGGTTGGTTTTACTACGGAGGATTATCTGCAAAGCCATCACATGCGAAATATTCCAAAACCGGCTATTTCTCTTGCAGATGCTAGAGGATATGTTAATCCTAAGTTAAAGGTAATGGAAGATAGATTAGCTGTTATCGTGAATGATTTGAATGAAGAAGTTTTATGCTATGAATTTTTAGGGACATTAGGTAATGATACGTATCGAATTTATATAAACGCTGATAACGGAATTGAAGAAAAAGTGGAGAAGCTGAAAAACGCAGAGCCTCTTTATAGAAATGCCCTTTAATGGAAAGCAATAGCTTTCCTTTTTTGTGCATAACTAACACGAAAGCGTTAACTCGCATGATATTGCAGTCTAATATTTTTTTCTGGATTTTCAATAAAATTTTGCATAATTAATTTAATATCTTTTTATTTATTGGTAAAATAGTTATAGATGAAGGAAAAACATGGGGAAGGATACTTATTTATATGTTAAAAATTGGTACAACCTTGACGCTAGAACCATTAGATAACAATTTGGATGAACAATATAAATGTAAGATTGCAGATATTGAAGGGGATAGCATTTATATCGATTACCCAATTAACATTAAAACAAACAAAACGACATTTTTAGTAAATTCCTTATCGTTAAATGCCACTTTTATTTCCGACGATAACACTGCCTTTAAATTTAGAACTCAAGTGATAGGTAAGGTTAAAAAGAATATTCCTATGATCGTTCTACATTATCCAGGGGATGATCAATTAATAAAAATTCAAAGACGACAATTTGTCCGCATTGAAACTGCGGTTGATACAGCTGTATCTATGCCAACCTCCAATTTGCAATTTACTACTATAACGGAGGATATAAGTGCCGGAGGATGCGCATTACTCCTTCCAGTAAATATTGATGTAAATAAAAATGAAGAAGGAGAAGGTTTATTTGTTCTACCTCTTCAATCCGGTCATGCCTATTTAAGATTATCGTTTTCCGTTATTCGAGTGTGGGAAAAAGACGGTAAGAAAGTTGCATCACTCCAGTTTAAAGAAATTAGTCCTAAAGAGAAACAGCAATTATTAAGATTTTGCTTTGAAAAGCAGCTGGAATTTAAGAAAAAAGGATTACGATCTTAAAAAGTAGTATAATTCATTATCACAATCCCAATAATGGAGACTAGGAAAATATGCCTTATTGGAGTGAAAACGATGAAAACAATAGAACGGCTGATAATAAAAATAGCCATTTTGCATTTCTTATTACTAATATTTTTCCAATTTATATTTCAGAATTTCCAACTTATAAAGGATTTGCAAAGAATCACGGTTTATGAAGGTGTCAACAATCAAAATGAAACACCTATTATGGATACATGGAAAAATCATGAATGAAGACAGAAATGAATGCTGTCTTTTTTCTATTTAAAAATGGATAACCGCATATCAAAATAATAAGTATATTAATAAAAACAAATGAGGTTATATCACTTAATCACTTTTTTTATGATAATATAAAAAAGATTAATTACATAGGTTAGGATTAGTAGGTGAATAAAAATGGAAAAAATACGTATCGCAATTGACGGACCAGCTGCTGCCGGAAAAAGTACAGTGGCTAAAATTGTTGCAGAGAAGCTGTCATATATTTATATAGACACGGGTGCAATGTATAGATCATTAACATACAAAGCCATTCAAAATCAGGTTGATTTAGAAAATGAAAATGCATTAGCAGATCTATTGTTTAACACAAATATTAAATTAGAAGCGAGTACAAACGGGCAATTAGTTTTTGTAGATGGAAAAAATGTTACCAATCAAATTCGGGAAGCGGATGTGACAAATTCTGTTTCTATCGTTTCTAAATATCGTTCTGTGCGCGAGGAAATGGTCAGACGACAACAAGAATTTGCAAAAGATGGCGGTATTGTAATGGACGGCAGAGATATAGGTACCCATGTAATACCCGATGCAGAGCTGAAAATCTTTTTATTAGCTAGTGTGGAGGAACGTGCACAAAGAAGACATGCCGAAAATGTATCAAAAGGTTTTCCATCGGATATTAATCAACTGAAGGAAGAAATTACTCTTAGGGACAAATTAGATTCTGAAAGAGAAGTAGCACCTTTGAAAAAAGCCGCTGATGCTATCGAATTGGATACTACATCTTTATCTATTGAGGAAGTTGTAGATAAAATCATGAACCTTGCCAATGAAAGGATTGGAATGCAGTGACTTTTTATTCATTTGCAAAAGCCGTGGTAAATGCGGTGTTTAAGCCCTTATACAGAATAGATGTAAGTGGTCTTGAGAATTTCCCTAAGGATGGGGGAGTTCTACTCTGTACGAATCATATTGATAATTTTGATCCTCCTGTAGTGGGGATTACATGTCCGCGACCTGTCGTGTTCATGGCAAAAGAAGAGCTTTTTAATACCCCAGTTATTGGGACATTAGTAAATAATTTAAATGCCTTTCCAGTGAAAAGGGGTATGAGCGACCGTGAGGCATTAAGAAAAGGATTGTCTGCTTTAAAGGAAAATAAGGTATTAGGACTATTTCCTGAAGGACATCGCAGCAAAACCGGCGAACTTGGAAAGGGATTAGCTGGGGCTGGTTTTTTTGCATTAAGATCAGATGCCCATGTCGTTCCATGTGCAATAATAGGTCCGTACAAGCCGTTTAGAAAGCTTAAAGTGGTATATGGAAAGCCAATTGAAATGCAGCAGTTGAGGGAAAATAAGGCAAGTGCTGATGAAGTGACAGAAGTCATCATGAGTAATATTCGCACTCTTATTGAAAATCATAAATAGAGGCTCTTTTAGTAAACTTTGTTTCAATTGGAACATAATAAAGGTCATTTACTACGTTTCTAGGCAATTTTCGCAATTAATCATACGAAAGCTGCCACGAAGCATTTATTAATGCATGTTAATAAACTTATACGAAAACAACAATCTATGCGAAAAATAGCCTAATTAGAAGACTACTTTACTTGACAAAATAATATATTTGTAAGAAGTTAGTAGAGAGAAGAATTTTTTTGAATAATTAAATTTTAGGATGATGTGAGTAATATTCATTCTGTTTTTTTAGGTAATGCTTGTTATTACTTTTTCATCTAATGCAGTAATGAGAAGCATTAAGTAGTTCGATTAAGGAGGAGTACATATGACAGAGGATATGAATCAAGTAGAGGTCAGAACTTTTTCAGAAAATGATAAAGTTAAAGGAACTGTAACCAAGATTGAAGAAAAGCAAGTGCTTGTTTCAATTGATGGAAGTAAACTTGATGGTATTATTCCAATAAGCGAACTTTCAAGTCTCCATATTGAGCATGCTTCTGATGTAGTAAAAGAGGGAGACGAATTAGATTTAATTGTTACTAAGGTAGAAGAAGACGCACTTATTGTTTCAAAGCGTAAAGTAGATGCCGAGAATGCCTGGGAAGAAATGAAGCGCCGTTTTGAAAATGGTGAGGTTTTTGAAGCGGTAGTAAATGATGTTGTAAAAGGTGGTCTCGTTGTCGATCTAGGTGTAAGAGGATTTGTGCCGGCATCATTAGTGGAAGATCACTATGTTGATGACTTTTCAGAATATAAAGGGAAAAATCTATCTTTTAAAATTGTTGAATTAGAGCGTGACAAAAACCGTCTAATACTTTCTCATCGTGCTGTTATTGAAACAGAGAAGGAACAAAAAAAGAAAGAAGTTCTAAAGAAAATCAGTGTAGGGCAGATTTTAAAAGGTACTGTACAAAGAATCACCAACTTTGGAGCTTTTGTTGATATTGGTGGTGTGGATGGATTAGTACACATTTCGCAGTTATCACATAAGCATGTATCAATGCCTTCAGAGGTTGTTCAAGAAGGGGACACGGTCCAAGTTAAAGTACTTTCCGTTGATTTTGATAATGAACGAATTTCATTATCCATCAAGGAAACTCAACCGGGACCATGGGCTAATATTGAAGAAACGGCAGCTGTGGATTCCGTTTTAACCGGGGTTGTGAAGCGCATTGTTTCGTTTGGAGCATTTGTGGAGGTATTTCCAGGTGTGGAAGGTCTTGTTCATATTTCGCAAATCTCCCATAAACATATCGGGACACCTCATGAGGTATTAAAGGAAGGGCAAGAAGTAAAAGTAAAAGTCTTAGATGTCAATGAAAAGGAACAAAGACTTTCATTAAGTATAAAGGAATTAGAAGAAAACAATTCTGATAATCATGTTGAGTACGAATTGCCTGAGGAAACAAAAGGATTCCAATTAGGTGAAATGATTGGTGATAAATTAAAGGGTTTGAAAAATTAACATGAATCAAAGGAGCTCTCAGCGAGGGAGCTCCTTTTCTATGGCACAGAATACTTTCTTTGTTATTTAAGTAGTTCATCATCTTTGTCGTTTTCTAGCTTCTTCAGGACCTTCTAATCTTGTTGCTCCATCGTGATGCAGTGCTTGATCGCGATCAGATTCAACCCTTCTGCTCTTTTTTAATTTCTTCTCTTGTCTGTCTTTCCCCATGTTCACACCTCCTTTACTCTAAGCAAAAAAGACCAAATATAAGACAGCCGAGTAAATATGGAACACCTCGGTGGTACTTTGATCCGCCTATATTGTAAGGATTTCACTATAAATATTTGCTATTCACGATTAGAACTTTTTTTCTTTTCCTATAATGGATAATGGTTATAAATGGTTGAAGATGGGAGGTTCGAAAGTGTCCGGATCCATATTTATCGGTTTTTGGTGGGGAACATGGATTGTCGCCACATTTCTTTTGCATAAGCGTAATAAGTATAGGTTTCCATTAGCATTACTATCACTTGTATTATTAATCCTGTATCCGTATAAAATACAACTAACACCATTAAGTATTCAATTGCCTGCAATTATACTTCTTATTATCGGATATATATATATTGTTTCACTGTCCTTAACACAAAGATTATTTATGATGATTTCCATATTAATAATGATTACCGGATACTCGGGATTTTTATTAATGAGTTTATTTGATCCTGTATGGGTGATAATTGATTATCATTTGATGTCAGCAATATTAATTTTTATTATTGCGCAGCTTTTGTTTCCGAAAAATTTATTTTCCCATCTAGTATGTTCTATTCTAGGAACCGTTCAGGGTGAGATTGTATATGGGGTTATTTTAACCAAATGGGGCTTTTCCTATAATGCATGTTCGGGTGATTATTTAGACATATGCTCTATTTATTTTCTGTTTACCTTAACATGGTTCTTTATTCAACATATTTCCTCTTATCTTTCTATGAAAAGTTCTGTTGAAAAGCAAAAGCATGGATGAAATGAGGCGAAGGGAACAGTACTGGGAGGAAAAGATAATAATCTTTCATTGATTGAGAAACGTATTATTGTTAAACTATTAAAGCTAGTTCCTTTGGGTGAATCTCGTAATTTTCAAAAGTAATTGGACTGTAATGTTTGTAAATCAGCTGAACATATATTTTCACATCTTTATGGTGAGGGCTGAAATTGCTCTATCATTACATATATAAATTACATTATAAAAGTAGCTGGATAAATTTTTTTGAAAATCTATAAAAATAAATGAAAGGGTGATTGAAATGACAAAACCAGTTGTCGCAATAGTAGGTCGTCCTAACGTAGGAAAATCAACAATTTTCAATCGAATAGTCGGGGAACGCATTTCAATTGTTGAGGATATTCCTGGAGTTACAAGAGATCGTATCTATAGTTCTGCAGATTGGTTAACACATGATTTTAATATCATTGATACAGGTGGTATTGATATAGGAGATGAACCATTTTTAGAGCAAATACGTGCTCAAGCCGAAATTGCTATTGATGAAGCAGACGTCATAATTTTTATCGTTAGTGGCCGCGAAGGTGTTACAACAGCTGACGAAATGGTAGCCAAAATTTTATATCGATCCAAGAAACCGGTTGTATTAGGTGTAAATAAGATTGATAATCCTGAAATGAGAGATCAAATATATGATTTCTACACCCTTGGCTTTGGTGAGCCATTTCCAATCTCAGGTGCACATGGAATTGGTTTAGGTGATTTATTGGATGAGGTCGCAAAACACTTTCCTTCTAATGAGGATACAACATACGATGAAGATGTTATTAAATTTAGTTTTATTGGGCGTCCAAATGTCGGAAAATCATCATTAGTGAATGCCCTTTTAGGTGAAGACCGTGTTATTGTGAGTGATATAGAAGGTACTACTCGTGATGCAATAGACTCATCCTATACCTTCGAGGATCAAGATTATGTTATTATTGATACTGCAGGTATGCGAAAAAAAGGTAAAGTTTACGAGAGTACAGAAAAATATAGCGTTTTACGTGCTTTAAGAGCGATAGAACGTTCCGATGTAGTATGTGTTGTTATAAATGGAGAAGAAGGAATAAGAGAACAGGATAAGCGGATTGCAGGCTATGCACATGAAGCGGGAAGGGCCATTGTCATTGTAGTTAATAAATGGGACGCAGTTGAAAAAGATGAAAAAACAATGAAGAAATTCGAAGAATCCATCAGAGAGCATTTTCTGTTCTTAAGCTATGCACCAATTGTTTTCTTATCTGCAAAAACGAAAAAAAGAGTCAATTCACTTATTCCAGTCATAAAAAGAGTAAGCGAGAATCATGCGTTAAGAGTCCAATCAAGTATATTGAATGAGGTTATCATGGATGCTGTCGCAATGAATCCAACGCCTACCGATAAGGGACAAAGGCTGAGAATTTATTATTCGACACAGGTATCTGTAAAACCACCTACATTTGTTGTCTTTGTTAATAATCCAGAATTAATGCATTTCTCTTATGAAAGATTTTTAGAAAATCGAATTCGAGATGCATTTGATTTTGAAGGAACACCAATTCGTATTTTATCTCGTCAAAGAAAATAAGTCCTTAAGCAGGTGATATCATGTCAAATAAAATAGAAAAAGTGGCTGTGATTGGAGCGGGAAGCTGGGGAACAGCATTAGCTATTGTATTAGCAGATAATGGTCATGAAGTTCGGTTATGGGGACATAAACAGGAGCAAATCGACGAAATTAATAGTAAACATACAAATGAAAAATATCTCCCAGGTATCAATCTTCCAGAAGGAATCACTGGAATTGGTTCACTAACAAGTGTATTACAGGATGTGGAGATAGTCGTTCTTGCTGTGCCTACAAAGGCTATCAGGGAAGTCTTGGGGAAAGTTCGTGAATTTCAAAGTAAGCCTATTACTATTGTCCATGTAAGCAAGGGAATAGAGCCTGATACTTTACTTAGAATTTCCGAAATGATTGAACAAGAACTGCCACCTGCTATTCTTAAAGATATTGTGGTTCTATCAGGTCCTAGTCATGCCGAAGAAGTAAGTTTACGCCATCCGACTACTGTAGCTGTATCGTCTAAAAATATGGACATAGCTAATAAAGTACAGGATTTGTTTATGAATCAGCATTTTAGAGTTTATACTAACCCAGATGTCATCGGAGTTGAAATTGGCGGGGCATTAAAGAATATTATAGCATTAGCTGCCGGTATTTCAGATGGATTGGGATATGGTGATAATGCGAAGGCAGCCCTTATTACACGTGGCCTAACGGAAATCGCGAGACTTGGTACTAAGATGGGAGCAAATCCTTTAACCTTTTTAGGATTATCAGGTATTGGGGATTTAATTGTGACCTGTACAAGTGTGCATTCCAGGAATTGGCGGGCAGGTAATATGCTCGGTAAAGGTATGAACTTGGATGAAGTGTTAGAAAGAATGGGAATGGTTGTTGAAGGTGTCCGAACTACTAAAGCAGCCTATCAGTTATCAGAAAAATATAATGTAAAAATGCCAATAACTGAAGCGTTATTTGGTGTTCTATTTAACGATAATAATCCTAAGGATGCAGTGGATCAATTAATGGGTAGGCTGAAAACCCATGAAATGGAAGATCTAACCAATGAATTAGAAGTTTAGCCAAAAAATGATGATGGATTGAAGTTTCCCATTATTATATAGGCATTCGAGGATGCCAACAAGCACTTCTTAGCATAAAATGCTATGAAGTAATTAGCTTTAAGCCAAAGGAATGGGTATAGTCTATTTTTTACTGAAGTAAGGTAACGCTCCCTTACTTCAGTTTTTTTAACTTTTGCAAAAGCGAAACTATATTGTTCTTGTGGAAGAAAACGGATAAAGTTAAAACTCATTGAACTAATAAAAACAAAGGATCCGGCTGAAGCAGAATTTTTACAATAAGAAAAGCAACGAACTTTAAAAGGACAACCCTGGACAAATTGATATGTTCATCTTCCTGACAAAGTCATATTGTTTAAATGATGTTGCTGTATGATATAATATTTGGCGGGATGTATCTGAAAATTGTATTAATATATTATAAAAAGGTTATTTTCTTATAAAATGTTTCTTTTCGTAATTTAATGAAAGTACTAATAAAATATAGTTTCGGGGCATCTTTTGTTAATAGGGTTATCGAACTATACAGAGTTAGATATATATCAAAATTCCGATTACAAAAGCGACAAAGTATAAGAAAAGAGACTTAATAAAGGTGGTTTGGCGGATGTCACTGTCCATGCTTAAAATGTGGATATCAATTGCTGCTATGGGTATAATGGCAATTGCAATGATAGCTATATATTTTAGCAGATATAAGTTACAATCAAGGGCATTTAAATTTGTTACAGCTTTAATAGCATACATATGTTTATTTGTTGGTGGATTAATGATGTTTTATGTTGTTTTAAGTGGCCCGACCGGTTAGTCCAATTAATTGATTGCCACTACTGTTAGGGTTTTTTGAACAAGAAAGGAAGGCAATAGGTTGAAAAAAATAATACTTAGCTTTATTCTGATTATCTCTATCTCCTTACTGAGCGGTTGTCTCTATCCTCAGGATAAACTTGCAAAGAATCAGGTTCCATATGAAGATCAATTACAGTCAGTACAGTCGGCAGTGGAGAAATTTCAAAAAGATAATGATGGTATTCTTCCAATTAAAACAGAAGAAAAAAGTACATCTATATATGAAAAATATCCGATAGAATTCAATAAACTAATCCAAAATAGATATATGGCAGAGCCACCTGGAAACGCATACGAAAACGGCGGAATTTTTCAATATGTTATTATAAATGCAGAAACAAAACCAACTGTAAAACTATTTGATTTGCGCATTGCCGAAAAAATAAGAGATATTCGGATTCGAATTACTGCACAAGGCTACCCACCATTTGGAAAGCAGGTTGCATATAACGTATATACGATTAATTTTAAGAAATTAGGATTTAAATCTGAGCCGTATGTAGTTTCGCCATATACAAATAACAATCTTCCTTTTGTTATAAATGGGTCTGGAGATATTTTTGTTGACTATCGAATGGATTTATACCAAGCCTTGAAAACTACCCATTCTACTTATAAACAAGGAGAAGATATTCGACCAATATTAACGAATGATTCATCATTTGTTCCTGCTTATTCACTTCCTTATACGATAAATAAAAAAAATGAGCCAGTCTTTTTGACAAAATAGTCATAACCCTTTCTCAGGCAATATATATTGTAGAGGAAGGGTTTTAATTATTATAAGAGGTTGTTCAAAAGATGAAGGAAACTAGCTGCTTGATTACAGTGCTCTCCTAAATTCTTAAAAGCGTATATTATTTTTCTATCTTTTTGAACACTTATTATAATTATTTCAATAAAAAATTACTCTTTATAGTCATAACATAATAGGACAACATCATACACATATATTGTCCAATCATATTTTAACGGATGTAATGTCCCGGTAACTTAATGTGGGGAGGGAATCTCTTGGAAAAGGTAGATATTTTTAAAGATATCGCTGAAAGAACTGGTGGTGACATTTACTTAGGAGTTGTGGGAGCAGTTCGTACTGGTAAGTCTACATTTATTAAAAAATTTATGGAGCTGGTAGTTTTACCGAATATTGCTAATGAGTCAGACAGAAATAGAGCGCAAGATGAATTACCGCAAAGTGCGGCAGGGAAAACGATCATGACAACAGAACCGAAGTTTGTTCCAGCTCAAGCAGTGTCTGTTCATGTCGGTGAAGGGCTTGATGTTAATATACGTCTGGTTGATTGTGTAGGATATACAGTGCCTGGTGCTAAAGGATACGAGGATGAGAATGGACCAAGGATGATTCATACCCCTTGGTACGAAGAACCAATTTCATTCCATGAAGCTGCAGAAATTGGAACGAGAAAAGTTATTCAGGAACATTCTGTTATAGGTGTAGTTATTACTACAGATGGTACTATTGGAGAAATTCCTAGACATGATTATGTAGACGCGGAAGAAAGAGTCATTGCCGAATTAAAGGAAGTTGGAAAGCCGTTTATTATGGTCATTAACTCTTCTAGACCACATCATCCCGAAACAGAATCATTAAGATTGTCACTGGCAGAAAAATATGATATCCCGGTAGTAGCAATGTCTGTGGAAAGCATGCGTGAGGGAGATGTACTTAATGTCCTTAGAGAAGCGTTGTATGAATTTCCAGTACTAGAGGTCAATGTAAACCTTCCAAGCTGGGTAATGGTATTGAAGGAAAATCATTGGCTAAGGGAGAATTACCAAGAAGCCGTGAAAGAAACGGTAAAAGATATTAAGCGCCTGCGCGATGTAGATCGTGTCGTTCAATACTTCAATGAGTATGATTTTATTGAAAATGCTGGATTAGCAGGTATCGAAATGGGGCAAGGGGTTGCAGAAATTGATCTTTATGCTCCTGATAATCTTTATGATCAAGTATTGAAAGAAATTGTCGGCGTAGAAATTCGTGGCAAGGATCACTTGCTGGAATTAATGCAAGATTTTGCTCATGCCAAGAGAGAATATGATCAAATTTCTGACGCTTTGAAAATGGTTAAACAAACAGGGTATGGAATTGCATCTCCTACACTTGAAGATATGAGTTTGGATGAACCAGAAATTATCCGTCAAGGTTCACGCTTCGGGGTTCGTTTAAAAGCCGTAGCGCCATCGATTCATATGATCAAAGTGGATGTAGAGTCTGAATTTGCACCAATTATCGGAACGGAAAAGCAAAGTGAGGAACTTGTAAGGTATTTAATGCAAGATTTTGAAGACGATCCGCTTTCTATCTGGAATTCAGATATCTTCGGGCGTAATTTAAGCTCTATCGTGCGGGAAGGAATTCATGCAAAGCTTTCCCTCATGCCGGAAAATGCTCGTTATAAGCTAAAGGAGACGCTTGAGAGGATTATTAATGAAGGGTCGGGCGGCCTAATTGCGATCATTTTATAAGAAATTTTATCAGTGCCAGGTAAAAATCTGGCACTTTTTTACGTTTTTCCCCATAAAATCAATATTTATTCTTGCTAAGGCTATTTTAATGTGATAATCTTTTATCAGAATTGTTGTTACAGGAATCAACAACGTTCTTTACGGTTTTTTCGCATTTTATGTATAGAAACCGTTTAATTTGTTTACAAATGTAATAATTAACAAAAAATTGTTCCTTTTTGGGAGGAGGTGAATGGCATGAACAAAACAGAACTTATCAATGCTGTTGCAGAAAGCACTGAACTATCTAAAAAAGACGCGACAAAAGCTGTTGATGCTATTTTCGATACTATTCAATCTGCATTAGCTAATGGAGATAAAGTACAACTAATCGGATTCGGTAACTTCGAAGTTCGTGAACGTGCGGCTCGTAAGGGACGTAACCCACAAACTGGTGAAGAAATCGAAATCGCAGCTAGCAAGGTGCCTGCATTCAAACCAGGTAAAGCGCTTAAAGACGCTGTAAAATAAGTACATACCAAGCTTTGAGCGTATTAATGAAGGACTGCATTTCGCAGTCCTTTTTATATTTCCATAAAGTAATATAAATCATTCATACAAATGGGAATTTTTTTAGTTGTATTTGAAAGTATATAATATTGACCTGCGGTTACCTATTAGAAAAATTGTCTACTTCTAGCTTCAGTGCTGACAGTTTGCGGATTTCTAAGTCTCCTCCCGGTGGAAAGGACATCAGGAGAAATTAGAATTATTAATTTCAACAGTGAAATTAGAAGTACCAATTTCAATAAGTGAAATTAGAAGTACCAATTTCAATAACCGTACATTGCTGTTCAAGGCGCCAAGCCCAATTGTTTATTTTGCCGACCGGGTTGAGTCTATGCTAATATTAAACAGTCTATTATAATGATTCTGGTTGTTATATATTTCGTTTGGTATTCGGAAATCTCCGAAGAAGTTTATCGAAGTGAATGAATATGATATGTTCTATTAAAAATACATAATAAGGGGTCCGGACAATGGATGAGGAAAATTTAAAGAAGATTGAACAAGGTGTTCGAATGATATTAGAAGCCATTGGTGAAAATCCAAATCGAGAAGGATTAGTGGATACTCCAGAACGTGTTGCCAAAATGTATGAAGAAATATTCTTTGGTTTAAGAGAAGATCCAAAGGAATATTTTGATATCATATATAGTGAGGATCATGATGAATTGGTTTTAGTAAAAGATATACCCTTCTTTTCTATGTGTGAGCACCACCTCATTCCTTTTTATGGGAAGGCACATGTGGCCTATTTTCCACAAGGCGGTCAAGTAGCCGGTTTAAGTAAATTAGCAAGAGCGGTGGAATCGGTAGCAAGCCGGCCGCAGCTTCAAGAAAGAATTACAGCGACACTTGCCGATGTTATAATGGATAAACTAAATCCACTTGGAGTGTTCATTATGATTGAAGCTGAACATATGTGTATGACGATGAGAGGAATAAAAAAACCGGGTACTAAAACGATTACCTCTGCCGCAAGAGGTTTGTTTAATACAAATGATTCACTAAGATCTGAGGTCCTTTTATTAATGAAGGATTGAGATGATTAGATTGGAGGAATTAAGATGTCTACATTGAGTGGAGACAATGATTATATTGTTATTAAGGCAATAGATGACGGGGTTAGTGTTATAGGGTTAACAAGAGGAACAGACACTAGATTTCACCATACGGAGAAGTTAGACAAAGGTGAAGTAATGATTGCCCAATTTACGGAACATACATCTGCGATTAAAATAAGAGGAAATGCCAAAATATACACTAATATTGCAGAGTTAAATAGTGAGCTGAAAAAATAGCATTCTTAAGTAATATCCATACCTAGTGAAATAAATCACAAATGCATACAGATTAAATGATTTTATGTTATAATATATTTTGTTCTATTTTTTTTTAGGAGAACATAAGAAAAGATATATATCCAGGAAAGAAACGGGGACTCGGGGTTATGTCATTACAGGAATCATTAAAACTAGTGGCTTCAATTAAAGAGAGAATACAGCAAGAGATTACACATCACTATTTAAATAAATATATTGAGGTGCCATTTATTGATGAAGATCGCATCATGCTTTTATTAAATAGCATTGTGAATCAAGAATTTTCTAAGGATGAAGCAGAAAAGCTTGTCGCTAGTGCTATGCTTATCCAAATTGCCCTTGATACCCATGAAAAAGTAACCAATTTTGGCGAGAATATAAAAAAACGTCAGCTACTAGTATTGTCCGGAGATTATTATAGCGGATTATACTATAAAATATTAGCAGAAATAGATAATATTCCGTTAATTAAAGTATTAGCGAGCGGGATAAAAACCGTAAATGAATATAAAATTGCTCTTTATCGAAATGAAGAAACAGATGTTAATACATATATGAATAATCTAAAGAATGCGGAATCAGCCATTATTACAAACTTTTGCGGGTATTTTGGCGCCGTTAATCAATGTTCCGTTGCGGCAGAATTTTTGTTCTTGAATCGCCTATTAAAAGAATTAGAATTGGTAAATAACGGGTTATCATCATCCGTTTTTGATTCACTAGTTAAATGTTTAATACCTACAAAACAAATACCATTTCAACAATTATCTTCTGAAAAGAAATCAACTATATTAGAAGTATGTGAAAAATATATAAATAGTTCAAAAAATTATTTAAGGAAATATGTAAAAGAGCTAAAAAAACCAAACTTTTTACTTGCTGAAAGAATTAAGTTATTGGTGATGGAACGTCAAACAGTTTTAAATTTATATTTGGAAGAAGGGTAAACCATGTCTACAAAGGAAGAACGTGTCCATTCCGTATTTGAAAAAATTTATAATAATTATGATAAAATGAATTCCGTTATCAGCTTTCAGCAGCATTTAAAATGGCGCAAAGATACGATGAAAAAGATGAATGTTCACGAAGGCGCCCAAGCCCTTGATATTTGCTGCGGTACTGCTGATTGGACCATTGCACTAGCAGAAGAAGTGGGTCCGAATGGCAAGGTTTTTGGATTGGACTTCAGTAAAAACATGCTGAAAATTGGTCAAGAAAAAGTCTCCGATTTACCTCAGGTAGAATTAGTACATGGCAATGCAATGGAGCTTCCCTTTGAAGACAATACCTTTGATTACGTCACGATAGGATTTGGTCTTAGAAACGTCCCAGACTATATGCATGTATTGAAAGAAATGTATCGTGTAGTTAAACCTGGCGGCATGGCTGTATGCCTAGAGACCTCACAGCCGACGATGTTTGGATTCAAGCAAGGTTATTATTTTTATTTTCGCTTTATTATGCCGGTTCTAGGGAAATTATTGGCGAAAAGTTATGAGGAATACTCATGGCTTCAGGAATCTGCAAGAGATTTTCCAGGTATGAAGGAATTGGCAGTAATGTTTGAAAAAGCGGGATTTCAACATATACAATATAAGCCATACAGTGGAGGTGTGGCTGCATCGCATATAGGATATAAAGAGATACAATAAGCTGGGTGGAAATAATATGAAACTACAAATGATGTATTCGTTTCTAAAGGCGGATATAGACTTAATTGAGAAGGAACTGCATACTGCCATTACTTCAAATTCAGCACTTATACAAAGTGCTTCCCTAAATTTAATTGATGCCGGAGGAAAAAGACTGCGGCCGATCTTTGTGTTGCTTTCAGCTAAATTTGGTAAATATGATATCCAGGCAATAAAAAATGTTGCCGTTGCATTAGAGTTAATTCATATGGCATCTCTTGTACATGATGATGTTATTGATGATGCGGAATTAAGGCGCGGAAAACTTACTGTGAAGGCAAAATGGGATAATCGCATAGCAATGTATACTGGTGATTTTATATTAGCCTGCTCACTTGAATATATGACGAGAATAGAGAACCCCGAAGCACATCGTATTTTAGCCAAAACAATTGCTGAGGTTTGTGTTGGCGAGATTGAACAAATAAAGGATAAATATCGTTTTAATCAGACATTGAGAGATTATTTGCGACGTATTAAAAGGAAGACTGCACTATTAATTGCTATTAGCTGTCAATTAGGTGCAATAGTTTCTGGTGCAGATGAAGATATACATAAGAAGCTGTTTCAGTTTGGATATTACGTAGGAATGTCTTACCAAATTACGGATGATATTTTGGATTTTACTGGTACAGAAAAAGTACTCGGAAAGCCTGCTGGAGATGATTTATTGCAAGGAAACATAACACTTCCTGTTCTTTATGCTATGAAGGATGCGGTTGCGAAAAAGAAGATTCTTACAGTGCATGAAAATATGGAAAAGGAAGAAATGAAAGAAATTATTGCTGTTATTAAAGAAACAGGTGCAATTGAAAAATCCCACCAGTTAAGTAGACGTTATTTGGAAAAAGCTCTTTCCATTGTAAAAGAGCTTCCTGAAAACCGTACGAAAAAATCATTAATTGAGATCGCTAATTTTGTTGGAAAACGCAAATATTAATATATAGTCGATTCGATAACTATAAGTATTTTTCGGGCCTTATTTTATAATTCTCACCCATGTTTCTATGTCGAAAGCGTTTCCAATAATAATATTGTCAAACATCGTAAATAATGTTACTATTTTCATGGGCTGCTTGCCCGTATCAACAAGATACATAACTAGGAGTGGTAAAAATGGAAAAAACATTTTTAATGGTAAAACCTGATGGAGTACAAAGACAATTAATCGGTGAAATAGTTTCTCGTTTTGAGAAAAAAGGCTTTCAGCTTGTAGGAGCAAAGTTAATGCAAATTTCAACTGAACTTGCACAAAAGCATTACGGCGAGCATAAAGAGCGCCCATTCTTTGGTGAATTAGTTGACTTTATTACTTCTGGACCTGTATTTGCAATGGTTTGGGAAGGTGAAAATGTGATCTCTACTGCTCGTCAAATGATGGGTTCAACTAATCCTAAGGATGCTCAGCCTGGAACAATCCGTGGAGATTTTGCTACTACAGTTGGCAAAAATATTATTCATGGCTCCGATTCGCCTGAAAGTGCTGAAAGAGAAATTGGTTTATTCTTTAAGCAAGAAGAATTAGTGGAATATACTAAATTAATCAATAATTGGATTTATTAATTTTTGCTGGATTGGATTTATTCCAATCTTTTTTTTTTTTTATAAAAATTTTCATTAAAATTTTTTCCTAACCTTCCTAAACTTGCTAGACTTCCGTTATAATTATTTTAAAAACATCGGGAGTAAATCATGGATCGAGATTATCAAGAATTTATTTTAAAAGTAGAAAGAAAAACAGGTATTGATCTAGCATTGTATAAAGAAGCGCAAATGAAAAGAAGACTTACTACATTTTATGAAAAGAAAGGTTTTTCATCCTTCAATGAGTTCTTTAAAGTATTAGATATCGATACGAACCTATTAAATGAATTTCTGGACAGAATGACAATAAACGTATCGGAATTTTATCGGAACAGACAAAGATGGGATGTATTAGATAACAAAATTCTTCCTAAACTGATAAAGCAAGGACAGCCATTAAAGGTATGGAGTGCAGCATCTTCTACTGGTGAAGAGCCCTACACAATATCCATGGTATTGTCTTCTCATTATCCGTTAAACAAAATATCGATTTTGGCAACGGATATTGATGCAAATGCTATTCAAAAGGCGAAAATAGGGGTTTATTCGGAAAGGTCATTGCAAGAGGTTCCTTCCACTAAAAAGGATCAGTACTTTCAACAGAAAGGCGCTTATTATGAAATCTCGGAAGACATAAAACGTACCGTTTCATTTAAGAGACATAATTTGCTTGCTGACCAATTTGACAGGAATTTTGATCTTATCGTTTGCAGAAACGTTTTAATCTATTTCACCGAGGATGCAAAATCAATATTATATAAAAAATTTAGTGATGCTCTTAAACCTGGTGGAATTTTGTTTGTTGGAAGTACAGAGCAAATCTTTAATCCGAATAAGTATGGCTTTGAAGTGGAAGATACATTCTTCTACAGAAAAATTTGAAAAACTGTTGTTGCCAACAGTTTTTTGTCATTTAGACGTAATAGAAATATAGAAGGTTTTAAATTTTTTAATAATTTGCTATGTATGTGCATGTAGTTTATGATATATTGATACATAATTACTTTAAAGTGATGAAGGAGGCATAATAATGAGATATTTAACTGCTGGTGAGTCGCATGGACCGCAGCTTACTACAATAATAGAAGGATTGCCAGCAGGCATGCCTTTAACAGTAGAAGATATAAATAAAGAGCTAGCGCGTCGTCAAAAGGGATATGGACGCGGAAGAAGGATGCAAATTGAGAAGGATCAAGCAATCATTGCTGGTGGGGTACGCCATGGAGTTACTTTAGGATCGCCTCTAGCTTTGGTTGTTGAAAATAAAGACTGGAAACATTGGACTAAAATCATGGGAATGGAACCTATAAGTGGGGATGAGGAGGACGAAATAAAGAGGAAGGTAACAAGGCCAAGACCAGGGCATGCTGATTTAGTTGGTGGCTTAAAATACGGTCACAGGGATATGAGGAACGTACTCGAACGTTCCTCCGCAAGAGAGACAACTGTTAGGGTTGCGGCAGGCGCAGTTGCTAAAAAATTATTATCATTGCTAGGTATAGAAGTAGCGGGACATGTTCTTGAGATCGGTGGTGTTCAAGCTGCCGTACCTACTTATCAAAATATTAAAGATTTGCAGGAAAAAACGGAAAACTCACCAGTACGTGTTTTTGATGAGAATGCGGAACAAAAAATGATGGATGCCATTGATCAGGCTAAGAAAAAAGGGGATTCTATAGGAGGTATTGTGGAGGTTATTGTGGAAGGAATGCCTCCAGGTGTAGGAAGCTATGTACATTACGATAGAAAATTAGATGCAAAAATTGCAAGTGCGATTGTAAGTATAAATGCTTTTAAGGGCGTTGAATTCGGATTAGGTTTTGAAATGGCGAGATCCTTCGGAAGTCAAGTTCACGATGAAATTATTTGGAATCAAGATACGGGTTACATACGAAGAACCAACAGACTTGGCGGTTTTGAAGGTGGAATGACAACTGGTATGCCTATTGTAGTAAGAGGTGTAATGAAGCCTATCCCGACACTTTATAAACCTCTTCAAAGTGTTGATATTGATTCTAAAGAGCCTTTTACAGCCAGTATTGAACGTTCGGATAGCTGTGCTGTACCTGCAGCAAGTGTAGTTGCGGAGGCCGTCGTTGCATGGGAAATAGCTGTGGCTATTACAGAGCAATTCTCGAGTGATCGTATGGACCACTTGCAAAAACTAGTAGAAGAACATAGAGAATATGCAAGGAAGTTTTAATATGGATATAATCAATATTTGTACTTCTTCCAAAGATTATTCTGTATATATTGGTAATAAAATTATTCATCAATTAACAGAAAAAATAGATGGATACTCCAAAATTTTAATTATAACGAATAAACATTTAGAAACCTTGCACTTACAAACACTAAAAAGTTTTTTGCCAACTAATAAGGAAACCCATATTTATATAGCTCCTAATGGAGAGAAAGCTAAAACCTTCCAAATTTATGAGGACTGTATCTCATTCACTCTTCAAAATGGTTTTGATCGCAAATCAGTCATATTATCATTCGGAGGCGGGTCAATAGGTGATTTAGCGGGCTTCGTTGCAGCAACGTATATGAGAGGAATTCCTTTTATACAGATTCCTACAACGTTATTAGCACATGACAGTGCAATTGGCGGGAAAGTAGCCATAAATCATCCACTGGGGAAAAATATGATTGGCTCCTTCTATCAGCCTGAGCTGGTTATATTTGATATTCAATTCTTAGAAACGTTGCCTATTACGGAAAAAAGAAGCGGTTTTGCTGAGGTAATAAAAGAAGCAATTATTTCAGATCCCCAATTCCTGCAATATTTGATGAAACAAGTCCAAACATTGGATTCAATACCATTAGAAATATTACAGAATCTATTACGGAAAGGGATTGAAATAAAAGCAAATATAGTTCAACTGGATGAAAAGGAACAAAATATTCGGGCATATTTAAACTTTGGACATACGCTAGGGCATGCTTTGGAAGCAAATGCTGGGTACGGAATGTTGACTCATGGAGAAGCGGTCCTGATTGGAATCGTTTATGCATTGCATTTAAGTAAGGAGCTATTTCAGCTTCCTTTTCCAATGGCAGAATTTATTAATTGGCTTGAAGGCTTGGGGTATGAATGGAGAATTCCTGCAGATACGGATTTCGACGCTATTTTTGAGCTAATGGCCAGAGACAAAAAATCTGTGCATCAAACACCTAACTTTGTTTTATTAACGAATATTGGGCAGCCTGTTTTGAAAAAGGTGGATAAAGATATTTTGCGAAAAACCTTTCATTTATTACAAAACGGATAAAGATGAGTGTAAAAAGGGGAGAACGAAATGATTCGCGGAATAAGAGGGGCAACAACAGTTTCTAGTGATTGTGAGGATCTCGTCATAGATGCTGCAGAAGAATTATTGCAGAAAATGATTGATACAAATGGGATAGAAGCAACAAATGTTGCTTCTGTTTTCATATCGGTTACATCAGATATTCATTCCACTTTTCCTTCAAAGGCTTTAAGAAGATTCCCAGATTGGAAGTTTGTTCCGGTAATGTGTTTGCAAGAAATACCTGTTATTAATAGTTTGCCATTATGTATAAGAGTTATGCTTCATATTAATACAAGTAAACCGCAGCATTTATTAAAGCATGTATATTTAAATAATGCTACTATCCTTAGACCTGACTTAGATGTTGTTTGAATAGGGGGAGGTAAAACTATGAAATGGAAGAATCAAATATATAATTTAGAAGCATATAAGCCTGGTAAATCGATTGATGAGGTTAAAAAGCAATATCAATTAGAACAAATAGTAAAATTGGCTTCCAATGAAAATCCGTATGGTTACTCTACAAAGGTTGATCAAGCTCTTGAAAATTTCAAGCCATCTTTTATGCTTTATCCTGACGGAAACGCTTCAAATTTGCGTAATGCTACAGCTGATTTACTTGGGGTAGATCCTGGACAGCTTATTTTTACAAATGGCACGGATGAACTGATTCAAATTATTTCCAGAGCGCTTCTCGAACCAGGGAAAAATGCTGTAATGGCTACCCCTACATTTACCCAATATAAGCATAATGCTGTTATTGAGGGGGCATTAGTTCGTGAGGTTGATTTAATAGAAGGATCCCATGATTTGAAGGGGATGCTTCAGCAAATAGATGGAAATACAGCAATAGTATGGATATGCAGCCCAAATAATCCAACTGGTTTATATATTCCAGAAGCGGAATTAGTGTCATTTTTGGAGGGCGTACCAAGGGATGTCCTAGTAGTTCTTGATGAAGCTTACCATGAATATGTAAGCAAGGATATTGTCTATAATTCCATTAAATTCATTAATAAGTTTCCTAATTTAATTGTAATGAGAACTTTTTCGAAAATATATGGATTGGCTAGTTTTAGGGTTGGATATGGGGTATCGTCCTATGATAATATTCAAAAGCTTGAACCCGCGAGGCCGCCATTTAATACAAATGTATTAGGTCAATTAGCAGCATCGGCAGCAATAATGGACCAAGATTTTGTAGAAAACTGTTACAGAAAAAATGAAGTAGAGAAACAAAAATATTATATATTCTGTCAAGAAAGCCACTTGAACTATTATCCTACACAAGGAAATTTCATCCTAATAGATTTTGCTCACGATGGAGATGAGGTTTCTCAATTTTTATTATCAAAAGGTCTTATTGTCCGTTCCGGAAAATCATTAGGTTTCCCAACGGGAGTACGAATCACACTTGGCTTAGAGGAGCAAAATCTTCAAGTAAGGAACGCAATAAAAGAATTTTTAGAACAAAAATAAAAATGGAAATTGCATGCATCTAAGGGAGGGTTTTCATGCGTGGAAATGTATTTATCGCAGGACTTGGACTAATTGGAGGCTCACTGGCATTAACGATAAAAAAACAGCATCCGAATTCTGTAATATATGGATTTGATGTAGTTACGGAGGAAATGGATAAAGCGAGCTTCCTGAAAGTAATAGATAAAAGAGCAGAGTCCTTTCAAAAAGGTGCAGAAATAGCAGATTTAATTATCCTTGCTACCCCTGTTTTGGAGACGGAAAGATTAATGGAACAATTAGCAAATATGTCGTTGAAAGAACATGTACTTATAACTGATACAGGCAGTACGAAAAAGAGCATTGTAAAAAAAGCATTGCAGCTTGCTGAAAAAGGAATAGCTTTTATCGGCGGGCATCCAATGGCAGGTTCCCATAAAAGCGGTGTTACAGCAGCGAAGGATCAATTATTTGAAAATGCCTTTTATATCTTAACACCTACATCCCATCAATCGGCGCATCAATTAAAGCTAGTAAAAGATTGGTTATCTGGTACAAAGGCAAGATTTATTGAGTTGACTGCGGAAGATCATGATGAAATGACGGGTATACTAAGCCATTTCCCGCATATTATAGCTTCTTCATTAGTAGAGCAAGCAAAAGACTATCAATCAACATTTCCTTTGTTATCTAGATTAGCAGCGGGAGGCTTTCGGGATATTACAAGAATAGCATCCGCAGATCCAAATATGTGGGCTAGTATTTGCGTATTGAACAAAGATGTATTGTTAAAGTTATTGAGGCAGTGGCAGGTTAAAATGAACCAAGTAACAGAATTAATTGAAGAGGAGAAATTTGAAAAGCTATTTTCATTTTTTCAAGAAGCAAAGATTTTTCGTGACGAGCTTCCATCTCATTCAACAGGTGCCATTCATTCCTTTTATGATTTATTTATTGATGTTCCAGACTATCCTGGGGTAATATCGGAAATTACCGGTTACTTAGCGGAAGAAAATATAAGTATCACGAACATTAGAATTCTAGAAACAAGAGAAGATATATATGGTGTGTTAAGAATTAGTTTTCAAAATGAACAAGATCGTGGCCTTGCAAAAGAATGCTTAGAAAAAAGAACAACCTATGATTTATTTATCCAATAAAATTAACTACAATTCTCTTTTCTTAATCTATGTTGCTTTTGTATATGAAAATTTTATAGTATCCTTACTTTATTATGAAGAAATAATTTTTGGAAGAAAAGATGCTCTGAAACTTCCTATATTGAAATTTGTAACATATACGAAAGTAATAATTTATAGGTAAACAGCCATTGATAAAAGGGTGAAAGCAGTGGAACAGAAACAGCTAACGTATAATCAAAAGAATTTACACGGAATAATCTCAGTCCCTGGAGATAAATCAATCTCCCATCGGGCAATCATGTTTGGTTCGATTGCAAATGGTGAAACAACTGTCCGCAATTTTTTATTTGGTGCTGATTGTTTAAATACTATTTCTTGCTTTCGGCAATTAGGTGTAAGTATTAAGCAGAATGATAATGAAATTATTATTGTTGGAGAAGGATGGAGTGGCTTAAAGGAACCAACGGATATTCTCGATGTAGGAAATTCAGGTACTACCACAAGGTTAATGCTAGGGATTCTGGCGGGAAGACCGTTTCATTCTGTCATTATAGGAGATGAATCAATTGCCAGAAGACCAATGAATCGTGTCGTCCATCCGCTGCGGGAAATGGGAGCGAGCATTAATGGGCGCGAAAATGGAAACTACACTCCAATTGCGGTTCAAGGTAATGCGTTACAGCCTTTAAACTACCAGCTTCCTGTCGCAAGCGCACAAGTAAAGTCCGCTATTTTGTTAGCAGGATTGCAGGCAGCCGGAGAAACGACCATAATTGAACCTGCTGCAACAAGGGACCATACAGAAAGGATGATACAGCAATTTGGAGGTCAAATCTCCATTCAAAATAGGCATATATCGGTGCAAGGAAACCAAGAACTGACTGGGCAGAACGTATATGTTCCAGGTGATATATCTTCAGCAGCATTTTTTATGGTAGCCGCAGCAATTGTCAACAATAGTGAAGTCGTCTTGAAGAATGTTGGTTTAAACCCAACAAGAACAGGTATAATCGATGTATTAAAGGAAATGGGTGCTGATATTATCATAAATGATAATGGTAAGGATATGTTTGAACCGATGGGAACAATTACAGTTAGGAGCTCGAATCTAAAGGGGATTGAAATATCCGGCGACATAATTCCAAGATTAATAGATGAACTCCCTATTATTGCATTGCTTGCTACACAGGCTGATGGTAAAACCATCATTAAAAATGCTGAGGAGTTAAAAGTGAAGGAAACGAATCGCATTGATGCAGTTGTAGCGGAATTGACGCGGTTAGGTGCTAAAATTGAAGCAACGGATGATGGAATGATTATTTATGGTAAATCTACTTTAACCGGAGGTTTCGTCAGCAGCTATGGGGACCATAGAATAGGTATGATGCTGGCAATCGCTGCGTTAATTTGTCAGGAAGAGGTTTTCCTAGAAGGTTCTGATGCAATTAATGTCTCGTATCCTGGCTTTTTTGAAGATATACAAAAAATTATTGGGTAGTTTTATTGATTTCACTTGTGGACAAAAAGAAACTAGTAGTAGTTTCTTTTTGTCATTTTTATTCTCTATTTTTCATAGCTTGTCTATAGAATGAAAAATCTGGAGGGAATAAAATGTATATCATTGAAAAAGCAAATATTGCGATAGAAAACCTGGAAAAAAAAACTTCTTTACTAGTGAAAGATAACAAAATTTACTCGATGAAGGATTCCTATACAAGAAATCATTATATTAGAATGGATCTTTCTGATTATGTTATGACCCCAACCCATGTAATGCTTGATTTGGATAGCCCTCCTACTGATTTTCAAGCAATGAAACAGTACTTTATTGAAAATTTTCTATTAAAAGGCTGTAATACAATGATTAGCACCTTTTCCATCCAATATGAGAATCAATTTGAAGAAGAAAAGCGTAAAAAAATGCTTTTCCTTCTCAATAGTCCGATTGATTATATTATGGCTGTTAGACTTCCATTGGAAAAGCTTACTACATCATTAATCAGGAAATGTAAAAGAAATAGCATCCCTATCATTTTTGTGGAAATAAATAGGATGGAGGATATATTTAATATTGCATGGGGATGGATAAGAGAAGCTATGTTTCCTTATAACCCAGTACTAGTTCCAATAATAATGTCAGAACAAAAGACTGTGAAAAAGAATCTTTTAAAATTATGGAGAGAAATATTGGAAAAAGAAAAAATTTCGCATGTTTTCGATGAAATTCGCGAAAAAAATCCAATTGAAATGAAAAAATTGAAGAAATTTGGTGTATACCCAAAAAGAGGAGATTTAAGTGTAGGGAGCGAAATAAATTATAACTTATATTTCAAAGCTGATAAAGTTGATGAACAAGCCGGTATTCATTATGATAAAGATAAGTTAGCCGTCATGGTTCATAAAGGTAGCATTACAACGGTTTGTAATATGGTTAACTTTCGGCCGGGTTTTGGAGAAGAGCTTAAAATAAAAAGAACTTCTCTCTTTGTTTAATGCTCTTTCTTAATCAGCTATGAATAAATTATTGATCGTAGAAAGGATACAGTATGTTACTTGTACAGCAAATGTTACAGCATATAGAAGATGGAAATATGAAAAAAGCTGAAAGCTATTTACGTAAAATAAAAGCGGAAGGAACGGATGAAGAGATCTTTCAATCTGCGCAGGAATTATATCATTTAGGGTTTTTAAAAGAGGCAAAAGAACTTTATGAACAATTGATCCTACAATTTCCCGATGATGGGGAATTAAAAATTTTATTAGCAGAGGTACTTTTAGATTTAGATCAAGAGGATGATTCCATCTTTTTACTTGGATCAATATCTGAAACGGACCCTGACTATCCAAGGGCATTGCTTTTATTAGCGGATTTGTATCAAATGCAGGGGCTAATAGAAGTAAGCGAACGGAAGCTGCAGGAGGCAAAGGAAATCCTACCTAATGAACCGATCATTGATTTTGCATTAGGTGAATTATATACAGCGAGCGGGAATTATGTAGATGCGGTTAGATATTTTAAAAGCTTAATTGATCAAGGCCAAGAAAATATTGCAGGAAATAATATTCATGCTAGGCTGGCGGAAGTATTGAGCTCGGCCGGAGAATTTGAAGAAGCACTTCCGCATTATGATCAAGCTCTAGAGGACCACTTAGAAATAAATACTTTATTTGGATTCGGCTTTACCGCGTATAAGGCTGGATATTATCGAAAAGCTATTGATCTATTTTTAAAGCTTAAGGAATTGGACCCTGAATTTCATTCTTTATATTTATACTTAGGTCGAGCATACGAACACGAGGAAGATATTGCTCATGCACTTGAGGTTGTTAAAGCAGGCATTAAAGTAGATGAATTTAATAAGGAATTATATCAATTTGGAGGTAAAATCGCTTTAAAAGCCGGAGATGAAGAGTTAGCAGAGGATTATTTTAGACAATCTTTAGTTCTGGACCCAGGATATATAGATGCTGCTTTAACCTTAAATAAATTATTCCTGCATCAAAAGAGGTATGAAGATGTAGTGGAAATTTCTTCTGTCCTTGAACAGGAAGGTGAACCAGATCCGCTTCTTTATTGGGATATGGCAGTAAGCTATCATCATTTAGAACAATTTTCACATGCATTAAAATATTATGAGCTAGCATATAATGATTTAAAGAATAACCTTGAATTCCTTGAAGAATATGGATATTTTCTTATTGAGGAAGGAAAGAGAGAGGAAGCTGCTCAAATTTTTCAAACTCTTGTACAAGAAGACCCGACGAATGAAGAATGGATTATGCTTTTGGAACGTTTTGAAAAATAATAATGGACTATACTATCATTATGCAGAGGAGGGATTCCTTTGGCTGCAACTCCTGTATCTGTCAACGAGAAAAAGGATTTTATTCGCTGGTTTTTAAATCATTATCAATTAAAGAGAAGAGAATCAGTATGGATCTTAAATTACTTAATGAGCCACGACCAGTTAATGGAAAAGGTCCATTTTGTAGAGGAAGCACAGTATTGTCCAAGAGGTCTTATCATGTCTACGCATTGTGTTGATCTTGTTCCATTTCGATTTTATAAAGAAAACATTATGACTACTGATACGGAAAAATCATTTCATGATATACGCTTGAATCGTGACGAGGATATTTATATTCAATTAAATTTTAAAGATGCCAATATATCTTATCATTATGCTGCTGTGTTAGAGGAAAATCCTTTTATGCCAAAATTATTGAGAATTAATGATGAGGACAGAATGATAGCGGAAAAATTTTTGCAGCGAAGTATTATTAGTTTTCAAAAGGAAAAGATCTTAAGCGAAATTGATGATGCCCTAGACCGGAATGATCAAGAGGCGTTTTTATCTTTGACAGAAAAGCTTAAGAATTTATAACTCCTTAAAGTCTAAGCCCCCTTAATGATGAGGGCTTTTATTTTTTGTTATGAAAAGGACCGATAACCTACCTTGGTTAAAAAAATGTTGCATGATATGATAGATTTGTCGGAATTATAAATGTAGGAGTGTTTATATGAATTGGAATGGCAAAGATGTAGAACTTTATTTAAGAGAAAAGCAATTTATTGATACGGCAATTGTCCCTCTTATCTCTCTTGGTTTGGGTGATAATATGAAACAATCAGCATCACAAGGGGAGTTCATTAGTTTACTAACACTCCATCTTGAACATCAATTTAGAGGGAGAATGTTGTTATTTCCACCGCTAACGTACTTATTAGAATCAGATGAGAACCTCAAAAAGAACACTTTACAGGAATGGGAGGGAACATTAAAGGAAAACGGCTTTTTACATGTTTTTTATATCACTTCCGATAGTTTTTGGAGGGATATAAAAGAACCCTTTTCAGAAAACATCATTTGGCTTCCTTCAATACCTTTGGAAAATATGGAAGAAAAATTCAAGCATTCTTTACTAGAGGATCAAGTAAAACAATTAATAAATATTATAGTGCAAAAATGGCAAAATATATAATGTAGCTTTTTTTACTCATAAATAAGATTTTTTATTCACAACTAAATGTAAAATAGGACAAAATTGGCAATAAATATTTCGGAATTATGTCACATTGTTGTCATCTTTTACAAACGGAGGTTATTGACCTTCTAATATGTTTGATATATCATTGTTATGTCCTAGATTGTATTTGTGCGATTATTATGTCCATTGGACTTACCTTACTGCTAGAGGGGGGAAAAAGGGATGAGCAAGAATCCTGTATCAAGACGTCAGTTTCTAAGCTATACACTTACGGGTGTAGGTGGATTTATGGCAGCTGGAATTCTGATGCCGATGGTTCGTTTTGCAGTTGATCCAGTGTTAAAAACAGAAGCTGCAGGAGATTTTCATGCTACTAAGCTAAAAGTTAGTGATTTAACAGACCAACCACAAAAGATTGACTTTACATATGAAGAAGTTGATGCGTGGTATAAGTCAGATGTCACACAAACAGCATGGGTATATAAAGACAGCAAGGGAGACATTGTTGCTTTATCACCTATTTGTAAGCATTTAGGCTGTACAGTTAACTGGAATGCAAATAAAGACCATCCAAATCAATTTTATTGTCCTTGTCATGGTGGCCGTTATGAGAAAAGCGGAAAAAATGTTCCAGGTACGCCACCAGCCAAACCATTGGATTCCTATCCAACAAAAGTCAAAGATGGTTACCTATACTTAGGAAAACCGCAAGCAAATGCATTTGTTAAATAAAGGAGGCGTAATTCATGCTTAATAAACTATATGATTGGGTTGACGAGCGTTTAGATATTACGCCTTTGTGGCGGGATATTGCTGATCATGAGGTACCAGAACATGTAAACCCTGCACATCATTTTAGCGCATTTGTCTATTGCTTCGGCGGACTTACATTTTTTGTTACTGTCATTCAAATCTTATCTGGTATGTTCCTTACTATGTATTATGTACCGGATATCAAAAACGCTTGGCAATCAGTTTACTATCTTCAAAATGAAGTTGCATTTGGACAAATTGTCCGTGGTATGCACCATTGGGGAGCCAGTCTTGTAATTGTAATGATCTTCTTACATACATTACGTGTTTTCTTCCAAGGAGCATATAAGAAACCACGTGAGCTTAACTGGATCGTGGGTGTACTTATTTTCTTTGTTATGATGGGTCTTGGATTTACAGGGTATTTATTGCCTTGGGATATGAAGGCGTTATTCGCAACAAAGGTTGGTCTTCAGATTGCAGACTCGGTTCCATTAATCGGACCATATGCAAAGATTTTATTATCTGGCCATCCTGATATTGTTGGTGCACAAACATTAACACGTTTCTTTGCCATTCATGTATTTTTCTTGCCAGGAGTTCTAATGGCATTGATGGCTGCTCACTTCTTAATGATTCGTAAACAAGGTATTTCTGGTCCATTGTAAAATTTACGCAGATTGAAATTAATAGACATTTACGAAGGAGGGGGACTAAATGCATCGTGGAAAAGGGATGAAGTTTGTCGGCGATTCCCGAATTACTGCTCCGTCTCACCGCAAGCAAATGATTCCGAAAGACTATTCGGAATATCCAGGTAAAACGGAAGCCTTTTGGCCAAATTTCCTTTTGAAGGAATGGCTAGTTGGTGCAGTTTTCTTAATCGGATTTTTATGCCTTACTGTAGCACATCCATCACCTCTTGAACGTATTGCGGATCCTACAGACACAGGATATATTCCTTTACCTGACTGGTATTTCTTATTCCTTTATCAATTACTTAAGTATTCTTATGCATCTGCACAATACAGTGTTATCGGTATTATAGCGATTCCTGGTCTAGCATTTGGAGGTTTATTGTTAGCTCCGTTTCTTGACCGCGGTCCTGAACGTCGTCCATTAAAACGACCATTTGCGACTGGATTTATGCTGCTTGCACTTGCAGCTACAATCTATCTTACTTGGGAAGCTGCCGCTCATGAAGATTGGGCGAAGGTACATGAGCAAGGAAAGATTGTTGCACAAGTAGATATTGATAAAAATGCAGAAGGATATAAAATCTTCTCTAAGCAAACATGTGTGACATGTCATGGGGATAACTTACAAGGTGGAGCAGCTGCACCATCTCTAATTGATACAGGTAAGAGTCCTGCAGAAATTGAAAAAATTGCTCAGCACGGTATGGGCAAAATGCCAGCTAACCAGTTTAAAGGTACACCGGATGAGCTTAAAAAACTTGCTGAATTCATCGCAAGCTTGAAATCTAAATAGTAAATCAATAAAAGCTGGCTATAATGCCAGCTTTTATTGCACATATAAATATTTGAATAATGAAATAATAGGTTAAATATGCCATGTAATGATTGAGGTGCTTCAGTTTTGCGTTTTCTCTATCCCTTTTTATTGGATCGAAGAATATTATGGATGCTATTAATTATCAATATTCTAGGTACTGTATACGGTTACTATTGGTATAGAGGACAGCTTAGTATTACCCCCATACAATTTATACCATTTGTGCCTGATAGTCCAACCGCTAGCTTGTTTTTTGTTTTCGTATTAATTGCTTTTTTGTTCCGTAGTAATTGGCCATTATTTGAAGCTCTTGCTATCGTAACTTTATTTAAGTATGGTGTTTGGGCTGTTGTAATGAATATATTAACAAAGATGGTATCCGGATATTTGCCATGGGAAGGGTACATGTTAATTATTTCGCATGGTGCAATGGCGATAGAAGGTCTTTTGTTTGCTCCTTTTTATAGAATAAAGTTGCGTCATATTGCTTTAGCGGCGATCTGGACTTTACATAATGATATTATTGACTACGTTTACATGCAATTTCCTCAATATCAAGATCTATTTATATATGTTCGCGAAATTGGATATTTTACATTTTGGTTAAGTATTCTTTCTTTATTGATTGCCTATTATTTATGCATTCGAAAGAATCGATTAGAGCTTTCACTATAATACGTCCTTTTTGGTCTACTCTTGTCCCATCATTCATACATATAGTAATAGTTTGAGGGGGGACAAGAAATGAAAATCAAAACAATTTTCCTTCTGTTAGCATTAATACTTCTATCCATTCAACATGCAAAAGCAACGGCACCATTATCTATGCCTTTAAAAGAATTGGATAATGCTGCTGATGAAATATTACAATTGACAAAAATGAAGCACTATAAGGAAGCAAAACTTCTTCTACAATCCTTTTCCGATGAAATTTCTGGTTATACTAAAAAGACGAATTTACTTAGTTTGGATGAAGTCAGAGTGCTCCATTCCGTACAAAATCAGGCTATCGAAGCAATTACGAACGATACAGCTTTACATGAACAGAAGTTAAAGTATGTAATATCGTTTCGCCTGGCGGTGGATGCTCTCAACTCGAAATATCAGCCGCTATGGACAAATATGAGAGAATCCGTTATGTCACCGTTTCAAAGTGCTATAGAGGCTGCGGCAAATGGAGATTTTGATGAATTTCAAGCCAATTTAAATACTTTCTTAATGGAACTTTCTATTATTGAACCAAGTTTATCTGTTGATATTCCAACTAGTCAATTGGAGAAGCTAAATGCAAAAATAAGTTTTGTTGATAAATTTAGAGGAAGTATTATGCAAAATCCTTCTGAACGGGCAAAACTAGAAGAGCTCGGAAATGATTTGGATCACGTTTTTAATGACATGTCTCGAGACGAAACCGATCCTTCCCTATGGTGGGTTATTTTTACAACAGGATCCATTATTATTTTTACACTTTCATATGTCGGCTGGCGGAAATATAATGGACAAAAGCAAGATAAAAAACGAATAGAGCATAATGATTGACCAGCCTATCAAAATTGAATAGAATGATTAGTAATATTAATTATTATGGAGGTTTACAATGGGGTTGTTTTTCATCTACTTTATCATTATTGCATTAATTCCAATATGGGCACAACTTAGAGTGAAAAGTACTTTTGGAAAATACTCCAAGGTTGAGTCTACCGCTAGAATGAACGGAGCACAAGTTGCAAGAAAAATTCTAGATGAAAATGGATTATATGATGTACAGGTTATTGAACACCAAGGCTTTTTAAGCGACCATTATAATCCTGCATCTAAAACCGTTCATTTATCATCTGCTAATTATCATGGATATTCTGTAGCAGGCGCAGCTGTAGCGGCGCATGAAGTTGGTCATGCAATCCAGGATAAAGATCATTATGCGGCATTGCGATTCCGCCATTCTTTAGTTCCGGTTGCCAATATTGGCTCAAATGCTTCTTGGATATTTTTAATGATTGGAATGTTCTCGCAAATTCCAAACATGCTTTTAATTGGTATTATTTTGATGGCTGCAGGCGTTTTGTTCCAGCTTGTAACGCTACCAGTTGAATTTAATGCATCATCGAGGGCTATGAATCAGCTTGTCGGATTAGGCATTATAGACAATCTTGAAGAGCGGCATGCACGTAAAGTCTTAAATGCAGCAGCATTAACATATGTAGCCGCAGCGGCGGTTGCTGTCATAGAATTACTGAGAATGCTGTTAATCTTTACAAATATGAGTCGAAACGATGATTAAGAATGCAGTTATAGACTAATAAGAATATAACAAAAAACCGGGTACCAAAAGGTGCCCGGTTCTCATGTTTATAAAATAAAAACTTGTGGATATTTTAAGAAAAACATTCTCTACGTCAAGCTCCGATGCCTATCGCATTTGTACGTCTACGCCTTTCGAAAAGTGAAAATCGACATATACCTATGAGTGTTAGTTGAATCTTGCATCGAAAACACCAAAAGTAAAAATACAGTGCAATTTTCACTCGGTGAAAATACACTGCAATTTTCACTCGGTGAAAATACACTGCAATTTTCACTCACCCATACACCACTGTCCAAGGCACCTGTACTTTATTTCTTTAACTCTCAATCGGTTGTTTATTTTCATCTAAGGTAAATCCTTCGCCAAGCACATCGTGTACAATAGTTACAGAAACAAAGGCATGCGGATCGACTGAATTAATAATACCTTTTAATCGAGCAATTTCATTCTTGCCGACGACACAGTATAATACTTCTTTATCTTCTTTTGTATAAGAACCATGACCTTTTAATACTGTAACTCCTCGTTCCATTTCCTTCATTATCTTTTCTGAAATTTCCTCATGTTTTTCAGAAATAATTAAGGTGCCTCTTGCTGTATATGCACCTTCCTGCATGAAATCAATTACCCTTGCACCGACAAATACTGCAACTAGAGTATACATTGCCTGTCGATAGTCTAAATAAGTAATGAGTGACAGAGTAATAACGCATGCATCGAAAACAAACATTGTTCTTCCCATTGCCCAGCCTTTATATTTAAAGGCTAATCTAGCGATGATATCCACCCCACCGGAAGTTCCGCCATACCGAAAAATTATACCAAGTCCTATCCCGATGAATACACCGGCAAAAAGTGCAGCCAAGAATAAATCATCAGTCAATGGAAAACTTAAGTGATCTCTTTGAAAAACCCACAAAAATACGGAAGTTCCCACTGTACCAATTAAAGTGTATAAAAACGATTTCTTTCCAAGCATTTTCCACCCAATGAAGAAAACAGGAATATTCAAAGCCAAATTCGTATAAGACGGATTTATTCCAAATTTTGCATACAGAATTAAGGTGATACCAGTAAAGCCCCCTTCGGCAAGATGATTCTCCATATTAAAATGGACAATCCCAAAACCAAAAATGGCAGACCCCAATAAAATAAAGAGGATATTTTTTACTTTTAAATCAAAAGTCATGCAGCAGTTCCTCCTATATATGTATAACAGGCATAATTTCATAGCTCAGCGACCTTATTATATATAATGCCAAGAAAACTATCAATTAGATTATGGAATTCATTTAAATTATTTGTAAATAAAAAGATAATTGGCTAACATGGTAATGGGAAATATTTTGCTGTATCAGATATTTTTGACAGGGGTGCTTATGTATTGAGCTATAATAAAACTATAAAAGAAATGCAAAAGGAAGTTGACCAATATATTGGTCAATTTAAGGAAGGTTATTTTGGCCCACTTGCAATGCTTGCGAGGCTAACGGAAGAACTAGGGGAGCTTGCTCGCGAGATTAATCATTATTATGGTGAAAAACCGAAGAAAAATACGGAAAAAGAAAAAACAATAGAAGAAGAGCTGGGGGATTTACAGTTTGTTATAATGTGTCTTGCAAATTCCTTAAAAATAGATCTGGAGGAAGCTCATAACCAGGTAATGCATAAATTTAATACTAGAGATAAAGATCGTTGGACAAGGAAGTAAAATGATAGAAGTGATAACCAAAGAAAAAGGAGATTCCGAATGAATAAGGTGAGAATTATCATAGCTGGCCCAAGAGGAAGAATGGGCCAAGAGGCAGTTAAAATGGTTCAAGAAACGGAAGGATTTGAACTGGTTGGTGTTTTAGACCATAAAAATAACGGAATGCTACTTTCCGATATTAATGGTTTTGCCAATATCGAAGTTCCAATTTATACGAATTTAGAGGAATGCTTGCAAAAAAGCAATGCTGATGTACTAGTTGATTTAACAACTCCGGAAACGGGATACTTACATACAAAAACTGCCATTCAATATGGAGTCAGACCTGTTGTAGGCACGACGGGATTTACGGAAGATCAATTGAATGAATTAAAGGAATTAGCTGAGGAGAAGGAAATTGGATGCATTATTGCCCCAAACTTTGCGATTGGCGCAGTTCTTATGATGAAGTTTTCCAAAATGGCTGCGAAGTTTTTTCCAAATGTGGAGATTATTGAATTACATCATGATCAAAAGCTTGACGCTCCTTCCGGTACTGCTGTAAAAACGGCGCAGATGATTTCTGAAACTCGTCATAAAAAGGAACAAGGCCACGTTAACGAGAAAGAAACATTGACCGGTGCCAGAGGAGCAAACTATGAAGGGATGCATATTCATAGCGTAAGGCTTCCTGGGTTAATAGCACATCAACAAGTAATATTCGGAGCAGATGGTCAATCCTTAACCATTCGCCATGATTCATATAACAGAGCCTCTTTCATGTCAGGGGTTAAAGTGTGTATTGAAACAGTTTTGAATCTTAGTACACTAGTATATGGTTTGGAATATATATTGGAATAGTCCAATTAAGGGGATGTGTAAAATGGAGATTGCATTAATTGCTCACGATAAGAAGAAGGATGATATGGTAAGATTTGTAACAGCTTATCAACATATTTTTGAAAATCATCATCTATATGCAACCGGTACGACTGGCAAAAGAATAACAGAAGCAACCGGAATGAATGTGCACCGTTTCCAATCCGGTCCTTATGGGGGAGATCAACAAATTGGTGCCTTGATTGCAAAAAATCTTCTGGATATAGTTATTTTTTTTCGGGATCCATTAACAGCGCAGCCGCATGAACCAGATGTAACTGCATTAATGAGATTATGTGATGTTTACTCTGTTCCACTTGCTACTAATATGGGAACGGCAGAAGTATTAATTAGAGGATTGGAAAAAGGGGATATCAGCTGGAGAACGATTACCAGAGGTGAAGTGGAATGAAAAACATAGATATATTAGCTTTTGGGGCACATGCAGATGATGTGGAGATAGGAATGGGCGGCTCTATTGCAAAATGGGCCAAGGAAGGAAAGAAGGTAGTCATTTGTGATTTAACACATGCTGAATTATCTTCTAATGGGACGGTAGAATCCAGAATAGAGGAAGCGAATGCAGCTGCACAAATCTTGGGTGTGACCGAGCGGATAACCCTAAATATTCCAGATCGGGGATTATTTAAAAATGAGGAAAATATCCGAAAAATTGTTGAAGTTATTCGCCAGTACAAACCAACTCTAGTATTTGCACCTTATAATGAAGATCGCCACCCGGATCACGCAAATTGCTCCTATTTAGTGGAGGAGGCATTTTTTTCAGCCGGAATTCGGAAGTTTCAAACGAAATTAGAAACAATGGTACATAAACCAAAATCCTTATATAATTACATGATAAATGGTTTTCACCATCCGGATTTCATGGTGGATATTACTGATTATATGAATAAAAAGCTTGAAAGTCTTTATGCATATAAAAGTCAATTTACTTTCTCCGAAAATGGGGTTAAAACACCGCTTACAGAGGGATATATTGAAACACTACAGGCTCGCGAACGGCTATTTGGCAAAGAAGCAGAGGTTACTTATGCAGAAGGTTTTAAGACAAAGAAACCGATTCTACTTAATTTGGATGTGAATGCAGAATGGAAACTAAATTAAAAATCGGCATCACCTGTTATCCTAGTGTAGGAGGTTCAGGTGTTATTGCTACTGAATTAGGAAAGCTTCTTGCGGAGCGCGGTCATGAAATTCACTTTATTACATCCAGCATCCCATTTAGACTAAACAAAATGTATCCTAATATTTTTTTTCATCAGGTGGAGGTGAATCAGTACTCTGTATTCCAATACCCTCCATATGATATTGCTTTGGCAAGTAAAATGGCTGAGGTTGCAAAAAGGGAAAAACTGAACATTCTTCATGTTCATTATGCAATTCCTCATGCTATTTGTGCCATTCTTGCAAAACAAATGGCTAATACGGATTTAAAGATTGTAACTACTTTACATGGGACAGATATTACAGTATTAGGGTATGATCCCTCTCTAACAGATGCTATTCGTTTTGGAATTGAGCAATCTGATTTTGTAACCGCTGTTTCAAAAGCTCTTGTCCAACAAACACATGACTTAATACAGCCGGCAAAAGATATTCAAACCGTGTACAATTTTATTGATGAACGAGTCTACAAAAAGGTAGACGCACACCATTTACGTTCAGAATATGGAATACTCCCAGATGAAAAGGTTATTATTCATGTATCTAATTTTCGTGCGGTTAAAAGAGTTCAGGATGTAGTAAGAGCTTTTGCAAAAATTAGTGAATCAGTGTCTGCGAAATTATTATTAGTAGGTGATGGTCCTGAAATGACTCCAGTTTGCAAATTAGTAAATGATTTGAAACTACAGGATCGTGTGTTACTTTTAGGCAGACAGGATAGCTTAGAAGAGCTATATTCGATTAGCGATCTGAAACTCCTGCTTTCTCAAAAGGAAAGCTTCGGATTGGTTGCCCTTGAAGCAATGGCATGTGGTGTTCCTTGTATCGGAACCAATATCGGTGGCATTCCTGAAGTTATTCAGGATGGGAAAAACGGATATATTTGTGAGGTCGGGGATATTGAAGCCATTGCTGAAAAGGCACTGCTTTTATTAAAAGATCCGATTCTTCATGATGTGTTTTCCAATAATGCAATGGAAAGTGTTAAAGAGGATTTTATGTCGCGAAAAATTGTGGATCAGTATGAGGAAATCTATTATCACTTATTGCTAAAAGGTGTGGTTCAATGAAGGAACCATTCCTGAGTGCTTTGCCGATTTTGCAAAAAATTGAGTCCAATGGATATGAAGCATATTTTGTCGGAGGAGCTATTCGTGATCTTCTGTTAAACCGAACTATATCGGATGTTGACATTGCCACATCTGCAAGACCAGAGGAAATCAAAGCAATTTTTACAAATACAGTCGATGTCGGAATAGAGCATGGGACCGTTTTAGTTTTCTATAATAAAGAGAACTATGAAATTACCACTTTTAGAGCAGAGACAGAGTATAAGGATTATAGACATCCCGATAAGGTAGAATTTATTAGATCGCTCGAAGGGGATTTAAAACGACGAGATTTTACCATGAATGCAATAGCCATGAATCAGTATGGTGAATTGGAGGATCCATTTAATGGTAGAAGGGATATCGAAGATGGTATTATTCGCACTGTAGGTAAAGCAGACGAACGTTTTCACGAAGATGCTCTCCGAATGATGAGGGCAGTTCGGTTCGTTAGTAAGTTGAATTTTAATATTGAACCATGTACGGAACAAGCTCTGTTTCAAAACGCCAGTCTGTTAAAATTTATTGCAGTGGAACGAATGACCAATGAATTTGTTAAGTTATTGAATGGCACCGCTAAAAGAAAAGCATTGTCTTTACTTTTACAGTCTACTCTAGTGGATTATTTACCAGGTGCTGCTGAAACGAAAAGTTCATTAACCAAATGTATTCATTTTAATATAGATTCCCTCTCAGAAAATCAAATATGGCTAATAATGCTGTACTTGCAAACTGGTGATCCAGCTGTCTATTTGAAAAAGTGGCGCCATTCTAATCAAAAAATCAAATATTTAGTGACCTGTTTACATGCTTTAAAAAACAAACATGCCCGAGAATGGTCCATTATTGATTTATACCCTTTGAATTTAGAAATGGCAATAGATATCGAAACAGTTTATCGCACATTAAAAAATGTAAGCACTGCTGGAATATATAAGGAATTGTCTAATAAATTCAACCAAATGGTTATTAAAAGCAGGGATGAATTAGCAGTGAGTGGTACGGATTTAATGAGATGGTTTGAACAGAGTCCCGGACCATGGATTAAAAAGATGCTAAATAGAATAGAAGAGGCAGTTCTCTTAAGAAAAGTAAATAACAATAAAGAAGCAATAAAGGGGTGGATTACAAATCGTGCAATCACCAACGAGAACAAAACTGATTGATGCTTTTTCAAATGCAAATGGCGAGTTTCTTTCAGGACAAGCTTTAGCAGATATTTTAGGATGTTCAAGAACTGCCATATGGAAGCATATGGAGGAACTTCGAAAAGAAGGATTTGAATTAGAAGCAATTCGCAATAAAGGCTATAGAATTGTCGGAACCCCAAAGAATATCACCGAAAATGAATTGAGATTAGGGCTCAAAACCAACGAATTAGGGAAGTCCATCCATTATTTTGAATCAACGGACTCCACTCAAAAGATCGCACATAGGCTTGCACAGGATGGCTGTCCTCATGGCACTCTTGTTATTGCGGAGGAACAAACAAATGGGCGAGGTAGATTAGCCCGAAATTGGCATTCACCTAAATATACTGGTATTTGGATGAGCCTTGTTTTAAGGCCAACGCTTCCTCCGGGAAAAGCACCTCAATTTACATTAATTGCTGCTGTTGCAGTTTCGCAAGCTATTGAGGATATTTGCGGAATAAGTCCGGATATAAAATGGCCTAATGATCTTTTACTAAACGGTAAAAAAATTACGGGGATTTTAACAGAACTACAAGCTGATTCAGATAAAATAAATGCCATTATAATGGGGATTGGAATGAATGTAAATCAGAAGAAGGATGATTTTCCTTTGGAATTACAGCAGGTTGCAACCTCTTTATCCATAGAATCAGGAAAGGAAATATCCCGTTCAGACCTAGTAAAAAGGATTCTAGAAAAACTCGAGAAGTATTATTTGCTTTATTTAGAGCAAGGATTTGCTCCTTTAAAACTCCTTTGGGAAAGCTATGCTGTATCTTTAGGTAAGGATATTGTAGCTCGAACCATATCCGGAAATATTTCTGGCAAAGCTTTAGGTATTACAGATGATGGGGTACTAAAAATACAGGACAATACAGGAAAAATCCATGAGATATACTCCGCAGACATCGAAATTAAGTAATATGCTGGTTTAAAAATAATAGTCAATTAAAAATAAATTTGCTATACTTTGAATGGGTAGTATCCTTAGGAACTGCACCTTTTTTTAGCTTTATTTAATTGAATATTGTTCTGCCTTGATCCAATATGGACGGGGACAGAGGGTCGAAACAAAAAGAAAGCTGCTACAGGAGTCCTTCTGCCTTGAGGGACTCCTTTTTAACTTTAATTATGGCTATTTTTGTAAAAGTATTACAGTTATACGGGTTGTTGAACTTATTTGGTACGGCAACAATCTATGCGAAAATAGCCTTAATTATTATCAACAAAAGTGTTTCACCTTCTTCCCATTGTAAGGGCAGGTTTAAGGTACCGCCTGAACAATTTATGAGAGGGGAATTTGCATGAAGCAAACAACGGATTTTCTGAAAATGAAGGAGACTGCTGAAAAAATATCCATGTTAACAGCATATGATTTTCCAAGTGCTAAGCTTGTCGAGCAAGCAGGTATTGACATGATATTAGTGGGTGATTCGTTAGGAATGGTCGTTTTAGGATACGATTCGACAATACCTGTTACAGTCGATGATATGGTTCACCATACAAAAGCAGTTAAACGAGGTGCTAAAAATACCTTTATTGTAACGGATATGCCATTTATGAGTTATCATCTAAATCGTGAACATACTTTACAAGGGGCTGCCCGGATTATTCAGGAGGGTGGTGCAAATGCCGTCAAACTGGAAGGTGGCGGTGAAGTGATTACGATGATTCGTGCGCTTACTAATGCAGGAATTCCTGTTATGGCACATTTAGGACTAACGCCACAAATGGTAGGTATTTTTGGCGGTTATAAAGTACAAGGTAAAACGGCGGAAGCAGCTAAACAGCTTATCCTTGATGCGAAAATGTGTGAGGAAGCTGGCGCGTTTGCAGTCGTGTTAGAATGTGTTCCAAAGCAAATTGCAGAACAAGTTTCAGCTGAATTAAAAATCCCTACCATTGGTATTGGAGCGGGAATAGGTACTGACGGCCAAGTGCTAGTCTTCCATGATTTATTGTCTTTCGGTGTAGACAGGGTTCCTAAATTTGTGAAAAAATATAGCGATATTAATGAGCTAGCTATAGAAAGCATTGGTCAATATATCCGTGATGTTAAAAGTGGAGCCTTTCCAGAGGAGAGCCACAGCTTTTCCATGCAAGCGGAAGAATTAACACACTTTTACGGAGGAAAATAGATAATGAGAGTAATTACAACACGGAAAGAAATGCAGGAAATTGCATTTAACCATAAACAAAATGGGGAAAAAGTTGGATTTGTTCCTACAATGGGCTTTTTGCATGAAGGACATCTTACCTTGGCCAAAAAAGCCCGGAAGGATAACGATGTAGTAGTTATGAGTATATTTGTAAACCCTCTACAGTTCGGTCCGAATGAAGATTTTGAAACATACCCAAGAGACATAAAACGCGACGAGAAATTAGCCAAAGATGCAGGAGTGGATTATTTATTTGTTCCATCTGTAGAGGAAATGTACCCAACCACTTTATCTATTCAACTTTCTGTTCAAAAGCGCGTGAATGTATTATGTGGAAAAAAAAGAGAGGGTCATTTTGATGGTGTTGTAACAGTACTGACGAAATTATTTCATCTTATTCTGCCTAACAAAGTTTACTTTGGATTGAAGGATGCGCAACAGGTCGCGGTAGTAGATAGTTTAATCAATGACTTCTTTTTTCCTATCGAATTAGTTGCAGTCGAGACTGTGCGAGAGGATGACGGACTTGCAAAAAGCTCAAGAAATGTTTATTTATCCGATCAAGAAAGAATAGAAGCCGTACAGCTTCATAAGGGCTTGCAAATGGCAAAAGTGGCCATTTCAAATGGAGAAAAAAATGTCAATAATATTATTATGGAATTAAAAAAACATATACAAACAACTACAAGCGGTAAGATAGATTACATTGAAATATATCAATATCCATCATTAGAGCCACTTAACAAAATAAGTGGAAAAATTATTATTGCGCTTGCAGTACATTTTTCAAAAGCAAGACTAATCGATAATCTTATACTGAAGATAAATTGATTGGATATAAATAAGGAGGATACAGCATGTTTCGCACAATGATGAATGGAAAAATTCACCGTGCTACTGTAACAGAAGCAAATTTAAATTATGTTGGCAGTATAACAATTGATCAAGATATTTTAGATGCTGTCGGTATGGTAGAAAATGAAAAGGTACAAATTGTGAATAATAACAATGGTGCTCGTTTCGAAACGTATATTATTGCGGGTGAAAGGGGTAGTGGGGTTATTTGTTTAAACGGAGCAGCAGCAAGACTCGTTCAGGTTGGAGATATCGTGATTATTATTTCCTATGCGATGATAGAGAATGCCGAAATTCCATTCCATAAGCCTAAAATTGCAATTATGGGGAAGAATAATGAAATTAAAGAAATGATTTCACATGAGCCTGAAGCAACTATAATGGTTTAAGCATGATAAAAACCGTATCAATTCTTGATGCGGTTTTTATGTATTTACGAAAAAAATTATGCTACACTAATTTAAATACTGGGTAATAGAGTACTGCCTAGTACGGAAGCTTTATACAAAAATTAGGTGATTTTATGGACCAAAAATTTGTTGTCGTGGATATTGAAACAACTGGAAATTCCCCCAAGAAAGGCGAAAGAATTATTCAAATATCCGCGGTCAAAATAGAGAACGAAAAAATTATTGACCAATATACAACATTTGTTAATCCGGAAATCTTAATACCTCCTTTTATCGAAGAATTAACAGGTATTAATGATCATATGGTAATGAATGCTCCTTTGTTTGAGGAAATTGCCCCTACCTTAAGGGAGTATTTGGAGGGGTATATTTTTGTTGCGCATAATGTTTTATTTGATTTGCCATTTCTGCAGAATGAATTTGAACGAGTTGGGGTACAGCCCTTTTTAGGAATGACAATAGATACGGTTGAATTGGCTAAAATTATACTTCCAACAGCAGATAGTTATAAGCTGGCAGAGCTTGCAGAAAGTTTGTCTTTATCCCATGAAAGACCACATCAGGCAGATAGCGATGCAATTGTAACAGCTGAATTGCTTTTATATTTATTACGTAAAGCAAAACGGCTGCCGTTAGTTACATTGGAGAAATTAGCTGATTTTTCGATTCACTTAAAAAGTAATATAGATAGTCTCTTTCACAATATATTATCGGAAAAAAGGAATCATATTGAAGATTTGCCTCATGATATAGAAGTTTACAGGGGTATTGCCCTTAAAAAGAAACTTAACTCTGTTAAAGTTGATCATTACAGGGAAAAACCTATCTACCCAAAAACAGCAGATGAAAAGGAAAAGATAATTTCATCCTACATAAAGAGTTATGAACGTAGAGCCGGTCAATTTGAAATGATGGATATTGTCTATGATTCCTTTCAAAATGAAAAAGTTGCTATCGTAGAGGCTGGAACAGGTACAGGAAAATCAATTGGTTATTTACTACCTAGCATCTATTTTGCATACACAAAGAAGTCACCTGTTGTAATAAGTACCTATACAGTACAGCTCCAGGAACAATTAATGAGGAAGGAAATTAGGATTTTATCCAATATTTTGCCTTTTTCATTTAAAACGGTATTACTTAAGGGCAGAAATCATTATTTGAATATGTTTAAATTTGAACAATCTCTATTAGAAAGAGACTTTCAGTATGATTCACTGTTGACAAAGATGCAAATTTTAGTATGGCTTACAGAAACGGTCTCAGGGGATATCGATGAATTAAATTTATCAAGCGGCGGAATTTTATTATGGAATAGAATAAAACATAACGATTGGCATTTAACGAAGGAAAAGAACCCTTGGGTGTCAAGAGACTTTTATCTTTTTGCAAAAAAATCTGCCTTAGATGCGGATATTATTATAACAAACCATGCCATGCTATTCACGGAGCTTGCACAGGATGTTAAGATATTTCCAGACTTTTCTTATCTCGTAATTGACGAAGCACATCATTTAGAGCATGCTGCACGCCAGCATTTATCTATAAAGCTAGAGTATATTGCGTGTAAATTTTTGCTGAGTCGACTAGGTATTTATGAGAAGAAACAGCTGTATTTCCGACTAGAAAAATTAGTGGAGAAGCATGGCATAACCGTAGAAAACCATGTATTTGAAATTGATTTTATGATTCAGGAGCTTGAGTTTGCCTTAGATGAGTTATTTATGATGTTCGGCAAATTCATTCAATCAGTCAGCAAGAAAGAGCAGCTACAGCCTAAAGTAAAAATAAGATTAAAAAAAGACATTCTTCAAGGCAATGGGTGGAATGCCGTTCTATTAGGTGCAGAACAAATAAATGCACTAATGATAGATGTCCAAAAAGGAATTCAAGAAAGATTAGAATCCTTAAATAAAGAGAGCGAAAAGCTTAATAACAAGGATAAAGCAATAATAGAAGAGATGTATGGACTTATGTCTGATTTTGAACAGCTGCGCATTAGTATTATAGCACTTCTACTTCATCCATTAGATCATTATGTGTATTGGATGGAAGGCGATAAGCGAGCTCTTCCAAACAGCATTATTATCCAGGCTCAGCCAGTTACAGTACAAATGCAATTAAATGAAAAGCTTTTTGAGAAAATGAAAAGCGTATTCCTTACATCTGCGACATTATCGATTAATCAATCATTTCATTATTTTAAAGAGGCTGTTGGGTTAAATTTGATGTCTAATGTTATAGAAAAACAAATACCTTCGCCTTATGATTTTCATAAATTAACAAAATTAATTATTCCAAACGATATCCCGGAGATTCAGCAGGTTTCTTTGCAAGAATACGCTGAAGTAATTACAAATCATCTCATAGGAATTGCTCAAGCAACGAAAGGAAGGATGTTGGTACTTTTTACTTCCTATGAACTGCTAAGGATGGCTCATGATTATATGAGAAGCTCAGGATTATTGGAGGAATTCGTTCTTATTGCACAAGGAATTACCTCAGGTAGTAGGACCCGATTAACAAAGAATTTTCAACGTTTTGATAAATCCATATTGTTTGGTACCAGTAGTTTTTGGGAAGGCGTTGATATTCCAGGAGAGGATTTGTCGTGTTTGGTAATCGTTCGATTACCATTTTCCCCACCAGATGATCCAATCACAGAGGCCATTAATGAATTTTATAAGCAAAGTGGAAAAAATTCCTTTACTGCACATTCCTTACCAGAAGCGATTATCCGTTTTAAACAAGGATTTGGCAGGCTTATAAGAAGGAGTACGGACAAGGGAGTCGTTATTGTATTTGATAGAAGAATTGAAACGACGTCGTATGGAAAGGCATTTATAAAGTCTATTCCTGCAGTCCAAATGGAACATGGAAATTTGTCAGAGATTATTGATAAGATTGAAAAGTGGCTTTAATTGGTGATAAGAGGAAAAATACGCTGTACAATGTACAGCGTTAAATATGAGTGTGGACTAGAGGTAGTTTTTGAATTAAAATTATTCATCATTTTATATTCATTTACTGTTATAATGATGAGGTGTATTTAATAATTATTGTGACCATCATTCGAACTCAATATGAATAACAAAATTTGTGTGTAAAGAGGGATTAAAAATGGAAAGCAAAATTGAAGTACTTTCTTCCGTGAAAATCGATCACCATGCAGATCTGTATAAAATTGTAGATGCGCTGAATCGAACTCTTAAGCAAGAGGATTTAATGTTTGGACTTGCATTAGATGCAAAGGATGACAAAAAAGCGATTTTTACGATATATCGTACATAAGAGGCTAAAAATGAAAAAATGGATATTAGGAATAACTATAACGGTTTTAGTGATTATCGGATTTTTTGTGAATGTTTATATTCAGGCAGTAAAACCACTTAATACAGCTAGACAAAACGCCGTCCAAGAGGCAAAAGATAAGGCAGATCTTGTTACAACAGATCAGTTCTATCAATATAATGGAAAACAGGCATACTCCGTTGTGGTAGGAAAACAAAAAAATGGCTCCAAAGTTGCGGTATGGATTCCAGATAATCTGTCCGATAATATAACCATAATGAAGTGGGCAGATGGAATAACCAAAAAAGAAGCTCTTCATAAACTTATGGAGAAAAAAAATCCTAATAAAATTTTGGGGATTCGTCTTGGGATGAAGGATGAAATTCCTGTATGGGAAATTTCCTTTCTAGATAAATCTAAAAAGCTGAATTATTTTTATGTCGATTTTTCTAAAACAAGCAATCACTCGACATTAATAGAGAATATTTAACAAAAGGCTGTTTTCGTATGAATTGTTGTTTTTTTGTATATTGTTATTAATCCTTTATAGACATAGTTCGGAGATAAGGTGTTTTATTAGAAAAGCGAAGGTCATTACGAGGATATTTGTCTACAAAGCAGCAAGGTTTAAGAAAAGTGCCTAATATAATAGTCGAATGAAAAGGCGGAGAGAATTATGGAAATAACTTTAGCAAATCGTGTTAGTGCATTAACTCCATCATCTACATTAGCCATTACAGCAAAAGCGAATGAGATGAAGGCGGAGGGATTAGATGTAATCGGTCTTGGAGCTGGAGAACCTGATTTCAATACTCCTGTTCATATTATTGATGCTGCTTTTAAATCTATGAAGGAAGGAAAAACCAAATATACTGCAACAGGCGGATTACCAGGATTAAAAAAAGCAATAATGGATAAATTTGTACGTGATCAAGGTATTAAATACAAACCTTCTGAAATAATCGTCACAAATGGTGCAAAGCATGCATTATATACTCTTTTCCAAGTGCTTTTAAATGAAGGGGATGAGGTAATCATTCCTATACCATTTTGGGTGAGCTACCCTGAACAAGTTAAGCTTGCTGGTGGAAAATGTGTGTATATTAATGGTACGGAAGAAAATCAATTTAAAGTTACGCCTGAGCAGTTAAAAGAGGCGATTTCTCCTAAAACAAAAGCTTTTATCATTAATTCTCCAAGCAATCCGACCGGAATGCTTTATTCTGAGGAAGAATTGCGTGCATTAGGTGAGATTTGTGTAGAGCATGGAATTTTAATTGTGTCGGATGAAATTTATGAGAAGCTTGTATATGATGCATATCGTCACGTATCGATTGCTCAAATTTCACCTGCATTCAAAGCACAAACCATTATTATAAATGGTGTATCAAAATCTCATTCCATGACAGGATGGCGAATTGGATATGCAGCTGGAAACGAGAAAATTATTAAAGCGATGACAGATCTAGCAAGTCATTCAACCTCTAATCCAACGACTCCATCTCAATATGGAGCAATTGCTGCATATGATGGCACGCAAGCTCCAGTGGAAGAAATGAGAAGTGCTTTTGAAGAAAGGCTAAATATTATTTATCCGAAACTTATCAGCATCCCCGGACTAAGCTGCTTAAAACCTCAAGGTGCGTTTTACTTTTTTGTCAATGCAGCTGAAGCCGCGAAGCTTACTGGATACAATTCTGTAGATGAATTTGCACAGAGCTTGTTAGAAGAGGGGAATGTTGCGGTAATTCCTGGTTCCGGATTTGGTGCTCCGAATTATATTCGCCTTTCCTATGCCACTTCTTTAGAAAATTTTGAAAATGCGCTAACAAGAATATCGCAGTTTATTCATAGAAAAATGGCTGAGTAAATTCAGCCATTTTCCTTTTCTTTAAAGTAGATCCGCCGATTCTGAATGGCGGTACTCTACAACGAACGAATTCATAAATTTTATTCAAGGAACATGTTCGTGAAATCTTTCCATTCCCATGACTTTATAAAATCGTATATATCCAAAATTATTTTATATAAATAATCGGCGGCTGTTGCTGTCTTTATATTTTACAAGGCATTTTTTGATATGAATGGTTCAATCGATAAGTAACTTGTTATATATAAGGATGGAAATTGATTTCGATTCTCATTATACATGTACCATGATATACTTATACATGAGGTGTCCAACATGGATAAAGATATAATGATGACGTGGATAGAAGAGGGTATTCTTCCAATTCCACAGCTTTTATTAGCAAAGTATAAACAGATAGGATTGAATGAAACAGAATTAGTTTTACTTTTGCAAGTTCAATCTTTTTTAGAAAAGGGGAAGGATTTTCCCACTCCAGAGGAGCTTGCAACGAGGATGACCATACCCGACAGCATATGCACTTCCATCCTTGGAAGATTGCTGCAAAATAGATTTATTGGTATTGAAGAAAGTTATTTAGAAAATAATATTCGTTGCGAAAAATACTCTCTCAAACCACTATGGGAAAAATTAATAGAGGAAATGCTTTATGATAAAAAGCAGGACGAGCTAGAAAAGAATTTGCTGCAAGAAACAAATTTGTATACTACATTTGAACAGGAATTTGGCAGACCATTATCACCTTTAGAATGTGAAACACTTGCTATGTGGCTTGATCAGGATAAGCAAAACCCTGCTATTATTAAAGCTGCACTGAAAGAAGCAGTCCTATCCGGGAAATTGAATTTTAGGTATATTGACCGAATTTTATTTGAATGGAAGAAGAACGGAATCAATACAATTGAACAAGCAAATAAACACGGTCAAAAGTTTCGACAGCAGCGGAAATCAACGCAAGCTACCTCCAAAAGTACAAATACAGTCCCATTTTATAATTGGCTGGAACAATAAAGCAATAAGTGTAATGTTCAATGAATTAAGGTGGTATAGTTCGATGTTAAATCAATCTCAAATTCGATTTTGTCTCGATGAAATGGGAAAAATGTTTCCTGAGGCACATTGTGAACTAATTCATTCAAATCCCTTTGAATTAGTTATTGCCGTGTCTTTATCAGCACAATGTACGGATGCACTAGTAAATAAGGTAACAAAGCAATTATTTCAAAAATATAAAACACCGGAAGATTATTTATCCGTTCCTTTAGAAGAATTACAGAATGATATAAGATCAATTGGATTATTTAGAAATAAGGCAAAAAATATACAAAAGCTTTGCCAAATGCTAAATGCTGAGTATGGTGGAAAGGTTCCTGACGATCGGGATGAACTGACTAAACTGCCAGGAGTAGGCAGAAAAACTGCTAATGTCGTTGTATCTGTTGCTTTTGGGGAACCTGCTATTGCAGTGGACACCCATGTGGAAAGGGTAAGTAAACGGCTAGGATTCTGTAGATATAAGGATAGTGTTCTTGAGGTGGAAAAAACACTAATGAAAAAAGTTCCTAAGGAAGAATGGTCTGTTACACATCATCGCATGATTTTCTTTGGTCGTTATCATTGTAAATCACAAAATCCACAGTGCGATATTTGCCCGCTTTTAGATTTGTGCAGAGAAGGGAAAAAGCGCATGAAAAAGAAAGTGGTTTAACCATGAATATTGCAGTACCAAAAGAACTAAGGCATCCTTTATTTTTCCCTCAAGAAAATATTTTGATATCAGAAAATAAACATGACTACACTCACCAATTATTTTTACCTGAATTATTATTTTATAATCAAATTAGTAACGAATCTCCATGGCTCAAACCCGAAATTAGTGTCCCCGTTTTATCGGATAAATGGAATACACTAAGAGAAGAATTGAGTTCTATTGTAAAAGGCCGAAATAAAGATACAGGATCTAAAATGCTTGAAGGTATTTCATTGTTTTTAAGTCTATTATTTTGGAGCAATAATAATCCTGTTCATCTGTATGACTGGGAAAAACAGGTGAAATTATTTGCAATTAAGCCTTATAATTGTAAAGAACGGCTTCATTTTATATTAGCAAATTATCGCAATTATTCTGCCTTTATCCAGCTTTCTGAGCTTTTTTTGGAACAACAAAAACATTTTGCTAAAAAAATAGTAATGGAAAAATACAAACAAAAATAAGGCTTCTACCTTGTCTTCAAAGTAGAAGCCTTATTTTATTTGTATGTTTTATTATCCATTATCTTCAGGCGGCTTGGGAGGCTCGGTTTGATTATCTCCATTATCACTGCCATTATCATTCCCGTTGCCGTTGCCTTTACTACTGCCATTCCCGTTACCGTTACCGTTATCATTGCCGTTGTTATTACCATTACCATTGCCATTGTCATTATTATTACCATTACCATTGCCATTGCCATTATTATTCCCGTTACCATTACCTTTTTGATTTGGATTTGGAATTATTACTGTGACAGTAGCAGGCTTGCTCCGTTCACCATCAAGGACAGCAGTAATTTCAAAGGTATAGGTTAGTCCAGGCTTTGCATTAGAAATGGTCAATGTTTTATCGCTTGTTGCACCTAATGATTCTTTTGTTCCATTAACGGAACTTGAAATCTCAAATGTAACACCATCTTTTGCTTTTGGATGATCCCAAGATAAGGTAATTTCATTTGTATCCTTATTATAAGTACCCTTTACATTTGTTGGAGACTCAAGCTTATCGTATTTTTGCGAAACTTGTGAAGGCTCTTCATGTCCTCTTACAAATAGCTCATAAGTAATTTTATCATTAGGTGTTAATGCACTTGGCTTTTGGGCTGGATTCGTACCCATTTCAACCGGGAGCTTAACCACACTTGCAGGCATTTTGAAATCTTCCGGTTGTTTACCTTGCTCTACATAGCTTATTAAATTTTTAAACATTAATTGAGCAATATGCTGATTTGGTCCTGGAGCAATATAATTCTTCCTTTCTGGGTATCCAGTCCATATCGCACATGTATAATCTGTATTGTATCCTGCAAACCAAGCATCCGGAACAGCTCTCGAATCAGTTATATTCCATTTTCTCATTTCCTCATCAGAATAATTGGTTGTACCTGTCTTACCTGCAAGGTTTAATCCTGGAACATTTGCATCTCTACCTGTACCTGTAGGTGCTGTAAGAACATCTTTTAGCATATCTGTAATCATATAAGCAGTGTAATCGCTCATCGCAATTTTAGGTTTTGGTGTATTTTTCACAACTGTATCACCGTCGCGTAAGACGATTTTTCTTACCGTATGTGGCTTATTGTATATCCCGTTATTTCCAAAGGCAGCATACGCTCCGGCCAGTTGCATGGAAGATACTTCAATACCACCACCAATGGAAGAGGATTCAACAAGGTTATTAAAATTAAACCCTAAATTAGATGAAAATTTCTTCGCATTATCAAAACCAACCTCCATTAAAGCTTTGTATGCAGGAATATTTCTTGATTCATATAAAGCTTTTCTCATGGACATTTGTCCTTTATATTGTCGATCCCAGTCATGTAATGGAACATTACCATGCTGATAATTGGTTGGTGTATCCATTAATTGGTGATAGGTGGACCACTTATTATATTCAATAGCAGGACCGTAGTCTAGAATCGGTTTAATAGTAGAACCCGTAGATCGTTTAGTATCAATAGCATAGTTAATTCCGCGTAAAACTTTTGGATTACGAGAACCTCCAATTGCACGAATTTCACCAGTTTTTGTATCTAATAAGGTAACCCCAGCTTGGAATTTGTTATCAGGATAGTTAACAATTTCATTTGTATTTAACATATTTTCCGTATATTCTTGGGCTTTTGGATCTAATGTTGTATAAATTTTCAATCCATCCGTGAAGACATTGTAGTCGCCCATAGAATTAACTTCATCAATTACTGCATCAACAAAGGCATCATATTTTTGCTTTGCTTTTGTCCGATTTTTTTGTTTCACAAGACCATAAGTAATAGGAACCTTTTGAGCGTCATCCATTTCCTGTTTGCTAATTTTATCATGCTGATACATTAAGGAAAGAACTATATTTCTTCTTTTTTCAGCAAGTTCCGGATTATCAAATGGATTGTAGTTATTTGGACTTTGCTGAATACCTGCAAGTTCAGCAACCTGTGGAAGGTTTAATTGATCCAAAGGCTTATTGTAATAATATTTTGCAGCTGTTGCGATTCCATGGACACCATTTCCCATATAAATCTTATTTAAATACATTTCTAATATTTCATGCTTTGTATATTGTCTTTCTAATTGTAGGGATAGCCAAGCTTCTTGAGCTTTCCTCTTTAATGTTTTCTGTTCCGATAGATAAGACATTTTAACTACTTGCTGGGTGATTGTACTTCCACCTTCTGCTCCAAATCCTCTAGTTATATTAGCCAAGACCGCGCCGCCTAAACGAATAGGGTCAATTCCATGATGCTTGTAAAATCTGGCATCCTCTGTTGCCAAAACAGCATCCTCTACAAGTTTTGGTAATTCATCATATCTAACATAGGTACGATTGACGGAACCGATTGTCTCGATTGGCTTATTATTTTTGTCATATATTACCGATGCCACTGGATCTGTCAGCATTTTTTTATTTAATTTTGGGGCACTGCTGGCATAATAAGCAAATACAGCGACTCCAGATAAGAAGCCAACTATACAAAGAAGCAATAAAGTTAACACTAAACGCTTAAATAAAGATCGTTTTTTTCGTTTTCCTTTTTTATTTGGAGACGCCTTTGTTTGTTGTTGCTTACGGCGTTGCTCTCTTGTTTGATATTTATCTGCCATAAAAAGTTTTCCTCTCTTCCCAACTCTAAAAAATTTATTTAAAGTTGTTGTTCAAAATCGTATTAATTACTTTCCCCAATACGATATAACTGGTTAATTATATTAATATAATCGATACGAGGTTGTATTCCAAGTGAAATTTTATGACCTGAAACCTCAATTTCCTCTTTTTTGATGGATTTCCTGCCACCAGAAATCATCCTGTCCCAAAATTTAAACAGATACTTACTTTCTAATAGAAAGATATCTTCTGATTTAGCAAAACGTAGGATGACAAAGCTAATTCCATTTTGATCTACAATTTTCTTCATATGGTTAATTTGATGAGCATGAAAATTTTGTAAAGGGAAAGATGTTGTGTTTTGCGTTTCTTTCGCCTCGAAATCAATATATCTTCCCTGGTATACCCCGTTATAATCTGTTGTCGATGGCTGTTTGAAATATGCTTCTCTAATAACAGCAGTACTTCTTGATTTGTAGTCGACCTGAACAATTTGAACAGGGGTGGGCTTCTTATGAATAACAGCTATTCCTTGTTCTAAATAATATAAGTTGGTTTCATTTAAGTCTGCTTCCAGGGTCATTCCCCTATTACTATACGAAATATTTTTCGGTAATGAAGCCTTTTTTTTGGCCGTTTCCATCTTTATATATTTCTTCCCATTTGGATAGTGGAATTCCATCAGCTTATCACCTCTCAAGCTAAATTATATCATAGAAAAAATACTGGCTAATGGTGAATTAATTTCTTTTGGAACTGCTTTACCTTTATTCGACGAATAAAAAACTCTGTTTGTTTCAGAATATATGAATTTATTGTGTCAAATTAGTTAATGATCCCAAAACAAGGGATCTAATGAAAAAAGAGAAAGTGGAAAAGGTAATTTTCCACTTTCTCTTTTATTCTTTAGGAAATTATTAATTCTAACGTTGTTGATAATTTTTCTAGCTTCAGCACCCACGACTAAAGGATATGTTCTGTATAGCTGTTTGGAATTATATAGATGGTCGATTTGGTCCGGATAGCTTTGGATTTCCATATCCTGCTTTTTTATCTTGCCTTTTATCTTGTTTCTCTTGTTGCTTTTGTTCTTTACTATCCATGATAACACCTCCATAGCTATTGTTTGCAACAATTTTTAGTGTCATTCAGCGAAATGTCGAAACAGTGGATTTTTTTATCTTCCAACACTTTCTTTGCCGAATTACTTCTAGTTTTGTCACATAGGAAGGGAGTTTAAATAGGAAGCAGAATATATAGTTAACAAACTTGTTCCATATGGAGGTCGTACTAATGATTAAAAAAAAAGATGTTTTACAAATGCTGGATACAATTGAACAGCAATTAATGGAGCTGGAAAAGGAAATGAATAAACGATTAGAGATGGAAAGAGATAAGCTGGCCAAAGAAGCGGAACTGGATTTTCAACGATTACGGAGGAAGATATCTACATTAGAAAATAAAACGAAAAATAATATCTCATTTGATTTGGTCCAATCGTATGCATAAAATTTCGATAATTTATATATGATTAGTCTTAGTTCTTTGACATACTAGATGCAAAAAAATATAATAAATGTGCATTTAGTAGCTTTTAGCTACTTTTCTTGTAAATCTAAGAAATATCCGGGGGATCATCATGAACATAGATTTATTGAAACATAAAACAAGAACTTTAGCGGAGTTAAATCAATTAGCATTAAAAACATATCAAAAAGTGAGAGAAACTAATGTAGCCGGGGATTTTTTCCAGGATGTGAAGCCTTTTGCTGATCGAGTAAAAGCTCTGTGTGATGAATGGCTCCCCTTAGCTGTTCAGTGGGTAGAAGAGACGCATCCGAAGCATTTGCATTCTATTCAATTAAAAAATGCATCAGAAAATATACAGATGGTGTCTGTAAGAGCATATTATCCAGAAACTAGCCTTAAAAAATTTAATAGCCACATTCAATCTGTAGATTTTGTCTTAAATAGACTGCTGGAAGTATTGGATCAGGCGGAGGAGCTTTAGTTTTTTATAGACAAATCACCATTTTTTTTCATATTCATAAAGTGTATTAGTATGACCTGATATCTAGGTAGGAGGATATGCATATGAATGGATACAACAACTTTAGAAATACATCCGTTCCTAATGGAATTTATGGAAATAATATTCCTTCACAAACGATGTTTCATCAATCCGGTTTTGCTCCGTCTCCATTTTTGCACCCTAATTATCATCACTCGTTTCCTTATACTGGGCAACCATATTTGAATGGTTATCAGGCATTTAATGGGGGAAATCAGTTATATAACCCTTTAGGAAATGATCACCCTATGCAGCAACAATTATTTCAAAATCCACTCCAGCCTGCAAAGCAAAAAGAATCAATGAATGGTTATAAACCTTATACAAATCCATATCCGAAATCACATTTTAATACAAAACCTCCGGGCACAGGTATGAACTCCATTATGAATTCTTTTAAATCGCAGGACGGTTCCATTGATTTTAACAAGATGGTGAATACTGCTGGTCAAATGATGAGTGCCGTAAATCAAGTTTCAACGATGATAAAAGGAATCGGAGGTATTTTTAAAACTTAGGGCTGATAAAGCCTTATTATTTTGTATTTATTAATTCAAAAAAAATACTCACCGTTTGGCGAGTCTTGATGAATTTGTTTAAGGATCAGCGAAATATGCTGATTCCTTTTTATTCTATTTTTAAACGTTTGCCGCCTTCCTTTGGCACAGAAATAGTTAATAATCCATCTTCATAATTTGCTTTCACCTTAGCTTCGCTAATAGGCTTTTGTAAAGGAATCGTTCTTGAGGTACGCTGTATAGAATTCTTTTTGAAAATCGTTTTTTGAGTTTGATTTTCCTGTGTTGCAGATTCTGTATTTTCTACTGTAATCGTAATATATTGCTGAAAAATATCTATATTGATTTGATCCTTTTTAACACCAGAAAGCTTTGCAGTAATAATATATTCCTTATCCGTTTCATTTAAATCAACGGGAAAAGAAGAAAAAGGGAATGGGCTGGAAAAAAATTCATCAATGCTTTCTAAAAATCCTTTTACTGGTGGTTCATGAAAAAAGTTGTTCATAGACCTCATTAATCCTTGAAAAGGATCATGTAAAGGGTTATTGTCCGATTTACCTGGCAGCTTTTCTGACATTATAAACGCTCCTTTCAAACAGAGATTTTCAAAATCAGTGTATGAAAGCTTTGGAAAATGGTGCTAAGCAACTGTATACTATGGGCCCTATATATATTGGAAAGATAATTAAAAATCTTAAATACTAGTAGTATTTGTAAATCTTCAAAAAGTACTTCCTAAACGAACGTTCATTCGCTAAAATGAAAATAATGAGGTGAACGTTGTGTTTATGAAAAAGTCGCTTAACGATATCATTGATCTATTGCATGAAGACAAACAATTTAAAGATCAAATTGTACATTGGCATACAATAGAGGAAAAAGAAGCTAACAGTGTACCTTTCCCAGACTCTGTGCATCCTAAATTACGAAATGCACTTCAGCAGAGAGGGATAGGCGAATTATATACTCATCAAGCAACTGCTTACAATTTGGCAGTTCAAAGGAAAAGCTTTGTAGCAGTAACACCTACTGCATCGGGCAAAACATTATGCTATAATCTTCCAGTTTTGCAAACTATCCTAGAGAATGAAAATTCACGTGCGTTATATATGTTCCCAACAAAGGCACTTGCTCAAGACCAAAAAAGCGAAATAAATGAAATAATTCAAGAAGCTGGAATAAATATTAATAGTTATACATACGACGGCGATACATCCTCCAATATTCGTATGAAGGTCCGAAATTCAGGCCATGTCGTAATAACAAATCCGGATATGCTTCATTCCGCCATATTACCTCATCATACAAAGTGGGTATCTTTCTTTGAAAATCTCAAATTTGTTATTATTGATGAACTTCATATTTATCGAGGAGTGTTCGGAAGTCATGTTGCAAATGTCATTAGAAGATTAAAGCGAATTTGTCGATTCTACGGTAGTAATCCTATTTTTATATGTACATCAGCAACGATTGCGAATCCACGTGAATTGGGTGAAGCATTAACAGGTGTTAATATGAAGCTAATCGATAACAATGGTGCACCTAGCGGAAGAAAACATTTTGTCTTTTATAATCCTCCTATTGTTAATAAGCCTCTAAATATTAGAAGGAGCGCAACATTAGAGGTTAGAAACATTGCCAGAGAGTTATTAAAGAATAAAATTCAAACGATTGTTTTTGCAAGAAGCCGTGTTCGTGTGGAAGTAATTCTGACATACTTACAGGAGGCAGTTAAATATCAATTAGGACCGAAGTCTATTCGTGGGTATCGTGGTGGCTATTTACCTACACAAAGGCGAGAAATTGAAAAGGGATTAAGAAATGGTGATATTTATGGTGTCGTAAGCACGAATGCACTGGAGCTTGGTGTTGATATCGGTCAATTGCAGGTTTGTATTATGACAGGTTACCCAGGAACCATTGCTAGTGCCTGGCAGCAAGCGGGAAGGGCAGGCAGGAGACATGGCGAAGCACTTATTATTATGGTAGCAAGCTCATCTCCGCTCGATCAGTTCATTGTCGAGCATCCAGAGTATTTCTTTGAACAATCTCCAGAGACAGCAAGAATCAATCCAGACAATTTAGTCATTTTGGTTGATCATATCAAATGTGCTGCATATGAACTTCCATTTCATCCAGGAGAGAAGTTTGGGGAATTAGAGATAGAGGATATCCTAGAGTTCCTTACAGAAGAGCGTGTTTTACATTTTAATCGAAATCAATGGCATTGGATGAGTGATTCCTTTCCAGCACACAATATTAGCCTAAGATCCGCTTCTCAGGAAAATGTAGTGATAATTGACATCACGGAGAAGGCAAATGTTCATGTAATTGGAGAAATGGATCAATTTAGTGCCTTAACATTACTGCATGATGAAGCAATTTACCTCCATCAAGGCATTCAATTCCAAGTCGAAATGCTCGATTGGGAAGAGAAAAAGGCGTTTGTAAGGGAAGTGGAAGCAGACTACTATACAGATGCAAACTTAGCAGTAAAACTTAGTGTATTGGAAGTAGATAAAACTAAACAAAATGGACAACTTGAAATAGGCTACGGTGATGTAACAGTACAAGCAATGGCAACCATTTTTAAAAAAATTAAATTTAATACTCATGAAAATATAGGTTCCGGACCAATTCATTTACCTGAAATGGAGCTGCATACAAATGCCACATGGTTATCTTTGCAATTGGAATATCCACAAGAGGATCTAGAAGCCAGTCTGATTGGAATAGCGAATGTGTTGAAGTCGATTGTTCCGCTATTCGTTATGTGTGATCCTCATGATATCCATGTTGTTCCACAAATAAAAGCAGTTCATAATGAAAAGCCAACTATATTTTTATATGATCGCTATCCTGGAGGAATCGGTCTTAGTGAAAAAGTATATGAAAATATACAAGAAATTGTTCGTAAAGCAAATGAAGTGATAAATAATTGTCCGTGTGAAAATGGATGTCCATCATGTATCGGAACAACATCATATTCTTCATCTACAAATGCGAAAAAGCAAGTAACCGCTTTGCTGAAAAATTTGGAAAAACAAGGACTGTAAACGGGGAATACAAACATGTCATTAATGAAAAAGTTAAATCGAATGAAACAGCATATTGTACGAGAAGAAAAAGACAATAGCTCCATTATTCCAATACAAATGAACCAGGAAAAAATTGTGGATTCCACTATTCCTTACCTACCTGTATGGGAGTCCGCCGATACGTTTCCATATTATAAAGACAAGGAATATTGTCTCATTCGAGAAATCCGTTTTCCCCTTGATCATTATCATGGAAAATATCCATTTCGGGACTTTTTGAAGGCAGTTGATTTATGGAATCGATATGATGGGAAACATCCACTGTCTGCAAAAGGATTTCAGCCTTCTGAATTATTTTTCTTTGATACAGAGACAACTGGTTTAGGGGGAGGGACCGGAAATACTATTTTCATCTTAGGGTATGCAAGTTTTACAGACAATGAGGTTATTTTAAAGCAACACTTTCTGACGGAGCCGGGAATGGAAGTTCCATTATATTATAGTTTTTTAGAGAATATTAACTATAAAACATTAGTTACATATAACGGTAAGGCTTTCGATTGGCCGCAGGTTAAAACTCGGCATACATTAATCCGTGATCACTTGCCTAAACTTCCTGCCTTTGGTCATTTTGATTTATACCATGCTTCCAGAAGAATGTGGAAATCCAAAATGGAGAGTGTAAAATTAGTAAATGTAGAAAAAGACATTCTTCAATTTGAACGAAAAGATGATATACCTGGATATTTAGCACCGATGATTTATTTTGATTACGTAGAGCGAAAAAATCCTGAAGGTGTTATTGAAATATTAAAACATAATGAGAATGATATACTGTCCTTAATTACCTTGTATACACACTTAACAATGCAAATACTTCAAGTAGATCCAATGCAAACAAATGAAGAAAAGTTGCTGATTGGAAAATGGTTTGATTATATAGGGGAAGAAAAAATAGCTTTTGATACTTATTCTCATATTGCCGAAGGAAATAATATGGAGGCAAAATATGAGCTTGCATATAAATTAAAAAGACGGAAGGAATATGAAAAAGCAAAATTGCTGTGGGAAGAAGCAGCGCTTTCAGGGGAGCGGAGCATTCAAAAGCAATCTTATATTGAATTGGCAAAATTAATGGAACACCAATATAGAAATTATCGGCAAGCGCAAGAATATGTGTTAAGAGCCATATCCTTGCACGAATTGTCTGATTCATCAAGTTCAGATAAATTCCTTATGGAAGCTAACAAAAGATTATTCAGATTGAATAAAAAGTAGTGGGACTATTTCTAATATTCTATTTCCTGGGGAAGCGCATATTTCGACGGTTGTTTCATTTTATGATTTAAAAAGTGACATTATTCTACAGTTTTGTCATTAAAAAATTATTATTTTATCTCTATTAATAGATTGTGTCGAAAAATAAATCATTGTAAAATAAAGTGGTACTTTAATCAGCAAAAGGATTGTTCGGAACTTTCGTTGATTAGAATTAATGAATTTGAAGGTTGGGATTTGCTTATGTACCGGGCTTTGCTGGTTATTTTCTTTGTTATTGTTTGTTTAACCGCTGTTCTCTTTTCTAATCTAAAAGGGAGCTTCTATTCATTTTTGTAAAAAAAGATGAACAAATCCTGAAATAAATAGGTGTTTGTACTAGTACATGTACCTCCCTTTTATCATATTTTGTTAATGTATTAAGACTATTAATGATGAAAGGAGCTATGACCATGCACTTTTGCGGACCAAAAGTATTACCACCATGTGTTGCCCCTACTAAATGCTGTGTGACTCATTCATGTGAAACCTTTATTCAACCACATATTTTTCCGTCACATACAACACATGTGAATCATCAAATTATTCAGCATCAAAACTTCTATCCTCATACTGATTCCTTTGTTAATGAGGTAGAAAATGTACCTGCACCAGGATTTATGCCTGGACCGTTTGGAATACCGAGATAATGTATGTAACAAGGATGAATAGCATTCATCCTTGTTTTCACTTATTTTTGAAATAAAGTTTTTTGATGAAAGGAGAGAAATATGGTTCAGGTTTTAAGTATCACAGGTTATAAACCGTTTGAGTTAGGTATTTTCTCTGCTAATCATCCAGCAATACAATATATTAAAATGGCGTTAAAAAAAGAGATACTATATTTTGTAGAGGATGGTTTAGAATGGATTCTCATTTCGGGCCAACTAGGTGTTGAACTCTGGGCAGCAGAAGTAGTTTTTGAACTTCAAAATGATTATCCAAATTTAAAACTAGCAATTTTAACGCCCTTTATTAACCAAGAAGAGAAATGGAATGACAATAATAAAGAAATATATGAAATGGTTTTGGCTCGAGCAGATTTTGTTGATTCTATTTCGAAGCAGTCTTATCAAAATCCTCAAGCATTCAGGAATAAAAATAAAATTTTTCTTCATAAAAGTGATGGTCTACTCATAATTTATGATGAGCTAAATATTGGATCTCCGAAATATATGCTGGAAGAGGCTAGAAGTTATAAGGAAAGTAATTCTTATGAAATTCGAACCATTGATTTTAATGATTTGCAAACTATAATGGAAGATGAACAATGGAATTTGTAATAATAAATGAAAGTTTTTCATATGATAATCAAATTCCATAGTTAACAAAGCAAAAGCAGCAAGTCTATAATACATAATAAATTGACAAACAAATAGATATTTGAAAGAATAAAATAAATGTTTGCGTGATATACGAGGTGATTTTTATATGTTATCGGATAAAATAAAACTAACAGCAAAAGATATATTGGAAAAGGATTTTAAAACTGCTGTTCGCGGTTATAAACCGGAGGATGTAGATAAATTTTTAGATTTAATAATTAAGGATTATGAAACATTTCATCAAGTCATTGAAGATCTTCAACATGAAAATATGCGCTTAAAAAAACAGGCGGATGAGCCGTATAGACGCCAACCTACCCAACCAACAACAGGGACAACCAATTTTGATATATTAAAAAGATTATCAAATCTGGAGAAACATGTTTTTGGCAGTAAGTTGAATGACTAAAATAATGGATTATTTTTCAAGTTGAAATGTAAGTGAAAATTATCTATAATAATAAAGCGGCGTTAAGCCGGTTGAATAACGTTCGGGTAATCGCTGCAGCTATAAGCTGTAGAGGAAAGTCCATGCTCGCACGGTGCTGAGATGCCCGTAGTGTTCGTGCCTAGCGAAGTCATAAGCTAGGGCAGACGAATAATAGTAGTCTGACGGCAGGGAAAACACCTAAGTCCGTTTGGATATGGTGTGAATACCTATAAAGTGCCACAGTGACGTAGCCTTGAGAGAAATCTGAAGGGTGGAACGAGGTAAACCCCGCGAGCGAGCAACTCAAATTATGGTAGAGGCACTCCTTTTCTTGGAAATGAACGAGGAAGGAGACAAGCAATGCTTGCTTGGAGATAGATGATTACCACCGGAGTACAAGATTATACCAATCGTTTGCAGTACAAAGGTACAAAACATGGCTTATAGAACGTTATTTATGGTATAAATAAGTATATTATATGCTCTCCGCATTGTTAGGAGAGCATTTATTATGTTTAAATATACATAGATATGAGACGAAACTAATAAGGGTGAAAATATGTCGAAAAAATATACCATTATTGCAACAGCTGCTATGGGATTAGAGGCAATTGTAGCTAAGGAAGTTAAGACTTTAGGTTATGACGCAACAGTAGAAAATGGAAAAGTAATATTTAAGGGTGACGAATTAGCTATAGCCCGTTGCAATCTTTGGCTCCGTTCAGCCGATCGAGTGAAAATTGTGGTGGGAGAATTTAAGGTTTTTACATTTGACGAACTGTTTGAAAAAACAAAGGCATTAAACTGGGGTGAATATTTACCTGTTGATGCAGAACTTCCAGTACAAGGTAAATCAGTGAAATCAAAATTATTTAGTGTTCCGGATTGTCAAGCAATAGTAAAAAAGGCAATTGTGGAGAAATTAAAATCACATTATAAAGTTACATCATGGCTGTCAGAGTCAGGTCCATTATTCAAAATTGAAGTTTCTATCCTAAAAGACATTGCAACAATTACTATTGATACTAGCGGGATAGGTTTGCATAAACGAGGGTATCGTGTGGACCAAGGAGAGGCACCAATAAAAGAAACATTGGCCGCTGCCTTAATCCAATTAACGAATTGGAATCCGGAAAAACCATTTTGTGATCCATTTTGTGGTTCAGGTACTATCCCAATTGAAGCGGCATTAATTGGCCAAAATATTGCACCAGGCTTCAATCGGGAATTTATTTCGGAAACATGGTCATGGATGGGACAAGCTGTTTGGGATCAGGCAAGAATGGAAGCAGAGGACTTGGCTAACTACGACCAGCCATTACAAATTATTGGTTCTGATATCGATCATCGAATGATTGATATTGCAAAAGGCAACGCTATGGAAGCTGGATTTTCTGATCTTATAAATTTCAAACAAATGCAGGTAACAGATTTTACTTCAAAAGAAGAATTTGGTGTCCTTGTGGGGAACCCTCCGTACGGGGAAAGACTAGGTGAACGCCAGGAAGTCGAGAGAATGTATGAAGCAATGGGAAAAACATTTGCAAAACTAGATACCTGGTCTATCTATATTTTGACGTCGTATGAAAAATTTGAGGAAGTCTATGGCAAAAAGGCGACAAAAAAGAGGAAGCTATTTAATGGCTTTATTCGTACTGACCTCTACCAATTTTGGGGACCAAAACCTCCGAAAAAGTATTAATTGGTATGAAATTTCCTTTTCCTGAGTATACTGTACGTATATTTCAAATTGGGGTGAGGATATTGGCCAATCAGGCAATTGACTTCGAAACGATTTCAAAGGCTTTGAAGCAATCATACGATGTACTAACATCAGACGAGAAGCCATCGGAAACAGCAATGCAAATGCTGCTGGAAGCAAAGGAGTCCCTTAACGATGCTATCCTGTATGCATTAGAGAAAGACAGACCGGCTATTTAACGCAAGTGTAGGATTTGCACTTGCGTTTTTCTTTGAGCTTATTGTACATGCAGACTTGATAAATAAGCACTATATAAATCTAGTAAAAATAGAGAATAATGCATATTAAATGTTGGAGGACATGATGAAACAGCAATTACCATTTGTGCTTACCAAAACGGAATCATTCTATGATCGTTTAGGAGATTGGATTGGCGATGTATTTTATGAATTGCTTCCTGAAAAAGGATTCGAATTACGGGATGAGCAAATATATATGGCGTTTCAACTAGAAAAAGCCTTTAAAGAAAAAAAGGTAATGTTTGCAGAAGCGGGTGTTGGGACAGGAAAAACCATTGTCTACCTTTTGTATGCTCTTGCGTATGCACGGTATACAGGAAAACCTGCATTGATAGCATGTGCCGATGAGTCTTTAATTGAACAGCTTGTGAAAAAAGAAGGCGACATTCGTAAAATAGAAAAAGCACTAGATTTAAATTTTGATGTACGGTTGGCAAAATCAAGAGATCAATATTTATGTTTGCAAAAATTAGATAAAGCGGTCGCCAATGGAGTATCCGAGGGAATATCAGCAATTAAGAAAACGCTGCCTCGTTTTGTTCAAAACTTAGGCTCTATGCAAAAATTTGAAAAGTATGGAGATCGTAAGGATTATCCTTCCTTAACGGAGGATGAGTGGAACAATGTTGGGTGGGATTCTTTACAGGATTGTCTTGCTTGTGAGAAAAGACATCGTTGTGGTCAGACGCTTCATAGAGAATATTATCGTAATGCAGCAGATATCATAGTTTGTTCACATGATTTTTATATGGAGCATATTTGGACTAAGGATTCGAGGAAACGAGAGGGTCAGATCCCGCTTCTCCCTGAGGTTAGTTGTGTGATTTTTGATGAGGGCCATTTATTGGAATATGCGTGTCAAAAAGCATTAACTTATAAAATTACATCGGAAACGCTGGAAACTTTATTAACTCGTCTTATGAGCAATGATATTCGTGAAGAAACCTTGTATATGATGGAACAAGTGTTATTTGAGAGTGAAAGAATGTTTGACATAATAAACGAGTCTGCATCCGAAGTAGTAGGATCAGATAGATATGACATAAATAAAACGGCCGAGTTCTTAAATTCAGCTAAAGAGCTATATCATTTAATTAATCAATTAACCGAACAGTTAGTCTTTGAAAGTGAATTATATGTAATAAACGAATATGATTTAAGGATTGTAGAGGAATATTTAGAACAAATATTATTTTCATTGAAATTATTAATGGAGGATCAAAAAGGGATTACATGGTTTGAAAAAAACAGCAGTAATCGTACTTTAGTCATTATGCCAAGACTGGTGGAAGAAATTATGGAGGAGCAGGTCTTCTCCAATAAAATTCCATTTATATTTACATCTGCAACTTTATCTAATGATGGTGGTGACTTTACCTATCTTAGTAATAGCCTAGGCATTAATCAATATTTATCCTTTAATGTGGATTCACCTTTTAATTATGACGAGCAAATGAAAATAACCGTTCAATTAGAGGATGATTTTCCTGCAACATCCAAATGGGATGAAATACTACATTCCATTGATTACAATAATGGGAAAACATTAATTCTTTTTAACTCAAAAGAATCCATGACAGCATTTAGAAATTATATTCAAACAAAGAATAATATTAGTGTTCCTATATTATTTGAAGGAGAGGCAGAAATTAGTCAGCTAGTAGAGCAATTTCAAACTAGCGATGAAACGGTGCTGTGTTCGTACCATTTATGGGAAGGTCTTGATATCCCAGGGCAATCACTATCCAATGTTATTATAAATGAATTACCATTCCCCCCTCATGATCCTGTATTTGAGGCAAAACGAAAAAATAGTGATAATCCTTATATGGAAGTGGATCTTCCTTATATGCTATTGCGTTTAAGACAAGGAATTGGACGGCTAATCCGCACTTCTCAAGACACTGGAACAGTACAATTGTGGCTATCAAAACAAGAGAAAGACCACGTGTACGAATTTATTAGAAAAATATTACCTGTTGAAGCAACTCTCTCTAGTATATAGAGGGGGTTGTTTTTTATACCAACGTTTTCTTGACTTACTGTTCTCCCTTTTCTGAACAATGTGATAAGATAAAGAAGTCAGAGTAAGAATGGAGGTACATAAAATGTCTGAGCAAATAAACGTAATTGAAAAGGAATTTATGGATTATGTGAAGAAAATGCAGGCTTACAAAGAAGCCCTTGGATTAATCTATTGGGACTTACGTACAGGTGCACCGAAGAATGGAGTGGAGCAACGGTCAGAGGTAATCGGAGTTCTCTCATCCGAATTGTTCCAAATGTCCACTTCAGAAGAAATGGCTGCCTACATAGCCAGCCTTTCCGGAGTAACTGAGGATCTTTCGGAAATAACGAAGAAATCTTTAGAAGAATGTAAGAAAGATTATGATCGTAATAAAAAAATCCCGGCTAATGAATACCAAGAATATGTTATATTGCAATCAAAAGCGGAAAGTGTTTGGGAGGAAGCGAGAGCAAATGCTGATTTCTCGATGTTCCAACCATATTTAGAAAAAATTGTAGAATACAAAAAGAAATTTGTTGAGTACTGGGGATATGAGGGGAATAAATATAATACCCTTTTGGATATGTATGAACCAGGATTAACAGTGGATGTACTGGATAAAGTATTTGGAGAAGTAAGAGAAGCTATTGTATCACTTGTTCAAAAGATTGCAGATTCCCCTAATAAACCTGAAACAGGATTTTTATTTACAAGATTCCCTAAACTACAACAAGAGGAATTTAGCTTAAAGCTATTAGAGCAAATGGGTTATGATTTTCGTTCAGGACGATTGGATGAAACAGTGCATCCATTTGCAACAGGATTAAATCCAGGGGATGTTCGAGTCACAACTAGATACGATGAAAATGATTGGAGAACAGCGGTATTTGGCACAATCCATGAGGGCGGGCATGCGCTATATGAGCAGAATTTATCAAGGGATTTAATCGGGACTCCTTTATGCAGTGGAACATCCATGGGGATCCATGAATCTCAATCGCTATTCTATGAAAACTTCGTTGGCCGTGATTACTCCTATTGGCAGCAAAACTATGATTTATTGAAGCAATATGCAAGTGGAGAATACGATCAAATATCTTTAGATGATTTTTATAAGGCTATCAATGAGTCAAAGCCTTCCTTCATCCGAATTGAAGCTGATATGTTAACCTATCCACTACATGTTATTATCCGTTATGAAATTGAAAAAGGATTGTTTAATGAAGAAATAAAAGTGAAGGATTTGCCGAAAATTTGGAACGATAAGTATGAAGAATATTTAGGAATTCGACCTACAAACGATAGAGAAGGGGTATTACAGGATGTACATTGGTCAGGTGGTGATTTCGGTTATTTTCCATCTTATGCCCTTGGATATATGTATGCTGCCCAATTTAAAAATAGCATGCTGAAAGATATTCCGAATTTTGATGAACTATTGGCAAAGGGAAATCTAGCACCGATCCGAGAATGGTTAACAAAGAATATTCATCAGTACGGAAAATTAAAGAAACCTCTTGAAATTTTGGAGGATGTGACAGGTGAAGGGCTGAATGCCAAATATTTAATTGAATTTTTAACAGATAAATATACGAAGGTATATAATCTATAGATAAAAAAAGAAAAAGAGACCAATTGGCCTCTTTTTCTTTTTTTACCAAAATTTAAATCCTTTTGAACCTGGAGGTGAATGCTGAATCATGTCGGCAAATGGCACAGTATAGGCAATTAAGATTAAAGCAGCTAATATTGTTAACCAAATTTTCCAGTTTTCCAAAACCAAAGGTGTTTTTTCTTTACCTTCCGCACTTTCAGCAACAGGAAATTCCTGTACTCCTTTAGGAGCAAAAAAAGCAAGATTGATAAAAATGAATAGAATTAGAATGATACCCAGGAATAGAATCGAGCCTCCAACAGCCTGTGCAATTTGATATGGTATCCAATTCAAAGCTTGCGCTGTATCCCCATATGTTGTAAAAGAAGTTCTTCTTGGTGCTCCGAGTAAACCTTCTAAATGCATGGAGCCAGACATTAAAGTCATTCCAATTGTCCACACCACTGCTTGAACAATCGCTAATTTATTCATTGCCTTTGTTAATACGCGTCCTGTTAAATGTGGAATTAGCCAATAGCACATTCCAAAAAAGGTTAGGACAACTGTGGTTGCTACGGTTAAATGGAAGTGTCCGGTCACCCAGATCGTATTATGAACAACTTGGTCCATTTGGTTAGAGGCATTAATAATACCACCTGCCCCTGCAGGGATAAAGGCAGCCATCCCAATGAATGGAACGACAAATCTTGCATCATGCCACGGTAACTTTTTAAACCATCCGAATAAACCTCTTGCACCTTTTGATCTTCCATACATTTCGAAAGTTGCAAACATGGAGAAAGCAGTCATTAAAGATGGTATTATAACCATAAATGTAAGAACAACTTGAACAAATTTCCAACCGGAATCGATTCCAGGTTCAGTTAATTGATGGTGGAATCCTACTGGTATGGAAAATAACAGGAATAGAATAAAAACTAAACGAGCTAATGAATCAGAGAATATTTTCGTCCCGATAATTTTTGGAATAATAACATACCAACCCATATAAGCAGGCAATAACCAGAAATATACAAGAGGATGACCAAAGTACCAGAACAAGGTTCTACTAATTAATACATTAACGGTGTCAACCAATCCTAATGACCAAGGAAGAAGCTGGAATAATACTTCAGCTGCAACACCAAGAGTTGCTACAATCCATAATAAATTATTGGCCACAACCATAAAACTTAACAAAGGACTCGGTACACCTGGATTTTGGTTTCTCCATCTAATATAAGTGGCGATCATAGCAGCTGCAGCAACCCAGCTTCCAACAATCACTAATGTCAATCCTAAATAGAAAAGGAAATGCGCTTGCAAAGGTGCATAAAATGTATAAAGTACAGAAGCTTTATTGGTTACAATCATGCATGTAGTTGTAATTGTTCCGATTGTCATGACGATAAAGCCAATCCATCCAGTCAATCTTGCTTTATTGGATAATGTTCCTGCAGTTCGACTAATTGCAGCAAATTGAAAACCCATAATGAAAAAGGTTGTAAGTACTAAGCCTAATAATACACCATGTGCAGTTAATACCTCATAATATCCAACACCATTTGGCAATTCAAAACGGCCGGAACGAACAAGAACTTGCAATAGTCCCATAAAACCACCGAGAGCAAGTGCGGCAAAGGCTACATAAATATAAGCCATTGCAAGCTTTGAATCCCTTGGATCAACCTTCACTATATTTTCATTCATTATTTGTCCACCACCTTAATTATTGATTTCATCATATGATGTCCTGAGCCACAGTACTCGTTACATAAAAGCAAGTATTCACCAGTTTTATCAAAAGTGGCCACATACTCACTTCTATATCCAGGCTCTAACATCATATTGATATTTGTTCCTGCAATTTCAAACCCGTGAACAACATCCTTCGTAGTTGCGATAATTTTCACTTTTGCTCCTTTTGGAATTTCTACTTCACCTGGATTGAAGAAAAAAGCAGATGCAACCACAACAAGTTCATAATCATAGTCCTTTCCATCTACTTTTCTTAAACCAGGTTTATTAAAAGGAGTAGTTTTATCAACTAATTCGGGATCGACAAATGCTTTTGCGCTCGGCGGCGTATGACCGGCGAAAAATGCCTGGAAACCAACAATTCCTAAGAAAATAATAAGTGCAGAAATTCCAAATGTAAGCCACCATTTCTCATAACGATGTATATGCATTGCTTCATCATCTCCTTAATTTTATAAACGTACAATATACAAACAAAATACCCCAACCCATGTAGCCACTAAGAAAAAACCTAGAATAAAAACAGCTGCTAATGTGCCTTTTAATGATGATGAGTCACTTAGGTGTTTCTGTTTGGATTTTTTCAATGTCCTCACCCCTAACAATTTTTGAATCATTGATAAGTTAATCATAATTGTGAGGTAATGGTTTGACTGTGATATTTGTCACACTTCTTCGTTTTAAATGTGAAAAGTATATGGAAAAATACCGAAAAGAATGGAGAATTTGTTTAGGTAAATGAAAAAATGGGGAATAATTTGTTAACAGAATACCAACTCTAATCTACCATTAACGCCAATTGTTACTGCATTGGAACAATTGAACAGTCCTTTTAATACATTAAAGTATAAAATGAAAAGTGAGGACGAACAAAATGGAAAAATATTATTGTGATCACTGCCGTTCTATATCCGATACATCAGGAAAATGTGAGCACTGCGGAAGAGATATTATGAATAAGATCGAAATTCAGGTCCAATACCAAGGAAATCCGGGTTCATTTCAGGAAAGGGAATGAACCCCTTTTTTCGTTTTTTTAGAATAATGGGATATTTTTATGATAGAATTATAATTACTCTTGAAAGCAAATACATAAACAATGCAAAGAGAAAAAAGAAATAAGGAAGTGTATTTGAATGTATCTACCATCCTTTCGTTTAGATGGAAAGACAGCCATTGTAACTGGAGCGGGGAGGGGCATCGGTCGTGCAATTGCCATTGGTATGGCGGAAGCAGGTGCTGATGTATCCTTAATCTCGCGTACGGAATCTGATTTAGAACTTACTGCTTCGGAAATTAAGAAGCTCGGAAAAAAAGCATATATCTTAAAAACAGATGTGACAAAAAGAGAAGAAGTGCAATCTGCAGTAGAGAAAACCATCAATCAGGCAGGTAAAATAGATATATTGGTTAACAATGCGGGAATGAATATTAGGTCTAAAGCATTGGATGTAACAGATGAAGAGTGGCAACAAATTATGGATACAAATTTGAAATCCGCCTTCATGTTCTCACAAGAGGTGGGAAGACATATGAAAGAACAGGAAGCAGGGAAGATTATAACTATTTCTTCTGTTGGGGGACATGTTGCTTTAAGAACGGGTGTTGTATATGCAGCTACAAAGGCTGCATTGATACAAATGACAAAGGTTTTGGCACTTGAATGGGGTAAGTATAATATAAATGTAAATGCGATTGGTCCTTGGTATTTTAAAACGCCATTAACGGAAAAATTGTTACAGGATCAAGCATATGTTCAAGATATTTTATCTGTCACTCCTATGAAAAGAATCGGTGAGTTGGAAGAACTAGTAGGACCAGCAATATTTTTTGCATCTGATGCTAGTAATTATATTTCGGGACAAACGATGTTTGTCGATGGTGGCATGACAATACAAGGTTTTTAAACAATAAGAGCGTCCCGAAATTCTATTGGGACGCTCCATTTTATATTTCAATCATTAAAATAATATTTAATTCTCCTACTTGCTCTATTTGAATGGGAAGCCTAATTGCTTTAGAAAACCCGAAGATTTTTGAATGTCCTACAATTACGGTAGGAGGGGTTATATCAACTAAAAGTCCGTTACTTGCTATTTGTGTCGACATATTTCCAGCGATCATATTTCCTAGTTCTCCGGCAAATGACTCTAGCATTTCTCCTATTAAAGGCATTCCAAACATTACTTCACCAATTTTGGAGAAAACCTCTTCCTCCCCATCGATGACAATTCTTCCTTTAATATCCCCAGTTATTCCTATTAAGACTCCAATTGTATGCTGATTAAATGGTGAGTTAAAGAGCTGTGGCTGGCGTATATCCACACGGATTGGCAAGACTGCTTTAATGGATTCAATCGTACCGTTTAATACGTCTGTTATATTTTTACTAATTGTTATCGTCATTGCCGAACCCCCTGGTTTATATATATAAAATATACTATCACATTTTTCCTAATTATAAAGAAGATTTTTGAGAAAAATAAGTTTATTGGAATTAATTTGGGTCTATTTTACTAGTGGATTACTCATGTATAATGAAATAGCACAGCAACTCCTTCAAAACGAATTTGCTCCTATTAGTAGGAGCTTTTTTTGTTTTAAGCAGACTTTTATATAAAACTTTATTCTTTACATAATTTAATCATACTTGGAAAACATATCCTTATATAGAAATAAGGAGAGTCCATTTATGCCGAAAATATTTTCCATTGGGCTTGGAATTCCCGATAATAAGATTTACCAAACTGAAATTATGAACTTCGCAAAGCAGCTCTTTTCTGATGCATTTCGTGATATTGAGCGCTTGCTTCCTGTTTTTCAAAATGCAGAAATTGAATCAAGATATTTCACGAAGCAATTGGAATGGTACGGTGAAGACCATTCATTTGCTGAAAAAAATGAAATATTTATAGAAAATGCAGAAAGGCTTTGTATAAAAGCGATCGAACATTGTTTAAATCAAAAAGGTGTTGAATACAGTGAAATAGATGCTATTTATACAATTTGTACAAGTGGTCTCTCTACGCCAAGCTTAGAAGCAAGAATAATAAATAGGCTTCCATTTCGATTAAATGTGAAAAGAATTCCTATATGGGGATTAGGTTGTGTTGGCGGTGCATCTGGACTTTCAAGAGCATACGAATATTGTTTGGCATTTCCGAAGGCAAAAGTGTTAGTATTATCCGTTGAGCTTTGCAGTCTAACCTTTCAAAAAAATGATCATTCTAAAAGTAATTTGATTGGCACATCTTTATTCGGTGATGGCGCTGCATGTGCATTATTAATTGGTGATGAGGTTAGCGCCAACTTGGATGGCATTCAAAGTCATCCAACTATTGTTGATACACAAAGCGTCATCATGAGGGATTCGCTTGATGTTATGGGATGGGATGTTAAAAATGATGGTCTGCATGTAATTTTTTCGAAAGATATTCCAATGATTGTACGAAAATGGCTACAACCCAATGTATTAAGTTTTTTAAGGGATCACCGAATGAATATGGACGATATTCAGCATTTTGCTGCTCATCCCGGAGGAAAAAAGGTAATGGATGCATATGTACAGGCACTCGGTCTTTCGGAAGAAAAGCTAACCGACTCCAGAAATATTCTGAAGAACTTCGGTAATATGTCCTCTGTTACCATTTTATTTGTGTTAAAAAGAATGTTAGAGAAAGAAATAAATTCGGGAGAATGGGGAATTGCATTAGCCTTAGGGCCAGGTTTTAGTATGGAACAATTACTATTAAGGTGGGATTAAGGATTGTTTTTTATCATTTTTTTAACCATTGTATTGATTCAGCGGATAGTGGAATTATGGATTGCAAGAAAAAATGAAATCTGGATTAAAAGCAAAGGAGGAATGGAAGCTGGGAAAAGGCATTATAAGGTTATGGTGTTAATCCATACATGTTTTTTCCTATCATTATTAATGGAAGTCTATTTGTTAAAAAGAACATTGATCCAAAACTGGTGGATTTTTCTTGCCATCTTTATTCTCACGCAAGCAGGTAGAGTTTGGGTGATCACATCTTTAGGGAGATTTTGGAATACAAAAATTCTTGTGTTGCCTAATGCAAAAATTATTACAAAAGGTCCTTATCGATTTATGAAGCACCCCAATTACTTCATAGTGACATTAGAATTATTCCTTATTCCTTTTATGTTTCAGGCATATTATACGCTTATTGCTTTTTTCATACTTAATCAATTGATTTTGGCAATCAGAATTAATGCGGAAGAATCAATTTTAAGAACCTATACGGATTATCCAGCAAAACAACCATTTATTTCACGAATGAAAAAAGAAAATTAAATTTTTCTCCGAGTATTTTTAAAAAAATTACGTTTATCTGGACAGGATAAACGTTTTTTGTGTTGGGAAAGAGAATAAAAATCCGTTACAATATAGATAAGTTTTACATTATTTATTGAGGAGTTTGTACCAACATGATCAAAACAATCGATATTGGAAATATTCAAGAAGCTACCACTCAATTAGTTGGCTTCTATGAACGCTTTAAAGAAAATGGGGATATGCAAAGAGCAGAGAAATCGGAAAAACTACTAAAAAAAATAAATGATCACGATTTTATTATAGCATTTTGCGGTCACTTTTCTGCTGGAAAATCAACAATGATTAATGCATTATTGGGAGAAAATCTTCTACCATCGAGCCCGATCCCAACAAGTGCGAATCTTGTAAAAATCCATAAAGCGGAAGTAGATTTTGCAAAGGTTTATTATAAAGATGAAGCTCCGTATTTATTTGAAGCTCCATATAACTTTTCCACTGTAAAGGATTTTTGTAAAAACGGAAATGTGACAGAGATTGAAATTGCTAAGCAGCAAACGGAATTGCCTGAAAATGTTATTGTAATGGATACGCCGGGAGTAGATTCAACGGATGACGCACATCGTATTTCGACAGAATCTGCGATTCATTTAGCGGATATTGTATTTTATGTGATGGATTATAATCATGTACAATCTGAATTAAATTTTCTTTATACGAAAGAGTTGCTTCAGCATGGAGTGGAGCTGTATTTAATCATTAATCAAATCGATAAGCATAGGGATGATGAATTGTCGTTCCCCGAATTTAAAATGTCCGTACAAGAATCATTTGCCGCATGGAATGTACATCCAAAAGGTATTTTTTACACAACCTTAAAAGATTCAAAAAATAATCATAACGAATTTGCAAAAGTGAAATTGCTCGTCCATGAAGCAATGAAGCAAAGGGACAGTCGCTTTTCAACTTCTATACAATCAGCGGCAAATTTGTTGATACAGGAACATTTTAAATGGTTAAAGGAGCAAGAGGAGGAAGATACTCAGCAATATAAAGAAACATTAGAACAATTGCCTCCTGATGAAAGAAAATCTATTTTAGAGCAAGAACAAGAGTTTCAAGATAAATTAAAAGAACTGTCAGATCAGCTGGAGGATTGGAGAAAATCCTTTGATCATGAAAGAACGAAAATGCTTAAAAGTGCCTACTTAATGCCTTTTCAAATTAGAGAACTTGCGAAGGATTATATAGAGGCAGCCCAGCCTGATTTTAAGATGGGCTTGCTATTTAGCAAGAAGAAGACGGAAGAAGAGCGGTTTAACAGATTAGAAGCGTTTTATAGCCAATTAAAAACACAGGTGGAGTCAGGTCTCATTTGGCATATGAGGGAAATGGCGACAAAGGAATTAAAAGAGGCTAATCTATCAGCCGATGATTTGCAGCTTGAAGCACAAAATCTTACTATCCCTTTCGACAAGGAATTCTTGCAAAATCTTGTAAGGAAGGGGGCCAGATTATCAGGAGAATATGTTCTTCATTATTGTGATGAAGTAGCAGAAAGCATTAAGAAATTGGCTTTTAATGAGTTAGAATCCTTTAAACAAAAAGCTGCAGCACATATAGAAATCAATATACATGGAGACATAAATGCCATTAATACTAAACTTGCCTCAATATTAACATTTGCTAATTCCTTAAGGCAGATAGAACAAGGTGCTAGAAAGAGAAATGAAAAAGAAGAAAATCTTTTTATACCTGTTATGAACTTTGAAGATGTATTACAGGAATTACAATCAAAATGGCAACAGGAGAATTCAAATTATAGAATCTTTTCTAATGATGATGAAAATAGAGCAGCTGAAATAACCGAAACAGAGTTACCGAAACCAATTACGAATATAACAGAAAATGAATCGTATTCTGCTGATTCAACTATAAGTAAATTACAGCAAACTGCTTATCTCCTTAAGGATAAACCTGGTTTTGGTCGTATTACAGATTATTTATTGGACAAGAAATCACGGATAGAAAATAGGCAATTCACTATTGCGTTATTCGGAGCATTTAGTGCCGGAAAATCTTCATTTGCCAATGCACTTATAGGTGAGAAGGTATTGCCGGTTTCACCAAATCCAACGACTGCAGCGATCAATCGGATTTGTCCTCCTACAGTGGAATTTGTTCATGGAACGGCGGCTATCCATTTGAAAAGTAATATCCAACTGCTGGAGGACATTCAAAAGTCGCTACGGGAGTTTAATCAAAATTGTGATAGCTTAGAAGAAGCAGAAGCAATTATTTTACAAATAAAAGAGACAAATGATGCGCGTGAGAAAATCCATCTTTCGTTTTTGCAGGCATATGTTAAAGGCTATCCAATTTATAAAGAATTTCTAGGAAAAGATATTTCCGTTGGCTTAGAAGAATTTAAAGGGTTTGTAGCAAATGAATCGCAATCCTGTTTTGTGGAGTCGATCGATTTATACTATGATAGTGAACTTACAAGAAAAGGTATAACGTTGGTTGATACTCCAGGAGCAGATTCTATAAATGCTAGACATACTGGTGTTGCCTTCGAATATATAAAAAATTCGGACGCGGTTCTATTCGTAACCTATTACAATCATGCGTTTTCCAAAGCAGATAGGGAATTTTTAATCCAGTTGGGAAGGGTAAAAGATGCATTTGAACTTGATAAAATGTTCTTTATTATTAATGCGATTGATTTGGCTGATTCCGATGATGAGCTTAACGATGTCAAAGCCTATGTAAATGATCAGCTGACCCAATATGGTATACGCTTTCCAAAGCTATTCGGAATCTCAAGTCTATTAGCCATACAAAAGGATGAGCGATCCGGCATAGATGATTTTAAGAATTCATTCTCAGCATTCCTTTCAAAGGATTTAATGAAAATGACTATTCAATCGGCTCAAAATGAAATCCAAAGAGCTGTGAATATGATTGATCAGCTAATGGAAACAGCATTAGAGGGTGAAGAGAAAAAAGAGGCGAAAAAGAAAGTATTAAAAGAGAATCTAAATAATATAGAAAATCTTTTAAATCAATATTCATCTGAAGTATTTGTAACAAAACTAAAGCAAGAAATTCAAGAGTTGCTATTTTATGTAAAGCAGCGCGTTTTTTACCGATTTAGCGACTTTTTCAAAGAAGCTTTTAATCCGGCTACATTACAAAACAATAATAAATCATTATTAAATAAAGCTCTAAATGAACTGTTGGAAAGCTTAGGATATGATTTTGCCCAAGAAATGCGCGCTACCTCATTGAGGATCGAGAATTTTATAAGAGATTTATTTCAAAAGCGACAGGAATTATTTCAAGAACAGATATTAAATATACAATCTAGTATTTCCCTAACTAACTATGAAATAAGTTCAATAGAAACTCCCGATTTCCAACCGGCCTTTGTAGGTATTGACAGAAGCTCTTTAGAAAGGACATTCAAGTATTTTAAAAATGCAAAATCATTTTTTGAAAAAAATGAGAAGAAAATGATGGAGGAAGAACTTCAAGAATTATTACAGCCTCATGCAGAAGATTATTTAGAAAATCAAAGATTAATGATGCAAGAACACTTCCGTTCATTTGTGGAGGGTGAGCTTGCCAATATGCTTCAGCAAATAAATGAAGATGTAATGGACCAATCTAATGCATTATTAAATGTCTTGAATGAAAAAGTTGATATTGATGAATGGAGAAGAATACGTGAACAAATAATCAGTTAACTTTTGATAGATTCGAGGGGGATGAGGATGAAAGGAACCAGGTTCCATGCATGTGCAACATGTATTCACTTTCAAGCTGAAAGAAAGAACAAAATAATGAATTACAAATGTTCCCGCTTAGGGTATGATACTAAGCCGAATTACCAATTCAACTGTTGGAGTCCAAAAGCTCATGTGATTAAACTTATAGAAAAAGAAAAAGGGTGTGGATGAGATGAAATTTATTAAAAGTCAGGAATGGCTAATGAATCATCTGAACGATACAAATGTACGAATTGTCGATTGTAGGTTTGAATTGGGTAAACCGGATGCAGGGAAGGAAGTATATTCAAAATCACATATCCCAGGTGCAATCTATTTTGATTTAGAAGACGATTTATCCGACATACCTACAGAACATGGAGGAAGACATCCACTCCCTGATCTTCACCAATTGAAAGTAAAATTACAAAAAGCAGGCATTGATTCTGCAAGTAAAGTTATTGCGTATGATAGTGGTGAAGGATCCTACGCAGCCCGGTTCTGGTGGCTTTTAACTTATATGGGTCATACAAATGTATTTATATTAGATGGCGGTTTTTCTAAATGGGTTGAGGACGGAAACGAAGTATCGGAAGTAATTCCCATTTTGGAAGAAACAATATTTACAATGAATCCGCAAGTGGACATGCTTGCTACGTTTGAAGAGGTGAAAAATATTGTTCAAAACAGCTCTGCTATTTTGATTGATTCACGTGCCAAGAACCGTTATTTAGGTATAGAAGAACCAATTGACAAAAAACCAGGACATATCCCTGGAGCATTAAATATTGTTTGGGAAGAAGGGTTTGCGAACGGAAGCTGGAAATCAGCGGAGGAACAAAGAGAAAGGTTCTCACATCTTGATCCTACAAAACCAATCATTGTCTATTGCGGATCTGGAGTAACAGCAACACCAAATTATATTGCGCTGATAGAGTCAGGATTTACAAATGTAAAATTATATGCTGGAAGCTATTCAGATTGGGTTTCCTATCAGGAAAATCCTGTAGAATTGGGAGAGAAGCAATAAAATATAGTTACACGTGATATAATGGTAGTGAAATGTAAATTTTAGAGGTGATGAATTGAAGAACTCTTCACAGTTATTATTAGTAGATGGAATGGCATTATTGTTCCGTGCATTTTATGCTACAAGTGTTACCGGTCAATTTATGATCAATACTAAGGGGATACCAACAAATGCTGTTCAAGGCTTTATGAGGCATTTTTTAACTGCCTTAGAAGAAATGGAACCGAGCCATGCGATAGTTTGTTGGGATATGGGCAGCAAAACCTTTCGTAGTGAAAAGTTTGATGGATATAAAGCTAACAGAGAAGCTCCGCCGATTGAATTAATTCCACAATTCGATCTAGTAAAGGAAGTAGTAGCTGCTTTTGATGTGCCAAACGTTGGAGTCATTGGTTATGAAGCGGATGATTGTATCGGTACTATCGCAAAATCGGTTCAAAACGACATAAAGGTTTCCATTCTAACAGGTGACAAAGACTTGCTACAGCTTGTTGATCATCAAATTGATGTTAATATTATACAAAAAGGATTTGGAAATTATAAAACTTTTTCGAATGAAATTTTTTATGAAGAATACGGAATTACTCCACGTCAATTTATCGATGTAAAAGCATTAATGGGTGATACTAGCGATGGGTATCCTGGAGTAAAAGGCATTGGCGAGAAAACGGCCTTGAAATTAATACAGCAATTTGAAACTATTCCAGTTCTACTTGAAAATCTACACCAATTAACACCTTCCCAGCGTAAGAAAATAGAAGAGGATCTCGCAATGCTGCATATGTCGAGAGAATTGGCGGAAATAAAATGTGATGTGCCATTAACCTTTTCTTTAGAGGAAGCAGAATTGAATACTATTTCTCCGCAGTTTTTATCATTTATTGATGATTTAGAACTGAGAAGCATAAGAAGACATCTTATTCAAAGCAAGTGGTCCAATCTGGCAAAACAAGCCTAGTATTGAAGAGCAATCGGCAAATTAAGCGATTGCTCTTTGATGTCTGGCACCTATTTTATTTTTTATTACTTTTTTTAGCGGCATTTTCCAATTTTGATTTCGGGTCATCAACAGCAAATTCAGTATCCTGTCCCCAACCTTGCGGGTTAGCACCTGGAGCTAATTTTCCACGCGTATTATTTTTTTTCGTCAAGATCATCACCTCCGTTTTACTAGAATTCCCTTGCACATATTAATTTTATTCGGACGAACAAAATTATGTATTTTTCAAAAACTGCAATATAGTCATGTTAAGAAAAGTATTGTAAAATTAAAAATGAATAGTGTGGGATTGCCTCTTGGAAATGTTAGTGAGGGAGAAAATATTGAAAACGAAAGAATTATCACTGGATGATTTCCTGATGAACCTTCGGGAAAAAGGGTTTAAATTCGAAGAGGATGTTATCGGTTTTATCTATTTTGGAAAGCAATATACAGCTGCCTCTGATACCATTATTAAAGCGGCTATTGAAATTACGTTGAAAACGCAGAAAAAATTCGATGGAAGCTTTTATATCTCTTTATTAGAATCATTAAAACAAAATAACCTTATTTCCAAAGAGCAGGCATTTGAATATGCAGAAAAAATAGGCTTAATTTCAAAATAAAAAAAGAGGTATGGAGACCTCTTTTTTTATTTTGAAACCCTACGATTCATAGCTTTTTTATTCTTCACAAAAGACCAAGAAAAAGTTTTCTCAATCGGCAGTTCGCTTACTACCATTCCAAAAAAGATTAGAACGCAACCAATGGAGCCGTAAATGGATAATCTTTCGTTAATGACGATAAAGGAAGTAATCGCGGCAAAAACCGGCTCCATTGTTAAAATAATTCCTACTCTGGTAGGAGTTGTATGCCTTTGAGCCGTTGTTTGCATAAAAAAGGCGAAAGCAGTTCCTAGTATCGCCGTTATTAACATTGCAAAAATAGTTGTCCTTGAAAAGATATGACTGGACTGGAATACAACCTGCCATTTTTCAAATAGAAGGGCACCAACCGCACAAGTCAGTGAAACAGTAAATATTTGTACAGTTGTTAATAATAGTATTGGAACTTTCTTTGTAACACGATCGGTCAAAATGATATGGAAAGCAAATCCAAAGGCACATATAAGTACGAATCCGTCCCCAATGGAAAGTTCATTGCTATTTTTTGCCGCCAATAAATATAGACCAATTACAGCACCAATAGAGCCGATCAGCGCTTTAGTGGCAGGTCGTTTTTTATAAATAATAAATATAATCAAGGGAACCATGACTACACTTAGCCCGGTAATAAATCCTGCTTTTGATGGTGTCGTATATAAAAGACCAATGGTTTGAAAGGAGTAACCGATAAATAGGCATATTCCCAACAAAATACCGGGTAAAAACTGATTTACCGATACGATTATTTTTCCTTTTTCCTTAATTATATAGATAAGTAAAATAACCACGCCTGCTACAAAAAACCGGATTGCATTAAATGTCATAGGCGGCAAAAATTCGATTGCATTTTGAACGACAACAAAAGTAGAGCCCCAAATTAATGCAACAAGTAATAATCCTAATTCTGCTAATAATCTTTTATTCATGCTGTAATCCCTCTTTTTTATTCATGCGGATAGCATGTCGTGCCAAACTGTCAGCTGTTTTATTTTCAGAGCTGGGAACCCATTTAATAAAAAATAATTCGAATTGTTGAATTAAATTTAATGCTTCCAACAGCAATGCTTTGTAGGGTTCTCTTTTAGCAAATTCTTTCTCTACCGCATGTACAACTGCTTTAGAATCAGAGCGGACAGAAATTATGTTATGCCCTTTTTGCTTACATATTTTTAAACTGTGTATGAGCGCTAAAAATTCTGCCTCATGATTGTTTTTTTGTCCTAAGGGAATGGAGTATCTTTCCACTTCTCCGTTTGCCTTAATAAAGATCCCGGCCCCGCTATCACCTGGGTCACCGGCGCTTGCACCGTCTATATAAACTTCTATCAATTGTCATTCTCCTTTTTCTGCTGTAAAGTAGGATTCTAAAGGGAAGTAAATAAAGGGTAATGCAGAATAACAATGCTTACTAGTTAGGATATCATAATTTTAAAACACTTGTTATCTATATCAGAATTTTCGTGTTATGAGGAATATCGCTGGATTAAAAAATCGGAAAAGATAACAATATAGTTAATGAATTTATGCCTGATCAAGACTATTTCTTTTATTATTTTTCTTTTAATGACGAGAACAGCCTTGGTTAAATATATTATCATCTTTTTTAGCATATGCCGGGAGTGTTAGCATGAAAGTGAAAATAAAATGGCTATATAAAGGGGCTAAAACAGCAAGTATACAGTTTGAATCAGATTGGATATCAGAAGACGCTTTCGACCGATCCATTGATGACATTTATAATACCGGTCGTGTAATCGATTTAACGATAGTTGATGAAATGGGAGCAGAATGGACGAAAAAGGAATATTTAAAATTAAGAGAGGAAATAAAGAATGAGCCAAGTGATTGTACCATTTTCTTCGATGGGGGATTTGACCGTGAAAAACGTATTGCTGGAATTGGTATGGTTGTCTATTACAAAATTGGCAATGAAGCCTATAGATATCGCCAGAATGCTAAAATAGAGGAAATCCATACAAATAATGAGGCAGAGTATATAGCATTGTATAATTCCCTGTCTCTATTGGAGGAAATAGGTGCGCATCATATCCCATGTATTATTAAGGGGGATTCTCAAGGTGTGCTAAAACAATTATCAGGAGAATGGCCATGTTTCGAGAAAGTATTAAATGATTGGCTTGACAGAATAGAGCATAAAATGGAAAAGTTAGGAATTAATCCAACCTTTATTCCCATTAGTAGAAAAGAAAATAAAGAGGCTGATCAGCTTGCTTCGCAAGCACTTAACGATAAAATTATTTCTAGTCATTTAAAAATAAGTTAAACAATTAAAAAGGACGATCATAATGGAAAGGAAAAAACTTTTGAAGGAAGTAGATTCCATTTTGGAATATTATTGTGAAGGATGCTTTATTAAATCAACGTTACAAAAGGATCATGGAAAAGCATTTGCCCATCGCTTTTGCATCGATAAATGTACAGTCGGTGAGAAACTCAAAGAAGTTGGCAAAAGATTTAACTAAAAATGAACAATAAAAGGCTGACATAAAAATGTCAGCCTTGTTCATTTATAATTATAATTTAGTTACGTTAGCAGCTTGCGGTCCACGGTTTCCTTCAACGATTTCGAAAGATACTTCTTGACCTTCTTCTAACGTTTTAAAACCATCACCTTGGATAGCTGTGAAGTGTACGAATACATCGTCTCCACCTTCAACTTCGATGAATCCAAAGCCTTTTTCATTGTTAAACCATTTTACTTTACCGTTTTGCATGTTTCTTAATCCTCCTAAATCTTTAAAGCACAAAGTGCCAAGAAAAAAATGTAACACTAAACGTATAATATTGCATAATCTAATGAATATGAAACGATAAAATATGTTTAATGTTAAAATAAATATACACCAACCGATTTATTGCGTCAAGGAGGTTGGTGTTAATTTTTTATTTTTTCAGAATAGGAGGAAAAAGGGGTAATTAATATTCATTCAGTAGTTTTCTTGTTTAATTAGTATTTCTATAGTAAAATTTTAACGATGACTCAAAAAAATACAATAGAGTTAACGATAAGAGCCTTACATAATGGGGGTTTAGGGATGCCAACACCAAGTATGGAAGATTATATAGAACAAATTTATTTACTAATTGAAAGCAAAGGCTATGCACGTGTATCTGATATTGCTGAAGCACTATCCGTCCATCCCTCCTCAGTTACAAAAATGGTACAAAAGCTAGATAAAGATGACTATTTAGTATATGAAAAATACCGCGGCTTAATATTAACATCGAAAGGGAAAAAAATCGGAAAGCGTCTAGTAGACAGGCATGATTTATTAGAGCAATTTCTGAAGATAATCGGTGTTAAAGAAGAGAATATTTATCAGGATGTAGAAGGTATTGAACATCATTTAAGCTGGAATTCTATCGATAGAATTGGGGATTTAGTACAATTTTTTGAGGAAGATCCTGAACGCGTGAAAGCATTAAAAATTTTGCAGCAAAAAAATGAAGAAGAAATATGAGAAGAACCGCATGATTGCGGTTCTTTTTAATAGATAGGGGGATAATTTACAAAATATTTATCGCTATCATCACTATTAAATAGGAAGGCATGTCCATCTTGATTCCATCCGATATTTGCTCCTTCAATGATTCCACTTTCTGTTTCCATCATAGCTTTTCTATAGGAAATTATTCTACCTTGTGATGTTTCAAAGCTAATGATGTCACCTTTATTATTTCTTTGAACCTTTATAATGTGTTCCACTTGACTAACTCCCTTGCTTATTAAAATTCCTTTCCTCTTCACAAAGATAGGTCAAAAATATTGGAGGAAAATGAAAGGCTAATAATATTTTGGTTAAATTAGAGGGAAATCAAACATAAATATTTAATATTATTTTTATAGAAACTCTATTCTTTTAATATGTTTATTTTGTAGACAATAATTTTGAAATAAAAAATGAGTTTTTTTAAGGGGGATTAGAATGAATTCATTTTCGTGGGATGGGGAGACAAAAAGACAATGGAATGAAAATGCGGAAAATTGGCATTCCAATTCTAAAGAAATGTGGATGCATGGCAGCAGAAAGGATATTATGCCTTTCTTCAATAAATATATCCCGCCAGGATTGATTGCAGACCTCGGCTGTGGAGATGGATATGGTTCCTTATTATTGAGTCAAAATGGATATGAAGTCATCGGAATGGATATTTCTGATAAAATGATTGCTATTGCCAAAAATCTTGAAAACGAACGTTTAACATTTATGCAAGGCAATTTATTGAATACACCATTTGAAGACAGTCAATTTAATGGGGTCATGGCCATTAATTCTTTGGAATGGACGGAAAAACCATTAATAGCATTGAATGAGATAAACAGAATCATTGTAAAGGGCGGATATGGTTGTTTTGGGATTTTGGGACCAACTGCTATGCCACGTGTTAATAGTTTTCCAAGATTAGAAGGTAAAAATGCCATTTGCAATACAATAATGCCATGGGAATTCGAAAAACTTGCGTTAAAGCATGGTTGGGAGAAAATAGCTGAATCAAAAGTTTATAAAAAAGGGGTCTCCACCCAGCATACAGATGGACTTTCTAATGAATTAAAACAAGCATTAAGCTTTATGACATTATTTATCCTAAAAAAAGTAAATTAAATGGGGTGATATAGATGGAAGATTCAAAATACTCCATACAACAATTTATTCAGCAAACGAAGCAAGAAGATAAACATCAAGGCTTATTTGAACTAGAAACACCACGTCTTCTTGAAATAAATTTAGACGGGAAGGTATGGGCTAAAGCAGGTTCTATGGTATCCTATCGGGGAAATATAAAATTTGAACGGGAAGGAATGCTGGAGCATGGTATTGGGAGGCTATTCAAAAAGGCATTGACCGGGGAAGGTACTGCCTTAATGAAAGCGACTGGAAATGGGAAATTATATATTGCCGATCAAGGCAAAAAAATCTCCATTCTTAACTTGCATAATGAAGCTCTGATTGTAAACGGCAATAATTTATTAGCATTTGAGCAGTCCATTGGCTGGGACATAAAACTAATGAGACGAATTACAGGAATGCTTGCAGGAGGAATCTTCAATGTGAGACTGGAAGGAAACGGGAGAGTGGCAATTACATCTCATTATGAGCCTTTAACATTGCTCGTTACACCTGATAACCCAGTATTTACAGATCCCAATGCAACGGTTGCCTGGTCCGGAAACTTAAAGCCAGATTTTGTAACGGATGTTTCTTTTAAGACTTTTCTTGGACGTGGAAGTGGCGAATCCATTCAAATGAAGTTTTCAGGAGATGGCTTCGTAGTCGTTCAGCCATATGAAGAGGTATATTTTTCAAGTGATTCCAAAGGTTAAAATTAATATATTTGTTTGGTCTGACAATCATAAAGGTTTGGAGGTAAGGGTATGAATTCCAATAATAGAATAAAAACAGATATAGAAATTGCCCAAGAAGCAAACTTGCTACCTATAAAGGATGTAGCAACAACAATAGGATTACAGGAAGATGATCTTGACTTTTATGGAAAATATAAAGCGAAGATATCGTTTGAAAAAATACATAAATTGCAAGCAAATAAAGACGGAAAACTGATTTTAGTAACTTCTATAAATCCTACACCTGCTGGTGAAGGAAAATCCACTGTAACAGTTGGGTTAAGCGATGCACTTCAATCAATAGGAAAAAAGGTTATGATCGCTTTGCGTGAGCCATCATTAGGGCCAACGATGGGGATGAAGGGAGGAGCAACAGGAGGAGGTTATTCCCAAGTTCTTCCTATGGAAGATATAAACCTTCATTTTACCGGAGACATTCACGCCATTACAACCGCCAATAATGCGCTTGCTGCATTAATGGATAATCATATTCAGCAAGGAAATCAACTTCAGATTGATCCGCGCAGAATTGTTTGGAAGCGCTGTCTGGATTTAAATGAACGTGCTTTACGGCAAATTGTGATTGGTCTTGGTGGTCCAGGTCAAGGTGTTCCAAGAGAAGATGGTTTTGATATTACGGTAGCCTCGGAAATAATGGCCGTTTTATGCCTAGCAAATGATTTGGAAGACTTAAAGATTCGGTTATCGAAAATGGTTATTGCCTATAACTATGATAAAAAACCAGTTACAGTAGGTGATTTAGGGGTAGAAGGTGCACTTACGCTGCTTCTGAAGGATGCTTTGAAGCCTAATTTAGTTCAAACGATAGAGCATACACCTGCACTTGTACATGGTGGGCCTTTTGCTAATATTGCCCATGGATGCAATAGTGTAATGGCTACGAAAACAGCATTAAAATTAGCAGATTATGTTGTAACGGAATCAGGCTTTGGAGCAGATCTTGGGGCGGAAAAATTTTTGGATATAAAAGCAAGATCTGCAAGGTTAACACCTTCTGCGGTTGTCATTGTAGCAACGGTCAGGGCCTTGAAAATGCACGGTGGCGTAGCAAAAACGGAGCTATCTAATGAAAATACTGATGCATTGGAATCAGGACTAGAAAATCTGAAAAAGCATGTGGAAACCATCGGTCAATTCGGACTGCCATTTGTAGTAGCTATTAATCGTTTTATAACGGATTCTGAAGCAGAACTAACTCTTTTGAAAAGCTGGTGTGAGGAAAATTCCATCCCAGTAGCATTGACGGAGGTTTGGGAAAAAGGCGGACAAGGCGGTACAGATCTTGCAGAAAAGGTTCTTGAAGCAATAGATAATAATTCGAATGCATTCAGGCAACTTTATCAATTGGACATGCCATTAGAGGATAAAATTGGTACCATCATTCGAAGGGTCTATGGCGGAAAAGATGTTGAATTCTCTTCCAAAGCGCAAAAACAATTAAATGATTTCAAGAATTTTGGATGGGAGAAACTGCCGGTTTGTATGGCTAAAACACAGTATTCATTGTCTGATGATCCTGGAAAACTCGGAAGACCAAGGGATTTTACGATTCATGTCCGTGAATTAATACCTAAGCTTGGCGCGGGCTTTATTGTTGCTATTACAGGTGAAATTATGACAATGCCGGGGCTCCCTAAAAAACCTGCTGCATATAATATGAATGTAGATGAAAATGGCAGAGCTATTGGATTTTTCTAGTCTTTTTTATTAAGTAAATCGTAGGAGATATTAATGTGAAAATAATTGATGCACATATGCATTTATCCAATATTAAAGAATTTCGTCATACTGCCAAAGAGCTTTCATTCGTAGATTATTCTAATAAGGGAATTGTCAATGAATATCGTGAGGCAGGAGTGGTATTAGGGATTGGCATGGGATTGACAGAAACGGCTGGATTAGGATTTCCGGATCCGGAGGCACAGACACCAATGGCGTTGGACTTAGAAGAGCAGTTACCAGATAATATTGTATATTGTGCCGGCATCAATCCGTATACCTTAGATGAAAATGCAATAGAAAGGTTAGAATATGAAATTCAAAAGCCGAATGTCGTTGGAATGAAAATATATTTAGGATATTATCCTTTTTATGCTTTTGATCAAGTGTACGATCCTGTTTATTCTTTAGCCGAAAAATATGATATCCCAGTTGTTTTTCATACGGGTGATACCTATTCAGAAAGAGGGTTACTAAAGTATTCTCACCCATTAACCTTAGATGAAGTAGCAGTAAAGCATCGGAAAATTAGATTTATGATGGCTCATTTTGGAGATCCATGGGTGCTGACAGGTTCTGAGGTAGTATATAAAAATTCAAATATGTATGCAGACTTATCTGGGCTACTTGTTGGGACGGAAAAGGAGTTTAAAAACAAGCTGAATGGCAGATTTTTCGATCATTTAAAACACGCATTAGAATTTTGTGATCACTATGAAAAGCTTCTTTTCGGCACAGATTGGCCTTTAGCTCCAATTGCTACTTATATTGATTTTGTTAAAGAGATTATACCAGAGAAATTCCATTCGGATGTTTTTTATCATAATGCTTTGAAGGTTTTTCCTAAGATTAACAGCTATTTATAAGATGGTAATAGGTCGTATTTTAAACATACGGCCTTTCGTGTTTTGTAAGCAGTTGAATACTTTTTATAGTGTAAAGATGGTAAAATGTATGGGGGAGGAGGAATTCTGAAGGTGAAGCATATAATTGGAAGAACCGAAGAATTTGTGCGAAAGGAAATGGGCGAAGATTCAACCGGACATGATTGGTACCATGTAGACCGGGTGCGGAATCTCTCTCTGTATATAGCAAAATGTGAGGGAAAAGGGGATCTGTTTATCATAGAAATGGCCTCTTTATTGCATGATATTGCAGATGATAAGCTAAACGTTACTTCTTTAGCTGGGAGCAATAAACTGCATCAATTTTTAAATACATTGTCATTGCCTTCTACATTGGAGGCGGAAATAGTAGATATTATTGAAAAAATCTCTTTCAAAGGTGGAAATGAGGCTTTTTTACATACATTTGAACAAATGGCTGTGCGGGATGCCGATCGCTTGGATGCGATTGGCTCTATTGGAATTGCCAGAGCATTTGCTTATGGCGGAAAAAAAGGACAGCTTATGTATGATCCCGCTATTCAAGTGAGGGAAAATATGACACTGGATGACTATCGAAATGGTAAATCCTCGACAATTCATCATTTTTATGAAAAATTATTATTATTAAAGGATAAAATGCTTACAAATACGGGTAAACAAATCGCGTTGGAAAGACACCAGTATTTAGAAGCTTTTCTACAGCAGTTTTATAAAGAATGGAACGGTGACTATGAAATCAATAACAGTTGAAGAACTTTCAAAAACCTACGGAGAAAAACAACTGTTTAAACAAATATCCTTTCATGTTAGTGAAAAGGATAGGGTCGGTATAATCGGAGTAAATGGAACAGGAAAATCCAGCTTATTAAAAATATTGACAGGTGCAGATGAGCCTGATTCCGGAGAAATCATCCACCCTAATCAGTATTCCATCGGGTATTTATCGCAAAATCCCGAATTAAATTCCGAGCTTACTGTATTGGAACAGGTCTTTCAAGGAGAAGCAGCAATTATCCAGCTGTTTAAGGCATATGAGAGCATATTAATCCAAATGGAAAGAGAACCTGACAATACCAGTTTGCAGGATAAGCTATTTACTCTGCATAAACAAATGGATGCCCTTAATGCATGGGATGCAAATGCCAATGCCAAAACAATTTTAACGAAATTAGGAATTCATGATTATACGCAGCAAATTGGCAATTTATCGGGAGGACAAAAGAAGCGGGTAGCATTAGCGCAAGTTCTAATTGAAACGCCTGATCTATTAATTTTGGATGAACCGACTAACCATTTGGATTTTGATTCTGTTAAATGGCTGGAGGATTATCTGAACAAATATCCCGGGGCCATTTTGCTCGTAACTCATGACCGATATTTTCTTGATTCTGTCGTCAATCGAATATTTGAATTAGATCATGGCAGGCTATATTCCTATAAAGGTAACTATCAAGACTTTATTGAGGCGAAATCGTTAAGGGAAGAAGAAAATCTGGCAAGTGAGAGCAAAAGAAGAAATTTATATCGAAACGAGCTTGCCTGGATGAGGCGTGGTGCTAAAGCAAGATCCACAAAGCAAAAAGCGAGAATTCAGCGCTTTGAACAGCTTGAGGATACCATCGGGAAAATTCCGACAAATGATAATGTAGAATTTCAAATACAAGGAAGCCGACTAGGAAAGCAAGTATTTGAATTTAAAAATGCCAATAAAGAGTATGGGGAAAAAATCATTTTAAGGAATTTTAATTGGCTTGTGAAACCGGGCGACCGCATTGGGATTATAGGTAAAAATGGAAGTGGAAAGTCCACTTTTATGAATCTGCTCGCAGGAACCATTTCTCTTTCAGAAGGAGAGATTCTTACCGGACAAACGGTGAAAATAGCTTATTATAAACAGGAAACTGAAGATATGGATGATTCAAAACGTATGATTGAATATATCCGTGAATTCGGTGATTCCGTTACAACAAAAGATGGGGAAATGATATCTGCAGCACAAATGCTAGAAAGATTTCTTTTTCCTTTATATACACACGGCACTCCAATCAGAAAGCTATCTGGCGGTGAAAAAAGGAGACTGTATTTATTAAGACTGTTGATGGAGAAGCCGAATGTACTGCTGCTCGACGAACCTACAAATGATCTGGATACACAAACGCTTACAGTATTAGAGGATTATTTGGAGGAATTTCCCGGAGTTGTTATTTCCGTATCCCATGATCGCTATTATTTAGACAAAACAGCAGATCAACTTTTAATTTTTGAAGGCAACGGAATTATCGATCGGTATTATGGCACATATAGTGAATACCTTGATCTTAAACTGTCAGAAACGAAAACAGAAGAAAAAGTTTCTGCACATACTGTTGAAAAGAATATAAAGAAATCGAAAAAAATGAGTTATATGGAAAAAAAAGAATGGGAGGAAATTGATGATAATATTTTGGCAGCTGAACAAAAATTAGAATCTCTACAAGCTGAGCTTAATAATATTGGCAGTGATTTTGAGAAAGCGCAAAAAATTATGGAGGAAATAGCAATCCAGGATGAAACGCTTGAAACGCTAATTGAGAGATGGACATATTTGTCTGAGCTTGCTGAGACATTAAAGTAGTAAATGAGGTGTTAATGATGAAAATTGTTTCAATTGAACCTACTCCAAGTCCCAATACAATGAAAATAATATTAGATGAAGAACTTCCTGCAGGCAAAAGCACAAATTATAAAGAGGAGCATTCCAATATAGCCCCGCCAATTATTCGATCCATACTAGAAATAGAGGGTGTAAACGGGGTTTATCATGTTGCTGATTTTCTTGCAGTGGAGCGGAAAGGAAAAGTTGATTGGCAAAATATCTTACCAAAAATTAGAGTCATTTTTGGGGAAGATGAACAAACAAAAAATGCATCACTACAGAAAATAGATGAGCATTACGGAGAGGTTAATGTTTTTATTCAAATATTTAAAGGCATACCGCTTCAAGTAAAGCTAGTAGAAGGTACAGAAGAAAAACGATTTGGCTTGCCGGAAAATTTCCTGAAAGCAATGCAACAGGCGCAGCTGCCAGGTGATAATTATGTTTTGCTGAGAAAATGGAAAGAGCAGGGTGTGCGTTACGGTGAACTAGAACAAATCGGTAAAGAAATAGTGGAAGAAATGGTTGCTTCATATCCGGAAGAACGATTGAATAGGCTGGTTGCAATGGCTAAAAACCCAGAGCAATATTCTCAACAAACATCTAAGAAATTACAAAAGGTTTCTATCGAAATGCTAGATGATCCGGATTGGCGCATTAGGTACCGTCAATTAGAACAGATGGATGAACCAGAAATTAATGACTTGCCCGTTCTAGAAAAAGCGCTTGAGGATGAAAAACCATCTATTAGACGTCTAGCAGTTGTATATTTGGGCATGATTAAGGATAAAAAAGTGCTGCCATATCTTTTTAAAGGTCTTGAAGACAAGGTAGTAACAGTTAGAAGAACAGCCGGAGATGCTTTGTCGGATTTGGGATTTAAAGAAGCAATACAGCCGATGGCTAAAGCCTTAAAAGATAAGAGTAAAATTGTGCGTTGGAGAGCTGCGATGTTTCTTTATGAAGAGGGAGATGAAACCGCGCTTCCTGCATTAAAAGAGGCAGAAAATGATCCTGAGTTTGAGGTTCAGCTTCAAGTTAAAATGGCAATCGAAAGAATTGAAGGCGGCGAAGCGGCTCAAGGGTCTGTATGGAAGCAAATGACGGAAGCGAGAAAAGCAAATAAGTGATAGGAGGCAATATAGATGTCAATGGCATATGAAGAGTATATGAAGCAAATAGTGAAACCGATGAGGGAAGAGCTTGTCCAAGCTAATTTTAAAGAGCTATTAACTGCTGAAGAAGTAGAAAACTTTATGGAATCTGTTGAAGGTACAACACTTGTAGTAGTTAACTCTGTATGTGGGTGTGCTGCTGGCCTAGCACGTCCAGCAGCGGTGGAAGCAGTAGTAAAGAGTGACAATAAGCCTAATCATTTAGTCACGGTATTTGCTGGTCAAGATAAAGAAGCAACTGCTAAAATGCGTGAGTATTTCGGAGAATATGAACCATCTTCCCCATCGATGGCCATTTTAAATGGAAAGAAAGTCGAGCATTTTATACCTCGCGATGACATAGAGGATCATGAAGTGGATGAAATTGTTGATAATATAACCAGTGCTTTCCAAAAATATTGTAAATAAAGGCTCCATTCTTAAACTTTGTTGCTTTTTCAGGCGAAAATCTTAAAATATCTATGATCTTTGGGGACGAATGAATAACTTTTTTAATAAAAGATGCCCCTAGCTAATACTATATTAAGATTTATAACACTATCCGAAAAACTACATTCTATACGATAACAGCCTTAATATTAGAAGGGTGTCAAGTGACACCCTGTTTTTAGGTGATTAATATGTTTGTAACGACTGCTGGGAGAACAACAGAAGCATTGAATGAATATGGAAAACAGGTTGCAATGGATTTACATATTCCTTTTGTGGTAAGAAGGAAACAGTCTATTCGGTCTTTACAAGAATACTATGATGACGACTGTATAGTTGCTGGAAAAGAAAGATTAGAATTACATATGCGAAAGTCCGAGCTTCCTTTTTTCTTTCATCCTAATTCAGCAAACTTTAGAATAAAAAGATTATTAAAGGGTGAGCATGATCCATTTATAGATGCAGCAGAACTATCGGAAGGTATGAGTGTATTAGACTGTACGATGGGGCTTGCCTCTGATAGTATCACAGCTTCTTTTGCTGTTGGAGAAACTGGGAGAGTAGTTTCTCTAGAAGGCAACAAGTACCTGGCATATCTTGTTCAAAAAGGCTTGCGTAATTGGTGCTCAGATGTAGACGAGATGAATGTCGCAATGAAAAGGATACAAGTGCATCACTCATTTTATGAGGATTTTTTTAAAAAATGTTCGGAAAATATGTTTGATGTCGTCTACTTTGACCCAATGTTTGAGGAATCGATTTTAACATCAGAAGGGATAAAAGCTTTGCGGGATTTAGCTATTTATGGAGGCATCTCCTCTGATACAATGAAAGAAGCAAAAAGGGTGGCAAGGTCTAGAATTGTCTTGAAGGATCATTTTAGATCACCACTCTTTAAGGAGTTTAACTTCCAAGTGTATAAAAGACAATCTGCTAAATTCCATTATGGGGTAATTACACTGTAATAGAAAAGAATGCAAAGTCAAAAACCGCAACAAATTATACAATGTTTTCCTATTCTTTTACCATTTTTCATAGTAAAATAATAATAAGTGCTAAATATTTAAAATTAAATTAAGTTTTCCATAGGATAATGAAGTAATTATGAAAAGTATAGTTAATTTATAAGGATTTAGTGAAGGGGGGATGAACCGTGAAAAAGTGGCTGAAAAAATCAATCGTCGTATTGGTTTCCATTTTTACGTTTGGAATGGTTACCCCTGCACATGCATTCTGGAATGGAAATCAAGAGGTTGATAAATCAGAACAGCAAAAGCACAATTCGACGCAAAATCAATCTATTACATCCTTCCAAGAATCTAAGTTTGATAGGGAAAACATTGTCCATTCTATGATGGCAGAGGCTGAGAAACAATCGTTTGAAAAATTTGGAGAGAAAATCGGTCCAGTTATCGAAGATGAATTTAGACAAGTGATTATGCCTAATATTCAAAGAGCAATAGAAATGACAGTGAAAGAATATCCGGAAGAAAGACTGGAAGCATTAGCAATATCGGAGAAGCCGAGTGGAGGTATTGGAGAAAAAATATTTCATATTTATGATGCTAATACAAACGAAGATATTATTCGGTTCCATGTAAGAAGGGATCATCCTCCAATGGATGGTTATTACTTTGATTTTCATTACCATGTGCAATTCGATAACTACCAAAAGCATTATGCACTTGGAACTATATATTGGGATAAAAACACTCCTCCAAAATGGATGAGTGTATAAGAATAGGTGCCATTTTTGGCACCTTTTTTTACTATTGATACCAAGTAATTTGGGGAATCTATCGAACGTCCCTATGATATAATGAAACTAGATATCTATCAGAAATGAAATAGGAAGTGCTGATAATGCATAAGGCATCAAAATATGTTTTCATCATTGTCGTAATTTTACTATTAGGGCTATCAAAATCATCTTTAGATGGTATATTATTAAAGAATAGTGGGCTTTTCAAGACTGTTCAGCTCCGTTCACCACTATCCTTGGGTGATATGGTTGTTTTGCCAAAGGAGAAGAATTACGATAGGAATGAAGTGAAAAAAATTATTTCTAGATTAGATCATTTGCCTCCTTCTATTCTGAAAAGAGCAGATTCAAAAGGCATTAAAATAAAATTATTCCAAGGTAAGCTAACAGATAATCCAACAGCAGCCTATTTAAAAGGAAAAACGCCAAGGGGATATGCAAACCACTCCATTACATGGGATGATGTTCCTGGAATTGGAGGCTCGAAAACAGTACTTATTAAAATCGGATGCAGCGAGAAGGGGAAGGGGCACGGGTCTGTTAATTTAGAGCTCCATGAGCTTGCACACTCACTAGAGCATTATCTCTATGACGGAAAGAACGAGCAAAGTACTTTTGATACAATTTGGAAACAGGAAGCCCCAAAATTGTTTCCGGGTAATGCCTATTTTATTGATTATCAGGAAGAATACTTTGCCGAATGCTTTGCTATGTTTTTTTATTCAACCTCCACTAAAATACAGTTAAAAAAATTTGCCCCTTTTACGTATGAATATATTTCGAAATTATCATAGGGAAAACGAGGTATACAGATGAAACAATACTTGGATTTATGCAAACACGTTTTAGAAAATGGAACGAAAAAGGGAGATCGAACTGGAACAGGAACAATCAGCACCTTTGGATATCAAATGAGGTTCAATCTTGCCGAAGGTTTCCCGCTTCTTACAACGAAAAAACTTCACTTAAAATCTATTATTCATGAACTTCTTTGGATGTTAAATGGCGATACAAATGTTAAATACCTACAAGAAAATGGTGTAAGGATATGGAACGAATGGGCAGATGAAAATGGGGATCTTGGACCAGTATACGGCCATCAATGGAGATCATGGGAGGCAGCTAACGGTGAAACAATAGATCAAATAACAGATGTAATTAATCAAATTAAAACGAATCCGAACTCCCGAAGATTAATTGTAAATGCGTGGAACGTTGGAGAAATTGATAAAATGGCCCTTCCGCCATGTCATTGCTTCTTTCAATTTCATGTAGCAAATGGAGCATTATCTTGCCAGCTCTATCAACGATCTGCTGACATTTTCTTAGGAGTTCCGTTCAACATCGCATCCTATGCTTTATTGACAATGATGATCGCTCAGGTTTGTAATTTAGAACCGGGAGAGTTTATTCATACTTTAGGAGATGCGCATATATATGAAAACCATATTGAACAAGTAAATCTTCAATTAACACGTGATCCGAAGCCACTTCCTAAAATGGTTATAAATAAAAAGGTAGAATCTATTTTTGAATTTACGTACGAGGATTTCTCATTAGAAGATTATCAACCACATCCACATATAAAAGGAGCTGTCAGTGTATGATCTCTTTTTTATGGGCAGAAGATAAAAAGGGCATTATCGGAAAGAACAATCAATTACCGTGGCATTTACCGGAGGATTTAAAATATTTTAAAAGAACGACAATGGGACACCCTATTGTAATGGGGCGGAAAACATATGAATCAATTGGGAAACCCCTCCCCGGGAGAACTAATATTGTTTTAACCAGGGACCCCCATTTCCATGCAGAAGGCTGTTTAACCTTTAAAACGAAAAATGATTTACTAAAGTGGATTAGAGAAAACAATGATGAAATATTTATTACCGGAGGCGCCGAGATCTTCGGATTGTTTATGGAAGAAGTAGACCGCCTTTATATAACGAAGATCCATGAGGATTTTGAAGGTGATACATATTTTCCGCCAATGGATTGGTCAGAGTGGAAACTTATTTCAAATGAAAAAGGAATAAAAAACGAAGAGAACCCATATGACTACGAATTTCAAATTTATGAAAGACTATAAATTCATTGTCCAATTAGAAAAAAAGATTTTTTGACAAAAACAGACAAGAACTGCGAACGTTCATAAGGTATAATATATTCAAACGGGTTAAAAAAGAGGATTGATAATTTGCTATTTAAAAGCCTTGAGTTCAAAACAAATAATGGACAGAAGGTGAAAATTACCGATATACCGGTATTGAGTGATGCAAGCCCGCATTTTTATAAAATTAATGCAAGTCTTGCTCAGTTTGTAAAAAAAATACAAGCTTCCTCAAATGTAAAAAATAATTATTCATTTAGAGATTATTTAAAAAGGACACTTAGATGGCCGGAATATGAATTAATTTATAATCCATCCGTATTAAAAAATAATGCTTAGAAAAAGTCAAAAAGGATCTCCTAATTGCAGGGGATTCTTTTTATTTTTTCTGCCAAAAAACGGTGTGTAAATGTTATAATAAAATGAATTTGTTCAAACGAGGTGACAAGAATGAAAAGAAAGATCACCTTACTTTTAGCTATTTTTATTCTAGTATCAGGCTGTACTGTGCATACTAATAACCAACCCAGCAAGAAAGCGAATATAGAGGCAAAGCCAATGCCTTCCAAGGATTTCATTCCGAAAAATATTAAAGTTGTTGCAGTAGGAGATTCCCTTACACAAGGAGTTGGTGATAGCACCAATCGTGGAGGGTACATTCCGTATTTGAAAGATATAATGGAAAATGAAAAAGGGATTGGGAAAGTCACCTTTCAAAACTTCGGTGTAAGAGGGGATCGTACCGATCAATTGCTAATAAAGCTTAAACAACCAAAAGTAATGAATGAAATTAAAAATGCGGATATGGTCATCATAACAATTGGCGGCAATGATGTTATGAAAGTGTTTAAGGATAATTTTACAAGTCTGAAGGTGTCGAAATTTCAAACAGCATTAGCTGGATATGAAACAAAATTAAATAACATTATTAAGACAATTCGTGAATACAAACCGAATGTTGGCATCGTATTAATTGGTATTTATAATCCTTTCGGAAAGTGGTTCTCGGATATTAAAGAAATGGATGATATTGTTTCTAATTGGAATAATGCAAGTGAACAAATATTGACACAGTATTACAATACCCAATTTATCCCTGTAAGCGACATTTTTGAAAATCAAAATGAAAATCTTTTTTATACGGATGATTTTCACCCGAATGATTTAGGGTATAAATTAATGGCTAATCGAATAGGGGATTACTTACGTAAAAATAAGCTTGAACAATTACGAAAATAGCAACGTGAGGTAAAAAAATGTTACATGTAAAAAATCGCTGGAAAGCAGCATTTTTCATACTACTCTTGATAATTTTGATTTTTGTTGCTGTGATCGGATATCTGGTTGCAGCGCCCGGAGAAAAAGAAAATATTCCGAAAACAGCTCTAAATAAGGATAAATATGTACAATTTCATATAAGAACGAACAAGGATGACCTAAATAAATTAATAAACCATTATATTGAAAAAGAAGGTTTAAATGGACCAATAAAATATAATGTGTATTTGTATGACGATGTAGAACTAGATGGTACAATCCCTGTATTCTCCGAGAATGTCCGATTAAGAATGACGTTTGAGCCCGAGAGCTTAAAGAATGGAGATTTAATATTAAAGCAAAAATCTATCTCCATTGGAAATTTGAATCTTCCGGTATCGTTTGTTTTAAATTTCATAAAAAAGTCCTATAAATTTCCGGAGTGGGTAACCATTTATCCGGACAAAAGAGAAGTTTATGTAGGACTGCAAAAAATGAAGATCGGTCGTGGTGATATGAAGGCACGAATAGATACATTTAATTTACCGGAAAACGATATTTCCTTCTCTTTGCTGTTCCCAACTGATAAATAAAATCTATCATAAATACCACGGTGTTATAAGAGGTAGGGAATCTGGTTAAAAGATACTTATTTAGAAAGCGAAAAGGGGTAAAAACATGGAGAAAGCTACATTTGCGGGTGGTTGCTTTTGGTGTATGGTGAAACCGTTTGACGAGCAAGAAGGAATCATAAGTGTTATATCAGGCTACACAGGCGGAACAAAACCGAATCCAACCTATGAAGAAGTATGCAGTGGAATGACGGGGCACACGGAAGCGGTGCAAATTACCTTTGATCCGAAGAAATTTCCTTATGAGAAGCTTTTGAATGTATTTTGGCAGCAAATTGATCCAACGGATGCAGGCGGACAATTTTATGATAGAGGCACTTCTTATATGCCTGCTATTTTTTATCATAACGATAAGCAAAAAATACTCGCTGAGCAATCAAAGCAAAATTTACAGAACAGCGGAAGATTTAATAAACCGATAGTTGTGGATATTGTTCCTGCTTCCGTTTTTTATCCAGCAGAGGAATATCACCAGCAATATTATCTTAAAAATCCTGGTCATTATAATGCTTATCATGAAGGATCTGGAAGAGCAGGATTTATCAAAAAACATTGGGGTGATTTGAATGAACCAAAATGAAATAAAAAAGAAATTAAACCGCATGCAATATGAGGTAACACAAAACAATGCTACTGAACCTCCGTTTCAAAATGAATACTGGAATCAATTTGAAGAAGGAATATATGTTGATATTGTATCGGGAAAACCACTTTTTAGTTCAAGGGATAAATTTGATGCTGGATGCGGTTGGCCAAGTTTTACTAAGCCGGTCAAGGAAGAGGAAATTATTGAAAAAAAGGACTTAAGTCATGGGATGATACGTACAGAGGTGAGAAGTAAAAGTGCTGACTCTCACTTAGGTCATGTCTTTAATGATGGACCGGGTCCGACCAAATTAAGATATTGTATCAATTCTGCAGCTTTAAGATTCATTCCAAAAAAGGAATTGGAAAAAGAAGGATACGGTGAGTTTTTGCAGCTGTTTTCTTAGGCACACCTGCAAAATCATTTTATATGGGCATATACACATTCCACCTATAGGTGTTTTACATATCCTAAAAATGAAAATAAAAATTCATTTGAGGAGTTGAAAGGTATGTACTATGGCTCTTACGGTGGCTACGGCGGCTGTTGCTATCCTACCTATGACTATGGATGTTGCGGCGGGTATGGATATGCTGGAGGATGTGGAAATGGCTTCGCCTTAATTGTTGTATTGTTTATTTTGCTAATTATTATTGGTGCTTGTTGGATGGTGCCTTGATAAAGTTTATAGATGAAAAAAGTCCCCAATAGGGGACTTTTTAAATTTTAAAGTTAGAGATTAATTGACGTAAGTTTTCTGCTTGCTTGGATAATTCGGAGGCAGACGCTGTTACTTGTTCCATCGCTGCAGATCCTTCTTCAGAAGCTGCTGCTGTAGTTTCAGTATGGGAAGCAGTAACCTCTGCAATTTCACTGACAGCAGCAAAGGAATGAGCTACTTCCTTGCTTAGATGTAATGTTTTTTCAATTTGGTCAACCATTTCAGTGATAACCTTTGAAGTATCATTTGTATTTTCCAGGATTTTTTGTAATGATTGAGTAGTTTCATTGGAAATTTCAACTCCTGAAATAACCGCTTGAACTCCTTCTTTATTTTGTTCAATAACTGCATTCACTTCATCCTGAATAGAGTGAACGATATTGGATACTTCTTTAGCTGCGTTTTGGGATTGTTCTGCTAATTTTCTAACCTCATCCGCAACCACTGCAAATCCACGCCCATGTTCACCTGCTCTTGCCGCTTCAATGGCCGCATTTAATGCAAGTAGATTTGTTTGTCCGGCAATACCAGTAATTGTATTAATAATTTTTGTAATTTCATCTGATTTTTTCCCTAATGATTCCACAGTAAAACTTGTATTTGCCATTGTTTCTTCAATACTCATTATTTTGACAGAGGCCTCTTTAACAGATGTTTCTCCTGATTTTGCAGAAGATTGCATATTTAAAGCTGCGATTTTAACACGATCTGCAAGACTTCCTAGAACCTCCACAACTTCATTTAAAGAATCCATTTTCTTTAACGAGTCATCCATTTGAGAAGTTGTTTTTTCACTGCCAGAGGCAATTTCACCGGAAGTTTCAGCGATGGAAAGAATAGTTTTAGCCGTTTCTTCTGCTGAGGCAAGGAGCTCTTCGCTACTAACCGATACATTCTCGGCCATTTTTGCAACTTCCTTTACAAGCTTTGCGATTCCATCAATTAGAATGTTTGTATCTTTTGCAAGACCAGAAAGCTCATCATTCGATTTAACGTGAATACGTTTTGTTAAATCTCCACCCGCATTTGCAATTTCTAAGATGGAGCTGCTAATTTTCTTCACATTAGATTTGATTCCTCTTGATAAAGCAATTGAGAGAACAATAGTTAAAATGATGGCTAATAGAGATAAAATGAAAGAAACAATTTCCATGATTGTTACCATAGTATGTAAACTATCAATTCTTGCTTTGGATGATTTGGATTGTGCATCATCAAATGCTTTGATATTTGATTGCATTTTTCCCATATAATCATTTCCATGTGCTTCCATAATTAAGTTCCTGGCTTCCTTTTCGCTTTGGAATTGGCGCGCCTGGATTACACTATCGATGGAACCACTCCAAAAATAGTAGGATTCTTCAATTGCTTCAATTTTCTTTAGCTGGGATTTGTCCCCTTTTACAAATGTTTTTAGTTTTTTGATATTTTTATCGATAGTATCTTTACTTACATAATAAGGGTCAAGAAAGCTTTTATCCCCAGTAATAGCATAGCCTCTTTCGGCTGATTCAATCGTATAGGATGATTGTAGAATTCCTTGGACTTTTTCATGCATTACTACATCTTGCTCTACGATACGGCTTAATTCATTATCTAACTTACTCATGTTGAGATAGGATGTAATGGTTAGAATAATCAAAAGGATTGTCAAGACTCCGAAAGAGATGGTAATTTTGCCTCTGATGGACTGAAAATAGGAAAAGGAGACTTTTTGTTTTTTGTTAATTTTCTCTTTTTTTATTTTCAGTTTCCCTACCTTTTTGGGCTTTTTCTCTTTTGGGATTTTGATTTTTTTCGCTTTTTTGCCCACATTGTTCCCCTCCTAGTAATAATTTAGACATATGACAAAATATCTAATGATTATTTTACTAATTTATATCTGAATAATCTAGGTATTCTTTCGATTATTTGTCGAAATATTAGAGGAAATGTTCCAAAGACTCATATTTTTGGTATTTATTTACAATGTTTCATGCACTTTAAATCAGACTAATCTCAAAAGCTTTACGAAATTTAGTTCTTCCTGTATAGTAATTGCAAATCTTTTTAGGAGGAAGGGCGTATTATCATGAATCTTTCTTTTTATCATTATTTAATGAAATACCGTGATGCAAAAGCGAAGGATGACATATCTTTATTTGCTAATCATGCATATAATGACCATGCCTTTCCAAAACATTCCAATGATTATCATGAATTGAGCTCGTATCTGGAAATGAACGGGGCTTATTTAGAATCGATGTCTATTTTTGATAAGGTGTGGGAGCTTTACCTCTTGGAAGCGAACAAATAATAGTTGATTGCTAATTATGCTTTGTTAAAAAAAGGTATTTGTCATCATGTAAAAAGGCTTAACCAAACAATCGTTTTGTTCATTTTCTGCATATAATTTATTAATAATTACTCTACGGGTTTCAAGGAGACGGGAGGCAATGGACAATAAGGATAAACCACATTTTAAGATAGGTGATACCATTGTTATTTTAAAATACGGTACGGTAGGCAAAATTTCAGATATTAAATATATAGATGGCCAATATTTTTACGAGGTAAATGAGGGTGACGGATTATTTAGGGATAATGGATTAACATTGCTTTCCGATTTTAAAGGGGAGTTAGTGGATAAGGAACAAATTGACATCGAGTATAAATTTTTCTTTGGAGATTTAGTTCAGGTAAAAGGATATCTTGATGAATTATTTAAGGTAGTCGGATTTAGAACAGAAATATGGCGCTATAAGGAAGATGCTTGGGAAGATATTATTTATGAATTAACAAGAGTAACGGATGGAGAATGGCTCGAGGCAGATGAAAATGAATTGATATTGGTAGCAGAATCTGATATTGCCGATAGCTATTTGAAAAAATATGGTTTTATTTATCCTATAAAAAAGATGAAACAGCCTCTCCTTCTGCCTTCTCCTAAGGACCATTTTACTAATAAAATTGATGCACTATTAGATATGTATAATGATTATAAAACCATGTATGGAATGTTTTCGGATTCTTATTATATCGACATGATGGATACCATTAAGAATCAATTGGCGGACCTTTTAAATAAAAGCAATAATAAGTTGAGAAAACATTCTTGAAAATAGATGGAGCTATTGTTTTATCGTTTATTCATATCCACATATAAATTGGCATAAACGTAATGTAAGAACATACATTTTTTTAAAGGAGGCGATTTTAGTGCGGGATATTGAAGTGTTTATTGACACGGAAGAAATTGCGGAGTTCTTTTTCAATGAGCTTGTAAAAAGAGGCTATGCACCTAAGGCCGAGGAACTCGAAGAAATCGCCGATATTACATTTGATTACTTAATTGCAAAATGCATCATCGACGAGGAATGGGATTAGATTTCAAGTGAAAATAGGTAAAATTTAGCCACCACCCAAATTGGGTGGTGGCATTTCATTTTTATTTTTTACGCCGATTTGCGCTAAATTCTTTGCCGTGTGCTTCTTGTTCAGCGATGATTTGTTCTGCCGGTATATGGTTATTTTTCTTTTGGCCATTTATACGATTTCGATGTTTTTTGCCCATTTATTTTTCCCTCCTTACAATATTCCTCTTTATCGTAACCAAAAATACCTTTTATCATTACTAATAAGATTGCATCAAAAGGTAGAAAACTATAAAATGAACATACGGAAATTGAAAGGAGAATTAATAATGAGTATACATATTGGTGCAAAGGAAAATGAAATTGCAGAAACGGTGCTTTTACCTGGTGATCCGCTTCGTGCAAAATATATTGCAGAGACATTCCTAGAGGATGTTACATGCTATAATGAAATTCGAAACATGTATGGTTTTACAGGAACCTATAAAGGTAAAAGAGTATCTGTACAAGGAACAGGAATGGGCGTTCCTTCCATTTCTATATATATTAACGAATTAATGCAAAGCTATAATGTGCAAAATTTAATTCGTGTAGGGACATGCGGTGCTATTCAAAAGGATGTGAAAGTAAGGGACGTAATTATTGCAATGACTGCATCTACTGATTCACAGATGAATCGCTTAACATTTGGTGGGATTGATTATGCACCTGCTGCTAACTTCGAATTATTGAAGAAAGCATATGACAGCGGAATAGAAAAAGGACTTAACCTTAAGGTTGGAAATGTATTTACCGCAGATATGTTCTATAATGATAATGCTGATCATGAGAAATGGGCAAATTACGGTATCTTAGCAATAGAAATGGAAACAGCAGCTCTATATACACTTGCAGCAAAATATAATCGAAATGCTCTATCCATATTGACTGTGAGTGATCATATTATTACAGGTGAAGAAACGTCTGCAGAAGAAAGGCAATTAACATTTAATGATATGATTGAGGTTGCTTTGGAAGCTTCTGTTAAATAAAAAGTCTCTTAATGAGGCTTTTTTGTTTTATTGGATCTAATCTTTCCAAAAGCATGCTCTTTTGTTATTTTTGTCCTATACATGTAAAAAGTTTAATGAAAAATTCATAGTTTTTCCTGCCCTTTTTTTCAATTTCTTTGATACACTCGTACATATGAATAAATTTAATTGTGATATAAAGAAGAAAGGTGAAATGATGAAACGTTTTTTAATTCTTACAACAGCGATTCTTTTGTTAGCTGGTTGCAGCTTGGGCAAAATAAAATTTACAGAAACCCAAACTGAGAAGAGTCCAGAAAAACAGACCAAGCAAATAAAGAATAATGATAGTGAACAATCCAAGACAACTAAAAGTGATACGGAAGATTCTGAGCTAACGTTAGACTCGGAGTATTTTAATCAAATAAAAGTTGTGAATGGAATTAAAACAATTGAGAATCCAGCTAATATATTATCTTTAGTAAATAAAGATTATTCTCTTGGAGAATATAAACCTTCGGATCTTGTCCGTCCGAAAGTAGCCTTTTCATTTGGGAATCAGGATATTGAAAAAAGCTATATGAGAAAGGAAGCAGCTGTGGCTTTAGAGCAAATGTTTGCAGAGGCGAAGAAGAACAACATTAATTTGTTTGCTGCTTCATGTTATCGATCATATACAAGACAAAAAGCATTATTTGATGCCGAGGTAGCAAATGTCGGCAAAGCAAAAGCGGAGCAAGCTGTTGCATTTCCAGGAGAAAGCGAGCACCAAACGGGACTAGCTATCGATATAACAAGCGATAAAGAAAATTTTCTGTTAACCGAAAAATTAGGTGAAGAAAAAGAGGGAATATGGCTACGCGAGCATGCCCACGAGTTTGGCTTTATTTTGAGATATCCAAAGGGTAAAGAGGATATTACCAAATATGAATATGAACCATGGCATTTTCGCTATGTAGGTAAGAAAGCGGCAAGTGTTATTTATAAGCATAATTGGACATTAGAAGAATATTTTCAACATGTTAAGGAGATATAAAGGCGAGGTTTCTCGCCTTTTTTGTTTTTCTTAAAATTTCTTCTTTTGTGATGAAAACCTTATATCTTCCCTTACTTTGGTTATGAAGAGTAATCATCTTAAGAAAAGAGGCCCTGAAACTAATTCTATATTAGGATGGAAAAAATAAACGAAATGTAGCCTAGCGAAATATTGAGTAATAATGGAAATTTTGCATGAATCGTATTCCCCCTAAATAAACTGTTTTTAGAGAAATAAAATATCGGGGGAGAGGACCATACAAAAAGTTGGACAAATTATATTAGGAAGTATTTTATTATCTATAGGTGTAAACGGTTTTTTAATCCCCCACCATTTACTGGACGGAGGATTAATGGGAATAGCATTAATCACTTATTATTTCTTTTCCATTCCAACTGCTGTAAGCATGATATGTTTAAGCATTCCGTTATATATTTTTGCTTTCTTTTATTATCGGCGCTATTTTTATAACAGTCTTTTTGGACTAGTTTTTTGTTCCTTTTTTTTGGACTTGTTTACCTTTTTATCTAATAGAATTCATTTTCCAATTTTTATAAGCGCACTCATCGGAGGAGCTTTAATAGGTATAGGAGCTGGATTAATTCTGGCAGCAGGAGTTGCTGGCGATGGCTTGGATTTGTTTGCACAAATGGTAGGGGCGTTTTCGAGTATAAATGTGGGAATAATCATTTTTATGCTAGATACTATTGTCCTTTTATTGGGAATGAATTTTTTAGGGCTGAGTATCTTTTTGTATTCTTTACTAGCTACGATTACTGTAGGTTTTTTTACTTCCTTATTAACTATCCGTTATATATGAGATGAAGGTAGTACAAAATAACACAAACATCATTTAATAAAATCCAACATTCGAGTTTTTTCGTCTCTAATAAATCCTTTTCTTTCGTAAATCTACAAAAGCTGATAAAATAAAGTGGTTAGTATTTTTTACATAGCAAATATGAATATCATAGCAATGTATACGGGAATGAAAGTGGTGAATGTCTTGGAAGAAGAGAAAAAAAATGTTGATTCCTCAACAGAACAAATAAATGGTTATATACGCATAAAAAAATTCAAATTTGTAATGCTTATTTTTGTTCTAGTGTTTGCAACAGCAGGTGTAACAACCTTCGCACTGGCATTTGGAGATAAAAAAGCAGTGAATGTTGTCGCGAATAATCGACCTGAATTTAATAAGCTGTATGCTGTTTATGACAAGTTAGAAGGCAACTATTACAAGGATGTTAACAAAGATAAGTTAATTAATGGTGCAATAAATGGAATGGTGGATGCTTTAGGAGACCCATATTCTGATTATATGTCTGAAGACGAAGCAAAGCAATTCAATGAAAGTATTTCTTCCTCATTTGAAGGAATAGGTGCAGAGATTCAAGAAAAAGACGGTTTTATAGTTGTTGTATCTCCGATAAAAGGATCTCCGGCAGAAAAATCCGGTTTAAAACCAAATGATAAAATACTAGCTGTGGATGGTAAAAGTATTCGAGGTATGTCTGCAAATAAAGCGGTATTGCTTATCCGCGGTAAAAAAGGGACGAGCGTAAAATTAACGATTCAACCAGCCAGCTCAAAAGTAACAACGGAAATGACGATTGTTCGAGATAACATTCCAATCAATACAGTGTATGCGGAAATGATGCAAAACGGAATTGCCAAGGTGCAAATTACTAGCTTTTCTGAAAATACCTATAATGAATTTGTAAAAGCATTAGATGATATGGACAAAAAAGGGATGAAGTCTCTTATTATTGATTTGCGCCAAAATCCTGGAGGTTTATTGGATCAGGCAATTAAAATTTCGAATTTATTTGTACCTGAGGGCAAAAAGATAGTCCAAACGGAAGATAGAAAAGGGAAACGGGAGCAAGAGGTTGCTGAAAGCGGTAATAAGTTTAACATACCGGTTGCTATATTAATGGATGAAGGTAGTGCCAGCGCATCGGAAATTACAGCAGCAGCACTTCATGAATCTGCCGGAATTCCTTTAATTGGCCATAAGTCTTTCGGTAAAGGAACGGTCCAAACGGCTACAGCCTTTAAGGATGGATCTAATATTAAATTTACTGTTGCAAAATGGTTAACTCCAGATGGTGAGTGGATTCATGAAAAAGGAATTCAACCAGATTTCAATGTAGATCTTCCAAAATACGCTAGTCTTCCAATTATAAATCCAGATAAAAAGTGGAAGGTGTCTGATGTTTCTAGTGAAGTAAAAACGGCTGAACAAATGCTAAAAGCAATTGGATATAATCCTGGAAAAGTCGACGGACTATATGATAAACAAACAAAAAATGCAGTGGAGAAATTTCAAAAGGAAGAACATCTTAAAGTTACTGGTACTCTTGGTGGGGATACTACGCTGCAGCTAATGAATAAATTGAGAGATAAAATAATTAGTGATGATCCGCAAGTGAAAAAAGCGGTGGAAGTTTTAAGTGGAAAATAACACTTTAATACAGCTCCTGTATTCAAAGGAGCTGTATTTTTTTATAAAAAAAAAACGCTATTTATAGAATAAATAGCGTGATGTTAAGAGTGTTCTCCAAATTTTAGAAAAGTTCTTTCATCTTCAATAAGACCACATGCAGCGCATTGAACCCGATATTCCGGACCTTTATAAGGAATATGAAATGGATCTACAGCGCTGTTTTCAAATTCCTCTACAATTTCTCCTGACCGTGGGTCCATTTTCACTGCTTGAGGTATTTGCTGTATAATATTAAATCTGGAACGGTTTGTTTTGCAATTGGGACAACAATATGGTCCATGCATCAGAATACCTCCAAATGTGATTTGTAGTAAATAGAATTTCCCATTATTTATTTTTTATGTATAAAAAGAGGTGTTAACTAGTGTCTTTTGAAGAATTATTGATAAGTTATCGGAGTACATGGAATAATCGATTATTAAGGGACGACAGTAAAACTGCCGAGGAAATATTAAAGGATGCGATCAAAAATGAATTGCTAGACGAGAACACACATCCTCGACTAAGAAAACGGAAGGAAGAAAAATTTTATTATGCGATTAAAAGGATAAGTGATTCTCCTATTTCGGATACAGCGAAAGCGAAGCTAATAGGTTATTATCTAATAATGATGGAAGAATGTTAAAAAACTCACCAATAATGGTGAGTTTTTATGCTTCTAACGCTTGTGTTTCCTCTTGTTCTGCTGATTGTCTCATTAAATGCAGCGAATATTGGTCTTTGGATATTTCATATAAATCGTATATATATTCTGTTCTGTTTAATTGATCGAATATACACTTCCTTGTTTCATTTGCTTTTATGACAAAAGGAAGTTTTTCGGCCGCCTTAATAGATCGGATATTTTCTGTTCGAATTCTCATAAAAATAGTTTCAATCCCTATTTCATAGAATAATTCTTGGAAAAACGCATCCTTTGCAAGCTTGTTATACCCTTTGCCATGGTATGGCTTTCCAATCCAAGTACCTAAAAAACCAGCATTATTCTTAATATCAAATAAATTAATGGTACCAATGGGGCTACCCCATTCATCTAGTATAGTTCTCGAAATTAGCTCACCGCGTTCTTCTGCTTCAATCGTTTGTTTTGTTAAAAAGAGAAATTCATCATGTGAATATGCTTTTTGGCGAACGAAAGGGAAGACATCTGGGTGCACCATAAGTTCAAATAAACTAGAGTTTTCTTGTCCGGTTAACTCACGTTTCTTGAGCATCGATATCCCTCCAAAGAGGGCAGTTCTCCCGTAAAAAGAGGAAAACCCACCCTCGAAATTTTTTAAAATTGCCTAAAAAATTTCGGGGTGGGAATCGAACCCACTAGAACCAGACAATACTCTTGCTGGTGGCGCACCATTTGCCTTCCCTAATTGATGATAACCATCAAAAAGTTGTATTTTACTTTATCATTAAACCGGATTGTACCGGCAATCAATCTTAAGTGAAATTACTCCCTTTATGATTTTTTTATAGTATTTAATGAAAAGATTTCTTTTCCTTTTTGTATATTACAATAAAAATTAACAAATGAAAATAGGATAATTATATATATTTTTTGACCAAATTTTACTACCTTCGACATTTAATTTTTTGTTCTTCTGCGATATTGAACATAAAAATAAAAAATTAGTGATAATATAGCAATGATAATAATCGGTTGTATATATTTTCCTGCTATATCACTTATCGAATCCCAATGGTTGTTTAATTGAATTCCCAAAAGTAAGAATAAAATAGTCCACGGAAGCATGGCGCAAGTTGTGTAAAGTATAAACTGGGAAAACCTCATCCTGGCAATTCCGGCTGGAATGGAAATAGCATGTCGAACTATAGGAATAAATCTAGCTGTGAAGATTACGATTGTACCGTATTGTTGGAACCACCTTTCAGAAGCATCTAAATGCTTATTCTTTATAAATAAAAACTTTCCAAATCTCTCAAAGAAAGGTCTTCCTCCATAATAACCGAGCCAATATAAAAAAACCTGTGCCATAGTACCACCTAAAATTCCAGCAATAAGCGCACTTAGAAAAGAAAGCTTATCATTGGCAATTAAGTATCCTCCATAGGCTAATACAATTTCACTAGGAATAATTTCAATCATCAGTGCGAGAGTTACCCCTAAAAATCCGTAATCACCCAATTTTTCCATAAAAGATATTATCCATTCATGACTCATTGTGGATCAACTCCGTTAAAAAATTCCAATCATTTGCAGTGTGATAATGAATAATCCTAAGCCCCATACATAGTAGGCAAATATTTTTAAAGATTTCTTTTTTAAGAAATTTATCATTCCTACTATCGCAAAATAGCCAAATATGGCAGATGCTATTGTACCGAATAAAAGGCTTGTTAAGGAAATACTTTCTGCTTGTCCAGTGAATAGATCCTTGCCTTGTAAAACAATTCCTCCCAATATGGCTGGTGTGGATAATAAAAATGAAAAATATGCGGCTGTCTCTCTATCCAATTTCCTTACTAGCCCTGCTGCAATAGTTAAACCTGACCGTGAAAGCGCGGGGAAAATCGCTGCTGCTTGAAAAGTACCGATAATAAGTGCATCAGAATAACGAATGTCCTCAAGCTTCTTGCTTCCGTTTTTTTTCGATGCCTCAGCCCACCACAGTATTGCTCCAGTTGCTAAGAACTCCCATCCAATTGTCACTCCTGACTTTGAAATAGAATCGAAAAAATCTTTGAACAAAAATCCCGCTATGACTGCTGGTATTGTTCCAACAATCATAATTTTTGTTAATTTGCTGAACGGATGTTTCACAATGTGAAGAAGGTCATCTTTATACACGACTAGTACGGCAAGCAATGTACCAACATGCAGCATGGTATCAAGAAATAATCCCGCTTCATCCAGCCCGAAAAGATGTCTTCCAATAAATAAATGTCCGGTACTGGAAATTGGCAGGAATTCCGTCAGCCCTTGAATAATTCCTAAAATAAATGCTTGTATATTGGACAGCAAATCATTTCACCTTCAATCCTTCATTTACTAAAGCATTTTTTTGTTTTATATCCTAATTAATATTGTGTTCTGGCATCTTTTCTAAGCAGTTATTCATACTTCTTACATGTAGAGAAATTTATAAGGTTTACACGGACAAAAGTATAAGAAAAGAGCTTAATATAATTGGTAACATATTAAATGATATGCAAAATATTTTAGAGGATGTCCAAAAAAGAAAAGATAAAAAAATGTATCTTTTTTTTATGCTAATCGTATATGCTATAGATGATTAGAATTCAGGGGGGAAGAACATGACGAATAAAGACGAAAGATTAATGGCTACATTAATATATGTGTCCAGTTTTTTTACAACATTTATCGGACCATTAATAATTTGGCTGCTAAAAAAGGATGAATCATCCTATGTAGATTATCACGGTAGGGAATATTTTAATTTCCTTATATCCTATACAATATATGGTATAGTTAGCGGGATTCTAGTGATTGTCCTAATTGGTGCAATAGCGCTTTTTGTTATTGGAATCTTAGCATTTATATTCACGATTATTGCCGCAGTAAAAGCATATGAGGGGGAACGATATCAAATCCCGCTAGTGATTCGCTTTATAAAATAATAGTATGTCCTTTCAGAAATCCTCTTTATAGAGGATTTTTTTATGATCTTTTAAAACTATATTCATGAATTAATAGAGTAAAACATATTATAGAATGAATCTACAATTAGGGTGAATAGACATGAATATTAAAGAATTTTATACCGTTATGTCCAGAATCTATTTAAATCAGGTCATTCTAGCAGGCTTTTTCTTATTAGCATGTTTATTTATTTTTCATGCAGCCGGCTTTTCATTAATATTAAGGATCCTATTTTTTTCTATTGCTATTCTAGTAGCATATTTTCTTTTTCGATATTTATATTTCATGAACAGAAGTAATACTATTATTTCCTTATCATCTGAACGGATGAGGATGGCTGTAAGACCTAATGATTTAATTTTGATGTTTTTACCTGCTCCAAGCTTAATGATTCAATTTTTTAATAGTAATGGGGTATGTGCTTGTGAACTTGGTGATGAAAATTTGGCGAGATGGAAATGGTTTTTGCCCTTTTATTTTCGAAAGCATAAAGCAAGCACCTACCAGTTAAAAAAAAGAGATGGAAGAATAGTGGCAACTATTAAACTACGTGATCATTCCAGGAAACTTGAAATTATTTCAAGTGAACAAAAAGTAACGACTGTTTTTCTACAGAAGAAGAAGAGTCGGGTATTGCAGTTGATGGATGACAATAATAATTCCATTAAAGTCACATTTGCTTCCCATAAAATTGAATTTTTTAAAAGAGATAAGCAAATTGCCGTAATTCAAAAAGGGTGGATGCCCATTAGCTTGCAAAGATACTTTTCTCCTAACACACCGATTTTAACGTTTCAAGAAAATCTGAATGAAACAGACCAACATATAATGTATGGACTACTTATTCTTATATTTGCGAAACAATATAATTAAATCAGCAATAATCTTGCATGAAAATAGGAAGTCGGTTCCATAATAAATTCATATCTTATGGATGGAGGTTCCTACAATGAATGCAAATTACAAGATTTGTTTGGAAGCTTGCTTTTCCTGTCTCGAAGCATGCAATATTTGCTTCCATGCCTGTTTAAATGAAGAGCACCCGGAAAAAATGACAAAATGTATCGAACTGGACAGAGAGTGTGCGGATATTTGCGGTTTGACAATTGCTGCAATGCAAAGAAGCAGTGAATTCGTTAGGGATATTTGTGCGATCTGTGCAGCTATTTGTGAAGCATGTGGAACAGAGTGTAAAAAGCATGATCATCAACATTGCCAGAGATGTGCGGAGGCCTGTTTTAGGTGTGCAGATGAATGTAGAAAGTTATCCGCATGATTATTGTTGTCATTCCTTTATTCGTCCTATATAATTATGGATTGTGGCTTACATGTTTTTAACATGGAAAGCGGGATGGGAGAGGGACAATTTAATAAGGTAAGAGATAGATGAGAAAGTTTCGTTTATTTGATATCGCGGAACATGAAACAACCATTAGGAAAGAAATGGTTGCTGGAGTAATTGGATTTTTTACGGTTGCCTATATTATAGCTGTAAATTCCATAATTTTATCCGAAGCTGGCATACCCTTTCAGGGTGCAGTGCTGGCTACCATTCTTATTTCCTTTGTCGGCTGCTTGCTTATGGGATTTGTGGCAAATGCACCGATTATCCTAGTGCCTGGTATGGGGATTAATGCATTATTTACATTTACTCTTGTTCAAGCAAAAGGGTTTTCATGGCAAGAAGCACTTGGTATCGTTTTTGTTTCGGGATTGATATTTGCTATCATCGCATTCACAAAGCTTGCAAAGCTTCTAAACTCTGCAATTCCGCAAACGTTAAAAGATGCTATTTCAGTGGGACTCGGTTTATTTTTAATGTTAATTGGTTTGGAAAAAGGCGGAATAGTTGTTAGAGGCGGCTCATCCATAATTGCTTTGGGTGATTTAAGTGATCTAAAAGTTTTAGCAACTATCTTCACATTTATAGTTACGATTGTATTATTTTTACGAAATACAAAAGGGAATTTTCTAATCAGCATTTTGTTTGGAACAATTCTAGGCTATTTTTTAGGTCTTATCCCACATGACCATAATATGACTTTTTCCATGCATGAGTATGGGAAGGTATTCGCAGGATTATCCTTTGCTAATTTCCTATCATTTCCGTTTTGGGTTGCTGTGTTTTCTTTAACTATGGTACTTGTATTTGAAAGCATCGGACTTATTCATAGTCAAACCAAGCTAGCCGGAAGTCCAGGGAAGTTCAAACGGGTATTACAGGTGAATGCAATCTCAGCGGCATTATCTGGAATATTTGGATCAAGTCCTACCGTTGCAGCAGTGGAGTCTACCGCGTCCATTTCAGCAGGCGGGAGAACAGGCATTACTTCCATTACTGCAGGCACTCTATTTCTATGTTCCATATTTTTTGTTCCATATTTAAAATGGATACCGGACAATGCAATTGCGCCGATTCTTATTTTAATCGGTGGATTGATGACATTAAATATTCGGACAATGGATTTAAAGGATATCACCGAAGCGTTTCCGGCCGTATTAATCATTGTCATGATTCCATTTACGTATAGTATTGCAGATGGGATCGCTATCGGATTTATTTTATATCCGCTTCTAAAGGTTTCTATCGGTAAGGCGAAAGAAGTAACGATGCCTTTATATGTGATTTCCGGGTTGTTTTTGTTGAATTTTATTCTTCAATATTTATAGTTTATATGTGTAAGGAGTAATCTAAAGTGGATTACTCCTTTTTGCTATAAATATTCATAAGATAATCAAACTATAGACTTTTGGACTATTAATTTGATAATCTATGGAATAGGAATGAAAAAAAGGAAACGGTTTAGTAAGGAGCGCTAATATGGAAGTCTTTGTTGCACGACAACCGATATTTAATCAAAAAGAAGACGTTTGCGGATATGAGCTTTTATATCGACAAAGCCAAATAAATGAATTTCCCAAAGTTGACGGTGATCAAGCCACTGCAGATGTCATCATAAATAGTTTTCTTAATATTGGGATTGATGATTTATCTTGTGGTATGCCTTGTTTTATTAACTTTACAGAAAACCTTTTGAAGCAAAAGGTTCCAACTTATTTCAGACCGCAGGAGATTATAGTAGAAATTCTTGAAAACGTTCCAATCACTACGGAGTTATTAGCAATTTGCAAGGAGTTAAAGAGTTTAGGGTATAAAATTGCCTTAGATGATTTTATTTTACAACATGAAAATTCCTATGCGAAACAAATACTTAAGTATGTTGATATTGTTAAAATAGATTATCTAAATACTTCATCTGATATCAGAAGAAATATAGAAAAAGTAGTCAAATTTTTCGGAATAGAGTTATTAGCAGAAAAAGTGGAAACTAGAGAACATTTCGAAGAAGCGAAGAAAGCTAATTATAGTTATTTTCAAGGGTATTTTTTTAGCAAGCCTGTAATCGTATCAACACAAGATATTCCACCATCGTTTGTTTCCTATTTTCAAATTATTAAGCATTTATCTGATATAGATCCAAGCATTGACCAAATTGCAAAATTGATAGAGCAGGATTTATCCTTATCCTACAAATTATTAAAGTTAATCAATTCACCTGCATACAGGCCAAAACATAAAATTCATTCCATCCGGCAGGCAATTATTTTGCTAGGCCTTATCGAAATAAAGAGATGGTTATATGTGTTAGCTATTAGAGAAAATACTGGCTATCAATTTCAATTACCAAATGAATTGGTGAAATTGTGCTTAACACGTGCGAAAATGTGTGAAATGATCTCTAAATCGCAATATACATTTTTGCCGTCTGCCAGTTATTTTTTAGTAGGGATGTTTTCGCTAATGGATACCATTCTATCTACCCCAATGGAAAGCATTTTACAGAGACTCCCCCTTGGGGATGAAATAACCGATGCTTTGATTGGTAAAGATAATCGCATGAGGGAAATATTAGATATAACAGTGGCGATTGAAAAGGCTGATTGGGAAAAGGTAGACCTTATGTCAAAAAGCGTTGGATTAACCGAACAGCAACTATTTTCTATATATAAAGAAGCATGTAACTGGTCTGAGGTCGTCTTATCTGAGGATTTAACAGTCTAATTATTATTTCTAAAATAATTGCTAAAACTAAATATTTGTGGCATTTTTAAATATATGATTCCATTTTTAGCGGAATATTGGGGGTTTCCATAGTGAAGATACAACTAAAAAAATGTCACGGTTCCAATAACGATTTCATTTTAATCGATGAAATATCCAATTCATATGATTTTACAGATAAAGATCGCGAAAATTTAGCCATTGCATTATGTGACCGAAATTCCAGACTCGGTGCTGACGGAATCCTTTTTGTAATGTTCAGTGACATATGTGACGCAAAAATGAGGATTTTTAATGCAGATGGTTCAGAAGCTTCCATGTGTGGAAATGGATTACGATGTGCCGGGCGTTATCTCTGTGAGCTTTTGCAGAAAGATGAATTAATTGTTGAAACATTAAAAGCCAATTTAAAGGTACAAAAAGCAGAATATATTTATAATCAAATTCCAACTTATCAGGTTGAAATTTCTCCCGTTCTTTTTCAACTAGATCAGCTTCCGATGATGCTTCCAAAAGAAAAGCTGTTCAATGAAAAGGTTACAGAGTTGTCACAAGACTTGTTGTTTTCAGCTGTTGCCGTTCCGAATCCGCATCTGATTAGCTTTGTGGATGAGACAATAATTAGATCAAATATACAGAAGACAATTTCAGAATATGTGAATGGACCGAATGACTTATTTCCAAATGGAGTAAATGTAAGCTTTGTGAAATTTATTCAGGAAGGCAGAATTTATGTAAGAACTTTTGAACGCGGGGTCGGTTTTACAAATGCTTGCGGTACTGCAATGTCAGCATCCTCGTTAGTATCTTGCTTGCTTCATCTAAATGAGATAGAAGAAGAGATCGAAGTATTTACTAACGGCGGGAAGGTTCGCTGTATCGTCCATAAAATGAATGATGATTATAAAATTGATTTGATAGGTAATGCAACCTTTTTATATGAGGCGGAAATAGAAGTGGAGTTATATACACCTGAGGATTTTTCCATAGTCGCTAAGACTGAAAGCTTAGAGCAAAATGAATACGAGCAGTTAGAACGCCACGCCAAGGAAGTAGTTGATAGTATACTTTTTTGATTCGCTTATTCATAATAATTGTTCATATCTAAAGCTAATTTTAACTTTTCTAAATCAGATTAGGAGATTTCTACTATTGATGACAGACATATCAAAAAAATAATGGTTGTTATATCCGGCAGAGAGTATCTGCCGGTTTATTTATTGCTTTTTAAAAACTGTAATACTGGTCCGAATGGTTGTATTGCTTTTGCGGAAAAAAAGCTTGAGAATGGGCAGCCAAGCACATTCATACGTTTCAAAACCGTTTTCATGGTGAACTGCTCCGGATGTAGCTTATCCGTAATTTCCTCCCAAAAAAGCGGGGTAGCAACCAATGCGTCTTTATTTCCACGCATCGAATACGGAGCAATAATAGTTTTCCCTTCTGCATGCTGAACAAAATCAATGTACAAACGATTTTTTCGATTCTTTTTCAATCTCTCGATAGTAAATAATTGTGGCTCCTTCGTAATCAGAAATTCAGCAATAAATTCTGTGAAAAAACGAGTTTCTTCCCATGTATAGGTGTCTTCCGGCAAAGGGATGTATATTTGCAGCCCCTTATTTCCAGAAGTTTTAATATAACTGATTAAATTCAGGTGGTCGAAGACTTCTTTCATCATCAGACTTGCATGTACTGCCAAATGAAATTCGTTCCTGGAAGGCGGGTCTAAATCAAACACGATTTCACTTACATATCGAGTCTTGTTATGATGAAATGGAATGTGAAATTCAATTGCCAGCTGATTTGCAAGCCACATCAATGTCTCAAGATTATTGCAGACAATATAATCAATATTATCTTCGCGATAGGTTTCAATGAATGCAGGTGCATAGTCTGGGCAATTCTTTTGGTAAAAGGGTTCTTCAAATGTTCCATGTGGATATCTGATTACAGTTAATGAGCGATTTTGCAAAAAAGGCAATATATAAGAGGACATAATCCTGATGTATTCAATAAAATCTAATTTGGATATCTCATTCTTCCATATTGGTTTGTCCGGATGTGTAATCTCTACCTCCTTTGGAATGTCTAATTTGTCTAGGCGGAATTGTTCATAGGTACAATCCTCCGGTGCAAGATCGAAACGAAAACGATGAAAATGTGGCTCTCTCAATTGTTCCTCATACCATTCTAAATAATGGACATCAATACATATAGATGGGTGGATTTTTAATAATCCATTTACATTTTCATAAGCATTGTCTTTTATTATCTGGTTAAGTGCCTGCTTTTGCTCTGGTGAAATGCTGAATAGAAATAGTCCTAAGTTAACAATCTCTTTCCCCTCAAAAACGCCAATATGATAATAACCGTTCTTCGGATCATATCCCGTAATAAAACAGGAAACTTTCTTCCAATTTTTGATTTTTACCCAGTTATTTGTCCTTTTTCCTATCTCCCATTTGCTTTTTTTTAGCTTCGCAACAATACCCTCACTGTTAAACGTATGAACTTTTTTAATGATCAATTCCGCGCTGTTTTCGAAAGGTACATATTGCAATAAATCCTCTTTCTCGTTTGTAGGATATAACGGGAAACTTATTTCCTTAAAGAAAGATTCCAGCTCCTTTTTTCGCTCTACATAAGGTTGATTTTTCATATCTCGTCCTTGCATTTTTAACAGATCAAATACTAAATATCGGCATGGGCGTTTTTTTGCCTTTTCCCGAATTTTTTCGTTTGAACGCATACGACCCCGAATCTGCAGCTGACCGAAATTTGCCTTATTTGGATTTTCAAGAACAACGAGCTCGCCATCCAAGACTATAGGAAGATACCTCTTTATTTTCTCTATGTTTCGTAGAAGGAATTCTTTTAGTTCCGGGAATTGCGGCAGAAGGTCTAATTCATTTCGACTCCAAAGGTATATATTTGTTTCATCCAATTCTAAAATAGCTCGGAATCCATCATATTTTATTTCATACATCCAAATGCCATTTTCCGGAGGTTCGGATATTAATGTAGGTAGCATTGGTTTCAAAAACTATTCCCTCCTTTAAAAGTAGTGTTTCCTAATTGAAAAATTTTTCCCAAATATTTATGCGCATGAAATGGACTATGGAACGAAAATTAATAATAAGAAGAAAGGGAAGGAGAAAAAGTGATGCACACAATATGGAAGGGAAGTATTAGCTTTGGGCTTGTAAATATTCCGATAAAACTACACGCTGCTACGGAAGATAAAGATATTAAATTAAGATCCCTTCACAAAAAATGTCATACCCCGATAAAGTATGAAAAAATGTGTCCCGTTTGCGAAGAGGAATTAGCGATGGATGATATTGTGAAAGGCTATGAGATTGCAAAAGGGAAATATGTTATCCTTGAGGATGAGGAGTTAAACGAGTTAAAACGAACATCGGAAGAAAAAGCAGTGGAAATTATTGATTTTATTAAAATGGAAGAAATCGATCCCATTTACTATGATCGCAGCTATTATATGTCTCCAAATGAGGGAGGTATAAAAGCCTATGGACTGCTGCGTAAGGCACTAATTGAATCAAAAAAGGCAGGTCTTGCTAAAATTGTTATGAGGTCAAAGGAACAGTTGGCAGTAATTCGTGTGCTGGAAAATACCTTATTGATGGAAACGATTCACTATCCTGATGAAGTTCGAAGTACAGCAGATGTACCAAACGTTCCTGCGGAAGATCATGTATCGAAAAAAGAAATCGATACCGCCATTCTGCTAATTGATCAGCTTACGACCACTTTCGAACCGGAAAAATATACAGATGAATATCGATCAAGGTTGATGGATTTAATTGAATCAAAGAGAACTGGAAAAGAGCTTGTTACTCCTAAAGAGACTAAGCAGGCTGCAAATGTCACCGATTTAATGGCGGCACTTCAAGCATCAATAGATAAAACAAAAGCAAAAACGGAGGAGAAACCAAAGACAAAACGAAAAACAACTAGAACGAAAAAAGCACAATAAGCACCATCAATAAAGACAGTTCAATTAAGAATTGTCTTTTTGTCTTTCTGTGATACGATGGTAAAAAGAGGTGAAGGAATGAAAAGGCAAAAAATATGGTTAGGCTCTTTTCTTTTTATATTATTGGTTATCTTTTCGTGGATGTTTTTGGAAATTGCGAATAATTTCGATGGGACGCAAATCCGCCATTTTGACCTCCAAATTATACATCTGGTCCAGAGCAATATCTCCAATCGATTAACTACGATCATGCTATTTATCACATTCTTCGGGTCTGTCAAAGGGGTAGCACTAATTACATTTATTGCTTGTATTTGTTTATACATAACCCGTCATCGATTACTAGCGATGTATTTAGCCATTACCGTTGCATTAGGAGCGGGAGCATTTAATCAAATTTTAAAACTTATTTTCAAACGTGCACGTCCAGATATTCAACCAATTATTGAACAAAGCGGCTATAGTTTTCCAAGTGGTCATTCTATGGGTTCGATGATTTTATATGGAAGCTTAGCATTCATACTATATAAGGTGTATAACAGGTTATGGGCAAAAATAATAGGGGTGATTATTGGAGTATTTCTAGTGATCATTATAGGAATTAGCCGAATTTATTTAGGTGTTCATTATCCCAGTGATGTTGTCGGTGGATATTTGGCAGGGGCATTCTGGATATTGATTTGTATGATTGCATTTACATATTTTGAAGGGAAAAGCAAGAAATGATAACGTTAGGCATTCATACAATATAGCCCAATTTGGATATTTTACACGACAAACAACCTTCCTTTGAATAATGTATAAGTGACATATAAAAAAGGAGGTAATTCTATGGATGGCGGTTATGGTGGAGGCTTCGCTGGAGGCTTCGCGTTTATTGTAGTATTATTTATTCTGCTTGTCATAGTGGGGGCAGCCTACCTTGGAGGCGGCTGTGGGTATGGCGGCGGTTATGGCTATGGACCTGGTTACGGTGGCTACGGTGGATTCTGGTAAAAGAAATACAAAATCATTGTCCAAATAATTTAAGTAAATGAATAAACGATTAACATGGCATCTGCTGAAGAAGTGGGTGCCATTTTTTATGATAAGCCTCTTTTTTTCAGAAACTTGGATTTTCGTTTTTTACCTTGCATTTTACCCATTATTGTTATATTATAATATAAGATTAAAGTTAAATGTTAGAGGCTTCGTTCCTTTTCCGCTAGGAGATAATTTACAATTCAACTGGCGCGATCAGCGGAGTCGCAAGGACGAAAGAGAGGTAGGGCTTTCGTTGTTTTGATAAACATCTAGTTAGTTTTTACTGTTCATAAATTGAGATGACTCAATTAATCATATATTTTAATTTTTTGCTTGATCAGAAATTATGGAGTTTATGATTCACATGTTATAAAGAGTAACTACTTTTTTGGTGTGGATACTCTTTATAATATGTGAATTTTTATTTACTGCGTAAATATAAGTAACATATTAAAAAATTTTTGGAGGTTGTCTATACATGACACAAGGTACAGTAAAATGGTTTAACAGCGAAAAAGGATTCGGATTCATTGAAGTAGAAGGCGGAAACGACGTATTCGTTCATTTCAGTGCTATTACTGGTGAAGGATTCAAAACATTAGAAGAAGGTCAACGTGTAGAATTCAATATCGTTGAAGGACAACGTGGACCACAAGCTGATAACGTTGTAAAACTTTAATTTTATTAAAAAGCTGCCTATAATGGCAGTTTTTTTTTTTTTTTAAAATTTTCGGCAAAAAACGCGGAAAAATATGTTTAAATATACACTTATAAGGGTATAAAAGAAGTGGTATAGAATTACTATTTTGCATTTTGATACTTGATTTTTTTTTATAAAGTATTAAAATGGTTGAAGTAAAATAGTATTTTTGTGTTCATAACCTTAAAATCATCGTTTGGCGATTAGGAGGTTTATAGTAGTGCAACATTTCAAATTAAAAGTTCGTAGTTTATTAAATAAAAAGTTTTCCTTACTTTTTATTGCAACTGTACTTTTTTGGTTTAAAACATATATTGTTTACAAAGCAGAATTTAATCTAGATTTGCAAAATGCGATGCAGGAATTTTTATTATTCTTCAATCCAATAAGCTCTGCTTTATTCTTTTTTGCCATTTCCTTGTTTTTTAAAGGAAAGCTGCGTTCATTAAGCTTAATCATCATACATTTGTTGCTTTCTATCTTATTATATGCAAATGTTTGTTATTATCGTTTCTTCAATGATTTTATCACCATTCCGGTTTTGACTCAGACAAAAAACTTTGGTGATCTCGGTGGCAGTGCCCTTGCCTTAATGAAGCCACATGATGCTCTCTATTTTCTTGATACGCTGTTTATCATTTGTTTAGTAGTATTTAAGATTGTGAAGGTTTCCTACGAGAAGTTAAATCGAAGAACAATTTATGGTTTTTTTGCAGCAGCTTTAGCATTCTTTATTGTTAATTTAGGTCTTGCAGAGGCAGATCGCCCAGAATTATTAACCCGTACTTTTGACCGAAACTATATTGTTAAATATCTTGGAGCATATAATTACACCATTTATGATGCAATTCAAACGACAAAGTCATCTGCACAACGAGCATTTGCGGATAGCAGTGATATAGTTGATGTTCAAAATTATATTAAGGCAAATCATTCAGAACCTAATCCGAAATATTTTGGTGTTGCTAAGGGAATGAATGTTATTTATGTATCAATGGAATCCCTGCAGAATTTTGTCATTGATTATAAAGTAGATGGGCAAGAAGTAACTCCATTTTTAAACAAATTAACACATGATTCTAATTATTTTTATTTCGATAATTTCTTCCATCAAACAGGTCAAGGAAAAACTTCCGATGCTGAGTTTATGATGGAAAATTCATTGTTTCCGCTGCCAAAAGGTGCTGTTTTCACAACAAAGGCTCAAAATACTTATCAGGCGGCTCCAGCTATTCTTGATCAATTAGGATATTCTACAGCGGTATTTCATGGGAATTATAAAACGTTCTGGAATCGCGATGATATGTATAAATCACTAGGATATCAAAAGTTTTTCGACGCCAATTATTATGATATGAGTGAAGAGAACACCATAAATTACGGAATGGAAGACAAACCATTTTTCAGTGAGTCAATGGAATATTTAAAGAGCCTTCCACAGCCGTTTTATACGAAGTTTATTACTCTTTCGAACCATTTTCCATTTGAGTTAAGGGAAGAATCTGATTTTCCAAAAGGAAATTTTGGCGATAAATATGTGGATAATTATTTTCAAACTGCTCATTATTTGGACCAGGCATTAGAGCAATTCTTTAATGACTTAAAGTCATCCGGATTATATGATCATACGATTATTGTTTTATATGGAGATCATTACGGTATTTCTGAAAATCATAATAAAGCAATGGCCAATGTTATGGGAAAAGAGATTACACCTTTTGATTATGCACAACTGCAAAGAGTTCCATTATTTATTCACGTACCTGGTGTGAAGGGGCATATCGACCATACGTATGGTGGTGAAGTAGATGTACGCCCAACTCTATTCCACTTGCTTGGGATTAATACAAAGGACTATATTTCATTCGGATCGGACTTATTATCGGAAGAGCACCATCAGCTGGTTCCATTCCGAAATGGTGATTTTGTAAACAATCAGTATACACAAGTGAGTGGTAAATGCTACAGTAATCCAGATGGTGCCTTAGTAGACAGCAAGCTTTGCGAAACAAGTGATAATGAAGCTAAGACGATGTTAAGCCTATCAGATAAAGTGGTATATGATGATTTACTCCGTTTTTATACACCGAAGGGTTTTACTCCGGTAAATAGAGATGACTACAATTATACAGTTGACCAGCGTCAAGATAATACAACTGTAGATGATAATAATTAAGAAGAAAAAAGAGGATGACCATATGGGTTTATCCTCTTTTTGGTTATAAAAATATTTTTTTGCGCAAGGGGATATTTTCGTGAAAAGATGCCAAAATATTTGGAGTATAATATTACCTAATTTGGGGGGCAATTATGTTGAAAAAAATTATTGTTCTATTATTGCTTAGCTTATTTGTTTTACCCTTTAACTCCATGGCGCAAATAAAAATGTTTAAAGAACCACCATTTGATTACTATAAAGTGTCAAAGGGAGATACATTTTGGTTTATCGCCAAGCGATATGGATTGGATTACAAAAAATTAATGGCCTTAAACCCTACGGTTCAACCAAGAAATATGCACATTGGTGAAGTAATTAGGTTGAGGGAGACAGCAGCAAGTCCAACAGGATTTGAGAATCAAGTTGTGCAGCTGGTGAATAAGGAAAGAGCAAAAAGGGGATTAAGTGCGCTTTCGCATAGAGCTGATTTGCGGAATATGGCAGAGAAAAAGGCTATGGATATGATTAACTCTAACTATTTTTCCCATAATAGTCCAAACTATGGCTCTCCTTTTCAGATGATGAAAACATTCGGCATCAGCTTTATCTCGGCAGGAGAAAATATCGCGGAAGGCCAGAAGTCTCCTCAAGAAGTCATGAATTCATGGATGAATTCTTCCGGGCATCGCGCCAATATTTTAAAAGCTGAATATAATTATATCGGTGTAGGATTTTACCATGGTGCTTGGGTGCAGGAATTTATTCAATCCAGATGAAAAGCGAAATAACAACTTCTCTAGTGTACGGATGAGTGAAATTTGAAATGTAGTTTCACGTTTCCTAGTCATTGATGTGCAAGTTTAGAAACACTGCATGGAGTAAGTCTACCTGTTTATTATGTGGGAGAAGAAGTAGAGATCCGTTGGCTATAGGTATTTAAAATATCTAATGGGGCTTGTCTGTGGGACAAGAAAACGTAGTGCGCACTCCATATTGTTTATAGAGCTTCTCTTTTGGATAAAAGTTGGATTGCACACTCTGAAATATCTAATAGTCCATGTATATTGGACAATATATATAGATTGAGGACCTATAACTAGACAAATACTTAACTCAATAATCGAATTGGCTTGGAGATATCCAAGCCTCTTGTCTTTGCTTATTTACATCAATGCATGATTTTTTTTACCTTTTCTTGTAATAAAATTAATGTCATTATTTTAATATCGTTATCATGGAGTAAACGTTCGAGCTGCTCGGTTTTTTTAGAAAATTGACTTCGTTTCAAATCATTTAAACTGCGTTTAATTCTATTTCGTATGATATTTAATTCTTCGATATTATTTTCTATTAATTCATTTACTTCTTTCATTTTTTGATACTCATAAAGGTTCATTTTAACTCCCCGAATCTTTTTTTTACCAATGTATTCAGTAAATAGAAAGATATTCGCAGGATTAAAATAAATTAAATTACTCTCTATTATCAAAAAACAGATAGTAATATATATTTAGCAATAATGAATATATGGTAAAATGGTTTTATTCATATAATTATATGCACGATTTACAGAGTGGAGATGGATATAATAGATAAACGAATACTAGTAATTAGTGATATTCACGGCTGCTTAAAGGAGTTTCAAGAGCTGCTAAATATGGCCGAATTTAATCCGAATTTAGACCAATTGATTTTACTGGGTGATTATGTAGATAGAGGAAAATACAGTAAAGCAGTAGTGAGATATATTAAGGAATTAGTAGAAAACTTCGGAGTAATTGCATTAAGGGGTAATCATGATCAAATGTTCTGTGATTGGCTCGATGAACCAATAGAAACGCTTGAAAGGTATTTTCGGAATGGAGGTCTAGCAACGATTCAATCCTTTTTATCCTTTGACATTGAAAGGGAAATACCGGAAGGGTCGGAAGAACTTACTTATCGAAAATGGGCAGAAGAAATTTTAGCTAAAAATAAGGAGCTTATTGACTTTTTGGCTAACTTACCATTTTATTATGAAACAGATGAATATATATTTGTACACGCTGGTATAAATCCAAATTATGATGATTGGAAAAATACTAGTGAATATGAATTTATTTGGATTAGAGATCCTTTTTTGCATTTTGATCATCCATTTGATCAAACAATTATACATGGCCATACGCCTACTTACATTCTACATAATGATCCAAATATTTTTTACGGAAATAAAAAAATTGGGATTGATGGTGCATGTGTTTACGGTCACCAATTAAATTGCTTAGAAATCAAGGATGGTAATTATACACATTATTGTGTTAAAAAAGAAGAGGAGTACGTTGATCAAGAAAGCTGATCCACTACTTCTCTTTTTTATATTCACTATTTTATAGTATAGGATCGGGATGTTATAATAGACTGTTTTTGTATAGAATATGACTTGGTTTATTTTCTAGACATCCCTTTTATTAAAAGGCTGTTTTCGTAAAATTTGTTGCTTTATAAAATATGTATTAGTAAAGGAAAATTATTGTTATTTGTAGATTATTAATTATTGGTCCTTGTTCAACATAATGGCAGTTTAGTTGAAAAAGGATTTAAAAAAATAGCATAGAAATATATATAATAAAATGATGTTAAAAAGTGGGTAATAACACTTCATCAAATAACATTAGAATTAGTTAAGGGGGAATGTGGTTTGGAGAAAAAAGCATGGTTAGTGTCAATATTGATGATTGTCTTGTTATTTGGTTGTAAACATATTAATTATGACACTTTAGATACATCTAATTTAAAAAAAGTTGAACCAAAGGGAAATCTTACGGAGGAACAATTAAAAACCATACCAGTAAGCTATGAGGCTTCCTCGTTAGAAGAGGCGTTAGATGCACTTCCGTTTAAGGTGAAAATTCCGAGCGATATCCCCTTTGATGCTACACCTTTTAGAATTTCTACAATAGATGACTTTAAACATGATGGGGAAAAATTGAGAGTTAGTTTTACATCGTTTTCAAAGAATAGTGATGACATGATTATCTTAATAATTTCTATCCACAATTTTAAAGTAGAGTATAGTGGTACTAGTGAGGAAGTTAAGTTAGCTGATGGAGTAGTTGGTCAATATAATGGAAATCTTACATTTAAAAAGAATGGGATTTATTACGAAATAGGATACAATAACAAGAATATTTCCTCTGAACAGCGCAAGAAAGATATTATTAAAATCGCAAACCAAATGTTATAAATAGTCTTTAAATAGTAAAAGTAAGAACAATATTATATACAAGTTGTTGAAATAACTGATGCGTTAGTTGAATAACATTCCTTTATAGTCATATCAATTGATATGGCTTTTTTGTTCTAATCCAACTATATTTATACTTCTCGTGAATATTTAACTGTAATGTAATTAGGCTTTCAACAGGAACCTAACATCATACTTTTTATTCTATCCTTAGTAGCTAACTTCTTATTCTGTTGTAGGAATTTGAACCAGTATTAGGTAGTTGTCGAGATATTTAGTGGCTACCCCTTGAAATCTATCCATCCAATCTCCAAGACGTTTATGAAAGCTATTGACATGCTGAACATGGAAAATGCCTTTTTTAACATACCCTTCTTTGCTGACATTAATTGTTTCGTGTTTTAGACCTTTAACCAAAGCAAACTTTTTATAATTCGTAGCAGTATCAGTGCATAACAAAGCAGAGGGGTCTATGTACTCCCCAAGCATCTATTTTTTCTGCTCGGACTCGCCCACGACCAGCTTTTCTAACAACTACTTGACCATTACTTTCTTGTGCAACTACAACAGCAATCTTAAGACTACTAATACCTCTTTTTGGGTCTCTACCTTCAACTTTACGCCCTATAAAAGACTCTTTGAAAAAGGTCTCATCACTTTCAACGATTCCCTTTAAACCTTGAAATCCTAAAGAACGCAATGCAAATTATATCTTGTGCCTCTAATGATGAAGAAGAAATAGCTGACACATACACTACGATTAGAGAAACTCGCTTTAGCAAAGGTCTTGGTTGTGTTCATTGTGGAAGTGTAAAGGTTAAGCGAAACGGGAAATAACGTGGGAGACAGCATTACTATTGTTATGACTGCTGCAAGTCATTTAATGATTTAACAGGTTTACGATATCTTGGGAAATGGGCTAAATATTTTCGAATGATGTTTGAAGGCTACAACTTACCAAAAATAGCTGAAGAACTTAAAATTCACATATCAACTTGTTTCACTGCAAAACGATGCAGATTAAGAAAAGAGCCTTAAAAAAAATGAAACTTTTTTTAAATAAGACAGTATAGTGTAGTATTGAACTCCAACCGGTTTGTACAACGGAAATATGAAAAACCGTATATTAGGGGAGGAATGGGAAAATGAGCATTATTACAAGATTTAAGGATATCATGTCAAGCAACATAAATGCCTTATTAGATAGGGCTGAAAACCCTGAAAAAATGATTGATCAATATTTGAGGAACCTTAACAAGGATTTAGGGAAAGTAAAATCAGAAACGGCATCTGTGATGGCGGAAGAACAGCGTTCCAAAAGAGAGTTGGATGAGTGTCAAGCAGAAGTAGAGAAAATGGAGCGATATGCATTAAAAGCATTGGAAGCGGGTAATGAAGGAGATGCGAGAAAGTTTTTAGAGAAAAAAGGTCAACTAACAGCAAAACTTTCCGAATTGCAATCAGCATATCAGCTGGCATCCTCTAACTCTCAACAAATGAAGCAAATGCATGATAAATTAATTGCTGATATAGGAGAATTGGAATCTAGAAAAAATATGCTGAAAGCTAAATGGTCGGTAGCGAAGACACAAGAAAGGATCAATAAGCTTGGTGCAAGTACAGCAAGTTCAGGAAACTCCATTTCTGCGTTTGAACGCATGGAAGATAAGGTAAATCGTGCCTTAGATGAAGCAAACGCAATGGCTGAATTAAATGCTGGTCCAAAGGATGACTTGGAAGATCTTACAGCAAAGTATGACAGTGCCAGCATTGATGTCGAAAATGAGCTGAATGCACTAAAGGAGAAATTAAAAAATAACGGATAGTAGTTTGTTAAAAGCTGTAGCCCTCTTTAGCTACAGCTTTAGAATGAAAAGCTCTTTTTTAATTTATGAAATAAAGAGGCGATTAGTATATGATACTACAATATAAATGCCCTGGATGCGGGAATGATATGAATTTTGATAGTGCATCAGGAAATTTGTCTTGTGAGGCTTGCGGAAGACAAGAGAATATAGAAAATTATCCAGAGGATTTGATTTCGGCAAGATTCTCTGTGGATGAGGCAAAGGAATACCATTGTGAAAATTGCGGTGCCGTGTTAATTACGGAGGCAGAGACAGTTGCCACCACTTGCAGTTTTTGCGGTTCAGGCGTTGTGATTGCCGATCGGTTATCGGGTAGCCTTGCCCCCGCGAAAGTAATACCTTTTACGATTAGTAAAGAAGAGGCAATCAATGCTTTTAAAAAATGGTGCAGAAAAGGTCTGCTTACTCCAAAGGGATTTATGAATGCTGATAGAATAAAAAGCATGACTGGTATGTATGTTCCTTTTTGGTTATTTGATTTAAATAATAAAGTAAAGGTAAGTGCAATGTGTACTAAGGTAAGAACATATACTAGAGGGGACTATATTTATACGGAAACAAGCTATTATGAAGCATTCCGAGATATCAACTTAGATTATTGTAAAATTCCAGTGGATGCTTCAGAGAAAATGAATGATGAATTAATGGATAAATTAGAGCCTTACCCTTATGATCAGTTGAAGGATTTTAAAACTCCATACTTAGCTGGGTATATTGCGGAGAAATACAATTATACGGATAAAGATTTGTTTCCACGGGCAAAGGATAAGGTGAAAGAATATGTCGATTCCTATATTCATTCCACATTATCAGGCTATGATACTATTCATTTTAACGATAAAAAAATAGCAACGAACAGTGTAAAAAGCTCCTATGTTTTACTGCCTGTTTGGATGATTAGCTACGACTATAATCATTCGGAGCATACATTTGCTATGAATGGCGAAACGGGCAAGGTAGTTGGTAAACCGCCAATTAGTACAGGAAAGGTAGCTATGTGGTTCGGTGGCATAGCAGCTGGATCCTTTATAGCTTTAAAATGTGTTTCCTTAATGATGGGTGGTGGCTTTTGGTGAGCAAAAAGCTAATGACACGAGGGGTTTTCCTTTTCGTGGCTTTTATCATAGCACTATTGCCTTTTACAAAATTAGTAAATGCAGCATCACCTCATCAGAAACGTTTTGTATATGATGAAGCAAAACTATTAACAAAAAAAGAAGCGGAAAAATTAGAAGCCTTAGCTAATGAGCAAAGCAAAGATAGAGATACTGCTTTTATAATCCTTACGGTAAATGGAACAGATGGAAAGGATTATGTTCAATATGTAGAGGATTATTATGATGATCACGCTCCGGGCTATGACAAGCCGAACGGAAATACTGCTATTCTATTTATTGATATGAAAGAAAGAAATGTATATTTAGCAGGATTCCAAAAAGCAGAGAAGTACTTGGATAATAATCGGTTGGAATTGATACGAAATAAAATAACCCCGGATATATCAAAAGGTAAGTATTTTCAAGCTTTTTCGTCCTTTATTCAGCTATCTCATGACTATATGGGATATAAACCGGGTATCAACCCAGATAATATTTTATTCAAATGGTGGTTTCAGTTAATAGTCTCTCTAGGGGTTGCTTCTATCATAGTAGCGCTTATGGCATATCGCTCTGGAGGAAGAGTGACGGTAAATGCCAGGACATATTTGGATACTAATACATCAAGGGTAATAAGGAAGGATGATACGTTTATTAGGCAAACGGTGACAAAACAGAGGAAGCCTTCTAATAATAACAAGAGCGGCGGTGGTGGCGGGGTTACTAGAGGCGGTTTTACACATAGCGGCAGCGGTGGAAAGTTCTAATGATTGATAATAGCCTTGCGACAGAAGGAGTAGAAGAAAAATGTCTTTTTTCAAAAATCAATTTGCAAATGTAGTAGAATGGCAAGAATTTAGAGATGATATGATTTTCTATAAATGGGGAAATCGTGAAATAAAAAAAGGAAGTAAATTAATTATTCGACCAGGCCAAGATGCCATATTTTTAAATAACGGAAAGATTGAAGGAATATTTAAGGATGAGGGCGAGTACGATATTGAATCACAAATTATTCCTTTCTTGTCCACATTAAAGGGCTTCAAATTCGGATTTAACAGCGGTATGAGAGTGGAAGTACTGTTTGTAAATACGAAGGAGTTCACTGTAAAATGGGGGACAAAAAACGCAATAAATATCCCAACAGCTGGACTTCCTGGTGGAATGCCGATTAGAGCTAATGGAACCTTTAATTTTAAAGTAACTGATTATATTGCCTTAATTGATAAAATTGCAGGTGTGAAGGACCAATATGTAGTGGAGGATATAAAAATCCGTATCACTTCTATTCTCGATCAGCTGCTGATGAAATGGATTACAAAAGAAGGAAAGGACATGTTTAATCTTCAAGCAAATTCATTTGAAATTTCTAAAGGAATTCGAGAAGATTTAGATATGGAGATTATGGATACTGGAATGACTATAACGGAATTCCATGTTATGAGTTTTAACTATCCAAAAGAGATTCAAGATATGGTTACGAAAAACGCTTCCTTTGGTATGGTTGGAAATATCGATAAATATCAGCAAATTTCCATGATTGATGGAATGTCTTCAGGAAAAATGAGTGGTGGAACTGCATCTGATATGGCGGGAATGATGATGGGGATGAATATTGCGAATCAAATGTTAAATAAAATGAATCAAAATGAATCCTCAGATTCGAAAAATACTCCTATCCAGTCACAATCGCATGGAAATGAACAACAAAAGCCAAACTTCTGCCCTAATTGCGGTACGAAAACAGAAGGGGCAAACTTTTGTCCAAACTGTGGGCAAAAGCTTGTCTAATTAGAAGAAGGGCTAAAAGAATAGTAAATCTACGAAGAGTGCTTATGGTTACAAATCAAAGCACTCTTTTTCTCTATAAAGTTATTTTCTAGTGAGGTTTTGAATCGCACTTGCCTGTAAATGGCAAAATATGATTATGTCACAGATTGGAAAGAAATTCACTATTTACACATACTTTATTTCACATGTTTATCATGAATACGTTGTAATTCTGTCAATAATTCTGGTTAGAAAGACACTTTATGCAGGTAATATAGTAATAAAGGAGCTGTTTCTATGTATAAAAGACAGGAGAAAAAATTAATATGGGTAACTTTTATTGTTGCTGCTATTATGCTTTTGTCATTCATTGGACGTATTTTTGCAAGCTAAGGGGGATTTATAGATGAACAGCGAAAATGCTGTATTTTTTAGTCGTGTCTTAACAGAACTCACCTTAACATTTCACATCATCTACGCCACTATTGGAGTTGGTGTACCACTAATGATTATGATTGCTCAGTGGCTAGGTATTAAAAAGAACGATGAGCATTATATTCTATTAGCAAGAAGACTGGCACGCGGTTTTGTCATCACCGTTGCAGTAGGAGTTGTAACGGGAACAGCCATTGGATTGCAATTATCATTATTATGGCCGAATTTTATGCAGCTTGCAGGTAATGTGATAGCTTTACCGCTTTTCATGGAAACCTTTGCATTTTTCTTTGAGGCTATTTTCTTAGGAATTTATTTATATACATGGGACCGTTTTGAAAATCAAAAAAAGCATTTATTATTGTTGATTCCAGTAGCCATTGGTGCCTCAATGTCAGCTGTTTTTATAACGATTGTAAATGCATTTATGAATGCTCCACGCGGATTTGATGTTGTAAACGGTCAACTAGTGAATATTCAGCCTATCCTTGCGATGCTTAATCCGGCAATGCCTACCAAAGTAGGACATGTACTTGTTACTGCCTATATGACTTCTGCGTTCGTTTTAGCCGCTATTGCAGCATATAGAATATTAAAGGGGTCTAATCATCCATACCATCAAAAATCACTATTCTTATTTATGAAACTAGGTTTGATTTTTTCCCTTGCAGCCTTATTAATAGGAGATTTTTCTGCTAAATATTTAGTTAAATATCAGCCGGAAAAATTAGCTGCAGCCGAGTGGCATTTTGAAACTGGCAAGAATGCAAGTCTTATTTTATTCGGTGTAACAGATGGCGAGAATGTAAAATATGCCATTAAAGTACCTTATGCTTTGAGCGTTTTAGCACATAATAATCCTTTCGCGAAGGTAACGGGGTTAAATGAATTTCCTAAAGAGGAAACTCCTCCACTTTATATTCACTATCTATTTGATACGATGGTTCTCATCGGTATGTTTATGATTGTTTTATCAGCAGTATACGTATTTGGAATGAATAGAAACTGGAAATTCATTTCCTCTAAATGGTTCCGATGGTTAATGGTAGCTGGAGGTCCACTGACTATAATTGCGTTAGAAGCTGGTTGGTGGCTTGCTGAAGTTGGCCGTCAGCCATGGATATTATACAAATATATGAAGGTTGCCGATGCAGCAACTACCAGTGAACATGTTGACCTAATGCTTATCTTATTCTGTATACTATACATCATACTAGGAATAGGCAGTGTGGTAGTGCTTCGTCGAATGTTTATCCGCAATCCAATTGAGCAGGAAATTGCCGATCGTCATGCAGAGAGGAGCGGTGATGTACGATGAATTTAGAAATACTCGGAATATCTGTACTTTGGCTTTTCCTATTTGGTTATGTTATCATCGGTTCGATTGATTTTGGTGCAGGTTTTTTTAATGCCTATAGTCTATTAACTGGTCGCCAGCATATTTTAACCCATATCATCCAACGATATTTATCACCAGTGTGGGAAATAACGAATGTATTTTTAGTGTTCTTTTTTGTAGGAATCGTTGGATTTTTTCCGAAGACAGCTTTTTACTATGGAACAACCTTGCTTATACCTGTCAGTATAGGGATTATTTTACTTGCGATTCGAGGCAGCTACTATGCATTTGAATCCTATGGATCACGAGGACATAAAGGATATTCTTTTATGTACGGAGCATCAGGCTTGATGATCCCTGCGGCGTTATCCGTTGTGTTAACGATTTCCGAAGGAGGATTTGTTTCCTTACAAAACGGTAAGCCGGTATTAGATTACTGGTCGCTATTTACTAACACATTCACCTGGAGTATCGTGGTCCTCGCAATTTCAGCAGTACTTTTTATTTCGGCTGTTTTCTTAACCTGGTACGCTGATAAAGCAAATGACGTTGGAGCAACGAGCTTACTAAGAAAGTATGCTATGATTTGGGCGGGACCATTAGCCATTTCTGTAATAGGAATTATGGTGGAACTGCGCAAACATAATCCTGAGCATTTTCATCGCATGATCAATGTATGGTATTTGTTTGCTATCTCCGCTATTATGTTCATAATTACTGTATTATTCATATGGAAACGAAGGAACTATGGAATAGCATTGGCACTTTTAATTGGACAATTCGCTTTTGCTTTTTACGCGTATGGTGTGTCACATTATCCGTACCTACTGTATCCATATTTAACTTTGTATGATTCATTTACAAATGAAGCGATGGCAACCGCACTAGTTGTTGTCTTTATTTTAGGTTTTTGCCTGCTAATCCCTTCGTTATATTTAGTCCTTAAATTATTTCTATTTGATAAGGATTATGTGAAGGGAAAAGAAAAAGGACATGTGTAAGGGGGAGTAAATATGGAGAATTTCCTAATTTTCTATGCACCTTTTATTATTGTGGCAGCTTCCATTGTTATTAGCTTTTACTTAGCTTTAAAAGATGGTCCAGTTCAAAAGAATGGAGAGTAGATTTTCTCCGCTGAAGATATACTAACTATACATTCAATAAGGGGAGGTAAGCGTACTCCCCTTATTCCTCTATTAAAAAACTATAAAAATATTTATCGTATAGCGCTTACATTTTAACTTTACAAAATTGTCAGCAATATTTTATACTTTAAATAAAGTTGTATACAAGAATACAAATATAGTGGAAGGGAAAATAAATAGTGCAATATCCTAACGAATGGTTACAGGGATTGTCTTTGGGAGAAAAAGTTGCCAGTGAGCTACGATTAAAAATAATCGAAGGCAGTATTAAAATCGGTACAGTATTATCCGAAAATCAGATTGCATCTGAATACGAAATCAGCAGATCTCCTGTCAGAGAGGCCTTTAAGACATTGTCCAACGAAGGTTTAATCCGATTGGAACGAATGGGAGCGATCGTTCAAGGATTAACTCAGAAGGACGTGGAAGAGATGCAGGATGTCCGGATTTTAATCGAAACGTTTGTAATGCAACGCATTTGTCAACTTCCAAACGAAGAATTAATTAATAAGCTTAATCAAATGGTGGATAAAATGGAATTGGCTGCTAAACATCAGGATTATGTTGAGTTTTCCTACCTTGATTTACATTTCCATCTAGAAATAATTTTAGCTGCAAATCACACAAGAATCTTACATTTGTGGAACAATTTACGAAATGTTATCCTCACTTTTTTATTGGTTGCAACGGAAAGACGATTTACAGAAGAAACACATGAAGTAAGTTCTTTAATTGAAAAACATCGTTCCATTGTTCAAGCGCTTATTTCAAAAGACAGCGATTACATGGAAAAAATGAATCGTACACATTTTGAAGATACTAGAAAAACCGTTGGCAATGTTCTTTCCAAAACGATTTCTGTAGATAACTAAATTTTTTTAAACCAACTTGTCGACAAGTATTCAAGAGAAAATAGGAGTGGTAATAATATGGTGAAGATGAAAGCTGGATTGTATATATCTGAAAAAAATGTAATGACTGGCGAACTGGATAAACCAATGGCAAAATCAGGGGAAGCATTAATAAAAGTATCTTTTGCAGGAATCTGCGGTACCGATATGATGATTTATGCCGGAAAACATCCGCGTGCGAAAGCTCCTCTTGCATTGGGACATGAATTCAGCGGTGTTGTTGTAGAAATAAATGGAGAATCCACTTTCAAAGTAGGTGACAGGATCGCAGTGGAGCCTACTATTAGCTGTGGAAAATGTGATGCCTGTTTATCTGGAAATTCACATGTATGTCGAACACTTGGATTGATTGGGATCGATTGGCACGGTGGATTTGCTGAATATGTAAGCGTTCCACTTCACCGACTCCATAAAGTACCGGATAATCTTTCTGATGCACATGCCGCTGTAGCAGAACCGGTAGCAGTAGGTATTCATACAGTACGCAGATCTAATCTTAAAGTAGGGGATACTGTTCTTGTTTTAGGAGCCGGCCCAATTGGTTTATTAATTGCAATGACAGCTAAATTAGCTGGTGCGAGGAAGATTTTCATTTCTGATATTAGTCCATACCGTTTAGGGAAGGCAAAGGAACTTGGTTTTATCGCTTTGGATGGAAAAAATGTAGATGTTGTGGAAGAAGTAAAGACAGCAACAAATGGAATTGGTGCCGATGTGGTTTTTGAAGTGGCAGGAAACAATATTACCGCAAATCAAATGATCCATGCATGCAAAACTCAAGGACAAATCACTGTCGTAAGCGTGTACAAGCAGCCACCAACAATTGATCTCGCTGCGATGCATTTCCGTGAATTGTCATTAACAACAACAAGATGTTACACCCATTCCGATTTTTCTGCAGCTATCCATATGATGGCAACAGGGCAAATAGATGTTACACCTTTAATATCTCATCAATTGCCGTTGGATGAAATTAAAAGAGGGTTTGAATTAATGACAAATCCAGAAGAATCATTAAAAGTACTGTTTCAGCCAAGCTTGTAAGGGGGAAGAAATATGTTTGGACTAGATGGAAAAGTAGCAGCTATTACGGGAGCTACAAGAGGAATTGGAAAAAGTATGGCGATTGCTTTAGCGAAGGCAGGAGCAACAGTTGCACTGCTTCAACGCAATCCGAATGATGAGACAGTGAAAAAAGAGATTGAAAGTATAGGACAAAAATGTATCATAATCCCATGTGATATGGAAAATCTTAATCAAGTACGAGATGCGATCCCAACTATTGTCCATTCTCTCGGAAAAATTGATATTCTTGTAAACAATGCAGGAATTCAACGTAGGTCTCCTTCTGTTTCATTCTCTGAACAGGATTGGGATGATGTAATTCAGGTGAATTTAAAAAGTGTCTGGATTTTATGTCAGGAAGCGGGTAAATATATGGTTCCACAACGAAAAGGAAAAATCATCAACATGGCTTCCCTTTTATCCTTCCAAGGAGGATTTACCGTTCCGGCTTATGCAGCTGCTAAAGGCGGGGTAGCTCAGCTTACAAAAGCATTATCTAATGAATGGGCAAAGGAAAATGTAAATGTAAACGCTATTGTACCAGGCTATATTGCAACAGATATGAATGAGGCTTTAATTCATGATGAAACACGAAGTCGTCAAATTCTTGAGCGAATTCCGGCAGGTCGTTGGGGCAAACCGGAAGATTTCATGGGAACAGTTATATTTCTTGCATCTGAAGCATCCAATTATATTCATGGACACTTGCTTGCAGTGGATGGCGGTTGGTTAGGTCGATAATGAGATATAATAGATAACCGAGTTACATATAAAAGTAGCAGAGAAATGTTTTTTTTCTTCTGCTCTTTTTTATTTTACTAAAAAGGGTTCTGTGTAACTTATAAAGATTTTTAATGTATAAAATTAATATTAAGAAGTATTAATAAATTTTTTCCGAATTATATAGTAATAGTAAATTATTTATATTTCCTTAAGGAATATCTGTGGAAGGAGAAAGGAAACATAAGGCTCTGATAGCACATTCATGGGTTCTTGATATGATTGCTTCATAAGCGAGTGCTTTGCCAACTTTGATTTGTACTATTTGAAAGGAAAAGTGAATAATAGCTATTAAGTTGAAGTCATTTTTATAAGTGTGGATTGGGAAAAGTATGGTAGCTGGTGGAGGCTGATTAGTACCTATTTGTGTGCGCAATACATTAAACGTATATAATGAGCTAACAACGAAGGATTTAAAGTTTAGGACTGGATTCACTTTAAGGATAATCACTCGATGTTTCAAAGAGTAAAAAGACTAACATTTTTTCTTAAACTAAAAGCTTCAGTGCGTATTTCTTTGCGCTGAAGCATCTAACTTCACATTCATTTTTATGGTAGTGTATTTTAAGATCTAATATTTTTCTGCTTATCTATCAATACTCTTTATATGCAAATCTCGATGCGGGTACGGAATTTCTATTCTATTTTCAACATAAAGCTTATTTATTCTAAAGTTTAAATTACTTTTAATTGTCCCAAGCTGATTATAATCAGATATCATTAAAGATAATTCAAAATTAAGACAGAAATCACCAAAACCTACAAAATTCACAAATGGTTCCGGATCCAATAAAACTGCAGGCGAAACCAAGCTTTCCTCTCTTGCAATCTCCATAAGCATGTCTCTTACTTTTTCTACATCGGTTCCATAGGCAATATTAAAGGGAACGGATAATCGAATTCTGGGATCACTAAACGAACGGTTAACGACCTTTTCTCCTAAAAAGTATGAATTCGGGACAATTATATGTTCATTATTACCGGTTTTAATGATAGTCGCCCTCATATTAATTTTTTCAACGTCACCAATAATGTTATCGATCAGAACGCGATCCCCGACTTTTATTGGCCTTTCAAACAAGATAATAACCCCAGAGATAAAGTTGGAAGCAATGTTTTGCATACCAAACCCAATTCCCACACTGATGATGCCAGCAAACATGGTTAATGCACTCAGATTAATCCCCACTGTCGTTAAGCTGACAATGATCGCAATAATCATAATAGAATAGTGCACAACTCGATCAAAGGTATATCTTGTGCCTTTATCTAAATGATATCGATTGTATATACCTGGTAATAAAACATTAGTTGAGATTTTTGAAAGTCGACTAGCTAATGAAATAATTAAAACGGCCACAATAATTAGGAATAGCGTTACATCTACTTTGCCAAATTTGAAAATCTTGGTAAACATCCATTTTGCTTTTGAAAAGTAAAGGAGCAAAAAGAGCAGGGTTCCATAAAAAGTAAACCAATTTACTATACTTCTTAACGCAACCTGATGTTTAGGAAGCTTTTTACAACTCCAAAGAAGAGCCCATCGTATTAATAACATTCCAATTACAACAGCTGTAATGATGATTAAGCTCAAGTAATTAAAAGAGAGAATCCAGTTTTTTAATGTATGAATATCCATATTTTCACCCTCATTATTTTATGCGTTTTCACTGTAGTTGATTAAAGAGTAAATCCAATGTATATTCTAGCAAAGAAATAAAAGAGTGGGATGAGTATAAAGTCCATTCTTCTTTTTGGAATCTTAATGTTTAACTATTCAAAATATCCTTCAGGTAAAGACAAAATTCTTTTTTGAAATGGAAGATCTGCTGCAACATTTTCATCAAAGATAGTTAACCTTGCTGGTAATTTCAGTGCAAAGAGTTTTATAATTTATGGAATAAAGTAGATAATAGGTAAGAATACAGCATTAATAAACAATAGCAGGCTAAATTTTTATACAAAAGAACATTTTATTCAGGGAAAAGCAAATTATTGTTAAGTGTCGTGTAAAATGTAAGCATAGCTTTAATCAGCGCCATGAAGTAAAAAGAGAAAGGAAGCACATTGATGAGACAAGAAGGTAGACAGCCTAATCGGTTAATAAACGAAAAATCCCCTTATTTATTGCAACATGCCTATAACCCAGTAGACTGGTATCCTTGGGGTGAGGAGGCTTTTGAGAAAGCTAAAAAAGAAAATAAGGCCGTTTTTGTAAGTATTGGGTACTCGACTTGTCATTGGTGTCACGTCATGGAACGAGAATCGTTTGAAGATCAAGAGGTAGCAGATTTATTAAATAACAACTTTATATCTATAAAAGTAGATCGGGAAGAGCGCCCAGATATTGACTCCATTTATATGACGGTTTGTCAAATGTTAACGGGGCAAGGTGGCTGGCCATTGAATGTGTTTTTGACACCAGAACAAAAGCCATTTTATGCTGGTACATATTTTCCGAAGACAAGTTATTACGGACGACCGGGAATGCTCGATGTCCTGCCACAAATACATGAGAAGTATTTGCAGGAAAGGGAAAACATTGAAAATATTGCAGAGAAGATAACAGCTTCATTGAAAGAACGTTCGACTATTGAGGCTGGCTCTGAGATATCTGATCAAGCTATACATAAGGCGTACCAAGAAATTGTTCAAAGCTTTGACAGTCAATACGGTGGCTTTGGGGAAGCACCGAAGTTTCCTATGCCGCACGAGCTTATGTTTCTTCTTCGTTACTATTATTGGTCGGGAACAGAGCAGGCACTTACCATGGTTGAAAAAACACTGGAAGGTATGACTAAAGGGGGAATTTACGATCATATTGGTGGCGGCTTTGCCAGATACTCTACAGACAATATATGGCTCGTGCCTCACTTTGAAAAAATGCTTTATGATAATGCGCTCCTGTTATATGTGCTTACGGAATATTATCAAATCACGAAGGATGAACGGTGGAAGCGTATTTCTTATGAGGTTGTAAATTTCCTCAAAAGAGAAATGACAAATGCAGAAGGTGCCTTTTATTCAGCAATTGACGCTGATAGTGAAGGGATGGAAGGGAAGTATTATATTTGGTCCAGAACGGAAATATTGAATATCCTTGATTTTGATTTGGGAGAACTATTTTGTGATGCATATGATATAACGGAGGAAGGTAATTTCGAAGGATTAAATATCCCAAATCTTATTCATACGGATATTGATGAAATATCCAAGTCAAAAGGAATGACGGTAGACCAGGTATTATCTAAGCTGGATAAGGCCAAGGAATTGCTTTTATCTGAACGGGAAAAGCGGGTGTATCCTCACCTTGATGATAAGATTCTTACTTCATGGAATGCATTAATGGCAGCAGCATTAGCAAAGGCAGGGGGTGCTTTTCATGAACCAATATTTCTAGAATATGCACGGAAAAGCTTAGACTTTATCGAAACAAATTTGTGGAAAAATGATCAATTATATGCCAGATATCGTGATGGAGAAGTGAAATTTACTGCATACTTAGATGATTACTCCTTTTTATTGTGGGCATACCTTGAAATGTATGAAGCAGAACACAATGTAAAGGATTTACAGCAAGCTTTGAAAATGAAAGATCACATGACAAAGGATTTTTGGGATACACAAAATGGAGGTTTCTTTTTTACTACATCCAATGCCGAATCACTTATTCATCGAGAAAAGCAAAGTTTTGACGGTGCCTTACCATCCGGAAATAGTGTTGCAGCCCTTCAATTATGGAAATTAGCAAAGTACCTTAGTGATTTTGAATTAGCGGAAATCGTTGACAAATTATTGGCTGGTTTTCAGAAGGATGTGAATGTATATCCGACTGGAATGCTATATATGCTACAAGCTGTCATAGCAAAATATGTTGGAGGTCAGGAAGTTGTTGTTTCGGGTTCAGATAACGACCAAGCAGAAGAATTTCTTAATCGATATCACACACGATTTCATCCATTTAACATTATAATCATCGCCCGAAAGAACCTAATGGGAATAAAGGATTTGCAAGTATGGGTGGAAAAAATAGATGATAAACATGAATTTGTAGTGTATGTATGTGAGCAATACACATGTAAAAATCCAATATACAGTCTTGAAAAAGCAATGGAGGCAATAAGCTTTTAAAATCTCTCTTATGAGGGATTTTTTATTTTAGAAAGACTCTTTTTTTAAAAGATGTTGCAATAGCATACGAAGACTTTAAGACATCCTTAAAGAAATAGTCTTTATTAAGAAAAGATGCCCCGATAGTATTCACCATTAGGATTGAAAACAATAAAAGAAAATGCAACAAGTTAAAATCATGTTTAAGATTTTAACATCTATACGAGCATGTATTTTAAATCTCCAGTGTAATTAATATAAAATTCAATTGTTCTTTCGCAATTCTAACTCCTTAATATTAATACCTTCTGTAGTTAGTCTATAAAGTCCGAAAACAACTGGATTAATCTGCACCAATCCAGCACGTAAAAGGTCCTTGAGTACCTGTTGTACGTCTGATAGATCCCCGGAAAATGTTGAAAGCTCATTAGCAATCTGGCTAGGAGTCTGCCATTCAGTGGTTATTGAAAGTAACACAGTTCGTTGTTTTGGGTTTAAAATCATGACTTTTTGCTCCTCTATTTATCAGGTAATAATAATATATTGTGTACGTTTTAATGATTGAAAAGTTTCATGAATTGGTATGACATTATAAAATCTTGAAAAGTATAATTTAAACTGTATATTCAGATCAAACAATAATCAACAAACGCTATATCACATATCCTTTGAAAAGATTGCAAAACCTATGGAGCATGTCTTTTTGCTTATTACAGAAATTTTTAAAGAAAATCTCTGTTCTATTTTACATTAATCCGATATAATTATTACAAATATGTAACATATTTTTCAGTTTGGAGTCTACTAGATTGAAAGTTTCGTTGCTGATTATTTCTTTTACATAGAAAGGAGTGGCGGAAAAGTAATAAATTGTTTGGAAAGGATTGAATATAATGAAGCAGTCATCCAGAGACAGTAAAATGAAGCAAATTGGAAAAATAATTGTTTGTGCATTATCTGTATCCATCGCTATTCTATTATTCTACAATAGTAAAATATCAGAAAGTGACACTGCATTAGCAAGTATAAAAACTTCCTCAAAACCAATAAATAATTCATCTAATATAAATTTTCCAGTATATAACCATGGGTCTCAGGACTTATTTGTACAAAAGTTTGTTCTTAAAAATGACAGCCGAGTAGAAGTAACTCCTAGATGGGATATAATAAGCGGCAATCCTATAAAAATATCAACGGTAGAAAAGCGTGATACTAAACCTTTACAAACCAAGGTATCTACAGGAAAAGAACAGTCATCCACTACAAAGAAAAAAGTAAGTGCAAAAACGGAAATAAAGCAAGAAAGTAATAAAAAGTTAATATTACCAAGTACTAAAAAACAAAAAGTAGTATATTTAACTTTTGATGACGGTCCAAGTACCGCAACCATGCAAATTCTAACTCTATTAAAAAAATATCAGGCACAAGCTACTTTTTTTATGCTAGATCCTAATCTTAAAAAATATTCCAGTTCCGCAAAGCAAATAGTGAAGAATGGAAATTCAGTAGGTTCTCATGGTGTAACACATGATATTCATAAAGTTTACCGTTCACCTGCTGCTTTTGTGCAGGAAATGAAGCAAACGGAAGCAACTCTAAAGAAAATCACAGGTAAGGAATCTCATCTTATTCGTGCACCATATGGATCTGTTCCATATATGACTCCAGATTTTAGGAAAGCCAGCGATGCGAAAGGGTTTATCCTGTGGGATTGGGATATAGATTCGGATGACTGGAAATATCCAAACGGGCAATTTGTTCAAAAAATAAAGACACAGGTTGATTCATGCTCAAGTGATCGGCCGCTTGTTGTATTAATGCACGATAAAACGACTACAGCAAAGTATTTGGAACAAGTATTGCAATATTTTCAAAAGAAAGGCTACAAAATGGTAGCGATTGACGAAAGTTTACAGCCAGTGCAATTTAAATATCGGAAAAACTAAGCAAAAATGCAATATTCTATTGTTCATAAAAAGATAATAATAGGTAAAGATATAAAAAGGTGAAGCTAATTGCTTCACCTTTATTATTCTTTATTAGGAGGAAAGCAATGCCAATAGTAAAAATGCAACAAAAAAGTATTTATTACGATGATATTGGTCATGGCTCCGTTATATTATTTGTTCATCCTCCTGGAATGGGAAGGAAAACGTTTCAGAATCAAATACCATTGGAAAAGGTATGCAGGCTTATCTTACCAGATCTAAGTGGGCATGGAGACAGCCCAAGCGCGGAAACAAATATATCTGTTCAGACATTTGTAGAAGAATTAGAAGCAATCCGGAAACAGATTAATGTAGAATCCATTTATTTATTTGGGTATTCTGCCGGGGGGATCATTGTTCAAGAATATGCATTACAATTCCCAAATCATGTGAAAGGTGTTATATTATCTGGTGGATATCCAAAAGTCACCACTGAAATTTTAAAAAGTGAGCATTTAATAGGAGTTTACCTAGCATTGCATTTTCCAAAATTTCTTGCAAAGATCCTCTCTTTAAGTCACTTTCGTGAAAAGAAAATGCAGGAGGATTTGTATACCCATATATTAAAAGCAAATCAACATATTTGGGCAGCTTTGTATCATGAAGCTTTAGCATATGATTGCACAAGTAAGATAGATCAACTAAATGCGCCATTAATGCTCCTTTATGGAACAAGAACCGATTATATCAATCATCATGTTCAGCTATATTCAAAAATCATTGATACAGAAATTCATTTTATTAAGGCTGGACATCAGTTACCAACAAAGAAGTTTCGGAAGGTTAATCATTGTATTGAGCAATTTATTCAGAAACATCAATAAAGAAACGATAATATTATTATGTAAACTAAAAGGGGGAGAAAGGTGCTTGAAGGATGATGCCCGTTTTACAATTGCGAAAAAAGAAGCGTTGATTGGCGTTGCTTTAGCAATCATTCATTTTATATGGTGGTATGGCTTTGCTTATGGCCTAGGGAAAGAGAAAGTAGATAAATATACCTATATTCTAGGATTACCGGCTTGGTTTTTCTATAGCTGTATTCTTGGTTTTATTGTCATTGTTTTTCTTGTCATCCTATCAGTAAAACTTCTGTTTAAGGAAGTTCCTTTTGAGGAAGGGGATCAGTAGGATGAATATACAAGTTATTATTCCATTGTTGATTTTTCTTATTATCTTTTTTGTAGTAGGGATACTTGCAGTTAAATATGTCAACACTTCTAGTTCCTTCGTTCAGGAATATTTTTTAGGCAATCGCCAATTTGGTGGTTTTATCTTAGCGATGACAATGGTTGCAACATATGGAAGTGGAAGCAGCTTTATTGGTGGACCCGGTGCTGCCTATCATTATGGACTAGCATGGGTATTGCTTGCGATGACTCAGGTTGTGACTGGATATTTTGTGTTAATGGTATTAGGGAAAAAATTTGCTATAATGTCTCGTCAATACAATGCGATTACGTTGATTGATTTTTTAAAGGCTCGATATAATTCCAATTGGGTAAGTATTCTAGCTGCTTTTAGTATTATTATCTTTTTATTTTCCTCAATGATTGCACAATGGGTCGGAGGGGCACGGTTGATGCAATCAATATTAGGGGTTACATATACGACCGCGTTATTTATTTTTGCTGTTTCTGTACTGGTATATGTCATTATCGGCGGTTTTCGTGCGGTAGCCTTTACCGATACGATTCAAGGGATAGTAATGCTTTTAGGAACCATTATTCTCCTATTTGCTTCCATAAAAGCAGGCGGCGGTCTTGAAAATATGATGACTGATTTAAGAAAGGAAAATCCAAATTTACTTAGTCCATATGGTGCAGACGGGAGTTTGACGCCAATTTATATTTCTTCCTTTTGGATTCTGGTCGGTGTTGGTGTAGTAGGTCTTCCGCAAATTGCGGTTAGAGCCATGTCTTATAAGAATGCAAAAGCAATGCATAGAGCAATCATCATCGGTACGATTGTGATTGGCGTTATTATGTTTGGTATGCATTTCATTGGAGTTTTAGCAAGGGCCATTGTACCAGGAATCGACAATCCAGATACAGTAATGCCGATCGTAACAATGAAGGTGTTACCTGCTTGGATAGCTGGGATTGTTTTAGCAGCTCCTATGGCAGCAATCATGTCTACTGTGAATTCTGTTTTAATTCTTGTATCATCTGCAATTGTAAAAGATATATATATCGGATTCATAAATAAAAATGCGGAAGACGGCAAAATTAAGCGTCTAAGTTTATGGGTAACCGCTATTGTTGGAATTGCCGTATTCTTTTTAGCTATACATCCTCCCAATTTACTTATTTGGCTTAATTTATTTTCATTTGGAGGACTTGAAGCTGTATTTATTTGGCCAATTGTACTTGGGCTTTATTGGAAAAATGGCAACAAATATGGGGCTGTTTCTTCGATGATAATTGGTATGTGCAGTTATATACTTATTGACCGCTTTTATCCAAATCCATTCGGAATGCATACAGTTGTTCTTCCCGTAATTTTTTCGTTTGTAACATTTGTATTGATATCCATGTTTACTGTGAATAAAGAAAGAAGCAAATCATATTAATTTGCTTCTTATACGGGAGAATGAGCAGGATTTTTTTCTTGCTCATTTTCTTTATTTGGTTTAATAGAAACAAACGCCATGATTGCTGCTACGACGCAACAAACAGCTAAGATCATAAACATAATCATAATACTGCTTTTCATAAAAAATGCCATTACGGGAGGCCCGGCAGCTACTCCGATATAACGCATGGAACTATAAAAGGAAGTTATGGTTCCGCGAACATTTTTTTCGATAGTTTGGGTAATAAGTGCATCCAAGCAAGGAAGTCCAGCACCTATTCCAATTCCACAAATTAAAAAAACAACGGTTAAATAAATAAACTGATCAGAAAAGCTGACAGCAAGTACGGAAGCTCCTGAAATGATAAGTCCAATAAAGGTAATCCATTTCATAACAACCATATTATCTTTTATTTTTTTGCCCGTAATGAAGGAGGAAAGACATAGACATGCTAATGGAATAGCCAAAATGAATCCTTTTTTTACACCATGGTAGTGATATCTATCCTCCAATACGGACGATAGATAGAAAAGAACTGCAAATAAAACAAACATTAGAATAGCTCCAATTACAAATACGGCAATTAACCAGCGCGCATGCTGGCGAAAGACCTCCTTTGTATTTTTAAGAAATGTTTTAAAATCTGGTCCTTTTTTATCGTCTTTAGGTTTTTTTACTAAAAAGATAATGGCCAATACAGATATGAGACAAAATACTGGGATGGAGGCAAACGGTAAAAACCAAATAAAACCGGCAAGCAAAGAACCAAGTATAGGACTAAGTACTTTACCAAATGTATTGGATGTTTCAATTACTCCCAATGTTGCACTTACATCACTGTCTCTGCGGAACATATCTCCAACTAATGGTAAAACAATTGGTGCAGCCCCAGCGGCTCCAGCGCCTTGTAGAATTCTTCCGATTAAGATTAAGGTAAAAGGATCATTCATTTTCCAAGCTGCCCACGCGGAGATTACACCTCCTACACCTGCTAATATTAACGAAGGGATGATGACTATTTTTCTGCCAAATCTGTCTGATAGATATCCGGCAATTGGTATCAGAAAGATAGCAACAATAGAATAGACGGTAATAATTAAGCTTGATTGCATCTTAGAGATATCCAACTTTTTTTCCATTAACGGCAAAACAGGTATAAGCATGGAATTTCCTAATGTCATAATTAGTGGAATAGATGCAATCGAAACTATCGCCCATCGTTTATCACGCATTTCATCTTGGCCAGCATTCGTTTTTTCAGTATCATTCACATGTTCCATTTACTATTTCCTCTCTTTTAAGTACTATTTTTAATATGTACTAATTTGTCTAATTTATAATGGAATAAAAGGGCAACATCATTTTATTTTTAAATGTACTTTTATTATAAAAAGGGGTTTGAAGGATGAAGATTGAAAGCCTTAATATAGGATTGCCAAAAACAGCAAAATATAGAGAAAAGGAATATATGACTGGTATTGATAAAAAAGCGGTAAGCGAAGCGTGGTTATCTAAGAATGGTTTTTTTGATGATGGAGTTGCCAATACTGACTTTCATGGTGGAGCAGATCGGGCAGTTTGCTTTTATGTTCTGGAACATTATAAAGAATGGGAAGGTGAGTTTAAACGCTCTTTTTCTAAACCGTCATTTGGTGAGAACCTGACTGTTTCTGGAATGGATGAAAAAAGTATCTGCATTGGAGATATATTCCAAATAGGAGAAGCCATTGTGCAAATCACACAGGGCAGAATTCCATGTGCAACTATTTCAAAGCATAATGATAAAGAAGAATTATTAAAGAGAATTATTGAAACATGCAGGACAGGATATTTTGCACGGGTCATAAAAGAAGGAATGATTGAGAAGGATTCTGAAATTCAATTATTAGAGTCGCATCCATTAAAAATAGATGTTCATTTTTTGATTGAGACCTTTTTTCATCAGCTTACAGAAGAAAGAATTAGAAAAATACTAGAAATTAATGAGTTGGCTGAGGATATGCGCCAAAAATTTACAAATCGCTTATTAAAGATGAAAATTAATTAGAATATTTTTAAAAAAATATAAAAATAAAGGAAAAATTCTGGGAGAATTTCTACTAATTGTGTAGAAAATTCTCTTTTTTTGTCGAAATCTAAATATTTTTTATAAAATGTATTTTCAAATAAAGTATTTAAAGGTAGAATATTGAGAAAACACCGAGTGATTTTACATAATTTTATCTGTACAAGCATAATTGTGCTAAATGCTGTTCAGATACGACTGCAAGAAATATCAGCCATGAAGGGAGCGATTACATGGAAAGTCCAGTGCTAGAAATAATTGGATTAAATACATCATTTGTAACGGATAACGGCGTTATTCCAGTAGTGAATGAAATGGACTTTGCAGTCAATAAAGGGGAAGTCGTTGGAATAGTAGGTGAATCAGGGTGCGGAAAAAGTGTGACCTCCTTATCCATTATGGGACTTATCCCAACAACAAACGGTAAAGTGAAAGGTAAGATTGTCTTTAATGGAGAAGACATCGCAAGTGCCTCTGAAAAGCAAATGAGGAATATACGTGGAAATGAAATTGCTATGATTTTTCAGGAGCCGATGACAAGCTTGAATCCTGTATTTACGATTGGTGATCAACTAATAGAGGCAGTCAAAATACATAGAGATTGGCCAAAGAAAAAGTGTCGGGACCATGCCATAGACATGCTGAAAAAGGTCGGGCTTCCCCGGGCAGAACAACTTATGAAGGAATATCCACATCAACTTTCGGGCGGAATGAGGCAGCGTGTAATGATCGCAATGGCAATGCTTTGTGAGCCTAAGCTTTTAATTGCAGATGAACCAACGACTGCTTTGGACGTTACCATTCAAGCGCAAATTCTCGATTTAATGAAAAAGTTAAATAAAGAGACAGATACCGCAATTATTATGATTACCCATGATCTTGGTGTTGTAGCAGAAATGTGCCAACGAATCATTGTCATGTACGGTGGTAAAATTGTTGAAGAGGCAGATGTGCGGACATTATTCAAATCTCCAAAACATCCGTATACCGTTGGATTAATTAAATCCATTCCTGATATGAGAACCAAAAAGGATCGATTGGAATCTATAGCGGGAAATGTTCCAAAACCGGGATCGATTGAATTTGGCTGTCATTTCGCTCCAAGATGTCCACATGCATTTAATCGCTGTTTTTCGGAAACACCGGAGCTAAAAAGTCTACCGAACGGGCAAAAAATCAGGTGCTTTCTTCACGAAGATACGGAGGTAGCTGCTAATGAATGAACCGTTGATTAAAATACAAAATTTAAAAAAATCATTTCCAATCCGTGGTGGTGTACTTGGGAAGAAGGTTGGAGAAGTAAAGGCAGTAGACGATGTATCGTTTTCCATCTACAAAGGGGAAACGTTAGGGTTAGTAGGAGAAAGCGGATGCGGTAAATCCACTACCGGCAGGATGCTATTAAGACTCTTAGAACCTACAGATGGAACCATCACGTTTGAAGGAAAAGAATTAACAAAGCTTTCAAGTTCCGAGATGAGGAAAATGCGGGGACAAATGCAAATGGTTTTTCAAGACCCTTTTGCCTCGTTGAATCCGAGACATACGATAGAGAAAATATTGGAAGAACCGCTAATTGTCCATGGTGTAACCGACAAACAGGCAAGAAAAAGAAAAGTAAAAGAGCTTTTAGAGGTTGTAGGCTTAAATGATTATCATTTAAAGCGTTATCCTCACCAATTCAGCGGCGGTCAAAGACAACGCATTGGAATTGCCAGAGCGTTAACTCTCAATCCAAAGCTTATTATTGCCGATGAACCGGTATCTGCGTTAGATGTTTCCATTCAGGCGCAGGTTTTAAATCTATTAAAAGACTTACAAAAAAACTTTAATCTTACTTATTTATTTATTGCCCATGATTTAGGTGTAGTGCGACATATTAGCGATCGTGTGGGTGTAATGTACCTTGGAAGAATAGTAGAGCTTGCAGATAGTGAGGAGCTTTACAATAATCCAAAACATCCATATACACAAGCGCTTTTGTCCGCGGTTCCAATTCCTGATGTTGAATTCCAAAAGGAAAGAATTATTCTTCAAGGGGATGTGCCAAGCCCAGCGAATCCTCCAAAAGGTTGTGCTTTTCACACTCGCTGCCCATACGCGATGGAGCAATGTAAGAGTGTAAAGCCTGAATTTAAAGAGATAGAGAAGGGCCACTATACTGCGTGTCATCTTCATTGAAGATTGAACATACCTATTTTAATGAACAAAAAAAATATTAGGGGGAAAAAAGATGAAGAAAAAACTGTGGGGAGTATTCGTATTTATCCTCATCTTCTCGCTCGCTTTAGTGGGATGCAGCTCGTCCAAAACAGGCGGAGGAAAAAAAGAAAAAATATTAGTGTACGCAAGAGGCGGAGATGCTGTAAAGCTTGATCCTGCCACCGTAACAGACGGAGAATCCTTAATAGTTGGAGAGCAAATTTTTGAAAGATTGGTAAAGTACAACAAGGAAACAACAGAGATTGAACCGTCTCTAGCAAAGAAATGGGATATATCCCCAGACGGAAAGACGTATACCTTTGAATTGGAACAAGGGGTTAAATTCCACGACGGAACAGATTTCAATGCAGAAGCTGTTGTGACAAACTTTGACCGCTGGGCCAATGGAAATGTAGAAAAATTCCCTTATTATCAATCTCAATTTGGCGGCTATAAAGGGGAACCTGCGGCAGTTATTAAAGAAGTAAAGGCATTGGATACGTATAAGGTAGAATTCACGTTATTCAGACCTCAAGCACCATTCTTGAAAAATCTTGCAATGACTCCATTCTCGATTTCCAGCCCTGCTGCCATTAAAAAATGGGGTGATAAGTATATTGAGCATCCAGTTGGTACAGGTCCTTTCAAATTTGAAAGCTGGAAGCGCGATGATGCTATTACAGTCGTGAAAAACGATAAATATTGGCGAAAAGGATTACCTAAGGTAGATAAATTAATTTTAAAGGTTTATAAGGACAACTCAGCGAGATTAAACGCTTTAATTAAAGGTGAGGTAGATTTAATTGACGGTGTAAATCCTAGTGATCTTGAGAAGATAGAAGCAGATAAAAATCTTCAAGTTTTTAAACGTCCTTCCATGAATATTGGTTACCTAGGTTTCAATGTGAAGAAGAAGCCATTTGATAACCCGAAGGTAAGACTTGCACTAAGTCATGCAGTTAATAAAGAAGCGATTATTGAAAACTTCTATGGCGGTACAGCTATACCGGCAAAGAATCCAATTCCGCCATCTGTAGGTGGTTATAATGATGATATCCAGGACTATGACTTTAATTTGGATGAGGCGAAAAAGCTTCTTGCAGAAGCTGGCTATAAAAACGGCTTTAGTGTAGATTTCTGGACTATGCCAGTAGTTCGTCCTTATATGCCAAATGGTCAAAAGGTAGCTGAGGCAATTCAAGCTGATTTTGCAAAAATTGGTGTGAAAACAAATATTCTAACAATGGATTGGGGCAAATATTTAGAGAATCTTGCAAAAGGAGAATCTCCGATGTTCATCGTAGGTTGGACAGGGGATAACGGTGATGCAGATAACTTCCTTTATGCATTATTGGATAAGGATGCTATTGGTTCCAATAACAATTCTCAATACTCTAATGATGAAGTTCATAAACTGTTAATTCAAGCTCAAACAGAAACAGATGAAAACAAGCGAAATGAACTTTATAAGCAAGCGCAAGTGATCATTCATAAGGATGCACCTTGGGTTCCGCTTGCTCACTCAACACCATTGCTTGCTGGAAAAAGCACAATTAAAGGATTTTTCCCACATCCGACAGGCTCTCAAAGCTTCGAAGATGTTTCTATCGACTAAAAACAAATGCTCAAGCACCAAAGGTCTAGCGGACGGATATGTGATAATGGAAGTATGAAATTTCACCTTCCTCTTCGACTATCGATTTAGAAAGCATAGCAAGGAAGTTCCAGCTGTTGCCCTTAATCGCAAGAAGGTGACTACAAGTCTGCTAGCTTATAGGTACTGAATTTGGAATTTGAAAACTATTCCAAAGTGAAAAAGGGGAGGAGTATTGTTCTCCTTCCCTTTTTTCTTTGAAATCTGCTAGGAAGATACATACGTAGGAAGGGGGAGTATATAATGGTTGCCTACTCAATTCGTCGTTTACTCATGTTAATTCCTGTTTTACTGGGAATGGCGATCATTGTCTTTTCTTTGATCCATGCTATTCCGGGAAATCCTGCTCAATTGATTTTAGGTCAGCATGCAACAAAGGAATCGGTAGCAGCTTTAACCAAACAGCTTGGACTTGATCAGCCCCTTTATGTACAATTTTTTGATTATATAAAGGATTTATTAAAAGGTGACTTAGGGACATCCTTAAAAACACAAACTCCAATTAAAGAGGAAATTTGGCCGTATTTATCTGCAACCATTGAATTATCGGTTGTTGCGATGATTATCGCTATTATTGTTGGTGTAAATGCAGGAATTATTTCTGCGTGGTTTCAAAACTCTTGGTTTGATTATGTTGCGATGCTATTAGCACTAGTAGGTGTATCCATGCCGATATTTTGGCTAGGCTTAATGGAGCAATATACATTCTCTATTCATTTAGATTTATTGCCGACTGCTGGGAGAGATGATATACGTGACCCTGTTCAATCTATTACAAACCTCTATTTAATCGATACATTGTTGGAGGGAAGGTTTGATCAGTTCATAGTTGTTATTAAACATTTAATTTTGCCTAGTATTGCATTAGCAACGATCCCGATGGCAATAATTGCTCGGATGACAAGATCAAGTATGCTTGAAGTAATGCGTTCCGATTACATTCGTACAGCAAGAGCAAAAGGTTTAAGAATGTTTTGGGTGGTCTATAAACACTCATTGAAAAATGCATTTATTCCTGTTCTCACAGTAATTGGTTTGCAAATAGGCTTATTATTAGGTGGAGCGATCTTAACGGAAACTATTTTTGGTTGGCCAGGCATCGGAAATTATATTTATGATGCTATCCAATCAAGGGATTACCCTGTCATTCAATCTGGAATTCTATTAATTGCTCTGATTTTCGTCCTTATCAATCTTGTAGTAGATTTACTCTACGCGGCCATCGACCCACGGATCAAATATTAAACACTAGGAGGTATAATCAATGCCAGAATTATCAACAAATGCAACACAGAAACCCATTGTAGAAGAGCCATTAATATCTCCGTGGCGTGAGGGATGGAAGAGCTTTAAGAAAAACAAAGTAGCCCTAATCGGCTTAGGAATCGTTGTTTTCTTTATTTTATTAGCGATTTTTGCTAATTATATCGCTCCATACGGAATTAATGAACAAAATTTTAAGGACAAGCACTTGCCACCATCCTCGAAGTATTGGTTTGGAACCGATGATTTCGGCCGCGATATATTGAGCCGAGTTATTTATGGAGCTAGGATTTCATTATCGGTCGGATTCTTTTCCGTAGTTGGTTCCGCAGTTGCGGGGTCATTTCTTGGTATTATAGCTGGTTTTTATGGAAGATGGATTGATGCGATCATATCCAGAATATTTGATATACTACTAGCATTTCCAAGTATCTTATTAGCTATCGCCATTGTAGCAATGCTAGGACCATCCTTACAAAACGCATTGATTGCGATTGCTATCATTAATATACCAACATTTGGAAGGTTATTAAGATCTAGAGTGCTATCTGTTAAAGAGGAAGAGTATATTACTGCTGCGAAGGCGATTGGGATGAAGGATAGCCGTATCCTGCTGCACCATGTCCTTCCTAATAGCTTGGCACCGATAATAGTGCAAGGATCGCTAGCAATAGCAACAGCTATCATTGAGGCAGCTGGTTTAGGGTTTCTAGGTTTGGGTGCCAAGCCACCAACTCCGGAGTGGGGAAAAATGCTTGCTGATTCAAAGGATTTTATTATTCAAGCTCCATGGACCGTCTTTTTTCCAGGTATCGCCATCATGTTAACGGTTTTAGGATTTAACTTGATGGGTGACGGTTTAAGAGATGCACTGGATCCAAGGATGAAAAATTAAGTAACAAACCAGCAAAAGTATATTTGCTGGTTTGTTTTAAAATGGTGCCGGACACTAATGGTGTCTGGCATTTTCTTCTTTTATATACTTTACTTATAGCTCATCAAAGCCATTATCTACATAGTTCACTTTCGTATATTGCCTTGATTTTTGCTCGAAGAAATCGGATTTGCCGAAATCAACCTCTTCATATGCCTTAATCCAGCGTAAGGGATTGTTGCGAATAGCCGGAAATGGTTTATCATATCCTAATTGATTGCAACGTATGTTTGCATAAAATTTAATATAGTCTTCTAAATCAGAAAGAAGAACCCCATCTATTTTATTGCCGATAATATGTCTTGCCCATTCTATTTCCAGCTCTGTTGCCTTTAGAAAACTACTTTCAACATATCTTCCTAATTCATCCGTGTCATATTCTGGGTATTCTTTTAGAACCTCCTTGAAGATTTTAACAAAGAAATCAACATGGAGATGTTCATCACGATTGATGTAATTAATCATAGTGGATGTTGCTACCATCTTTTGGTTTCTGGCCAGATTATAGAAAAAGGCAAACCCTGAATAGAAAAACAATCCCTCGAGGATAACATCATTCACAATAGATTTTAATAAATTTTCTACATTAGGTTCATTGGCAAATGCCTTATAACCATCTGTTACGAAATCATTTCTTTGCTGTAAAATTGGTTCCGTCCTCCAAAATTCAAATACCTCATCTTGTTTTTGCTTGGTAACGATACTCGATAATACATAAGAATACGAATGATTGTGAATAACCTCTTGTTGGGCTAGGATAATCATGATGGCATTTAAACTCGAATCCGTTAAGTAATCAGCAACTTTTCCTGCATAATCCGTTTGAATGCTATCCAAAAGTGCAAGTAGACCAATAATTTTCAAAAAGGCATTTTGTTCGTCCTCTGATAAGCTTGGAAATTGCTTAATATCCTGTGACATATTAATTTCAAAAGGTGTCCAGAAGTTTGCAAGCATACGCTTATATTTTGGATAGGCCCAGGAAAAACGAACATCATCCCAATTTAGTATATTGGAGGATGTTCCATTAATAATAGAAGTAGAACGGTTTGGTGCTGTTTTATCAATTAATTTTCTTTTTTCGAGTATAGAAGTCCCCATTTTTTCATCTCCTTATAAACTATTAGCTTGAACATGAATCACAATCCTCTACGAGAGAAGAAGTGGACCGTATATAATAAGTAGTTTTCAATTTATTTTTCCATGCTGTTATATGCAATTCCAATAAATCCTTTGCTTTTATTGTATTTTGAACATATATATTGAATGAGATGGATTGGTCAATATGCTTTTGTCTCGCAGCATTTTGTCTGATACTCCATCTTTGGTCAAAAAAATAAGCTGATTTATAATACCAGGTAGTTTCCGGGCTTAAATTAGGTGCTGTAACCGGTATTTTATAGTCCTTTTTTTCCTCTGCATAGAATTTTTGGAAGATTGGATCAATGCTTGCAGTACTGCCCGCAATAATGGATGTGGAGGAGTTAGGGGCAACAGCCATTAAATAACCATTCCGAAGTCCATATTGCTGTATATCTTTAAGTAAACGATCCCATGCATAAGGTGTTGATGGATTATTAACATAACCATTCCGTTCAAAATATTTTCCTGTTTCCCATTCAGACCCTTTAAATACAGGATAAGCACCTTTTTCTTTCGCAAGCTCCATACTTGTTTGAATGGTTAAGTAAGCTATTTTCTCATAAAGCCTGTCCGCAAATTGTACGGCATCTTCACTTTCCCATTTCATTTTCTTCAGTGCTAATAGATGGTGCCATCCAAATGTTCCAAGCCCGATTGCTCGATATTTCTGATTCGTCATTTGTGCTTGAGGGACAGGAATTTGGTTTAAATCAATAACATTATCCAGCATTCTAACTTGTATCTTAATTAACCGTTCCAAACAGTTATCAGTTACCGATCTAGCGAGATGAATAGAGGAAAGATTGCAGACAACGAAATCACCAGGCTGTTTCTCTACAATAATCCTTCCATTATCAGTGTATTGAGCTATAACATTAGTACTACTTTGATTTTGCATAATTTCTGTACAAAGATTACTAGAATAGATCATACCTTGGTGCTTATTAGGATTTTTTCTATTAGCCTCATCCCTGTAAAAAATAAATGGTCCACCAGTTTCTAATTGACTCTTCATGATATTTTTCATAATATCTATAGCTGGGATAGTTGTTTTGAGTAGTTTCTCATTTTTTACACAGTCCCAATATTTTTTACGAAAAGTGCCGTCTCCATCCTTTTCATCATAATAGTCTTCAAGGGAGTATCCCATAACTTGTCTTATTTCATGAGGGTCAAATAAATACCAATCACCGCGGTTTTCTACTTGCTCCATGAACAAATCAGGGAGGCATACACCAGTAAATAAATCATGTGTCCGAAATCGTTCATCCCCGTTATTTAATTTTGCATCCAAAAACGCATGGATATCCTTATGCCAAATATCTAAATAGGCACAGATTGCGCCTTTTCTTTGTCCAAGTTGGTCAACGCTGACTGCAGTGTTATTTAATTGCTTCATCCAAGGAAGAACACCGGATGATGCACCGGCAAATCCTTTTATTGCACTTCCTCGACTTCTGATTTTTCCAAGATATACTCCAATGCCTCCGCCGTTCTTAGATAAATTCGCAATATCTGTATTACTGTCAAAGATTCCTTGTAAACTATCATCTATGGTATCAATAAAGCAACTTGATAATTGGCCATAGCTTTTTCCTGCATTTGAGAGTGTAGGGGTAGCTACAGTCATATATAGGTTGCTTAAAGCCCAATACGCTTCCTCCACCAGTTTTAAACGCTTATCCTTCGGTTCCTTGATCATTAATTGCATTGCTATAATCATCCATCTTTCTTGCGGAAGCTCATAAATGTTTTTTTGATGATCTGTCGCTAAATAACGGTCCGCTAGAGTGCGAATTCCTATGTATGTGAAAAGATAATCTTTTTGAGTATCGATTTTTTTCGCTAATTCGGATATTTCATCCTTAGAATAATACTCTAAAAGTGCATGATTATAGATTCCTTTTACTGTTAGTGTTTTAATTAATTGATAGAAATCCCCATATTTGTCTTCGTGGGAGTACTCTCTATTTTGAGCTGCTTTGTAATACAAATATTCTAGGTACAAATAAGCAGCCTCATAGGTCCAGAAGGTTGCATCTTCATTCAAGCGGGACAGACAGTCCAAGATAATTTGTTGTATCCATTCTTCCTCCGAAATCAACGGCTTTTGCTCCATTAGTTGCAAGCTGAATTGATAAACAGGACGGAATCCCTCATTTGGCTCCGCTCTTTGCTCAAGAAAGCCAAGTATATAATCTTTCCATCGCGTTGTGTTTACTGTATTTGCTACCATGCTTTTTCCCCCTATAAAAAAATAAGATCTGCTCGAAGTTCGGCAGATCAAACGATAGGAAAACGGTTAGTATTCATACATTTAACTATCGTTTCATCTCCCCAATCCCCGAGGAATAGAAACTATCAAGCAAAGGCAGGTCTCCTGACTTCGTGTGCTGCCTACTAAAGAGCCTTCCCACATCACTAGATGCAGTGGCGGAATCTTTTTCGTTCACACTTACAGTTGCGGGGACAGTTTCGGATTTTCACCGAATTCCCTATTAAGTCCTATAAAGGACACCTTTACCTGAAGTTGTTTCAATATGTAGTTTTATTATAAATTCCATTTAGCATATATTGTGTTTTATATTAACATATCAAAAATGTTAAAACAACCAAAATCTCATAAAAGATTGCCAAAAATAGGTGGGTTTGTTTAAACACATGATGGAATTGGATATGATAGAATGGAAGGGAAGCAGTATGGGAGGATGAAAATATGTCACAGGATATTACAGTAGAAGAGTGGCTTTCTGAAAAGGATAAATATGTAACGATGGACGTACGTTCTCCATTGGAATTTTACGAGAGTTCTATTCCTCATTCTATTAATATTCCGCTGTTTTCTAATGAAGAACGGGCGGAAATTGGTACCTTATATAAACAGGTGGATGCAAATGCTGCCAAATGGCGGGCCATGGAGATAGTATCCCCTAAAATTCCGTCTATAATGAAAACCATAAAAGATATTCAAGATTCAGGGAAGAGACCATTAATTTATTGCTGGCGAGGAGGTATGCGGAGCGGATCTGTTGCTCAATTTGCCACTTTTTCTGGTCTGCATGTATATAGATTAAAAGGTGGTTACCGGGCTTTTAGGAAGAAATCCTTAGAAATAGTACCGGATTTATTGCCCAAAAAAGCCGTTATTTTACATGGAATGACAGGGACTGGGAAAACGAAAATTTTACACCTTCTTAAAGGAAAGGGGTTACCTGTTCTGGATTTAGAGGGAATGGCAAATCATAAGGGTTCCCTTTTTGGAGCAATTGATGGGCGTAAACCGCATAATCAAAAAACATTTGATGGATTACTGTTTGAAGAGCTCCTCTCTTTAAAAGGATCTCCGTATGTAATTATGGAAGGAGAAAGTAAGCGCATCGGCCATTCTGTGCAGCCAGATTCATTATTAGCTTTACGGGATAATGCATTGCATATTTATGTTACTGCTACAAAGGAAGCCCGAATGGAAAGAATTTATGAAGAATATGTAATGCCAAATGAACGAAACCCACATTTTAAGGAAAGTGTGAGAAGCGCACTCCAATACGTAGCAAAGAGAGTCAAATCACTGGAGTGGACACAAAGAATATTTGCAGCATTAGAGAGGAACGATTATATAAATATTATTGATATGCTTATGGGAGATTATTATGATCCGCAATATCTTCATAAAGAAGCCACATATGTGAATCTGTCAGAAAAAGTAAATAGCGATGATATCGCAGTTGCTACAAACCAGGTATTAAACATATTAGAGCAGTATCATCTGCTGGGGATATCAGCAATGAAACCGATTGAGGGATAAAAGAAATAATATTTCTCATGAATTTCTAATCTGTCTTTCATGAAAATATAGGAAAGCTTTCGTACAATATTTTTGGGTCTTAACTAATATCTGTATCGTATGATTGCTGATAATTGTTTTTGGCCCCCCTTATATTTTACTCGTTATAAAGTTCCTTCTTTAAATCCGGCTTAATCAGCCGGTATTTTTTTTAACCAGAATTTATATATTTTTAATCAGATTCTCATGTACGGCTGATAATGTATAAATGAACAATCAAAGGAGGCGATGAAGATGTGGGTACGTTTTATCCCGATTGTATTCTTTAGCTTTACAGCGTTGTCATTAGTTGCCTTTCAATCTATAGAAATTGTTCATGCATTTATTGATTACATTTCTGCTAAGACAAATATTAAATAAAGAGGATGGAGTTTAACATTTTGTTCTAAAATAAGCAGACTTTATAGGAGATACTCCTATTTGGGATTATTTACTATAATGATGAATTAGAGTAAACTAAAGGAAATATTAGAGCTTTAGTAGGTGGATTAGATGAAGAAAATCTTGCTCATTGAAGATGAAAAAAATTTAGCGCGCTTTATCGAACTGGAGCTTAAGCACGAGGGATATGAGATAAAAGTTTCATACGATGGAAGGGAAGGACTCCAATTTGCTTTAGAAGAGGAGTGGGACGTGATTTTACTTGACTTAATGCTCCCGAGCTTAAATGGTTTAGAGGTTTGTAGGAGAGTACGTCAGGAAAAAGAAACTCCAATTATTATGATTACAGCACGTGATAGTGTGATGGATCGTGTAGCAGGGCTCGATCATGGTGCAGATGATTACATAGTAAAGCCATTTGCTATCGAGGAGCTGCTTGCCAGGTTACGAGCAATCTTCCGAAGGATCGAGTCTCATGAAACACAAACCAATATGACGAGCTACCAATTCAGAGATCTCTATGTCGAAAAGGAAAGCAGAATTGTAAGAAAGAGGGACCAAGTAATAGATGTTACGAAGCGGGAATATGATTTGCTGCTCACTCTTCTTGAAAACAAAAATATTGTGATGACTCGTGAAGCTCTACTTAATAAAGTATGGGGCTATGAGACAGAAGTAGAAACAAATGTCGTTGATGTGTATATTCGCTACTTAAGAAATAAAATTGATGAAGCCGGTGAAGACAGCTATATTCAGACTGTACGTGGTACCGGGTATGTGATGCGTGAATGAATATCCTACGCAGCTGGTACCAAAAGAGTTCCTTAAAGGTTAAATGGTCTCTTGGCGGCAGTGCCGCTATTTTTTTTACATTTTTTATTTTTAGTTCGATTCAATATACAGTAATTCGACAGGTTATGCTGCATGAAGAAGGGCAAAATCTTAGTCAAGAGATTAGTGAAATTGTTAATTTTTATAAAAATAAGCCCTTTGCTTCGATTGATGATATAGGAACGAATAAAGATTTAATCAAACAATTCTTAGAAAAAGACCAACGAATGATTGTTATTGACGATCATGGCCAATGGGTAGCAATACAGGATAAATCGAAGGATATCAGATTTTATTTTTCACCTGTAAAGCAGAAAACAATAGAATTGACGGAAGAAGATAATAAAAAGATTTATATCGCGAGGGCCCCTGTTATTTCCAGTGGATTCAACGGCTACATTGAAGTGATCGATCCCTTGACAAGATATCATCAAATGATGACAAGTCTATTTATTGTAATGTCTATACTAGGTGCTGTTTCCTTATTGCTCAGTGGATTTATCGGCTTTTTAATGGCAAAACATTTTCTTAAACCATTGAAAAAGCTTTCGGATAAGATGCGGAGCATTCGAAATAAAGGCTTTCAGGAAAGAATGGAACCAAGTAGTTCGCAGGATGAAATGGGTGAGCTAACGAATATATTTAATGAAATGATGGAAAGGATTGAAAAGACCTTTAACCAACAAAAACAATTTGTAGAGGATGCTTCCCATGAATTAAGGACACCTGTTCAAATTATGGAAGGGCATTTAAACTTATTGAATCGGTGGGGTAAGAATGATCCTGATATACTAAATGAATCCCTGCAAGCTTCTCTTCAAGAGTTGGGTAGGATGAAAAATCTTGTGCAGGAATTGCTTGACCTGTCAAAATTAGATCAAGCAGAAAGGAAGAGTTCGGATCAAAACACGGTTATTATAAATGCATTGAACAGGATATTGAAGAATTTTGAATTAATTCACGAGGATTTCGATTTTTTCCTTCACTACGACAAGCTAGATAGTGCAATGATTAAAGTTAGTGAAAATCATTTTGAACAAATGATGATTATTTTGCTTGATAATGCAGTGAAATATTCTGACAAGGTTAAAAAAGTAGATATTATTGTAGAACAAAGCAATGATTTATTAAAAATAACGGTGAAGGATTATGGTGTAGGTATTCCTGAACAAGATCTTCCTAGAATATTCCATCGTTTTTATCGGGTGGATAAAGCTCGCAGTCGTGCAAAAGGCGGGAATGGTTTAGGATTAGCCATTGCCAAAAAATTAATAGAGGAATACGCAGGAAGCATTGAGGCATCCAGTATCGTTGGAGAAGGAACAAGTATTACACTAACCTTACCCCTTAGTATGTATGGCCGATGAAACATTCATCGGCTCTTTCTATTGGCTAATGCTTAAAATCTTTATAATCTTTCTGACACATCTATTTCGGTGTATTGCAAGTCAGCGCTTCTCGGCATTTTAATTTCCAATATTCCATCTTTATACTGCGCTGTTGTACCTTTCTTTCGTACGAGTGCAGGTAAAGTGAAGGTTTCGCGGTTACCGTCAGAAGTATTTTCGATTATTAATTGATTTGAAGTATGGTATATTTTTATTTTTTGGATCATGTCCTCGCTAATAGGAATGCGAACATACACATCATCAAAGGTTTCAAACACATTGGGATGGATGCTTGTTGGTGGAGGATTATTTGATTGTTGATTATTTTGCGGAAAAAGTGAAGCGGCTCTTGATAGCATATCATTATGATCAAACGATCCTTGCCATTGTTTTGGCATGAATTGGGAAATCATATCTTGCACACTTTTTTCCATATCTTTTGGGTTAAATTGCTGAAGCATTTTACTCATATCGTTATTAAAGGGAAACATATTCCACGGAAACAAGGAACATCACCCACTTCCTTCCAAAACTCATTTGACACCAACAAACATATATACAGTAATATATGCATTTGCCCAATAAAAGTGTAAACGAATTAATTAGGCTTACTTTTACTTTTTTTATACAAAAACATTTGATTTTCTCACAAATAGTAGTAAGATGAATATGGAAAAAATAATGGAAGCTGGGAAAGCAAAATTCATTTTTGTATTTCAAACATTTTTGCCATGTTTTTTTATAAATGACATAATTCGAGTAATTTTTAAAAATATGGTTTTATTCCTTTATCTTATTACTTTACAGTGATAAAATGGGGGGTGTAAGCGTTTTGCTTTTCCAATTATTCATTTATTACATAATGTCGCATTCCATTCCTATCTTACAAGCATATGATTGAATGGAGAGTATTTTTACGAAAAATTTTAAAAGGCTTTAGGCTGGAGGGTTTATCAAGATGAATGATCAAGCATCAAGAGGTTTTTGGGAGAGTTTTTCAGGCCCAAACCTTGGTTATGTAATGGAGGTTTATGAGCAATATTTAAATGATCCGGACAGTGTTGAACCGGAAATGAGAGAGCTGTTTGAACAATGGGGAGCTCCTACCGTTTCAAATGCAGTTTTGTCGACACATGGTCAAGCTGATGTTTCCTTTCAAATGCCAGCTACAGCTACTATTTTCAGCAAAATTGTTTCCGCTGTAAAATTAGCTGACAATATTCGTACTTATGGACATTTAGCGGCTGACATCAATCCATTAGATAACACGCATAAAGATACACGTCGAATCGAATTAAAGGAATATAACTTGACGGAAGAGGATTTAAGGCAAATTCCAGTTTCTTTTATTTGCCCGGATGCGCCAGCTACCGTTAAGAATGGACTTGACGCGATCAATCATTTAAAGGAAGTATATACGAAAAAGATTGCTTATGAATTTCATCATGTGCATGACTTAGAAGAAAAACATTGGCTGCAAAGAACGGTTGAATCAGGAAGCATTTTTCCTAAATTGAGTAAAGAAGAAAAAACAAATATTTTAAAAAGATTAACAGAAGTAGAAGGCTTTGAAAAGTTTGCCCACCGTATTTTTGTAGGCCAGAAGCGATTCTCTATTGAAGGTTTAGATATGCTTGTACCTTTAATGGATAAGATTATTAGCTCGTCGGTTAAAGACGGTGTTAAAACAGTTAATATCGGAATGGCTCACAGGGGCCGCCTAAATGTTTTAGCCCATGTATTAGAAAAGCCGTATGAGTTGATTTTTGCTGAATTCCAGCATGCACCTAATAAAGATCTCATTCCATCGGAAGGTTCTACTGGAATCACATATGGTTGGACTGGAGATGTGAAATACCATCTTGGTGCAGATCGAGTCAATAAGGAAAGTGTCCGCGTGGTTTTGGCTAATAACCCAAGTCACTTGGAGGTTGCTGCACCGGTTGTTGAAGGATATACTCGTGCCGCCCAAGAAAATAGAAAGACAAGAGGTTATCCGGAACAAAATCCAAGTCAATCATTAGCAATTATTGTTCATGGTGATGCTGCCTTTCCTGGAGAAGGTGTTGTTACAGAAACATTAAATATGAGCGGATTAAGAGGCTATAACACTGGCGGATCTATCCATATCATTTCTAATAATATGATAGGTTTTACGACTGAAAGTTTTGACTCTCGTTCGACGAAATATTCATCTGATGCTGCAAAAGGCTATGAAATTCCAATCATTCATGTTAATGCTGATGATCCTGAAAGCTGTATTGCTGCTGCGATTTTCGCGAGTGAATATCGCCGTTTATTCCATAAAGATTTCTTAATTGACTTAATTGGATACCGTAAATTCGGTCATAATGAAACAGACGAACCGATGACGACGAATCCAATGATGTATAATATTGTACGCAAACATCCTACTGTTCGTACAATTTATGCTGAAAGTTTAGTGAATGAAGGCTTGCTAAGTAAAGAGGATGCAAAGCAGTTGGAGGACGAGGTTAATTCGAAATTACAAGCTGCATTTGATAAGGTGCCGGGTCAAGATGAAAATCCTGACACTATCATGAATCCTCCGGAAAATGTAGTAAGCGGATTCCCTGCTGTGAAAACGGCAGTTGATGAAAAAGTTTTAAAAGACTTAAATACTCAACTATTACAATGGCCAGAGGGCTTTAACGTATTTAAGAAATTAGATAAAATCTTGAAACGCCGAGAAAACGTCTTCGATGGAGATGGAAAAATTGAGTGGGCCCATGCTGAATCACTTGCATTTGCATCGATTCTTCAAGATGGAACTCCAATCCGTATGACAGGACAGGATTCTCAACGCGGTACATTTGCACAGCGTAACCTTGTACTGCATGATGAGAAATCAGGGGAAGAGTACATTCCTCTTCACCATTTACAAGATACTGATGCATCATTTGTTGTATACAACAGTCCATTGACTGAGACTGCAGTACTTGGTTTTGAATATGGATACAATGTATTATCTCCTGAAACATTGGTTATTTGGGAAGCGCAATTTGGTGATTTTGCGAATATGGCGCAAACAATGTTTGACCAATTTATTTCTGCAGGTCGTGCAAAGTGGGGCCAAAAATCAGGTCTTGTGATGCTTCTACCACACGGATATGAAGGACAAGGACCTGAGCATTCAAGTGCAAGAATGGAACGTTATCTGCAAATGGCAGCAGAAAATAACTGGACTGTCGCAAATCTTTCAACAGCTGGTCAGTATTTCCATATCCTGCGCCGTCAAGCTGCTATGCTTCTTAAGGATGAAATTCGTCCATTAGTGTTAATGACACCGAAGAGTTTACTTCGTCATCCATTAGCTTCTGTTGATGCGAATGAATTAACTACTGGTGAATTTAAACCTGTTCTAGAGCAAGCAGGACTTGGTAGCAATGCTGACAAAGTAGAAAGAATTGTGTTGTGCAGCGGTAAGATTGCTATTGATTTAGAAACACGTCTAAGTGAGGAAGAAAATCTTGACTGGCTTCATATTGTTAGGGTAGAAGAGCTGTATCCGTTCCCTGAAAAGCAAATCAAGGAAATTATTGCACGCTTTAAGAAACTAAAAGAATTAGTTTGGGTGCAAGAAGAGCCTCAAAATATGGGCGGTTGGACATTTGTAGATCCTCATCTGCGTGAAATCGCACCAAAAGGCGTTAATATTAGATATGCTGGCCGTCCAAGACGTTCTAGTCCGTCTGAAGGAGACCCAGTTGTTCATAAGAAAGAGCAAAACCGTATTGTAACCGAAGCTTTTACAAAATAAGTAAAAAAGTTTCAGGATGTGAATGTCATATTAGGGGAAAAAGCGTCTATGAAATGTTTTTCCCCTATGCTACACATCCACCAATTGGTATGCCTGAAAACGATAAATCTATAGCAATGAATATTTAAGGGAGGACATCATCGTGGCTGAAATTAAAGTGCCTGAATTAGCTGAATCAATTACAGAAGGAACCATTGCTCAGTGGTTAAAAAAACCAGGAGAGTATGTTGAAAAAGGGGAATACATTGTTGAGCTTGAAACAGATAAAGTGAACGTGGAAGTAATCTCTGAAGAAGCTGGTGTTATTCAAGAATTAAAAGCTGAAGAGGGAGATACTGTTCAAGTTGGTCAAGTAATTGCCATTGTAAGTGCAGGAGGAGAAGCGCCTGCAAGTGCTCCAGCAGTAGAAGCAAAAGTGGAAGAACCAAAACAAGAAGCAGTTACACAAGCAGCTCAAGAAGAAGTATCTGAAGATAAGAAGGATCGTACTATTGCTTCTCCAGCAGCACGTAAACTAGCTCGTGAAAAAGGTATTGAATTAGGACAAGTTCCGACTGTAGATCCGCTAGGCCGTGTTCGCAAGCAAGATGTTGAGTCTTATAATAACCAACCAGCACAACCTGCAGCAGCAGCACCTGCTCCAGCAGCAAAGAGTGCACAAACAGCAGTAAGCCAAGAGGATGGCAAGCCTGTTGAACGAGTTCGCATGTCACGCCGCCGCCAGACTATTGCCAATCGTCTATTAGAAGTAAAACAAAATACGGCAATGCTTACTACATTTAATGAAATCGACATGACTGCCGTTATGGAGCTTCGTAAGCGTAAAAAAGACAAGTTCCAAGAGGAACATGATGGAACACGTCTAGGATTCATGTCATTCTTTACAAAAGCAGTAGTAGCAGGATTGAAAAAATATCCATATGTAAACTCTGAAATTCAAGGAAACGAACTACTTATCAAGAAATATTATGATATCGGTGTTGCTGTGTCTACGGAAGAAGGTCTTGTTGTTCCTGTAATACGTGATTGTGACCGTAAAAACTTCGCTGAAATCGAAGCAGATATTGCTGGTTTCGCGAAGAAAGCACGCGATAATAAACTTGGTTTAGCTGATTTACAAGGTGGCACATTTACTATTACAAACGGTGGGGTATTCGGATCACTATTCTCTACTCCAATTATTAATGGTACTCAAGTTGGTATCCTTGGTATGCATTCTATTGTAAAACGCCCTGTAGCAGTTGGTGATCAAGTAGAAATCCGTCCTATGATGTATGTGGCACTTTCTTATGACCACCGAGTTATTGACGGAAAGGATGCAGTTGGATTCCTTGCAACTGTTAAGAAATTACTTGAAAATCCAGAAGACTTATTACTAGAAGTATAATATTTTTAATATTTCCTATTAAGACAATCACTTTATGTGGTTGTCTTTTTTTTATAAAAGATTGTGTAAATCCTAAAAATCCTAAAAATAATGATGGTTTTAAAGCTTAAGTAGTATTGGTTTCCTGGAATCTTTTCTTGATAGTCAACTATGATCTAAATAAGATTTTCTACTCAAAAAGAAACATAGTGTAAAAAAGAGCCTTACATAAGACAAGGTAATAACGGAATAAACTTTAAAGGGAAAAGGAGGGAAGTTGTGAAAACATTTATACAGACAGCAAAGTTTGAACATGAGTTTTGGCTGCAAATTCTTGGCGATCATTCAAGATTCATTTTGGATTCTTTAAGTGTTTCAGAGGATAAATATATAAGGGAAGCAGATTATTTTAAACATGTATTTGACAGACTGCTGCAAAATGCTCGTTCACTCAATGATGAAAGCTCTTTAATCACACTAGCATCTGAGGCAGTTCCACAAGTGGAAAAATTAAAGCAGTTTAAATTATTGCTTATAGAAAGGCATCTAGTTGGAAAGGTTAAAATCCATTTATCACCAACTTTTTTAAGCCATATGGTGAATGAATTGGAGGAATATGAGCGTTTATTACAATATCTTCAAAAAGGTGAAAAGCCACCAATCTATCATGAGCTTCATCATCATTTATTATGGCTACAGGATGCATTCGGCCATGCCGGTGCTATTCATTCAGAAATGGATGCTACAGAGCATAAACTAAAGCTCGAAAGCAAAGAATTTGTAAAGCAATTTCAGCAATTTTATTTAAAGGCAGTAGTATTTACAGGATACTTGCGAACCAGTTTGGATACGTTTCCTGCATTAAAAAAAATGAATCAAGATGTTAAATTAGAAATGGAAATGTTCCAGATCTTTTTAAAAGAGATCTTTGAATTAGAAATTTCAAATCAGGTTCTTAGCACGTTTCCTGTTTTAATGGCTGATCATATGTTCCGTGAGGAATGCTATTATTTAATAAAGCTTGCTGAAACTGCAAATACCGAAATACCTAATTGCAATCCAGCAAAACCAAGAAGTGAATGAAAATATAAAGCGTGTGGCATTGCCACACGCTACTTTACTTTTATTTTATTGTAATTGGTTTTAAACCGCGCTTTTTTAACTCTGTTTTTAATAAATCAATCCACTCTTGATCTTGACCTTTCTTTTTAGCGTCACGATAGGCTGCCACCAACAATTCATTACTCATAATTTTCATGACAAAACCTCCTAGTGGAAATTATTTAATTTAATTCCTTTTATTTTATCTCTTTCATAGAGGTTTGAGAACCCCTTATTTTTAAAAATATAAATTTTCAGATATAGAATCAGTGTATATTTCTAAAATTCTGAAAAACGTGATAATATAAAAGTATAGTGATTTCAATTATTTAAAAGGAGGATCATGCTTTATGTCAAGCTTGCTGAATGTAACCATTGGAGAACTCCTTGAAGAAAAAGCAAAGCTTTATCCTAATCACGAGGCTGTTGTTTATGCGGATAGAAATTTAAGATGGAGCTACCGTGAATTTAATAATGTGTGCCGTCAGGCTGCTAGAGGGCTGATGAAACTCGGTTTAGAGAAGGGGGAACATATTGCCATTTGGGCAACAAACACTCCTGAGTGGTTAACTTGTCAATTTGCAACAGGAAAAATGGGAGCCGTATTAATTACGGTAAATACGAATTATCGTACTGCTGAATTAGAATACTTACTGCACCAATCTGATGCAAATACAATAATTTTGATGGAAAAATACCGTGATTCATCCTATATTGAAATACTATATGAAATTTGTCCAGAGCTTCACCATTGTGAACCTGGAAACTTAGTAAGTAAGCAACTTCCAAAGTTGAAAAATGTGATTGTGCTCGGTGAGAAGCGTTATCCAGGGACGTTTACATGGGCAGATATAGTGGAAATGGGCAATGATGTTTCAGAGGACGCACTAAATCAGCGTTTACATACACTTGAACCGGATGATGTCATCAACATGCAGTATACTTCAGGAACAACCGGCTTTCCGAAAGGTGTTATGTTAACCCACAATAATATAGTTAATAATGGATATAATATTGCAGGATGTATGCTTTTGACTAAGGATGACAGACTCTGTATCCCAGTTCCTTTTTTTCATTGCTTCGGGTGCGTTCTTGGCACAATGGCATGTGTATCTGTGGGTGCAACCATGGTTCCAGTCCAAGAGTTTAGTCCTATACAAGTATTGCAAACGGTCCAGGATGAAAAATGTACAGGATTGCATGGTGTTCCAACTATGTTCATTGCAGAATTAAACCATCCTGATTTTGATAAATTTGATCTGTCGCATTTACGGACGGGCATTATGGCGGGATCAAATTGTCCAATAGAAGTAATGAAAGACGTCATTCATCGTATGGGTGCTTCCGAAATTACCATTGCATATGGTCAAACGGAATCATCACCAGTAATCACACAAACAAGAACAAATGACCCAATAGAAATAAGAGTGGAAACAGTTGGTCGTCCTTTACCCAATGTCGAAGTGAAAATTGTAGAACCAGGGACAAACAAAGAAGTCCCAATTGGGGAACAAGGAGAGCTTTGTACTAGAGGCTATCACGTTATGAAAGGATATTATAAAAACGCTGCAGCTACAAATGAGGTTCTTGATGGAGAAGGCTGGCTTCATACTGGTGATTTAGCTGTGATGGATGCAAACGGATATTGTAGGATTACAGGGAGATTAAAAGATATGATTATTAGAGGGGGAGAAAATATTTATCCTCGCGAAATTGAAGAATTTCTTTATGGACATCCAATGATTTTAGATGTTCAAGTCGTAGGTATACCAGATGAAACATACGGGGAAGAGGTCATGGCATGGATTATTCCGAAGGAGGGTACTCAAATTACTGCGCAAGAAATAAGAGAATATTGCAGAGGGAAAATTTCAAAACATAAAATTCCTCGTTTTATAGAATTTACAGAAAGCTATCCGATGACTGCTTCAGGCAAAATTCAAAAGTTTAAATTAAGAGAAATGGCTACTGGTGCAGTGCAGCAAAAGTAATATTTATTTACCTAGCAAAGTTGTTGCTAGGTTTATTTTTTTATTAAATTTCTTCTATTTGTTCATACTAACATAAAAAGAGGTGAGGCAGCATTTTATGAAAAAAGTTATTATACTAAACCTCATTATTATTTCATTCCTTTTATTATCAGCATGCAATAACAGGATGCTGCATAAGAATGACACTAAGAACCCTGTTTCGATGGAAGAAAGCTTTAAAAAGAAATTGAATGAGCAGCCAATTAATTTTCTTTTATTAGGAATTGATACAAGAGAAGGGGAGAAATCCAGAACAGATTCCATCATTGTAAGTCAGTATGATTCACAAAACCGCTCGATAAAACTAGCCTCTATTATGCGCGATAGTCTCGTGAAGATACCTGGATATAACCGTGTGTATCATAAACTAAATCATGCCTATTATTTAGGTGGAGAAGAGTTATTAAAAAAGACGGTGGAGCAAAACTTTGGACTTAACATTGATTATATTATCACGATAGATTTTAAGGGATTTGTTAAGGTCGTGGATACAATTGCACCTGAAGGAATAAAGGTGAATTTAAATAAAACCATAATTGATGATATGGACTTAGATGTAACACCTGGTGAACATAAACTTCACGGAGAACAGCTATTGAAATACGTACGGTTTCGCCATGACGCAAGAAGTGATTTTGGAAGGGTGGAGAGACAGCAGGAAATACTATTAAAAATGAAGGATACATTTCAAAAGGAAATGAACTCGTTAGATGGATTTGCGAAAATTCCTTCATTATTAGATTCCTCTTTAAAATATGTTAATACTGACTTAAAAACAAATGAAGTATTAACATTGGCTTCGACCATTTTTTTGCAAAGAATAGATACCATTGATACAATACGCATTCCGGTTAAGCACGGCTTTACCAATCGCACTGTTCCATATGCAGGGGCAGTCCTACAGCTGGATTACAAAAAAAATATAAGAGCACTAAATCAATTTTTCAGTGAACCACAGCCGGTAAACGACCATCGCTAAAATAGAAAAGGGCCAATAATCTGGCCCTTTTCTTCGTTTTAATTCAGAAGTGTTTCTTCTCCGTCTAGCTTTAGCACCTATCGTTTCGCGTATTTCTAGGTATTCTCCCTACGATATGTCAACATCGACTCGTTCCTCGTCCTGCTTCCTTTATCTCAGTCGAAGACTACGAAAGTGAAAATCGGTACTTCAAATTTCACTCATCCGTACGCCGACAAGCAAAGCGCCTATGCTTTTATTATTTCATCGAAATCCAAACACTCTTTACTTCTGTATAGTTATTTAAAGCATAGGATCCCATTTCACGTCCAATGCCAGACTGTTTATAACCGCCAAATGGCGAAGCAGCATCAAATGCATTGTAGCAGTTTACCCAAACTGTACCCGCACGTAATTTGCTTGCAATATAATGAGCATTGGCAACATCGCGAGTCCAAACACCAGCTGCAAGGCCATAATCACTGTTATTAGCTCGATTAATAACTTCATCTAAATCATCAAATGGCATAGCAGAAATAACTGGTCCGAAAATTTCTTCCTTTGCAATAGTCATTTCATCATTGACATCCGCAAATATTGTTGGCTCTACAAAGTAGCCTTCTTCGCGAGGCTTTTTACCGCCTGCTAGGAGCTCAGCACCTTCATTTAATCCTTTTTCAATATAGCTTAACACTCTATTTTGCTGTTCAATAGATACAAGAGGTCCCATTTGTGTTCCGCTATCCAGTCCTGCTCCTTGCTTAATGGATTTTGCATGGCTAGCCATATCTGCAACCACATTATCAAAATGCTTCTTTTGGATAAATACGCGTGAACCGGCACAGCAAACTTGACCTTGATTGAACATAACACCATTAAGTGCACCAGGGATGGCTTTTGTTAAGTCCGCATCAGGAAGAATAATATTTGGTGATTTACCGCCAAGTTCAAGTGTAACACGTTTTAATGAACCAGAAGCACGAGCCATGATAAGCTTTCCAACTTCAGTTGATCCAGTAAAGGCAATTTTATTTACTAATGGATGATCTACAAGCGGTTGTCCTGCAGTTTCACCAAATCCTGGTATAATATTGATGACACCAGGAGGGAAACCTGCCTCATTAACAAGCTCAGCTAGGTATAGTGCAGAGAGAGGAGTTTGCTCTGCTGGTTTTAAAACGATTGTACAACCGGTGGCAAGAGCTGCTCCCATTTTCCACATTGCCATTAGGAGCGGGAAGTTCCACGGTATGATTTGTCCTACAACTCCTACTGCCTCGTGTCTTGTATAGTTAAAGAAAGGACCGCTTACAGGAATAGTTTGCCCAGTAATTTTTGTTGACCACCCTGCATAATAACGCATATGTTCGATTGCTAATGGAATATCAGCTCCGGATGTTTCCCTGATCGGCTTTCCATTATCTAATGTTTCTAACTGCGCGAGGGCATCTTTATGTTCCTCCATTAAATCAGCTAGCTTATACATTAATCTGCTTCTTGCTGAAGCACTCATTTTAGACCATTTACCTTCATCGAAGGCTTTTCTTGCTGCTTTTACGGCACGATCAATATCTTCAGGACCGCCTTCATAAACAGTTGCCAACGTTTCGCCTGTAGCAGGATTTGGTGTATCGAAAGTTTTACCGGTAGCACTTTCGACAAATTCTCCATTAATGAATAGTTTCTTTTTACCTTGTAAAAATTTCTCTACTCTTTCATCAAGACTTAATAAAGTTTGGCTCATAAAAAAATCCTCCTTCAGAATGGTTTATCTAAGGGGTTTGATCGTGCTGTATAAAGCTATTTTAGATAGCGCTTACATTTTAATCCTACTAATAAATGCTATTTATTTCAATCAAAATTTTTAAAAATTTTAGAATACTTTTCTTTGTTTTTTTCTTCTATTCGACAAAAGCCTTCGTATCATGATAAATAAAAAAAGTCTGCTCGATGATAAAATGTACCCTATAGAGTAGACACTTTAAAAAAAGAGTCTGCCCTATAGGGTACTTTTATGTATAATGAGGAAAAATGGGGATTGGGGATCAAATATGAGTAAAAAAACATTCACACAGGGAGAAATTTCGAAGTTATCAAATAATTTCTATGTAAAGTCAGTAAGCTCAAAAGGGATTACTTATAGAGATGAATTCAAACGTTATTTTATTGCCGAATATGAGAATGGTAAACTGCCTAAACAAATTTTTGAAGAATGTGGGTTTGACATAGAAATAATTGGAGAAAGAAGGGTTCGATCATCAACTAGTAGATGGTGTGCTGCTTATCGAAAGAATGGTATCACTGGTTTAACAGATACCCGAAAAGAGAATACTGGCAGACCTAGTGAACGTGAACTTAAATTAGAAGAAAGATATGCAAGGCTAGAAGCTCAAAATAATTTATTGAAAGCTGAAAATGAATTGTTAAAAAAGATAGAATTAGCCGAAAGGAGGCTAAAGGGGAAGAAATAAAACTTTCAGCTGAACAAAGGTACTTATTAATCCACTCCATAATTGAAAAGTATAAGCTTAAAAATAAGCTTCGTTATTTGTGTGACATCTCAGGCGTATCCCGTTCGGGATATTATAATTACTTTACTGTATCCTCACACAAGAATAGAGAAGAACGGGAAAAAAAGGACGAGAAGCTAAGAGACGTTATCATAAAGGCATATAAATTTAAGAATCGCAAAAAAGGGGCTCGCCAGATTAAAATGACATTGGCTGATCAATTTAAGGTTGTTTTCAATTTGAAACGTATACGGCGTATTATGAAGAAGTATGGTATAGTCTGCCCGATTAGAAAATCGAATCCTTATCGAAAAATGATGAAAGCAACGCAAGAACACAGGGTTCTGCCTAACTTGTTACAACGACAGTTTAAGCAAGGAACACCTGGAAAAGTCCTTCTTACTGACATTACCTATTTATTGTATGGACAAGGAAAGAAAGCCTATCTATCGACCATTAAAGACGGATCAACCAATGAAATCCTGGCTTACAATGTTTCTGATCGTATCACTTTAGATATAGCAATGGACACACTTTGTAAACTAAAGCAAAATCGAAAGGTTAAGTTAGCACCCGATGCTTTTATACACTCTGACCAAGGCGTTCACTATACCAGCCCCCTATATCAAAAAAGAGTGAGAAAATATAAGCTTGGACAGTCAATGTCAAGGAGAGGAAATTGTTGGGATAATGCCCCCCAGGAATCATTTTTTGGCCACTTTAAGGATGAAGCCTTTATCAAACCTTGTAACACACTTGAGGAACTGAAGAAAGAAATTAATTCTTATATGATTTATTATAACAACTTCAGATACCAATGGAATTTAAAGAAGATGACCCCTGTTCAATACAGGAATCATCTTCTTAAGATTGCTTAACTCTTTTTTAAAATGTCCTTTACAAAGGGTACACTTTAATGAAGAGCAGACTTTTTTCTTATTTTTGTGGTACTTTAGATTCTTTTTCTTTTTGTGAATTGTATATCCTTTTTGATAAATATGTTTGGCCTATTAGGAACGCGCCTCCGACTGCCCAATATAAAGGTAATGCGGCAGGAGCATTAAAAGATACGAATAAAATCATAATAGGGGAGATCAAACTCATGATTTTCATTTGCTTTTCTTGTTCCGGTGTCATACCGATAAGGGATACCTTAGCCTGAATGTAATAAATAATTCCGGCAATTACTGCTAATGGAATATCTCTTTCTCCGAGATTAAACCATAGGAAGGAGTGACTTGCAATATCTCCTGAACTACGAATAGCATAATAAAATCCCATTAAAATAGGCATTTGAATGATGAGCGGTAGACATCCCATATTCAATGGATTAACACCATGTTTTTGGTATAATCCCATCATTTCTTGCTGAAGCTTTGCTTGTTCTTCTTTTGTTTTTGCCTGCTTAATTTTTGACTGTAATTTAGTCATTTCAGGCTTTAGAACATCCATTTTTTCCTTCATGATTTGCTGTTTCTTGTAAGTGTTTAACATTAATGGCATTAAGACAAGCCTAATTAAGATAGTAATGATAATAATCGCAATTCCATAGTTATTTCCAAATAAATGTGCAGTAAAATGAATAACCTTTACAAATGGCTCCACGAAATAATCATGAAAGAACCCAGTTTGTTTCCCTGTCTTTGCAGTATTAGATGAAGAACATGCCGATAAGAGCATGGTTAGTCCAACTAAAAGTGCGGACATTTTTACATATTTTTTCATCAATTATCCTCCTAGAATTGTGTAGTTTTATGAATGACGGATAAATGATGGTCCGAATCATCCTTTGAGGATTCTTTACGTCTTACATATTTAATTATCCAGGTTACTAATAAATTTTGCAGTGTCTCACATTTTAAATCAAATGGTATATCTGACCGAACAGAAATTTCAGCAGGTCTTTCAGAAAAATACGAATAGGAATTAATCCGAAAGCGATTCCAAATATATGCCAGTCCAATAGATAAAATAAGACTGACGGAAAAGGAACATATGAAGGGGTCATATGTAAGATTTATTAAATATTCCATAAAATTCGTTCACTCACTTTAAAAGACTCATTAGATTCGAATTATACCGTAAAATCGCCATGATTACAATCATTTAATCAAAATGCTTTTTTGTTGCAAGTTTAATGGCACTATGAAGGTGAATTTGCGAAATATGTATTCATTATAAATTCTTCCGTTATATGATAAAATATAGGTTTATGAGAAAGAAATTTTTTAATAGATAAGTTAATGATTAGAAAGGAATAAATGACATGGATCAAATTATACATCAACTACCTAATGATATATCGGAAATATTAAAGCTTAGAAAACAACATTTTGCAACTGAACATGGAATGATTGGTGAGGGCGGCTATATTCCTGCAGATAATTCGATATTACTAGACACTATTATTGCTATATCTCTTGGAAAGAATGTATTGTTAAAGGGACCAACGGGTTCAGGGAAAACAAAACTGGCCGAAACTATTTCTTCCATATTCGGTCAGCCCATGCAGAGCATCAATTGTTCTGTAGATTTAGATGCCGAAGGGTTATTGGGTTTTAAAACCATTCATCATGATGGAGAAAAGAGCTTTATTGATTTTGTGCCAGGTCCAGTGATTAAGGCGATGACACAAGGACAACTATTATATATAGATGAGATTAATATGGCGAAGCCGGAAACATTGCCAATTTTAAATGGTGTTTTAGATTACAGAAGAATGCTTCATAATCCTTTTACTGGAGATACGGTGAAGGCATCCCGCCACTTTGGAGTCATTGCTGCTATTAATGAAGGTTACATTGGAACAGTCCCATTAAATGAAGCATTGAAAAATCGATTCGTCATTATTGATGTTCCCTATATTCAAGCAGATACCCTTAAAATGGTTTTACAAACGCAAAGCAAATTAACTAATACAGCTATAATTGATCAATTTGTCTCGTTATCCAGCGACTTAATTGCGCAAGCAAAAATGGGGCAAATATCAGAGGATGCTGCTTCGATTAGGGCATTAATCGACACATGTGATCTATCTGTATATATGCCGCCAATGAGAGCTATTCAACGGGGGATAATAGATAAATTAGAGGACGAAAGAGAAAAGGCAGCTATTCGTAATATCGCCGAAACGATATTCGGATAGGGGGGCATAATATGGAGCGTTTTATTCAATTTAATGATGAAAGAATTGATTCCATGCTTTTTATGGAATTAACCGATCTTACAAAAGCTTTAACAAGAGATAAAGAATATGAGCTGGAATTTGGTGTTCACTCCTATTTGGATCCTACTGAGAAGAAAGTTTTTGTGCGTCATTTTTGGAACCATCGCCCTGTAAGCATTATGAGGAATGGACTTAAGAGTGATGTGTTTTTACGTGCCATCGGAAACTATCACTTTACAGATTATGTTGAGACTGTACATTTTCTGCAAAGGTTATCCGAAATAAAATGGAAAGGCTTTGCTAAGCAGTTATTTATGCTGGCGGAAGACTTGCGTATCGAAGAGAAATGTAAGCATATAAGACCAGGGACGATAAGTGCTTTTCAGATAAGAAGAAAAATATATCGAGAATATTTCACGTCACAGCAAAACGTTAATTTAACAAAAAGTGTCTATTCGGATGCATTATTTAATACTATTTATTTGATGCTAACTGCAGAGACACCAATCTTCGAGCCGCCTACATTTAAAGAGGAAATTATGATGGTATTTCCATACCTTCAGAACGAAATAATGAAGCTTTTTGATGCAAAATCAACAAAGGATGTTACCATTTTTGCATTGAACTTGATGGAAGTACTGGATGAAGTTTTAGAACAGGATATGCTGAATGAATATTTTCATTTACCAGAAAAAATGTTACATGAATTAGAGGAAGGTCTTTCCTTTAAAGATCTAAAACGAAAGGATTCCTTGCAAAATGATGATCAATTAGACAAAAGCACAGGCGATGAAGAAATATTCGAAGAAGAGATGAAAACATGGCATCGGGAAACAAGTGATGTAAGTAATAGCTTCCTGCAATTTGATTTGGAGCAAGGGTCACGTACCAATTTGTTAGGTGAAGGTGCTCGTGAAAGTGAAACTGGTGATCAGGCATTAGGGATGGTCCAAGGTTCTTCCAAGAAAACAAATAGAAATGAATATTCTAAGTTGGAAGCTCTTCAACAAAAAAGAGACAAGGAAAGTGGAGGTGAGTGGGAATACGGTCATGAAAACCGTTATGCTCAGTCCATTTTTGTGGAACCTGCCAGCCCATCATATGCGGAAATGGAGGAATATGAAAAATTAAAAGGAAATATCAGCGGATATCAAATCAAGCTGAAGAAAATGATTGAAAAAATACTAGAGCATAAACGCACGCAGCCCCATACTGATATGCAGTATGGAAGACTTAGTAAGAAGCTCCTTCCATTTTTTACTGATAAAAATCCGCGATTGTTTTATAAGAAACAAGAGTATTCAAGAGAAATTGATGCGGTATTCACCTTATTGGTAGATTGCTCGGCGTCTATGGCAGATAAAATGTCGAAAACGAAGCTTGGTATAACCTTATTTCACGAAGCATTAAAATCAGTTAATGTAGTGCATGAGGTGGTTGGTTTTTGGGAGGATACTAGTGAAGCGACAAAATCCAAACAGCCAAATTATTTTAAGAACGTGATTGATTTTTATTCCTCTACAAATAAAAAGACCGGTCCAGAAATTATGCAATTGCAACCAGAAGAGGATAACCGAGACGGGTTTGCTATACGTCACATGACTAGAAAGCTAATGTGGAGAAATGAGAAGCAGAAATTTTTATTGATTTTTTCCGATGGGGAGCCAGCTGCTTTTGGCTATGAACAAAATGGAATAGTCGATACTCATGAGGCGGTTTTAGAAGCAAGGAAAAGAGGAATTGAGGTAATTAATATTTTCCTCTCCAATACTCCTGTAGAGGAAGGACAAAGAAATGTTCTCCATAATATTTACGGTAATTTTAGTATTATATTATCGGATGTAGGGGAATTGCCAAATGTTCTTTTTCCGTTGCTAAGAAAACTGCTCTTAAAAAGTATTTAGATCAAAAAAGGTGTACAGCATTAAATATTGCTCGTACACCTTCTCTTTTACTTCCATAAATACTTCAATATTTCTCCTTTAAATACATCGGTATCAATATTACATGTTTTTGCATCAATACCATATTGATAGCCGTATTTGAGAGCATCTTTAGGACCCGATGGATTAAATTTTGGAGCATCGGTTTTTTTGCTTACTCCTTTTTGTGGAGCGGCTGACCAAAGTATTGTATTTTCTTTGATGCTTTTATTATTTTTGGCTGCCTTATTAAACGCAGAGTATACGTTTTGATCAGGATCGAATACTCCATAAATGCCTGGATGATAGTCCGATTTATGGATGATTTCATACCATCCTTCTATAAATGCAGAATCTACTGGATATTTAGGTTCAATATCTGCAAAAATAGCTGTTCCATTCGGTGCTTTAATGTCCTTGGCAAATTGTATGGCCGCTTTTGCTTCCTGCTCACCGGCTTTCTTTGTAGTAGCATTATTAAAATGGTTGTAGATTAATAGAATTCTAACATTCTTATCATGTAAAAAATGTATTTCATCAGCTGTTAAGCCAGTAGAAACACCCTTGATTGTCTTCGTGTATCTTCCCCATATATCAGGCTTCCCAAAGTTTTTGTTTACACATTGATACAGTTTTTCCGTAACTTTATTTGCGGAATCAACCCCCCATAATACTTTCGATGTTTTTTCATTTTTTACAGGTGTTGTGGATGATTGGTGGATTTGGTGATAGATTATCGGGAAGATAACAAAAATCAACATAGCGCCAAGAACCCATAATAGTAGCCGCCAATTTACAGTATCTTTCCAGCTTGACAAAATTCCCCCCTCCTTTGCTTGTATATGTTATTCAGCATAGGAAAAAGTGGTGTCGGCTTAGGTAAGTATGTAATTGGAATAAAATCAGTGCTTAGAGGCAAAAGGATAGGAAAGATAATATTCTCACCTAAGAATGATTCGAGGTTCGTCGATTTAATTCGACATATTTTTCATTTATGTTACAATTTCCGAAAATAGATTTTAGAATATTTTTTCATTTGATAATATTATAAGGGAATCAATTTTAAGGAAAGAGGCTTTCAATGTTAAAGCGACTTTTACTAATTGTCATTATGATGGCATTTACTTTTTCATATATAGATATTGCAAATGCAAAGGAAAAAACAAATCTAAAAATCGCTAGTAAAGCTGCTGTCCTCGTTGATAGCAGCAGCGGGCAAATATTATATGGAAAGAATCCGGATAAAAAATTATATCCGGCCAGCTTGACCAAAATTGCTACAGCTATTTATGCAATAGAGAATGGTAATTTAGATGATATGGTGACTGTAAGTAAAGCTGCTGAGGAAACAGATGGGACAAGGGTATATTTACTTGAAGGAGAAAGGGTAACATTGAAGCATTTGGTGCAAGGCCTCCTCATAAATTCTGGAAATGACGCTGGGGTAGCTATTGCCGATTATTTGTGTGGAGATGTGCCAACTTTTGCGGAAAAGCTGAATGAATTTATGGTGGACAAGGTTGGCGTTTCAAATACCCATTTTGTTAATCCACATGGATTATTTGATAAAAATCATTATACTACTGCAAGTGACCTAGCTAAAATTACGGATTATGCTATAAAAAATCCTACATTTAGAGAAATATTCGGTACAAAGGAATTAAAATGGAATGGAAAGGGATGGCATACGACACTCATTACGCACCATCTAATGTTAAAAGGAGAAATTCCTTATCCAGGCATTACTGGAGGGAAAACAGGGTATGTGGATCAGTCGGGACAAACTTTAGCTACAACTGCGCAAAATAATAATATTCATCTGACTGTAATTACCATGGATGCTAAAACAAAAAAAGACGAATATCAGGATACAAAGCAGTTGCTGGATTATGGTTTTACTCATTTTAAAACATCCGAGTTACCAGAGGATACCATGTTCAAATATGGTAATAAAATCTTCAAAACTTCGGAAAAATTACTTTATACATCACCGCTCCATGCATCGGTTTCAGAAAGAATTTCAAAAAACGGAGTTTTAGAAATAGTGGATAAGTCTGGAGCGCTGTTAAAGTCATTTCAGCTTTCCGAGCAAAAGGTCATGGCAGCACAATCTGCTCCGAGTAAAAAGAAGACAGAGAAATCAAAACATAATCCTTGGATTCTAATGATGCCAATCATTTTAATTGGTTTTGGTGTCTTTTGGTCCGTTAAAAGAATAAAAAACAAGAAAAAAGGGTGATGCACCCTTTTTTTATTGAAATGGAAATTTATTGTGATTCTATTATTCGATGCTGCAATAGGTTATTGGACACTCTTCACAATGAATTGCGTCCTTTAGATATTGCAGATCATGTATCGTCATTTCTCCGTGATGAATGGAGATAATTCCATCTTTTTTCAATTCACTTAACATGCGGTTTATACTTTCGCGGGCAGTGCCGCAAAAGTTTGCCAGATCTTGATTCGTAATATGAATGTCAATTAAAATTCCGTTCTTTTTTTCAATGCCATAACTATTGGTCATTCTTATTAATGTTGAATAAAGGGCACCTTTTTTCCCGTTCAAAAGCAAATCACGAAATTTCGTTTGCGTTCGTCTGTATTGGTCGCTCATCCATTTCATGAATTCTAAAGCAAGTGCACCGTCTTTAAAGATTTCATTTTCCACAATTTCTTTGCGAATAAGTGCTACCTGGCAGTCTTCCAGTACTTTAGCAGTAAGGATATATTTTGGAGAATAGGAGAAAAGAATTCCTTCTCCAATAATGTCGTTATGGGAACAAATTCTAAAGGTTAGTTCTTGGCCATCTGGAGTTATTTTACTAATCTGTACTTTTCCGTTTAAAATAATAAAAATCCCTTCACCTTCTATACCTTCCTGAAAGATATAGGCACCTTTTTTGGCGGTAATGATTCTTTCTGTAAATTTTAATAGTTCTTTTATTTGAATAGAATGTGTAGGCTTTAAGGGCTGTACATTAGTGATCATGACGTCACCTTCTTTAGTAAAAATGAAAAACGTACTATGCATTATTCCTCATTATAAAGGATAACAATGCCAATAAGGATAACAAAATTTGTCCAAAATAATAACTTGTGAAGGTAATCACATCAGTTTGTTCAAAAATAGTTGTGAGATGGTATTAAAACATAATAACTGGTTTGTTGAGATAAAATTATTTAATATATTATTAATGAAAGTCGCAAATGAAGCTGTTTAGATAAAGCAAAAAAATTAGCATTTGCCAATGGAGAAAACATAGGTTAAACATAGAGAAGAAATTGTAGAGGGGATGGTATTTTGAATTCAATGATAACGGATCAACATAAACGGCCTTTGCATGATTTGCGTATTTCTGTTACCGATCGCTGTAATTTCCGATGTCAATACTGCATGCCAAAAGAAATATTTGGTCCGGATTATCCATTCCTGCCTAAGGATGCAGTTTTATCATTCGAAGAAATAGAAAGAGTTGCACGTATTTTTACAGAGTTAGGGGTAAAGAAGCTTCGGATAACAGGAGGAGAGCCGTTAATACGGAAAGGTCTACCGGAATTGATTCAAAGGCTTGTGGAAATGGATGGTATTAAAGACATGGGGCTAACAACAAATGGTGTCTTATTGTCTAAGCAGGCAGAAGCTTTATATGCTGCTGGACTTCGGAGGTTGAATATTAGCCTTGATGCACTAAATGATGACATTTTTACAGTTATCAATGGCAGTGGAGTCTCTTCCAAAACGGTGCTTGCAGGAATAGAGAAAGCCGTTGAGACAGGCTTTTTGATAAAAGTAAATATGGTCGTTCAAAAAGGGGTCAATGAACATGAGATTATTCCGATGGCAGATTTTTTTCGGGAAAAAGGAATTACGTTACGGTTTATCGAATTTATGGATGTAGGCAATTCGAATGGGTGGAATATGGAGAAAGTGATCACTAAAAAAGAAATGTATAAAATGTTGTCTGATCATTTTGAACTGGAACCTGTGGATGCTGCCTATTTTGGTGAAGTGGCAAAACGGTATCGTTACAAAAACACCTCGTCAGAAATTGGATTTATCACCTCTGTTTCCGAATCCTTTTGCTCCAGCTGTACGCGTGCAAGAATATCAGCAGATGGAAGACTTTATACTTGTCTATTTGCTGGCAGCGGCTATGATTTGCGAAAGCTTTTGCGTAGTGGTGCGTCAGATGAAGAGATTCAGTCAGAAATAATAGCTTTATGGAATAACCGGTACGATAGATATTCTGATGAACGCACTCAAAATAAGGCAATGAAGAAAAAAATTGAAATGTCTTATATAGGTGGCTAGTAAAGGTTATTTTTAAAGGCTCTTTTCCTAAACTTTGTTGCTTTTGGCGCTAAAAACCTAATATCCATCCTAACTCACGTTAAGAATGAATGATCATCTATAGAAAAGATGTCCTTTAGAATGGAGAACAATAGACAAACCGTAACAATTTATTCAAAAACAACCTTTCAAAAGTGGTATTGAATAATACTGCTTTTTTTGTTGGAATGTACGCATTAAAAAAAGGAATGGAAATCCAGGGCATTATTTAAGAGGGGGTATTAGAATGGTTGAACGGAGAAAACCAATCTGGGTTGCGGATGCAATAGAAAAAGTGATGGCATGGAAAAGGCGCGGAAATGTAGAATGGATTTCTATTGATGAATGTGATGGCAGATTTTTAGCAAAGCCATTAACAGCAGATCATGATGTTCCTCCATTTGACCGGTCTCCATATGACGGCTTTGCTATTCGTTCTCAGGATACCGTGCATGCATCGAGGGAAAATCCAATAGTATTTGAAGTAGTGGATGAAATAGGGGCAGGGCAGGTAAGTACGAAACATTTGCAAGCATTTCAAGCGATTCGGATTATGACCGGGGCGGATATTCCGATGGGGGCTGATTCCGTTATTATGCTAGAGCTCGTAAAGGAGGAAAAGAAAGAGAACAAACAAACTATTACTATAAAAAGAAAGGTGAAACATGGGGAAAATATTTCATTTCAAGGTGAAGATGCGAAAAAAGGAGATATTCTAATTGAAGCGGGTACGGTTATTAATCCGGGCGTAAAAGCGCTTTTGGCGACATTTGGATACCATCAAGTGCCAGTTTCCAAGAAACCAATAATCGGAGTAATAGCAACCGGAAGCGAGCTATTAAAAGTAAATGAACCATTGGAACCAGGTAAAATACGAAACAGTAATGGTTATATGATAGAATCACAAATTTTTCGTGCAGGTGCGGTTTCTAGAAAATTTGAAAATTGTGCAGACGATGTGGAGTCATTGCTAGAAGCTGTAAAATTGGCTATGAAGGAATGTGATATTATCATTACAACTGGCGGTGTCTCGGTTGGCGATTTTGATCACCTTCCAGAAATATACAAACAAATTGGCGCCAATGTCTTATTTAATAAAATTGCGATGCGGCCAGGTAGTGTAACTACGGTTGCCACAAAGGAAGGTAAGCTTTTCTATGGATTATCGGGTAATCCCTCGGCTTGCTATGTTGGGTTTGAATTATTTGTTCGTCCCATTGTTCGATACTGGATGCATTCTGATAAGCCTCATTTAAGGAAAGCAAGCGCCATTTTAAAGGCTGATTTTCCAAAGCCAAATCCGTTTAATCGATTTGTTCGAAGCAAGTTGGAATATGAGAATGGCCAGGTTTTTGTCCAGCCTGTCGGTTTGGATAAATCCAATGTAGTTACATCCGTTGCATGGGCTGATTGTTTAATGGTATTGCCAGGTGGTACTAGAGGATATAAAACAGGGGATTTCCTAGATATTTTATTGTTAGAGGATCAAATAGGAAGTGGTGAACCATGGAAAGAGGAACGCAAATCTTCCAAATAGTTGGTTTTAAAAACAGCGGGAAGACGACATTAATAGAGAGGATTATACAATATGGAAATTCATATGGAATGCAGTCAGGCACGATAAAGCATCATGGCCATGGCGGGGGTCCGAATGTTCCAATTAGTGACAAGGATACTGATAAGCATCTTAAGAGTGGTGCATTATATACAGCTGTCGAAGGAGATGGGAGTCTTTTAATCCAAAATCACTCTAAAGACTGGTCATTAAATGAAATCATTGAAATGTATAATCATCTCTCCTTAGATTTAATCCTAATAGAAGGGTATAAGCACGGTTCTTTCCCAAAAGCTGTATTAATACGAAAAAAGGAGGATTTAGGTATTTTAGAGGAGCTTTCAAATATTCAAGCTGTTCTTACTTGGTTTCCCTTAAACGAAGACATAAAGTTTCCCGTTTTTTCAGTTAATGAACCAGCTTTATTTATTGACTGGCTTTTCCAATTTCTATTTGGCCATGAACATCATTTGTAGAAGACAAAAAAACCCATTATCTAATAATGGATAATGGGGTTATATGGTTAAATTGTTGGTTCCGATAGGCGGCGTTATAAAACATTTCAAAAATACAGAATTTCATATAGTTATGATATACAAAAGCCAAAATTGTTTAGGAAAAGAAAAAAAGACTAAAGAATTGAATCTTTAGTCCCCATATTTCTATTGAATTCTGCTTTCAACTTCACGGCAAACTTCATCTGCCGATAAGCCTCTTGCATCGATTACTGAGCCTTGGATAACCACGGTTTGAATGCCCATTACATTTTCATCTCCGCCAGTGACAACACAGCAATCACAGCCCTTTGCGTCTTGTTCATTTTTTAATTCAACCACTTCATATCCTTTTTCGCGAAGCACCTGTGATACATTTGATAATGATTGTTCTACGCCGATTTTCGCCATATTCCAACACCTCCTCTTAACCATTTAGCTTACCTTATAGTTGGAAAAATATTCATTCACCTGTATAGGAAGTTATCTTCCATGTTTTTTCCTTGAAGCATCAGCCTTCATAGAGCCGGTCTCCATATTTGTTGTTCCTTGTCCTTTAACCTCTGGTGAACTTAAGCCTGCCTTGGAAGGATCCTTCTTTCGATTCGCCATACTTTCACCTCCACTATCATTTTTCCAATAGATAGTGCTAAGTATGTATTATGGTTGAAATAGAAAATTTTTATTTTTTATTAGCAAAAACAGTGTATAATCATTTTATCGATTTTATTTAGATACTCTAAATGAATGCGAAAACGACAAACTACAGGAAAGAGAGAGACGAAAATGGCGGTTGCTGCAAAACAAAAACAAAATAATCTTCAGCTTGCCACAATTTATGGGATATTAGCGGCAATTAGTGCTGGTCATTTTTTTAATGATTCCATACAAGCTATTGTTCCAGCAATGAGTCCTATTTTAAAAAATGCACTGAATTTAAGCTATACGCAAATAGGATGGATTGCCTTTGTTGTAAACATGACATCATCTGTCATGCAACCAGTTTTTGGCTATTATGCGGATAAACGTTCCACTCCATTTTTATTGCCGCTCGGAATGTTTATGAGTTTGCTTGGTTTAATAGGTTTTGGATTATCACCGAATTTCTATGTGATTTTATGTTCTGTATTTTTCATTGGAATCGGCTCTGCTGTTTTCCATCCAGAAGGGTCACGAGTTGCGTACATGGCTGCAGGCAGTAAACGCGGATTAGCACAATCTATATACCAAGTAGGGGGAAACTTCGGACAGTCACTGGCACCGGTTTTTACTTACTACATTTTTGAACCGTTTGGACAAAAAAGTGCTGTAACATTTGCTGGAGTAGCCTTAGTTGGAATAATTCTTCTAAGCTTTGTATCGAATTGGTATAAAAAGCAAATATCCATTGGTATTAAAGCATCTAAGAAGAAAGTAACGCATCTCGTTAAAAAGCCAGTTAATTCAAAAATAAAAGCCGCAATGGTATTATTAGTTTTTATTGTTTTTGCTAGATCATGGTATTCTGCTGGTATTTCGAATTTTTATCAATTTTATTTGATAGATGATTATGGATTGTCCATCAAACAAGCACAAATTTATATTTTTATTTTTATGATAGCAGGGGTTATCGGTACTTTTTTAGGAGGACCGTTAGCTGACCGATTTGGGAAACGAAATATTATTTTGTTCTCATTAGTTGGAGCAACTCCTTTGACTATTATTCTTCCTTATGTGCCATTATTTTTAGTTATTCCGTTATTTTTTCTAATTGGTTTTATTGTAACATCCAGCTTTAGTGTAACCGTAGTTTATGCACAAGAACTAATGCCACAAAAAATAGGGATGGTATCTGGTTTAATTGTTGGATTTGCCTTCGGTATGGGTGCAATTGGTGCCGTCCTATATGGAGCTTTGGCGGATATTTTCAGTATTAAATTTATTATGATTTTCTGCAGTTTATTGCCAATACTAGGTCTTTTAACCTTATTTTTACCTAGTGACGAAAAGGTTAGGGAGCTTAATGCAGAATAAAAAAAGAATCCATATTTGGATTCTTTTTTTAATGTATATCCTTTTTCTTAAATCGGCCGCCGCGAACCTCAGAAATATTCCCAACTGCAAGGAATGCTTGCGGGTCATACTCCTCCACAATGGCTTTTAACTTTGCTTCTTCCAATCTAGTAATGACACAAAAAATAACTTTTTTATCAGCACCAGTAAATGCCCCTTCACCATTTAAATAGGTCACACCCCTACCGAGACGTGCCAGAATGGCTTCGCCGATATCATCGGGATAGTCGCTGATAATCCATGCAGATTTAGATTCATCCAGTCCTTGGATTACGATATCGATTGCTTTTGATGCAATAAAATAGGCGATAAGTGAATACATTGCACGATTCCAGCCGAATACAAATCCGGCAAAGGTGAAAATGATTATGTTAAAAAACATGATGACTTCACCTACACTGAAAGGTAACTTCTTATTTAATAATATCGATAGAAGTTCCGTTCCATCTAAGGAACCGCCAAACCGAATAACCAATCCAACCCCGATTCCAAGAATGATTCCACCAAAAATTGTCGCGAGAAAAAGCTCTTCTGTAAAAACCGGGATATCATGTAAAAAATAGGTAGTTAATGACATGACAGCAATTCCGTATAAAGTGGATAAAGCAAAGGTTTTACCGATTTGTTTATAACCAATAAAGAAAAATGGAATATTTAAGATGAAAATAAATAAACCAAGCTGAAGATTTGTAAAGTGGGAAAGGATGATGGAAATACCTGTTAGGCCACCGTCCAATATGGAATTGGGTACGAGGAATAATTCTAAGGCAACCCCCATAATAATCGATCCTAAAGTAATGAAAAAAATCCTTTTCAGTAAAGCAAGTCGTGATAATCTCTTGTGCTTATTGAGTCCAAGTAATTGTTTTGTAGCTAACATCGATTCTCTCCCTTCAAAATAAGTTTTTATGATAAAGTTTTTCATTGACAAAATTTTTAATAAGGAAAAACTTTGATAGAGGAAAAGGCGGTGAATAGTTGAGATTTTATCTTTAATTATTACTCTATTAATATTATATGTTAAAGAAAAGAGTATTAGAAATATATTGCTCATGAAGATAAAAGGGGTTTCCCTTTATGGGATATGGGCGATGAAAATACGCTGTTTTTTCTCCATTACATCCTTGAGTGCATCAGCACGATGGTTTCCCTGCCTTTTCGTTTCCTTTCGAATATTATGAAGGAATTGATAAGGTTTTCCTTGGCAATGTGTAATTGCTTTCAATTCTTTTTCCTATTTTGAGGTTAGGGAAGGGGATTTTCATTCTTTGTTAACAAGATCACTCCAAAGCAGTTTAATCAGGTTTATAGAGAGAGTAAGGATGTAAGACAAGAAGTAGAGATCTTTAACAAGCAATGTCATTTATGATTGTCAAAAGAAGGTTTTCCTTACTGCTCATCTTGAAAACTGTGGTATATTAAACGGTATATAGTTAGTAAAGGAGTTTAAATAAATGGCAAAGAGTGTAGTAATTGCTGAGAAACCATCAGTTGCACGTGATATAGCAAAAGTATTAAAGTGTACAAAAAAAGGTAATGGATTTTTAGAAGGTGACAAATACATCGTGACTTGGGCCCTCGGGCATTTAGTGACGCTCGCAGATCCGGAAGTTTATGATAATAAATATAAAACATGGAAACTTGAAGATCTTCCGATGCTTCCAGAACGTATGAAATTAGTTGTGATAAAACAAACGGGAAAACAGTTTAATGCTGTGAAAAATCAACTTACTCGAAGTGATGTTAATGAGGTGATTGTGGCTACCGATGCCGGAAGAGAGGGTGAGTTAGTTGCACGTTGGATAATTGAAAAAGCAAAAGTGAATAAACCAATTAAACGTTTATGGATTTCTTCCGTTACAGATAAAGCCATTAAAGATGGCTTTGCAAATTTAAAACCAGGTAAGGCATATGACAATTTATATGCCTCAGCTGTTGCCCGTTCAGAAGCAGACTGGTACATCGGTTTAAATGCCACTCGTGCACTAACAACAAAATTCAATGCTCAATTAAACTGTGGGCGTGTACAAACACCAACTGTAGCTATTATTGCTGGGCGTGAAGATGAAATTAAAAACTTTAAAGCTCAAACATACTACGGTATCGAAGCTCAAACAACTAACAAATTAAAACTAACTTGGTATGATGCGAATGGTAATAGTCGTAGTTTTAATAAAGAAAAAATTGATGACATTGTAAAGAAACTAGATAAACAAAATGCAACCGTTGTGGAAATTGACAAAAAACAGAAGAAATCATTCGCTCCTGGTCTTTATGATTTAACTGAATTACAACGTGATGCAAATAAAATATTCGGTTACTCTGCTAAAGAAACATTAAACATTATGCAGAAGTTATATGAACAACATAAAGTGCTAACGTATCCTCGTACAGATTCGCGCTACATTTCATCGGATATAGTTGGAACACTTCCTGAGCGCCTAAAAGCGTGCGGTGGAGGAGAATACCGCTCTTTAGCACATAAAATTTTAAATAAACCGATAAAATCTAATAAGTCTTTTGTTGATGACAGTAAAGTAAGTGATCACCACGCAATTATTCCAACAGAAGGGTATGTTAACTTCTCGGCATTCACAGATAAAGAGCGTAAAATTTATGATTTAGTTGTAAAACGTTTCTTAGCTGTTTTATTCCCAGCATTCGAATACGAGCAACTAACGTTACGTACAAAGGTTGGCAATGAAACGTTTATTGCACGGGGAAAAACTATTATACATGCTGGCTGGAAGGAAGTATACGAAAATCGCTTTGAAGACGATGATGTAACTGATGAAGTAAAAGAGCAAATTCTACCTCGCACTGAAAAAGGCGATACATTAACTATAAAGCTAATTATGCAAACATCAGGTCAAACAAAGCCACCTGCACGATTTAACGAAGCGACTTTACTCTCTGCAATGGAGAACCCTACAAAATATATGGATTCACAAAACAAACAACTCGCCGATACGTTAAAATCGACTGGTGGATTAGGTACTGTAGCGACACGTGCAGATATTATCGACAAACTCTTTAATTCATTTTTAATTGAAAAACGTGGTAAAGATATTCACATCACATCCAAAGGTCGTCAGTTACTTGATTTAGTACCAGAAGAGTTAAAGTCGCCTACTCTAACAGGTGAATGGGAACAAAAACTTGAGGCAATTGCAAAAGGGAAATTAAAAAAAGAAGTATTTATTTCAGAAATGAAGAACTATACAAAAGAAATTGTTGCTGAAATTAAATCGAGTGATAAAAAATATAAACATGACAATATTTCAACTAAATCTTGTCCAGACTGCGGTAAACCAATGCTAGAAGTAAACGGCAAAAAAGGAAAAATGCTTGTATGCCAAGACCGAGAGTGTGGTCATCGTAAGAATGTATCTCGTACAACAAATGCTCGTTGCCCTCAATGTAAGAAGAAACTTGAGTTACGTGGGGAAGGCGCTGGTCAAATTTTCGCATGTACATGTGGCTATCGTGAGAAATTATCTACATTCCAAGAGAGACGAAAAAAAGAATCTGGAAACAAAGCGGATAAACGTGACGTTCAAAAATTTATGCGTCAACAGAAAAAAGAAGAAGAACCATTAAATAACGCATTGGCTGAAGCATTAAAGAAGCTAAAGTTTGACTAAATCCATATTTAAGGGGCTATTCACAAAGATTAAATGTCTTTATGAAAACTTATCATGGCATCAAGCACTTTGCACCAACACTTGTTTTAGTATAACGGAAAATGAGCTTAAAGGATTGATTTAGAGTGCGAAAAGGGGAAATATGGATGATTGTACACAATTTCTCCCTTGCACAATTGGCGTTATTTTTATACAATAATTTGTTGTAAGAGACAAGTGTATATCAAATACAACCTAAATACATTTATATCTTGCAAATATAAATCGATAGGTGGTAATAACATGACAGAAGAAAAGAAGCCTTATAGAGTATTGTTGTATTATTTTTATACAACTATTGAAAATCCAGAAGAATATGCTGCGGAACATCTAGCATATTGCAAGGAGCTTGGATTAAAAGGAAGAATTCTAGTTGCTCAAGAGGGAATTAACGGAACTGTTTCCGGTACAATTGATCAAACAGAGCAATATATGAATATGATGAAAAATGATCCTCGCTTCGAAGGTATCGTGTTCAAAGTGGATGATGCAGATGGTCATACATTTAAGAAAATGCATGTAAGACCTAGACAAGAGCTTGTTACATTCCGATTAGAAGACGATATTAATCCTAATGAGCTTACAGGGAAATACTATAGCCCGAAAGAATTTTTCGAAGCAATGCAGGATGAAAATACAGTAATATTGGATGCTAGAAATGATTATGAGTTCGAAATCGGTCATTTCAGAGGAGCTATTAAGCCGGATATAAAAACATTCCGCGAATTACCAGATTGGGTTCGGGATAATAAAGATATGCTCGAGGGAAAGAAGATTTTAACTTATTGTACAGGTGGAATTCGTTGCGAGAAATTTTCAGGTTGGTTAGTCCGTGAAGGTTTTGAAGATGTAGCACAGCTACATGGCGGAATTGTTACTTATGGTAAGGATCCAGAAGTGCAAGGAGAGCTTTGGGACGGTCAATGCTATGTTTTTGATGAAAGAATCGCTGTTCCAGTTAACCATAAAGAGCACGTCATTGTAGGAAAAGATTATTTTACAGGTGAACCATGCGAAAGATATGTAAATTGTGCAAATCCTGAATGCAACAAACAAATTCTTTGTTCAGAAGAGAATGAACATAAGTATTTACGCGGATGTTCACATGAATGCCGGGTACACCCTAGAAATCTTTATATAAAAGAGCATGGATTAACACAAGAAGAAGTTGCAGAACGCTTAAAGCGTATTGAAGAAGAAAAAAATATGGTTAAAATGTAATGTAAGAAAAAAGATAGCAGAAATATTGCTATCTTTTTTTACTATTATGATTACCACCTTTATTAGCCATCATAAAGAATATAAAGTTTTAAAATAGGAAAGTTTTAGTATATACTAGTGGATAGGTTTAATTTGAAAGCGGGTGCGGTGTTTGAAACTGAATAAGAAGGCTTTATCAACATTAAAATTCTTATTCCCAGTTGTTCTTCTATTATTTATTTTTATAGAATCCAGAAAAATGATCAAGAATTTTGATATAAATTTAATCAGAAATCATCTGGACCAATTAAATGTACTGAATGTCTTGATTATCATCGTTTTGGGAATTATTGCAGTTACACCAATGCTATTTTATGATATTGTCCTGAATCGGATTTTGAATTTACAAATACCAAAATGGAAGATGGCTAAGTATTCCTTAACCATTAATACATATTCCAATTTTATTGGCTTTGGTGGAGTAGCAGGTTTAAGCTTACGGACATACTTTTTTAAAGGGAAATTCAAGGATCGCGGGATGCTCGTCAAAAATATAGCGCAAATATCCCTGTTTTATTTGGCAGGGTTATCTATTCTAAGTTGGGTTGTTTCCCTCGGTATTATGCAAACAAGCTTTTTGGCAGGAATGAAATGGATTAAATTGGCAGTATGGGCGATAAGCCTATATGCTCCTATCCTAATCATCTTAACCAAGCTTAGAGAACGAAAATCTCAAGCGGAGCATTTTAGAAATGTTCATATTATAGAACTTATTGTTATATCCATTTTTGAATGGATGTTTGCCATGATGCTGTTTTTGACAATTGCGAATATACTCCATATACATATTAACCTAAAGGAATTATATCCTATTTTTATTGTTGCATCGTGTGCGGGGATTGTAAGTATGATTCCTGGTGGGATTGGATCTTTCGATTTAGTAATGATATTAGGTTTTGAAAGTATGCATGTACCTACCGAAAAAATATTGCTGATCTTGCTTTTTTATCGTTTCAGCTACTATATAATTCCATTTTTACTTGGGACTGTATTTTTCGTAAGGAAACTTTGGAGGGATTTGGACAAGCCTTACAGACAGGTTATCCATTTTTTGGCAAGGAATATTAGTCACTGGATTATTACGATTCTAGTTTTTTGCTCTGGTATTATCTTGTTGATATCAGCATCTTTGCCTGGAGTCTTAGATAGAATAGTTTTTTTAAGAGAGTTTCTGTCCTTTCCGATTATGAATCTTTCCCATCAACTGTCTGTCGCTACCGGTTTACTCTTGCTTTTTTTGTCGAGGGGAATTGAATACAAGGTGAAATGGGCCTATTATTTTACAATGTTCTTGTTAATTTTCGCCGCTGTTCTTTCCCTTACGAAAAGCCTTAATTATGAGCAAGCTATTTTTTTATGCGTAGTTGCTTTTATATTATGGCTATCCAAAAAAAGTTTCTACCGTCTTAATTTTGTCGTTACATGGGGACGAGCAGCGATTGATTTACTAGGGATATTATTCTTTATCATTCTGTATATTTTTATTGGATATATGAATTTACCGGAACATAGTGAGAAAATGAAAATCAATCATTTCTTACGGAAATATATGATTTTAAATTCAGGTGATCTTTTTAAAAGTGCTTTTTTAGGTTTGATGATTGCACTTATTGTCATTTACTTTGTCTATTGGTTAAGGAAGCCTTATGAAGCTCAATTTCGTTCGTCCATTCATGAAACAGATAAAATCATGCAGCATTTGCAAAAATACGGTGGTACGGTTTTATCTCATCTGATCTTTTTACATGATAAATTAATCTATTGGAGCAAATCCGGAAATGTATTATTTGCTTTTCAAAAATATGCGGATAAGCTAGTGGTTTTAGGTAATCCAATAGGGGATGAGAGGGAATTTCATGATTGTATTGAAGAGTTTCATGATGTAGCTAATATTTATGGATATACACCCGTATATTATGAAGTGACAAAAGAAATGCTGCCAAAGCTCCATGAGAATGGATATGACTTTTTCAAGCTAGGGGAAGAAGCATATGTTAATGTAGAGGAATTTTCTTTGTCAGGTAAAAAGATGAAAAATCTTCGAGCGGTTAAAAATAAATTGGAAAGAGAAGGCTTTACCTGTGAGGTGTTGGAACCTCCATATTCAGAAGAACTATTGAACCGGCTTCACTTTATATCCGATGAATGGCTTCAAGGAAGGCTGGAAAAGGGATTTTCATTAGGATTTTTTGATAAAACATATATAAGCTTAGGACCAATTGCTGTCGTGAAAAACAGCGATGAGGTTCCAATTGCCTTTACGAGTCTAATGCCGAAGTATGACCAGCATAAAACGTTATCATTAGATTTAATGCGTCAATTAGCCGATATACCTCCAGGTATAATGGATTTTATGTTTTTGCATTTGTTCGAATGGGCAAATCAAAATGGCTATCAAAACTTTAATATAGGAATGGCACCGCTTGCGAATGTTGGACTATCGAAGTATTCATTTTTGGGAGAAAAGATTGCTTCACAAATTTATCTCCATGGTAGCTTTATCTATCATTTTAAAGGACTTAAAAATTTCAAAGAAAAATATGCGGATACTTGGGAGCCGAAGTATATGGCTTACCGTAAAAAAACTTCGCTTCCTTTAACAATGGTTCAGGTAGCATTACTTATTTCAAAAAAACGCCCTAAAACCGAGTGATAACAGGTTAGGGCGTTTTTTCATTTTCTTTAAAATGGATGTTTTGTAAAAAGTGTTGTTTTTAATAGCATATTATAAGTCTTAATGTAGTCACCGAGTAGCTTTTTTTAACAAAAGAGTGCTGATTCTATACCCATGATAAAATTTACAATGAATGAAGCATCATAGTTTATGAAAGATGTTATTATAAATAACTTTTTTCTAACTCATCTACTAGATAGCCTACATAAGCTACAGCTTTTTTGATTGCATCTGGTTTTGACATATCTACACCTGCTTTTTTAATTAGCTCTAGCGGCGTTAATGTCCCACCAGCCTTTAATACTTCCAGCCAACGATCTACTGCAGGCTGTCCTTCCTCCTGAATCATCTGTGAAACTGCTGTCGAAACGGTTAAGCCTGCTGAATAGGTGTATGGATATAGCCCCATATAATAATGTGGCTGACGCATCCATGTTAGTCCAGCACCTTCATCTAGCTCTACAGCATCACCCCAGAAGTTCGCTATTACTTCATATTTTTGTTCGCAAAGTGTTTTGGCAGTTAATGGTTTACCCTCCTCTGCAAGGCGATATACTCTCCGCTGGAATTCACCTTCAAGCAAATGAGTAACAAAATTGTGATAGTATGTACCTAATAAGCTCGAAATTACCCAACGCTTCATGCGTTTATCGTTCGTTTTGGACAGAATATGATTTGCAAGCAATAGTTCATTCATGGTTGATGGAGCTTCTACAAAATAAGTAGAAGGACGTGTATTCACAAATCTTTGATTACGGCCTGCAAGATAAAAATGACCTGCATGGCCCAATTCGTGTGCCAGAACAAAAGCACCGCGCATTGTATCGGTCCATGTAATTAGAATATAAGGGTGTACCCCATAAGGACTAGAGCAAAATGCACCTGTGGACTTACCGATATTGTCTGCTAAATCTACCCATCTTTCGGTTAATGCTGTTTTCATAATTTCGCTGTATTCCGGACCCATTACCTCAAGAGCTTCTAGAATCATACCTGCAGCTTCATTAAAGGTCGTTTTAGGATTGAATTCCGGGTCTAGAGGTGCTTTTAAATCACAGAAATGCATTTTATCTAAGCCTAATTCCCGTCTTTTCAAATTAGCAAAGCGTTGCATATGGGGAGCTAATTCTTTTTGAATAATATCTAATTGATTATGATACATTTCCAATGTGACCTTTTGAGGGTGTAGAAGCATTTCTGTCACAGAGGAATATTTGCGAGCGCGTGAAATGGCGACTTGTTTCTTAACCTCTGTCGCATAAGTAGCAGCAAAAGTGTTTTTATATTGTTCAAGTGTTTTTATAAAGGAATCATATGACTTCCTTCGTACCTCTGTATTAGGAGATAATTCGTAACGGTCTTCATAAAGAGCAAATGACATTGGTAATTCGTACTCACCATCTACAATAGAATTAAATTGCATATCGGAGGATTTGCTAAGCTCATAAATCGTATACGGTGCATTATGTATTTCACTTAAGGATGCTAATAGTTCTTCTACTTCAGGAGAAAGTACATATTTTTTTTGCTCTAATATTTCACTTAATTTATTCTCAAATACAGTTAGTTCTGTTTCTTGTTGTAGATATTGTTCGATAGTTCCTTCGGGTAGAGATAGAATTTCTGTCTCAATAAAAGATAAAGCTGCTCCTAATTTGGCATGCATGGCTGCCACTAAGGATGAATTACCTTGGTTTGTAGGATCAGAGCCGTCCTCGGAGGATTTAAGGCTAGCATATGTTGAAACTCTTATAACACGAATGTAGAGCTGTTCTTCAGCGTTTAAACATTCCAGTAATACTTTCGCACCGGAGTTAAGCTTTCCTTTAAATTGGGTAACTTTTGAGATGTCGTCCTCTATGGCTTTAAGCTCGGTCTCCCATTGCTTTTCATTAGCAAATAAATCCTCCAAATTCCACGTATTATCCACAGGAACTTCGGAACGTTTTAATCTCTTTTCCACTGTTTTTTGCATTTATTAGTCCTCCTTTGAAAAATAAGAATAATGGGAACATTTCGTGATACTAACAATTTTCATTATATATTAATTTGAAATGTTTGAATATATGTAATTCTATTCTTTATTCTTGCCTTAAGGGAATTTTTTCAAATAATAAATGTGAGGATATCATCACAAAATATATTCGTTCAAATATGAACAAATAATAGCAAACCCAGGAGGGAGTACGTATGACTGTTATTAATAACATTAAACAAACGGTTTCAGGATTAAAAAGTGCACAGGCAAACTTAGAAAGCTTTGCTTTAGCAACGGATAATCAGCAAGCGAAGCAGCTGTATCAATCATGTGCACAACAAACACAATCTATTATTGACACATTAACGCCGAGGATGAATGAGGTAGAACAAGAAGAACCACAATATAAACAACAGTAAAAATAGTCAGAGCCGGCGGTTTTGAACATGCAGACATGGCCGCCGGTAATGGAAAAAAGGGGGAATGATTGTGACCATTGCATCGGATGTGAAAAATTGTATAGCAAGTCTAAATGGAGCGAAAAATAGCTTTAGTCATTTAGCCATACTTGCCAGAGATGACGAAGCAAAGCGTATATTCCATGAATGTATGATGGAAGCTGAAGCTATTATGCAAGATCTGCAAAACCGTGTCTATGTACTGGAAAGAGAAGAACCCCAATATAAGGGATAAAGAAAGGAGAGTGTGTTATGAACTTACCAGAGTGGCTGAATATTGTAATTAGGTCTTTTTCATTACTTATTGTTTTGTTTTTACTTACAAAAATTCTTGGTAAAAAACAAATTTCACAACTCTCGTTATTTGAATATGTAGTTGGTATTACGATAGGAAATATTGCTGCCCAAACCTCAACGGGTGTAAAAGATAATTTCTTTCACGGCATATGTAGTTTATTAGTTTGGACGATTATTCCCCTTGCTATAAGCATGAGTACCTTAAAAAACAAGAAAATGCGAGAAATGTTGGAAGGTAAAGCAACTGTTGTCATCAAGGACGGAAAAATTCAAGAAGATAACTTAAATAAAGAAAAATATAGTGTGGATAATTTAATGGAGCTGCTTCGAAAGAAAAATGCTTTTAATATTGCAGATGTTGAATTTGCCGTGTTAGAGCCAAGTGGTGATTTAAGCGTGCTGTTAAAGAAGGAAAGTCAACCTATAACACCGAAAGATATAAGGTTAGTAGTACCTTCTGAAAAAGTACCGCAAACGGTAATTATGGAGGGGAAAATTTTAGATGAGCCACTTGGGTTAACTGGTTATAATCGAGCTTGGATAGAGACGGAACTACAAAAGCTTAATGTTGCTCTTGATAATGTTGTCATCGGGCAAATTGATTCTTACGGAAAATTGACAGTCGATATTTATGACGACAAAATTCAGATTCCAAATTCCCAGGAGAGAGCCCTATTACTTGCTACTATAAAAAAATGCCAGGCCGATTTGGAGTTATTTACACTTGCGACAGATTCCAATGAGGCAAAACAAATGTATAGAAAGAACGCTGAAAAGCTCTCCAATATGGTAGAGCGGGTGAAGCATTTGCTGAATGAATAATACTCGTCGGATGATGGCGAGTTTTATTATTTTTCTGGAGCTAAATAATTACATATATAGAAAGGATGATGCATATAGAATAAAGGTACCATTTCTGTTCTGGGAGGAGGTTATCGCCTTATGTCCGGATTAGGCAAAAGCGTCTTAAGAAAAGAAGCACATGATAAAGTAACAGGCAATTCTAAGTATACAAATGATCTACCCTTTAATCATGTTTTAGAAAGCGAGTTCGTACTTAGTCCATATGCACATGCAAAAATTTTATCGATAGATACTTCAAAAGCAAAAACCATCCATGGTGTAAAAGCTGTTATAACCGGTGAAAATCTTCCGCTGACCGGAGAAGATATTTTTGACAGACCACCTTTAGCATATGATAAGGTACGTTATTATGGTGAGCCCGTTGTAATGATCGTTGCGGAAAAAAAATATCAGGCAAAACAAGCTGCAAATCTAGTGAAGATTAGCTACTCCCCACTACCCGTAGTCAATTCACCAACGGATGCTTTCCAGCAAAATGCCCCGTTAGTCCATGAAAACCTAGGAAATTACACAGTTATGAAAGGTATATATCCGGTGCCAGGCACCAATATCGCAAATCATTCGAAGATTCGAAAAGGAGATATTGATGAAGGTTTTTCGAAATGTGATGTCATTATGGAAAAGAGCTATTCCTTTACACAAGCAGACCATGCCGCAATGGAAACAAGATGTGCCATTGCAGAAATCACTCCATCCGGAAAGATTATCATATATTCAGCTTCTCAAGCCCCCTATTTAATAAAAAAATCCATTTCCAATATTTTTCGTATTGAGGAGGGAAAAGTGGAGGTTCACACTCCTTTGGTTGGCGGAGCGTATGGGGGAAAGGCAGCCATTCAACTGGAATACCTGGCTTATATTGCATCTAGGGAAGTTGGCGGAGTCCCGGTGAAGGTTTTGAATTCCAGGGAAGAGGATCTGGTTATGTCTCCGGTTCACATTGGACTGGATGCAACCGTTAAAATTGGCTGTACTCTTGATGGGAAAATTCTAGCTGCGAAAATAACCCACTTGTTTGATGGAGGAGCATATTCGGATAAGGGTGTAGACATGAGTAAATCTGCCGCGATAGATTGTACCGGTCCATATAATATTGAAAACGTGTGGTGCGACTCTTATTGTATGTATACCAATCATCCATATTCCACTTCATTTCGGGGCTTTAGCCACTCAGAACTAACATTTGCCATGGATAGAACGATTGATATTCTAGCAAAGGAAATCCATATGGACCCCATTGATTTTCGCCTGAAAAATGCCATTAAGGAGGGGGATACTACCCCAACCCAAACAGTATTGACTGCAAGTAATATTGGTAATTTTACAAAATGCTTAGTGCGATTAAAAGAAATGCTAGGTCCCAATATTGAATATAGACAAAAGCTTTCTTCCGGAAAAATAAGATCAATCGGAATTAGCGGATTATGGAAAACATCCAATATTGATTCAGATGCTGGTTCCGGTGCTATTATTACTTTCAATGATGATGGAAGTATGAACCTTAACACTGGTTTAGTGGAAATAGGTCAAGGGACAAAAACTGCCCTAACACAAATTATTGCAGAAAGGTTTCAAATGGATGTAAGCATGGTCCATGTAAAAATGGCTGTCGATACGGAAATTACACCAGAACATTGGAAAACGGTGGCAAGCAGAGGTACCTTCATGGTGGGTAGAGCAGTAATGGATGCTTGTAATGATGCAATTGATCAGTTTAAACATATTGCTGCAAAAATTCTTTTAGTGGAGGAAGAGGATTTAGAAGTTGGTGGTGGAAAGGTATACTTAAGGGCAAATCCAGCTAAAAATATTCCAATGGCAGATCTGGCACATGGTTATAAATATCCAAAGGGAAGTGCCATTGGCGGTGAAATAATTGGAAGAGGCAAATATATATTACGCAATATTGTACCCATTGATCCTGAAACCGGAAAGGGAATGCCTGGACCAGAATGGACAGTTGGAGCGGAGGCAGTAGTAGTGGATTTTGATGAAGCATCCTTTACGTATGAACTAAAAAAGGTTTATGCAGTTATTGATTGCGGTAGACTGATTAACCCACTACTTGCTAGAGGACAGGTGATGGGGGCTGCTCATATGGGATTAAGCTTTGCTACAAGGGAAAAATTTGATTTTACGAATGAAGGGATTGTATTAAATCCACAGCTAAGAACCTACCATTTGTTACGATATGGGGAAAATCCGGAGTATTTTGTGGATTTTATTGAAACTCCATTTTTAGATTCTCCATATGGAATTCGAGGGATTGGGGAACATGGTATTATCGGTATTCCAGCTGCATTATCTAACAGTTTATCCAATGCGCTAAATACAGAAATAATGACACTTCCATTAACACCTGAAAATCTATGGCGGACAAAAATAGGAGCTGGCTTATGATATCTAGTAATTTTGAATACTTTAAGCCAGGAACTATTCAAGAAGCAATTAATTTATTTCATTCTTTGCGGCAACAAGGAAAAACTCCGCTGTATTATGGTGGTGGAACGGAAATTATCACACTCAGTCGAATAAATCTATTGCATACAGATGCAGTTATTGATGTAAATGGGATACCTGAATGTAATAGTTTAATGGTACAGAATCAAAAATTTATTCTTGGCTCTTGCATTTCTTTAACTCAAGCAGTCTATCAAGATCATTTTCCGTTATTAAGCAAAACCGCCCGTGAAATAGCTGATCAGACAGCCCGAAATAAAATTTCACTTGGTGGTAATATTTGCAGCAATATCCGCTTTAAAGAGGCAATTCTTCCGTTTTTGGTTACAGAGGCTGAAGTAGTCGTTGCTACTTTAAACGGCGTAGAAACGCTTTCTTTAAAAGCAGCTTTTGATGAGGAATATCAATTACCATTAGGAACCTTACTCATTCAATTAATTGTTGATGAAAGATATCTAAGTGCGCCATATTATGCAAATAAGATAAGAACGATAGGAACGGTGGGATATCCTGTACTGTCGATAAACGCTATTAAAATAGATGGACGATTAAAAATTGCGGCAAGCGGAGTATCTACTCTTCCAATACAATCTGAACTAATCGATGATCCATTAAATAATGGGCAATTTTCATATACAGAGCGTATTAAAACTGCTATAGAGCAATGGACGCAGCCTATGATTAACGATATACAAGGCTCGATTGAATATAAAAGATTTGTGTTAGAAAGGACCCTACATGAAATTTTTCACCAGCTGGAGGTGGAGTAAATGACAGACTCGCAATACTTTAATGGCTACTTACAAGTTAATGGTGAAGCCAGAGAGGTACACATTCGGGCCAGGGATACACTATTAACGATTATTCGCGATCACTTAGGGTTAACTGGCACAAAGTATGGATGTGGAAATGGCGATTGTGGAGCCTGTACCATTATCGTCGATGGATGGCCGCAAAAGTCATGCTTAATCCTTGGAATTGAATCAATTGAAAAAGAAATTGTAACGATAGAAGGATTACCATATTCCCCTATTCAACAGGCATACGTAGAGAAAAATGCTTTCCAATGCGGTTATTGTACACCGGGATTTATTATGAATGCACATGCTTTAACTACTCTATTTCCGGAGGCAGATGAGGAAATGATTCAAGACTGGTTGGAGTCTAATATTTGCAGATGTACTAGTTATCAGGAAATGATGGAGGCCATTCATAGTGTATTAAAAAGGGAGTAACCAATCCGGCTATATGATTGGTTACTTTTTTGGGGAGTGTTTTTATAAGAATTCATTTATAAAATTCACATAATCTCCCTTTTCATAACCATTATATAATCCTATTCCTAATTTTACAGGGTCTCCAAAAAAGAATCGCTCAAAGTGAGTTTGTCGGGTTCCGAATGGACTCATGCAAAAATCCCATGCTAATCGAAATAGTTTTATTTTATCTTCTGCACAAGAATTGGCTCCTTGAAGATAAAGATCAATATATTCTCTTACAGGTGATTGAAAATCCAATTCCGTTGGAAGGGTTATTAAGCTGCTTCCACTTAAAAGCTGTATAATTTCCACTAATCGAGGATATATGCGCGGATAATAATTAATAGCTGCATTTAACGGTTTGGCATCCGGCACTAAAGTTCCCCAACTATTTTCTTTTGCTTGTATTTCTGCAGATAATTGCAGTCCTTTCAATATTTCAAGTGTAACGATGATTTCACTCACCTTGTCTTTTACATGTTGATATTCCCCAATATTAATTGCATCAACGATTGCTTCGGAAAGGCCGAGAATAAATTCAGTCTTTACTATCATTCTTGTGACTGCTTGATAGAGTAATAATGTATTAAAATTTGTTTCCGTAAACATTGAATAAGCAATGTTGTAATCCTTATATAGAAAAACATTTTCCCAAGGCACTAGGACATTGTCAAATACAACTACAGTATCCATTTCCTCGAAGCGGGATGAAAGGGGAGAGTCAAAAGGGGAATCGTTTAATACAAAAGATTCGCGGCCAAGAAATTTCAAGCCAGGTGTGTTAGATGGTATAGCAAAAGCATAGATATAAGATTCATCGATAAAATTACCGCCTGCCGGAATAACTAAAATCTCATCTGTAATCCCACCTTGGGTAGATAATAATCGTGCCCCGTGGATGATTATTCCATCTGAAGTTTCTTTGACTACTTTTGCAGCAATAATGTTTGAACTCGAATCCTCCAAATAACTTGCGGAACGATTAACTTGTGGATTGATAAAAGTATGAGTAAATGTTAAATCGTAATCCATAGCTTTTTCGTAAGTTCGGAGAATATTGGTTCCGTATTTCGGGTCGTTTTTTCCAAATAATTCATGTGCAACACCTAATGCCATGATCCCGCTATTCACATAATCTGGTGATCTTCCTAAAAGTCCTGCATTTGTTTTGGACCATAACTTAGTGGCAATCCTTCGTTTTTGTAAATCTTCTATGGTTTTAGGCTGTTGAAAAGAAAAACCAATTTCTTTATTACTTGGTGACCTAAAGGTTAAAAGATCCTTATGAAGGGGAGATTTTTGCATATCAAATAAGTGTGCCTTGCTTTTTAAAATGCCTTTGAAGGCTGGATGGTCCGAAATCTTTCCACTAATTTTTTGACCGTTTATCCATACCTCATTATTTAAGGAATCGATTCGTTTGATATATTCAAGCCCTGAAATTGTCATTTATCCCACACCTTTTATAAATATATATATATGTTTATGAAATTTGGAGTTAAAAGGTATAGTATTTGTTTCTTTTTTATAATAAAAAAAAGGAACCAACTGCGTTGATTCCTCTATACCTTATGCATATAATTTATTCAATTGAGTTTGAATCTCATCATTTTCTAAATATTCGTCGTATGTCATGACTTTATCCACCATACCGTTTGGAGTAAGCTCCATAATCCGATTGGCAATCGTTTGAATAAACTGATGGTCATGGGAAGCAAAAATTAGCGACCCTTTAAAGCGAATCAAGCCATTATTCAAGGCAGTGATGGATTCAAGGTCTAAGTGGTTTGTCGGTTCATCCAGCAAGAGAATATTTGCACCGCTCAGCATCATCTTGGATAACATACAGCGGACCTTTTCTCCCCCTGATAAGACATTTGCCTTTTTCAATACCTCTTCACCGGAAAACAGCATACGACCGAGGAAGCCTCTTAAAAAGCTTTCGCTCTGATCAGCAGGGGAGTATTGTCGTAACCAATCAACAAGGTTCAATTCCCCGTTCTCAAAGTAATCGGAGTTATCCTTTGGAAAATAGGCTTGTGAAGTAGTAACGCCCCATTTAACGGTACCGCTGTCTGGATCCATTTCTCCAGCCAGGATTTTAAATAGAGTTGTTTTAGCTATTTCATTTTGACCTACTAGGGCAATTTTATCATCCTTATTCATGATAAAGCTGATGTTGTCTAATACTTTAACCCCATCAATTGTTTTCGTTAATCCTTCTACTCGCAGTAAATCATTCCCGATTTCGCGTTCCGGAGTAAAATGAACATATGGATATTTTCGCGAAGATGGTCTAATATCGTCCAACGAAATTTTATCCAATAGCTTTTTACGTGAAGTTGCTTGTTTTGATTTAGAAGCGTTAGCACTAAATCTCGCAATAAATGCTTGCAATTCTTTAATTTTTTCTTCTTTTTTCTTATTTGCTTCCTGCATCATTTTTTGGGCAAGCTGACTGGACTCATACCAGAAATCATAGTTTCCGACATAAAGTTGAATTTTACTGAAGTCTAGGTCGGCAATATGAGTACAGACTTTATTTAAGAAATGGCGGTCATGGGAAACAACGATTACTGTATTTTCAAAGTTGATAAGGAATTCTTCCAACCATTGAATGGCCTTCAAATCCAAATGGTTGGTCGGCTCATCCAATAGTAAAATATCTGGTTTGCCAAATAGTGTCTGAGCTAGCAATACCTTGACTTTCTCAGCCCCTGTTAATTCCTCCATTTTCTTATAATGAAGTTCTTCTCCGATACCTAGACCTTTTAAAAGAATAGCAGCTTCTGATTCAGCCTCCCAGCCGTTTAACTCAGCAAATTCGCCTTCCAGCTCTGCTGCTTTCATTCCATCCTCATCAGTGAAATCCGCTTTCATATATATTGCATCTTTTTCCTGCATCACCTCATACAGACGGGTGTGCCCCATAATGACAACCTTTAGTACTTCGAATTCCTCGTACTCAAAGTGATTTTGCTTTAGTACCGCTAGACGCTCACCTGGAGTAATATGAACATCACCGGTTTGTGGCTCTAATTCCCCAGCTAAAATTTTCAAAAATGTAGATTTTCCTGCTCCATTAGCTCCGATTAGCCCGTAGCAGTTGCCAGGAGTGAATTTAATGTTGATATCTTCGAATAATTTACGATCTCCATATCGTAAACTTACATTATTAACCGTAATCAATTTATTACAACCTCCACAAATATTATCTGTTTGATTATATCATGTAATAAATTGAAAAGGCATCTTTATTCGTTGCATTGGCAGGTATAGCACAAAAATGGTAAAAATCATAAACGGAAATTAGTTCGTTTTTTGGACAAAATGGAGAAACTTTGAAGTGGAAATGTTTCATAGAGTGGGTGTAGAGGACAAAATGCTAGGGTAGCTGAGGCAAATAGTCTGATAGAAGCAGTTCAATGGACAAAACGCAGGAACCAAGTTAGCAAAATGACTCCAAGAACGTGTAGTAGACAAAATGGAGGCAACCCTTGACAAAAGGTCTCATAGTATCACACTTAAAAGACATGTGTAAAGAAATAGCCCCCAAAATGTCTTTTGAAAAAAAATTAATCATCCATCATAAATTTTCATTTTGCTGCTGAATTTCGTCTTTTGCAAGAATGGCATTTGCAGATTTCAAATGTTCGTATTCATTAACCGCATCACCTGGTGCATATTTTTGCCCCGTTGCATTATCAGCAGGAGTATTGATAGTAATTACTGGCCGTTCTGGTGCATTTGTCAGTATTTCATCTTGTTTGTCTTTCATTTTATTCCCCCCATAAAAATTTTTTCCTATTAAAAGTTTTTCTTTATATATCAAAACTATACATTCCGTCATTATTTTTACTATGGCCTACATTACTTTAGGTAATTTGGTGAAAACTAGTATAAATTTTATGCAAATGGAGGTATAGAGGATGGCAAACGAGGAATCCAGTAAACAAATCCCGCAATTTCCAGAGCCATTATGGAGGGATAAAATAGAGCTTCCAACATTTTCCCCGTTGTTAGAGGAAATTGAGGTGGACGTTGCTGTAGTAGGGGGCGGAATTACCGGAATAACAACTGCCTATATGCTGGTAAAAGAGGGCTTTAAGGTTGCAATAATCGAAGCCGGCGTATTGTTGAATGGTACTACTGGACATACTACGGCAAAAATAACGGCGCAGCATGGATTAATATATGATGAGCTAATGCAAACTATTGGAGAAGAAAAAACAAAGCTTTATTATGAAGCAAATAAAAATGCAATAGAATTTATTCGAAATACGGTAAGAGAAAATAATATTGACTGTGATTTGACGAATGAAGATGCATATGTTTATACAAATTCTGAGGAGTATATTAATAAGTTGAAAAATGAAATGCTGGCATATGAGAAGCTTGGAATAAGCGGTAATATTCTGGACAGTATTCCCATTGATATGAAAGTGAAAGCTGCTTTAAAAATGAATAATCAGGCACAATTTCACCCAATTAAATATTTAAAGCCATTAGTAGATTACATAGTGAAAAGCGGCGGATTGATATTTGAAAATACTACAGCAACCGATGTAGATACGGAAGATAAATTGAAGGTAAGAACGAGCGGTGGACCAACTATCGTTAGCAAATATGTTTGTGCATGCTCCCATTTTCCTTTTTATGATGGACTTGGTTTTTATCCTACTAGAATGTATGCGGAAAGGTCTTATATTATTGCCATCAAACCAGAAAAAGAATTACAAGGTGGTATGTATATTAATGCCGAGCAGCCAACACGTTCGCTGCGAAATGTGATGCTGGATGGGGAGAAAGTATTATTAGTAGGGGGAGAGAACCATAAAACAGGACAAGGAATTTCTACTATATTACATTATCAAGCATTGGAGAATTACGCAGAACAAACATTTGGGATAAAGGAATATTTATTTAGGTGGTCCGCACAAGATTTAACAACCCTAGATAAGGTTCCATACATTGGACAGATTACAGACGGACATCCGAATATCTTCGTTGCAACTGGTTTTCGAAAATGGGGAATGACAAATAGCACGGTTGCGGCAAATTTAATGAAGGATCTTATCATGGAAAAAGAAAGTCCATATTATGAACTATTTACACCTTCGCGTTTTGGGGAGACTAGCTTTAAGTCATTTATTTCAACAAATGTGGATGTTGCTAAGCATTTATTAGAAGGAAAATTAGAATATCCACTCATGAATGTTCATGATTTAGAGAAAGACGAGGGTGCGGTCGTAAGGGTCAATGGAAAGCGAGCTGGTGCTTATCGGGATAAAGAGGGCAAGATTCATATTGTAGATACAACCTGTACACATCTCGGCTGTGAGGTGGAGTGGAATTCGGGTGACCGCACATGGGATTGTCCATGTCATGGCTCCAGATTTTCCATCCATGGAGATGTGATGGAAGGACCAGCAGAAAGTCCATTGGAGAAAATCGCAGACGAATAAAAAGACTAGGGTGCCTGGCACCCTACTGTTTTCAAATTAGGAATATTTTGATTTATTACAATGAAAACTTTCGGTACAAGGGATGAAATCGGACCGTAATGAAATGTAAATGCTCCTGTCATTGGTTTGTTATTTTCGTATGTTACTATTGGCTCTGTTAGTAAAATCTTTTTACTGGCAGATAGGAGGTAATAGAATGAAAAAAGCATTCACTGCGATAGCTGCAGCATTTACGCTGACAGGTCTCGTAACGAGTAATACTTTTGCTGCCGAATACAATGTGAAAAAAGGTGATTCGCTTTGGAGCATTTCCAAAGAAAAACAATTAACCGTTGATCATTTAATGCAATGGAATCATCTTAAGACCGATTTAATTTATCCAAATCAAAAATTAACCATTTCGAATAAAAAAACATATGAAGTAAAAAATGGAGATACTATTTGGGACATTGCCAAAAAATATCATGTTACTACAGATCAAATCAAGAAATGGAATAAACTATCCGCTGATTTGATCCATCCCAATGATATATTAGTAGTCTATCCAGAAGAAGATGTAAAAAATGATGTGAAAGCAGTAGCATCTAAAAAACCAAAATCTTCTTCTGCAAAGAATACTAATCAGACAATAAAGTCTGTTAAAACAGTAAAAAAATCGGTTAAGAAAAAGGCAGTAAAGAAAACAATAAATAAGGTAAAAAAAGAAATTAAAATGAAAGCAACAGCATATACAGCAAACTGTGCGAAATGCTCTGGCATTACAGCAACTGGAATTAATATTAAAAAGCATCCAGAGAAAAAGGTAATTTCCGTTGATCCAAACATTATTCCACTAGGATCAAAGGTGTATGTGGAAGGCTATGGATACGCTGTTGCTGCAGATACTGGCGGTGCCATCAAAGGTCATAAAATTGACATTTTTATTCCGTCTCTTTCCAAAGCAAAGCAATGGGGAGTTCGGAATGTTAAAGTGAAAATAATTGATTAGTATTATAAGGAGACTTTATTTCAAATCGAAATAAAGTCTCCTTTTTTTATGCCTGTATTCCTTTGTCTGGTTACTTTCAGTACATAGTTATTAATCCAAAATATAGACTGTGTTGCCCGGTAGTTATTCATAAATATTAATATATAGCAGCTAAATGGATAATGATTAATTTCCTTCAATCATTGCAAAATAGTAAAAGAAAAGAGCATTTCCAAAACAAAAAATAATGTATAATCTTCTTAAAGGAAAAGAAGGAGAGTGGCAACATGACAGAAAAAAGAGGTTGCATAAAATGCGGCAGTTCAGATGCTGGTCAAAAGGATGTAGCGATGACAGGAACAGGTCTATCGAAAATGTTTGACATTCAACACAATCAATTTACGGTTGTTTTTTGTAAAAACTGCGGATATTCTGAATTCTATAATAAACAATCATCAACTGCTTCAAATATTCTTGATTTCTTTTTCGGAGGGTAAACAGATAAAAGTAAAAAAGTTACTATAGAAATTGAGGGTGAATTCATGCAAAAACTAGGTATTATTGGTTTAGGTGATATTGCGGCAAAAGCATATCTCCCTATATACGGAGCAAAAGAAGATGTCGAATTTCATCTTTATACAAGAAACAAAGAACGACTTGCCAGCATTTCTAGGCAATATCGATTCGATAACATCCATCATAGTCTTGAATCGCTAATTGAGAGTGGGATAAAGGGAGCTTTTGTTCATTCCTCTACGGAATCCCATTTTGAAATTGTACATACTCTATTGGTAAACAATATTCATGTATATGTGGACAAACCGATTACTTATGATTTTGATTCATCGAAGAAATTAATGGAGCTTGCTAAAAAAAATGGCCTATGGCTAATGGTTGGATTTAATCGCAGATATGCACCTGCCTACCAAAAATTGAAGGAATTGCAAAATCCGAACATGATCATTATGCAAAAAAACCGAAATTCCCAGCCAAGTGATATAAGAACATTTGTGTTCGATGATTATATTCATGTGCTTGATACGATGAGATATTTGTTTCCTGTAAATATTGAAGATATTGTTGTTTCGGGTAGGAAGGTAGGGAATACTCTGTATCATGCAATTGTCCAGTTTATTGGTAAAGGATGTAATGCTATCGGGATAATGAATCGAGACAGCGGCACTACGGAGGAGAGATTGGAAGTAATGTGTCCAAATGAAAAAAGAGTCGCAATCAATGTCTCGGAAGTTATTCAATATCAAGACCGCAATGAATTAAAGATTGTGGGGAGCGATTGGGAGCCAACCCTTCATAAAAGGGGATTTTATCAAATTGTAGATGAGTTTATTCACACTGTAAATAATGACGAAGCACCTAAAATTTCAGCAAGCGACTTACTTCAAACACATGAAATATGTGAAATCGTTGTATCTAAATTAGAACAGCTTTAATAATGGCTCTTTTCTTAAACATTATTACTTTATCCAACGAACGACCTAAACCTCGGTTATGAATGAATAACTTTCTTAAGAAAAGATGCCCCAAGTTAAGACAATATGAGGTTTTATAATAATATCCGAGAAACAACAACCTATCCGAAAACTGCCTACATAATAAAATCCCGCAACTATTATTAGCGGGATTTTATTATAGAGTTATGTTTAACATGTTCGAGAAAGGCATTCATGTCAGACTCATTCGCAAATATGACTTGTGCATTATTTTTTGCACCGCCGCCTTTACCATGAAAAGACGAAATATGTTCCTTCACAAATTGTCCGCAATGAAAATCAACTTCTCCGTTATGCTGTAGAAGGCACTTTTTATCTGGAATAGATGCTAATACGACTAGCTTATTCTCCGTATCCATTAATTTTCTTGAAAGAATTTGCAGTTCTTGTAGAGTTTTCTCTGCAAAAGCTTGGACAATGAAAGGTCCTTTGTTTTTTTGGAGCAGGGACTCTGCTAGGAATATTGCATTCTCGTTTAATGCTTCATCCAATTTGCGTCCCACTTCTTTCTTTTCATTTTCCATTTTTTTGATGCGCTCTATCAAGTCTTCCTTAGAGGTAGAGAGATATTTGGTTATTTCTGTGAGTATATCGTGCTTAACATGGTAATCATGAATGGCTCTAAACCCACATAGAAAATGCAATCTTGTATTCCCACGCTGCTTTTCCGTCTTCACTAGTTTCAATATACCGATCTCAGAGGTTTGCAGCACATGTGTACCGCAGCAGGCCGAATAATCTATGCCCTCAATTTCCACAATTCTGATTTCCCCTTTGACATCCGGAATTTTTCTTAAAGGAATCTGCGATAATTCATTCTCTTTAACCAAATATGTTTTTACCTGTTTGCCTTCATATATGTATTGATTGACTTTTGCTTCTATTGTCTGTAATTGCTCATATGTAAGTTCAGGTATGTCCAAGTCGATTGTAACGGTTTCTTCTCCAAGATGGAAGCTAGTTGTATGTACATCATATAATTCAATGCATACGGCAGATAATAGATGCTGGCCGGTGTGGTGCTGGGTATGATCGATTCTTCGTTTCTTATCAATCCTACAGTGCACAGTTTTGGTGTCAGGTTTTGATTCTAAGACATGAAAGATTTCTTCCTCTTCTTCTACTACATCCAATACCTTCAGGGTGTCTATATAACCAGTATCATGCGGCTGTCCACCACCAGTAGGATAAAAAGCTGTTTTTGCCAAAGTTACGTATATTTTATTATTCCGTTCTAAAATACTTGTAACTTCAGTCGTCCATTCATATGTTTGCGGTTCACTGTAGTATAATTTTTCGGTCATAATATTCACACCTTTCCATTCTTTATTTTTTATTATAAAGAGTTAGGAAACCGTTGGAAAGGAAGAGGAGTAATATGCTACTCCTCTTTCTTAGCAAGACAGCGGTCACATTCGATTAAATAGGATTCTGCTTGTTCTTCATGGATATTTTCCCCGCATTCAGGACAAATTTTTTTCGGTAGAGTGCGGAAAAACTCAATGGGATTTACTAACATACGATGATTCCTCCTTTTCAACTACTATAATACAGTTTATATAATTTTATTCTGTTATGATACAGTATATGCACACGTTGAGTCAATGGTTATTCCGAATAATCAAAAAAGTTAGAAAAACATTGATGCATTTGGAAGTATCTGCTAGTCTTTAGTAAAAAAGGATAAGGGGGGGCACCTGGTGGATATAACGAAATTGCGTCCAAAAAGAAGGTCACGTATAAGGATTTTTATCGGGAAATATTATTTTACCTTGAAACGATATTTCGCATGGATTTTTGATAAAAATAAATATGCGAAAGAAAAACAATTGGAAAACTTTCCGCATATCATTCATAAGCATCAAACATTGCTGTTGAGGAAATTACGTGGTGTGGATATGTGGTATCAACATAATAAAATTAAAAATCTTGAGATTGCGATAAAACAAATAAATGGGATAATAATTAAACCCGGAGAAACCTTTTCTTATTGGAAGCTAATCGGTAAACCGACGAAGAAAAAAGGCTATGTAGACGGAATGGTTCTCTACTATGGCAATTTTAAGAAAGGGTTAGGAGGTGGACTGTGCCAGCTCTCTAATTTAATCTATTGGTTAACGCTACACACCCCTTTGACCATAACAGAAAGAAATCGTCATAGTTATGATGTATTTCCAGATTCAAACCGTACTCAGCCGTTTGGGAGTGGTGCCACCTGTGCCTATAATTATCTGGACCTCCAGATTAAAAATGATACCGATCAACCATTTCAATTAGTTCTTTCCTTGACAAACACTCATTTAGTAGGTGAATGGCGTGCAATATCGCCACCATTATACAGCTATAAAATTTATGAGAAAGAGCACCAAATTATCCCTGCCTATTGGGGAGGATATATTCGTCATAATGTCATTCACAGAAAAATATTTAACCGTCAAAATCAATTGTTGGATGATGAATTTGTTGTTGAAAACTATGCCATTATGATGTATGAGCCTTTGCTTGAGCAAAATGCAGAAAGTAATTAAAAAATTTTATATACCCGTAACTTTTAATTGTCTATAAACGTTCATTAAATAGAGGTTCAAAAGGAGTGATCACTTTGAAAACCAAGCTTGGTAATGAATCTATAAAACATGATCCAATAATAACTTCAAAAATAATTCATATGTATCCTGCATTAAAGAGGTACTGCCAATTTTTAACGAAAAATGGGTGGGATGCGGAGGACCTTGCACATGAGGCGATAGAAAAAATGTATAACAAATATATGGTGGAGAAATCGAATATTTCCAACGCGTTGCTTTATCGCATTGCACATAATCAATGGGTGGATCAGATCCGCAAACGTTCAAAAGAAAATGCTGAACTACAGGTAGAACCTTCTATTGATCCGTTGAAAACTTTACCAGAAGTATATTCGATAAGTGAAAAATTAGTTAAAAAGCTGACTCCGCAGCAAACCATCATCTTTATCTTAAAAGATGTGTTTCAATATGATATGAGTGAAATTGCAAAACAATTGAATCTCAGCGAAGGAGCTATAAAGTCATCCTTGTTTCGAACTCGGCAACATTTAAAAAGGATAGCTAATGAGGATGAATCTCACACTCCACCTAATCAAATAGAAGCGGAACACCATCGTTTGCTGCTTGATTATGTTATACATTCGATTCAACAGGAGCAACCGCTGATTTTAATCAAGCAATACAAAAAATTATTCTCTGGATCTATACCAATGTGTAAAGGTACCTTCACCCTCTCTTTACTTGCAGCTGCATAATAATAGGGAGGAAAAGTCTTTGAATACGATTCCATATGTGATAGAACAGTCCTCGCGTGGAGAACGATCTTATGATATTTATTCCAGATTGCTAAAAGATCGGATCATTATGATTGGGGATGAAATTAATGATCATATCGCCAATACGGTGGTAGCACAGCTATTGTTTTTAGCCGCAGATGCTCCGGATAAGGATATCTCGTTGTATATAAATAGTCCTGGAGGATCAACCTCCGCAGGATTTGCGATTCTGGATACGATGAATTATATAAAGCCCGATGTGCAAACGATTTGTATTGGTCTAGCTGCTTCCTTTGGTGCTATGCTATTAATGTCAGGTGCAAAGGGAAAAAGATTCGCCCTTCCAAATAGTGAAATTATGATTCATCAGCCATTGGGAGGTGCGCGGGGGCAGGCCACTGAAATTGATATATCCGCCAGAAGAATTTTAAAATTAAAGGAACAAACTAATCAAATGATTGCTGATTTAACCGGACAGCCGCTTGAAAAGGTAAAATCTGATACAGAAAGGGATTACTTTTTATCGGCGGAGGAAGCGAAGGAATATGGGATAATTGATAAGGTTCTTCTTCAAAAATAATAAGCAAAGGAGTACAGACTATAGATGCTGTACTTCTTTTTTAGTTAGAAATTAAGTATTCCAAAACACAATGCATGCGGTTGAATACTTAATCAATACAAGGGGGGGGATAAAATGCTGCGTTTCATCTGGCAGGATTGGTGGCATTGATCAAAAGACTAGCTAATTTTCACTTTGACAAAAGAGTATTTATCTTTCAACAATTTCACCTTTTGCCTACTCTAACTGCATTAGAAAATGTCATGTGTCCGCTTTTTACTCGAAAGGTTAATTATAGCAAGAAGACTCGTGCCGAAGAATTGCTTTGTGAAATGGGCTTGGAGACTAAGCTTCATTCACTGCCTTCTCAGCTTTCCGGAGGGCAGCAGCAGAGGGTTGCGATAGCGAGAGCACTTGTACATCATCCCGATTGGATTCTTGCCGATGAACCAACTGGTAATTTAGATTCGGAAAGCAGTAAAATTGTGTTTGAGCTGTTAAAACGTTTGAATAAGGAGAAAGGCTTAGGAATCATATTCATTACCCATGACCCTGAATTAGCAAAACAAACGGACAGAATTATTGAAATAAAAGATGGAAGGGTAGTATCGGATACAAAATTAACATCCAATGAAAAGATCGTAGGTTTATAAAATTATTTGTAAATAAAGTAAAAATGGTCCAAGCTCCGGCTTGGATTTTGTTTTTGTAAAGAAATATTTATGTGCTATAAAGCTAGGATATTAAGTAAAAACGAACTGTTGCAAATGTAACAGTATTTATAAAAATCTTGCAATTGTAAAATATTTTGTAATATTATGGACATATTAATGTAGGTCCTTATTGTTTACGAAAGGGGAAATCTATGAATCTACTTTCACGATTATTTGGTAGTCTTTGTTTATGGTCTTGTATGGCATTAATCTTAATTTTCATCGTGTTGCTGCCAAGGGATACAGAGTCACATCGAGAGGGCTTTGTAGATGTAATGGCCTATCATTTTACATGGGAGAAATATAAAGAGAATATCGTTCATTATTTTGATGATGTAAAAACACATAAAAGTCTTGGTACTACAAATTTTGATGAACCTGTAGAAGTGGAGCTAGCACTATATTTTAAAAGAAGCATTGGAATACTTTTACCTGCTTTGTTTATAAGTGTTTTTTTAGGAATAGGGAAGGGTGTTTTTGATTATCGTTATCAAAATAAACTAGGCCGCTTTTTAGGAAAAGGATCTACTTGGTTAGGGCAGTCCGTCCCTGATTTTTTTCTTATTTTTCTCGTCCAAACGATTATTTCTATCGGGATGCGTCATGGACTACCACGCATGGATATGTATGGGGATGATCATTGGTATAATGTCTTTTTTCCAATCTTCTTTTTAAGCATGTATCCTGCTTTCATTATTGCTAGGTATACATCGCAAGCCTTAGATGAGGAGGATGAGCAAGATTATATTAAAACAGCTAAAGCAAAAGGGATTCCAGAGCGCATTATACTGTGGAAGCATATTTTACGAAATGCACTCCCGAAATTGTTGCAGCACTTTATGCCAATTGTTTTGACCTTATTTTCCGGTATGTTCGTTGTGGAATTTTTATCCTTATACCACGGAATAGGTGCTCGATTAATAACAGCAATCCATATTCGCTACTCCATTATGCCTGGAGAGCCATTGACGATTGACGTTGCAGCTGTAATTGGTTTTAGTCTTTTACTTATGGTTATGTTATTAATTGCGCAATGGATTAGTCAAATCCTTGATTATGTTCTAGACCCAAAAAGAAGGGAGAGTCATCAATGAGAAAAATACCTTCTTTATGGATTGGCATCATTGGATGTTCTATGTTCGCGATATTTTTCTTTTTTGGACCTTATTTGCCAAAGGTTGATAAAAATGTAACTCCCCATAGTTATGTGGTTGGGCCGAAAAATAATCTTGATTTTATGCTGCCCCCATTCTCTCCGAACAAAGATTTTTTACTAGGATCGGATAAAAAGGGGAGAGATATATATAGTGCGCTAATAATGGGAACGCGCGAGACCTTAACAACTGTACTGTCTATTTCCGTCTTCACGTTTTTTATTGCCATTCCTTTAGGGGTAGCAGCAGCTCATTTGTCGTTTTTCCGATACTTGCTGCAAGGATGGAATTACTTATTCTCAAGGTTACCAGTATTTTTTTATATTATTATCGTATCCACCATTCCGTTTTTTACCTTTTCCCCGCATCGGGCCATTTGGATGGTAGGATTTCTTATTGTCTTTGAGCTTGGGAAAGTAGGCGAAGTAGTATATAAAAGTGTTAAACTTATTCAAAATACAAGCTATTATGAAGCAGGCATTTTAGCAGGATCCAAACCTATCGGACTTTGGCAGCGTTATTATTGGCCGAACTGCTATCCACAATGGGTTGCCTATTTCGTACAACATATTGGAAGCATGCTGTTTTTGCTCGGGCAATTAGGGATATTTGGGATATTTATTTCACAAACTTTCTCGCAACTGGAAAGCCCCGCTTATTCCATTGATAATAGTGCCTTAGTATGGCCGATGTTCCTTTTTGATGTTTTAATTGATTTTGATGCTTTTCCATGGGTTCCGTTATTTGGTTCATTGTTTATTACATTGTCCATGTTTGCTTTTATATCGTTAGGGGAAGGAATATTAGAATATCATTCCAGAAAACATAAGGGCTTAATTATCCAACGAAAACCTTTTTTATTTCGATGGAGAAAAAATAATCATGAATTTTTTACAAAGGAAAACCGCGGAGAGACGAAAACAGGATGAAAATAGTGGAGATCCAAGAATAAATAGTTCTTGGATTTTTTTATTTTAGGAATGTATACATTTTTAGTAATATAAACACCTTCATTAGAGAACAATTTTAATAATAAATATGGAAAGGATGAAAAAAATGGATACTACCCTAGGTTATTTGCGCGAGTCAATGTCAAACCATATAAATCGTGGTGTAGGTCAACAGATATACAAGAAGTTAGTTAAAAATGATTATAAAAGCGAAGGAGAATTTGTAAGAGATTTAAATGAAGGGGAAATCGCCTTTCTAAATACAGTATTGGAAAAAGAATTAAGATACGCAAGAGAGGAACAGGACGAAAAAAGAGTAAAAGAGTTGAATGAGGTATATGAATTATTATTTTAGGTGAAGCATTATTTTTTCACATTATATTGTTTAGATGTGTTTAAACTATGTGGAGGTGTTAAAAATAGGGGCAATTGAAAGAAATGGTTACATATTTGAACCTGAATTCAGCGTAATTAGCCAAAATGGAGCAATTCATGTGTATCAAAATGGAGACTTTCTAGAAGAAATAAAATTTGATTTTTCAGGCAAATACCCGGAGCATGCAAAAATTGAAGCATTAGTGGACAAATACTGTGAGGAACATAATATTTAAGGATGGAAACATTCGGGTAGGTATAACATAATAATGTTATGTAAACTTAATGATTAATAAATAGATCCTAACAGGGATCTTTTTTTCGATTAAAAGCAAACAGAAATAGCGGTATTTTCTACTATTCAAGGTGAATAAAATCTATTAAAATTATTATGGTAGAATTCAAGTATTACATTCACTTTGAAAGGCAGGTTCAGATGTTGAAAAAATTACTCTACTCCTTTTTCGTATGTTTGCTTATTTTTTCAATATATTCTCCAACATCAAAAGCAGCAGCTTCTAAAGATCGAGTGATTGTAGTCTTTAAAAATAAAATTGATAAAAAAATGATCCATCAAGCGAACGGAAATATTAATCAATCCTTTAAGAATGTATCTGCAGTATCCATTAGTATTCCGAAAGAGAATATTGGAGCAATAAAAAACAATAAAAACGTTCTGGCTGTTGAACAAGATAAGATGGTAAAAATAACGGGACAACTGGTAAATTGGGGAATAAAGGATATTAATGCCCCATTATCTTGGAAATCAAAGTATACGGGGAAAGGAATTAAAATCGCTGTTTTAGATACTGGCATCTCCAAGCATGAAGATCTGGAAGTTTCCGGAGGAGCATCCTTTGTTTCTTATACAAAGTCCTTTAATGATGATAACGGACATGGAACTCATGTTGCCGGAATTATCGGGGCGAAAAATAATACTATTGGTGTGGTTGGAGTAGCTCCTGATGCTAGCCTGTATGCAGTAAAAGTCTTGGATTCTGAGGGTAGCGGCTATGTATCTGATATTATTTCGGGTATTGATTGGGCTATAAAAAATCAAATGGATATTATTAATCTTAGTTTCGGTACACCGGAGGATTCTGTGGCTTTACAGAAAATTGCAGATGAAGCCTATAATAAAGGGATATTGATTGTTGCTGCTGCGGGAAACGGTGGCCATTCCACTGGTGCAGGAGATACGATGGAGTATCCTGCAAAATATAAATCAGTAATTGGCGTCGGAGCAGTGGATCAAAATAATATAAGAGGTTCCTTTTCTGCAACAGGTTCAAACCTTGAAGTTGTAGCTCCCGGAATCAATATAGTAAGCACTTTCTTGAATAACGATTATGCATTTATGAGCGGTACTTCCATGGCTGCGCCGTTTGTTAGCGGAACTTTGGCATTGATAAAGCAGGCTAACCCTTCTTTAACGAATACTCAAATTAGGGAACAACTTGATCATTCAGCTATTGATATTGGTGTAAGAGGGAAGGATAATCTCTATGGTTTCGGATTAGTTCAAACACCATATATGACACCGGTACAAGGAAATACTGCAAACCAAAGTAAATCTGAATCTGTTAAGGTGCAAGACACTAAGAAAATAGGAAAGAAATTGGAGAAGAAAACTTTTTCTACAAAAATATCTACGTATAAAAATGTGTATCGCGCAGGGAATACGGTTTGGATCACTACGAAGGTAATAGATACTAGTACAAAGAAACCAATCTCCAAAGCTAGTATGAATTTAATCATAGATTCACCAAAAGGGAAAATAAAAAGCATTAAAGCAATTACGAATTCAAATGGGTTTGCATCCTTTAAAATGAATACCAAACAATCATTTACAAAAGGGAACTATCAGCTCAAAACAACTGTTAAAAAAGATGGTTATACAACAGGTTATAGTGCAAAAACAATAAAATTAAAATAGGGTGGCGAATTTGAATCGCTGCCCTATTTTATTATTTTTCAGTACTTTTACTTGGTTGTTAGTTTAAGGTGTAGGCTCTTTTTTACATATTGTAGGCTCAGCAAAATAGAAATAATGCTAATCATAATCATGATAGATCCTAATTCCACCATGTTTTTCGGAATAATTTCTTTTCCGAAAACAAGACCAAGTACGACAGAAGAGAGGATTGAACCTAAATACCTGCATGTTTGAAAGAGCCCCGAAGCAGTGCCGATAATATTTTTCGGTGCTGCATCCAGCATTGCAACTTGAAGGGCAACATTTCCGATTCCGTAACTTATCCCTAAAACAGATAAGATTACTCCCATTACTAAAATAGGAACATGTACGAAAAAGACCGTAAGAATTATAGCACCTATCAGCATTAGAATTGCACCGACCATAATTGGCAGCTTTACACCTGCTTTGTCTATCCATTTTCCGGTAAGAGGGGAGACGATGATACTGACACCAGACATGAAAAGCATTAATATTCCGCTAGTTCGCACACCTAAATGCATCTCATCCTGAAAATAAGTTGGTAGTCCGAAAAACAAGCAATAATTAAAAAGATTTAAGACAATAAACTGCAGATATACCGAAGATAAGGCACGATTTGTTCGAAAGAGACGAACATCGATAAAAGGTTCTTTTGCTTTTAATTCCCGCCAAATAAATAAGAAAACAAATCCGATTCCACCTACTCCTGCAAGATAATGTGGAGTAGTATTGAAGGATAAAAGAAACCAAAGCAGTAGAATCATTCCGATGGCAAATAAGAATATACCAGTAAAATCAAGATGACTAATGATGGTTTTAAAACTTGAGCCGTCTTGTTTCTTATCTTTTGGAAACATATACCAGCCAAGTAAAAAGCTTATCAATATAAATGGAAAATTAACTGTGAAAGTCGCCGGCCAATCGCCCCAAACAATTAAAAACCCTCCTAAAGTTGGTCCCAGTGCTGTCATCGCTGATGCAAAAATGGAAAGGACAGCAAGAGCAGAGGCTTGTCTTTCATGTATGTTAGTTTGAACAAGCGCTATTCCGGAAGGATAGATGGCGCCGCTTCCAATTGATTGAAATAATCTCATAATAAGCAGGATGAAAAAGGTAGGTGCAAGAGGAGCACCGAATGCCGAAATCGCCATAAGTATTAATCCAATGAAAAAAAGCTTCTTTCTGCCTATTAAATCCCCAATTTTTCCAGTAACAGGCTGTGCAATGGCACTGGCTAAATAAAAGGATGAAATAAGCCATGACACCGTTGTAAAGGAAAGATGGAAATCCCTTTGGATACTATGTAATGCTAATGAAATCATGGACGAGTTTAAAGGATTTAACATCGTGCCAGATGCGACGGCTGTAAGAAAAAGGGCACGGCTTTTCTTCCAATTTCTCATTATTTCACCTGAGTAAGGAACTCTTCCGTTGAACGTATTTTTCCGATTCTTGGAAAGGTAAATCGAATGGAAGAAGCATGTTCTTCTTCACTAAAGGTTGTCATTGCATCTGTAATAAATATTTGGTTATATCCATATTGGAATGCTTCACGGGCAGTACTTTCTACCCCAATATTGGTTGCGATTCCGCATAAGACGATGGTGTCAATGCCTCTTCTCCGTAGCTGTACATCCAAATCCGTGCCAAAGAATGCACCCCATTGTCGTTTTGTGACAATATAATCATTCTCCTTGACGTCTAGTTTCGGGTCAAACTCTGCCCAATCTGCCGGTCGTTCCTGCCTATTCAAATTCTTAGGTTGGTCCGTCTCAGGGCTTAAGGCATCTTTCCCATCATGAAAAGCTACACGAACAAAGCTGATGAAGCCATTTTGCTCCCGGAATTTTTGAACTAACTTAACGGCATTATCTACCACCTCATTACCGCCCGGAACGGAGACTATTCCTTTTTGTAAGTCAATAAGGACAAGTGCTGTTTTATTAAAATCTAAATTTAACTCATTCATGAAATATCCTCCTAAAATTTATGGCAGAAATACTACGATTGAATTCTTCGCATTGTTTCTATTTTTCGATTTAATTTCGTTATTAATTCAGCAAAAATGTCTTTTTCATCCTCTTTCCAATCGGAAAGAATTTCCTCATATGTAGCTCTTCTTACTTTTTTTGCTTTCAATAAAGCATTTTTTCCTGAGACTGAAATAGAAATAAAGTTGACCCGGCCATCGCTCGTATCTGAATTACGTTCAATATGGCCTTTTGATTCCAATGCTTGGATTTGTCTGCTCATTGTAGAAATATTAAGTTGAAAAATATCGGAAAGGGAGCGAATGGTTTTCGATCCTTCTTCCAGTAGTGTATGTAAAATTAAGTACCCTGAGCGGTCTAAGCTATTTTTCTCTCCATCAAGTGTTCGTTTAAAATCAGCTCTTCTCAGCAAAGTAACTATTTCCATTTCAATTCTGCCAATAGCATCATTTTCAATTGTTCCCATTATATCCTCCCATCCATACTATGAATTCCAATATAAAGCAGTTGTATTATATACAGATAAACTTTCATTATGCAAGTAATTGTAAGGATAAAAATGGACCATTGATTAAATCAATAGTCCATTTTACGATTAAGGCTCTTTTTGTAAACTTTATTGTGATTGGACCTTAATAAAGGTCAAACACTTAAGTTTCTAGACGATTTTCGCCAATGTTCTTAAGAATAGATAGCCCGAAGCATTTAAATTTACGGGTTGATAAACTTATACGAAAACAACAATATATGCGAAAATAGCCATGATTATAGTTTAAAAGAACTCTTTAAAGAAACAATTCGGTTAAAGACGAGCAATTCATCTGTCGTGTACTTAGGATCAACATTAAAATATCCGTGTCTAAAGAATTGAAACTTATCCTGCGGTTTTGCATCCTCCATATTATTTTCTACAAAACCATGGACCACTTCTAATGAGTTAGGATTGATTTTTTCGATAAATGATTTTTCATCCTCTTCATCGTCATCCAAAATCAATGAATCGTATAATCGAAATTCAGCAGGCTTCGCCTGTGTTGCTTCTACCCAATGAATTGTTCCTTTTACTTTTCTTCCAGTAAATCCAGTACCACTTTTCGTTTCGGGATCGTAAGTACAATGAAGCTCTACTACTTCACCATCTTCATTTTTTATTACTTCTTCACATTTGATAAAGTAGGCATGTTTTAGTCGAACCTCATTACCAGGGAAGAGGCGGAAGTATTTTTTTGGAGGATCCTCCATAAAATCTTCTTGCTCGATATATATTTCACGGGAAAACGGAATTTTACGTGTGCCCATTTCTGGTGCTTCTGGATTAATTTCGGCATCCAGCATTTCCACTTGGCCCTCCGGATAATTTGTAATCACAACCTTCAGAGGTTTTAATACTGCCATAGTACGTGGAGCCTTTAATTTTAAATCTTCACGAATAAAATGCTCGAGCATTTGAACATCCACGGTTGCATTATTACGAGCTACTCCAATTTCACGGCAAAATGCTTTTATAGCTTCTGGTGTGAAACCTCTTCTGCGCAGACCGGATATCGTTGGCATACGAGGATCATCCCAGCCATCAACGATACCTTCGTCGACCAGCTGTTTTAGTTTCCGCTTGCTCATTACCGTATTTGTTATATTGTAGCGACCAAATTCAATTTGCCGCGGAGTGGATTCCATTTCACAATTTTCAACTACCCAGTTATATAAAGGACGTTGGTCCTCAAATTCAATGGAGCATAGGGAATGAGTAATTCCTTCAATTGCATCCTCCAAAGGATGAGCAAAGGCGTACATTGGATAGATACACCACTTATCCCCTGTATTATGGTGAGTGGTATGGGAGATACGATAAATAACCGGATCACGCATATTAATATTCGGGGAGGACATATCAATTTTCGCCCTCAATACTTTTTCGCCATTTTGAAATTCGCCATTTTTCATACGACTAAATAAGTCGAGATTCTCTTCCACTGTTCGATTTCGATAAGGACTATCCTTCCCAGGCTCTGTTAAGGTTCCACGATATTCGCGGATTTCATCTGCAGATAAGTCTTCCACATATGCAAGTCCTTTTTTAATTAAAAGTACGGCGCGCTCATACATTTCATCGAAATAGTTAGAAGCAAAACAAAGATTCTCCCATTTATAACCGAGCCATTCGATATCCTTTTTAATGGATTCCACATATTCAACATCTTCTTTAACAGGGTTTGTATCATCAAACCGCAAATTTGTTTTTCCATTAAACTCAGCAGCAGTATCAAAATTGATGCTGATCGCCTTAGCATGTCCAATATGTAAATATCCGTTCGGCTCTGGAGGGAACCGAGTTATAATTTCCTTATGTTTTCCTGTCTTTAAGTCATCTATAATAATATTTTTAATAAAATTGGATGAATGACTGCTTGAATCCATACCTTTTCTCCTTCCATATAAAAAACCCATATTTTTTAATATACCAATTATGTACCTGAATTTGTAGAACTTTATCAATTTAATTTCAATATTTGCCTCACCCTATATTTTTAGCAGAAATCCTTATAAAAATCAAAGAAATCCTTATGTAGAGGGAATAAATTTAATCCACATACGAGCATTGTAAGGATATAGATTTTTTCTGAATAAAAAAATAACCATATAAAGGGGAGAAAATAGGTAAATTAATTAGTACAACTATCCCCTATGGCTCATAGTCTAATACTGTAAAGATAAAAATTGCGAAAGGGGATTTCAATAATGGACCATAAACATCATCCGGGTGGCTGCGGACCGATACATTGCCCACCGTCTTTTGCTCCAACACAATATGATCCCGGGACAGTTGATCCACCGCAAACGGCAGTAAAAACAACTTATTTCCCTCATGTAGTTCAGCATGTACACCCAACGCACACAGTCAATGTGAATAAGCATGTGTATACACATCAGCACTATTTTCCGCATACAGAATCGTGTATAAATGAATGTTGCGAACAGCATGTATTTTGCGGAGCTCCTGTAAATCCGTGTTGCCCGCCAATGCCACCGAGACCGTTTGGATTTTAATTAAATTATATTATCGGACCTCACATCATGTGAGGCCTTTTTTTGTAAAAGTTGTACTGTGGCTAAATATTGAAGTATTAGTTAAGTTACCCAAATGCAGTCTAAATATATTTGTATCTTTTTTTGAACTTTCTTAAAGTAAATAAGCAGGAGATAATTTGATGAATTTCAGTGAAAAATTTTTCTAATATACTTTTATTCACGGTATGAAGCCTGGCATTGTAACATATATCTTTATATAAGTATATGGGACAAGGATGATATGGATGGTAAAAAAACTCATAATGATCAGTATTGCCAGTACCTTAATTGCAATCGGAATAAATGTATTCATAATACCATTTCATTTATTAAATGGAGGAGTCTTTGGTATAAGCCTTTTATTAAAATACTTATTAGGTTTTAAGCTGGGATTGACTATTTTTTGTATTAATTTTCCTATATATTTAATAGCGTTTAAATTCGATCAAACCTATTTTTTTAACGCAATCATAGGACTAGTCATATCTACCATCATTATTGACTTGTTGCTTCCATTGAGTGGCATTATTCAGTTGCCTGTATTACTGAGTGCAGCTGTAGGCGGCTTATTTATTGGATGTGGAGTTGGCATAATGCTGAGAAATCACACAAGCCCCGGAGGTGTTGATTTATTGTCTTTACTAATGGCAAAATGGTTCTCCATTAATCCAGGGGTGTTTATATTATTGGTAGATGCTTTAATCATTGTTTCTGGACTAGTGATTTTAAAAGATATGCATTTAATGTATTCTTTGCTTACAGTTACAGTGGTTGGAATTGTTGTTAGTATTTTTACTTCCTTTAAGTCCATAAGCATTAATATTTAAAAGTATTCTAAATTAACATTGACAAAATGTGGCCTGATAACGTAATTTAGAAGTAGATTGTTGGAATATTAAAATAAGACAAGAAAATCTGTTTTGATAAAGGAGATTATTTTATGATTGGTGTCGTTCTTAACTAATCCGTAATTTTATACGGTCATTCTTTTTTAAGCTGTTTTCATATAGATTGTTAAAATCTAAAAGACGATTTTAACTTGTTGCTTTTACATTTTGTTATAAGTCCTAATAATGGTTTGTTAAGGGACATACTTTCTTAAAAAGATTGTTGTTTCTTAACCTTTATAAGGATGTTAATAAAAGTTTTTGTCTGCAAAAGCAACAATCTTTAAGAAAAGAGCGTTACTCAAGGTCGTTCCTGCAAATTTTTGCGAAAAGGTAACGTTTATTTGAGTTACAGTAAAAAGAATGAATGTTAAGAACGCATTCATAGCACATAGAAAATCTACGGAGCTATGTCTATTCGGCATAGCATTTTTATTTTTTCGTAGAGTATTTAGACAGGTTTTCTTTGTCTTATTTTCTTTTCTATAGCCGCAGAATGAACAATTGCGTTCATTCTGCGGCTTTTTTCATTATAAGGAGGAAGAACATTGAATCAAAACACATATAAGATCTTAGAATTTACTCGCATTAAAGAAGAAGCTGCCCATTTTGCATTAACAGATTTAGGGAAGGATCACATACTTAATATGGTGCCTTCTGTAAATAAGAAACAAATTGTATCCTGGTTGGAGGAAGTTGACGAAGCAGTTGAAATACTGAAGAAAAGTTCAAGCGTCCCTATTTCAGGTTTAAATGGCATCGATCAAATATTAAAGCAATTGAATAAAGGGTTAACCTTGCGTCCAGACCAACTCATGAAGCTGATTGATTTTTTATCATGCTGTAAAAAACTAAAAAGATTCATGAAGGACAAAGAGTTTTTAGCCCCAAGGGTTTCTGCCTATGTATACAGCATAGAAGAACTTCCAAATCTGCTTTCGGAATTAGAAAGAAGCATTCGAAATGGGGGGGTGGATGACTATGCCAGTAAGGAATTATTGAAGCTGCGGAAGCAAATTGGAATCTTGCAGGACCGATTAAAGGATAAAGTGCAGCAAATAGTTAGGTCTAATAAATATAAAACGTATATACAAGAAGCAATTGTAAGTGAGCGTAGCGGGAGATATGCTATCCCGGTAAAAAAAGAATACAAGGGCAAGTTTCCCGGTACGGTATTAGATGCTTCAGCATCGGGATCCACCTTGTATATAGAACCAGCAGAAATAACCACGTACCAGGATGAGATAAATGTATATAAAGCATATGAAGAAGCAGAAGTAGAGAGAATACTGACCTATTTAACGGGACTTGTAGAAGCCAATCAAGTACAAATACGTTTGGCCATGGAAACAATGGTTCATTACGATGTATTATTTGCAAGAGCAAAGTTTTCAAGGGCTATAGATGGTAAAAGTGTGGAAATCAATGATTACCATTATATTTATTTAAAAGAGGCAAGGCATCCTTTATTGGGAGCAAATGCAGTACCATTAACCATAGAAATCGGTGAAGATTACCGAGCACTTTTAATCACCGGTCCAAACACAGGTGGAAAAACAGTAACGATAAAAACAGTTGGATTATTAACTTTAATGGTGCAATCAGGCTTTCATATTCCGGTTGCTGAAGGAAGTCAAATAAGCATTTTTCAACAGATTTTGCTTGATATAGGCGACGGGCAAAGCATTGAACAAAACTTGAGTACGTTTAGCTCACATATGAAAAACATTATTCATTTATTAGAGGAGGCAAATGATCATAGTCTTATTCTTTTGGATGAACTTGGCTCCGGAACAGATCCGGGGGAAGGAATGGGATTAGCCACGGCACTTTTAAAAAGGTTTTTCCTAAAGGGTGCTTGTATTTTCGCAACTACTCACTATAGTGAGATAAAAGAATTTGCTGATAGGGAAGCTGGCTTCATAAATGGTGCGATGGAATTTGATATGGAAACACTGAAGCCGACATATCGATTATTGATTGGAAAAGGCGGGGAGAGTCAAGCGTTTGCCATCGCCTTAGAATTAGGTATGCACCCACAAATTATTGAAGAAGCCCATAAAATTACGTATAAAGAAGAAAAAACATATCCATTAAATGAAGATGATATGTGGAAGAAAAAAGCTATGGATAAGCAAATAGCCGTGCAACGTCATGTTCGAGACAAAAGGTTGAATAAAATCCCTAGTTTACCTTCGCAATTTACGAAAGGAGATAATGTCCGTATTTTAGCGACAGGTGAATTTGGCATCGTATACAAAGGACCTGATTCTATGGGAAACTATATCGTGCAAGTGAAGGATGAAAAAAGAATTTATAATCAAAAGCGGTTAAAGCTATATATTGCCGCAAAGGAATTATATCCGGAGGATTATGATTACGATATTATTTTCGAGTCCAAGGAAAACAGAAAGAAGATGAATGAAATGGAAAAAAGGCATGCAGAGGGGATGGTTATTGAAAGACAGGACGAATGGACATAACAAGTGAATAATTTTTTCTTTCAAACGAAAAATAAGATGACGATTTCGAACTTGGAGGAATGAATAATTATGGATACAAAACGAATCAAGCAAATTCTCTCAACTTCCGCAGAGATTGAAGTGAAATATCACGGCCAGTCTGTATGGATTGACGAGTTTCACGAAGGAGATGGCCTTGCTACTGTTCATTTACGAGGGCCATTAGAGGAGCGTTCTCAAGTTGCTGTTGCAGACTTAGTGGAAGAATAGATATGATGATACCCGCCTTTTTGAAAAGCGGGTATTTTTTATTGTGCTGGACAATGCGGATTGAAAAATATATACAAGAGCATGTCTATAAGACAAAATGGGGACTACACGCAAAAAAATGTCTACAAGAGCTCGTCCATAAGACAAAAAGATCTAATTTTTGAATAGTAATGTCCCATAAAAGAGTCAATAGGATGCTCCAACTCAGAAATACTTAATATAGCAAGTTTAAAAGACAAGAATACAAAGCCAGTCCCCCCCCCCCGAAATGTCCGATTAAGCAGATAAGGAAAAAATAAACAAAACAACAATCATAAATCTTTCCATAAATAACAATTTTCCTCACCTAGAAGTTTTACGTTTTTATACATAGGGAAACAAGTAGTATACTTATCAATAAATAGGTAAGAAATTCATTCGTTAGGGGGAGACAATATGTTAATTGAAAAAATGTATATTAATGGGGAATGGTTGACAACTGATGATGTCATCGACGTGTATAATCCTGCTACGAAAGAGAAAATCGGAGCCGTTCCAAATGGCGGAGAAAGGGAAGCGGAATTAGCAGTGACAGCCGCATATGCGGCACTGCCTAGATGGTCTAAATTAACGGCGGCAGAACGAAGTAAGCTTCTTATGAAGTGGTCTTACTTAATTGAAGAAAATCTTCATATACTTGCAGAAACTATGACGACAGAACAAGGAAAGCCTCTCCATGAAGCAAGAGGAGAAATTACATATGCCAATGATTATATTGTTTGGTATGCAGAGGAAGGAAAGCGGATTTACGGTGAAACGATACCAGCATCACATCCGAATAAAAGAATTTTTGTACAAAAACAACCAATTGGTGTCGTAGCAGCAATAACGCCTTGGAATTTTCCGGCGGCTATGATTACTAGAAAAATCGCTCCAGCATTAGCAGCCGGCTGTACTACAGTTTTAAAGCCGTCAGAGGAAACTCCTTTTACAGCATTAAAGTTAGTTCAATTAGCGGAACAAGCGGGAATTCCTAAAGGTGTGATAAACGTAGTTACGGGTGATGCACCGACCATTGCTAGTGTTTGGCAAAAGGACAGCCGTGTTCGCAAAATAACTTTTACGGGATCCACGGAGGTTGGAAAAATCTTAATGCGTGGTGCGGCGGATACAGTTAAAAAAGTTTCATTAGAATTAGGCGGACATGCCCCGTTTATCGTAACGGAAAATGCCGATCTAGATAAAGCAGTGGCAGGTGCAGCAGCATCCAAATTTAGAAATGCCGGACAAACATGTGTCTGTACCAATCGAATATATGTTGATAAAAAAATTGCAAAAGTATTTTCGGCGAAATTTGCAGATAAGGTTGCTAGTCTTAAAGTTGGAAATGGCCTAAATGATCAAGTGGACATTGGACCATTGATCAATCAAGAAGCAGCAGATAAAGTAAAAAGGCATATTGATGATGCTATTCAAAAAGGCGGAAGCTTATTAGTCGGAGGTAAACAGCTTTCCGAAACGGATGGATTCTTTTTTGAACCTACCGTCATTGAAAATGCGACGGACGATATGTACTGTATGACGGAGGAAACGTTCGGTCCCCTAGCTCCAATTGCAACATTCGAAACAATCGAAGAAGTAATTAAAAGAGCAAATAATACACCATATGGATTGGCTGCATATGTATTTACTGAGAATATTAAGGAAGCAGTTGAAATTGCAGAAGGGTTGGAATACGGAATTATTGGCTTAAATGATGGTGCTCCATCTGCAGCACAAGCTCCATTTGGCGGATTTAAAGAAAGTGGTTTGGGACGTGAAGGAAGCCGTTTTGGCATTGAGGATTATTTGGAAATTAAATACATTTCACTAAGTTTATAATTCGACATAATTTGTTTAATCCAATAAATAATTGTCTTTTTATGCGCTTGCCTGGGAAATGCCTAACGTAAAAATATAAAATCTAGTCCATCGTCATCATTTACCCCATTAAGAAATATGATAATCATGACAACAATGGAGGTGAGAGGATGGCGGTTGTAAAAGCTACAGATTCTGATATTGACTTGTTGGCAAGATTATTAAGAGCGGAAGCAGAAGGGGAAGGCGTATTAGGAATGATGCTCGTCGGAAACGTTGGAATTAATCGTATCAGAGCAAATTGTTCAGACTTCCAAGGACTTAGGACCATTCCGCAAATGATTTATCAGCCACATGCATTTGAAGCGGTTATACATGGATATTTTTATCAAAGAGCAAGGGACAAAGAAAGAACATTAGCACGCCGGGCCATTAACGGTGAGTATCATTGGCCGGCAAAATATAGCTTATGGTATTTCAGACCTCAGGGTGATTGCCCTCAGCAATGGTATAATCAGCCATTGGTAGGAAGATATAAGTTGCATTGCTTTTATGAACCAACAGCAGAAACCTGCCAAAATGTGTACAATACGTTTGGATAAATTATGAGCCTTAATGAAGGCTCTTTTTTTGTGCGATTTTTACTTATCATATGGTTATAATGGGTATATTTATTCTTAAAAGAATTATCTATAAGGTTTTTGTAGGAAAAAACAGCACCGAATTAAAAATTATCAATACCTTCCATTGAACATATGGATGTATATCTTTCGCTTGAAAAAACAAAATAAGAAAGATGTTTGATTAAATTTTTGGAGGGATGCGTAATGATGCAGAATCAGCAAGGACAAACACATCAAAATATGCATACAGGAAATGTTCCTCAGAATATGAACCATGGCGGTCACGAGGTAATGGATGTTTCCGAAGTATTATCTGGTGCAATTGGTACGATGGATCAGTATACAATGCTTAAAGAACATGTAAAGGATCAAGAACTAATGGGGATCCTTGACCGTCAATATCAATTTATGCAGCAAGAATATAATACAACGTTAGATTGCTTTAAAACCGGACAAGATCCGGCAGTGCCTACCCAGAGCTACAAAATGACTCAAGACAATGATTTTGTATATGGATTAAAACCATCTCAGCCAAAAAAACCTGTTCAATCTGCAAATGAGTTAACGGATCAATGTGTATCTAGTTTAATGCTTGGTGCGGTTAAAGCATCTGCATCTATGAAAACAATGGCTGCAATGGAAACAACCAATCCTGTTGTACGCCGCGTTCTCGCTGATTCTATACCAAACTGCATTGAAATGGCATATGAATTATCCTTATACCAAAACAAACATCATTATTATCAAGTACCGCAATTTGCTGCAGCAGATATGCAGCAAATGGTGAACGGATTTGCACCTGCAGGTGGTCAACAAATGCAAAATAATAACATGATGCATTAATTTGCGAGAGAACAGCTACCCATTTTATTAAGATGGGTAGCTGTTTTATGTGAAAAATTCTTGAGATTGGTGTACTTTTACAAAAATAAAGTTAATATGATGAAATCTTTTTTAAAAAGCGGCGGAACTTTTAAGGGGATTACGAAGAAAAATAATGATAATATGTGTAACTTGGTAACCTTTAGTAAAAGGTTCGGAATTTAACATGGAATGTCAAAATAATGAAGCCGTATAGGTTTTGATACCCATTCAACCCCAAAAACCGTGATACCCGTCTATTTTGTTATCAATTTTAAAAGCCTTTTCATAAATTAATGGTAGTACATTAGTTTATCACAAGGTTTTTAAGTGAAAAATATAGATATAAACCGTTCCAGTAGTAAATATTTCCTGGAGGTGTGCATGAAAATTGAACTTAGACAAAGCGTTACAAGTTCTAGATCAAATGCGTCTGCCGAACGGTGCGTATATTGCCAGCCCTTCAAAGGATTACAGTTATGTTTGGATTCGTGATATTTTCTATACAACTTTACCGTTTTTAAATACACCATCTGACCGTTTTGAAAAAGCATATCATGCTATGCTTGATTTATTTAAACGGTATGAATGGAAAATTGATATTCATACAAAAAAGAAACCAAAGTTTCTTTATGAATATATTCATTCCCGTTATTCGATGGATCTTGAGGAAATGAATGTGGAATGGGGCCATGCGCAAAATGATGCGATAGGTGCATTTTTATGGGGAGTTGGCGAAGGGCTTAGACATGGTCAGAGAGTTATAAGAGATGAAGATGACCTTCGGATTGTAAAAAAGCTGGTAGACTATCTGGAATGTTTGGAATATTGGCGTGCAGAGGATAATGGCATGTGGGAGGAAAATATAGAGCTTCATTCTTCTAGTGTTGGAGCGTGTGTGGCAGGGCTAAATGCAGTAAAAATGCTAGTGGATGTTCCTCCTGAGATTATTACAAAGGGAGAAGAAACCTTACAAAGATTGCTTCCAAGAGAAAGTGAATCAAAAGAAACTGATTTGGCCTTGCTTTCACTAATTTTTCCGTACCGGGTTATTGAACGATCTATGGCACTAAAAATTATCCAAAGAGTCACATGTTTCCTTGAGCGTAGTAACGGATGTATACGCTATCAGCATGATCAATATTATAACGAGGGCAGTGAAGCGGAATGGTGCTTTGGATTGCCTTGGCTCGGTCTTTGTTATTTAGAATTAGGGATGTGTCATAAGGCAGAGGAATATCGTTTGAAAACGGAGAGAATTATATCCGAAAACAACTGGAAAATTCCCGAATTGTATATTGGCGGTCGGAATATCCCAAATGGGAATACACCACTTGCTTGGAGTGTTTCACTATCCTATTTATTTTTAAAGTCAATGAGGGAGAAGGAACGAAACCAGGCTCCGTTGTATGATGCAGCAAATAATGAATAATGTATGAGAAAGCTTCTCCTATTGGGGGAGCTTTTGTATTTGTTACTTTTTAGTTTTTCTAGACAAAACTAGACATTATTCATCGCAGGAATAAGTACTAGACAGCTAGAAAAATAATTTAATCACACATTGACGCACTAAAGTGAAGAAAAGAAGTACATCAATAACGTGTCTCATGAGTACATATAAAAAATGGAGGTGAGGAACATGAAAGTAGATACATTAAAAAAGCTGCCAACTGAATTGGATATATATTTATTTCATGAAGGTACTCTTCAGGAAGGATATAAAATTTTCGGTGCTCATATGACAAGTCGGGAAGGAATAAAGGGAGTTCACTTTTTAGTTTGGGCGCCTAATGCGTTAGCTGTTTCAGTAGTAGGTGATTTTAATCAATGGGATGGCTCGCGACATAAAATGGAACGAATCGAACAAACAGGAACATGGTCTCTTTTTATTCCAATGCTAGGTGAAGGTGACTTATATAAATATGAGATGCTTACGCCCAGTGGAGAAAAAATAATGAAAGCTGACCCGTATGCCTTTTATTCGGAAAAACGGCCACATACAGCTTCTATAATATATTCCTTAATAAAATATGCATGGTGTGACCAAAAATGGATGGAGAAACGAAAAAGAAATGAAGTCTATATTAAACCAATGCTTATTTATGAGGTTCACCTCGGTTCATGGAGAAAAAAAGCGGATGGTAGTTTTTATACGTATAGAGAACTAGCAGATTCTCTTCTAGACCATGTCATTCAATGTGGTTTTACCCACATTGAAATTATGCCCATTATGGAACATCCATATGATCGGTCATGGGGGTATCAGGTAACTGGGTACTATTCTGTTACGAGTCGTTACGGAACACCAGAGGATTTTATGTATTTTGTGGATCGATGTCATCAAAGAAATATTGGTGTGATTTTAGACTGGGTTCCCGTTCATTTCTGTAAGGATGCTCATGGATTGGGACGCTTTGATGGTACTCCGCTCTATGAGTCCTATGATTCGAGAAAAGCAGAACGGCCAAATTGGGGTACCTATAATTTTGATTTTGAGAAACCCGAAGTACATAGCTATCTTCTTTCTAGCATAATGTTTTGGCTGGACGTCTATCATGTAGATGGCTTTCGGATCGATGCAGTGTCTTCTATGATTTATTTAAATCATGATAACCATATTACTGGTTTGAGAAATAAATATGGCGGTGAAGAAAACCTCGAAGCCATTCAGTTTTTGAAGGCTCTAAATGAAGTTGTCTTTCAAAAGCATCCAGGGATTGTCATGATGGCGGAGGAAGCCACTGCTTATCCGCTCGTAAGTCATCCTACTAATTTAGGTGGACTTGGTTTTAATTATAAATGGAATATGGGGTGGACAAATGATGTTTTGCGCTACATGCAGCTCGATATGAACGAAAGGAAATATCATCATGAGCTCTTAACATTCTCCATGTTATATGCTTTTTCGGAAAACTTTGTGCTTCCTTTTTCTCATGATGAATTAGTTTATGGCAAGCGTTCATTATTAAATAAAATGCCTGGTGATTACAGCAGAAAATTCGCTAATCTTCGCCTGTTGTATGGCTACTACATGACCCATCCAGGTAAGAAGCTTTTATTTATGGGCAGTGAGTTTGCCCAATTTGACGAGTGGAAGGATTTAATGGAATTAGATTGGAATTTGCTTGAATATGATTCACATTTGCAATTCTACCATTATTGTATATCGTTCCATCATTTTTATAAAAAAATGTCATCTTTGTGGCGGTTGGATCATGTACAAGAAGGTTTTGAGTGGGTAGACCCGAATAATAGCACACAAAGCATCATAATTTTTATTAGAAAAGGAAAGCGCAAAGGTGATTATTGTATTGTCGTATGCAATTTCTCTAATGCATCATACAAGGAATATAGAATTGGGGTTCCGTCGTTTGGCAGCTATTTAGAAGTATGGAATAGTGATGACACTTCTTTTGGAGGGGATGGACAATGCAATGACAAGCCGATACAAGCAGAAAAAATACCTTTTCATAATCAGCCATGCAGCATGGAAATAACTGTTCCTTCACTTGGAATAGCTATTTTTATGAAGGCTACGAAAAAGCGACGGAAGGATGTTTTGGAAAAATGGGGTCAAAAAAATGGATCGCAATGCTACTTGCCGGGGGCCAAGGAACGAGACTAGGCGAGTTAACTGAGACACTTGCAAAGCCTGCCGTTCCATTTGGGGGAAAATATCGGATTATTGATTTTACGTTGAGTAATTGTTCTCATTCGGGAATAGATACAGTAGGTGTACTTACTCAATATGAACCGCATTTATTAAATGATTATGTTGGCAATGGAAGGGCATGGGATTTAGATCGGAATTTTGGCGGTGTAACGGTACTGCCGCCTTATAGAGGGAAGGATGGCGGACAATGGTATAAGGGAACTGCCAATGCCGTGTATCAAAATATCCATTATATCAACCAGTACAGTCCGGAATATGTTCTAATTATTTCGGGTGATCACATATATAAGATGGATTATAATCGATTGCTTCAATACCATATAGAAAAGCAATCACAAGCAACAATCGCGGTAATTCAAGTACCTTGGCAGGAAGCGAATCGTTTTGGAATCATGCATACAAACGAAGCTATGAAGATTCTCGAGTTTGAAGAAAAACCGAAATATCCAAAGAATAACCTTGCTTCCATGGGAGTTTATTTATTTAATTGGAGCTTGCTAAAGCAATACTTGAAAAATGATGAGGCGGATGCATTCTCCGAGAACGATTTTGGTAAAAATATTATTCCGAAAATGCTGGCGGACGGAGTACATCTATATGCTTACCAGTTTAATGGGTATTGGAAGGATGTCGGAACCGTTCGAAGTCTATGGGAGGCACATATGGATCTGCTTGGTGATAAGCCAGCTTTTTCTCTAAATGATTCACGCTGGAATATTTATGCCGGCAATGCAAATCATCCACCACAATATGTTGCAGCGGATGCTATTGTAAAAGAATCTCTGGTTAACGAGGGTTGCAGCATATTCGGATGCGTGGAACATTCCGTGCTATCCTATAATGTTCATGTTGGTAAAGGTAGTGTTATAAATAACTCTGTAATTATGCCGAATGTAAAAATTGGAAATAACGTCCACATTCATCGTGCTATCATCGCAAGTGATTCTGTCATTGAAGACGGCTCTGTTCTTAGTTCCTCTAATGAACTGGATGATATTACATTAATTGGAGATAATCGCAGAATTTCACTTCCGCTAAAAGAAGTGCTTTAAACAAGGCTCTTATTGACGAAATCCTTAGCAACATCCTTATTTTGTTAGGTTGCTAACCTTTTGAAGTAAAGATGCCAAAAACTAGGGATTTATTAAGATTTATAACTACTTACAAAAAGGGATGCGATAAATATTGGATAGTGTTGTGGGAGTAATTAATTTAATTAATGAAAAACCTTTTTTAAAAGAACTAACTTATAATCGCTGTTTAGCTTCGGTCCCATTTGCCGGCAGATATCGGATGATTGATTTTACATTGTCCAATTTTATTCATGCACAAGTGAAATCGGTTGCCGTATTTACAAAGGAAAAATATAGGTCTATAATGGACCATTTGGGATCAGGCAAGGAATGGGATTTAGACCGTCATTCCGGCGGATTATTTATTTTGCCCCCTATTCATCCTGATCAAAAGATAAAAGGAGATCTACAGCAATTTTATGATCATATAGAGTTTTTTCAACGCTCTATAGCGGATACTGTTATTATCACTCCAGGTCATCATGTGTGTAAAATTGATTTTAATGATATCATTCTCCAGCATCGCCATCATAAAGCGGATATTACCGTTATTTATAAAAAATATGATGGAACACCTGCTCTCAAGCCAATTTATCATGGATGCACAGTAAATCAGGCTGGAGAAGTGGTCGACATTGATTTATATACCTTTCCAAAAAATGATCATGACATTTGTTTAGAGACCTATGTAATAAATAAATATGTATTAATTGAGCTAATTAAAAAATGTGTGGAAAATGATGAATATGACTTTTTAAAAGATATGGTGAAAGCGAATTTAAATAAATTAAAGGTAATGGGCTATCAGTTTAAAGGCAGTATGCCATTTATCCACTCCATTGAAAGTTTCCATGCTGGTAATATGGCTTTTTTAAATCGAGAATATGCCGATAGCTTTTTGGATAACGAATGGACTGTTTTTACAAAAATTAAACATGAAGCTCCGGCAAAGTACTCTTCAACATCGACTGTTTCCAATTCGCTTATTGCGAATGGATGTGAAATTGAAGGAACTGTAGAAAACAGTATTATTTTTCGAGGAGTAAAGGTGAAAAAGGGTGCAACTGTAAAAAACAGCATTATTATGCAAAAGAGTGAAATTGGAGAAGGAGCATACCTGGACCATGTAATAACCGATAAACAGGTAATGATTACAAATGATAGAGTTGTCAAAGGGGATGAACAGCCTATCGTGATAAAAAAGGCGGAAATGCTCTAATGGAGGTTTTATTTGCAGCATCGGAATGTGTTCCATTTGTCAAAACGGGCGGACTAGGCGATGTTATTGGTTCATTGCCAAAGGCATTGGAAAAACAAGGAATTAAAACGAGTGTCATTTTACCCAAATATGGGGATTTACCTAAAGAGTATAAAAAACAAATGGTGTTTTTAAAAAGTATAGAGGTTCCTGTTGGCTGGAGGCGTGTATTTTGTGGTATTGAAATGCTAAAAATGGACGGCATACACTGCTATTTTTTAGATAATGAATATTATTTTAAAAGACATGGCAGCTATGGATTCTTTGATGATGGAGAGCGGTTTGCCTTTTTCTCTAGGGCAATATTAGAGGCAATTCCACATTTACAAAGCCAACCAGATATCATTCATTGCCACGATTGGCAAACTGGACCAATAAGTGTTTTATTAAAAGCACATTATCAAAATCAACCTTTATATAAAAATATAAAAACGGTATTTACTATTCATAATTTACGGTATCAAGGGAACTTTTCAAAAACAGTTCTTTCTGACCTATTAGATTTGAGTGAGTTGTATTTTCATATAGATGGTATTGAATATCACGGCAATGTGAGTTATTTAAAAGCCGGACTTGCATATGCAGATTATTTAACAACCGTAAGTCCTACCTATGCAAAAGAGATTCAAATGCCTTATTTTGGAGAAGGTCTTGATGGATTTTTGCAGAAGCATGCAAACCATCTCATCGGAATTATCAATGGAATTGATTATGATCTGTATAATCCACAAACGGATGAATGTATTTTTTCATGCTATGAAGATGCGGATGGAAAATGGATCAATAAGGTAAAACTGCAAGAGGCTTTGCATTTACCATCAATAAAGGATATTCCGGTTATTGCAATGGTTACGAGATTAGTAGAACAAAAAGGAATTGATTTGGTTCTGCATGTTATACATGAAATAATGAATATGAATGTTCAGCTAATCATTCTTGGAACAGGGGCACAGCAATATGAAACTACCTTTAAGCAGCTCTCTGAAAAGTACTCAGATAAATTATCCTATCATGGTTACTTTGATGAGACGCTTGCCAGGAAAATATATGCGGGCTCCGATCTGTTTTTGATGCCCTCCAAGTTTGAACCATGCGGCATTGGTCAGCTTTTGGCATTAAGATATGGCACTTTGCCTATCGTAAGAGAAACTGGTGGACTTTATGATACGGTCATTCCTTATAATGAATTTAAAGATGAAGGGTACGGTTTCAGTTTTACGAATTATAATGCACATGATATGCTGTACACCTTGGAGCGAGCAGTCTGGCTCTATCGATTTCAGCCAAAAAAGTGGAAGGAATTAATCACAAAAGCAATGGCACTTGATTTTAGCTGGGAAGCATCAGCCAATAAATATAAATCTATTTACGAAGGACTTTTTCATAATAAATTAATTCGAACATAGATACATTGGGAAGTTAACATGTACAACGATTTTCATTGTACATGTTTTTTATTGGTGATTTGGCTTTCGTTGGTACGATGAATGATATTCTGTGTGGTTATCCATTGGGTTTTGTCTTTCGTTGGTACGATGGAAGACATTTTGTGTGGTTATCCATTGGATTTTGTCTTTCATAAGGCCGACGAAGGACACTTTGCATGGTTATCGATTGGATTTTGTCTTTCATAAGTCCGATGAAGGACATTTTGTGTGGTAATCCATTGGCTTTTGTCTTTCATAGGTCCGATGAAAGACATTTTTCATGGTTATGGATTGGATTTTGTCTTTCGTTGGTACGATGAAAGACATTTTGTGTGGTTATGGATTGGATTTTGTCTTTCATAAGGCCGATGAAAGACATTTTTCATGGTAATCCATTGGATTTTGTCTTTCATAAGGTCGATGAAAGACATTTTGTGTGGTTATCGATTGGATTTTGTCTTTCATAAGGTCGATGAAAGACATTTTGTGTGGTTATGGATTGGATTTTGTCTTTCATAAGTCCGATGAAGGACATTTTGTGTGGTAATCCATTGGATTTTGTCTTTCATAAGGCTGATGAAAGACATTTTGTGTTGTGATCGATTGGATTTTGTCTTTCATAAGTCCGATGAAGGACATTTTGTGTTGTAAACAATTAGATTTTGTCTTTCATTAGGCTGATGAAGGACATTTTGTGTGGTTATGGATTGGATTTTGTCTTTCAAAGTTCGGATGAAGGACATTTTGTGTGGTTATGGATTGGATTTTGTCTTTCATAAGGCTGATGAAGGACATTTTGTATGGTTATGGATTGGATTTTGTCTTTCATAAGGTCGATGAAAGACAATTCGTATGGTTAGAAATCGATTTTTGTCTTTCATATCTGCAATAATGGAAAGCTAAACTTGAAATCTATTAGATATTATCATCATTTTTTAAACTTTCGTGACCCAATACTTACCCCATAATAGGACAGTCACCCACTTCTGTAACTTTTAATAAAGTAAAGAAGGAGGTATGTTCAAATGGTAAAACTGTACCGAGAGGATGTATTAGACTTTCCATTAGATAAATGGCAAAGAGAGGCATTTCTTGATTTCGATGAAAAGATTACACATAAAACATTCAGATTTCCCTGTATCCCAGCTTATCAAGGATATAAACTAAATCAATTGAGATTCGGTTTTGCAGATGATCCAAGGAAGGAAAAAGCGGCATTAGAATTGGCTAATCTATTAGAAGCATACGGCGCGACTTCAAAGGATATGGGAGTTTATACAGCACTTATTGTCTTTTTTAAAACACCACCGGATTTAAAAAATCTATATAATGTATATGATTTTGAACAGATTTTTTGGAAGTTATTAAATAGAGTAAATTTATTTGATAAGGAAGAATGGATAGAATCCATTTCCACTAACCCTGATCATTCCTCGTGGGAATATTGTTTTAACCGAGAGCGTTATTTTATGTATTGTGCTACCCCTGCGCATAGAAACAGGAAAAGTAGATATTTTCCTACCTTCATGCTGGCTATTACACCGCGATGGGTACTGGAAGAGTTCAGTGCTTCACAAGAAAAAGCTGATAGAATGAAAGAAATGATTCGAAAAAGGCTAGTAGATTATGATGAGGTTCCTCCCCACCCTGAATTAAAATGGTATGGTGGACCAGATAACTTTGAATGGAAGCAGTATTATTTACGAGATAATGATTCCACATTACCAGCCTGTCCATTTAAGCATGTTTGGAAAAAGCAGGATGAATAGAAACTCACCTATACTAATAGGTGTTTTTTTTACTGAAATCGCTTGATTCATAGTTAATATGTTAATCTATACGTATTGAATGATTAGCGGAAAGGGTAGTTGAATGATGAATCAATTTGCGATAGAACTAAACGGAGTTTCTAAGAGCTTTGCCGCAAATGGAAAAGTAGAGCAGGTGCTTAATCAAGTTACCGGAAACGTCAGAGTTGGATCAATCTTAACTGTTATAGGCCCATCTGGTTCTGGAAAAAGTACCATATTATCCATGTGTAATCTGCTGCTGACACCCGACGAGGGGGAAGTTTTTATCCATGGCAAAGAGGTTCGAACATGGGAGATTACTGAGCTGAGGAAAAAAGTAGGAATAGCTTTTCAGGCAGCCCCTATGATACCAGGAACGGTACTGGATAATTTGGTGCTTCCAGCAACTATCCACAAATCAGAATTAGAACGTCCAGAGGGTTTTTTAGAAAAAGTAAGGCTGCCCAAAACGATGTTACAGAAAAACGTACAGGATCTTTCAGGCGGGCAAAAACAAAGAGTAGCATTGGCGAGAACTCTTGTTAACAAGCCTACCATTCTATTATTAGATGAAGTAAGCTCTGCACTGGATCCAAGTTCAGTACGAGAAATAGAGGAACTAATAGTTAATATTCAAAAGGAGGAGCAGACAACGATTATTTGGGTTACCCATGATTTAGAGCAAGCACAGAGAGTAGGGACTCACTGCTGGTTTGTTTCCGGTGGTGAGCTTGTGGAACAAGGTCCCACAGAGTTGTTTTTTTCATCTCCAAAAGAGGAAATGACAAGAGAATTTCTTGCAAAGGGGATGAAGTCATGAACACATTAGCGCTTATCTTGAGTTTCGGATTTGTATTTGCAGCTTTAATTCTATCGAAGTCCTTTAAGCTAGGCCTCGGAAAGGATTTAATTATTACTGCAATTCGAGCTACAGTTCAATTATTAATCATTGGGTATGTTTTAAAATTAATATTTGGCTTTAATAATCCTTTTTCCATTATTGTCATGCTGTTAGTCATGATCTATGTTGCAGCAAGGAATGCGGTAAAGCGTGCAAAAGGGCTACAGCGTATAACATGGAAGATATTCGTGACCATATTGATTGTAGAAGCTATTTCGATGTCCTTTATGATCGGCTGCAAAATCATACCAGCTACACCACAATATATCATTCCAATCAGCGGTATGATAATTGGGAATTCAATGGTTATCGCAAGTCTATATTTAAATCGCTTAAAAGCGGATTTGCATTTACGAAAGCAAGAAGTTATTTTGCGATTGTCGCTTGGCAGTACACCAAAGCAAGCGATATTTCCGATTATTAAGGACTCTATTCGCTCCAGTCTCATTCCTACTATTGAAAGTCAAAGAACGATAGGACTGGTTCAGCTGCCTGGTATGATGACTGGGCAAATAGTAGCAGGGGCAGATCCAATCCATGCTGTGAGATTGCAGTTGCTTATTGTCTTTATGATTATGTCATCGGCGGCTTTTACAGGCATTATTTTAGGTTTATTGATTTATCCAAGTCTATTCAATAAGTATCAGCAATTAGAGATAGAGGGTTGGGAATAGTAAAAATGTTCAAAAGCACTTGGCATATGCTAAGTGTATTTTTTTTACCACCGGCAAACCCAAGATTGGGAAATAATCATCCTTGTGTATAAATACCCGAATCTTTTGAACTGCTAAATTCTAATATTATAGTAAAATAACAACTAAATGGAGTTTTATTATTGTGAAAATAGGGTAAAAAAGAACGAAACTATAATAATATAATATCTTTACTTTTGAAAGGGGTAACTCATGTGAACTCAATAAAAAGAAGGATGGGAACCTTTAGTTTGATGATGACAGGCTTAGGTTCGATTATAGGATCCGGATGGTTATTTGGAGCATGGAAAGCAGCTGGCATAGCCGGACCTGCTGCAATATTTTCTTGGATTATTGGAATGGTTGTAATATTATTTATTGCACTGTCCTATGCCGAACTTGGAGCAATGTTTCCAGAGTCAGGAGGGATGGTCCGGTATGCTCAATATACTCATGGTTCATTTGTAGGCTTTATCGCTGCATGGGCAAACTGGATTGCAATTGTTTCCGTTATCCCAACAGAAGCAATTGCTTCTATTCAATATATGCATTCATGGCCATTTAACTGGACACAGTCCCTGATGAATGGTAATGAATTGACTTTATTAGGGATTGCGCTTGTTATTGTGCTTTTACTCATATATTTCTTTTTGAATTACTGGACTGTACAGCTGTTTTCAAGAGCTAACAACCTCATTACTATCTTTAAAATTGTTATCCCTCTATTAACGATTACCGGGCTAATGAGTGCTGGATTTCATACCAGTAACTTTCATCTTCCCTCACAAGGCTTTACCCCTAATGGCTGGTCGGGAGTTTTTACTGCTGTTGCAATTTCCGGTATTGTATTTTCTTTTAACGGATTTCAAAGTCCTATTAACATGGCTGGGGAGGCAAAAAACCCTAGACGTTCGATTCCAATTGCCATAATTGGTTCATTACTGATAGCGGTTATAATATATGTTTTTTTGCAAATCACATTCATCGGTGCAGTAAGTCCGTCTCTTGCAGCGAAAGGATGGGGCAATATTCAATTTACTTCTCCATTTGCGAATCTTGCCATTGCTTTGGGTATAAATTGGTTAGCAATTGTCCTTTACTTAGATGCCTTCGTTTCTCCATCTGGAACGGGAACTACTTATACAGCCACAACAGCAAGAATGATTTATGGGATGGAGCAAAATGGTTACTTTCCGAAAATATTTGGGAAAATACATCCGTTTTACGGAGTGCCAAGACCAGCTATGATTTTTAATCTTGTTGTAAGTTTGATTTTCCTTTTCGTGTTTAGAGGTTGGGGTGCATTGGCTGAAATAATTTCGGTTGCTACGATTATTTCTTATATATGTGGACCGATTTCTGTAATGGCATTACGGAAAATCGGAGTCGATTTTCATCGGCCATTAAAAATAAAAGGAATTTCCTTAATCGCCCCACTAGGCTTCATTTTTGCCACCTTTATTTTATATTGGGCTAGATGGCCGCTAACTGGCGAGGTAATGTTCATCATGATCATCGGTTTACCACTTTATTTTTACTATCAGATAAAAAATAGATGGGTTAGCTTTAGTAAGGATTTAAAGGCAAGTGTCTGGCTTATCGTGTATTTAGCAGTAATGGCGCTGTTTTCCTATTTAGGGAGTGCGAAGTTTGGTGGAGTAGATTTAATAAAATACGGTTGGGATTTTGCCCTACTTATTGTATTGTCCCTTATCTTTTATTATTGGGGTATTAAAAGTGCTTGGGAAAATCGGTATTTAAAGGATGCAAAAGAAGTTAATAGCGTAGCTTATGGAAAAAAGGAGCAATAGTATTTGTTTTGGACACAAGAAATTTCTTGCGATGAAGTTTCTTGTGATTTTTTTTTGAATGGAATTGTATTTGCGACTTCATTTTGTATTTGAAAGACGAGATTAATAAAATGATAGACCAAAATGTCTTTCATCAAGTCGATGAAAGACAAAATGATGAAAAGGATGGACCAAAATGTTTTTCATCAAGTCGATGAAGGACAAAATGATGAAAATGATAGACCAAAATGTCTTTCATCAAGTCGATGAAAGACAAAATAATGAAAAGGATAGACCAAAATGTCTTTCATCAAGTCGATGAAAGACAAAATAATGAAAATGATAGGCCAAAATGTCTTTCATCAAGTCGATGAAGGACAAAATAATGAAAAGGATAGACCAAAATGTCTTTCATCAAGTCGATGAAAGACAAAATAATGAAAAGGATAGGCCAAAATGTCTTTCATCAAGTCGATGAAAGACAAAATGACGAAAAGGATGAATCAAAATGTCTTTCATCAAGTCGATGAAAGACAAAATGATGAAAAGGATGAATCAAAATGTCTTTCATCAAGTCGATGAAGGACAAAATGATGAAAAGGATGAATCAAAATGTCTTTCATCAAGTCGATGAAAGACAAAATGACGAAAAGGATGAATCAAAATGTCTTTCATCAAGTCGATGAAAGACAAATTTAATATATTGGTGTAAAAAATGCCCTTCATCTACAGGTGAACTTGAATTCCTCACAATAGTGTGGAAAATACTTACTTTTCGTCGTAGAAAAGAAGGATTAAAACGAAATTACTCGAATATTTATGAAATATCACTAAAAACACATAAAGAGGAGCTACATATGCATTTTCCTGTCTATATTTTTGGGATCCACCCTCATCTACTCTTTGAATCCTTATCATATTTTATTGGATTTCGGGTCTATTTATATACGAGAAATAAAAATAGAATTCCGATGGATAAGGCAATGTGGGTGATTGTTGGTGCTATTTTTGGTGCTGCAATTGGTTCGAAGCTCGTTTATTGGTTTGAGGATCCAATAAAAACGATTCATCTATGGAATAACCTAACCTACTTGATGGAGGGTAAAACGATTGTTGGCGGTTTATTAGGTGGGCTGATAGGAGTGGAAACCGCCAAAAAAATCATTGGCTGGAAGAGTTCAACTGGAGATGATTTTGTTCTGCCCTTAGCAGTTGGAATGATGATAGGGAGGATAGGATGCTTTCTTACTGGTTTAGATGACCATACATACGGAATTGCGACATCCTGGTTTACAGGCGTTAATTTTGGTGATGGAGTGAAACGCCACCCAACACAGCTTTATGAAATTGTTTTTTTATTATTGCTAATTATTGTTTTGCTATTCTTGAAGAAAAAGAACCTCTATCGGTGGGAAGGCTTCTTGTTTCAGCTCTATATGCTCAGCTATTTAGCTTTTCGTTTTTTCATTGATTTTATTAAGCCAACACCGCATCCATATTTACATTTAAACAATATCCAGCTAGCGTGTCTCTTAGGGATTATTTACTATGTTCTTCTTATTACAAAAAAATCAAAGTCTTTTGAACCGAATTTGATAAATAAAGGAATGGAGAATCAGCATGCCAAATAGACCATACACTTATTATGACTTAACTATAAGTATTTGCTCGAAGTGCCTACGAAAAGTGGAAGCGAAAATTATTTTCGAGAATGAAAAAGTATATATGGTGAAGACATGTATGAAGCATGGGAAAGAAAAAGTATTAATTTCCACAGACATTGAATATTACAAATGGTGCAGAGATTTTATTAAACCATCAGAAATGCCTCATCGTTGGAATACACCAATTAAATATGGCTGCCCTTACGATTGTGGATTATGTCCGGATCATGAACAGCATAGCTGCTTGACACTCTTGGAGATTACGGAAAGATGCAATCTTAAATGTCCAATTTGTTATGCGGAATCTTCTCCACATACGGGTACTTTCCGCTCATTAGAGCAAATTGAATTCATGTTAAATGCTATTGTCGAAAATGAGAAAGAGCCAGATATTATTCAAATAAGCGGCGGAGAACCTACTATTCATCCGCAATTCTTCGAGATTTTGGACATGGTAAAAGCGAAACCTGTAAAACATATTATGGTTAATACAAATGGCTTAAAGATAGCGGGAGATAAGGAATTTGTAAAAAAACTAGCAGCCTATAAACCTGGTTTCGAAATTTATTTACAGTTTGACAGTTTTGAAGGTGAAGCATTAAAAGAACTGCGCGGTGTTGATTTAACGAAGGTAAGACAAAAGGCCATCGATAACCTGAACGAATATAATATTTCTACAACATTAGTAGTGACTTTGAAAAAAGGATTGAATGATCATGAGGTTGGAAAGATTATTCAATACGGCTTAGAGCAAAAATGCGTTCGTGGCGTCACCTTTCAGCCGATTCAAGGCGCTGGGAGATTAGAGGATTACGATCCAAAAACAGATCGATTAACCCTAAGTGAAGTCAGACAAATGATTATCGACCAATCAGGAGTATTTGGTGAAAAAGATATGGTGCCAGTCCCTTGCCATCCGGATTCATTGGCGATGGGATATGCTTTTAAGCTGAATGATACTGTAACACCTTTAACGGGGATGATTGATCATCGCATATTACTTGAAGGGGAAAGGAATACGATTGTGTTTGAGCAGGACGAGAATATTCGGAATATGATTTTTAAAGTGTTCTCTTTAAATCACTCGCCTGATTCCTCTGCAATGTCATTAAAAGACTTATTATGTTGTTTACCACGAGTAAATCTTCCTGGGGATATAGGCTATGATAATGTATTCCGTGTAATTATCATGCAATTCCAGGATGCACATAATTTTGATGTTCGTTCCGTGAAAAAATCCTGTGTCCACATTGCTCATCCAGATGGAAGAATTATTCCATTTGACACATATAATTTATTTTATCGGGATGATAAAGAAATAGAATTAAAGAAAATTCAGGAGGAAGTGTTAGCTGGTAGAATCTAAAAGAGGTGAAATAATGACAGATCAAAATAATTCTAATACAAATCCCTCGAGTCCTAAAGGAGAGGGGAGTATCTGGGCAGGTATTGGCTTTGGGCTAGTCATCTATATTGTAACATTTCTGTTTGGGACAGCAATCGGGCAAACGTCTTTTCTAATATTCACGGGACCAATACTTCACTTAGTCGCTATGATTGTGTTTTTTGCAATCGGAAAGAAATTCACCGGTATTGGTTTGCTCATTTTAGCCGGAATTATCATATTGTTAGTTTCTGCTTGCTTTGGAATTGTACTCTATCAATTTAACAGTAGTCTACAAGGTTAGTAGATGAACAATCCCCTTTTTCATAGTATAGTAGAGATAAGTGGAAAAGGAGAAGATAAGGATGAAGTTGGTATCTTGGAATGTAAATGGGCTTAGAGCCTGTGTTAAAAAAGGATTCTTGGATTATTTTAATGAAGTAGACGCAGATATTTTTTGTTTGCAGGAAACGAAATTACAGTCTGGACAAATCGAATTAGATTTAGAAGGCTATCATCAATATTGGAATTATGCACTGAAAAAAGGATATTCCGGTACAGCGATTTTTACGAAGCGCAGGCCGTTGTCAATCCAATATGGCTTTGAAAAGGAAGAGTATGAACCGGAAGGCAGAATTATTACATTGGAATTTGAAGAATTCTATATGGTGAACGTTTATACTCCTAACTCCCAACGTGATCTGGCAAGATTGGATAAGCGACTGCATTGGGAGGATCAAATTCTTGCATATTTAAAAGAGCTGGATGAAAAAAAGTCCGTAATTTTGTGCGGAGATTTGAATGTAGCTCATCAGGAAATTGATTTAAAAAATCCAAAATCCAATAGAGGAAATTCCGGTTTTACAGATGAAGAGCGAGGGAAGATGACTGAGCTCCTTTCATCAGGATTTTTAGATTCATACCGCTATTTTAATCCTGACCGTGAAGGGGCCTATACCTGGTGGTCTTATATGAATAAGGTGAGAGAAAGAAATATTGGATGGCGTATTGACTATTTTATCGTTTCCGAAAGATTAAAAGGAAATTTACAGGACGCTGGAATTCATCCACAAATAATGGGAAGTGACCATTGTCCAGTATTTTTGGATATCGGGTTGTAAGTTTTAGGTACTGCATTTATTTTTTAAAAAATTGCAGTGCCTTTTTTCCTAATTGTCCACGACAGACTCTTCTTTAGTTTCGGAATATATTGTATATTAATAATTAGATCATTTAGATGAGGTGATAGTTTGATTTGGATTATTGTTCCGATATTAGCCCTATCCATTCCAATCGTCGCGATCGTAACCGACCATTTTGAAAAAAGAGCGAAGATTAAGGCTAATTTTATTAAAGAACAGCTCGAATTAGAAAAGTTAAAGCATGAAAACTATTTATTGGAAACACAAAAGCTAAAGCTCGAACTTGAAAAGATGCAAATAGAAACAGCAGATAAAACGAAAATTTTATAAAACTTAATTAAGAAATCAATTCTCTTGATTTCTTTTTTTTGTGAAACATTCTTTCTTCCAACACGTCTAAATAGAAAAGTATGAATTAGATAGGTGATGGGATGAAAAAGTGGATTACATTTGGCCTTATTGTTTTTTTGCTTCTTAGTGGATATGTTGGATTTACGTACTATGAAATCAAACACACTGCCAGCGAAAAGCCTCCAAATGATGTTCCTTACATCATTATATTAGGAGCAAAGGTAAAAGGGGATTACATGTCCAAAGCTTTGTTAGAGAGGGCGGAAACAGGGTTAAAATACCTACAGGAAAATCCACAAACAAGGGTGATTGTAACTGGAGGAAAAGGTCCCGATGAAAACATTTCAGAGGCGGAGGCTGTCAAAAGATATTTGCTGGAACAGGGGATAGAAACAAATAGGATTTTAATAGAAAACAAGTCTGTCAATACATATGAGAACCTGAAATTTGCCGAAAAATTATACGGAGTAAAAAGTGCTGTTATTGTAAGCAATGATTTTCATTTGTTTCGTGCCTTAAAGTTATCTGAGGCACAAGGAATAAAATCGTATCCATTAGCTGCTAAAACCCCTGAAGTGGTGAAAGCTAAGCTATATGCGAGAGAATATTTAGCTATAACAAAATGGAGAATAACAGGTAAATGAATGCAGCCTTTGTATTGATTGTTAAAATCAAACTTGTTGCATTTCGACATTTGTTATAACTCCTAATCTTATGATGGTTTCCGGACGGCTTTTCTTATAAAGTTTTTTCATACCTTACCTCAATTTCGTAACTAACTAGACCTTGCGTATACATTAAATGAAAGAGAAAGTCCAAGAGATTTTCTCTTTTTTGCTATTCATTCTAGAAACATTATCCAAGTATTCGCTATAATTATCATACTAATATAAGAGCAGGAGTTGCGGGAATGTTGAAAAGAAGGTATACGATTCTTATTTTAATTGGATATCTCATTGCTTTAGGGAGTTCCATATATTTGTACCAAAAGGGGATATCCCACCCGGTCGTAACGGATAAAGGGCGCTTACTCCCTATCACAATGAAAAGCATTCAACCGGCAGAAGGGTCCAAGCAACTACAGGATATTGTTCGAAAGGCAAACGTTACAAATGATAAGATTTCGATTGCAGGAATGCAACATAGCCAAGGCGGACAAACACTCTATCCTAATGCTATTTTAATAGATATGAAGTCTTATTATAAAATTCTAGCGTTTGATCCAAAAAGAAAGACGATTACGGTTCAAAGCGGGGTTACCTGGAATGATATTCAGCGGTATATAAATCCTTATGGTTTATCGATAAAAGTCATGCAATCTCAAAATATATTCACCATTGGCGGCTCTTTAAGCGTCAATGTTCATGGCAGGGATATAAGAAATGATGCGTTGATTGATACAGTGGATTCATTCCGGCTAATCAATGCTGAAGGCAATATTATTAATGTAAGCCGGCATGAAAATGCACCATTATTTTATTCCGTGATCGGAGGCTACGGGTTATTCGGGATCATTTTAGATGTTACCTTAAAGCTAACGGATGATGAACTTTATAAAACAAATACAAGAGTCATCGATTATAAAGAGTACCAAGTTTATTTTCAAAAAGAAGTGGAGGATAATCCTGCTGTAAAGATGCATTTAGCACGAATTTCTGTTGCACCTAAAAGCTTTTTAAAGGAAATGTATGTAACCGATTATGCGTTAGCTGAAAACCAACAAGAACTATCCCAATATCGCAAATTAAAAGGTGAAACGGTAGCCATTCCTAAATTTTTTCTTGGTGTGTCCAGGTATAGTGACTGGGGGAAGGATTTGTTTTGGGATGTTCAAAAGAAATATATGAAGGTCACAGAAGGAAAGCTGATTTCAAGAAATAATGTCATGAGATCGGATTCTAATTTTATGGAATTTGACAGTTCTTCCCGTACAGAAGTTTTACAAGAGTATTTTGTGCCAGTTACGGAGTTTACCAATTATATAGATAGTTTGAGAGACGTTTTGGAAAAAGAAAAGGATTTTAATCTGTTAAATATTACAGTCCGATTTGTAGATAAGAATGATGAGGCAGTTATGTCTTATGCAAAAGCGGATATGTTCGCACTTGTTCTATTAATCAATCAAGGTAAGTCCAAAAAAGACATTCAAGATACACAAAAAGTAGTCAGGAAAATGATTGATGTTACATTGGATCATCATGGAAGCTATTATTTACCTTATTACTCTTACCCTAGTAAAAAACAATTGACCGAAGCATATCCAAGAACGGATGAATTTTTCAGTACGAAGAAATTGTATGATCCACAGGAACGATTTGTGAACTTATTTTATGAGGAGTATGGGAAATGACCTATAAACGATTTATTTATTACCAAAGCATCATTGTGATGGCTAGCAGCATGGTATTTCCGTTTTATGTGCTTTTATTAAAAAATGTAGGGGATAGTTATGCCCAATTTGGTTGGGCATATGGTCTGTTTGCCTTAACATCAGCCTTAGTTTATCCGGTAATTGGAAAGTATACAGATAAACTAGGGGAGAAGCTATTATTTATTTTATATTCATGGGGAATGGCAGTAATATTGTTATTCTTTCCACTTGTGACGGAGGTCTGGCAAGTATATATTTTGCAAATTATCATGGGGATCCTAGGAGCACTGCAAAAAAATACAGAAAAAACGGCTCTGGCTAAAAATGTGAATAAAGAAACAGCAGGAATAGAGATAGGGAAGTACCACATATGGACCTCCGTCGGTGCAGCGATAGCGATTATTTTAACAGGATATATAATAGATTTTATTACGATAGGTACAATATTTTATTTAGCATCGGTTGTCTATTTTATTAGTGGCCTTATGCTGATTAAGAAGAAGAAAATGTAATGTTGTGAATATTTTGTACGATGTATCTTTACAATGGAATCAAATTTAGATAAAATAAAGTGGAATACTAATTTTTAACAACAAAGGAGGAATAAGGTCGATATGAGTATGTCCGTTGTTTTTCAAATGGTTTTAGCTTGACAGGGAGAAGTATGCCCTTTTTTAGCAAAACCAATCGTGAAACAACGGATAATCAGACCTATTCCCTTTTAAAATATTCGTGTTTTTTGTGCGTGAAAAAGGCAGGGTTTGTTTCCCTGTCTTTTTTTGTCTATATCTTTTTATGCGGTATAGTCTATAAATGTCCTCCAGTTTTGCGATTGGTTCTTATAGAACATAATGGAGGTTTGATCATATGAGTATTGTGAATGTAGAAAAATTAACCCATTATTACGGGGATAAATTAGTATTTAAAGATATCGATTTCCGTCTCTTGAGGTCGGAACGAGTAGGATTGGTCGGTCCAAATGGAGCGGGAAAGTCTACATTATTGAGGATTCTAACAGGGAGTGTGCTTCCCGATCATGGTTCCATCGAGTGGCTTCCGAATATTAGCGTCGGATTTCTGGAACAGCATGCGGATTTGTCGGAAGGTTTAACTATTCGGAACTATTTGCGCAATGCCTTTAAGCATTTATATTTGCTTGAAGCGGAAATGCTGGATGTATCAAGAAAGATGGAAAATAGCAGTGAAAATGAGTTACCTAAGCTTCTCCATCGATTTGGATATATCCAAGAGTTGTTGGAGCATCACGATTTTTATTTCGTGGATGCGAAAATTGAAGATATTGCAAATGGTCTTGGCATCCAGGCATTGGGAATGGATACGGATGTTTCTGCTTTAAGTGGTGGCCAAAGAACGAAGCTATTGCTTGCTAATCTGCTTTTAAAGGAACCAGATATTTTATTGCTCGATGAACCTACCAATTATTTAGATGTTTCTCATATTGAGTGGTTAAAGGGTTATTTGAAAAATTACCCAAATAGCTTTATTTTAATATCACATGACACCGAGTTCATGAACGAAGTTGTTAATGTCATATATCATCTAGAAAATTATCAGTTAACCCGCTATTTAGGAAATTATAAGAAGTTTATGGAGACGTATGAGCTTCGTAAACAGCAGCTGCTCCTTGCATATGGCAGGCAGCAAGAGGAAATTCAAAAGCTTGAAACCTATATACAAAAAAATAAAGCTAGGTCCTCAACTGCCAAGCAAGCAAAGTCTCGAGAAAAGAAGCTATTGAAAATAGAAAGATTGGAAAAACCGGATGATATACCAAAACCAAGATTTCAATTTAAAGCAACCGTACGCCCAACTAGTAAAATAATTGAAACTACACAACTGGAGGTTGGCTATGCTTCTCCTTTGTTACCTCCCATTAGTGTAACGTTAAAAAGGGGAGATAAAGTAGCTATTATCGGGCATAATGGAATTGGAAAATCAACTATGTTAAAAACCATCATGGGAGAGCTTACTCCATTTAATGGAACGGTTCAATTTGGCCAATATGTGAAGCCAGCCTATTTTGCACAAGAAGAAAATATAACAACTGATCTCACTCCATTGGAATATATTTGGTCCTTCCATGAAAAAATGACACAAAAGGAAATACGTCAGGCTTTAGCACGAGCCGGTTTAAAAAAGGAACATATTTTTCAGCCGCTTCAGTCGCTCAGCGGTGGAGAACAAACAAGGGTCCGATTATGTCATCTAATGCTTGAAGAAAGTAACTGGCTAGTATTGGATGAACCCACCAACCATTTAGATATAGCAGCAAAAGAGGTACTATCTAATGCGCTTTCTCAGTACGATGGGACAGTATTAATCGTCTCCCATGAACCAGAGTTTTATCAGGATTGGGTGACGGCTATTTGGAATTTGGAGGACTTGAAGAACAATATAAAATAATATTTTGACACGGGAATTTAATGAAATTATAAAAAGGTGAGAATGATGAAGCCAATTCAAGACCATCTTAAAGATAATCTAGATATTTTATTTGTAGGTTTTAATCCAAGCATCCGGTCCAGTCAAACAGGCCATCACTTTGCAAATCCGAATAATCGATTTTGGAAATTATTGTTCGAGGCAGGTATTACACCGCGAAAATTGACGCCGGAAGAAGATTACACATTATTGGATTTAGGCTGCGGTTTGACAAATATTGTTGCAAGACCAACGAAAAGTGCAGAGGAAATTACAAAGGAAGAGTATCAAGAAGGAAAAGAAATTCTAATTAGTAAAATAAAGAAATATAAACCTCGAATCGTTTGTTTTGTAGGAAAAGGAGTCTATCAAGAGTATAGCGGAAAACGAAAAATTTCCTGGGGATGTCAGGAGACCTCTGTAATCCCTGGCATTATGGATTTTGTTGCCCCTTCTTCAAGCGGATTAGTACGGATTAAGTTCGAGGAAATGATTGCAATTTATATGGAATTAGCGGTACTATCAAGGTCCGCAAAAAAATGAGGTTACGTTTGTAACCTCATTTTTTATGAGTAAATGCAAGGATAGTAAGGAGCAGAATGATAATAACACTCACACCTGTTCCAATAATATTATTTGGGTTAAATAAAAATGATATAAAAATCGTTAATAAACCAATCAATGCAAATATGGTCGTCACTGGAAACCATCTAACTTGAAAATATGGCATTTCTTTATAATTTGGACGCAGCTTTAATTGGGAAAAGCAAATACTGATCCAAATAAACATAATTGTAAAGCCCGGAATAGTCATTAAATAATTGATAATATTTTCAGGTGTAAGATATGCGAGATATACACCAATTAAAATAAGAATAGCCGTAATGAAGATTCCGTTTAATGGAATTCCGTTTTTCGAGACCTTTAAAATGCTTTTTGGAGCTTCGCCTGTTTGTGCCATTGAAAATAGTGTTCTGGAGGTTGCATATATCCCAGAGTTTGCAGCTGAAAGCACCGCTGTTAAAAGAACGAAATTCATAATATTTGCTGCTCCAGGCAATCCGGCAATTCCGAACACTTGGACAAACGGACTGTCAACACTCGACACCTTGTCCCATGGAACTAAACCGCAGATAATCAGAATCGGGCAAATATAGAAAATGATTACTCTCCAAACGGTTCCTTTGATTATTTTGGGCAAAACTCTTTTGGAATCCTGTGTTTCTGTAACAGCAACTCCAATAAGTTCCGCTCCTCCATAAGAAAACATTACTACTAAAAATGCGCTTAAGGTACCACTCAAGCCGTGAGGGAAGAATCCACCATGTGCAGTGTAATTGGAAATTGGATGCTGTATATGACTTGGAACAATTCCCGATAATATGAGGCATCCTAAAATAATGAATGCTATAAGTGCGAAAATTTTAATGCCGGCAAACCAAAACTCAAGCTCACCGTAAAATTTTACATGAAATAAATTAATACCAATGATAATAGCTGCACAAAGAAAACTCAGTAACCATAATGGCAAACTTGGAAACCAGTATTGTAGGAAGCTGCCCCCGGCAAGTAATTCAACAATCGTTACAATCACCCAGTTGATCCAATAAAGCCAGCCGACAATAAAGGAAACACGATGCCCAAATGCTTTATTTACTAAATGCTGAACATTCATGCCGGGATAGGCTATGGCCATTTCTCCTAAAGCAACCATTACTATTAATAACAATAATCCGCCTAATAAGTAGGCAAAAATAACACTTGGGCCCGCAATCGAGAGTGTATCTGAGCTTCCCTTAAATATGCCTGTCCCAATCATGCCTGCGAGGGCAATAAATTGCACATGTCTTGGTAGTAACCCTTTCTTCAAATCCTGTTGGTTTTTTTCCATGCTGCTCCAGCCTTTCCACTATAGTTGTCCATAATAAATGATATGGATAGTATGCTTTTGTATTCATGTTTCATGAAAAATACATCAGCTGTGTAAACTTGTCAAAGCATTAATAAATTTATATAAAAAAAGTCCCTACCAGGACGAAATCCTAGTAGGGACGATTATTTGATCGCGTTACCACCCTAATTGCAAGCATTTAGCTTACCTCTTCATTGTTATAACGGTTATTAACCGTTCCTATTCTTGGAGAATAAGAATGCTCCAGGAGTGAAATTCACCAATTGCAATTGTACTGATTTTTCACCATTCATCAGCTCTCTAAAATCAATTTACAGTGGCTACTACGTTCCCTTCAACGCATGTATTTAATTTAATTTGAATAGCTTTGAAACGTTTGCGCTTTTAAGCGATAAAGTATGTCTACTAATATAGCAAGTTGAAATTCTAGTGTCAATGTATTTTCGTTTTAATTTTTTATTTTATATAAAAATCACTATTTTTCAACTTTTTTATGAGCTGACTCACAAGAAGTTTTAAAATCCATAATCCTATTCCACCTTACTACTTTTGAATATTGTTATAAATCTTAAACATGGCCATGTTTTCGGGGGCATTTTTTATTATGTAAGTTCAATTCTGACCTTATTAAATAAATTTGACACTAAACCTGAATAGCATATAATAAAATCAAATACTTAGTTTTACTTACGAACACTTAATATCACTTAAAATTGGGAGGTATTTATGTTTCAAGATGAGCGCTTGCTTTCAATAATGAAACTATTGCAAAAAAGTCACCGCATTAGTATTGAGGAAATATGTGAGCATTTCGATGTTTCTAGGGATACTGCACGGCGAGACATTGTGAAATTGGAAGAACAAGGGAAAATCATTCGAACGCGTGGTGCAGCGATTCTTCCTTCGTTATCAAAAGATACCCCTAATTATGAAGAAAGAATGTTATCCGAAGTCCCCTCTAAAAAAATGATAGGTAAACAAGCAGCATCTATGATCATGGATGGCGATTATTTGTTTGTAGATAATTCAACTACCGTTCGTCATGCGATGGATTATATGTCTACTAAAAATAATGTTGTCATTACGAATGCAATAGATACTGCGGGACTATTGACGCAAAAAGAGAAAATAAAGATTTATCTGCTTGGAGGAATGATAAATAATGAGCAACGGTTTGTTTACGGGTCACAAGCAGCAGGTATGCTGGCAAAATATCATGTAGATAAAACATTCATTGGTTCTTGCGGTATATCATTGGATGGATTAACCACTCCTTATGAAGAGGAAGTTTCTTTAATTCAGGAAGCTATGAAAAGAGCCGATAAAGTAATTGTTCTTGCGGATCATTCCAAATTTGAGAAAAGAAGGTTTTTTTGTTTAGCAGGGTTTGAAAATATACATACGATAATCACCGATAAGGTACCAGAAACGGCAATAAAAGAAAAAATAGAAGATCATGGGGTTGAATTAATTATAGCTAAGTAATGCATCAATGATATGGGGAGGAGAATAGAGTGTATAAAAATGTTATTTTTGATATTGATGGAACAATATTGGATACAGAAATGGCTATTTTAAAATCTTTACAAAAGGCATTGGAAGTGGAAGATAAGTTCCTGCCTCTAGAAGAATTACGATTTGCACTAGGAATCCCTGGAGAAGATGCATTAAAACTTATTCACGTTTCTAATCCAGAGCTTGTTCTTAATCGTTGGATTCAGTTAGAATCCAGATACCTTCATGAGATTTCTATTTTTACCGGTTTAAGGGAAGTAATTTTATTTTTAGCCTGTTGTGATGTAAAACTCGGAATTGTTACATCTAAGACAAGACAAGAATTCGCGGATGGGTTTGAACCCTTTGGATTAACGGATTACTTTGATCATTATATTTGTGCGGATGATACGCTTAAACATAAACCGAACCCAGACCCCTTGCAAAAATGCTTGGATCTTTTGGCGGCAAAACCGGAAGAGACGATCTATATCGGGGATACTAATTATGATATGCAATGTGCAAAATTAGCTGGAGCAAAATTTGGTTTGGCATATTGGGGAGCGAAAACGAAAGAAGGATTTCATGAGGCAGATCATATTTTTAATAAACCAACAGAAATCATGTCATTACTCTGTCCATAAGTGACGGAGTTTTTTAGTTTGTCAGTTTCTTTCGGTTTCTAGGGAATAATAAACCTAATATAGGAATAGGAGGTTTAATTATGCCAGAGCTTCCGGAAATGGAGCATTACAAATTACAATTGAACCGATTTATTTTAGATAAGAATATCACAGAAGTTCAAATTAACCGAAATAAATCAGTTAATGTGGTGCCAGACGTATTTATTCAAAAGATTACATCCCAGCAAATTACACAAATAGACCGAAGAGCCAAGCACCTATTATTTTACACAGATAATCATTATGTTTTGTTATTACATTTAATGCTTGGTGGCTGGATGTTTTACGGGTTGGAAGCGGACAAGCCGAAAAGAACGGTGCAAATTCGTCTATCGTTTGGGGAGCACCATTTATATTTTATTGGTTTACGATTAGGATATCTTCATCTACATGATATAAAAAAAGTGGAGGAAATCCTCTCAGATTTAGGTCCTGAGCCTTTAAGTGATTATTTTACCGAATCTGCATTTCGGGATATGTTAAGGAATAAGCACGGAAAATTAAAGTCAGTCTTAATAGATCAAAGATTTATTGCTGGGATTGGAAATCGCTATTCGGACGAGATTTGCTTTCAAGCCAAAATCTTACCATCTAGAAACATTACGCAATTATCGGAACAAGAAATAAATGAATTGTATCACTCTATTAGTACTGTGTTAAAAACTGCTGTTGAAAATGGCGGATATATGGAGCACCCGTTTTTCAGCGGCGATTCCTTAACAGGAAGATACGAAGATTTACTGAAAGTTCATGGAAGAGAAGGAGAAGCATGTAAGAGATGCAGCTCCATGATTAAAATGGAGTTGATATCATCGCATAAAACCTATTATTGTGATGGTTGTCAGCATTAAATTGAGAATTTGAATTCTTGTAGTTGCGGGCTGCGGTATATTAAATTTGTATGTACTAAGCATATATAAAAGAGTGTGTATCGATGGACAATGTTATAATAGTCTACAACACAATTATTACATATGAGGTGTCATAATGAGTCATAAAACAGTTGGTATATTAGCACATGTGGATGCGGGGAAAACAACATTTGCCGAACAGCTGTTATTTCATACCAAAAGTATTGCCCATAGAGGAAGAGTGGATCATCAAGATGCATTTTTAGATAGTCATTCTATTGAAAAGGCGAGAGGAATCACTGTTTTTGCCGATCAGGCGGATTTCACTTTTGGTGATTCTATGTATACGCTAATTGACACACCTGGACATGTTGATTTTTCAGCGGAAATGGAACGCGCTATTCAAGTGATGGATTATGCCATTATTATTTTAAGTGCCGTCGAAGGTGTAGAAGGTCATACGGAGACAGTTTGGAACTTATTAAGAAAGCATAAAATCCCTTCCTTTTTCTTTATTAATAAAATGGATCGGGAAGGTGCTGATATTAATAGAGTGATAGAAGATATAAAGTTGAATTTAACAGAAGATGTTTTTCGTCTAGATGATGCTTTTACAAATGGGGAAATGAATGAGGAATTGGCTGAATTTATTGCTGAACGTAATGAATATTTATTAGAAGAATATATGATGAATGGTTATCAAAAAAAAGAGCTATGGTTAACAGAAATGAAAAACATGTTTAAGCAAAATATCATTTTCCCAATTTCATCAGGTTCCGCTTTACAGGATTTTGGCATATTAGAATTTCTCGAAGTTTTAGATGTGCTAACGTTTAGTAGCTATTCATCAGAGGGTCCCTTTTCCGGTAGAATATACAAAATACGTTATGATGACAATGGAACAAGATTGACCTTTTTTAAAGCATTAAGCGGGTCTTTGCAAGTCAGAGATGAGATTTCCTATACAAAGCAGGAGCAACTATTTAAGGAAAAAGTTACGCAAATAAGAAAATATAATGGGAAGAGGTTTTACCCTGTTGATAAAGTCAGTGCTGGTGAGTTGTTTGCTGTAACAGGTTTATCGTCCATGTCTATCGGCAATACAATTGGCACATCACAGGACCATATACAATATGAGATGATACCAACGCTAAAATCAAAGGTTATTATTGATGCAAATATAAACGCAAAAGACGCATTGAAATTTTTTCGAATTCTTGATGACGAGGATCCCTCTCTTATGGTGACATGGGAGGAACAACTGCAAGAAATCCACATTCATGTCATGGGAAAAATTCAGCTGGAGGTTTTGGAGCAAATTGTTCAGGATCGCTTTGGAATCAAGGTATATTTCGAAAAGCCAAAAATTATATACAAGGAAACGATTGCATCGAAAGTGAACGGATATGGCCACTTTGAACCGCTAAAACATTATGCGGAGGTTCATCTCCAATTAGAACCTGGTGAAAAAGGAAACGGGATCACCTTCTCCAGTGCTTGTCATGTGGATGATTTACCTTTAAGTTATCAAAATCTTATTCAACATCATCTTTTCGAAAAAGAGCATCGCGGCATTCTTACGGGCTCTTCTTTAGCAGATTTACATATTACTTTACTAACTGGACGAGCCCATCTCAAGCATACAAGTGGCGGTGATTTTCGCGAAGCGACATTAAGAGCTTTACGTCAAGGTTTGGAGAAGGCAGAAAACATTTTGCTGGAACCCTATTATGAATTTAAAATTAAGGTTGAGATAGAGCTAATGGGAAGGGTTTTAGCAGATGTGCAGAGTGCACATGGAAATTTTGAATCTCCTGAAACCTACGGGAATAAAGCAATTATTACAGGGAAAGCCCCAGTAGCCACCTTTATGGAATATAGTACGGTGCTTGCCTCCTTTACTCAAGGAAGAGGATTTATAAGTCTTACTTTTGGAGGTTATTATCCTTGCCATAATCAGCAGGAAGTAATAGATAGAATTCAATACAACAAGGATGCAGATCCCGAATACACTTCCGCTTCGATTTTTTGTTCAAAAGGCGCTGGTTATTCAGTACCCTGGAACGAAGCAGAAGGTAAGATGCATTTATTAAAATAAGAGTTTTTCTTACAATTTTTATGAAGGATACTCTCGCATATATTGTGGTTGTTCGTAATAAGTTTTCAACCCGTAAAACTAAATGCTTCGCGGCATCTTTTCGTAAGAACATTTGCTGAAATTGCTTGGAGACCTAAGTATTTGACCCTTATTAAGGTCCAATCGCAACAAAGTTTACGAAATGAATCTTTATAAATAACATGAAAATCTATTTATTCATTTCATGTGAAGTGTATAATAATGAAGGTGTTAATAGAACATACAAGTAAAGAAATGTGAAAGGACGATAATAATGAATATTACTGGACATACGATAGAGAAGCTAGAAGACCCTACAGGGATTTTAACAGGGGATCGTTATGAATTTATCCTTACAATTGAAGTTCCAGAAGAGGATGAGCTTTATTCCCAAAATGGTTTATACATAAAAACGATATTTGTTGTGGAAGGTAACGAATCCCGTGTGGCGCAATATCAAATTTATGAAAAAATAACAGATCAATACCTTGATTTTGAATTGGAAGATGATGAGAAGGAAATGGTAGAGGAATATTGCAAGCAGCATTTCAATGAATAATTATTTATGATTGACAATACATACAATCATTGGTATATTTTTCTTAATTAAAAGGAAGGGAGTGAAATGTGCGATGTCAATCTGTATGAAAATAACGATGGATATAATGATTATTGCCAATCACTCCTGCGGATTAAATTAAGTCTTGATTGGTAATGAATGTTCGGATATTTTTATAAGGATTGCATAAAAACCACAGAATGTATGAAAATTATTCCGTGGTTTTTTGCATGAGAAAAAACAGCATTATATCCATTTTGTTATTTTCCACATTTTATTATTTGAATTTGGAGGATATCAAAATGATGAAATTAAGCACAATGAGAAAAGTGGTAGAAACAGTGAATGAGGAGTGGCGCAGTCCATTTGCTGAAGAGATTTTAGAAAGATGGGGATATGACAAAGGATCTGTCTATTATTTCCGATCTTCCGCAAACTTTGTATTTATCTTCAAAAAGGAAGGGGTTACCCATTTCTTGCGATTTAATGAATCCTCTGAGCGTGAAAAACAGTGGATGGAAGCCGAAATAGAAATCCTACTCTATTTGCAAGGCACTCCAGTAAAAGTAGTGAAGCCTGTGAAGTCAAGAAATCAGCAATTTATTGAAAGCATCCATGCTGATAACGGAGAATATTTTGCAGTAGTATTTGAAGGCTTGCCTGGAAAGCAATATGAAATAGAAGATTTATCTCAGGACCAATATGTGGAATGGGGGAGAGCGCTTGGGCAGCTTCATCAAAGCTTGCAAACGCTTCCTGAACATTTGAACGAGCTTCGTCCGCATTGGTTAAAGCAATTATCCCAGGTGAAAAAACAGCTGCCGCAAGCTGAAACAGCTGCCCTAAAAGAATTAGAACAAATCATAAAATGGGCAAAAACCATTCAAATTCCAGAAAAACAAATAGGTATGATCCATTTTGACTTTGAACTCGATAATCTTCGTTGGGACGGCGGTACAATAGGAATATTGGATTTTGATGATTGTTCGATTCATTGGTATGGTGCAGATATTTTGTTTGCTCTAAGAGATGTAATGGGAAATGGTGTTAATATGGAAAATCCTTGCGTCCGACAATTTTTATTAGGGTATACAAGCGTGACAGAAATCGATTCAGCATTATGGAAGGATGCTGCATGGTTTAAAAGGGTGCATAATATTCTTTCCTTTACAAGACTTTACAGGGCAGTAGATATAGATATTTCCGAAAATGATCCGAATTGGCTGATAGACCTATCTCATAGACTAACTAATCTTCTGGATAATTATAGACGTATGTTTACAAGCCAATCTTAAAGGTTTAGAAAATCAACGTTTTGCTGAAACGTTGATTTTTTAATAAAACTAGTTTTCGCCTTTTTGTTTGGAGTTAACCTCCACTGGCAGCCTTTTTGGTGCACTAGGTATATCTTTAGGCTTGTATATAATTTCATCAGATGATAAAACGACAACGAATAATTGTCCTCCAATCACTCGTGCCCTTATCAGGAGTGGTCGATTGTGAGGATTTTTAAATTTAAAATCAGGGCCATACCAACTTACGGTGGCATCTCTATTTGGCGGAACATATGGCACACGCCTACTGTGGGAATACCGTTCTGTAATGTCGACACTAGCCTTATCAACAGCATTGAATAAAGTGGAGGAGACTTGGCAAATACCACCGCCAACACCTTCGGAAAGCTCGCCTCTAACGATGACAGGTGCTGGAAGATAGCCTTTTGCAACAGTTCGTTTACCCACAATTTTATTGAAAGAAAATGTTTCTCCTGGAAAAACAACATGACCGTTAATGGCATTCGCAGCAAGTCGAATATTATGTGTGCGCTCTTTATTGGAACTATTAAAGAAAGTAACATAGCTGCCAATTCTTTTCTCACGAAGATTATCAAGAAGTTCGCTATCCACTCTAGGATAAATAGTTTGTAGGGGAACCTCAAAAGCGGCGGGACCACTTTTAAAATAAGCCGTATAAAACATATCCATAAATTTCGGTTTATTAAGCTTATAACCTGGCTTTTCGCTTATTAATGCCCCTTTTTCATTAAAGGTTGCATTCATTGGGTTCTTATATGTTTTTTCTTCCATTTGTTTTAGAAAATGGTTCATCTTTTCATCGTTAATCACGGAATAATCAAATGGAGGCAGAACAAATTCTGATCTTTGAACTGCTCCAAGACTTTTTCCTTCTAGAGTTAGGTTTATAGTATTTTCCGCAATTGCATAGGTAGACATTATGAATAAAGCTATAAGTATTTTCATGAATTTGTTCCACCTCCATCTATAATTACTTCTTCGTTAGGGACAGCAAAGGATCTACATTGATTTTCCAAGGTGAGATTGGCGATGTTCTAATCAGTTGAAAGGTGACCGTTGTTTTTACCGGACCTACTTTTTTAACCATCATACTTACTTCCACAGGTATAGATGCTTCCAAGGCATATGGATCTAGTTCTTCTGAATTCAACAGTTTCCAATTGATTGCATCAATGGCTTTAATTTTTTGGAGTTCTTTTTTTATTTTTTTGTGGTTGGTTAATGCTACTTTTTTAGCTAATCCCAAATCTCCATTTTTTATAAATACTAAAAAAGTAGTTGTCAATTGATCAGCTGTTAAATCACGAACAAACTCATCAATTGTTCCTCCAGCCTTATGGATCATTACCTGGTGAGATAAGTCAGACCTTTCGGACCGATGTGTCACACTTCCCTTAAAATGAATGCAAAAATGACCACGAAAGCCATTATCGAGTGCTCCCGCTCCATGAGGCATCCCATGCATGGAAGCGGCGATTAATTTATTCTGGGATTGTATTAGGATTGCCCTCCTGCGCCAGCTCCATTGACCGTTATAAATTTCTTTCATAATCTTCGTATCTTTTTTCGTTAAGGGCTGTACGTCTGCATGAAATCTTCCCGCTCTTCTTTGAACTCGAAAGCTTTTTCTCGTCTCAACATCAATAACGGTAAATTTGGAATAGCGAGGTATAATTTTATTCACCTTTTTCCAATCAAGCATTTCGATTTGGAAGTCAACCAGATTTTCATTATTATTTGTAGTCGCATATGTACTAGTAGACCAGAAGCCAGTAAACAGAAACAGTAATAATATGATAAATACATTTTGTTTCATGGATTTTTACCTCATTCTACAAACTATTTGACATTATTTTTTACAATTATTTAGGAAGAATAGCTTTAAAATATTGGAAATTGACTCATTTTATTTGAGGCTCTTTGAATAAAGCTACTTTCCATTGAGGCTTGGGCTAGCTTGACGATGGATTTAAAAGGTTAGATTCAGGATAGGATGAAGGACAAAATGTGTGGTAGACAAAGGCAAAATGTCTTTCATAAGGTGGATGAAGGACAAAATGTGTAGCAGACAAAGCTAAAATGTCCTTCATAGGGTGGATGAAGGACAAAATGTGTAGCAAGCAAGGATAAAATGTCTTTCATAAGGTGGATGAAGGACAAAATGTGTGGCAAGCAAGGGAAAAATGTCTTTCATAAGGTGGATGAAGGACAAAATAGGTGGAAGACAAAGGCAAAATGTCTTTCATAAGGTGGATGAAGGACAAAATGTGTAGCAAGCAAGGGCAAAATGTCTTTCATAAGGTGGATGAAGGACAAAATGTGTGGAAGACAAAGGCAAAATGTCTTTCATAAGGTGGATGAAGGACAAAATGTGTGGCAGACAAAGCTAAAATGTCTTTCATAAGGTGGATGAAGGACAAAATGTGTGGTAGACCAAGGCAAAATGTCTTTCATAAGGTGGATGAAGGACAAAATGTGTAGCAAGCAAGGGTAAAATCTCTTTCATAAGGTGGATGAAGGACAAAATGTGTGGCAAGCAAGGATAAAATGTCTTTCATAAGGTGAGTGAAAGACAAAATGTCTCATATTTACTCTCTATTGGACAACATCTCTGTGCAAAGCAGCAACAAAAAGTATTATATAAATTGTATTAAAAAGAATGCCCGAGCAATCAAGCCCATGACGTTTAATAAAAGTAACTTTTCATAATATACCCCAAGAAAATCTTGCAATATCTCCATAAATCATATTTGTTGTTATCTTTTTTAGACACAGACATGAAAAAGGGTTGTCTACATATCAGCAACATTTAGAAATAAGCCTTTTTAAAATCATGGATAAAGAATCGACATCATGATAATCTTTGAATATATCAGTAACCAAATAAATTTAATAAATTGTTAAGAATTTGTTTTGCTCCATTTAAGAAATAGGTACTACTGTACAAAGTAATGAAACTATAATGAAGGTGTTTTTATGTCAATCCGAAAAAGGCTGTTTATTTCTAATGCTGCAATGGTTTTAATGCCGATATTTATTTTAATCCTTTATTTTATATTATTGAATGTTGTATTTAGAGGGGATTTTAGGATATTTAACAGTCATTTACATCAAGGCTGGCAAGATCCCGGCAGCAATAATACTTCTACCTTTAATCAACTAACTAAGCTCGCAGCCCTCCAACCGAAAAAATTATCGGACAAAGATTATCTTGATTCTGTAAGCAAAAATTTGGAGAAGAGCCAAACGGGATTCATCATAAGAAAAGGAAACGAAACATTATACCGATCGAAATATGTGTCAAAAATAGCTGACAGGGATCTTCCGGTATTCGGAAAGGAAGGTTACAGTCCAGTCGTATGGTTTAACCATATACAATATTCGGTGAGGCAACATGATTTTTATTTTAAGGATGGTGCAGAAGGGACCATTTTTTTCATCGATAAAAGTATAAATTTTGCACAATTTGCTCGAAGTTATTTTCCTCTTATTTTTTTCGGCATTGTGATTATTTTGGTATCCACCAATGCAGTTCTATCCTATTTCATGTCCAGAAGTATATTAAGACCCGTTCGTCAATTGAGCTCTGCAGCAGAGAAAATTAGCCAAGGGAATTTAGATTTTGAAATGAAGTCATCAAGCAAGGATGAATTAGGAAAACTCGTCCTAAGCTTCGACTCTATGCGAAAAAAGTTAAAGGAATCATTGGAATTAAGAGAGCAATTTGAAAGTAATCGCAAAGAATTGATCGCAAATATATCCCATGATTTGAAGACACCAATAACGTCAATCAAAGGTTATGTGGAAGGAATCATGGATGGGGTCGCCAATACAGAAGAAAAGCTTACCAAATATCTTCGTACGATTCATGCAAAATCAGAGCATATGGACCGTTTAATAGATGAACTTTCGTTATACTCCAAACTAGATGTAAAGAGTTTGCCTTTTCATTTTGAAGAAGTAAACATTCAACGTTTTATGAAGGACTATATAGAAGAATTAAGTCTTGAAAATGTAAGCAATCTTGAGGTATCTCTAGTAGCTGAAAGGTCACTTCGAGTTATAATGGATCCTGATAAGTTCATTCGTGTGATGAATAATATTGTAAGAAACAGTATCAAATACAATGATAAAGAAATATGTAAGCTTGGTATCAACATAAAAGATACGGATAAAGTTGTTCAAGTATCCATTAAAGATAATGGTCCAGGGGTTGAACTTGCTGAAATAAATAGGATATTCCACCGCTTTTACCGAACGGATCCATCTCGAAATGTGAAAACAGGCGGGAGCGGACTAGGACTGGCAATAGCATCGCAAATAATAGAAGCTCATGGTGGAAAAATATGGGCAGAGAGCGCAGAGGGAGAAGGATTAACCATCCATTTTACGCTTAAGAAACCGGTTACTGAAGGTGATAACGAATGAAGCGTATTTTAATCATTGAAGATGATCAAAGTATAGCAGAGCTAGAAAGGGATTATTTAGAGATAGAGGGATTTGCGGTCCATATGCTAGAGGACGGAAGGAAAGCTATGGATTTAGCAGTGAACGGAAGCATCGATTTAGTTATTTTAGACTTGATGATTCCACATGGTAATGGTTTTGAGCTATGTAAGGAACTTAGAAAACAGACAGACATCCCGATCCTAATGGTAACTGCTAAAAATGATGATATTGATAAAGTCCGCGGTTTTGGCCTCGGAGCAGATGATTATATCGTGAAGCCTTTTAGCCCAAGTGAGTTAGTAGCTAGGGTTAAAGCGCATCTTGCTCGATATGAAAGGCTCATTCGAAAAAACGAGCCTTTGGATGATATACAAATTCGCGGATTATATATTAATAAGAGCTCAAGGCAAGTTTTTGTAAATGAAAAAGAAATCTTACTGACTGCTCGAGAGTTTGATTTATTAACCTTTTTAGCAATGCATCCTAATCAAGTCTTCAGCAAAGAGCATTTATTTGAGAGAATTTGGGGCTTCGATGCGCTTGGAGACACATCAACGGTTACGGTCCATGTAAGAAGAATACGTGAAAAAATGGAAGTGGATCCGAGTAATCCAAACTATTTAGAAACGGTTTGGGGAACTGGGTATCGCTTAAAACCATAAACAAAGTCATTCTTAATCTCTTAAAAAAGGATAAAGAATGGCTTTCTTTTTTTATTAATTAAAGGATTAAATACCATTATGAACTTCATTCATTTAATAATTATTAAATATTTGGTTAAGAGCGGGTTTAGATTTGCCCCATACAATAAGACTTGTAAAAAGATAGTTTATCTATGAGGAGGGGAGGAGACTGAAGCTTTCCGTAAAGTCCAAAAAGCTGTTGCTTACATTCCATCTTTTGTTTGCAGCAATTATGTTTGGAAATATGATAGCTTTTCTGATTTTCAGTATCACTGCTTCTGCCGGTAATCATCAGACGGCCAACGCTTGTTTTCATGCAATGACCATTTTAGCAAAAACATCGGTTCGTGCATCGACTATTGGGACAACTATTACCGGAATTATTCTGTCTGTAGGGACAAAATGGGGATTGTTTCGTTATTATTGGATTCTTGCGAAGGAGGGTTTGACCTTACTTGTGATTGCTATCAATTTATGGGGTATGCAGGTATGGACATTACAAGCTTTCACTTTATCTACGGAGAACCAATCTGTCGATGTCATTAATCAGGCATATCTTTGGACAGGGATTTGTCTGCAAATATTCTCTTTGGCAGTGATGTACGCTATTTCCGTATACAAGCCATGGGGAAGAAGAATCCGAGCAGCATAGAGGAGATGATTAATTTGGACCATCAAGTACCTGGTAAAAACACATTTAGAATGATTTATATGATTCTATCCATACTTTTTTTCATTAGTATTTTGGTCCAAGTGTTTTTTGCTGGGATAGCAATATTTGTTCATATTGGAGATTGGTCATACCATCAGAGTTTTGTTCACTTATTTGAGTTTATACCAGTCATTATGTTCATTATCTCCTTGTTTGGAGGTATTCCTAAATTGTGGAAATGGGATAGTGCAAGCCTCTTTCTAATGATTGTATTACAATATGTTACTGCTAGTCTCATTGGAAAAGTACCTTTTGTTTCCGCGCTGCATCCGATTATTGCATTAGTGTTATTTTGGAGAGCTTTAGTTATGTCGCAAGCTGCCATTGGTTTAATAAAAAATAAAAGGAGTAGATAATTATGCATTATTGGGGAGTTGTTCATCCATTTTGTTTTCTGTTTATATTAATCCTTATTCTTCTATTCGTAAATTTTAGGATACGAAAGGGAAGAAGATATTTTTCAAATGAAAACTATCCGGATTCATTTAGCATCCTGGATAAGCGTTTAGCATCCGGAGAAATTGATGTGGAGGAATATCAAAAACTGAAAGAAATATTGAAGCAAAAATAATATTTCCAAAAAGGAAGTTCGTATTAAAACGGGCTTCTTTTTTTATAAGATTTATTAATTAAAAAAATTCAAATAGTGGAGTATAATAAAAAGATAAATAAAATAATAGAAATAGCAGAGGAGAGGGATTGTCTTGAACAAAGAGTTTTTTGTACATAATCGTGAAAATTTATATCAACAGCTTGAGGAGAATACATTGCTTGTTTTATTTGCCGGCAAAGCACCACATAAGTCAGCGGATGAAGCGTATAAATTTGTGCCTAATCGCAATTTTTATTATATAACCGGTATTAATGAGCCAAATAATATTTTTCTTGCCTTTAAGCGAGATAATAAGGTTGACGAATACCTATTTATTGAAAAATCGGATCCTGTCATGGAAAAATGGGTTGGAAAGACTGTTTCAACAGAGGAGGCTCAGGAACTTTCCGGTGTTAAAAATATACAATTCACAGAGCAGTTCCGTACGTTTTTTTCAAGAACAGTTTCTTCCTTGCAGTCTGCAAGACTTTATGTGGATTTAGAAAGAAGTGAATTAGATACCGTTACAACAAAACCGCAGCTTTTTGTAAAAGAAGTGCAGACAAATTTTCCTTTCCTACAAATTAAAAATGTCTATCCGATTATTTGTGATTTAAGACTGTACAAAAAACCGGAAGAAATAGAAAAAATCAAACAAGCTATCGAAATTACGAAAAATGGGATTTACAATCTTATGAGCAATGCCAAACCTGGTATGAAGGAATATCAGCTTGAAGCCCACTTTGATTTCGTGCTCAAATCTGAGGGAGTGAAGGATTTTGCCTTCCCTACAATTGTTGCAAGTGGACAAAATGGTACAGTTCTTCATTATGATAAAAATAATTCGGTTGCGGAAGATGGAAACCTCGTTCTGTTGGATTTAGGAGCTCAGTACGACTATTACAGCGCAGACATCAGTTTTACCTTCCCTGTGAATGGTAAATTCAGTGAAAGACAAAAAACATTTTACAATATTGTACTAAGAGCATTAAAAGAAACAACTGAGCTTATTAAACCAGGAGTACCGTTCACGAAGCTCAATGAGCATACGAAGAAGGTTTTAGCGGAAGAGTGTCTTAAGCTCGGATTAATCAAAGAAGAAAGTGAAATCAGTAAATATTATTATCATGGTGTCAGTCATTCGCTAGGTCTTGATACACATGATGTTGGAAATTATCGAGACAAGGTTTTAGAGCCGGGAATGGTATTAACGGTAGAACCTGGTCTTTATATCGAAGAAGAAGGCATCGGTATTCGTATAGAAGATGATGTGTTAGTTACTGAAAATGGATACGATAACCTATCTAAAGATATTATTCGTTCCGTGGAAGAAATCGAGGCTTTTATGAATAAATAAGAATTACAAGAACTGTCCTGTAAGGTGACTGACACCATATGGGACAGTTTTTTTATTGCAATAATAAATCAATACGGATGTATTTGAAAGGATGGGATATTTTATAAGTATATCAATTTTATTAAAGGGGAATAGTCGGGTGAAGAAATTCCTAATTATTTTTCTAAGTATCATTTTTATTGTATTTATGGCAATCCTTATGGTTATTTATATTTCGAAGGGAGATTCATCACGATGGCAGGTTGCACTTGGTGGCATCATAGTCAGTGCTTTACCTCTCGGCTTATTATTTTTGAAGGAAAATCCATTTAACATTCCAACGATTTTCGGCTACTATTTGTTCTTATTTTGTACTACTTATTTAGGATCGATTGCAAGCTTTTATCTCCATTATAAATGGTGGGACTCAACCCTCCATTTATATAAAGGAATATTGGTTGGGTATATAGGAATTACTTTATTCAAGGTTTTTGCCCGTAAAACTATTAGAGGCGAGATATCTCGCATGATTATTTTTCTTTTTGTTGTATCGCTGGCGGTTCTTGCAAGCATATTATGGGAGATATATGAGTTTTTAGGAGATCAATTCGTTACACATACAATGCAGCGTGGGGGAAACACGGATACAATGCTTGACTTGCTCGCAGGTCTTGTTGGCGGATTAATAATCGCAATGTATGGTGCTGTACGGAAGCAGCGGATATAATTTTTCGGAGGTGATAGGATGAATCGCAAATTTGTGATCTTCATTAGCTTGTTATACGTGATTTTTATGGGGATTATGGCATTTTATCACTTTCAGACGGAAGAAATGAAGAAGGCATGGGTCGGTGTTGGAGGTGTCGTTTGCGGGGCAATCCCACTTTTGTTGGCGTTATTTACGAAGCTAAAATTTAATTTACCCATCATCATTTCCTATTTTATTTTTCTATTTGGATCCCAATATCTAGGCACGATTAGAGGTTGGTATGGTCTTGGCTGGTGGGATACATTTGTTCATTTTATTAGCGGTGGTATACTGGCTTTTACAGCCGTTGCTTTATATGAAAGACTTATTCATCGCAAAGCGGGTGCAGGAATCTCTCCTTGGTTTGTATTTTTGTTTACCTTTGGATTTGCTGGACTCGGGGGAGTATTGTGGGAAGTATATGAGTTTTCCTGTGATCAATTTTTTGGAACCACCATGCAGGGTGGAGGTAATTCCGATACAATGACAGATTTGATTGCCGATGTTGTTGGCGGACTCGTTATTGCAATTTATTCTGGAATAAGAACGAAATTAAAGCTGAAAAAGGGGAAATAATTTGCAAGGGGTGGGGGATATGGATATTAAAGTGTTGAAAACAAAGGTGGAGGATGCGCAGGCGTTGCTAGACATTCAAAGAGAAGCATTTCATGATGATTTGGAAAAATATCGAGATTTTGCTGGATCTCCTGCAGCAGAAACCATGAATTCCCTTTTTCAAAAAATAATCTTTGCACAGCATTATACGATTTATATTAAGGGAATGATTGCCGGTTCCATCGATATTCGTAGAATTTCCGAAACACATTATGTCTTGAATCAAATTTGTCTAAGCCCGTCCTTTCAAAATCAAGGCTACGGTATGAAAGTTTTGAAGATGGTGGAAGAAATGTATCCGAAAGCTAAAAAGTGGACTTTAAAAACACAAAAGGATAACGTAAAAAACAGACATTTTTATGAAAAAGCAGGCTTTATATTAATAGGTGAGGAAAAGCTAACACAGCAGCTTACACTTGTAGAATATGAAAAAACATTCGGTTAGTCTTTAAGCCATTCAAAAAAAATATAAATAATAGTTAAATAGATTATATATCCTAGAAAGGAGTATATATGTTTCCAAGCATCTGTATGGATAAAATATCCGAGTTCTTCTGAAATGCGTTCGAATCCTGACATTATTAAGCTGATTATGAAAATATACCATATTTTCTGCCATGACTTTAACCGGTTACAAACGAAAAGAAAGGCAGTGACAAAAACGGGAAGACCAAAGAGAGTAAATGCAATATTAATTTGAAATATATCCGGCATTGGACGCTTGGGGAAAACATACAGCCCTTTTCCAACAAAGTATAGGTCTAGGTAAGATCCAATAAGGGATGCGACAAAAATGGTTGGAAGTAAGCTTTTAATAGAAATGGGATATGATCTTTTTTGTATTGGCTGCGAGCTCGAGTCTTTCAAGTGTTTTACAATATTCTTTTTCAATATTTTCATCTGCCTTTTCTTCCTTATCCATTAAGTAATAAATTATTTTCCAATCCTTATACCAATCTATTATTTCTGCCGGTTCCTGCTTTCTATTCTTCCAAACAATATCTAGCCTCGGACTATAGATTTTGGTTGCACTAGGCAGCAGTTCACATGATTTTATTTTTGGTTTAAATACGGTGCCTGGCACCCCTTCATCTACATCATTAAAGATGTGTGGCCAGTAGTCCTTGCGAGAGCCGGTGTGTGGAACCTGTTCTGCCCAGCGTTCTATTAGATTTAGAAGCGTTTGATTGCGAAATAAGATGAAATATAGACGTTTTCCCAGCATAATCCGTTCGTGCAAGCTTTCGAAATGATGAAGAGTTTGACCTATCAGCTTTATTTTGTCTTGAAGAAGAAAGGGGAATAATATATGATTCATGGAAAGTAAGTCTTGTAATTTGAATTCTATGGAATCCAAAATTTCCTTCTTATAGATATGATCCTTCAATACTCTTTGTTCTAAATAGCTTTGCTCATTCATAATTTGTGCAACAGTAAGAATATATAAATCATGGTACAGCCAGAAATAGTCCCAAATTACTTCCATGAATATTGAAATATTCATATGCTTTAATAGATGAAACAAGTTTTGCTGTCTTTTTAAGGATTCCTGGTACACCAGTAATTGAGGATACACATCTTGAAATATCAGCCAATTCCCTCTTTCTAGAAAGGTAAAAAACAATTCCGCTTCTCTTTTTGTTAATATCCTCGACAAGATCTCACCTTTAAGATCGGTCATATTCCAACCGCCATTTCGTGATACCATATGTCCAAGAAATGCCCAATGTATTTCAGGGTAAAGCCTATAGAATTCAAAGTATGCCTTGGTTCTTGTAATATTGTTGATGTTTAATCTACTTGTTTCTTCTTTAATGCGTCTGATAAGGAGTATTTCCTCGCTTGTTAGTTTATATTGATCCAAAGGTTTTTTTCGTTTTTTCTTTAACTCCCGCTTAATATAGAGAAGAGGCTCTGATAGTTTTATTTTCTTTAGGTCTTGGAATTTCATTGCCCCTTGTGCCTCCTTAATGCAGATAAGAGTTGTCATAAATAGTGTATTATGGAATGGAATATTTCATGATGGATAATTAAGAGCAGAGATTCTTTATAAGAGTAAAAAATGAACAAGGTTGTTTTCCTTGTTCATTTTTATTACATTCCTTCTTAATGTACATTCTTGGATAAATAATTCCGATTCCTGTATACCTGTACGAGATTGGTTTTTATTTTTTTAGAGAGTCAGGAAAAGAATCCTGGGTATAAAGGTAGGAAAAGAAGGGATTTTGGTGCCAATAATCAATTAGGGTTAATTCTCTGTTAGAAACCCTAAAGAAATTATTTATTTCTTGATTTAACAATTATTACCGTATACAAGTTATATTTTATTCCTATTAAACACAAAATTAATAGTTTTAGAAAAAATAATATTTTGGTATATTAATTATTTGAAATTTATTGAAATTAGTGCACTTAAATAATTTATGTTGTAAAGAAAAATTATTTCATTGGTAAGCTTTCCGTCCAGATTAATACATAGTTCAAAAGATATATCATCCGGAAGAGAAAATTCTGTATTTTTTGTAAATGAATCGATGGATTCATTTACAATACTATATAAAAAAATTAATATTTTTTTACAGCTTCATAGTTTTTAGCTTTTATTCTAAAAATCTATTAAAGGAGGAGTACCAAGTGAGAAAATTTCTAAAGAAAGCTGAGTTTGGATTTGCCGCAGCATTAGTCTCATTCAGTGTTTTTGCTGGAAGCACATCTATCCATGCTAAGACGGTATCTGACTCAAAGAAAATGGAAGGAATGGCCGTACAAAATCCAATCTATTTTAAGTACATAACGAACAACGCTAAACCGAATGATGTCAATGGGGTTTTTAACCCTATAGATATCAAAAAGGCATACGGAATTGATCAACTTAATAAAACGGGAAAAGGCCAGACAATCGCACTTATTGAAGCATATGGAAGCCCTACGATTGTGAATGATTTACAAACATTCAGTCAACAATTCGGTCTTACTGCAGCCAATATAGAAGTGGACTATCCACAAGGAAAGCCAAAAACAGATGGCGGTTGGGCACTTGAAACAGCTTTAGATGTTGAATGGGCACATGCTATTGCACCGGATGCAAAAATTATGGTAGTTTCAGCAAAGTCGGCATCTATTGCAGACTTACTAGTTGCCGAAGATTATGCAACAAATCATGGTGCAACAATCATTTCCAATAGCTGGGGGGGTTCCGAATTCTCTGGTGAAGCAACTTATGATAGTCACTTTAACCATAGTGGAATAACCTATCTTGCTTCTTCAGGAGACAACGGAAAAGGAAGCTCTTGGCCAGCATCTTCACCATATGTGGTAGCCGTAGGCGGTACAACTCTCAATGTTACAAGTGATGGTAGTTATAGTAGTGAGTCCGCATGGTCTGGTTCTGGTGGCGCACAGAGCACCTATGTAAGCACACCTTCCTATCAATCTAATTGGAAAAATGTTGTCGGCACAAAACGCGGTATTCCAGATGTTGCTTTTGATGGAGATCCGAATACTGGTGTATATGTCTACACAAGTACACGAAATCAAGGGCAAATGGGATGGTTCCAAGTTGGTGGAACAAGCTTTAGCGCACCTGCGTGGGGAGCTCTAGTTGCGTTGGCAAATGAAGGACACTCTCAATCTCTTTCAAGCACAGAGTTTTTAAACAAGGTCTATAGTCTTGCAGGTACAACTGGAAGTAGTGGATATGCAACCTATTTTCATGATATAACGACTGGTAGCAATGGCTTATCTGCACTACCTGGTTATGATCTTGTAACCGGAATTGGAAGTCCTAAGGCGAACCAATTGGTTTCTGTTTTAAATACAAAATAAATATAAAAGGTTTATAGACTCTGCACTTACTTTGTTTAGTGTAGAGTCTTTCTACAATATAAGAGCAATCAGGCGATGATCATATAAAATACCTGTGGAGGATTTTTATGATAGATTTGAAAGGGTTATACTTCCTCCCTAGAAGACAAAAAAATAAACAAGGAGAATGCCTTGTTTATTTTAAAAACATCTTTATTTTTCGGAGGCCGTTTTTTACATTTGGATATCGTACAGGTATATCAAATAGAGTGGTTTGCTTTAAAATGCTTTTTTGATGTGAAAACGTATCGAAGCTTCCTTTTCCATGGTAAGCACCAATTCCGCTGTTTCCGACACCTCCGAATGGAAGATAAGGGGAGGCGAAATGATAGACGGTATCATTGACACAGCCTCCACCGAAGGAAAGGTTGTTAAGAATCTCCCTTTGCACATAATTACTTTCGGTAAAAAGATATAAGGAAAGTGGCTTAGGATGCTTTCTAATTTCATTTATGATATCTGTCAGGTTCGTATATTCCAATACTGGAAGAATGGGGCCGAAAATTTCATCCTCCATTACTGGATCTTCCCAAGAAATATTCGTCAAAACTGTGGGTTCTATCTTAAGCTTTTCATGATCTATATTTCCTCCCACTCTAATTTCTCCATTGGTTAAAAATGAGGTTAATCTGGAAAAATGCTTTTCACTGACGATATGTGTAAAATGTTCGTTTTGGAGGGGCTGCAAACCATATAATTCCATGATGGCATCTTTTAAATGAGCTAAAAACTCCTTCTTAATATTTTGATGCAAATACAAGTAATCGGGAGCTATACAGGTTTGGCCAGCATTCATAAATTTCCCCCAAGCAATACGCTTTGCTGCGAGTTTTAACTTCGCGTCTTCATGAACAATACAAGGGCTTTTACCACCAAGCTCTAATGTTAAGGGAGTTAAGTTTTTAGCTGCAGCTTCCATAATGATTCTTCCTACGGGCACACTACCGGTAAAAAAGATGTAATCCGCTTTTTCCTGAAGAAGGGCAGTACTAGTCTCTACTCCTCCCAATACAACGGAAACATACTCTTCCGGATATATTTTATTTATTAGACTAGCAATCAATTTGGAAGTACTAGGCGTAAGCTCAGAAGGCTTTATAACAGCACAGTTTCCTGCAGCTATTGCCCCAATTAAAGGTGCGATTGCAAGCTGAAATGGATAATTCCAGGGTGCAATGATTAGCGCTACCCCATACGGTTCAGAGTAAATGTAGCTTTTTGAACCTATATGTGTGATTGGCGTTTTCACTTTTTTCGGCTTTATCCATGATTTCAAATTTCGTAATATAAATCGAATCTCCTCAAGAACAACCCCGATTTCTGTAGAATAAGCATCAAATTCGGACTTATTTAAATCGGATTTCAGAGCGGCCATTAATTCCTTTTCGTTGGCTATAATTGCAGACCTTAAGCGAGTAAGGGCATTGATTCGAAATTCGATGTCTTTTGTTTTATTGGTTAAAAAGAAATTTTTCTGCTTTTTTATTAAAAGATGATAATTTTCCATGGCACTGGCCCCCTCGAATGAATAGCTATTTAATTTTAAGATGCTTATCAGAATCATTTTTATGTCTTTTATAGAAGTGTACCATAGCGGGAATAACTTCGGTAAAATCAGGACAGGAAATTCCTGAACCTTGCAAGTCCTTTTGGGCTTGTGAGCAGTCATAATGTGCCATACAAGTAAAATAATCGAGGGCTTCCTTTTCTACCCTTAGCCACCTTCTGCATACAGCAAGAGAGAGGAGGGATTTGGCAAGAAAAAGAGGTATAGTGCCTCGCGGTTCTCTTCCAAGGTATTCCTTCATAAGCAATCGATATACTTCCTTCATCGTATATGGCCTTGGATCCGTTAATTGATATGTTTTTCCGATGCCTGCATCAACATGAGAAAGGTAGATGGTCGCATTAAAAATATAATCCACTGGGACAAAATTCCCCTCTGCCTTACCCGCTCCAAGATAGGGGATAATAGGGAAGAATCGAAGTTTATCCAAAAAATTCAAGATAAAATATGGTCCGTCAAACTTAATGGTCTCTCCTGATGTGGAATGCCCTACGACAATGCCAGGTCTTATAATGGTAGTTGGAACCGCATTCATTATTTCTTTTACTAAGACTTCTGCATCATACTTCGTTCTTTCATAATGATTCTTGAAGCTTTGCTCCATCTCTAATTCTGATTCTAAAATATGGCCTTCGCGTTTTCCGGCTACATAGGAAGTACTGAAATAAACAAATCGCTGTAATGCAGGTAAAGCTAATATCCAATCATTCACATTTTTCGTTCCATTAACATTTACATCCATGGCAATTTTCTCTGGAACGGCAAGATCATAGATAGCAGCTAGATGAAAGACATGGGTAATTTCTTTTCTAATTTGTTCGTTTATTTGCTGCTCGATTCCGAGCTGTGGTTTAGTAATGTCACCTGTAATAATGATGAAAAGATCGGTGCTGACGTTTTCTTCGAAGGAAATTTTATTAATCTCCGTTTGTGCTTTTTCTAACTGGCCAGGAAGTACAAGAAGGTACATATGTTTGAAGGAATATCCATTGTGAATAATTTGTTTTATTAAAGAGGTAGCAATGAAGCCAGGAAAACCTGTGAAAAAATAAGTATTTTCCAATATAATCACCTCATATAAAGATTCTTCTTACATTCTATTAATAGAAGAAATAAATATAACATTTACATATAATTCTATATGAAAAACGAATCAATACTAAGTGAAATTTCTATTTTTAATAACTTTTAATAGGTAATTGTTGGATGGTTAACTGTGGTAACATAGGTTCTATTTGTCGAATTCTTGCGACTTTTGATGTATTTACACATTTTAAATCGAAAAATATATCATTCGCGTGTATAATAAGAATTTGGTACGATCTATTCAAAAGAAGGAGGACATTATTCTGATGGAATGGACATTAACCATTTTGTTTGTAGTATCAGCTCTGTTGCTCATCATTTCCATTTTAATGACTCGCCAAGCTTCAAAAGCAGAACAAAAAGGAATTGATATGGTTCACTTATCCGTAATGGACGATATCAATAATATGCAGGATTCTATCCGTAATATTGAGTTTGACTTAGAAATTATGGCGAAGGAAGCGGGAATTCAACTTTCTTCCGAAGATAGAGTTTTCACGCGCGAAGTACTAGATTTGTATAATCGCAAATATTCAATTGAAAGTATTGCAGCACAAAAAAAGGTATCTGAAGATCAAATTAAAGAAGTGCTAGCTCCTTTTCTGACTTCCAAGGACGAAGGGGGTAAAGTTGCAAATGAGAATTAACTTGTTGGGCAGCTTTGCAGCAGGGGTATTCATTGCAACAAGTATTACTGGTATTGTGTATTTATCCAGTGATCACAATGATGCAAAAGCGACTGAAAATAAGGTTGGTAATCATTCGAAAACCACTGTACTTCCTTCCGAGGAGGAAATGAAAAGTAAACTGGAAACCAAAGGCTATGTTGTTCAAACGAAAGCAGAATATGATAAGAATATGGCCGATGCAAAAGCGGCAGATCAAAAAAATGCTACTTCCGACAACAACAATCAAAAAGTGGTGTACAGAACAACTGTAAAAGTTTCAAAGGGCATGACAAGTTATGATGTCGGCAAACAGCTACTAAAAGCAAAACTAATCAAAAAAAGCGCCTTTCAATTTTCTAAGGATATAGAGAGAAAGAAACTAGAAAACCGTTTGCGTCCAGGATCTTATACAGTTGACAGTGGTATGTCATATGACAAAATCATTGCTACTATTTTTAAAAAATAGCTGATAGAATAAAAAACACTTTCTCTTGGTTTGAGAAAGTGTTTTTTATATTCTTATCTCTTTTTCTTTTTATTATCAAGCGCTTGAGGCTGATTTTTCACCACTTGCTCTAAGATAACATGGACTTGAACCTGCTTGTTTTCGTCTTCCTTAACGCTAACTACTTTTCCTTTACGTCCTTTAATTTTTATGTTTTCATCCACAACAGGTATATTATCCCGCAGCTGACTTAATACCACAGAATTGTTTTCAATGAAATGCACTACTACCATGCTTGTTCTCCCCTTTGAATAGAATTATTTATGCGGAAAATACATCATCTCTTATAAAAATATTGATATAAGCACAAATTTAGACCGATTTTCTCTAAAAAAGTTTTCTAATAGAAGGAGAGATTGTAAGCAAAGTGTTTGTTTATATTAATGCGGAGATATTATTATAAAATATGATAGTATAATCACATATAACTCTGAAAAAGAAGGATGATACGAATGATACGCAAAGGACGAGAAACAGACATACCTTCGATTGTAAAAATGGTGCAGGAAACGGTTGAAATTATGAAGGAAGAAAATATCGACCAATGGGATGATACATATCCTACAGCCAAAATTTTTGAAGCAGATATACTTAATGAGTCTTTATTTGTTTTAGAAGAGGATGGGAAAGTAATAGGCTCTATAACGGTAGATCAAAACGAGCCGATGGAATATAAGCCTGTACCGTGGAGAAAGGATGAGAATGCCTTTGTATTCCACCGTCTTGTTGTCAGCCCGCATATTCGAGGGAAGGGACACGCTGCAAAGTTGATTAATTATGCAGAGCAATATGCGTTGAAACACGGTGTACCTTATATGAGAATTGATACATACTCTTTGAATAAGAAAGCTCAGAATTTATTCGAAAAGCAGGGGTACAAGAAAGTAGGAGAAATGCCGTATCACGGGAAAAGTAATCCGTATTTTTGTTATGATAAAATGCTGTAATCAATGGTTTATTCGAAAGTAGAGAAGGGAGATTAAGTCTTACTCTCTCTTTTTTTTATTCATAAAACGAACGTTAGTTCTTTTGTTAATAAAAAAATTTATAATTGATAGGGGGATAATATGAAAAATTCTATGCGTAAATTAGACAACTTTTAACCGGTATTATTTTAACAATCAGCTTGTCAAACGATATGGCGAATAGGTTACTGCTTATGCATTCCATTAAAAAATTCTGTTATACCTGAACTTTTATTATATTCAATTAGTCCTTTATCTATAGGTTTTTATGTTAAACGTATGATTATAATCATTTATTTAGTGAAAACATAAAAATACATATAAAGAAAGGAGGACAAATGAATGGTAGAAACACAACATATTGAGCGGCATTTCAGTGGAAATGATATGATCAGGGATATTGTCATCGGCATGTCTGACGGTTTAACGGTACCTTTTGCTTTGGCAGCAGGACTGTCGGGAGCGGTTCAATCAACTGGATTGATTTTAACTGCAGGTGGGGCAGAAATCGCGGCCGGATCGATTGCTATGGGACTTGGGGGCTATCTTGCGGCAAAATCAGATGCAGATCACTACCATTCAGAGTTAAAGCGAGAATATGATGAAGTAGAGCGCTTTCCGGAAAAAGAAGAGGAAGAGATCCGAGCTGTGTTTAGAGAATACGCTTTAGAAGAAGAACATATTGAACCTATCGTTCAAAAACTGAAACAATCTCCAGATAAATGGGTAGATTTTATGATGCGTTTTGAATTAGGATTGGAAAAACCAAATAAATCAAGAGCATGGATCAGTGCTGTTACTATAGCCCTCTCTTATATTGTAGGAGGAATTATACCCTTATTACCTTATTTTTTTGTCAAAGTTCCAAGTGATGGCCTTATTGCTTCTGTTATCCTCACTTTAATCATCCTCTTTATTTTTGGAGGATTGAAAGGGAAGTTTACAGGAACAGCCATCATTAATAGTGGATTAGAGACAATGATTGTAGGTGGCTTAGCTGCAGCAGCGGCATTTTTATTAGCAAGGAGTTTTTCTTGAAAATTAATACTTAGGCGAACACATTTACACTTATTGCAGAGTTGAAGCAGTCGTGAACCAATAGGTGTAAGTTCATTCCTGAATAGCTATATATCAAACTATTTATTTCATATTATAGTTTAAAATTTTTATATTCTTTATATAAACATAAATTAATCCATTAGAAAGGAAGTAATACAATGATAAATGAAATTATTTCACATCTACATCCAATAGTTGTCCACTTTCCTATAGTCATTATTACTCTTTTAGCACTGTATGATCTATTATTTGCTATTATTAAACGAACAGCATCCCGAAATGGACATTGGTTATGGTTGCTTGCGTTTTTAAGTGCTTGGTTGGCAATCGGAACTGGTCCTGAACACGATGCACGCGGAAATACGAATAACTTTCATTACCATGATACATTAGCTACTATTACCACTTGGTTTTCTTTTCTTGTTGCAGCATTCCGATTTTTCTTTGTGATAAAAAAGAAGGAAATGATAAAACAGTGGCTAGCAATAGGAACTATATTATCTTTAATATGCGCAGTTGGAATCCTATCAGTAGGGTACTTTGGTGGCAAAATGGTATATGATCAGGGAATTGGTGTGAAAATAGACGGTAAATATGTTAATCCTCCTAAGAGCTATTCTGAACATAGATAGGATAGCCACTTTAGCATTTGCTACTAAATAGTTCTAAAACAAAACAAATTTATACCGATACCTTGTTATCAAATTTTAAGATTTGAAAATCCTGATTCTTCGAAAAAAATCAGGATTTTCTTTACATAGTAAAAGACTAAATTCTTAAATGAAAAAATCTAGTATACATATTTTATTAATAAAGTGTAATTCTAGACAAATAAAAGAGACAATATTCTGTCCAATTCATTGCCTGTATCCATTTTAATTATGAAGTGCTCTTTATTACGTGACTATTAACTTATTTAATAATAGGAACAGACCAATTATGTAATAGACAAAACCACAGTTTTAGGACAAATACCTCACATAAAATAAAATAAAATAAATTAAATCATAATGAGGTGTTTTGTATGAACTATTATTATAGAGATTCCTCCTTTACGTCACCTTATTTTCCAAGTCAATATGCATATCCATATCCCATTCAACAACATTTTACAACTGTTGAAGATTGTGGTTATAAGGATTGTCCTCCAGAATCAATTAGAATAAATAATCATTTCAAAAATTGTGCTGGAGTCGTTTTGGTTTGTCGTGATGCTTGTTATAACCCCTACACTAGAAAATATTGTGCAGTTGGACCGACAAAAACATGTGGAGTTTGTGTGGGATTACCCATTCCTGAGTGGCCTTGGTGATTATTATGAAAAAATATATACAAAAATTCCGTGCATCGCAATGATGAAATTCATAAATAACTGTTTTATCTATCGTGCTGTTTATTGTAAAGGGATTTGGTTTTTGAAAATATAGTTACGGAAAAGAAACATTAGCTCAATCATTAAAAAATTAGGGGACGGATCCCATGTTTTATTTTAGGAAACAAGAGATCCGTCCACAGTTTATTCATTATTTCTTCTAAGTTATTGATAATGAAATGAATAGTTAGGGATTAACAATGATCTGATTTTTAAAGTATTCCACTTGAATACAGAAACGTTTGTTCTTATAATATAAATAGATTCATTTGTTTGATGAGGTAGTGGATACATAATCGAATTAAGAAAGATTACTAATTAAGAGAAGTTGTGGTGTACCTAGAATACCTGGAATAACAGATGAAAAAAATGTCATTCAGTGTTAGGGATTACGCAGTGAAATTACTAGTACTATGAGTCAAGCGGGTAACTCGATATATCGGGTTTGGGTTAAAGGAAAAACTGAAATTCCAAAGTTAGCAAACATTATTTATCAAGATTCAAAGAATAACTACCTAAATTACAAAAGAGAACATATGTTACGACATATGTAAAGGAGTTCTTAATATGTGGAAATTAATTAATGGTAATTTAGTACATACACAAGATAAATCCAGAATTAAATTTAGGACAAACGTTAGTAAATCCATTTTAGATCAATTACAAGCCTTAGCAACAGAGAATGATTCACATATAAATTATCTAATTGAAAATGGTTTAAGAAGCGTTTTATCTCAAGGGGTGATTACTTTTAATAAGGATTCTAGACCGAAGGACAGAGTTCAATATAAAACTACATATGACAAGGAATTATTAGAAGCTGTTAAAAAATTTGCTAGTGATCATCAATTATATATTAATGATGTAATTGAATATAGCGTTCAATTTATTGATTTAAAGAGTATAAAAAATAGCAGTTATAGACACAGAGTAGAGTAGAAGGAACCATAAAAGAAAATCTTTTGTTTTCCTTTAACGCCCCCGACATAATATATATTATAGGAAGCGCATGAAATAAATAAAAATCTGTCTCATATCAAAAGAATACTTTAAATAATGAGACAGAATAAAATTTTTGAACTAAATCAATCCTGATGTATGTTGAAGCTAAGTTGCGTACAATTCCTTTTTTTAAATCACAAAATACGTTAATCTATAATTTTGTGAACCAAATTTGATACATATTAAACAGATTTGCGCTGCCAAATTGTATATATAACATAAAATGAAACAAAGTTGTATATATACTTCTCTATCTTTTATCTCTAAAATGTGATCTAATTAGCTACTACTAAATTAGATCACTTTGATTTGTTTGCATCCCTCTTCTCAACTGGAAATAATTAGGGTTAACTATTATTCCTAATTGAGATTTGAATTATTTAAAAATAATAATTGTGAAATCATTTATTTTATATGAATGGTATAGATCTATTTTGTTAGTGTGCTCGAAACATAGCTTTAAAATCTCAATTGGATTGAAATAAGTTTCTTTATCACCCATATATTCCTTCGGTGTATTGGAGGATAATAAATTAAACGCAATACCCTTATTGCAAAGGTCATACATCTTATCGATACATTGCTTGATATATTGGTACATGTTTACATTTGGCAGTGTTACATTAAAAGTTCCAGAGGCAACTACATAATCATACTTTTTATCAGTTTCAAGTTCAAAAAGAGACTTATTTATGAATATACTATTACGATGTTTTTCGCTTGCGTATTCGATAAAACTTTTTTGGATATCCAAACCAGTGTATTGAATGTTGGTGAATTTTCCATCCAACAAAAAATCATAATAATGTGCAATCCCACAGCCAACGTCAAGTAATGAAGCTCTCTCTTTATTGTCTGATTTAAAAAGCTTATTTAAATAATGAAATCTTATTTTTTGACTTTCGTCACTTCCCCATTGAACATCTTTATACGTATTTGTAATTTTATCAACTTTATAGAACGCTTCTGTAAATGCCTTATTACAATCATATTCCATTAAATAACCACCATTCAGAAAAGATAAAATATAGATATTGAATCAAATATTACGCCATTATATCGTAAGTATCAGACCAAGTCTGATACATTGGGAACAAGTTATACAAATTGAAGATATCTTTTTCAAGAGGTCTTAAGTTCAGTATCAGTTTATGCATGTATAAGTTAAAATCTTGGATATTAATTTAAAAACATCATTTTTACGAATGGAATTGGTGAAAATATATCAATTTTTTTCTTGTACATTTTCTCACACTTTCCCATTTTCGGTTAAAGAATGAAAGACACGCGAATTGGATCACTGTATAACAGAATTTACTTTTTAAACTTAATAAATCCTGTTGTAAGGTAATCTAAAGATTTATACATTTCGGATCTAAATTTGGATAGATGAATAGTTCTCCTTTCCTAAAAACTGTGTTTATGCCCTGCATTTAATTACCTCGAATTCATATCTTAATTATTTGTTTACTTGTCCCCTCTTTTAACTGAAAATTATTTAGGATGAATTTTAAATCCATATATAGACTCATCAACTATTTCTACATCTTCATGCTCCTTAATTAGATCTTATTTATAACTCTTTTGTAATTTCCTTTCCATAAGATGTCTTATTGGATAATATCCACGTAATGTCAGCATGGTCTTTTAAATCAATTTTTTCATTGCTTTTTAAAATTAGTTTGGTGCCTTTCCACCTTTCCCTATTTCGACATATCCTATTTTATCCCTAATAAAAAGGAGGGTTTATGAATGTCTGATGGCGGAGGATACGGAGCAGGATTTGCTTTAATTGTTGTTCTATTTATCTTGCTTATCATTGTCGGTGCAGCTTTTGTTGGAGGCGGCTATGGCGGTGGTATGGCTTATTAATGGAAAATATATTTTTTATTTGAGGTGAATGTTATGTTTTGCGGTGGATGCAGACGCGGATACGCTTATCCAGTTGCTCCAACAGGTATGGGTGCCGGATTTGCACTTATTGTTGTGCTGTTTATTCTTTTAATTATCATTGGTGCAGTTTGCTGGGCTTAAGTTAATCTAAAATTTATCAATGTTTTAATAAAATACAGAGACTCCCCTTTTGGGAGTCTCTGTATTTTGTTCACTAAATGAACACTCTATTTTTTAATAGTATGCAAACTAGGATTGGATTATAGAGCTGTCTATCCACTGTCAATAACTAATTCAGAACCAGTCATAAAACGGGATTCGTCAGAAGAAAGAATGTACACCATATGCAATATCCTCTGGTTCACCAAAGTACGAAGCTGTGTATACGTTTTATGTAGAGCATCACCTTCTTCCATCATTGGTAATGTCATTGGTGTAAACATGATTCCAGGGTGTTCGGAATTTACATGAATCTTATCTTTTCCATATGCCCCTTTAGCAGAGGTATATGGACTTGTACCTGCAATACCAACAAGGCTGTAATTCGAAGAAATATTAACGATCGAACCGCCTCCTGCTTTTTTTTCAGGAACCACGTATTTCATTCCGATTACACAACTATTCAAATTAATATCCAAAATCTTATTCCATTCATTCATCTCCATTTGAACTGTTGCGTCAACTTTTGCTTCAGAACTCCCATTCCCATTGCTGCCCCTTTAATTATTGCTACATTTCCATTTAAACAACCCATATGTTATCCCTTTTTACTATCTCTCCCAAAACGCTGGCGGTTCAATCCCAAGTAAACGTAAATAAATAAAGCCTTGGCCGCGATGGTGGATTTCATTTTCCAATGCACCATGTAGTCGTTCGAAATGACTCATTTCTCCACCGAAAAAGGGATCTTTTTCTACGGTGTACAACCTTTCCTCGGTTATATTTGACCACCATTTTTGCACATCTTCCTTTGTTTCATGACAACCATCTAAAAGTTCCTCTTTGGTAGAAATACCAGCAAAGGATGGGCTATATTCCCATTCACCGAGAGCGACCCCGCGTATATATGCCCTTTCAATATCTAGTATTTCTATAATCATTTTTGAGAATGGCCGTAGTGGTACGACCGGTGCATAGGTGAATAACTTGTTTTCAGGGAAAGCCTCAATGGTTCGAACGGTTAAACGACGATTCCCTTCCAATATTTTGCGAAATTGCTCCAATGACATGACCATTGTTGGTCACCTCCTTAATTAATTGTCCCTTTTATTTTATAACGTCAACCCTGACAAAAGTGGTCAGTGAAAAAAGAAAATATCCTAACTTTTTCAAGTGTTCCATACAATAGTTAATTACTATTCCCGGGAATATGAAAAATCACAAAAAAAACACAATTATAAACTAGTTTGTCTAATTTATAATTGTGTAATGATTTCAGCCTTAACTTTTACACAGCTATGGAAATAACATAAGATTCGTATTTTACCTTCAGAAAAAATGATGTTTTCGTGGATATTTCAATTTATATTCTTAACATCTGTTCTTCTATTTAAAAGCTCTTGCTGCTTGAACAGCCATTTTCCAACCATTATATAATTCTTCCTTTTCATCCTCTTTCATATTTGGTTCAAATTTTCGGTCAATCTGCCATTGAGAAGCAATTTGTTCCTGATTACTCCAAAACCCTACAGCTAAACCAGCTAAATATGCAGCACCAAGAGCAGTTGTTTCATTCACAATCGGACGTTCAACTCTTACCCCTAGTATGTTACTTTGAAATTCCATTAGAAAGTTATTTTTAACTGCACCACCGTCTGCACGAAGCGTTGTTAATGAAATACCCGAATCTGTTTCCATAGCAGTTAGAACATCTCTTGTTTGGTAGGCGAGTGATTCTAGTGTTGCACGAATAAAATGCTCTTTTGTTGTTCCTCGTGTGATGCCAAAGACCGCACCGCGCACATCACTATCCCAGTATGGTGTACCAAGACCAACAAAGGCTGGAACAACATAAACTCCTTCCGTAGAATCTACTTTTGCAGCATATAGTTCACTTTCGCTTGCATCGTTGAACATACGCATACCATCTCGTAACCATTGAATAGCTGAGCCGGCTACAAATATGCTACCTTCTAATGCATATTCCACTTTCCCGTTTAATCCCCATGCTATTGTTGTTAATAAGCCATGCTTTGACTTTACAGCATGTTCACCTGTATTCATCAACATAAAGCAGCCAGTTCCGTAGGTGTTTTTCGCCATTCCTGGAAGATAACAAGCTTGACCGAATAATGCTGCTTGTTGATCTCCGGCAATTCCCGCTATAGGTACCTCTTGACCAAAGAAATGGGCAGTGGAGGTTTTTGCATATTTTTCTGAAGATGAACGAACTTCCGGCAATAAGGATTTGGGTACGGAAAGTATGTTCAGTAACTCTTCGTCCCATTTTAAATCATAGATATTGAACATTAATGTTCTGGACGCGTTAGAATAATCTGTAACATGAGCAGCACCACCGGATAATTTCCATACAAGCCAAGTATCAATCGTTCCAAACAATAAATCCCCTTTTTCGGCTTTTGTTCGGGCTCCTTCCACATGATCAAGAATCCACTTAACCTTTGTACCGGAGAAATAAGCATCGATTAATAAGCCTGTTTTACTCCTGAATAAATCATTATAGCCTTTTGCGATTAATTCCTCACAAATATCGGAGGTCTGGCGTGATTGCCATACTATTGCATTATAAATAGGCTGCCCGCTTTCTTTATCCCAAATAACCGTCGTTTCCCTTTGATTTGTGATGCCGATGCCTGCAATTTGCTGTGGTTTAATTCCTGATTCGGAAAGAACAGATGCGATAACGGCAAGAACAGATCCCCAAATCTCATTTGCATTATGCTCTACCCAGCCTGGCTTTGGAAATATTTGTGTAAACTCTTTCTGAGCTGCATGTACCATTTTTCCGTCATGATCAAATAAGATAGCCCGAGAGCTTGTAGTACCTTGATCCAGTGACAAAATATATTGCTCCATGGTCTTTCCCCTCTCTCTTTTTGTTTATTTTTGCTGTTTTACTATACTTTGCAACTGTATGTAAGTTTTCTTATTTTAGATTAATGAATTTTATTAAGATACACTTCAAAAATATCATTCCTCACCAAAATAATCCATTAGGAAAGGCTATTTTTCTTAAACTATATGGCTTTTTCACGAAGATTTTATTGGACACACTTAATCTTTAGTATGAATGAATATTTTTAATGAAAGGATGTCGAGGTAAGACTATATTAGGACTATAAACAATATACGAAAACAGTCCTAGAAAAATAAAAGAACATGAAAAAGTAATAATACTCTCTCATGTTCTTAATCTTAGATTAACTATGTTATAACAGGTTTTAATAAAAATTGTCTTGGGGTACCAAGGTGAACGGTTCCATTGAATTCCTGAAATGGACTATCATATTGGATAATGATAGGTGAATCTAATAGCAAAGGATAATTTTTCAAAAATTGATTATCGGCCATAATGAGTAAACGTATTAATTCTGGTAGCTCCTTTTGATAAATCATATATCGGACCTGTGTAAGTCTTTCATCATTTTCTGAACCGCCTAAGCTAATTATTCCTTTTAGTGCATATTCCCCTAAAAATGTAATCCATTCCGCTTTAAGAATGGTCGTTAATTGAGGATTAATGGAAGCAATACTATATTGATTGCTGATGAATAAAGAAAATTTACCGGTGAATTCAGACTGTGATAATGTGTATTTGCGTCCTTCTAATGGGAAAAAGGCAGTAGCTGGAGGAGCAATATTTACGGATAATGTATCAGCTTGAAATTTGCCCACGATAAGCATCCCCCTTAATGAATACTTATCTCAGTATATGATACTTGCCTATAAACGGTTACCAATTTCCAATGATTCTAAACAACTTTAGAGATGAAATAAACTTACCTTTCATTCCATTGTGTTTTAACCAAGTTCCATTTACCATTATCGTAATACCAAGTAGCTTCCAGAACACCGATAAGATCAGCGTGATAGGCGCCGCTAATTTGTCTGTATGATTTTAGTCCATACCCCTTTTTTCCTTTTATTTTAACAGTTTTATATTGTGCAACAGGGGCGATTATTAGCTCAGTAGGCTCATTTAATTTTCCGTTATCCTGAAATAAACCTAATCTTATATAATCCTTCTTTCTCTTCGCTAAATCTAAACGGATGATTTCCTTTGTATCTCCAATATTAATGAAAGCTTTATAACTATTTTCAAATTGACCTTGGAGATTTAAAGGAGCTGGTAGAGGTATATTCGTGATCTGGTTATCTTTTAAGGAATTAATTCTGTAATGATAGAGCCCTGCACTTCCTCCTGTTGCGCTCGAACTGATTATATCTTTAACCTTATCATGATTTATATCTGCAAATTCAAGCTTTGGCGCCATTCCTGCTTTGTATGGGAGAGTAACTAAAGGATGTTTAGGAATCACAATTTCAGACCAAATTTTTTGGAAATAGGAATGGCCTTGTTGATAAGGCATTCCTTTTAAAAGAATTTTTTCTTTTTTTCCATCTCCATTAACATCCTTGTTATATGTTTTAATAATAATGCTTGCAGGAGCTGCTTCTTCTCCAGCGTATGTGATAGCGACTGTTGTAAAGCTAAGCATGAAAAAGGCTGTAAGTGCTAACAGATATTCTTTTTTCATCTTACACTTCCCCTTTAAGTTGATTTTTTTATTATTGGCAATTAGTAAGAAAGTATGTAACTTTTTCCTCCATAAAAAAGAGCCTGTCATAATAATATGACAAGCTCCTTTAAAATGTATTATTCATTTACATTCTCTTTTTTTAATACTAATTCCTTCCACATTTCTTCTGTCAAACCGTTTTCGGTTTCATCAAATAGGAAGGAGCCATTGGAGTAGCGGTCATTTGCTCGCATTTCAGCGATATTTACGCTTTCGATGTTATTTTGTGCAGTTCTCACATATATGATATCGCTATTTTCAACGACGTCCATGGCAGCAATTCGGTGAGGGTTACTTTTCAGTTCTCTTAGCATTACAACCCCACGTTTTGCTCTTGTTGCTTTATCAAACTCTGTTATTTTCATTTTCTTTGTTGCACCTCTTTGGGTAGCAATGAAAATATAATTGGTTTCTTGATTGGAGACGATTTTTCCGGAGACAACATAATCTCCTTCTTTTAAATTAATACCTTTTACACCAGCAGCTCTCGCACCAACTATATTTACTTCTTCTTCATTAAACCAAAGACCATAGCCTAAGTGAGTGGCGATAAACAGATCCATTTGACCATTTGTTACATGAACATCGACCACTTCGTCATCTCCTTTTAAATTGATGGCGACTAAAGGTTTGGAATATCTTTGGGCAACATATTGATTTAACTCCGTTTTTTTCACCATGCCATTCTTTGTTACGAATAATAGGAAATGTGGTGCAGTAAAATCCTTCACCGTGATCGCCTTGATAATTTGTTCATCTCGTTCAATCGGAACTATATTTGCAATATGCTGGCCGAGATCCTTCCAGCGAATATCAGGCAATTCATGTACTGGACAATATAAGTAATTCCCTTTATTCGTAAACATTAAAATGACATTTGTCGTATTAATTTCTTCTTGGAATAGCAAGCGATCCGTTTCCTTAATGGCCAAATCCTGACCATTGGAAGCAGTATAGGAACGTATGCTTGTCCGTTTTACATAGCCATCCTTGGTTACGGTTACGATGACATCTTCATTTGGAATCATAACTTCGAGATTGATTTTTATTTCTTCAATTTCATCTTCGATTTTCGTTCTTCTTACATCTGCGTATTTCTTTTTAATTTCTTGGAGTTCTTTTTTGATTACCTTTAATAAATTTTTCTCACTTTCAAGAATTGCAGAAAGTTCCTCGATTGTCTTGTTTAATTCCATTGCTTCTTTTTGAAGTGCTGTTATATCTGTATTCGTTAAGCGATACAACTGTAAGGATACAATCGCTTCAGCCTGAGGTTCGGTGAAATCATATTTAGCTATTAAATTATCCTTTGCATCCCGTTTGTCCTTAGATCCTCGGATTGTTGCAATTACTTCATCCAAAATGGATAATGCTTTCATTAAGCCATCTACGATATGCTGATGATCCTTCGCTTTATCTAGATCAAACTTGGTGCGTTTCGTCACAACGTCTTTTTGATGTTCAATATAAGCATCTAAAAGTTCAAGAATGCCAAGTAATTTAGGGCGGCGATTATGGATTGCTACCATATTAAAGTTATAGGTTACTTGTAAATCCGTATTCTTAAATAAATAGTAAAGAACACCTTCCGCATCGGCGTCTTTTTTTAATTCGATGACGATTCTTAAACCTGTACGATCTGTTTCATCACGAACCTCTGAAATGCCTTCTACTTTGCGGTCGAGTCGGAGCTCATCAATTTTCTTGACCAAATTTGCTTTATTAACTTCATAAGGAATTTCTGTTACGACGATTTGCTGTTTGCCGCCTCGCATATCCTCAATAGCAGTTTTTCCACGGACAACCATTTTTCCCTTACCTGTTTCATACGCCTTCTTTATTCCATCTATACCTTGAATGATTCCTCCCGTTGGAAAATCAGGTCCTTTAATGACCGTCATAATTTCATCAACGGAACATTCCGGTTTTTCTATACGCATGATTGTTCCATCAATTACTTCCCCTAAATGATGAGGAGGAATATCTGTCGCATAACCCGCAGAAATACCTGTTGAACCGTTGACTAAAAGGTTAGGGAATCTAGCTGGTAAGACAGTAGGTTCTTTTGCCGTATCATCAAAATTCGGAATGAAATCAACCGTATTTTTGTCAATATCGAGTAAAAGTTCGGATGAAATTGCCGAAAGACGCGCTTCCGTATAACGCATGGCAGCTGCCGGGTCCCCATCAATGCTACCATTGTTTCCGTGCATCTCAATGAGAACATTCCGGACCTTCCAATCCTGGCTCATCCGAACCATTGCCTCATATACGGACGTATCCCCATGGGGATGGTAATTACCGATAACATTTCCGACTGTTTTTGCGGATTTACGGAAGCCTTTTTCAGCGGTGTTTCCTTCTACATGCATCGCAAATAAAATACGTCTTTGCACTGGCTTAAGACCGTCCCTTGCATCAGGGAGGGCGCGATCCTGAATGATATACTTACTGTACCTTCCAAACCGATCCCCAAGGACCTCTTCTAACGGTAAATCTTGAAAACGTTCAACTGTTGACATTAGATTTCTTCCCCTCCTTCAACAGTAAGATTCTCATTTTCCAATATGCTTTGGTCTTCCTCTAATCCAAAGGCAACATTATTTTCTATCCACTTACGTCTTGGTTCAACTTTATCCCCCATTAAAGTGGTTACCCTTCTCTCTGCTCTTGCAGCATCATCTATCCTAACTCGAATTAATGTTCTCGTCTCCGGATTCATGGTTGTTTCCCATAATTGATCTGCATTCATTTCCCCAAGACCTTTATAGCGTTGCAGCATGTAACCTCTGCCAACTTTTTTAATGGCGGCTTGTAATTCGTTTTCTGTCCAAGCGTATTCTATAACTTCTTTTTTCCCGCTTCCTCTGCTTACTTTATATAAAGGAGGAAGAGCGATATAGACTTTTCCAGCTTCTATAAGTTGGCGCATATAGCGATAGAAGAAAGTAAGCAATAACACTTGAATGTGAGCTCCATCCGTATCGGCATCGGTCATAATGATAACCTTGTCGTAATTTGCATCCTCGACATTGAAATCAGGACCTACACCCGCTCCGATTGTATGAATGATGGTATTTATTTCTTCGTTTTTTAATATATCCTGTAGCTTTGCCTTCTCTGTATTAATAACCTTTCCGCGCAGCGGCAGCACTGCCTGGAAACGGCGATCTCTTCCTTGTTTTGCAGAACCGCCTGCTGAGTCACCCTCTACAAGATATAATTCGTTCTTGTCAGGATTACGCGATTGTGCAGGAGTCAGCTTTCCGGAAAGAATACTCTCAGATTTCTTTTTCTTTTTGCCACTTCGTGCTTCTTCACGTGCTTTTCTGGCCGCTTCACGTGCTTGTGCCGCTTTGACTGCCTTTTTAATTAATAAATTACTGGCATCGGGATTTTCTTCCAAGAAATAGGCCAAATGCTCGGATACGACAGAATCCACTGCAGAACGTGCTTCGCTAGTTCCGAGCTTTCCTTTCGTCTGCCCCTCAAATTGCAGTAGCTCCTCCGGAATGCGGACGGATACAATAGCACATAACCCTTCCCGAATATCCGTTCCTTCCAGATTTTTATCTCTCTCTTTTAAAAGATTTACTTTCCGTGCATATTCGTTTATCACACGAGTAAGCGCGGACTTGGCACCTGATTCATGTGTACCGCCATCCTTGGTGCGGACATTATTAACAAAGGATAAAATGTTTTCGGAAAAACCGTCATTGAATTGGAAGGCAAACTCCACTTCAATATTGCTGGACTCTCCATCAATGAAAACAACCGGATGAAGAACATCCTTACCTTCATTCAAATATTCAACGAATGCTTCGATACCATTTTCATAATGAAATGTATCCTTTTGTCCGTAGCGTTCGTCAATGATTTCAATCTTTAATCCTTTTAACAGAAAAGCTGATTCGCGCAATCTTTCACACAGAGTATCGTAATTAAAAGTAGTTGTGCTAAAAATCGTGGGATCCGGCTTGAAATGAATATTCGTTCCTGTTTGATTCGTTTTCCCGATTTTTTCAAGGGTTGTCTCTGGTTTTCCCCCGTCTCTAAATCGCTGTTCATATACATAGCCGTCGCGTTTTATAGTTACTATTAACCACTCTGATAAGGCATTCACGACTGATGCCCCAACCCCATGCAATCCTCCTGAAGTCTTATAGCCGCCTTGGCCGAATTTACCGCCGGCGTGGAGTACGGTAAAAATAACTTCCGTAGTTGGTTTTCCTAATTTATGCATTCCTGTTGGCATACCGCGCCCTCTGTCATCGACGCTAATACTATTGTCCTTGTGGATTTTGACAATAATATGATCCCCATTACCGGCAAGGGCTTCATCAACAGAATTATCGACAATTTCATATACTAGGTGATGTAATCCACGTGCATCCGTTGAACCTATATACATTCCAGGTCTTTTACGGACGGCTTCAAGACCTTCTAGCACCTGGATTGCATCATCATTATATTCAATCAAGTTCTGTTTTTTTGCCACAACAATTCCCCTTTCAACAACACAGCTCTCTATCTCTATCAAAACTAATCTTAGTAATAATTAAATCGATAATACGAACGTTCGTTCGATTATCATTATATCATATTCCGAACAAGCGTCTATGAACTATTTTAGCGATATTTTCCCATTTGGCAAATGACTTTTTAGTGCCTCTTGCATTTTTTGCTTTTTATTTCTTCCGTTTTTTATAAAGGCCAATATATCTTGCCTGTGGTTTTTCAATGTAATAAAAAACAAGCGTACGAATACGTATACGCTTGTTTAAAGAAAAATCATTTTGTCAATGCATGCTCTACTTTAATACAGCGATCCATTATAACGGTATATCCTTTTTCCTTTAAAAACTGATACGCTTCTTCATTTTCAAGACCTAATTGCGCCCAAAAAACATCTGCATCGATTTCTGCAAATTCCTTTGCTATTTCAAGTAAAAATTCCGATCGTCGAAAGACATTAACAATATCTATATGCCCTTCAATTTCCTTTAAGGAAGAAACAGCTGGTACTCCTAAAACATTCTGGACGGAAGGATTGACAGGTATGATCTCATAACCTGCTTTTTGCATAGCCTCAGAAACCATATAAGAGGTTCTTTCCGGATTATCGCTTAATCCAACCACAGCAATACGCTTCGCTTTTTTTAAAATTTCTCTGATTTCATCTCTGCTCGGAATTTCAATTGTCACTTTGAACCCCCCAATCTTATATATTTATCGTACGCTTTTCTGCTCCCTTCTGCAACTTATCTTGAAATCGAAGCGGATTTTCTTTTTTTCTGCCAGCGTAGATATTGTTCACTTCCAATAGCAATGATAGTCCCAAGAACTAATCCATTATTTACAAGTGAACCTATGAATGTAGGTAATTTGACCGTAGCTTCACTCGGCAGAAACATCGTACCTACTCCAACCATTAATGCAATACCTGCAGTTGTATATGTAATGTCTCGATCTGTTGATTTTTCAATCTCTGATAACGCAAGCCCAATCATTTTTGTGAAAATAACAAATGTTACCGCATAACCGACAGGTGCGGGAAGTGCAGACATGATATGCATAAGCGGAGGTAACAATGAAATTACAGTCACCAGAATCCCGCCAATAATAAATGGTTTAATGGATTTTATTCCAGTTTGAGCAACAAAGCCAGCTGAGCCGGATATTGGGACAGACCCAATAGCAGAAAATATACCTCCAAGAATTTGGTTCAATCCTGAAATAAACCCTGAACGCTTATAGCTAACAGGCTTATTATGATATCCTTTTAACACTTCCTCCATCACTCGTATGGAAGCAATCATATTGGTCGTTAATAATATTGTAATGAAGAAGGAAGTGGTCAGAACTCCTGAATCAAAGGTTGGTTTCCCGAAATGAAATAGCTTTGGAAAGGCAAAAATGGAGTGACTCTCAGGAACCTTAGGAGCTAACCCGAAAATAATAAAGAGTATCCAGCCTAACAGCAATCCAAAAATAATAGAAAATTGCTGTACCCATTGAATATTTACTTTGCCAAGATAGAACGTTACGAGGATAATAACGATGCATAGAATGGCGACAGTCGGCTGAATATGTACTTGCTCTTCTGTTAATCCAAGCATTCCTTTTACAAAGGAACCACTTAATTGCAAAATAAGAAGGAATAAATAGATAAACGTTATCGTTGGTGTAAAAAGCTTTGCCAGCTTTTCGATTAATCCCAAGGCAGACAGGATAAAGAAAACGATACCACTAAAAATCATACCGCCGCATAACGCATTTAGCGCTGCTATACCGGTTGAATACATACTACCTACAAAACCTGCATAAATAGCAAATACACTCCACCATAAGCCGGCAGGTCCTTCTGAAACGGGCAAGCGATGGCCAATGAATCCCTGTAATAGTCCTGCAATCCCCAATACAAATATGGTTCTTTGCATAAAAGCAGAAGTTTCTACTGGATTTAAGTGAAATAAATCAGCAATGGCAATAGGTGCTGCGATAGAACCGGCAATCATAAAAGCCATCCACTGGATGGCTGATAAAAATGTTTTCATTACTAAAAACCCCTAACTAATCAATGTTGTTAATTTATTTATTTTTGTAAGCTGAAAGAGTAGATTGCAGGGAAACCCAGCCCTGCGCATTTCCAAATGACCTTGCCCATGAAGCAATTCCCGCTAATTGATAGTGTCCCGCAATTTCGGCTCTTTTAGCTAAGGAATATTCATCCTCTAACCACATTTTATAGGTAATATTTGATTTAGAGTCCGAATACTCAACATAATGTTGTTCACTTTTGGAATCCAATTGGATTTTTACTTTGTGTTTCTTCATCCATTCATTCGCTTGATCCATGGATAATGTTTTAGAAGTTGTTTTCAATTGGCCATTCTTCCATTCCTCTTTCCATAAGCGAGTATAAAAAGGAACACCAAGTATTAGTTTATCATTTGGAACTAATTTTAAGATGGATTGCAAATTAGTTTCAACCCATGGCAAACTGGCAACACTTCCCGCAATCGGTGAAGTTCCCCAGTGTTCATCATATGCCATGACAATTAAGTAATCAACCATTTTGCCCAGCTTCTCCCGCTCGTAAAATTCGGACCAATTTCCTTTTGCGATGAAAGTAATATCCATAGATACATATTTGTGATTGGCATGGAGATTCGCAGAAGCTTCTCTCACAAACTGAGTGACCAGCGGTCCATCCTCCGGACGAACGTTTTCAATATCAATATTAATTCCATCTAAATTTTCTTTGTTGGCGATGGTTACAAGTTTTCGGATTATTTTTTGTCTGTTTTCAAATTTGCTAAAAGCAGCTTTTGTTAAATCAGGATCAAAGGAATTGGAAAAAAGTCCCCACACCTGCATATGATGCTGTTTTGCCCATTTAATATAATCGGTGGATAATAGATTAGAAATGTCTCCATTTGCATTTTTAAGCCGAAACCATGTTGGTGAGACAGCATTAACGCCAGGCATAGCAGGAAGCTGGGAAGGGTCAGGTGTCTTTATATAAACTGCCTCCCAGGATAAGTGGATTGGCTTTGAAATAGGCAGCAGGCGTACTGTTTCCGCTTGAAAGGGAAAATGTACTTGCTTCTGGCCTTCTTTTATAACATATTCTTTTTTTATATATCCTCCGATTCCTTGGAGCGTTCTAACAAAATAGTAATCTTTCATTACACGTTCAATATGAACTGCTTCCCCTTTACCAACCTCCGCGACATATGGGGACTGCAGGTCATTGTTTTGGCGCAGGCGAAGATACGCCTTTCTTGCCTTTTTGGAAGTGATTTTGCCGTTATAATATTTCTCTCCCAATTTCTCTATCCACACAACATTGGTTTTATTCGTTAAGTGGTATTGGATTGGGTAAATAGACTTCAACATGTCAAGAGCCAAATATTTCTTGCCGGCTACTACTTTTAGCATAGGATGACTAAGTTTCTCTGCTTTGGCATTTACATATATCGTATTTTGATTAATAGGAATTTGAATGACCTTTAATTTGGTTGTAATAATTATGGAATTACTTTCTTCATAAATACTGTTATCGATCTGATCCTTTACTGTTTCTAGCGGGATAAAAGTGTTCTTATCACTGCGGATCGCGTTTCCATGAATAGCACCTTGTATTAATATCGGATATTCGCCAGATACATAGGTTGTTTTTTTTGTTGATGCAAATGGGTAATATATATATAATAATATCCCTGTTATCATGACAAATAGTATGCTAAAACTAAAAAGCCATTTCGTATTCTTTTTTGGTTTTGATCGTAAAGGTATAGTTTCCATCGTATCCTCCTAATTTCCCCTATCTTAATCGTACAGGAGGATTATTAGGATGAAAAGAGTAAATATATAGCTATGAAAAAACTTTCCTGGACTTTCAGCTGCACCAACCTTCATAAACAAATTATTGTTCAGCGATGAAAAATCCTTTTTATTTAGCAATATTAACGTGATACAATAATAAAGCACTTATTAATAAGCTTGATTAACATTTTAAACAATCCTCTAAAGGAGAAATGTCGATGATTTATGCAATTATACTTATTCTCGCCTATCTATTAGGCTCCATCCCATCAGGCTTAATTGTTGGGAAATTATTTTACGGAATTGATATCCGCCAGCATGGAAGCGGAAACCTTGGTGCAACGAATTCATTTCGTACACTTGGAAAGAAAGCAGGAATTGCTGTCACAATTGCCGATATTTTAAAGGGTACACTAGCAACTCTTCTACCAATACTTTTTGGGGTACCATTAGAGCATTTCCACCCTCTTCTAGTTGGACTTATAGCCGTTATCGGACATATGTTTCCAATCTTTGCGGGCTTTAGAGGTGGGAAAGCAGTAGCAACCTCAGGCGGTGTTATACTTGCATACAGCCCTATATTATTTTTATTTGTTATTATCGTATTTTTAGTCAGCTTAAAAATTAGCAAATATGTTTCACTATCTTCTATTATTGCTGGTATTGCTGCAATAGTTTATTCATTTGTTGATATGCTAATCCAGCAGGATTGGCCACTATTTGTAGTAGTTTTTGCATTAGGATTTTTCGTCATCTATCGACATCGGGCGAATATAAAGAGAATACGTGAAAAAACGGAACCAAAAGTTAAATGGATATAATTCATTATGAATGAAAGCTGTATTCGATAAATTGTTGTTTTCCTATACTGTTATAAATCCTAATATCATCTTAGCTCGGCGCATCTTTTCTTATGAAGGTACTTTCATTACCAAGAGTTAAGTGGTTACTAGGATTTTCTTCTGAAAAAGCATTAAAGTATAAGAAAAGAGCCTAAATGAAAGTACGCCCTAATATAAATGGACTAGGGCGTTTTTTCTTGTCTATTTTATTACTGTATTGAATCATTTTTGAGTAGGTGTTTTGTCTTAGGCAGTGTATTAATGTTGGAATAAAGCGCGAAAGGCTATTCATCTACTCCTATTTTTTGTTTATTTCGCCTATTTTCGAAATAAATCAACACGAATCGACCTTCATATAGTAATATTAAAATGTCATATAGATATAAAAATAAGTAAAGGCTGGTACAAGAATGAGGGGAAAACAAAAGCTTTACAGTGTAATATTCATATGTTTGCTTTTAATTTGCGCAATAGGGATTTTGATATTTAAACAATATGGTGATTGGAAAAATGCATTTTCCAAAAAAGAATATACAGTTCAGACAAACACAACGCGAACTTTAAGTTTGAAAACGAAGGAGTTTCATTCCAATGTCACTATTGGGGGCATTGGGGATATTCTTATTCATGATTGGGTGTATGAGGATGCCAAAACGAAAGACGGATATAACTTCAAACCGATCTTTCAAAATGTAAAAGCAATGATGCAAAAGCCTGATTTATTAATTGCGAATCAAGAATCCACCCCTGGTGGAGCGCAGCTCGGTGTTTCTAGTTATCCAAGCTTTAATAGCCCATACGAAATTGTGGATGCCATTAAAGATGCAGGGGTAGATTTTGTAACCACTGCTAATAATCATGCACTAGATAAGGGGGAAAGAGGATTGTTAAGCGCTCTTTCTTACTATGATAAAGTGCACCTTCCGCATGTTGGAACCTTTAAAAGCAAAGAGGACCAAGATACACTAAGAATAGAAACGATTAATGGAATAAAAATTGCGGTTCTTTCGTATACCTATGGAACGAACGGGATACCAGTTCCCGAAGGAAAAGATTATTTGGTAAATCTAATTGATAGGGATAAAATTCTTGCTGAGCTCAAAAAAGCTCGTTCCCAAGCAGATGTGGTAATTTTAAGTATGCACTGGGGTATCGAATATCAACGCCAGCCTAACGAGGAACAAAAGCAATTAGCGAAGCTGTTTACAGATGGCGGTGCAGATATTATCCTCGGAAGCCATCCTCATGTTCTGCAGCCAATTGAAAAAATGCATACCGAAGATGGTCGGGATGCTCTGGTTGTGTACTCACTCGGGAACTTTATCTCTGGACAAATGTGGGATTACAAAGACATAGGTGGCATGGTTGAAATAAAGGTTTCAAAAGACGTTACATCAAGTGGAAAAAGCATTAAGCTTGAAGATGTTCAGTTCTACCCTACTTTTGTATATAATCAAAAACTAAAAAATTATCGATTGTATCCTTTGCAGGACGCTTATGCCAATGGAATGGCAGATCACTCTTATAATGAGATTATGCAGCACATGATGAGTGGCCTTAAAAAATAAAATAGCATTTTCGAAGAGCATAATAAAAGCCTAAGTCAAATTGTGACTTAGGCTTTTATATTAGGGAATTATGAAACTTAACATTTTGGTAACCTTTTTAACAAAATATCTACGCCCAGCTACAACACCTAACAGCTTGCGGATTCCTACGTCTCCTCTCTACGATCAGCGGGCATCGATTTGTTTATTCGGAGTGAAATTTGACTCCAAAATCCGTACGCCATTAATCAAGGCGTCTGCGCTTTTGTTCTTAATTTAATTCTTCTGCTATGGCCCTGCCTGCTGTTCTTCCTGTAAAAAGACATCCGCCTACAAATGTTCCCTCCAATGCCCGGTAGCCATGAATGCCGCCGCCGCCAAAGCCAGATACTTCCCCAGCTGCATAAAGGCCAAGGATAGGATTTCCTGCTGAATCAAGCACTCGACCAGATAGATCAGTTTGCAAGCCTCCCAATGTTTTTCGACTTAGGATGTTTAACCGAACAGCTATGAGTGGTCCATTTTTAGGATCAAGGATCCTGTGGGGCTTTGCGACACGTATCAATTTATCACCGATATAATTACGTGCTCCACGAATGGCTGTTATTTGCAAATCCTTTGTAAATGTATTTTCTATTTCTCGATCACGAGCAATAATTTGTTTCTCGATTTCTTGATAATTTAATAGTTTTTCCTCTGTTATATTGTTCATCCCTTCTACAAGCTCGGACAAGGTGTTTGCGATAACAAAATCCTCTCCTTTATCCATAAAAGCTTGCACCGGGGCCGATGCTCCCGGCAGTGCTCTGGACATTACCTGTCTGATGCTTTTTCCCGTTAAATCAGGATTTTGTTCTGAACCAGAAAGGGCGAACTCTCTCTCAATAATTTTTTGCGTTAAAATAAACCATGAATAGCTATATCCTGTTTTTTGAATGGCTTCTAGTGTTCCAAGGGTGTCGAAGCCAGGGAAGTTAGGAGCGGGAAATCTTCTCCCCTTCGCATTGAGCCAAATGGATGATGGCCCTGGCAAAATTCGGATTCCATGAAGATTCCAAACAGGATTCCAGTTTTTAATTCCTTCCGTATAATGCCACATACGATCACGGTTTACAATACGCCCTCCTGCCTTTTCTGTAATCGAAAGCATTCTGCCATCCACATGGGCAGGAACACCAGAAAGCATCACTTTAGGTGCTGGCCCAAGCCTGCTGGGCCAATTCTTTCGGATTAATTCATGATTGGCTCCTATTCCACCGCTAGTAACGGCAACTATTTGTGTTGTAAATTCAAAATCACCTACCACTACTCTGGAGCTTTCTTCCCCTCGTTCTACAGGACTTGATTCTAAAATAGAACCCCGTACCCCGACAACAGCCCCATTCTCTACGATTAGATCATCTACCCGATGACGCGGTCGATAATCAATCCATCCATTCATAATATGCTCTCTTAACCTTCTTTCAAAAGGTGCTACAATCCCCGGACCCGTTCCCCATACAATATGAAATCTAGGTACAGAATTTCCGTGTCCGTCAGCCAAATACCCTCCACGTTCAGCCCAGCCAACTACCGGAAAAAATCTTACTCCCATATCATAGAGCCATGATCGCTTCTCTCCTGCTGCAAAGTCTATATAGCTTTCCGCCCACTTTTTCCCCCAATAATCCTCGTCATCTTCACGATCAAATCCCGCTGAACCAAGCCAATCCTGCCAAGCTAAATCCCTAGAATCTTTGATGCCCATTCTACGTTGTTCAGGCGAATCTATCAAGAATAATCCTCCAAAGGACCACCATGCTTGCCCACCCAATGAGCTTTCCGGTTCCTGGTCCAGTAGCAGGACTTTTTTCTTTGCATCGGCAATTTCCGTTGCAGCAACAAGTCCGGCTAGTCCTGCCCCAACTACTATCACATCGTGTTCCATATTCATCCCCCATTTTATGTATGACTGGATTTTTTTCACTTTTCAAATATAGATATATGATAATTTTACTATAATTTTCAGAATTTTAAATATCGAAAATAGAGGTGTTTTAAATATTGGGAATGGGATAAAAAATATTTAAAAAATGAAAACCTCCATTCGAATTATTCGAGTGGAGGCTTGTAAGGTTATAAAAATTTAATATGCTCGTCGATCACACCTTCAGATGTTAAAATTTCTTTTTGTTTTGGTCCAAGTAAATCAAAATGTGAATAGCCATCTGGACGATGGTGTATCCATTCCTTTTTGAGGTTGTAATTAGCTCCCCATTTTTGGAGTTTATATAAATCACTGCATCCAACCTTTGTAACAGATCTTGCTTCGGGAAAGCGTTCATCCAGCCAAAAATGGGTTAGAAATGCGATTTCTCCATTATCTATTGCCTTTTTCCAGTCTTTTAATTGCTTTTTCGTAATTCCAAATGCCATAGGTCATTCACATCTCGCTTCCCTTTTTGGCTTTCTCGTAAGCATCATGCCAGTCCGGGAATAATTTACGAATGGAAACAGGTCGGAAGGATTCTTTTTTTACACAGGCATGCTTGGAAATTGCCGTAACCGATAAATCTCCACTTCCAGTATAAATTTCATAACCATAAGCAACACGGATGCCATCGTACTCTTCTACCCATGTTTTTATTGTAGCTTTTTCCCCATAACGTACAGGTTTTTTATAAGAAATTTGTATATCGATGACTGGTGAAAGAATTCCCTTTGCTTCCATATCAGCGTATTTAAAGCCTAAATCCTCTATTAGCTGAGTACGACCAAGCTCCATCCAAACTAAATAATTCGCATGATATACAACACCCATTTGGTCTGTTTCTGCATATCTTACTTCAATTTCTTTTTCAGATATTTTCATGATTTCACCTCAAGTAATTTAAAACTCGTATTATCATTGTATCATGCATTTTTTTGTTCGGAAAATAATAGGGCTTGTTAGAAAAGCGCAAGTGCCTTGATCATAGGCCTATGGATGAGTGAAATTAGAAGTGCAATTTCACTTGGTGAAATTTGAAATGCAATTTCACTTGGTGAAAGAGGTTAATTTATAATCATCATTCTTATTAAAACAGGAAAGCCGGCAGTTGGCCGGCTTCATTCGTTAATACTACTTATAATTGTTTTCCTGTGCTGCCGCCTCATCCTTGATCTCGCTTCTCATCGCATCGATGCTTTCACGACGGCGTTCATTTTTTGCTTCAATATTTGCTTTTTGCTCATTATCAGCAAATTCTGCTGTAGCTTCTGCTTTTTCCATATTTTCTATCGTGTTTTGTACCATATTTTGCAGCTTTTCTACATTATCGCTACGGTCATCCGGTTTCGGTTTGTTCCATGCCATCAGCAAATTCCTCCTTGATGAAAGTAGATGTACCAAATACTCGGTACATCATTAGTGTAACTAGTTATCAAAAAAGAATTGGTGGAAATTCAAGGATACTACTCTCCTTTTGTCTGCATTACTTGTGCATGCTCTCCGGATTTATCCTGCATCTTTTTCCCTTTATTGCCTCCTGCAGAACGCGGTTGTGTGCCAATATGGTTTGGGACATAATTCTGAGGTCTTCTTTTTGGGTTACTCAAAGTAAAATTCCCTCCTTTTCTAACAGTTTTTCCAGAAATGAAGGGAATATGTGATTTATTCAGCTTTCTTTATCATCCGTTTTTGTTCTAATTTTTCTTCAATACGTTCCATTGCATCCCGATCTTTTAAAAGCTCCTGCCTATTTTCCAAAACTAAATCAACAAATGATTTTTTCATTGATTTTCTCATTATGCTTGTCTCCTTTTGGTTTATTCTTTTCCAAGGCTCTTTTCTTTAAAATGTTGTACTTTTATTATTTAAATCACATGCTGTCTTTCTTTAGCTTTCGAAAGGGCAATCCTATTGGGTAAAGATTCCCATAAGCTAAACGGTTATAACAAAGTACGAAAAGCATTAATAATTAGAAAACAGCCTTTTTCTATTATTTAGTATGGTCAGTTATTTGCATAATTATAATATTTTTTGAACATTTCTCCTTTTTAATAAAGGCTCTTTTCTTAAACTTTGTTGTTTTTTGCAGACGAAAATCTTAATAAAGACATGATCTTTATCATGAATGAATAAATTTCCTAAGAAAAGATGCCCCGAGCTAGGACTATATTAGGATTTAAAACAATATACGAAAAACAACAATCTATACGAAAATAGCCTTAATAAAAAAAACACCCTTTACAGGTGTTATTTAAACATAATTTGATTTAGCTCCTTCTCCGATAATGCTCCAATCCATTTATCAATTATCACGCCATTTTCGTCAATAAAATAAGAAGTCGGAATAGGTTGGATCATATACTCATCACTAATTACTTCTTTCTTGTCCATAATAATCGGATAGGTAATGTGATATTTCTTGATGAACTGTTTTACCTGGATTTCCGTACTTTCAATATTGATTCCGATCACTTCCACTTTATTTTGATTTTTTTTATAAAAACTCACTAGATCTGGAATTTCTGATTTGCATGGTGGACACCACGCAGCCCAAAAATTTAACAATACTTTTTTTCCTTTAAAAGCGCTAATATTGATAATATTTCCATTTAGGTCTTTTGATTTTATGATAGGGGCAGACATTCCAATCGATGGACCAGTTTTAAAAACATCCCTAGTTTGTGTTTGTTGTGTTTTTTCTTTTATATTTGAACCTACAGCTATATGATTGTTTTCTCTGGAAGTTGGATTTTTATCTTCTATGGCATGTACAACAAAAATACTCGTTAAAAAAAGAAGCAAAGTGAATGCGACGATTCTTCCCATTTTACCCTCCGATTGTATTTGATATGGGTATTTTATGTAAAGAATGTTTTTTTAGAAGATGAAAATAAAAAAACACATCTCGTTTAAAACGAGATGTGTCCTAAATTATTACGCTTGTAATTTATCGCGAAGTACCATTTGTAGAATACCACCATGACGATAGTAATCAATTTCTACTTCAGAGTCGAAGCGTACTAATACTTCGAATTGCTTTTTGTTTCCTGCTTCATCAGTAGCAGTTACAGTAAGGATGTCACGTGGTTTAACATTCTCATCCACTTGAACATCGATAACTTCTTTTCCTGTTAAGCCAAGAGTTTCAGCGTTTTCACCTTTCTTGAATTGAAGTGGAAGAACACCCATCAATACAAGGTTGGAACGGTGAATACGTTCGAAGCTTTCAGCGATAACTGTCTTGATACCAAGAAGGTTTGTACCTTTTGCTGCCCAGTCACGAGAAGATCCCATACCGTAGTCCTTACCAGCTAATACAACAAGTCCTGTTCCATCTTGCTTGTATTTCATACATGCATCATAGATAGAAGTAACTTCATTTGTTGGCCAGTAAGTAGCATAGCCACCTTCTGTTCCAGGAGCGATTTGGTTACGGATACGGATGTTAGCAAATGTACCTCGCATCATTACATCATGGTTACCACGACGAGAACCATAAGAGTTGAATTCACGTGGTTCCACACCGCGTTCACGTAAATATTTACCTGCTGGTGTATCTTTACCGATTGCACCTGCTGGTGAAATATGGTCTGTTGTAACAGAGTCGCCAAACTTCGCAATTACACGTAAGCCATTAAGTGGTTTCACTTCTTCTGGATCTGGTGATAGATTTTCAAAGAATGGTGGGTTTGCGATATAAGTTGACTCTTCATCCCAAGTATATAATGGATCATTACTTGTTTTGATTTCGTTCCAACGCTTATTATCGTTGAATACATTTTCGTATTCTTTACGGAATAATTCTGGTGTAACAGTTTCTTTTACTGCTGCATTTACTTCTTCTGTTGATGGCCAGATATCTTTCATGAATACATCGTTGCCATCTTTATCTTTTCCGATAGGATCGTTCACTAGATCGATATCAACCGTTCCTGCTAGTGCATAAGCAACAACAAGTGGTGGTGAAGCTAAGTAGTTAGCTTTCACTAATGGATGAATACGACCTTCAAAGTTACGGTTACCAGAAAGTACAGAAGTTACAAGTAAATCACTTTCAGAAATTGATTTTTCAATTTCGTCTTTTAAAGGACCAGAGTTACCGATACATGTAGTACATCCGTAACCTACTAGGTTGAATCCTAATTGATCTAAGTATGTTTGTAAACCAGAGTCTCTTAGATACCCAGTAACAACTTTAGATCCTGGTGCCAAGGAAGTTTTTACATATTTAGGTACTTCTAAGCCTTTTTCAACTGCTTTTTTCGCAACTAAACCAGCGCCAAGCATTACATAAGGGTTAGAAGTGTTTGTACAGCTGGTGATAGCGGCAATTGCAACAGCACCAGTTTTCATTGTAGCTTCTTCGCCATTATTAAACTTAACAACAGCTTCTTTATTGATTTCAGAATCTTTTAGACCGAAGCCTTGGTTACCAACTGGTGCAGTTAAAGCATCTTGGAATGCTTTTTGCATTTTGGATAAAGGAATTAAATCTTGAGGACGCTTAGGACCAGAAAGATTTGCTTCGATTTCAGAAAGATTGATTTCTACAATATCAGTGTAAACTGGCTCTTCATTTTCTGGAGTAAAGAACATATTGTTTTCTTGTAAATATTTTTCTACAAGTTTCACTTGTTCTTCTGGACGACCAGTTAGACGAAGATACTCTAGTGATTCGGCATCAACTGGGAAGAATCCACAAGTTGCACCATATTCAGGAGCCATGTTAGCAATTGTTGCACGGTCAGCTAATGGAAGTGTAGATACACCAGCACCGAAGAATTCAACAAATTTACCAACAACGCCTTTTTGACGTAATACTTGAGTTACTTTCAATGCTAAGTCAGTAGCAGTAGCACCGTTAGGCATTTCTCCAGTTAATTTAACACCGATTACTTCTGGAATTGGGAAGTATGAAGGCTGTCCAAGCATTCCTGCTTCTGCTTCGATACCACCAACACCCCAGCCAAGTACACCGATACCGTTGATCATCGTTGTATGAGAGTCAGTACCAACTAATGTATCAGGGAATGTTTCGAATTCACCTTCTGCATTTTCAATTGCATGAACAACGCTTGCTAAATACTCAAGGTTTACTTGGTGAACGATACCTGTTGCAGGCGGAACAGCACGATAGTTATCAAATGCTTTTGTAGCCCAGCTTAAAAATTGGTAACGCTCCGCATTACGTTCAAATTCGTAATCCATATTTGCTCTTAAAGCATCAGCAGTACCATATTGATCAACCTGTACAGAGTGGTCGATAACAAGATCTACTGGAATTTCTGGGTTAATTTTATCAGGGTTTCCACCTAAATCAGCCATTGCTTTACGAAGAGAAGCAAGGTCAACTACGGCTGGAACACCTGTGAAGTCTTGTAAGATAACACGAGAAGGCTTAAATGGCACTTCTGCATCCTTAACTTCTTCAGATCCCCATTTTGCTAGGTTTTCAACATGTTCTTTTGTAATAACACGGCCATCTACTTGGCGAAGAACAGATTCTAATAATACTTTTACGGAATAAGGTAAGCGTGATACTTTTGCAATACCTGCTTCTTCAAGAGCTGCAAGACGATAAAAGTTATAACGTTTCCCTTCTAATTCAAAGGATGTACGTGAATTAAATACGTCATTTTTAGCCACCTGAGATTCCCCCTTCTTTTCAAAAATACATCTTAAGTCGATTAATGGAAGAAAAGCTCGAATAGTAGTCTCTTACTTTTCACACATTAACATCTTAATACAAGATGTTACATAAGTAAATAACAAGAAAGTTATTGTTTTTCATAAGTATTACTTATCGACATAGCGTTAGCATTATTCATAATCAAATTTTGCAAGAATTTTTCATTCCAATTACTATTCTTCTGGTTAATCTCCTTTGTTATGTACAAAATAAATAGAAACTTCCATTTTTTAATGGTTAGTTATCCTTCAGGTATATAGGGAAGGTATATTCACTTGCTTTACAATAATGTACCGTTCACTTATACCAATACAAAAATAGTAGAGGTGACGATAATGGGAAAACGAAAAGCTAATCATATTATACCTGGAGCAAATGCGGCTAAATCGCAAGGAATGGGTACAGGTTATAATGAAGAGCTATCCAATGAACCTTTAACGGCTGCTCAAAAGCAAAACAATAAGAAAAAGAAGAAAAATCAATAGTTGAAAAGCGGAATTGCTTTTCCTATCCCATAGGTGCCAGAGCTAGTCATCGCCCACTTTTTAAAAAGGTAAAATAATTATTTCAAACTAAAATGCAAAAAAACTCGCGGAAATGCGAGTTTTTTTGCTGAAATATTAGATTTCATTTACTTCGTTTACAATTTGTTGAAGGTCATTTCGAAACTTTTCTAGCTGTGTTCTTTGGGTTTCGCTGGCGACTTCTAAAGCATTTTCAATTTGCTGATAGGTTTCATTTACTTCTTGTCTTAAATGTTTTAATTGTTGTCCATAGCTGGCACTATCTTTTTCTAAATTATTGTACACATCCTGTAATTGCTTTGCACCCTGTTGTGCAGCTTGAAAAGCTTGCTGTTTATCCTTATGATATGGCATCGACGTCTTCTTCCCTTTCCTTTAATCGTTCGCAGAAATAGATTGTGCAAATTATCATTTTTTATTCTGTATATTTTGTTAAAGACGGCACAATCTAGAGTACAGGAGGGATATGAAGATGACGAATAAAAATGATGGTAAGGATATGAGAAAAAATGCCGAAAAAGGACATGGCAACGGACAGCCTGAACCACTAAGCGGATCGAAAAAAGTAAAAAACCGCAACCATACAAGAGCGAAGCATAATCAACATCATGATATGTAATTAAAAAAGTTGAAACGCTTGTATATCGGCGTACGCATGAGTGAAATTTGAAGTGCCAACTTCAATTGAAGTTTGACAGGAAAGAATCCCAGGTTAACATTGACCTGGGATTCTCATTAATTGTTCTAGAACAATGTCTTCTTCTTCTTTTTGGATTGTTCTAAAATCGAATATTACCTCATCCTGATGAATTCTTGTTAATATACAGGCCTGTCCCTTTCGTAATTGCTTCGCTAGATCCTCTGCCTTCATATATTTATGTTTTATACTGAGTACATACGTTTCCAATGTAATCTCGGGTAATGATCCCCCTCCTATTTGGCTCGTATCTTCCCTAATAGTGATAGTAAAGTCTTGTGTTTCATTTGAAAGCCTCTTTTTAAAAGCTTCCGTTCTTTGTTTCATCATAGAGGAATCCATTGTAATGGAGGACAAGGCAGGGATTTTAGACAATGCCTCCCCTTTTAAATAATGCATTAAGGTCGCTTCAAGTGCAGCTATTGTCATTTTGTCTACGCGCAGTACGCGGGCAAGTTGGTGTTTTTTTAATTTATCAATATATTCCTTTTTCCCTGCAATAATACCTGCTTGCGGTCCACCAAGTAATTTGTCCCCACTGAATGATACAATATCGGCTCCAGCCTTCAGTTTACTACTAACAGTCGGTTCGTTCCCAATTCCAAAAGGACTTAAGTCCATTAATGCTCCACTGCCAAGGTCTTCGTACAGAATCAAGGACGGATGATTTTCTTTTATGGAGTAAAGTGATTTTGTATCAACCGAACTAGTAAATCCTTTTATAATAAAGTTACTAGTATGAACCTTCATAAGGATAGCGGTTTGCTCACTAATAGCATCTTCATAATCTTTGAAATGAGTTCGATTTGTCGTACCTACCTCTATTAGCTTTGCTCCAGATTCCTCCATAATGGACGAGACTCTGAACGAACCCCCAATTTCAATAAGTTCTCCTCTCGAAATAATGACCTCTTTGTCTTGTGCAAATGTATGTAAAATAAAATACACAGCTGCAGCATTATTATTGACGACTAGCGCTGCTTCTGCTCCAGTTAATGCCTTTATAATATCTTCAATATGTGTATGACGTGAACCACGTGTTCCATTTTCTATATCATATTCAAGATTGGTATAGGAAAGAGCGGTTTCCATTACATGTGCTGCTGCTTCTACGCTCAACCTGGCCCTTCCAACATTTGTATGGAGAATGGTTCCGGTTGCGTTAATTACTTTTTTTATCGAATAGCTAAATCGTTGAACAGTTGATTTCTCCATTCTTGTAAACAATTCTTGTATAAATTCCTCTGTTTTAGGGTGATGACCTCTCCATCTATTTTCAATGATTGATTGCCGTATCACCTTTATTTCATCCTTTAAAATAGAGGTTAATTGTTCATGCGGAATGTTATACTTATTTAATATATCAATAAATAAGTCTTTTTTTTGCAGTTCATGTATAGGCGGAATAGAACGAACCATTTCTACCATTTTGCTCGCTCCCCTTTTTCTTTTTAAAAACATTGTATTATTGAAAGTAATCCTATTGCAAATTTGTTTTCATGTTTGGGAAAAAGGGATAAACTAAAAAAGTATTGGAGGTGGTACGGATGAGTGAGCATGAAAAATTACGCTTGACTTCTCTTTCTACAAAAGCTGGCTGAGGCTGCAAAATTGGTCCAGAGGACCTTGCGCAAGTTTTGCGTAAATTACCGAAAACACAAAATGTACCGGAATTATTGGTTGGCAATGAGACATCAGATGACGCTGGGGTATATCAATTAACGGATGATATAGCTCTAGTTCAAACAATCGATTATTTTACCCCGATTGTAGATGATCCTTATATGTTTGGGCAAATAGCGGCGGCAAATGCCCTTAGTGACGTATTTGCTATGGGTGGCACGCCAAAAACAGCTTTAAATATTGTTGGTTATCCAATCAAGAAACTAGGTGCCGATACTTTGGCAGAAATTCTTCGAGGTGCTTCAGATAAAGTTCATGAAGCGGGTGCCATTACAATTGGCGGACACTCCATTGACGATCAGGAGCCGAAATTTGGACTATCTGTTACTGGAATTGTCCATCCGAAAAAGGTTTGGAAAAATGTTGGAGCAATGCCTGGGGATGTTTTGGTTTTAACAAAACCAATTGGTGTCGGCATAATGACTACCGGGATAAAAAGAAATGCAGTGACACGCGAGCAAGAGGAAATGGTCACTAATGTAATGGCAATGTTGAACAAAGACGCAGCGGAATGCTTGCAAATATTTGAACCGCATGCAGTTACAGATGTTACTGGTTTTGGATTGCTGGGACATGCTAGTGAAATGGCTGGCGGAAGTGATGTTACATTCGTTATAGAATACAGCAAAGTTCCGATTCTAGCTGGGACATATGAGCTAGCAAAGAACGGAGTGGTTCCGGGAGGTTCCAAATCAAACCATCAATGGTTAGCAGATGAAATTTTATATGATCCATCCTTGTCTATGGAGCAGCAGCTTATTTTATGTGATGCAGTGACATCAGGCGGCCTGCTTGTTGCAATGAACGAAGAAGATGCCCTGCAATATGTTGGCAGCCTTCATCAAATAGGCATGGCAGATGGAGCCATTATTGGTAAAGTTACAGAAAAAGATAACAAGTCTATTCAAGTAATTAAATAACCCTTTAGTATTTTTAAAAACTCCCCTATTGAGGCTGATCGCACTTCTGAAGGGGAGTTTTTTTAAGTGGTGCCTTGCACCATTTTTTAAAATTCTTGCTTATATTCCTTTACGTAATGTAAAACTTCTTTTACGTATTCATTGCTGTGATTATATGAGTATATTGCTTTTCGTAAATGTCCGCTTGAAGCTCCATTTTGGGCAAGATAGTTAGCAGCACTAAATACAGCATCATAAATATTAAAGGGATCTGCTATTCCGTCTCCATCTGCATCTACACCATATCCTCCATATTTTTGGATGATGGCTGGGTTTTCTTTATCCTTTTTGGGAATATTTCCTTTCCCCAAACCCGAACAAGTTGGATGTTTCCAGCCGACAAACGTACATGGCATTATTTGCATTGGACCTTCCGCACCCACAGGAGAAACCATTGTTTTCATGGTGGAAAAACGAGTTTCCACACGATGATGAGCAGCCAATACATACCATGGAACACCATATTTATGCTCCGCTGCCTTATATATTGGTATATATACAGCAGGTATTTCTAAATCACTTGTCTTAGATGGCTTCAGCTTTTCATTTTGATTATTTGCCCAAAAATATAGTACCATAATCGCAATTGGTATAAGTATTATAATTAATGGGGATTGTTTTTTCGTTTTTCTTTTTTTGTATAATTTTTTCTTTGCTGCCATTTTACTGTGGATGGTTTCCTTTCAATAACAAGATGATGAATATAATTTTACAATATACTCATTAAATGACAAGCATTACTCAGCATTTGCATAATAATGCTTCCATTGATCCCTCAAAGTTCTTTTTAAAAATTTCCCTACAGAGGTTTTCGGAATTTCCTCTAAGAATAGTATCTCGTCTGGAATCCACCATTTAGAAAATTGAGTCTTTAAAAATGAGTGAAGCTCTTCTTTAGAAATTTGGTTCTTATAGGCTTCCTTGAGAACAACACAGGCTAATGGACGTTCTTGCCATTTAGGGTGTGGAATGGCAATTACAGCAGCTTCAAAAACGCACTCATGTGACATTAGAGCATTTTCAAGGGCAACAGAGGAAATCCATTCTCCTCCGCTCTTTATTAAATCCTTTGTCCGATCGGTAATTCGAATATATCCGTCTTCATCCACTACCGCAATATCGCCTGTATAAAGCCAGCCATCCTTAAATGCTTCCTTTGTACGCTCATCCTTATAATATTCATCAGCAATCCATGGTCCCCTGACAATTAACTCTCCCATTGTAGCTCCATCATTCGGAACATCACCATTTTCATTCACAACGCGAATATCTAATCCGGGAACAACTAGCCCAGTTTTAGCACGTATATCGATTTTTTCATCTAACGATAAGGAATCCATCTCACTTGTAAAAGTAGATAGACTCACAATTGGGCTTGTCTCCGTCATTCCGTAGCCTGAAATAAATGGAACTTTATATTTTTCCTCAAATGCACGTATCAATCCCTTTGGAGAGGCAGCTCCTCCGCAAACTAGTAGCCTTATACTGCTAATATCATAATGATTTTCCTCTAATTCTTTTAACAAACCTATCCAAATGGTCGGGACTCCCCCGGTAATAGTTACTTTTTCTTGCTCAATGAGCTCGGCAATAATCTTAGGGGTAAATGAAGGACCTGGTAAGACTTGTTTTGTTCCATACCAGACAGATGCAAAAGGCAGTCCCCATGCATTAACATGGAACATAGGAACTACCGGCATTGCCACATCTCTTTCACAAATTCCAAGGGTATCAGCAAGTCCTATAGTAAGACTATGAAGGACAATGCCCCGATGAGTATAAACAACACCTTTTGGATTGCCGGTTGTTGCAGAAGTATAGCACATTGCGGCTGGAGTTCGCTCATCGATATCAGATGAAAATGAAAATGTAGGGTCTCCTTCTTCCAATAATTTTTCATAGGAATAGACTGGATGTAAAGTAGTTTCCGGTATTTCCTTCTCATCAGCCATAATGACGAATTTTTCTACTGAAGTTAATTGATCCTTAATATTTTCGATAAAGGGCAAGAGGTCAGGGTCAATGAGTAGTATTTTATCTTCGGCATGATTGATGACATACGATAAATGCTCTGGGGATAAGCGGATATTGACCATGTGAAGTACGGCACCGCTGCAAGGCACAGCAAAGTAAGCCTCTAAATGCCTGTGATGGTTCCAAGCAAATGTACCAATTCTATCACCCTTATTCATTCCTATTTTGGATAAGGCACTTGCTAATCTTCTCGTTCTTTCCCCTATTTCCTTGTAAGTAAATCTGTGAATACCGGATAATGTTCTGGATACGACTTCTTTTCGCGGAAAATATTTCTCTGCTCGTTCGATCATGGAGGTTAATAGTAGTGGTGTGTCCATCATTTTTTCATTCCCCCTCAATTTATGCATTCACAACTTTTTTCAAGTGCATATAGCTTTAGTTGCTGTCCTTACAAGAAGCCACGGTCTCATTCCTCACTAATTTTAGTAAAGCTTACGTGGCCGACGTTGAAAAATAAAACTTCCATTTTGTCTCCGCAATAGACTAGAGCTAAGGCAATTGTTCTATTTCTATTTGAAGGTACTAAGATGGTTATATTCATTCATTTCGACCTATAGACCAAAATACCTGCACGAAATATCGAAATGTATAAAATTTTCAGAACAATAAAGTGTATAGAAATACGCTTGGAAGTCTCCAAGCGTATGTATTATTCGAAGCTAATGACAATTTTACCTTTTGCATGATGGCTTTCACTAAGGGCATGCGCCTCTTTCATTCCTTGTTCGGAGAAAGGAAAGACATGTCCAACAATTGCTTTTAGTTTCCCATTTTGAAGTAAAGCACCCAGCTGCTCAAGTTGTTTCCCGTTCGGTGTAAGCCAAACATGGCTGGCAGTCACGCCAAATTCATTCGCTTTGTCTTGATCCGGCGCACTTACAATTGTTACTAATCGTCCGCCATCTTTTAGTACTTGATAACTTTTGGTTTGGATCTCTCCTCCCATTGTATCGAATACAACATCATAATCGTGTAATACTTCTTCAAAATTAGTCGTTTTATAATCAATTACTTCATCCGCACCAAGCTCTTTTAAAAAGGCATGATTCTTTTCACTTGCTGTTGTGGTCACATAAGCACCCTTTTCCCTCGCTAGCTGTATAGCTAAGCTGCCAACGCCGCCTGCTCCGGCATGAATAAGCACCTTTTCACCTTTTTCTAAATGTGCTGTATCAAATAATGCTTGCCAGGCCGTAAGCCCCGCCAACGGTATGGATGCTGTTTCCTCAAAACGGATGTTTTCCGGTTTCTTTGCTAATAAATCCTCATCAATCGCAACATATTCTGCATATGTACCGAAACGGGTTGTTGCTGGGCGCGAAAAAATAGCATCTCCAACTTGAAAGCCTTTCACATCATTCCCCACTTCTTTGATAACTCCTGCTGCATCCCAGCCTAAAACAATCGGAAATTCGAATGGCATCATTTGTTTTAAATAACCTTCTCTTACCTTCCAATCGATTGGATTAATGGATGTAGCTTTCATTTCAACTAAAACCTGTTTATCGTTTATTTTTGGTTTAGGAACATCCATTTCCTTTAGCTGTTCTCTATCTCCATATTCCTCAATTACAATTGCCTTCATGTTATGTACCTCCTCTTTTACAATCTCAAGTATAAATATTTGTAATAAGACGGCAAGATATATGCTCTATTATGTAATTTATACAAAAACATGTAATCATATTAAAATTAGTATGCTTAATAATAGGCTCTATTTTTTATGCGTCTTTTTATGAAGAAGATACTAGAAACCACCTAATCCTTGGTAATGAAGAATAAACATTTTAAGAATAGATGCGCAAGCTAAGATGATTCTAGGATTAATAACAATTTATGAAAAACAACAATCTATGCAAAAAACGGACAATTGTATGGGAATAAAAAAGAAGAGCTGTTATTTCCAGCCCTTCCTTAGGTTATTTCATTGATCTTCCCATACCTCTTAAAAAGTGAACAAGAAAGTTTACTGCACGATTAATATCAGGATCCTTTATATACTTCATTAACTGAAAGGCATTAATATCCTTCCTTGTGTCTATGTTGGCTGAACCCTCTTCGATTCCTTTTTTGATTCCATTAATTAATTGATGGATATCTTTCCTATTTAGTTCCGTTAATCGATTGGAATGCTTCGTCATGGAATGATTGACTAAAGTTAGAAGATTATATTCTTGTAGTTGCTTTACAAGATTCATAAGCTCATAAACATTTTCTTTATTATTTTCTAAAAATAATTGGAAATCATCCGTTAAATTTTTCTCTTCTATTGGGATGGGATTTGAATTACCGATTGTTTGCTTCATAAACAAAACCTCCAACAATGGATTCACTCTTTATTGGTATGAAACAGATGATGATTTCATGCAAATAAAAAAATAGGTCCAACATGCAGTTGAACCTAATTTAACATTTTTATTCATTCTTTTTTGGTACAAAATTAAAAATTTCCTGGCTTTCAAACGTATCGACTAAACGATTCAGCCATTCGTAATATTCCATAGTATATTCTAGTTTTTCGATATCTCCCTTAATTATTTCCTTTGTATCCATTTCTACGTTCTCATTTTCTAACATTTCCTGAAGTTCTTTGATGGATTTTGAAATATTATTTGTATTCATGGAAATGGCGCTTCTCCATTTGACCGAAAAAAGATCCATAAAATTCTGATACCAGTCCCCTTCCACCATATATAGATCTTTCCGAACTCCTTTTTTCCAAACTTTATCCACCATTTTTAATTCCAATAAAGCTCTAACGGACGTACTCATGCTTGTCTTGCTCATTCCGAGCTCCTCTTTCATTTCATCTAATGTTAATGGTTCATGATGAAAAAACATCATGCCATACAGTCTTCCAATAGAGGGAGCAATGCCGTAAAGGTTCATATTTTGTGCAATTGACTCGATGACCCGTTCTCTTATTTTTTCAAGCTGTTCCTTCGCATTCATCGAAATTCACATCCTAATCATAAAGGGCTGTTTTTATAACCATTGTTAAAATATTTAAGCAGATTTTACTTGCTGCTTTTATATTTATTTTTTCATCCTCATCTAGACTTTGTTTAGTTACATCTTTTATTTAAAAGTTATTTTCCATAACCTAAATAAGATATTTATAAGGCTTTTGTTTTATAAAAGCAACAAAGTTTAAGAAAAGAGCCTGAATAAAATCCTCTTTTAATAATCTATCTGTTTCATCTTGGATTGTAAAGGGTACTAATATAGAAGGATTCAAGAGGAAATGGAAGGAAAAAGGAGGATAAAGTTAATCAACTCTGTACAGTTTTTACTTTATGAACTGAACAAACGGAATATAGGGGAATTTGGAGTTTGAGTCTTCCCTGCTTTTATCTATACAATTAAATGGTGGCAACTAAGAGGGGTGATTGGATGATAGAAGAAAACAAAAAAATAAAAGTAAGTGTAAGTAATGTCACAAAAATATTTGGAAAACATACAAAAAAAGCGTCCCAACTACTATCAAACGGAAAATCAAAACAAGAAATCCTAAAATTAACCGGTGCCACAATAGGAGTAAATCACGCTAATTTTGAGGTTTTTGAAGGTGAAATTTTTGTTATTATGGGTCTTTCCGGAAGTGGAAAATCTACACTGGTGCGAATGTTAAATCGATTAATAGAGCCTACCTATGGCGAAATTCTCATTGATAACGAAAATATCACTTCGATGACAAAGGAACAGCTTCGTAATGTCCGTAGAAAAAAAATCAGTATGGTGTTTCAAAAATTTGCATTATTACCTCACCGAACCATTCTCCAAAATACTGAATATGGATTAGAAATTCAAGGTATCAATAAACAAACAAGAAAAGAAAAAGCGCTGCAGTCTTTAAAACTAGTTGGTTTAGAAGGCTATGAGGATCAATATCCTGATCAATTAAGCGGTGGGATGCAGCAGCGGGTCGGCTTGGCAAGAGCATTAGCAAATGATCCTGATATTTTATTAATGGATGAAGCTTTTAGTGCATTGGATCCGCTTATTAGAAAAGAGATGCAGGATCAATTATTGGAATTGCATCATTCGATGGGCAAAACGATTATCTTTATAACTCATGATCTTGATGAAGCTCTGCGTATCGGGGACCGAATTGCCTTAATGAAAGACGGGAATATTGTGCAAATAGGTACACCAGAAGAAATATTAATGCGTCCTTCTAATGAATATGTTGAAAGATTCGTAGAGGATGTCGATTTTTCTAAAGTGTTAACTGCTGGACATATTATGAAACGTGCTGAGACGGTTCAGGTGGAAAAAGGTCCAAGGGTTGCCTTAGCATTGATGAAGAATCTAGGAATTTCTTCTATATATGTGGTAGATAAACAAAATCGGTTATTAGGTGCAGTGACCGCGCAAAGCGCAAAAGAAGCTGTTGAAAATGGGATATCTCTTCAGGAAGTATTAATTAGAGAAATTTCGACTGTACCAAGTGAAACCTTACTGACAGATCTCTTTGAAATTGTTTCTACAGCTAATATCCCTGTAGCAGTAGTAGATGAGAGTCAAAGAATGCGAGGTATTGTCATTCGAGGTGCATTAATTGGTGCGCTTGCGGGAAATGAAACATATATTCATGAATCTGAAATCTTAGAACCTTCTTCATTGAAGGAGGTGAATTAAGATGGATAAATGGATCCCTAGAATTCCTCTAGCTGATTGGATTGATCACTTTGTCGACTGGCTAACCTCTACCTTTGGAGGACTGTTTGACGGGGTCACTTCTGTTGTTGAAAATTCAGTAGATGGAATGGTAAAGGTATTAGCTCTTTTACCACCTATTATTCTAGCTATTATTATCGGGTTGCTTGCTTTATGGTTGACCAAAAAAAGCATTGCGATTTTTACTTTTATTGGCTTCCTAATGATAGATTATCTTGGATATTGGGATGCAATGCTTAACACATTGGCTCTTGTCTTAACTTCGGTTATTATTTCCATTGTCGTGGGAATACCACTTGGAATATGGTCCTCCCAAAAAGAAATGGTTCGCAAAATCGTAACACCCGTTCTTGATTTTATGCAAACAATGCCAGCTTTTGTGTACCTTTTACCTGCTATTTTCTTTTTTAATATAGGAGTGGTACCAGGTGTTGTTGCATCGGTTATTTTTGCGATGCCGCCAACCATTAGACTCACCATTTTAGGAATCAAACAAGTTCCTGCGGATATCATTGAGGCAACGGAAAGCTTTGGTTCTACAACCTCACAAAGATTAATAAAGGTTCAGCTGCCGCTCGCCATGCCGACTATTATGGCAGGCATTAACCAAAGCATTATGCTTGCTCTTTCCATGGTTGTTATCGCGTCTATGGTAGGTGCACCGGGGTTAGGAGAAGAAGTATATCGGGCAGTAACACAATTAAAAATTGGTGTCGGCGTTGAAGCCGGTATTGCGATTGTCATAGTAGCCATCGTTTTAGATAGAATTACCCAAAACGCTGGCAAGAGAAATAAAAGGGGGAATATTTAATGTGGAAAAAAATAATTGGTGTTGTATCCATAGCTGCACTTTCTTTCAGTCTTGCAGCATGCGGGAGTAACAAAGCAAGTTCAGATAATTCTTCCGTTGCTAATAGTGTTAACCATAAAATAATCGGCATCGATCCAGGTGCAGGCATTATGCAAGCAACAGATAATGCTATTAAGGACTATAAATTAGATAAATGGCAGCTTGTTTCTGGCTCAAGTGCTGCTATGACTGCGGCATTAAAGAAGGCGTATGATAAAAAAGAACCTATTATTATCACCGGCTGGAACCCACATTGGATGTTTGCAAAATATGATTTGAAGTATTTGAAAGATCCTAAAGGGGTGTATGGAGGTGCAGAAGAAATTCATACCATTGCCAGAAAGGGCTTGGATAAAGATCTTCCAGATGCATACAAAATTCTAAGCAATTTCAAGTGGTCTGAGGATGATATGGGGAAAGTTATGTTGGATATACAAGAAGGTACCAAACCAGACGATGCTGCAGCTAAATGGGTAAAAGACAATGCCGATAAGGTAGCGGAATGGACAGATGGTACGAATGAGGTTAAGGGCAAGAAAATTAAGCTTGTATATGTTGCTTGGGATAGTGAGATTGCTAGTACGAATGTCATTGCAAAGGTGCTTGAGGATCAAGGATATAATGTTACGTTGACGCAAGTAGAAGCTGGTCCAATGTGGACTGCAATTGCGGATGGCAGTGCAGATGCTTCCCTATCTGCATGGCTTCCTCTAACACATCAAACATATTCCAAAAAATATAATGGCAAATTTGATGATATTGGAACAAGTATGACTGGTGTGAAAATCGGATTAGTTGTTCCTAAATATATGAAAATCGATTCCATCGAGGACTTGAAAAAATAAATGCATGTATGATAAGGAAAAGAAGAGTCTCTAATTTTAGAGGCTCTTTCCCTATTCAATATCCACTAACCAGCATTCGAGCTCAAGATCGTAATAAGGATCAGATTTCGCTTGCATCCATGTATTGCCGAATTCATCCAATACCTCTTCCCCATTCTGCTCAAACATCTTAAAGTTGTCCCCTTTTTGTAGCTGACAAAAATCAATTTCCACCCATTCACGATTTCTTATAACAACCGTTTTTCTGAAATGGTTCACGTGTCATCCCCTCTGTACATGATATGTAGTCTCTTTTACATTTAATGCAAAATCACAAAAAAACGACTATGTATTTATCACTCATACTGTTAAATTGTGTTTTGTCCTACTGTCCAGAGCGAGAAAAAATCACTAAAACATGCTTAAGGAATATTTTTTCGATAGTTTCTCCAAAAGCTTTACTCCAGCAATACTGTTCCCCTTTTCATCCAAGGAGGGTCCGTATAATCCAATCCCACATTTTCCTGGTACCGCACCCATAATCCCCCCTGATACACCGCTTTTTGCAGGAATTCCTACTTTAATAGCAAATTCACCGGATGCATTGTACATGCCGCAAGTGACCATAAATGTCTTGCAGATGCGAGCGATTTCATGTGGAATAATTTGTTTTTGGGTGGACATTTCTACTCCGCCCATCGCTAATACACAGCCAATTTTCGCTAGATCCAAACAGCTCACCTCGATGGCACACTGTTTCGTGTAAAGATCGATTAGATCCTCTATATTTTCTTCAATAATATGATGCTGTCTTAAAAAATAACAGAGAGACCGATTTAAGTCAGCGGTCTTGAATTCGGAGCTTGCAACCTCTTCATTTACTTGGATTTGATCATTTTGGGTAATTTCTTGAATAAATGCAAGCAATCTATTAAGTCGTTCCTCCACATTTTCGCCCTTAATCATATGCGTAACAGCTAAGGCACCTGCATTGATCATTGGATTTAACGGTTTGGAAGGTTTGCTGGTTTCTAATTTTGCAATAGAATTAAATGGGTCACCGGTAGGCTCTTGTCCTACTCTGGAAAAAACGTAATCCACTCCCCTATCCATGAGTGCGAGTGCTAAACTCAATACTTTAGAGATGCTTTGCAATGTCATCGTTTGGTGACAATCCCCTGCTGAAAATCCGCGTCCATCCGGATAATAAATGGAAATGGACAAATCGCTTCTCTTTGCTTTTTGGAGTGCAGGAATATAGTCGGCGACCTCTCCACCATCCGTATATTTTTTACATTCATCTATTAAAAGCTGTAGTTCTTCTCTAGTTTCACAATTCATTTGTATCACCTTCGTCTTTAGAGTCCCAAAACGTATTGTCTTTTATTTTTGTCTGAAAATCAAGATGATATTTTAATAAAAGTAGTTTTTCGTATCGAGATTCTACACTCAATGGAATATTCCATAAAAGAAAAACAACCGAAGGATATTTTACTATTATCCTTTGGTTGTTATGTCTTAAATGATAATTATTATGATTAGTCTCTTTCTTTAAATCCTGTTGCTTTATAGTTAAAAACCCTTTAAATGGACAAATAACATTTGTAAGAATAGATGCTTCGAGCTTATTCTATATTAGGATTTTTAACATTATACAAAACAGCCTTTAATTATATGGGTTACTTGGACATTTGATGTAAGGTTTCTTTTTTCCAAAGTTTACCTGGCCAAAATGCGAATCTGCCAAGTACGGTAGTAATTGCAGGAACAAGAAGTGGTCGAACAATGAATGTATCTAATAGCACTCCTACAGCTGTTACAATACCAAATTGCACTAAAACTTGGATTGGTAAGGTAGCCAAAACAGCAAATGTTCCTGCTAAGATAAGACCTGCAGATGTAATAACACTTCCCGTATGGACTACTCCTCCTGAAACTGCATCAAGATGAGGCTGTGTTCGTTTATTCTTCCATATTTCCGATACCATAAAAATATTATAATCTTCACCCAATGCAACAAGGAATACAAAGGCATATAAAGGAATGGCTCCTGAAATAGCAGAAGTTCCCAACCCCATGTGAAGAATAATCCAACCCGCACCAAGCGCAGAAAAGAAGGATAGAACCACGGTTAAAATCAAATAAATCATTGCAATGATAGAACGTAAATATAGCAGAAGCAATAAAGAAATAATACAAATCATAATAGGGATAATAACGGATTCATCCCGTTCTGTAGTCATTTTTGTATCATATAAAGCAGCTGTCTCGCCGCCAATCCAAAAATGCTTTTCAGTATTCTCTATTCCCTCTTTCGTTAATATTTTCTTTAGATTACTTCTTAGCTCCGGAATTCGACTTAGAGCTTTACTAGAATAAGGATTCTCAGCCAAGGACACCTCGAACAATTGAAATTGATGATGAAATTTTCCTTCCCTCTGCTGGGTTACTCCTGTTATAAACGGAAGTTGTTCCAATTCCTCTTTTAAAGATATGTTTTTTCCTGTTGTATCAATAACAATTTTTACGGGTGCCAATTCTCCAGGAGAAAAATGATCAGAGATCAATTTAAATCCTTCCCGAGAAGGCATATCTTTAGGAAAAGACTCCAATAAATCGTAGGTATATTGAATACGCGGAACAATGGAAGCCAATCCTCCAAGAAGTATAAGCGTTGAAATAATAACTGTCCACGGACGTCGTGTTACTACCCATCCAAGTTTCTTACTAAAGAGTCCTTGTGATTTTCTTATTTTTATAGATTTCCCTTTCTTCTTCGCCAATTCCTCTGTCATATCGGTTGTTCTTGGGATGAACGGGAAAAATGCCACTCTTCCAAATATAGCAAGCAAAGCGGGAAAAAGTGTCAGAGCTGCAATCCCCATTATTAGCACTGCGAGACTAAATGGAACGGCAAATCGATGGAATGAACCGTAATGAGCAAACAATAATGTTCCTAGCCCTATCACGACAGTAAGGGCACTCATTGAAATAGCACCGCCTGATTCTTTAACCGCCAGATGTAAGGCCCTGAATTTATTTTCCTCATGAAGTAAGAATTCACGATACCTGGAGATGAGAAATAGACAATAATCCGTTCCAGCTCCGAACAATAAGACAGTCATGATGGAGACACCTTGCGCATCTGCTGTAATCCAGCCCTGGTCGGCCAAAAAGCCAAGCGTTGGACTAATAATCCCATATGCAAATCCCACCACAATTAAAGGTAAAATGGCCATAAGTGGTGAACGATAGAGAATAATCAATAAAACTAATACCAGAAGTACTGTAGCAATCAATAATTTAACATCTGCTTGACTAAATAAACTGACGGCATCCGTTTGAATGCCAACCGGGCCAGATAAACGTACATGTAAACCAGAATCTGACACCTTTCGATTAATTGGATTTTCATCCATTGTACTATTAACGATTTCCTTTAGTTCATCCATATTGTTTTGGAGAATTTCTATTCCGGCATTTTTATCAAAAAATACAGGGGTTACAATTGTCGTACCATCTTTTGATACGCTTTGCTCAAGGGCTGGTTGTGGGATCGTATCAAACGGTGGTAATGTCGCTTGTTTTGCTAATGGCCGTTCTTTTAGTTTCTTAAAGACATTTTGTATTGCTGTAATGTCTTGATTATCTAGCTTGTTATTGTTGTACCAAACGATTAATACGGGATTGCCCGCATCGTTAGGAAATTCCTTTTTGATTAGTTTCTCCGCTTGCTGCGACATTGCCGAATTTGGAAGGTCTGGTGCGGAATCATCCTCAAGAGAGTTGATGGCCGGCCAAGTGAAAGATAACACTAGTGTAAGTGCTACCCAAATTAGAAGAGTAATCCAACGGGTCTTAGGTCCTCCAACCATTGTGCCCCACAAATGCAAAGGATGCTTTTTCATATTTACCCACCTTTATATTTATTTTGATTATAATTAATTATATATACTGGTAGGTTAATTATTCAAGTGGAATGTTTAAAATATGATATAATTATTGTGATACTAGTTGTTAGGAGAGAAGGACATGCAACGGGAAAATCGACCACTTGGAAGACCAAAACAAGAGCATCAAGAGAAGCCTACTAAAAATGTCATTTTAGATGTAGCTACTCAACTGTTTCTCAATAAAAGCTATCAAGTAGTCTCCATGGATGATGTTGCCATAGAATGTGGTGTAACAAAAGCAACCGTGTATTATTATTATAAATCGAAAGCAGAACTTTTTACGGACGCAATGGTGCAAATGATGCTGCGAATCAAAGATCGTATTTTTGGCATTCTTTCAACAGACAAACCGCTAAGAGACCGATTATTTGAATTTGCCAAGGCGCATTTACAAGCAACTGTTGATATTGATATTAATGGATTTATGAAGGAAGCAAAAGCATCTCTATCAGAAGAACAATTACTGCAGATGAAACACGCTGAAGAAAAAATGTATGAAATACTAGAGAAGGCATTAATTTCCGCAATGGAAAAAGGTGAAATTCCTCAGGGACATCCGCGATTAGGTGCCCACGCTTTTGTGGCTTTACTAAAAGTAGGAAATTATAGGGATGTTAATCAAAAACCTATTTTTGGCTCTTTAGATGAAATGACAGAACAAATTGTTGATTTTTATTGGAATGGACTAGGAAATTAATATTCCCCGTGGCCATGCATTTACATGGCTTGATAAAATGGGATTCTGTCCACTATAGATTACTTCAACTAGATCGGATCAAATATACAATTTAACTTCGGTGTTAGTTACGTCTATGGCGATTCATTTTAATTGAAAATACCGTTTTAAAGGAAGGGCAGACGCCCTTCCTTTACGAATCCTTAGCGTTGATGCTCGACTAAATCGATTGCCCCTAATACTACATGAGCCAAACCAAAACCAATAATCGAGCCTGTGATTAACGGTTTCATGTTTCTATTGTTCTGTAAAATCACTCCTGTGGTTGTTACAGCTGTTCCAAGTACTGTAGGGATTAACCCCTCGCGTACGTTAACCATAAAAACACTCCTTCCGTAATCTGCTAAGATTCTAATTTATCTTTTGTAATGGTAGTTAGATTAATACAGAAATGTTTGAATGTGCTTTTCCATTAAATGTTTGAAAGAGTAGGCTTATTTTTTTATAAGACTCTTTTCATAAATTCTGTTGCTTTTAAGAAAAAAACGCCTTGTAATAGAGGAAATTCAGTCTTTATTCATTTTCTTTCCGACTTGTGTGTGTATTCGCACAGTAATTTTGATTACTCTGAATAAGTAGTTGCTGTAAATAATGTACATGTTCTCTGTCTTTATCTAATATCTCTGCGATTAATAGCTGACTTTCATGATCTAAATCCCCTCTTACGATATCTTCGGATATTCGAATTCCATAATAGCTTTCTCCTTTTAATGCACTCTCAATTATTCCAACTGCGGTTTTTGGAATCATAAATTGACTAAGGAAACTTTCCACTGATTGAATGAATCCTTCATCATCAACCGGCTTTCCTCCCAAGTTTTGAATTCTTTCTGCAATTTTTAAAGCGTGGTTTTTATGTTCTTGTTGGATCCTTTGAAATTCCCTTTTTAAGTCTTGGTCGGTTAATTTTTGAATATGATATTCATATGCATGGATTCCCATATATTGTCCTTTTAAAAATTCATTTAATGTTTGCACTACATCATTTCCTGCCAATACTAACTACGCCTCCTTTATGTATCTATTTTTTTAGTGCTTTATCAACTTAATATTGCTTATCGTTATAATCTATATGTATTCCTTTTAGTACATCTTTTTTAATAAGTTTCACCATATTTACTAACATTAGCATCTGATTCTAGTGCACATAAAGCCCATTATCTTTTTATTCATATGATTCCATATAGTTATTTTCATACGGAAAGAAGTGATGATAATGACAAATTTTAATAAAGACAAGTTACATACTACATTTATGCCATCTACCACTGAATGTACCCCAGTTAAACATCGAAAATATACCTTGACACATTCTGACACTACAGGCCAATTATTTTTAAGTATCGGCAACCAATATAACCTTCCTGCCATTAACTTCAAAACCCGGGATGAAGTTTTAGCAGAATGGATCCAGCATAAGGAGGAATTGCATCTTTGGGGTAAAGTGTACGTTAGCCGAGGTGAATTTGATGTACAAACCTCAAAAAAACGCTTCTTGATTTTTCAAAGAGAGCTTACGCTTGCCTTAACCGCTATTTTCTACGGAGATCGAAAATTATTCAATTGCTATCCTCGGCTGCTTGATTCTCCTATCTATATCCAATTCGACTCCATTTATCCAAAATATAATCAAATGCTTTATTATGGTACCCCTCGTCCATATTTAGATTCCATTTTTTTTTCGGATGTTACTAAATGAAATGGAATTGCTGGGATAAACTAAGGAAAAGGAGGGATTGAAGCATGGGAAGAAGAAACAGACAAACACTTGTTCCGGGGGTTCGCCGAGCATTGGATGAATTTAAAGGAGAGGTAATGGCAAAACAAGGATATAAGGTCGATCCGCAAGATCCAAACAATGTTAAATATGAAGTTGCCCGTGAACAAGGTATACCATTAAAAAAAGGCTATAATGGCAGCTTATCTTCTGAGGAAGCCGGTAAAGTTGGAGGGCCTATTGGTGGCAATATGGTAAAGGAAATGATCAGAATGGCACAGGAACAATTAAAAAACAAATAGTGCCGGATTATTTCCGGCACAACTGTTATAAATTAGGATACTCTAACTCTGGATAAGCCAAAGGAGAGAAATGCTACAGCAAAAATTAATAATATGGAAATAGGAGTCAATATATCGGGTAAGGCTCCCCCTTCAACAATTAAGCTCGTAAATCCCTTCATTGCCCATGATTGCGGCACAAAATTAGCGATTTTTTGCATAATATCGGGAACTATATTTAGCGGCCAATATACTCCACCAAGCATACAGGTTGATACTATTATTAATGAACCAATAGCTGTTTGCTGCTCGGTTGTTTTTACGATACTGGCAATTGCCAAGCCTAGTCCGACTACGCAAAGCAATAAAGAGGAGACTAATGCAGCTAAACCAAGAATATTTCCCCATTCCACATGAAAAACGATAGAGGAGAAGGTCATTAAGATACCAAATTGGATCCAGCCGATTAAAAAGAATGCTAATAAATATCCAAATAACAATTGAAATTTTGTAATCGATGTTGTTAGTAATCGAGACCATACTCCTGTATTTTTCGCTTCAATAATTACTCCCGTTACAGACATCATCATTATCATAACAAACATGATAGAAAAGCCAGCAGAGCTATAAGACACTCCGCTTAAGGATTTTGCAGAATCGTTAAGCGTAACTATTTTTGTTAGCTCATTTGTTCTACGTTCTGAACTCGATATTGTATCGAACATCGCCAACCAATTGTTATTACTTGCTTTGCCCCATTCAATCGCAGACATTTCCTGCAGCTTTATCCGTTTTATTTCTTGATTTAATGACTGCTTGATGATCGTATTGCTAGGTGATCCAGGTTGATATTGAAAAACTACGTTTGGATTTTGAGTTGTTGCTAGTTCCTCTTGAAAGCCTTTTTGTATCGTAACAATCCCATCGATATTGTGAGCTTTTAATAATTCCGCAGATTTTTTTGCATCATTCCGTTTAACTTTTAAGGTTTGGTCTTGTTTTAAACGGTTTATGAGAACAGCTGATACATGGCTTTTATCCTTATCGACAATAGCCAATGTGAAAGCTTGTGAGGAGCTGTTTCCAAAAACACTACCGAATATCAAAGTGAATATTATTGGCAATGCTAACATTAAAATAAAGGCAGAAGGTTTACTTAATGTTCTTTTTATTTCAAAAAAACATACAGATAATGCTTTTCTCATTTAATTTTTCCTCCATACTTAATTATTAATTGAACGTAATCGGAGTATTCCTATTAACGCAGCAGCTATTCCGATTCCAAGTAATAGGATAATTGGATGTATTAAACTATCCCAGGATGTTCCGGACATAATATTCGTAAAGCTTGTTAAAGCCCATGAATTTGGTGTCAGTTTCGACATGGTTTGCATGCTTTGCGGAAAGGAGGAAATCGGAATCATCGAGCCTCCAAGTAGTGATAATACTTGTACGAGCATACCTCCTAAGGATTCCACCATCTTTTCTGTTTTCATAAAAGCCGCTACAATCATGGATAATCCTGAAACGGAAATACTGTAGGCAAAGGCAATAGCAAATACCTGAAGTAAACTGTTTCCCCAGTTCACTTTTAATATAAAATGTGTTGCACCGATAAATATTAAAAACTGAATCAATGTATAAAAAAGTGTGCCTAAAAATTTTCCAATGATAATAGCATTTTTACTGGTAGGAGAAATGATCATCCTTGCTAGAGTAATATTTTCTCTTTCTGCTAGAATAGACTTTCCTCCAACTCTTGCATTGAACAATAAAAACATAGCTGCCATTGCGGCTGCATAGTACTGAATGGCGGAGACAGGTTTCTTTCCTAGTGGCTTTTCGGAAACAAATTGGCTTTCTTCTGTCGTTTCATTTATCAATTTGGTAGTAATCTCTGTTCCAATTTTGTCTAATTTCTTCCCAGTTTCACCTAGTGTTGCTAAATCAGATACGACTGTTTTTGCCGAGACAGTTACCGCAGAAGTTGTTTTAACATATGTCTCTATTAATTGCTGGACAAAACTAGCCTCCAACTCCTTCCCGGAGGATACTTTAATGATGGCAGGCTTGATATCCGTATTCTGTAAACCAGTACCCCAATTCTGTGGAAGAATTATTCCGACATCCGCTTTTTCATCCTTAATGAGCTGATTAAGTTCTTTTTGGGTATTCGCCATTTCTACGTGAATGGATTTTTTTAATTTCTTTTCTTTTAACACTTGTTGAACAAACTGTTTGCTCATGGAATCTTCATCTTGTAGATATACCGCAACATTTGTTTTGGGAAAGGAAGCGGAATCCCCCATAACCCCTTTTAAAGCAGAACCTAATATAACGGTTAATAATATTGGCATACATATCATCATTAATAACGCCTTTCGATCTTTTAAGCGGATCGAAAAGTCCTTCATAGCAATCGCAATGCTTTTCATTTATAATTCCTCCTAGTCCCTTAAATTACGGCCAGTTAATTGTAAAAATAGTGATTCTAAATTTGGTTCTTTCATTTGCATTGCTTGAATGGAAATGTCGTGAGCAGATGCAAGGGAGATTACTTCTGCTAATACTTTCTTTTGATCCTCAAACAAGATTTCGACAATTCCATCCTCCACTATATTGGCGTTTTCGAATCCATCTACTTTTTTTAGATCCATGATAAAATCTATCTTTGGATTATCAACCGTTAATTGCAGGATATGTCCTCCTGCCAAGCGATTGCATAGCTCACTTTTATCCCCAATTGCAATAAGCTTTCCGTGATCAATAATCGCAATCCTTTTGCATAGATATTCGACCTCTTCCATATAGTGGCTCGTATAAATAATGGTCATCCCGCTTTCATTTAATCGTTTCACGGTTTCCAAAATATGATTTCTGGATTGAGGGTCTATTCCTACGGTTGGCTCATCCATGATAAGCAACTCTGGTTCGTGCATAAGTGCAGCTCCAATATTAATTCGTCGTTTCATTCCACCTGAAAAGGTTTCAATTTTGTCCTTAGCGCGTTCGGATAGTCCTACTATTTCCAATACCTCATACGCTCTGTTCTTTACCTTTTTACCGGTTAATCCGTACATTTTTCCCCAAAATACAAGATTATCAAATGCAGACATTGTTGGGTAAAGAGCGATATCCTGTGGAACGACGCCAATTTTTTCACGGATTTTCATCGGCTTTTTTTTCACCGATAATCCATCTATTTGGATATCACCTTCATCATATGGCTGTAGTCCACAGATCATAGAAATCGTCGTCGATTTTCCGGCACCATTTGGACCAAGCAGACCGAAGGCCTCCCCTTTTTGAACGTCGAATGAAATATCTCTGACTACTTTTTTATTACCAAAGCTTTTTTTTATATTGGATAGTGATAACATGAATTTTTCCTCCCGAATGAAAAGTTCTATATATAATTTCTTTCTTTATTTTAGTGAGAAACTGCGATGTTTCCATCTCTCTCCAGATAGATTTTATGGCATAAAAAAAGCGACACCGATGTGCCGCTTTTCCTGAATGAATATGCCAAAAGTCATGTTTGAAAAGTAGTGATGCCGTAACGGACCGCAAATATTGCCGCTTGTGTGCGATCCCTAATATTTAATTTCTGAATAATATTAGAAACATGATTTTTTACTGTTCCTTCTGTTATGTATAATGTATTCGCTATTTCTTTATTATTTAATCCAAGCCCCAAATACTTCAGTACCTCCAGTTCCCTTTCGGTGAGCTCTTTGAGTAAACTTGGAAGCTCATCTGACTTACTATTAGTATCTTCTTTTCGCCGCTTCTCCTCCAAAACTTGATTAGTGAAATCTCTTGGCAGCACAATGCCACCATAAAAAACCGTCATAATGGATTGAACAATCGTGTCCGTAGACATATCTTTTAACAGGTATCCGGATGCTCCTTGCTGAAGAGCATCGTATATGAGGTCACTATCGTTAAAGGTAGTTAGCATGAGTACCTTCAAATTAGGTAGCTTATCCAATAAAGCTCGTGTACCTTCCACACCATTCATATTGGGCATGCGAATATCCATTAATACAATATCCGGCTTCTTTTCCTGAGCAATGTCTAGTGCTTCCAGGCCATCGCCTGCCGTCCCCACTACCTCTATTTCCGGTCTTAAATTTAAAAGTGAGCCAAGCCCTTCCCGTACTAAGGGCTGATCATCCACAATGATTATTTTTATCATCCAGTTACCTCCGCAGAACTCCACATTAGATTATTTAAAGGGATGTAAAATGTGATGAAAAATCCTTTCCCTTCTATACTTTCAAAAAATACTTCCCCACCATGCTCTTGAATCCGTTCTTTCATATTTAAAAGTCCGAAGCCAGGCACAACACTGTTTACCCCTTGACCATTATCAAAGATTTCAACGGATATTTTCTCTTTCAAAATAGTAATTGTACTCTTATAAAAGGTCGCCATTCCATGACGTTTTGCATTCGTTAAGGATTCTTGGATGACTCTTTTAATGGTTGGCTGTACGGATGGAGTTATCATTGCAGGATCCCCCACTATATGTAAGCTTGTTTCCATATTGGACATAGCAGAAAAATCAGAAAGCATTTCCCTAAGCGATGGGATGAAAGCTAATTGCATTCCTTCATCGTCCCTTAAAGTTCTTACGGATAACCGTATTTCCTCCAAAGAATTTCTTGTTAGCTTTTCGCAAATGGTAAGAACCTCTTCCCCTTTTTCAACGTCTAATTTTAGAAGCTCCTTAGCCAATTGGATTTGTACTAACAATGCTGTCATGTTATGTCCAACCGTATCGTGAATCTCACGGGCAATTCGATTTCGTTCCTGTATTACGGTTAAATTCTCCACTTGTTTGGAATACTCGCTTAATTGTTCATGTGCCCTTCTAAGCTCTTCATGTGAGCCGTTTAATTGCACAAATTGATTAGAAATCGTTTCTCTCGCATCCGTTAGATTGCGAATTAAGCTGCCGACTACCGCGCAAAACATAACGAACATTAAGTTCAAGATATTATCCTCTATGGAAATTTCCTGTGCTAATAGAAATTTAACATATGTTATAAGGAGCCAAGTCGCGAAAAAAACACAGGAAAATAGGATTAATATCTTCTTCTTATTGGTTTGGATAAAAACTCCGGTAGAAATTACTCCGAAAAAAATGATGTAAAGTAGACTGCCTTCCGATGCGAAAAGTAAACCAAAGCCAGCACTTAAAATGAAATCAATGGAAATAAATATCAACTTAACAAATAATTTTTCCGAAGAAAATTGTCCAAAATGATTAATTATGAAAATGATCATAGCCGCAAAAATATATATTCGCCTAAAGATGTCATCATGACTTAAAAAGGAAATATACGTACTACTTAAAAGGATAAACATGAAAATTCTTATGATGGATAACGAAAAAAAGGAAACCTTCTTCACTGCCTCTCCCCGTTTACAATATATTTATGAAGCTCTTCATTTGTAAAATGACCTTTTATACCATTGCATTGATTAAAATAGTGGAGAATATCCTCCATCTTTATATCCAACTCTTTTAATCCCCTGGTTATAATTTTCAAATAGGAAGATGGCGGTACGGTAAATGCTTCTGATTCCATTGGAAGTGGATTCGTAAACGTAAGCATTGGTGCACCGTCCTTGTTACCCAAGTAAAGGATTCTTCCGTACCAGCTTGAATTAATGTCTTGATAACCATGTTTCATTACTTCTTGGACATCAATAGTAAAATGCTCCTCATTGTTTTCTTGAGCCACAACATCTTCAAACTGCTCTTGGGTAATCAAATACATCCGGCCAATCGTTCTAACAGATTTACTTTTTTCATGGCTGATAAAGGCGACTCCGCCTTTCCCCCATTTGCTTTTACTCTTTGCAAAATATAATGGATATGCAAGCTCCACCTTTGCCTCTGCTTCCGGAGGAGTTTGATTCCGGCTCCCTTTTTCTATTTTCTCCGATCCCTCCGGCTTCCCGCCTTCGATATAACACATAAATCTATCTCTGGTAAAGATTCGATCCATAGCTTACATACCAAACCTTCACTTCCACCACTCCTTCTTATTAATCGAATTATAATTCGATAGCAACTATGAAAAATCCTTTAATTGATGAAAAAACTATCTATACATACAGAAAAGGACCATGCATGAATACATGATCCTTACTATTAAAATAGGATTGATCCTATGCAGCCAGCGACAATCCCGAGCACCATAACACTTACCGCTAGAAATGCAAGGGTTCTTTTTGAAAACGCCTTTCTTACCATAATAATGGAGGGAACACTGATAACCGGTAATGTTATTAATAATGCCGCTGCTGGTCCATGTCCAATTCCTACAGATAGTACTGCCTGAATAATGGCAATTTCTGCAGCAGTAGGAATGACAAATAAAGTCCCAATAATGGCAAATGCAATAATTAGCCAGAAAGAGTCCATCCCATGACTGTTTAGAATTGGGTATAGCCAAGAAATAATTAGTCCCATAACAAATACGGATACTATATATAATGGCAAAATCGTAACGAGTATTTTACTAAAAGCCACTATCCAACGAACGAGTAAAGGTTTATTTTTACTTGTCTCATTCGAATTCAATTTTTCTAATATGCCAGGGTCCGTTAGGTTGTCTTTATTGATACGATTAGCTAAATAGCTAACACCAAATACAAGAATAACACCAAGTATTAACCTTAAAATCGTAAATTTCCACCCTAATACGAAAGCCATGAAGATGAGAACAGCTGGATTCAACGCTGTATTTCCAAACCAGAAGGCAATTGCTGAGCCAACAGAGCTGGAACATTTTCGTAAGCCGGAGACAACCGGTGCAGCACAACATGTACACATCATAGACGGCAATGACAATAATCCCCCACTGACAGTTCCGAGAAATCCAGTTTTTCCAAGCACACGGTTTAACCACTCACGCGGCACTAGAACCTGCATAAGGGATGCGGCAACCGTAGCAACTAATAACGCTTTCCATATTGCTAAAAAATATGTGATGGAATAATTCCACGCTGAATGAATGACCTCCGTAAAGCTTCCATTTTGCATTCCTTCTAAAAGAGAGGATCCAATGTTATGCTCCTTTGAAGCTAGCAGTGCTTTATGATAATACGGATTCCATTTAGCCCAATACAATCCAATTGCAAAAATGACAGCAAACAAAAATAAGCCGATCCATTTTTTACTGATAGAACGGTCGGTGGAAACGCTTGTATGCATTTAATATTCCTCCTAAAAACAATAACTATATTTCTCTAACCTTAAAATTTTATCAAAATTATTTTTTGGGGTCAATTTTTCAGAGAGAATAGATTCCCTCTCGCTTCATTTTAATATGTTTTTTCTAGTGTATGCATGCTGAAATGAACTAGTTTTTTATAATAATAGCTTTTAAAAAAGTTTTATTACCATAATTTATCTCATTCTCATATACTCGAAATCTTACTATAATAATTTTGTAACATAATAGTAATATGAGAGGAGTCTTAAATGAATAAATCTCGATTGCGTAATTCCTTTGCAAGCATAGTAATCTCTACAACTATTTTTTCCGCAACTTTAATGGAGGCCTTTTCGATTAAAGCTTCCGCTAACACTTCAAAGTTTAATATGTCCTATTTGTTCGTTGGAACAAAAAGCTCTTATTTTACACAAGTAGCAGCTACCAAAGGCTCACTTAATGTCGTTGCTCCTAATTATTTTGAAATAGATCCAAAGGGTAATCTTGTTGTTACTGCAAAATATGACCAATCGTTTATAGATGAAATGCATCGTCAAGGTTTAAAAGTCGTTCCTTATATAAGCAATAATTGGGATAAAAGCCTTGGCCGAGCAGCACTTACTAATCGACAGCAATTGGTAAAGCAAATTGCCGACAAAATCAGTCAATATCATTTAGATGGTATTGATGTCGATATTGAAGGTTTAACAGAGGAAGATCGCTCTAATTTCACAGATTTCATTATAAAATTAAAAAAACAAATGCCTGATAAAGAAGTATCGGTTGCAGTAGCAGCCAATCCAGGTGGTTGGACTAAGGGTTGGCAGGGTATGTACGATTATAAGAACCTATCATTGAACAGTGATTATCTAATGATAATGGCATATGATGAAAACTGGGATGGAGATCCAACAGATGGACCGGTAGCTGGTTTGTCATGGGTGGAAAAATCTATTCAATATGCATTAAAAGAAGGAGTATCCCCTGATAAGATTGTTTTAGGAATCCCTTTCTACGGAAGGGTATGGAGTACAGATAGGGGAAGTATTAAAGGTACTGGGGTTTCGCATAAGTTAATTAATGGAATGATTGCGCAGTATAATGGTAAAGTTGAATTTGATCCAATGGAACAAGCACCAAGGGTTACATTCACCATAAAACCTACAGATAAGACAATGAAGGTTGGCGGTGTGGAATTAACAGCGGGTAACTACATTCTTTGGTATGATAATCAGGAATCAATTACGAGGAAAATACAGTTGGTCCATAAGTATAACCTTAAAGGTACAGGAAGCTGGAGTTTAAATCAGGAAGATCCAGCAATGTGGGATTATTTTCGCAACGTTTTAGATCAAAAAACAGGAACAGTACCACAAGGTGCCTCTAGTCAAAATCCTGTGAACAGTAATACACCGTCAACTACACAAAAGAACCAGTCCGCCAATCAAACACAGACATCTGTAAAGCCTGCTACACCAAAAACGATAACAAAAACCATCGTAAAAACAGTCAAATATAAAGTGGCACGCGGTGATACATTATCAAAAATTGCAAAAAAGTATCACATAACTACGACACAACTGATGAAAGATAATAAATTAAAAACAAGTAATATTCGCACTGGTCAAATCCTTAAAGTAAACTATAAAACGACAGTGAAAATACCGGCAACTGTAAAAATCAATAGTATAACCACTAAAACAATTAAATATAAGGTTGTAAAAGGCGATTCTTTATCTAAAATATCAAAAAAGTATAAGGTTTCGATAAACGATATTAAGAAAAATAACTATTTAAAATCTAATAATATTAGTATTGGGCAAACATTAATTATTTATAAATAATCGTTGTTTTCGTATAGATTCTTGTTTTTCGTATATTGTTATATATATCCTAATATAGTCGTAGCTAGGGGCATCTTTTCTTAAGAATGTTATTCATTCATAATCCATGAACATGATTTTATTAAGATTTTTGTCTGAAAAGCAACAAAGTTTAAGAAAAGAGCCTGAATAATTAAAAGTTTAAAAAAATACCAAGGTAGTGTCTGACACCACCTTGGTATTTTTTTTATTCTACCGTGACAGATAAGGAGTTAATTTTTACAGTTGGAGAGCCGACATGATAAAACGGGAACATTAAATCAGCTCCGACCTCTTCAATATTATTCAGTAAATCATAAAAATTACCTGCGATGGTCATTAAATTGACTGGTGTTTCTACTTTTCCATTTTTTATATAATACCCATTTGCGGCAACAGAAAAATCTCCTGAAATTTGATTCGTTCCAGAATGCAAACCGGATAATTCCGTAATTAGCACACCCTCCTCTATCGTACTCAAAAGTTCTTCAAAACTTTTGGCCGATGGCTGAATATAAAAATTGGATGGGCCGACAGCTAAAGCGCTCTTGTACGATTCCTTAGAAGCATGGCCAGTTGTCACTGTTCCATCCTTCTTTGCCGTCTTTTGGTTATGAAGCAATGATTTAAGAACACCATCTTCTACTACCGCCAATTTTTTAGTTGCAACACCTTCCCCATCAAAAGTTCTGCTAGCTAATCCCGTCTCTAATAATGGGTTATCAACAATCGACACATTTGTATTCGCGATTTTTTCTCCCAGTTTATTGTGTAATAATGATTTCCCAGCTTGAGTATTCTCTGCTGAAAAAACAGGTGAAAAAGTAGCAAGCAATTGAGCCGCAGCATCATTTCTCAGTAATATCGGGTAATCTTTATTCTCGATGGACTTTGCTCCTAAGAAGGACAAGGATTCTTCCGCTGCTTCCTTTGCAATTTGCTTAGGATCCAAGGATTTAAAATCTTTCGTTGTGAAAAATTTATAAGCCGTTTTGGTTTCTTCCCCATCCTTTGCAATAGCATTGATCATAAAAAACAAATAATTTTGTTTATCCTGCAGGAAAAGTCCTTTACTATTGGATATTGCACGGGTTGTACTCATACTTTTTAGATTGCAGGTATCTGTAGCTGTAATACGCGGATCGTATTGCAATATTTCCTTTTCGATATCTTTGATTAATTGAATTTTTTCAGGGATAGATACTTCATCTAATTCTGTTGAAAAGAAATTTGCCTCTTCATAGGAGTCACTCCCTGCAAATATTTCTTCTGTTTCATCATCCTCCATAACGAGGGAGTTTTCTTTTGCACTGTATATTAGAAAGGGAATAGAGTCCTCTGAAATTTTTTCAGCATATGAATACCCCATTTTTTCTTGATAAAGACCACGGAAGGATATACCGCCTTCTTCCGCAATTTCGTATTCGTCAATTTCTCCCTTAAAGATTTGACAGCCAAAAACCTCGGTTTTTTCGAAATAGACTTCTACATCTGTAAATCCAGCTTGTTTCGCCTCATCAAAAAGCTTTGCTTGAAAATCCTGTAGATTCATCCTATTACTCCCCCTTGCTTCCGCCAACTGTGATTTCACTAACACGAACCATCGGCTGTCCTACGTTAACTGGAATGCTTCCGCTGGATGCACCGCACATTCCTGCCCCATGTGCAAGTTCATTTCCAACCATGTCAACCAACTGCAATGTTTTTGGTCCATTACCGATCAAAGTAGCTCCTTTAAGTGCTTTCCCAAGCTTTCCGTTTTTGACCTCATATGCTTCCATTATGGCAAAATTGTAATCTCCGGTTGCAGGGCTTACTTGTCCTCCGCCCATATATTTCGCATAAATTCCATGCTCCGTATTCGCAATAATTTCATCCGGAGTCGATTTTCCAGGAGCAATAAAGGTATTTGTCATTCTGGAAGTAGGTGCAAAGCGGAAGGATTCCCTTCTTCCTGATCCAGTCGATTCCATACCCATTCTTCTGGCATTGAATTTATCAATCAAATAACCTTTCAGAATTCCATTTTCGATTAATACATTTTTTCTAGCCAATTCTCCTTCATCATCAATATTAATGGAGCCCCATTCATTTGCTAGAGTTCCATCATCAATATACGTTACGATGTCCGAAGCTACCTTTTCCCCAATCCTGTTCGCAAATACAGAATTATCCTTAGCAACAGCCGCAGCCTCTAACCCATGGCCGCATGCTTCATGGAAAATGACTCCTCCAAATTCATTATCAATTATGACCGGGAATTTTCCACTTGGGCATGGAGCAGCATCCAGCATTGTAACCGCTATTCTTGATGCCTCGCCAGCATAATGATCTAAATTTAAATTCTCATAAAACTCAAAGCCTTGAGATGCTCCGGGTCCATAAAAGCCAGATTCCATTTGATTCCCGCGTGCTGCAATTGATTGAATTGCAAGTCTGCCTCTTACTCGTTTATCACGAACAAATTTCCCTTCTGAATTCGCAATGAGAACATTTTGTTCCTCATCTAAATAACGGACAGTTACTTGTGAAATGCTAGAGTGATAGTTTTTCGCGATTTCATATGCTTTTTTCATTACATCTACTTTTCTTGATTTCTCTACTTCTGATGGATACTGAATAATCGGATTCACTATAGGATACGTAGCTTTTTCTAATGGATTAGCCAAAATATGTACATCGCCTTTAATTGCTTGCGCTGCATTCCTTGCTGCCTTCAATAATCCATCCTTGGAGAAATCAGTTGTATAGGCGTATACACTCTGCAAGCCTTTAAAAACACGAATTCCAACTCCGTAATCGCGTCCAGATATGCTTTTTTCGATTCTGCCTGATTGCAAATAAATAGAATTGGAATACCTATCCTCCACAAATATTTCCGAAAAATCTCCGCCAGTTGATAAGGCCTCGTTGAGCACATCTTGAACTACTGATTGACTAAGCATAAAATACCCCCTGCAATTGTAATCAAGGTCCAAAAATTCAGTATATTTTAAACCTTATAACTATTATATAGGATTAAGTAACAAAATCCTCCTATTTTTGCTTGATTTTATCTCCGTCTCAAGGAGGAAGAACGGATGTTCTTGTATTTCATATTAAAAAAGAACATCCTAATCGATGTTCTTTACATGATGATATTTTCCTCCGAAATAAAGAAGAGGATTCCCTTCCTGTATAGAAATGTCTGTTACTTTACCGATAAATAGCATATGATCGCCTGCTTTTACCATATCTTGAACCTCGCATGCAACTGTTGTTATTGCATTTGTTAGAACTGGCTGACCATCGAGCCGGTCAAATTCCACCACATCTTTTCCTGGAATTTGATCGGCAAATATCATCGACAGGTCTTCCTGGTCCTCCCTCAATATGCTTACTGCGTACTTTTTTGTTTGCTGGAGGATATCATACATAGGGGCTTGCTTATCGACAGAAACTACTACAAGCATTGGGTCTAGTGACACAGACATAAATGCATTGACTGTCATACCTTCTATCTTGCCATCCATTTCTGTTGTAACAACGGTAATACCAGTTGCAAAATTACCCATCGCATTACGAAAATCTCTTTGATCCATTTGAACTTTCTCTCCTTTATGTAAGGCTCTTCTCTTAAACTTTGTCGCATTTCAAACGAAAATCCTGAAATGACCTAACTCTCGGAAACGAAAGAATAGCATTCTTAAGAATAATGCCCCGAGCTTAGAAAATATTAGGATTATGAACAATGTACGAAAAACAACAATCTTTACGAAAACAGCCTTATGAAACCATACTCATGCATAAAAATGATACTATTCTTTTGAAATCAAAGTCAAAAATATTGTACAGAGCCAGTTTCTCAAAGGAGATATCTAATTAATAATTAAGGCTTTATAACTTCAAATCGTCCTTTGAGTTTTACCTCACCATCTTCATTTTTTACAAATATTTTTCCAGTAAGACGCTCTTCCTCATTCACCATTTTTTCCTCTTCAATGGTTCCTACAATCGTCAGCTTTTCTCCTGGTCTAGTCATAGCGGAGAAACGAACTTTAAAGTTTCTTACATGTTGTCTTGGAAACCATGTTGTCAATGCTTCGCCCGCCATTCCCATTACTAACATTCCATGTGCTATAACACCACCTAAGCCTGCTTTTTCTCCAATTGGTACGACTGTATGTATTGGGTTGAAATCTCCGGAAGCACCAGCATAACGTACGAGCTGAGTATGGGTAATCCTATCTTTTTGAACCGTTTCTAATTCGCTCATTTTCCACACTCCCTTATCTTTCAATAATATTGGATCGTGCTATTAATACAAGATTGTCATTACGGAAAAACCGGTTCTCAATGGTGATGAAATTCATTCTTCTTTTTTCTGTATGGGAAATGACTTTTGCCACACAGCTAATTTCATCTCCGGCGCAAATATCCTCCAAATATTCATATTCCTGTTCCCCATGTAACACCTTCAAGGGATCTAGCTCTAGTTCTTTTATTAATGTTTCAAAACTTAAGCCACTCCACATCTCTATTACTGTCGGAAAAGTAGGCGGAATAGGAATATCACGAAAGCCCTGCTCTCTTGCTGATTTCACATCATAGTAGATCTCATTTTTATCACCAATCGCCAATGCAAATTCCTTTATTTTTCCTCTTTCAATTGTAAAGGGCTGAACATTAAAGGTAACCCCAGTTTTATTCGTTTTTTCCATCGTCTCACCTCTTTTTGAAAAGTATAATTGCTTTCTAAATACCTTAAGTATAGCACTTTTCCAAAAAATAAAAATAATATCAGGTTCAAGTGAACTTGCCTCAAATTGGGCATGATTTAATTAAGAAAAGAAATGAAACAAACCTCTACAAAACCTTATAAACTTTATATCTAAAAAACAAGTAAAAATAGTTTACATTTTTGAATTCCATGAATACAATGTAAATATACCTAATCTTTCCCTAAGGAAACTTTTTTGTTAAAGGTTCACTTTTAAGTAGGGAGGAAACAAAAATTGAGCGATAAAACATTACCACGTAAATATATACCAAAAACAAATAATACCACTTCAAAAGCAAGAGCAGTGCTACGAGGTGAAGTATCAGGAATTAAAAGAATATTGCCTTTTTTAGGACCTGCCTTTATTGCGGCAGTTGCTTATATCGATCCGGGTAACTTCGCTACGAATATTACGGCCGGATCAAAATACGGTTATCTTTTACTTTGGGTGATTGCCGTATCGAATTTAATGGCAGTTCTCATACAATCACTTTCGGCAAAATTAGGTATAGCAACACAGAAAAATCTTCCGGAAATTGCACGCGAAAGACTTCCAAAAAGAGTATCCATATTCTTATGGATTCAAAGTGAGCTTGTCATTATTGCTACTGATTTAGCTGAATTTATTGGTGCGGCATTGGGACTTTACCTATTGTTTAATATTCCAATGATACCTGCAGCATTCATTACGGCAGCTGGTTCATTTGCCATTTTGGAGCTTCAGCGCAGAGGCTACCGATCCTTGGAAGCAGGGATTGCCGCTATGGTTCTAATGGTTGTACTCGCATTTGCTTTACAGACCTTTTTAGCTAAACCAGACGTTGGGGCGATGACACAAGGATTATTTATACCGAAGTTTCAGGGCGTAGACAGTATATTGTTGGCCGCTGGTATTTTGGGAGCAACTGTTATGCCTCATGCAATTTATCTTCATTCTTCCCTAACACAAAATCGTATTGTTGGGAAAAATGACAGAGAGAAAAAACAAATTTTTAAATTTGAATTTTTCGATATAATTATCGCTATGATTATCGCAGGTGCCATTAATATGAGTATGCTTGTCGTATCAGCTGCTCTCTTTCACAAACACGGATTAGTAGTGGAGGATTTGCAAGTTGCTTATGACCAGTTTCGTCATTATGTAGGTCCAGTTGCATCCATTTCCTTTGGTCTTGGACTTCTCATTGCTGGACTTTCAAGTTCATCCGTAGGAACTATGTCAGGCGATGTTGTAATGCAAGGTTTTATCAATAGGCATATTAATCTTTACTTGCGTAGAGCCATTACGATGATACCGCCTCTGCTCATCATAATTATTGGAATTAATCCAACAAGTGCCTTAGTAATAAGCCAAGTAATACTTTCGTTTGGTATTGCCTTTGCCCTTATTCCATTGATTATTTTTACAAGTAATAAAAAAATCATGGGGGCTTTGGTCAATCATCGGATAACCACTATAATCGGCTGGATTGTAGCAGGTTTGGTTGTAGTGTTGAATATCTTTCTATTGTTTGAAACAGTTTTTCATTAAAAAAGTTGTGATGACGTTTGCATCACAACTTTTTTATTTGGCGGGATTATCCTGGATATTTGCGGAATTATCCTCGATATTGGCGGAATTATCCTTGATATTGCCGGAATAATCCTGGATATTGGCGGAATTATCCTTGATATAGGCGGAATTATCCTTGATATTGGCGGAATAATCCTGGATATTGGCGGAATTATCCTGGATATTGGCGGAATTATCCTCGATATTGGCGGAATAATCCTAGATATTGGCGGAATAATCCTGGATATTGATGGAATAATCCTCGATATTGGTGGAATAATCCTCGATTTTGGTGGAATTATCTTCTATATAGCGGCATCCACCTCAAATTCGGGGATTAATGAACGAATAGCAGAATTATTTCAATTTCAACATACTATCCTCTGCGAAAGGACTGCCCATTTCTTTTGATCTTTCAGTAGTTGCTTTTACAGCCTCGACTATAGCCTTATTGCCTCCATAAATTTGTAGAGCTTGTAAGCCTTTTGCAGTTGGTCCATTTGGCGCTGCAACATTTTGGATAAGCTCTGTAAACGATTCTTCCTGCGCTAGCGCCATTTTTGCAGAACCCAAAACGGTTTGAGCAATAATGGAGCGCACCATTGTTTTAGGTAGTCCGCTTTGAATCGAAAATTTCTCCATTTCTTCCATCAACGCATAAAAGTATGCAGGCGCACTTCCTGCAATACCAGTAAAAAGATCCATATGTTTTTCTTCTATTTGATATACTTCACCGATCCCTCTAAAGATTTCCGTAGCCAAAGCAATAGATTCCTTAGAAGTATATTTTCCCGAAGATAATGCAGTTGCAGATTCTCCCACCATACTAGAGGTATTCGGCATAACTCTAATAAGCTGGGTTTTTTTGTTAAGGTAGTTCTCCATAAACATAGTTGTTACACTTGTAACAACAGATATAACTATTTGTTTTTCCGATAGTTTACTTTTTATGGAGTCTAATGCCTCCTTAATATGCTTCGGTTGCATTGCCAATACAATAATATCCATATTTCCTATATCAACAGGGTCAATATGAATATGATACTTTTTATTTAACTCCATCAGCCTTGATTTATTATGCTGATTTTGGACATATATATGATGTGCTGGGATGATTTCCGTATTAATTAATCCTGAAATTATGGCTTCAGCCATAGGACCTGCACCTAAGAAAGCGATTTTTTGTGTTAATGTCATATTCATCTTCCTCTATTAGTCTATAATCATACAACGTTTTCTATCATAACATTATAATCCTAATAGATAAATAGAAACACAATTCGTAATACTTAGGTACTTCTAAGCCAAATACGATTCAATATCCTTTTCCATTTTTATTGGACTCATATTTGGTGCATATCTGCCAACGACCTCTCCATCGCGATTAATCAAAAACTTTGTAAAATTCCATTTGATATTTTTAGTACCTAACAAACCTGAAGCATGAGATTTTAAATATTGAAAAATTGGATGGGCATTTTCCCCATTTACATCGATTTTTTCGAACATTGGAAAGGAAACATCATATTGTAAGGAACAGAATTCTGCAATTTCTTCATTGCTTCCAGGATCTTGATTCCCAAATTGATTACATGGAAACCCTAATATCATAAATCCTCTTTCAGAGTATTTTTCAAATAGCTGCTGTAACTCTGCGAATTGCTTTGTAAATCCACACTTGCTGGCGGTATTTACAATTAATATAACCTTTCCTTTGTAATCAGACATACTTTTCTCTTCCCCATTGATTAACCGAGCAGAATGCGAATAAATACTCAAATTAAATGCCTCCCAATCATTATTCATAAAGTTATTCCTTTTATTATACTACTTTCTTTGTTCAAGATGGGTAGGATAGGAAATTGCGATCTGCACAAGTGTTTTTTCATTCGGTGAAACAGTGGGATCCGTTCTAATCTTCCGTTCCTAATACATCTGTATTTGGTGGCACATAATCCATCATACGTGCCATAGACATAATCTGTCCTTTATGGTGGAATTCGTGAGTAATCGTATGCATGATTAATTTCATTGGTGTCATAGATATCACTTCCCCACCTTCTCTCCAAGGGATTGCCCTCTCGATTGGCTTATCCATTTGTTGTGAGAATGCTTGAAATACTTCCTTTACATATGCATCTACTAGTTCAAAGCGTTCTTTGATTTCGTCTAAACCAAATTCTTTCAAGTCTTCCTTTGATGTTATTGGTTTTTTCGTTTTTAATAACACAAACGAGCCAAGCCAAGCAATGTAACAATCAGCAATATGAACCAGTGTTTCTCTTATACTTTGCCAGCCAAACCCATTTATGCGAATAAAGTCATCTGGATTTAGGTCGCTGCAAAAGTCTAGCATTACTTTTCGAGTCTCGCTGACCCATTTATACTCATTTAGATTCATTGTAAACACTTCCTCATATAAATTTCACCGTTCATGTGGTTAACCTCTATAAATTCTTTATTTAAAATTAAAATCCTTCTTTAACTGCTTTATTAAATACAAAATCTTAATATCACAAAATGAAGTTATTATGAAAGCTCTTTTCTTAAACTTTGTTGCTTTTTCAGACAAAAATCTTAATAAAGTCATGAGCATGGGATAAGAATGGATAACTTTCTTAAGAAAAGATGCCCCGAGCTATGACTATAATAGGATATATATAACAAAATACGAAAACGACCATCTATATGAAAACAGCGATTATGAAAAATGAGCGCTTATCCTTTTACTTGATAGCGCTCTATTGTTGAGGTTTCCAACTATAAATTATTATTTATTCCATATAGTGCAATTAATAGGAATATTAATGAAATTCTTCTTGTATCTTCCAATATTACACTTAAATGATGGATCTATTTGAATGCTAAACTTTGTTTTTTTGCACGTTTTTCAGTATTGTCAAACAGACTCCCTAAGATTCTGCTTTGTGGTCTCATTACCCATGAAGCGATATTTAGTGCAGCATAAGATAGAGGAAGAATAACATTAAACCCGTAATTACCATAATCGTTAGCAAACACATGAGATAAAGCCGCGCCAGTCATTAAAAAGAAAATACCAGCGTGAACCCATTCTTTAAGACGAGGAAAACCTGGGACAACTAGTGCAATAGCTCCAAGCATTTTCCATATCCCAAGAATGGTCAAAATGTATAATGGATAACCAATATTAGTCACTAATTCGACGTTTCCCCCATAGTGCATGAGTTGCCCAATACCACTTAACATAATAGCAAATACAAGTAGTGATGTGACTATCCAGTAAGCAATAATTTTCCTTTTATTTTCCATTTCTAATCCCTACCTTTAATTTTAATGAAAATATTATCTGTTCTTACAACTCTTCTGATTTTTTGAAAAGCTATTCTATAAAATGAGACTTTACTGTACCTTTTTTCATCTATTTTAATATTGAAAAGCGGATAGATTTCTCGATCCTACTTCTTTATTTTTTAACAACAGGAATCCACATTTCACCAAATATTAAGCCGTTTCGCTGCCCCATTTCCACCGTAGTATTTGGCCCGCCTACATAGGCAAAATCCTTTACTTCAGGCAATACTTCACTAAAGGCAATACTAGCAAGCTTATTACTCAACTCATCAGATGTTTTCCCTTCCCCTTTCACAACTAAGTATTCTCCTTTAGGAAATGGAATGACTCTCGTTGCTTCTGGTACCGACTTCTTTGTCATGACGCCGGCATAATGCATCATCTTGTTATTCACTGCTTCGTTTACGGCAAAAATATAGTCATTGGTGGCTATAGCTTTTAAAGTATCAAGCGTTCCATCTTGTTTCACAGCCGACCAAAAGTCTGCCTTTTCCTTGTTTATACCTGCAAAGTCTGTATAATGTCTTTTAAGCTCTGTTCCGATACCTAAAACAGTAAAGCTGTCTTTTTCTTCTAGGGTATAATTTGTCATCTTCAAAACCTGCCTTTTTTTTAAAATTAATCAAACGATTTGTTTTTTCATTTGATGAGTTTATAATAGCCTTAAATCATGTCAAAAAATGATACTGTTTAGAATACTTCGATGAAAAAAGTTGAAAGGAGTATGGTATCATCAGGAATATCTTCTAGCTAGATAATCTAATTAAAAAACGAGCATCCCTTTACATAATGTTCAGGATACTCGTTAGAAAAATAATGCTGTTAACTTAACTTTATTTAATTGTAATCGAAACAAATAGAAGCACTTTTCCTGCCAAGCCACGTAAATCAGTTAGTTCATAGATGGATTCTGAGGTAACATTCACTCAAATTCCCCCCACTTCTTCTAGACCAATTATCCATTTTCTTCGTTTGTTTTCGGGCCTTTTCACAGTAGAGAAAATGATGTATATGTTCAATAAAGCCTTCCAGAATACCTTTTTCCTTCTTCGCTTTTTGCAGGGTCGAAATACTGAAATGAGAAATTACCAAACTAAACATACAGCTATATTTTTATTCATCGTATGGATAGGAAATATGGATTCCATATATCGCGCCAGGCACCATTTCATCTTCTAGTGCTTGTAAATACTCTCTTAGTTCATTCTGGAGCTCTTCTGGTGCTCCCGGCTTTAGATGCCAATTGCCGGGTTCATCAACAAAATATGGACTATCCATGAATGCTGGTCGAATATTAGTCATTTACATCTTCCTTTCTGCCTGTTAAATTGTTGTAGGATTGTCATATTTAATTGGGATTTTCACAGGGATTGCTTTTTAAGTCAAGAATATTATTTATAGGGTCACCTATATCATTCCTTAAAATATGGAGGGAAATTCAATGAATCATGCTTATGTAAATTGGGATGGTCAGTGTATTAAATTAACATGGATTCCAAATTATCAGGCTAAAATAGAATTGGTTACAAGCGTTCATGGTTATTGTTTTCTCGATGGAAAAATCATGCTTGTTCATATTAAAAATCGCGGCTTTAATATGCCTGGTGGACATATAGAAGTAAATGAAACACCTGAGGAGACTTTTCATCGTGAAGCATATGAAGAAGGATATGTGAAAGGAAACATACAGTATTTAGGGGCACTGGAGGTAAATCATACAGAAAATACGCTTTTTGATGTAAATGGAAAGTATCCTATTATCGGCTATCAGTTATTTTACCGCATGGATATTACCGAGTGTCTTTCTTTTTTACGAGAGCATGAGTCCATTGCACGAATTTGGATTGAACCTGACCAAGTACCATTTGTGATGGAAAATCATCCGCTTGCTTTAGCAATACTGGAAAATGCTTTAAAGGCAGTCTCAATTTAATTATTTCCCTCTCAAAGCAAAACACTTTTCACTTGCAGTAAAGAATACTAAAATATAGAAAGTATAGATTAAGGAGTTGCAGACTATGAGTAATATATGGATTCCCATTTTGAGTATAATGGTTGTTATTTATATTGTTTTAGGTATTATGTTGCTTCGCTTTTTGAAAAAAAACAAGAGGAATACATAAGTTTTCAGTGGGACTTCAGTTTTTGGAGGACACATGTTCCGTTATTCCTTGTAATTCGTTAGAAAATAGCTGTATTTTATCAAGATAACGGAATGTGTGTCCGTTTAACCCTAGAAAGCACCATTTTTCACAGATAACGGATCCCCTGTCCTCTTCGATCAAAGGATCCCTTTACTTTTTCATTCATACGCTATTAGTGCACCAAGCATCCATAAATGCTTTTCAAATTTCCCCTGAAGCTCATTTAGTAAATCAACGGTTGGATTATCATTCACCTCTTCTGCTAGCTTCACACCGGTATTTTTAATTTCATCCACCATTTGCCGATAATCCTTTATTAACTGTGAAATAATTTCATTTTCCTTATCATCGGCACTGGCCTCCACAAGCGTTGTTTCCTCTAAATACTTGCTCATGGTAGCTAATGGCTTTCCGCCTATGGATAATATTCTTTCTGCAACCTCATCCAAATCAGCAGCCATTTCATTATATAAATTCTCAAATAATACATGTAAAGAATAGAAATGCCTTCCTTGTACAAACCAATGGTAGCGATGTAATTTCACGTACATTACATTAAAATTCGATAGTTCCTGATTCAAAAAATTGATGAGCTTTTGATTAGACATAACAAACCCTTACCTTTCAAAATAATTTTCTAAGACGCACTGGAGTTCGTGAATTCCCAAAGAAGCTTTATTGTGTTTACAACACAAACTTATCAAAGCTTTTCTTAGCTTTTGAAAGATTCAAGGTTTTATTCATTATCAATACTAATATTCGATTTCATCATAATCTTTTGGTTGTGGCAGTGGTTCAGCAGGCATACGCTCTTTTACTTCTGTCGTGTTCTCATTGTTTTCCTTTTTATTTCCTTTTGAATGCATGTTCTTATTCATATAGATCACCTTCCCTTATATAAAAATTATCGGACGCTCACTTTATTTAAAAACTGCATTAATCTCTGGTTAGTTGATTTTTCGAAAACCTCATCAGGAGTACCTTTTTCCATAACAATACCTTGGTCCATGAATATAACCTGATCCGCAACGTCTTGGGCAAATTTCATTTCATGTGTCACAATGACCATGGTCATTCCTTCATTTGCTAGATCCTTCATAACCTTTAAAACCTCTCCTACAAGCTCCGGATCAAGTGCAGACGTTGGCTCATCGAACAACAGTACCTCTGGATCCATAGCCATAGCCCGAGCAATGCCAATTCGTTGTTGTTGTCCACCAGAAAGCTGATGCGGATACATGTCGCCACGATCGCCTAATCCGACTTTTTCCAATAAAGTCATGGCTTTCTTTCGTGCTTCCCCCTTTGACCTTTTGAGAACCACTACTTGTCCTTCCATGATATTTTCAAGTGCGGTTAAATGCGGAAATAAATTATAGCTTTGAAAGACCATTCCCGTTTGTTTTCGAAATGCCATAATTTCCCGACTTTTCCTTTTGGTTTGAGGGGTGAATTCCGTCGCGATTTTTCCCAATGTAATTTTTCCGTTATCCGGTATCTCTAGCAAATTTAAACACCTTAATAATGTTGTTTTTCCAGAGCCTGAAGGACCGATAATCACGGCTGTTTTTCCTTTTTCAAGGGCTAAATCAATTCCTTTTAAAACTTCCAGTTCACCAAACCTCTTATAAAGCTTTTCAATCTTAATCATTTCTGTTCCCCCATTATTTAGCTATGCTGCGGTCATAACGTTTTTCAAGCACTGATTGTAAATATGATAGCACAGTGCTAAATATTAAATAAATAAAAGCTACTTCAATATATAGCCATAACGGCTCATATGTCGCAGCTGCAATTTGCTGCCCTTTTTGGAACATCTCTGTTACAGTAATGGTTGCCGCTAATGAAGTATCCTTTACTAAACTAATAAAGGAATTGCCTAATGGTGGAACAGATACGCGCATTGCTTGCGGCAGAATAATCCTTTTCATCGCCTGAGATTTGGACATTCCAACGGAATATGCAGCCTCCCACTGACCTTTTGAAATGGATAATATGGACGCTCGAAATATTTCAGATGCATATGCACCAACATTTAAGGTAAATCCAATGATTGCAGCAGGAAAGGGATTCAATGTAATTCCGAGACTGGGTAATCCATAAAACAATATAAATAATTGAACAATCAAAGGTGTACCACGAAAAATCCATACATAAAATCGGGCAATAAACCCTAATACTCGTATGTCCGATATTCTTGCCAATGCAGTGAAAAAGGCTAAAATTAAACCTAATACAAATGTGATCAATGTTAATGGAATGGTAAAATAGAGTCCTGCTTTTAATAATGGAAAAAAGGAATCTTGAAGGATTCCTATAATTTGTTCTGTACGGCCGTTTGTAAGCATAGTCTCTTCAATCCTTTACTTTGAAACATCGGTGCCGAACCACTTTTTTGAAATATTCAAGTAAGTACCATCCTTTTTCATTTCGGAAAGCGCTTTGTTTACAGCATCGACAAGATCTTTATTTCCTTTTCGGAAGAGAAAAGCATTGCTGGTCGCTTCCTTTTCTTCATACACTTGTTTGATAGGCAAATCAGGACGACGCTTCTTCAAATCCAAATAGGATAAGCTATCATTAATCGTTGCATCTATTCTCTTTGATGTAATAAGATCAATCGCTTGGTTAAAGCCATCTACCACTGTATTAGTTGCTCCGTGATCCTCCGCAATCTTGCGATAATTACTGTCAAGTGATTGTCCTACTTTTTTTCCTTTTAAATCATCCAAGGATTTAATGTCGTTATTATCCTTACGAACGACTAAAACTGCCTTAGAGACGATATATGGACTAGACATATCATATTTTTTTAATCGATCCGGTCTGACTGCTACTTCATTTGCCACCATGTCATAACGCTTAGCATCTAAGCCAGCAATCATTCCATCCCATTTTGTTTCAATATACTTTGGTTTTAAATGAAGTCTTTTCGCCACTTCATTGGCAATATCAATATCAAAACCTGTTAGTTTTCCGGTACTATCGTGAAACGTAAAAGGAGCATATGTCCCCTCCGTGCCAATAGTTATTACACCTTTTTTATCAATATTTTGGTATAGTGTATTTTTACCGTCCTTATCACTGCCTGTGTTGCGTTTAGTGTTACTGCAGGCTGCAGACATGATAATCAATACTATAGATAAAAAAATAACAGCAATTTTTTTCAATAGTATTCCCCCACTTTGAATGATATTTTTTCTTCTGTATTAGCTTTACCTGCAACGTAAATTGTATGCAGTGGGATGATGGAACTATTGAAATGCGGATTTTTTTCACTAATGATATAGATTGTACATATATTGCTACAAGGAGGTGGAAAAGATGAATCTTCAGTATTTCTACGCGATTCTATCCGGATTTGCCTTAATAATCCTTCCAACACTTGTATCAACATCTATCATACCTGCAACTCTTGCTACTGTATTAATGGTAGTTGGCGCAATTATTGTTATTCTTTTCTCAATTGTATTAATTGTAAAAGCATTGATAACCCTTTTTGGAAGTCGTCTTAAGTAACATCAATTAATAAAGGAGCCTTCCAAAAAGGCTCCTTTAAAAGTTAAAGATGTGTTATGATGCGGAATTGCGATATTTCTCAAGGCATTTATATGCTTGATTTAATTCTTCCCGCAGTTCATTATTTTCTTCTTCTAGAATCTTGATTTTTTTCTTTAATGCCGAAATCATTATCCCTTTAAATTTTTCTTCTTTTTCACGTCTTATTTGCAAAAGTGTTGGTACAGTTGGATTTTGCTTCCTTAATTTCTCAATTAAAGCTCGAATTTCAGGGTTTTTATAAAGTGTAGCTTTACTGACGCCAGATGCCTTTGAAATACTGTTAAAGTTTATCTTCTCCTTTTGGTCTGTCAATAACTCAATGGCTTCCTGCACCTTTTGAATAGATCTCTTTCTTTTTAATTCGTGAATGTGTTTTAAATGTGTATGCATGCTATTGGTACTCACCATTGCCACCTGCTTTCACTTGCTTTGATTAAGGATCATCGTGAAATTAATGAAAAAATCATTTCCTCCGTTTTGTGAAACACCTTGCAATAAGGATATTCATCACCTATAACCGCATAATCTAGACAAATCCCATCAATGATTGTCCAAAACAATGCCGCAATCACAGATGAATCAATATCCGTTTTAAATTCTCCGTTTTCTTTTCCCTCTTCTAAAATAGTCATGACAAAATTCTTATAGATATTCTGGTATCTTTCGAGCATTATGCTCCTAACATCCTCTTTGCGGGAAGAGGATAGCCAAAACTCTCCATGGACAAGAATTAAATTTTTGAATTCCTCTGTCAAAGATATTTCCCTATAGGTTTCGAAAAGTATTTGAAGCTTTCCAGCTGCAGATGTGATCGATTTGAATTTTTCCTGAAAAAATTCAAAGTTTGCTTTTGTCTGTTCATTCATAAGCTGTATGTATATATCATCTTTAGTCTTGAAATAATTATAAATCGATCCTTTACTCATTCCGGAAAGAGCGCATATATCATCAATAGTCGCTAATTCGAACCCCTTCTGTGCAAAACATTTTAATGCACTTTCTAATATAGCTTTCTTTTTATTGACTTTATACTCCTCTGAAACTATAGGTGGCATCCTTTTTCCCCCGAATCCAATGCATTATTTGTAATGGAAGTATAACCTTTTAACATAATGTTCGAGATAATACGATATTGTCGAATCTTCAGATAACTCAATCAACCATAATCTATAAAATGACTATTCAGTTTATTTAATGATATATGGAAAATCATTCATTTTCAACAGTTTTTTATTTGTATTACAGGGACAAAATAAAAAAGTTTGCCCCTCCAGCTTCCTCAACTGTTCATATTTCTCCCGACAACCCGTTTCTTCCTCATTACGATTCGCTTAATGAGATACCAGCATGCCAAATACAATACCATCACATTGAAAACGGATAAAGCCAAATTTCCAAGGAGTATTTGGGTAACATTTTTCAAAGGATTTAGCATTGTTAAGGTAATTGGAAAGTCCTCCCTTGCAGGAACAATATTACTTGTTTGTTCGATAAATGGATATGGAAAACCGAATCTTAGTGCCTTTAATTCACTAAAGCTGGTCACTTTCACTGGAAATAAAAATGGAGATAGTAAGACAAGAACGAAACTGACGATAAATGTATAGAGCAAGACCCTCTTATTCATGAAACCCTCCTACGCACTGCGATTTCTTCAAAATTTATGTCACTCCTACATATGTAGTGAATATAATAAATAGTCGATTTTTAAACTTTTCATTATATTAGACTTTCCAAAGAAGGAAAAAGTTTCAAAAAATAAACAGATTTATTAAAACAATGAAATGTGATCTCTCCTAAAATTCTTTTCTTAAAGCACAATTCCATAAATTGAGTAAATAAAATCATAATTACTAGTTTTGCCCCATACATTTGAGTTAATAGAAAATATTAAATTAGTATTTTGAGAGTCTTAAAGTCGCACTCTAAACATTGAATAGTTCGAAAAAGGTGAGCAAAATGAAGAAAATATGGATAAAATGCATGCTATTAGCAGCATTAATTATTTGTCTGTTAACTTTAGTTATCTATCATCCAATCCAAACATTTGAAAAGGTAAGAATCACGGAAAAATATTATTCATCCAAACCAGGAGAAAAAATGACGGGAAGTAAAACAAAGAAAAAGCTATCCATTCCAACCGATTCCAAAACAGAATCATGTGCCATGGAATTTGATAACGGGAAAATATTAGTGATGGATTGCAATACCTTTTTAAATTACACCATTGGTGAGACAGTAAAAATCAAATATTCAAATGGCAGGTTGCTAGAAATCAGAAGAAAATAATGGGAATTAAGGGGATGCTTAGCCCCTATGCATTCCCATCCATTTACCTATGTCAATATATTCAGAAGTATACACATTTATCCCCATTACTCTAAATACTCTTGATCAAGAGCTGGATTAGTATAAATGGCCATTCCTGTTTTCAAGTGTTTGAAGCCCATTTTACGGTAAAACAGTTCGTTTCCAGTCGTGGAAATTAAATGAATACAGGAAATACCCTCAAGCTTTTTTAATAATGCAGTAAGAATTTGTTTTGCAATTCCCTTTCCTTGAAAGTCTTTATGTACCACTACGTCATAAATAGCCGCATTGAAGACTCCGTCTGTAATTGCTCTTCCAAAGCCTACAATTTGTTCCTCGGATTTCACGATAACTGCTACATTGCTATTCATAAATATTTTTTCTATAACATCAGGTGAATGCTTTACCCACCCTACAGACAAATAAACCTTTTGCATGTCTTCCCAATTTACATTTTTTATATCTTCTTGAATAATCAATTTCATGGCTGTTTCCTCACAGATTTTTTAAAATAAGATTACAATATTCCTGTTCATTTGAATATAAAAATTTTTTTGTATATAATGAATTAAGTACAATATAATAAAAAAGTGAGGGCAAAAATGCCATTTAATGAAAAAGGAACAGTGGCACCCAACCACAGTTCCTAACACAGTTTAGCGCAAGCTCGGCAGTGGCCCGTTTTAAGCTAGATAACCTACCCGAAACTTTGGCCAGCAGGGTGGGTTATTTCTTCTTACTAATGGTAACAACTACCGAAATCACTGTTAGAATTAGTGATCCAAACATAATCATTAAAGATAACGCCTGGTAAATCGTAATCAACAGTGATCCCCCCTCTCAAAAGGAAGTAACCACTCCCACCCTGCCACTGTGTTATATAAGATTATAACACATCCGCTCTTAATTATCGGAAAATTCTTACAAAAATAATTCCATGTACCTACTTGTCTACATTAATCATCTAATTCCTCTCCCCTAACTGAATAATTTTACTTAAGCTCTTCTGTCATTTTGCGGTTATTTTATGACCATTTGCACCCGTATAAACGACTACAATTCCATAAATATAAAGACTTTTTTAGTATAGAATGTTAAATTCCAAAAGCATTTGATTTTTCGTATATTTAAATCCTAATTATGTCATAGATCGGGCCATCTTCTCTTAAGAAGCTTATTTTTTATGCTAAAAGTTAGGTCCTTACTAGGATTTTCGCTGTATTAGAAATAAAGTTTAAGGATCGTGCCATTATAAATATGAATATTTTGGAGATAATAAAAATGGAATAAATGAAATATTAAGGCTGGCTTGCCACAAGACTTGCTCAAGTTCGGAGGTGATTTTCGGTGGGGTTGCTAAATGCATTTTCCAATTGGAGAGCAGATAGATATGAGAAGCATCGTTCAACTATGGAATCACTGGGAAAATGCCCGGATTGTAGCGGCAGAGGGTTTATCCCCGCTTTTACTGCCTATACGGCACCAATTGATTGCCCTGGCTGTAATGGAAGCGGCCTATACTCAGATTGGTCGCCTACCATAGAGTAATGCATTAACGATTTAAAGAGATAAAAAAAATATTTATATAGAGAAAAGAGGAACAAAAAGCGTTTCCTCTTTTTTTAATTGCCATATGAATTCTCAGGAGTTCGTACTTTTCCACGGTACGCCGGAAAAAATTCTGGTAAGGATTTTTGTTGGTAATAGTTCTCCCATTTAGCAACTAAATGGTTATATAGAATTGGATCATGTACTTTCTTGCCGATATAAAAAGGTAATGTCCCACTCGGATTGAACCGATGCTTAAATTGAAAAAGAGAGTCTCTGCCGATATGTCCCCCACCTAGATGAAAAATACTTAAACCATTACGTTTCCCCCAAATTGCTATATTGTGAAGGAGATAGACATTGGAGCCGAGATTCAGAAATTCTTCCTCTGAACAGCCCAAATGATAATGAAGGGCATTGCCATCATAAAGGCATATTGCTGCTGCAATCATCCGCTCATTATGATAAACAGCCCCTATCATAGATTCATGATAAAAACCTTTAATTAGTTCTTCCAAGTAATCCAAAGAAAAGTACGAATAGGATGATGCCTTTACCTTATTCATTGTGTTTTTGTACATCTCATAAAATTTCTCGATGACATGAAAACGGTTCTCGTGTTGAAAAACCTTGAATTTCAACTGATTTTTACTTGCTTTATTCATATTTCTTTTATGATTTTTATGATAATCATGATAAATTTCGTCTTCACTTTTTGTTAAATCTACAAAAATGGTTTCTCTATCATACGATATATCCATTAATGTCTCTAATAACGATTGATTTTGATATAAAGGATGAAAGCGAATAAATTCGCAAATAATATTTTCCTTTTTACAATAACTTTCAAATTCTCGTCTAAAATCTATTAAAAATTGTGTATTTAATTCATTAAACAATGGCCCTCCATAGCCATAGCTGGGTGTTATAATATCATAAATATCCGATTCTGTTTCTTCTTTCATAAATTCTAATACATTAATTTTTCTTCTTAAAAATGCATAGCAAAGCCTATTCCCGCTTCCATCCTCGTAGAAAAATAAAAAAGGGTCGCCATCTCCCGTAAATTGATTCAACATACAGTAGGTATGTTGATAAAATAGATCTCTTTTGTTTAATTGTGATAATTTTTCTTCCCACACTGATCTTTCTTTATATGATATTACTTTATACATTCCAATTTCACTCCAATCGAAGGAAGAACCATCACATCATCAAACTTTATCATTACAGCCCCTTCGTCATAATTAGCAACCATCACTTCGTTTGGTTTTCCTGTTAAGTTGTGTAGGATATTTTTCACAAAATTTTGTCCCATTTCATGTGCATGAGGGTATCCGCCTCCAAATCGTGGATTTATTTCAGAAAGGAGATATCCTTTATCTGTTTTAAAGCAATCAATGTCGATGGGACCGATTGGTTTTAACAGACTAATTACTTTCCTCATCAGCTGGGTAAGCTCATCATCCAAGATTGATACAGATTTATCCGTTTCACCTGCCCTCATCTTTATTTTTCTTTTACAAAAAATATTTGTAACTTCAAGGCTCACCAAATCGACATATCCGTCCATTCCAAATTCATCCCCGCTAATGAAAGGCTGGATAACTTGCTGATCATCTTCTAGCCAAAGCGTATCCAATTCCTCGATTGATTGGATTTTCGCGATTCCAATACTTGCACTTCCATATCTGGGTTTCATGATCAATGGAAATAAAAGCTTTTGGTTATCAATGTCTGCTAAAATATCATCTTTCTTTACATAAGTAGGTACTACAGGTATCCCATGTTTTCGTAAGAATTTAAAGGTGTGATATTTGTCTAGACAAATATCAACTAATTCTTTCTTAGAAACAATCACTTTTATATTTTCCTTAGCAAACTCACTTTTATGGTTGGCTAATATGCTTAATTCCGGATCTATGAGGCTCAGTAATGCATGAACTTGATACTTTTTACAGAGATATTTAACTGTTTGGATATAATCCGGATGTGTAATTACTGGAACCGTTTCAGCGTAATCTGCAAATAGTAGAGCCGGTGCTGTTGAATCACAATCAATGGCAATCAATTTCCCGCCAATTTTTTGGAGCTCCTCCTTAAAGTACTGAACTAATTTAACCCGTCTGCCCGCACTCGTAATTAAAATATTCAATGATATCCCTTCCCCTAAGAAAATAAATATAAATCCTCATGAAGAAACTCTTTTAGAGTTTCCTTTTTTCGAATTTGTATATAGGAATTATGGTCAAATGCTACAATAGCCGGACGTTCTTTTATAAAAGGAGGATTAAAAACAATGGTATAGGCCCCGACATTTTCAAACGAAATATAATCATTTTTAGCAGGAAGCTTCCCTTCCACATCAAAAGCTAAGTAATCCTTTTCCATACATGTATATCCAACTAAATGAAAGTGACAGATTTCCTGAATTTCTTCGCGGCTATAAAAAAAATGCATAGGCAGATTGCGTTTATGCATGGTTGGTTTTATATTATGAACACTTCCATCTACGACTACAAAAAATTGATCATCTATACTTTTCGTTTCGACGACCTTTGTTATAAAAGTAAATACATTCGCCACTAAGGATATTCCCGGCTCCAATATTAAATAAGGTTTCCTGTTCTCGTATGGAAATTCGCGGTTAAGAACCCCACAAATGGCGCTTGCATAATCATCAAAGCTTGGTGCTTGGGCAGCAAACGCTGGAGGTAATTCCCCATAAAATCCTCCGCCAATATCTATATATTCTATCGTGTCCAGCCTATATTTTTTAGCAATGCGACAAAGCTCTTCTGTAATGGAACAATAGGATTCTACTTTTCTTTCCTTCGTGGAGAAATGTGCATGAAGTCCACTAACTATAATATTTTCTATTTCTGCGAATTTCCTAAGTACATGTTCGAAATCTCCATTTGCAACACAAATCCCAAATCTGCTTTTTTCATACCCTTCTTGAAGTACATTATTTCCGGAACGAGAAATATCAAAGTTTAATCTAACTCCAATTTTTATGTGCCGATCCGGATTGTCTATACAATAGGAAATGACATGGTCCATTTCATAAAGGGAGTCAATATTTAGTAAACTTTCATTATCCAGTGCTTCTTTAATATCCTCGCATGATTTTATCGGTCCATTAAATATAATTTTCTTTGGATCCACCCCAATTTTTACAGCTAAATCATATTCTAATTTAGAAACAACCTCTGCATAAGCTCCTAATGAATCCATTTCCTTACATAAATAAGGGACATAGTTCGTTTTATAGGAATAGCCAATGATCAAGTTTGGATATCTGCTTTGAAATGCTGTGTGTAATTTTCGATAATTGTCACGTAATTTATGAACATCGAATACATAAAAGGATGTACCGAATTGATTGCTGAGGCTTTCTATTTCTTTATAAGATAGCTTCATAATATCACCGCTTTCATATCACCATTAATTTTCATGATTAAAATTACTTTTTGAGATTGCTCCACAAATCTTATTCACATAGTAATCTATGACTTTGTTATCAATTGCTTCATCGAATTTCCTTGCAAAAAATTGCTGAGATTTCTCGATTATCGATATATCAGCTTCCGTCAAACAGACAGGAGAATTTCTATCTCTTATTGTTGTCCCTTTTTTTAAGAAAACATGGTTGTTATTAACTATCTGTGATTTAAATGGTGAGTTCATTAATAACGTGTGAAAGAACCATTCATCCGGTGTATAGGTTTTTTCAAAATATCGATAAAACCAATCATTTTCATCTATAAAGCGAGTAATATACTGTGCTGCTTCGAAGGAAATCGTAAACCATTGTGAACCACAATAAAGCTCAAAATCACCCTGCCAATAATTTGTATTGGGGAAAATCTTAATACCTTTATCATATAAGAACTTTATGGTTCTTCTATACATTCTAAATGGATGGGAGGGTTTATATCTATGTCGTGTTACCTTTGGCCAGTTAAGGAGAATTACCCCTTTGTTCTTCCATGTTATATCTAAAAAATTCATAAATATTTTCCCTTTGTTCATCGCCAGAAAGTCGTGGAAGCCTTCTCTTACTAATAAATCCTGACCACTTTTTAAGCAGACAAAATCATAATGTTTCTGTGTAGATAAAACTTCTCTCAGTAACAGAAGAGTTGTTTCGACCTGGCTAAAATCTCCCCACTCACAAATCAAACTTTGATTTAAAACCGTCACGTTTGAATGGTTTACTATCTTGTTTTTTAATTGATCGTAATGTCTCCTATCAATATGAACATATACATCTGCGTTTTGTTCGGCACTAAGCTGTTCAATAAACTTATTTACTTGTTCAGGGTTTTTGTGGATTTGTAAAATATAGGCAATACGAAGCTCAGCGCTCATATTTTTCGCTCCTCACCATAATTCTGTAGCTTTATAGTATTTCCTAATGGTTTCTTCTTGACGTCCAATATTTTAGAATAAACTACTGCCATTTCCGAAAGAATGTTTTTTATATTATATGCTTGGATCCTATCCAAATTATTTTTAGAAAAATAACTTTGTATTTTATTAGACATATATATTTTTTCAATTGCGCTTGCACATGCTTCATCATCATTTATTCCAACAACAATACCGTTATAATGGTCTGTAATTAAATCTCGATTGCCCCTGCTATTAGTCACCACTATGGGCAAGCCTGTAGCCATGGCTTCCATAATATTTACTGGCAAACCTTCTTGTCTGGATGTGGAAACTGCAATATCCGACAAAGCCATAAGGTTATGGATATCCCTTCGGTACCCTAAAAATTCTACATGATTGTTTAAATCATAATGAGCTGCCAACTTTCTATATCGTTCTAACATTTCTCCGTCACCAACAAGTAAAAGCTTTATAGAATGGATATTTTTATGAAGTCTGCTAATGGCTTTTATTAATAAATCTTGCTGTTTTCGATGGCTTAACTCGCCAACATATATAACAATGAAGTCATCGGAAGCATATTGATACTCCGCCCGCAAAGTTAATTTTTCCTCTGGCGTAATCGGGGAAAATTTATTTAAGTCAATTCCAACCCCATGTACTTTATAGCAAGGGATATTCGATCTTAATGATAATTTCATGCCATAACCATAATCTTCTTCATTCATAGTAATTAATACATCTGTCCATCTTGCAGCTAATCTCTCTAATGCATAATAAATAAGCCAATTCTTCTTTGGCGCTCCCTTGAAAAAATGAAATCCGTGACAAGTGTAAACCATTCTAAGCCCTTTTATTTTTCGGCATGCGAACCTGGTCAGTAAGGAGGCAATAGGAGTATGAACATGCACCATCTCATAATTTCCCTCTAATACTATTTGTTTTACACTTTTTATAGCTTTATAGTTATCTATTTTGAAGGGATTTCTTTGAAAAGGAATCCAATAAGTGGAGCAACCAAGCTCCACTAATTCTTTGTCCATGTCCTCCACGTAATTAGAGGCTATGCTAACCTCATTTCCTTGCTCGATTAACCATTTTATATGTGGAATTAAAAAAGAATTAATCGTTCCTGACACAGTAGAAACAACCAAAATTTTCATGTGAACTCCTCCTGCCGTTAAGTATGGCCCTTAAGCGGCTTCCTTAGCGAATGATTTCTTTAATTTCCCCTTTAGCAGTAAAACGATCATGTCAATTTCCTTTACTTTTAAAAGATGTAAAATAGCAATGTATACCAAAACTCCTAACGTTACGGAAAGAAAAAACGTAGATATAATGCCAATTTTGCTTATTAATATGTTATAAAAATACTTGCTTATCCCTCCCATTACGATTGAAGCGGTAATAATTTTTACAAAGGAGAAAGACAGCTTTTTCAAACCTAGCTTTCCCAACCTTTTCCTCAAGCTCACTATCAGCAAAAAAGTGCAAAAGGTCGTCGATATACTCGTGGCTAATGCGATGCCACCAATCCCTAGTATTCTGGATAGAATAAGATTCAAAATAATATTAAGAAGCATTGCCAGCCCTGCATTAATCATTGGTGTTTTCGTATCTTGAAGAGCATAGAATGCATTGGATAAATTTTCTCTGTGGCTTAAACCTATGATTCCAATAGAATAAAAAAACAAGGCATAGGATGTCATTTCTATTGCGTCAGAATCAAACCGACCCCTTCCATAAAGTAATTCCACGACTGGCTTTGCGAAGAACATACATCCTATTGCAGCAGGAATGACTAAAATATTGATAATGTTAATAGCATTTGAAAACACGGATTTCATTCCATCTATATTATCTTCTGCAATCAATTTCGATATTTTAGGATATAGCACGGTACTGATGGATAGTACAAACACGCCAATAATCACAACACTCAATGTATTAGCATAATCGAGGGCTGTTATCCCTCCCTTCACGATTCGGGATGCAAGTGTCCGATCCACTAACAAATTTACTTGCGCGACCGAAGTTCCAACTATTGCAGGTAAAGCTAAAATCGCCATTTTTCTTATATTTTCATCCTTATAATCTAGTGTGAATTTATATCGAAAATCATGCTTGTAGCTAAATATAAATAACAGCAAAAGCTGAGACAAGCTGGATAATATGATTCCTAGTGTTAAAATATATATGCTTGTATAGGAACTTAAAAAAATAGCGCCAATCGTGATAATATTGGCAGGTAATCCCATAATAGCTGGAATAATAAACGCTCCTTTAACTTGTAGGAACGCTAAATAAACATATATTAATGCGGTAAAAAATACACTTGTAAGTGAAATTCGTGTGAATTGGACGGTTAGAGCAAGGGTCTCCCCTTCAAAGCCGGAAGCAAACAGCTTTACAATCGTTTCCGTGAAAATAATACCGATTAGAAATATGACCATTGAAATAACGATCAATAAATTTAAAAGATTATTGGTATATAAGGATGCTTTTTGCGACCCGCTTTTATTTTCGATTCGGGTATACATAGGAATAAATCCTACGGATATCCCTTTTCCGACGATAGAAAATATAATGGCAGGAATAGTTAAGGAAATTAAATAAACATCACTGATACTAGATGCCCCGTAGAAATACGATAATGTGATATCCCTTGCAAATCCTAATATTTTCGAAATAATTGTGACTAGCATTAATATAATCACGGTTTTTTTCATCAAATCGCCTACTGACTTATTTTTTTATATAAATGCTTCGTACCTTCTTTCTTTATGGATTCTACTGTTTTTTTGAACCGATGAATAAAATGTTGTCTTTCGCTTTTATGTAAATGCACTACCCTTTCCTTGTGAAAATTCAAAAAGTAAATATATAAATAATCCAAACGATGTTCCTTTTGAAAGGTTAAATCAAATAAAGTAAAAATCCCTTCAAAAAAAATATCCATTTCACCATGGATATATTTATAAAGATAAAATTCGTTATTATTTACATATAACTCAAGCCATATTAAATGGAATATATCATAAAAGAATATATAATCATTGGAATACTCCCAGTCGATAACATATATTTGATTGGTTGCCCTCTCTAGCAGCATGATATTTGCCGTCCAAAGATCCCCATGCAGCTTTAAACATGGAAAATTCATCGTTAATAAACATGGATTAATTTCTTTGAAGAACGATTGGATTTCACTTGCTTCACTCTCTGACTGATATAACGAAAGAGAGTTCTTGTAATAAAAATTTCCATTTTGTTTGCAGTCATTAAAATATTCTAAGTACCGATAAAATAATTCTTCTATAACATAAGAGTAGTCGTTCTCATCCCACTTATTAAATTGCTTAAATGGAATTAATTCCTCCATAATGAACAAATTTTCCTCATCCTTCATCAACATGGGAGGAATGGGAAAATACTTCTTGAAATATTCATAGTGATTAATGGTAGAATAAAAAACTTCTTTTCTAGCGAAGATATTCATCACTTTATGATGATCAAAGTCGAATATTCTGCTGTCACTATAGCCTGTTATACTTCGTACAGGTCTAAAGACAGATCCGGAAAAGTTTTCTTTGTCCAGATGAATATGGGCAATCTTAATTTTGTGATTAAACAGTATTTTTCTTAACACTAAAATAAGAAGCCTTATACATAATTGATAATAATTCTTTTGAAAAATTTCATCCGCTTTATGGATGGTAGAAGGGTCGCAACGTGCAATATATTTAATACTGTTATCGTACGCATAAGTTCCTGCAGACATATAATCTGCATTTTCAAGGAAGCTATGCATGATATTCCTTTTCCTTTTGATATAAAGGTAAAATCTCTTGAACATCTTTCTCCCCCGCATTTTTGACCGAATCATTCTGCTTTAATGAAGATACTAACGCACCTAAAACGAGCCAAAGAATTCTTGCATTATTTAAAGAAATAGCTAATGATCCTAATAATAGGATAATAATAATATCTCTTAATATCGTATTAGTGCTGTTGTTTACTCTGGCTGTGGTTGCCTTCCAGAGGATAATCAAGATATACATAAAAAAGAGAAATGCAAGCGGTAACCCCCATTCAGAAGATAATTGCAAAAACGTATTATGGGAAATATGATTTTCATAGAATAATTCGTTTGCAATACTCGAATAAGTACCGATGCCAATACCAATAAGCGGTGAAAGCTGTATAAGGTGTAAAGCAACTTCCCATGTTACGGTTCTGCCGGAACCATTTTCCGAAAAGGCTCCGCTAAAGTCGGTAAAAAGCAGCTGTATTCTTGAAAAGGAGGGCACTACATTACTTAAATACTGGAAAATATAATCTAAAGAAGCCACTACAACAGGTATTAGGATAAGTAAACACCCAAGAACAAGCAATTGTCCGATTATAACGAGCATTCCTTTTCTTTTTAACAGAATGTATTCACAAAGACGAAAAGTGAAATAGCCAATAAGTGTCATGATGCCCGTTTTGGAACCTGATATTAACACGGAAAAAAGTAAAACAAAAAATGCGGCTAACTTATATCGCATCTTCATTTCTACTCGGCTAAAATATACAAAAGCAGATATTTGCAATACGGAGAAATAGTTTGGATCAATCATCAATCCCCTATATCTCGTGTTATCAAAAAACAAAAGACTAGAAAGATAATGAATATGAAAAAGTGTGAATATAGTTCCTAATCCGCCAATCATTATTCCGGAACGTGAATACCATTTTATCGTTTTTAGGACGTACCTTTTTTCTGTAAGATTGTAACCAACGATAAAGTAAATAAAAATAGCCACAAGCTTCATATAATCATTGGCTAACGACATTGCCGAAGGATTATACATGACAATGGCTGGAATAAAAAAAACTGCAGATGATAATACAGTAATAGAAACGACTAAGAAGAAAATCGTTGGTGCAACAGGTATCCTTGCTTCTTTGTTTATTAATAAAAGAAGAAAAAGAACAAAGCAAAAAATATCGGAAAAAGAGATATTAATCCCCAATATTACCTGTGATTGGTGTAATAAAATCGCCATGATTATTAAAGCAGCTTTAAATAGAAGGTTATTTCGATGATTATAAGAATTGGCTTCTAGTGAATGCAACTTAACAAACACCATCCTTCACCTGCTAATCATAAAAGATAAGATTCCTCTCTTTATTGGTACAGGAGGTGCAGTCAAGATTGGTTTACCACTTAGGAGAGCCTCTGCGTTTGCCTGTAAGGAAAGCGTGCGTTCGAAACCAAAGGATTCCGTAATCATTTCATACGCTTCCCTTAATAGGAATCCTCTTTTTGTACAGTTATGTGCATCAGATGCTACCAAATGGGCTAATTGATGCTGTAATAATTTTTCTGAAAAGATACGTATTTTTTTCCCAAAAGCACCGGTTATACTTCCTGCTGTTAACTGAATGAGTGCTCCTTCTTGGACCAAATCGAATATTTTTTCAGGATTATGCTGCAGAAAGGTATTTCTCTCCGGGTGAACTATTATTGGGACAATTCCCCTTAAGAGTAATTCATAGACCACTGCCTGCGTATTTCGGGGCAGATCAATAGGTGGGAGCTCCAGCAATAAGTATTTTCCCCCATCATTCATTGTCAGTATTTCATCCTCTTCTATGGAGGAAAAGATGTCGAGATGAATTCTTACCTCCTGTCCTGCATGAATATAAAGCGGTATATTTTCACGATTTAAGTAAGAATTTAGCTCCTGCACAAGGAGGAGGATGTGTTTTTTGGAATTCACATATTGTCCATTCCTATGATGAGGAGTTGCAAAAACATGAGTAATCCCTGAATTAATTGCGTCTTGCACCATTTCTAAGGACTGGGACAAATTCTTTGGCCCATCATCTATGGATGGCAATATATGATTATGGGTATCGATTAAACCATTCATCTCCCTAATTGCCGAGGATTTCAAAGGTCGTTTATTTGGATGATGGGCCATATTGATAATAATCCTCTCCTCTTTCTTGCACCATACCATTCATGACGACACCGATTAAACGGGAATTTGCACGAAGCAAAATATTTTTAGATTTCCAGGCTGCATCCTTTCGCGTTTTGCCGCTTGATACTACCAAAATGACCCCGTCGCACTTATTTGCTAAAATCTGTGAGTCAGAAACGGCAAGAATAGGAGGTGTATCGATAACGACAAAATCATAACTCTCTTGCAGCTGAAAAAGAATCATTTCCATTGCCTTGGATTCCAATAGTTCCGACGGATTTGGCGGTATTGGTCCACTAGTTAATATTTCTAAATGGTGAATATGTGTTTTTAAAATTGCACTTTGTAGGCTGATTTCTTTGGTCAATACATTCGTTAACCCATGTAGATTACTTGAATTAAAGCAATAATGAATAGATGGCTTTCTTAGGTCAGCATCTACCAAAATAACTTTCTTCCCCTGCTGGGCGAGAACAATCGCCAAATTGGCAGATGTAGTAGTTTTTCCGTCCCCTGGTTCAGGAGAAGTGATAACAATAGATTTTATTTCCTCATCGACAGAAGAAAATTGGATATTATTTTTTAACAAACGGTATTGTTCTGTAATGTACGATTGAGGTTTATAATAAGCAACTAAACTGATTTCCTTTTTATCCAGATTCCTTTGCTTCTGTGGCAATTGTCTCAACTCCCGCGTTTTTCCTTGCAAATTTCCTTTTTCTTCTAGTCGATATTTTTTCTATTCTTGGGATGGTACCAATTACAGACACACCAAGAACATCCATAATATCGTCCTCGCTTTTTAAGGTGCTATCTAAAATTTCCAGTAATAATGCTATTCCGCTACCAAACATAAAGCCTACTAATAAACCGATAGTAATATTCAATATTTTGTTCGGTTTAATAGGAATTGGATTTTGTTTTAACTCTGCCTTCGCTAGAATATTAACATTATCGACCTTCATAATACTTGGAATATCATCATGAAAGGTATCGGAAATATTATTGGCAATTTCTACAGCTTTTGCTGGGTTATTATTTTGCACTGAGAGAGTAAATACTTGTGAATTTTGCTGGCTTGTGACGGTAATATTTTTGTTTAGGTTTTCAATAGACATATCGAGGTTTAGATTATGGATTACCTTTTCCAATATGATAGGGCTTTTTATAATATCTCTATAGGTATTAATTAAATCGACATTACTTTGCTGGAATGATGTATCTATTTGAGTGCTTGGATTTTTTTGGTTTACTAAGATTTGTGTGGATGCCTGGTAGACAGGTTTTAATATAACATAAGAAAGAATACCGCTAATGGAAGCCGCAAGAAAGGTAAGGAGTACGATGAATAGCCAACGCCTTTTTAGAATGGTTAACATATCAGAAAATTGGATTGTTTTATCCATATAGACCTCCACATCAGCTTTTATACTATATTGAATGAGCCAGTAATTGTTTTATGGAATTAATTACTCTTAACTGATCTTCCATTGTCATACTCGTACCAGAAGGTAAGCAAATACCTGTTAAAAATAATGTTTCGGATATGCTTTCTTCTTTATTATGTGAATAGTATGGAGCATTTTTGAAAAGTGGCTGTAGGTGTAACGGCTTCCATATTGGTCTTGCTTCTATATTATCCTCTGCTAATGCTTCAATAATCTCTTGCACAGTGATACAAGCCTTCTTTTCATTAATGGTTATTGCTGTTAGCCATCTATTGGAAAAGCTGTCCTTCATTTCTTTCATAAAATGGATACTGGGAAGATTCTTCAATTCATTTTCATATAGTTGAAAAATTTCTCTTTTTCGCTTAATCCGCTCATCCAGAACCTCTAATTGGCCCCTACCGATGCCAGCCAGAACATTACTGAGCCGATAATTATATCCTAACTGGCTATGCTGATAATAGATGGCCGGATCACGGGCTTGAGTAGCTAAAAACCGAGCTTTTTTTAATTCCTCTACATTATCCGATACAAGCATTCCCCCACCGGATGTGGTAATTATTTTATTTCCGTTAAACGAGAATATTCCATAATTCCCAAATGTTCCGCTATATTTTCCTTTATATTTGGATCCTAACGATTCCGCTGCATCCTCTATAATTGGAACCTGAAAAGCATTGCAAATGGAAAGCAGTTCATCCATTTTAGCAGATTGTCCATATAGATTTACGATGATAACGGCTTTAGGCAGCTTTCCTTTCCTAGCCGCATCCTCAAATGCCTTCTTTAAAGCATCGGGAGACATATTCCAGGATTCTGGTTCAGAATCAATAAAGACAGGCTCGGCGCCTTGATAAAGAATTGGATTTGCACTCGCGACAAATGTGAGAGTGGAACAAAACACCGTATCTCCTCTAGTAACATCTAATAATAATAAAGCCAAGTGAATGGCTGCAGTTCCGGAACTAACTGCAACAGCTCCCTTGGCTCCAATATAATTTGCGATTCCTATCTCGAATTCATCTACATTAATACCAAGCGGTGCAATCCAATTGGAATCAAATGCTTCTTGTATATATTTCATTTCATTTCCACTCATATGTGGTGCGGAAAGATAAATACGTTTGTTTTTTGTTAACTTTAGCATTTAATTCACCTCTTCCGATAATAGAATTCTCATAATCTATTATCCTTTCTTTCAAGTGGAAAAGTTCCTTGAAACTTTTCCATCGTAACATGGTTATACTGTGAGACACCCTCTTTTTTCAGGACCTTTTGGACTGTTAACCATAGAATTTTAAAATCAAGAAATAGGGAACGGTGTCGAACATACCAGACATCAAGCTGAAATTTTTCCTCCCAGGTGAGCGTATTCCTGCCATTTATCTGTGCCCATCCAGTTATCCCTGGCTTTACTAAATGTCTTTTTGCTTGCTCCTTTGTATATAATGGGAGATATTCCATTAAGAGTGGCCTTGGTCCAACTAAGCTCAAATCACCTTTTAAGACATTAAGAAGCTGTGGCAGTTCATCTAGACTATACTTTCTAAGGAATACTCCAAACGGAATTAATCGCTGTTCATCAGGCAGCAATTGTCCATGCCGATCCATTTCGTCGGTCATACTTCGAAATTTGTATAGATAAAATGGTTTCTCATACAATCCTGGTCGCTTCTGTTTAAATAGAATGGGTGATCCTAGCTTGATTCGAACGAAAACACCAATGATTAGAATGAAGGGCAGTAATAACAGAAGCAACAGGCACGACAACAATACATCTATCATTCTCTTCAAAAAATCACATCCAACATTTCTGTTTTTAACAAAAGCTCTTTTCGTACACTTTGTTGCTTTTAGACCTTAATATAGGTCATATACAAAGTTAATAGGTAATTTTTGTAAATTTTCTCACGAAAAGAAACCACGAAGTATTTGAGTTATACGGGTTGATGAATTTATACGAAAGGCAACAATCTGTGCGAAATTAGCCTTAGCAGATAAAAACTCTGCTTTTATATTGATGCATGTAATATTGCATGGTCTATCTTTTGGCTGTTAGCTAAATCTAAGAGTCGTCTTTTTAACTCTTCCTTATCTAGGTGCAAAAAGTTAGTCATAATATCTTCGATTTCATTTATATAAATATTGGATGTTTTCCCAATATAAATATTGGGATAAATTTTCTGCTCATACACCTCATCTTTTTGAAGCAATTCCTCATATAGTTTTTCTCCAGCTCTGATTCCAGTAAATGTAATATCTATTTCATCCTCATTGTAACCGGAAAGCTTTATCAAATTCTTGGCCAAGTCCACTATTTTAACTGGCTCTCCCATATCCAGTACAAATATTTCTCCACCCTTGGACAGGGATCCCGCTTGAATAACTAATCTCGATGCCTCTGGAATGGTCATAAAATAACGAACCATATCAGGATGTGTCACTGTCACAGGTCCACCATTCTCAATCTGCTTTTTAAATAAAGGCACAACACTTCCTCGGCTTCCTAAAACATTGCCAAATCTTACGGCAACAAATTTTGTTTCGCTTACGGTATCGAAATATTGAACCATCATCTCCGCAAGTCTCTTGCTGGCTCCCATAACACTTGTTGGATTAACAGCTTTATCCGTGGAAATCATGACAAATGTTTCGACATTATTTGAACTTGCGGCTTTTGCTAGATTTACCGTTCCGATTAAATTATTTTTAACTGCTTCCTCGGGATACTTCTCCATTAATGGTACATGTTTGTGGGCAGCAGCATGATAAACAACATCAGGCTTATAGGTTTTCATGATAGACATCAACTTATTTAGATCATTAAGATCCCCTATGACCGGAATATAATCTATAAATGTATGGGAAAAGTGATTCTGTAACTCTAAGTTAATGGTATAAATGCTATTCTCACCATGACCGAGTAATATTAATTTTTTGGGGGCAAAATTTGAAATTTGTCTGCAAATTTCGGAGCCAATAGAACCACCTGCTCCTGTAACTAAAATCGTTTTATCAGTAATGTTTTCCGAAATACTTTCAATATCTAATTCGACGGGATCACGTCCCAATAAATCCTCTACCTTCACGTCGCGAAAATGATTAATAGATACCTTTCCGGTAAGTAAGTCCTCAATCATAGGAAGTAATTGTGTTTTTGCGTTTGTTTTTAGACATTCATTGAAAATAACCGTTAGTTCCCTTTTTTTCAAAGAAGGAATCGCAATAATGATATGATCAATATTTTTCTCCTTAACTATTCGCTCTATTTCCGGTACCTTTCCTAATACAGGAATTCCTAATATATCAAGATGCATCTTTTTTTTGTCATCGTCAATAAATCCTACAGGCAAAAGCCCTGCATCTTTTGAACGTTTTAATTGTCTAGCTACCATTAGTCCTGCAGCTCCAGCACCAATGATTAGAGTTCTTTTTTTATTTTGAACTTTATAAAGAACGTTGTCTCCGATAATTCTCCAGCAATAGCGTGATCCACCTATTAATAAAATATTAAGTAGCCAAGTAACAACTAGAACACGAAAAAATATTTCATGATTAATAAGTTTCTGCACAAGACCTGCTGTAATAACAGAAAATGTAACCGATTTGCAAATAATTAACAACTCATCTACACTCGCATATTCCCATGCTTTTTTATATAGTTTAAATCTAAACGAGAAAAAATGGTGGCTTATAAGTAAAACAATGGAACTAATGAGAATTGGAATAGTGACAACATAAAAGGATGCTGTAACCAAAAATCGGCTTAGGAATATAGCGGTTAGCACGATAAATGAATCGATAACAGCAAAGAAAGACATTCTTTGATGATAAGTCAATCGTCCACTCCCCCTTTTTTAACTCCCTATAGAACTTATTATCTATTTGTCTCTTTGTTTATAAAAAAAATAATGATGCGACTCTTCATAAAGAAACGCATCATTATTTTTTCTATTATTTTGATTGGGGCATTTAACCCCTCCTCACATCACACTCTTGACGACAAGCGTCTAAGGTTTTGGACCCACAGCATGACCGAGTGTCTCCGTTTGATAGTGGTAAGGAGGCATCACCTTAATATACATCATTTATATTGTGGAATTTCATTATTAAGAACATCAAAGATAAATTTTTTCCCAAATTTCTCATGCTTTTTTCCTACTTGGCAGAAAGGAATAAAGTGTCTTAATTGATTCCAATCTATGAACATGATAATATCCTAAATAAATCGTGCTTTTTTTTGGAGGAATTCAACATGACGAATCATTTAGAACTAGCAACGTTTGCAGGCGGATGCTTTTGGTGTATGGTAAAGCCCTTTGATCAGTGGGATGGCATTGAAAAAGTGGTATCAGGTTATTCAGGCGGTCACTTAGAGAATCCTACCTATAAAGATGTGAAATCCGGTACTAGTGGCCATTATGAGGTGGTACAGATAACGTTTGATCCTTCCGTGTTTCCATATGAAAAATTGCTGGAGATTTATTGGCAGCAAATTGACCCAACGGATGCAGGAGGTCAATTCCAAGATCGTGGCGATTCATACCGTACCGCTATTTTTTATCATACAGAGGAACAAAAGGAAATCGCTGAAAGATCCAAGCAGGCTTTAGCAGATAGTGGTAAATTTAAAAAGCCAATTGTTACGGAAATCCTTCCAGCTGCTACTTTCTACCCTGCTGAAGATTATCATCAGGACTTTTATAAAAAGAGTCCCGATGAATATAAAGAAGACCGTAAAAAATCTGGGCGTGACGAGTTTATTCAAACTCATTGGTCAAAATAATTATTTAAAAGGATGTGTCTAAAGGAGCACATCCTTTTAAATAAACTTTTTAGTTTACATAACAATATTACTATAAACTTATGATTGTATAGGCAGCAAAATGTCCACTGTTGTTCCTTTATTAAGTTCACTTTCAAATAATATTTTTCCACGGTGAGATTCAATAATTTTGAAGCAAATGGTTAATCCAAGGCCAGTTCCCTTTTCCTTGTGAGAATAAAAAGGTTCGCCTATTCGCTGGAGACGTTCGGCAGATATCCCTATTCCATTATCTTTTATCTGAGTTAAAACATAGCCGTTTTTTTGATTTTTCACTATGATTTCTACTTCTCCACCCTTATAGGAGGCATCGATTGCATTTTTTATAATATTGATGAATACTTGTTTTAATTGATTTACATTGCAGTTAATCGACGGAATATCATCATCAACATGTAAGATTAATTCAACGGATTGCATATTAGATTCAGATTTCAATAATGAACAGACATCTTTTAATATAGGAACAACATTACATGTTTGAAATATTATATCCTGAGGTTTGGCTAATACAAGCAACTCCCCTACAATCTCATTGATGCGATCCAGTTCTTTAAGAATAATATCAAAGTATGCTTTGTTCTTATTCTCTCCTGATTCCAATAATTGAATAAATCCTTTAATAGAAGTGAGTGGATTTCGCACTTCATGAGCAACGCTAGCTGCCAGTTCTCCTACAACCGAGAGCTTTTCTGTTTTCCTCAAGTGATCATCTGTATCCTTCATTTTAGTAATATCTCTACCAATCACTACTAACGCCTTTCTGCTTCCGTCTGGATTTTTCAACGGTACTCTTATGGTTTCAAAGGTTTTTGTTTCTCCAGTTCGGAGTGGAATTATTTCTTCACTCCGAAATTGTTTTCCATCATTCCATGCAAGCTCATCTCTATCTTTGTTCTGAAGCAGTGTCTTCCGGTAAAAGGGGGTATATTTTATAAGTTCGTCGTCGGTCTTTCCTTTATAATTTACAAATTCTAATCGAAACAGCTTTAAACAAAATTGATTTGCTTGAATCCAACGTCCATTCCCATCTTTAAAAATAACATAATCCACCATAGAATTAATTAAAGTGGATAGCTTCCTTTGCTCCTGTTTAATCAAGTCATATTCTTCTTTTTTTATTAGAGAAAAATAAATAAATCCACCTGTTAAAATAATGTAAAAGATCCCTTTAATTCTTTCTACAACCAGGACAACGGATAGACTCAAATCTAAAAATTTCATTATATATTCAGTCAAGAAAATCCAAATAATACTGGCTATTAAAAACAAAAGCAGAATTTGAACCTTTGATTTTCGCATATCATCCGCCTTCTTTTCACGCTTTTTTCCTACAGAAATGAGATTTTCTTAATATAGTTTTAACCATACCACCAACAATTATTTTCCAAATTAAAAAGCCTGCACAAAGTGCAGACAATAAAGCCGATTAAACAGTAGTTGCGAGAGTTTCTTCCTCTATTTTACTATCGTCATCCAATAACTTAATTTCTTTGTGAAAAGATAAAATAATTGTTGTTCCTATCCATATTAATCCTAAAGTCATTAAAAATAATCGTATTCCGCTATTCTCGCCTACGCCCAGCCATCCGCCAAGCAATTTGCTGCCGATGGCTGGTGGAGACATGAACGGAGTAAATACATGATCTAATAATGGTGCAGAAAGTAAATAGGAAATTGGCATGAGTGACATAGCAATCATTCTTCGTAATGCAAAGACACGACCTTGAATGCCAGGATCTACTTTGCTTTGCCAAATAACCTGTGAGCAGGTATTTCCAAACGGCAAAAAGAAAAAGGAAATAAAGATAAATACGCACATGACCGGAATAAAATTCGTTCCCCATATAAAGGTGAAAAAAACGGAGCTAATGAGTCCAAATCCAAAGACTCCTCTTGTCTTTCTTTTCGGACCGCCCCAAGCGCTCATTACCAGCCCTCCTAAAACCATGCTTAATCCAAAACATGACATGACAAATCCAAGGGTTTTAGCATCACTTAAGGAAAGAATGAGCGGCTGCAGCAATACATTTTCAAAGCCTAATATAAAATTAGCCATCGAAAAGTACATTAAAAACCACAATAAAGCTTTGTTAAAACGTAAATATTGAATACCGTCTTTAATATCTAATAATAGAGACTGTTTTTTTCTATATAATTCCGAAGCAACAAAAGGAGGTATTTTCGCCAAAAGCAATGAGAATATGGCAATAAAAAATGAAAAAAAGTCCATGAGGAGAATCCCTTGTATATGGATAATAGGTAGCAATATTCCGGCAATAGGCGGTGCAACAATGCTTGAGGCAGCGTCTGACATCTGGATTAAGCCATTTGCCCGACCAAGATGTTTTTTTTCCACAATCTGTGCCACTATTGCTTGGTAGGCAGGAAATTGCATGGCTCCAGAAATGGACCACATAATGACCGCTGTATAGATATGCCATAACTGTAGCTCAGTAAAAAATACGGAGGAAAATATCCCTAATGTCGCTAATCCGGACAAGCAATCACTCGCAAGCATCATCCCTTTGCGACTCCATTTATCTACAAGCGCTCCTGCAAATGGTGAAATTAATAGTCCTGGTACAGACATACATACTAGTGTAATCGCAAAATTGGATACAGAGCCTGTTTTTTGTAAAATATATACCCCTAATGCAAAGGAAGTTAAGCTGGAACCTAATAATGAGCCAAGCTGCCCTCCCCATATGAATAAAAATGTATGAAACCCCTTATTTCCTGCCAACCGAATCCCCCCGCTTATTGATTATTTTGCAAACATGGAAACAAGAACCCCATAGCCTTTTTCCCCTTTTGGTTCCCTTTCCTTTATTCGTTTCTCCCACTTCTCCATTATAGAAATCAGTTCTTTTTCCAATTCCTCTTTTTCATTTTGATTAAGATGCAAATGTAATGTCCTAAAAACGTTTGTGTTGTTTTGATTTATCGATTGTAAAAGTTGTTTCTTCATATCACTCAATGTTCTATCCACAATCTGTTGTCTGCCATCTATATCTAATTGATTGATAAGAATTCGAAAGTCCTTGGCAATTGGCAAATAATATTTCTCCATAATTCCGTTCACTTCATTTGTATCGTATAGAAAAAGAAACCCTGCCTTCACCAATTCTTGAATATGGTAATGGACCTTGGAAGCTGAGAGGTTTAGTTCATCTGCAAGCTGCTTCGCAGTTCTAGGCTTTTGATCAAAATAAACTGAAAATATTTTCATCCTTAACTCATTGGTTAAGATTTTTGCCTCCTCCAAAGTCGTAATTTCATATACTTCTAATTGCTCTTGCATCATTTAGTCACCTACAATTTTTATTTAACGTTCAAATAAATTTGAACGTCTTGTTATTATTGATTATATGTATTTAATTTCGAAAATACAATCAAATTTATACAGAATTTTATACGAAAAAAGCTATCTCATCTGAGATAGCCCTTTTTTCCTTTATTCAAGCTCCATTCGCTTCGTCTCTTTGCCAAGAAATAATACAAACAGTACACCAATCACAATAGAGATACAGAAGATCGTAAAGATATAATCAGTCGATACCTTTTGAGCTACTAAATTACCTACAAGTAATGGTCCGAAAATACCTCCTATTCGGCCAAAGCCTGCTGCCATACCGGTTCCTGTTCCACGGATAACAGTTGGATATTGCTCTGGAGAGTATGCATAAAGAGCACCCCATGCACCTAGATTAAAGAATGAAAGAAACATTCCGGATATCATTAACCAAGTTAAGCTTTCAACATTACCGAATAGATATGCAAAAATAGCTGTTCCAATTAAAAAAGTAACTAATACAAATTTTCTCCCTGCTTTTTCAATAAGCCACGCAGCTGTAAAGTATCCTGGAAGCTGAGCTAGCGTCATGATTAAAACATACTCAAAGCTTTTAATCATGCTGAAGCCCTTCAGAACCATAACACTTGGAAGCCATAAAAACATTCCGTAATAGGAGAATACGACAGTAAACCAAACAACCCAAAGCATCAAAGTGCGTTTCGCATATTTTTTCGACCAAACTTCTTGTATTTTTTTCAATACAGATTGGCGATTTTCTTTTGTTACCGTTTGAAACCTAGGTGAATCTGGTAAGCCTAAGCGTAAATATAAGGCATAAAAAGCAGGTATTGTACAAATTAATAAAGCGGTTTGCCATCCGAATTTCGGAATAATGAAATAAGAAATAAGTGCTGCTATTAACCAGCCCCCTGCCCAAAAGCTTTCCAATAAAACAACAATTCTTCCACGATCTTTTGTGGCTACACTCTCAGAAACAAGTGTAGAAGCCACAGGTAGCTCTCCACCTAGACCCATTCCAATCAAAAAACGTAAGATTAAAAATATTGTTAGTGTTGGGGCAAATGCGGATAATCCGCTCCCTATAGAGAAAAATAATAAGGTAATCATAAAAATCGATTTTCGACCGAATCGATCGGCTAGAATTCCGAAAAGAAGCGCTCCGACTGCCATACCAATGGAATTGATGCTACCAATCCAACCCATTTGGGATGGATTCAAATTCCAATCCTTTGCAAGGGCAGTGATTACGAAGGATAAAATTCCTACATCTAAGGCGTCAAACATCCAGCCTGTTCCGGATATGAACAGCAACTTTTTTTGCGACACTGTTTGCTTGTTTTCCATATAGTACTCCTTTTAAAAAATAGTTTTGTGGAATAAAAGATTCATGTATTAATTCCATTTGAAATATAACACTTAACCAGTCATCTGTAAAGACACCTATCAATACTTTATCAAACTCGTATTTTATTTTAAAAAGTATATTTTGCTGATTTAGGATTTTATATGCATATATACTTGTTTCACTGTGTATTCCATTGGTATTATAAAACATGGTATTTAGATATTTAGAATAATGTTAGCTAGAGTTTAAAGGATGTCATGAACATGAAAAAATATATAGTTATAGGAGCAGGTATATTAGGAGCAGCTACCGCCTATCACCTTGCAAAGGCAAAAAAAGAAGTAGTAATTGTCGATCGAAAGGATATTGGCCAAGCAACCGATGCGGCAGCAGGAATTGTATGTCCGTGGCTTTCTCAAAGGAGAAATAAAGCGTGGTACCAATTGGCAAAAGGCGGTGCTAAATATTATCCTACTTTAATAAAAGAACTTGAAAAAGACGGAGAAACGGATACGGGATATGCAAAAGTTGGGGCAATCAGCATCCATTCTGACCATGACAAGCTAGTTACGATGGAAAAGAGAGCTCTCAAGCGAAAAGAAGAAGCACCTGAAATGGGAGATGTAACGATCCTCTCTCCAAAAGAAACAAAAAGCAAGTTTCCATTGCTAGCGGACGGTTACGGCTCTGTTCATGTCAGTGGAGCAGCTCGGGTCGATGGCCGTGCACTTCGGGATGCATTATTAAATAGCGCCAAAAAGCACAGTGCGACTATGATTCATGGTGAAGCAACTTTACTTTCTAACGGAAAACAGATTACAGGAGTAAATGTTGAAGGAAATTGTATTCAAGCTGATTGTGTGATTGTAACGGCTGGTGCATGGGGAAATCAAGTCTTGGCACCTCTTGGCCTAGATTTTCAGGTTACCTTTCAAAAAGCGCAAATACTTCATTTACTATTACCCGGTATTGAAACGAGTAAATGGCCGGTTGTTATGCCTCCAACCGACCAGTATTTATTAGCCTTTAATGGAGGCAAAATTGTAGCAGGAGCGACCCATGAAAATGATACAGGCTTTGATACAAGAGTTACAGCCGGTGGAATGCAAGAAATTTTACATAAAGCTTTAGAGCTTGCACCCGATTTAGCAAGTGCTACCTTGCTGGAAACGAGAGTTGGGTTTCGGCCATTTACACCTGGTTTTCTTCCCATCATTGGAAAGCTACCTGGCTTTGACGGTATTTTTGTCGCTAATGGACTTGGAGCGTCTGGTTTAACTATGGGACCATATATTGGCTCAGAGCTGGCAAAATTGGCGATGGGATTGGATACAGAAATAGATGTAAGCTTGTATGACGTCGAAGGAGCTATTAAAAATAAGTAAAATATACGGCAGACCTTATAATGATAAATAAGGTTTGCCGTATTTATACTGTTGTAAAAATTACATTACTCCCCTAATGATACACTTGCTGCACAACGTCTAAATAAAAAATACTGATACATTCACTTTTAATAGTCTCATTTTACGAATGAAATTAATATGTTTTTATAAGGAATATGCTAATTTTTGCAATAACTTAATGAAACTCTATCATGATATTTCTTTAACAAAAAAATATCCAGCCAATTAGACTGGATATCAGTTGGGTAGAAAGTTCAGAAATTTTACTTGGGGGGTAAATTAATATTCATACATTATTGTAAACATAATTTGTAATAATTACATGAGTCAAATTAAATAGGATAAATTATCCATTTTACCTTTATTTTTTACAATTCCTGAAGCAACTGCGCCAAAATTTTATAAATAAGACCAACATCATCGGAAGCATTTGATCTTAGAAGGTTATTGTAAATACCCGATTATCTTCTTCCCCTTTTTATTTAAAAAAATCCTCCATCCATTCTTCATCTAGTATCGAAAGAGGATTGATGTTATTTAGCTTTATCCCCTTTCTTATTGACCATTCAACATAATCATTAATACGTTCGACTATTTCAAACAAATCTTCTTTACTTTTATTTCTTGTTTCTGTAATAAATATTTTATATTGATTTAGATTAAAATCACACAAATCCATTTTATACATTTCCTCATAATAACTTGAAAAAGAAAACAACTTATCTGATGCAGTTTTGTTATCGTTTAAAAACTGTTTCTTAATATTTTCGTTATACATTATTCCGGCTCCCATTTTGATAGATGTATCCTATCAAGCATTTATTTTTATAATTTATTTTAAATTTATTCGAAAAGAAAAGATAGAATTTATACTTCTGTCTCTTTGCATTCTTCATTTTTTTTAGAGAATAATTCTTAATTTTCAAGTCATAAAATACTCTTCAAACTCACAGTCTACATCATCTAAATACAATAAAAAACCCACCTTTCATATGCAAATAATTCATACAAAAAGTGAGTTTTTGTTTATCAAAGTAAAAACGATGATTTTTATTCCCGTAAATCATTATGGATTTTAAAAGAATCAAACCAAAAATGTATTGGTCTAACTATACTTTGGTCATGAAAGAGTATTATTCACTTAAATCGACATTATGATAAACCTGTTGCACATCATCTAAATCTTCAAGTGCATCAATTAATTTTTCAAACTTTGCTTTTGCATCATCAGAAAGAGTAATTTCATTTTGTGCAAGCATCGTAATTTCTGCAACCGTAAAATCTGTAATCCCCGCATTTGTGAATGCTTCCTGCACTGCATGGAAGTTTTCTGGTTCTGCGTAAACAATAATTGTTTCTTCTTCTTCGATAATGTCCCGAACATCAACATCTGCTTCCATTAACAATTCAAGAGCTTCATCAGCAGTTTTTCCTTCAATACCAATTACAGCAGTTGAATCAAACATATAAGCAACAGATCCGCTTACTCCCATGTTACCGCCATTTTTACCAAATGCCGCTCTTACATCAGATGCTGTGCGATTCACATTATTTGTTAAGGCATCCACGATCACCATAGAACCATTTGGACCAAAGCCTTCATAACGAAGCTCGTCATAGTTCTCATCCGAACCGCCCTTCGCTTTTTCAATCGCACGGTCTATGATATGTTTTGGCACACTATATGTTTTTGCACGCTCGAGCACGAATTTTAATGCTTGATTTGATTCAGGATCTGGCTCTCCTTGTTTCGCTGCAACAAATATTTCGCGGCCAAATTTAGCATAAATTCTACTTGTATTTGCGTCTTTTGAAGCTTTCTTTTCTTTAATATTATTCCATTTACGACCCATTACTGAACACTCTCTTTCTGCTTAAATATAACAAAATAAATCGATTATTTAATAAAAATAATAGGGTATAAAGCTGTAATTAATCCTATTATATTATACAGCAAAAACGTGATTTGTTAAGTGGTTATGCATCGTTACAGAAAATAATTTGTATTAATTGGAATAAGATAAGAAGGCAATTTGTTTGCTTTATCGCTACTTCATATGGGTTTGTAGGACATACTATGTGGATGCACTTGAAAGGTACTTAAAATGCTTTTATGATAAAATGATTTTAGATAAAAAATAACTAGATGGAGACAGACATGAAACATTACAAAATATTATTTCTAGATATTGATGGTACAATAATGCGTCCAGATGATACAATTGAAGCTTCTACGAAAAAAGCCATAATGGAAGTTAGGCGCCAAGGAATAGAGGTTTTTCTAGCAACGGGAAGACCTCTGCATGAAATTTCTGATATTGCAGCTGAATTAGATATTAACTCCTATATCGGCTATAATGGCGCCTACGCTATATTAAATGGGAAAGATATTGTGAAAGAGGCAATGGATTCTTCATTAGTAGAAAATTATCTTCAAATAGCAAAACAGCATCAACATGAGATTGTATTTTATACTAGTGAACAAAATGCTTTTACCGATCTAGATTCACCTTATGTGGTTGATTTTATTAAAAGATTTCATCTACAATACAATGTTCCTTATTCCCCTTCCATTGCAAATGACATTCTAGGTATAACGCTTATCCATCTTAAGGAGCATGAATTAGAATTGTATCAACAGGAAGGCATCCACCTTTCACAAGTAAATGTGGAGGGTATGCGTCATTGCTACGATGTAATACGCCATAAAGTGAACAAAGGTTTTGCTGTACAAAAAATACTAGAACATCTTCAAATACCTACAGAATGTGCGATAGCATTTGGAGATGGTATGAACGATAAAGAAATGCTTCAATTTGTTGGTGAAGGCTTTGCAATGGGTAATGCACATCCTGATTTATTTGCTTACGCAAAGCACAAAACAACGGAAGTTACCAATTCCGGGATATATAACGGATTAAAAAGCCTTGGGCTAATACAATAACTAAAGATACGAGCCTTCTCTGTAAGAGGAGGCTTTTCTATGTAGGTACCCTAATTTATCGAATCATAAGTGCACATTTTGGAAATAAATTAATTGCCTTTCTGTCATTTTCCCCTTTATTTGAATATACATAGTAGAAAAAGGGGGTCAAGTAAAATGACAGAGGATAAAATCTTGGAGCTTTGCTGTACCAATCGTAATTGCAAAACTTGGTTTCGCTCACCCTTTTCTTTCGGGAACTTAGAGGTCTTTAATGTAAACGCTTTCAAGGGGTTGAGAGCACAATGTCCCATTTGCGGACAAATGGTATCTGGTTCAAAAGACAACTACCGTATGGTGTCAATCACCACAAATGTATGAGAACCTGCCGATTGCATTGGCAGGTTCTTCTTTTTCTATTCTATTGATTGGTATACGATATCCGCTATATTAGCGGAAAATGCTGTTGTGCTGGGATAAGTACCATTCTTAGGCAGACCATTATTTAGTTTATTGGTTAATACAATAATTTGTACATTATTGTCCGGATCGATAATAATCTGTGTCCCGGTGGATCCATTATGGCCGAAAGCATTCTTGGAATGAAGCTTGCCCATAAATGGCTGATTTCTTTCCCAACCTAAGCCTTGTCCAAACCGATGCTCTGTTGTGAATTGGGTGATTGTTTTTTCTTCAAAAATATCCTTTTTTCCGTACTTACCACCATTAATAAGTATTTGCCCCATCACAGCCAAATCCCTAGCAGTGGAAAATAGGCCGGCGTGACCTGCCACCCCATCATTAGCAAAGTAACTGTTCCCATCCTCGACTTCACCTACAAATGTATAAGCTCTCCATTTAGTATACTGCTTGGCTCCAAGTGCCTTCGTTTCTTTATAATCATAAGGATTTCCCCATGAAGTCGCAGCAATATCCTTCATTCCCTTTTGCTTAGGATTAAACATCGTTCTATCTACTCCAAGTGGTTGATAAATGGTCGATTTCACATAATTGTCTAAGGAAGTATGGGTTACTTTTTCAATAATATATCCGAGAACCATAAAATTAAAATCGCTGTATACACGATCGGTCCCTGTTTTATAGGCTAATTTCATATTATTAATGTATTTCAGCATTTGAGAGGAATTATTTACATATAAATAGGCGGGCTCCCAGCCAGGTAGACCAGAAGAATGAGTTAAAAGATCTTCTAACGTAATCTTTGATTTACCGTATTTCCCGAATTCCGGAAAGTATTTTACGACCTTATCCTTTACCGAAATCTTTCCCTCTTCTACTAATTTCATTATCCCTTGGGTAGTGGCCATCACTTTTGTAATGGAAGCAAGATCGAACATAGTATTAACAGTCATTTTTTGTGGTGGAGAAAGGATTTTTCCCCTATCGTATTTCTCCGCATCTCCGTAGGCCGTTTCTTTAATAATCTTTCCATCTTTGGTTATAAGCACAACCGCACCTGGCGTCACTTTATCATTAATAGCTTTATTAACAATCGAATCTATCCCTGATAACGTTTCTTGATTGGCTCCAACCTGCTCTGCTTTTCCATTAGATAACACTAAGTTCTCGTTTTTCTTAGAAAAACTATCCAAGTTAAAATTTAGATATGCCATAATCCCGATTAGAACTATCATAAAGGGTAAAATTACTTTTCGCATTCAAGAGCTCCTCACCAGGTTTATAATTTTTTCATGGAATAATCTTAAACCTATAAAAAACTCGATTCAAGTTTCAAAAAAAGAACACTTGATCAAGTCAAATGTTCTCAATGGTCAAAACTAATTCTATTTATTTACAACAGCCTCTCCTTGATTACCGTTAGAAGCTTTTCTTCCGTGTAAAATATAATATAAAAATACACAAATTAATAGGAGTACACCCATATATTCATACACACCACGATAACCAACGGATGGTACCAGGCACCCTAAAATAAATGGTCCAATCCCAATTCCAGCGTCCATGAACATATAGAAGGTCGAAGTTGCTAATCCCATGCGATGGCGTGGCGATACTTTAATGGCAATAGCCTGTGCACTTGAAATAAACGTACCGTATCCTAAACCGATAAATATTCCAGCGATAATGATGAAATAACCTGCACTTGCCTGGCTTAAAACAAATAATCCAAGTGCCAATGCAATAAAGGAAGGATACATGACAATATTCTCCCCTTTTGTATCAAACCATCTTCCTGTAAATGGTCTTGAAACAAGGATTGCAATGGCATAGATAATAAAGAAAAAGCTAGCAATGTCTACTAAATGTATTTGCTGTGCGAAGGATGTTAGGAATGCAAGTACACTGGAATAGCCTAAACCAACTAAAATACTCATAATGGAAATAGGAATGGCTTTTGCTTCAAAAAAGTTACGTAACGAAAAGTTTTTCATTTGCTGCAGCTGTTCCTTGGATATTTCTATTTTTGGTACCTTTAAAAAGAAGGCTGCAACTAAGCTTAATGCTAAAAGCACAGAGCAGACTGTAAAGTTCATATTAAATCCAATATGCTCACTTATAAACATTCCTAAAAACGGACCAAAAGCAGCAGCTAAAGTCGTACTTAAGGCATAATAACCAGTACCTTCCCCTCGTCTTTCATTTGGAATAATACTAGAAACAATGGTTCCTGTCGCAGTTGACGCAATTCCCAATGCTGCCCCATTGATAAAACGTATGATTAACAGAAAAGTTAAGCTGTTTGCAATAAAATATAATAGCGTTGTGATTAAAACAAAAATTAAACCAAAATATAAAAGATTTTTTCGACCTAGTTGTTCAATATATTTTCCTGCAAACAAACGAGCAATCAATGTACCGATAACGAAAATACCGGATACTAAACCGGCAACACTTGGTGATGCATTAAAATTATTCGTTGCATATACCGTGATGGTGGCGATTAATAGATAAAATGTAAAATACAGAAAAAAGTTTGATAGCGAGACAATTAAAAAATCTTTTGTCCATAGCTTTGGTTTACTCAATGTTGTTCCCTTCTTTGTTAAGAATATTTTCTCTTATTTTTGGCAACGTGTTATAGGTTACCGTTTGCTCTTCGTTCGAAATGCCATTCATCATTCCAGCTTCGAGCTCTGTTATTCTCTGACGGCAAAGTTGGTAGATCTCCTCCCCTTGCTCTGTCAATTGAATAATTTTTTCTCTCCTGTCCTTGCCAGGAATTTGTTTGACCAATTCCTTTTCTTCTAAACGTTGGACTGTCCTGGTAATGGATGGCTTTTCAACATGAAAATAATTGGAAATATCCACTAATGTGGAGCTCCCGTTATTTTTTACATAAAAAATAATTTGCCATAAAGAATAGGAAAGATCATATTCACTTAATAATTCATTTAACTCACTAATAAGCGGTCTATATAATCGGATAAAACGCTGAATAAAACCTTGCACGAAATGCCCCCCCCTACTTTAGTTACCTTGGGTAACAATTAACATGGGTAACTATACTCCCGTTTTCTCATCTTGTCAACATAGGAAAATCACATTTATTACCGAATTGCAAATTATGAAAGAAAGCACTATTTCAAATGTATGTTGCTCCAAATGCGTATAAATTAATCAACAAAGAAAGCAAGTATTGTTTGGACAATATCAATTGCCAAGAGTGATGACCCCTAAAAGTTGGAATAAATGATACGCTTTAAAGGATGATACTATTTATGGAAATGGATTTATATGTTAACATTATTATGGGATTGAATTTTCTGAATTTGCGTTTTGAAATGGAATAAAGGTATGAAAACATTTTCGTAAATAATCAAATACTTCATGCTAAGGGGGGCTTTTATGAAAGGGCTTTTCATTAAATTGGTGATTTTAACATCTGCACTAATTTTATTTGCAGGTTGTTCGAGTTCCAATCTTACTACTTCGAAAGACAAAGGTGAGAACACATCTACCGTTTCTTCGAAAACTAATTCAAAAAACGTGAAGACAATTAAAACATTCTTGGAAAGAGAATTAACCACTACGAACGAACTAAAAGAGATACTTAATTCAGATGATATACCGGCACAAAATCAATATTTGAAAGAGACATATGGGAGTCTTATAGCAAACGAGTACTTTGAAAAATTCGTTAATACCAATCTAGGGTTTGCTGTTCTATTGCCTGCACATTCTGCTGGGTATGAATTAAAACCAACAAATATGGATGTACAATTGGAAAATAGCAAATTTAATTCTTATACCTTTAAAGCTGAGGTAGAATGCTCTAAAGATGGCAAAACAAACACTTCTACCATCACTGGATATATGACTCTCAATGATCAAGGAAAGATTTCAGGAATAACACGTTTTGATTTTAATGATTTGCAGGAAATCTTTCATTCTGCAAAAGCCAAATAGGAAAGACAAGTTAAGCCATTATATTGGGCTTTTATTGAAAAGAGCTTGGAATTCTCCAAGCTCTTTTGGTGATTGTAATGTGGTGAATTTCCATCAAATTGGACGAAAATTATAGATGTCGCATCCAAAAAATTGTGTTTCCTTTACATTTGTTTCGACTCCAACGCTGCTTCGCCTTGCTTTATTTCTTTAGAAGATTCTTTGATTAAGATACCACCCAAAATAGCAAATAAAGAAAAGAAAACTGGGATAATGAAGCCGTAATGATATCCTGTTGTGCTCGGTGCATGATGAAAATGATCCAGTACTTTTCCGAAAATACTTGGAAGCAGCACGGCACTTAAAAATCCGCCAGTATTGGCAAACCCCGAAACGACTCCTACCTCCCGTATATCAAACGATTTTCTGACAACCGCAAACGTTAAGGCACTTGCTCCATTTCCGTAGCCAATAATTAAAAAGAGAATTATCAGCATGTAGTACGGAGGCCTTCCATTGAACAATAGAAACGAAAACCAACTTAAAAAAATAACCATTTGCACAACAATATAAGGCTTTTTATTCGAGCCTATACGGCTAGACATCCAAGTAGTAAGCGGTCCGCCAATTATCGCACCAATTAGTCCAATCATAATCAATTGGCTGGCACTAGAACGGGACATACCATATACACTCATTCCATACGGAACTGCCCATGATCCGATAAAGCCAACGTATGTACCAACAATCCCAAAATGGCACAGGAAGGTTGCCCATGCTTGGCGTGTAGTAAAAAGCCTTCGTAAAATGGTAAGTGTTTTTTCCCTCTTTATAGTTTTAACAGGGGCTTTTTCTTGGATATTCCATTTACTTGGTTTTTGAACCAAGACAATATAAAGCAGTATCCCAATGATAATAAGGACGATTCCAAATGAAAAAAACGGCTTCCGCCAACCAAAACTGGCGATTAAACTGGAAAATGGAACAGTAGCCATAATAGATCCGAGGCTCCCTGTCATCCCTGCCCAACCAAGCAAGCCTACAAACTCATTTACTTTAAACCATTGACTCAATATTAATACGAGGTTTACCCAAATGGTCGCATCCCCTGTTCCCACCAAAAGTCTGGAAATAAATAAGATGCCCTCATTTGGTGCAACACTATATATCAAAGTCCCAATACCATTCAATAATGTACCGGCAATTAGAAAACGATTAGGGCCAAAACGGTCAGACAATATACCAATCGGTATTTGCAAGCCGGCATATGCTAGAAATTGAATGCTCGTAAGTATTCCTAAGGTTGCAGCAGTAATATGAAACTCCTTCATTAATTGGTCTGTTATAAGACCAGGCGCCGTTCTTTGACTAACAATTATAAAATAAGAAAATAATACAGCAGAAAAAACAACCCATCTGTACCTGCTATTTTGTTTATCCAATGTTCTCTTCTCCTGTTGTCTTTTTCTCTTAGGCTTTTTTCTTAAGTTTTGTTGCTTTTGCAGAAAAAAATCTTATCATCTAGCAAATCTTTGGTGATGAATTCATTGTGTTCTTAAGAAAAAATGCCTGGAGCTAAGACTATATTAGGATTTATAAATAAATTCGAAAAGCAACAAATTAAAAATCGGTTTTTTGTACTTCAACCGCCTTTTCTTATTATATTCCTTAAAATTATTATTAGGGGTATTAAATATAGTCGAAGGCGCTTTCATAATAAAGTTCTACTTTTCTGATAATTAATTCATCAACACTCTAATGTTTCTCCTAATTGTAAAAATAACAAATGTGATTTTTCTATACCTTCCTTTTCCCAAGCATTCATCAGACGATCTATTGCCTCTTTTGGAGTGTCATCCGCCAGACGGAATGCACCATAATGCATTGGGATAAAGGATTTCGCTTTCACATCCAAAAATACTTGAACAGCTTCTTCCGGATTAATATGCTGCGGTGCCATAAACCACTCCGGTTCATACGCTCCAATAGGTATTAAGGCATAATCAATGGAAAACTTTCCACCTATTTCCTTGAATCCATCGAAATAGCCACTATCCCCTGCAAAATAGATGGTCTTCTCATTCCCTTCTATCATCCATCCACCCCAATGAGAAGTATTCGTGTCGGTTAAGGTTCTTCTTGTCCAATGTCTAGCAGGAACAAATGTAAAATGAACTTCTTGTATAGAGATACTTTCCCACCATGCAAATTCCTTAACAGGAGTAAATTTCTTTTTTTCAAAATAACGCTTTAAACCGATAGGAACTAAATATATAGGATTCCCTTTTAGCTTCTTTAAAGAAGGTATGTCTAAATGATCATAATGACTATGGGAGATGAGAACAACATCAATTTCAGGCATATGTTCAGGAGACAGCCCAGGTTCTGATAATCGAACCTCCATTCCCATCCTCCTTGCCCATACAATATCTGTTACAATATTTAATCCGTTCAATTGAATAAGAAAGGAAGAATGTCCTATCCAAGTGATCGTACAGTCCTCTCTATTCCTCCTCAAATAGGCTTCCATTTTATCTGCAGCCTGCGGTATGGTATAGGATAAATCCTTTGTTTTTTTACGGCGTTCCTTTTGCCAACGCATTAGTTTTTTAAAGGAATTTAAATTCCTATCTCCATCTGGATTAGTGTACCTTGTCCTTTTCAACTTAGAAACCTCCTGTAAGCCTACCCTTCTAATAATTTTAGTATTATGGAAAAAGAAGCGGAAATCAATATAAAAGCAAATACACTTAAAAAGAAAATTTTCCTTATATTACATAAAATTTAATCTTTAAAATTCGCTTTTAAAAGAAAAAACTCTTTTCAAAATAAAATAATTGGCTTATACTATTCAAAAAACACGAATGTTTCATCTCGTATAATCGCAGAGATATGGTCTGCAAGTTTCTACCGGCTCGCCGTAAATGAGCCGACTACGAGTGAAAGTTTATATTTACGTGGAGTAAAACCCCGTATGGAACTTTTCACTTGTAAAAGGTTTCATGCGGGGTTTTTTATTTTTTGTGGAGGTGCAACATGAAAAGTCTGAAGGAAAGAATTAGAACAGAAGGTCGAGTTATTTCGGATGGTGTGTTAAAAGTAGATTCCTTTCTTAATCATCAAGTAGATCCGGAATTAACAATGGAAATGGGAAAAGAATTTGCATCTTATTTTGGAAGTAAAGGAATAACAAAAGTCTTAACGATTGAATCATCGGGTATCCCACCAGCACTCACAACTGCATTGGAATTAGGAGTCCCTATGGTATTCGCGAAGAAGCAAAAGCCGCTGACTATGAAGGGGGATGTTTGGGTCGAAAGGGTTTTCTCTTTTACCAAACAAATAGAAAACGAAATTCATATCGGCAAGTCCTTCATAGCACAAGAGGATAAGGTGTTAATAGTAGATGATTTTTTAGCTCATGGTGAAGCTGCTCTTGGACTCGCATCTATTGTAAAACAAGCTGGTGCAGAAGTAGTGGGTATTGGAATCGTTATCGAGAAGGCATTCCAGGTAGGTGGAAGGAAGCTTCGCGATGCAGGATATGATGTTTTATCTTTAGCAAGAATCAAAAGCCTTACCAATCATACAGTTGAATTCTTAGAAGATTAATAGAGGAGTGAATACCGTGAAGAAAAAACTAGGCTTTTGGAATTATGGTGCACTTGGTTTCCAGCATGTGCTTGCTATGTATGCTGGTGCAGTGGTGGTACCGCTAATTGTCGGACCGCAAATCGGTATGACTGCGGAGCAATTAACGTATTTAATTTCCATTGATTTATTTTGCTGTGGAATTGCCTCCTTATTACAGGTTATTGGTGGTAAATATTTTGGCATTAAACTCCCAATATTACTAGGGTGTGCTTTTCAAGCCGTTGGCCCGATGATTGCCATTGGGAAGGAATCCGGCATTCCAGCTATTTACGGCGCCATTATTGTTTCAGGAATTATTGTATTCATATTAGCCCAATTCATGGATAAAATTGTAAAGTTCTTCCCCCCTGTTGTAACAGGTTCAGTTGTTACGATTATCGGTGCCTCCTTAATCAGTGCAGCAATGGGAGATATCACCGGACAAGCAGGTTCTCCTGGCTATGCCAGCGGCACAAATCTTTTATTAGCGGCAATAACATTTCTATCCATCGTTTTAATGAATCGATTTTTTAAAGGCTATTTAAAAATGATTTCTATTCTTCTTTCATTAATATTAGGAACTGCTGTGGCATCCTTTATGGGTCTTGTGGATTTCTCCGGGGTCGGCAAAGCGTCTTGGTTCCATATGGTAGAACCATTCCGTTTTGGACCTCCAACCTTCCATGCATCCGCAATCATTAGTATGGTATTAGTTAGTATTGTCAGTATGATTGAATCAACTGGAGTATTTTTCGCATTAGGTGATATTGTCGGCAAGAAAATTGACGGAAAGGATGTTAAGCTTGGACTTCGTTCTGAGGGTCTTGCTCAAGTAATCGGCGGAATCTTTCAGGCATTTCCTTATACAACCTATTCGCAAAATGTTGGATTAGTCGCATTAACAGGGGTTAAATCTCGTAAAGTGGTATTTTCAGCTTGTATCATTATAATGGCCCTTGGACTTCTACCCAAAGTAGCTGCTTTAACAACGATCATCCCGAATCCTGTATTAGGAGGAGCGATGATTCCGATGTTCGGAATGGTGGTTGCATCTGGGATCCGCCAGCTTTCACAAGTTGATTTTAACCGAATTGAAAATATGTTTATTATCGCTTCTTCTATCTCCATTGGAGTTGGCGTATCCATTGCACCGGATGTTATTTCTAAGCTTCCAGAATCCATTCGTTTAATACTTGGCAGCGGCATTGTTTCCGGTAGTATTGTAGCAATAATATTAAATCTTCTTTTCAATGGTTTAAAAGGAACGGAAACCAAACAAGTGAAAAAAGAAAAGGCTCAGCTTGCGAGTTAAAGATGAAGGTACACATTTGATGTGTACCTTTTTATTTTAAAATACTGTATTTCATCTAAAAATTTTTCTGTATAATTAAGGAAATTAGTCTAACGGAAGGAAGATGAAGTATGGGGCTATTTTCAAAAAAGAAAGAAAAGATAATGAAAAATCCGATAGTAGAATTAAATCAATCATGGAGGGTTTGGAAGATCCAAATTGGCTTATAGAAGATATTGTGCAGCTACTGGAATCAAAGAGACAGACATTGAGTGATGAAATCATACATAAATGGTTGAATGATTTGGGGAATCAGGAAGGATTTGATATACCTGCAGAATTTCAAAACGAACAAAAATTACTAGATATATATGAATCTTATTCCGGCTGGGTAAAAGAGCAAATACAATTTTATGAGGAAGTAACCTATGAACCATTTGATAAGCATGCGGAGAATTTACCTATAGAAATAAAGTAAATGTCGACTAATGCACAGGAAGCCTATTTAGCAATTAGTACCTGTCTGTTGAATGCGTTTGTACAAGTTTAAGGTTTTAGTAAATTTGTATAATATAAAAAGGAAACCGATTTGATGCGCACCCCAAAAGTTAGACCAAAAACTCTAACTTTTGGGGTTCAGTACAATTAGGTTTTCTTTTTTAACTATTATGTTTTTCTTTCAAATAACGAAGGCTTATTTCAATGCTTTCCAATGGGGAACGACTGCAAAAATCCTGTTCGACCACCCACCATTTTACATTACATTCTTGACCTGTCTTTAACACTCCTTCTAAATCTACTCCCCCTGTTCCGAGCTCGGCAAAAAATTGTTCCTCGTCTACGGTCATATCCTTTAAATGAACAATTGGAGCTCTGTTTTTGTAGCGTTGCATCCATTTAACGGGATCTTCTCCCGCTTTTGTCAACCAGTAAACATCAAGCTCGGTTTGGACATTGTTCGCGTGTGTTTCTGCAAAAATCGTTTCAAGTGCTGATCGACCGTCAGATAACTTCTCTAATTCAAAATCATGATTATGGTATAGCAATGTTAATCCCGCTTCCCTGCATGTTTCCCCAGCTTGTTCTAAAAAGGAAATTAGTGATAAGTAGTCCTCTTCTTTTCTTTGATCTGGCATTAAATAGGGACATACCACGAAATGACAATCAAGTACCTGGTGATCTTCTACAACTGTTTCCAAATTCGTCTTTAATTCATCTAATGGTATATGACTGGATATGGCTTTTAGACCTAGATTATCTAACACTTGCTTTAATTGTGCTGGTTTCATCCCGCCATATCCTGCAAGCTCAACACCATCATAGCCGATTTCGGCAACTCTTTTTAATGTACCGGAGAAATCTTTTTTACTTTCATCCCGCAATGTATACATTTGAACGGCAATTGGAATGGTCATTTAAATCCCCCACTTCTCTCCCATCTTTAAAAGCAGCTTTCTTAAAAATAGTATGTTGCATGAATTGATTTCAGCTCACTATTTTTCTTATTTTTAACCCCACATTCGAATAAACAGTAGGATAGAAAACAAATTCTCGTTCCTGAAAACGGTGTTTGAGTTGTCGTTGGTCATTCCGTCGAATGTTCACTTTCAGATAATCATTATATCTTAAAAAAATAGAGTAATTAGAATTTGGTAAGTCCTGCAGTAATTGTAGAGGTATCTCCAACTTACCGTTACCTTCGTTACCCATCTTCACTTCCAATATTCGTTCCACACGCGCGTCGTTCACATCACGGATAATGACATCTCTAATAGTATGAGATGATTCCCCGAATAGGTTAAAAACAAGATAATACATATTGTTTTCAATAAATTCCTGTTTATATACAGCATATAAAGAGGCCCTAATATATTTACTAGACTCCTCTAAAAATGGAACAATCCAATAAGGAAGATTGTCTTTAATCATAATTTCCTTTATCTTTTCGTTTTTTTGCCATTCATAAAGCTTAACAAGCTCCTTATATTGTTTTTGGCAAAATAGACGATAAACGGTCTTATTAAATGGTTCAAAAAAATTATCGGAAAAATCGTATTGCAAGCTCTTGGTCGTTTTCAAAATTTGTTTTAATTTGAAATAATACAACCTTTTTAGTCTTGTTCTTTGAAAATGTGGAGTGGTGAAAAACCTGGTGATGCAATCAAACTCGTATAATCGATTCAAGATCATTTTCTCTTTTTCGATTTCTAAATTTTTATGAATAATGTAACGAATGACTTTTAAATTATAGTTTGCTTTCTGCATAATATTGGTTTGATTCGTTAATCGGTCACTGTTTTCCACCCGATTTAAGTAATAGATGGGAGCGCTAGTTGTGGAAATCGTTCGGCATTGTAAAAGCACATCGATAAAAAACTGTTTATCCTCCGCAAATTTCATTTCAGGAAAAACAATATGATTCTTTTTTATAACATCTGCCCTTATCATTCTTGCTCTTGGCCCTAAGTGTTGAAATATTTGCGGGATCGAGAAAGGCGACACACTTCTCCGTTCCGAACAGGACTCATGCTCCCCCACTATTTTTGTTCCCTTAGCCTGAACTTGAATCGTCTTCCCCACTGCATAATCGTCGCCCGTTTCTTCTAATATATTATATAAAACTTGCAGTCCCGCAGGCTCCAGCCAATCATCCGCATCTAAAAAAATGATGTATTTTGCGGTAGATAACTGTAATCCAATATTTCGAGGATAACCGGGAGTCCCTGTGTTCGATCGGAGGAATACGACTGTAATATTTTCATATTTAGAGGAGTATTCCAGCAAAATATCTCTTGAGTCATCTTTTGAACCATCATCGATTAAGATGTATTCAATATTATCTATCCCTATTGTTTGGTTCTGTACGGAATCTATGGTTTTGTGCAGATATTTTGCTGCATTAAAGACTGGTGTAATTACGGTGACTTTGGGAATATTACGCAATTGACTATGTGTTGGCTTATTAACCAACACATAGTCTTTCTTGCTGGAATTCCTTCTAAATTTCATAAACTGTGGTAATTGAATCATCCATTCACGTCAACTTTCCTTCTATTTGCTAGTACTATTTTTTTGCAAAAAGAAGGAAAAATATTCAATTTCCAATTTTAAATGGATAAATAAAAACAAAAGATAGTCCTTTTAAATAAACTTTCATCTTATGTTTCTTTGATATTTACTGTGACTATCTGTTTCTCCTATATAATCAAAACCATTGTTTTGGTAAAATCGGTTTAATTTAACATTATGTGCGACGCAATCTAATTTTATATACCCCTTTTCTGTTTCTATATTCTCTGGAATCCACTGCAAAATATTCTTTCCTAGACCTTTTCCCATATAGCTAGGAGAAACAGCTAATCTATGTAGATAAAGGGAATCGTTGTCTGTTTCCTTACCGAAAATATGATGATCCCAATCACTTGGCGTTGGAGCAAGTGTAAATGTGGCAATGATCTCTTTATCTTTTAATACGATATATGTATACTGAGCAGACACAGCGGCAGCGATTTCGCCATCCTCTCCTCCTCCCAGGAGATATTGCCACTGGTCGACCTCCATATCCTTTAACCATTGGGCTATATCTTTTAGAAATTGGATTAGTCGATTGGTATCAGCATCAGCAGCTAATGTTACTAGATACTCGTTTGCTAAGAGAGAATTCATATTATTTCCTCCTATGTGCATTTATACACTATTATTATTGGGTTCTGTACAACTATCTTATATCCATCCCTTTTCTCTACATAACGATGTAATATGAGCCAGATGGTGATTGCCATGCCATGCATATAAGCCGATATTCTTCTCGATTGTAATTTCACCTGAATCTGGATGATTAAATGTTTTTTTCCAATCATGCGAATTCAGGTTCTGTAATAAGTAGCTCCAACGCTTATGAAGTCCAGCCAGTATAGTAAGAGAAAACTCTATAGGTAGCAAATAATCGGATTGCTCTGCCCATTTCCCTTCATGGTATGGTTTAATGGTAGGATTCTCCTCTGTAAGTGCCAGCTTCATCCGAATATATGCATTCATATGGCTATCTGCTATATGATGCACTAGTTGACGAATAGTCCAACCGCCTTCTCTATATGGTGTATCAAGCTGTTCTTCACTTAACTCTTGAACAGCTTTTTGCAATTTATCCGGTAATTCATCGATTTCTCTCATCCACTGCTTTACTACCTGTTCATTTATTTCTTGGTTATATTCAAACTTTCCAATCGGATACTGCTTATTCATACTCATTCCTCCATCTGAAAATTACTTTACTTATTATTTCTAGATAAGTTACTGAATTCCTATTAAAATATCTCTATTATTTTCAAGGTTGTACATAATACTTGTTAGCTAAGGAAATCTAAGTAAGGGTGATAAAATGAAAATCAGAAAAATTTTAATCTGTATACTTATAACACAAACCTTATTCTATACTTCCATACGTGTTACAGGTTCGGAACGAAATGTTCTGCATAACTTTTTAGATGCTTTTATGCATGGAAATTTAAATTATGCCAAATCTCTTCTTGGACCAGATGTTCTATTACCTGAAATAAGAGAAAATACACCCATTACAAGAATACAAACATTACCCTCGCCTCATAAAAACACAAAGGTTTTAATCGGTTACTTTAAGAAGGAAGAAATATCAAAGGGTAATTTTATACAAAGAATTGCATTTATTTGGGAAGTAAAAATCGATAAAAACAAAATATCTCAAATAATCATCGTTGCAGACGGATCGAATCCCTTCATGAATGAACCAATAAATCAATTTAAAGTTAAGTATGGAAAAGAACTACTTGTTCCAGCGTATTTTCCGTTTTCCGTTACACATGTGGTTTCTATTATGAACGATAGAGATTTTATCTGGATATATAAAAATTCTTCTAAGTCTCTTAAAATTGCTGTCTATTCTTGTCAACGGTCAAGTAAAAAGGTTTCTTCCTTCACATTAAAAAACAAGAAAGAAGTAGAGCTGCACAAAACCGTAAATGGCTATCAAATTGATTTTTGTGAAAGTCGCATTCACTATCAAGTGGAACTTTCAGATATAAATAAAGACGAGATCAAAGTCAAAAAAGAGTTAATACATGTTGTGGAATCGATGCTTCCATAGTTCTGCTATTTCTTAAGGACAGAGGATCGGTTAATGATAAAAAAATTCCCTCTATTTAATAGTTCAGAGGACCATGTTCCATTATCGTCTATAATTCATAGGTAAATCATATTGATTTTGTAAAATAACGGATTGTGTGTCCTCAAACTTCAGAAATTGCCTCGTTTTGCCACAGATAACGGAACTCCTGTCCGTGTGATTTCTGAATATTAATCAAGCATTAGGTACTTTTCAAAAATTCAAAAAAAGAAAACTAAAAAAAAAATCCCCCTTCCAAGTATAATAATCTTAATTATATTCGTTATACATATGAAACTATTTGTTAGAAGGAGGTAATTTTTTGTCTGAACAAACAATGAATCCATTGTATGAATCATCTAGGGAGCTTCGGCAACATTTTGATCATCTTATATCTGATTATGGCGAAGGTCTATGGAATTATTGCCGATATCTTACGGGGTCCCCTTGGGATGGTGAAGATCTCTACCAAGAAACAATGCTTAAAGTGTTAGGAGGATTGTATCAAAGATGGCACCCTACTAATCTCCAATCTTATTTATACCGAATTGCAACAAACACCTGGATTGATCATTGCCGCAGAGAGAAACGAAATGTTGGTGAACTATTGGAAGAAGATTTTCCTTCAGTGGAATTTGCAGATAATCTTGATTTAGAAGAAGCATTAAAAGTTCTTTTTCACTTATTCACGCCAAGACAAACAGCGGTGTTTTTACTTACAGAGATTTTTCAATTTCATGCGGAGGAAGTGGCCAGCATGGTCAAAACTACTCCTGGTGCCATATATGCTACGAGAAGGAGAATGAGAGAAAAATTAAAAAACTACGATTTCAGATGGAAAACCGAACAAACGGAGAATCTCCATAAGAACGAAGTAATTCAAGCATATATAAAAGCCTTTAATGAGGGTAATTTGGAAGGGTTACTTGCACTTATCAGTGATCATGCACATTACGAAGCTTCTTTAGGCTTTTTGGAAGTTACAAAGGAAGAAATCAGAAATGGATCAATGTATTACGGGCTTCCAGGTCATAAGGCAAAGGAATTTATTTTATGGGGAAAACTTGTAATTGTTGTAGTAGCAGAATCAGAAAATGGGCCAGTAATTCACGATATTCAGTATCAGGAAGTCGAAAATGATAAAATTGTCTACCATCGCAGCTATTTCTTCCGAAGAGAATTTATTGAAGCGGCTGCAAAGGAGCTTGGCATCTTACCACAATTGGTAAAGGAACCGTCCATTAACTGGTACTAAACAACTTATAAATAAAGGGATGACTTTTGTAGGATGCAAGGCTATATCTTTGTATTCACAATTGACATCCCAAAATGGCTTGGATTCTCCCGAGCCTCTTTTTTATATTGTTGTCGCTTATTTTGGTCAACAAAAAAACAGGTCAATGCCTACTAATAATTTTATAAATAAATTTTTCTAATAGATGACCAATAATCGCTCCAACTACACCAATTACAAGACCTGAATAGACGGGGCTGTGTAATATAAAAGAAAAAAATAGTCCAATCACCATTCCAGCTACCAAACCAAAGAGCATTCCTGTAAAATACGCTTTTTTAAAAGGTTCATGGATCCCTTTCACCCTAAGCTGGTCATTGATCAAAGCAGATTGGTTGTATGCTTGCCACATACCATAACCCCAAATGGAAGGGTAAAATAATCCCCAATTGTAATGTACTACCTGGTGAGCCTGATGCAATTCTCCTCTAAATGTATGGTAAATTGCCAAGTTTAAACCAGAATAGGTATTGATTATTACCTCCAAAGCCATTAATACGAAGCCCAAGAAGAATTGGCCATTATAAAACTGACCAAACCCAGGAAGAACAAATGACCATAACAATGCTGACCAAGGTGATCTATAGGATGTTTTCACGGAATTTCACCTTATTTCTTTTTCAAAAGGAAGGCTTTACCCTCCTTTCCTTTACCTATTTATTTATCCTTTTAAATCTTGCCTATCCGGAGCCATAGGAGGCTGTTCTAGCCACTTATTATTAATCATAGATTTGCCCTTGGCATAAAGTTGTATTTCCAAAGTTAATCTGTTATACATGACACCTAAATCAATGCCACAATTGGGATATTTCTGCCGAAGTTAGCCTAATCTGTTTTTCCTCTTCCATCCTGCGACTCATCCAAAAAATATATTCGGTTTATTTTTCCAAATATTTACCTTAGTATACATACTCTGTTAGAAGGAATTCAGTTCGTATGTAAAAAATTCAATTAAAGCAAGGGTGTCTTTTTCTTGCCTTAAACCCAATTTACGAGTGAAAGGCTAGTGTAATAAAATGAATTTAATATCAGAGAGAATAGAACATTCGGAGCAACACTCCATAGGAATATAGTATTTATGGTTATCCAACTACAAGATGACTTTACACCCATATTTCTTCTTTAACACATGAAAAAGACCACACCATAAAATGAGGTCTTTTCTTGGGATTAATTATTCTCGAATTTATTTACTATTAGTTATAAACCAATTTACCACCTTTTCAACTTCTTCTTGATGTTCATGTATTTCATCAGCGGTCATTAGTCCTGTTTTAAGAGTCTTGTTAAAAAATGATAGAACAAGTTTCAATATTTCATCCATATTTAATGTTCCAGCAATAAAGTCATGATCTGCACCTTTAATTTCAAGATACGAGGAATTATGAAGTTCATTATGTAGCATTCTACTTTGTTGGACTGGACATATTTTATCATTATCCCCATGCACGATTAGAAAAGGAGGCACATTTTCCCTAATATAGTTAATCGGATTGGCTTTCTGCGCTAAATCCTTTTGTTCTTGTACGCTTCCACCAAGAAATTTTGATTCAAGTGAATTAGGATTGTCATGCCAAGTACCCATTGATAATAAATCAACGGGACCAGCAAGTGAAGCTACTGCATTTACTTTATCTGAAACCTTCTCGTCTCCCATTAAAAATTCAGCATGATCTGCACTTAATGCAGCTAAAGTTGATAGATGCCCCCCAGAAGAGTGCCCCCATATTCCTATTTTATTTTCATCCATATTATATTGATCTGCATGTTCTTTCACCCAGCGTATTGCCGCTTTGACATCCAATAAAGGTGCTGGAAATATTGCTTCCCCACTTAATCGAAAATTAATATTTACACAAACAAAGCCATATTGTGCAAAGGAAGCATTCCACTTCCCTCCAACATTTCTCTTATCACCGGCCATCCAGCCTCCGCCATGAACATAAATAATAACAGGAAATCGTTGATCAGAGATGGGTTTAATCATATCCAATTTTAATTCTCTTTCCTTCGTCTTCCCATATACGATATCGACAAGTTCTTCTGTTTGAAATAATTCCATTTCACAGATCCCTTTTAGTTCATTGATAATTGAACCATTAAAATATGTCAACGCACGTTATACTTACAATAGATATTCATTATTGGATGGATGTCTTTATATAAATACAAACTCATTTAAATTATTTAGCAGTTTCTAAGGAGTAGTGAAATGGACAAATAAATGTATTACATGATGAAATATTAGAAAAAAAGGAAACTAAAATTTGAGGAGTTGATTTTGCTGGGACTACCAGTAGGATATTGGAACGCTGGTCGAACTTCTTTAAATGAATGTAGACAGTCCGACCAGTTAGGGAGTTCTATTTCCCTTTAAAATCTGCTTTTCTTTTCATAAAAAAGGCAGAGACGCCTTCAATAGCATCTTCTGTTTTTGCAAGAGGAAGCATATTTTCCGTTTCAATGGCAATCCCTTCTTCCAAGGAACGGTCCAAACCACGGATGACGGAATCCAGAATCGCTTTCATGGCAATTGGAGGTCCAGAAGCCATTTCCTGAGCCCAGTGAATGGCTTCTACCAATAAATTACTAGAAGTTGCAATTCGGTTAATTAATCCATATTGCAATGCTTTCTGAGCAGTTATTCTTTTACCTGTAAGAATTAGTTCCAATGCTGCCCGACTCCCTATCAATCGTGGAAGACGTTGTGTACCGCCGTAACCTGGCATGATTCCTAATCTGATTTCCGGCAATGCGAATTCTGCCGTTTCTGAGGCAATAGCAAGATGACATGCCATTTGCAGTTCATTTCCTCCGCCAAATGCTTTACCGTTTATACATGCAATAATGGGTTTTGGGTATGTCTCCATTTTTCGAAAAACCCCATGCATGACTTGTAGGTTCTGACGTGCCTTTTCCATATCAACAAAATCGCTAAACTCTGTTATATCAGCACCTGCAGAAAAAAATTGGTCTCCTGAACCTGTAATAATAATGGCGCGAACTTTATCATCCTGTTCCAAGTTATTCAGGTGTGTTTCCATTTCCAACAGCGTTTCTCTGCTCAAAGTATTCATAGGTGGACGGTCAATAGTGAAGATGGCAACATTCTGATTCACTTGTATCTCGCAATTTTTGCTCATTTTATGAATCCCTCTCGTTCAATAATGACTGCCACTGCCATGCCGAAGCCAATACACATGGTTGCCAATCCATAACGGCCACCTGTTCTTTCCAGTTCATTGATCATAGTGGCAATAATTCTAGTACCACTTGCTCCTAATGGATGGCCAAGCGCGATCGCCCCACCATTTGGGTTTACCTTCCACGGGTCAGGCTGTATTTCCTTTTCCCAAGCTAGAACAACAGATGCAAAAGCCTCATTAACTTCAAAAATATCCATGTCTTGGATCGTTAATTTTGCTTTCTTTAAAACTTTCTGTGTAGCAGGAATGATTGCGGTTAACATAATCTCCGGATCTACTCCTGCCAAAGCAGTAGCGACAACTTTTGCCCGTGGAGCTAATCCAAGTAAACCAGCTTTTTCCCTAGAGGTAACTAATACAGCTGCGGCACCATCACTAATTTGACTGGAGTTACCTGCAGTTATTTTTCCATCAGGTTGAAAGGAAGGATGAAGCGTAGCAAGTGCTTCCATCGTGCTATTAGATCTCGGTGTTTCATCCTCCTGCATCCAAAAGGTTTGCCCATTTCGATCACTTGCTTCAATTGGAACTATTTCATTGTTGAATCTTCCTTCTTTTAGAGCGGTTATTGCTTTTTCGTGACTTTCCAAGGAAAATTCGTCTAATTCCACTCTTGAGAGCTTCCATCTATCTGCTATTAATTCCGCTGAGAATCCCTGCGGAATAATGGTATGCTGCTGCAATAATTTGGAACTGAAATCACCGCCATCACTGCCCATTGAAACTCGATTCATGCTTTCCACTCCAGCAGCAATCACACAGTCGGACATCCCCGCCATAATGGCATGAGCACTTTGAGCAAGTGTTTCTAAGCTGGATGCACACATCCGGTTCACGCTTACCCCGCAGACTTCAACTGGAAAACCGGCGATTAGGGCAGCCATGCGTCCGATATTATAGCCTTGTTCCCCAATTTGTGTCACACACCCCATTTTGACATCCTCAATTTCCATAGGGTCTAACTGATTTCTTTTGACAAGTTGCTTTAGAACATACGCGGCCATTTCATCAGGCCGTATCCCGGCAAGAGATCCCTTTTTTCGTCCGATTGGTGTTCTGACAGCATCCACAATAACGGCATCATGCTTGGTCAATGAGAAAGTCCCTCCTATTTCCCTAGATTTTTAGAAAGTAAATAAGTCTATTCCACCTGCAACCGGCAACCCTACACCTGTGATATAACCGGCCTCTTCAGAGACAAGAAATGCTATCGCATTAGCAATATCCTCCGGTTCTCCCGGCTTTTTAAAAGCAGTTCTGGCAATCATCCGTTCGCGCATCGTTGGGTTTGACATTTGAAAGGCTTCCGTATTAATAATTCCTGGAACGATGGCATTAACGGTAATATTATATTTAGCTCCTTCGAGAGCCAGTGATTTTGTTAACCCTAGGACGCCTGCTTTCGTTGTAGAATAGCTTGCTTGTCCGTACCCGCCAAGAGTTCCGGCAACGGAAGCCATATTTACAATCCGTCCCCAGTTTTGTTTTTTCATATATGGCCAAACAGCTTTACAGCAATGGTATGCTCCTGTCAAATTAACGCGTAGATCTCGTTCCCAAAATTGATCATTTTGATCTTCTAATCGGGCAGTATGATCCAATGTGCCCGCATTATTTATTAAAATATCAATCCTTCCAAATAGATCGACAACTTCCTGAAAAACCGCTTCCACTTCCTCCTTGTTTGTTACATCCATTCGGTATGCTTTCGATTGGCGGCCCATTGCTTTAATTTGCTCGGTTGTCGATTTTGTATAAACTTGTTGGCTTTGTGCCATTATTTGTGCCATCGGTCCAAGACCTTCGGAGGTTGTTTCGATATTTTCATCATCTTCTATTAAAATATCAGTGACGATCACATCTGCCCCTGCCTGAGCAAGCCTTAATGCATCCGCTCTCCCCAGCCCCCTGGAAGCACCTGTAACGAGAGCAATTTTTCCTTCTAGCGGCAAAGTCATGATCCTTTTCCCCTTTCTATATCATTTAGCGAAAAACTAACTGCTCCATTCTCTTCCACATTTTCCTCCTGGTAAGTTCTATCAATAATTGCTTTATATTTCTTTTCGATTTCGGGCAAACGTACTTTTAATGAAGGAGTTAATTCTCCTTCTTCGACACTCCATTCTTTATCAATAATGATGAGCTTCTTCGGCTGTTCGTGATGAGCAAACTTGGCAGTATACCGTTGAACCTCTGTTTTTAGCAAGCTCTGAATTTTTCTTTGTTTTAAAAGGAGTTCTCTTTCTCCGTACATCCCTTCCTTTTGTGCCCATGGAATAAGATATTCATAGGATAGTGTAACGATGGCTAGGACAAATTTTTGATTATGCCCTATTAATACAGAGTTTTGAATATAGATACTTTGGTTTATTGCATTTTCGATTGGTTGTGGGGCTACATTTTTACCGGTAGTTAAAATAAGCATTCGTTTTTTTCGGTCGATAATTTTTAAATAGCCATCCTCATCGATTGTGCCTATATCTCCCGTTAAAAACCAACCGTCTTGAAATTGCTTCTTGGTTGCTTCCTCATCATGGTAGTATCCTTTCATCACGCTTGGTCCCTTTACCATTACCTCTCCATCTTGGCCGATCTGAATATCTAGATTAGGGAGTGGTTTTCCGACGGTGCCAACCTTTGAACGCGACATCGGGTTTACACATATTACCGGTGAGGTCTCTGTTAATCCGTACCCCTCTAATACCGGTAGATCCACTGCCCAGAAGAATTTTGCAATCTCTGGGTTTAATGCACCGCCACCGGAAATCAATCCGCGTAATCTTCCTCCTAATTCTTTTTTTACCTTTTGATAGACAAGCTTATTTGCCAACTTCCAGCTTCTTCTTATATTCCGGGGTAGCTCACCCATTCGAAAAATTTCATCAAAGCTATGGGTGGAATAGAATTGATAGCGTTTCATCCCCACTTTTATGGCCCAATCAAAAATTTTCCTGCGTAATGGTGTCCCTGCATCAATTTTCTTCTGTGCTTGCGCATACACCTTTTCAAATAAAAGCGGCACGCTTACAAGTACCGTTGGTTTCACTTCCAGCAAATTTTGTTGAACGGTTTCAATGCTTTCAGCATATGCAATCGAAGCACCCACATATAAGGGCATGAATTGACCTGCCATTCGTTCAAAAACATGGGAAAGTGGTAAATGTGAGAGTAAAATATCCGTAGATTTGGCTTCCAATACCCAAAATTGAACTCCTTCAATATTCGATAGAATATTACCGTGAGTAAGCATCGCTCCTTTTGGTATGCCTGTTGTACCTGAGGTATGAATAATGGTAGCGATATCGTCCCGGCCTATCATTTGCCAACGGCTTTCCCAATCGGTAAGCGGATGCTGCTTTCCTAAATCAATGATGTCATCGAGTGAGAGTACATTTTTAACTGGAGATAAAGTGATGATGGTATGAGATAAAGATTGATGTAGTTTTTTTGATTGTTGTTCGTTTTGTGCAAAGATTAATTTACAATCTGCATTTTTTGCTATAAAAGAAACTTGATCCGCTGGAAGTGTGGAGTGAATTGGAACAGAAATGGCACCAATACTCATGATGGCGATATCGCAAACCGGCCAATCGGGATTGTTTTCTGATAAAATAGCTACTTTATCTTGAGGTTCAATCCCCAGTTTTACAAGGGCTGCTGCAACATCTTTAATTTTTTCCCAAAAGGATTGATAAGTAATTCCTCTATAAGCTCCGTTGACTTTATGGGAAAGTGCGATATTATGAGGGAATTTTTCGACAGTTCGATGTACCATTTCTACTAGATTATGAGCTTTCATGAAAACACCTCCTTTTTGAGAATGATAGGGCCCTGTTTGGGGTGGGCCCTTTTAGAAATTAAAGATAGTCGTTCACATTATATTGCCGAAGCAACCCTTCCATTTTAATTGCTTTTCCAATATCACCTTTAATTTTCAGCTTCCCGGACATAAACGCTACCGTCCCATTTAATTTACCAAGTAGCATCTGTTTGAAGTTATCTTCAGAGAGGGTCAATACGCAATCCGCCTCTGTTTCTGCTCCATTAAACACTTTTGCAGCCCCTTCCTTTAAGTGTAATTGATAGGTTCCGCCGTCATCTCCTGTAATATCATACTGATATACTGCGTTAAAACCTTCGATTAGATTTGGATTTTCATTAAGGGCATCCTCAATTTTTTGCATAGCTTCTTCTAATGTGTAATCGTCGATTGATTTTGTCATTCGTAATGGTCCTCCTTTAATATTATTTAAAGTGAAAGTAGAGTTTAATAAGTTCAAGATTGTCTCATCGTTTTCAACAACTTGAAAAGGTTCCTATATTTACCCAACAATTCCGCGTTTCCTATCATTTTTTCAATACTTATCTTTGAAATTTGCACAATTCTAATCTATTTCTTTCACAGTTAGATTCTGTTTTATGCGATTTTGGCGAAAAATTCAGCACTTTCGCTATTTATTCCTACGCCTACCTATAAATTTCACGTGATTCTAATTCCATTTTCCGCATCTCGAATCAGGTACATCCGTTTGAAAGAAAAATTCAGCAAACTCCCTACCTCTATCACAATTAACTTTTAGTATCCCAATTTCACCCCCTTAAACTCTTAACCCAAATGGTTCATACAGATGTCTTGCAATGATCAGCTGTTGGATTTGATTGGTTCCTTCGAAAATATCAAATATTTTTGCATCTCTGTACATTTTTTCAACGATGTGGTTTTCTAATCCTACAGGTCCAAGGAGCTCCAAGCATTTGGATGTAACTTCGAGGCAGATTTTTCCTGAATAGGCTTTACACATGGCAGCTTCCATTGCATTTGGAAGACCGAGATCCGCTTTCCAAGCAGTCTCCCAGGTTAATAATCGAGAAGCTAATATAGATTCATAGATTTCCCCTAGCGCTTCGCAAGCAATATAGTATTTCCTACCGTGCTTTGGATACTCCTTTTTTACCATTTCTAAAGTATATTCGTATGCTCCTCTTGCTATCCCTGTTGCCATTGCAGCGATGATCGGTCGGGTTGTATCGAAGGTTTTCATTGCTACACGGAAACCAGAAGGATTGCGATTATAGTAATCCTCACCTCCTAGCAGATTTTCCTCGGGCACAAAACAATCATCAAACACTAGTTCCGCTGTTTCAGAGGCGCGTAGACCCATTTTATCGGCAAGTCTGGAACAACTAAATCCTGGTGTCTCTTTTTCTACCACAAATGCACGGTGGCCAGCGCGACCAAGTTCATTGTTGACGGTTGCAAACACGACCACCCAGGAAGCACGTTTACCATTGGTAATAAATATTTTCTGTCCATTCAGTACATAACCGCCTTCTACTTTTGCTGCGGTTGTTTGCAAACCCGAAACATCGGATCCCGCTTCTGGTTCTGTCACAGCATAAGCTCCCCACTTTGGTGCTTCATCTCTTGAAAAAATACTTAAGAATCGTTGTTTTTGATCTGGAGTGCCACTGCCTTGAATAGGCGGACCACCTAGACCTGGCCCAGGCAGCGTTAAAGCAATGGCTGGATCTCCCCAGCCTAACTCTTCAGAAGCAATAACCCCAAGACGATTTCCTTGCCGTTCTTTATTGCTTGTCTTCTTTTCTTCCTCTTCTCCGAAGGATGCAGTACTTAGTTGAATCCCCAATGTATTAACTTTGGTAAGCCATTGATCCGGAACTTTTTTCAATCGATCCGCTTCCAAGGAGATGGGACGTATTTCATTCTCAGCAAACCAATGAACAATTTCCTTCACTTGATTTTGATGGGGTGATAGTTCAAATGAAATCATTCCGTTTCCTCCTTCAGTAAAAGCTCCCCGGATTGAAGCAATAGATCGGTTTCTAATTCAGATGATATAACTTGTGCCTGTGCATCACGCATCCATTTTTCAACCAGATGATCCTGTACATATCCATGTCCGCCAAGAAGTTGGACTGCTGCATCTGTTACAAATCGGAGGGCTTTATGCGTATTATGCAAGGCGACTAAACTGCACAATGTAGCATCTTTTTCTTGCCTATCTAATTGATTAGCTGCATACAGTACAAGATTTCTGGCTGTATTTGTTTTCATAGCCATTTGGGCAATGGTAAAGGAAACTCCTTGAAACTTTGCAATTTCCTGGCCAAATGCTTTTCGTTCTGTTGTATACTTTGTCGCGTATTGAAGTGCAGCATTTAGTAATCCAACTTCTTTTGCAGCTTCTAGCACACGAAGCCTAGCTAGTGATTCATCCAGCAGCTTTTGAGCATTGTCCCCTGTCGCAATTACTTGTTGCATAGGAATTCTTGTATGGTCCAGCTGGATCCTAGCAAAATTTGCTGCAAGCAGACCAAGTCGATATTCTTCAGAAATCCTTCTCCATTGATTGTTATTTAGTAAAAATAAAATCGGCATGCCTTTTAAATCTGCAGCTGCAAGTATTATATAGTCAGCCGGACCAGCCATTTTTATTGGGTTCGATACTCCGTTTACTATATAACTTAGCTCACTCTCGATAGCAGTAAAGGATTGCTCAGTATCATTAATAAATGCTAGTTGGGGAGGATCTTCTTTTTTTAACGAGTTAAACACTGGATTATTGCGATCGAGACGAATCCATACACTTGCATCCCCATATCCGGGAGTACCTTGTAATATGGCTAAATCTCCAAAAGCTAATTCCTCTAAAATCTTTACCTGTGTAACCAAAGGCAATTCTAATCCGTCCCAACTTTCAGGAAGCTCCAACGCGGAAAATCCCAAATTGTACACTTCATGAATAAGTTCTGCACCTACACCTTTTGTTTGCTCCGCTTCCCTTGCTGCAGGTCGAATGTAATCTTGTGCAAATGCTTTTGCGAGCCTTGTAAAAGATCGTTCCTCCTCAGTGGATTGAAATGAAATCAAGAAAAAATCCCTCCATTGTATGTACGAATACGTACGCGTACTGTATTTTTTCAATATGCAAGGTTAACGAAAGATCCGATAACCATTCGATTAAGGAGGCGCGCGAGTTCATCATAATCTTCTTCTTGCTCGGCTTCTTGGAAATTTTGTACTACCACCTCATTAATCGCACCAATCATAGCTTGTGATATAATTCGGATTTGCATTTCGGAAACGGTTGTCGGCAAAATCGTGTCAACTGTTCGTACGATTAATTCTGCAAGAGTTCGGTGTGCATGATGCCGGACCTTTTCAATTTCCAAAGAAACACCAACCGATTCGACAAGCAGAAGATTTGCCACCTTCGTATCGGTAAAACAGATCCCGACGTATCGCCTAATTCCGGCATATGCCATATAGCCAATTCTGTCTTCATTCTTTACTGCTATCGTTACTTCTTCAATAATTTCCGTTGCTATTTCCTCCACTAATTGGACCATTAACTTTTCCTTACTTTTGAAATGCTGATAAAAGGTAGTTTTGGATACCTTAGCCAGCTCAACAATATCTAATACAGATGTATTTTTATAACCGTTAACTGTAAACAGCTGTAAACCAGAATAAAGAATTTTTTCCCTAGCTTCTGTTGGCATTTCCGTTAAAAACAACATCCTATCATCCTATCCTTAGTACGAAATCGTATTGGTAATAATACATTATGAAGGGGTAATACACAGTAGAACAAAAAAATTCGATAAAAAAATAGCCCAGCCAGTTGGTTGGACTACAAATTTTTTTTATATTCTTTAAATCCTTTAATAGCTATAGATACGGAATAAAGGAGCATGAATACTCCAATAATCCAAAATCCACATTTTTCTACGTGGAAATATTGATTTAACCATTTATGAGCAAAAGCTTTTAAACCTAGAAAAGATGAATGTCTTCTTTTGAAAACAATGATTTACTCGATGAAAAACATGGAGTAATCACTTTACAAATCCTTCAAAATATTTTTGCTTTCGGACTCTTCATCGAACGTCAAAACTTCCTTTACAGGTTGATAGGATTCCCCATATAATTCTTTATCTTTATAGGTGTGAATTAAATTATATGTTTTTTTCATTGCCTCATATATCTTTTCTTCTGACTCGTTTTTGGGTGCCCAGTATAAAATCTCCATTTCACTTAATTCGTTTGTAGCCAGAGATCTTCTTTTATATCCTATGGAATTGGCATGCTCGAATCCTTCTCGTTTATAAAATTTAAGTCTTTTTTCCGTATCACTATCTTCGTAATTCACCGGCTCTACTTCGAGAATAATAGGCTTCCCCTTCTGTTTCATTTTTTCTATAAGTTGATGTCCGAGCCCTTGACCACGTGCGTTTTTTGAAACAAAAAGATAATCAATAAATACAAAATTTTCAAGCTCAGCGTACATTAAAACATGATTTGGTCCCTCATCCTTATGATAAATATCCGAGCGTTCCTCCAGTAAAGTCTCCATATGTTCCCTTGACTTCATTTCTTCTATTGGAAAATATTGATTTAATTTTTCATACCAATGCATAAAAACAACTCCTTACTAGCTAATTCTTATAAGGGAAGTATATGTATTGATATCTATTTCATTCAAATTCGCTTTAATTCAACTGTTCTAAGGTCTCGACGGAATAATGAAACATTTCGATTAAGTCATCGATCATATCCTCTGTTATAGCACGAGAGAATCCGATTATCACTTCCTCGCGCACCCCATGACTGGAGGAATCAATTTTTCTTTCCTCATAAACATGGTCTGTACCCCAATGTTTTTTAATTCTTTCCTTATAGTTCTTACCATTTTCATCCCACGAGAAAGTAATATGTACATCCGCTCCTGCCTGATTCCCATTTACTTGGTGTAGGAGCTCGGAAGCTAGCTGATTCAAATTTGCTTCCAAAGTAAATGTTGCCATTACTTTCGACGAAGAGACCGATCGATAGGTTATTTCAAACCATCTATTCATCCTGGCTAAGTCTATAATATCCTTCCGGTCCACCACCTTGATGTTTCCATCTATATCCAAATCATAAGCTGCTCCTTCAATGACAACCTTCATATTCTCATACGCTGTCGGATCAAACATTTTTCCACCCCTATTTTAAATGTGTTTCATGGCACCATTTTTTAGAGGACACTGGTCCCGTTATTTTCACTAATTGCCCTAGATTTAATCGCAAAGCGGACTCACGTTCCGTTATGGAAGGAAAATCACCTAGAAATCACTCTATTTTTGTAAAACATGAAATTAAGGAATTTTGTCACAGATAACGGAATCTGTGTCCGCCAAACTAAGATATTAGAAACAATTTCTATGACAATAACTATCCTTCTAAAGACCAAATCACAAACCGTATGATCTTTGCATACCATACCCTGCATTATACTTGATAATATTTATAATACAGTAAATCCCACTTTTAACCATAATCAGTAACTCCAAACACAAAACTCTTTTATTACTAATACGGTAATATTGGTAAAAAGTAATAATTTAAACCAAAACGACAAAAAGCAGCTTCATCCATTTTAATCGAATAAGATATGCAATTTAGAATAGAAACACCAGACTCTAGACGACACCTATCGGTGAAAAGATTTGCCTTTTTCTCAATTGTATAACCAAGAAGATAATGCTAACAAAGTATTTTAACTTTCTTCTTAAAGTCTCCATGAAGAAGCTCTTTGCAAAATTTGAATGCAAAGGACTTATACATTCTTTCTATTCCACGTGTCCTTTAAAGCAACCGTCCTATTAAAGATCAATTTTTCTGGAGAGGAATTTTTATCTACACAAAAATATCCGTGCCTAATGAATTGAAATTTTTCCTCTATTATGGAGTTTTTAAGGGAGGGCTCAATGACGCAGTCTTGATAAACTACTTTGGAAAAAGGGTTAAGTTTTTCCTCCCATGATTGATTAGGTGCATTTACCAAACGTTCATCCTCCAATAGAGATTGAAAGATATGAACTTCCGCCCGTCCACTTTGTTCTGCAGATACCCAATGGATGGTCCCCTTTACTTTTCGCTCATTAAAGCCTGTTCCACTTTTTGTTTTTGGATCATACGTACAAAGGAGCTCGATTATTTCACCCGTTTTCTCATCCTTCACTACTTCATTGCATTTAATAAAATAAGCACCTTTTAAACGTACCTCCGAATCCAAGGTTAATCGTTTAAATCCCTTTACTGGAATCTCCATAAAATCATCCTTCTCTATATAAAGAGATTTTGAAAATGGAACCTCCCGATAGCCTAATTCCGAATTCTCTGCATTATTTTCTATTTTTAATAACTCGGTTTTTATCTTTTCATAATTAGTAATGGTGACCTTCAAAGGATTCAAAATAACCATTTTACTTGGAACCTTCGCTTTTAATTCTCTTCTTAAAGCATGCTCCAGCATAGCATAGTCAATTGTGCTTTGATGACGTACATATCCCATTTCCTCTACAAAGCTGCGGATGCTTTCTGGAGTAAAACCTCTTCTTCTCAATCCTTTTATCGTTGGCAGCCGTGGATCATCCCATCCATCTACATATCCCTCCTTAACTAATTCACGTAAATATCTTTTACTTGTCACCACACCAGTAAGATTCACTCTACCAAATTCCCTTTGCTTTGGTGGTTCTGTGCTCTCTAATTCTGTTAACACCCATTCATATAATGGCCGATGATCTTTAAACTCAATCGAGCACAAGGAATGTGTAATTCCCTCTATTGCATCCTGAATCGGGTGGGCAAAATCATACATTGGATAAATACACCATTCCGCGCCAGTTCGATAGTGTTCCGCATGGATGATTCGATATAATACCGGATCTCTTAAATTGATATTAGGAGAGTTCATATCTATTTTTGCTCGTAAAACCATGGCTGCAGTTGGAAATTCACCATTTTTCATCCTCTTAAATAAGGATAAATTTTCTTCTATCGTTCTATTCCTGTATGGACTATTCCTTCCAGGCTCTGTTAATGTTCCCCTGTATTCTGTTATTTCATCTGGTGATAATTCGCATACATACGCCTTTCCCTTTTTTATTAAAGTAACGGCAGCATTAAAAATTTCTTGTGAGTAATCTGACCCATAATATATCCGTTCCCCTGGGCTATATCCAAGCCATTCGATGTCTTCTATGATGGAATGAACATATTCCCAATCTTCTTTTAAGGGATTGGTATCATCGAAGCGTAAATGGAATCTACCATTAAATTTCTTAGCCATCATGTAGTTGGTATGGATGGCATAAGCACTCCCTATATGAAGATAACCATTCGGCTCGGGTGGAAATCTAGTACAAATCGGTCGGTTAAAATGGTTGTTGCTCACATCTTCTGAAATAAGTTTTTCCAATGAATGAATAGGCATTTCTTTTTCCAATTATGTTCACTCCTTATTTTCTAGTAGATTTTTACGCTATCTTTGCATTACATATTTAACGCTTGATTGTATCCTGTTGCTGCAGGTATATAGATGGAAATCCTGAAATTATTATTTCTTTGGGGCATCTTTTCTGAGTGAATTATTCATACATTAATGAACTTCAAATGGAACAAAGTTTAGGAAAAGAGCCTTTATTAAAAAGCCATAAAAAAAATCCCACCCCCAAGACAATTGTCTTGGGGACGAGATTGTTCATCGCGGTGCCACCCCAGTTTATTAATATGTCGCCATATTAACCTTATCAGGTACGGCATGAATCAGCCATGCTTATACCTTAGCTCTATAACAGGAGCTCCTGTCACACTATCCCTCGCAGGTGCCAGTTCCAATGTGCAGCTCTGAGACTTGGTTCAATAATGTATTCTTACTCCTTTTCAGCAACCGGAGCTCTCTGGAAAGAATGACATTTACCTACTCTTCTCTTCATCGCATTTATTTGGTTTATTTTAGCTTATTCATTTTTCGTTGTAAATACAATTTTCTTTTTAATGGAGGTAAACATTAGAAAAACTCAAGTAATTTCTAATTATAAAAAAAATGGGGTTTTCTAAGACCAAGAAGTTTCGATTTGTACTTTCTGTAATGCCCCTCTGATTCGATTACAAGGGACTATCATAAATGTGTAATATTTTTTCCTATTCATTAAGTATAGAATGTAAAAACGGTTTAGGTTATGAAATTATATTCTATAAGTAGAAAAAACCGGCAGGCGCCGGTTTATTGTTCATCGTTAGCTTTTTCAAGCATTCATTGCTTCCCATTCTTCCTTGCTTGGTCCATAAATGCCAGGAACCTTTAAGCCAGCTAGTCTCATAAGGACAGTCAATTGTCCGCGATGGTGAGCTTGATGTTGAATTAGCAGACGGTAAACAGCTTGAACCGGCATATCCATTCCGAATAAATTCACCATCTTGTTCAAGTCTTCATCTGAAACCTGTTCAGAAAATGCTTCTGATAACCGCTGACTTACTGTTTTGTATGTCGCGCTTATTTCCGCAGCAGATTTTGGCGCTTCCTTTTGAAGATCAGGAACCTCGAACGTTAATCCTACCTGTGAAGGAAAGTAGTATACTGCTCCAGTTAGGTGCCATGCCAGGCTTCCTATGCTGTATAGTCCTGGAGAAACTTCTTGATTTAACGATTCATCTGTTAGCACGTCCAGCACTTTTTGGGTAACCGCTGCTTCTTGCTTCCATTCGTTTACGAAATATTTACTGATGCAAACATTCCATTTCCTCCTCCAATTATGAAATTCTTCCTTTTTTAAACAAATATTTCTTATTCATTGTATCATTTTTTTACTAACTTTTTCTTCTCTTAAATACTTTTTTACCGAAGGAAATTATGCTATTATCCATCCTCCCAATACAAAAAAACGCGTAGTTCTCTCCAAAGAATCTACGCGTTTGTTCATTCATTTCTCTCTATTAAAATAAGTTGTAGTAGCAAAGTTCAATTTCCTACTACAGCATCTTCTGATGTATCGCTTAAAAAGGCATTAATTGTATTTCGATTGGCAGCTTCATCAATTCTAAGTACATCTCCAAAGACAGGCACCCTTTCAATAGTATAGCTATTCTTAATGGGAATGGTTAAAGTTTTCGTTATATTTGGTCGATGAAGCAAGAAGATTTTCATGAAATTTAACTCTTCTAAGTTACTAATATTCGTTTTTATAAATGGTTGAATCGTTCCCAATAATTTAGGTGCTTTTAATATTCCATTTGCACTTAACACTTTATTAGAAACAATTTTTATAACATCTTGTTGTCTTTTTACCCGTCCCCAATCGTTTTGATCATCATGGCGAAACCTAGCATACCCAAGCAATTCTTTCCCATTTAAATTTTGTAAACCAGGTTTTAGGGAAACACCAATGTTTTCGCTCATTGCATGTTCAACATTGACTTCGATTCCCTCAGGGGCTAAAGTATCAATTACATTTTCAAAACCTTTAAAATCAATCATTACAAAATATTGAATATCTACACCGAAATTTTCCTGAATTGTTTTTCTTGTTAATTCAGGTCCACCAAGCAAGAAAGATGAATTCATTTTCTTCATGCCGTTGTAACCTGGAATATGGACATACATGTCTCGCATTAAAGATACCAACTTAATACTATTCTTTTCCGGGTCATATTGAGCAATGATCATCGTATCAGAATTAGATGAATTTTCATTTTTCCGACGATCAACACCTAATAACAATATATTCGTTTTTCCATTACTATCTTTTTTTCCGTTAAAAATGATTTTCTCATCTGGACTGTTTTTAATTTCTTTAGATGATTGACGAACTCCATCATAATATTGAAATAATATCCAGCCAGATATAGCAAATATAAAAAGGAAAAAAACAAGGATAAAAACTCTACCTTTTCTTATTCTTTTCTTCCTTTTATGACGAATTCTACTTTCCATCTGCCTTTACCCCAACTTTCAACTTTATAAGGTACTATTTTATTAGTTTATTATCCTCCATGCAATATGCTTTGTCACCATTATACTTATATTATTTTCCAATAGCGATAAAAGTTTACATTTAATCTATTTTTTCTATCTTCTTATACTTTTGAAAGAATTACACACAATCCCCGAAATGCTTTGACAACTATTGTCTTACCTCTTATTATGTATATATTCAAAATAATATAGTAAGAAGGTAATAGAGTTGGAAATACGTAAGATTAGAAGGGCTCAGCGAAATCTTTATACCTTTCTTGTTAGTAAAATGCTGACATCATTAGGGTTTGGCGTTTTTAATTTCGGAATTAGCTTGTATATTTTATCGATAACAGGATCGGCTTTAAGCTTTGCGACAAATATTATGTTTAATGTTTTACCAAGGGCACTTGCTGCTCCCTTAGCTGGATATGTTGCCGATCATTTTCCGAAGAAACGAATTGTAATCTTGAGTATGAGTGGGATTACCTTGTCAGTGGGAGTACTGATTATTTATACATTGATTTTTGGAATCTCTGTACCGGCAATTTACACGATTACAACGATATTTTCCATCATCGGAGCATTTAATGGTGTAGCATTTTCCAGCTCTATACCGAACTTGGTTGGAAAGGAACGCTTGCAAAAAGCTCTATCCTTCAACCAAATCTCGTATTCTATCGGCGGGATTGGTGGACCTGCCATTGGCGGGATGCTGTTTGGATTTATTTCTATGAAGGTCTTTTTGTTCGTCATGATGATTGCTTATTTTATAGCGCTTTGTTTGGAAGTAACAATGGATTTTACATTATTTGAAGTTAAATTGAAAAAGCAAAAAGAATCGATGGCTAAAAGTATGAAGGAAGGCTTTCAATATTTGCGGACAAAGCCGCTTGTTCAAACCTTACTAATGGCAACCTTGTGGATTAACTTTTTTTCTTCTGCGGTAAGTGTTGGGCTTGTCTTTGTACTAGTGCAAAAGCTTTCCATTCCTTCTTCCCATGTTGGTTTCATACAAGGTGCCGGAGCGATTGGGATGTTAATAGCATCCTTATACTTATCCGTGCGTAACCTTAAAAAGCCATTCATGTTTATAAGACGCTCATCCTTTTTAATGTGCACCATAATCGTCTGTCTTTCTATACCATTGTTTCTTTCCTTAAACGGTGTACATACTTTTGTTTTCTATTCGGTGATGATGCTTTTCTTTTCTGCGATGAGTATTGGTGCTAATACACCAATGGGAGTAGTCATCCAGCAATCTATTGATCAAGAGCATCGCGGACGTGTGTTCGGAATGATGGAAACATTATCGGTTGGAACAGGTCCGCTTGGTTCGCTATTATTTGGTGCATTATTTGATGCAGTAGATCCAAAGGTCATTTTTTTGTGTGCAGGAATATTTTTATTCTGTCTCCTTCTTTGGTTACTAAGGTTAAGTAAGCTAACTACTGCAGATAAATTGGTGCAAATTCCACATTAATATAAAAAGATCCAAATCTTGTCGTTAGATTTGGATCTTTTTCGCTGATTCTTTAAATTTTTCCAAACAGCTTTTGCAAATACATGTTTTTCGTAAATACTCCTCCGGTACCAATTCAAAAATTTCATTAGGAAATTCTTCTACTGTGCACCAGCAAGTACTGCTAGAGGAATTTTTCGAATTACAGCATCGGTTACCATTACCACATAGCGGGCATATTCCAAGATCTTGCATAGCGGACACCTCAAAGTCAATATTACAACTATTATACAATACGATCTTTTCGTATGCTTGTATAAATGAATTATTTCCAAATAGTTTTTGATTCGTTATAATAGGAAAGTATGTTAAAAGAATAAGATTTTTTTGAGTAAAAAAATGGATCTTGAATTTAGTTCATTTTACTTATAAATAAACACATTAAGAGGAGGAACATGGATTGACGAATGCAACGGAACAAACATTTGTGACCGAAATACGCCAATTGGATGCAAAAGGCTCTGGCCAAGCAGTGGTTTGGCGTGAAAACGAACTGGGAAATCCTAAAAAGTTGAAGCTTACCATTCCACAAACACTGCCTGGTGAAAAAGTCCGTGTAACGGTGGATCAGCCTGAACGCAGGAGAAGAAGAGCTAATCCAGACGAAATACTAGAGGCACATCCAGAGAGATTAGCTCCGCCATGCCCGCATTTCGATCGCTGTGGAGGCTGTGTGTGGCAGCATTGGCAATATAGCGGTCAGCTACAGCAAAAAACAAATCATGTAAAGCATGCTATTGAGGAACAAGGCTTTGATCCGGCGCTAGTTCGTGACACGATTGGGATGGACGAGCCCTGGCATTATCGTAATAAAATGGAATTCACTTTTGCACCGGATGGCTCTCTTGGTTTACATGAGCAAGGTAACTTCCGAAAAGTTATCTCATTAGAAACATGTTTAATTGCAGGTAAAGAAATGGTAGAAGCAGCCATGGAAGTTGCCGAATGGGTAAAAGCTTACCAATTAACAGGCTACGATAAGGATACTCACGAAGGCTTACTTCGTCATCTAATGGTGCGACAATCCTTTGCTACTGGTGAAATGATGCTTGCTCTTTTTGCGACAGAAGGACCCACTGGAAAACTTGAACAAGCTTCCCAAGACTTGGTGGGAAGAATTGGGGAGAAATTCCCGCAGGTAAAAAGCTTATTATGGCTGGAAAATACAGATTGGGCAGATCGTACTCAATCGGAAAAAAGCCATATTTTAGCTGGACGTGATTTCATCTATGATGAGATGGCTGGTTACCGCTACCGCCTCTGGTTCGATACATTCTTCCAGACAAATCCTACCCAAGCTGCGAAATTGGTTGAAATCGCATTAGAAATGGGACAGCCAAAGAAAACAGAAAAAATGATTGACCTATTCTGTGGAGTGGGAACCTTTTCTCTTCCATTTGCAAGTCGTGTAGCGGAGCTTGCGGGTATTGAAATTGTGGAAACTTCTATTGCATCTGCTAAACGGAATGCCGAGGATAACGGAATTACGAACACATACTTTTTAGCAAAGGATGCACGTATGGGTATCGACCAGGTACTTGAAAGCTTTGGCCATCCAGAGCTGTTAATGCTTGACCCCCCTCGTTCCGGAGCCGGTGGTAAGGTAATGCGCAAAATAGGTCGTTCCAAGCCTGAGAGAATTGTTTATGTATCTTGTAATCCTGATACATTTGCTACTGATATTAAAGAGCTTGCGCCGTTTGGATATACGTTGAAAGCTGTACAGCCGGTTGATTTATTCCCGCATACGGTTCATGTGGAATGTGTGGCTCTGTTGGTGCGTAATGAGGATTAAATTATATAGGATATAATGAAATGCCCCTTGATGAAGGGGCAATTTTTTTTGGATTTTGAGATGAGGATAAATTAATTTAGTAAGATACTTTCGGACATTTAGGGATTGGTAGCGGTAATTTTGTCTAAATTGCATTCTCTAAAAAGGAATTGGAATAAATATACGAACGTTCTTGTGCTGACTTTACCCCCAAAATGAAATTCGAACCTGCCATTAAAACGGATTGTTATTTATTAGGATGCAAATGGCATAATCATCCCGAATATAAAAATTAAAATGCCCTACTCCTATATTATTCTAGAACGAAGGGCACTTTTTTCATTTTATCTAAACCAAACCGTTTTTTCCTCTGCTGGAACTCGTTCCGCTTTTATAGAAAAATCCTGTTTTGGATAGCCGACGTATACCAAAGCGATGATTTTGTCGTTTTCATCCAATTGAAGATATTTATTCAATTCAGTGGCATATGCAATTTCGCCTGTTCTTGCGATGGTTGCTAAACCTTTCTCGGTTGCAAGCAATAGTAGATTTTGCAGTGCACACCCTGTTGCCACTATCTCTTCTATTTCTGGTACTTTTCCTGTAGGGCTTGCCGCCATGATAATAATTGCAGGAGCACGAAGTGGACCTTTCCTTGCTTTTTCAATCTTTTTCTGTGCATCTTCCTTACTTAAGCCCTTTGTTTTTGCTTCCATTATTCGGGACATTTCCTCACCAAGCTTATTACGCCCCTCCCCTTTTACAACACGAAACTTCCAGGGTTCTGTTTTTTTATGGTTAGGTGCCCATGTCGCAGCCGTTAGCAATTCTTTAATCACCTCATCCGGTACATCTCTTTCCTCAACAGCGCCAATCGAGCGGCGGGATTTAATAAGATCTATTAATTCCATAACAATTATCGACTCCTTCCAATAATGAACATAATTAAAGTATAGAAAACTATGGAAAATTGTTCAAACAATACCGTGCTGGGCACCACATTCAAGCATTAATATGGTGGGATTTTTAATTGTATCAACAAACACTCCTAAAAATTTAGCTGCTATGGAAAACGAATGGGGAATCGTCATACTAATGTTTGTAGCTTATTTTTTTATTTAACAATCAGAAAAATTTAAAAGAGGTTTTGATAAAAAAACCTCTTTGATTACTTTTTATTAAAGCCTTGTTTTTGTACATATTCCTTCATATACGTGCGGCTTGGTTCCTTAAATTTCAGAGCCATTTGTTTTGTCCATGTGTCCGATCGTTTCCCGTTTGTTCGCTCCATGTAGTAATCATGAATGATTTTATTATAATCACCCAGTTGCTTCTTTAAAATGCTTGAATCTGTTTGATATCCATCCTCATGATAAATATGCTCAAATGGTAAACGCGGCTTTTTATCGTTGATCTTCGATGGATATCCGATTGTCATCGCAAATAAGGGTAAAACATATTTTGGAATGTTCAGCACCTTGGAAACTCCATCTAAGTTATTACGAAGACCGCCTATATAACAAATGCCTAATCCTAATGATTCAGCAGCTACTGCCGCGTTTTGTGCAGCAAGCGCCGTATCAATTAATGCAATCATAAAATTTTCCGTCGTATCCAGAGACTGCTGTACATTTACCTCTTCCATTTCTGCCACAAGCTCATGGCGGTGAAGATCTGCACAAAAAACGAGCAAATGTCCATTTTTCTCGACATGAGTATTCCCTGATAAAAGAGCAAGCTCCTTCTTTTTCTCTGGATCCTTCACACCGATAATTGTATAAGCTTGCACAAAGCTTGATGTTGCTGCTGCTTGTGCACTTTCGACTATCATTTTAATTTGTTCATCTGTAAGAGGACGATCCTCATAATGTCGGATGGAACGATGATTTTGTATTGTTTCAATGATTGTGTTCATTTGTATCACTCCTACTTCTACTGTACAGTAATAACGATATCATGATGTGTTATGGAATTTCCATTCAAAAGGATTGGTTTTATCCTGTGCAAATGTATAAAATTCATGCTTTACTAAAAAGCCAAAATACTAATTGATTTGCTTCTTCCCTTTCATTTTAATATTTCGTATATTATAATTAATATAAGAATACAATAAAAAGAACGCCGATGTGGGGACATCAGCGTTCGAGCTAGCTACTCCGCAAGAAGAGCGGCGGCTAAAATGCAAAAAGAGTAACCCTTCGCCATTAACCATCAGGGAGGGTTACTTTTCTTTTAGCATCATAACTATCAATGATGCAAAGCTGATCATCAAAACCAGTGCCTCGAAGATCGTCAGAAGGCAACACCCCCTTCCTTGCTGTGACATTTCCACAGAACAAGAAACCAAACAGGTGCCGCCACCCTCCCTGCTTATGTAGCTATACTAATATTATCATAAAATTCAATATAAAAACATATGTTCCCCTATTTTATTTTTTTCTAATAGAAAATGATAATATTTTACCATCTGCATTCTATTAAAAAATGTCCCAATCTAGCTTCAGGGCCATTGTAAAAGAGCAATACACCTCGAACATTGCTTCTTTCTATCTATTATCTACCACTTCTTTTAATATTTCATAGGAGCGTTTTTGTTTTTCCTGGTCAAAAATATAGGATACAACCATAATTTCATCCACATTATACGCTTCTTGGAAAGCAGTTAATTGCTCACGAATACTATCCTTGCTTCCCAGCAATGTCATTCTCGACATCGAATCTGCCATCTCTGCCTCATAATAATTCCAAATACCGTCCATGCTTTCCACTGGTGGCTGCAGTTTATTTTGCGAACCACGAACCACATTCAGAATAAACTGCTCCATTGTAGTAGACAACCATTTCGCTTCCTCATCTGTTTCCCCTGCAATCACATTCAAGCAAACCATCATATATGGCCTTTGCAAATACTTTGACGGCTTGAACTCCATCCGATAAATAGAGATCGCTTGTTCCATTTGTCTTGGAGCAAAGTGTGAAGCAAATACATAAGGCAATCCAAGACGTGCCGCCAAATGTGCCGAATCTGTAGAAGAACCCAGAATATATATCGGAATATCCGTACCAACACCTGGAAATGCTTTGACAAATCCTTGCTCCTCTTCCGGACCAAAGTATGTAAGCAATTGCTGCACATCATCCGGGAAAGTAAAAACAGAATCAGCTTGGGCACGTCGAAGGGCGTTTGCCGTTTTCATATCTGTACCTGGTGCACGACCAAGACCTAAATCGACTCTGTTCGGATATATTGTAGCCATCGTCCCAAATTGTTCCGCGACTACTAATGGAGCGTGATTTGGAAGCATCACACCACCGGATCCAACTCTGATTTTCTTCGTATGCTCTAATGTATGTTTTATTAAAATAGAAGTCGCTGAGCTAACTAAAGTCGTTGTGTTATGATGCTCAGCAATCCAATAACGGGTATAGCCCATATCCTCTACTGCTTGCGCTAAATCCACCATAGAATCGATCGCCTGTTTTGCTGTCTGACCCTCCCGTATCGGCACTAAATTTAATACGGATACAGGAATATTTATATTTGCCATGTTATATTTCCTTTCCAAAAAAGATTATTAATATAGTATCAATACATATTCAGAAAACCAACTAATTTGCTTGGAAATTTAGAGCAATGGAAAAGTTTCATTTGTTATGGAAACTGAAATAACTAAAAGTATCTACAATTACAAGTGAAAGGTACAATGTTCAAATTTGTTCCCTTTAAACATTTAGAGACTAATTACTTTGAAATATGATACGATTTAAAAGATTATGGTAGAAAATTCTTTTTTAACAAAAGCAATAGTAGTATTCTAGGGGGAGCATCTGTGAGAAAAATTACCTTATCAAATGGCAAAACTGTAGAAGTTGAGTGTTTAAGCTGTGCTTTAACTAGCGGGCTGATCGTACCAGATGGAGGCGTGATGTTGGAAACTCAACATTTTCACGCTCATCAGGATGTTGCATATCCAATTAAGGGATTAGTCATATTAGCTTCTAAACGCCATATTAAATGCTTTGATGAATTAACCGAAGAAGAAAAACTTGACTATATAACAATTTTATCGAAAATTAGACAAGCGCAAAGAAACGTATTGGGAATAGAATATGTATATTATTTCTACAACGAAGACACAACGCACCATTTTCATACCTGGATGGTTCCTCGATATGATTGGATGTATGATTTTGGGCGTTCTGTGGAATCCGTTAGACCGGTTTTACTTCACGCCAGAAATGAAATGAATAATAGTGAAAATAGGCAAGAAGTAATGGAAGCGATTAAGGCACTAACAGATGAATTAAATAAATAACTCTTTAGCAAACAAAAGGACGGGTAATTCCGTCCTTTTCAAGACTTTATTTGTTAAAATTGCTTCCAAAACTTAGATCTAAAATAGACAGTGACCTTTCTCTATTTACTTTTTATGAGTTCCTTTCGATTCTTGAATTGGAACATTTTTTGGTCTTTCCGGATATGCTGCCTTGTCTTCCGGACGAGGACCGGTCAGATCATTTCTCTGATCCAAAACTTCACCTGAAAACTCAAATGAATGCTTTTCCATTATTTCACCTCCAATGAACAGGTGTATCTTACTCCTCCCCTATTATTGTTTTAAATAATGGAAAATGTATTCTCCGATTTGAGCCATTATTGCCTTTGCTTCTCTATCCTCCACATCTTTAGATAAAACAACAATATTCATTGCTTTTTTACCAAAATACAATATACCGATGTCATGCCGAATCCCTGTTACCCAACCCGTTTTATTGGCGAACTCCCATGGTGGCTTTGCTCCAATAATGTTGGATTCCTCATCCGGAAATCTTTCTGGTAAACAATCCCGAAAATGCTGTTTTTTCATAATGTCAATCATTTGTTCGCATGCATACTGTGAGATGATGGAGCCTGAGGTCAATTTTTTCAGTAGGGTGGCGATATCGAAAGCTGTTATTCGATTTCTTCCCTTTGCTTTGACAGGAACCGTCATTAATTTCGTATGAAAGCTACTTTGCTCCATCCCAATTTCCTTCATGATTTGTTGAATTTTTTCTACCCCAACGAGATCAATCAGTACATTGGTTGCTGTATTATCACTTTGTATAATCATTAGTGTGATGTAATCGTAAATAGTCAGATTTATCCCTGGTGTTAGATGATGTAGCACACCGCATCCTCCAACTGGATCTCCAACTTGATCTTCCCTTTTTAAAGAAATCGTATCGCTTAGCCGATAGAGTCCTTCGTCAAATCCAGCAAAAACAGCTGCCATGATAGGTACCTTAATAATACTGGCAGCAAAGAAAACTTCTTGTTCATTCCAAGCCCATGTTTCCTTCGTCACCAAATCCTCCAAATGAATTCCCCAAGTTCCCTTTGTCTCATTCAGCAGATCTTGAATTTGCTTCACAAGCTGCTCCATTTCCATACCCCCTAATTTTACAAACTCTTATCCATTTGCAGCAGTGTCTGTCCGATAGATTCGTGAATAACATATGTATCCCGGCTAAAATCATAAGGTGTTTCCCCTTTATTAATAATACAAAGTGGTACTCCTTGCTTTCGGTATTGAGGAAACATGGAAAACGGAGCAACTAGCAGACTCGTGCCTAATACCAACACAAAATCTGCGTCATTCATGTAATGAACAATGGTATGGAAGCCTTCCGTTGTAAACCATTCTCCTGTATCGCCAAATAAAACAACATCTGGTTTAATAAAATGTTCCTCTCGTTTTTCCGTCTCACAATTGTCGCATTCATAAAAATGTTCCATGGTATTCATACGTATTAACATTTCATCTGTCGTATATTTTTTCTTACAGTTCATACAGGTGGACGTTTTCATCGTCCCGTGAAACTCCATAACGTTTTGGCTTCCTGCTTTTTGATGAAGCCCATCGATGTTTTGTGTAATAACTGCGGTCACCTTCTTCGCCTGTTCCCATTTAGCCAAAATCTCATGACCTTTGTTAGGAAGTGCATTAGGATGATAGAGATTTTCGAGTGCGAATTCATAGAATTCTTTAGGATGCTGATAAAAATAATCAAGGGAAAGGATGTGCTCTGGTGCCAACTTATAAATGCCCGTCCTTGAACGGAAATCCTTAATACCAGATTCCGTGCTTATCCCAGCACCTGTTAGCACGACTATTTTTTCCGCTTGTTGAATTAGCTTTGTACAAGTATTTAGAACCTCGGAAGTCATATGTACACTCTCCTGAAAAATTTTTCTATAACAAAAAAGTGCAAGACACCTATAATGGCGGCATGCACTTACTGTATATCCATATTTTATTCTATAAAAAGTACTTTTATTATTGCTCCACTGTTTTATTCAGTTTCTTTTTTTCCATATTCACAAGTGCAAGTAATCCAGCACTAATTAAACCAACAAATACATGAACTGTAACAAGCTCAATATGTCCAGTCATGACACTATATGCTGCTCCAAAAACAGAATAAATGATGGCAAGAATGTAAAAACCAATCATAGCTTTAAGCATTCTAACCCCTCCTTTTTATATCCTTACTCATTTTATATGTAATCGTTTACTAAATTGTAACAAACCATTCACAAAATGTACATAAAAAGTTTTCAATTTGTACACAACTTTATTTTTGATTAGGGCTAACACGTCATAGTGCACTTTTATGATAAAATGAATTTGGTTTATTTTTATAAAAAGGAGAATATTATGCAAACGGTATATATCATTTCTGGGCCAGCTGGTGTTGGAAAATCAACGACTTCCAGTGCATTAGTTAATGCTATGGCAAACTGTGCTTATATTTCCGGTGATGACGTTTCCCATATGCATGTTCGCGGGCGCCAAAAGCCATGGGAAAGCAAAACCGAGTTAAATTTGATTTGGAATAATATCTTATCTCTTACCCGAAATTTCATTCAAAATAAGATGGATGTCATCATAGATTTTGTTACTTTTCCGGACGATGCCCAGTGGTTTAAAGACCAACTGCAGGATATGGAAATTACCGTCATCTATGTTGTGTTATATACGAATCCGGAAACACTTTTGAACAGGGATCAATTGAGGGCTCCTGATAATCAAATGGGAGAACGGTGTATTATTTTGCTCGAAGAATTTAGACAATTGGATATCAACAAGAAACATTTGCTGGATACCAGTGCAAAAAATACAGATGATATTTCCGAAATTGTCCATGAGATTATGAACAATATACAATACCGAATAGAAAACTAATGAAATGGAGGTGTGTTTAAATGCCTGTCTCGGAAAAATACGAACGTATATGCCGCAACGGACATAAATACTATAAAACCAGCGATTGCCCAGTATGTCCTATCTGCGAACAGGAACGGAAGCCCGAAAATGGATTCCTTTCCCTGCTCTCTGCACCGGCAAGAAGAGCGTTAGAAAACAATGGAATTACTTCTTTGGAAGAACTAGCTACATATAGCGAAAAAGATTTACTGCAATTACATGGCTTTGGTCCCTCTTCCTTACCTAAGTTGAGGGAAGCTTTAATGGAAAATGGGCTTTCTTTTAGAAAAGGAAAACACGCATGAAACATTATTTCATGAGTGTTTGTTATTATTCTAGGTGTACGATTTTTTTTATGTGATACAGGTATAGTTGCATGGAATGCCTGTAGCAGGAAAGATCTTACTGGCATTATTTTCGTTGGTAGTTAAGATTTTGTGTTATAGAGTGGTTCTATGAGACATTTTTATCTATTTTGTTATCATTTTGTCTCATAGACTTGTTTTAGGAGACATTTTTGCTCTGAGTTGTTGGAGTTTTGTCCCTTAAACTCGCCTCTATAAGACATTTTTCAACTATAAGAAAATAGAATGTTCTAATTCTAATTACTCCCCTGCATAACGTATAATACAACTAATTATAAGGCGATTCTTTTCCAATAGATTCATAGTAAAGTGATTCCGCCATCATTAACGCTTCTTGTTCTAAGATGGTCCAATTTTCTGTGTTGTATTCTACATTTGGGTCATATTTAAAGTCTTTACCCAAAATAGCCACAATGATAGCCTCTTTTTGTTCCTTGCTCACGTGTTCAACGTATTCTGCTGTGGTAAATCCTTCATTTTGCGAATTGGAATCTACTTTCTTATCTACTTCATGATTCGAAGCATTATCCTTATTGGTAACCTTCGATGTATCTGCAATCTTGTTATTGGTGAAATCAGGATTACCCATGAATTGCAACTCTGCGTTTTTATAGGAAGAGGTCCATTTTAGATGATCTCCATATGCTGCCCGGCCTTTTATAAGCTCTTTAAAATTATTACTACTATTGGAAACAAAGGAAGAATTCTCTCCTTCCATTATTTTGGCTACTAATTTAAACGCATCTCTCATTGTGGATATATCAAAATGATCGATTTCATCTCCAATCAGATAAACGGTACCGTATTTTTCCTTCTGATCGCCCAAATGATAATAACCTAGATAGACACCATTTCCTAAATGAACCTTTTTTAAAGATAAATCAAGAATATCTATATGATCATCCAGTTTTACCTTTGGAAAAGCTAATTTATCTTTTTCAATATAATAATTATACAGCTCCCAAAAACCTTGCCTGTCAATCCCCTTTCTACGGTCAATATTTGGTTTATTCACTTTTTCAATGTGTGCAGATGCTTTCGTACTTGCTGCGGAAGTACTGCTAACCACCTGTTTCATTGGTGTAGGATTATTGATAACTTCGAACGCTGCAATTCCTACAACGATCAAAGTTAGCACTGATAATCCTGCCAGAAAAAATTTCATTCAACTTTCCCTCTCTTAAGCTGTTAGTTTAATATTTGCATCCTATGTATCTATTACGTTTGAAAAGTGATTGGGGCCATTTTCCTTGTCTCCCTTACTTTTCCTCAATACAGTTCATTGTACAGTAGGTATTTAAAGAAGTATAGATAAACTGCCTTCCACGTAATCATTTTAATTAGGAAATGAAATAAAAAACGCCGATGTACAATCATCAGCCCTTAAATATATACCAGTAAAAGTCCGTTTCTAATAAGTTAAAAATAACCCTTCCCAATAAACAATGTTGGGAGGGCTATTTATCGTCTATCCTTCATTACAAATGACCATCACACAATTCCCGTCATAATCGAATCTCCAGGTATCGAAAACTCCGCAACTTCACCATTTAATCTCAAATGAACAGGAATATCTTCTTTAGAACGATTAAGTAAAACGATAACAATAGATCCGTCCGGATTTTTTAATGCGGTCAAGCTTAGACTATCCGTATATTTTGTCGTAGCAATTCGCTTTGCACCAGGTTCAATATAACGGCTGAAATGACCTATATAGGTATAAGATAATTTTTCCTCCACGATGTCATTTTCGGTGTCGCACATAATCGGTGCATCACAGAAATTGTTCACATGATTGGGGCCACCCTCTTTATTAAGAATGATATTCCAATCGATGAAGGCATTCATTCCGGAATTGATATTTCCGATAATGTCATAAGCATACATTTGAGCGTTTTCCAGCTGCCCTTCCTGTGAAAAACGACTATATTCCACACAGCCTTCTGTGAAATACAATTTTTTATCTGGAAATGTATCTCGAACAAGCTGGATGGCATCGAAATGCTCACCGGTATACCAGTGAAAAGCAACACCCTGTACCATCTTATTCGTTTCTTCATCCATGATTGCACGTGCCCGCTCATACATTCTTTCCTTATTGTGATCCCAAATAAAGACGGCAATATCCTCTAATCCATTTTTTGTTAAACTAGGATATAAATAATCTCGCAAAAATTCCTTTTCTTCCTGTGATGTGTATAGACAGGAGTCCCAGGTTTGTTTGGCATTCGGCTCATTTTGAATGGTGACCATATCAATGGAAAAACCTTTTTCCCGATACTTTTTAATATAATGGCATATGTACTCTGCCCAAAAAGACCGATACTCAGGCTTCAGAGCACCTCCACCAGTTCTGGATCCGTTCGTTTTCATAAAAGCTGGAGGTGACCAAGGGGATAACATAACACTTAATGGTTTTCCAGCAGTTTCCTCAGCCCTTTTCAACATAGGAATGATGTACTTTTCATCTCTTTCTAAGCTAAAGGACTTGAAATCCGCATCATTTGGGTCATCCATTGCTGTATATGGATTAATAGAAAAGTCACAGCTGTCGATATGGGAGCGGATAAACTGATAGCGAATGCCATTTCCACCAAAATAGGCATCCAGTATTTGGTTTTGCTTTTCTTCACTCATCAAGGAAAAAGTATAGCCTGCCGCTTCCGTAATGGCAGCACCAAAACCGTCAAATTCTTGATATTCCACATCAGGATACAGATTAACAACCTGCATCTCCACCCCATTGTCAGCGGAAAAATCCTTCTCTTTTTCCAATGTATTCTTTTCACCATTTTGATAGGTAGTAGTAATAAGCTTAATCTTCACTCCTACTCCTCCTTTCGGCTATTCTAGTGCAAAGCTAGTCAATTTGATTATGTTCAATCACCTTTTGATACCATTTATAGCTTTCCTTTGGAGTTCGCTCTAGGGTTTCGTAATCAACATAGACAATTCCAAAACGTTTGGAGTAGCCGAAGGACCATTCATAATTGTCCATAAAAGACCACACATAGTAGCCTTGTAAATTTCCGTTTTCTTCGATAAAGCGATGAGCTGCAGCAAAATGATCATGCAAATATTGAATGCGGTCATTGTCTTCTATTTTTCCGTCTATTTTTTGATCAGGAAATGCTGCCCCATTTTCCGTAATATAAAGTGGTAAATCGGTATACTCTGTTTTCAACCTAGTCAATAAGTGATATAGTGATTCCGGATGGATTCCCCAACCCATGTCAGTCACATTTTCCGTTTCCCCAATCGTTGTCGCTCGCAAAATATCATTTTTCTCATCCGCTTCTACTATATTGTGTGAATAATAGTTGATCCCCAAGAAGTCTATTTTAGCAGCAATAGTATCCAAGTCTCCCTCATTGATAAAGCTTAAGGGACCAAATCTATTTTCATATAATGCCACCATGTCCTCTGGGTAACGTCCCTTAAAAACAGGATCCAAAAACCATCTATTAGCGAAGCCATCTGATCGATACGCAGCAGCCGCATCCTCCGGAGAATCTGTTGCTGGAATAGTTGGTGATAAATTGAGTGTTATTCCTATTTCTCCATCTAATCCCATGGAACGGTACAATTCTACTGCTTTGCCGTGGGACAATAATAAATGATGCGATGCAATCAATGCTTCATTCCAATCCTTACGTCCCGGTGCATGAACACCAAGCGCATAGCTCAGAAAGGAAGCACACCATGGTTCATTATGCGTAATCCAAGATTTAATACGGTGCCCAAATTCCTCAAACAAAACCTTAGCAAATGTCACAAAGTGATCGACTGTTTCCCGGTTCGTCCACCCGCCCTTATCCTGAAGCCATGTTGGCAAATCCCAATGGTAGATGGTTGCAGATGGCGTAATTCCTTTTTCCTCTAACTCATCAAGCAAACGTCTGTAAAATTCCAGCCCTTGTGGATTGAACTTTCCTTCCTCAGGAAAAAGTCGCGGCCATGCAAAGGAAAAACGATAGGATTTTATTCCTAGCTCGGCCATAAGCTGGACATCCTCTGCATAACGATGATAATGATCACAGGCAATTTCACCATTCTGTTGTTTGTAAACTTTCCCTGGCTGGCGGGCAAAACGGTCCCAAATGGATTCCCCTCGACCGTCTTCATGTGCTCCACCTTCAATTTGATAGGATGCGGTAGCAACTCCCCAAGTAAATGAATTTGGAAATGATTTCATTTTCTCACCCTTTCAATTTCAATCCTTGATTTTTCGAACCATTAGTTCCACTGTTCCCTTTTATCTAAATGGTGGCACGCCACAAAATGATTATGGTCTCCCTCTACTAAATCCGGCATTGTCTCCTTGCAAATTTCCGTTGCTAAAGGACAACGATGAACGAAAGGACAGCCTTTCCTGCCGACCGACAAATCAGGAGGATCATTCGTCATATTCGTTAAATCGATTTGCGATTCACTGCCGGGAGTGGCAGCTAAAAGCAATCGGGTATATGGATTTAACGGATTTTTGATTAATTCCTTTGACTCGGCGATTTCCATTACCTTCCCACCATATAAAACCATTATTCGGTCGCCAAAATATCGTGCCGATGCCAGATCATGTGTGATATATAAGTAAGATAGACCTAAATCCCGCTTCAAATCATTCATTAGCTGCAGAATTCCTGCTCGGATAGACACATCCAACATGGAGGTAGGCTCATCTGCCACAATAAATTGCGGGTTGACTGCTAGCGCTCGAGCAATAGCCAGCCGTTGTCGCTGCCCACCGGATAATTCATGGGGATATTTTTTCCTTATTTCCTCAACAGGAGTTAAGCCGACCTGAAAAAGTAATTCTGACACCTTTTCGTCCAACGCTTTCGCCTTAAAGCCCTGGTGCTTTTTTAAAGGGAACTTTAAATGACTTTCGGTCGTTTTCACCGGATTTAATGACCCAAACGGATCCTGGAAGATCATTTGGGCAACCTGCCGATATTCATGCAGTTCCTTCCCTTTGATCTCATGAATCTTTCTTCCAAGAACGGTGATGTTGCCCTCTGTTGGTTTTAAAAGCCGCACTAAAGCACGTCCAATCGTTGTCTTACCGCTACCAGACTCCCCAACAAGAGCAAGTACTTCCCCTTTCTTAATTTGAAGATTCACCTTATCAACTGGAGTAATATATTTCTTTTTCCGATCCCCGCGAACAGGATACTTAACGATAAGATCCTCTACTTCTACTAAAATAGATGATGGATTCAAGGAATTCACCCCTCTCTATGTACCGTTTCATAAAGATGACATTCGATTGCCCTGCCCTCTACGTACCGGATTTCCGGCTGCAACTGTTTACATAAGTCGAAAGCAAACGGACAACGTGGATGATAAGCACAGCCACTTGGAAGCTCGACCAAATTTGGCGGATTTCCAGGTATGCCTTCAATCGTTACATCTTCGGAAGTTAAATGAGGAATCGCTTTAAGCAAGCCTTGTGTATACGGATGATGTCTATCGGAAGATATTAGTGATATCGTATCCGTCACTTCAATAAAACGACCGGCATACATAATCGCCACTTTCGATGCAAGTTCTGAAACTAAGCTAAAGTCGTGGCTGATGAACAAAATTGCATACTTTTTTACTCGTTGAATTTCTTTAATTTTATCCAATATGGAACGTTGAACCACTACATCCAAGGCAGTTGTCGGCTCATCCATGATGACAAGCTTTGGATCCAGAGCTATTGCAATCGCAATAACCACCCTTTGCCTCATCCCTCCTGAGAGCTCATGTGGATAGCTTTTTAAATGCTTGGGATCAATACTGACAATTTCCATTAATTCGATTGCTTTCTTTCTAGCCTCGTTTTTACTCATACCTTTATCATGACTAAGAAAAACATCCAGTATTTGCTCTTCAATTGTTAAGACAGGATTCAAGGCGTTCATGGCACTTTGAAAAACCATAGACATTTGATTCCAACGAAATTTTCGCAAATCATTTTTATTCATGCTGTAAACGTCTTTTCCCATCACCTTAATAGTTCCAGAGGTCAAGACAGCATTGTTCCTTAACAAACGCATAATGGCATTCCCTAATGTAGACTTTCCTGAACCAGATTCCCCTATCAAACCAACAATGGTATTTTCGTAGATTTTCAACGAGACATTATTAACGGCCTGAACCATCCCAGATGGAGAATCATAGCCAACGGAAACATTTTCAAGCTCTAGTATAGGCTGCTTATCTTCCACGATTCTTCCTCCTTTTTTGAACCTTCAAACGAGGATTGGTAATTTGATCGATGGCAAAGTTCATCAATACAAGACTGAGTCCCACTAATGCAATACCAAGCCCAGGCGGTACAAACCACCACCATGCACCTCTTAATAATGCGGCATTAGAGCTTGCCCAATATAGCATAGTCCCCCAGCTCGTTGAATTAATGTCTTCAAATCCTAAATAGGCTAAGCCAGCTTCCGCAAGTATCGCACCTAATGTCGCAAACATAATGTTCCCGGCGATAATGGACATCATATTCGGACAGATTTCCGTTACCATAATTCTTAGCGGAGATTTCCCGGACATTTTGGCCGCAGAAATGAAATCTCTATTTGCCAATGTCATCGTTTGCGAGCGAAATACGCGTGCACCCCATGCCCAGCCGGTTAATGCAATAATTAAACCATTCACAAAAGGAGTGGAAGACTTTAGATACGCTCCTATTACGATAAGCAATGCAAGGCCTGGCATAACTAAGAAGATATTCATGATAAAAGAAAGAATGGAATCGATTAATCCTCCCCGATAGCCGGCTATCACACCAAAGATCAATCCGATAAAGGTGGAAAGAATTCCAGCCCCAAAACCGACAATCATCGTCGTTCTTGCACTATAAATAAATTGGGAAAAAAGATCTTGGCCCGTGTTGGTCGTTCCAAACCAGTGCTCCGCAGTCGGCGATAAATTAGGATCATAAATAGCTGCAGTCGGTGAATAAGGTGCAATCACCGGAGCAAAAATAGCAACCACTAAAAATAGTAAAAAGATAATAAAACCGGTCGCTGATTTTCCATTACTGAAAAATAGCTTTAATGGCTTGAATAAATGAAGAAATTGGTAGGGTGTCTTCCTATTTATTTGCGAAGATGGAGTAATTTCAGTATTCATCCTTCTAATCCCCTCCCAGTCCGAATCCGCGGATCCAACCGACTGTACAATAAATCAACAATTAAGTTCGCCACTAATACAGTCACAGCAATTAAAAGAAACGATGCTTGAATCATTGGGAAATCCTGTGATTGCACAGCAGAGGTCAGCTGGTTCCCGATTCCCGGATAGGAAAACACTTGTTCCGTTAAAATAGATCCACTAACAACATTGCCAATAGCGATGGCAAAGCTTGTTAACTGCGGTAAAATAGCGTTCCTTGCTGCATAGGAAAACATAAGGCGCGAGGTGCTTACTCCCTTTGCTTCGGCAAAAGTGACATAATCCTCCCCAAGGGTATACATCATATTGTTCCGCATCCCCACAATCCAACCACTCAAGCTTCCGAGTAATAAGGTAAGCCCAGGTAAGAAAGCATGATTAAAAATACTGGTTAGAAAGGTCCCATTAAATCCAGGAGTCAAGGACGGGTCATAACCATGTGCCATCGGAAACAAGTTGAGCTTAAAACCAAAAATAAAAACAAATAGAAGTGCTACCCAAAAATAAGGCATTGCTTGAAATATCATAGAAACGATCGGTAAGGTATTATCTAAAAATCCTTTTCTTTTCCAAGAAATATAAATCCCTAATGTCGTTCCAATAAAAACAGAAAGCACCGTCGAAATACCGACTAAACCAATGGTCCAAGGAATACTTCCTTGAATCATATCCTTCACGGGTGTTGGATATTGCATGAAGGACAAGCCCCAATTAAAGGTAAATAAACCGTGGAGATAATCAATATATTGCTGCCATAAAGTAGATTGCCCCACCCCATAGGCTTTCTTCATTGCATCTAATGCTTCCGGTGTCAGCCTTCCCTGGAATTTGGCAAACATAGCATCAGCAGGACTGCCCGGCATCATCCGTGGAAGAATAAAATTAATCGTAATGGCTGCCCATAAGGATAAGACAAAAAAACCAAGGCGATTGAGTACGTAGCGCATATTTTCCCCCCTGTTATTAGGAAAGGCCCTTTTCTTAAACCTTATTGCTTTACAGACAAAATCTGAAGAATGAGTAACGTTCAAAGAAAAGATGTCCCGAGCGAAGTCTAAGATAAATAACCAGCTATACGAAAACACACTAAGTTTAAGGGAAAAGGGTAAGTACCCTTTTCCTTTTGTATTGCAATTTTATCAATCAAATATTATTTGTTAGGCTTTAACTTCGATAAGACAATGGATGGCGCTGGCCAGTTAAATGGAGCTGGGTTCGCATATGGATCATCCTCCGTTGGCCATCCAGTATAGTTTTCCGTCCTATATTCATACCAAACAGGTCCATTCACAAGCGGTATCGTTGGCATTTTATCAACCATGACATTTTGCAGATAATTAATGGCTTCTTTTTGTACCGCTTTGTCGGTAGTGCCCTGGAATTTCTTCAAGGCAGCGTCCGTTTCTGGATCATTCCATTTTTCTAAGTTCCAATTACCATGGCTGTTCAACATATCTTGGTATTGTTTGTATGGATCTGGTCCGGAGTTGGTCCAAGAAATAGCCAAGTCATATTTGCCACCAGTTACATTTGTTGCATAGGCAGCATAATCAGGCTGTTGGACTTTCACATCTATACCAATTTCCTTTAATCCTTGAGAAATCAGCTGTGCCATGGTAGTCCAATCGGTCCAGCCGGAAACAGTTTGTAAAGTAAAGGACAATTTCTTACCGTCTGGAGAAACAAATATGCCGTCCTTGCCTTTTTTATAGCCTGCGTCCTGCAATGTTTTCACGGCTTCGTCTTTATTAAAAACAAATTCTAATTTTTCTTGTGGAATACTTGGATCGACCCATTCTTGGTCTCTTGGGAGAATTAGTGCGGTTGTGCTTGATAAGGGATCATATCCAGATGCTGCTTGCTCGGAAAGCTTTTTGCGATCAATCGCTAAACTAATTGCTTTACGTACGTTGACATCTTTCAAAAGAGGGTTCGTTAAATTAGGGTAAAGTGTCACGTTGTTGCTTGGCGGGAACCAGTATTTGTTATGTTCCTTATCTACAGATACATACACTTTATCTGCATCAGGAATAAAAATACCTGTCCAATCAAGCTCGCCTTTCGTCAAGGCTAATTGCTCACTGTCATTACTTGCATATACTGGGAATTGCAACTCTTTCACATCATATTCGCCGCCATAGAAGGTTGGATTCACCTTCATTTTATATAGCTGAGGAGAAAAGGAATCTAGCAAATACGGGCCGGTTCCAATTGCATACTGTTTCGTAATTTTTGCTTTGGAAGCCTCCCCAAGGTCTTTCCAAATATGCTGAGGTACGATATCCACCCCTAGAACATACGATTGAAAAGGAACGTTTGGCTGATCAAAATGAAAGGCAACCTGATTATCCCCTTGCTTCTCCACGGAAGTGACTTCCTTCCAAATACCAGAAGTATCTGCTGCTGGATCCTTTTTCAATAAATCAAATGTAAAAATAACATCATCTGCAGAAAATGCTTGCCCATCTGACCACTTTACATTGTCACGCAAGGTCGCAACGAGTGTCTTATTGCCGTCTGTCCATTCATATTTCGTTGCCAACATTGGATTTTCCTTTCCGCTGACAGGGTCAAAATAATAAAGAGGCTGAAAAATTAAGCCGTTTGTTCCACCCATTGCGGTGTTTGAGAATGGATTGAAGTTCTCTTGCCATTGACCTGCAGGTGACAAGCCAATCACTAATGGTTTTCCTGCCTTCCCACCTTTACTATTGTTATTTCCTGAATTTGTAGTAGTTTTATCGGTACATCCTGCCAGGACTAAGGTGAGAGCCATAAAGATCATCAGAATTGGTGCTGCTAGTTTTTTAATCTTCATTTACATACCCCCTAATTTTTCGAAAGCGGTTTCGAAAATAAATAAAAAATTTTCAATGTGACAGGAATTAAAGCGTTTACATTTCTCCTGACTAAAGCTTAGCCTTAGCCAACACACCACCTCCTTAAAATCTTCTACTAACGAAAAGATGCATATCTATTTGTAAACCGGCAATTTCGCAACCGTATCCCGGATCACTAATTCCGTTTCGATCGTGAAGGGGCTAGCAGAATAATTAGTATCATTCATTAGCTTCAGTAATTCTTTGGCTGCCAATTGGCCCATTACTTCTTTCTTTTGCCTTATGGTTGTTAGCTTTGGAGTTACATATTTTAAAAGAGTTATATCATCAAAGCCTATCAGGGAAATATCCTTCCCTACCTCCAGCCCTTTTTCTTCCATAGCCTTCATAGCCCCTATTGCCATCATATCGCCTGCACAAAAAATAGCCGTAGGCAAAGAATCGCTTTCCAGCAGCTCTTTTACAGAAAGGTAGCCGCCGTTCTCAGAGAAATCTCCTGGCAAGATCCATTTGGTTAATATAGGCAGCTGATGCTTTTCCATTGCTTTTTTGAAGCCAATTAAGCGATCAGAACCAGGTTTCGTGACAAAAACATCGGAAATAAAAGCAATTTTTGTATGCCCCATTTCCACTAAATGATCAATGGCCATCATGGCGCCACCGAGGTTATCAGAACAAAGATAATTGGCCTTTGGACCAATTAAATCCAAATCAATGGACATACAAGGTATACCACTTTGGACAATTCCCATCAGATTAGGGTCTGTTCGAGGTACACCAAGCAAGAACAAACCATCTACATTTCGATTTTTTGCCCGTGCTTCGAATGTTTCAGCATGATTGTTCGGATGATTATTTGCGAAAAAAATAAGATCGTAGCCACTCTCCCCAATCACATCCTTAAAGCTTGCCAGAATATCCTGCAAAAAATGATGACGAAACCCTGTATTTAAATGGTCCTGAAAAAACACACCAACCGTATTGGATTTCTTTGTTGCTAATCCGCGCGCGATGGAATTCGGCTGGTAGCCAGACTCCTCGATAATTCGTTTCACGGTTTCGATGGTATTTTTGCCAACATCCGACCTTCCATTGAGTACTTTAGAAACGGTTGCTGCAGAGACACCTGCTTTTTTTGCAATATCGTAGATTGTAAGCATTGTTCAGCTCCTTCGAAAGCGGTTACGTTAGACGTTTGACTATATTATTTATCAAAAATTTCAATCTGTAAATAGTTTTGTTTTAATTTTTTTTATTTTCTAAAATTAATTTTTTATTTATAACATTTTTGATAGATTAAAATATCAGCTGCAAATGCTTGTCCCCTTTTTACACCTATTGAAATATAAGGAATACCAGCAGATGAAATAATGAAGCACCATGCAGAAGCATGGTGCCTGGCACCTCTAAAACCATCTTTCTATGTATCAGTAAAAAACAGCTTTACTGATAATGTTTTTCTTTTATTGCTTTTTGATAGGAGTAACTACTGAAAATAAGCTTTCTGATGGATCCGTAACATTTACTTCAATAATCTTATATCCGTTACTTCCATCCTTGCACTCATTTTCTCTAGATGTTTTTAACTGAATGTTTTCCATTTCAATACCTCTCCCTTAAAAATTCTCACAGTAGGCAGTATATGCTGCATTTTCAAATATGTTCATACATTTCGACCAATTTTAAAATAAAAAAGTTACAGAATTTTCATGAATACATCAAAATTAGGCTGTCTGAGCTCATTTTCATCTTTACCCGCAAATAAAATCAAGTTATAATGGGGATTACGTAATTTCGGATTTCGAAATGAATGGTCCATGGTATTTCGGTTAGTTAGTACAAAATTTGCTTCACGTCGTATGGGGGTGTTGTGGATAGCCTGAAGGAATATTTCTATTGTAAAAACAAGACCGGTACCATTGAAAATAATAATTTAATTGAAAGGCGAGAATATATTGAACACACCTAGTGGAAAACAACGAATACAGCTTGCAATCCTGTTAGGATCACTTGGACTTTTAGGCCCTTTTACAATTGACACATACTTACCGTCCTTCCCTACTATTGTAAAAGATTTTCATACAACCGCTTCACTCGTACAAATCAGCTTAACCGCTTGTTTATTGGGGCTTGGGGCAGGACAATTATTTATCGGACCATTGAGCGATGTAAAAGGACGCAAAAAGCCTTTGATATTTTTCCTTTGCTTATACTTATTAGCTTCCTTAACATGCTCGTTTGCTCCAAATATCTATTTCCTAATTGCAGCACGTTTCATTCAGGGCTTCTCTGCAGCCGGTGGACTTGTGGTTTCCAGAGCCGTTGTCCGAGACCTTTTTAGTGGAAAAGAATTAACTAAGTTCTTTACATTAATGGTATTAGTCGGTAACCTCGGTCCCATTGTTGCACCGGTTGCTGGTGGAATCATCCTTTCATTCACAAAATGGAACGGAGTTTTTATTGTTTTGGCATGTATCGGGGCTATATTAATCTTCACTGTTACCTTGAAGCTCAAAGAAACTTTGCCAGTGGAACGACGAGTGCCTAGTAATTTGCCTCAACTCTTAAGCAATTTCGGCTCCCTATTCAAGGATCGAGAATTTATGGGATACGCATTCACGCAAGGATTTACGACTGCTGGAATTTTTGCCTATGTATCTGGTATTCCATTTGTCTATCAAAATATTTACCATGTCACTCCTCAACAATTCAGTCTCTTATTCGGAGTGAATGGCTTAGCGTTAATTATTGGAAGTCAATCGGTTGGCCGCTTAACAGACATTATTTCAGAGCGGACATTCTTAAAGATCGGTTTAGGAATCTCTAACTTAGCGGGGATATGCTTACTCATTGCTCTTCTATTAAAAGCACCGCTAATCGCCGTTGCCATCCCAATTTTCTTTTTCGTTTTATCCATCAGTATCATTGGGACGACGTCCTTTGCATTAGCCATTGAGTCACAAGGACATATTGCAGGCAGTGCCTCTGCATTATTGGGCTTATTGCCATTTGTACTTGGCTCGTTATCAGCTCCGCTTGTCGGAATAGCTGGATCGTATACAGGCGTTCCGATGGGCATCACCATCTTCTGTTCAAGCTTATTGGCATTCCTTTCTTATTTTGTTTTAGTTCGGAAAGCTACAATACGAGTGCAGGGTTCGAAAACAACAGAACAGGTTTCTAAGATATAATTTAAGATTACTACTTTTTGTAGTCGAAATATCATTAAGAATAAAAGTAGTATCGCGACCTAAGTGAAAATAATCACTTAGGTTTTTTGTTTTAACCATAGTAGTTATCTTTCCATCAATTGGCGCCTGTTCTAGCTACTAACATTGACTTTGTATTTACAAATCAAAAATAAGTATAATATTGCATAAGAAAATTTTTCTAATTAAAAATAAAAAAAATCCCATGGTCTATTAAAGCTAGTACATTGGAGGAAATATGAAAAAAACGATCAAAGTGGTAGCAGCAATAATAGAAAATGACAGTAAAGAAATTCTTTGTGCACTTCGCTCACCTAAAATGGTTAATCCTAATAGGTGGGAATTTCCCGGTGGAAAGGTTGAGAAAGAGGAGGATATATATTCTGCCTTAGTTAGAGAAATTGATGAGGAACTGAACAGTAAAATTGAAACGCATGAAATACACAATGAACTCATTCACGAATACGATACCTTTCTCATCCACTTAATTGCTATTAAATGTAGTATTGTAGAAGGAATTCCAACACCAAAGGAGCACTCTTCCCTTCTTTGGCTAAAAAGAGAGAATCTAGATTCCTTGAAGTGGGCTCCCGCAGATGTACCAGCAGTTGAATTATTGATGGAAGAAAATTGACTTTATAAATATCACTTTTTAAGGTCATTTTTTATAAAGAAGAAGACATTATTCTCCCCTTTCATATAAAGATCCTTACTAATGCGTATATTATAATAATTATACGAATACAATAAAAAAGAACGTCGGTGCTCCAACCTCAGCGTTCCAATAGCTACTCTGCAAGAAATGTAGTGGCTAAAAGTGAAAGAGTAACCCTTCGCCTATTAGCACACAGGGAGGGTTACTTTTCTTTCATAATCAAGACAATCAAAGTTGCAAATATGTTCTATATAAATAATCTATCCATTAATTAAAATATTTGATTAATAAATTCCAGAGCCTTTCATTACTTATATTTCCTAACCTGATCAACATGCTTCATTTTTACTTCTTGTGATACATTTGAATACTCTTTTAGTTTGCTATAAATATAGAAAATCGAATCTTGATTAAGTATCTTCGGCGACCTAATTATTAACTTTTTTAGTAATGAAGTTAATTGATCCCGCTTTATTATACGAACATTTTCAATATCAACGGAGATCTTCTTTAATTGACAGCGATTGCTAAAAACAATAAGAGAAAACATATTCTTTTCTGCAATTGTGGGTAATTCTCTTTTTAAAGCATTCATATGGGTTTGATTTTGCTTTACTGGATTATAAAAATAACTCTTTTGGCGATTCGGCAACATTTGACACCAATTACGGTCGCTTTCCTTTCCAAATATCCAACCGCTGTAATTCTTCGATTCTATAACATAAATCCCTGTTTCGTGGATGAATACAAGATCGATTTCCGTTGTTCCACCTTTACTGTTTGGTAAGTAAGTATTTACAATCGTCTTATGTTCTCCAGGAAGCTTTTGAAGCATCGTATAGGTAAGATATTCTCCTAATAGTCCCTTATCTAAATACACTTTCAAGAATGAATAATTTGTTTCTTTTCGGTAACTATTTTGTTGATATCGCAAAAACGGAACTATAATAAATAATGATATGATACACAGTATTAATAGTAGATCAAGAAACAGCATTAAATCTCCCCCCTATATTTTTATACAGATTACAAAATTCGCCATTTTGATCTAAAATCCTCCAAAGTTGCAATGCTTTGCAAAATATGTATTGAGTTTCAAAAAAAACAGCACTGGTCCATTAACCAATGCTGCACAACCATTTACGTTATTTACTTATAGTGCTCCTCAAGCTCAATTCTCATAATCTCATGTGCTAATTCACTACAAGATTTAATGGTATTTTTGCCAACATTATAGGTAAGCGCAAATCCTGCACCAGCACCTATAATAGGAATTAATTTGGTTACATTCTTCAACGCTTCTTTACCGGCATTTTCCACAACGTATTTTATCACTATTTCCTTACCGACATTTCTTAAAGTGGAAATGATTAAATTGTATTTTTTCAAATCACTGGATGCTTTACTTTCCAACAGGCTAATTCTCTTTTCTGATAATCCAAAGTTTCGACCAATTTCTTTCACCATTTTTATAGTAGAAGGTATATCTATTGCTGCACCTATTCCTGGGATCATTATAGCGCCAGTTCCCGCTGAAAGAGTGGAAAAAAGCAAAACAGTCTTTAACGAGGCTTTTTCTTTATACCTAAGAAAGGACTCTGAATAGCTTTTTGCATTACGAAAAAATTTTTCCTTCAACTGCTCATCCAGCTGGCTGGAGATTTCAAATAACAACTCATCAATCCCTTCCCCAGTCTTGGAACTAACAAATAATAATGAAAACTCTTTCCCAAACACCTTTTTAATAAATTCCTCTTCAATTTCCTTTTTTAATTCTGAAACGGGTATTTCTTCATCATAAATAGCATCCGATTTGCTTCTTACAAAAATAACTTTTTTACCTAAATCAATGGCTCTTTTGAAGAATGTTACATCCATTTCATTCAATTTGGATTCAAAAATGCAAATCAACACATCAAATTTATCTATTTCATATTCATCCCAATAATTTTCATAACCGTGTTCCTCAGGAATTCCACCGAAACCTGGAAGATCCGTAAAAATTATTGAATCATTCTCTCCCCATGCAAATTCCGTTAGCTTTACACCAGGCTTCACTCCAGCATCAGCAAGCTTCTTCCCAGCTATCTTGTTCATCAGGGTAGATTTTCCCGCTCCAGGGGAACCGAAAAAACCGATATACAGCTTGTCCTTAAATTCCGCCTCTAATTTAGAATGTATGACATCTATTGGACTACCTTCCATGCCCATTTTCTTTAATAGTTCATCCAAATCCTTGTCCCATTGAAGTGAGGTAGTATTTTTGTCACTCATGAATTTCACTCCCCCGAATTAATTATGTATTATATTCCCGTACCATTACTTGTCAATTAATGTACCCAATATTCTTTGTTTTCATCAGTATAGTAATTTCTGTATTACAATCTATTTTAGCACAAAATATTATATACTTATGCTATAACCAAAGTAGAAAAAACTGAATTTGAGTAATAATGAGAACATTAAAACGTAGCAGATAATTTATATTAAATTACCTGCCCCATTTTATTAATCCTTACATCGAGCTAGATTTAGGATTTACTTCATTTTTAGTTATATTTTTAAATTTTGGAATACCAAAGGCTATTGCTAATATCCAACACACAAGCATTATATAGAGTAGAAGCTGTAAGGCATAATTGCCACTGGTGAAATTTTCGCAAGACTTGCGACAACAAGGAATTGTCCACCATATGGCACTATACCCTGAAATGCAGATGAAAAGATGTCGAGAAGACTGGCTGTTCTTCTCGGATCAATATCATATTCCTCCGTGAGCTTTTTGGCAATTGGGCCGGCCGCAACAATTGAAATAGTATTATTGGCAGTGGCGATATCTTCCAAACTTACTAGTGCTGAAATGCCTGCTTCTCCCCCTTTTTTGCTTTTCACCCTAGACGTAACCTTTTCTAGAAGATATTGAATCCCACCATAATATTTCATCAATTCAACGATACCATCAATGATGATGGCGATGATCGCCAAGTCCCAGCCATCCCATACCTAGTTTGGAATTAACAAAAGATCAAATTTTTGTTAATACAGTATGTCCCGGTCATCGTTTTTTAATTTACTCGTTTTTACCTAAAGAAACCGGTGGTCAGGCTAGAACAGAAATATCATTTAAACAGTTAATAAAATTTTCACTAATTTGCTTTCGTACAAACTTGAACCGTGAAAGAAGAACCAAGAGCTATAAATTTGTTCGTAATCTTCAATGAGCATCCCTATTTGATTGTAAAAAGCTTCATATAACCATCTAATCTCTTGCTTATGTAAGGATTCTGCAACATATGGGTAAGCGAATGATATGAAGGATTCAGAAACCATAATAATAATATGCAAACAAAAAACCTTCAAAATGAAGGTTCATTTGATTTAATTTATATCTCATTAAGTGTTCCCTGACTTTATTTGTTTTTAAATTTTATAATCTTACATAGATAGGCAAACGACTAGTCTGAAACTTCTTCCACAAACGTTTTTTAATTTTAATCCAGCAGAACAAAATAGAAATTCGTACAGCCCCTATTTTAGTTCCACCGTATAGGTGAATTTATCTCCCCTAGCTATCGAAACGGTGTATTCAATCACTGCAGATGGGCTGTATGTAATTCGTTCCAACAACAGGCATGGAAAATCTTCCTTAATCATTAACATATCTGCTTCCACCTTATTGGCGCTTACAGCTTTAAAGCTTTCCCTGGCACTAGATATTTTCACGTTATACTGGGAACGGAATACTTCATACAACGGTGTCTGTTCCAATTCTTCAGGTGAGAGGTTGGGAAAATATTGGACAGGAATATAAGATGTTTCGTACAGCATCGGTTCACCGTCAGCAAGCCGAAGTCGGATAATCTTGAATATTTCGCTATCCACCATCAAATTCACGACTTTAGCGATCTTTTTATCGCAAAGGATTTTTTCAAATGAAACAACTTTTGTTGTCGGTTGTTTGTTCAATTTTTTCATCTCTTCCGTAAAGCTGTAGAATTTCACCAGACTTTGGCTATACGTTCTTGGTGAAACGAACGTTCCCCTCCCGTGAATTTTATAAATATACCTTTGCTTTTCCAATTCCTGCATTGTTTGCCTAACGGTTGTGCGGCTGACCTGGTAGGAATCACATAATTCGCGCTCTGAAGGCAACTGATCATTCTCTTTCAGCTCTCCTGAATCCATTTTTTCTACTAATATATCCATTAATTGATAATATAGTGGAATTCGTGAATCAATCTTGACCATGTTTAACTCCTTTTATGGTAGCTTTTCAAATATTATCTATAACCTTGAAAAGGTTACCACTCCTTATGATGTCTTCCCATTTTCGGTTTACTATTGTGCAAACCTGTTTTGAAAGTGGAGAACCTCTTCCAAAGAAGGAACCGTAGTCGCCCCGCCGATTCTTAAAGTTGCCAATGCGCCACAAGCATTGGCAAACTGGAGAAGCTCTTTTCCACGTTTGTTTTGCAAAAAGCCCGTTATTAATCCCGCATTAAAAGAATCACCGGCTCCAGTGGTATCCATCGGATTTACTTTATATGCCTCAGCACTTGTGTAATTGGCATTATGATCGATTAAGAGCGAACCGTTTCCCCCTCTTTTTATTGCTACCATCCCGCGTTTTTCAGGAAGATGTGCCTTTATATCCGTTACATTATGGATATTTAAAATATGAAACAACTCTTCTTCACTAGGAATAAATAGATCTGTAAACTCAAGTAATTCCAATAAATCATCTTTATACCACTGATTGTTAGGATCCCAACCAGTATCGAAGGATGTACTGATATGATGTTTTTTTGCCTCGGCAAAAATTTCTCTCCATTGCGACCGGATATCTTGCTGTAGATAGTACGAACCAAAATGAATATGATCGGCCATTTCATATAAATTCACCGGCAAATATTCTTTCGTTAATTTTGAAATAGCGCCCATAAATGTTAATAAAGCTCGGTCGTTTGTTGTAGTTAAGGATAGTGTCACCCCGGTTTTTAATTCAGGGACAACCGTTATATAGTCTGTATTAACACCCTTTGCTTCCAGCTGGTCCATACAAAAATGACCAAATGGGTCATCCCCCACTACCCCTACAAAAGAAACGTGGTGACCAAGCCCCGCCAAAACACAGGCCGTAATTGCCGAAGAGGAACCCAAAACCTGTTCGAATTGATCTACCAGCTTTTCTCTATTCCATTCTGGAGTGATATTTTCTCCGGAAAAAATTAAATCCACATTCAATTCTCCTAAAACAAAAATGCTTTTCCCCACAAGTCTATCCTCCTAGTATTTTTGAAGAATCTAGTTAAAGTCTGATTGTACCCTCAATAAGCAAGGTGGCGACAACGGCTGCGATGCTAAGAACAATTTCCCCTTTTTTCTCTCGTCACACTTCCTGTCTTACTTCATTCCAGTCATGGTCATCCCTTTAATGAATTGGCGCTGGAACACTAAAAATACAATGACAACCGGAATCATGATTAATACGCCGGCAGACATGACCACATTATAATTCACAATATGTTGTCCGTTAAAAAAGACCAATGCCAGTGGAACAGTCATTTTATCTAGATCGTTTAAGACAATTAGTGGCCATAAGTAATCATTCCATGTTGCCATAAAAGTAAAAATACCTACAGCAGATAATGCTGGTTTTATCTGAGGCAGGATCAAGCTCCAGAAAGTTCGGAACTCCCCTGCTCCATCAATCCTTGCCGCTTCAATTAAATCATTGGGAATAGATTCAATAAATTGCTTTGCTAGAAAAATGCCAAAACCGCTTATTAGATTTGGAATAATCAAGGCTAGTAGATTATTAATTAATCCTAAATCAGAAACTATTAAATATCTGGGAATCATAATGACCTGGAATGGAACCATCATGGTTGCCAATATGAGCAAAAAGGAAAGCTTTTTCCCTCTGAATTTGAATTTGGCAAAAATATAACCTGCTAATGCACTTGTAAATAGTGTGGCCACTGTTACAAGTGTGGAAGATATTAAACTATTAATTAGCCATCTTACAAATGGTGCGTCTTTAAAAACCGTCTTGTACCCTTCAAAGGTGATACTTTTTGGAATGATATTAGTCGAACCTGAAAGAATCTCATGATTTCCTTTCAAGGAGGACAGAACCATCCAAAGGTATGGAAGAAACATAATAACGGCACCAATCGACACCAATACAAACAGAATAATATATGGAATATCCAGTTTCCTTTTCATAATGTCCCCCCTAATATTCCCACTGAGATTTTCCTAATTTCAGCTGAAGAATCGTAATAATCAAGATGATGACAAACAGTACCGATGCGATTGCGGATGCGTACCCCATATTCATATAAGTAAAAGCGTGATCATAGATGCTTAAGGCTAGGACCCTCGTTTCATTCTGAGGTTCTCCATTCGTTAGAATTTGAAATTGAGGGAACATTTGGAAATAGGAAAGACAAGTCATTATGGTTACAAAAAGAGATGTTCTACTTAAAAGCGGAACCGTAATATTCCAAAAGGTCTTCCAGCGATTGGCACCATCCAATTCTGCTGCCTCATAAAACATTTTTGGAATGGAATCTAAGCCTGCCATAAAAAGTACTATATTAAAGCCCATATCCGCCCAAAGTGTCATTGCAATAACAGAGTACATGGCTATAGATGGATCCGTGAGCCAATCGACTCCAGGTATATGTAAAGCATTTAGCAGAACATTGAAAAGTCCTGTATCCTTATTAAACATCGTTGACCATACCACTGCCGAACCCGCTAAAGGGGCAATACATGGCAAAAAGAAAACGGTCCGAAATAAATTTCGGAAAAGTTTACTTCTAATTCGATTGATACCAATGGCAATCATTAAAGTTAAAACGATATTTGCGGGAACCGCAATGATCACAAATTTAAAGGTATTCCAGAAGGATTTAATAAAGACATCATCTTTTAATAGATCCAAATAATTCTTTAAACCTACAAATGGAGAATGCTCCTGCAGTGGATTATATTGATAAAAGGATAAAACCAACCCCCAAACAATGGGGATTGCCGAGAAAATTAAGAAAACAATCATGATTGGTGTCAAAGAGAAGAAAACAAAGTGCTTCTGAGCCTTACTTTGGGATGTTTTTCTACGTTTCTTATTCTTAAATTCTATAGATGAACTAGTTAGTGTTGATTTAGGAATTGATGACATCGCTATCCCCCATTGCTTACATTAATCGTCTTTCTCCAGTTAACTAACAAACAAACGGATCCGGCGAAATGAGGGGTAATGGTACCCCTCGTTTTACACCGTAATTAGGTGGTTCTACCAAGCATGATATACCGGCCATTTAGATTACTCTATTACTTACCTAACATTTGATTGATAGTTGTTTCCGTTTTCTTCAAGCCATCTTCAACGGAAATTTTATCCGCTGCAATCAATTGAAAGTTATCACTAATTGTTTTCTTTAAGAAATCCGTATCTATGTTTCCAATAAATCTACCTTGAGGAAGAACATCTATGGAAGCTTTCATTTTTGGTAAGACTTTCAAAAATTCTGAATCCTCGGCTACCTCTTTGTTTGCTGGAACCGTAAACGTTGTAATATTAAAATATTTTGCGTTCTCTTTTTCTGTCATAAACCTAATAAATTTCCATGCTTCCTTTTGATGTTTACTACTCTTTGCAACTATTTCTCCCCATCCGGATTCTGCCGCAAAATAAGGAGGATTTTCCGTAAAGGATGGCATCGGAATATAATCTAGCTTCTCAGAATTATAATTTTCCTTCCCTTCTGCAATCGACCAAGGTCCTCTCACGACCATTGCAGCCTTATTCTTGAAAAACAAATCTGTAGTATCTTCTTTTCCGCCAAAATCTCGGAAGTTTGTTACTTTATAATCGGTAACGAATTTTTTAAGTTCTTCCATAGCCTTTACGGCTTCCGGGGTAGAAAAGTTAATTTTATCGCCATCCCAATATTCTCCTTTTTGTTGAAGAATAAGGGACAAAAAGGTAAATGTGATATTGTCCGTATTAATGAAGTCAAAGCCTTTTACTTTAATTTTTCCGTTTTCGGTCACTGTAAGTTTTTCGGCATCCGCTATAAACTCATCCCAAGTTTTTGGGTATTCCAGTCCTGCTTTTTGGAACATGTCCGGATTGGCTAATACACCGCCATTTTCAATATTAAATTCCTGTGGAATTCCATAAGGGACTTCATTATGCGTGTACGCACCTAAAGCTGGTTCATAAAAATTGGATTTCACCCAATCTTTCATGTCATTAGGCACTGGAGAAAGTAAATCATTTTTCGTATATTGTGGTACCCAGTTGCCAAATACCTGGGCCATATCAGGTGGATTCTTAGATGCATATGCAGCTTTAATCTTTTGAACGAAAGCATCATATGGGTAAATTTGCAGATTAATTTTTATATTGGGGTTTGCTGCTTCGTAATCCTTAATAAATTTTTTATTCGCCTTAACAAAAGCCGGTCCATCATGACTCCACCACGTCAATGTTACTTTTCCATCACTTGAACCATTGTTAGATGAGCTACTGTTGCTGCATGCTGACAATGGAAGTAAAAACATCAAGGCTATAATCCATATTACTTTTACTCTTTTCAAATGAATTCCCCTCTTTTCTGCTTTTTGTAGTTATAAATTCCTACTGTTTGGATCATTATCTTAAATCTCCAATATACTCGCGCTCAGCTTCAAATAACTCATCAAACATATCCCTAATTTCCGCCAAGGAACAAACGGCAGATGTCAGCGGGTCAACTGTCAGGGCATAAAATGCCTTTTCCTTATCATTTTCCAATACGGCTTGTACAGCTAAATCGAAAAATGCCATATTACTCCGGCATAATGCCGCTAGATGTTCAGGAAGCTTTCCAAACTGACATGGCTGTACACCGTTCTGATCCACCATACATGCGACTTCTACTACCCCATAAGATGGCAAATTTTCAATAAGCCCTTTGTTTGGAACATTTCCGTAAATTACCTTTGGGGTATTTTTGACCATTGCCTCAATGATCGTAGCCGCATATTCATTACTGGATTCCAGTTTGATCTCGCTTTCGCCAGATAATATCTTTAAAATACTTTCATCACTTTCTTTTCTCCATGCTGGCCAGTTATTGGCATAAAACCCTGTTGCACCGTTATATCCGGCACTGCAATGTTTATCTATCAAATCCTGACGTTTCCGGTAGTAAGGAATATATTCGGAAAAGTGACCGCTGGATTCGGATACAAAGCTTCCCAAATATTTCATGGCATCCAAACGCACAGGATCTTTTGCTAATAAATCAGGATTATTGGCTATTTTATCTTTTAGGACAGGATACATATCTTTGCCATTATGAATTAGCTCTAAGAACCACGACATATGGTTGATGCCTGCTGCTTTCCATTTTAATTCCTCATATGGGACATCCAAATAACTAGCGAGCTGCCTTGATGTGTTTTGAATCGAATGGCAAAGACCTACCACCGGGTTATCTGTCAATCGGGTTGTCGCCAATGTCACTGCAGACATTGGGTTGGTGTAATTTAAGATGACCGTTTCCGGACATAATTCGTTTATATCAGCTACAATGTCTCGCCATGCAGGTAATGTGCGCAAGGTTTTAAAAAGACCTCCTGGTCCCATGGTATCGCCAATACATTGATTTACCCCATATTTAAGCGGAATTTCATACTCCAGTTTTACAGTTGATAATCCGGCAACCTCTATTTGATTGATCACAAAATTAGATCCAGGTAAAACTTCCCGCCTATTCACCGATGAAACAACACTCCAGTTCTTCCCTGTGACCTGTATGATTTTTTCAACCAATCGATGGGCGATTTCCAAGCGTTTTTCGTCAATATCTACTAATCCGATTACGCCCTTATCCATTCCTTCAATATTTAAAATATCGACTACAATATCATGAGTAAAAAAGCTGCCTGCTCCTATAATAGTTACTTTTGTCATTGTATTGTCCTCCCCGATTCTTCTCTAAAATTGTCTATCTCCCTAACAATAAAAAACTTTTTTAAAGTTTTTTATGCCCCTCCCTTCACTACAATAATTTTCAATACTAATTAAGAAAGCGCTTACGTTTTAACCAAAAAATAATATAAAGTAAATTTAATAGAATTACTGTTGCTAGAGTTTGCAGGAGTGAATTCCCTACTCTTTGTAACCAATTTCTACAATGGTTTCCCACACACTAGAAACGATGAATGTACATGACGTCATTACCAGTTCCACTAAGTACATGACGTCATTACCAGTTCCACTAAGTACATGACGTCATTACCAGTTACCTTAAGTATAGCATTAACTTAACTGATTATTCAAAACTTTCTTTCGACATTTTTCTACATTATTCTAAATATTCAGCATTAACTAATTGAATCATTCATACTTGAAAACAAGGATTTATAATCATGAGAGCTTCTACTATTCCAGCAATACTGATAACTTGAGAACAATCCCCAAGGTAAAAGAAAAAGTTGGCTTCCATTTAATGAAACCAACTTTTCTATGAATCTTTATTTTAATTACTATGTCTTATTTTACTGGAATCGTAACTACAGCATCATCAATATTTTTGAAAGTCTTATTATCTAGGATTTGTCCCATATGGAATGCGATGGACTTAATTTTTTTCACGTCTAATGTTTTTCCTTGTGGAGCGTCAAAAACGATAACGCCGTCTTTTTTAACTCCGCCGCTGATATCACCAGATACATCACCTGTTCCATCAAACATATTAGCTTCTAATTGCAAATCGCCAATAACTAGATGTCCTTGATCAGGGTACATGGAAATAGTATTGGATGTTGTATTTTGGATATTAAGTCCTACCTGAATATTTTTCTTTGTAATTTTTACGTCCGCAATGCTCACTTTCATTCCGTTGAATTCTTTGGAAACTCCAGCATTGAATTTCTTCGTACTATCATCCGCTTTTGCAGCTTGCTTCTTTGCTTCTTGGTTTGTTGCATTGTTTTTTCCACCAGTACTTACATCGCTCGTATCAGAACATGCAGCTAACACTCCTACTGATAATAGCCCGACACCTAAAATGGAAATAATCTTTTTCATTCACATATCCTCCTAATTTTATTCTAATATAATTCTAATCTATTTTTAATCTAATTTCAAATTAATTTACATATTTGATAAATATACGAAAACAATAGTCATTTTCTATTAGATTAAAACCAAAGTATTCCATTTTCTTAATACCAAAGAACTTTTTGTTATAATAAAATAATATTTTTCAATGTTTAATATTATGGAAGAAACAAAAAAGCAATCTCCGAAATAGAGATTGCTTTTTGTATAAACGTATTTTGATAATGGCTAGTTCTAATCATATTCTGGATAAATTGGATACTGTAATTCTTTTGATATTCCGAATGGCACCTGAATTAATGTACTCCAGCTGAGGAAGCAGCTGCATCATCAGCCTTAACACAATCAATTGCCACAACGATCGCAATAATGATGGCTTCCATCTCTTCATTCAATATTTCCACCTTGTAGCTATCTCCCCAAGTGAACCACTCCTTGCTCACATTTCCAACTGGTTCACCATGCTGTAATACCTGAAAGTTCATATCCCACCAATTTCCTTGGACTTCCATATCGGCAGCATCAATTCTATAGCGCGCTTTAAAGAAAGAAAACTCCTTTTGAATCGTTAACATCTCTCGACCATTTACCTCAACAAAGAACTTCGGTAAAAGGCTGAACACCTTCTTCGTAATGAGTGCAATTTCATCTCTGGTTGAATTTTTAATCGAGAAAGTCTTAGGAATGTGCATAAAACTACCTTCCACGTAATAAACGTCATTCCCATCCTGATCCTTTACGGTGAATTTTTCACTTAGACTAAATACCTTTTGCTTTATATAAAGTTGCTTCATAATGATGCCTCCTTTAGAAACTGCGGATTTAATATTGCTTTTTTCTATCTCATCAATATTATCATATTATTGCTAATATTAAGTATTATTTATTGTATATCGTGCATTTTCATTGATATAAATATAACAAGCACCATTTCTCCATAATAAAATGGAGAAATGATGCTTTACTAAAAACAACATGCAATACATTATAGTATTTCTATATACCCCTCTGTTCCATTCACCCTTATCCTTTGTCCGTCTTTGATTAACTTCGTAGCATTTTCCACTCCGACGACTGCTGGCAAGCCATATTCACGTGCTATTACTGCTCCGTGAGTCATCAGTCCGCCAACTTCGGTAACTAGACCTTTTATAGATACAAACAGTGGTGTCCAGCTGGGATCCGTAAAGGTGGTCACTAATATATCTTCCTCTTCCAAAACAGCATCTTCCATGTTAAAGATAACACGTGCTCTTCCCTCTATCACTCCGGAAGAAACAGGTAGACCTATAAGGGCTTCTGCAGGGAGATTTTCTCGTTTGTACGTACCAACAATAATTTCACCATCTGAAGTGATGACACGTGGAGGAGTTAGTTTTTCATATAATTTATACTCGTCTTTTCGCTTGCTAATAATCTGGTAATCCAAATTATTTGTGCGGACGACTTCATGAAGTTCTTCAAAGGTAAGATAGTATATATCTTCCTTTTCCCGAATTATATTAGCTTGTATGAGTTGCTCCGCTTCTTTTAACAAAGCCTGTTTATAAACAAAGTAGCGGTTAATCATTCCATATTTCGGATATTCCCTATATCCAATGAAACTTCGGATTAGGTGAATCATTTGTTTTGTTTCTTCCGCCTTTTGTTCTCCATCTGGTAATTGCTTCAGTCGACCTAATAACTCTTGTTCTTTTTCCATAGCTGAACGCAGCCCCTGCTCAAATTTCCGCTGGCTGGCATTAGGCTCAAAGTTTTTGATATTGCTAAGAATCATGGGGATAAGTGCAGCTGGCTTTTCACTCCACCGGGTTTTTGTAATATCGATCTCCCCGACACAACGCATTCCATATTTACTTAGGTATGCTTTGATAGCAACTTGGACTTCCTGCCCACCATCAAACTTACCGAGTTCATCCAAAAAGCTGTCATCATTTACATGTTGCAAATACTCTATTATTTCAGGATAAGGACGAATGGCATCTGCGACATCCAATAGCTCCAAACCCATTTCCGAAGTGATATTGTTTGGTACCGATTGAGAAAGTGTGTCTGCTACGTTTTTTTCGCCTAACCATTGGTTCATTTTTTCATTGACCCATGCGGAAGCATTCATAGCAATCCTAATCAGAGCAGAACTTTTTGGGTTAAATAGAATTTTTTTAAATTGCTGGAGATCCTCTTGAATGAAATGAAATAACTCCGTTCCCGATTTCGTTTCGATGTTTCGTTTTAACTCTTCTATCGATATTTGACTACTCTTAATTAAATCATGAACGATTGCCGAATCGTTTTTGATTTCTGTCATAAAGTCCTCAGACATCCCCTTATTGATTGGGCCGGAGCTTTGCGCTTTTTCATCCTCTGGAATCATTTTTATAAAATTTCCTCGCTCTACTATGGTCGTTAGTGCTTCTTTGGTGAGCGGTTCGTGTTGTCCCATTAGATTTAGTAAATTTTTTTGACTGGTAGGTGTAGATAGCTGAGGCGTTGCATCAACAAATAATCTTCCACCAGCCACGCGCATGGGGGCAGGAGTCGTTAACAGCCAAAAAGATAATCCTAATGGTTTCATGGCGTCCGTCATCATTTGTTGATGACCAACGGAAATATAGACGTGATTTTCTTGATCATTCGTTTCTGGGATAGGGTATAAAGTAGTGATTGGACGACTCTGGACAATATAGAATGCATCCTCCACCAGACACCATTCAATATCTTGTGGCTGGCGAAAATAAGCTTCGATTTGTCTTCCGATGAGTGCTAGTTGTAGAATTTGTTGATCCGTAAGTACTTGTGTCTTTTGCTGACTCGGATCGATCTGTTGTGTCTCTGCTCCGCCTTCCTTTCGTCCATAGATTGCCAATTTTTTGGTTGCTAGCATCTTCTCGACGATTTTTCCATCCTGTACTTTATAACAATCAGGAGTTACCAAGCCTGACACCAGTGCTTCTCCAAGTCCAAAGCTGGCATCGATGGATAGAACCTTTCGATTAGATGTAACTGGATCAGCGGTAAATAAAATCCCTGAAGCGTGTGGGATAATCATCTTTTGAACGATAACAGACAAATAAACATGTCTGTGGTCAAATCCGTTTTGTATGCGATAAATCACTGCACGATCCGTAAATAAGGAAGCCCAGCACTTACTGATATGCTGTAAAATGGCATCTTTTCCTTTGATGTTTAGATAGGTATCTTGTTGGCCAGCAAAAGAGGCATGCGGCAAATCTTCAGCAGTCGCACTGGAACGCACTGCGTAAGCATGTTTCTCGCCAAACTGGGTGAGTTGGTCAGAAACTGCATTCACCACATCAGACGGAATTTCTGCTTCTATAATTAATTGGCGAATCTTCCTGCTAATTTCACCAATTTGATCACGTTCCTCAACTTTTAGAATTGTTAATTGATTCAACAACGCTTGAAACTTTTCGTTTTTTTCGAAGGCTTTTTGATATCCTACTGTTGTAATACAAAATCCTTCTGGTATTTGTAATCCTTGAATTCTGGATAATTCCCCTAAATTTAATCCTTTCCCGCCAACGAGATGAAGCTGTGTTTTTTCTATTTCCTGAAAGCTGAGTACTAAAGAACTCATTCCGTATCCCTCCTACCCATTCATGTTATTTGATTTTAGCAGTATGAAATGGGAATAAACAGTCTATATTGACCATTTTTTATATGCTATAATTAAAGTAGGAGGAGTACAAAAAAATATCTATAAAACACAGAAGTAACATAATGGTACCCGGTATGACCTATTATTTTAGTACGAGTTTTTTTGAGTTTACATAATATTATTATTGACTACCACTTTCGTAAAAGTATCTACTTACCAATTATTCACTGAAAAAATTACGCCGCAAACTCCTCGCCTATTTGCATACCTGTAATGGATGCTTTTAAAATTGCATTCACATGCATCCCATTTGCCCTATTTAATTCTTATATTAGTCTATTTTCAGAGTAAACAAGCGCAGTGTTTGTCTAATTTTCATACACTATATGTGTAAGTATTAAATACATTAGAATGGGGGAATACTATGTTTTTTGGTCCTTTTCCGTTTAGGAGGTTCCGCCGCTTCGGTCCGGGATTTGTCGGTAGACGTGGCTTTCGTGGAGCTAGGTTTGGGTTTGGAGCAAGACGGCCGTTCTATTAATACACAACGGTAATAAGAAGCGTTCAATTTTTCATCCATTAATTCATCATAACCACTTTCCTTCTCTCGAAGAAAGTGGTTATGATTTAGTAACTACTTAAGAGGATAACAATAATACTACCAACAATTAAGCTTTACATTTACTAAAACAAAGATTCTTCTTCCTTATTTTTTAAAAAACATCTCCAAAATTCTCATCCGTAATTTCCTCATCATGATTAACTTTTCTAATTGCATAGCCATTCTCCAACGATTCCACAACAACGGAGCACCCATGGGATGCAGAATAATTAAATGGCTGCTGCCCTATTTCTTCTATCTGATCCTTTAGTCGATAACCCTTTTGCAATTTATTTTCAAAGCTTTTTTGACTGACATCGAGTTTGACTGGAAAACCGTTTTTAAATATAACTTTTAATTGATTGTTTCCATCCCGTTTATGAAACTTGTATTGGCCCAACATGAACCAAACACATTCTTTATTTGTTGGTGACTTAGTTGGGATGGCGTAGAGTTCAAATTTTTCGCTGAGCATAATAGGATTCATCGTGGTATTCCCCAGTATGTGCTTTGCTCCGTCCTTTGCTCCTTGATAACCGGATCCATATTTTAATAGACTATATTTAATGATATTGAGAGGGCTCATTTTAACGATAATGTGGAGATCTGATTCTATAACGATTGCAATCAAATTCCCGAATTCATCATAATGAGGAAAAATAATACAGGTTTTTTTATTAATAACATACTTTGTCATCTCTAACATACATAACACTCCCTTTTTATTTTTGTAAGATATTACATTTTTACTAAAAATGGAGTATACTTACTGTACGTTGGTATACTCCAACGCCTTTAACCCTTGGGTACTGTCTGCTACGACTTGTCTACCCATGGGTTTTTATTATGTACTCTTTCATTCCCTCACCTCCTTTAAAACAATGGGCAGCTTAAATAGATTCGCTCTATGTAACCGATTTTTACTATTGATATAATGCAAATATACTTGATGAAACTTGCTGTAAATGAGGCTACACCTTGTTTGAAAATTGCATAGTAAGAAAAATATTGTATGTTCCTAGTGGAAAAAATTATTATTTCGTGTTGTGGGGTCATAGAAAAGTGTTAACGTGGATGTAATATGCTTCCAGCTGCAATTTTAATATCTTTTACTTGATTGCATCCAGAGATGTTACATGGAGTTCGTTGAAACCAGTTGATTTATTGCATTTCATATGTATGGACTTCATTTTTAATGTACAGTATGCAAAAATTATCACTTCAAATAAATTACAATATTCGTCATACTTGTAATTCAATTTCCATTTTATTATATATAGTGACAGAGTACTTTGTCTAGTGTTTTTCCAATCTTTTGAATATTAATGATACTATTTACTTAGCTAACTTATTACTTTATTAGAAATTTGTTATATTTTAAGGTTTTCTATATTTTCATTAGGAGAAAACTAAAAAAATATCAGGCGAGAGGATGAAAATGACCTCTCGCCTGTATTCATTTTTGAACTATTCCTCTCTAACTTATATAGCTTTTTCCTTCAAACTCATTTCTTCTTTCTGCTTTCTTGCCCCTACTTTTGCTAAAGCTTCCGGAAGAGCAATTAGGGCCGGTAAGAAGATTGGCAGTAGAATAAAGCAAAGTAAAATTAATCCAGTAATGACTGCAATAGCTAATTCCGATAATAATACGATTCCAGCTGGCATTAATGTGGCGAAGGTTCCGCCAAGTATGATAACAGCTGAAATAATAACTCCACCAGTATGCTTGGAAGCGAGAATAATAGCTTCCTTCTGAGACATATGCTGGTATTCCTTAAAGCGCATCATCAGGAAGATGCTATAGTCTACTCCTAAGGCAACAATGATGATGAAGGAGAAGAACGGTACAAAGGAAGAAATCCCTTCATATCCTAGCAAATCTATAAATATATAATTGATTAGGAACATCGCTGCATAGTAAGCCCCTACAAGTGATGCTGTGATAAATACTGGTGTCCAGAAAGATCTAATTACAAAGAACAGAACAAGAAGGACTCCGATAATAACGATGATCGTTGTTTTATTTAAATCTCTAGACAATACATCGTTCATATCATTTGTGGTTGCGCTGGAGCCAGCCGTACCGCTCTTGGCATCGGAAAGAGCTGTACCATTCAATCCTGATGAAACGGTTTTATTGATTTTGTTAATTGTCGTTAACGCTTCATTAGAATAAGGATCATGACTTAATACAACGGTCATTTTGGTGATTTTTCTATCATCAGACATATAAGCGTCTAAAGATTTTTTAAAATCATTGTTCGTTAGAGCTTCCTTTGGAAGGAAGAAGCTTTTATTCGTATGAAGCTGAGTCAGATACCCATTTGTTTTTCCAAGTCCATCGGAAATTTGCTTAAGCCCGCCGTTTACATCGGAGAGCTTATCTCCAAATACGCTGAATCCATTTAGACCATCTGCAAGCTGCTGTTGACCGGTTTTCATTTGTCCAAGTCCACCATTGACCTCGTTCATATTGGTGACGATCGTGTTGATACCGTTGGATGCTTTTCCTAATCCATCTTTCAGCTTTTTCAAACCGTCCGCCATTTGTGATAAACCAGTACCCATTTGCGCAAGATTCTTATTTGCCGTTGCAAATCCCGATGTTACGGTGTTGTAATTTTTATTTAAAGCTTGAATTCCCTCAGGGGTAATGGGACTTAAAGAGACGGATAACTGATCCATTGTTTGCTTTAATGCTTGATAGTTCGCATCTTTATTCGAATCTGCATAGCTATTTCCTAATGCATTCACCATCAGTTGCATTTGCGATAGTGCACTTTTTACCCCTAGTAACGCCTGGGCAGCCTCTTGATAATGATTACCCATTTCTTTATAACCGCCTTGCATTTTCCCATAGTTATCTGCAAGGATACTTACACCGCTGCTCATCTTAGAAAGATTTGTTTCTATCGTAGCTAAACCACTGCTAATGGTTTGCGGATTACTGGAACCGTCATCTAACCCAGCTTGAATTTGCTTTAACCCATCCGTTAAAGCCGTCATTCCATCTTGAAGCTTCGCTGTACCATCGACCATATCGTTCACCTTCGAAAAGTCTGCAGAACCGAGCTTTTCTTGTGCTTCCTTCAGTCCATCATGAATTTGATCGACGCCGTCCTGTGTTTTCGATATACCCCCAGTAACAGAGCCCATTTGACTATCTACATAAAAATCATCAATCTTGCTACCTTGTGGTTGTGTAACCGATAATACTTTCTTCACACCTTTCACATTTCTAAGCTCATCTGTTAAATGATCAATTACAGCAAGGGATTCATTATTATCCAAAGCTTTGTTATTTTCAATGACTACTGTGGCAGGCATCGCTTGGCCTTTGCCAAAATGATTCGCCACTAAATTAATAGCTTTAGAAGAAGGATATTTATTCCCAAGCTCACCAACCGTATCAAAGTTCAGCTTTTCCTGATGTAAATACACCATTGGTGCAATGATTAACACAATAATGATTGTGACGATTACTGGATGCTTGGTTGCAAAGGAGGATGTTCCCCCCCAGAATTTGTTTTCCTTATGTCCACCCACGCTCTTGGAAGGCCAGAACATCTTCTTTCCTAATACCTTCATAATGAACGGAGTAAAGGTTAAGATTTCCAGCAATAGAATCGTAACACCAATAACAACCACTACACCTGATTTATAAATTGGTGATTCGGAAAAGACAAGGGCAAGAAACGCAATGAATACAGTCAAAATACTATACGCAATTGTTTTACCCGCTGTTTGATAAGTGTTGATAATCGATTGATCTACGGAGTGACCATGTGAAAGCTCTTCCTTAAATCGATTGAAAAGGAGGATGTTATAATCCGTCCCAATTCCAAATAGGATGAGCACTAAGAGCATTTGCGTAAGACTTGTAATCGGAAATCCAGCTTTATCAATTAATTGCGCCGCAATCCCCATCGAAACAAGATACGAAAATGCTACAGCTATTAAGGAAATGAAAGGTGTCACAACGGATCTAAATGCCAGGATTAGTACTACTAGAATAAAGATGACCGTCAATGCGGCACTTTTCTCTACCCCCGCTTGAGATGCCTTCAAATAATCATTATTGATAAATTCTTCCCCGCTAAGATAGTGTTCTGTTGGAACTTTTGTCAGCTTACTGTCCAGCTGCTTTTTGATATCATCTACTTCTCTGCCTTTTTTATCTAGCTTAAAGCTCACCATCAAGGTTGTTTCATCTTTTGATAGTAAAGAGCTTTTTGCATCAGGCATATTGAAAGGATCAATCATGTCGGTTACGCCAAGCTCTTTTTGGCTATCGCGTATCGATTGAACGGCATCACCGATTTTCTGCATTTCATCATTCGAAATTTTGTTTTTATCGTAAAAAACAATCAGGTTATTCGTGCCTTTTGTGGTATCCATCTTTTTCAAGATTTTGTCTGCCTGCACGGATGGACTGCTGCTGCTCGTGCCCTGCTGCCCTTTTTGTCGCAAGATAGCGTTAATGTCTGGCTGTATGACGGTAAGCAATATTGATGCAATAAGCCAAATAGCGAAGATCGCCCACCGTCCTTTAATAATCTTTCTCACACTGTATCCTCCATTTTCCCGTTCAATCTTTATTTTCCTTGTTTGGTTTCACTTGGAAAGAACAATACATCAAAGAATTCATTCCGGTCCATTCCCTCTGCCGCCATTTTTTCCTTCACAGCCGATACCAACAGACCCATACCCTTATGCACTACCTCTTGCTCCTCTTGGCTTAAAAGACTTAATACTCCGATTAATGATTGGTTCCCAATTTCTGATATGCTCTCATTGATTTCCTCTGCTAGTCTATCAGACAAGGAAATATCGACCAACCGTTTGTCTTTTACATTTGGAGTTTTCACAAGAAACCCCTTTGATGTTAGTCTTTCTACGATATCGGAAACCGTACTTTGCGTCATTTTCAGATTTTGCGAGAGCTGTTTAATGCTTACTGTATCATGAGCATACACCTCGCCAATAACCCTTGCTTGCGGAATCGTTACACCATGCTCTTCTGCTTGCTTCTGTAGGCTCTTCATCATATAGCGATGCAAAAAATCAATGGATTCACGAATGAATACAGCATTATCCAATACTTTTATCTCCTTTCTCCAAAAACATCCCATGCGATATATCGTATACGATATATATTATATGCATAGACATTTGCCGTCAATTAAAATATCGTTTTAAAACAATATCACTCTTGTTGGTAGAAAAAGTATAAAAGCTGTTTTGTATCGATTGTTAAAATACAAAATCCGATGAGGCTTTTCTTAAAAGAAGCAATAAAAAAGACGAATCTATACTATGCAGATACGTCTCTTGAACTTTTGATTTACATAATATTATTATTGGAAATAACACCCCGTCTAAACCATTACCTTTTTGCCTCCTGCGGATTCGAGATAGCACCCATAAATAGAATGGTACCGGTACCATCATCTACTATGGTGATGAAAAATGGACGATTGACCTTCATTTGAAATGGTTCTTCGCGACTAGGAGCCCCTTTTGTCATTGCGACAGAGGTTGCTGCAGCTGCCTCAGAACCTTTTTCATCCACATTTAAGAAGGTTTTTTGTTGTACTTTACTAATATAGATGGGGGCGTCCTCCTGAATCATTTTGGAAAAATTCGCATTTGCTGCAAATGCTGACTTCATTCCAAGCTTCTTTAGAGTGTCGTTCAACATCACCTGATAATTCAATTGAAATTTGGGTAGCATAACGGTTCCTGGTCTACTACGGAAATCGAGGTTCCATTCCTTCCAATGTTCAGATGTCAGCATTTTTTCAAATTGATCGAGTGTAGTGTTTTCCTTTGGAAGAAAAATCTTCATGCTCATTTCTCCATTGACATACGGAAGGGAAACTGCCTGAAAGCTATCGTTCTCCATATAATCTAATTCCTCTTTTAGTTTCATAAGCGGAACTTCTTTTATCGATCCATCTTGTAAATGAAAGTTTCTTTTTACCGTATTCTTTTTATCAAATTCATTCTCCCAATTCCCTTTAAAATAGATAGCATTTATTAATAAAGCAATGAAATCAGAATCAGATGAGGGGTCGACGATCTTTTTTATTTTATGATTGGTTGCCCCGCTTACCCAATCATTGATCAAGCTTGGCCATTTGGGATCATTTTTATTGATTTCTTGTATCTTTGCATTATAGTAATCTTTGCTGACTTGGGAAAAGTTCTTTTGAATGTGGTAATTCTTGTCTAACCATATGGAGTTGGCTACATTCAGCTCAATTTTCTTTGTGTGTTGGTGCAGCTTAGCCATTAGGGAGGCATTCGCTTTACTTAGTTCATCCTTATTTAACGCTTCTGTATGCAAAACCTGCGCTATTTCTGCATTTGTCTCTCCATCCGCACCATTATAGACCATTGCTAATGCCAGGAATAAGCTGGTTGGGGAGATAAACGCATTGCCATACTTGTCCTTCTCGATATTTTGCAGCCAATCAAATCCTAATTGGTTTTGCGAAGAAACGATTTTCGTGTAATCATCTTTCCCATATTGGACATTCTTCGCTATCGCTAAGCCATCAGATGCATTATTCGTTCCACAGCCTGTTGCAAATAGAAGCACACTCAACAGCAACAAAGGGACAGACCATTTCTTCAAAATCCTCACCATCCTTTAGGACATTAGACTATGTAGAGAATAATTAGGTTACATTGAAACGTTGCTCTGGATTATGAAATGACTATGTAAAACTTATGGAAACACTTATTTATTTGGAATAGAATTATTTATCCAAGTATCCAATATTGCAATATCATTTTTAATAATTAAAGGTTCTTTTTAATAGGTTCCTTTTAAGATCCGGTGGTATTTTGATGAAGTTCCCATTACTTAAATCTGCAACATTACCACCTTCATAGTAATCGAACTGAAGTAAAATAGCACTGTCATATCGCCTAATGATTAACTTCATTTCCTTTTTCATTGCGCTATTGCGATATTCATTTGGAGGAACCTTTCCTTGTTTCAAACTGCCTTGCAATTTACTAAAAATATACTTTATTTCCTTTTTATCACTACTATCTTTTCCAATAGTCCAACCTTTTTCTTCGTCCCAGTACAGATATTCTATTTTGGAGGGATAAATATAATCAGACCAAGTATTATACGTTACTGCGTTTCTATGAAATAATAATGGATTGAACATAAATTTTTGATTTACGACTAAAATAGTTACTAATATAATTGCTAAACTAATAAAAATCCAAAGCTTTTTCACAAGTTTCCCCCTCATAGTAAATTTTAACTCAAACTAACCTCTTCTTTAGTAGAAATAGAAAGCGATTGCCCATCATAGAACAATCGCACCCCTACAGATGAATAATCATTTTATTTGGAACTATTTTTTCTGATTTAAAATAATTCTCCCTAAACCCATACAAGGTGTCATGATAGCTTCACAAATTAATTAGTTCTAACTGCAGAATCTTGCCCTTAACGTAAGCGAACTGCTTAAAGCTAATATGCCCTTCTATTATTTCTTTCTATCAACTATCGTAATTTTATAGACAAACGCCAATTCCGATTCCTTAATGAAGGTTGGTAATGTCCAGTCCTCTGTTTGAACTACGCTTTGAATTTCATTTTTCGAGGAACCTACCCATGCAGCTAAATAGACAGGTTTTCCCTTTATTAATTTCACTTTTTCCCTTAATATATTACCTTGCGAACTTGCAATTATATTATTTGTTGGCTCCGAAGTCCTTGATAATCCTTCCGTTAAACCGATCAATAAATTTATTCCGTTTCCCTCATGCATGGATTGGACACCGAAAGAAAGGATTCTATTATCAAAGGTTCGTTGTGGTTCATCCCAGGAACTCATTGTTTCATTTGTATTTTGTCCATTCACATATTTTTCGAGTTCCATTTTAAGGTCCTCATTTTTCTTCAGATGACCATTTAAAATGAAATATTCGATGGAGCTGACTCCAGTTTTGCTGACTAGAGTTTGCTCTTTTTTATTTAAAAAAAGTGGTTCAATCGTTAAACCCGCATTTTTTTGTTCCTTTTGCTCTGGTTGTGAGCAGGATGTCAGCAGGATCATTGTCAAAATAAGCATGATGTATTTTCTATATGATTTCAATTATCTTTTACCCCTTTTCCCGAATTCTCTGTAAATAGTATACAATATACTATCCAATATATACCATTACTTTTTCTGCGATGTTTCCATAAACAGATTGGGGGTAGGTTCTACAGTGCAGTGGGGTCGTGTTTTAATAGTTGTGAGATTATTCAGTCGGTACTGGATATTGCTTAAGCCTACTTAGGCAATTGGCCATTTTTTGTGCAAAATGAAGAGGAGGTTCGACAGATTGAAGATGTATATACATTATGACCGGATTGGTATACAACCAATGATTATGAAGTGCACTAATAATAATACCCTGTTGAATCGCTGTATAGGTAAAGGCTGGGATTTCCTCCTCTAAAATGGCCACTTCTGCAATATTGAGTGCATTGCCATTTGAATCCAGTGATTCAAAATTAACATCTACTCCAAGAATGGAACTACTTTTCTTTCCCTGCATCGTTATTTCAAATGGACGTTTAAAGGCAACAGAACAGGATCCATTCCCCTTCTTATGCTTGCCGTTAAGGATATGAGCAAACTGTTCGCACACTGTATCAAAATTACCAGCTCTCATTTTGATTCCTCCTTCCATTGATACATATTCATCAGAAGTGGTTGCTATGTATTCATGACATTGGTAATTCGATAAAACAAATATCTGATTCAAATAGAAAGAGACAAAGCTTTCTCGCTTTGTCCTCTTTGTTCATCTGTTTTTTTGGCTATTGTGGCACTTTCCTAGTTTCGATGCTTCAACCATTCTATAGCTGTATGAACCAAGACAGCGACACCTACCGGTATAACCCCTTCGTCTAGCACAACATTAGGATTATGAAGCGGATAGTTTTTCTCCCCTAAACCGTTGGCACCAGCCCACATAAACATCGTCGGAACAACATTACTAATGTAGGAAAAATCCTCTGTTCCAGCTAATGGTTCCTCATTTACCTGTAAGTTTTGCTCTCCTGTTACTTCTTTTATAAATGGAACCATTTGTTCACATAATTCCTCATTATTATACAAGGATGGAGTAGAGATAGTTTCCAGTGTATAAGTTCCACGCATCATTTTGACCGTTGCATCGATGATTTCCTGTACTCTATTAAAAATATGATTTCGGACATCCGGGTTAAACGAACGTAGTATTGCTTCTAAATAGGCGGTGTCAGGAATAACATTTGCTGCTGTTCCGCCACCCATCTTACCAATAACAAGTACTGCTCTTTCTCCGGGATCGACTTCTTTTCCGACTAATACATTTAATTGATTGTAGACAGCATTGATGATCATTAACGGATCGATAGCTTTTTGTGGCTCAGAGCTGTGTCCACCCTTCCCTTGAACATTCAAGAAAAACCCATCCAAAGAGGAGGCAGCAAGTCCCGGCTTGTAGCCGAATTTCCCAACCTCTAGACTTGGATCAACATGCAAGGCAAGTGCAGCATCCACAGGCGGATTTTCTAATATTCCGTTCTCTATCATGTCCTTTGCGCCAACGCCAATTTCCTCCGCAGGCTGGAACATGATTTTGATGGTTCCGTTAATCTCGTTTTCTCTTTCCTTTAATAATTTTGCAGCACCGAGCATAAATGTCGTATGAATATCGTGGCCGCAGGCATGCATATACTCATTCGTAGATTTAAATGATAAATTCGTATTTTCTTTAATTGGTAAAGCATCCATGTCCCCTCTCAGCAACAATGTCTTCCCATTACCATTGCCAATGGTTACAGTTAGTCCTGCTTTTCCAACTTTTATCGGCTCCATGCCCATGCCTTTTAAAGCTTTTTCCACATATGCAACTGTATTAGGCAGGTCAAATCCTAATTCAGGATGCTGATGGAGATATCTGCGATGCTCGATAAGCTCTTCCTTTATTGATTCTGCGCTTAATAGCGATTCTTGTTTAACAGACATGCTCATTCTCCTTTTCACCTCAAGCTATATTCTCATCCAATGTGTTATTGGTAAATGATGGTTTTGTTTTAACAGATATGAAAAATAGGACAAATTGTACAACAGCAAGGATAATCAATACATTTAGGAGCAATCCATAAGAATGGTTTATATTATACACCGCTCCTGAAACAATCGGTGCGATTGCAGCGCCTAGGGAGATAAAAATAGCGACAACTCCATACTTGCCGGCATATTCTTTCTCGCCATATAGTGCACCTGTTAGATAAGCAGGTGTTACTGTAACTGCTGTAGCACCTACCCCTGAGAAGATAGTATATAGAATAGCGGGAACCAATACATTTGCTTTCATTATGAATAGAAAACTTACAATGCTTCCGGCAGAAATGATTAATACGGTGAGGATTAAGCCTGCCTTGTCGAACACTCTTCCTACTAATAACTTTCCAACGATAACCATTGCGGATCCTAGTGATAATAATAATGCAGCTGTTTCCGCTGTAGCTCCAATATCGGATAAATATGGTGCTAGATTAATTAACATGCTATTAACAACTACTCCACCTACCAGTATGGCTAGGCAAAGGGACCAAAAGGATACAGATTGTAATGCTTTTCGTTGAGATGTACCCGTAAGTACAGTCTTTTGATTTGATTGTATGGATGCACCACCTAATGGCAGCAATCCTTTGTCTGCTGGGTTTAATCTTATGACAAAAATGGACAAAGGTACCAGTACTACAATAATTAATAGCCCAATAAGAAGATAGCCAGATCTCCATCCGTTAGAGATAATTAACGAATTTACTATAGGACTAAGAATCACACCGCCGAATCCTGTTCCAGATAATGCAATACCTAAGCATAGTCCACGTTTTTCATTAAACCAATTGGTAATAAGAACAGAGGCAGGAATCATCGCTCCCCCTGCAAGACCAGCACCCATTAAAACCGCAAATAAATAAAAGTGGATTAATTTTGTAGAAATAGCAAACCCGATAAAGGAGATTCCTCCAAGCAAAATAAATAGGGTTAAATAGGCTCTTACATCCATCTTCCTCATCAGCTTTCCTGCTATTGGCCCGGTAACCATGGACGCTAATGCCATGATAGTAAAATAGTTCATAAACTGGGATCGTTCAAATCCAAGATCTTTTGTAACAGGCAACGTAAACAGGGAAACTAAGTTGGCAATCGGAGCATATATCAATGTCATCAATAAAAACGTTACTACTACTATCCACCATCCGTAAAAAATCTTCTTCTTTTCCTTCATTTCATCCCATCCTTTTATTTAATTGTCCGCTTATTTATATTTTTTTACTTTTGCCTATCAAAACTATTTTTCTAGTAATTATTTGTCATTTGTTGTCCGTTGGTAGACTAGACTTCCGCCCATATAGGTTTCCGTTACTTGAAGTTGATCTAGCTCCTCTGAAGGTATTGTTAATATATCATGATTTAAAACTATGAAATCAGCATGGTAGCCAGGTGAAAGCTGACCAATATCAGGAATGCGTGTAATTTCTTGAGCTGCTCGTGTATATAGGTTAATCACTGTTTCAATGTCTAGCTTTTGATCCCGTCCTGTGTCTGTTCCATCATAGGCTAAGCGTGTAACAGCAGATTTCATTGCTACAAATGGATTCACAGGCTCAGCCCAAGCAGTCGCAGGCGCATCGGAGGAAAAGGCCAATTGGATTCCCTCTTCTAACATAGATTTAAACGGGTACGTCCTCTTTGTCCGTTCTTCCCCTAAATTTTTCAGATAGCTTTCAATTTCCGCATATAGAAAAATTGGTTGAGATACAATGGCTATCCCTGTCTCTGCTGCACGCTTTATCGCTTGTGGTGTTGGCATTGCGGCATGTTCTATTCGGATCGATGGTCCATCCTGTAGCCATCCTTTTTGACCATAGAAGGTGTCAATGACCAAATCAATTGCCTGTTCACCCATCGCATGCACGACAAGCTGAATTTGATGCTGCTTTGCTGCTTCTGCGGCAGCTAATAGGATTTCAGACGTTGTTACTTGAATACCGTAGTTTTCTTCTTGTCCTATAAAAGGTGGATTGACCCAAGCTGTTTGACCAGACACACTGCCGTCCGAAAATAATTTGATTCCACCGATATGGACTTGATTTTCTCTAGCTGTCTTCTGCATATCAATCATGTTCTTTTTACCTACATCTTCCCAAACATAGTACAAAACAGTACGTTGTCTAAGACCCTTTTCAGCTGCTACTTGATACATTTGCAAATAGTCATTTGGCTCTGATTTTGCCATCAGCTCTGTAATGGCTGTAATGCCGTATGAAAATAATTCTTGGCTAAGGTCAGCAAGTAATACAGCATCTTCCTCTAACGATGTTTTTGGCATGATCTGCTGAACGAGATCCTTTGCACTTTCCCTCAACACACCTGTTGGCTCCCCCTGTTCATCCCGATCAATTGCTCCACCTGGAGGATTTGGTGTATTCTTTGTAATTCCAGCTAATTCTAACGCTTTACTATTAACGGAAATAATATGAGCACAAGTTCTTGTAATAATAACCGGGACATCTGGTGCAACCTTATCTAAATCCCAACGTGTCGGTGCCCTGCCCTCTAATAGCTTACCTTCATCATATCCCCAGCCTTCTATCCATTCATTCTTTTCCTTTGAATCACGTACCATTTGAATTTGTTTCTGTAGATCCGAAATGGAACATACAAGTGGTGGAGTACACGCTATTTGCTTGGAGGCACCTGCTAAAAACAATGGATGCAAATGAGCATCTATCAAACCGGGTATTACTCTGCGTCCCTTTAGGTCTACGCAGTTTCCTTCCATCTTCTCCAACTGGGCTTGATCGCCAATCCAAGCAATCCTTCCGTCACGTACAACCATTGCATTTGCATAAGGCTGTTTCGGATTGGAAGTAAATATTATGCCATTTATAAATGTTTGAACAAAGTTGTTAATGTAACTCATGTTAATACTCCTTTCCATTTTCACAATTGAAACCGTTTACAATATTTGGAGTAAGTAAAAGGAGCTTCCTTTTTGGTTTACTCGAATAATTATGTTGCAATATTCATGCCAACTTTTTAAATCTAGGAGAAACTGTTTTTTCAAAATAAGAAGAGTTAATTAGATGAGTAATTAGTAAAAATTATTTTACTTCTGTAAAAAATTTTTTACCAAAAAGGCTAGTTAAAATGATTCCATGGCGTAGCGACATTATTGGAGTTGGTTTTCATTCTGGGATACGGTAAAAAATCGGAGTGATTAAGCAGCAATTAATAAAAATGATTGGGACATTACATAAAACTTAAGCATCCTTAAGAACGTATAAATGGTAATGAAAGGAAGGGATAGAATGGTTTTCTCCTCCATAAAAGACTTATGGTTAACCATTACAATCTGGTTGTTCGCTATTTTCTTTATTGTTCTACCAATTTTCTTTCCGGACTTAGGAGTTTGGATGCTCCCTGAGTTCTTAGCAAAGCAATGGGTGAAAATTGTTACCTTATTTCCTTTTGGTTTTTGCTTAATATGGATTTGTTTAAGAACGGAATATATAATCGAAAACCATTTACTCAAAATACGATATGGTCCATTTAAAAAGGACATAAGGATTGCAGAAATTCAAAGTATTAAGGCAATCCGAAATCCATTTACAGCCCCTGCTCTATCTATGGATAGAATAGAAATTAATTATGCTAGGTTTAATACTGTTGCAATTTCACCCAAAAACAAAACAGAGTTTGTCCGTCAATTATTAAAGCATAATTCCGATATAAAAACTTACCCTAATTTCGAGGATATTTCAGGGAGTTAGTTGAAACTCAATCAAGCAACTGTAAACTATCTTTTGTTAATCTACGCAAAAAAGGAAAAGTGAGATTCCAATACATCTCACTTTTCCTTTTCAATATAGTCGATACTTTTCTATTTTGTATTTTAGTAATTGTTTGGATATACCAAGCCGTTTGGAAGCTTCCGTTAACTTGCTATTTGTATTCTTTAATTCTTGAATAATTAAGCTTTTTTCATATTGCTCCACTGCGTCCTTTAAGGATAGTGCATCCTGTTCCTTTGGATGAGCCATTCGCTGTTCGCTATAGTTCCTAATTCTTTTTGGAATATCGTCTAAGGTAATCCGATTAGAGGTAGCGTTATTATACCCTGTTTCAATAGCATTCTTCAGCTCTCTAATATTCCCTGGCCATGGGTAGAGGTTAAAGCTTTCTATCACTTCTGGAGAAATTTGCTCAATCTGAACATTCATATTTTTATTATAAAAATCAATGAAATCTTCCAGAAGAACGTTAATATCCTCTTTTCTTTCGATTAAGTCAGGCAAGTCGATTTGTACAACTCCAAGGCGATAATATAGATCCTCCCGTAATCGTTTTTCTAAAAGTAAATTTTCAGGATCTTCATTTGTTGCGGCAATGACACGAATATTTAAATGAATGTTCTTGCTTCCGCCAATTCTTCTTATGGCTTTTTCCTCAATAGCCTTCAAAAGTTTTACCTGCAAATATACATCCAGCGAATTAATTTCATCTAAGAATAACGTCCCGCCTTCCGCCATTTCGAATAGACCCGGCATATCCACTGATCCGGTAAAGCTGCCTTTAACAGTTCCAAACAATGTGCTCTCCAGAAGGTTTGGAGGAACCGCTCCACAATTTATAGAAACAAATGGACAAGCATAACGATTACTTAAATTATGAATGGACTGTGCTACTACTTCTTTTCCCGTACCTGTTTTTCCATAAATAAGAACAGTGGAATCTGTTTTGGCAACCTTATAAATTTTTTCTTTAATAGCCTTCATTTTGGGATGTATCGTAATAAGATTTTCTATTGTATAAATGGTATTATTTTTTCGATAAACCTTGTGTCCGGCAAATTGATTAAGGGACTGGATATTCTCCTTCCTGTAAAAATGTTTGGAGAATTCAATTGCCCCTATAATTCTCTCATTCTCCATTATGGGATAAGTTGAATTAATAGTTAAAAACGGAGTCCCATCCTTCGTAATGAGTTCCTGTTGAATATTACAAACAGAATCTCCCGTTTTCAACACCTGCATGATCGTACTATTTTCATTTGTAAGGTTTTTATAAAAGAAAGTAATTTGTTTTCCCATGAATTCTTCCGGCCGAAAACCAATTTCCTTCAGAACCTTTAAATCGGCAAAATCATAAAAAATAATAGTTCCTTTTTCATCCGTGATTAAAACATTGTCATAATCTCTTAAATGCTCAAAATCTCCTAGATTCAACTTGTTTTCCTCCTCTTAAAACCAAAAGCAAGGAATATAAATATATTGCCTATTTTAGCATTTTGCTATTAAATGAACAATTCGCTTTAAATTATTGGTAGTTCGTTGAGAAGAAGGCTGTATGCATGATTGTTAAAGATAGGGAAAATGCGGTAAAGTAATGAATATAATTTCATGTTCGAAGGAGTGCTTGTTGTGAAAGTTTACGTTGATGCTGATGCCTGTCCCGTTAAAAATATTATCATTGAGGAATCCACAAACGCCTCCCTTCCTGTTACGCTTGTGACGAGCTTTTCCCATTACTCTACGGAGGTTCAGCCAGCCGGTGTCGAAACAATATATGTGGATACAGGAGTAGACGCAGCAGATTACCGTATCATGAAGCTGGCCGAAAAAGGAGATATTATTATCACTCAGGATTACGGCCTTGCCTCCCTTGCTTTATCCAAAGGCTGCACTGTATTGCATCACAAAGGATTTCTGTATACGAACGAAAATATCGATCAATTATTGCAAACCCGTTATATAAGCGCAATGGAACGAAAAAGCGGAAAACGCACAAAGGGACCAAAGGCTTTTACGAATGAAGATCGGGAAAAATTCAGGAGTCTTTTTAGAAGGATTATTGGAGTGGAGTGATTTTGTGTATGGTTAAAAGGCTTTCTTTTAATTTTGTCTATAATAATGACTATATTTGATTGTGGTAGGTGCTATTTTTAATTGTTCTACGAGACATTTATGTGGCTGACCAGAGAATTTTGTCTCTTATATCCGTTCTATGAGACATTTTTTGCGCCTACTCCATGCTATTTTGTCTCATTCATTCTTTTTATGAGACATTTTTCTTCCTTTCCCATGGGATTTTATCTCATACATACTTTCCATGGGTTATTTTTCATGCCTGTTCCTCTGTAGTTTCTACTATTCTATTATGGTTTAGGCTCTATATTGGTAGCAGAGCAGAAAAAAAATCTATTATTTAGATTGTAATTTTAACTCCAAATCGCTAAAATAGTTTTACCTATTGGAAGGGAGAAAAAACAATGAACAGATGCGGATGGGTAAATGATGATCCTATTTATCTGGATTATCATGACCATGAATGGGGGGTGCCGGTATATGATGACCGATTACTTTTCGAATTTTTGTGCTTGGAAGGAGCACAGGCAGGTCTAAGCTGGTACACGATATTAAAGAAAAGAGACAATTATCGTGAAGCCTTTGACCATTTTGATGCGAAAAAAATTATTACATATGATGATAAAAAAATAACTGAGCTTTTACATAACGAAGGAATTGTCCGGAATAAGCTCAAGGTTCATTCAGTTATCACAAATGCTCAGGCGTTCTTGAAGATTGTGGAGGAATTTGGATCGTTTCGGGAATATATTTGGTCCTTTGTAGGCGGAAAACCGATTCAAAATCAATTTCATGATTTGAGCGAGGTGCCTGCTTCCACTGAATTAAGTGATAAAATGAGCAAGGATTTGAAGAAACGCGGCTTCAAATTTGTCGGGTCCACTATTTGCTATTCTTTTATGCAGGCTGCCGGGCTTGTTAATGATCATATTGTTGGTTGTGACTGCTATCAAAAGATTCGCGAATTAAGTGTACGGTAATTCAGGCAAGACTAGATGGATATCAGGGAGTTCCGCTCCTCATTCATGCGTAACTTGCAATAATTCAGGTGGTTCCGCTCCTTATTCAGGCAAAACTCGAAATAATTCAGGCAGTTCAGTCATAATTCAAACAAATCACGGAATGATTAAGACGTAACAATGACTAATTCCGCCAAATCAACCAGTAATTCCGCCAGTTTGACGGATAATTCCGCCAAATCTAGTATTAATCCCGCGGATTCAGCACATAATTCCGCCAAACCAAAAATAGCTAATCAATCCCATTAAAATTTTGCGAATGATTAGCTATTTAACATCAGGAAGATGCTGCTGCCCACATCAAATGATTACAGTGATTCAATGTTTACTAGTACACAAAAACAGCGCAACTAGGATTTATACTCCATTCACTTTAGAAGGGATAAGGTATTTTTTAAAAACAAAGAAAAAGATGCAATATTCCTCATTCGATTATTGCACCATAATAGATGAATGACTTACTGATTAATCAGATATTTTTCTTTAAAAATTGGACTTAATTCACTCCAAACATCAAATTTATTTCCATCGAGGTCATAAAATACAAAATTGTTGCCTGGATGGCCTCTATCTTCGATTTTCCCTACTGATACCCCTTTTTCCGCCAGCAATGAATGTAGTTTTTTTAATTGCTCCATTCCATCTACTTCAAATGTCATTAAGAAATGCTCATTCCCATTATGATCTTGGAAAATAGCTTTCTCTCCTTTTTTCGATTTAACTAGGAAGAAACTTTGATTGGCAAAGTCCAAAATAGCCTTATCATCATTTCTAAAATTTTCTACAGCTCCTAATTTTTCTTGATACCACTTTGAAGCTAATTCAGGATTCTCAACAGGAATATAAATAGTTCCAACTCTCTTGATAATTGTATTCATCATTATTCCCCTTTATAATTATTCGATTTCATCAACCGGTACTTCCTTAAAAGTAACAATTCCTAATCCATTTCCGTCTGGATCGAATAAATCAAAAAATCTCATACCATCACCACCGTGGATTTCTCCCACGTTATAATTTTGTTTTGATAAGTATGTATGGAAACCATCTACATCTTCACAGTAGAAATTAAATGCAATATGATTTCGTTCTGGCATCTTATCGACCTTATATAGAGTTAATGCCGTTTTTAACTCTCCTCTTTCATTAAAGCGAAATCCAACATATTGACCATCGCTACTACGGTATACTACTTTAAATGGAAAAGTATTCAAGTACCATTTTTCGGAAGCCTCCATATTAGTAACTGGAACAAATACTGCGTCGATTCGTTTCACTGATTTCACAAAATCACCACCTTTATAAAATAACGAAACAAATTCTCGAAAAGATACGAACAAATTTATATTTTTTCTTGAAAAGTTAGTACATTACCATCTGGATCATACAACTCAAATACAAAGTGTGTATTACTTTTTTTAACCGTGACTCCCTTAGAAACTAAAATATGATAGGTTGTCACTATCCTTCTAAAATCACTTTCTTTTAAAGCATCCAATAACCGATTTACTAGAGATGGAATTGCTTCTTCGTGATTATTTTTTATTTCTTTTACCTTTGACAACGTTGTTCTAGCTCTATGTATTGCTGCTTTAACACCTCCATTCGTCATACCTAGCATCTCTGCAATCTCAATGGAGGTGAAACCAAAATACTCTTTAAGCAATAAACTTGATGCTTGTTTAAACGGCAATAAAGAAATCAGAGCTTCGATTGAATCTAATAGGCTTGTATCAAAAGTAACTAAATCCGTATTTATGTCCAAGCCTACTATCTCACGTCTGTTCTTTCTGATGGTATCTCGCCAATGATTCGATGCAGTTTTAAAGATATAGCCTTTAGGATTAGGATGATGTTTAAGATTAGAAGAGTATTTCAACATTTTTGTAATTGTATTTTGATACAAATCATCCCCATCCCAAGGAGTACCCGTTAACTTAAAACAATACTTTTTCAAATCATCTAGGTAAGGTTCGAAAATACTTAATGGCAATTTTTATTACCCCTATTCAAATATCGTTCCGATAGATTCATAAAATAATCAAAGCCTTACTTCAAAAAAAGTAAGGCTACCTTCTTATTCGACAATAAGGAAAATATATCCTGCTCTGTGAATTCGACAAAAAAAATCAACGACACCCTTTAATAGAATTTAATCCCTTATTTTCCTACAAACATACACCATTTGATCACTATCATTGGTTAACGGCTCTTCCTTCCAGTTCCTATATACATGCTGAATCTTGAAACCACGACTTCCCAACAAACGTTCCATTTCTTTAGGAAATACATATCGTAAACGGATATTCGTTCTTTTTTCATCCAGAATATTTCCGGATTCATCTAGCCATTTTCTTATAGTGATATAATGTTGGATTTGGGTTAGAGAATCATAGAAACTAGTGGTATACACATCTACCCTAATCCCGGTTTCTTCCTCAAAATATGTTTTCCAAAATTCTTCTTTACTAGGTTGAAGCAGTTCCTCTGTGCTGGGAAAGCGTGTTCCGAAAATGAAAGTGCCTCCCATTTCCAGATTCCTGCTCACAGATTCTAATAGCTGATCCTGAGATTCATTCGTAAGAAAATGCTGAAAGGAATTGCCTACTGAGTAGATAAGACCCGCTTTCTCCTTTAAGCTAAGCTTGGTGCAATCCTGCTCTACCCATTCAATTTGAATAGCTTGAGCTTCTGCTTTTCTTTTCGCTGCAGATAACATTCCCTTATGTACGTCCACCCCGATTACCTTAAATCCTTTTTGTGCTAGTGGAATCGTCGCTCTCCCTGTACCACAGGCTATATCGATAATGTTACCACACGATTTAGATGCCCATTTTAATAGGAATGGGATGTCCTCTATATAAACATCATTTTCTTTATCATATAAAATTGGATCATCATATTCCTCGAAATTATCCAATACCATTATTGCCATTCTCCTTATGTATTGAATTTACTTCTATTTGTATTTCATTTACCATATATTCTGCAAAACCAATTAACATTTCTTCATCCCATGTGACATGTTCATCCGGCTCTATATATTGAAATAAGCAAGTCTTAACTAGCCTTCGATAGAAAGCTGGCACGTTTTCCATCCCCCATTCTCCACCTTCTTTTTTGGAAGATATTATTCCTTCCTTCAAATAATAGAGTACCCTGCACAGATTTAAAGTATAGTAGACAGGATTATGCATAATTTCTTCTACGGCATTGCTAATATCATATAAAATTGATTCTCTATAATAACTAATATCAATGGGGTTAAATACTACACGAACCGGTTTTCCATAAAGGCAAACCCCACGCTCATACGTAATAACCAAATGTGCTGCTAAGTCCGGATCAAGGCCGTCACTGCAAAGATAATCCTTATCCTGCAAATACCTTTCCTTATGCATTTCCGAATAATGAAGCTCAAATGGCGTGGGATATTGAAACTCTTGAACCTCTTTTTCTAATATTATACTCATCTCCAAACGAAAGCCCTGTAGCTGAAGAATTTCCTGTATTAGCTTGTTCTTTTCTTCACGCACCAGTTTTTCTCTAATAACTACTAATACATCCACATCACTTTTCTCCGGATGGAAACATCCCATGGCCAATGACCCGTGCAGGTATACCCCTACTAGTTTTTCCCTTAAGTTACGCTTGAAGATTGCACAAACATCATGTAAAAATAATTCAACTGACATACCTGAATTCCCCTTTGTAAAAAAGTGATGACCTAAAAAGTCATCACTTTACTAGCTTACTTATCTTGAACAATTTTCAAAATCTGTTCCTGTACATTATCATTGGAATAACCGCCATGATAACAAATAACTGATTCAATATCATAATCCACAAATTTTCCAAGAGATTGCAAGGCAGTTTCCATATCTGGAGTGTTGCGCTGTACAGGTCCTTGCAGATTTCCATTGCTGATTACCATCGCATCACCTGTAATCAATGTTTTGCTTTCCTGTAAATACAAACTAATATGACCAGGTGTATGCCCAGGAGTAAAGATTACCTCTATGCCTCCACAATATGGAAGGACTTGGCCATCTTCCAATACGTGATCCACTTTGGCTTTTGGCGGATTCAAGTACAAGGCTTTCATTGGTTCAGGGAAAGAGTCCCAAGCTTCTTTGCTAATTTTATCAGGATCAGCCTTAATTAAATGTTTCGATCCTTCAATATATGGCTTATCTAGCTCATGTGCATATACATCTATTTTCCAGTCGCATGCTTGCAGGATTTCCGGCAGGCTTCCAATATGATCGATATCCTGATGTGTTAAAATGATAGCTTTCAGCTTCTCAAATGGTACTCCTGTATTTTCCATAGCAGCCTGAATGGATGAAAGCTGTCCTGGCATTCCGGTGTCCACTAATATCGCCATTTCCTCATCCCATAATAGAGTCAGATTAAGATGAAAGCCCTGGATATTTAATTCAACCATTTCCACATTTTGCGCTACCTTCATAACTTTACCTCCTTAGGTAATAAAAATAACTTCCATTATGTAAATCAAATTATACAGTATTCAACACAACTCTTTATAATATTCTTTATAGTAATATAAATTCCTTTTCTTTAGTTAAAAATTTACATAGGTTTAGAATGCTATGTTTTTGCGGTATAATTATATAATTTCTTGAAACTGTCTATAATTTTAATAGAAATGGAGGATAGAAATATGGCGCGTTTTCTAATGCTGGGAATTTGCATTGTTTTGATTGCATTTTCTTGGCAAACTATAAAAAAAGAATTACCTATTCGTTCCATGGAAACGAAGCTCCAAGAATTAAAAAGTAATACTGACATAATCGCCGGATCGGATAAATTCCAACAATTATTAAATCAGCTTGGCCTAAAGAGCAATGATCAGCCGCAAGCTGAAACAGTGAAGGAAGAAAAGGTTTCATTAAAAAAACCTACCAAACATATTTTTTCAGTCAATAATATTGAATTAGGAGCAACGAAAAAAGAGGTTGAGCATCGTGTAGGAAAACCAAAGCGGGCATCCCTTAATGAATATGGAACAAATTGGTACACTTATCACCAACATTATCAGCACTATTTTATGGCGATGTATAATAAAAGCAATAAAGTGATTGGGCTATTCACTAATCAAAATCTTATCGCCTCGACAAACGGAATAAAAATCGGTGTCACAAAAAAGACGGTTCGTGCAAAGCTTGGTACTCCCCTAACCGGTATTCAAAAGGGAATGATTATTTATCAGTTTGATAAAAAAAGTGATTATGATGTTTACCTGCTGGATGGAGCATACGTCACTATTTTTTATGATAAATACCAGCAGGATAAAGTAACAGCCATTCAGCTAATGGACAAAAATGCAGAACAAAGCAAGAATTCCTTTTATACGAAAGCAAGTCCGGCACTAGTAAAAGGATTTGAATATCAATTATTTGATTTAACAAATGCTTCACGCGTCGTTCATCATCTATCTGTTCTAACATGGGATCAGCATGTTCAAATCACGGCACGTGATCACAGTGTGGATATGGCGAAAAACCATTATTTTTCCCATGAAAATTTAAAAGGGCAATCGCCTTTCGATCGGATGAGTAAGGATCATATCAGTTTTATATTAGCAGGTGAAAATATTGCTTATGGACAGCTAAGCAGTATTTTCGCACACGAGGGATTAATGAATTCTCTAGGTCACCGTAAAAATATCCTTCAGAAGGATTATAAATATTTAGGAATTGGCGTGGCTTTTAATCAGGAGCAACAGCCTTTCTATACCGAGGATTTTTATGCAAAATAGAGATGCTGTGTTAGATTGGCTAAAATGGGAGATAGTAACAATGAGCAATTGAATTGCTCAAAACTTCGTCGGGAGTGATGTATCATGGCTAGAAACAAACTTTTGGTTCCTGGTGCGGAAAATGTTCTGGATCAGATGAAAGAGGAAATTGCCAATGAGTTTGGAGTTCAACTTGGTGCTGATACGACCGCTCGAGCCAACGGTTCAGTCGGTGGTGAAATGACGAAACGTCTGATTGCCTACGCTGAACAATCGTTACGAAATCAGCAGGGACATTAGTATCCTGCGATTTCGAGTAAAAAGGTGCCCTATTGATTAGGGCACCTTTTTCATTTCTCCTAGATAGAAAGGATAAACACTCCACCGCAATGGGACATCGAATAGTATTCACATTGGACTATTCCATTTAGAGAGTGCATGAATTCATCTGCTACAAAGTAATATTCATCATCATCCCAATAGGCAATGCTTTCTTGCTTACACTCTTCCAGATCTGCGCGGGTTTGGAAAGAGATGTCGCCAATAAAGACCTTTGCCCCTACTTTTAACAAAGGCAGTAAATCTTTAATAAACTCTAATTTTCTCTCATCTGTTAGATGATGTAATGCATACGTACTAATTATGTAGTCGTATTTTTGCCCTTTTACCTCTACAGGCAGTCCCATTGCAAAATCGAATTCGATTAAGTTTGCAGCAGGCATTTTCTTGCGGGCAATTTCTATCATTTTTGCAGAAAAATCAATTCCATCCATATGGTGACCATTTTCGTATAATTTCTGCGTTAAAATTCCAGTTCCAAATCCTATATCGAGTACATTGGAACCTGGCGTTTGCATTACTTCATTGAAAATAGTGCCTAATACTTTTTTATATCCGGCAAATGGATATGTATTGCTCTCTTCACTTAATTGTACTGTTTTATCATAATCATTAGCCCATAAATCAAAACCTTGTTTATTTAACATGAATGCCTCTCCTCTTTAACACAACCGGAGCATTCACCTTCCATACTCCATTAGTTGTTTATTATATCTCCGTTTTTTGTATAATGGATATTCGTTATTTTCTTCATCATCAATCCCACTCTTTCTTTGTTATACAATCCATAATATCTCAATTTTCAATACTATTAAACTATTTTTTACTTATCATTCGCATTCCATCCTTAATTCCTTTACTATAAAAAGAAAAGGAGTGGATGCAGATGACTAAATTTAAAGTTGGAATAATCGGAACTGGTTTCGGCGCCAAAGTTCATGCACCAATGATGAATTTTCATGAAGGCTTTGATGTTGTCGCTATTGCCAGTGTTTCTAGAGGAAATGTGGAAATTGCTCAGCAAATAAGCGGTGTAGAAAAAGTCTATACCGATTGGAAGGAAATGCTTGAGCAAGAGCCGTTAGATGTTGTCGTTATTGCATCAGCTGTACATTTACATAAAGAAATGACCCTAGCCGCATTTGAAAAAGGAATTCATGTCGTATGCGAAAAACCAATGGCCCTTCATCTTTTCGAAACGGAAGAAATGATCCATGCTCGTAATAAATCTGGAAAGCTCGGACTGATTAATCATGAGTTCCGTTTCCTCCCTGCAAGAACCAAGGTGAAGGAAATAATCGAAAGTGGAGTTCTGGGAGAAATCATGCATATTCGTTATGAATGTACCTTCCCAAGCTATCAATCCCTAGTGTCGAACCCACGCGGCTGGTTAGGAAAAACCGAAACAGGAGGCGGTATGCTGGGAGCACTTGGTTCTCATATGGTAGATTCTCTCCATTGGTGGACCAATTCTACCTTCCAAGAGCTGTTTGCGGCTTTAACTACTCATGTTCCTGAATATAAAGATGACCAAGGGAATGTAGAGCACCGTACTGCTGATGATGCCTATCAAATAATAGGGAAATTAAAGAACCATGCCACCGTTACGCTGGAATTGCTTTCCTCTGCCGTGCAAATAAATAATAGCTGGCGCTTAGAGGTATTTGGTAATAAAGGAACGCTTGTTATGAAAAATGATGAACAGGTATTCTTATCTTCGGATAATGGACCACTTGATAAGGTAGAATTAATGTCTGACCTTAAAGCTCCAGATGAGATGCCAGCAGTCGCAGCACGATATTACAATGGCTTTAACCGTGCACTTGATGCATTATATGAAACATTAAAATCCGGTAAAAAACATCCAAATCTTGCTGATTTTGAAAATGGACATGAGACTCAAAGAGTTCTTGATGCGGTCCGCTTATCCGCAAAAGAAGGCAGGAAAATCCAAATATAATAATGGGGGATGGACATATATGGTTCCTAGCACCATATGAGTCCATCCCCTTTTCCCGCTTTAGAATCTTATATTTTTTAAACTCTCCAGCATTTCTTTCGTCATTTCCTTTTGTGGAAACAATAAAAATACTGGGTTTGTCGTATGCCTTACTCCTGGTTCGATATTAACAAAATCAGCCGTTGCAGTCATGGCGAATTGTTCACTAAATATACAATCGGAGTCAAGATCCTTCGTGTTCGTATAAATTTGCAAATACTGAGTACTATCACGATTCGTAACAGTATATGGATTGCTGATTCGAAAATCCTGTTCTTCTATCCCACCACTGAACTGACCGGACCCAGATTTGTTCTGCACCTGAATAATGGTTTCCCTTAAATTGCGATGTTTCCACCACTTTTCCGTTACTAGATACTCATTAATATTTCTGTCTGCATGTTCCAATTCGGTAAAATGCACGACCATTGGCACGCCAGGCAACGTCAAAAAGTATTGCTGAATCCTTAATCCCTTCCATTTTTCATGGTTTTCTATTTTCGTTTCCATGACAAGGCCTTGCCACTCATTTTGCTTTTGATCTATTCTTTTCACAAAACGCGCCTGTGATGTTTCCTTCAAGAATGAAAATAGACTGATTCCACTCAAGTATGTCCTAATACCTCCAGCCCATGGATTCCACCATGCTTTAGGCTCTGGCTCAGGATAAGCAGAATCTAACCATTCTTCTCCCTTATAAGTTAAGGAGTAAAGCGTTGGAAAAAAGCTATTCGCCATTTTAAAGCTTAAGTCTCCATTAACGAGTTCATAGCTTACATGCTTGCCATCATTCACTTCTAGTTCATTCGTTTCGGATGAAGTTTGATGTAATAAAAGCAAGGAACCTTGCACTTTTTGTGATTCACTTTCCAAATGATATTCAATCGGTATAAAGCCGGATGAGCTAGAATGAAGATCCACTTCTAAATCCTGATTGTCTTCACATTGGACAGGGATTTCCTTCATTTTTTCTCCATTGTTCCATAATGTTAGTTTACCGTTAAAATATCGATTTTGGATTCTCTGTAAAAATAATCGCTTCTGATTGTTTTTCATCACTGGATTAGAAAGCTCGGTCCTCAATTCGGTTTCTTTTGCAATAGGCGGAATAGAGTCTAAATTGCCCGCAAAAGTTTGAAACTCCTCGACCGTTTTTATAGCACCTAATGAAAACCGGATTGGTTTAGAGGATACCTTCTCACCTAGACCGATAACTCCAAGCTGTTCCTCCAAATAAAAGTACCAGCCTTCAAAACCAATTTGAACGGTTGGATCCCAAGCTATTCCATGTGGATCCTTTCGATCATCGGAAAACATCCAGTTACCTGTAACTTCTTCTTTATTTAATAAACCATAATGCGACATTTTCGCATCATTAAAATAAACAACTTCATTCTTCAATGGCATATATGTTTGTTGAAGATGATGCTGTACAGGCTGGTAGATATATACATCCGTCACTTGTTTATCCGATTGATTTTCTACTTCCATCCAATAGTTTAATAGTCCGTCACCAAATAGTTCACAGCATAATACAAGCTTCATGGCAAATGGCTTGTGAACATCATAATATAGCTTCATAGTGGCGGAGTACTCACTATACTCCCATTCAAAATGAGAGACCTGTTTTTTACTAAGCTCTCCAATATAAGGCTTTCCGAATTTCGGCGATAATAGCGCGGTTCTTTGATCTTTATTGGTTTCATTGCCGAAAACGAGGGCATTGTTTCGTTTTCTTAGCCTTACTTTATTATATCCATTTTGTAGATAAATAAATTCCTTATCGTAACCGCCTGCTTTTACACCAAATGATGGCAGCGAAATCGCTAGCGGCTCCATCCATACAAATTTTTCGTCGTCTGACAGAACCGTAATACGGCATTCCGCTTGAAGAAAACCATATTTTTGAATGGTAAAAGGAATTTTCAGGATACCCTTTTCAGAGAATGTTGTTTTATATATTATACTTTCCCATTGAACATGAGAATTCTCCGGTAATTCCACCTCAACCTGAACATCCTTCTTCAGATGATTCTCTAATTCAAGATAGAGATATTGGTTTTTATTTAAATCATACCGCTTCGGCATATACACCGTATTTATTTTAAGTGCCTTTTTTGGAAAAAGACCAATCGCAAAAGGTGTAGAGAATCCATCCACACAAACCATCAGCTCTGCACGAGGATGTGTCACCCATTCATTCGGTTCATCACCATCCAATATATGAACAGGTAGGGATAGAATCTGCTCTTCCCCCATCTCCACATCATGCTTTCCTTTTACCTGTATCCGCTCGTTCTCTTGTCCTTCCACAGTTACCTTCATTGGTTTTCCAGATTTACTTTTCATGACGAGCTTTACGGCAGTTTCTCTTCCTTCAATTTGGATGTGCTCATTCAAGGAAGCTTCTATGAATATATCATTTGTTTCAATAAGGCGAATCCCTCTCCCGCTCTTTTCAATCTGAACACGGAGAAAATGAGTTTCATTTTTCCAGACATATTCAAAATACGTAAAGCCGTTTGCTTTAATCCCATCCGGCTTCACTTCGATTTCCCTGACATTGTCCTTATACCAGTCCAAATGCTCAAAGTATTGCTTTGTCCATTCGCTTTGCAGTACAAGCGGAATAAAGTTCATTAAGTGAGTCGTTTCGTCCCTATCCTCCCAGAAGAAACCGCATTTTTTATATAGAGGTACTGCCTTCACATTTCCAGCCCATGTATAAAGATCAATTCTAGGAAAGCCTAGCTCCACTGTTTTTTCTACCGCTTTCAGAACAAGCTGCTTGCCGATCTTTTTGCCATGATAATCCGGATGGACATTTAAAAGACGAATATAAAGCGCATTGATATCTTCCTTATACTCTGAGATTCCGCAGTAGCCGATAACTTTTTCCCCGTCTAATGCTAGGTATAAGAATAAATCCTCCGAGTTAGCTTCTTGCTCCTTCACTTGGGCTTCAGTTTTGACACTGGCATCCCCGCCCCAGCTTTCTCGGCTTTCATTCCACATATCGGCAATCGATTTTGCCAGACCTTCATGATATGGAATAATTTTAATGGTTTCCGTTACTGAATTCATATAACTTGTCTCCCCCTGTAAATACGAATAATTCTTACTACGTTGAGTCGTCCTTTGTGTTTTTTAATAACCTTCTTGAATTAAGCCTCATTTATACCGCTCCCTTCAATGTATTGGAAGTATTTTCTTCCTGTTGTAATACTAAACTACCCAACTTAATTTGTAAATATTATTCTGAAAAGTTCTTCTATTCGATATTTGCATTCTTTAAATAGGAGGAAAAAATATGATATGATATTTTCAATTAATAAAGATCGGGGTTTTATTATGAAAAATACGAAAACAAATGCCATGCGAATATTAGATAAAGAGAAAATCAGCTATTCTATTATTACTTATCATTCCGAGGATGGAAAAATTGACGGAGTATCAGTTGCAGATAAAATTGGCAGAGACACGAAGGAAGTCTATAAAACATTAGTAACGCAAGGAACGAGCAAGCAATATTATGTATTTGTTATACCTGTGGATGCAGAGCTGGATTTAAAAAAGGCAGCAAAGGCGGTTGGGGATAAAAAGGTAGAAATGATTCCAGTAAAGGATATTACAAAAATAACCGGCTATATTCGTGGCGGTTGTTCTCCTGTCGGAATGAAAAAACTATTTCCGTCCTATTTAGATTCCCATGCTGAATCTTTACAAAATATTATTGTTAGCGGCGGGAAAATTGGAGTTCAGATTGAAGTAATGGTTCCAGATCTCCTAAATGTCATAAAAGGGAAATTTGCTGATTTAGTAAAATAACGGCCTTTTCTTAAACATAGTTATTTTCCAACTATATAACTGTATTCAAACTTTATAAGAATATATGTTCCAACAACCAGCCCTACTTAAATTTAGGCTCTGTTAAGCGAAAGGTGGATACCTGTCCAAACAGAGGGTCAAGTTTACTTGACCTTCTGTTTTATTGCCATTTATGTACATAAGTACTTTTGTAATCCTTAAGTTTTTTTACTAACTCTTTTGAACTATTATCCATGACTATTAAATCTTTATACTCCGATTTTATAAATCCTTGTTCGATCATATGGTCAAAAAGAGATAATAATGGTGTGTAATAATTGTTGATATTAAGTAATGCACACGGTTTATTATGGTATCCTAGTTGAGCCCAAGTAAAAACTTCAAACCATTCCTCTAAAGTTCCAGAACCACCAGGCAATGCGATAAACCCATCAGCATACTCTGCCATTAATGCCTTTCTTTCATGCATATTGTTAACAACATGAAGTTCAGTTAATTGTTGATGTGCTATTTCAACATTTTTTAACTTCTCTGGTATAACTCCAATTACCTTACCACCTGCTTCCATCACAGCATCAGCAACTGCACCCATGCAACCCACTGCCGCTCCACCATAAACAAGGTTTAATCCATTTTCCACCAAAGTTTTCCCTAAATTCCTTGCTTCCTTCATATAGATGGGATCGTTTCCTGCACTTGAACCACAGTAAACGGCAATTGTTTTCATTATTATTTCCTCCTGAAATCTAATTTTCGATTTCACCCAGATTGCTATTTCAATTATAGCAATAATGTTATTACTAAATTAGTTAGTTCAAAATGTAAATTGATTTAATGTCTAGATAGCAGCTTTTGCATTATAAAAAATATAGATTACCACTTCAACTTTATATCACTCAATAGTTCTATCTCATTTACATATAAAAACACCCCTTCAGACAAAGATATCTAAAGGGGTAAAACATTTTTATAATTCAATCTACGCATTACAACTTGACGTTTTTAGGAAGAAATCCTAAGATGTCTTCCCTTTATTGTACCCTCGGACCATTTCAATAAAATACTTCATAATTCGAGTATCTTCCGTTAACTCTGGATGAAAGGAACAACCTAATAAATGGCCTTCGCGAGCTAAAACAATTCGCTCTTCATGCTTTGCCAGAATTTCCACCTTTTCACCTGCTGCCACGATATGCGGTGCCCGGATAAAAACAGCTGGAATGCCTTCCCCTATTTCTCGAGCGGATAGTTCTACTTCAAAACTATCTACTTGGCGTCCAAAGGAATTCCTTTCCACTATGACATCCATTAATCCTAAATGAGGCATTTTATTGCCGACGATTTCTTTTGCTAATAAAATCAGACCAGCACATGTTCCAAACATCGGAATTCCTTTGGCGGCTAAAGCACGAATAGGCTCAAGCAAATTATAACGGTCCAGTAATTTACGCATGGTTGTACTTTCTCCACCAGGTAATATAAGACCATTTATTTCCTTTAGATGTTCAACCGATTTAACCGGAATGGCCACACAGCCAAGCTCTTCAATTTGTCTAATATGCTCTCGAACAGCACCTTGTAATGCAAGCACCCCAATTTTCAGCATGTTACCAACCACGTTCCTGCATACGCTCTGCTGCATTCAGTGTTGCAATATCTATCCCCTTCATAGGGACCCCTATTTCTTTTGAAATTTCGGCAATCAGTTTATAGTCTTGATAGTGTGTGGTTGCTTCAACAATGGCACGTGCGAATTTTTGCGGATTGTCCGATTTGAAAATTCCGGATCCTACAAAGACACCATCTGCCCCAAGTTCCATCATTAAAGCGGCATCCGCAGGTGTAGCCACTCCACCGGCAGCAAAATTGACAACCGGTAAACGACCTAATTGTTTGATTTCTAGTAATAATTCATATGGTGCTCCTAAATTTTTCGCTTCGGTCATAAGCTCATCTGTACTCATCGATACAACGCGTCTGACCTGCGCATTCACTTTACGTATATGACGAACCGCTTCCACAATATTTCCTGTTCCCGGTTCACCTTTCGTCCGTAACATAGAAGCTCCTTCCCCAATTCGGCGGGCAGCTTCCCCTAAATCACGGCAACCACAAACAAAAGGTACGGTGAAGTCGCTTTTTAATAAATGAAATTCTTCATCAGCAGGTGTTAATACTTCACTTTCATCTATGTAATCGACACCCATTAATTCTAATACCCGTGCTTCGACAATGTGGCCAATACGTGCTTTTGCCATTACAGGAATAGTTACGGCATTCATTACTTCCTCTACAATACGAGGATCTGCCATACGTGCTACTCCTCCTGCTGCTCGAATATCAGATGGCACCCGCTCTAACGCCATAACCGCAACGGCACCTGCAGCCTCCGCAATTCTTGCTTGTTCTGCATTCACGACATCCATAATGACACCGCCTTTTTGCATTTCTGCCATGCCACGTTTTACTCTTTCCGTTCCAACTTTCTTCATAAAAAAACCTCCATTCGTTTGATGATTACTAGTATAATAGATATTGACTTTATGAAAAGGTTCAATTTTTAAAAATTCCATATGGTCAGAGGGAGGAATTGCATATGGATATGCTTATGTTCAAATTGGATAGAAGTACAGCAAAACCTATGTATGAACAGCTTTATACTGGGATCAAAGATGCGATTATCCATAAACAAATTGAAGTTGGAGCAAAATTACCTTCCAAAAAAAAATTAGCTGAGTTTTTAAATATCAGCCAAACAACCATTGAAATTGCCTATGAACAGCTTATGGAGGAAGGGTATATAAGATCGAAACCCCGCGTCGGATTTTTTGTCGAAGAAATCGATGAATTACCATATATTGAAAAAGGCCCATTAACCATGTCTTTTGAGAAGGCCGAGAAAAATAATTACGAATTTGACTTCCATCCGGGAAAAATAGATGCGGATTCATTCCCGTTTTCGATATGGAGAAAATATGCCAAAAATTTATATGATCTGGATTCAAAAGAGCTTTTACAAATTGGGGACCCTCAAGGAGAATATACATTAAGAGCGGAAATTTCGAACTATCTTTATCAATCGAGGGGAATTATTTGCAAGCCAGAACAGATTGTCATCGGCTCGGGAACGGAACAACTCCTTCCCATGATTCTGAAATTACTGGGGGATGATTTGAAATTTGCCCTTGAAAATCCCGGCTATTCAGCAATCCCAAGAATACAATTGGAAAATAGTGCCCTTCCCATACCAGTGGATGAAGATGGATTAATAGTGGAAGAACTTGAAAAAACAAACGCCAATGTTGTTTACATTACACCTTCTCACCAATTCCCGACGGGTGCTGTTTTATCAGCAACAAGAAGAACTCAAGCTTTAAACTGGGCAGCAAAAGATGAAAATCGCTATATTATTGAAGACGATTACGATAGTGAATTTCGGTATAAAGGAAAACCCATTCCCGCATTACAAGGTATGGACCAAAACAATAAAGTTATATATATCAGCACGTTTACCAAATCTTTAATGCCTTCCTTACGTGTTGCTTATTTTGTATTACCTGCAACATTGGTGCCAAAATACAAACAAACATTTAGTTTTTACTCGGCAACCGTACCGAGATTTGATCAACATATTTTAGCTAACTTTATGAGAGATGGCTATTTTTCAAAGCATTTAAACCGTATGCGCAAAATTTATCGTAAAAAACATGAAAAATTAACCGAAATATTTGAAATGTATTATCCACTTGTCTCCTTCACAGGTGATATGGCGGGCATGCACATACTAATTTCTGTTCCCCTGTCCAAAAGTGAAAGGCAGCTAAAAGAGATGGCAGAAAAAAATAATATTGCCATCTATCCGGTAAGTGATTATCTCTTAAGTCCAATTGAATCAAAAAATCCAACTTTTCTATTTGGCTTTGGCGGTATTCCATTGGATCAAATGGAAAATGGGATTCACCAATTAATGAAATGTTGGGGGATTCCAAAATCAAATAAGCGATTTTAAAAGAATAACGGAAGTCTTAGAACATGTACTAGAGACTTCCGCTAGACTTAAAAGAATGTATCTAATTGATAGCACTTTAAGTAGAATTTTCACAAACTCCATTACAATAAATAAGAGGGTTGAATCATATTGTTTCATGTGATATTTTCTATCCGTTTTATTCAATACAAACTTACATATTTATTGTTGATATTCTTCATTATATTTCCGAATCCAATCTATATCGATTGGACCGTTGATGACTTTGTACATTTTACCTGAGTCAAACGAGTAAATACAATTTTCAAAAACGGTAAACATTTTAGCCCTGTCCTCGCCTTTTAGGCGGTATTGAATGTCAAATAAGTTTTCTTTCATAAAACTATTAACACTACTGCACTTAGCAGCAAACATCTTTTTAACTTTATATTGGCTAAGGAATTCCTTTAACTTTTTCGGTGGTTCTTTCTTATCTGTATTCCATTCCTCATGACCTCTTAGAAAAATTCCAAAATAATTAAGATTTTCTGGATTATAATTAATTACCTCATCCAAATTTTTTTCCTTATAATCGTTATACATTTTAAATGAAAATACAAGTACGGCTACTATTACGGCGATTACAAGGTAACGAATTGATTTACTTTTCATCCACTTCCCCCCTCTTTGCTATTTATATAAGACCGTATCCATTTATGAACAATCTTTTACAATATCTATATAAATTTTAGCATACACTCCTATTAAAACGTCAAAAAATTCCAATAAATGTGTTAAATTAAATCCTGTGAAAAAATTAAAAAAGCACAGGAATCAGACACTGTGCTTTTTCTGGTGTTAATTCACCATCATTTTGGGCGGTTTTTAAAGTTCCAATTAGGATGTTTCAAATATAATTACATATTACCAATAGGACTCCTACATATTCCCATTGGTATACCCTTTTTATTAATACTTTTTTTAATATTTACTAAAGGAGTACCTTGATAAACTTCTATTAAAATGTTTTCTATCTTTAATCTTTCTTGTTTAGTAATTTCTTGTCCGGAAAGCAGTTTATTAAACCATTCGCTAATTTCTATTGGTGCAACATTTCCGGCAATCGAGGATAGACGATCAAATCCAAGTAAAACTTTCTCTTCCAATTCCGATTCTCCACCAGCATAATAATGGAAGTCATTTCTTTTAATTTCTTTTTTTAATAGTTCGACTCTCTCTTTTTTCCCCGCTTCTTTTATGCCAACTACTAATTCCATCTTACTTAACTGAACAATATTTTCTAGTGATAAATCAAATCCTGTTCTATTTGGATTATTATATAAAATAGTTGGCTTATTACTATAATCCATTATGTATTTTGTATATATTAATGCTTCCGCTTGTGTTGGCAGAACGTAAGGTGGGTATCCAAGTAAAATACCGGATATATTTGTGTTACGAATGATTTTAGCCAGTTCCTCTGCTTCTTTCTGCCTAATGGAAGAAACACCAAAAATAATTTCCATATTATTCATCAGATCTTTTTCTAATACTAACTGATTAATTATCTCTATTTTTTCCTTAAGATTTAAACTATGTTGCTCCCCAGTTGAACCACAGACAAGAACAGATTTTACTCCTTGTTTATATAAATCCCATATATGATCTATAGTCCCTTGAATATTAATAGATTCATCTTCCAAAAATGCAGTTGGAACAGCAATGTGAAATGTTTCATTTAACATACATTTAACTCCTTTATAGATGATTTTCTTCCCCAGTTCCTATTCAGATGTTCAAGAATATCCCGCAAATTCAATATGTACCCGCAGAAGCTATAATGGCAATACTCCAAACTATCAATGTAAAGGATACAGTCAACCAAAATGTATTAGTGGCTGTTTTTTCGCCATTTTTCACTTTCTTCATTATAGTAACGAGGTTGATACAGAATATAATCAATAGGAATAGTATTAAGAAAATGCCAATATTATAAAATAGAACAATCAAAGATTTCTCCCCCTAGAAATTTGAGTTTTTTCCCCTAGCATATCCCATTCTACATATTGACCAATTAAAACTTGTATTTTGAATTTCTTCACATAAGTTCCAAAGAAAATCAATAATTCTCACTTCAACTTTCTATCTATTAGTTTCCTAAATTAGTCTCCTACAACAATTTGATTAATGGGAATTGGAGGTTTCTCACTTACATAATATCCTGCACTCCTTCTCTGTACATAAAAATCGATTTTGTCGAATTTATAAAAAAATGTTAATCGTATTTCGATTAACAATTCTATATTTTATGTACATTTATAGCACGATACAACATATTAAACACGTTCCAGTTTTTTAAATGGTCTTGAAGGAAATTCAACACGGATTATATCACCTTGTTTCACTCGTCCACTCTTTAATATAACTCCCATTATTCCAGCTTTTCTTATTAGATTTCCATCTGAATCCTTATCTAAAACAGCCTTTAAAAGACCTGGTTTGAAATGATCAATTTGAGCACATGGATTTCGCAAACCTGTTACTTTAATAATTGCAGACTCACCTATAGATAATATCGTGTTAGTTGGTAATTCAAGAAGATTTATTCCGACAGTTGTAATATTTTCACCCAATTGACCAGGCTTAATAGTAAAACGGTCAGCTAACTCCTCGAATAACTCACTTTGAATTAAATGCACCTGTCTTAGATTCGGCTGATTTGGATTTTGCGCCACTCTTGACCGATGTTTCACCGTTGAACCAAAGTGTGCATCACCTTCAACTCCCAATTCCTTCACTAATTTTATACTTTCTTGATTTTCCTTACTGAATGTGTGATGTTTACTTAAACTAACCGCAATGACTTCACCTAAAATGGAACTCTCATTGTTTTCTTCTATCATCAATCTTCACAGCCTTCCCATTGATTCCTTGTTTGTTTATATTCAGTAAAGGTTTCATTATTCCTTCATAAACTTTCAATCCTATTCCTTTTCTACGTATTTCCTCATTTCTTTTATAATGGTATGCGGCAAAATATACATTGTATGTGTATCCTTTTCCTTCATAATAGAACCACCGTCTTTTCCTATCCACAAGCAATAATTTGATTTTGTTTTATCTTCAAATGTTAGCGTAAGCAAATAATCAGGCGTGGTCACATCCACTACACCATCTATTTTTTTAGCCCGTTTGATTGCATTAGCAAATAGTTGAATTTCAGCTGTGTCTTTTTGTGTGTAAAAAATATGAGGTTTCTTAATATCCAGCATACTTTCTCCCACCCGTGAAATAGATACACCAATTATCGTTTGTCCTTCAAATGTTACACTTCGGATCCCATTGCCTCTATTTTCACTACATCCTGTAAATGACAACAAAAATATCAAAATAAAAAAATAGAAAAGTAGATATTTCGCCTTGTTAGTTAACATTTGCCTCCCCCTTCTCTTACTATTTAAAAAAATAGACGTAAACCGATTTAAAATGTCACAAGTTCAAATAAATAAGTTAAATATTCCATATTTACCAACCGATATAAAAAGAGATACCAATATTTGATAAAGGAGGGAAATTCCTGAGTCGAGATGGAACTTACTTTAATCGAAATTAATTCATTACAAAAGAACCATCTGACAATGAATGACATGAGATGATCATTAACCATAATATTGCAGCTATGAATGCATTTCGAATGTATAATCGAGCTCTGCTTGGACAAAGTCGAGCGATGGAAAGATTATCCTCCGGATTGAGAATTAATCGTGCCGCAGATGATCCAGCAGGACTAGCAATTTCAGAAAAAATGCGAGCACAAATACGCGGATTAAATCAAGCTTCCAGAAATGCCCAAGATGCCGTTTCCATGATTCAAACAGCGGAAGGAGCATTGAATGAAACACATGCCATCCTTCAGCGAATGCGAGAGCTTTCTGTTCAAGCAGCAAATGGAACGTATAATGCCGAAGATCTTGATGCTATCCAACAGGAAATCGATCAGCTTACAGAGGAAATAACCCGTATTGGCAAAGACACAGATTATAATACTATGAAGCTACTCGACGGCTCTAAAAAATCCTTTTCTATACAGATTGGTGCAAATGCTGGGCAATCGATGACCATTGAAATGGCGGATATGAGGGCAGCTGCAATTGGATTAACTGGATCCGGAACAGGTTATACGACAAAAGGAACACTTGATCTATCAACAAGTGAAAGTGCTTCAAACGCAATAGAAAAAATCGATAATTCTATCAAAATAGTTTCCTCCCAACGTTCAAGGCTAGGTGCTTATCATAATCGACTTGAACACACCATCAACAACTTAGAAAACACCGCAGAGAATTTAACCGCAGCGGAATCCCGAATCCGAGATGCAGATATGGCAAAAGAAATTATGGAATTTACAAAGCAATCCATTCTTGCACAAGTGGCGATGAGTATGATGGCCCAAGCAAACCAACAGCAAAGCATGATTTTGCAGCTTTTAAAGGTGAAATAATTAGGAACAAACTTACATCAATTTTTTACCTCTTAAGAGGACTGAGGTTCCGTTATTTGTATAAATTCAACCTATTTTACAGGTTAAGAGGACACAGTGAAACTAGAATAAAAAGTGGACACCCCTTTAACGAAAGTCATATTTGGATATGATGATAATAATTAGGAGGGTTTCCATGGGTGAACAACGTCAAAGATATAGTGATGAATTTAAACGTGAAACAGTCAAGTTTGCACAAGAGCAACAGAAAAAGAAGACAATGTCAGATATTGCTGATGAATTGAAGATTCCACTAAGCTGTCTTCATGACTGGATGACAAAATATAGAGTATTTGAAAATGAACCTATTGCAATTGAAGAACGTCTAAACAAGTTAGAACAACAGCTCCGAGATAAAGAACGTGAATTAAAAGAAAAAGATAGGAAATTAGCTAATACCGAAGAAGAACTAGCTATTTTAAAAAAGGCGGTGCACATCTTCAGCAGTCCAAAACCATAAGGTTTGAATTCATTGAAAACCATCGTTCGGAGTTTTCGGTGACGAAGATGTGTAAAGTTTTAGAGGTGTCTCCGAGCGGTTATTTCAAGTGGAGGAATCATGAGCCGAGCCAACAAGAAATGCGAAGGAATAAAGTTAAAGATCGTATTGTTTTTCATTATCATGATTCAGATAAAATATATGGCAGCCCTAAAATCACAAAGCTCCTACAGGATGAGGATTACACTATCAATGAGCGTACTGTTAGCAAGTACATGCAAGAATTAGGGCTACGATCATGTGTCTCTAAGATATTCAAGGTAACTACGACTAATTCGAATCATGATTATCCTATCGCCTCAAATAAATTGAATCAGAACTTTACTGCTTCCGCCCCAAACAAGGTGTGGGTTGCCGATATTACCTATATTCCCTGTCGGGAAGGTCGCTTATATTTAGCTAGTATTCTTGATTTGTTTACACGTGAAATTGTTGGTTGGCGTCTTTACGGACACATGGAGACCCAGTTAGTAATGGACGCATTGAAGGACGCTTATGAATCAAAAAAACCAGCCGAAGGCTTGCTTCATCATTCGGATCGTGGAACTCAGTATGCATCCAAAGACTATCGTGATCAACTTCTGGAGTACCGAATGGAAGCTAGTATGAGTCGAACAGGAAATTGTTATGACAATGCCTGTGCAGAAGCATTTTTTAGTCTTCTAAAAAAAGAATTAATTCAAAGTCGAAAGTTCCAAACAAAGGAACAAGCATACACTGAAATTTACCGTTATATTGAGTTTTTTTACAACCGTAAAAGAATACATGGATCTATAGGATATTTATCTCCTGTTGGATATGCGCAAAAATATTATAAGGAGATTTCTGCCTAATTAGTGATAGGCAGTTTGGTGGCTTGTCTTAACTTAGCGACTAGCCAGATGATACCGTGGAAGGGTCAAGCGGTTTGGGCTTGACGCTTCCACGGTATCATCTATAATTTGAAAAAGTTAAGACAAGCCAAGCACTATATTTCGCTATTTAGGTGTCCACTTTCTTGACAGAGCTCCACAGGTTCCGTTAAATAGGAAAAAATACACAAGAATAATTGTTTTTTCAAAATAACGGACCTTTGTCCTCAAACATACAAATTTAAACCATTTTGACACAGAAAACGGAACTGGTGTCCGGCATTATTTTCAATTGGTTTATGATAACTAACACATACATTGTAAGAACCAACTTAAAATACTCCATTCAAGAAGACAATTCCTTCCTCCACTATAAACAAAATAAACATCTTCAAAAATACATCCATAATCATGGCTGTATGATAATATAATATCAAGAATTATCAATCAATTTTAAAAGTAAAAGAGGAATTGCCGATGAAAAAAATTGTATTGCCTATTTGCATCCTAATAACAGGTTTACTGTATATCTTTGTTATTCCTGAGCAACCCCTTCTTGTTAAAATTCTCTTCAAGCTGATACCTATGTGGTTAATTATCTGGTACGGATATCTACAGATTCCAGCAAAAAAAACAAAAACTTTTTGGATTCTCCTTCTCGGTTTATTTTGTTGTATGCTTGGTGATGGTTTGATTTATTGGTTTATTATTGGCCTAACTGCCTTTCTTATCGGCCATCTTTTTTACATTGCCGCCTTCCTTCGCAAGTGGAGATATTCTGCACTGCGTTTTGCAGCCATCCTACCACTTGCTGCCTATGCCTTCATTATAGGTAGGAAAATTATTATGGCTTGTATACAAGACGGAAATAATGCGTTAATCATCCCAGTCATCATTTATATTATCGTCATTTCTTTCATGGCTTGGTTGGCTATTATGACTGGAAATCCACTCGCTATAATGGGAAGTATACTATTTGTGATCTCAGATTCCATTCTGTCCTGGAACAAGTTTGTAAATCCAATATCGTATTCCGATGTCCTCATCATGATAACTTATTATTCCGCTCAATTTCTCATTGCACGAAGCATTGGATTCCTTGGGAGAGGAAATAAAAAGGATCCATTCATTGGCAGTAAGCTAATGGATATTGTTCCAAAATAAAAACGAGCGATTATTATTTTAACGGGTTCGGGTATTGGGAAAGAATGTTAATTAACAACTTAATTGGGGACACAATTCGTATATGAATTGGTGTCCCCCTTTTTGTTGCTATAACAACAATTAAACGAATTTAACATAATAATTAATACTTCAATACGCATACAAATTGATGCCACCGCATAAATTTATGCGGTGTTGTTAAAACCCATGCTAAAACTATTGTGGATTGGGTTATCTAAGGTAGTTCCCTATATCAAGCGACCTTATTTTTAAAATGGAATTGGAGAATTCGTGTTAAAATATTTATAAAATATGTAATGATGTTCTGAAACGAAGTAGGCTAGACGAATAAAGGGATATGGAGGTGGCTTTTTATAAAAAGAAAAATATTTTTCGTAATAGGAATAATCATCATTGTGATACCGATATTTTGGTTATGTAATTTAATGAATCCCGAACCTGGTAAAACATCAGGGAATGGGAACCCAGCATTTTTATTATTGGGTATTATTGTTATTATGTTTTGCTGTCTAGTATATTTATGGACAAAAATTTTTAATTATCATAATACTAAGCCTGTTGTATTATTAGTTGGAATTCTAGCTACCTTCATTCACTTGGTGATTTCAATTCTTTATCAAAGGAGTTCATTTCTAAGATATAAAAATGTTTTAGCAGAAACATACAAAAAAGATTTTGGTTTTATAGACTGGCAGTATATTGATAGCATCACTTCTTTTATGTCCATACACGTTAACAAGCAATATTTTAATGCAAACACATACTGTATGTTTTTGACCTCCTCTGTTTTTCTCTCGCTTCTCTTAGTTTATTTCGGTAAAAAGTATCAAAAAACGCTCAGAAAAATCTGAGCGTTTTTACTTTCCATTTTTATTACCAAATTACTGTTGAAATATATGTTAATTAGCTTGTTGGTTCACATAGTTAATAGCAGTTTTCTCCCAATCAACCGAACCCGTTATTATTATTTTCGCTCATTTTCATTTACATTCGATTAATATGGATTTGTCCCTAATAAGCTTGCTGTTTTTACATAAACACGCGGATTTAACTTTAATTGAGAGACAATGAATTCTGCAATATCCTCTGGATGAATATACTTCTCTTCATTTTTCGTAATTAAATTACTTTCTTTGGCAAGCTCTGTAACTACTGTGCTTGGTGTTAAGGCTGTTACACGAATATTGTTACGGCGTACTTCCTGAGCTAACGATTCAGTTAGACCAATTACTCCAAATTTTGATGCACTGTATGCGCTAGAAGTAGCTGCTCCATTTAAGCCGTTGGTGGAAGAAATATTAATAATGTCTCCCCCATTTTTTTCAATAAGCTGAGGAAGCACGGCACGTGTTACATAATATGTTCCCATTAAATTCACATCAATGATTCTCTTCCATTCTTCCGGATCCATATCTAGTAACGATGCAAAACTTCCAATTCCAGCATTATTAATTAAAATATCTGCTGTGCCAAGCTCATCTGTTAGCGCCTTGATTGCTTTATCCACTTGTTCTTTGGAGGATACATCTACTGTTGAATAGGCAGTTTTTACACCTAATGTCGTCAGCTCAGCTGCAACTTCTTTCAGTGTCTCTTCCGTACGAGCCAACAGTCCGACATTTACTCCTTCCTTGGCTAATGCTGCCGCGACCGCCCGGCCAATACCTTTACCAGCACCTGTAACAAATGCCACTTTCCCATTTAATGATTGTGCCAACGAAAACAACTCCTTATTATGTAGTCTCAACTACATTATTTTAGGTCTATAACAAAAACATATTCAAGTAAATGGTCCTGAATAGGTCAAAAAATTACTTCCTCTAACAATTCCTGCAATCCATTTGGGTATACTATCATATCGCTATTCAGAACATCCTTTATTGAAATCCAAACGGCTTTCGTTATTTTATCTCCTTCCGTTACCAGGAAGGAATCTCTTTCATACAAACCTTTATCCTTAAATTCGACTAAATGTATTTGCGTTATTTCGTGCCCAATATTCTCCTCTATTTTATAGATATTTTCAATGCATGTTAAATATTGGATAACGAAAATATCTGCTTGTATCTCTTCTTTATATTCCCTAACCAGTGCTTCTTCTGACCTTTCGCCAAGTTCGATGGTCCCGCCAATCGGGCGATAAAAGGTACCTGTTCCCCTCGAATGTATTCCATATTGTTCTTCTAAAAGAATTTGATTGTTATGTATCAATATTCCTAATGTATTTGCCCGCGGATACAAAGCTTACACCCCTTCATAATAAAAACCCCGCTGATCCAAAATGCGAGGCTTAGCTTTTTTATTTGTTTTCCAAAACCGCAAAATAATTTCCTTCATTGTCCGCAAAGTTGAACACTTTTCCGGATGGCATTTGAACCATTTCTCCAACCGTAATATTCTTATCTGTGAAATCTTTATACAATGCCTCCAAATCTTCTGAGAAAAACATCAAGGACGGTGTTCCTAAATTTAATTCCGGAGACATTTCCGCTACCAACTGCTTATTATGAAGGATGATAGTTGTCTGCGAATCTTTCGTGGGGGCAATTTCAAACCATTTGAATCCTTGCCCATTATCTTGTTCCGCAATTAGTGTAAATCCAGCTTTCTCTGTCCAAAACTTCACTGACTCCTCTTGATCATTTACATATAGCATTATTTGTCCAATTTTATTGATCATGTTCAGTTCTCCATTCTCCAATTTAATAGTTCTAATATTATAGGAATTTGAAGCTTCAAGCAATTTTCCGATTGAAATATGGTTAATTCCTAATTCATTTTTTTACTAAAAAAACATAATTCATGCATTACCTCAAAACCAACCTTTTCATATAAACGGATCGCTTTTTCATTCTTAGAATTGACACATAGCGTAACAGAGTTAATTGTTTCGAATCGGAATAACCACTGTAATGCGGTAGTTAATAATTTACCTCCAATTCCCTTTCCCCTAAATTGCTCTTTCACGGCAAAAAATTCAATACTTGCCTCTCCGAATTCGGGTTCCGCCTCCACATAAATATAACCTGATAGCTCACCCTGTTCTGTTGTGATAAATACTTTTCTATGCTCGTTCCTTCGTGCCAAAATTTGCTCGCTAGTATAATAGGTAGATGGGAATGCTTCCTGATGCAGGGTTGAAAATTCTTTATCATATTCCAGTGTTAATTCTGGTAGAACTGGAGACTTATTATTTTCCTGCCTATTTATCTTCAAAATAGTTTGCTCGCTTAGGAATTGAAAGTTTTGTTCACTTGCAAATTGAAGACAGTGATGGTTCTTTTTATTTGGAAAAAGATTTACTTTATCGATTTCATCTGGAAGCAGAATTAGCAATTCATTCCACATTAAAGATGCAATATTCCAGTGTGTTTCCTTTATGAATGGTCCCCAAACCTCTATGCTTTTGCTTTCGATGTCTGCATCAAAACCAATTATGCCTAGTAAGCTATTATTTTCCCATGCAGTAATAAAACTATCCCAAGCTGAAACATCCGTTAATTCTTCCATTAAGTACTTTTCAATCTCTTCCTTGTCTGTACCACAATAACCAATATGGCTGTTAGGCTCTTGATTGATTTGTGCAATAAAATGAGCAACCACACTAATATCCGTTTCATGCATTTTTTTAATGATCATCTGTATTACCTTTCTCCATGCTTTTTTTATAATCTACTAGAGTCATCAAGGAATTAATTTTCTTGGAAATTCCCGTTAGCTCGAAACCAAGCTTTTCATATACATGACAATTTCGTTTCTCTTCCAGAATAGTGGATAGTTCCCAAGTTATCGCTTCTGGGTTCATTTTTTCCATTAAGAGGATCGTCTTTTGAGCGATTCCCTTTCCTTGAAAATCTGGGTCTATGAAAATAGGACTTATCCATAATTGTGTTTGTTGAACCTTCCAATGGACACGAATAGCTCCTACCAACTGCTCGTCTCCAATAATTTTGTAATAGCTACCATTTGGATCGTTTATTCTGCTTAGCACTCTTTCTACGGTTTCATTCGCAGGGTTTGTGCCATAATCTTTATATTTTTCTAATAGGGGCATAAAAGCCTTCACCTGGAGATCAAATATTGCTTGTGCATCTATTTCCGTTGCTTTTATTAAAGTGATATTCATATTGATTTCCTCGATTTTCTGAAGGGGTAGCTTTTACAAAACTGCTCCCTCCATTATTTCTACTCTTGCAATCTCTAATTACATCTGAAAACACTAAGATTTTTGCTTCCCCAGCTCCTATATAAGTCCGCTTCACTAATAATCTGCCATCTATTGAAAAATGTTTGTCCATCCTTATTGAAAAATAGACCCTTTCCCAAATGAAAGGACGCATGGATGAACGCTGCATTTTGATTTTTCCAGACTAATATATCCTTTGGTTCCAGTTGGTCCAATTCACATTCCAATTCCTTATACCCTCTCATTTCCAAACCCAACAGAAATGTATCGGGATGTATCCATTGGTTGATAATCCATTCGCTTGCCTGCACGTCTTCGGTTGCAGCAGCTAAAGCGGCAGCAAAGCAATTTGGACCATTTATGGCCGGAAAACGATTCGAATATTTTCTTAAAAACGGACTCAAAAATGCTTCCTCTACTTCCGGTATTTCATCTATATAAGACTCTGCAATCTTCATTAACATTTTCCATCTGAGAATTTGTGGTGCCTGGCACCACATTTCCTTTTGAAATGCTACACATGTCTCCCCATCTACATCGAAAATGTAAGGCTTCATCAGATTCCTCGTTTTATCTTCTTTAGAAAGTGGTAACTCCTTTAGTACTTCCTCCACTAAAGTCCATGGATAAATCAATCCTCTGTTTAATTTTTTCTGGATTTTTAATATGGCTTTTTTCTTCTCATTGCCAATGGTCGGAAATAAAACCGGAGGAAGAACACAAACATAATTTCCGCTGTTCGATACACCCCATAACTGGTAGCTATTATTTATATCCATTGCTTGATAGCTTCTATGATTATTAAATTCATGCCTCGGAATAATAAGAGTACCTAGTGGCATTAACTCTTGTATTTGTTTTATCGTTTCAAAGAAAAACAATTCTACGTCCGGTACGGCAATTGCCTCCCAGTTCCTTAATGCTTCTTCCTCTATTTTGAACTTCGTTTTTATTTTCTCCATTTTATCCCCCATCATCTTTCCTTTCTAATTACCGAAAGCTTTTGAATATTATACACTATTGGTTGATTTTTCTTCAAAAAATTTATTTCATAGATTGCCATTCGTGCATGATTATGGTAATACTATTTATATACATCTTATTTCTAGGTAGGTGATTTGTTTGTTCAATCGGGAATTAGTGAAAGGCAGTACTTCTCTTCTTTTACTTCACTTATTGGATGAGCAAGATATGTACGGGTATCAGCTGGCGAAGGAAATGGAGCGTCGCAGTGATGACGCATTTCATGTGAAGGAAGGCACACTATATCCTGCACTAAAGAAATTAGAGGAAAAAGGTTACATAGATGCTTATTGGTTAGAACAAGAAAAAGGTCCTTCCCGTAAATATTACCGGATAACCAAAGCCGGTAAAGATGCTCTCTATCAAAAAGCGAAGGAATGGAACCAATTTGTTGGAGTTATGACAAAAGTGTTAGGTGATTAAATATGGAAGATGTTAAACTCGAATATTTGAGAAATCTAAGAACCGCGCTACATGATCATCCGGATGCAAATGACATCTGTAATGAAATTGCGGCACATATCGAGGATGGAATTAGAGAAAAAATGTTAGTGGGAATATCCGAAAAATTTGCAACGAAGGAAATGCTTCAGCAATTGGGTGATCCTTTTATCTTTGCTAAAAGCTTCGTTGTTCCTAAGCAGCCAGTAAGGATCCGAAATTTCATACTGTTAAATTGGTTATTCTTTATAGGTGGTGTAGTCGTAACCATTGTAAGTCATGAATCAAACTTGATATTATTCCGGAATATTTGGGATTTCATGGTTAACTGGTCATTCCCTATTCTCCTTTTGTATTCATTATATTGGCTTTACTTAGGATACTCGATTGGAAAACATTATGGTCCGAACGGAAAAAAGGTTGTTAATACATCTTTAATGAAAGCGTCCATTCCAAATATTTTACTAATGACAGGTGTCATAAGTAAGGTAATTCCTGCAGATGTCTTTTCACCTATGCTTAATCCATTGTTTATTTCTCTTTGTGTTCTGGTAACCATTCTTTTTTATCCGCTTAGTAAGTTTGCATTTAAAATTGGGATCGTTCATGGTCTCTAATTTTTTTATTACACTACATAGATATTCTATGTAATTGGAGGTACTAATTAATGTCATTTACTTTATTATTATTAATAGCACTCATTTTATCCTTCTTTAGTATTAATACTATAGGAATTCACTTTAAATCCAAATGGTGTTTTCGATCACCATTAACAGCAGGTGGCACTATTTTGGTTATTAATATTATTCTTATAACCATTACTGCATTAGGTGTACTTTTCATCCCATTTTCAACAAGCATATTTACCGTCCTATCACCAGTGATAAGTGTGTTTGCTTGGGTTTATATTCGGAAAAGCTTTCAACAGCCATTATTAAAACGCTTGTATGCTATATTAATTGGACAATCGATTTATGTCCTATTATTTATCTATTTTTACTATCAAAAAATGAATTTAACGCCGCTTTATCCTGGTGAAGATACCTTTATGCGCGGTTTCGGCCTCCTAATCGGCATGACTGTAAGCATCGTTGCCATCATCATCGGTCTCATCACCTTCCTTATACCAAAAGTGCCAGGCAACAGATAAATATCTGTGTGCCTGGCACTTTTTTTAAGATAGGATCGCTATTAACAGTATGATGATGATTGGTGCAAATATGATAACATAGCCGATTGGATGAGCGAAGTTGATACTCCAGCCCACTCCGAATCGTTTTTCCACGAAAATGGATGGATCATTTTTATTAAAATAAAAGAGTCCGCCCTTCCAATATTCCTCATCCTCTTCTAAATCTGCTACTCCAGCAACGGATTGAAATTCCGGACTTTTATCTGTCTTACCAACTTTGATGGCAAAAATGATAGTCCCTATTAATACTAATATTAAGAAAATAAGCGGAATTGCCATCACATAGGCATCATCCATTAAAAACGTATGAATAGTGGTTATTTGAAAATAGGAAAATAACGCCGTAATTAGAAAACTGATAACAAACATCATCCAGCTTGAATATTTACGTAAAGCAAGCTGGCGAATTTTTGACGCACTTGGATTAGTTGCATTAATCTTAATACCTGACCTCTTGGTTGATTCCATAATTCCTAAGAACATTAGCTGCATTACTAATAACATAAGAAGCAAGGATACAGAAGAAAACGGTGTCTTGTCTGTAAAAGCATCAGGTTTTCCATTAGGTCCCCAATGAGTTGGAATTTGCTCCGGCAAATGTTGATATTGTAGTGCTGTGTAAATTAACATTCCAAGCGTTATAATTACTGGTAACAGGAATACATACCAAGGGAGCATTTCGTCCTTTGTTCGGATACTTATATCCGTTACTTTTACTTGTTTAACATTTTCAACCCATTTTTGTTCTTTTTTCCGTTGCATTGTTTTTGCGTGAAAATAAAAATATAAAGACATGCTAACCAACATTATTCCGAATGTTAATGCCAATCCTGTCAACACAATGGTTTCTTCCGGTGGATTTCCATTCAAATACCAGATAAGATAAAAAGCTAATCCAATAATGGAAATCAAAACTACAAGAAATGAATACCACTTTTTAAACGATAATAGCTTTTCATCCTTCACAAATGGATCTGGGATCGAAACTCCGAATACCACTGTCCGTTTCACAATATATGGAAGCAGTGTTTGAATAATTATGATAACAAGCGTAACGACTAAAGGAATGATCAGTGCCATTTCTCTTCCCCTCTTTCATGTGTACATTTTAGCCTTTCAAATCCTTTATGATGTTTTCAATTAGAGTGTGAACCTGCTTCTGATCCAACCCCATTACCAATGCCTCTGCAATCCTCGGTTTTAATTCCGCCAAGAGTTGTCCGTATAATGAATCCCCCTCCGTAATGGACATGGGAAACTGAATGACTGCACCTGATTTTGGTACAATACGGATGATCCCCTTTTTCTCCAGTTCATGGTAGCTTTTGTTCACCGTATGCATATTCACTCCCAGGTCCGCGGCCAATGATCTTACAGAAGGCAAGGAATCCCCAGGATTTATATCCCCTTTTGCAATTCCTTCTATTATCTGATTCGATAATTGTGTATAAATAGGGATATCGGATTGAGGTTCAATTTGTATAAACATGGTTATTCACCTCTTTTGTTCTACATATAATATAACAAATTTGTTCTAGAATGTATAGAACAAATTAAATAAATGGGTAAAGAAAATTTCTTTGTTTACAATGCTAAGGGAAATCCAAGAATCTAATGGCATATTCTCTTTGTATTCCCTATTACGTAAGTCTGATTAATTGAAAGAACTCTTAAAAATTGATATCCTAAATACAGATTTTGCAAGAAGCGTTTCCGTATGGTTTGTTGTTTTTAGCAATCCACTATAAAGGTGCATCTATATAAAATGAGTATCATTCATTAAGATGTTCCTCTGCATAAGCAACAACCATTTTTATGAGAAGAGCCTTGCAGGACCACATTGTATATAAGGAGAGATGTTGGATGAATTTTGTTACATTGAACAATGGCGTTAAAATGCCGCAGCTTGGCTTTGGCGTTTGGCAAGTGAAGGACGACGAAGCAACCGATGCAGTGGCTAAAGCACTTGAGGTTGGTTATCGTTCCATCGACACCGCTATGATTTACCAAAACGAAAAAGGTGTTGGAGGAGCACTAAAGCAATCAACTGTACCTCGTGAAGAGCTATTCATCACAACAAAGGTTTGGAATAGTGATCAAGGCTATGAAAATACACTCCGTGCATTCGATGAAAGCTTGGAAAGATTAGGTCTTGATTATGTAGATTTATACTTAATTCATTGGCCAACTCCTCAATATGATGAATATGTTGATACATATAAAGCATTAGAAAAACTTTATCATGATGGCCGTGTAAAAGCGATTGGTGTTTGTAACTTTAATATAGAGCATCTGGAACGTCTCTTATCTGAATGCGAAGTAACACCTGTCCTTAACCAAGTAGAATGCCATCCATATCTTTCACAAACAGAATTAAAAGAATTCTGCGCTAAGCATGATATTTTCCTTGAAGCTTGGAGCCCGCTACAGCAAGGTGGAGAAGTATTAAAGGATGAAACCATTCAGAAAATTGCACAAGCACATGGGAAAACACCTGCACAAGTAGTATTACGCTGGCACTTGCAAAACAATTCCATTGTTATTCCGAAATCCGTTACACCTTCCAGAATCGAAGAAAACTTCAATGTATTTGATTTTGAATTAACGGCGGATGAAATGGCTGACATTAACAAACTAAACCGCAATGAACGTAAAGGTTCAAATCCTGCAGATATGAATCGTCGATAAAAAGAAAAAGTTTTTCGGGAAGAGACTTACCCTTCCTGAAAAACTTTTTTTAGTTCATGCACCAGAATTTATAAAATTATGCCTTTTAAAATAGTTATTCATTCATCACCAATGTTTAAGTATTTATTAAGATTTTCGTTTGAAAAAGCTACAGGGATTAAGAAAAGAGCCTTTACTTTCTACAATATCTTGAACATTTTTCTAGAAAGCATGAATCCCTCTGAAGAAATGATAAAATAATAACGTCTTATTTCATTGAAAAAGAGGGTTTTCCATGAAAAAAATCTTAATTATTTATGCTTCTATGACAGGTCATACAGAGGTTATTGCGGAAATACTGGAACAAGCCTTAAAAGAAGAAGGCTTCAAAGTAACCGTAAAAGAAGCTCTTCGTACGAAACCGAAAGAAATGCTGAAATATGATGCGGTTCTCTTAGGATCTTATACATATGAAGGTGGAGAAATTGGCGATGATTTCATGTTATTCTATGAAGATATGGAACGGGTGAATCTTGCTGGGAAAATTACAGCAGTATTTGGCTCCGGGGATACATTCTATGAGGATACCTTTTGTGTAGCGGTTGATTTGATCACCGAGAAATTACATGAGCTTGGGGCAAAGGTTGTATTGGATGGCTTGAAAATAGATTTAGTACCCGATGGTGAAGATGAAGATCGCTGCTGGAAATTTGGCAAGGATTTTGCTGATAAAGTGAGAGAGCTCATCCCTTCTTAATATAAAGGCTCTGTCAAAGTTTAATGTTGATTATTTAAGTAAAAACAGAATTTCTATAAAACTGGAAGTTCTGTTTGATTTTATTGTCTTAGTGAACTAACGCACCCTATAGTTGAAGTGCATTAGTTCACAAATTTACTCTTTCTTACTATTTATCTCGTCCAATTTCTTATTTATCTCTGCTAATTGATTTGTTGTATTCTTAAAAAAGTTTGCTACTCTCGATATTAAAAAAACTATGACCGCGAGAAGTATAAGACCCGAAACAGCATCCACTGCATCCATTTAATCTCCCCCCCTTTACAGAATATCTACAAAACTAATGATATGTAATCAAGAGAGTGAATAATGCATTTTCGTAATTCTCGACTAATTATCCTCCATAATAGGTAATATTTTCTATACAAAATTCAAAATTCCTTTTTCCACAAAACTGCCCCGTTAGTCGAATAAGAAGAAGCCACCAATTTGGCAGGTGGATCTTTAACTCTTGCACCCGATCGTAATATAAGGTTAGCCAGATATTTCTGGTTGACCTTTTTCTATATGGTCTTATTATAACGGTAGTCGGGGTAGAATGTCGCACCCGTGGGACTCGATCCCGTCAACTAAACTGTTCACCCCCTACTTGTATATACATGTTTCAGGCTGGTTGGGACAAGGATCCCGTTTAACAAGCGAACCTATGACATTACAAGAAGCCTTAGGGGATACCGACAATTGTTGTTTTACAGAGGAGGAGATTTGATTATGAATCCAGTCATTGGTCTGGATGTTTCAAAAGGTGAAAGTCAGGTTCAAGCATTTTTAGATAAAGGCAAACCATATCGTAAGAGCTTTAGTATCAAACACAATACTGATGGTTTAGGTAGTTTATTAGAGTTCCTTCATGAAGTAGAGAGTTCAGCTGGAGGTCATCAACCTTCGGTCGTTTTAGAATCAACAGGACACTATCATTTTCCTGTAATTCAATTTCTTGAGGAGCAAAATTATGTTTATATTGTTGTCAATCCTCTTATCTCACATCGAGCCAAAAGTTCAAGTTTACGGAAGGTAAAAACAGATGCAGTTGATGCTTATCACCTTTGCGAACTGTTTTATAAAGAAGAGTTAGAGCCTTATAAAAAAAGAGGAATTCAACTATTAAACCTTCGTAATCTAACAAGACAACAAGAAAGTATTGCCGAAGTATCAGCACAGACTAAAATACAGCTGCATACCCTTTTGGATCAAGTATTTCCTGAATATAGAGGAGTCTTTGAAAGCTTATATTCAAAGGTCTCATTGCTTACATTATTAGCATTTCCTACTTCAGAAGCAGTGTTAAGCGTGAGTGAAAAAGAAATTACAGAGAAAATAGCTTCGCTATGTATGAGTCGTTCAGATACATGGGCAAACGAAAAGGCTAAAAAATTAAGGGAAGCAGCCCTTCGTAACCCGTTTCAAAACAACCTGTACGAGAGTAATATTTTTAATCTTGAGTTATTAGTTAAGATTGTTCTTCAATACCAAGAGCATCTATCTAAAATTGCAGATGAAATAGATGCCCTCGCTAAAGAAATTGAAGAATATCATATACTCCAGTCTATCCCTGGAATTGGGGAGAAAATCGCCGCCACGATTATTTCCGAGATTGGTGAGATAGATCGGTTCAATAATGCCAAAAAGCTCGTTGCATTCACTGGAGTGGATTCAAGTGTTTTTTCTTCTGGTAAGTTTACTGCATCAGTAAATCGAATTACCAAACGAGGCTCTTGTAGACTTCGTCATGCCCTGTATATGGCTGTTCAAAGTGGTATTCGTGATTCCCGTAAGAAGAAAACAACAGACGAGATCATAGCACGCAATAAAAGACTACGAGAGTTTTATGATAAGAAACGAGAAGAAGGAAAACCCTTTAGAGTAGCGATTATTGCATGCGTAAACAAACTCTTACATTGGATTTATGCCTTACTAAAAAGCAGAACCACTTTCCAAGATATAGCTTAGAACCTATATCTAACTAAATACAACAAAACCTTCCAATGAAAGACATGAGGAAGGTTATTTGGCATGGACATTTTTAGTATATCATGAGGTTATTAAGCTTTTTATAGAAAAATGTTGACAAACTATTAGCTGGTTTAGTTGAATAATCAGGAAATTAAATCAAATATCCTATTCAATGAGTTAATAAGTTGAGGTAACGGTAACAAAGCAGAAAAAATAATGTGACTTTCTAAGATTGCTTTCCATAATTTCAATCCGTTACGAACCTTATAAACGAATAAAACTATTGATATAGTTACAAAAGAAAACAACATCCATAATGAGTCCTTCTGTCTATTCACTTCATATTCAATATAATCAATCTTCCAAGCGTCATTTTCAGAAAAGGATTGAGTGATTATTTCTTTCTCGTTCCCTAACAAATTGAATGATATTAGCGATACACTATCTTTTTGTTTTGCTTCAATTTCATATCCATTTGGTAAAAATGAAACTTTGAACACAATAAGATATGAAACACCAACAAGGATGCTTGCAATAAATAAAAAGGCTAATAATTTTTTAACTTTTGTCATAATATTGTTATACATTATTGTTTTCACCTGATTCTATCAAACTGCTTTTTAGTATATGAAGACACATAAATTGTCTATGGCAATAAAGTAATTAACTGTATCAACTATTTTAAATTGCCAGAAAAGATCCCTCTCGATTATACGGAATATTTTTAAAAAAGTTTCAGTATTCAATAATTTATTGTTAAACTAAACTGCCCCGTTAGTCGAATAAGAAAAAAGAGTTGCTGATCAACATTGAATCTTCAACTCTTGCCCCCGTTTGTTAAACAACAACCTCAAGAAAATCTCGTGATAATGCACCTAAGAATATCGTTATTCCATTACTATCACTTATCTCTACTTCGAAGTGATTATCATCGTAAACTTCTAAAATTGAACCAATTTGCCCTTTATAAATACCTTCAATAGGATTATCTTTTGTAATTTTAACTGCATCGAATTGTTTCAATTAAACACCCCTTGGATTTGAGTCAATATCTTGGACACAAAAAAGTTAAGTCTTTGTGATTATTAAGATGTAAGCTGTTTGTATCGTGCTAGTTTGACATGGAGCCTCTGCGGGTATGACTTTCCAGCCAATAAGCCAGCTTTCATAAAACTTGGCAATGCCATCAAAGCTATCATGCCCTCCACTCCATGTAAAACCATGAGTGCGGTGGATATCCAGCTAGGTTTGAGCTGCACAAGCTTTATGCTGTTTTTGTTTGATCTTCAATATCTTGTGGTGTTTTGTAGTCTAAACCACTGTGAATTCTTTTACGGTTATACCAACCTTCGATAAATTGAAATATTGCTAGATTCGCAGTTTTGTAGTCTAAATAGGTAACATGATTGACTTCTTCCTTCTTTAAAATGGCATGAAATGATTCTATACAGGCATTATCATATGGGCAGCCCTTTTTACTGAAGGATTGTTTTATCTTTCTTGTTTCGCAAAGCTTTTGAAAATCTTCACTGGTATACTGGGAACCTAAATCGGAATGCAGGATTAACCCTTCTCTTGTATGTTGAGTATCCAAAGCATTATTTAAAGCACTTATTACCAAATCAGTCGTCATTTTACGTCCAAATGAATATCCAACGATTTTTTTAGAATGCAAATCCATGACGGAAGCAAGATAACACCAACCGTCTCTCAGCGTGTTTATATATGTGATATCAGCAACCCATTTTTCATTGATAGTAGAGGTAGTAAAGTCTTGATCTAGCAGGTTTTCACGCTCCATCACCTTCGTTTTACTAGATTGAGGACGAAATTTCTTCTTTACAATGGAGAAAAGGCCAGCGGCCTTCATTAACCGTTGTACACGCTTCACACTCACATTATATCCTTCTTTTTCTAGGAGGTTGTGAATTTTAGGCGCGCCGTAACGCATTTTACTTTCTCTATAAATCTCTTTGATTCTTTTCGTTAGTTGTTTGTTCTCACGTTCACGGTTAGACTCTGTTTTTTTGAATGACTGGTAAAAGGTGCTTTTGGCAATACCAAGTACACCACACAGTGTTTGTGTGTCATGTTGGTCTTGAAGATCTACAATTACTTTTATCAACTCAGTTGTTTTTACTTTTTCGCAAATATGGCCATAGCCTTTTTTAAGATTTCATTTTCTTCCTGGAGACGGAGCATTTCTTTTTTCATTTTGGCAATCTCATCAGAGGTAATTGATGTTCCATCCTCTGTTTCCATAGGTGAAAACTTCTTAATCCATGTATAAATAGTTACTTCAGAAACGCCATATTCGCTACTTAAATCTTTAGCTGAGTTACCAGAGTTATATAAATCAACGACCATTTTTTTAAAATCTTCATTATATTTTTTGCCTGTATTTTTGTTTCCCATATGGACACAACCTTTCGTTGTTCTATTTTAGCACTTAACTAAGTTGTGTCCACGGAACTATACTAGCACCACCTAGCTTAACAATAGCACCTATTAGCTTAATAAAGTAAATTAGTTTGCTTTAATATTGAACGTATTTGATAACCAAAATTACTTGGAAAAATTTCAATAAAGCCGATTTTACCTTCATAAACTTCGATGGTTCCTATTCCTTCAAATGAAAATCCTTCAAGTTTATCCTCAGTTTCAACATACTGAGAAAGATAAAATGAACCACAATCTGGGTCACCGCAATCGCAAAGTTCTTTTATTTGCAAATTATCAATTTGATTTGCTAATTCAAATTCCATTTTACCAATAAAGTAGTCTCTAATTTTGTTTGCGAGTTGAGGTAAAACATCAATTAGCAACGGAAAATTCTCCATAATACCTACCCCTTTTTGGGAATCTTATATTGCTATTTTATCAGCTGTACTTGTTAAACTAACCTGCCCCTTTCGTACAATAGAAACTTCAACTAAAAAAGCATTGATCCTCATAGATATTAAATTAGTATTTCATACTCCTTAAATAGATTTGAACTTTTCCTTTTATGTATTAGTCTATTTTAATGTCTTTCTTTAAAAATTATATTAAGATCGAGGTGGTTTTGGATAAAAAATTAAGAGGCTATCTGTATCCCATAGTTCCCCAATTGTTAAATATGCGTCTAGAAACTATTTTGAATTCTAAAATTTATAGTGACTACAATAGAGTGAACAAAGTTTTCCTTATTTATTGAAGCAAAAAAATAATGTTGTTGGAAGCCAACACAAAGAAAGGAAATATGTATGCAAGATAACCAAAGTAAATTAAAAGTTTTACTTAATAAGGTACCAGAAGTCACTATTTTCTTCTGGATAATCAAAATTTTATGTACAACGGTCGGAGAAACATTTGCAGATTTCCTAAATTTTAACCTTGGGTTTGGGTTAACTCTTACTACCATTCTTATGGGGGTAGCGTTTTTTATAATATTGTTTTTTCAATTCAGAACAACTAAATACGTTCCTGCCATTTATTGGACAACCGTTGTCCTTATAAGCGTATTTGGAACATTAGTAACGGATAATGTGACAGACGGAATGGGAATACCTCTTGAGTTTAGTACAGCTTTTTTCTCTGTTTTGTTAGGATTAACTTTTCTTTTTTGGTATCTTAGCGAAAAAACACTTTCGATACACTCCATTTTCACAAGAAAACGAGAACTTTTCTATTGGCTAACCATTCTTTTCACCTTTGCCCTTGGAACAGCAGTCGGAGATTTATTTTCCGAACAACTAGGTTTCGGCTATTTTAAAACAGGAATAACGGTTATCCTTATCATAGGTTGTATCTTCTTAGCATTTAAAATGAAACTTGATGGAATTTTATCTTTTTGGATTGCGTATATTCTTACTCGTCCACTCGGAGCTTCATTAGGAGATTACTTATCCCAGCCAAAAGTTAATGGTGGTTTAGGTTTGGGAACAACCGTAACGAGTGTTATTTTTCTTGTAGCCATCTTGGCGATAATCGTTTTTCTTGCCGTTACAAAAATTGATATAAATAGAAAAATTGAAACAACAGAAACAAATAAAACAAATGTAATCAAGAAAAACGTTTTGACACAAACTATTGTGACCCTATGTATTTTCTTGGTAGTTGGAATAGGAGGTTATACATGGCGCAGTAATAGTATTGTATCGGAAACCATTGATTCACAAGCTACATTAGGTGGACAATTAACCGGTTTTGTTACAATTGAAAATGATATGTTAAAGAATGTAAACTCAAATAACTTTACCGCTGCTAAAAAAGGAGCAGACAATTTAGAAACTCAATGGGATTCATCGGAAGCCAAGCTAAGGAAAATCAATGGGACTACTTGGACGAAAATTGATGGAACCATTGACATAGTATTAGCATCAGTTCGTTCATCCAATCCTGATGTCAATAAATCAAAAACTGCACTAAGTAATTCACTGAGTGTATTAAACGGTGCAAATAAATCAGGATCAAAAATTAGTTCATCAACAACATTAAGTGGACAATTGACGGAATTTTCCACTATTGAAAATGATATGTTAAAGAATATAAACTCCAATGATTTTGCTTCCATAAAACAAGAAGCAGACGTTTTAGAAACTAAATGGGATTCATCGGAGCCAAGACTTAGGAAAATCGATGGTACTACTTGGACGAAAATTGATGGAACGATTGACATAGTATTAGCATCGGTTCGCTCATCCAACCATAATGCCAACAAGTGCAAAACAGCTCTTAACAATTCACTTAGTGTCATAAATAAAGCAAATAAATAGCAAAAATAAGGAATCGAAACAGCGATTCCTTATTTCTGTTTTGAAGACATTTTTTAAGTCCGTAAGTATAATCATTGTTAAAATAACCTGCCCTTTTAGCACAACAAAAAAGCTGAAATATCTATATTATTCAGCTCCGTTAATCTAGCATTTGTTTCCTCTGGTTATAAATTCCTTGTACAAATTGTTCCTTATAGTCGGTGTATTCATTTATCCGCCCATTTTTGTTATTCAAAAATGCCATTTTCAAATTATTATATTGTTTTCTTGCCTCTCCGTTTGAATTTATATAATCCCAAAAAAATATTAAGACGCTTATTCCATCATAGCGCCCGTTTGTTGAATACTGTAAAGTCATCCGTTATGGATGATTAATATAAACGGAAATATTGTACGCTAAGGCTGAAAACGTGATACAAAAGGGATGGTCCAATAACGTTCGTTCTATGAAAATAAACTAATGCAAAAAACTTTCTATTCTTTAAAACATATAAGCCCGTCCAAGAGAGGATGGATTAAAAAATTTAATTATTCGTGTATTCCTCTTTAAGTATGCTGTATATTTCTAAATCAACAACTCCTTTGTCTGACCATAAAGAAGCTTGTCTTAACAATCCTTCTTTCATAAATCCGTTTTTCAAGAGGACTTTCTTTGAAATCTCGTTTGCAGGCATCACCTCTGCTTGAATTCTGTTAATATTAACTTCTTCAAATAAAAATTTTACTAACGTATGAACGGATTCAGTTGCAATGCCCTTACCCCAAAAATCTTCCGCCAAATAATAACCAATAGTTACCATATTCACTTTTTGGTTAAAGTCCATTGATTCCAAAATTCCAACCAATTTATTACTTTGATTCTTCTGAAAGATACCCCACTTGACTCTTCTTTTTTTATCGTAATCCTTATCAAAATGACCAATCATCTTACTTACCGTTTGTAAGTTATGTCTTGGAATCATTCCGCAATATTTGAATACTTTGTCATTGTCGTAGATCGAATATAATTCTTGTAAGTGTACCTCTTCGATTTTTTTTAATATCAGATTCGTAGATTCCAATACTGGAAAACCCGCGAAAACTTTTTGAATATTCATGTTACTTCCTCCCATAGGTTAGCCCTCAATTAGTATGTAAATCTTCATTTTCGTTTCATTCGGAATTGCTGATTTTATTACATCTGTTATTCCTTAATTGTACAGAAAACAGTCCTAAACAATCTGGCCAAATTCATGAATAGATACTAATTGTTTACTTAATTTTAGCATAAAAGGTAATATTGAAAATACATTGCATGCAAAAAGCACAATCACTAAAAATATTGCTGTAAAAATCATGTCTTAATTTTCCACTAAGATAAGCATAATTCTTGTAGTCTCGCCCTTTTCATGCCCAAGAAGACTTTGAATCACTTCTAAAGGAGCACCGGTTGTCAATCATTTCACAATCTCCTTTGAAATTTTGCAAAGAGATCTAATTTCTGTAAAGGAGATGCTCCACAATCTGGCCCGATTGTTGAATATAAGTTAGATAGCACTATTCAACTAACTTGCCCCGTTAGTTGAATAAAAAAATAAATTTTATACAGTAAACTTAGATAAACTGAGTTTATCATATGTTTCTATATTTGGAATTAAATTGCTCTTTATTATCATATTGGTCAATGTGACCTCATTTAGCTGATGATTGATGCTCTCTAACACTTGAAACCCCGCAAGATAATTGTTAAGATACTTGGTCGCCACGCCGTAAAGCGTTGTATCTAACCTTTCATTCTTCGGTGGTAGTTTTTGACGTTCTGGAGGTGATATAGACCCTTGTAGCGGTCTCTTCCTGCATTACACATACCTGCTACTTGCTTATGCCACGTTTCTTTACGGAACCGCCTCGTTTGCGTGGCTTTCTATCTTTAATCTTTCTTTGTCCATTTTCAGAGTACAGGAAATAGGTCTAGTCCATTTCAACGATACCTTGGAAATTTGTGATTTCCATTTGTTTTAACGCCGTTAGGAGCTTGGCCTCCAATAGAATAAAGTGACATGAGTAATGTCACCGTTAAACAGGGCCATTATAAAAGTAAATGGCCCGGTACTGATCCAGGCCATTTCTATTAAATCATTGCTCTAATTTTATTAACCAGCATTTCTTTTTCCGGCTTTGGAATCCCTTCCACTAACCTTGCCGCCATCACTGGCAAAAACCACTTCTCGATACTTTCAAATGAAAGATTGGAAGATCTCAAATATGCTTTAATATAATACTTTACAAAAGCTTTTCGTACTGTTTGGATAATAAATTTAGTAGCTTTTGGCATGTCAGGGGGCAAATAAGAATCTCTCATAATCAAAATCGTTCTTGCTATGTCACCACAAGGATTTCCTGATGCTCCCGTCATCCAGTCCAATATTTTTGTTTCTCCATTCACCATAATGATATTATCACTATGATAATCACCATGGCATACCTTATTGTCCTCCGGAAGCAGTTCCAGGTAATCTAATATAATTTGTTTTTCCTTTTCGGATAAAAGCTCTGTTCCTTTAATATTTCTAGAAAGATGTGAACGTTGTGATGGTAGCTGGTCAGTGCTTTTTCCATGAAAAGATAGCTGTAATTCAGCAAATTTTTGTGCATTATTTCTAATAGAAAAAGGCTGCGAAGAAATAAGCTGCGTGAAGCTATTTCCGTTTACTCTTTCATAGGTTATTCCCCATTTATCCTCTATTTCTATTAATTCACCTACATTCGGAGCAGATATACCCAATTGACGGATCATTTTGCTCGTTACATATTCCCTTTCAATTAGCTCATGCGGAATATGTTTATGAAAAAGCTTTAGCACCATATTTTCATTGTTTTTTAATAAAAAAACCTCTGCTGTATTACCTCTTCCTATTCGCTTCCCTATTTCCATTTCTTTCCCTCATCCCAAAATTCCGATTAGTTCATTTTTTCTATATAACAATATTAAAAATATGGGATAATGTAAATAAAAATTTTACCGTAGTAAGGAATGTGAAACCATTGAATCAAATCATACTGGAAAGGCTGGGACAAGCCGATCCCCTCATGAAAAAACTTATCGATATTATTGGTCCACTTCCACTTGTAAGAAGAGATGATTGTTATCAGGCATTATTAAGATCCATTGTCGGACAGCAATTATCCGCTAAAGTGGCATCCGTTATTAATGAGAGATTGAAGAACTTGGCGAATCATAATTTATCACCTAGTAATATCCTCTCTTTATCCGATGAGAACTTACGGGAAATCGGAATTTCTTTTCGTAAAATATCTTATATAAGGGATCTATCAGAAAAAGTCGAACAAAATGAAATTATATTTGATCACTTATTCCATATGGGAAATGAAACAGTAATTCAAATTTTGACGGAGATAAAAGGTATTGGCCGCTGGACTGCAGAAATGTTTCTTATTTTTTCCCTAGGCAGATTAGATGTATTGTCCCTGTTGGATATCGGGCTGCAGCGAGGAGGGAAATGGCTTTATTCTGCTTCGAAAGACACGGATGGGAAGAAGCTTCTAGAAGAAAAAGGCAAACATTGGGCTCCATATCAATCCATTGCTTCCTTATATTTATGGGAAATCGTGAACCTAGGGTTCGTAGTAGAATATACTTCCTTTAATAACTATTTGAATCGTTCATAATAACTTTCTATCCCAAAAAAAATTCATCAATTTTGACCGAAAAATATCACTATTTCCGTCTATATAGTGATGGAGGTGTTAAATGGAAAAATCAATCGAAATTCAATATGTAAAAGAAGCTATGAACGGTGATGTAAACGCGTATTCCCTATTAGTAAAAAAATATTCAAACGCAACCTTTGCAACGGCCATAGGAATCGTGAAGGATCCCCATATAGCACAGGATTTGGCACAAGAAGCTCTTGTGAAAGCATGGTTTCAAATAGGGAAACTAACACAAGCAGATAAATTTAGTAGCTGGCTGTATATCATAACAAAAAGACAATGCGTAGACTGGATTCGAAAGAAAAAGATAACTGAACCGATTGAGCATGCCACCCATCTATATGATGAAAGAAACAATGTAGAAGCGGTTTTTTATGAAAATTATCTCAAGGAATCCATTTGGAATGCAATAAATCAATTAGATGAACCTAAGCGTATCGTTACCATTTTATATTTCATAAGTGGATTTACCATCAAAGAAGTAAGTGAATACTTAAATATTTCCATGAGTGCCGTTGAAAGCAGAATCAGAAGAGCGAAAGAAAAATTAAAGAAGGAGTTGTTTGAATTTATGGAAACGAAGCTATCCAATAATACACCTGGTAAAAGGATTCATGAAGAAACGATGTGGAGAATTGTACCGAGAATCGCCACAATTGAGATACCTGTATCCAATATCCAGGCATCAATTGAATGGTATCATAATGTATTAGGTACTAAAGTTGTTCATCAATCAGATCATGACGCAATGCTTCACTTACAAGGTGGTAACCGAGTTGGAGTTCCTACATTATATTTAGTTCAAACCAATTCGAAGGAAAGACTAACCTTTGAAAACACAAATACAAAGATAGTTCATAGTGTCATAGACTTTTTTATTCCTGACTTAAATCGCTATCATTCATTTTTAAAAAATCTAGGTGTGGAAGTTACAGATATTAATTATCTCCCTGGAATGGAAAACCAGGGAGGCTTTGGATTTAAAGATCCTGATGGAAATGTATTATCTGCATGTAATGTGACCCATCTAGGACAAGAATAGATAGCTAGGGAAAAATCCCCAGCTATCTTTTCATAACCTTAACTTTTCGATTTCTAATTGCCGTTGACCCTTTTGTAACTTCAGCAAATGAGATTCGAATGACCCCAGTAGAAAGGAAAACACCTATGATAACACAAACAGCTCCAATCATTTCTAATAGAGTAATGGGAGTTCCTCCCATGACTGAAATGATCATCGCTACAACAGGAACGATGTTAAAAAATATGGCTGTTTTATTAGAGCCAAGTTCTTTCATTCCTTTATTCCACCAAAGATAGCCTAATACGCTAGTAAATACAGCCATAAATAATAGTGCTCCCCATGCTTGCATCGGAATATCTTGTATTGAAACAGGCTTTGAGGAAAAGACGGAAACTATTATTAGTGCAAAAGCTCCGATAATCATCGTATAACTAGTTGTGGATATCGGAGTGCCACCCTTAATGAATCTTCTTGCAAGAACTCCGTATAATGCCCAACAAATATTCCCCCCAAGGATTAGGCAATCTCCGACAGAAACAGATAGGTTTTTTATTATTTCAAAGGAACCATGAGTAATAACTAGCAATACACCAAAAAAGGCAAATAGGATTCCAATTGCTTGTTTTTTTGAAATTGCTTCTTTCATTATGATTCTAGCAATAATAGTGGTCAACAAAGGGTTTAAACCCATTATCAGCGCACCATTTACAGGCGAAGTATATTTCAATCCTGCAAAAAATAAGCCATTAAATCCAAAGATTCCGACGATCCCAAGTATAATATACCAAAGTAAATTTGTTTTCAATATTTCTTTTTTTATACCCTCTGTTGTAAGTAAGATGATGACCATGATCAATGCTGCCGCCCCAAATCTCCAAGCTGCCGCAGAGGAAGGCGAAAGATAGTCAACCGTATATTTTGCTAGTTGAAAGGTGGCTCCAGTAAAAACAGAAAACCCAAGAAGCATGACATATATTTTTATATCCTTCATCACTTGCTCCTCCCTTTATTCAGCAAAGAATAATAGATTTCAAGTTTATGTTTGGTTGTGGACATAATGTCTTCCAGCTCACGCTTTTTCTTTTCCATTTTTTCTAGATGCTTTGTCAATATTTCAATCCGATTATGGATGGATGGTGTAAGCTCGGTCATATTCATATTCGACTGAATTCTTTCCATCATACAGCCGTCTTTCACAAACTCCTTCATTTCCTCTAAAGTCATGCCAGTTTCTTTCAAGCTCTTAAGGAATACCATAAACTGAATTTCCAAATCACTATAAAACCTTCTACCCGCAGTGTGTCGATTGGCTGGTGGTAATAAACCGATTTTCTCATAGTATCTTATTGTGTAAGAGCTAATTCCCGTCCTTTCTGCCGCTTCACTAATGGAATACATGTATAACTCATCCCCTTTGTTTGTAATTAACATCAGTTTATAACTTAGAGTTAACTCTAAGTCAAGGGATTCATTAATATAATTTTTGATAGGCTCTTTTCTTAAAATTTATTGCTTTTATTAAACATTTTACTTTTTTCCCTCTCCATATTGTCTACTAGACTACTTCTATCAGACATTTCTCCTCCGGGGTCTCTTGTATTTTGTCTACTACTTTTAGTGACGAAAACCATATTTAAATATCTTAGGAAAAGATGCCCCGAATCCAAGTCTAAATTTGGAACGTGAACAATATATGCGAAAACAGTCTTTAAAAATAAAAAACCAGTGTATTCTTGGTTTCTCCGAATACACTGGCATTCATATTATTCCTTCTTAAATTCTATCGTACTTCTTACTGTATCAATCGGACGTACATAGCTCTCGATTTTTTGGCGTTTTGATTCTAAAAATGGTGGTAAGGATAATTTTTCCCCAAGAGTTTCATAAGGTTCGTCTCCCATGAATCCAGGACCATCCGTTGCAAACTCAAATAATATTTGCGGTGCAACACGAGCATACAGTGATTCGAAGAAGAAGCGATCCACATAGCCTGAAGTATGGAAGCCAAAATGGCTCATTCTTTCTATCCATTCCTCCAACACCGTACGATCCTCTACGCGGAAGGCTGCATGGTGGACAGTTCCAAAGCCTTGTCGTCCCGGAGGCAAAATAACATTATGCTCCACGACAACCTGTGCACCGTTTCCTCCCTCCCCTACTTCGAATAAGTGGAAGGAACCTTCTACGCCAATTTCTTTAAATTGCAGCACTGTCTCCATCATTTCTTTAAAGTAACCAAAATCTGCCACTCGAACAAAAATCGGTCCTAATCCTGTAATTGCATATTCTAATGGAATTGGTCCTTTTTGCCATGGTGTTCCTGACTCTACCCCTTTATTATGTTCATCCGAAATTAATTGATATTGCTGATCATCAAAGTCCACAAAGGATAATGTTTTCTCTCCAAATTGTTCCTTAATCCCAAAATGCTTCACTTCCATCCGATCAAAGCGCTTAACCCAATAATCTAGCGCCGCATCACTTGGAACTCGAAAAGAGGTTTTGTTAATCTCATTTGTTCCGTGCGTCCCCTTTGGAATACCTGGAAAATCGAAGAAGGTCATATCCGTTCCTGGACCGCCTAGATCATCGGCAAAAAATAAGTGATAGGTCTGAATATCATCTTGATTCACTGTCTTTTTGACTAAACGCATCCCAAGAACATATGTGAAAAATTCATATATTTTTTCTGCACTGCTTGTAATGGCAGTAACATGATGTATCCCTTTTAAACCATTCATGTAATCTCCTCCTACCTTGTTATTATATCCAGATTACAAAATATAACCATTTTATTTCGTGATATGAATATCTCGAATTCGAGATAAATTTATCATAGATTTTAGATTTTGTAAAGGTATTGTCCTCGTACTTATCTACTGAATTTTTCCAAACGAAAATGGACTGCCTAAAAAAGACAATCCATATAGGTGACATTTACTACATGGCTACTGTGTTCTCCATCTCCTCTTCCCATCCCTTACACACATCAATCCAATCTTTTGCAGAGGAATATTGCCATAATTCATTGTTCGTTAATTCAATACAAGAGTTGGAACTTCCACATGCGGGGAATACTGTGGTGAATCTCTTCAATGATTTATCAAGGAAAACATCCAGGTCCTTTTTCAGTCCAAAAGGACAAACTCCGCCGACTGCATGACCTGTTTGTTCAAGAACCTCGTCAGGAGTAAGCATCCGTGGCTTAAAGCCAAATTGTTCTCGAAATTTTTTATTATCAATCTTTGCATCACCTGCCGCAACGACTAGAACCGCCTTACCGTCTGCTTCCCCTCTAAAGGAAATGGTTTTGGCAATCCTGGCTGGAATGACACCTATTACAGCAGCTGCTAGCTCCACTGTTGCACTGGAAGCGTCAAATTCCATGATATCCTGTTCCCGATTCCATCTTTTCAAATGGGCTTGTACACTCTCCAAAGACAATATGATCATCCTTTCCTACGTAAGTTATGGAAAATGATAACATACTTTAGATAATAAATGGAATAGTTAGAAAAAAGGCTTGTAAAGGAATAAAGCTACTCCCTTACAAGCCTGCCTTAATTAGAAACTGATGCTTTTTGACTCTTCCTCGATAATGCTGTTTCTTGGGAAGCCCACTGTCCCTCTTGCTTTATTATGAAAGATCATAATCAATATCGGAACGATAATAATCAACGAAAGCATTAACATAAGAATAAAAATAGATATAGGCTGGATTTTTTTATACGTTTGCTCAGCATACTTATGATAAAAATGATTGATTTCATCATTTCCTACAATTTGTGAGTTATCAACAAATTCTTTTTTATCGACAGCGTAATAATATATATCTGTGTTATCAAATAGAAAAAAAGAATCCCGACGTTGTGATGCTTTCGCATATGCGACTACAATTTGAGAATCATATTCCTCGGTAACTTCCTCGTTTTCATCTGTTTCAGGGTCGTCAGCCGTAATAATTTTTTTAATATGTGCATTTGTTACTATAGTATCTTCTACGACAACACTATTAGGGTCATAGTAATTCATATTATTTTTCAGATGTTTTTCCAGCGCCTTATTAAATATAGAATTTACATTTTCTTCAGCCTGTACATTCCATGAACCACTGAGAAAGAACAAACTGATAATCGCCATTGAACTAATAGTGAATTTCATTCCTACTGTAACGAATTTGTTTTTAAACATCGAATTCATCCCACATTCCCCCTAGATTATTATGAAAAGCTCTTTTCCTCCTTTTTTAAAAAGTCTTACATTTCTGGAAATATCAAGATGTATTTCCATTGTATACGTTATCACTAAGGCTTTCACTATATTTCAAGAAAATTCAATAATTTTTCAAATGATTACGGTTATACTTTTAACTTATAGGATAATATGCCAAAAAGGGGTATAATATAAATGAATAAATTTTTGGAAAAGGTGGTGACTTTCCATTGAAAAATCGTACTAAGAAAATTAGAAAAAAACGAGCTGCTTTAAAGGATTATTTAAAGGACAGTCTAAAAAATTGGAAGCCAAAAACGGGGAAAGCGCCTTTATCTAATAGTAAAAAGTTGATTAGTTAAGGGTTTGACCAAGGTAATGCTTATCTGTTTGCACATGAGTTTCACATTCATGTGCTTTTCTTATTCAAATCAGTTTTTTTCATTTATATGCCTTTTACAACATTTAATGCGATTTTTCTTTGTCTAGAGATACATAAAAAACCCCGCTCAATTGAGCAGGATTCCATTATTTCACATATAATAATATTCCTAGAAAGTGGCATAGGGAGCCTCCAAGTACAAACAAATGCCAAATGGCATGATGATACTTAAATCCGCGCCATACATAAAAGATGGTTCCAACTGTATAGACAATGCCGCCAGCTACTAAAAGATGCAATCCGGCAGGGTTTAGATTAGTACTCACCTGATGCCAAGTAAGTACGATGGACCATCCCATTAAAATATAAAGAATGGTGGATGTGAAAAGAAATTTTTTCACAAAAAAACATTTAAATACTGTCCCTAAAACCGCTAATCCCCATATTACTCCAAACATGGTCCAGCCTTCCCAGCCCTTAACAACCAATAGCATAAACGGGGTATAAGTCCCTGCGATAAAAAAATAGATAGCAGAGTGATCAAGTATGGCGAATATATCCTTAGCCTTTCCATCTCTTAAAGAATGGACTAATGTAGAGGATAAATAAAGAAAAAGCATCGTAATGCCGAAAACAGTAAAGCTTATGATATGCGATGCACTCCCATAAATCGCCGAAAACCAGACAAGAAGAACAAGTCCGGCAATACTCAATACAGCACCTATTCCGTGAGTAATCGAGTTTGCGATTTCCTCTCCTCTAGAAAATGTATGGGTTGCAGCCATTTCTCCACTTCCTTTCCTTTCCTATATTGTACCTTACTTATTCGTTAATACTCAAATTTCCGATAATATCGACGTATATCTAAATCGTGGCCAGTGTATTTTTCGTAGTAGCGAGCTAGTCTATCCACTAAGAGTGTTGAAGAAATAGTCGGTGCCAAAATCCAGCGAAAATCATCATCAATTCCTACTAATGGATAATCTTTCGTATCGATTACCACCAATTTGTTCGTAAACTTCCGGCAAAACTTCTCTACTCGTTCATCCAATTCCCGACCTTTTCCTTCTCCTTTTACAAGGAATACAGGAACATTCTCTTGAACCAGCTCTAACGTCCCGTGGAAGAATTCAGAGGATGTTACAGATTTTGTACGGACCCACTGCATCTCCTCTAATATACACATGGAAAACAAGTAAACTTCTCCCCACATTTCTCCATTGCCGACCCAAATATTATATGGTTCATTGTAGTAGTTTTGTGCAATCTCATCTGCTATGGGTTCAAATTTTCGCTTTGCCCCCAACAGATTTTCAGGCAGAAGCTCTAATTGTTCCGCAAAACGTGGATAGTCCGTAAATTCTTCCCTTAAATGAAGAAGTTTGAAAATCAGCATAAATAATTGAATGTACTCAAATTCCACACCATTTTTGGCCTTGTTAGGTATAGCCCAGTTACTATACTTTTCCAAGGAGCTGTTAGCGGTTCCGATTAAGGAAACAACCCGGATTCCTTGCTCCTGGCACCACTTTGCTGCTGCAACTGTTTCCTTAGTATCCCCAGATTTAGAAGCCATTATCACAATGGATTCTTTTGTTAATTGACGGTGTCCTGTCAATACAATCTCCGCTGCCTGTTCAGCGTAAACAGGAATATCAGATAGCTGCTTTAACATTTCCTGAATAGGCCACATGATCGAAATGGAACCTCCGACAGAAATAAAAAAAAGATTTCGAAATCCTTGTGTATGTATTTCATTTGCAATAGTTTCAATTTCCGCTCTTGTTTCATACGTTAACCTAGCATTTTCTCTATATACATTTTCATCAAATTTCAACATGATTGCTCCTCCTTGTACCTCATTCATGCGTGCCATGCTCCAAAATATTGAATCGTTTTACTTGCTCGAACAGCTCCAAGCTTCATAGCATCGGATATGGTAGCTCTATTAGCTATGCCAAACATAAACCCCGCAATATAGGAGTCCCCTGCCCCCAATGTGTCTACTACATTCACATCCTCAATACCATACTTATAAAATTGACATCCATCATATGCCAGCGAGCCATTTTGACCTAAGGTAGCAACGGCAACTTTTGAACCATATTGATGAAGCTTCACCAAAATGTTGCGTACATACTCGTCATCTTCTTTATAAGAAATAAATGCATAATCAATATACATTGCAATAGATTTCATTTTTTCCAACTCATGTTGATCTGCAAAATCATAAGAGATAACAGTATTTCCGTGAAGATCCTTTAAATAGGTGTCACATCTGCCCCATGTAGCTGTATGTACAAATTGATGTCCCTTTATGTACTCAAGCCCTTTCCTATCAATGGTAAAGAACTCAAATACACCTTCTTGATAATTGGCCATGGAACGATCACCGTTTGTTAAAGTGATTTCTGTTTTAGCGGTTTTACCAGAAGCAATTTCAATATGGGAAGTATCGATCCCTTTATTATTCAAACCATTAATAATGAGCATCCCGTTTTCATCATTTCCAACAACACCTAAATAAGCTGCTTCTCCTCCCAGTTCACTTATATAAACAGTAAAGTTTACAGCATTGCCACCCGCATATTTTTCTCCCGTTTGTATATAACAATCAATGCAATTGTCACCTATTCCTATAAATTTCATTAGACATCCTCCGGCATCCACTTTTCATGTATTCTAGTATTTTATCAAATATTCAAGCAATTTTAAATATTATATTTCCTGTCTTTGAATCTATGTTAGACTAGAATAAAATCATTTTGGATGGTAGGAGGATGGTATGAAGATGGTATGAAGATGGCTGATACAGAAAAAATAACCATTAATATGAATGTAGTGGATTTAGGAAAGGTTGACTTTTTGGTAGAGCAGGGATTCTATTCGAACCGCACCGATTTTATAAAGACATCGATCCGAAACCAATTATCAACCCATGCAAAAGAAGTTGAAACAGTTATTACAAGCAAATCATATGTACTGGGAATAACCCGCTACGACAAAAGATCTCTCACCAAATTACTAAATGAGAACAAAAAATTAAATATTAAAGTCATTGGGATGCTAGTTTTTGAAGACGATATAAATGTTGAACTCGTTGAAAAAACAATTAATTCCGTTAAAGTGTTCGGTGTGCTCAAGGCAAGGCCGGAATTAAAGGAAGCTTTATTTTATATTGGTTGAAGGTCCGTGAATAAAAGTAGCTTTATTATGAGGGAAATAACCTGGTTCATAAATCGATGACAGACATGTTGAATACATTTTTATTATATTTTGTCTTTCATTTCACTAATGAAAGACATTTTGGCTATAATTCCACCTTTTTTTGTCCTTCATACCCCTTATGAAAGACATTTTGACTATATTCCTACCTTATTGTGTCCTTCATTCCCCTTATGAAAGACATTTTGGCTATAATTCTACCTTTTTTGTCCTTCATACCCCTTATGAAAGACATTTTGGCTATAATTCTACCTTTTTTTGTCCTTCATACCCCTTATGAAAGACATTTTGACTATTATTCTACCTTATTTTGTCCTTCATTCCCCTTATGAAAGACATTTTGACTATAAACGTGACTTATTTTGTCTTTCATCCCACTAATGAAGGACATTTTGGCTAGAATTCTACCTTTTTTTGTCCTTCATACCCCTTATGAAAGACATTTTGACTATTATTCTACCTTATTTTGTCCTTCATACCCTTTATGAAAGACATTTTGGCTATAGATCTACTTTATTTTGTCCTTCATTCCCCTTATGAAAGACATTTTGACTATTATTCTACCTTATTTTGTCCTTCATTCCCCTTATGAAAGACATTTTGACTAAAATTCCACCTTATTTTGTCCTCCATACCCCTTATGAAGGACATTTTGAATATAATTCTACCTTTTTTTGTCCTTCATACCCTTATGAAAGACATTTTGACTATATTCCTACCTTATTTTGTCTTTCATACCCCTTATGAAAGACATTTTGGCTATAATTCTACCTTATTTTGTCCTTCATACACTTGATGAAGGACATCTTTACCACCATAACACTACCTTATTTTGTCCTTCATACCCCAAATGAAATACATCTTGGCCATTATTGTCAATTTACCCTTTCTACAACGGCCAATCCAGACCTTTATATAGCATTTCCCAGAATAAGTATTCAAATTTTGAAGTAATTTGAAAATGCTTTTCTAAATTGGCTAATTCCGCTTCTGGCTTCCCCTCTGTCAGCTCATCCAACATTTTAATAAGCGATTGTGCGATAGAACCAAATTCATCTGAAGAATACGTCTCTATCCAAATTTTATATGGATTCCCCTCTAGCATATGTCCATACTGATTTTTAAGGAGCTTACCAATTTCCCAGTAGTCCCAAGCACATGGAAGTATGCAAGTGATAATCTCTGCAAGCGTTCCATTTTGAGCTACATGAAGCATATAGCTTGTATAAGCAAGATTATTTGGTGTTGGTTCTGTTTGTTCTAAGTCACTTTCGTTCACGCCGAATTGACTGGCATATTCACGATGAACATTCATTTCAAAATGAAGAATATTATGTAACAGCTTGGAGAAATGGGTCATTGCTTCCAGGGTGTTCGCTTTATGAACGCCAATGGCATATAGCTTTGCGTATTCTATTAAATAGATATAATCTTGTTTCATATATTCTTTAAACAAGCTTTTCGGAAGGGTTCCAATTCCAATTCCCTGTACAAACGGGTGCTCGTGATTTCTTTTCCAAATTGGCTCCACATTATTAAATAAACGTTTGCTAAAAGTCATTTTTCCACCTACCCTTTATAGATACTGTTCTTACTAATCATTGCTTGCATCGCCTGATTTTTAAGCAAAAGCTTCAATACAAGCAATCCAATAAGTGCTCCCCCGCATGAACTAATGATAAACATCGGAATAAACCCAAAAACCGCCGCCTTTTGCCCAAGTAATAATGTTGCAATAGGATAACAGCAAATTGCACCAATGATCCCTGTACCTACTACCTCCCCAGTAAATGCCCAGAAAAGTTTCTTTGTTTTCATAAATAATACGGCTGATAAGAATGCTCCAATTATGCTACCGGGAAAGGCGAAAATAGAACCAGTCCCTGCCATGTTTCGAATAAGGGAAACAATAAATGCCTGGGCAACGGAATATATTGGTCCTAATAGTACCGCTGTTAGTACGTTTGCAAGATGCTGGATTGGAAATATCCTCGCAAACTCTACGGGAATATACACCATATTACTTGTAAGTGTAGTGATCGCAATAATCACGCTGGTTAATGTCATTTTTTTCACTTTACTCATCTGTTCATTCCTCCTTTTTGATTGTATAAAAAAACCGCCTTCATAATAGAAAACGGTTGAAGAATCCATAACCAATCCATGGACAAATCACCGCTTCCCTACGCCAGTACAACCTGGATCAGGTCCAAAGGGTTTCTATCCTTACGATTTCTCTCAGCCATAATTGGCTCCCCCAGCAGATAACATAGTATTAAATTCCTAAATAAAAAACCCGTCACTTATCATAAGGACGGGTTACTATTACATTCCAAAGAATCATTATCTTCATCATAACAGCCACTTCCTTACGCCAGCATCAACTGGATCAAGTTCAAAGGGTCCGGATGCAATTCCGTCTCAGTCCATTCGGACTCCCCTAGTGAAATTATTCATTTATATACACATATTAACACATGTTTTAATAAAAGAAAGAAGAAATTTTTTATATGAGCAAAATAACCATCGGTGATAAGGTAATAAGGAATCTTTTTGAACGTTGCTTTAAAAATTCAGTTGGTAATTGTTCACTTATCTTCTTTACCTGTACATCTCTCATACGGAAACCACCCCTTTCCCCTTTTTATATCAGGTAAAGTTTTTTGGCTTAATGCAACTTTTTTAATATATATTATACAAAATGCTTACTTATGTTCTTGTTGCTAAAATATTTATTTATACATAAAAAAACAGCCCTTCAAAAGGACTGTTTCAGATGTTTAGTATGTAGAGCCGCCTTTGCCGTAATGTAAATATAAGAAAGTTTTAAACCACCACTCCTCAAAGTGGGTGTTCGCAGAAACGTTTCTGTCTGTCCTCCAAGTCCTATAGACAGAGGCTTGCCATTCCGGTTTCAATAAAAACTCCCTATTACAGCTCAAAGGTTAAAACTTTATTATGATTACGAACAACGCAGCTTGTAGAATTATATTACCCAAATCAAAAGAAAAAATCAAATATAAAATTTACCAATTATAATTACACTCGGTAGGAAGAAACTCCAAGCTTCTTTTTCGCAATTATTGCCAAACGTATAGATAAAACAACAGCCAGTAAGGAAAAAATAACAATCATTCCTACTACACCAACCCAGCCGTAACTACTGTAAAACGTTCCTCCAGCTGTACCACCTATACTTGAACCAGTATAGTAAAAAAATAAATAAAGTGCAGATGCTTGGGCTTTGTCATGAGTTGCTAGCTTCCCCACCCAGCCGCTTGCAATCGAATGGCCAGCAAAAAAGCCAAATGTAAAGATGGAGATACCTAATATTTTGAACCATAAATTATTGTTAAGCGTAATACAAGCTCCCAGTAGCAAAATCGCAAGTGAAACCTGAAGAATTTTCCTTCTCCCATGTTTATCAGCGAGCATTCCCATCCAAGTCGAGCTAAAGGTTCCGACCAAATATACAACAAAAATAAAGCCTACTAACGTTTGACTCAATGAATATGGAGGGGTAATTAATTGAAAGCCTATATAATTATAAAGCGAAACAAAGCTTCCCATTAAAAGAAAACCAATACCAAATAAATAAATCAAGCCGGGTTCTGTAAATTGGCTTAACAGTGATTTTCCAAGCTTCCCTATTTCAAATTTTCGCGGTTGAAAATGGGTAGATCTTGGTAAAGTAAACCAGAATAACAGACTTGCCAAAAGACTAATAATTCCTATCACAACAAGGGCAATACGCCAGCTATAAAAATCTGTCATAATCCCGCTGATAATTCTTCCACCCATTCCACCAATTGAATTCCCGCTAATATATAATCCCATAGCCATGCCCAAGCTTTTTGGCTCTATTTCCTCTCCTAAGTACGCCATGGCAATGGCAGGAAGCCCCCCTAATACAATTCCCTGTAGGATTCTTAATAAAAGTAATAGATGGAAACTCGGACTAAGTGCGGTCAATACTGCTAAAATGGATGATGCAACTAGCGAGATGGTCATAACCGGCTTACGTCCATAAACTTCCGATAATGAACCGGTTAGCAGCATACTTACTGCTAATGCAATAGTGGTTGAGGATAAGGTCAAACTGGAGACTGCGGGAGAAATATGATATTGCTTTGCAATTTCGGGCAGCAATGGCTGTGTGCTCCAGAGAATAGCAAATGTGTTAAAACCACCCGCAAACAAGGCTAAATTTGCCTTTTTAAAGCTTGTGGTTCCACGTTTTATATAGCTCATGATGTGTGCCGGCTCCTTTGTTGACCTATAATATATTTTCTACGCTTTATTATCATACTCTTATTGAGAAAGAACTACAAAAAAACGAACAGTCTAATTTTAACGAGTTTGGTTATCATGTACAAAATAATAAGAAACTGTATATATGCATCCTTTAGTTTAGTGTAATCATTAGCATAATATTTTTTTGTTGAGTATAAGGAAAAAATATTGACACTATACTGTTATTAACAGCATGCTTTGACTGGGAGTTATTAAGCTTCTCACTTAAATATTGAAATTATACAAGCACTGCAAACAGTATTAACATCTGTTCGCAGTTTTGTTTTAATATTCATTTTTAGAATGTGTAGCGTATGATTTTTCGCGTTAGTTATTCAACTAACCTCCCTCAATAAAAGAAGCGAAAACACCGATTTACTCATGTTTTCTTAGAATTTCATAGTTGTTTACCTATCGGTAAATGCCTTTATAGCTGGAGAATCTTCACTTGAAAGGATATTTTTGGACTGAGTAAGAAAAAAGAGCTATAACCCACTAACCAGTTCCTAGCAGAAAATGGTAGATGAGTAAAAATATAGCCGCACTGGTGGATGTCCACATTTACTCATGGAGGTCAACCCTCCCATGCCTCACAGAGTCTTCGCTCTCAAATTCCTTCGTCCAACCTTTCCATGAGGTGGATGTCAGCCATGCTGCCCCACAGGGTCCAAGCCCGTAATTTAGTTGCTTTGCCGACTAATCCGTGCTTCATATGTCTCCAAATCTATAAAAACAGAACTACTACTTATCTAAACTAAACCAAAGTTAGGCTGCTATTTCCGTCTTCTCTATTACTGCCATATGAGGGATGTCTATTAACATCTTTTCTTCACTAAATTCAAATTGCTTTTTACCAATGCTAAAGAAGATACGAATCAGTTTATTACACAAAGCGATCAAGGACTGCATCTTCTTTAATGGATTTTCCTGACGTTGAGTATAGTACGCATGCAATGCCTTAAATGCGGAATTCTTGGCGACGAGAATCATACAAACCCTGAATAACAAGGCCCTAAGTTTCTTCCGCCCTCTTTTTGTGATGGTCGTTTTTCCTTTGTGCTTACCGGATGTATTTTCTTTTAAGCTTAAGCCGGCCAGCTTGATAATTTGCCGGGGATGATTGTATTCGCCTAAATCCCCCACTTCCGCGAAGAAGCCGGCAATTGTATCCCTGCCCACACCTTTTATCGCTAACATTTGTTGAACACCTGGTATTTCATCAAGTAGGCCGTCTATTTTTGTATCTAATTCTTCGAATTGTAACTGGATTAATTCATACTTAGCCAGAATGGTTTTCAGCTCTAGCCTGGCCATTTCAGCACCTTGTCGAAGTCCGATGGACTTACTTGCTGCCTGTTTTAACTCCCTGATCTTGTTTAGTCCTACACTCCGAGTTACCGAGAGTCTTAAATGGACGAGCAATTCTTCTTCGGTGAATTCAGCTATCTCGTGGGGAAAGGCATAAAGCTTTAAGAATTGTAATGCTGCCTTGCCTTCCCACTTTTTAAACACTTTTAGGAATTCAGGAAAGTACCGGTCAATCCAGTTGTGCACTTGACCTTGAACTGTTTGAAGGTCTTCAGTTAAAAGATCGCGTATTTTCTTTGCCACACGGAGTTCCGCATAAACACCTTGCGGTATCGTAGGTTCGGCGTATCTTCCGTCCTTGACCAACTGAGCTATGACTTTGGCATCTTTCACATCATTCTTGGTAGGTGAGTTATCATCCAGCTCCTTACTTTTCTTGACGTGCAAGGGGTTTACTGCGACAAACTTAATCCCGTTTTCTTTTAAAATATGTGCTAGGTTGAACCAATAGTGGCCTGTTGGCTCCATGCCAACTATCACTTTATCCATACTTTGTTCTTTTTTAATAGCGGAAATCCACTGAAGAAAATGCTCAAATCCTTCATGTGCATTTTCAAAATAACAAGGTGAACCAAACTCTAATCCCCTATAGTCCTGGGCACGTGCCACATGCTTGAATTTCGCAATATCAACTCCTATAATAAGAGTTTGAGAAGTTATTTGAGCTATCTTCTTATTCTGGTTATAATTCATTTTAAAGCCTCCTGGTTTTTGAGAGATTTGTCCTATTTGCTGGCCAGCGTCAGGACTCTCTCATTCTACCAAGAGGTTATTTTTATGTTCAAACTCCATTTTCTTTCATTACAGGAATGCTGCCTCGTTTCTTCAATAGGAAGAGGGCATTCCTTTATGTTAAAGGAATGCCCTTGATAGTTAAGTATAATATTTCAAAATAAAAAAACCTTATTTTTAACTCGCCTCTAAGAAATCAGATTTTTACACCATTAATTTTAATCCGAAGTCTTTGAAATCATTAATATATGATTCAGCAAAAGAATGTTCTTCCTTTTTTATATTGGTCATAATGATAGGCTCTCACTTAAATTCCACGTCCAATAAGCTAATTAATGACCCTATTATTCTTTCTTTTTTCAGAATTTAAATATTCCTCTTTTAATATAGAGTAATGTGCAGTATCTGTTAGGGCACCTTTTACCATTTGGTCTTTACGATGAGTGCCTTCATATGTCATACCTAAACGGCTCAATACTTTTCCTGAAGCACCATTCCTTACATCATGTCCCGCATACACTCGGTCTAAACCTAGTGTATGAAAGGCTAATTCGAGTATTAATTTCCCTGCTTCTGTCATGTAGCCCTTACCCCAAAAATGACTATTCAATGTAAAGCCTAGTTCTCCACTATTATTCCATTCATGTATTCTAAACTCAAATGTCCCAATCATTTTGTTGCTCTCTTTTAACACGATTGCATACATACCGATTGGTTCTTTCATATAATAGTTTGCTATCATTTTCTTCGTTTGGTTTACATCTGTATGTTGGTCATAAATGTAACGTGTAGTTTCTTCATCAGATGTATACTCATACATATCATCAACATCATCAAGTGAAACCGGACGTAATTTGATACGCTCCCCTTCCATTTGATTATGCTTAATCATTAAAAACCTGATATTACTCATTCCAACAACTCCTGTTTTATTACTTTATAAGATTTCAACTCTTTTCTGACTCTTCCAACTATTATAGCAGAATAAGAATTATTTAGCTTCTTTTGGGGCAAAAATCATTTCCATATATACAAAAGGTTTCTTCTTAAGCTAACCTGCCATCATGAACTTTTTTAAGTTTTTATGGGATAATGTTGACAAACTATTAACTGGTTTTAATATTAAGGTTAGGTGTATAAGCTAGAATTAATAGCCTATTTATCTAATGATTTATATGTAACCGTTGAAGAAGCTTTCCTTTGTCTTAAAGTAAATGCTACTAATAGTCCCATCAAGGCAATTACAGCTTCCATAATCAGTGCCAGATTGACAGCATCGGTCAATAAAACGCTTCCCATTTCTTCTAATGATCCACTGGTATTAAAGACAGCTGAGACTATTGCCATAACAACAGCCAACCCTACTGCAGAACCAATTTGTTGACCTGTATTTATAATAGCAGATGCAACCCCTTGTTCTTTCATTTCAATACCTAAACTAGCAGCAATATACATTGTAGTAAATACAAATGATTGACCGAAGCCTACAACAATAGTACCTATTATCATTGCCCAAATAGACCCATGCACAGTTAATTGGGTAAGAATTATAAATCCTAGAGCTCCAAGTCCCATTCCAGTGCCCATTGTACCAGGAATCCCTATTGAATTAATCATTTTGTTAATAAACTTCGAACCCAATAAAACACTAAGTGTTAAAGGAAGGAAGCTTACTCCTGATTGAACGGCAGAGAAATGCATTACTTGTTGCGTGTACAGAGTCAAAAAGTAGTAAAGTGTTCCAAAAGATGCAGCAAACAATGCTGCACTGATAGTAGCGCTGACTAAAGTACGTTTGCGAATCAAACTAGATGGAATTAATGGGTTGCTCGAACGTTTTTCAATAATGACAAACAATACTAGTAAACAAAATCCTATAATCCCAGGAATGATTGTTGATTGATTTGTCCAGCCCTGAACTGGGGATTGAATTAGATAATAAACTACTAAAATCATTCCTGCTGTCACTGAAATCGTTCCAGATACATCATAATGACGCGTAGTTAACGTTACTTTACTTTCTTGAAGAGCAAATGGAGCCAATATAAGAACTAGAACTGCAATGGGTACATTTACTAAGAAAATTGCTTCCCATCCCAAATAATTTGTTAACACTCCACCTAGCAATAAACCAAGTGATAAACCTACTCCTCCCATTGCTGACCATACCGCCATTGCACGGTTTCGTTCTTTTCCTTCCTCAAAATTTGACATAATCAATGATAAGGTTGCCGGAGATAGTAATGCCCCACCTAGTCCTTGAATTCCTCTTGCTATAATAAGCATCGTATCAGAATTTGCTAAACCACCAAGTAAAGATCCTAAACCGAATAATGCGGTTGCTATTATAAACATTTTTCTTCTTCCCACTAAATCCGACAATCTTCCTCCAATAAGTAATAATCCCCCATAAACTAGAGAAAATGCACTTACTACCCATTGCAACGAATTTGCAGAAAAGCCTAATCCTTCAGCAATAGATGGTAAACCAACAAAAACAATCGTGTAATCGAGTGCTAATATCAACTGAGATACAGCTAATAGAGTTAGAGCTAACCCCTTAGATTTATTTACTTTCATTCAATATATCTTCCCTTCTTTTCAGACCAAACAGTCTACAATATATAATAAAAAACATCCTTTTTAGACCAAACGGTCTATAATTTAAATAAAAAAAGTATTAAAAACAATCTACCTAAAATAGTTTTTGGACTAAATAGTCAAAAATATTCAAAAGAGAATGAAGCCTTTTCATAAGCTCCACTTTATTCTAATGCCGAGAGAATAACAGAAACAAAAACATCTAATTCACTAGGATCCGATGATAACTTAGCTATCTGAGTCAATGAATATCTTGAGTAATTTAGATAATTAGCCAAAGCAACTATATCTTTTTGCATCTCAATTTCACCTTGTTCTTGAGCCCGTACCAATGCTTTATAGAAAGCTTCATCTAAACGTTTTAGATCTTTATTGAAAAACTCTGCGATTTCCGGATCATGAGGTATTTGAGCAATAGCACTATCCATAATAAAGCACTCTTTACGTTTTACATCATCCTTTAAGACGTTTATTCCCTCATAAAAAATTTCACTAATAGCTACTTTTACTGATCCAGAGCTCCCCAATTTCGATATAACAGTAGCACTTTTTTCATTTATATAATGTGTTACTGCAGAAATAAACAAATCCCTTTTCGTCCCATATGTGTCGTATAAACTTTGGCGTGCTATTCCTAAACCATCTAGTAAATTTTGCAGTGAAGTACCTTCATAGCCATAATGTCCGAAAATTTCCATGGATTTACGTAGCACAATAGATGGATCAAATTCTTTATTTCTTGCCAAATGCTTCCCCACCCCCTTTCTGAAAAATATATTAACCTTTTTGGACTGATTAGTCAATAAAAATTCCTATTCGTACTTAATAATACAATTTTAGACTACATAAGCTTGAATTCAGATTTTTAGAGAATTAAAAGGAATAGAGTCTTATTTTTGGTGTGAGATGATGCAGACTTAGGATTACTACTTATACGTTTGATGGTTGGATTTGTATTTCTGTTTTATGGTACGCATATTAACTCCCCCTTTTTTAAGTTCATGAAATCATATGTGACAAAAGAATGTTATTTTCTTGTTGTACTAAACTTCCCTTTTAGTCGAATAAAAAAAGCCACCAAATTGGCAGCTGGATCTTCAACTCTTGCCCCCTAAAGTTGAATAAGAAAACATAGTCACTTCATTACCGAAATTGGTACCTTAAAATTAATAACAGTACGGTGGTTGCTAATTTAGACAATCCATATGTCAACAATGGTTTCTTGTAGTGAAGTCGTAACATATAAAATATTAGTATATAAAAAATATAATTCACTATAAGATTCCAACCATGATGGTTAGTTACTTCTCTAAATATTTTTAAACTCAAAATTTCCAGCAATAAAAGAAATAACGACCAGAAGGAAATCCACAAAAATTGAAATTTTCGTTTCATGGGGAAATTCCCCAAATAAATTAAAACAATAGATGGATAAGAAATAAACATTACAAAAATATTGAATAAAGTGTGGTTTGGGAAGATGAAAGATGGTTCGTATTCCCACATTATGAAGTTATAGCAAAGAAAATTATAAAGTAAGTCAAAAGTAATAAAATATAATATGGTGGACTGATATTTATTCCAGTTTTTCCAATCCCCCCACCACCATGCAACAATAGCCTGAATTGTTACCACTAAAAATAAGAACATATATTCAATGCTCATTCCAATTTTTTGTTTTTATTCTGTCACTCATGAAAAAGGAATATTCTTCTTTTGAAGTTTTAAAAAAAACTGTTGAGATAATTCATGGTTTTAATAAATAGGTCAATCACAATAAGGCATGATTTCTTATTAAACTATCCTGTCCCGTAAACTCAAAAAGAAAAAAGCTCCCTAAACAGGCAGCCGTTAATCTGCTCATAGGTAGCTCGTATGCTGTATTTATTCCACAATCATCTAAATATTGGATAAGAGACCTTAACTATTGCTCGTGGTGTCATTTGTAGAAACTTTTTTTGTACCTTTACTTTTATATGGTTTTGCACTCTTTTTTTTGTTTGTACTCGCTTGCCAACGATTCCACCCCTTCTTGTCTGTTCCTCTCCCTGTACCGCCTTTTCCTTTAGCTTTACTCATAAAATCACTCCATTATTATTCTAAGTTGATTTACCTAACGAGTTTGTTTTAGTCATTTCACTCGGTTATTAACCAATTATCTTGCAATAAACAATATCCTACCACACCTCCCCATACGAATGTGAAAAAAAGTCCAATAATGGTTATTGTCACTTAAATTCTGAATTAACAATTTCTCCTATAGAATGCTGGATGATTATATGCCCGCTATTTTTTCTATGATTAAGGAGTATCCTGAAATATATTTAAAGGGTCCAATTACTTTTTCTCCTAAAAGCTCTAAAACAATTTTCCGGCTGCTCCATTGATTTAAATTATTTTCATTTGTGAAAGAACAATCAATGGCACAAATAACTCGACTACTTCCTTGTAAATAATATCTCAAATACTTTCAAACATTATTTACACTCCCTAAAAGGGGTAAACCATTTTTTCTATTCCTACAAGCTTCTACGATGTTATAATTCCAACCGCAATTTTCGCTAACCTATCCAAATATCCCTTAAGTACAAGTACATATTAATAAAAAAATACAATTCAAGCCCCAAGAGTTTGCATGTTTTTCGATTTTCTGTTATGATAGGAAGTGAATTATTTTTGTTCGGTGTAAAGGATAGTATAAGTGTCGACTTTTCGTCTTGATGATCACTTTGGGCAAGGATAGTAATACATTGTGTGGTAACACACTAGGAGGAAACAATAATGGAACAAGGTACAGTTAAATGGTTTAATTCAGAAAAAGGTTTTGGTTTTATCGAGCGTGCTAATGGAGGCGACGTATTCGTACACTTCTCAGCTATCCAAAGTGAAGGTTTCAAATCTTTAGACGAAGGTCAAAAAGTAACATTTGATGTTGAGCAAGGACCTCGTGGAGAGCAAGCAGCTAACGTTCAAAAAGCTTAATCTGGATATTGCTTATGAAAACAGGCCCTATTTATAGAGCCTGTTTTTTTATCTATTTCTTGATTATTCTCAAATAAAAAAACCTACCCAACGATCGAGTAGGAATCTAAAAACAGGTACTGTAAAATGATTCTAGCTTTAAAGGTTCATCTTAGTATAACATATTGATTAACAATTTACAGAGCTTTCATTCACTATTCAAAAATAAATTTGAAAGTATCTGTATTCCTATTGAGGAAACCTACCCCTTTATCACACAACAAGACAATCAGACTAACAATCGCTCCTTATAGTTTAAAAAAATCTATTTCCTTATTTTAAAAAATGTTCGTACTATGTACGTTAAGTCCACTTCTACTCCTTTGATATCCCTCCTATGTACTTCACCATTTATTCGTTAAAAAGATTTCCCTTTTGAAAAAAATTCTTAAGAAGTTCCGTTTCATTGACCGATATACTATTCTTTAAATCTTTCGTTCTCAAAACAAACTCTTTTACCCCTATAAATTCTGATTCAGCAATCAAGTAAAATTGGGTTCCTTTTTTATATCCATTAAATTTCCTTTTAAGTGTATATAACTTCATGGATTACCTCAATTGTAAATTAAAATGATTTTTGTTTATATTTTTAGGATCTCTTCATAAACTTTGTGGCGCTCTGTATGCTCTTGAGCCAAAAAAAGTTCGAAAAACAACAATCATTGCAATTCAGCTTTTTTTATATAGAGAATTATACCATTAATAATAGCTGTGGAATCGTAACCTTCCTACAAATATACTGCTTGTTTAGTTTCAACAAGAAAAATGTCTTATTCATATAGAAGCAATACCACCTCATAATTCAATCACCAATTAATTCTCCAAGATATTGGCTCTTTCTCAAAACCGGCTACTAGTTTGTCCATATTATCTAATAAAACATGGATAAAATACGTACGCGGTTCCAAATTTCTATGTAGTACATATTTTGTAATGACGAATAAGGTGTTCTGTACATGGAATAGTGTTTGTGAAAATAAGATAAAAAAAGGAGTAAATAACATGATTAGCGTTTTGTTTGTATGCCTGGGGAATATTTGCCGTTCACCGATGGCTGAAGCTTTGTTTCGTGACATGGTCATGCAAGAAAATTTAAATGACATAATCTTAGTCGATTCCGCTGCAACTAGTTCTTGGCAAATCGGCTTACCTCCTCACAAAGGAACACTCGATATTCTAAAGAAATACAATATCTCTTCAAAGGGGCTTGTGGGACGCCCACTAATCAAAGAAGACTTTGAGAAGTTCGACTACATTATAGGTATGGACAAGAGTAACATCAAAAATATTTATAGTATAACTGGCAAACCTAATCATCCAAAGATCATTAGGTTGCTAGACCTGACCAATGACAGGAAAGATATACCCGATCCATTTTACACCGGCGACTTTGAAGAAACATATAGTCTTATTTCAGCAGGGTGTCGGGCATTACTCCAGAAAATATGTAGGGAAGAAAAATTATACTTTTGAATTAATCTCCCCCGTAGGCAATGGTTGGCATTACTTTCTAGGAAATTGTCACTTCTATCCACTTAGTTATTACTTCTGTAAGTTTTTTTTCCTTAGCTTTCACATCATTCATATCCGTAAATTTAACTATAGCTCTGTCACCAGCAACCCATTCCAATATACCTGTAGTATCATCAAATAGATATCCCTGCCCAATAGCATCTTTTTTCTTTGCTCCACAATGAAAGATAAGCCGAAAAAATCCTTTTCCATGTAGATTAAATGTTATCCTGTCTTCGTTTCCAACTTGAAAACTGGGAGCATTCCATTTTATGTGTTCATTAATTTGTTTATTAGCACTTAAAATGATTTTTCTAACTTCCCCTATTTCTTCTTTCAGGGGGTGTTCAAGATTGTCCATAAATTCTGCTACTTGTTGTTCCACGGACGATTTCTTTGACTTTTTGGCCGATTGATCAACTGGTATATGATTTTTTATCATAACTTTTTCACTCCTTCCATTTTACTTCTTTTCAAAAAAGCCTTGTACACTATTGTTGACAAAATACATTAAGTTCCTTCTTTAACAATCCTGACCCTTAGTTAAATATGAAGAAAGCCCCTTCAAGAGGGGCATTTTATTTTTCTTCAACTAAATCAGCCATTACTTCAATAAGAAAAAACATTACCGTTGTTTCGGTTATACACCCGTTATCATAATATGATTCACATTTCAAATGAGTATGCCTTCTCAACCTTACAGACCCTAACAGTGTAGTTTTTATACCATTCTTCTTTCCCTTTTTCTTGTGCAAATTTATGGGATGAATTTTCTTTCCAATTCCTTATTGCATCTAAGGACTCCCAATATGAAACAGTAATACCCAATCCACTATCTCTTGCACTTTCTATGCCTAAAAATCCTTGTTGTTGTGAAGCCATTTCCTCCAATCTTTCTGCCATTTTGCTATAACCTCTATCGCCCTCCGTTCGTTGCGAAGTAAATACCACTGCGTAATAGGGTGGTGGTGGTAGAGGAGTTTTTGAATGTCCGCACATATTTAATACCTCCATAAAGGATTTTACTTCTTCAGAATATATCATAACTTTTAATATTGTATGAATATTTTTTCTCGAACTTTATTACCCCTATAGAACAATATTAAGGTGGTTAACTCTTGAATCAAGGATATATTTCACCTCATTTTTATCATTTAACGATTAAGGCCACCTTTAGTACAAAAATAGGTTTCTATTAGGTTAACTATCCTTCCTAACTTACTTCATTAGATCCTTTAATTTTCAATTGGATTTGAGTCAATATCTTGGACACAAAAAAGTTAAGTCTTTGTGATTATTAAGATGTAAGCTGTTTGTATCGTGCTAGTTTGACATGGAGCCTCTGCGGGTATGACTTTCCAGCCAATAAGCCAGCTTTCATAAA
>NZ_JAGYPI010000001.1:1009845-1072949 GCF_018343615.1 Bacillus sp. FJAT-49736 | reverse complement strand
TGGATTTGAGTCAATATCTTGGACACAAAAAAGTTAAGTCTTTGTGATTATTAAGATGTAAGCTGTTTGTATCGTGCTAGTTTGACATGGAGCCTCTGCGGGTATGACTTTCCAGCCAATAAGCCAGCTTTCATAAAACTTGGCAATGCCATCAAAGCTATCATGCCCTCCACTCCATGTAAAACCATGAGTGCGGTGGATATCCAGCTAGGTTTGAGCTGCACAAGCTTTATGCTGTTTTTGTTTGATCTTCAATATCTTGTGGTGTTTTGTAGTCTAAACCACTGTGAATTCTTTTACGGTTATACCAACCTTCGATAAATTGAAATATTGCTAGATTCGCAGTTTTGTAGTCTAAATAGGTAACATGATTGACTTCTTCCTTCTTTAAAATGGCATGAAATGATTCTATACAGGCATTATCATATGGGCAGCCCTTTTTACTGAAGGATTGTTTTATCTTTCTTGTTTCGCAAAGCTTTTGAAAATCTTCACTGGTATACTGGGAACCTAAATCGGAATGCAGGATTAACCCTTCTCTTGTATGTTGAGTATCCAAAGCATTATTTAAAGCACTTATTACCAAATCAGTCGTCATTTTACGTCCAAATGAATATCCAACGATTTTTTTAGAATGCAAATCCATGACGGAAGCAAGATAACACCAACCGTCTCTCAGCGTGTTTATATATGTGATATCAGCAACCCATTTTTCATTGATAGTAGAGGTAGTAAAGTCTTGATCTAGCAGGTTTTCACGCTCCATCACCTTCGTTTTACTAGATTGAGGACGAAATTTCTTCTTTACAATGGAGAAAAGGCCAGCGGCCTTCATTAACCGTTGTACACGCTTCACACTCACATTATATCCTTCTTTTTCTAGGAGGTTGTGAATTTTAGGCGCGCCGTAACGCATTTTACTTTCTCTATAAATCTCTTTGATTCTTTTCGTTAGTTGTTTGTTCTCACGTTCACGGTTAGACTCTGTTTTTTTGAATGACTGGTAAAAGGTGCTTTTGGCAATACCAAGTACACCACACAGTGTTTGTGTGTCATGTTGGTCTTGAAGATCTACAATTACTTTTATCAACTCAGTTGTTTTTACTTTTTCGCAAATATGGCCATAGCCTTTTTTAAGATTTCATTTTCTTCCTGGAGACGGAGCATTTCTTTTTTCATTTTGGCAATCTCATCAGAGGTAATTGATGTTCCATCCTCTGTTTCCATAGGTGAAAACTTCTTAATCCATGTATAAATAGTTACTTCAGAAACGCCATATTCGCTACTTAAATCTTTAGCTGAGTTACCAGAGTTATATAAATCAACGACCATTTTTTTAAAATCTTCATTATATTTTTTGCCTGTATTTTTGTTTCCCATATGGACACAACCTTTCGTTGTTCTATTTTAGCACTTAACTAAGTTGTGTCCACGGAACTATACTAGCACCAAATGTCATTTTCTTATATTCTTACTTATAAAAGAAGTTCATTAGCAACAATTCATAATGAAAGAATTATGAATGGTAATAAAAATAAGCAGCCCAATTTTATTGCTAATTGGACTGCTATTTACAGTGTACTATTTTCTGTTTTTACTCTTAAAATGAACCTTTAGCTAATACTGTTCGCTTTCCAGTTTCTTACGGAATGTATCCGGAGCATCTAATCTTAAATGTATACTCCTCACTTTTCTCGTAACCCCATAAAAATAGCTTGCTGCAATTGGCTCCTTTAACATAATTACGATGTTTGGCGGTTCTTTTACAAAATCATTTAAGATTCCATCAAATATTTCTTTTTTATCTATAGAATTTTGGTTACAAGAACCAATGGATTCAATTTGATCTATAGGAACTACCAATCTTTTCGAAAGACCTAGTTGAATATGCAGCTCTTGATTTTGAATGATAATTGGATTCAGCCGAATCGCTTGAATTTCTGCAAGTATTAATAAGACTGCATATACGTTAAAGATCAATAAAATATAGGATACAAGTGGATTCCATTCATGTAGAAGGAAATGAAGACCCAATGTCTCAATGATGATGGCATGAAGCAACATAATATTTAAGGCAATATTGCTTGTTTTTTTATGATAAGTAAAAGCATTACTTACTTCTATATTCCTTTTCCTATTCCAGGAGAACAGACTATAGTACAGCAAAGATAATTCCGATATTAATATCTTCGTTGTACGAGATGCATTCTGCTTTGAAGTAAATGCTTCTTCCATCCGGGATGTAAAGAAAGGAAGTTTGCTTTCTTTATAATGTCTTATCATTCTCGGGACATTTCGGATTAATAACATAATAACAAATAATTCCGTCGCCAAAAATACTGCCTCAACACCTATCAACACATACTTTGAATATTGAAAAGCAGAAATAAAATCAGAAGGAATAATGAACCAGGCAAGCCCATAACAGGCTGCAATGATAAGCGATAAGTACTTAATGGAAAACCGCTTCCGAATAATTAAAAAATAAGTGGTCAATGGAATTACTATCATGAAATCAAGGAATGAACCTATTATTACACCGTTAGGCAACGGTTTCACTGTATCCGTATGATACAAGGAATAATTCGCCAGTAAAATAAGGGAAATCAGAATGATATACCAAGCTATTCTTTGATTGGAAATACGAATTGTCATATTCATCCCTCATTTCATATTATTACCTTAATTATACTTCAAGTCCCATTATGCAAATATGGAAATTTTGTGACTATAATCCTTGCAAATATTTTAACCAATCACCATGGGCAATTAATTTACTTTTTTCAAATAGCTGATTGCCGCCTAAATAGACAAATACTTCTGTTTCATCCTCCTTTGTATAGGCGATTGCTTTAATCCTGTCATACAAATTATTTTCATCCCCTTCCCTATAATCCTCTAATTCGTCCAGTTGCATCAGAACATCGTCATCTACCTCGTATATTTCCCCATAAACCTTTTCTGATGGATGATGTTTAATGGCTGGATATCCCAATCCCGTATCATGTAATTCCCCGAAAGTCCAGCATTGGTCTGAAATGCATACTGCTCCTTTTAGGAAGTGCTCATTCGTTCCGCCTTTTCGCAAAGTTCCATATACAAACACTTTATACATTATACTCACCTCTATTAATCAGTAATGTTCATAAATCTTATCTTTAACTTCTGCCATGCCCTTCTTTAAATCATATCGTAAATTTTTTGGTTTTACAGTATTGTGTTATAATGAAACGGAACAAATGATTAGGAGGATTCCTATGGACACAAACCAATTAGTGATTATCGATCATCACAAACCCATCCAATTAGTCGTTGAGAGAATGGCTATTTACTTACAAAGCAAAATTATGGAAGCATATGACGAGCATCAACAAGTGTATTACGTATTTTTTTACAAGGATCATTATCTAACTACTGCTAAAGCCACCCAGCTCAAAAGACATTCTTATATTGCACAAGCTTTCAAAAAAGGAATCATCCTTCCAGCGAATCATCCATTTATACAAATGGTCATGTCTACCGATCATCTTTATAAAAAACGTACCTTCAAACAAGTAATAGAAAAAATGGAAAACGTCATCCCCCCACATGAATTAGCTTTCCTTGCTACATTTTTCGAATCATTTATACCGAAAAAGAAATTATTTGCCTATATACAAAGCCTCTATTATGAATACCGCCGTAATGGTCAAATGTTTAAAAGCTACCGCATTATTCAAATTTTAAAGGACTTTGCACCTTCCCACTCCTTTGTTAAAGAACTATCCAATCATTTAGACTTTCTTAAATACGCAAAACTATATCAAAACCAATCAGATATTTTATTTGAAAAGGATCCCATATTTATTGAGAAGCTATTATTTTCACGAATGCGGGATGAGACCCAGTTCGAAAAACTCTCCAGACTACTTGAAGAGAAATCACGATGGCTCGATTTGATGGCTATTTATATACAAAATCTATCCAGTAATGATACCTATTTTCCTAAACTTTTAGAGCTTTTAGAGAAGCACTTATCAAAAGAACAAAAGATTGAGGTATTGGAAGTCTTACTGAATCAAATGCCCAATCATCGTCATATCCCGCAAATTTTACTGCAAGAGTATTTTTCGTTGGGAGAAACAAATAAAATCTTGCATTTATTATCTTCATGCAATCTAACATTAAATGAATTTGAAACCATAGAATTTGTACATTTATTAGAGGATATCGATTTAGTCGATTGCCATGAATACCTGGAAAAACTTCCTTTATTTTTCATCCCGTTCTTTCAATTTCAACCTAAAAAGGCGACGGAATTTTTGCATAATTGGATTATTCAATTACTTAATAAAAAAATGTATAGTATTAAAGATATTTATGCGTTGCTTTCACCATTAAAAAAGATTAGAGAAGCGGCCCCTATTTTGAAGAAAGTGGAAACCATGAAGAAGCTTGCCGATGATCCTGACAAACAATTATTGTTAGGGGAGCTATATTACCAATTTAAGCAATATGATCAAGCAATTGAGTGCTTCAGCTGGGAAATGGAATTAAAGGCAGTAGATCCAAAGCCTGTTCAATGGCTTTCCAAAATCTACAATGAATTAGGGATGAAGCAAGAGTACATGGCATATCAAAAGCTTTGTATTGACATGCAAAAAAGAGCGTAAAAAAAAGCACCAGGATGTTGATTCCAACATTCTGGTGCTTTTCTATTCGCATTTACTCATGGATATATACATTTGTCCCGATTGGTACCAGTGATGCAAGCTCCAGCACATTCTGATTATACATTCGAATACAACCGTGCGACACATTCTTGCCTATCGAAGCGGGATTATTGGTTCCATGAATTCCATAATGAGGTTTGGATAATCCCATCCAAAAAGCGCCATAAGGACCTCCCGGATTATTTTCTTTATTAATAATCGTATAGTTGCCAGTTGGTGTTGGTGTCAGCATCTTCCCTATCGCTACAGGATATCTCTTTATCACTTTACTGGCATCATACAAGGTCAAGCGATGTTTCTTCGTATCCACATCGACCCAAAATACCATTTCAACCATCTCCAACATTACTTTAATGCAATAGTATGAGATCGTTTTGTATTTGTGATTAATAATTCCAAAGCCCATTTTATTCATAGATAGGCTCCATCCCCACTAACCTACATACCTTATATTGTAATGAATAGAAGGAAAGGAATGTTGATGTATGCCACCAATTTATCATAATTTTTATCCATCATATGGCATGGGCATGGGCTATCCTGGATATAATCCGTATTATCCTGCTGCTTATCATCCAGGTTATTATCACCATCCGTATCACGGATATCATCACGGGTTTCATCATGGATATCATGATCATTGGTATCACGGAGGTTATTACGGGGGACATCACTAGACTATCTGAGAAGGTATGGAAAGCTCCATATCTTCTTTCATTTGTGAGAAAAATAGATACTTTCTATTCTCACAATGCCTTACTGCTGTTAACTTCATTAGAAAACAAAATAAGCATCTATTGGAAAATTTCTAATAAAATATAAATATATGAATGAAGGGGGTTTAGCTTTGAGCATAGGAGAAGTAAAACGTTATGCCAGGAATTCGTTAAAAGGAAAATGGGGATTTGCTATTTTGCTCATGATCATTACGATAGCTATAGAAAGACTTATACCAACCATGATTTCAATCCTAATAGATGATGGCGCATACTTTAAAAAAGATAATACCTTAGGAACGAATATCGGAAACCTTATTTCATTATTTTTAGCACCAATAACCATTGGATGCAGTTGGGCCTTTCTTAGTATTGTGAGACAGGAAAAAGTGGAAATCAGTCATTTATTTCAATTGTTTACGGATGTAAAAAAATATTTTAAATCTATCGGATTAACGTTGCTAGTATTTATCTTTACTTTCTTGTGGGCATTATTACTAATTATACCAGGCATTATAAAATCCCTTGCCTACTCCCAAGTTAATTTCCTCTACAAAGACCATCCCGAATATACCATCACAGAGCTAATTACAGAAAGCAGAAAATTAATGGATGGATACAAATGGGAGTACTTTCTGCTTTGTTTGAGTTTTATTGGTTGGGTAATTGTAAGTATTCTTACATTAGGCATTGGATTTATATGGCTAATTCCATACATTAATGCCTCTTTAGCGGAGTTCTATCGTCAAAGGGTGGAAGATTCCAAAGCTGAACAAATATTATAGTTAATATTAAGGTTCAATAGCCCTGAAGAAGACATTCTATATGGACTATTGAACCTTATTTTCATTTATACAGTTGGAACAGTTACTGGAATGGTGTCTTTTAAGACTTCTCCACCTTTTACAACTAAAACAATATTGGAATTATCTGCAAAGGAAGAAAGATCGGTCAGCGGATTTGTTTTGGTAATCACCACATCTGCTAGTTTTCCAGCTTCCAGTGTACCAATCTTATCTTCCCAGCCCATGCACTCAGCTGCAACTTTCGTTGTAGCTACAATGGTTTCCATTGGCGACATACCGATTTCATTCATTAATGCCAACTCTCGTAAATTTGTGCCATGCTTCATGACACCTGCATCCGTTCCCATGGCAATTTTAACTCCTGCTTTGTATGCTTTAGCAATGCTTTTTTTATGAGCTTCAAAGGATTCCTGAGCCTTCTTTACACCCCATTCCGGCATTCCTGCTTCTTCCGCAAGCTCCAGCACTGAAAGTGGTGCAAGCAATGTCGGCACTAGGTATGTTCCGTATTTTAGCATTAGTTCGATACACTCATCATCCAAATAAATTCCATGTTCAATCGAATGAATCCCCGCTTTGACAGCATTTTTGATTCCTTCTGCTCCTTGAGCATGAGCCATTACCTTCCTACCTTTACGGAAAGCGGCTTCCTCTACCATAACCTTCAGTTCTTCGAAACTAAATTGTGTGAATTCCGGATGATCGGTAGCGCTTAATACTCCTCCCGTTGCATGTACCTTAACCACATCGGCACCAGCGCGCAAGACCTCTCGAACGGTTTTTCTCACTTCCTCTACTCCATCACAAATTCCATTTGGCATACCAGGATATTCATCATGCATAAGCTTCACGGACTGACCTGAAGCTGTGTAAGAGTCGCCATGGCCACCAGTTGTTGTTAATGCGGTAATGCTTACCTGCATTCGCGGTCCTACAATATATCCTTGCTCAATTGCCTGTTTCACCCCTGCATCCGTACCTCCGCAATCTCTCACACTAGTAATTCCTGCATTGATAGTATTTCGTAAGTATTCTTGAGCCTTATAGAAGTTTAGAGAAAAAGGAGTAGAAAGTCTGCTTTCAATTGGTGCATATTCCATCATCATGTGTACATGTGTATCTATAAATCCCGGAAGAATACACCCTCCTCCAGCATCAATGGTTTGGATGTCATCTGTAAATACAGGTAGATCCGATTCTTTTCCTACAAATACTAATTTTTCTCCTTTAAATGCTACGGCTGCTTCTTTAAGTGGTTCTCCACCATTACCGTCAATCAAAGTCCCGTTTTTAATCACAGTAACTGTCATTTTATTCTCTCCTTTAAAATTAATAGGTAAAAATTCTTATACTATAGTAGCTTCCCCTTTTACTGAACTATTTTGGTATAGATAAGTAAGAGTTGCTGCTCCCAGTGTTTTTGCTGCTATGACTAATGCACGCTCATCGATATCGAATTTTGGATGGTGATGCGGGTACGTGAATTCCCGGTCCGGTATCTCCGCACCTGTGAAGAAAAATGTCCCTTTTACATGCTGTAAATAATAAGCATAATCTTCTCCACCCATTTGCGGTTCTCCGACTACTACATGCTCAACACCAGGAACTCCCTTTGCTACTTCCGCGACAAATTCTGTATCCTCTATATGATTCACTAACGCCGGATAACCTCTTGTATAAGTATATCTATAGGTAGACTCAGAAGCCTGGCAGGTACCCTTTATAATTACTTCCATCTCTTTTTCAATAAAATCCCGGACTTCTTCATTAAAGGTTCGTACAGTACCCTTCAAGACTGCCTTATCTGCTATGACATTAAAAGCATTTTCCGCCACAAATGAGCCCACCGATACCACTGCTGGCGCCAGTGGATTAACCCTCCTACTTACGACTTGCTGAAGATTCATCACTAATTGGGAAGCAGTAACAATTGCATCCTTTGTTTGATGTGGAGATGCGCCATGTCCACCGCGTCCTTGTATAGCAATTTCAAAGCTATCTGCTGCAGCCATCATTGGTCCAGTACCATATACAATCGTTCCAACTGGTACCGCGGAAGAAAGATGAGTTCCATAGATGACATCCACTCCTTCTAAGCAACCATCCTCTATCATCGCAATAGCTCCACCAGGAGTAACCTCCTCTGCATGCTGATGAATAAAAACAATATTTCCTTCCAATTCGTCCTTCATATTATTGAATGCTTTTGCAAGACCCAGCAATGTAGCTGTATGTCCGTCATGACCGCAAGCATGCATTACTCCGGGTACCTTTGATTTATAAGGCACATCATTTTCCTCTTGAATTGGAAGTGCGTCGAAATCTGCTCGCAGTCCAACTGTTTTTCCTGGTTTGCCGCCTTTAAGAACGGCGACAACACCACGCCCGCCAACCTCTGTTCTTACTTCATGTCCCAAGGCCCGATGATATTCCGCAACATATTTAGGAGTTTCCACTTCCTGAAAGGATAGCTCCGGATTTTGATGAAGGTGCCTTCGAATTTCCACTATCTCTTCGTATAGTTCATCCAATTTCGAAAATAATTTTTCCATTTACCATTCCTCCTAGCATTTATGTAAACCTTGATCCATGGATTAAAATGAATCAAGGTCGACTAACAGAATATTTATCTATCATTTTGTAAACAAACTAAACCTATAGTGTTTTCACTAAAATTCCTGCAATAATGACAGACGCAATCGTAACGGTTGTAAAGCCGCCAATTAACATCGGAGTTAGAATTTCATCAAATATTTGCTTTTGCTCCTTTTCATTGCGAGCTACACTACGGCTTACTTCCTCGCATAGCAAATAATCTCCAGGAAAGCCGAACAAAGCTGTTAGTGCTACCGGAATTCCTTTAAAAGGATCCCATTTTAATAGCTTGGATGCTGTAAATCCTCCAATTATAATCCCAATGGTTCCTATTCCAAGAATGGTAATTACTTGCGGTAAGTAGCCTACAAACATTTTAAAGGTAATACCATTCATGGAGGAGATTACGATAAAGATAATTCCAAGCATTCCAACGGTAAAAGAATTAGCGCGTTCCATCATATTATCCTGATAGAATTTTACCTTTGTACCAATTAAACCTAGTGCGAGGCACCATAAACTATAGTTAATACCTGTCCATTTATCTAACATAATAGCGAGAGCCCCGCCAAAAAATAACTTGAATAATAAAATAATATTACTGTTAAAATTATATTTCTTTGCTTTTGCAACTGATTTGGAATTACTTATGGATGGTTGATCAGAGACTGCTTCTGCTGTAGCAGCAACGTAAGTACCTGCATCCATTGCATTGCGGAGTTTTAAAGCATGTTTTCTGAGAAGATTAGCAGCCAATGGCATCCCAATTAAACCTTGAAAAGCCATGACTAAGACTGGAACCGTTATTAATGCAACAAGTCCTAGCCTTTTTAATTCGGTAGTAGTAACGATGAAGGCTATAATTCCACCCGTTAATGGTCCAACCCCAGAAACGGCTGTTTTATAATCAAAGAATAGAGTAACAAATAGAAGTATAAGTAGAGATGAGACAATGACACCTGATAAAGCAATGATGACTGCTTTAATTTGTTTCTTCATTACCTTTAATGGAATTAACGTTCCCATGTGGACAATAAGCGGTGCTGTCAATACTGCGCCAACAGCTGCGAAGGTTGATTTCTCCACAATATTGGAAGGAAAAATGCCTGTCCAAACAAAGGTTAGATAACCAACTAACACAACCAATAACATTGGGATTCTTGCTCTTGAAATGATAGAAACAATTTCTCCTACTGAAACTAATGCTAAAATAAGCATGGTCGCAATTACGGGCTGATTCAGCATTTTATCCCTCCTATTATTCTTTTAATAGCTATAAATAAATCTAATAATCCGTCCCCCTTTCAAAATAAGTTCTTTATTACTGTTTCGTATTACTCTATCACCACATAAAAACAATTTCAATAGTCGTTATATACTAAATTTTCTGTTAATATTCGACATTTTTATTTCTTTTTCCGTACTATTTTACTAGATTATGTATAGAATACTTTGGTTTTTACTAATATATATGAAAGGAGTGAAAGACATTGCTTAAAAGTTTGCTCATTTCGATTATAGTCAGCATTGGATTAACGATTATTTTAAATATTATTTTGTGGAGTTTTTTTGGTGATCCATCTATTTTCAAAAAATAAAGGACAGAAAGATATCTGCCCTTTACTGTACATTACCGGAATGTTTCCATTGATTATTTTACCATCTTACAAAAGCTGTACCAACGATAATCAATAGGATAAACAATACAACGATTAATGCGAAGCCAGCGCCAGCGCCGTAACCGCCGCCATAGCCGTAGCCTCCATAGTAACCATATCCGCATCCACCACACATAGCTCAAGTCACCTCCTTGATACCAATAAGATTGTAAAAACAATCTATACAAATAAATTATGTAAGTAGAAAAAAAACGTATAGACAAACATTTATCTTTATGTGAAATTTTTCAGGATAAACTGCTTTGCTTAGGTATAACGATTGCTGAATTAAGGATTGGAAAGAAAAAAAGCGTATGTAAAATACATACGCTTCAATTGGAGGTGCCTTTATGAATTGGTCGCGGATTACTATAAAATATGCATTCTCAAAATAATGGTAAAGGACAAGGATGGAAAAATATTTAAATGTGTTTTTTCGTTATTGGCAAACTCCTAATAGCTTACCATTAATTGTTCCATTTCCGCTTTATATATTTCATATACCTTGTTCCATTCCTCCATAGAGAAGTCAATTTTCACTCCATTTAATAAGGATACCAAGACATCCAGACAAATATGCCATCCTGAGATATCCTTTGCAGTATGATCATTTAAAACCGGAAAAAAATCCTTTAATAATAGCTGAGTTCCATTTGAATGAGTGGATAGTTCAAAGCGAACAACGCCTTCTCCCCATTCATATTCCAACACACTGTCTTTTTGAAAGTCCGTAATTTTCATGTCGATGGATTCCCCTGATCCATCATTCATATTAAATTTAATGGTCCCGCCTTTTCTGAGATCCACTGTCTGCAAATTAGAAAACCAATTTTGCAGCTTTCCATTTTCCGTTAAAGCAGCCCAAACTTCCGCTACTGATTGATCCAACATTCGTTTAAAAACAGCAGTATAACCAGAATTTGTCTTTTCAATCTCAGCTAGCATATTATTCACTCTCCTTTAAATAACATTTTTGTTGTAATAAAAATAGGCTGTCAATACAGCCTATATGTAATGTATTATTATTTTATTTTATATCCCTTTCTCACCTAACCCTGGGTGGAAACCTGCCAAGTTACTCCATATTTATCTACAACTTGACCGTAAGAAGGACTCCAAAAAGTTTGCTGTAATGGCATTATTACATTACCGCCTTGTTGAAGCTTTTCAAACACTTCTTGTGATTTTTCCACTGTGCTTATAGTAACCGCAATAGTCACGTGATCTCCAATTTTATGTGGCTGTCCTGGGAAGGTATCCGAGATCATGAAATCGGAATTTCCAATTTTAAGATGTGCATTTAATACAAGATTTTTTGCTTCTGCAGGAGTTGGATGTTCTGGATTGTCCGGCATATCCCCGAATGTTTTAAGATCCAAAACCTCTGCATCGAAAGCATCTTGATAAAACTTTACTGCTTCTTGACCATTTCCATTTGTTACTAAGTAAGGATAGATTCCAATAACCATATTCTTTGCACCTCATTTTTTAAATTTTTTAAAGATAAGAAACATATGTTCGTATTTTTATATTAGCATGTAATATATTTATTTGCAAACGTTTACGAAAAAGTTTTTTTCGACAAATAACAATACGAATTATTAAAGCTAAAAATGATAATCAGTCCATTCATTTCTTGCCAAAAAGCCAAACATTTATTCCATTTGTTTCTTGATAAATAACATTCGGCATTTATTACAAAAATCCTTTTTATTTAGACTCTGTTAATGTTTTAATATTGATTTTCCGATAAAATGTTGGGAAACCATTTTTCTTGGTTCCCCAATTCTCCATAAACAAGCCTATTTGCTTTTTAAATAAAGATAGTTGATTTATATGGGCAAACTCATTGTAATGAATTTATTTTTGAATCCCAATTTTTCATACAGTTTAATTGCGTGATTTCCTGCATATACACTTAAACGAACCTCTGAATATCCATCTTGTTTAAGATGTTCGATACCAGTCTCCATCAATCGTTTTGAAACTCCATTTCTTCTAAATTCTTCTAACACAAACAACTCATAAATAAAGCCGTATTTCTTTTCTGTAAAGTGGTCTTTACTTGTTCCTATAAGAATCCAACCCATTAGAATATCGCCTTCAGTTGCTATTAAATAATAGCTCCCTTTTTGCAATAATGGTTCAATAAGTAGTTTGACTTTTTCATCTGACGGTTTTACCTCGCCTAATGTTCCATCGAATAGGGCTTGTGGTGAAAGTGATAAAACCTTTTTATGTTCCGAATCGTTTGGTTTTCTTATTTCCATAAGTTGAGTTCTCCTCTTCGAGTATTTTCAACCATGCTCCCCCAGCATCATTAACAATCACATTGTGAAAGTGATTCTCATGCTTAGTTCCATAGATTTCCCGCTGAAAAAGCAACAAAGTTTAAGAAAAGAGCCTTATTTTATGATTTGCTTTAGTGCATCCTCTAATTTTCTATAAGTAAATACATAGCCTTCCTTCTCTAATCTTTCAGGGATGACCCAGCGACTTTTCAATATAAGCTCTGTTTCTGTCTTCATTAGAACAGCTCCCGCTTCCAGCATCCATTTAGGGGTTGGCAGGCCAAAATTTCGGTTCATTGCTTTACGTAACAATGACATTAACTCCCGATTGGTTACCGGATTAGGAGATGAACAATTAAATACTCCGCTCAAATCTTCTCTTTTTTGTAAAAAACGAATAACGTCAAAAATATCTTCTATATGAATCCAGCTGAATTTTTGCGTTCCTGGCCCCTGCACGCCTCCAAGTCCAAAACGGACTAAATTTTTAAATGGAACGATTACACCACCGTGTTCTCCTAATACGATAGCAATTCTTAAAGCAATTTGCCTTGTGCTAGGTAACTGAAAATCAAAGAATGCCTTCTCCCATTCTTTTGCAACATTTACGGAAAATCCGCTACCAATTTCTCCTTCCGCTTCTGTCATCGGCCGATCCTCCGCATGTCTGTAAATGGTTGCTGTACTTGAATTGATCCAGAGTTTTGGAGGATTTTTACACTTCAAGATTGCATTTCCTAATATCTTCGTTGTTTCCGTACGGGAACGTAAAATTTCTTCCTTGTTTTTCTCATTATATCGGCAATCAACTGATTTACCTGCAAGATTTATAAGCATTTCTGCATCTTCCAATGCATCTATTATCCTAGGGTGATCATCCCATGGGATATGGGAAAACTGCCTGGATATAATTTTTACATCATAATCTAACTCTCGAAACTTCTGTTGAAAAAATGTGCCAATGAAACCGGTACCACCTGCCAATATAATTTTCCTTCGCATACACATTTCCCCGCTTTCTGAGTTAATTACTTGGGTAAAAAACAAATTTAACCCGCTAATATTTGTGAAATATTTCACATAAATTATATCAAATTTTTCCAATCAATTAAACAAAAATTTTGTATTTATTAAAATTTAAGTTAAGTCATCATTCATGTTAACAATAAATCGATTATGTAAACTTAAAAGTAAAAAAATAAATTTAACGAGATGCATGGTGAAAATACATCTCCATTTTCACTTGCTGCTATTACGATGTATTTTCAGGGACACTGGTTCTTCTATCTATGACATAACAGCATATTTTCTTATGTTTGCGGACACACGTTCCGTTATTAATCAAAAAAGATCTGATTTCCTTATGCTTTTAATTCAATTACGGACTCAGTGTCCTCTTCGCCTTTCTAATTGTGTATTTTGATATTAAATATGGGATTCTCTGTCCTCTTACAAAAATAAAAGCAGCGCTCCGAAAAGATAAGCGCTGCTTTTAAACCTAAGTGACCAACTTTTATATCATTAAAATCTCTCGAATATCCTCTTCCGTTAAACCAGAGGAAACTTTTTCATCCGGACTAATTATTTCTTCTATCAAATGTTTCTTTTTCTCCTGCAGCTCATTTATTTTCTCTTCAATCGTCCCGCGGGCAATTAGCTTAATTACTTGTACTGCATTTTGCTGGCCAATCCGATGTGCCCGGTCAGCTGCTTGCTCCTCTACAGCAGGATTCCACCATGTATCATATAATATCACCGTATCTGCACCGGTTAAATTAAGTCCAGTTCCTCCAGCTTTCAAGGAAATCAAAAACAAATCACGTCCGCCAGCATTAAATTGATTACATATTTCTACTCGTTTTTCTGATGGAGTTTGCCCATCCAGATAATAAAATGGTAGTCCCCTATTCGCTAGTTCTCTGCCGATTAACGACAGCATTTTCGTAAACTGCGAGAAAATTAACAATCTTCTTCCAGCATCCTTAGACTCTTCTATTATTTGTAATAGTTGCTCAAATTTGGCTGATTTTCCTTTATAACCATCAACAAATAATGCCGGATGACAACATATTTGCCGTAACCTTGTTATACCAGCTAATATTTTGATTTTGTTTTTCCGTATCGTATCTTTATCTAGATGCTTTAATGTATCATGGCGCAGCTTTGCTAAGTATGCGGCATACAGCTTTTTCTGATCAGGGAGCATTTCAGATGAAGCCAGTTCCTGCGTTTTTTCCGGCAGTTCATCTAAGACATCCTCCTTCATCCTTCGTAGTAAAAATGGTCGAATCCGCCTGGCAATCGTTTTTCTTGTAAGATTGCTATATTCCTTTATTCCGTGAAACAAATCAGGAAATACGACATGAAAAATGGACCAAAGCTCCTCGAGTGAATTTTCTATCGGTGTCCCCGTAAGTGCAAATCGGTAATTTGCTTGTAACTTTTTCACTGCTTTTGCTGTTTGTGTTACTGGATTTTTAAAGGCTTGTGCCTCATCGAAAAATATTGTGTGAAACGCCGTATTTTCATACCAATGGACATCACTTCGTAGTAATGGATAGGATGTGATTATTACATCGACTTCTATGACTGACTTTTGGATATTCTGTCTATCTTTTTTATTTCCATCCATTACAACCGCCTGAATCTCCGGGGCAAATTTCATCATTTCACTCAGCCAGTTATACGTTAAGGAGGATGGGCAAACAATTAGAACAGGGAGTTTTTCCTTCCGAATAATCGGCAGCTCGGAAAGAATAAATGTGATGCTTTGCAATGTTTTTCCCAGTCCCATATCATCCGCTAGTATTCCGCCAAAGCCGTATGCTGCAAGAGTTTTCATCCATTGAAAACCATGTACCTGATAGTTTCGTAAAATAGACTCGACCTGCACAGGAACAGTAAAGCTATTAAAGTTTGGATTATAAATGTTCTCCAAGAAATCCCGGAATGATTTTTCAAGCTCCAGCATCTTTTGATCGTCAATCGAGCTCAAAGCCTGAATTCCTTGAATCATAGGGAGCTGAATTCCGGATACCAAATCTCCCTTTTCTGCTGGAATTCCATATAAAAATCGATTTATTTCCTCTAGTTCCCTCGTTTCCAGAGAAAAAAGTGAACCGTTTTTTAAGCGATAGTATTTCCGTTTTTCCTCCAGAGCAATTAGGATCTCACGGATTTCCTTCTCTACAAAACCTTCCATTTCAAATGTGAATTCCAGCCAATTTATCCGTTCCTGTGGAGCTTTTACTCGAATTCTGGGACGTGCATTCCCTCTAAAAATTCGATTTCGAACAGATGTCGTAGCGTAAATTTGTACATGCTTTTGAAGCTGCGGCACGATATGCTGCAAAAAATGATACTCCAGTTCTTCATTATGCATGAAATAACCGCCATCTGTTTCTGTAAATTCACTTTCCTTCATAAACTCGATAATTGTATTTTCTTTTTCCACATCTCTAATAAGAAATGAATTCAACCGATTTTCCGTTTGTTCTAATGGGTTAATAACTATATTTTCATAATGAAACTCCAAACCCGCAAGCAGACGATTTTTCAAGCGATCCAAATATAGTTTTGCCACTAGCGGTGTTTTATTTATGTTATTCATGATCATTTCAGACAAATGGACATGCCCAATTCGTCTTAATGCCGGTATAATTTTTTCCATAAAAAAAGAGATTTGCTCAGAGGGAATCGGAATTTCATTCGTTTCAGATACTTCAAGCATCTTTTTTATATAAACTAGTTTTTCACAGTCCTCGGCACTCATCTCCATAAGTTTTCCATTGTATAAGACGGAATGATAGCTTTCCAATACAACTAATCTTTCAAAGCCCTGTACCGTTAATTGATAATCATTCCCTGCCTGTTCTGAAAACCTAAAATGTAATGGGAGGGTTTCCTTCGATATTTCAAATCCCGAAAACGCTTGTCCATCATAATATAGCTTTACTGAAGAAATCTGTTTTAGCAACTCCTTCATATATTTCCATGAAGATGGTGGTATAGGTAAAATAGTTGCATAATCTTCCTGTTGAATTCGAGGCGATTGTGCATATACCCTTTCATCTTTACATATTTCTATAAGCCGGAGTATTACTTTATCCTCCTCCATTGAAAAACAGTGAAGGCTAGGGTCATATGTAAAGGTTTTGGTAAGTAGAAAAGAATTATTATCTTTAACGTTATATAAAAATTCACGAATGGATTGGACATTAATCCCATTAACCCTCAGCTCTATTCCAATTATATGCCCACCGTCTTTCCTATAGGGTTTACAAAGGAATTCTACTTTCAGCGGATGCCGATTTTCAAAGTGTTTCCGGTAGGAGCTAGAGCGCTTTTCAGAATTAAAGAGTTCCACCAAGTTTGCGGTTAGTTCATGGTTTTGCAACGAATCCTTCTGATCTTCGTCCATTGCAGATTGGTTCCCTTTTCGTCGATAATCATTTAACGCCACGAGGACAGCGGCAATATGCTGACAATCTCTTTGGAAGGAAGCTAGACTAGGACAACTGCACTCTGCTTTCAGATCTTTTCCGTCTTTATAAAGAATGACTTGGAAATCTTCTTTTCCCTCAACCGTTGCTCTACAATAATCGGAGCTAATATGTTCTAATTGAACCTTTTTTGCACGATAAAAAGCCTCTCCGCGATTGAAGGAAACGATGCCACACCTATCTTTAATCATCTTTTGGTTTATTTTCATGTCCATTTAGCAATCCCCCCTTCCAATCAATTTATTCCTTTATTTTAACATGACAATGAAGCAGATTAAAAATCCAATGTAAATGAAAGAAGGAACTAAGAATGTTCTTACGGATTCCGTTTTGATAGAGAAACAACCTTGCTTCAAAATACATATCTCAAAGTAATTCACCCAAATATTCTTATAAGAAGGCTCTTTTCTTAAAAATTGTTGCTTTTTTAGACAAAGACCCTAGTAACGACCTGACTTTTGCTAATAGAATCATATTCTTCCTAAGAAAAGATGCCCCGAGCTAAGTCTATATTAGGATTAATACGAAAAACAAACAATTATTACGAACTCAGTTTATAAGAAAAAAGCTGTTGATTCTGAAATCATCAGCTTTAATTAATTTAACTAATTATATATAAATCAAAATGGATTTCTCCTTGAATTGCACTAACAAAATCAATAATGTCTTTCTGTAAATACATGGAAGGAGATTCGTTATTTTCAACTTGAATAACTACCATAATTATATACTCTAAATCATAGTTTTCCTTCAGTTCTTTTAATTGTTGGGTTTTTCCATTAAGCGTCTTCAGAATTATTTCCAACTGGATGTTAATATCATATGACACTTGGTAGCCAGTACTAAATGTCCAATCTGTCTCTGTTCTCCGCCTAATTTTGGTTGGTGTAAGATTGGGATTATCCGGACTATTTAGAATGTCCCCTTTTTTATAAGTTTCTGTCGGTTGAATACCTAGAATGTTGGTAACAATCTCTAATGGAAATTCATCCCCCAACGCACTAAAATAAGCCATAATTCTTGTCTGATCCAGATAATTTCCCCCTCTTTTTTTAGCATTGAATGGATTCAACTATATTTGCACAGTTCTATTCTCACTGTACAACAAGTATTGTAACTTTAAAATATAAAGTCGGAAATTATTAAAATGCAAAATAGAGAATGCATTGAAATGAAAAGAATGATTAAAGCGTGAATTCTGTTATGAATTCACGCTTTAAATAAGATGTAATTTATTTTTACACAATGAATAACCGCAACCCATTTCATACGGTTCTGCTCCATCCTTTTTTAGAGTTCATCATCCAAATTTCCGAAGGATCCGAAGAATTCGTAATGAATATCCTTTTCCGGTACTCCCCATTCTTTTAGTCCAGAATTAACTGCCTTCATAAAAGAAGGAGGTCCGCAAAAATAAAATTGTGCTTTGTTATCTGGAAGAACTTTTTCTAGCCATTCCAGGGTAATATACCCTTCTTTATCAAAATAATGGTTTTTCCGATCTGTTTCCGTTGGCATTTCATATATAAAGTAGGATTTCACATTTTCATGCTTTTCACTCATATTACGTACGTGGTTTCTAAAGGCATGGACATTTCCATTTTTGGCTGCGTGTATATACCAAACTTTTCGATTCGGCTGCTTCTCTGCGATGGTATTTAACATACAAGTTAATGGGGTCAAGCCGACACCGCCGCTTATTAAAACAACTGGCTCGTCGCTTTTCATATCTAAGTAGAAATCCCCGGCCGGAGCAGAAATTGGCAGGATGTCTCCTTCATTAAACAATTTGTGAAGGTCGGTGGAAACGACACCTGGAGGCAAATCTTGTTTGATTGGATCCTCCCGTTTCACACTAATTCTATAATAATCGAGACCTGGCCGATCCGATAAGCTATATTGGCGCAAATGCGTATATTTTTCTTCCTTAATATCAATTTTCACCGTAATATATTGACCTGGAATAAAGTCAGGAAGCTGTTTTCCGTCCTTCGGTTTTAAATAGAAGGATGTAATAATATCACTTTCCTCCACCTTTTTGTCAATAATAAAATCCTTAAACCCAGCCCATCCGCCAGGCTGATTTTCAGTTGTTTTGTATAATTCATTTTCCATCCGAATAAAGACATCAGAAATGACTTCATACGCATCTGCCCACGCATCGATAATTTCATCGGTTGCGTATCACCAAGTATTTCTTTAATCGCTCCTAATAAATTCTCTCCGACAATCGGATACTGCTCCGGCTTAATTCCTAAGCTGCGATGCTTTTGCCCAATCCTCTCTAATACAGGCATAATAGCACTCATGTCTTCAATATTTGCTGCAGCGCCATATACAGCATCTGCAAGTGCCCTCGGTTGATGCCCTGTTATTTGATGGGTCATATTAAAAACATTTTTTAATTCCGGATGATTATCAAATAACCTTTTATAGAAACGTTTTGTAATGTCTTCTCCATGCTCTCTTACAATTGGAAGTGTGCTTTTTACAATTTCCAATTTTTCAGGGTCCAATTTTTTCACGGTTTTTACTACCGATTTCCATTTATCCTTTTCATCCATCAACAGAGAGAACCCTCCTTTCCATCTCAAATGTAATATGCCCTAAAGCAATTCCAACCAAAATAGATTTATTTATTAATTTTTTGAACCTTTACCAATAAATGTTTGATAAGATATAAGAAAGGAATCTCTTATAAGGAGAAGATTATATGAAAAATATTATCCTTTTTGACGGTGTGTGCAATTTTTGCAGTCAAAGCGTTCAATTTATTATAAAAAGGGATCCTAATGGGATTTTTCACTTCGCATCACTACAAAGCGACATTGGGAAGGAATTATTAAAACAATACGGAGTCGATGAAAACATCGATAGCTTTGTCTATGTTTCTGAGGGTAAAGCATACGTAAAGTCGAGTGCAGCACTCCAGGTTTGCCGGAGATTACATGGATTTTGGAAATGGTTATATATTTTTTATTTCGTTCCAGCACCAATCCGGAATAGTATGTACGATTTCCTTGCAAAAAATCGATATAAATGGTTTGGGAAAATGGAAAGCTGTATGATTCCCTCCCCTGAAATTCGAAGCAGATTTTTGGATTAAATGAAACTTCTATAGTTGACATAATATTATTATTGTTAATCATAACAATTGTAGAAAAAATGGAAGGTATTTTTTAAAATGAACTCGAATACAAAATAGAATCAATATTATGTTAACGGAGGTCGGCATGAGTGTTCCCGAAAATAATAATCAAAGAAGAACCTTATGGCAATGGATCCACTTTATCACCCCCTATATCTACTCTACTGGCATCGTAGTTATCATCGGATGGATGCTGTGTGCATCTGTCATTAATGGAATAGAGACGGTAAAAAGCCAATCATGGCGTGGAATTTTTCTTCCAGCTACTGAAAATAGTCATTCTGACAGCCAATCATGGGTTAATGTTATTGCACATGCCATTATTGATTCCAATTTAAATAATATTATTTTTCGCGGTCTATTCTTACTAATCATTTGGGTTCTCTTATTTCTGATCATCCCTGTCGCTTTTACTCGGCTAAAACGCTTTAAACTATTCAATTTTGAATTTGAAGTGGAGGATAAAGAGCAGGCAGCAATTCAAACTGTGGAGATCAATGGCGGTAAAGCGAAACTCATGGCGTATTTATCAAGTGATGATGCTGCCGGGAAATTATTCGATTTTTTGGAAGGAACCGTAATCAATTATCAAGAAGCCCTCTTATATTTCTTAGATGAAATTCAATTAGGATACCGTCAACATTTCAACGCATCTTTTAGTTATATGGTAGTGAAGGATGGATATCCTGAACAAATTGAGGATTTGGTAGAGGAATCGCGCGAACTAGGTGAGGCTGTTTTGAAAAATAAAACAGATAATGACAATTTATTGAAGAAGAACTATTTAGTTTACTATTTCTGCTTTGAAAATTACAATTTTACAACGGTGCTTAGCAGCTACCAACATCAATTTGACATATTCGATAAATATTTAATCGAATTGCTTCATAATATTATTAATAAAAATGTGGAGAATATCGAGAATATTGTGGCTCTGACATCACCGGATGAGGAGGAAGAATTGGCTTAAGACAATCCTTGACGAAAAATAGGATTGTCTACTATCATAAAAGAAAACTGCTTTAGTATAGATTGTTGTTTTTCATATATTGTAATGAATCCTAATATAGTCTTAAATCGGGGCATCTTTTCTTTAAAAAGTTATCCCTTCATAATCGCAGGTTTATTAAGATTTTTGTCTAAAAAACAACAAAGTTTAAGAAAAGAGCCTAAAAGAAAGCTATTTTCTACAGAATTGTTGTATTTCGTATGTTGTAATAAATCTTAATGTAGTCTTAAGTCGGGGCATCTTTTCTTTAAAAAGTTTTCCCTTCATAATCGCAGGTCATGGCTTTATTAAGATTTTGGTCTGAAATACAACAAAGTTTAAAAAAGAGCCTTAAATAAAGGAGGAAATTGCCTTGAATTCCAATTTTCAAATTCATATTCAATCGAATAAAGTAAAGGAACGCGCTGAGAAAAAGCTTAAAGAAATGAAAGCAAATAAAAAAGATAAGCGTGCTTCAAGCAGTTCGATTGTAAAACCAGTTCGTGTAGGCAAAGATGATCCAATTGTAAAACGCATGCTCGGTCAACTTTAAGCTTTTAGATGTCCTTTTCGTTGCAGAACTTTAGAATGCTTCCATGCCATTTCCTGCATAATGACTGAATTAGCAATGAGGTCGGAAGGCTGTTCCACTGATAAATTATTTAGATTTAAATCTCTTACTCCTCTAAATCGTTCTCCTTTTAAATATCTTTTATAAAGATCCAGGGTACGCATAAGCACCCGCCTTTCCATCTAGTTCATAATTTCATATTATTCTTATTGATATCCTTTCGTTAATGTAATCATTATCCTCCATGTACATATAGCGTATTATTGTTTGTTAATATGCGAAAATACCTCCTCCAAACTATGGTACCCTTTTGACTCTCCCTCTTCCTCCTGAATGGTCCATTCCTGCTGCTCTAAAGCCAGTCTGCCTTCATGATTCTTTTTGTAAGGCATATTCACCATATATATCTTTCCGTCTTTTCTAACAGTGTAACCTAAATAATATGTATCTCCCGCTCCCTCTTCCTCATAGATACCAATATCCTCCAGATCATATTTTGCCATTAAATGATGCAATTCTTGATTCATGTCATTTTTTATTTCATCATATTGAATATATTCCATATCTGTTCCTCCTTCTCTATTTTCCATATTGTACCCATTAATTGAAAGAATATATTCTTTCTGATAAAGCAAAAGCAACCCGAATAGGTTGCTTTTTCATGCATTACTTTTTACCGATATAGCAATCTAGAAAATCCGCTACCCCAGTATAGGCTGTAATATTATTTTTAAGCTTTACAAAAAAATGTCCCTCATCTTCAAATCGAATGTAGGTAACCGGATGGTTTCTTTCTTTGAGTTCTTTCACTATTTGTTCCGCCTCTTCTATTGGGACGCGCGGATCATTTGCACCATGCAGAACCATTAAAGGACTAGTAATATCCTTTGTCCGATGGATTGGATCTATCTCTTCAAAAAACTCTCCATCCTCCTCTATACTTCCATATTCCAGCTCCCGTAATTTCCGTCGCCATGAACCTGTGTTTTCCAAAAACGTTTTAAAACTGGAGATGCCAACTATATCAATGGCTGCGGACCAAAGCTCCGGATAATGTGTTATGGCAGCAAGAACCATAAAGCCACCATAGCTTCTACCCATTATCGCAATTCTGTCAGGGTCCGCATTTCCATTTGTTGTTAGCCACTTTACCAATTCTGTTAAATCTCGAACAGAATCCATTCTTTTTCTAACATCATCTAAGTGGGTATACGTTTTTCCATAACCAGTACTTCCGCGAACATTAGGCGTACAAACGGCATATCCTCTATTCAAAAAATATTGTAAAAATGGGTTATATACCGCTCTTATTTGACTTTCCGGTCCACCATGGACAAATACTACGACAGGCATTTTCCCCATTTGATGCTTTGGTTTATAGTAAAATGCCGGTATCTCCAGATTATCAAAGGAGCGAAAGTGGATTAACTCCGGTTCCACTAATTGTTCTTCTATTAGAGATGATTGAGAGACAAAGGTCCGTCTTTTAGTTGTATTTGTTTTTAATTCCAACTCCCAAATATCCGATGGATGCTTAGGGCCATTAAAAACGTATGCTAGCTTAGAATCATCTGGTGAAAAAGTTAATCCAGAAATAGAACCAATTGGTGCTTCCCAGGAATGATATGTTTTATTGGCAATATTGTATAGCACACCTTTTGAGACGCCACCTTCGTTTACACTATAAGCCAGTAGATTTTTATCATTGCTTAATGTTAATTCTTCCAAATCCCAATCTCGTTCGTCTAACCATGTCATTGTAGAACGGTTCAAATCTAAATCAGCTAGTCCTATATATTCTCGATCCACATTTGTTAAAACATACAAATGATCCCCATCTTTACTAAATTGCGGCGATAAGAATATCGCTTCTCCTTCATGTTCCGTTAACCATCTTACATTTCCAGTTTCAATTTCTAACAATCCTAGATCATTATCCAGGTTAGAGGTTGTCTTCTGAATCAGAAGGAACTTCCCACTTGGATGCCATTTTACTACAGAATAAGTTCCATCCTCTGAAAATACTTGTCTAAATTCTAGGGTATTTAAGTCTTGAATATATAGATCGAAAAAAGCTGGATGCCTTCGATTGCTGGACCAGGCAATCCATTTTCCGTCTGGAGAACTACCTCCATATTCATGTATATGTTCCGGTGAATTCGTTAGCGGAATTAAGTCACTGTACTCATCTAGCAAGAAAAGCTGTTGCTTCTCATTCACTCCAGCATCCATACCAATGATGCGGTTATTCGTGCCTGAAATGTACTTTACAAAAATAACTCTCTCTTCGGTAAAAGATACTTGAGATGGCCAATTTGTATCAGAGCCAAGCTCCCATACTTGAGGAATACCTGTATAATTCGTAATAAAGGTAAGTGTACTACCATTCGGATGATACACCGGATTTCCCGCTGAACGAACATGTAAATATGGTTTTACATCGATCCATTTCATATACATATCCCCTTTATACAATTTATTTTTTATGCTTAGATAATAACGGTTCGCATACACTGTTTATACCAGCAAGACCTAGAACGGTTAAAAGTATTTTTTGTGCTCCAAAATAAGCATCTGTCGGATTAAAATATTCATTTAGTGTATGTATTCCGCCAAATTCCCCTCCGCCTCCTAAGGTAACGGCTGGAATCCCTAAGCTTATGGGAACATTGGAGTCCGTACTGCTTGGTCTTTCAAGGATAGCGTCAAATCCAAGTGCTTTTGTTGCCGCTAATGCTGTTTGAACGATTATGGATTCGGCTGGCTGTGATCCTGCTGGACGATCTCCAACTAGTTGTATTTCAACTGTAATAGAATTTGTTTCCCACCTATTATTCTCTTCCTCTGCTCCCGAATGAATAGCAGATATAATTTGCTCTTCTATTTTCAGAAGCTCTTCCTGAGAAGTGGAACGAATGTCTACAAGCATAGTTGCTTTGTCAGCAATGGTATTGACTGTAGTACCACCACCAATGGTTCCGACGGTAAAGGTCGTTTTCGGTTCTTTTGGAGCTTTTATGTCCGAAATTTTTGCAATAGCTCTTCCTAATGCATGAATAGCACTTGGCTTACCAAAATCACCGAAGCTATGTCCTCCAGGGCCATGATAGGTAACATTATATCGATGGCTCCCAGTCGCTAAATAAGTCGTCCTCTCCGGACTTCCGGGTTCGATAGAAATGAAGCCATCAATATCCTCTCGTTCTGCAAACAGTGCCTTCACACCCCTTAAATCACCTAAGCCCTCTTCCCCGACGGTTGCTCCAAAGAGAATATCGGCATTCGTATGGATATTCGCCCCATCCAACGCACGAATTAGTGTAAGCACAACGGCTAATCCTCTGCCATCATCGGCAATTCCAGGTGCATAGATGTTCCCATCCCTAATCTTCGGATGAACATCTGTCCCTTCTGGAAAAACCGTATCTAAGTGTGCAGAGACAACAATCCTAGGTCCGTTTCCTGTCCCTGGCCGAACACCAAATACATTCCCCACCCTATCAACTGTTACATCTTTTAAGCCAAGCTCGATTAATTTGGACCTATAATATTGTCCACGAGCTTCCTCTTGAAAGGTAGGTGCTTGAATCGATGTTATTTCCATTTGCTCTGCAACCGTTTTTTCATTATCTAACTTGATATATTCTAATGCTTCTTTGACATTAGAATCTAAATAAATTTGCTCCATCGTTCTTTCCACTGATGACATCTTTTCACTGCCTCCCAACCCAATTATTATTCACATCATTAATTATATTCTTAAAATTCACTATTTTACTATTAAATTGCTTAATAAAAAAAACACTCTAATGAGTGCTTTTCTCTTAAATTAATTTGTTTATGCTCTCTATTAATGTTGGCAATTCTTCCAAATCATTAATGGTAAAATCAGCGTTTCCTTCTTCCCAATTCAAATCTCTTTTCCAAATTCCTTTCACTCCAACATTTTGTGCTGCTTTTACATCATTTATCGGATGGTCACCAATAAATATCGCTTGTTCTGGTAAAACTTCTAAAAAGTCCAAAGCTTTTAAAAAGATTTGCGGGTCAGGCTTTTTCAAGCCTTCCCACTCCGAAATTAAAATAATATCAAAATACTCTTCTATCATGAGTGCCTGAATATTATCCATCTGAAACTGCCCTTTTCCATTTGTAATAATCCCCAGCTTAAGATCCACCCTTTTTAATTCTTTTAACATTTTGATTAAGTTGGAGAAAGGAACACAATACTGTTTAAACTCGCTAATATAATCCTTAAGAAGCTCTTCCCAAGTGACTTTCGTAATTTCAAACTCATGCACTAGCTGTTGATATACTTTATCCTTCCATACATAACCCCGATTATCTAATTCAAGAAATCTTGTAATATAATTTTCTTTTGGAATATGACCCAAAAATTCATTTAGTCTATCGTATTGGCCATTGATGAACCCTTTTACCGATTCGTCTCTATTCAACAATGTCCCGTCAAGATCGAATAATGCAGCTTTAATCATTGAATGAATGCTCCTATTATCTTCCTTATCTTTATTTGAGTAACTTTAAAAGCTCTGAATAGCTGGATATAGAATAATCAGCATCGACATTTTCATTTTGAAAAATACATGTTTTTATTCCGAGTTCTTTTGCTGGTATAAGATCGATCTCTCTATCTCCAATTGCTAAATCTATTTTATGATTTTCGTGAAGATATTTGTAGGATGCGGAGTTAGGTTTTCTTGGATATCCATCATCCTTTGTAACCATATCAATAAAATAGCTGTTCCAGCCATAGTAGTTTAGTATTTTTAAAACACCATCCCTATCCTTATGTGTCATGATTACATTTTTATCAACGAATTTCAACACTTCCTCCACCTTGTCAAAAGGCTTGATGTCACTAGGCTCTAAATCTATTACCAGTTGACCCACTTTATTAAGTTGTTCTTCAGTTAGGTTAAAAAAATCAGCTGCATGTGAAAAGGAAACTTTTAACCTTGCATAAATTTCCTTTTCATCTACTTTTCCATTTAGCACCTGATGCAAAATTTTCGTATATGCTGGATAGGTATCAAATAATGTACCATCAAAGTCCCATAATATGTTCAAAAGAAACATCCTTTCGTCCATTAGATTAACATAGTTTCTATTATTATTTCTCTTGAACAAAGAACTTCTCCTTCCAATCTACTAAAATATTCATTTTGTATTAACGAATGTTTGCCTTTCGAAAACCCTCCAATATATTGAAAGCAGACGCAAAAATAAATATTCCGATGCTTCCGACTACTAACCATACTTCAAATTGCGACGCGGATGTAGAAAACAAATCAGCCATATATGCAGTAAATTCTTGATTGAATATATTGGGGTTAGTTAAGATGACAATAAACACAATGGCTGTAAACAGTTCGATAACAGCATTGATGATTCCCATTTTCTTCGTCCATCGCCCGGTCAGAAACTTATAAAACGCGAATAGGATGCCTAGCAGAATGACTAGGACAACAATTGGCCAATAAAGGAGTAAAACCTCCTGATTTAATGCAGGTATTCCAAATACCAGTCCATTTTCATTACTATGGTAAATACCGATTAAATGATTGGCGTAAAAATATATAGTTCCCATAATGGCTATCCACAAAAAACTGCCAAATACCTCCCATTTTTTAATGGCTTTCTTCTTCGGAATAATAACAGTTTTTTTCAAATCCTCCGGAGTCCATTTTTTAAAATTGGTTGTTAGAGGATGGTTGCCTTTCCCTTTATCTGCGCGTTCCAAAATAGCAAAAACAAGTGTAAGCCAGAAAAAGACTTGAATTCCCACCTCTATCATTTTCGCAATACCGAAACGAATAATATCTCCCGCAATATTCAATACGGATTTCTCCCCATGAAATCCGATAAAATAATCCCCCATCATCAATAAAAACGATATAACTGCAGCGATTGGCAACATCATCTTTAACAAAGTGACATACACATCAAAATATCGTGGACCAATGAGGTGCATAGGCCGTTCACTATAGCCGCTTGCCAATGTTACTGGATTCCCTAATTTCTTAAGAACCGACTTAACATCGTCCTCAGAGTAATCATCAGGAAGCATATCCTCAATTGTTGATTTTAACTCGAGTGCAATATCCTCCCGATTTTTTTCCGGGAGCCTACGAGTCACTTCATAAATATAAATTTCAATTAGCTCCATCTTCATCCTCTCCCTTTAATAAGCTATATAACTCTTTTGTATTCTGAATCCATTCCTTTTTTAATTGAGAAAAAACTTCTAACCCAAATTCACTTAAAACATAATATTTACGCGGCCTACTTTCGGAAGTATCCCAACTGCTCGACACCAATTCTTGTTTTTCTAAGCGGCGAAGTAATGGATATAAAGTACTTTGATCAATGACAATCCCTGATGCCTCCAATAATTGAACAAGTGAATATCCATACTGAGGAGTTTGTAATTGGCTTAAAACGGCTAATGTCAATGTTCCCCTTCGAAGCTCTATCATTAATGACTGCAGTAAATTACTCATTCACCCACCTCACTTTTTTTTACTATATGTCATACAGTATTTGTCTTATACTATGCGTCATACAATATTATGGTGAAAACAATACTTCAAAATAGGTTCACTGTTTTTTCGTGAAATACAGTAAAATTTCAAGAATGTTTTATTCTCTTTCTAAACAAAAGGGGCTGTCCGATAAGTCCTAAAAATAAAGCAGGTGGAGAAAAAAATTTTTTTCTCCACCTGCTTTTATAATATTAAAAGACGTTCATCAAGGATTGGGTTGTGTTCCTTGTATTGAACTACAGAATGATGGTTTCAACCATTCATCCATCCTAGCATGACTGCAATCGCGAAAATTACGAAGAAAGGTTACATCTAGCACTCAAACCTGCCCGCGAACGCGGAAAAACCGAAGATGCGGTCACATTCATCACCAGAACGTGCCCGCGTTAACAAGAAAATCGAAGAAGGGATGCACTAAAGACAGTATCCTGTACCTTATCGAATAAAAAAATATTGACCATCCATGTAACAAATTAAAAAGGGCCTTCCGGAAAGTATGTTTTTGTGGAAAAGGCACCTAAAGAAACCCAAGAAAGTTGATTTTATGCCATTCTTTGGCTTTACTAAATTAACATGCTGAAATATAACTTATCAGTCATCCCCTTTACAATCTACTACTATTGATAGGACAGCTTGCTTGAAATAAGCTTCTGTCTTTATTAATCCTCATCCTTCACATCTAAATCCTCTGGAATCGGCTCATTATAATATTCTTCGATTAATTTCTTCATTTTCTCCATTTGTTCCAAATGTGTATTAAATTGTTCCCGATTTATTAAAAATTGCTCACCATCATGAACGGCCCTAATCCGTTTTAGTTGGATAAGTTTTTCGATATAGGATATAGGCAGTGATAAATATTCTGCTGTTTCTTCTACGGTTAAATACATTACTATCACCTCATTTTTCTACAATGGATACCTTAATCCAACCTCTTACACTATTGATGAACCATATCTCAGTTGCTAGTGGAAGCTCCTCTAGCTTTATCACCCGCTCCTTAATCTTGCCATTTTGAAGCAGCTCTGCGCGGAATGTTCCCGCTAGGAGCCCACACGTCTGTGGCGGTGTATATAATTGTCCTTCTAATTCAACGACAATATTTCCGTTAGTAAATTCCGTAATCTCTCTATCTTCATTCCACAACAATACGTCAAAACATTCCGGATGCTGCTCTTTATGATAAGTATACCTTTTCCGATTTGTAGTTTTATGCATGAAAAAAGGATCCAGGTTATTTATTGGGGAAGAAGCGATGGTAACAATCTGACCATCGATCATTGGAATTATTTTTTCTCCATTAATAGATATAGAGCCATGCTTAGAAACCAATAAACGCACTTTCATTGTTTCCTTTTTATGGGAAGTTGCAAACTGATGGAGTGCCTTCTTTATTTCTTCCATGTCCACTAAAAAGCCAAAATAACTAGCGGAACTTTGCAGCCGCATTAAATGGTTTTCAAGCAACCAATACTCCCCATCTTGTAATTTCAAACTCTCCAACAACTCAAATGGAGGCCGCTTCACGGTTAACAAGGCTGCTTTCGTTAACATTTCATTGTACTCGTCCTCTGATGTGGAATCCCAGGTGATTCCCCCACCAACACCATATGTAGCTTTTCCAGTTTGCTTATCGATAACTACCGTACGAATCGGCACATTAAAGATTGCCTCATGATCTGGGGTCATATATCCGATTGCACCACAATAGACCTCACGTGGACTATCCTCTAGCTCTGAAATAATTTTCATTGTACTAATTTTTGGTGCCCCCGTTATGGATCCGCATGGAAAGAGCGCCCGAAAAACATCAGTGATTTTTGTTTCATCCATTGTCTTCGCTGTAATAGTAGAAGTCATTTGCAGAACTGTCGGGTATGGTTCTATTTCAAATAGCTTTTCTACCTTAACGGAGCCGGATTCCGCAATCATCCCCAAATCATTTCGAAGTAAATCAACAATCATTAAGTTTTCCGCCCGATTTTTCTCCGAATGATATAGCCAATTGGTTAGCTCCTCATCCTCCATTATTGTCCTCCCCCGTTTTACTGTTCCCTTCATCGGCTTAGTAATAATGTTTCGGCCGGATAAACGAAAAAATAATTCCGGTGATGCGGAAAGGATACTATAATCGCCAATATTCAAATAGGCACTATATTTCGAGGCTTGTGCTCTTGAAAGCTGCTGATAAAAGGAAAATTCATCTCCAGCAATGGTAGATGTTAATCTATTTGTATAATTTACTTGATATGTATCTCCGTTTTCAATAGCGTTTTTAATCGATTGGATACAAGCTCTATAATGTTCCTCACTGATTGCTGACTTCCATTCTGATACAGAAAACGTTCCGGATTCTATCCTATTTGGCTGCTTTGCTTCGCGAAAAAGCCCAAACCAAAGTAAAGGCATTTTAGCACCACTTTTTACTTGAAATGAGGTATCGAAAGCCGGAGCTGCTTCATAGGAAAGATAGCCGGCTGCATAATAGCCTGATTGCACAGCCCTTTCTATTTCCTCCAAACAAGGTAGAATCTCCTCTATTCTGTTTGTTGTGATAATTCTTTCCGGCTCTGTAAAAACCTTCGGGTTAAGATTTCCTCCCTGATCCGCGAATTCAAACAATAAAAACGGCTGTTGTTTCATATATTTTCCCCTTCGTAGACAGGCTTTTTAGAAAAGAAGTTTGCCAAAAGTGCTAATCCATGCTCCGTCATTATCGATTCCGGATGAAATTGGACACCCTCTACTTTGTATTCCTTATGACGGATCCCCATAATTTCTCCATCCTCACTTTTGGCACTAATCTCTAGACAAGTAGGGAGAGAGAGCTCATCTGCTACTAATGAGTGATAACGAGTTACCTTTAATGGGTTCTCTATATTTTGAAAAAGACCTTTACCATCATGATAAACCATTGATTGTTTCCCGTGCATCGGCTGCTTTGCTTTTTTTATAGTGCCTCCAAAGGCTTGGGCAATTGCTTGATGTCCCAAACAAACACCTAAGATGGGAATTTCTCCACGAAAACGACGAATAGCCTCCAAGCAAATACCGGCATTGCTTGGATTACCTGGACCAGGCGATAGTAATAGAAAATCTGGCTGAAGTTGTTCAATATCAGCAATAGACAGCTCATTATTTCGAATGACTAATACCTCCTGCCCTATTTGCTTTACATATTGGACAAGGTTATAAGTAAAGGAATCATAATTGTCGATGACTATAATCATGTAAGCCACCACCCCATTTATTAATGTTGAACATTGTTCTTTGTGTAAAATACCTTCTAATATACAATAAATGCCTCAGCACTCCAACACTAATGTATCACAGTGTTGGGTGCCAGGCATCACTTTTATAAGATAAAAATGTATAAGTTTTTTATTAAATAATTTATGAACGAGTTTAATACGTTTCTAACACCAAGTGAAATTGGTATTTCAAATTTCACCAAGTGAAATTATCACTTCAAATTTTACCAAGTGAAATTGGCATTTTAAATTTCACCAAGTGAAATTGCCACTTCAAATTTCTCCTGCGCCCTATCGGCTAGCGGATGAACAAAGCGCCTACGCTTTTCTTATTTTGCATGCCATGATTCACCTAAGTCAGGGGTTAGGTATGTTTTGTTGTTAAATATTAGCTTTGCTTGATGAGGGTCGCTGAAATCCCATGTTAAATTGCCCGATGAATTTCCGGTTACTGACGCCCATGTTTTACCCGAGTCATGGGTTACCATCATGTATAGGAGTTTGCTTTCCTGTGTGGAAGCCGCATAAGCAATGATAGGTACTATTCCATCTGATCTTGAAAAAAATATTACCCGTGTAATATTTCGCGGAACGTCTTTAAATTGTTCTGGAATTGGCAGTAATCGCTTCCTCCACTTGACGCCACCATCTGTTGATTCCAATAAATATGGGGCTTGAGGATCTGCATCATTCGTAATACTTATCCACCCGTGCGTTTTATTAATAAAAGTTATCCCTACCTTATGCCCGCTTAAAAGGTTTGTATTTTCATTCTCATTAATATGGGAAATAGTTTTCCATTCATTCCCATGATCCTTAGTCCATAAAATTTTTATTGCTTCACCATGCATTGCAGCATCTTCTTTTACGATTACCCAGCCTATTTTATCATTAATGTAAACTCCATAATTACCACTAAACCATTGAGGATATACATATTTAGTTTCTTTCTTCTCTTTTGGAGGATTGGTTTCGCCTTCATTTTTTTGTACTGCAGAATTAGGTACCAAGCTATTCTTTTCTTCTTCCATAAACATCGGTTTGATTAGAATAAATGTAACTATCATTACAGCAGCTAAACTAAGCATATACAATACTTTAAACCCTTTTGCTATAGCATATTTATCATTTTTACTACTCTGATGCCATTTAATTTTATTCAAAATGGTTTGCTTCGAGGCTTCTGTTAAATCAAGTGTTGGCCAGCTATCTTTAATTCTTTTTTCTAACTCCTTCATGGATTCATTCATGTACTTCGCCACCTCTTAACTGATTTTGAATAATTTTCAAGGCGCGATGGTAGGTAACGCGCACTTTTACAGAGCTGCATTTGAGTATACTTGCGGTTTCTAAAATAGAAAATTCCTTTACTGCACGTAAAAAGACGACATCCCGATATTCCTTTTTCAATGACATAATCGCTTGCATTATTTCATTTGCTTGTTCATGTTTTTCATAAATCTGATCAGGGCTCATTTCTTCCCAAGTTCTCGTATATATATGCGAATTTTGCTGCTTTTTCATTTCCTTGGCGTCGTTTCTTTTGCGATCAACCGCTAAATTTCTTGCAATCGAAAATAGCCAAGTTTTCGGGCTGCTCTCTCCTTTAAATTTATGAAAATAGTTGAAGGCACGAATATACACCTCCTGTACTAGATCCTCTACATCCTTTGTGCCAGTATAATAAATTAAAAAATGATACACATCATTACTATATAAATGGAACCATTGTTCAATAATGTCCTCACTCAAATTAGACGGCCCTCCTGCCCTTAACAACCTGAATATTTATAAGACATATCTAAACAAAAAAATGTTACATAATTTAAATCAAAATTTTACAATAATGACTATTAAACATTCCTTAGTAAATTCTCATCTAAATATAATCGATATTTCATCGGAATTTAGGGAGGCTTTTGTAAGATAACATTGTTGCAAGGACAAGCAGCACCCCCCCCCTTTTATATATACCTAATTTCTTTAGCCGGCCTAAGTGCCGGTATTTTTTATTATCTAGAAAGAAATTCAAAAAAAATAGACGCCTGAGATGATCAGACGTCATTGAAATTATAATCTTGCAGCCTCTTGATAATCCTGTTCAACAGAATTTTGTCTTTTAATCAACGGGATAATCCCCCCGATTACAATACCAATAATGGCTACCGGAGCAATAAACCACATTTCCATAGGAGGAGTGATAAGAACTCCAGATTCATGAATTAAATATAAACCAATGAAATACAGCACACTTCCAATTAATCCCGCAAGCCATGAATGTTTTTTTATGAGTAAAAAGAGTAATGGGATAAATAATAAAGTAATCGGAACATAGGAAGTTGGATAATTCACTGCAAAAAAGATGGTTTTTCCAACGAATCGACATAAGATATATAGGGCTGTAGCCGCTAATGGTATTGCACTATCCTTAAACAAGCGGATTACCACTAATGTTAATAAGGTTACGACCAAAACAGAGTAAGTCGGGTATACCCATTCCGGCACACCACCAAATATTTGCGATGCCGGATCTTTAATTAAAACTAATATCTCTTTTGATGCAATGGATTGATGGTGGATATATTGGAAGTATGAAATCGCACCATTCTCTTGTTGCATATTTGGAAATACAAGACATTCTAATAAAAACATTGCAAACCAAGTATGAAGTGATTTCCATGAAGGCTTTTCACCTTTTTTATATAAATAAAAGGCTCTCCATACACCAAGAATCATTATATCGGTAGCAATATAGTATATAAAATGTGTCGGGCTCCATGTTGTTAAATCTATTCCAAATTTAATATGATAGCTGAAATCTAATGGAATACCGATAAGAAATAGAACATATCCAATGGTTGTTAAATTTCTTGAAAAGCGATCCATATATCTTGGTTGTCTCCACTCTAAGAACAACAGAAATGCTCCTAGTGCAAAACCAGAGAAATTCACAATATGTGGAATCGAATATTTCTCAAATAAATACCTAAAATGGTAGGAAGCATCCCATGCAGACCCAACAAATTTAAGGAAAAAGGCAAGTACCCATAATCGATAAAAATTCAAGTCTATTAACCTCTCTTTCTTGTTATCCGAGTAAATCGAATACACTTCCAAAATAAACAACTAATGCCATGCTAACTATTAGTGCAACGCCAAAATTTATTGCCGTTTTCCACGTTGTTTTGACTTTAAATAATTGATACATAAAAACAATTCCTGATATAACTAAGTACAGATCGACTATTAAAATCAGCCATAATTGAAAAGCATTTTCCGTATGGGGTTCTGCTGTCACATGACCTAAAATAAAAGGAAAGTTTGATAACAATGCAATCCAACTCCTCCAGTATATTCCTCTAATTATCAAAACTATATCTACTATAACATAACTTTATTAAAATGAAATGAAAACCAATGTTTTTTTATAAGCTTCCATAATAGATTACTATTTTCAGTTACGAATCAAGAGTAAATCTTCAGCAGATTATTTTCAACCATTGTTTATTGGAAATATGTCTATGATGCAGTATACTGACAAAAAATTACCTTTGGAGGAAGCTAAATAATGGAATTCTTAACGATTCAAGATTGGGATTTTTCATTATGGACAGAAGCAGAGAAAATATACGAGGAAGCATTTCCGGCGCATAACCGCAAAAAACGCGATATCATTCAGCATATGTTTAAGAAAAATATGTGCTATCTTCATTTAGCTTTCGAGGACAGCAAAATAGTTGGAATGGCTTTATCCGGAAAAACAGATCAGCAGGATGTGTTAATACTAGATTACATAGCGGTAAAAGAAAATCTTCAACATCAAGGCATTGGAAGAAAACTGGTCGAATATATTAAGGAATGGTGTTTTGCATCTGGAAATTTTTCACTATTAGTGGTGGAAGTAGAGGCAGAGGAAAATGCTCAAAATGAAAAGCGCATTCAATTTTGGCAAAAATGCGGTTTCCATTTGACCGATTACATCCACTCCTATATCTGGGTTCCAGAAACATATAAAGCGATGTATTTTTCCACAAAAGCACTCAATAAAAATCCCAACGGTACAGAGCTTTTTTCCTATATTACGGACTTTCATAAGAAAAGCTACCAAAGAGGATGATTCACAACATTTATAATGACTATTCTTTTACATCGTAGAGGAGATTTCGTATATTTAACAAGGAGGAGGAATAAAAAATGATGAAACAATTTCAGCTTACTAGACAAATGCTATTAAAATTTTTGAACAATGTGGACGAAAAGACTGCCGATGTTCAACCAAAGGGATTTAACAATACCATCCATTGGCATATTGGCCATGTACTTGTATCTGCAGAAGCATATATGTTTGGTTATCCAAAAATGTCTACAAATTTACCAGCTTCGTATAACCAATTATTTGCGATGGGATCAAAACCTGCAGATTGGAGTGGAGAAATTCCATCAGTAACGGAATTAATTCAGCTTTTAGAGGAGCAGTCCTCCCGAATCCAGGCACTTACCGATGACTTTTTTGAAAAAAAGTTGCCTGTAAAAGTGCCATACGGAAACATTGAAACCTTTGGTGATTTATTTATCTTCCTGAATTATCATGAAGCAGATCATCTTGGACAAATGAAGGCAATGAAAAAATTAGTTTGATACTATGTCAGGCGCTTTTCTTATGTAAAAACTGCTTTGAATGCAAGCAGTTTTTTCTTTTTGCAGCTACTTTTTCCCGTCTGTCTTCTTTTTCGCTATCCAAAATGCCAATATTACTAAAGGGATAGCAATAAATATTGAAATGTTAATTATGCTTTTAGTAACAAAAGACAAAGCCATTAATAAAATAATAGCAACAATAATATACAAGCAGCCTCTCCCGAAAGTCTCCATCCTTTCCACCCCTTTTAATATACTCAATTCAAGCTCCTTATTAAAATATATTCACAAGAAGTGCTTATAGGCACCCATTTGGAACTCAAATTAAATTGTTTTACAATATATATGATGGAAGGTTTTTTGAGCTCTTAAGATAAATGAAATTCAAAAACTACAGATGTTCCCGATAAATTGGAGGCTTTAGAGATGAAATTAATTCAGAAACAGGGCGAGTTAGTTAATAAGGAAAAAGTTATTAAAAAAGTTCTGGAATTTGGCCAAAATACTGCCCTTCATATTCAATTAGAATCTGGTCAAGCAATACCATGTTAGCGAACAGATTCTAGTTATTGTATGAAAAGGAAAACTACTATTTGATTTTGAGGGGAAACATTCTGAACTTACTCCTGATTCCTTCATCTACTTAGAACCAAATGAAAAACATAGCTTAACAGCAATAGATCATTCGGATGTTTTAGTACTGAGAATTAAATAATTTTATCCAATAAGTAATTAAATCATCCATTTTTCATCATGGATAATAAACGCTTATAATCCAAATGAAAAGGCGCATAATTATTTGATATAACGGAACATTTTATTTGCCATCTGCTCCATCTAATGAATGAAAATAGAATATAATCTCGTGATTTCATGTATATAAAATTTTTCTAACTCTTTATTCATCTTAATCCCCGCTATTATTACTAGAGACAACTTCTATTTTGGGCACTTTTTCGCAAATTTTGAACATGGTTTGGATGTTCAAGCCATTGTTTCATCAATCGTAACTGTTTCTCTTTTAAATCAAAAAAAGGCTCTCCGATCATTTCCACCTTATTAAATCGCACATCAAACAACTAGGATTCCTTTATTTTTCTATAGCCACCAAATCCCATATCATCATCTAACAGCCACACCACTTTTTTTATATTGGCGAATAATATAGCGCCTGTACACATTGGGCAAGGCTCCAAAGACGTATAGATCGTTAATTTTTTCCCATTTACCTTTGCATCCATAATATGTTGCCCGGCATTTCTGATAGCCTCAATCTCCGCATGTGCTGTTGCGTCCATATTTGGGTGAACCTGATTTCGGCCAATTGAAATAATATTATTCTCTTCATCCACAATGACTGCTCCAATAGGATATGTATGATCCATAAGAGCTTTTTCGGCTTCTTTTATTGCCAAGTCGGAAAAATATCGATCAAATTCCGTTATCATTCTATTCCCTATTCTTTCAAATTTATTTGATATACGTTAGGAAAATGGAATGTTTATTTTTTTGCCAATCCTTCCATAACGTGCTGTAAGTTACCAAGTCTTCATAATGATCATACAGCCATTGGCCATCTCTTTTGATTCCTTCTTTTACAAAGCCGAGTCTCTCCGGAATAGCAATGCTTTTCCGGTTATGAACAGCAATTTGTATTTCGACTCTATTAATCTTTAAAGTTCCAAATATATAATCCAACAATGATGTTAAAGTTCTGGTGACAATCCCCTTCCCTTGAGCATGTTCGGCAAGAAAATACCCAATGCTAGTGGTACTGTTTTTCCAATCAATATAATGAAGGCCAACCATCCCAGCTAATTTTCCTTGGTATCTAATCCCGGCATCAAACCCGTTATTATCCGCATAGTTTTTTATCCATATAGGTATAATAGGTTCGAAATCCTTTGCAGATGTTCGATTATCCACCCAAGCAAGCCATTTTCGAAGGTATTCACGATTTTCCTCTATTAATGTAAATAATTCTTCCTTTTGATGCTGTTGTAGAAGTTCAATGGATATTTCCTCATCTACCTTAAATGAAAACATACAAACTTCCCCTTTTTCGAATTTTTAGTTATTTAAATTATAGTTCATTTCAACTCTGGCTAAAATAAATTTATTTCTCGTCCAAACAAGGTGAATGGATTTTTGAGTATTGACTAAACTGAATGAAGAGGAGGTAAGTTTTATATGAGACATATTACAGCTCTTATCATTAAATTTGTTACTTGCTTAATTGCATATGCTGTCGGATTGGATTTGTTTTTCGATGCTACTTGGGTACAGGTGGTTTGGTTTAGTGCCTTCACAACCATAGTCTCCTATCTTGGTGGAGATTGGATCATGTTGTCGAGAATTGGAAATAGGAATTCCCTCATCGTTGATTTTCTCTTTTCATATATGGTTGTTTGGATATTCGGAAGTGTACTTCTAGCCGACTACCTGCAAATTGCTTGGGGTAGCATTATTTCCGCCGTTATCATAACAGCCGGAGAATTCTTCGTACATCGCTTATTGGAGAATGCAAGACCTGAAGAGAATCCTAATAGAAGCAATGTCCGAAACAGACTTGCTTATGGTTTGGAAATGTCAGAAGAAAATGATCCGTTGAAGAAAGAATAAGGATTGTGAAAAGGTTTTGATCCATTAATGGATACTGTTGAAAGACATTTTGCTGTCAAAACAAGCCTGAAATGTCCTTCATTCAGTTAATGAAAGACATTTTCTAGGGAAATCAAACTTAAAATGTCCTTCATTCAGGTGATGAAAGACATTTTTCTGTGAAAACAAGCATAAAATGTCCTTCATTCAGGGGATGAAAGACATTTTTCTGTGAAAACAAGCTTGAAATGTCCTTCATTCAGGGGATGAAAGACATTTTTCTGTGATAACAAGCTTGAAATGTCCTTCATTCAGGGGATGAAAGACATTTTCTTGTGAAATCACCCTGAAATTGTCCTTCATATAAGGGATGAAAGACATTTTCTGTGAAAACAAGCCTGAAATGTTCTTCATATAGGCGATGAAAGACATTTTCTGTGAAAACAAGCATAAAATGTCCTTCATTCAAGTGATGAAAGACATTTTCTTGTGAAATCACCCTGAAATTGTCCTTCATATAAGGGATGAAAGACATTTTTCTGTGATAACAATCTTGAAATGTCCTTCATTCGGGGGATGAAAGACATTTTCTTGTCAAATCAAACCTGAAATGTCCTTCATTAAGATGATTAACCAATCGCAAAACATTATAAAAGTAAAAATAAGAGAGGCAAATTCCCAATAAATTTGCCTCTCTTTTTTGGCTTGAAAAGTTCTGCAAAAATCCCTACAGATCTTTTACCTCTTTTGTTATACAAATCGCTTTACCAAATTTACTTTTATATGCGGGTTTAATAATTTAGAAACATGTTAAAATCTAATTATGATTATAAATTTGGAAGGATACTATTATGGAAAAAGACAAATTAAAATTTCAAACAGTTGACGAATATATTATGCAGTTTCCTGTGGAGATTCAGGAGACACTACAACAATTAAGATTCATTATAAAAGAAGCAGCACCAGAAGCGGAAGAAATAATAAGCTACCAAATGCCTGCCTTTTCATTGAATGGGACTCTGGTATATTTTGCTGTTTGGAAGAATCATATTGGGTTCTATCCAACCTCCAGTGGAATGAATGCTTTTAAAAATGAATTATCTCCATACAAAGGAACAAAAAGTTCTGTACATTTTTCTTTTACCAAACCACTACCTAGCGAACTGATTAGTAGGATAGTGAAATTCAGAGTTGCAGAAAATAAAAAGAAGGCACAAGATGAAATAAAATAATTCTTTAACGAGCGATTGATATAGTTAAATTTCATGGAATAGCTTAGTTCACATGGGACTGGGCTATTAATTTTTTTTCAAAAAAGCACTGAAACTAGAAGTACTAAATGATTTGCAGATTACTTTTTTACTTGTAATTTCACAAGAGCTCAATAGGATTACACTTTCGCATCGTTTTGATTTAATTTAAAAGCATAATGTATCTTTAATTTCCGCGCCAACCAAATAAATACCCTATATATAAGGAATCCAATACCCACTCCGACTACATTACATATTACGTCATCAATATCCACTGCACGTACAAGTGTTATTCTAAAAATTAGCTCTAATAGTTGAAGAAGCTCAATACTAAGTGAGGTTAATAGCCCTATTAGCAACACCTTTTTGAGGCTATTACATTTATTAAATATTATCGGTGTGAGAAATCCGAGTGGCATTAATAGTAAAACATTTCCACCGACGTTTTTAATTAAGAGCCAAATAGCAAAAGTCACATCACCATTATATCCCGTTAAAATGTACTTAGCTCTCCAGATAATAGTTACAAGTGGCAACATATTCATAGAATGACGAATATCTGGAGTATATCCATTCATTAAGATAGTTAGCGGAAATAATGTAACGGATATAACCATACCAACGTATATAGCAAACAATAATTTCATTATTTCTATTACCAAACCTACTTTTTCATTCTTTTTATATTTTTTCAGAACAAAAATACCTCTTATTACTGCATAGAAACAAATAATAATCAAAATAAAGAATAGTTCTTCATTAATGCGGAGCACTTAAGTCACACCCTTTAATAATTTGCATTGTATTTCGTTGTAGTTTCATGGCACTTACACTAACTTTTGAAATATTATTAGTTCGAAAGTTGGTATGAATGGTGCTTTATTTTACGGAATTATTTTGATCTTACAGGAGAAATTAGAAATTGAGAGGAATCCTCTCCTACCGGCTCAATCAGCACAGGCTTCATAGAACCGTTGAACTTAATGCGGATCTCTTCTTCCTTCATTACTTTTAAGACATCTATCAAAAAACTTCCATTCAAGCTAATCCGACAATTCATATCACCAATTATCCCTGCACACGATTGTGTTTCCTCCATTTTCCCTATTTCGTTAGATGAAGAAGAGATGCTTAGTTCGGAACTGTTTTTTATTTCTAGATGGACATTATTATTTTTCCATTCATTTGCAAAGAGAGTTGCGCGATCAATCCCTTTTAAAAATGGTTTCGTTTTTAAGGTTATAGTGGTTTTACATTCTTTAGGAATTAAACCTTGAATATTAGGGAATGTTCCTTCTATTAATCTTGAATAAATGGCTAAAGTGCTGGTCTTGAATACGATAATTGTTTTCGATATGAATATTTGGGTATCATCTGTTTCATTACTTAATAGCTTCATAACCTCAGCCAATGTATTACTTGGTACAATGACGGTTGTTCGTATATTAGAATCTATTAATAACTCTTTATAGGCTAAACGATGAGAATTAGTCGCAGCAAACGATATTTTCCCCTCACAGAAAGTCATACATACCCCTGTAAGAACCGGTTTTAAATCGGTTGTAGAAACAGCAAATATGGTTTGTCTAATCATTTCCAATAATACAACCGTTGGTATCTTACAATACGTTGAATTCTTAATATCAGGTAGTTCGGGAAACTCGTTAGGATCGAATCCATTTAAGGTTGTCATTATTTCATCCGATTGGATGGAAACCGATCGATTACTCTTTACTTTAATATGTATATCATTTGGCATTTTCTTTATCATTTCGCTTAAGTATTTGGAAGACAACACTACTGTTCCGGGTTCCACAACTTCCAATACTTTTTTGCCATCAATACTAAGAGGAATTACCCTTTCAATGAATATTTCTTGATTAGTTCCTAACAATTTTACATTTTCATGATCTACCACTAATTTTATTCCAGACAAATTGAGATAAGTTGATTTTAAAAGAACCCCACGGCATACATCCGAAATTGCTTTCGAAAAATATTCATTATTTACTATCATTTCCATAAAAGGTACACTCCTAGTAATCACTTACTCTTATATTCGACAAGAAGTGTCAAATCCCCTATTTTTTTGTACCTTTTTATATATGAAATTTATCCTAAAAGTTTAAGTGTATGTTTGTTATTATGCTATAAAAAATCCTTTTACCAGGAAGGAAATAATGAATTTATCAAGAATAGTGATACTCAAGGAGGGACTAATATGAAAATTATTAGAGACAGTGCCATTTCAGCTAATAAAGAGGTGCCATTTACCTTTTTTAAAAATGAGAATCAAACGGATTCCCTCGCCATTATCTTGCCTGGCGTAGGCTATACAGCTCAAGCACCTTTGCTGCACTATAGTAGTGGTATATATCGAAATAAGGGGTATGATGTATTGCAGGTTAATTATCATTATTCACCTGAAACAATATCATTCATTAGTGATGAAGAGTTTACTGCAGATGTACAATCTGTATTAGATAAAATATGGCTGAAGAATTCTTACAACAACTACACGGTCATCGCAAAATCTATGGGAACTATCGCCTTACCCTACCTCTTAGACCAACCTACTTTTACATCTGCTAATGTAATCTGGCTAACTCCATTATTAAAACGCTCTAACATCGTCCATACATTATTAACCAAGTCGAATCGAGGGTTATGTATTATAGGTAACCAAGACCCACATTACTTACCAGAAACATTTGAAAAAGTAAAAAGTAATACAAACGTTATTCGTATGTTAATAAATGGAGTTGATCATGGCTTAGAAGATGAGTCTGATTTGATGAAATCTTTACATGTTTTAAAAGAAGTAATGATGAAAATAAAAGATTTTGAGAGTGTGTGAATACCAATATGTATTAATTAATGCAATGTTAAAAAAGCAAAACAAACAGCTTTTGTTTACAGGCTGTTTGTTTTTTTGTAGGATAATTAATCGTTTAATGCCTTTCTTTATTTAAGTTCATATCCATTTAACATATTTTCCATCAATTCATTAGCTATCTGAAGGGCTTTCTTTTTGGTTTTTGCTGGTCCTGTAATAATCAATCCGTTCCCAGCTTCCCAAATTCCGCCCCCATTATTTGCAGGCTCATATTCTTCAATGGCTACTTTGCTAAAGTCTTTGTTTATAAAAAGCACACCATAACTACGTAAGATAGGTTGACCATCTTTATAATAAGAATAAGTAATTACCCCAGCACCATTCTCTTGAAAATTTATGATTAATTGTTTATCTTTATCCTCCAGGTTTGGCTGACTAACCCCTGTTAAATCTATTTTACCGGCAAATGTTTTTTTACCGAATAGGGAACGTTGCAGTTTCCCATTAATGCCTATTGTTACAGGCTTTGGTTCGTTATTGCTCCCCAACCGATATTCAACACCACGGATGGAACGATGAATATCCTTTGGATGTGTATAATAAAATCCCCAGATGATCACGAACACAATTAAAACATTAAATGAAATCCACCATTTCTTCATCCATTTTCCCATTCCCTTATCCTTTTCTACTTTTTGTAACTAGGTTTGATATTTTTCAAGAAAATAACCACATCATCATGGTCCTTATTGTTCAGAACAACATCATTTTTAAACATAATCTCCGCCATCTTTTTGTTTTCAGAAAAGAAACCGTCCTATGAATCCAACCTGCACTGTATTCCTGGGTATCATTTTTCTTCACTTTACAATCATCTATATAGGAAACAAATTCTTTAATCTTTCTTTACTCGTTACAGTTATAGGCGGGTTGTATTTCGTACCTCACCAGTCATAAAAGATGATTTTTGAAACCTTGGCTAATTGTGCAGCTTTCAGCGGACTGAATGCCTAGCTATTTGAACCTGTTATATCATTGGTTGTCTTTTCAAAACATATATTCACCGTACGTTCATTAGAGCGAGTACGATGCATGGTATTTGCAGGAATAGTAAACATTTCTCCCGGTTTTAAAGAAACAGTTTCATGGTTTTCTAAGTCTATAAATAATTCCCCTTCTAATACATAAAATAATTCATCACAATCTTCGTGTTTATGCCAGTGAAATTCTCCATTTATTACAGCAATTCTTAAAGCATGATCATTTACTTCACTCACTATAAAATTAGTATATTCCTCTTGATCCTTCATTAATCTGTTTAAATTAAAAACTTCTAGTTGTCCTTTTTTAGTCATTATGATTCTCCTCTGGTTATTCATTCTCTTAATTAATTTCTACAATGTAACAAAAAAACCTTTTTCTTTAACTTGAGTAGTTCTAGATATGCGGACAGAGAATCCGCTATTCCCATTAAATTAGAATGATTTTAGACTTTGGAGGACTGACATTCCGCTAAACTATGAAATAGCTAGATTTGTCACAGATAAAGGATTCTGTGTCCTTGAAACTGCTTCATACAGAAATTATTTTGTTTGGCTTAAAAATTGCTCAATTTCCTTCCGTGATTTTAATATAATTATTTCTTTATACCCAGACAGGAGATGAAGTCTTTTTAAAATCTGAGGTCTTTTGTTTTCAGGGTATTCCCAGATCCATTTGAAAAATTGCCAGTCAAACCTTTCTGGGCAACCTTCTCCCATATCCGGCCTTGTTTTTTTTCTATATTTCACTATTCTTTTAAAAGCACGAAAGATACATGTGGTTCTATGAATATCCAAAAAGACAATTGTATCAGCTTCGTTTAGTCTTATATCCATTGTACCGCTATAGTTTCCATCCATTATCCACTCTTCTTTTTTTACTAATTCCTTTTGAATTTTCTTTTGCTCCTCTTTAGGAACACCTGTCCAATTAGGTTTCCAAAAGAGCTTATCCAAGTGAAAAACATCTATATTTATCTTTTCTCCCAGCTGCCTTGCCAATGTGGATTTGCCGGCTCCTCCGGAACCAATGATCATAATTTTTTTCACGAGGCATCCCCTAATATAAAAATTTTCGCATAGATTTTGATATTGAAGTATTTGCTATAAACACTTGAAATTTGTCATCCTTCTTTTCTTTTATTCAACGCAGCATTCCATGCAGCATAAAACTCCTCAACAGAGGAAAATCTCTTCATCCTATCTTGCTCAACAGCCTTCCATGCTACCTCATACAGCTCCCGACTGGCATCCCATTTCTCGAAGGAACGATTACTCTCTCCTCCTAGAAGAACAAATGCGGTGGCCCCCATATTGTAGACGTTTGTGCGCTCATCTATCTCGGCTCCAAGCTCAAATTCTTCCGGAGACATGAATCTGGAAGAGCCCCAGAGGCGCCCCATTGTGTTGGCAAACGGCTTTTTCTTGTAAAAATCTATGTCACAAATCTTGGTTATGTTATTTTTAAAATCGTACAGGATGCTTCCGTCATAAAAATCAATTGCAACATAATTCTTTTTTTCTATAAAAACATGAAACTCCAATATATTATTTATAGAGGCTAATCTTAATTCGATCGGTAATTGCTTATAACGGTAAAAAGGTGAATCAGGGTGAGTATATTTTTTCGGTGGTGGAAAGGACCAATGAGAATGAAGGCATTCACCATCAAACCAATCGAATATAATAGCAAAGCCATTCTTTATTTCAAAATATCTATCTATCTTGATTAAATTCGGATGTTCTAAGTCCTTATATAAGAAAACGGATTCCTTTAATCTCGCTATTGCATCTTCCGGATTACCGGAATACTCCAATGTCTTGGCCCCGGCATATTTAACAAATTTCTTAACTCCATCTTTTTCTACACCGAAAGCAATATTTCCTGAGTCCTGTTCATCAAATACACAAAACACTTCTCCCAGATCCTGAAGCCATTCAAAATCATGATTTTCTTTTAATCGAAACATAACCTTATCCATTTCATAATTGTTTGTACCCATATAATCCCCCTTATCTATTAAACAAAATAGGTATATCTTTCGTTCCTCTTTTCCAAATCATATGATCCGATCCCTCACCCCAATAATCCTTCAAACAATAATCAGGTTTTCCCAATTTCTCTTTCCAAACCTTTTGTGCAATTCCATATCCACTATCAAGGCAAAATTCTTTAATACCCTTTGCTTCCAGAGTAATTAGCATGACATTTAATAGCAACGTCCCAATCCCGCGTTTCTGATGGTCTGGATCCACAAATACGGTACCAATCTCATAACTATCCTTCAGAGCTCCATTAGTGCAGTTTTGTATTAGTTCACTCGAAGGTCCATACTCAATTGTGCCGATTATTTTTGTGCATTCTGCATCGTGAGCCACTAAAAAATATCGCTTCTCTCCATTGCTTTGTAGATCTTCATCTAAATAGCTTTTCTTGCTGGCAATCTCCTCTTCCATATCGTCCACTAATTCCGAGATACCTTCCTTTGCAAAAGTATCTTTTATTACTTTAGTAAAAAAGCTATGGAGTTCCTCTATATCGTTATGATTAGGTCTTCTTATCAAAATTTTCCCCATGAAAAATACCTCTACCGTTCTAATTTAGCTTTTACTTACAATCCCTACTATAAATTTTATTTTCTTCTTCTCCTTCTTTGCCCACTTCATTCCCTCTTTGAGATCTAAAATGAAAACTGTTTTACCCAACCAAATTCTTATATAGGCAGAATGAAAATGAATCGGTCCTTTAATACCTTTCTCTTCGTACTCTGTGCCATCCTCCAACTCCGTTTCCGTTCTAACCAGCCATGTATTTCCTAAACCAAACTCTATGTATCGCACGATTACTCTCCTAGAATATAATCTATTAATTCTGCTTTTAATCATAAAACTCCATGTGCTTCTTTTCGTTTCTGTAGTATTCAAGTCTATCCTGTAATGTACCTGTATGGAATTCGAACTTATGCCCATCTGGGTCAGTAAAGTAAATAGACTTCTTATCCCTTTCATCTCTCAAACGTCCAGGCACTATATTTACTTCCAATTCCTTTAGCTTACTGTAGAATATGTCAAATTCTGATTCTTCAATGGAAAAGGCAATATGTGTATACGATTGATAAATTTCATTACGTGGAATCTCTTTTTCTTCATTTAAAGCTAACCACATACCGTTTAAATCAAAATAGGCAGTACTTCTCCCCTTCACTAATAACTTAGCATCAAAAACTTTTTCATAAAACTCTATAGATTCCTCCAAATTGGATACAGAAAATAATAAATGATTTAAACCCTTCACTTTCATTGTTTCAACTCCAAGTTTTTATTATAGAGAAAGAAAATCCAAGCTATTCCTTCTTATTCAACTTCACATTACCACGTTTAAAGTTTCCGGTTATTTTGGCAAGCAAAAGTTGTACCTGAACTGTATTATCTTTTGCAGCAATAATATTAGCTATTAATCTTTCAGCCTCTTTACCTTTTAACATTTTAATTTGTTTCTTTTTATAATAAATAATTACTGTTCCGCTTTTCGTGATATTATAGGAAAACGGTTCTTCGCTAAGCTTGTTCCTTTTGTCTATTTCACCCATCTTTCCCTTCCCCCTTGCTTCATTTTTTCATTCATATGTTTTAAAGAGGTAGAAAGTGCAAGTTATAGAATTTTCTAAAGATGTTCTAATGCAGTTAGAAATCTTTAATCAAATGTAATTAAATCACTTAAAGCATATTTTTTAACAGTTGATTTTCCATCTTTTGTAACCCATGAGACATTGATATAAGCCGAGTGGAATGATTTTTTTATTTCTTCTTCATTGAAGCCTTTGCAATATAAGAAAATCTTGTAATTATAATTAGCAAAATTTTCTTCTTTGTTATCTTGCCAGCCGTTAGTCATCTTTAAAACTCTTGCTCCATTATTCGCTTCGATTATTTTTTCAAGTTCCGTATTACTTGGAACATTAATCTTTCGAGAGATGATTTTATGCGAATGTTTCATATCTACGATTAACGTAAACTTTCGAAAGTCAATTCTATTGGGATTCTTAATGTCATAGGTTTTGAAGGCTGAATATTCATTAGAGGTAAGCTTCGTGATATGTGCTTTAATGGTTACTTTAGGTTCTTCAGGATTATGTTCATTATATAATTTCATCACTAGTATACTAACAAACCCCAAAATTAGTACCCATACTAGTATCCATGAATACCTCTTCATTCTGGACCTCACTCCTATCAAATATTTAATCATTTAAAAGGTTCATAACTATATATTGTTTTTACATCAGCTTAACCGGAACTTAAAATTTTGCTTATAAAATGATCTTATGTAAATACCAATACTTAAGTATGGAGGAATTCACAATGTTCTTTTTCATTTATTCTGATTTCATCAGCAAGTTTTCGGCAACAAAATCTAAAAATATTATGGACGAATTTGAACGCGTAGAGTCTAAACATACAAGAATCCGTTTTGATCATGATATTCATGAGATTATTATGTGTTTGCATAGGTAGTCCATATTAATGAAGAATGATGAGAATGGAGGACATCCGTTCCGTTATTCCTAACAAAACAGCCAATTTTCTAATAATAGAGGACTCACGATTCGTTTTTTTGATAAAACACGGTGATTTTCTTACGTTTTTTCATATATAAGGGATACCAGTGTCCTCTTATACATTAAATGATGGTAATGTAATTAATATAACGGATTCTCTGTCCGCATAATAAAAGATCGCAATCTAGATCTTTGTAATTTATTTTTTTCCTTAATATATTCCACATTTCACCCGAGGTTACTTAGAACTCCTCTATATACTTCTTTTTTTCGATAATTGTTTCCTAAATTCCTTCAATTTGTAAAATAACAAATATGACACAGCGTCATTTTTATCGTTGACATATGACATCGTGTCACATATAATTTGAATATCGCTATTATGACACATTGTCATATTCCTAGTAACGGAGGATAGTTATGCCAAAGCAAACATTTTTTCATTTAGCGAAGGAAAAACAAGAAACGTTAATTCAAGCTGCTAAAAAGGAATTTTCCCGTGTACCATTACATGCAGCATCCATTTCCAATATTATTAAGGATGCAAAAATACCTAGAGGCAGTTTTTATCAATATTTCGAGGATAAGGAGGATTTGTACTATTATTTATTAAACGAATTGGGACAAAAAAATCACGAGCGTTTTCTATCGATTTTGGAGAAAAAAAACGGAGATTTATTTGAAACCCTTATTGAGTGCTTTCATTGTATGATTCAGGATTTTAGAGATCCTGATAACAAGAGCTTTTTTCAAAATGCATTCTCAAATATGAATTATAAGCTAGAAAATACACTAACGAATAATGTTTATGAAGAAAATAAGAAAAATCAATTGTTAAATACGATAAAATTAATTAATACTAACAATTTAAATATCCAGAACGAGCATGAACTTCGATATATATTAAAAATGATGATGGCAATTACTAATCATAATTTGGTTCATATGTTTGTGAAAGATTTATCTGAAGAAGATGCTTTAAATGAATTCATTGAGCAAATTCAGCTACTAAAAAGAGGTTTTCATAAGGATGAACAATAATGGAGCTTCTTGATGGGAATAAAAACAAAAATAATCAATTGCATAAGCTTGTAAAAAAGCTTCAAAAACAAGGTATAAATGCACAAATTTGCATTCGTCCTAAAATCAAAGAACATAATAAAACGTTTAATCACCTAATGAATTTTATACAATAAGGAGATAATAAATTTATGGATTCAGCAATACAACAGAAAAAACCACCATATTTAATGCTTGCGATTTTATTTATTGGAGCATTTGTATCCTTTCTCAATAACTCGCTATTAAATGTGGCCCTTCCAACTATTATGGTTGACTTAAAAATTAAAGATTATTCAACTGTACAGTGGCTAGCAACTGGCTATATGCTTGTGAGCGGTGTGCTTGTTCCAGCATCAGCGTATTTATTAACACGCTTTACGAATCGAAGTTTATTTATAACATCCATGGCAATTTTTACGCTAGGAACTGCAACTGCTGCCTTCGCACCTAATTTCGGTGTTTTACTTGCCGGACGTATGATTCAAGCAGCAGGTTCTTCCGTAATGGGTCCATTATTAATGAACATTATGCTTGTAAGCTTCTCTCGTGAAAAACGTGGTGCAGCAATGGGTGTATTCGGATTAGTTATGATTACTGCCCCTGCTATCGGACCTACTTTATCAGGTTATATTGTAGAGTATTATGACTGGCGTCTTCTTTTCAAAATGATTTTGCCATTAGCTGTTATCAGCTTAATTCTAGCTATTTGGAAGTCTAAAAATGTAATGGTACAAAACAAAAATGCAAAATTGGATTATTTTTCCGTAGTGCTATCCTGCATTGGCTTCGGCGGATTATTATACGGATTTAGTTCTGCAAGCTCCGATGGCTGGTCAGATTCTATCGTGGTAACCTCTTTAATTGTTGGGGGTATTTCATTAATCACCTTCGTTATTCGCCAATTCAAAATGAAGGAACCATTATTAGATTTAAGAGCATATAAATATCCAATGTTTGCACTATCTTCTATCATAGCCATTGTTAACGCAGTTGCAATGTTCTCCGGAATGATTTTAACACCAGCATATGTGCAAAAAGTTCGTGGTATTACTCCTTTGGATTCAGGACTAATGATGCTTCCTGGTGCAATTATTATGGGGATTATGTCACCAATAACTGGTAAACTATTCGATAAATTTGGTCCTCGAGTTCTCGCAATAGTAGGACTAGTGGTTACAGCTATTTCAACTTATATGTTAGCAAACTTACAAATAGATTCCAGTCACTCGTATATTATTCTAGTATATACGCTTCGTATGTTTGGTATGTCGATGGTAATGATGCCGATCATGACAAACGGTTTAAATCAGTTGCCAACACAATTAAATCCACATGGTACAGCTATTAATAATACGGCTCAACAAGTTTCTGGCTCTATTGGTACCGCTGTTCTTGTAACGATCATGAACTCTGTTACTAAAACAAAGGCCGAAAATTTAATGACACATGTGGATCCAACCACTATGAATAAAGCTACAGAGCATTTATTAACGCAAAAGGCTTTACTGGCAGGTATTCAATATTCCTTCTACGTTGCATTGGGAATCAATATTGTAGCCCTCATTTTAGCTCTATTCGTTAAGCGTGTGGATACCAAAAAAGTTACACAGAATTTCGATCAGCAGGAAAAGAAACAATTAAATCCTGAAACAGTTTAATTTACATGAAAGTCGACTTCCAGATTGTTTGGAAGTCGACTTTTTGATTTGTTCAAGATATTACATCCAATATTACAAAGGTTAATATTCAATATATTCGATTGCCCTGCTAACTAATTCCTCCACATTTAAATTTGTATCAATTACCAGCTCCTCATCCAAAACACCCGCCTGCATTTTTGCATAATGTTTCTTTAGTTCTTCTACATTCTTTAGTATTTGGTTAGGCAAAGGATTTTTCTTTCTTTTATTTAATCGTTCTTCCCAGGCTTCTTCATTGCAGTAACATTGAATAGACTTCAATATTCCCTTTCGCTCCATTACCCATGTTTTTAATTTTTCTGCATCACTAATATGGTTAAATCCAAAATCAATAACTATATCCACTCCGCTTTCCAGTGATGAAGCGAGCATTTTGTATAGTGCGACAAAGCATATTTGATTTCTATCGTTATGATGATGAACAAATGCAGCCACACTATCATAAATATCATCCTTATGCAGAACAAATACGTTGAGTATTTTTCCTATAGATTTCGCCAAGGTCGTTTTTCCCGTTCCTGCTTTACCCCTTACTAAAATCACCTTTGCCACTTTTGTTCCTCCTTGAGTTTTTTTATATTCTATTTCGACATTGTGTTCATACTTCCTTTTTTAAACAGATTTTGGTATTGACAGATTAGAGAAACAGGTGTAATTTATCTAGTAGTTAAATATTTTTGAATATTCTTATCTAGAGAGGCGGAGGGACTGGCCCTATGAAGCCTCGGCAGCAGACTTTTTAAAGTACTGTGCCAATTCCAGTAGCAATTGCTTGAAGATAAGAAGAGATCCATCATTATGGAGTTTATCCCTCTTCTTGTTTTTAAGAAGAGGGTTTTTATTTTACCTAGAAAGAAGGAATATATTTATGGCACAAACATTAATAAAAGCTCCATTTAGAGCCGACCATGTAGGCAGTTTTCTAAGAACTGAACCAATTAAAGAAGCAAGAAAGGCATATTTTAACGGGGAAATCGATCAAAATACGCTTAAAGCTGTAGAAGACCGCGAAATTGAAAAGCTTGTTCAAAAAGAAATAGAGGTTGGCTTAAAATCTATTACAGATGGTGAATTTAGGCGTTCCTATTGGCACTTAGATTTTCTCGCTGGTTTAGATGGTGTGGAGCTGTTTGATGCGGAATATATTAATAACTTCAAGGGAGACAAACCAAAAAATCATGCTATTAAGGTCGTTGGCAAAATAGACTTCCAACAGCATAATATGCTCGAACACTTCCAATTTTTAAAGCAAGCAATCGAAAAGTATGGAGATGGTAGCCAAGTAGCTAAGTTTTCTATTCCAAGCCCTAATATGCTATTCACAAGAATTCAAGGTGATGAATATTACGATGGAAACACTGAAGAGTTCTATCATGATACCGTTGTAGCCTATCAAAAAGCAATTCAAGCCTTCTATGATGCAGGGTGCCGTTACCTGCAATTAGACGATACTTCATGGATAGATTTTGTTTCAGAAGACCGAATCCAAGCAGTCGTTGAAAAGCACAATATGAAGGTTCAAGACATTATTCAATCGAGAGTTAATTGTTTAAACGAAGCTATCTCCAAAAGACCAGCTGATATGTTGATTACAATGCATATTTGCAGAGGAAACTTCCGTTCTACTTACATAACAAGCGGCGGATATGATGTAATATCTGATGCTATATTTGCTGACTTACATGTAGATGGTCTTTTCTTAGAATATGATGATAATCGATCCGGAGATTTTGAACCGTTAAAAAGCTTTAAACGTGACGACCTGACGGTTGTTTTGGGACTTATTACTTCTAAATTCCCGGAATTAGAAAATCCTGATCGTGTAAAGGACAGAATTCAAGAAGCAAGTCAATATATTCCTCTAGAAAACTTAGCATTAAGCCCACAATGCGGTTTTGCCAGTACGGAAGAAGGAAACAAATTAACGGAAGAGGATCAATGGAATAAAATTAAGCATGTCATTGATATCGCGAATAATGTATGGGGCACTAATTTACGATAAAGTAATTGTGGTATTTATTCATTCTATACGGATACAGAATCCGCTATCTTAAAAAAAACTGCTATTTTGCAAGTTTTGAGGACACCAATTCTGCTATTAGCATAATTTTAATAGGAAAAAGCTGCTTTAGTGAATAAAGGAACCTGTGACCGCTATCCAACACAAATCACCCTATTTGACACAGATAACGGAATAGGAGTCCATAAACAAAAAGTTCTCCTAAGCATTTGGTGCCTGAGACCCAATAACTATAGAATAAAATAATACAAGTAATCGACCTTGCGAAGAGTGTTTGAGGTGAACTTTAAAGTCGGTTTTAAAAGGTTTGGAGGATAGGATGCTTGGCACCCTATCCTCCATGTTTATGCTTTCCTTTTCCAGGTTTTTTCTTTGGACCATGCTTTGGTTTGTCCTTGTGCTTTGGATGATCGTGCTTTGGTCCATGCGGTTTAGGTTTTTTATCCTTATGTGTTTCTTTTTTCGGTGGCCTCGGGATATCCTGAGGATTACCGCCTTTTATATATAATTCATTATACATTCTATATACATCACTAGGCTGCTGGAATGGACTGTGATCTGTTCCAAAAGCATTCATCATGTTTTTAAATAGAAGCTGAGAAATCTTAGTCGTATCCCCCAGCATAAAATTACCTGGACCATTTTTTTCGTAACCAGTCCAAACCGCCATCGTGTATTGTGGTGTATACCCTACCATCCAGCTATCATTTGTTGCTTGCGATGGATAACCGTACCGAGCTATCGTTTTATCATCAAAATTAGTCGTACCCGTTTTTCCGGCAATATCTAGCCCTGGAACATTTGCTGTTGTACCAGTACCTGACCGGACAACCGTCCGTAACATATCTGTAATTAAATATGCAGTATAATCATGCATTACTTGTTTTGGTTTCGGAGTAAAATGCACAACCTTGCCATTAGGATAAACAACCTTTTGGACAAAATGTGGAGCATTGTAAACCCCTTTATTACCAAAAGCACTGTACGCACCAGCCATTTCTAATGGACTGACTGTGTTACTTCCGATTGCATATGATTCGTAAACTGTATTGTTTTCAAAATGAATACCAAGATTTTTTGCAAAGTCCCTTGCCTTATCGAGCCCAACTTCTCTAAGTGTCAGCAGTGCGGGAATATTATAGGACCATTGAAGTGCTTTCCGTATGGACAACATTCCATGATATTGGTTATCCCAATTTGAAATAGACTGACCGCTATAATAGGTTGTCGGCTGATCATTTATTTGATGTGCAGTGGACCATTTCAAATTTTCAATCGCTGGACCATAATCAAGGATGGGTTTAAAGGATGACCCTGGCTGGCGTTTAATATCAATGGCAAAGTTATTTCCGCGAAAGGATGCTTTAAAATCTTTTCTGCCGCTTCCGATCGCTCGGACCTCTCCTGTTTTGGTATCTAAGAATACGAACGCACCTTGAAATTTAGCATTTGGGTAAGCAACAATAGAATTCGTATTCAATATTTTATCGGCATAGTCCTGCGCTTTTGGATCAATGGTTGTATATATAGATAACCCATCTGTTGAAATATCCACATTTTTAAGCTTACTCTCCACTTCTTTAACAGCTGCATCTAAAAACGCTTCATTTGGCATACCTTGTTTTTTGTTTTTTGGAACAAGGCCTTTTGTTACTGGTACTTTTTCTGCATCCTTCATTTGCTTTTTGGTAATATACCCCTGATTATACATAGCCTGAAGAACAACATTTCTGCGATTCGTGGCCGCTTCTCTATTTTCAGGTACGGTTGGATCGTAATGGCTCGGACTTTGCGGTAGACCCGCTAGCATTGCCATCTCTGGAAGTGTTAATTGTTTTAGATGATTGGAATCTACTCCATAATAAGATTTAGCAGCTGCAGCAACTCCATACGATCTATTACCGAGATATATTTTATTTAAATACATCATTAATATTTGATGCTTTGTATATTTGTTTTCCAGCTGATATGCCAAACTCCATTCCTGCACTTTTCTCTTTATTGTTTTTTCCGGGGACAGGAAAGAATTCTTAATAACCTGTTGTGTAATCGTACTGCCACCTTGAGACCCGAAATTTCCAGTAAGATTTTCTGTTATCGCTCTTGCCGTTCCTTTCATATCGATGCCATGATGTTTGTAAAAACGTGCATCCTCTGTTGCAATGAAGGCATGCTCCAGCATTTCGGGAAGTTGTGAATAGGTTATATTGGTCCTCTTTTCCTTCCCATATTCGTATAAAAAGTTCCCGTTTTTATCGTAAAATTTAGTTGAAAGCGGAACTTCTAATTTAGAGGCATCTAATTTAGGCGCGTCCTTTATCATAGAAATAAAGACAATGGTACCTATTCCGATTGCCAAAATGCCTAAAATAAAAAACGCAAGGAACACCTTTTTTATGATTGAAAATTTCTTGGATGATTTTCCTCTTTTTTGTTGCTTTTGTTTCGCCTTTTCGGCTTGTATTCGTTCCTGACGATAACGATACTGTTCTTCTGACATTTTCAACTCTCCTATAAATGTGTTTCACCATGTTGTCTTGTTAAGGAAGCATTTTTTGAAATGAGTTTTTGCGCTAATTGGCACATTTCACCCTTTTTATGAATTTTTCGGAGGAAATTGCTTGGTGAAAAATAAAGATGGATAAAGGCATCACTATTTACTAAGTTTTTTTTGATAAAAATATATTTACATATTTATATATTCGTATGGACTGTAAAATTTATGGGGATACGAAGGAACATATTATGATGATTAAAATCAAAAAGACACTCCATCAAAAGTGTCCTTTTCTATATACGCATTATTCCTTATTTTTATCCCCTAACAACTCAATCAACTTATCCAGCTTCTCATTTCTTATAATCTCACGAATTTCCTTGTCTTCTAGGTATCTTAATACCTTAACAACTGCATATATCCCAAATATAATGAGACCTGTTTTCACAAGAATGGTTAAAATAGATAAGATTATCACATATTTCTCCCCCTTTAACAAATTATAAGCTTTGTTAAATAAGCTCCTTTAACCGCTTAATGACTGAATGAACGGTTAATCTATGAAAGGTAATAAGCTCACCCTTAAAAATAACAGAAAAAATTCCATAAGGAGTTGGTGATAGCTCCATTAATTCTTCCCTGTTTTTTAAATCAATGATGTTCGCTTTGATTCCCAGCTTTTTCGCACCAGTAAGGATATTCTCTGTGGCAATTTCAACATATGGACATTGAAAGGTTCTTAGAATCGTAAGATCTTGGAATCTTTTCACTCTTTCCCACCAGTTCGTTGGAAAGACAGGTAATGGAGAACAAATATCGAATGGATGAGCAAGTAACTCAAAATCATAAGGTGCATTATCCACCAATTGAAAATCATTTCTTAAAAAGATTTCCTTGCTCGGTGCCCATGAGGTTTCAGGATTTGTTACCACCACAACCCCTAATTTCGACTGTTGTTTGGCATCTTCGAGGCATTTCTGAATTAGTTTGCTCCCGTATCCTTTTCCAGTCTCACTTACCCATAGACAATGGATTACAAGATAATGATCTGCCTTCACCACCCTTGAGGAGTTTTCGCCATCTGTATATTCAATAAACCCCACTTGTTTATCATTTTCTGTTAATTGTATATACTTTAGACCGTGATCGAATCTTTCTTTTAGCCAGTTCGTTTTGTTTTGATAACCTGCTGACTTCTTTTTACTTCGAAGACAGAAGCTGCCCATACCTTCTAATAGTTCGGTATTCAGTTCCACAAATTGAATATCTGACAAGGGACTCCCCCGTTCTTATAAATATATTTTTGCTACTGTAAAAATAATACATTAGAAAGAATTCGCTATATTTTTTCAAATCCCTTCCTATGAAAAGGATAAAAAAGGAATTATAGAGCTGATGTCGAATTACGTAAAAATAATCGTTTTAATATAGGAGGAAATAGTATGGGTACGAATTTTGCGGTCGGCAGGACTGTTAAGGTTATAGATGATATAAATAGAACCGAAATTTTTGAGGAAGGTCCAAAGCATCGTACTTTTCCCGTAAGTATCTTTTATCCAATAGAGAAAACAGCCCCAAACAAAAACAAATCCAATCTTACCAATCTGTTCACCCCTACCGGTGATGTAATCATCGCCGATTTTGTTAAGGTTGGGATCAAGGAGGAAAAGCTGAAGGAAATTATTATTTCTATATATAACAACCTCATTTATATCTGTTAAAACGAAAAAAACGACTATTCAATTGAATAATCGCTTTTTATTGTTCCATATATCATTTTCAATTATAATACAAGCAATCTTTAAGGAAAGAGCCTTAATTATAAATCAACTTAATCACTACCTTGCCTTTCTTGTCAACAAATCCTGCTTTTCCATTTTTCTTCACGTAGACTAGCCCTTCTTTAAAACTGCCTACTTGATCATATTTGGGGGTAATGACCGTTTTCCCCTTATCATTCAAAAATCCGTATTTACCTTTATAGTATACATAAGCTAAATATTCGTTTATTTTGTAAAAATAGCCGATATCCTCATATTTAGGATTTACTAACATATTTCCGGCTGCATCAGAAATTCCATATTTATTACCTTGCATTATTCTAATTAAACCCTTATGTTCAAAAGGATCAATTCGATCGTATATTGGATTGAGGATTACTTTTCCATCTTTGCTTATTGCACCTTCCTTGTTATTTTCTTTGAAGATTACAAAATCACCAGTAAACTCCCCATCACCGTAGGTTGCAAATCTTATATAATCATAGGATGGCTTTACGATCACCTTTCCCTTATCATTAACAACTCCAAATCTGTTATCATGATTAATGATCGCTAACCCTTTTTTGTTAAACAAACTGATCGAATCATACTGAAAATCAAGAATGACTTGGCCATTTTTATTAATAACACCATACTTTCCATCTTTCATCACTACTGCAGCATTTTGCCAAAATTCATAGATTGAATTTCCATCATCATCATACGCTTTCTCAAATATTGGTTGAATAATCATTTTTCCATTTGTGTCGATATATCCAAGCTTTCCGTCGACTTCAACTGGAGCAATTCCATTTCTAAATACATTAACGGAATCATAAATTGGCTTAGCAATTACTTTTCCTGTTGCGCTAATGAATCCGTATTTACCATTTCCCTTTACTTGTGCAAAACCATTAAAATAAGATGATATTTGATCATATAAAGGAGTGGCTAGGATCTTTCCACCTGAGTTCAAAACCCCGTATTTCCCATCCAGTTTCGACTTATATAGACCATTACCAAAATAGCCCAATGATTCATAAGTAGGGGTTACGATAACTTTGCCTCGCTTATTAATTAATCCATACTTTTTATTTTTGGAGAAAGTAAATACTCCGTTATTGTTTTGTGTGATGTTATCATAGGTTGGTTTAAGTATTACTTTTCCATCTTTGTCCATGATCCCGAATTTGCCTTTACATTTAAAAAGTGCGACGCCATTTTGGAATCTTTCAATGCTGTCATACTTAGGTTGAACAATCTTCTTTCCAGAATTTCGGATCAATCCGTATTTCCCGCTCTTCTCTACTACTATAGGATTTTCAAAAGATATTGAATCGTATTGTGGTGTTACTATGACTTTTCCCTTTTTATTTATAAACCCATACTTCTTATTCTTTTTCACGAGGAATAAACTCGTATTTCCATATAGGGTAATTTCATCATATATCGGTTTAACCGCTACCTTCCCCTTTTTATCTAGCATTCCATACTTTCCATATTGCTTAAAGGCAACTAACCCATAGTTAAATTCATAACCTATGACTTTTTTATCACTCGCAGCAAGTGAGATAGATTGGGTTGGACCAAGGATCAAACAAAACAGAATAACCCCTGTTAACCACGCTCTAATATTTTTTTTCACCTATTTGTCCTCCTAATTTTTCTAAAATATTGTATTTCTAATTTGTTTATATCTATAATTCATCTGGAATGTTCATTATGTCGGATTTATGAATGTGGAGTGATTAATTATTTGAAGTAAGTTTATTTATGTTTTTGTTGTAGGTAATAGGTATGTGATTTTTTACATATTTTTTTTTGAAAATGGGCTTCATGAAATTCCTCTTAATTCTTAAGTTAACAATAAGACGGGACCAATAACAACCCATCTTTAGTCACAAACTTGAATTTATTTCAATGATTTTCCACTTCGAACATCCCCTTAACCCTTTCATTCTTCTCTTATTAAACACACATATATATAAAGTCATCCGTCTTAGGTCTTAGATAAAAATAAATCTATAAAAGGATTTATCCATATACGAAAGGTGTTATAATCTTTTTGGCAAGGAAGGAAATTACTGCTATTTTATCGGACTATTAGCAAACAAAGAGAAAAGTTGGAAGGGGTTTTATAATTTTTATGAAGTATTTAACGAAATGGGCCTTTCGAAATAAGGCAGCCTTAATTGTAATGACTGTTTTAACCTTGGGACTCGGGATCGGCAGTTATTTTATTTTGCCGATGGAATTGATGCCGGAAGCCGATAATCCTCAGGTAACGGTTGCAACTATAGGACAAGGATATAATTCGCAAACGATGACACAAGAGGTTACAGAACCAATTGAAAATGCAGTAGCCACTGTTAAAGGCAAAACAGATGTTTTTTCTACGACAGGCGATGGTTATTCCCAGGTGAACATCTCCTTTGATTCCAAAACCAATATGAAGGAAGCGAAAAAGCAAGTTGAAGATGCCATAAACAGTTTGAAGCTACCAGATACTGTATCCAAGCCAAATATCATACAGTATGATACGTCTATGATTCCAGTAGCACAGCTTTCCATCGCTTTCGATAAAGGCTCTAAGGAAGCCAATGTGGAAAAACTAGAGAAAGAGATATTGCCTAAGTTCGAAAGTATTAAAGGAGTAGGCAATGTCTCACTCTTAGGAAAAGAAAATCCAGTGATTGAATTAAAATTGAATATGAACAAATTAGCTACTAAGCAGCAATCTATCAATTCGGTTATGAGTTTACTACAGGGGCAGAATCTTTCTGTATCTTTAGGAGATAAGAACATAGATGGGCAGATGAGTAACCTAAAAGTAATCGGAAATATTACAAGTATCAAAGAACTGGGAGATCTTGTTCTACCTCCTACTGTACCAAATGCACCTGTGGTACATTTAAAAGATGTTGCTGATATTCAAAGAAGCAATGGTCAAGAAGGAATTACCCATGTAAATGGTAAAGATGCAATGGCTATCTCTATCACAAAAGAGAGCAGTGCTAGTGCGGTAACCGTTGGAAAAGATATTAAAAAGGTTTCAGATGATATTAATAAATCCTACACAGGTATACACACAGAAATCCTGTTCTCTAGTTCAAATATGGTGGTTGACTCTGTTAACAGTATGCTAAGAGAAGTATTATTAGGTGCCCTATTTGCAACTATCGTGATTGTTTTATTCTTAAGAAATATTCGTTCCACATTGATTACAGTTGTATCTATTCCACTATCTCTAGGACTTACTTTGTTGTTACTTTGGCGCTCAGGCATTACGCTGAACATTCTTACATTGGGAGGAGTAGCAGTAGCAGTTGGTCGATTAGTAGATGATAGTATAGTTGTTGTCGAGAATATATTCAGGAAGACTCAGAAGGAAGGTTTTTCAAAAGAAACTGTTATGCAGGCAACCGGCGAAGTAGGAAAGGCAATTACATCCTCTACCCTTACGACTATAGCTGTGTTTTTGCCTATGGGACTTATTCAAAGTTCATTAAAAGCATTTTTACTTCCATTTGCTTTAACGGTAACTTATTCCCTTCTGGCTTCTCTATTAGTTGCCTTAACGGTTGTTCCATTAATGTCGTTCGGACTGTTAAAAAAGGCAAAATTGCCAGAGCATAAAGAACCAAAGCGCTATATGAATATCTTAAAATGGAATCTTAATCATAAATGGGTACCAGTCCTCTTCGCTTTTATTATGTTTGTAGGCTCAATTACCCTTTATACGGTGCTTCCAAAAGGATCAGTTAGTGCAGATGATAATTCAATGGTATCTGTTACAATGACCTATCCAAGTGATACACCAATTTCAAAAGTTCAAGACAACGGTCTAGATTTTGAAAATAAGCTATTAAAGTTAAAAGGATATCAATCTATCATTACTCAACAAGGAAATAGCGAAGAACAGGCAAAATGGGGTGAGGTATCCAATCCTACCCAAACGACCTTCACTATTATCATGAAGGATAATGCCAATGCGGACGATTTTATTAAAGATGTGAATGCATTGAAAAATGACTATCCAAATGCCGATATTCAAGCATCTACAGCATCTTTTATGAGCTCAAGCCAAAATGCAATCACCTACGATTTGGAAGGACCAGAACGAGATAAGCTGTTAGAGGCTTCGAATGATTTAGTTAAGACAATTGATGGGACAAAAGGTGTTAAAAAAGTCGCTTCCAATGCTGAAGAAAAGAAACCAGTCTATCAATTTGTTGTAGACCCGACAAAAGCCAATACAGGGCAAATTGCCATGCAATTAAATGGATTATTAAACAAAACACCAATCGGTAGCTTGACATTAGATGGGAAAGAAACATCTGTTGTGATGAACACCGATCTAAATCCAACTTCTAAAAACGATTTGGATAATATTCAAATAGCAACCCAAGCAGGTATGGTTCCCCTTTCTGACATTGCTAAAATTGAGAAAGTAACACAAAGAAGTACTGTGCTTCATAAGAATGGAAAAGAATATATTCGCATCAGTGCAGAAGTAAATCCTAATAAGCTTTCCGTTATTTCCGCGGATATAGATAAGAAACTGGATAAGCTGAAACTGCCTAAGAATGTTAAGCTTGTTAAGGGCGGTGCGGTTACTCAGCAAGCAAGTGAATTTGCTGATTTAGGGTTAGTCATGATTATCTCAATCGGTTTAGTTTATTTGATTATGGTTATGACATTTAGGACTCTAAGGACACCAGTTGCTATTCTAATGACATTACCACTTGCATCTATCGGAGCTATTCTTGGATTAGTGGTTTCAAGAGTTTCGGTTGATTCAACTGCCCTATTAGGCGCATTAATGCTGATTGGAATTGTTGTTACGAATGCCATCGTATTAATTGATAAAATTAAACAAAATGAAGAGCATATGTCTATACGTGAAGCCATAGTGGAAGCAGCAGCTACTAGAACGAGACCAATTGTTATGACAGCTGTCGCAACCATTAGTGCTATGCTGCCGCTGTTATTTGCACATGCAGAAGCTGGTAGCCTCGTTTCGAAAGGGCTAGCGGTTGTAGTTATTGGCGGACTTGCAGTAGCAACAGTCTTGACACTATTTATTGTTCCTGTATTTTATGAACTGCTTTATTTCAGGAAATCCAAAAAACAACGGAATACATCCAAAACAGAGTTAACACAAAGTGTATAGCTAAAAAAACAAGAAGCTTCTCTTCAATAAAGTGTACCCTTTGTAAAGGACATTTTAAAAAAGAGTTAAGCAATCTTAAGAAGATGATTCCTGTATTGAACAGGGGTCATCTTCTTTAAATTCCATTGGTATCTGAAGTTGTTATAATAAATCATATAAGAATT
>NZ_JAGYPI010000001.1:0-1009835 GCF_018343615.1 Bacillus sp. FJAT-49736 | reverse complement strand
TAAAGTGTACCCTTTGTAAAGGACATTTTAAAAAAGAGTTAAGCAATCTTAAGAAGATGATTCCTGTATTGAACAGGGGTCATCTTCTTTAAATTCCATTGGTATCTGAAGTTGTTATAATAAATCATATAAGAATTAATTTCTTTCTTCAGTTCCTCAAGTGTGTTACAAGGTTTGATAAAGGCTTCATCCTTAAAGTGGCCAAAAAATGATTCCTGGGGGGCATTATCCCAACAATTTCCTCTCCTTGACATTGACTGTCCAAGCTTATATTTTCTCACTCTTTTTTGATATAGGGGGCTGGTATAGTGAACGCCTTGGTCAGAGTGTATAAAAGCATCGGGTGCTAACTTAACCTTTCGATTTTGCTTTAGTTTACAAAGTGTGTCCATTGCTATATCTAAAGTGATACGATCAGAAACATTGTAAGCCAGGATTTCATTGGTTGATCCGTCTTTAATGGTCGATAGATAGGCTTTCTTTCCTTGTCCATACAATAAATAGGTAATGTCAGTAAGAAGGACTTTTCCAGGTGTTCCTTGCTTAAACTGTCGTTGTAACAAGTTAGGCAGAACCCTGTGTTCTTGCGTTGCTTTCATCATTTTTCGATAAGGATTCGATTTTCTAATCGGGCAGACTATACCATACTTCTTCATAATACGCCGTATACGTTTCAAATTGAAAACAACCTTAAATTGATCAGCCAATGTCATTTTAATCTGGCGAGCCCCTTTTTTGCGATTCTTAAATTTATATGCCTTTATGATAACGTCTCTTAGCTTCTCGTCCTTTTTTTCCCGTTCTTCTCTATTCTTGTGTGAGGATACAGTAAAGTAATTATAATATCCCGAACGGGATACGCCTGAGATGTCACACAAATAACGAAGCTTATTTTTAAGCTTATACTTTTCAATTATGGAGTGGATTAATAAGTACCTTTGTTCAGCTGAAAGTTTTATTTCTTCCCCTTTAGCCTCCTTTCGGCTAATTCTATCTTTTTTAACAATTCATTTTCAGCTTTCAATAAATTATTTTGAGCTTCTAGCCTTGCATATCTTTCTTCTAATTTAAGTTCACGTTCACTAGGTCTGCCAGTATTCTCTTTTCGGGTATCTGTTAAACCAGTGATACCATTCTTTCGATAAGCAGCACACCATCTACTAGTTGATGATCGAACCCTTCTTTCTCCAATTATTTCTATGTCAAACCCACATTCTTCAAAAATTTGTTTAGGCAGTTTACCATTCTCATATTCGGCAATAAAATAACGTTTGAATTCATCTCTATAAGTAATCCCTTTTGAGCTTACTGACTTTACATAGAAATTATTTGATAACTTCGAAATTTCTCCCTGTGTGAATGTTTTTTTACTCATATTTGATCCCCAATCCCCATTTTTCCTCATTATACATAAAAGTACCCTATAGGGCAGACTCTTTTTTTAAAGTGTCTACTCTATAGGGTACATTTTATCAATGAGGAGCTTCTTTTTCAGTAAAATAGACATAAAAAAAGTTTTAGACTCGTTTATCTCCAAATATTCGTAATGGGATGTGCGTTCTTGCTTGCTCCTGCATGGGAAAGTCCATACAAATCCTCGATTGTTCTTAATAGATCAAAATGGTTGACTTTCTCACTATAAGTTCCCTTTTTAATCATAGGTCCGACAAAAAATGTAGGGATTTTATTACTCGCCGAATTATCATCTTCATCCCACGTAACTATTAATAGGCTATTATGTGTTTTAGCCCACTTCACATATGCATCTAGATGTTGCTTCAACCAATCATCCGCTTGGCGAATAGTGCCATCATGCATATCATTTCTAAGAGTCGGTATGACAAACGATACAGTTGGCAACTTATTAAAATCCGTTGGAAAGCTTTCTAGAGGTTGATTACTTGACTTAGGAACATTGGAAAAGTTCACCCATGGATTATGTTTCCGAGCATACCCACTTGGATCTTTTGTGCTTTCCCCATCATACCCTACGTATGGCATTCCTTCAGAATATCCAGCAAACGTTAAATTCTTTGCAAGAAGCTCACTTGCAAGATTGGGTTTAGAAAACTTTGAGTCTGGCGCACTGTCACTTGTTACTCCCTGATTCGAACCTGAAAATAAATCAAGATAATTGGGCTGGCTTGGATGCTCGATGGCATGATAATTCATCATATTTGCCCCTTGTTCCATCAACCAATTGATATATGGCGCTGAAGGGTTGTTGATTATTTCTTTGTGGGAATGATTTTCTTCCACTACAATCACAATATGATCAATATGCGGGAGAGCTTTGTTTGGTATCTGTGCAACGTTTTGTTCCAGTTTTTTATGTATGGTTTTCCCATTATTCTCACCACTACACGAAGATAAAAGACATGATATTATAACCATTAACAGTATTATAATTTTTTTCATATGTGTCACCTGATTTCCTTTAATTCATTAAAAGGGCCATCGATATTAAATCATAGTATGTCTTATCATCCACTTTTATAGCCTTACATTTATGTCCCTCTTTATAAAAGCCATACTTTTCGTATAAGGAAATCGCGTTTTTGTTATTAGCTACTACCTCCAGACAAACTTTTTCAATCAAAGGATTTTCTTTTGTCCAATCTAGCAAAACGGTGAGTAATGCATTACCAACTCCTTGATTTCTATGCTTTTCTCCTACACTCATTCCAAAAGCGCCTTGATGCATTAGTCTTTTTTTGGGACCGTTATGAAAATCCAAAAATCCTATAATGCAATCTTGATATTCTGCTATTATCGCTAATTTTCCATTGTCATCCATCATCTCTTTTAATAATCGTCTCTCTTGATCGATCGTCAATTGAAATTCCTCTGCAGTTGTAACTAAATAAGGTGCCTCACGAATTATTTCTTGATTAAACATTAAAATCTTCTTCGCTTCTTTCGGTAATGCTGTTCTCACAACAAAGGTGTTACCATTCTTGTTTTTAAAATACCTCTTTTCCACAAACCCCATAGCATAATGCCCCCTTCTTAAAAAATATTGCAGCAATACATTAGAAACATTCTTGCTCTTCATACTAATACAACTTGGTTGATATAACGAAGATCTTATTAATTGGATGATACTCGCGGAAAATATGAATTGGATCTTTTTTTATTTAAACGATACTCTAAATATCGTTACTACTATTGTTTTGCGGCGACAATAGTACTCTAAACAGGAACAGTAAAACTAACAGAAAAAAAGGTGTATAGATCTCTAAGAAGTTCAGTTGTGCATTAGAGAAAATATGTTTACACATCATATGGTTGGTTGAATCGCAATGTTTCTAGCATCTAAATGAAAAAGAAAAACGCAGAGATTTTAACAACCTCTGTGCTTTCGCTTTTTAGCACTTATTCATCCACTAAAGTCCAAAATGAGTCATCATATTTTTGCGTTGCAATATCCATTTTTTTTATGACCATTATCCATTGGTCTTCCTTAACTTTATACTCTTGTTGAACTGTTGGCTTTAAAACTTTTAGCAAATCCTGATTCATTTTACTAATCTCTTGTAAGATATTCATTTGATTATCCGTCAGTTTAACCATTTTACCTTTAAATTGCATACTTCTGAACTTATTATGAATCGAAAATAATGTTCTCTTACTTGTTTCTCCGAACTGTGAAGTTTCTGTTATATATTGTTCAATACTTTGAAGTTCTTGTATATTGGCCGCAAAGTCCCCATAAAGCGAAACCAAACCTTTTACATCATTGGTCGATATTTGTTTACTATTTATAGCATCTTTAATGATCATATCAGCTTGAGAAATATCGCTTTCATTTGGCTTAATTAAATTATTTAATCTCTCATTTATATAATCGGCATAATGATTATTTTCATTTGTAATATGAACGGAATATGCAAACAAAGAACCCAAAATGATAATAGCTAAAAAAATATAGCTCTTTTTCATCAAACCCCCCCAGTTTGGTGTCTATATTAACCTGATGTTTCTTATATTGATTTGACATAAACATAGATGTGACAGGAAAATATAAAAATCCAAATTAATCATTATTTAAACTCCGGAATATGGAAGCTAATAATAATTTTATACTTCTAATCCAAAACCAATATTTATCGATATAGCGTTTTTTATTGTTTTAATTGCTATTGTTACTACTACCATCCGATTACATCATTCCGATTTACTTTGAAACAGAATATACACAGACCTCCTTCCCCCATTTAGGAATAGTTTTGATTAATGTCATCCCAATTCTTTCCGCTACCTTTCGAGACGGAAAATTATTTACATCTGGTAATGAAACCAGCTTTGAAAGCTGTAATTGTTCAAATCCGTAATTTTTACATCCTAAGGCCGCTTCAGTGGCATATCCTTTTCCCCATACTCTTCTTGCAAATAAATATCCGATTTCCATTTCGGTCATACCATCTACTTCCTGTGGAACTATTCCACATTGACCAAGGAATTTACCGCTTTCTTTTTCCTCCACTATCCAAAGGCCAACACCATGCTTCTCATAATTGCCTATTGTCCATTCGATCCAATTCATAGTCTCCTTCTCATCTTTTGTGGAAGGATAATATTTCATCGCTTCCGGGTCTGAGAAAATTTCTAAAAGGTTATGTACATCCTCTTTCTCCATTTTTCTTAAAACCAATCTTTCCGTACAAATGACTGGTGTGCTCATACCTTTACCTCCTTTAGTTCTTACATTTATAGAAACAAAACCATTAAATCTTCATCAAAGTATTCGCCATCGAATTTAAGTGCATTCCTTTCTACACCATATACAGTAAATCCTAGGGATGAATATAGTTTCTTAGCAGCGGTATTATTTGAAACAACTGTTAAATTAAGTTGTTCCATTCCATCGAAATTTCTTGCTCTTTCTATTAAATCTAGTAGGAGCAATCTTCCTACTCCCTGCCCCCTAACTTCAGATGCCACAAACATTCCGAAGATGTTTCCTTTATGAGAGGTTTTCAAACTAGTTTCACGCATAAAAGTAACAATACCTACTAATAAATCAGAAGGATTAAAGGCGCCAAGAACAAATTTGTCTTCTGATGGTTTTATACGCTCCTCTATCATTTGAAGGGTAAATGCGGATTCTCTTTCATAAGTAGAGCCGAAAGCTTCCGGATTATTTTTTAATCCTTTTAACCGTAAATCTTGATAAATTGGGGCATCGTTCTCTTTTAAAATACGAATATTCATAGCTTTACTTCCTCTCTTTTTCACTTTGACAAAGAAGAACCGAATTGATTCATTTCCTCTACTAGTATTTGTAATGCCTCACCACTGGACGATTCTTTCATATTATTCTTATAAACTACTTTGTTACTATTAAGTTTATTTATAGATTTAACTAGCGTCTCCTCATTAAGCTCATCTTCTTGTAAAGTTAAGGAGTACCCTTTTTCTTCAAAAGCTTTCGCATTTAGGATTTGATCCCCTCTGCTTTGCTTTAAACTTAGAGGAATAATCAACATTGGGATTTTTAATGCCAAAAATTCAAAAATGGCATTAGAGCCTCCTCTTGTAATTACGAGATCGGTAGCTTGTAAAATGTCAGAAAGCTCTTCATGAACGTATTCAAATTGCTTATACCCAGAAATATTAGAAAAGCTTTTATCCACATTATTTTTCCCGCACAAATGTACTATTTGGTAGTTTACCGTTAGCTCTTTTAATGAACTTCTAACTGCTTCATTAATTTTTTTAGCTCCTAGACTCCCACCCATTATTGTTAATATTGGGGTTTCTTTATTAAAACCAAGAAGACTTCTTCCATTTTCAGCGGATCCTTTAAGAATTTCCTTTCTTATAGGAGAACCAATTGCAGTTGTTTTCTGTTTCGGAAAAAACTTTATTGTCTCTTCAAAAGAAGTATATATTTTAGTGGAAAACCTTTGCGAGATTTTATTTGCTAATCCCGGTGTAATATCACTTTCGTGAATGAATACAGGTATTTTAAGTGATTTAGCTGCTAAAATAACCGGAACCGAAACAAACCCACCTTTAGAAAACACTAGATTTGGTTTGATTTTTTTGAGAATTTTTCTTGCCTCTACACAGCCTTTCATCACTCTAAATACATCTTTTACATTTTCCACATCTATGTATCTTCTAAGTTTGCCGCTACTGATACCATAGTACGGAACATTTATTTTTTGAATTAGCTCCTTTTCAATTCCCTTTTTTGATCCAATGTAATAAATATCCCACTCGGGTCTGATTTCATTTATTAATGCTATATTCGGTGTTACATGGCCAGCAGAGCCTCCACCTGTAAATACAATTGTTTTTTTCATCATTTTATCTCCTAATACTACCATTGCAATTTCCCTTTTCTCATTTTGGCAACATAAATAATTTGCCCTGTATGATTATGTATCATGAATTAAAAAAATTCATATAAACCCTCATCAAAATACTGAAGCTCCTTATCCGATACCCTATATCGTGTATATCCCTGATAAAAAGCCTGCTTGTATTCCTCATCCTTTACAAACTTTCTGATAGCCAGTGATTCATCATACCTCGGGTCTCCCACTGTCATACCTGATAAATCGATAAACAATCGTACCTGTCCGTTTATTACAAGAACATTGTCGGTTGTGCAATCGCCATGAATGATTGTTTGTTTAACGGGATGTAGTTTGTTAGCCTTTAGCTTCTCGAGAAGTTCCGCATTTCCATCTGATTCGCCGCGAAATAAATATTCTTCCGCTTTCATCAGCTGCTCCTCTAACCAATTATTATGATGATGAAATGGTTCCACGATTTGTTTTTCATGAAGCTGACAAAGAAATTCACCGAAACTCCTAATGAGAGATTTCTTTTCCATAATATTTTTTGTATTTTGTAGAGCTGTGGTTAAAGTGATTCCCTCTTCAAAAGACATGATCAAATGGCTGCTGTCCTGTTGATCAATAAAACCAAAGTATTCAGGTACTGGAATAATATTAATACTGCTTAATTTTTTTAATAGATTAGCCTCTTTTCTTAGCCATTCACGATATTTTTCCTTAACCGAGCTTTTCAACAAATAAATACCTCTATCGGTAATTAGTTTACTTACCGTTGATGTACACCCCTGATCCTTTAATAGGATTTCATCTTTAATGATTCCAACTATACTCTCCAATTTTCTCTGTAAATGCATCTCCAATATTTTTTCTCTCCATCTTATTTTGTGATTTATTGTAAAGTTCTTTATAAATAAGTTTTTCCCCTTCAAAAAAATAAAATTTCCCATCAACATTTTAATAAAACTTTAAGAATCCGCAGGTAAAATTAACAATAGATAAAGAAGTGAATTTTCTCTGGAGGAATGAACTTGAAAAGGAATTATATAAAAATTATTTTGGATTTTCTATTGGCACTTACCTTTGCACTTTTAATGGATCCCCGAGTATTAAGTGGACTGCCATTTCATGAAATAGCAGGTCTCGTGTTTGGAGTAGCCATTCTTACACATATCGGACTGAATTTTAGCTGGGTAAAAAATACAACCAAGAAAATATTTGATTCGAAGCTTCCTGTAAAAACGCGTATTAGCTATTTATTAAATATACTTTTATTATTCTCCATGTCTGCTATTATCGTTACAGGAATATTGATCTCTAGAGTAGTTTTTCCTTCATTAGCTCTTAAAGGAAATCATATGATGCGGGGTTTGCACAACCTTGCAGCTAATATTACTCTAGTATTAGTTGGTCTTCATATAGGGGTTCACTGGCAATGGATTAAAGGAATCTGCAAAAAAATATTCAAGGGTAAAGAAGGAAAATGGAGAAAAGGAATAGTTGTATCGGTTCTCATTTCTTTCATCATCTTATTCGGAGGAATTCAATGGTATTCGTCCACTGTTAAAACAAGTACTACTGATTTTAAACAATTCGAGCAAAGGAATTTTCCATCAGATTCAGGCAATAGTAATGTGAATTTCCAAGGACCACCAATAAAAGATTTTCAAAAACATGCAGATAAATTCGAACATCACGGCAAGAAAAATCCTTTTCTGACAATCCTGCAATATTTAGTTATATTTACTATTATCATCATACCAACCTATTATTTAGATAGAAGGTATTTGGGAAAACGCAGAAAGCAAAAGAGATTAATGCTAAAAGAAAATGAGGTATAGGTATTCGCCATATACTAATGTGAAGAAGATGTGTGATTCATCTTCTTTTTTATGTAAATGCATAACCCAAGTTTTGAATAATTCTATTTACGTTTGGTATTAGTTTTGACCAAGAGGTTTTCTATGATTTTTGCATATTTTTCCGCTACTATGGCTGCACCAACACTGTTTAGATGGATACCATCCAAAGTTAACTGAAGCCCACGCGACTTTGATAATTGATCTATTCGTTTTTGGTCTTTATAAAACAGAACATCTATCATTACTCTGAAAATTCCTGTGCTAATATAATCCGAGCTAGTAGCTTCCGATAAATATTTCTCAAACACGGATTGCAAATTTAAAAAGCAAACATTGGAATATTTATTTGAAAGTGACTCAATGATTTTAGACAACTCTCTAATGTCTTTATTTGCTTCATTTTTGATGTTTTCACCAACCAATGCTGGTGATACGGTAACAACATGTTTTGGAGAGACAGTTACCAAATCTAATACTCTTTTAAAATACTCATGGAATTCCTCTTGGTTTTTTACAACAGGCTGTGCCTGCATTTTTAACATTTTGGAATATACATCATTGACTCCAATCCAAAGAAAAAGAAGGTCATAATCTGTAGTTAAAATCGTCTTGGTTAATCTGGTATGTAAACTTTTAACCGTTTCACCAGGCTTTCCAAGATTAACTATATTAATATCGGGGAATTTTTCCATTAATAATTTTGAAAAAGACACACCTGGACGCCCTTCCGTTAAACTATCTCCAACCAAACCAACTTTCATTATTTCTCCCCCTTTTTGAATAATAACTGGAGCAATGGCTATCAAAAATACTTTTTTACATCTTTTATAAATTAATGTCTTTTTTAGTTATGTTTACCTTTTCTATAAATTAAACCGTTTTTTATTTTTATTATAAAAAATTTTCGCAACATTTTAACAACTTGTTTTTGACAAAATAATGAAACTACACATAAAAAAATCCTCATAATTTATCATGAGGATTTAACATAGAATGTTTTCGGTTTTATTTCTAACCGCATTTGATTTTGTATACCATTGAGAAAATATCACATTTCTTTTCCCTAAGTGATATTTCCAGTTTATTCTCATACCACCATTTCCGAGTAATGGAATCTCCGTTATTATCCTTCTCGCCTCTTTTACTCGCTATGCATGAGTGAATAATATAATGATCTCCATTTGTATTAAAATCTTTTGATAGAAAATGGAGAAATATTTAATTCCGTCTTCCCAGATATAATTAAATCACTTAATATTTTCCCCACAACACTGCTAAACTTAAAGCCATGGCCAGAGAATCCTGCAGCAATAGCAACATTTGTATATTTCGGATGCAAATCAATAATGAAATTCTCATCTGGTGTAAGTGTATACATGCACGTTTTACCGTAATTCAATTCCTTATTATACGGCATAAAATGAGTTAAAAAGTTTTCTAGATCTCCTGCATCTTCTTTCAAATCACCAAATCCTTTTATGGGTTCATCAGGATTAATTTCATATCCTCCATCATGTCGGCCAACCTTCAGTCCGGTACCATGAATGCTAGGAAAACCATAATAGGTTCCTTCCGGTGTTTCAAATGAGAAAGCTGGAAAATCGTAATGGTTGTATCGTTTTTCATCCGTGTTGAACCAAGCAAATGTCTTTCTTACAGGCTTGAGTGGTAGATTTAAATCTAACTTAGAAAGAAGCTTACCAGACCAAGCTCCTGCAGCAATAACAATTGCATCAGCGTAGAATGTGTTTTGTTCCGTCTTTATCGTTACGTTATTACCATGATTCGTTATCTCTTTTACTCGGCTGTTCGTCATAATTTCAGCTCCAAACTGAACTGCAAGATCTCGATAAGCCTCAATACAATCTTCACACTTTAAAACTCCAGATGTAGATTCATAGCATCCTATGTAATCATCTGGGATGGTAATTCCAGACCATCTTGAATTCACTTCTTTGGATGATAAAACATTTACTGGCAAGGAATATGCTTTTGAACTGGTTATAATATTTTGGATAAATTCCGAATCCTCTTTCCCTATATTAAGAACTCCAGTTTGAAGAAACAGTTCTTTTCCAGTTGCCTCCTCCAATTCATTCCATAGCTCTTGTGCTTTTAATGCTAACGGCACATATTCTTCACCTTCTCCGTAAGCGTGTCTGATAATTCTAGTGTCACCATGATGGCTTCCTTTATTATGCGGTGGGTTAAAGGAATCTAATAATAAAGTCTTTTTTCCGCTCTTTGCTAAAAAATATCCTGCAGCCATTCCCATGGACCCTGCTCCGATGACAATTACATCATAGTGCATATGCTTCCTCCTATAGAACAAATATTTTTATGTGTATTTATTATTTTAGCATTTTTCAGTAAAGACCTTTAAATAAATTACCTATATAGGCAGTTAAATTTTATTTGCACTAAACTAAAAATTATATTTTCGTGGTTAGATTTGTTATTTCTGAGGATTCTATAAAGTTTCTTCGATCAAAATCAGTTAAATGCAGGACTTTATCGAAAAAAAAACGAATATTTATTATTAATACAAGATTAAGGGGGCGGTCTTTATGAAAATTAAGAGATATGAATGGGTGAACATAGCTACAGCATAAAAGAGAGGGGTAATTTTTTGAATCATGCATTATTAATTATTGATGCTCAACAAGACCTAATGGACGGCAGCAATAACGAGCCAAACGTTTATAAAAAAGAGGAACTACTTCAAAACATCAATACTGTCATTACAGAAGCAAAAAAGCACGGAATCTTAACCGTATTTATAAGGGATCTAGATGTAGCTGAGGGTAAAGGAGCCGGGTTCGAAATTCACCAGGACATAACGGTACCTTCTAATGCCCTGATTTTTGATAAAAAAGCGACGAGTTCCTTCTATGGTACACCATTATTAAATACACTAAAGGATAATCAAATCGGACATTTGGTTGTGATGGGATGTAAAACAGAACATTGCATCGATACAGCTGTAAGAGCAGCAACAGTTAACGGGTTTGATGTTACACTTGTGGAAGATGGTCACTCCACTACTGATAGCTTGAATTTGCCAGCCGAACAAATCATTAAACATCATAACTCAATCCTGCACGGACATTATAATGTTGATCATTTTTCCATGGTCAGAAAAGCAGAAGAGGATTTGTTTAATCCCCTTCATAATAACTACAGATAATAGAAATTTAAAATTGTCAGTAGTAAAGTTAACATGGCCGGAATTTTTTTCCGGTCTTCTTTTTACTGCCACAATCTCTTCACTTCCACCAATTCTTGCCCATTAAATTCCATTCTAAAAATATCCGGTTTCGATGTTTGAAGTAAGAAATTGTAGTCAAACTGCTTGTCATAGAAGCCCATCATCAACGTCATTACTGCTCCATGTGTGCCAATTGCTATCCTTTTGCCTTGATAAGTAATTAATAATTCCTGCAAAACCTTTATAGCCCGATTTTGACAGTCATTATTGGACTCTGCTCCTCTTAAAGCATAGTTTGGATCAGAGTACGACTTTTCAAGTATTGGATATAATTCTGCATCAGATATTCGCATATCCATTGTCGAAAATATTCTTTCCTTTAAATCTTCAAAAATATGAATTTCCTGCCCTAAACGATCTGCCAACTCCTGAATTGTCAGAACAGACCTAGTATATGGACTAGATACCAAAACTTCTATGCCCTCTTTTTCCAATAAATCGGCAACATGCACGGCATCTTTTTTCCCTTTTTCCGTTAGTTCTCTCGTTCTATCACTTTTACCCTTTTTGGGTGATTCACCATGTCTTACCATGTATATATACGTTTTCATATACTCCTCCGTATTCCTATATTCCATGCTACTATCTTTGCCATAGAGATGAACTTATCCAATTCGTCTTCAAAGCATAATTCTCCTTATTTTGATAATATTCCTCTAGATGCTAATATTAAAGATAATTTTAATTAACACTTGACGAAATGAATGTATAGAAGTACAATTACTTACATAAAGTAACTTAATAACTTTTTTAAACTTAATTTATAATTGATTAATTTCTAGGAGGACTACTCATGAATTTTCATCAAGCTCCTGTTACATTCGTTGGAGAGGTTAGTATAAAAGTTGGTAATTTAGCACGTTCCCTTTCCTTTTACCAAGACATAATTGGTTTTCAAGTATTAGAACAAACAGATTCTAGTGCAAAACTGACCGCTGATGGTAAAACTGCTTTGTTGTCCATAGTGGAGCCCAAAAACGTTATTCCAAAGCAACCACGAACTACAGGCTTATATCACTTTGCTATTTTATTGCCCACTCGAGCTGATTTAGGAAAAATTATAAAGCACTTTATTCAAATTGGATATCCACTACAAGGTGCATCTGACCATCTTGTAAGTGAAGCCTTGTATTTATCGGACCCAGATGGAAACGGAATTGAAATATATACAGATCGTCCACCTGCCTCATGGGAATGGAAAAACGATGAGGTAATGATGACAACGGAACCATTAGATGCAAGAAGTGTATTAGCAGAAGCACAAGATGGCTCTTGGAATGGTCTACCTGCTAAAACGGTCATGGGACATATTCATTTACACGTAGCAGAGTTGAAGGAAACAGAAGAATTTTATACAAAGGGACTTGGGTTTGATGTGGTTTGTCGATATGGTAATCAAGCACTTTTCATCTCAGACGGTAAATACCATCACCACATTGGATTAAATACATGGAATGGAATTGGTGCACCTGCACCGCAAGACAATAGTGTGGGACTACTTTCCTTTACATTAATGCTTCCAAATGAGGAAAAAAGAAATTCTATTGTTCAGCAATTAAAAAATATAGGTGCTTCCGTAACAGAAGAAGATGGTCGCCTATTTACCCAAGATCCCTCGGGAAATCGCATCCAACTGGAAGTACTTTAAAATTTAAAAGCACTCGTTTTAAGACGAGTGCTTTTCTACTAAGTTGAATTATTGTTAACACTGTTAAATATTTAGAGGAATTTATAAAAGAGCCCATTTGGAGTTTACGTGATATTTGTCACCCATTCAATTGGCTAACTCTTGTTCCTAATTGATATATCTCTTCTTTTATCTGTTGTAGTTCATTAACTTGGGTAATCGATTTCCAAGCAATAATAGCCAAACTTACTGCTATTACTAAAAAACAAACTACCTTAATTTTTTCCAACACGTCTTTTTTCATTATATTCGATCTCCTTTTACACATGAATTGAATACAAGAAAACAACTAACTCTACGAAAACACCTTTACAAAAGTGGTGAAAGACATTTTCAAGATTGGTCTTCTGCCTTTACGAAAAATATTGATCTAAAGATTTCTTCTTACTAACAATCAATATTTTATCGCTGTATTTTTTATATTTTTTGAAAAAATTCGGTCTTCCCACTTCTTCAAAATGCCGATTCCATTTAAACATTTTTAAAAATATTTCTACTGTTGGCATATAGTGTGACCTCTCAATTCTTAGTTTTTGTAATATAAATCTTTTAATAATTCGATAGGTTCTAATAGAATATTTCGTATCTAAATAAATAATAATTTCTGCCTGTTGAAAACTATCTGATACCCAATCCTCATTATGAACTCCTTCAATAATCCATTTCTCCGATTGAAAAATAGTATTCAAATAGTTAATCCGCTCCTGCACTGTTCTCCTAATATCACCCTCTTTATGCCTTTCCCATACCACATTATCTAATTCGTAATATGGGATCTTTAGCTTAGAGGATAATTTTCTTGCTAATGTCGTTTTTCCACTTCCTACTGAGCCAATAATATGTATTTTTTTAGGAATATTCTTTTGCAAATGTACCACCCTAACAAAGTAATGAAAATAGCTAAACAAGGAGCCTCTTTAAACAATCAATAATAATATCAGGTCTATCCATATGAATGTCATGGTCGCTGCTGTCCGCAACTATAAATGTCGATTGATTCGATAATCGGGACAGTGGAAAGGTAATTACCTACCATCTTCTATTTGTTATATCTAAATTCCTTCTAGATTGTGAGAAAATGATCATTTTTTGTCAATTATAAAAAAGGCAAACCCATAAATTCAGATTTGCCTTATGCTAATTATCATAATACTATATTCATTACTTGACTAATGGAATTTCTAAATTGTCCCCTATTTCAAGTGTGCAATTATGGTAATCATTTACCGGAGCAAAGAACATTAAGTATTCGTCTGGATTCCCTTGAACCTCACCCTTACTAAAGATTGGATCCACTCTTTTTCCAGCTGTTTTCAAAAATACACCTGTTTTTTTATTATCTACTATATATCCGTACTTTTTATCTATCTTTCTGGCACTCAAAAATTTCGATTCCAATTTACTCATGACCTTGTACTTCTTTCCAGTTTCATCGGTCAATATTTTTGTATCCGAACCAGACACAACCACTCTCGTTTCAAAAGCCGAAAACTCCACCTTTTTAATTTTGTATGTTTGGTTTTCAAATTTAAATTCTTTATTAACCTCTACCATTTTTCTATCTGGAGCTAATGCCGCTTTATCCAGCTTGAAAGAAAGCGGCCAAGTTGTTTTTACTTTATGAACGGACTGGTTCTTATAAATAGTCAAATTTTCAACTTGTAATCGAATGTTTTGTCCTTGAAAATCTTTTATTGATTCAAATGATAGAGCTTCCGCTACCATATTTTTTTTACTATTATAATATCTGCTTCCCCAGCCAACGCATTTTAGTTTCTTGTTACTATTGTCATCAATTAAATGAATAGAACTTTTCCCCTCAAAAATATCAATATAATAATTTTTCAAATTGGTCGTTTTACTTTGATAGGTTAATAACAATTTAGTTTCCTTATCATCCGTTAATACGCTCTGAAAATGTACGGTTATATCATTCTTTTTATCATAATAGGTTTGATTGACTGCCAGTCCATCTCCGTCTTTAGCAGCCTTTCTTACACCTGAATCATCTATATGATTACTTGAAAAAATCTTATCATACATTTGCTGTATAGACGCTAAAACTGGTGTAAAGGTTACTGCTAGCGCAGAAATTATGCAGATAGCGGCAACTAACGATATTCTTGCATAAATTTTTCTGTTTTTGGATCGACTATTAAAATTTCCTTTAACCAGAACTTTGCTACTGTTCCCTTGTTTCTCTATTCGTTGAATTTGATCAATCATATCATCCCAGACATCCGGTATCTGTTTTTCGATTGCTCGATCTAGAGATTTCACTATTTTTTCCTTTTCCAATAGATTTCCCTCCTACTCCAGAGCATTTTTTAATTTTTTCAAAGCAACCCTATACTTCCAAAGTACCGTTCCTAATGGCATTTCCATGATAGAAGCAATTTCCCTGTGTTTCATTCCGGAGATTTCCTTCAATATGACAATTTGTCTTTCTTCTGTATCTAATAGACTTAAATATTTTGATAAAACTAATTTGTCTACTGGATCGTCTGCCATATATTGTGATTTTTCAAAATATTCGTGTTCAAATCCAGTTATTTCTCGTTTCTTTTTACGATATAGATCAAGTGCGCGGTTTCTGGATACACTAATTAACCAAGCCTTTACATTTTTAATCTTCTGGTGCTTCATATACTGAAATAGTTTCATATACACATCCTGAAGCACATCCTCGGATAATTCAAAATCCCTTAAAATAGATAACGCCATTGCAAATACATGTTTTTTATAAGCCACATAATGCTGCTTGAATTCTTCCAGATTTTCGATGGATGTCTCAGCTCTTTGATAATTAAATTGTTCCATTTTACGCCTCCCTTCATTAAGTAGACGCAACAGTCTCCACTTTTATTGGTCAACATAAATTATTTTAATAAAGAAAAAAAGAAACCAAGATAAATCCTGGTCTACTCTTCCATCAGTATACATTTACAGTAACATAGTTAAGTTAATCAATTTTCTAAATAAATATTTCGTTTAGCACATTCTATACCTCAAATATTGGATAAAAATCCACTCTACTTAGGCTAAAGTACTAGGATGAACTATTGCTTTTAATGCTAATAGAATAATTAATGATTTCCTTTAATACATCTACATTAATATCTGCAAGTTTATTAATGTACACGCAGCCTTTTCCTTTTGTATGTTTCCCTAATTCATTTAGCAATTCTTCTTTAATCGGTTCACCCGATGTTAAATACAAGCTGATCTTCGCTTTACGTGGTGAAAAGCCGACTAATGGGGCATCCCCCTCGTGTCCGGATTTATATTTATAGTGATAGGAACCAAACCCGATGATACTAGGTCCCCACATTTTTGCAGGATAACCAGTTGTAATGGTAAAAATATCCAATAACTCATAAGCATCATTGCGTTTCTTTTCATTCTCTACTTTTCCAATAAACTCCATCACATCATTATCGTTTTCTTTTGTTTTTAATTCGTACATGGATAAATAGTCCTCCTTTTTTTCATTGAACTTTTAAAACTTTCTCTAGAATTAAGTGTTTCTCAACTCCGGAAATAACCACCCTCAGAATGAATAACTTGTCCTGTTATCCATGTTGAATCATCACTGGCAAGAAATCCTACCAGCCGAGCAGCATCCTCAGGCAAGCCGATTCTTCCCATTAAGAACTTTGGTAGAAGATGTTCTCTAATTTCATCCGTCATCCATGTTGAATCAGTCGGACCCGGGTTAATTGCATTCACTGTAATTCCTAGAGGAGCCACCTCAACTGCTAAGGTTTTAGTGAATGCTGAAATTGCTCCTTTTGTTGCAACATACGCTAGTTCTCCAGGCATTCCTCCTATGTCTTGTCCGGATGTCAAATTAATAATTCTCCCTGAATCCTTGTGAAGCTTCTCGTATCGGCGGGCAAATTCCACGCATAATAGGAAGGTTGATCGCATATTAACTGCATAATGATTATCCAATGTATTTGCATCTAAATTCCTAAATCCGTCGCTAGCAGAATGTGCTGCATTATTAACAAGGATGGAAGGAAAACCTAAGGAGGAAGTTGCAGAATCCAGAATGCAATCTGCAGCATTTGCATTCGACAAATCTACCTCTAAGCCATCACAGCGAACGCCGAATTCTTCCATTTCTTTTATGAGGCTTTCCTTCCAGCCTACTTTTTCTGCTTTCCAATAGGTGAAGAAAATATCCATTCCTTGAGAAGCCAATCTTCGGCAAATAGCGGAGCCAATGTCTTTTGGAGAACTCGCTCCAGTTATAAGAGCGATTTTATTATTTAAGTTATGCATACTTTCTTCTCCCCTATGTTTATATTTCTTACAAAAAAACCTTTTAGCGGCCAACTAATATTATAGTAAATTATATCATAATTGGTATTTTTACCAATTACTTATTATATCCCTAAAAAAATGCAAACTTTATCAAAACTTATTTTTTCTATATAATGACAAATAGTAACTATTTATCTCTAATACTAACTTTTGATATATAAGGATGTGAATCCAATGACCAATCCTATTACTAATTATTTAAAAGCAGATTGCCAGAATTGCTTTGGATTATGCTGTGTTGCATTACCTTATGGAAAATCTGCAGACTTTGCTTTCGATAAAGCGGGTGGAACACCTTGCCGAAACTTACAATCAAATTTTCAATGCAGTATTCATAAAGACCTCAGAAATAAAGGCTTTCGTGGCTGTTCTGCATTTGAGTGTTTTGGAGCAGGGCAAAAGGTTTCTCAATTCACATATAAAGGAAATGATTGGAGAACTGATACCAAACTGTCTAATGAAATGTTTCAAGTGTTTCCTATTATACAGCAGCTTCATGAAATGCTTTGGTATTTAAATGACGCTTTAAACCATAACGCTGCTGAAACTATTCATCATGAATTGTGGAAGAGCTTTGAAGAAACGGATCAACTAACTAAGCTGCACGCTGAAGAAATTTTAGAAATAAATGTTCATGAGCATAGAGCAAAGATAAACCAATTACTTATACGAACTAGTGAACTGGTAAGAACAAAAACCTTGAACAAAAAATATAAAATAAACAATAGACGTGATCTTATCGGTGCAAAGCTTCAAGGGGTTGATCTCGCTGGTGCTAACTTAAGAGGTGTTTTGCTTATTGCCGCAGATCTTAGAAATGCAGATCTCCAAAAAGCAGACTTTATCGGTGCTGACCTAAGAGATGCTGATATCAGCGGAGCCAATCTTACTGGCTGTATTTTTCTTACTCAGGCTCAGGTTAATGCAGCAAAAGGGGATAAAAATACTAAACTTCCTTCGTCTTTAAGCATCCCTTCCCATTGGAAACAAGTTAAAAAAAACATATTAATAGAACGGATTAGGATTCCGTTATTTGTTACAAATTGATACAAATTTGATGGTTAAGCGGACACAAATACCTTATAAACAAAAACATATAGAAATGCCCTCATTTGTCACAAAAAAAGGAACTGGTGTCCGCCGATATCTAATCATTTATTGCTCACAGTCTTTAAGTCCAAACCTGATCCAATTTATCTGAATAGAAATCAATTGCCTTTTTATACTTTAGAATTTCAGCGTCAGATGTAGTATCTATTAAACACTTTAGCAATAATTCCATAGCGGAATGATGTTCTTTTAAATTATATAATGTCATAGAGTAAAATACTTTCATTGCTTTGTTATTAGGAAATAATTCAATCCCCTTCAGAAAAGTTTCCTTTGATTTTTCATGCTCACCCAATGTTCTATAAGTACTTCCTAACCCCAAAAATGCTCCTTCTAAATCCTCGCCAGACAAGCCGAGGCTAATAGCTTTTTCATAGTATGGAACTGCTTTTGACTCCTCCCCTAATACATCAAAACTCCAGGCACTTTGATAGTTAATGTACGGATCCGTCGGAAAGTCCTCTACCAATTTTAAAAGAATTTCATTAGATTTTATAAGATTACCATTATTTCGTAAATCTATTGCTCTTTTTAATTCCTTTTCCAACACGGTTACCTCCCATAAATTCTAAAATAATCACTCTATTACCGATTGAGTTGCTTGGTCATCCCAATGGTAAATTTTTTGAATCCAAGCTTTTCATAATAACCTTCTAAATTATTAACACACATTAGCTGCGGGATAACCCTATTTTTTTCACAATGCTGAACTAAGAGTGTTACAATTTCCTTCCCTATTCCTTTTGATTGATAGATTGGTAAAACACATACCCCACATATTAAACCAGTTATTACTCCATCTGAAATAATACGACCCATTCCTACTAGATGATCACCATCAAAAGCGTAAACAGCAAACCAACTTTGCATGCACATACTTTCTAATTCATCTACAGCTAGGTTTAAGGAATTCCACCCCAAGGATTCGTATAATTCTAGTAGTTGTTTAAAATCCTTGGGAGGATCATTTGTATAAAGTATTCGGTTCTCCATATTCATTCCTCCCTAATTCTAACTTCAACTGCGAATCGAACACATTTTTTTAATAGCTTCCCTTATTACACCATATTGAAAATAGAAATTATATATATATTTTCTGTTATAAAAGTACATTCTTAGCTTTACCTTCCTCCATATAGTAAGGACGCCCCAAATAAACGAGGCGTCTTTTTTTAAAAGGAGAGTAAACCAATCACCTTTTGTTTACCAACAGCACTGATGAGTAGAGGAATACGAGGTCCGCTACTTTCATTTAAAACTAATTGATAAATATCTTTGAATAACTGTTTTTGACACTCCCGCATCCTTTTTTTATCCTGAGTATGGCAGATTGCATAGACCTCTTTCATTAAAGATTCTCCATCCAAATTTGGGTATGAAGACAAAATGAATACAAGCTGCTTTATTCTATCTTTTTGTTCATCTGTTAAACGACTATAATACAATATATTTTTTTCTTGATTGATTTGGATTACACGGTGTGGATTCCATGTTTTAATCCAGTGGGAGACTCTTGTGCTAATTGATATTATTTTTTCAATTGGATATTCTTCACCAGCTTGCATAAAAATTTGCTGCAATACTTCCTTATTAAAATCAATAAGTGGAAAAATACCTGCTATTTTAGAAAAACTGGGATATTCTACGGCTTGACTTGCACCAGCTATTTCCAATGAACTCTTGATGTCTTCATCCTCCAAAAACCCGTTTTTATATGATGCTAAGTACCTTTCATACTCTGCATAATTTCTGAGTACATCCTCATCAAATCCAATTTCGAAAGCTGTATTAGGCCTATATCTTGCAAATAGAAAAAGAATGATTTCTGGAGTATAGACTTGTAACAAATCATTAGGTGTTATAACATTACCTGATGAACTGGACATCTTTTGGGTTATTCCTTTTAAACCGATAAATTCATACGGGGTATATTCAGGTGCCTCATATTCAAAAATTTCTTTTGCAATTACCTTTGAGACATTGTAACTCCCTGTTGCAGCTGAATGGTCTCGTCCGCCTGGTTCAAATATGACATCCTCCACCATCCAACGCATAGCCCAGTCCACTTTCCAATTAAGCTTAATATTTCTTAATTCCTCCAATGGCTTTCTATCACTATATCCACAAATACATTTGTATTCTAACTTTCCGGTAGGCTCATCAAAAGATGTAATGGTTATATTGTCCTTGTTACAATGTAGGCAATACAAAGAGATTGGATAAAAGTTTTCGCGTTCCACTTCGGAAGGCACCCCACTTTTAAAATCCATCAAGATATCATAAATCTCCTTTCTTCTTTTCAATGCAGTTTGAATGTATGAAGTATATCTTCCAGATCTATATTCAGCGCTTTGATATATAAATTGCGGTTTAATTCCAAAGGCATGCAAGGATCTCTCAAATTCCAGTTCAAAATATTGTGCATAAGAGCCTGGCCCATAAGGGTTAGGTACATCTGAATATGGCATGCCAATATGAGAATTATCCAAGGTTGTTACATTTTGGGGAATTTTCCTTAACCGGTCATAATCATCCCAAGAAAAAATAAATCTTGTTTTTTTCCCCAAGCTTTCTAATGCTTTTACGACAAAATAGGTTGTCACGATTTCTCTAAAATTCCCAACATGTACAGAACCAGAAGGGCTGATACCTGAAGCACAAGTAAAAACCTTTTTTGTTGGGTACTTTTCTATTAGCCTTGTTGCAATTTGAAATGCCCAATGCATATTTTTCACCTCATCCAAATATGTTTTATTACACTTTTTTCATATGAACTTCTAATTCATTCTTAACAAGTTTTCGGTTGTCATTAAGATTTTCGGTCAAAAAATTAACAACGTTCAAGAAAAGAACCTTTATTCAAGACAAAATAAAAAACTCCCACCTCCAAGATTTTTCAATCTTGAGGGCGAGAGTTTGACTTCGCGGTACCACCTCAGTTTGCTTATTGATCACTCAACAAGCCTCATCAGGTACGGCATTATTCAGCGATACCCTATCCCTGTAACGTGGGAAAACGTCGCAGCATCCCTAAGTAAATTCTTAGTTCCGTGCAAAGCTCAGAGGCTTTTTTCGATAAGAATTTCCATCCCTCTTTTCACCATCCGAGGGTCTCTGTAATGTACCTTCTTACCTACTCATCTCTTCATCGCCAATTGTATTAGAAAAGATATTAACAAATTGTTGGAATGTTTTCAACAATAATTTTTCATTATTTCTTTTTTAAAATACCTAAATACGCTTCCCATGGTCCCACATCTTTCCGATATCTTTCCGCCATTACCCTCACGATTTGAGAAATATGAGTGAAGTCATGTACGACCCATGTTGCTAGTAATTCTCTTAATCTTACTTGACCAAATTCAGGGTGCAATCCTATTAAATCAAAATCTTTTTCAGGATTTATTAGATTTTTAAGTTTCATCATATTTTCGGTTCGTATAGATTTAAAATCCTCGAAAATTTGTGGGAGCGACTTTTCAGTTCCTGCATTTAGATGAGAAAAACGATCAAAGGGTGGAAAAACTTTATTCTCTCCTTCACGTATTAACCATTCTAATCTTGGTATCCAGTTATTTTTTTCTGCCTCTATTAAATGCTCCACCACTTCCACCGCATTCCAGGTATGGTCCCCCTCATTGCAATTCAGCCACCCCTCGGACAAACCAGATAAAAAATGCTCCAGTGTATTGGGTGTCCGTTCTAATATTTCGATAGCTTCCATGAAGTTAAGATTCATACTATCTCCCCTTATCCCTTATAGATAGAAAGTCTTTGATATTATATACGTTCCAGATCCTATTCATGTTTCATATTTAATACATTAGAAGGTCTCTTTTACTTTTTACCGTCTTTCCGCTAATATCGGAATTCTACCATGCTTTCCTCCCCTGTAATCATATCCTTCAACCTATATTGATTATTTCTCACCTCATCTTCCCCTATAATAATGACTTTGCGGATCTTTTCCTTGTTTGCTTTCTCTAATGCCTTCCCCAGCTTTTTATTTCCCAATTCTAATTCCACTTTGTACCCTTGTCTTCTATAGCTTTTTGCTACGAATAACGATTCTCTTAGGGTATTAATAGGAATCACGTACAAATCTACACTTGGATTGTTACTATTCATTTCTTTCAATGATAAGGCAGTATATATAACATCTAAACCAAATGAAATTCCAACCGTAGAAATTTTTTCATTAGATCCTATTAACCCGCCAATAGCATGATCATATCTACCGCCACTGCCTATGCTTGACTTAATCGTTTTATCTTCTAAAAATATTTCATAAATTGTTCCTGTATAAATTTCTAATCCTCTTGCTAAAAAAGGATTAAATTCACATTGCTCGTTTACCATAAGATAACGCAGATACGATTCAAGCTCCTTTAATTCCTTCAGCCCTTGACGAGCCTGTTCGTTTTCAGCCGCAAAGCTTTCAAAATAATCCAAGTTCCTATTATTCTTCTCTGTTAAAAACTGTTCCATTAATTTGACTGAACCGCTTGATATCCCTTGTTCCGAAAGCTCCGCAAGCACCTTTTCAAGTCCAACCTTTTCTATTTTATCTAGAATTAAAACTACCTTATTCATTTTCTCTATTGGAGTTCCGAACACTTCAAGTACTCCAGAAAGCAGCTTCCTGTTATTATATTGAATAGTTACCTGTACATTAAGTTTTTCAAATGCATCCAATGCCATCATCATTAACTCTGCCTCTGCTATCTGGGATGGAGCTCCAACAATATCTACATCACATTGGGTAAATTCGCGCAAACGTCCTGTTTTTATTGGACCGTCTCGGAACACCTTTCCTATCTCATATCTTTTAAATGGCATACTTATTGTCGGATTCAATGCGACTACTTTCGCAAATGGAATGGTGAGATCATATCTTAATGCTAAATCTCTTTTGCCTCGATCTGTTAATGTATACATTTCTTCTAGAATTTCAGCCCCTCCACCATACTTTGATGCTAATAATTCAGTGTAGTTTAATATAGGAGTTTCTAATGGTTTACATCCATATTGGATAAAAATATCTTCAAAAGTTCTCCTAACATTTCTCCGTATTACTTCGTCCTTCGGTAAATAATCCTGGGTACCCTTTACATTTTGATAGTCCATTTTTTTCATTTTGCTTACCTCCATTTTTTGAGTAAAATAAAAAACCGCATTTGATTAATGTCAAAAACTTAATCAATGCGGTTTCATAAGAAATAGCCTTCCTATATAACGATTTTTAATAATCGAATAGCAAGGCTAATGGTTATGATGATGGAATTGAGTGAAGAATTTCCTGTTTGTCAGCATTCTTTCTCACCTCTAATTTCCAATTAATGTAGCATATTATAAAATACAATTCAATTAAAATTAGATTTTATTGGAGAAGATTTTTTATGTATTAGATTTAATCGACTATTGTCTCCTTTTTCGGTTTCTTAAGAAACTCAAACATTATTTTGATTTGAGAGTGTGTATTTCTTGCAGTAGAGAGCTCTGGCAAATGATCCTCTTCAAAAAAACATATATCCTTCGTCTCTATTCCTGTTTTGGCTTTCCCTCCAACAATTTCACATAGAATGAACAGTTTATAATAATGAAATGCTTGTAGAGGATGACCATGCTTTCTCATATCAAATAATGCCAGCAATCTTGTCGGAACGACTTTATACCCTGCTTCCTCCGTTATCTCCTTCACAATATTCTCTTTTGGTGACAAGCCTACTTCGCAGAATCCCCCGGGTAGTGACCATCTATTATCATTTTTTTCCTTTACCATTAAAATTTTATTTTCGTGGAACACTACCCCGCGCACATCTACTTTTGGTGTCGGATATCCGGATTCGTGTTGAAAAATATCGACGATTTTTTCTTTTTTAACACTTGTATGCTCTTCCAATATTTCGGCGCTAATTCTCCGTAACTCTTCATATCGTTCAGTATCAAATTCATTTTTGGAAAAGGTAAGCCCAGCTTGTGCTATAGCTTGAATCCTTTGTGCCCAGTTCAGCCATTTTTGACTAATATGGAACACCTCCGAATTTCTGGAGAGCATCAAGATCTGTATCATCAAATGTATCAGATTCCCTTAATGTAAGTTTCGCTCCTAATGCATGAAATGCTTCTACTACATTTTCATAGCCACGTTCAATATGTTCTACACCTGTAATCATTGTCTCTCCTTCCGCTGCCAAACCGGCAAGTATAAGACAAATGCCTGCACGGATATCAGAAGCATGAACGACAGCACTCTTTAACGGGCTTTTCCCTTTTATAAAGGCAACTCCAGAACGTACTTTTATGTCCGCTCCCATTCTGACTAGCTGCGGTACATGATTGAATCGATTAGGATATACTTTATCGCTGATAATACTTTTCCCAGATGCTTGAGTTAAGAGCGCAGTCATTGGCTGCTGTATATCCGTAGGAAATCCCGGATACATAGCAGTACGAACTCTCGTAGCCTGAATTTTTCCATTTGAGTAGGACGTAATAGAATTGCCTTCGATTAAAAATTCGAAACCAATTTCCTGTAATTTTGAAATACAGGCTTGTAAATGCTCAGGGATGACATTATTAACTGTAACAGTTCCCCCCACTGTACCGGTAGAAATTAAAAAAGCTCCGGCAATTAATCGATCGGGAATGACAGTATGCACACAACCGCTCAATTGCGATACTCCTATAATGCGGATGGTATCCGTACCGGCACCGCTTATTTTCGCTCCCATTTTATTAAGCAAAATAGCTGTATCAATTACTTCAGGATCTCGCGCCGCATTTAACAATGTAGTAGTACCTTTTGCCCGAACCGCCGCCAGCATGCTGTTAATGGTTGCTCCAGAGGTAATTGTATCGAAATAAATAGTTGCTCCTGTTAATTCTTGCGCCTCCACTTCATAGTAATCCTGATGAAAAGTGAATTTCGCTCCCATTTTTTCAAATGCCTTTATGTGCTGATCAATTGGTCGGCTGACAAAATTGTCTCCTCCAGGGTATCCTAATGATACTTTTCCGTATTTTGAAAGTAATGCTCCAATAAAATAATAAGCTGTTCTAAAGGCAGAAGATTTATTTGGGTCCATACTCGTATTGAAAATATTGTTTGCATTTATATATACTGCATCAGAAGAATCTCTGATTATTTCTATTCCCATTTCTGCTCCTAATTGACAGATAACCCGGTAGTCCGCAATATTGGGGATTCCCAGCAATGTAACAGTGTCATCAGCTAAACAGGCAGCAGCAAGCAAAGCAAGTGAGCTATTTTTTGAACCAGGTATTGTAACGCTTCCTTGTAACTGCGGTGTTTGCTCTATACTAAGCCATTTCATTATTTTCTCTCTCCAATTCCTTTTCATCTGCAAAAATAATCTCGACTTGTTTTCTTTTTATATCTTGAATTGCTGTCTCCGATGCCCCTTGGTCTGTAATCATCAAATCAATTGCTTCTATTGGTACAGACATGATAAACATCCGATGTCCTACTTTTTCATAAGGTGCTAGACAAATATTTTTTCGTGAAATCTCTGAAACTGCCCGTGAAAAAGCAGCTCCTTCCGGTGTAGCTGTACTAATTCCCTTAGAATCAATACCGCCACCGGTTAAAAAGCTTTTATCTAATGTGAATTTTCGAATCATCTCTATCGCTAATGTATCAATCATACTTCCGGCTGAATCGGCTCTTAATTTTCCACCAATTAAGTAAGAAGTGATATTTTCTCGCTTTCTGATTGCTTCGGCAATTTTAATGGAATTAGTAATTACCGTAAAAGGGAAGTTAAACGGAAGATATTTTAACATTCCAAACTGAATACCGGCCCCGCCGATAAAAACTGTATCATGCATATTAATATAAGAAGCAGCTAACTTGGATATAGAATTTTGATGCGGTGCCGCAAAACCATATCTAGTAGATTCCGGCTGTGGCAATGTACGCACCTTAGGAATGGTATCTATTATTATCGCGCCACCGTATGTTTTCTGAAGTAATCCCTGTTCCTCCATAATCGTAAGATCTCTCCGTATAGAGTCGATGGAAATTTCAAACATATCAGCTAAGTCTTTAGCAATGACACGACCTTCCTCTTGAATGATGTCTAATATTTTATGTCTGCGCTCCTCCGCTAACATGCAAAACAACCTTTCAGCTTTTTTCATTTTTCGCTAATTTCATCTTATTCATTTTAGTTCATCATTGTCAATGTATTTATTCGCTATTTTTCACGTTGTTTCATTTTTATGCATCATTTAATTTTGGCTTTGTACAAAAAAATGCGATTCCCAGTAACAGGAATCGCGTCAAAGAAGGCACCTTTTACTTCCAATTTATAAAGAAAAATTAGGTGTAATGGTAAGAGACAATCGATTATCCTGACTTACATCATCAATCTTCACTAATATATTGGACCAGTAATCCTTTGTCAGCTTAAATATTTCATATTGTTCATTTTTATATTGCATATACAGCTTTTTTTCTCCAACCATATTGCGGTTATAGATGGTTAGCATTTTCCTTTCATTCGATTTAACTTTCTTCACCTTCTCTTCCCAGCTTTTAGATCCTTCTATAAAAAAATGCAGGTCTAAAAGGTCATGCTTTGTGTCATTGTCGATAAATATATTGGGCAAGGTCTGAATTCCAAAATACATTAACTTCATCTCCTTCCTTTTATCGAGCTTTTAAGTATTAATACGAAAGGGAAAACTTTTAGTTTCAGATAATTGGATTTTTCAAAACAAAAAAAGCAACCTGAGTTTCCAGATTGCTCCTACTAGCCTTTTAAAAGTGTAATAAATTCCTCTAATTTTGAAAGGGATGTTAAATTTTCGTTGCATTTTATACTGTCCTGGCAAATATAATTCCCTCTTCTAGTGTAAGTGCCTTGAACCTTTCCCTTTATTTCTGACATGAAGAGTCCAATTTCCGAATGGCGTTGGCAAAGCACACAAACACCTTTTTTCGAAGAAGATGTAAAGTTTCCATGAAGTCCAATAAGTTTATGATTTAGAGGTGCGATCAAATACTTTTTATTGGACCCTTTGTCATCCCAACCAAGGTAGCTTATTTCTTTAAAATCCACGCCATCCAAAGCAGGCAGCTTTAACTTTTTTGCTTTCGGAAATAACTTTTTTACCGTCTGTTCAGTTACCTCTTTAAATGGGATAACGTAAGGCTTTATTTTTCCTATGAAAGCTTCTGCTAGTTGGCTATCCTCCACATCTGATATCTGCTCTAATAGTTGTTTTTGTTCCATGCTTAAGTCGGAAAATACGTTCATTACTTTATCATACGTTAATGACTTTAAGGCATTTAACACTTTTCTGTCGTTCACACTAGAATGACCATTTATGAGAATTTGCGTTTGCAATTTTATAAATTGATATTGATCCGCTCGAATAAATAATTCCATTTTATTACCTCCTTACACTTATTACTTTAAGTGATTTTGACATTAGATCATATGTAGAAAATGAATATAAAGAAAAAATACATAACAAATGCGCAAGCGCCTTGTCCATCGGCGTATGGATTTTGTAGTCTTCGACTGAGATAAAGGAAACACAGTGAGGTAGTTCACGAGCTGATGTTGACTTATCGTAGGGAGGAGACGGAGAAATCCACTAGCCGATAGGCGGTGAAGCTAGACGTAAACAACTTTTCTAAAATTATCCACAAGGTTTAATTATATAAATTCCTAAGCAATAATAAAAAAGCACTGAAAATCTCAGCGCTTCGAGTAAACGATTTTTTTTATTGTTTCCACAGAGAGAAAATATCTATCAGAAAGCCCTTGAATGGTCGTTCCTTTCTTAAAGGCATTTCTAATCTCAGCATTCCGCTTGTCGATGAAGCTTCTTCCTCCAGATTTCGTTCCCCATTTTTTACGGGTGGATTCCTTTCGAGGTATATAAATAGATTCTCCCTGAACATATTTTTGAATTTCAATGATGAGTTTCTCCGGTAATACCGTGCTTGCTTTTACATATTTCAATTTTAGCCAGCCCCTTATTTATTTTTTCCTATCAAATAAGGTGCAAAGCCTTTCATGAAATGGCGATGAACTATATATTAGACCCCATGCAAAGTATCGCCTTCCCAAATTCAGGCTTTGCATGAGTAGTTAAAAATTTAGGCAATAGTATTGTGATTGCCATATAATTGCCTCCCCTACTAATTTTTCTTTCACCAATATTATACTTTCAATCAACCTGTATTGTCATGTTCATTTCTTTATAATTTGCAACATGATCAGATGCTGGATAAATACGAAGGTCTTCTAAGTGAACATCGACTTGCAGGTTCCTGTATACTTGGATCATAAAAGCTTAGTTTTTTAATGAAATAACATGTTTCCGGAAAATGATGCTCCAAAAATCGTAGAGTAGTCTTGTTTAAAACCTTGTTTTCCTTATATTTTGTTACCATACTATATATATATCGACTCATTTCTATGGTTGTTTGCCCAACTTCACGAGCAAATTCCTGCTGCCGTGCAAATCCAGGCTCTTTAAATCTTAAATATCCTTTTAAGTGATGATTTTGAACAATAAATACCTGATATTTATTTATATACCCTTCTATTTGTTTTGTGGAAAAGACCTCAATTGGGTCCACTAAATTTCGAAATAAAACGGCATGCCCTAATTGGTCTTCTAGCCATAAATCCATCAAATATATTAAGGAAAGTGGTTCAGGCTCCATTCCTTGGACCAGATAATTTAAAATGCGTAAGTATTCCTGGTTCTCTGCCAATGTTCCGTTTAAATAGGTCGGGGATAAATTCAAATTAACGTTATTATCAATTCTTAATGATTGAAGCTTTCCTTCAAATTCAAAATATCCTCTAGCCACTGACCATGCCTGCTTGGAAAATTCAATCATTAATTCATCTGAAGCTTCCCGTGTTTTAGGTATATTTTTGATCATTCCAAGTAGGTTACCAAATAATTGAATATATTGTTGTGCCGTTTGAACATATTCAACCTCAGTGACAGATAAATGATCTCGCACAAAAAAAGCGTGGTCCTGCAACACCTCCAACCAAAAAAAATGCTCCTCCCAAATGGAAATCAATTTTTTTGTCAATTTCGCTCTCCTCCTTTGCCTATTATATAAATACGAAAGATAATACCAAGAGATGATTACGAATAAATATTCCCACATAACATATAGAAAAATAGGAAAAATAAAACTATCTAAATAGACTAAAGGGAAGTAGAAATGATGAAAAACACCTATAAGTTTACTCTTCTTATGACAATTTTACCTTGGCTCTCTATCCCATTTATCGGATCCAAGACGTTTAAAAGATTTCTTCCAGGGTCTTTATTTATGTGCTTTTATCTCATAATAGAAGGAATCATTGGGGAAAAGAATAAATGGTGGTGGTTTCCAATTCGAATAAAACCAAATGTATTAGGAGAATTTCCATTAATATTTGGTCCTTTTTTAGTTGGATCCATATGGATTTTTAAATACACCTTTGGAAAATTCGCTTTATATATGAAAACAAATTTACTTATCGATGCATTTTTCACCTACATTCTCCTTCATTATTTTAAAAAGGTTGGATATGTCTCATTAGTGAGATTTTCCAAATTTAAATTATCCATTCTCTTTTTAATAAAATCGGTTGTTATGTATGGTTTTCAATTTTTTTATGAGAAATATAACCATCAAATTACTATTGAAAATTATCCAAAAAAACAATGAAATAGTAGCATTTTAGAAATAATTTTTGAAAGAGAGGCTACTCCAGTAAAAGTCTCTCTCTTTTAATGGGTAAATAAAAAACACAAAAACTATTGTAGTATATCAAAATATTCCTTATAATACTATTAAATTGGAATAGTGAAATAATAGATACAATTCCAACGTCTATCTTCTTTTTAGGGAGATGAAAAAGCGTATTTTAAGCTCTATCAACAAGGGGGAACAAGAATGGGTTTAATAAGAAAGTGGAATCAATTAAGTTTGGTCAAACAAATACTAATAGGATTGATCATTGGTATAATTCTCGCAGTTACGATACCAGCCGTTGCTAAGCCATTTACTATTCTAGGCTCTTTATTTGTAAGCGCTTTAAAGGGTATCGCTCCAGTATTAGTATTTTTCCTAGTAATGTCTGCCATCGCACAACATAAGAGCGGGCAAAAAACAAATATGAAGTCTATCATAGTCCTTTATCTATTAGGCACCTTTTTAGCTGGGTTAGTAGCGGTAATTGTGAGCTTTATTTTTCCAGTAACTTTAACATTACCAAAGAGTACAGAGAATTTGACGGCTCCCGGTGGCGTAGTAGAGGTGCTTAAAACCTTGCTGTTAAACATCGTTGATAATCCAGTAAAAGCCATTTTCAATGCAAATTATATTGGTATATTAGCTTGGGCAATTTTACTTGGTTTAGCTCTGAAAAAAGCTCCCGATACTACCAAAACTATGATATCTAATTTTTCAGATGCATTATCCAAAATTGTTACTTGGGTGATAAAATTTGCGCCATTTGGAATAATGGGCCTAGTCATCGATTCTATTACAGCAAATGGTCTTCGCTCATTAATTGGTTATGGAAAATTACTTGCGGTATTAATTGGATGTATGCTATTTGTAGCTTTTGTTGTCAATCCAATCATCGTATATGTATGTGCCCGACAAAATCCGTTTCCACTCGTATTTAAATGTTTAAAGGAAAGTGGTATTACGGCATTCTTTACACGTAGCTCCGCTGCAAATATTCCTGTTAATATGAAATTATGTGAAAAACTAGGCTTGGATAAAGATTCTTATTCCGTTTCCATACCTTTAGGTGCAACCATTAATATGGCTGGTGCAGCTGTAACCATATCTGTATTAACACTTGCTGCAGTTCATACACTTAACATTGAAGTTGATATTCCGACAGCCATAATCCTTAGTATTCTTTCCGCAATATGTGCTTGCGGTGCTTCTGGAGTAGCAGGCGGTTCCTTACTATTGATCCCATTGGCTTGCAGCTTATTCGGAATTCCAAATGATGTTGCGATGACAGTTGTTGGGGTAGGATTTATTGTAGGAGTTCTGCAGGACTCTTGTGAAACGGCACTTAACTCCTCAACCGATGTACTTTTCACTGCAACGGCAGAATTTAGAAAGCGTCGCTTAGAAGGGCAAAAAACGGCCATGAAACAAGCGGTTAAAAAAGCCATATAGTAAAGAAATCCCTCTATTTTCTAAATAGAGGGATTTCTTTGTTAAAGTGTTATGTTAGTTTACATTTAAAAGATAATTGTTGCAGCTTCTCGAAAAATATACCAGCATGATATCCATCACATACAGCATGATGTAATTGCATGGAAACTGGTAATAATACTTTGTCTTGTTGATAAAAATATTTTCCTCCAGTAATGATGGGAAGTAAATAATCATTATCATGTTGAATATGTAAATGGAATCCCGTAAAGCTTACCCAAGGAATACTTGAAATATATTTTTAGGAATATTTCCCTTTGTATCAAAACCTTTTAGATCACCATAACAATCCATATCCATTTGATATTTTTTATAAAAAGTAGAAAATTCATTGGTGAATTCAGTCCAAATGCTGGAGAATGATTTTTTATCCTGATGAAAAATGGTATAGCTTGTAATCATTTGATTCCAATAGCCCAATACACCTTCTTCGTTAAAACAAGTCCGGAATTCTTGATGAGAATTCACTATATTACTTACTATGAAAATAAAGGCAGGGTATAATTTTAAACTTTTATTACGTAACTGTTCTAGTAACAAAGTAATATCGATATTTGCTGATATACTATAATTGCAGTTTTGATGCAAATAATGCTCAAAATACGTCTTTCTCTCCCAGTTTTCTCGATCAATTGTATGGAATTTCAATTTTATTAGCCTCCTAAAATATAGTTTGATTCTAGGAGGCTAATTTATCTGCTTTCACCATTTTCTTCACCCCTTCAATTACTTTGCCGTTTTATAAACTTATCTTATGCCTATCTTTCTATTTCCAGTTTTCTTTGATTTACATCGTTAATCGCTTGTAACAGCATTTCCTTGGTGAAGTCAGGAAAAAACACTTCACTGAACCATAGTTCCGATTTTGAAGACTGCCATAACAAAAAATTACTAAGTCTTTTTTCTCCTCCAGTTCGGATGATAATATCCGGATCAGGAAGTTCTTTTGTATAAAGATAATTATTGATTAGATCATCATTTATTTCTTCTATTTGTACCTTAGAGTTGTTTATATCCATTATTAAGGATTTAACGGCAGCTAGTATTTCGTTTCTGCCCCCATAGTTTAAAGCAAAATTAACGATCAGCTGATTATTACTGGAAGTTTCATTTATTGCCTTTTTGAAAGCATTTTGGGTATGTAAAGGCAACCCATCCATATCTCCGGAAATACAAATTCTTATATTATTCTTTTTAAACTTAGGCAGCTTTTGATTTAAGTATTCTGCAGGAAGATCCATTAAATATTGTACCTCTTCCTTTGGTCTTTTCCAGTTTTCCGATGAGAAGACATATAAGGTCAATATTTTTACGCCTAATTCTAGAGATGCCTCAATGATTCTTTCCATTGTCTGAGCACCTGCAAAGTGACCTTGACTTCTCGTTAGTCCCTGCTGAACTCCCCATCTTCCGTTTCCATCCATCATAATTGCAATATGTGTTGGTATGTTCGCTTTCACTTTTTCATCAACTTCCTCTATCCTCAATATTTGCTTTATTCTACTTAGAAAATTTGAACGCAGAAAGAATAAACAAAGCCCCGCCTAACATCCAAAAAGGTTCCCAAAAAAAGAGTCTCCACATAGCAGCGAAGTTTTCTATTTGAAGTGAGATATAGCCAGTTACTGAAAGAAAAATGGTTCCAAAGTTAACTAAGCCATATAAAAATAGTAAAATTCCACCAATGAGAGCTATGAAATATAGAGTCCGATTCACTAATTTAGACCATTTTCGCAGGAGAAGCAGTAAAAAGAAGCCCCCAGCCAGCTTAATTAAACCTGTTATCCAGACAATGGCTATAAATGAATCTTCTCTTTCCAATGCTTTTTGATACATTATTCCACCTAAAGTTTTAACTCCTAGCATTCCCCCACTAGCCCAATAAAAACTTATGAGAGAAAACAACATGCACCAAAACGCACCTGCAATAGCATAATAGTTTTTACTTTTCCCCACACTTATCACTCCCTTAGTTATTTCAGATAACAGAAAGTGAATCTCAAAATAGTTTTTTCTTTTGAAAGTATTTTACATTATTGCGTTCTTCAATATATTTTCATTCATATCTCCATACGCTTTACTCGAAGAAGTTGGAGTGGCTTGGATAATGGAAATAAAATTGCTCTCCGGTATAACATTTAGTTCTTGTCCTCCAAATTCTCTACACTGCATTTATGGCCGCTTATCTTCCTCATTTAAAGCATCGAATATTCTGCTGGACTTTCGGCTTCCGGAAACCACTGTCCATTTTCCCTTAGGAATGGGGATATCAATATTCTTTAGTTTATGTATATGCGCACCTCTGATTTCAGTATATTCAGACATAATACTCTCCAATATTTATTTAATGGAAATCAGATAATCCTTTCATTCTCTTATACCAGTCGATTTTCCTTTAATTTTTTAGGAGAAATTTGCTTAAACCATTTGGAAAGTCTTTTAATGGCTGTTCTATTAATTGATAGAAAACATAATAGCTATCCCGTTTTGCTGTTATTAACCCAGCTTCCCCAAGCTGTTTTAAATGCTTAGAAATTGCGCCCTCTGTCACTCCTATTAATCCTGCTAGCTCTCTAGTAGATCGTGGTCTGTCGGCTAAATACTTTACTATTTGCAGTCTCGTGAAATCCCCAATTGCTCGCAAAAATTTTATAAGCTCCTCTGGAGGGATTGGCTTCGCAGCTTCCAGCTGATTTTCCATTATGGAATAATTAATCCCAATCGGTTTATCCCGTTTGACAAATAAATGTGGCCAGGCAAAATACGATGGGGTTAAAAATAATTCTTCCTGTTCATCAATAAATATGTAATCCTTCGAAACTCTCCTAATTACCGCCTTATTTTCACTTGGATAAACGGCTATTTCTGGAGATAGGCTCGATAACAACTGTAATGGTCCTTCCTTCAATAATGTAGTGCCTCTTAAAGAAATATCATTTACAAATAGCTCCTCTATCCTTGGCCATTCTTCCTCCAAGCAAACCTTCCAAAAGTCCTCCAGCATACGAATAAAACGAGCTCTGTTCTTTTCAGGGTTATTTAATAACTCTGTAATTACCTGTCCTGATTCAGGGTACCTTTTCAAGGCTATATCCGAAAATTTTTGTTCAACTTGATGAATATTCATTTCATCTGCTGCCCTATCGTTCAAGATAATACCCATTACTGTACTGGAGTAAAATTCAATTGGTTTTTGAGCCAATAGATCAAGCTCACGTTCAAAAGTAGTAAAAGTAGTATTACTGTGATTATCCCAAAATGTAACAATTGGCCTTTTATAAAGAATACTAAAGGATTCTATTTCTTCTTTTAATGCGGTATGCACCTTTTTCCGGGCATTTAAAACCCACGGTATATGCAATGGATGGTGCTTGCAATCAACAAATACATGCAGTGCTAATAGTGTTTCATGTGCAGCGGAATAACCAAATGCAATTTGCTCTGCTGAAAAATTGGAAAAGCGTAATGTAAAAGACATTTTGTGCACCTCTAACTGATTTACTCTTTACTCAATAAGTAGTTTTCTATATTACTAACATCATATAATAGGTCCAAATACTACACAATTTTTAATAGAAAGGTCGATGAAGATGCATTTTAAGAGCAAGCATTTTGAGCTGCAAAAGCTGAAGGATGGAATATATGCTGCAATTGCAAAGGATGGCGGAGGCTCTGTTGGAAACGCGGGTTTTGTAGATCTAGGTGATCAAACGATTGTTTTTGATACTTTCAATACACAACAAGCGGCGGAGGACTTACAGCATTTTGCTGAAAGCATAACAGGTCAATCAGTTACATGGGTTATTAATAGTCATTGGCACGGAGACCATGTGCGCGGCAATCAGATTTTTAAAGACAGTCATATTATTTCCAGTAGTACGACATATCAAAAAATGAAGGAGCTTCATCCTGAAAGAATTGCAAAACAGAAGAATGATATAAAAGGTCTTTTGCAATTTATTGAATCATTAATAGAAAAAAATGACATAGGGTTGGAGAATCAAATTCGCTTTTTAAAAGAAATAGCGACTTCACTGCCCTCTCTAGAGCTAGTACTCCCGCATCAAACATTTAATAGCAAAGTCATGTTTCATGGTTCAAAAAGGCAGGCAGAACTTTTTACATTAGGTGGGGGACACTCTTTCTGCGACGCGATTTTATATCTTCCAGACGACAAGGTCATCTTCATGGGTGATTTATTATTTGTTGATACGCACCCTTCGCTTTTCGAGGAATCCAATCCTGAAAATTGGATTCGAATTTTGAATGAAGCGAAAAAAATGGAGATTGATATAGCGGTTCCCGGGCATGGGCCGGTTGGAGCAAAGCATGATATGAAATCTTTAATGAATTATATAAATAAAATAACCACTTTAGTTAAAGAAAATAGGAATCTAGATGAGCTTTCCATACCACCTAAATTTCAAAAATGGTCAGCTAGTGAAAATTTTATACGAAATTTAAAGCTGCTTAAAGAAAATTCACAAGGTATTAATTAAAAAAAGACAAAACGTATGAAGAAATGGAATCTCATACGATTTAATCTTTTTTCAAAATTAGATTATCAAACAACCGCTATCCGATTATCTGACATAATGCTTCCATCTTTCATGGTTATCATCCGACTTGCTTTAGCAGCTAGCTTTAGATCATGGGTAACGAAAAACACTCCGCATCCTTCATGAATATTTAGCTCGTGTATCAATTCAAAGATACGATCTCCCGACTCAGAATCCAAATTACCAGTTGGTTCATCTGCAAGGAGCCAGTCAGGTTTGTGGACAATCGCACGGGCAATGGCAATTCTTTGCTGCTGCCCACCAGATAACTGGGATGGTAGCGAATTTTCTTTATCAGCTAGGCCAACCTGTGCTAAAACCTCTTTTGCACGTTGAACTTTATTGTAAGAAACGTTTCGTGAAAACAATGGTGAGAGGACATTTTCAAGTGCGGTTAAAGTAGGTAGGAGGTGAAATTGTTGGAAAATAAACCCGATGTGTTCAAAACGAAAATCCGCGATACTATTTTTACTTTTGGTTATAACTTCTTCCCCATCATATAAAATCTTTCCTGAGGTTGGAGCATCAAGGGTTCCTAGCAGACTAAGGAATGTTGATTTTCCTGACCCTGAAGGACCAACGATAGTAATAAATTCTCCTTTACTGAAAGTTACATTAATATCTAGGACAGCATTTGTATTAACACCGTCGCCTGCAAATGATTTGCCAACATCGATACATTCTATTTTTTTATCATTTTAGACCTCTTTCTATTCAAGGACTGTCAATTTACTATATATTTGCAATTTTACATAACGAATTAAATATTGTAAATAAGTTACAATAATTTTTGAATTAAAAAGCTTTACCTCAAATTGAAGCAAAGCTTGTATTATTGTTATTTCTCTTAGTGAATATCTTTCTTTTTAAAATTGCCTCCACGTACCTCTGCAATATCTCCGAATGCCAGGAATGCCTTTTCATCCAATTCCTCTACAATCGTTTTTAATTTGGCTTCCTCCAAACGGTTGATAATGCAAAATATCACTTGTTTTTCATCTTCTGTAAAAGCACCTTCACCATTTAAGTATGTAACGCCGCGACCTAATCTAGCTAAAATGGCATCGCCAATTTCCTTATAATTATCACTGATAATCCATACTGATTTTGATTGATCAAGACCCTGAACTACCACATCTATTGTTTTGGTGGCAATAATATATGCGATAATAGAATACATAGAACGATTCCAATCAAAAACAAAGCCTGCTATTCCCAAAATGAACACATTCAAAAACATTATGATTTCTCCAACTGAGAATGGGAGCTTCTTGTTAACCAGAATAGCAAGTATTTCTGTTCCATCCATTGCTCCCCCAAATCGAATGACAATCCCTACACCAGTACCTATTACTATACCACCAAAGATTGTCGCTAATAGAATATCCTGTGTAAAGGCAGGAACAGGAGTAAATAATGCGGTAAAAAACGATAAGACGATGATACCAAATAACGTAGATAATGCGAAGGTTTTACCAATTTGCTTACGACCGATAAATATAAACGGTAGATTTAATACAAAGATAAATACACCGAGTGGTATTCCAGTTAAATGTGCTAGCATAATAGAAATACCCGTAATTCCACCATCAATTACGCTATTTGGAACTAGGAAAATTTCTAACCCAATTGCAGCAATAATACCACCGATCAAAATGGCAATTCCACGTTGTAATACTTTTCTCTTCTTTAATCTCCTATGCTTATATTTTACAATTCCACTACTTGTCATGTAATTTTTTTCTCCCTCTATTTGATGTTAATTAAATTATAGCAAAAATGAAACAAACACAAAAAAAATAACCCCTCCAAGTGAGTAGGTATATGTGTAAATTTATATCAATATTCTTTTATCATGAAGGACATTTTGGACCTTTTTTCTTACAAAATGTCTTTCATTCCGCTTATGAAGGACATTTTGGCTCTTTTTTCTCTTAAAATGTCTTCATCCCGCTTATGAAGGACATTTCTCCCCTTTTTTCTTACAAAATGTCTTTCATCCCGCTTATGAAGGACATTTTGGCTCTTTTTTCTCTCAAAATGTCTTTCATCCCGCTTATGAAGGACATTTTGGTCCTTTTTTCTCTCAAAATGTCTTTCATTCCGCTTATGAAGGACATTTTGGCCCTTTTTTCTCTCAAAATGTCTTTCATCCCGCTTATGAAGGACATTTTGGCCTTTTTTTCTCTCAAAATGTCTTTCATTCCGCTTATGAAGGACATTTTGGTCCTTTTTTCTCTCAAAATGTCTTTCATCCCGCTTATGAAGGACATTTTGGCTCTTTTTTTTCTAAAAATGTCATTCATTCCGCTTATGAAGGACATTTTGGCCCTTTTTTCTCTCAAAATGTCTTTCATCCCGCTTATGAAGGACATTTTTGTCCTTTTTTCTCTCAAAATGTCTTTCATTCCGCTTATGAAGGACATTTTGGCCCTTTTTTCTCTCAAAATGTCTTTCATTCCGCTTGTGAAGGACATTTTAGCCCTTTTTTTTCTAAAAATGTCTTTCATCCCGCTTATGAAGGACATTTTTGTCCTTTTTTCTCTCAAAATGTCTTTCATCCCGCTTATGAAGGACATTTTGGCTCTTTTTTCTCTCAAAATGTCTTTCATCCCGCTTATGAAAGACATTTTGGCCTTTTTTTCTCTCAAAATGTCTTTCATTCCGTTTATGAAGGACATTTTTGTCCTTTTTTCTCTCCAAATGTCTTTCATCCCGCTTATGAAGGACATTTTGGCTCTTTTTTCTCTCCAAATGTCTTTCATCCCGCTTATGAAGGACATTTTGGCTCTTTTTTCTCTCCAAATGTCTTTCATCCCGCTTATGAAAGACATTTTGGACTTTATTTCTCTCAAAATGTCTTTCATCCAGCTTATGAAGGACATTTCTCCCCTTTTTTCTCTTAAAATGTCTTTCATCCCGCTTATGAAGGACATTTCTCCCCTTTTTCTCTTAAAATGTCTTTCATTCCGCTTATGAAGGACATTTCTGCTCTTTTTATTCTAAAAACGTCCTTCATCGGGCTTTTATAAAAAAATATCCCATCCAATTAAAATACTGACGTTACTGGTTCATTGCCATTTAAAACTTCTAATATATTTTTCGCTGCTAATTCAGCCATTGCATTTCTGGCTTCGATTGTTGCATTACCGATATGTGGGGTAAGTACAACATTTTGCATTTGCTTTAATTCTTCCGTAATGGACGGTTCAAATTCAAAAACATCTAAAGCTGCACCTGCAATCGTTCCATTTTGCAGAGCTTTAACAAGATCACTTTCATTGACGACTGCACCCCTCGCAACATTTACTAGAAAAGCTTCTTTCTTCATCTTAGTTAATTGGCTTTCAGTAATAAGATGGTGTGTTGAGGGATTATAAGGGCTATGTATAGAAACAATATCGGATTGGTGTAAAAGCTCATCTAATGTAACAAATGAAGCACCGTAAGCATCTTCTATCGCTTTATCCTTTCGTCTAGGACCTGTATAGATAATTTGCATTCCAAAAGCCTTTGCTCTTTTTGCAACAGCTTGTCCAATGTTACCTAGACCAATGATTCCTAAAGTCTTATGTGTCAACTCTTTACCTAAAAAGAACAATGGTGCCCAGCCAGAGAATCCTTTTGTCCTACAAAGCTGATCACCTTCTGGAATTCTTCGTGTTAAAGCTAAAATAATTCCCAAAGTCAATTCAGCAGTAGCTTCTGTTGAAACACCCGGTGTATTGGTAACAAAAATATTGTTTTCCTTCGCATATTGGACATCAATATTGTTAAAGCCTGCCCCAAAGTTGGCAACGATTTTCAGATTCCTTGCTGTTTCCAAGACATTTCTAGTAACAGGAGTTGATAATGGACAAAGCAATGCATCCACATCAGCAATTTTCTCTCCTAATTCTGCTTCTGAAATGAGTTCTTCTCCGCGATAAATTTCAACCTCATGCTCTTTTAATAAGTCATACCCGATTTGGGGTATTTTCCCTGATATGAATATTTTTCCCATTTTTTCACCCTACTCTCATTAAAAAACCGCAAAAAAATCTGCGGTTTTTTACCCTTATCATAGCGCTTTCATCAAATCCAGGCAATGAATTAGACTTATTTAAAACTTTTTTACCTTAATCGGGCTTACCATAAGGATGGCAAGAGCTATGGTAATCCATGTATTTGTATAAAGAAATACCTCCATACCTGCAATAATTAGACCAGCTAAAGTAATAGGAATTCCAATAAAATGTCCAACTGTTGGCTTAGCGCTAAATCGTGCAAGTCTCAAGGCTCCCAACGTTGGAAACAGAATAAAGGCCAGTTGCGAAAAAATGGTATGTGGTGTAATGGTATGGAAGATTAAAGCTGGTGCAACCCCAAAGCTTACTACATCTGCTAATGAATCTAGCTCTACTCCGAATTCACTGTTGACCTTTAACTTTCTGGCAATCCTTCCATCAAATAAATCTAAAAACGCTGCCAAAAAAATAACTAGAGCGGCTTCGCTAGTGAGCCCTTCCATATTTAACGTAATTGCACTAACACCGCATATTAAATTACCGATCGTAAATAAATTTGGAAGTGATCTTGTTATTAGTTGCAGCAAAACAGTTCCACCTTTCGAATATTTAAGCCTTCCCTCCTATTGTTGTATGAAAATCAAGAATGTATTCATTTACTCTTTTCGCAATGGGGTTTTCTCCCATGTAATTTCTTTAGGATTGAAGAAGCTTTCATTCAACAGGATTATCGTATTTATCTAAATAAATTCCCACTAATTCAGCAACAATATAAAAGAAGTTATATATTTTCTAAGGTGGTCTATACTTTTGAAACAGAAAAGTTCTTTTTTTTTAAGCGAAAAATTCATCTTCATTTTTAAAATGGCTCTGGGCTCCGGAATTGCTTGGCAAATTTCCGTTTGGGCCGGTTCAAGGTATCCATATTTATCAGCTATCTCCGTTATCATTTGCCTTCAGGCGACTATAAATAAATCCATCCATTTTGGAATATCAAGAATGATTGGTACTGTATTTGGTATTATCGTTACAATATTATTGTCAGCGGAGTTACCTTTAAAAGGGTGGACCATTGCCATTGTTTTGCTTATTTGTGCGGGAGTAGCACTTATGTTTGGGGCAAATATGACTTCCATTCATCAAATAGCTCTTTCGACGCTTCTCATTCTTGTATTTGCGCCTCATTTGCACGGATACGGGCTATCTCGATTAATCGATACGGCCATTGGCATCATAGTGACTTTATTAATTCATGCATATATTGTGCCGCCTAATTTTACTACCTCTGCAATGGATTCAATAAATCAATTAAAAGCTCAGCTTATTACAAAGCTAGAGAGCCTTGCGGTATGGATAGAGAACGGAGCATCCAATCAAAATTTTTTTAAAGAGGACATGAACCAAAATGTTATGAAATGCTTTCAAGACACGGCCCAACAAATAAATAAAGCGGAAAACAGCCTACGTTATCATCCGTATTCAAAGAAAAGCAAAAAAATATTATTGGAGGGCAGCAGAAAGTTTTCCATATTAAGAAAGGAATTTTATATTTTAGAGTCTTTCTATGATACCATCCAACTTTGGAACTCCTCTCAGCCATTAACTAGTCAAGAAAGGGAATATTGGGCAGATTGTTTTCGCAAATTAGCAGATTGTTTAATAAGCTTTCAACCAATGGAAAAGATTTCTTTAAACGGAAAGAGTAATTTTACTTACCATGACCTACTAACCATCGAAGTAAATCGATTCTTGACTAACTTGGAATCATTCTAATAGGAGACTAAGACAAAATGAAATGGATAATCACAATAGTATCTATTATTTGTATATTTCTCGCTTCCATCATAAACAAGTATTCTAACATCCTATCTGATATACTGCTTGGTTTAGGATTATTAGGTCTTGTTTGCGTTCTATACCAAGTATTTTTTATTCGAAGAGACAAGAGAATATTATAAAAAGCTTAAGGAACTGCATCCTTAAGCTTTTATTGGACTATTTAGAAGAGACCACTTTATTTTTAAATTGTTCATAGCTGTTTTGCAACTCTTGAAGTCTTCGTTTTCCATCTTCACGGTTACGGACATTTTCCTCCTCGATGGCACGCGTTTCCTCTAATCCCTTCATAATAATGGACCATGTTTCTTCAATTGTTTCAATTTTAATACTGGAGCTTCCTGCCAAACGGGCAATCTCTGCTGACTGGGCAGAAACGTTTTGAGCATTTCTAATCAGCATTTCATTCGTTCTACGATCGAGCTCGCTCATGGAATCCGCTACTAATTTTTGGCGCTTCGCTGCAATAGCATTGATTAAGCTTGTTTTGAAAATTGGTATGGTAGTGACAAAAGCGGAATTAATTTTCCCGATAAGCTTCGTATTTCCTCTTTGTAAAAGTCTGATTTGCGGTGCTGATTGAAAGGCAACCTGCTTTGCCATTTCCAAGTCATAAGCACGCTGTTCTAATAGTTCTAATGCATTACGAACAGTATCGAGCTCCATTTGTGCTAGTTGATCCATGTTTGCCACACGGTTTTCTAATTGTGGAAGGACATTATTTTTGATATTCTCAATTTTCAATTCTGCCGCAACAATGTATTTTTCCAGTTCTAAATAATAATTAAAGTTCTGCTCGTATAATTGTTCTAATGTTATAGTGGAATTTTTCATTTCTGTTTCATATTTTTTGATTTCCACATAAACTTTATCAATTTCACTGCCCATTGTTTGATACTTGGCCATGATTTTTTCGATGAATTTCTTCCCTTTACCGAACATTTTGGAGAATAGACCCTTATCCTCCACAAAATCCTTACTGTCAAACTTGTCCATAATTTTGCCTAACTGCTTTAATAAGGCACTTGATTCTTCCATACTGTTGGATTTTATCGAATTAAGAACACGTCCAGAAAATGCAGATATTTCATTTGCCGGTTCCTTACCAAATTCAAGCAGGGCAAGCTGATCTTTTGTATCAATGCTTTGTGCCAATTGTACAACTTCGTTATCATTACGAAGCTGAAGCTTTAAATCATTCGCATTCTGTAGGACTTCTTCTTTTTTTTCAAGATTGAGTGTTTGTAATTCATTCACATTAACTGACATCGTCATTTCCCCTTTTTCTAAAATAATTTATGGATAAATTTTTTAATGATAGTTCCTGGCTTATTTCGGTGTTTCTCAAAATCCTCTTCAAAACTAATTTCCTCTAACCAATGGGCATCAAACAGATTCGAGTCTATAAAAAGCTCGATATCATTTTGTCCTGTCGGATTATATAAAACAATATCAATGCCTAGTTCATTTAATAATAAAAGCAAGGCTGCATCGCTTCTAGATAAATCTCCGCTATTGCCATTATTATAGATAACGAGCCTTGGAACAGTTTGGGAATAGTCATATTGCTGAAGTAATTTCGTTATCGATTCAGGTAGCTCCATTACAGCAGCAAACATATACAATCTTAGTTGTTCCTCTGTTTCATGCTCCAATTTCGTGAGGGATGCTTTATCAACATATCTTGAAATCGCAGAGGCAATTCCAAGCTGCAACCCTTCCGGCATTTGCCTGTATCGCCACCAGTTTCCTTTCACCATTTTCATAGGATCCAGCTTTCCATCGGTCAAAGCATTTTGATAATGGTATAGCTGATTCCCCTTAACGGGCTTTGTAATAGGAAAACGGGTATATATACTCGTTAACTCATAATCTGTCAATTCATGAATTCTGCTCCAATATTCCTTTTGATTCGTTGATACGCCAAATATTTTTGCGAAAATACTTGGAATATAGACTGTATCCTTTTTGACTTCAAAGCTTGGACGAATAAAAGCTTTTTCTCTCATTATTAAAAAAATCTCATCATAGGTAGTCTTTAATGTAATGGATTGCGGCTTATACGAACGAAATTGCCACGGTCTATACAATAAAGAATTATCAGAATGAAGTACTTTTTCCATTTCTTCCGATGCCTTTTTCGCAACCGTTGATTTTCGAACAGGTTTCTCTTCTGGAAAAGGCATTAGTATTTTTGTCGTCGGGTATGTAAAAACAGGAATGGAATCATCTTTAAACTCTGTCAAAATATCCTTTCCTTCCGGGTGAAACAGCAAAACATCAAAGCCTAGCAAAAACAAAAAATATAGAAAATAACTTTGACTTTTACTTGCATCCCCATACCATAGCACTCTCGGGACTTCCTCCCGTAAATCCATATCTTCTAACCAAAGAGAGATGTGATTCCAAGACCATTTAACCGTGTCCACTATAATTCTGCGAAAATCAGGATGCAATAAATCGGGATGATTCTTTTGAAATACCTGCAGCAGCTGAATATAGCTAGACCTATAATGTCTATACCATTCTCCTTTTTCCTTTAACGGAAGTAGTCGCTCCCCTTCCATAAAAGCGACAAATCTGTTTATTGATAGCCCTTTTTCATCATGGTGAATGTTCATGATTTTTTGGATTGCTTGGAAAACATCATTGGATATCGTTTTGTCTAATTCTTTATCTAAGTGATGAATTGGAAACGGTGAATCGTGGATAAATGTATAAAGAAATTCAAGATATTCATCCTCGTCCATAGGAGTACCCAAAAATTTCCCAGATACCTGTACATATTGTAATTGATCATCTTCATTACTATATTGACCTCTTTGGGATAAAGGTGCCGCTAATAATCGCTGCCAATCCTGTTGATCGAGGTCAGCCATAATCGGTTGAATATTCACAGCGGTTCCATTCCTTTCAAAAATATCCTAGTTAAAATATAAATACGAATTTATTTACAAAATCATGGATGTATAATACTTTTCATTTTATTGCATACTAATAAGAATATAGACTAATATGGAGGTCTATGGAAATGTTTAAATACAAAATCAACGAGAAAATCACGGAAGAAACGAAAGACTTGGTAAATGAGATGTTTCAGTTTAGAATCGTATTATTTTTTGAGTTTATTGGATTTGCATTATTATTTTCCTTTATTACAGAAACACTAATTAGTCCAAAGCCTAACTTCTTATTTGTATTTATCCCATTTCTCCTTCTTGTCATTTTTCTTTATTGGATTACCAAATGCTTTAAAGTAAGGAAATAAATCAATCCCTATATCTTAAGCGGTTTTATTATTCCACAACAGGAGTAGGACATCTCTGGAAATTCTTCAATAGGTATCTTCTTCTCATTCGCTAGATGCATAATATGAATGATATTTTCATCCATTCTATTGCGAACAAGTATTTTCCAAGGTACTCTTCTTAATAAAACTCTTGTCGTTTCTCCTACTCCAGGTTTAATTAAGTTTATATCATTGATTTCAAATTTCTCCTTTATGAGCTGTACTTCCTTTAAACCTTTCCAACTCAATTCCGTTTCAATGGACATCTGAAATACATCTTCATCATTTTCTAAAATAAATGGAAATTGCTGAGAAATTTCATCAATGAATAAGTTCGAAACATCTTGTTCCTTAAAACTTTTGTAAAATTTTGCACCATGAAAATCACTTTCTGATATTAATTCATCATTTAATACAGTACGACTGATTAAACCGGAAACCGTTGCATTTAAGCATGCATTAGGAACAAGAAAGTCCTCTCGTGTGCCGTAGATATTCGCACAATAACCAGGATCGGATAACACTGCAAGTGAATTAGAAATATTTGAACCATCAGCTTGATTAATTCTGTGAATAGAGGAATCTAATTCACGTTTAATGGCACCCTTTCCGGTCCAGCCATCAATAAATTGGAATTGATAATCAGGATAATTCTGTCTTAAAAATCGGATTGCATTTTCGTCCAAACCACGTCCTCTAATAATCGAAATACTATAGTGAGGTAGGGACACGTGATATTTCAAATATATATACCTTTTCACTAATATTCCGATTGGTGTACCCGCACGTGCTAACGAAACTAAAAGTGTCTTCTTTCCTTCTTGGCTGAAAATGTGTTCCGCAATAATTTGAACTGTCTTCGCAATCTTGTTTTTATTTAATTTTAATGCTTTAAAAAATAAAGATTTATATTCAACAGTTGGTTCCAATTCTAGCGGTAGCATTTCTGAATAATGCTTACCGGATTGAATAAGTTCCTCCTTGTCCATTATAGAAGTCTCATAGATTTCATTGCTTATATCCTTAAGTAGAAAAATTACATCATCATTAGAGTAGCTTCCAAAAGGATTAGTATGAACCATTATCATAGGATACTATCATCCTCTCTTAGTACTTAAAGTAACTACAAAAACAGATGGAATTAGTTGTACCAATTGATTTAGCAGAGGTGCGACCGCATCTTCCTCATACTCCCTTTCAAAAAAGACAAAAGCCTCATGATACATATTGGGCTCTATTTGATATAAATAATTTTGAATCATTCTATCTGCAGGACTAGGAAATGTGTATTTACTTTGTATCAAATAATCCTTGTCATTGCAGGAAAAAATTGGACTCCTTGTTGTCGATTGAAAAAAAACTTCATTACCCATTTGTGCTGCTATTTTCATTGGTATATACATCAGTTCCCCATCACCAATACATAGTGTCTTTCCACCTTGCCGAAATGGTAATAACTGTTGTGCTACCTTTCGAATAAATCGTTCACACTTATTTCTCTCCGCGCTATCTATTCCAAACCTTCCCGTTTGCCATAAATAATTGGATCCGGATGAAAGATGATGATAATATGGCGATGTTTGGTTTGGAATCGAAGCTAAATCAATATACACTATTCTTCCTAATGGATTATTCGATTGGTATAAAGTCAGTTGTTCATCCAAAATATTATCTGCTTCATGATAATCTATCCTACCACTAAATAGTGATACTACCTCAATTGCTATTCCTAATTCCCTTTCCATTTGACGGAATTGCTGTATATAGTTTTCATTTCTCCAATCCAGCAGGGTTAGGACTGTGTAGCTTTTCCGTGGAAACCTGTTATGAATAGATTGAATAATATTTAAGACTGTCTTGCCGGTTGTAAGCTCATCGTCAATAAAAACAATGGGATATGAATTATCTAAATGGTTGTGATCGACATAACAATAATGGGAAGATGCATGGGAATGCTCCTCTTCAAAATGAATGACGGAAGATTTATTATCCAGTCTTTCTCTTGTAGTGTGAAAGTAAAAGGCATTTTGAAAATTTTCAAATACAGCATGACCTAGGGCAGTAGCCGTTTCTGCAAATCCTATAAAAATAGTTTTATTCTTAAGATGGAAAGTCTTCCAATCAAGTGCATCGGTATTTTTTATTATGGATTCCATAAACGCATGAAGTTTCATCTCGAGCTGATCATCCTGAATATGTAAAACTTCCTTCATATATTTGCTGGCTAACAAGGCACTGGCAAGTAATGGTGTTGATGGATGAACCGGAAGATGTTTTCCAAGCACCCTACTAACAAATAAAAACGCACGTTTCTTATTTATTCTTGCAGCCATATCAAATATATACTGCGGAGGAATTTGATAATCATTTTCTGTTATTTTTACTTTAATCTTTACTTTATTTTGTATTTTATATATGTACTCGGTCATGAAGTCCGAGGAGATGGATAAAGCTTTGCTGCTCATGAAGCACCCCATATACTTTTGATTTTAATATGATTTTGTTAGCCCAACGATAATGGGGCTTCACTTCATTCATCTTGTTATGAAACGTACTTGGAATGACGCCATTGTTCGTATCGGCATTTTCTATAATGGACAGTGCATCCATGTATTCTTCATGTGTAACAACATGGAATGCCTGTACAAACTGTATATGTGACGGATGAATGATTGTTTTCCCTATAATTCCATTCATTTTATCTAAATATAGCTCTTGAATGAACGCCTTATTTATTTGATTATTTAGAATGGTTGGGAACTCTATCTTTTTATCACTTTGAAATAAATTGGATTCTCCTAAAGGTATTCCAGTGTGGAAATGCTCCCAAACAGCACCAGAAATTATATACTCCCGATCTCCCCTTCCGAAAACATTTAAAATATCAGAAATGCAATCACGTATAACTACAGTGTCATATATGGTTGTATTACTATCCCTTCTAATTCCAAAAAGACCCGAAAAATCAGTAGCACCAATACGAATATTTAAAATAAATTCATAATATTGGTCGAGTAGATTCTTAATAGAGAGTAATGCTTCCATTCGAGTTTCTTTATAGATTACTTCTTGTGTTTCTAATATTGGTAAAGCATACAGGCTTAGGTTATAAGCCTTATTTACCCTATAAATTTGTTCTAGAAATTCTTTGCCATTCGTAGCATTAAACTTTGGCAGAACAAAACCGCTTAATAAAGTTGAGGCAGATCCAAGGTCATCGATAATCTTTTGAATTTGGAAAGGATTTCTTACCCTTATGAAAATAAGCGGAAGATTGCTTTCTAAAAATTCCTGACTGCATATGGATTGGTAAATCCTTTGTAATTGTATAACACAATTCATCTCAGCCTTTATAACTTCATGATCACTAATAGAATCTTCTAAACAAATCACCATTGAGGTAAGACCAGCGTATTTTCCGTTTAAAAATTTACCGCTTAGGATATCATTAGATATTTGAGTTCTAGTGCCAGGCATATAAAGTGTACCGCCAAGTGCATAAGCCAATATTTCCTTTGGTGATGCTGCCGACCAAGTACCAGGCGAGACTTGAAATATGGAGTTGTACTGGTCATCCGATAGGAATTGAAAATGTCTCATTACCAAAGTCTCCTATTCTACTAATATCCTAAAAGGTAATAAAAAGGGATAAAATTTCTTTTATCCCTATCGATTCTATCTTTAATATCTAATATAATGTTTACTTGCTCTCACCATTTGTTGGTTTTTTTCGAACGGCATGAACAACAAATGTTGCCAAGAAAATAACAACTAGAATGCTGAAGAAGACAATCTCACCTACATCAAATCCAAATGCAGCTGCAATCATTTTAATACCAATAATAGCAATTAATACGAACGCAGTAGTTTCGAATTCTGGAAATTTCTCAATTAATTTTAGGAATAATTGTGCTACTCCACGCATCATTAGAACTCCAAGAATTCCTCCCAAAAATAGCACCCATACTTTGTTGGATAAGCCGAAAGCAGCAATTACACTATCAATACTGAATGTAATATCCATTAATTCGACTAATAGAACGGTTTTCCAGAAGCCATAGCCTTTGTTTTCAACTCCATCGTCCTCTTCCTGCTTTTTGAGGAGATTTTTCAAGGCCAACCATAATAAGTACAAGCCTCCAACCACTTTTACCCACGTAATTTTGATTAGAAATACACCTAGGCCGATTGCAAGGAAACGGAAAAGATAAGCACCAAGAATTCCATAGAAGAGTGCTTTCTTTTGTTGCTTTTTAGGTAAATGTTTTACCATTACGGCAAGGACAAGGGCATTATCCGCTGATAAAAGTCCTTCTAGAATAATTAAACTGAAAATAACTCCCCAGCTTGCAGGATTCGTCAATACGGATGTCACTGCATCTACTGAAAAGAATTGCCCATAATTGTGAAATAAATCATGAAAAAACTGTGCCATTAATTTTACTACTCCTCCGAAGTAAATCCCTTATTTATTATTAAAAAAACATCACACTGAAAGACCATAGTTACGGCATAAGGCAGCTAAGCCACCAGAAAAACCGCTTCCGATCGCATTGAATTTCCATTCTCCCTGATGCTTATATAGCTCACAAACAACTACTGCTGTTTCAACGGAAAAATCCTCTCCTAAATCAAAACGGAGAATTTCTTGATTATCTTCAGGGTTAACTACCCTTACAAAAGCGTTGGAAACCTGTCCGAAATTTTGATTTCGTGCTTCTGCATCATGAATAGTTACCGTAATCCCTATTTTTTCAACATGGGGAGAAAGCTTGGAAAAATGAATAATTATTTGCTCGTCATCTCCATCTCCTTCTCCAGTACGATTGTCTCCTGTATGTTCTACAGCTCCATCAGGACTCATTAAATTATTATAGAAAACAAAATCTAAATCATTTATTACTTTTCCATTGGCATCTGCCAAAAACGCAGAGGCATCCAAGTCAAAATCATGACCGCCAGTATACTTATTTGTATCCCAACCTAGTCCAATGATAGCTTTGGTAAGTCCGGGATTCGTTTTTGTTAAATCAATTCTTTGTCCTTTGCTAAGTACGATTCCCATAATAATCACCTCATAGAATTATATTTTTTATTGAACGTCTAAACCAAAGTCCCTAACTAATGCAGCCAATCCGCCTTGATAGCCGCTACCAATTGCATTAAATTTCCATTCCCCATTATGACGATATAATTCACCGACAACAACTGCTGTTTCAATAGAAAAATCTTCACCTAAATCATAACGAATTAATTCTTCACCATTTGCTTCATTCACGATTCTTACAAATGAATTGGAAACTTGTCCAAAATTTTGGTTCCGCGCTTCTGCCTCATGAATTGTAATCGTAAATGCAATTTTTTCGATATTGCTTGGTACCTGAGCTAAATTAACAGAAATGGATTCATCATCGCCGTCGCCCTGTCCTGTACGGTTATCTCCATTGTGAATAACAGATCCATTTCCACCTTTTAAATTATTGAAGAATACAAAATCATTTTCTGAAGCACATTTACCTTCCGTGTTTAATAAAAATACAGAAGAATCAAGGTCGAAATCTGCTCCACCATCGTACTTATTTACATCCCATCCTAATCCTACAACAATGTTTTGAAGTCCAGGATTTGACTTTGTTAAATCTACCTTTTGTCCTTTTGATAAGCTAATTGCCATTATAATTCATCCTTTCTCTTTCACTACTTTGGAAATCAGGTTAAGATATTAAACGAGTTTGTTCGCAATTTCTCCTATTGAGCCATCCTTTGTGCCTTGCCCAATAGCGTTAAATTTCCATTCTCCATTGTGACGATATATTTCACCAGGAATTAATGCTGTAAACCCACTATAATTTTCGGTTAAGTTAAAATGTGCCAGTTCTGTATTAGTTTTATTATCAACTATACGAATAAAAGCATTTTCAATCATGCCAAAATCTTGCCTTCTTTGCATTGCTTGATAAATATTAACTACAAATTGCAAGGAATGAATTCTATCAGGAATTTTATGTAAATCTATTAGAACTTGTTCATCATCGCCATCACCATCACCAGTTAGATTGTCACCAGTATGGCGAACACTTCCACACCCGCTTGTTAAGTTTCCGAAATATACAACATCATGCTTGCTTTCTAATTTTCCGGCCTCATTTAACATTATAACAGATGCATCACAATCAATATTTGGTGATTTCATACCAAAAAATCCTCTTTTTTTCACTGGATCCCATCCAAGACCAATTAATAGAGAACTAAGACCTGCATTTCCTTTTGTTAAATCTATTTTCTGACCTTTTGCTAATGAAATTGCCATCAAAACTCACTCCTTCAATGTATGTATTCGACAAATTATATTAATATTTTACTTTATTCCTAGACAATTTCCAACACAAAACCATCATCTTCCTATGTACTGTGGTGGAAAAATTGTCTGTTCTGTTAATTATTTTACGATTTCTAAAAGAAAATAGTTTCATCTTTTATTTGGAAATTGTCTCTTCTATGCTGAATAAAAGCTCATTTCTTACACTTTGTTGATTTTTCAGAGGAAATTCTTAGGAACTCCTTATTTTTTTGCAATATATGAATAACTATTTTAAGAGAAAATACCCCGAGCTCTGACTATAATTGGTTATAGTACAATATACTAGAAACAAATATTTTATAAGAAAACAGCATAATAAAAATCCAAAACAGCTTGGTAGCCATTTTGGATTTTTATATTAATGTCCGCCTAAATATGCACTTTTCACTTGATCGCTCGCATTTAACTCTTCCGCAGTGCCAGAAAGTACGACACGACCTGTTTCAATCACATATGCTCGATTTGCTATTGAAAGTGCCATATTAGCATTTTGTTCTACTAATAAAATCGTTGTTCCGGTTTGATTAATCTCTTCAATAATGCGAAATATAGTTTTTACCAGTAAAGGTGCCAATCCCATAGAAGGCTCGTCTAACAACAGTAGCCTCGGCTTTGCCATTAAAGCGCGCCCCATTGCAAGCATCTGTTGCTCCCCACCTGATAATGTTCCTGCCGATTGTTTTTTTCGTTCTAGCAAGCGTGGGAATAACTGAAAAACTTTATCAAGATCTTGTTGTATTCCAGCTTTATCCTTTCTTAAAAAAGCACCGAGTTCCAAATTTTCCAACACACTCATATTGGCGAAAATTCTTCTTCCCTCAGGCACATGAGAGATGCCTTGCTTTACGATAGTTTGAGCTTGCTTGCCTGAAATGGATTTTCCTTCATAGTGTATTCCTCCATTTTTAGGCTTGAGCAATCCTGAAATGGTTTTTAAGAGAGTGCTTTTTCCTGCGCCATTTGCACCAATTAATGTAACAATTTCCCCTTGATTTACCTCAAGTGAAACACCTTTTAATGCATGAATATTCCCGTAAAACACATCGATATTTTCTATTTTTAGCATCAAGAGACCTCCTCACCTAGATATGCTTCAATAACCTTAGGATTATTTCTTATTTCAGACGGAGTTCCCTGCGCAATTAGCTGGCCATGGTCCAGTACATATATCCTTTCACAAACTCCCATAACAAGCTGCATATCATGTTCAATAAGTAATACAGTTAGGGAAAACTTTTCGCGGATGAAGCTGATCAGATTCATTAATTCCTCTGTTTCTTGAGGATTCATTCCCGCAGCAGGCTCATCCAATAATAAAAGCTTAGGCTGGGTAGCAAGGGCACGAGCTATCTCTAATCTTCTTTGCTGCCCATATGGTAAATTTTTTGCCTTCTCATGTAAATATTCTTCAAGATGAAAAATCTTCAAAAATTCAATCGCTTTTTCTTCCATTTCTTTTTCACCAGAAAAATAGGTTGGAAGTCTAAAAATAGAGCTAAATATGCCATGCTTAGAATTTGTATGATAAGCTACCTTAACATTATCAAGAACTGATAGCTCATTGAACAAACGGATATTTTGAAAGGTACGGCTGATGCCTCTGCGCGTTATTTGATATGGTGCCAATCCATTCAGCCGATCTCCATCAAGATAAATATTTCCCTCAGTGGGTACATAAACACCTGTTAAAAGGTTGAAAAATGTCGTTTTGCCTGCACCATTTGGACCAATCAGTCCGATTAACTCCCCTTTGTTGATTTCAACATTTGTATTAGAAACCGCCTTTAAGCCTCCAAATTGAATTCCAGCATTCTCAACCTTTAATAACAGATTGTTTTCCATCATGCTTCCCCCCATTCGCTGACTTATCTTTTTTGAAGAAAGAAGTAATCTCTTTTGTACCTAATAATCCTTGCGGGCGGAAAAGCATCATTAAAATAAGTACAAGAGAATATATGATCATTCTTGTTTCCGGATAATCCTGCAAGATAGTGGATACAATACTTAGCAAGATAGCCGCAATTACGGATCCAGATAGACTGCCTAATCCCCCTAATACTACAATAATTAAAATATCAAAGGATTTCATAAACCCAAAAGATCCGGGTGAAATGATGTAAAAATTATGAGCATATAATCCTCCGGCAATACCGGCAAAAAAAGCACCAATAACAAATGCTAATACCTTGTAATAAGTGGTATTAATCCCCATAGCATCAGCAGCTATCTCATTTTCACGAATAGATATGCATGCCCTTCCATGAGTAGAATTCGTAAAATTCAGTATAACTATAATAGTTATAGCCATACACACAAAAGCCCATGGCCAAGTAGTTAAATTATCCACCAGCATACCGCTGGCACCACCGACATAATCTATATTCAGCAAAGTTATCCGGACAATTTCTCCAAAGCCCAGCGTGGCAATTGCTAAGTAATCTCCTTTTAAACGAAGGCTCGGAATACCGATGATTAGCCCTGCAATCGCTGCGACAATCCCCCCAACCAATAATGCCAATGGAAAAGGTAACTGTAATTTCATCGTTATGATTGCAGCCGAATAAGCACCTACAGAAAGAAATCCAGCATGCCCAATCGAAAATTGACCTGTGATCCCTATGATTAAATGGAGACTGACTGCTAGTATAATGTTGATTACTATAACAAATAGAGTATTAATATAAAAATCATTGATGATTTGTCCTGTAATCAAAAACTGAACTACGGCAAATACGATAATTGCGGCTATTAAATACATGTAAAAATTTTTATACTGCTTTATCTTTTGCATATAATTCGTCTCCTTTCTATACTTTTTCCTTGACGTTTTTACCAAAAAGCCCTGATGGTCGGAAAATTAAAATTAGAATTAGGACGACGAAAGCTACACCATCTCGCCAAAGGGATAATCCAAGTGCACTGACAATTGCTTCAATCACTCCAAGCAATATACCGCCAACCATTGCCCCAGGGATTATACCGATTCCTCCAAGCACCGCTGCAACAAATGCCTTAATACCAGGAATCATCCCCATTAAAGGCTCAATTTTAATATAATATACTCCGAAAATAACACCTGCTGCACCAGCTAACGCTGATCCAATGGCGAATGTAGAAGAAATGGTTCGATCTACATTAATCCCCATTAATTTCGCAGCTTCTGCGTCATGGGAGACAGCACGCATGGCCTTTCCCGTTTTTGTTTTATGAACAATAAATTGAAGAAGAATCATTAGTACAATGGAAGTAACTAAAATTAATATTGATTGGCTGCTTATACTAACCCCATAGATGTCAAATGTTTTATTAGAAAGTACATTAACCGGATATGCATCAGGCTGCGGTCCGCGTATATAAATCATTCCATATTCTATTAATAAAGAAACACCAATCGCAGTAATTAAAGCAGCAATCCTAGTAGCATTACGTAATGGTTTATAGGCAATGCGCTCTATCAGCATTCCGAAAATAGCACAGACGAGCATGGACAATAATAAAGCCGGAAAAAATCCTAAATGTAAAAAAGTAATGGAATAAAAGCCAATAAATGACCCGACCATGAATACGTCGCCGTGTGCAAAATTGATTAATTTAACAATTCCATAAACCATTGTATAACCGAGTGCAATAAGGGCATATATACTTCCGAGAGATATACCGTTCACTAATTGTTGTATAAATTCCATAATGGCAGTTCTCCTTGTATATCAATTTCCACTTTTAAAGGGTAAAGAACACAGTATTTTTTAAAATGAGAATAGGGGGACAAGTCCCCCTATTCAATTGTTATTCTTAAGGATTAACTTTCGCTTTAAATTGTTGTTTTCCGTCAACATATTCTAAAATAACGGCAGATTTTACCGGATTATGTTTTTCATCAAATGTAAATGTTCCTGTAACTAGCTGTAAATCCTTTGTTTCAGCGAGTGCCTTTTGAATTTTAACTGGATCTCCACTTCCGGCACGTTTGATTGCATCTGCAATTAAATAAAGTGCATCATATCCAAGTGCATTAAATCCATCAGGTTCTTGGCCATATTTTGCCTTAAATGCTTTTACGAAATCTTGTACTTTTTGGTCTTCTGTGTTTCCAGAAGAATAATGGTTTGTAATGAAAGTATTGTTAAGTGCTTCGGCGCCGGCAATTTTCACTAGTTTCGGAGAATCCCAGCCATCTCCTCCCATAATAGGAACCTTAATTCCTAAATCACGTGCTTGCTTAACAATAAGCCCAACTTCTTCATAATAACCTGGAACAAAGATTACTTCTGGATTTTTTGCTTTAATACGTGTAAGCTGAGCTCTAAAATCAGTATCTTTTGCTAAATACGCTTCTTCGCTTACAACACTTCCACCATTTTGAGTAAAGGTATTTTTGAAGTTACTTGCAAGGCCTTTCGCATAGTCACTGGAACTGTCAATAAAGACAGCTGCCTTTGTAACCTTTAAATTTGTGCTTGCGAAATTAGCAGATACAATCCCTTGGAATGGATCGATGAAACAAGTTCTAAATACAAATTCATTTAGTTTACCCTTATCATATGTAATCGTTTCGTTTGTCCCAGATGTTGTAATAAGGGGAACTTTCTTATCATCGACAATTTTCACCTGTGCTAGTGTATTCCCGCTCGTTGCTGCACCAATAATAGCTGAAACTTTATCTTGACTGATTAATTTAATCGCTGCACTTGTTGCTTCTTGTGCATCAGACTTATTATCCACCTTTACAACTTTCAGCTTCTTACCGTTTATGCCTTTTTTGTTAATTTCCTCAAGTGCAAGTGCGATACCTTTATCACCCGATGAGCCATAAGAAGCAACGCCACCTGATAATTCAAGGTTTTCTCCAATGACAATTGTATTGCTGTCTTTACCAGAACCGCCAGTTGAAGAAGATCCGCATCCGGCAATAACTCCTGTTGATAGCAATAAAGACATCATGATTCCTGCGAATTTTTTGTTTTTCATGTTCTGCCCCCGCTTTTTTGTATTTTTTTACTTCTTACTTCTGAATAATCCTCATTAAGTTTGTTTAATTGAGATTATTCCTATAAAAACTAATATTCTGAAAACATTGTACAAAATTATTTAGCTTCCGTCTATATATTTAGAAAAATAGTTTTTGAAAATACTAAATTATATAATAAAATCACTTGTTAAAAGAGAGTGTTTTATCCCATTTTTATGTGAATTTACTATTTATATGGAAAAAATACATAAAAAAGTAATGCCAATTTATTCACTGGCATTACCTTTTTCTTCTTATATTTCTTTTTCGTGGTAGCCTGTATTAGCTTTCACAGACACTTCTGCAAACCTTTTTGCATCCTGTTTTCTTGAAATTACTGTTCCAAGATATGCTCCTATGAATCCAAGCGGTACGGAAATGATCGCTGGATTTGTTAGTGTAATAAGCGGTTCACCCTTAAAGATAGCCGCACCTGCCTCAGGCGAGAATACATTGGGGCTTATAGCAACAAGAATTAGGGAAGATAATAAGCCTGCAAGCATACCGGTGATTGCACCAGCCGTGTTGAACTTCTTCCAATAGATTGTAAAGATAATAATAGGAAGATTTGCACTAGCCGCCACACAGAATGCAAGTGATACTAGAAAGGCAACATTCATTTTTTGCGCAAATAAAGCAAGAATAATAGAAAGAACTGCTACTCCTACAGAAGCATATCTTGCTGCTTTCATTTGTTCCTTTTCGGATATTTTACCTTTCTTGATAATTTGACCATAGATATCATGCGCAAATGCAGATGCACCAGATAAAACAAGCCCTGCCACTACCGCTAGAATCGTTGCAAATGCTACCGCGGATACGAAGGACATTAGAAAGTTTCCGCCAAGGGCTCCTGCAAGTAATGGTGCAGCCATATTTCCTGCTGCATTTGCTTCTTTAATTTTGTCAAAGCCGACAAATGCTGCGGCACCAAATCCTAAGAAAATGGTTAACACATAAAAAATACCTATTACCCATGTAGCGGTAACTACTGAACTTCTTGCTGTTTTTGCATTTCTTACCGTAAAGAATCGCATTAAAATATGTGGCAAACCAGCAGTACCCAATACTAGGGCAAGCATTAATGAAAGGGTATCCAAAGGCATTTTATACTTCACACCCGGATTTAAATAATCGGAGCCAAGTGGTGTAATCGTTTTCATTTGATGAAACATATTTACAATATTAAAATTAAATTTACTTAAAACAAGGATAGAAATTACGATGGTTCCAACCATTAGTAAAACAGCTTTTACAATTTGTACCCAGCTGGTTGCGGTCATTCCACCAAATAAAACGTAAATCGTCATCATGACTCCCACAATGAGGACAGCTACCGAATAATCAATCTTAAATAATAATTGAATAAGAGCACCGGCACCAACTAATTGTGCAATCATATAAAAAATGACGATCGTAATTGTACTCAATGCAGCTACAGCCCGGACTTTTTTTGCATCAAATCTTGAATTAATCATATCTGCAAGCGTATACTTTCCAAGATTTCGCATTGGCTCAGCCACTATAAATAATACAACTAGATAAGCTATTAGGAACCCGATACTATAGAAAAATCCGTCAAATCCATTTAAGGCAATCATTCCCGCAATACCTAAAAAGGAAGCCGCGGATAAATAGTCTCCAGCAATGGCCAAACCGTTTTGCCAGCCGTTTAAACCACCGCCCGCTGTGTAAAATTCGTTAGCGGTTCTCGTTTTTTTCGCTGCATAATAAGTAATAACTAACGTAAGAGCAACAATTATTAGAAATAAAGAAATGACGCTTCCATTCATGCCCCAACTTCTCCTTCAGAAATATTTTCAGAGATTACTTCCTCAGCAAGCTTGTCAAAGGAAGCTGCTTTTTTGACATATATCGTACATAAAACCCAAGTCATAATAAATTGCAGTAAGGCGAATATCCATGCCCAACTGATTTCACCTATTGCTTTTGTGTTTAGAATTTTGCTGTAAGAGGTAAGAACAGGTAATGCGAAGTAGAATACTAGAAAGAAGATAGTACAAGAGATGATGAATTTTTTCTTAGTAGATATTAATTCCTTAAACTTTTTTGATTCAGCAATCGATTCAAAATCAATATGTTTTGGATCATGTAGCTTTTTTTTAATTTCCAATTACCCCACTCCTTTTCAAAATTTTTCTTACTATTTAATAGTAAGGATGAAACTGGATGGTTGTCAATATTATTTTAATATTAAAAATATATTGTATTTTCAGTTTCGAGAAAATTTAATGTATAGTTAAAGAATGGGAACATTTAAATGATAAAGAATGTTCTTGTAAATTACCGATGACCAACTACTCTAGGAGGAACCATTATGGAAAGAGATTCCCTTGCCTATGCGAAAATGTTAGATGAGCAAGATGTGTTAGCGGAATATAAAAAGGAATTTTATTTAAAAGAAGATACTATTTATCTGGATGGTAATTCATTAGGTCTTCTTTCCAAACGGGCAGAGGCATCCTGCCTGCAAATATTAGAATCTTGGAAGCAATTAGGTATTGATGGCTGGACAAATGGAAAATATCCATGGTTTTATTTATCAGAAAAACTAGGGAAATTGACTGCACCTTTAGTTGGAGCTGTCCCTGACGAAGTAATTGTAACCGGTTCCACAACTGTAAATCTTCATCAGCTTGCCGCCACCTTTTATAAGCCTGAAGGTAATAAGACGAAAATATTAGCAGATGAATTAAATTTCCCTTCAGATATATATGCATTACAAAGCCAAATAAAGCTAAAAGGTTTGGATCCTAGTACTCATTTAGTTAAAGTATCTAGCCGGGATGGCAGGACACTTAATGAGGATGATATTATAGCGGCGATGACCGAGGAAATTGCCTTAGTCGTACTGCCCGGTGTCCTTTATCGAAGCGGACAAATTCTTGATATGAAGCGCCTTACGGAAGCCGCACACAAACAAAATATCTTAATCGGCTTTGATTTATGCCATTCCATAGGTGCAATCCCCCATTCCCTTCATGATTGGGATGTTGATTTTGCATTCTGGTGCAATTATAAATATTTAAATGCGGGACCTGGAAGTGTAGGAGGACTATTTGTCCATCAGAATCATTTTGGTAAAATCCCCGGACTTGCCGGTTGGTTTAGTTCCAAAAAGGAAGTTCAATTTGACATGGATCATTTATTGACCCCTGCAAATGCAGCAGGTACATTTCAAATTGGAACACCACACTTATTAAGCATGGCTCCTTTAATAGGTTCATTAGAAATGTTTGCAGAAGCCGGGATAGATAAGCTCAGATCAAAATCAATAAGGCTTACAAATTATATGATAGAACTGATTAATATAGAATTAATTGATTTTGGCTTAACCATTGCGAATCCATTAGACGAGTCTACGCGTGGCGGGCATGTATTCCTGGAACACCAAGAGGCTGCGAGTATTTGCAAGGCACTGAAGGCAAATGGAGTAATTCCAGATTTTCGTGCACCTAATGGGATACGTTTTGCACCCGTTGCCTTCTATAATTCATATGAAGATGTCTATCATGCCATAACTATCTTAAAAGATATTATGAATCTTAAAAAGTATAGAGAATTTGAGAATACTAGAGATGTAATAGCGTAGCAAGGAGGAAAAAATAATGACATGGATTGATATTTCGCAGCCATTAACAAATAATATTGCCGTGTGGCCCGGAGATACTCCCTTTCACTATGAGGTGGAGGTTACGAAAGAACAGAGCGGTTCAGTAAATATTGGAAAGGTCATCATGAGTGTTCACACTGGAACCCATATTGATGCACCCTTTCATTTTGATACAAATGGAGGAAAAGTAAAGGATTTGGATATTTCCATTTATGTTGGAAATGCCAGAATCATAGATGTTTCCCATTTGAATAAAATTGGTGCGAAGGAACTGGAAGATTATGATTTAGAAGGAGTAAGCAGGCTTCTATTGAAAACAAAAACAACTTCCACACCAACTATATTTCCAAACAGCATTCCGGTTTTCTGTTCTGACTTGGGACCTTATTTACATCAAATAGGAGTAAAACTGTTTGGAGTGGATGTACCTTCTGTTGACCCGCTCGACAGTAAGGATTTAGAAACCCATCATGCACTTTTTGATAACGGAGTCCACATTTTAGAAAACGTTGTCTTAGATGAGATCCATCCAGGGGACTATTATCTAGTAGCACTTCCATTGAAAATAGAAGAGGCAGATGGAAGTCCGGTAAGAGCAATAATAAAACCTTTATAAATTCCAAGGGAGTGGGAACATGACAGATAAACATATAAACGAAGGGGTCATTACTGATTTTACTAATAAAATGACATACGGAGATTATTTAACACTCGACAAGCTTTTATCAAGTCAGAACAGATTATCTGACCATCATGACGAAATGCTTTTTATTATCATTCATCAAGTTAGCGAGCTTTGGATGAAATTAATACTCCATGAAATCAATGCTGCTATAAAATCAATTCAGGAAGGAGAAATGGCACCCGCATTTAAAATGCTCGCACGGGTATCAAAAATACAAACCCAGATAATTCAAGCGTGGGATGTCCTCTCAACTTTAACCCCATCCGAATATATGGAATTCCGAGATAAATTAGGGCAAGCATCTGGATTTCAATCTTTCCAATATCGGATGATAGAATTTGCTCTTGGATATAAAACGAAGCATATACTTGCCATCTATCAAAAGGAGCCTACCCTTCATGCTGAACTAGTGAAGGCTTTCCATGCACCAAGTATATATGATGTTGCAATTATGGCACTAGCCAAAGAAGGCTTTTACATTGAACAAAGCCTTTTGGAAAGAGATTACTCTACACCATACGAAGGAAACCATACTGTTGCAGCCGCTTGGCTGGAGGTATATAAAAACGTCGATCGATATTGGGATTTATACCAATTAGCCGAAAAACTAGTAGATATAGAGGATTGGCTTCAGCAGTGGCGTTTCCGCCATATGAAAACCGTTGAAAGAATAATAGGACATAAAACTGGGACTGGCGGTTCAGCAGGTGTCAGCTATCTCAAAAAAGTGTTGGATCACCGCTTCTTTCCTGAGCTTTGGGATTTGCGAACAAAAATATAAAGCATTTTTTTGTACTTTAAAACTGGGTATATACCCATAGTTTGTCACACAATCACCCCGAATTCATATGATGTTGAAACAGAGGCTCTTTTCGCAAAATGAAGGGTATGCTTAATTCATATAAATCATTTAGTATAGCAAAATAGTAGTACCGTACCCTAACTCATTGCGTATTGAGAACTATTATACGAAACATAACCATCTATGGCGAAAATAGTCTTATAAAGAATTGAATTCTAGGGGTGAAAAGCTTGAAATCTACTTATCAAGATGCTTTAGCATCTTATGGAATAGGTGGTGCACATCCAGGAGGATTGCATCTTACAAAACAAATTCTGGAAAATGAAAAAATTACTACGAAAACTTCCATTTTAGATGCAGGGTGCGGAACCGGTCAAACATCTGCCTATCTTGCTGATAGATATAAATGTCAGGTTACAGCCATTGATCATCACCCAATTATGGTTGAGAAAGCAAGACAACGTTTTATTAGGGAAAATCTCTCCGTTCCTGTTATTCAGGGAAGTATTGAAGAATTGCCTTATCCGGACGAATCCTTTGATATTGTTATCGCGGAGTCGGTTACAGCCTTTACTAATATAAACAAATCTTTGAAAGAATTTTACCGTGTTTTAAAGTCAAACGGAATATTAATAGACCTTGATATGAATGCAGAAGGGCCGCTAAGTGATGAAGAAAAACAAAATATATGTACGGTTTATGGAATGGACAATGTCTTAACGGAGAAAGAGTGGATGGAAGAAATGAAGTCAGCTGGTTTTTCTGCTATAGAAAGACTTGCAGGCTCTTCCATTCATATACATTTGCAGCAGCCACAGCCACTATTGGACCCGGAATTTCATATGTCTCCCAATGTGTCACCCGATTTAGTTAGCATCCTTTTTGCACATAATGAACTGACTAATATGTATGGACATTTAATTGGTTTTCGAGTATTCCGTGCTAAGAAAGAAGCATAGTGAAATGCCCATTACGTTTATATATCGTAATGGGCATTTCTCTTTAGCTGGCTTAATTCCATGTTCTTCCGTTACCGTTTCTGATTGTTACCTTTTCTCTATCCAAAGTCTCTAAAAAGGGAACTAAGTATTTTCTCGAAAAACCAAGAATATTTTTTGCCTCTTGCATTTCGAATGAACTACGGGTATTGTTTTTTAACTTTTCTGCATAATAAAGGAATGTTTCCTTATGCCAGTATAAAGTTTCCGTTAATGGAACAATAGAGCCTTGTTCAACTAAATATCCAGTAATTTCTTTCCATACTTTATTTTCAATACTCAAATTATCCATATAGTGAAAAAGGCTATCCACTTGCCAATCATCTTTTTTGACTAAAGCCAATAGTTTGGCAACAGGCTTGTTCCACCTTTCAGGAATGTGTCGACGGAAATTTTTCATTAAAATATATGGTCCATCAAAGATCCACTTGCTTTCTTCATAACCTTTCGTTAAGCAATATTCCATTAAGTGTATAGGATAAATGATTTGTAAGTATTGTAAAAGCTCTGCTTTGTTCATTCCGATTTGTAATGGAAAATCTGTGTGAAAAGAAATTAGCTTCTCCTCTATCTCCTTTATCAAATTGTTCACTATGGAAATATGAGTGATAAATTGATTATCATACAAGATCCAATCCTCATGATTAATTATTTTTTCAAGCTCCTGTACTTTTATGGACAAGTCGTATAAAATTTGGCTTTTTTCTTTTGCCTTTGTTTCCTGTATAAATGAAAACAGTCTTTCCGAAAGGCTGCCTGAACTCTTTTGTTGTAGGTACTGAATCGTTTCCATACCAAATTTATACCGTTTTCCATATGGATCAATTACCCAGCCCCCTCCGATCGTTTCATATGGAGATGGCCTTCTAATAATGAAACGGTCTCCTCGTTTAGCAACGATAGGCGCATCAAGTCTTAATTGACATAGTATTTCATTATTTTCTTTCATCACTTCATTACGATCGAAAAAAACAATTTTCCCTGTCACCTCTGTGGTGCCAATATAACAATTAATAGGCATTCGCTGCTTAATCATGTGTTTTAGATTTTGCACCACATGAATATTTACATCCAATGTATTGGTTGTATTTAGGCCCTTAGTGCTTACAAGTGTGTCCCCTCTTTTTATTTCATGGAAAGGAATTCCCGAAATATTCAATGCAGTACGTTGACCGGAGTAAGCATTTTTTACACGATGATGATGAACTTGAATTTGCCTAACCTTTACATTTTGATCATTCGGATGGAGTAAAAGAGTGTCTCCTTCCTTAACATTCCCCTCATAAATAGTTCCACGCACGATGGTACCTTGTCCTTTTAACGTAAAGACCTGATCAATCGGCATTCGAAAGTCACCATCTGAAAAGCGTTCCGGTTGAACAGCTAATCTTTCCAAAATAGTAGATTTTAATTCTTCACAGCCGTGTTTGGTGATACTGCTAACTGGCAGTATAGGCAGCTTTTCAAACATTGTCCCTTTTAATGATTCACGAATATCCATCATTGCAAGGGCTAATACATCCTTGTCCACCTTATCCGTTTTCGTTAGTGCAATGATCCCGTCTCTGATTTTTAGAAATGATAATATTTCAGCATGCTCAATCGTTTGCGGCATTACACCTTCATCTGCCGAAATAACCAAAATCACAAAATCTATTCCTGCTACACCAGCAATCATCTTGCGAATAAATTTCTCATGTCCTGGCACATCGATGATCGAGACTTGCGTCTTGTCATCGTCATAAAGTGGCGCAAATCCTAATTCAATAGAAATTTGTCTTTCCTTTTCTTCTTTTAAGCGATCTGTATCAACATTTGTTAATGCTTTTGTTAAAGCCGTTTTTCCATGATCAATATGCCCCGCCATGCCTACAGTAAAATATCTTTTCTTCATAAGATCCACCTGGTAAGCTACCCTTTATTACTCTTTTGAATCCATTTTTTTGCAAATACTACATTCATTGAAATACCTGCAAGAAAAATAATAATAAAAAGAATACCTGCCCAAGGATAATGAAGATAGAAACTAACTATTGCGAAGCATAAAATTGCTAGTGTAATAATGAACCCGAAAAATAGGGTTGCAACATAATACGTTTTTTCCAAAAAAAGCACCGCCATTTTTTGTAATAATTGTGTTAGTTATTGATTGTTATTATATAGGGCTCCAATAGCACCAGCAAACTGACCAGAGCTTGGAAAATAGGATGTTACTTGCACAAGATGAAAATTCCTTTTTAATGCCATTTGGAGAGGAATATTTCCTTTTAACCCTCCACCTATGCAAACAACATGTTGAATATTATTGGTATGAACGAACTGCTGAATTAATAAACAAATGGTTTCTGCAATCATATTCACTAAAGAAGCCATCCTATCACTTAGTGTGGTAAGACCACTTTCACCATATACCTTTGCAAAATTGGCAGCAGTCAAATCACCAGGGATAGGTGTATCTGAATTCTCATATATATCTGCAACCATTAAGTCGATAGAATTACGATTTCCATTTGCAGCTAGCTCCACTAATTGCTCATACTGATGTATATTTGTTAACAAGGAGCCAAGTCCGAGAAAGGTTCCCCCTCCCATGCCGCTTCCTGTAATACGAACCTGTTGTTCACCTTTAACCAATAAGATAGACGTACCGGTGCCAATAATCACTATTAGGTAATCGTCTAACGAAATATGATATTCATCATTAAGAATATACTTCACTCCATATAAAGCTGCATCGAATTCAGAAATTATTTCGACCTCATCCTTTAATTTTCTGTGAAGCTCCTTGGCTCTTCCGCCTGTAAGTATCTTTTGTGCATCGGAAAAAAGCAAATTAATCCATGTTACCGTTTCATCCACATTATTGCTTAAAAACGACTTATAATGCAATTTAGCGTTTTCTTCATATGCAATTTTAATAAAACTTCCACCTGCATCTATTCCGATTTTTTTAATCAATGATTTCACTTCCTACATTGCAAAGATTCATTTGTATCTTTATCCCTCTGCAAGGATATTGTAATTTTATTCAAAAAAACAATTAAAAAAAAAGCAAAGATGTAATAGATGATACCCGGAACAACAATGGATTTTTCCTTTTGTGAAATTATCCACCAGGAGGAGCCTGCCATGAATATGCAAAAATTACAAAGTACTGCTTCGATAAAGATTTTTCGAACATATGAAAGTTTTTTAAAACGAAAAAAGCACCAAAAAGTAGAAAAGCAGATGGAAAATAAAACAATAGCAAAATAAAAGTACATGAAAATCCCCCTTTTGCCTACCCCTTTCATTATATGAGAGGAATAAGAGATATTTGCTTTATTCAATTCAAAAGGGGGATAGCAGAATTTATTAACTAAGAAATTTAAATTCTGTATAGCTGCCATTTTGCGAGGCAACCACTTCTAGTCTCGCATCTATTCTTTCCTTCAATTCCGGCACATGTGAAATGATGCCTACCAATCTGCCGCTGTTCTGAATATCCATTAAAGCCTCAATTGCATGATCTAAGGATTCTGGATCCAAGGTTCCGAACCCTTCATCAATGAACATGGTTTCTAATGAAACTCCTCCAGCATATTCCTGGACAACATCCGCAAGTCCAAGCGCCAAAGCAAGAGACGCTTTGAAGCTTTCTCCTCCAGATAATGTCTTAACATGTCTCTCTTGCCCTGTATATTGATCAAAAACTAAAAGCTCTAAACCGCTTTGGACATTCCCCTTAGAACGATCTGTTTTCCGTTGTAACGTATAACGTCCGCTTGTCATTTTAGTAAGGCGTGAATTAGCAACAAGTAAGATATCGTCTAGGAACGCAGCAAGTACAAATCTTTCAAACGTTACTCGATACGTATTTTGACCCTTCGAAATATCGGATAAATGTCCAATTAAATGAAACTGTTCTTCTGCCTTTTTAATTTCACTATTAATTGACATAACCCGTTCCTTAATTGTTTCATTATGGCTAATGTTCATTTTAATATTAGTCAATTGATCTGTTATGTGATTAATCTGTTCTTCCAACTGTATAAATTGGATTTGCAAATCTTCAATATTAGGTTGTGAAACAGACTCTAATCTTTCGTTCATATCATTCAAACGATCGGAAACAGATCGATATTCCTCACGATAGGATTGTACTATACCCTCCAGCTGCTTAATCTCTGCTTCTGTCCGTTTTGAATCAGCAAACTGCTGATAATTCTCAAAACCGTTCTCCTCCAACATTGACTTAAAAACATTTCGCTCTGTTTGCAGCTTATCCTCGGTATTTTGAACCAGTGTATCTAGCTGTTTTTGGGAAGCAACGAGCCCTGATAACTGCTCTTTTACTTTTTGCCATTCATTTCTGGCGAATTCTAATGCATTCTGCATTTTTTTCTTTAATACTTGAGCACTGTTTAGCTTTTCCTCGTATTGGTGAACGGAACGCAGCTCAACCGGTATTTTCTTTACTGTTTCCTCATATTTCGTACTTTGCTGAATATAAAGAGACCCAGTTTCTTTTTCATCTTTTAAAAGCTGATCTAGCTTATCTATTTTATCTTTTTCCAGCGTTTCTAAGTGGATTAATTCTTTTTCAAAGGAAGGCAGTAAACTAATTTGATTTTTTTGGCCTTTTAACGTTTCTTCCAATTCTTTTTGTTTACTAGCATAATGCTTCATAAGAGGATCAAGATTTTTAATTGAAAAATCTTGAATACTAAGGGTTATTTCCTCTATTTTTTCCGCTATTGTTGTTTCCGTTAAGGAATACTTTGACTTAGACTCCAACCATGCAGACTCAGCTGCTAGCTTTTCCTTTTCATGGTGTTCTACATCTTGTCTTGCCGATTTCAATTCATTCTCCGTCGGAATTTGCACGTCACTGTGAGCAGGTGCAGGATGATGATTAGAGCCACAAACCGGGCATGGATTGTTATCCATTAATTTCGAAGCAAGAATACTTGCCTGTCCATTTTGCCAATTCTCTTCTAACACTGCCACGGTGCTTTTCATGTCATTTAAACGTTCTACTGCTTTTTCATATTTTTGCTGACTTTCCTTATAGCTTTTTTCCTGCAGGATATGTTCTTGAAGTAGGGATTGGATTTTTTTTAACCTACTCAAATCATCGGTCCACTTCGACAGCTCCCTTTCATTTTCAAATACTTGAATACGAACTTCTTCCAGCTGTTTAATGTCCATTTTCCGCTTTGAAATCTTAAGTGTAATATCCTCTATCGCCTTTTGAGCAACTTGAATATCTTTTTCCAATGTCTGTTTTTCTGCAAATACTTGGTCTACCTTTTCCTTGCTCATTTGCAGGGAATATATTTCATCCTTCAGATTCATGAGACTTGTTATTTCTTCAGCAATCTTATCTATTTCTTCCTTTTTCGCGTCATGTTGTCTAAATTGTTGTTCCGTTTCCATTTCTTTATTTTTGGTGATTAAAATATTTTTCTCTATATCGATTAATTCTTGTTTAAATTGATCATATTCTTTTCTTAAGCGGTGACATAGCAAATCCTGTTGCTCTAGCCTAAATGCTTTATAAGCATTTTCAATTTCTAATTGTTTGTTTTTTATTCCATCCTGTCTGGATTCAAGATTTTCTTTCGTTTTCCACAACAACTCCCGCTCCTCAAATTGTTTAGCCAGTGCGGTAGCTTCATCCAGATTTCTTTTCGCTACATCTCTAGTCTCTTTTATTTTTTCAAATCTAGCGTTTTCCACTTTAAGCTCTTGTTTTATTTGTTGAATTTGGGCTTCTAATAGCTCTAACACTTTAATATCATTCGGATTCTCTTCAGCAAGCAGTTCCTTTAACTCTTCATTGTCCCTGTAAAATATACTTTTTAAATGCTGAGAACGTTCATTTACCTTTACTTCCACCACTTTCCTTAAAACGGTTGCCTCTTCCTTAAGTCTTTCTTCAATTCGCTTATAAAGCTCGGTATGAAATAATTTTTGTAAAATCATTTCTTTATCTTTACTTTCGGATGTTAATAGTTTGCGAAATTCCCCTTGAGGAATCATTAAAATTTGCCGAAATTGGTTTGCATCTAACTGCACAATTTCTTTTATTTTTTCATCCGTTTCCCGTACGTTAGTGGCAATAATATTCTTCGTTCCATCACTATGGACGATGTACAGCTCCGCTTTCGCCCCTATCTGGGTATACCCTTCTCCGCGTGCCTTTTTTTTCTCTTGTTGCGGGGTCCGCCAAATATAATACGTTTTACTCCTTAATGAAAATTCAAGAGAAACCTCCGTTTGCAAATCATCTGGAGCAAATTGACTTCGCAAATCACTACCGCCACGATCATCCCCACTGGCTTTTCCATAAATAGCAAAGCTTATTCCATCGAATATAGTTGTTTTTCCTGAGCCGGTCTTGCCCGAAATGACGAACATCGTTCTGTTTCCAAGCTTTTGAAAATCAATTTCTTCCTTTCCTGCATAAGGTCCGAATGCCTGCATAGTTAATTTTAGTGGTCTCATCTTGGCTATACCGCTCCCTTCACCTTATCGATAATCGATGCAATGAGCTCCTTCTTATCTTCCGAAAATTCCAAAGTGGTCATTTCCCGATAAAAATCCTCAAATAATGATAGTTCTGATTTCATATTTCCTTTTATCGCTTGAAATGATTGCTTTGTCTTCAAGTCTATTTGATCGATTTTTCTTTCCAAATGAAGAACATTTGGATAGACTTTGCGAAGCTTATTAATTGGATCTAGTAATGCTCCATGATCTTTTAGCGTAATTTTAAAATAATCATCCAGTTTTTGATTTTGATAGAAGGATGGATCTAATATTTCCTCCAAATAGCCTTCCAGTTCTCTCATATCTTGCTTTGGTTTTAAGGTCCGCTCTTCGATTTGGATGTTTCCTTTTTCATCCATATTAATGATAGATACCGTCTTCCGTTGCTTCGCTTCTGAAAAGGAATATTTTAATAGAGATCCAGAGTATCGAATGAAATCATGCTGAATGGCATCTGGACTGTGCAAATGGCCGAGGGCAGTATAGGAAAAAGGACTAAAGCAATCATTGGAGACACATCCTGATCCGCCGACTGACAGTATTCTTTCGGAATCAGTGGTTTTGCCTCCCAGTACAAAAGCATGTCCAACAAAAACATTCGGCTCATTTGGATTTAAGGATTCTTCGATTCTCCCTACTATCGTTCTCATAGCATCATCATGAGACTGGATTGATTGATCATCCAATACATCCCTGACTAAACCTGGCTCCGAATAAGGAACTAAATAAAAATTAACCCCGTTTAGATGGATGGGATCTAGATTTCTAGTTAATTTTCCATTCATAAAAAACTTGCTTCTCCGGTACCAGGAAGAACCGAAAGACAATCTTTCAGCACTATCATGATTCCCTGAAATCGCCAATACCGGGGTGTTCAATTCTACATTAATCTTATATAGGACATCATTTAATAATTCTACAGCATCTGTTGGAGGTACAGATCGATCGTATAAATCCCCCGCAATCACAACTGCATCAGGCTTTTCCTCCTCCACTAAATGAACAAATTGGTCTAATACATATCTTTGCTCTTCGGTCATATAAATTCCGTGTACGAGCTTGCCTAAGTGCCAATCTGCAGTATGAATAAACTTCACTGCTATCACCTCAACTGGATCATTTGATAATACTATTATAGCAAAATGGGAAAGTACTTCTTACTTTATGTGGATAATTTCAAGAAAGCATACAAAAAGGGGAATACTCGTTCTTATGATACTCTATATGAAATTAACTATATTTTAAAAGTATTATGTTGTAACAGACAAGAAGAAAGCTTATGAGTTTATACCTAAAACTCAAAAGACACCGAAATTATTGAAGATCAAAATGAGATATACAAAGAAGACCCTTTTGTATCGAAAGGGCTCTTTATATGCCTCCAAACCTTTTTGTAATATTCTAACTCTCCTGACTTTTTATGTAATTTTTATTCTTTTCAATCGGATCCATATATTTTTCCACTAGGGGATTTCCATGTAACAGGGAAAAAGATTTGTTAGATTTGAATAACTTTTTGCTGTTGCCACTTTTTCTATAGCTTCTTCCCGATTTTTTATCTTTCTCCTCGAGAAATTTAAATTCGAGTAAGCTTAGTATCTATCCTGTTGAAACTCCTTTTTCTCATTTCGGATACTGTTATTGATCCTAATTTTTTTAAGATGAAGCCACTTTTGAATGATAAGTGCTTTTTCTTGAGTATTGTCAAGATGTTAGTCCACTCCATTATGGACAAAGCGAATAAGCTATATGTATTGAATGTAAGACTTTTCATTTGGGAGTGTGAGAATAATGCCAGCTTTTATAGGAAATTCTCAAATTTTAAATGTAGGAGGAACTGCGGCTGTTAATTTTGGAGATACTGCATTCATTTCGCCAAAGACTGCAGCTAAAACCACACATGGTTCAAGTGGAGGTGGAACAGCTGTAATCAACATAGAATTTACTGCTTTCAGTATAAATAATACGTTTGACACTAGCATCTTTGAACAGCCTATGACAGGAAATAATTAAGAAGCACCCTCTCATTTGAGAGGGCGTTTGTAGATTTTAGTGATTCACATGCTGTTTGGATATTACGGTTCATTCTCATGATTTTAATTTCAATCAACTTTCTCCTGATACAATTTATCTTTACGTTTTTATCCTTGTTGGAGGTTTCCTTTTTTTTCAGTTCCTCCAACTTCTTTCTTGTATCTCGGTTTAAATGATCAACTAATTTCATTTATTCATCTTTTGGCAAAATAAAAGCACCCTTTTAGGATGCATTAATTAAGGTAATTTTATATACTTGCGTTTTTTTATTGGCATTACGAATAAGCATGGAAGAAATGCTACAATCACCACTATAAATAATAGGATTCTGTTCAATTTTAAACGTTGTTTTCTAAATAAATTCACAACTGCTTCCTCCTTCAAGATTGATAGTACATACTTTGTAATTTATGAAAAAGAAAGAGGGTTTGTACATTTCATTTATCTTAGGGCTTTTATACATTTTTAAATGGGCCTTTTTCAAATATATTTAAAATAAAAAGAAACCAGATATGAACTGCTCCCCAATAGTTAGATGGTGTCTAACCATTGGGGGGCAGTTCATATTTGCTGGCCCTTTCAAAAATAATTATATTTTACCTTCTAATTTTAGAAACTCATCTACTAAACTTGCTATAATATCAATTTGATCCTTCTTAAGCATTTTAATTTTTACATAAAGTGATTCGGATCTGTTCTGAGTTTTAATTAATCCAGTTTGTTTATCCATTAAATCTAAATAATTCAAATTAAAAAATTTAGCCATCTTTTGCAGGGTTTCGATACTGGCTTCGACTTCACCGCGTTCAATACGAGCAACGGTTGCATTTGATACCCCTAGCATTGAAGCGAAACTTCTTTGGCTTGAATATCCATTATTTTCTCTAAGCTCTTTAATATATTGACCAAATTCTTTATTGTCGACCACTTAACTTTCCACTTCTTTCTACTTTAAATTTCATCATTATCGTAAATGGAGAATTTAAAATAAACAATGGAAATTCTTTCTTGTAAATTGCATTAATAAAAAGGAATCAATCTCCCATTTTACATGTGTCAAAAAGTAATCGGTAAAGCTATTGCACACAAATCAGGTTCCTTCAAAGTAACTATCAAAATGCAAAAAAAGGAACTAAGCTTTCAATTACAGCTACTGATAAAGCTAAAAACGTAAAAACTATTATTACGAATAAAATAAAAGCCCCTCTCTGATGAGAAGAGCTTTTATTGAGTTTGAGACATTCTAAAGAGTTAATCTTAATTTGTGAAAATGACAATTAAAATATTCTACTTTCACCGCAATTTTGGCTACCTCATCCTATTATTCTTTTTTGCATTAAAAAAATCGCCTCTCTTTTGTTTAATATCATCAGTACCCCAATGTATTGTTTTGTCCAATTGATTCAACTTCGGTATATGTTTTGAACAATGAATATAAGCTTCATCCACATTGACTACAACCCATCGTTCTGGCTTATTACCTTCTTTTTCGTTTATATCATTAACCATTTTTTCTGACACTTTTAACGAAGATAATTGGTTATTTTCAATAATAGAAGCTTTCCCATTGATGTGCAGTCCAACTTGATGTTCAAAAAAATCTATAAACAATAGTCCTATATGGGGATTTTCTATAATATTTCCTAAGCTTGCCATAACACCGTTTCCTCTATATTCAGGATATATCAATGTTTTTTCATTAATAACACGCACAAAACCTTTTGATCCAGCTTTAAAAGAAGAGTCACAGTTTCCGTTTGCATCAGCTGTCGCTATAAACACCATACCTTGATTCGATATAAATTTCGTCATTTCTTCATTTAAATAACTGAGCATTTGATTATTATAAAAAGCTATAGCTCTCTTCGTAGTGCCATATTGTTTTTGCAGTATTCGTTCTCCTTGAGACAATTCTGTACAATCCTTTCAATGCTTTTTGTAATCATTTTACTAATTTAGTTTAACAAAAAACTGATGAAAGTACTTCTCAGAAAAAACACAGCAAATAGAATAAGCACTGTCTCTCATTAAGAGGATGGCTCTTGTACAAGGTGAAGGTACCTCACCCTCTACATTCAGAAATATTATGTATAACTTATGACAATTAAAATATACCTCCTTCACCCGTAACTTTTGGCCAATTTTAATTAACAAGGTTTGGAAGACCTCACGATAAATCAATCCGTTAAATCAAGAGATAAATCAACGTATTCCAATTTAAAAGACGTGCACGGGGCTAGGCTTGCCCCACACCAATTGCGATAAAAAAGCGAAGTTTTCTCCAATTGCGGATTATACAGGACCTATTTTAACCCACGCTGTCCATGCACCTGTACTATCGACATACCTACTCCATAATTAGTTTGTCATATACTTCCTGTATTCCTGCCTATCCCATCCGTTACCTCCAACTCTGTAAGTAGTAACGGTTCCGGCTGTGTTACAAGGGAAACGAGTTGCACCAGCAGTATGTCGGCATCAAAACTAGGATATTGACTATGTGACATAAATATTAACCAAATTTGTAACCTTTAAAATATACCATTTTACTCTCTTTATTTTTATTAACACTAACAGTTAAACCAAATGTACCTTTTTTACCTACATCTTCAAAGTAAGTTTCAAAGCCGTTAGGATCTTCTAAAACTAGTTCCATATCATTTCCTACTTTTTCGTATAAACGATATGTTAAGCTATCAGAGTTATTCAAAGTTCCGTTATTTGAACTATAATAGTAGAACCCAATTGTGTAATTATTGGTGTAAGTGTTACACTTGATACAGCAGAAACATTATTTGTAGAAATTAACAGTGGTAACATGATTACACTTGCTATTACTGACTTAATCATTTTCATTAGTCTATTCCCCCGATAGTTTTTTCTAATATAATTCTTCCATTCCTACATTTACCATTATTCAAGATTAATATAGAACTTGAAGTGTTCATTAGGATAATTTTACTAGTCAATTTTAACTATATAGAAATGAAAGAGGATACTAACTTCCACAAATAAAAAAGACCTCCACAAGTTTTATTAAGGAGATCTTTTCTCTACAATATAATTGTATTAATCTTTTAATTTCATGCTTAGATAGATTATCTTTATCCTTCTTGGAGTAGATGGTCAGTAAGTAATTTTCTTTATCATCTTTAATAACCTAATAAATCAATCTAAATCCATTAGACTTTCCTACATTAGCACTTGTATTTGCGACAAGAAAAATTCACAAGGTTTCAATTATAAGTAATCCTGTGTAACCTTTGTATCTATAATAAATAACTCAGGGTATGAATTGTTAACGTTTGATAAACCTTTATATTGCATATTATGGCGGGACTGCCTGGGAATCGAACCCAGCAGAGACGGCACGCGCCTCCCAAAAGGTTTTGAAGACCCCGGTATGCACCAGCAACACAATCAGCCCCGTAACACTTTTATCATTATAGAGAATATGGCAGCTATTCACAAGTAAAAGAATTCTTATGTATTTAAGCTTGTCTGTTCGTTTGAAACTTTACTATAATGTTAATAGATAGTCTTAGGAGGTTTATTGGATGGTGCTTCATGGTTGGTTTTTATTATTTATCCTCTTCTGGGTTGTTGTGCTAGTTTCATTAATGGCAATCGGAGGATTTTTTATGTTCCGGAAATTTTTAAAGAAATTACCGAAGGAAGATGGAAAATCCATTATGGATTGGGAAGAACATTATGTTAGTTCCACCCGTAATCTTTGGACAAATGAAAATAAATTATTGCTGGAGGAATTGGTAAGTCCGGTACCAGAATTATTCCGAGATGTAGCTAGACATAAAATCGCTGGTAAAATTGGTGAAATTGCGCTCGAGGACAAAGCTAAGTCCATTACTCAAGATCACGTTATTCGGGGATATATTTTGGCAACACCCAAAAGGGATCATAAATTTCTAAGAAAAAAGCTTAATGAAATGCAAATAGATGTAGCCCCATACGAGCATTTATTTTAGAAAATGATTTACAAAAAAAGCGAAGCACTGTTCCTAGTGCTTCGCTTTTTTAAACGCCTTTAGTTTGTATATTTTCGTCCATACCGCTTGCTAATTTTCTGTATTGCAAATACATTGCAATTCTCCATGGCAATATCATACCGAATGCTAGAAGGAAAAACATTCCGCTAAGCTGGCCAAGGTCAATCTCCGAACTGAGTACTACCTTCATCACAATCCGAATCACTAAAAGTCCGATTAAAATAAATGGAAATGCTTTCGAGCGCTTTAAAAAAATATCATTCTCTCTCACTTCAAAGCGTGAAGTCTTGATCAATAAGGTTGAAAAAACCATCCCAACCACTACAGCTTCCGCTACTTCACCAAAAGACAACCGAAAATACGGTACTACAAACATTAAGAAACCAGTACTCATAAAGATTGGCGGCAAAATAATTTTTTTCACAGAAACAGGTTTATTTGATGCCTTCAGCCTAATAAATATGACCATTGCACCCATACATAAGGCTATGATGGATGAGACAATTATTTCCGTCATATACAATCATCCTCTTCACATTGTTGTTATTCTTATATAATTTAAATTCCCATACCCTATTAACAAAGTTTACATATTTATTATAACGATTTTTGTTTAGAACACAAATGCATAAGACATGAACAATAAAAAACCTAATCAAATTGACAGTTGGATTGGTAGGGGAAAAAAGAAAAAACCATTCGAAATGTTGCTTCGAATGATTTTTACAATACTCTGCTAATCGCAGCATTTACTCTACTTTCATCAAATGGTTTTACAATATAATCTTTTGCACCAGCTTCAATGGCACTTAACACCATTTGTTGCTGTCCCATGGAGGAACACATGATGATTTTGGCATCGGGAAATTCGCTAATTATTTGTTTCACCGCTTCAATTCCAGTCATTTCAGGCATGGTTATGTCCATTGTAACCACATCAGGCTTAAGTGTTCGATAAAGTTCTGTTGCCTGCAGTCCGTTTTCCGCTTCACCAATAACTTGATGATTACCGTTCTCTAGCATATTGGTCAGCGTAACTCTCATAAATTTTGCATCATCTACTACAAGTACTTTTGCCATAGATGCTTCCCCCTCATCCCTAACAGCATTTTTCCGAACGTACTATCAACAATCTAACTATATCAAATTGCCTATAAGAGATGCAATCAAATTGATGAAAAATTTAAAAACCTTGAAATCCACCGAATAATAGAGACATATAGCTGGTAATTAAAGTCATCCAGTCAAAGAATAGGGCTATTCCCATAAGAATCATTATCACGCCGCCAATTTTGACAATCTTGGCACTATGCTTGCGGATCCATTGCAATTTCCCGATGAAAAAGGATAACACAAAAAATGGGATAGCAAATCCAAGTATATATCCAATCATATAGAAGACTGCTGATCCTGGATTATTTACAGTTAAAGAAAATACCGCTAAAAGAATCGGTCCTGTACATGGTGTCCATCCTGCGGCAAAGGCAATACCAATCAGAACGGATCCAATAAATCCGAGTGGACGGCTTTTAAATTGATATTTGTGCTCTTTCATCAAAAATTTTGGTTGTATCAGCCCTATTACTACCAATCCAAAAAAGACGATAAGAATTGCTCCGATTTGTCTTATCCAATTCTTATAATCACTAAAAAAATTACCTATAAAGGAACTACTATAGCCTAAAGCAATAAATACAATTGAAAAACCAAGTATAAAGCATAATGTATGCAGCATACTCCTCTTTTGAAGCATGGCGTTTTCTGTTTTTAGCTCATTTACAGACATTCCGGTTATATAGGAGATAAAAGCTGGATAGAGGGGCAGGCAGCATGGAGAAATAAAACTTAGAAAACCAGCACCAAGTGCTAGAAAAAAATTCAAATCAACACTAGACATAAATCACAACTCCTGATAATCACTCAACCATGTTGGTGTTTTTAACGATATGAATACGTTATTACTAATATATTACCAAATTTATGATATATAAATGAATAGAAAGCTTGTGAAGTTTTTGTGGCACTTGATTCTTTCTTATTTGTATGTTCTAATATTTTCATCCAATAGGTTCTTACATAAATTAGAATAACTGGAGAAAAGGGAACTTCTTTTTTGAAAAAGTGTAAAAGATTGGTTATACTAGTACTAAATATATTATATTACTAATTGTTCATCATGTTTACTTATAAATGAAAGGACCACAGCCGTGACAAAAGAACAACTATCTATGCTAATTGAAAAAAAACGGGCTCAATTAATAGAAATTGTCATGAATGAAGGATTACATTCTCCCAATACCATTTTTTACAGTCAAGAATTGGATACTTTACTAAATAAATATAACCAAAATTACATTAACAGAAAAACAACCACTTCTGTATTGACGACTAATTAATATAAAACGAGCGAAAAAAAATTCGCTCGTTCTTTTTTTATATACTATGCTCTACTTGCTCTGTCATTCCATTTTGTAATAAATACATTTTGTGATATAAACCACCGATAGAAATTAATTCTTGATGTGTTCCTCTTTCCACTACTTCCCCTTGATGGAGAACTAGTATTAAATCTGCATCCTGAATGGTAGATAGTCGGTGAGCAATGGCAATAGTTGTACGGCCTTTTCTCATCTTTTGAAGTGCCTCTTGAATTAATTCTTCTGTTTCTGTATCAATATTTGCCGTTGCTTCATCCAATACTAATATTTTCGGATCGGTAGCAATGGTTCTTGCAAATGCAATTAATTGGCGCTGTCCGCTTGAAAAGGTTGCACCGCGTTCTACTACTTTATGAGAATATCGTTCATCCATCTTCTCAATAAAACTGTGTGCTTGCACAAACCGTGCCGCTTCCTCTATTTCATTATCTGTAATGTGGATATTATGAAGTCGAATATTGTCTTTAATCGTTCCATAGAATAAAAATGGATCTTGAAGAACTAACCCCATTTTTGTTCTTAACTCCTCTATCGGATATTCCTTTATAGACTTACCATCTAAAAAAATATCCCCTTTTTCAAATTCATAAAATCTCATCATTAAGTTAATAATGGAACTCTTACCACTTCCCGTATGGCCAACTAATGCTATGGTTTGACCTGGTTTTGCTACAAAAGATATATTTTTCAGCACTTCCCGTTTACCATCGTAGGAAAAGCTAACATTTCTAAATTCGATTTCCCCCTCATGTATTCGCAGTTTCTCATTCTCAAGCTGTGCTGGAGATACTTCCGTTTCATCCATTACTTTAAAAATTCTGGAGGATGCTACAATCGCCTGTTGAAACATAGAAAGCCGAAACATCATTTGATTCACAGGTTCAAAGAATCTGTCCAGATAATTTATAAATGCATATAATACCCCAATTTCAATGGTGTGATTAAAGGATGATATCCCGAAAAAGCTTAATACAATGATTAAGGCAAATACATAGATTAAATCAATAGCTGGTCGAAGCAATAAACCGTCAATTTTTATATTTCGCATTCCAGCCTTATAGTGTCTTTCATTAATATCAGCAAATTCTTTTCTAAGCCGCTTCTCTTGACGAAAGACTTGAATGATGGACATACCCTGTAGTGATTCATTTAGTTTTGCATTTAATTGGCTTAAGCGCTCACGCATTTCTTGGTAAAAGACAGAGCTGAATTTCCGATATAATACCATTACATAAAAGATAAGCGGTAAAATACATAAGCAAAACAATGCCAGTTTTGTATTTAAGGAAAACATAGCAATAAATATACCAATTAGTAGAAATGCACCTTGGATAAAAGTAACCATTACATTCACGAACATATCAAAGATAGCTTCCGTGTCATTCGTTATACGAGAAACAATACTTCCTGCAGGTGTTTTGTCAAAATATCGCATTCCTAAGGTTTGAACCTTTGAATATACATCTATCCTTAATTGCTGAATAATTTTTATAGCAATTTCCTGAAATTTAAAGATTTGAAAATAAGAAATTACTACTTTAAATATTTGAATCCCAATATAAAGACTTGCTAATGTAACAAGCGGTTTATATGGAAAGTGGCGTGGAGTTAAATAATTATCGATGAATTTTTGAATAATAATCGGACCATATATATCCCCTAAAGTCGCTAGCAGTAATAATGTAAAAGCGAATACAATAATCTTTAAATGGGGTTTTGCATAGCTCATTAGCCGAAATAATACTTTTCGTTGTTCCTTCCCGGACATTGTTGAAATTTTATCCATATTATTTCCCCCCATGCTCTACAAGCTCTTCCAGCTGTTGGCGTTCGTACATCTCTTTATACCAACCGCCCTGCTCCATTAACTGCTCATGATTTCCACGTTCTAGTATTTTTCCATCTTCCAATACGAGAATTAAATTCGCATGTTTTATTGCACTTAATCGATGAGCAGTTATAATCGTTGTTTTGCCGGTTCTTTCTTCCTTTAATGCTTTTAAAATGGACTCTTCTGTTTTCGCATCTACCGCTGACAATGAATCATCCAGAATCAATACCTCCGGATCCATAATAAGTGCCCTAGCAATCGAAATCCTTTGTTTTTGTCCTCCGGATAAGGAAACTCCCTTCTCCCCCACTACTGTATCGTATCCATCCGTAAATTGAACAATATCATGATGAATATGGGCAAGCTTGGCTGCTTCCTCTATCTTTTCTTTTTCAATGAAAGGATTCGTAAAGGCAATGTTTTCTCCAACTGTCGCGGAAAATAGAAAATGATCCTGCGGAACATAGCCAAGGGCTTCCCTCAATCGATCCATTTTATAATCTTGTATGGAATAATCCCCGAATGTTATTTTCCCTTCATATCCTTCAAATTCGCGGATTAACAATTTTAACAAGGTTGTTTTTCCCGATCCCGTCTTACCGACAATTCCAAGCGTTTCTCCTTGATTTATAGAAAAATAAATATTTTGTAATATCTCTTTTTCTTCATTTGGATATCGGAAAGCATCTATTTTGTATGAGATGGAACCAGTTGGAGCTTCATTCATCGCATCAAGATTATCCTTAATTTCCACCTGTTCTGCTAGTAGTTTTTTCACCCGATCATTCGATGCCCTTCCTCGTTCCATAATATTAAAAATACTTCCGAACGCTAGCATCGGCCATGTCAGTAATCCAATATAGGTTGTAAAAGAAATTAATTGGCCAATCGTTAATTCATTATGGATTACAAGCCTTGACCCAAAAATGATGGATAGGAAGAATGATAAAGCAATAATAATCGAAATAGTTGGATCGAACAGGGCATCTATTTTGGAAACAGCTATATTTTTTTTCACTACATCATCTGATTGCTTAACAAAGGACATTATATCCTCTTTTTCCTGTCCAAAGGTTTTAATGACCTTTATTCCATTTATGCTTTCCTGCGTTTTATCGTTCAAACTAGAGAATGCCTCTTGTGCTTTATGAAATCTCTTATGTAATATGGACCCGTACAAGCTTGTTAAGATGGCCATTATAGGCATCGGTATGAGTGCAATAAGCGTCAACTTCCAGCTAATAGTAGCTGCCATTGCAATAATAACCGAACCTCCGGTCATAATGGAATCAACCAGTGTTAACACGCCGCTTCCTGCTGTTCCTTGTATCGCCTGCAGGTCGTTGGTGGCATGAGCCATCAAATCTCCTACACGATTTTTTTGATAAAAGGATGGAGACATATTCGTAAAATGATGGAAAAGCCTGTTGCGAAGAACACGTGCGAGCTTATAAGAAGATCCAAAAATCATAATTCGCCAATAATACCTAAGTACATACATTAATGCAGCCACTACAATTAACACAATAACCCACTTGGTTAGTAGGGCTGGCGTCAGCTTGTTATCCTTAATCTCATCCACTATATACCCAACTACTTTAGGTGGTACTAGTTGTAATACAGCAACAAAAGCTAATATGGATATGCCTATTATATAAGGCTTCTTTTCCTGTTTAAAAAACCACATTAAATCAATGAAGACCCGCATATTAATTCCCCCTCCCCGCATATCAATATCTGAATTTACAAACGCTTTCTAATTTTAACAAATATTTAGCCTTTAGAAAAGAAGGAGAGACTATTACTTATGTAGAAAAAATATTTCTATATTACTCCTTTGGCAAGATGTATATTTTCCAATGCAATAGACATTCTATTACATAGAGGTGAATAAAATGGAAAATTTTAAGGATAATTCTCCTAATAATGATCAGATCATGGAAAAAGTGAACAAAACCTTCGACAATTTCGCTGAGGACGTTAGAAATGATGTACAAACGGATAATCAAACGAGTCAGCAAAGCGACCAAAATGTTATGAATGCAATTGATGAGGCGGTAAATGTGTTTAATAATAATAATCCGTGGCAGGATTAGAAGAAACGAAGAAAAAGCCACTATCTCTCATGAAGAAATAGTGGCTTTTTAACTGTTGATTGTTTATTATTTCATTTGCTTGTTCATCGCATTCATCATTTGATTGATTTTCTTCTGCGACGGTTTCATACCCATTTGTGTCATCATCATTTTAAGCATTTGTTCATTAATTGGTGGATTTTTCTTTAAGTAGTTCATCATATATTTTCGTGCTATGAAAAATCCGATGGCAATTCCTGCAAGTAGTGCCACAACGATTAGTAAATAACCCCACCAAGCCATGTATTCTATTTCCTCCTTCATGTTGTCTATTTATCAGTGTACTAAATCCTCAACCATTATACAATATTTCCATTGTCTTTCAAACGAATTTTCGTTCTTTCAGTGGTTTTATCCACCCAAATCGTTCATTTTCAATATCTATTGCCAATAATCGTCCGTCATATTTTTTTAAAGCCTCCAAAAAGATAGACTCCGAATCAAAGTGACCCCATGCATGTAAAATCAGCATTTGCTCTCTTATTTGCAGCTCCACTCCATTTTCACTGCTATTTCTTTTAGAAAGATACTTTTCTCCATCCCATATCATTTCACTCTTCCTTAAAAAGCTTTGATTAAGTAAATGGTGAATATTTAATATAGGAAAAGGTTTGGTTATATAGTTTATTTGCTTCCTAATAATTTCTTTTAAGCTCCCAGAAACGTATAAATACTGCAAAAATAAATCGTAAAACATTCGTTCTCGTCCGTAATAATAATCTGCGACCTCGTTTTCAATAGAATAAATTTGATAGGATCTCATGAAAAATCTCACTCCCGAGTTTTTTCTTTCCTATCATTATATATGAAATAAGAAATAGAGCGTGTCATAAATTGTTTAAAAATTATGTTTATTTTGTCGAATTATCGCGAAACTATAATTTTATAATAATTTTTATATAATTATTTAAGGCAGATAAAAAGGGAACCCGTCATACTCCGTTCTCATTAATAGTTCTGAAACAGTAACCATTTCATATCCGGCTTTTTTTAATTGCGGTAAGATTATTTCCAGTGCTTTAACAGTTTGACTCCTGTCTCCGCCTCCATCATGCATTAATATAATATCCCCTGGCATTGTATCGGAGAGAATATTTTCTGCAATTTTTTCTGCACCAGGTTCTTTCCAATCCTTTGAATCTTGATTCCATGTCCATATAATTACACGGTAACCGGAATTTCTTGCAGTTTGTACAATTTTTTGATTATAATAACCGCCAATTGGGCGAAAAAATGCAGTACTTACACCAGTGATTTCTCTAATTATTTCCTCTGTCTTTTTTAATTCCTTTTTTAAATGTTTTTTCGATAAATTACTTCTAAAATGATGACTGAATGTATGATTTGCAATTTCATGTCCGTTTTTTACTTCCTCTTGTACAATTTCTGGATATTGTTTTACAAGTTCTCCTATGACAAAAAAAGTTGATTTTGCATGATACTTCTTTAAAAGCTTTAAGATATCAGGGGTATATTCTGGATGAGGTCCATCATCAAAGGTTAATGCCACGAGTTTTTTCTGAGTTCTTGCATTCCATACCGCATCTCCTGACTTTTCGATTTCAAATCTCATTGTAGATTTTGACAAAGCTATATTATTTCCTGATAAAGCACTGCCAGCAATTAATATTAATGCAAATATCCACATTTTTTTCATAAGGGTATCCTCTCAGTAAAAATATCATTTAATAAAAGTTTCCCTTTTAATCGTTATGATATGACTCAAAATTAATGGAAAATTACAGTACGCTGGCGCAACATAGATGTTTAACTCCCAAAACAAAAAACACGCATTGAATGCGTGTTTTCCTGACCTTTTATTTTTGTAAAAGATTCTTCACATTTTTCACTACATTTTCAACCGTAAATCCGTATTCCTCCATTATTTTTCCACCAGGAGCAGAAGCACCAAAGCCTTCAATAGCTAAGATTTCTCCTTCATCACCCACGTAGCGGTCCCATCCAAATGGAGAAGCCATTTCAATAGCAAATCTTTTCTTAACAGACTTCGGTAGGATTGATTCTTTATATTCCTTACTTTGCTTTTCAAAACGATCCCATGAAGGCATACTGATAACGGAAGCATCAATACCTTCTTTTTGGAGTGCTGTCTGTGCCTCAACTGCAAGATATACTTCAGAGCCTGAAGCTAAAAGAAGCACATCTGCGGTTTCATTTTTAGAAGGCGAAACAATATAAGCACCTTTTTCAACTCCGGTATTTGCTTTTTCAGCAGTTAATTTCAGAGTTGGCAACCCTTGACGAGTTAAAACAAGAGCTGTTGGTTTGTCCTTGGATGTTAATGCTGCTCTCCATGCGGCAGCTGCTTCATTACCATCTGCAGGACGAATGACAGAAACATTTGGCATTGCTCTTATTGCTGCTAATTGTTCGACCGGTTCATGTGTCGGACCATCTTCTCCAACTGCAATACTGTCGTGAGTAAATACGTACGTAACTGGTAATTTCATAAGGGCAGCTAATCGAATTGCCGGCCTTAAGTAATCAGAGAATACAAAGAATGTACCTCCATACACTTGTACTCCACCATGAAGTGCCATACCATTTAATGCTGCACCCATTGCAAATTCGCGAACGCCAAACCAAATATTTCGTCCATCAAATGATTCAGGAGCGAAATCTTTTTCTCCTTTTATCATTGTATTATTGGAACCGGCAAGATCAGCAGATCCTCCAAAGAAAGTAGGTACATTTTTTGCAATAGCATTTAAAACTTCACCGCTTGAAGCGCGGCTTGCTATACTCTTGCCTTCTTCATAGACAGGGATATCTTTATCCCAATTAGAAGGAAGCTCACCTCTTAATGACAATTCCAGTTGAGAAGCTAATTCAGGATATTTCGTCTTATATTCATCGAATAATTGATTCCATTCCTCTTCTTTTCTTGCCCCTGCTTCTACAATCATTTCATTAAAGCGATCATACACTTCAGATGGAACATGGAAATCTTGCTCAAATGTCCACTTATAAAACTCTTTCGTTAATTTAAGCTCATCAGCACCAAGTGGTGCACCATGAACGGCAGATTTTCCTGATTTATTTGGTGAACCATATCCAATAACTGTTTTAACCTCTATCATGGTAGGACGGTTAACATCAGATTTCGCCTCTTCTATTGCTTTAGCAATTGCTGCAAAATCATTGCCATCCTCAACACGAATATACTGCCAACCATATGACTTAAAGCGACCTTCAATACTTTCTGAGAAGGATTTATCTAGGTCACCGTCTAAGGAAATATCATTGGAATCATATAAAACAACCAATCGGCCCAGCTTCAAATGAGCAGCTAAAGATGCAGCTTCGCTTGAAATGCCCTCCATTAAATCGCCATCACCACAAAGGGTATATGTATAATGATTAACTAATTCAAAATTATCTTTATTATAAATACCAGCAAGATGACGTTCAGCCATTGCCATACCCACTGCCATAGCAATACCTTGGCCAAGTGGACCTGTTGTAGCTTCAACCCCTGGAGTATGACCAAATTCCGGATGTCCAGGTGTCTTACTTCCCCATTGACGGAAATTCTTTAATTCCTCCATGCTAAGGTCGTACCCTGACAAGTGCAACAAACTATATAAGAGCATGGAACCATGTCCCGCTGATAAGACAAAGCGATCCCGGTTAAACCAGCTTGGATTCTTTGGATTATGATTCATGTAACGAGTCCATAGCGTGTATGCCATTGGAGCAGCTCCCATAGGTAAACCAGGGTGGCCTGAATTTGCCTTTTCAATAGCATCAATGGAAAGTGTCCGTATGGTCGTAACAGCTAGGTTATCTGTATTATCAAACAATATTATGCATCCTCTCTAAATAAAGTAACGTTCAACTTAATATTATCTTATGTTTATCTCATTAACTCAATAAATTACCATCTATTTTCAAAAAATATTTAAAAGCTTAATTTAATGAAGTCTTTTATTTTGAAGGTCACGGAGTTTCTTTGGAGTTACTTCATCTCCGTTAGGATCAAAAACTTTTACTTTTTCTATTGTATTTTTCATTGATGAACGAAAAGATTCTAAATACTCTCTTCTTAGCTTTGATTGTTCTTTTGCTTCAGCCTCGCTCAATCCACTCTCCTTTGACTTTTTAGCCAATTCATTAATTCTTGCAATTTTATCTTTTGAAAGCATTATTTTTTCTCCTTTTTTGAAGGATAAAAATCCTATCTATACTACATTAATAAAGGTTATGTTACTAAAAAAATAGCCCTTTATCAAGAAAGGAGCTACAAAAAAAATTAGAGTTGATGTTCTTCTATATATTCCTGGTATCTTCTATGCACTGTCGCTTTTGATATACGATAGCCAAATCCACGCATTGTCGCAGCAATCTCAGCAAATGTAAGTCCATTATTTCTTAATCGTACAATTTCTTCGACCGGAATTTCTTTTCTTTCTCTCCCCAAAATATTTCCATTTCCATGGAGATTCTTTTCGGGATGATAACCCTTTGCCACCGCTCTTCTCATCCCTCGTTTAATTTTCAGATTATGTAATTTACGTTGGTATTCCTCCACCATGCTTACAATATTAAGCACCATCGAATCTGATTCAGAAAGCACCAATTCTCCATTATGGTCTAAACTATATACCTTTACATTTTCTTTTATTAAACAATGAAGCAAGGCTATCTTTGCATTTCCTCTGCCTAATCTAGTTTCATCTTGAACAATAACCGCCTCTATATTATCTGTTTTAATAATATCAAGTAATTTAAGAACACCAGGTCTATCAAGATCATAGCCGCTAGCCTGTTCTTTAATAATCTCGACAACTGTAAGATTCCAATCTTGTGAAGCTTTCTTAAGTTCCTCTTCCTGACGGGCAAGCGATGTTTCCTGTGTTTGCTTTGTGGTACTGACCCTACAATAAATAATAGTATTCATTAATAACTACCTACTTTGCATCTGAAGCTAATTGTTGTACATTTTCAACCTTATCTTTTATTTTTATTGGAATTACAATACTTTGTCCTTCCTTAATATCAGTGGAGCCTAAACCATTTTCATCTTGCACCCATTTAATAAATTCCGTATGGGACATGCCATTTTTAATTTTATACATATCTGCAATTTCCCACAATGTTTGACCTTCCGATACCGTAATATGTTCATAGTCTTTGGAGTGATCCTCCAACTGTAATATCATAAAAAATCCAAGTATGAATGAAAGAACAAGTAGAATAATAGCATATGAATATTTTTTCCATAACAATAACATAAAACCGCCTCTTTCGAATGTATGTTCGTTTATTGACTTAATTATAATAAGAACATTTGTTTGTTGTCAACATTTTTCGAACTTATGTTTGTATATCTGGAAATGTAATGCTATAATGAAATTAATAATAAGTCGAATCTTCGATCGTTGAGGTGTAAAATATGACAAAACTTTCAAAAAGGCAGCAGGATATTTTAGATTTTATTAAACAAGAAGTGAAAATGAAGGGATACCCGCCATCAGTACGTGAAATTGGTGAGGCAGTTGGACTAGCTTCCAGTTCAACCGTGCACGGACATCTTTCCAGACTAGAAAGCAAAGGTTTGATCCGCCGGGACCCGACAAAACCAAGAGCAATTGAGGTTCTCGACCTAATGGAGGATACAATTCCACGACAAAACATTGTGAATGTTCCTCTAGTAGGAAAGGTTACCGCAGGATTGCCTATTACAGCTATCGAAAATGTAGAAGAGTATTTTCCTCTTCCGGAGCATATTGCACCTGCAGACGAAAATGTATTTATGCTTGAAATCGTTGGAGAAAGTATGATCGAAGCAGGAATCCTGGATGGTGATTATGTAGTAGTTCGACAACAGCAGACAGCAAACAATGGAGATATTGTAGTAGCAATGACCGAGGAAGATGAAGCTACAGTAAAAAGGTTTTTTAAAGAAAGAGATTACATTCGTCTCCAACCTGAAAACTCTACAATGGAACCTATTATATTACCAAATGTTACTATCCTTGGCAAAGTGATTGGACTTTATAGGCAAGTAATTCACTAAAATCAAACCCCAAAGGGAATCCATATTCCTTTTGGGGTTTGATTTTTCTTTAACTCTACCGAAAAATACAGCAGAAAAACATTTTACTAGAGACGTTATTTGTCCCCCTTCGTCATGTTTTTAGTGCCGCTATATAAACCACTTGCAGATAAACCTAGCATTAAACCAATAATGATTCCCTCTTTTATACTACCACTTACATAAAATATTCCAAATAAAAGCCCGAGTATAACAGCAATGAATGGAGAATACTTTTTAGACAATCCAGCTCTTTTAAATAATTCTACCACCCCAATAATTAAAGGAATAATAGCAACATCATATATCTGTAGCATAATACACCACCTCTCCACTTTAGTAGTATTATCTTATGCTTGTCCAAAGTATCTACATGAATATCTTTTAATATATTTTATTTTAAGAAATCAAAACTCTTATATATTTTATTCTTCATTTCTAAACGCCATTCCTCTTTATTTTTAGATATAAAGACAAAAAAATAGCACCCAACACGGTGCTACATTTTGCGATTATTTTTCATTTGTCTTTTGATTGCTTCGTCTCTTTCTCCACCGTCTGATAGCTCCTCTGAAAATTCATGATCTTTTTGTTCATCTGAAGCAAATTTTGAGGTTTGGAGTACTTCAGAAGGAATATTATTGTTTGGAGCTGCTTCTTCATTCCATTTCATAACCATTTCACCCCTTTGGACATAGTATTTGTATTTCAACTGAAACAATGTAAAAGTTTTTGTATACCAATATTGATTTTTATAATAAAAAAACCCCTTGTATACCTAAGGTATCAAGGGGTTCCTCTATTAATATATGCTTAAATATTGTTCTCTTTCCCAAGGATGGACTTGTGTGCGGAACATATCCCATTCAATTTCCTTCGCTTCAAGGAAATGCTCAAGAATATGATCACCAAGTGCATTAACCATTACTTCATCCGATTTTAGATTTCCTAATGCATGGAATAGTGTTGCTGGTAAGTCAATGATTCCTGCTTCTTCACGCTCTTGTTTATTCATTACATAGATATTTCGGTCAACAGGTGCTGGAGCCTTCAAATTATTTTTAATTCCGTCTAATCCAGATTTTAATAATACTGCCATTGCCAAGTATGGATTTGCGGATGGATCCACACTTCGAACTTCGATACGAGTACTTAATCCGCGAGATGCAGGAATTCGAATTAAAGGACTGCGATTTTGTGCAGACCAAGCAACATAACAAGGTGCCTCATATCCAGGAACAAGACGCTTATAGGAATTTACTGTTGGATTTGTTACAGCTGTAAAGTTTGTTGCATGCTTAATGACACCAGCAATAAATTGATATGCAACTTCACTTAGCTGAAGTTCTCCTTTTGTATCAAAAAAGGCATTCTTACCATTTTTGAATAAGGATAGATTGCAATGCATTCCGGATCCTGCAACTCCAAATAACGGTTTAGGCATGAAGGTTGCATGTAAACCATGCTTACGGGCGATTGTTTTAACTACTAATTTAAAGGTCTGAATATCATCGCAAGCCTTAATTGCGTCCGCATATTTAAAGTCAATTTCATGTTGACCTGGTGCAACCTCATGATGGGAAGCTTCTACTTCAAATCCCATCTCTTCTAGTTCAAGTACTATATCACGACGACAGTTCTCCCCTAAATCTGTTGGGGCAAGGTCAAAATATCCGCCATTATCATTTAGTTCAAGGGTAGGCTCACCATTTTGATCTAACTTAAATAAGAAAAATTCCGGTTCTGGTCCAAGGTTGAAATCAGTAAAGCCTAACTCCTCCATCTCCTTAAGAACTCGTTTTAAGTTATTTCTAGGGTCACCTTCAAACGGTGTTCCATCTGGATTATAAATATCGCAAATTAATCTTGCTACTTTTCCCTTTTCTGCAGTCCACGGAAAAACAACCCAAGTATCCAAATCCGGATATAAATACATATCGGACTCTTCAATACGAACAAATCCTTCTATAGAAGAACCGTCAAACATCATTTTATTATCTAAAGCCTTCCCTAATTGACTTAGAGGAATCTCAACGTTTTTGATTGTTCCTAAAATATCTGTAAATTGGAGACGAATAAACTTAACATTTTCTTCTTCGGCAATACGAATAATATCCTCACGACTATACTTTGACACTTGACCCATCCTCCTATAGGATAAATTATTTTTGTAAATTAAAACTTACTTGAGTTTTTAATGATAAAATCTCGGTACTTCATTTTGTTTCATAGAAGGGCGCTGAAATCTTCCAGCCTGCAGCATTTCTTCCCTTAGTACTCGGCGAATTTGTTCATCCGTAATAATTGTTTTATTTTCTTCTGTAAGTTGAGCAGTCTCTGCTTCATTATTCGTTACCTTCATAGCGAGTATCTGTTTAATGCCAGCCATATTAATTCCTTGATCTAAAAACTCTTTAATTTCTAAAAGCATATCGACATCGTTTAATGAATAAAGGCGACGATTACCTTCAGAACGAGAAGGAGAGATCAACTGATGTTCTTCATAATATCTAATTTGACGTGCGGAGAGCTCAGTTAATTGCATAACAGTACTAATTGGTAAGATTGCCATAGAACGACGGATTTCTTTTTTCGTCATATTTGATTTCCCCCTTCTCCCTTTCTTATTTAAGATTATATTCAATGTAAGAAAAATTGTCAAACTCATGTTAGTATTTCTAACATGAAAATTATTTCATGGAAACTTTTTTATTGTCGATTACTTCTTTTAGTTACGGGTTTACTTTAGAAGTGCAAACTATCAAATAGCAAAAAAAAACACACTGGATTTCACATATAAAATCACAGTGTGCTTTTGTTAAAGTCTAGACTTAATAAAATTATCACTTTATTTCCATATCTGAAATGATCTAGATATTTCAATCTGTAAGATAATGATTGGAGTATATACGAATTTGAAGTGCATTTTACTGTTTGTTCCCTTTTTTCTAATGGTACTTCTTTTCGGGCAACTATATCCTAGTTTGGTTCCCCCTTTCCTTTTGTGGCTCGATTTCGGGCACCTAACTCCTCGATTGGTTACCCTTTTTCCTCTTGCGGCTCCATTTCGGGCACCTAACCCCTCGATTGGTTCCCTTTTGTCCTCTTGTCATTCGATTTCGGGCACCTAACCCCTCGGTTGGTTACCCTTTTTCCCTTTGCGGCACCATTTCGGGCATCTATACCCGTGTTTGGTTCCCTTTTGTCCTCTTGTCATCCGATTTCGGGCACCTAACCCCTCGATTGGTTACCCTTTTTCCTCTTGCAGCTACATTTCGGGCATCTATACCCGTGTTTGGTTCCCTTTTGTCCCCTTGTTATCTCTTTTCGGGCACCGAACCACTCGATTGGCTACCCTTTTTCCTCTTGCGGCTCCATTTCGGGCATCTATACCCGTGCTTGGTTCCCTTTTGTACCCTTGTCATTCGATTTCGGTACCTAACTCCTTGATTGGTTACCCTTTTTCCTCTTGCGGCTCCATTTCGGGCACCTAACCCCTCGATTGGTTACCCTTTTTCCTCTTGCGGCTCCATTTCGGGCATCTATTCCCGTGTTTGGTTCCCTTTTGTCCCCTTGTTATCCCTTTTCGGGCACCGAACCACTCGATTGGCTACCCTTTTTCCTCTTGCGGCTCTATTTCGGGCATCTATACCCGTGTTTGGTTCCCTTTTGTACCCTTGTCATTCGATTTCGGGCACCTAACCCCTCGATTGGTTACCCTTTTTCCTCTTGCGGCTCCATTTCGGGCATCTATCCCCGTGTTTGGTTCCCTTTTCTCCTCTTGTCATTCGATTTCGGGCACCTAACTCCTCGATTGGTTACCCTTTTTCCTCTTGCGGCTCCATTTCGGGCACCTAACCCCTCGATTGGTTACCCTTTTTCCTCTTGCGGCTCCATTTCGGGCATCTATCCCCGTGTTTGATTCCCTTTTGTCCCTTTGTCACTCGATTTCGGCACCTATTCCCTCGTTTGGTTCCCATTTGTCCCCTTGTTACTCCTTTTCGGGCACCTATATCCCGATTGATTACCCTAATCATCGCCTGGTTACAAAATTTCGGTTTCTTTTAAGCTTGGTATTACCACCCAAAGCATTAAAAAATATCTTTTCTCTAGACAAAGAATTATGTAATTTGAGAATATTGTGGCGTAAAAATTGCAAATGATTCAGTGATTTGACCTTTTTTCTCCTTTAGGACAATAAAAGTCATCTCGATATTTATTAAACTAACCCTTTATTCATTAAGCGGTCTAATGCAGAGCAGATGGCGATTTTCACGTGTGAATAGGTTAAACCACCTTGCACATAGGCAGTGTATGGGGGACGCAGAGGTCCATCTGCCGTAAGTTCCATGCTCGCACCTTGTATAAAAGTACCCGCTGCCATTATTACATCATCTTCATAACCTGGCATATAGCTAGGATATGGCGTTACGTATGAATTTACAGGGGATGAGAACTGGATAGCTTGACAAAATTCAATCATTTTATCCGGGTCATCAAACTGAACAGATTGAATTAAATCGGTTCTATATGTATTCCAAGCTGGATGAGTATTCATACCAAACTTTTGTAGAATAGCCGAGGTGAAAATTGCGCCTTTTAATGCCTGTCCAACAATATGCGGAGCTAGAAAGAAGCCTTGATACATATCTTGGAGACTATATAAAGAAGCACCAGCTTCCGCGCCAATCCCCGGTGAAGTCATCCGATAAGAACATGACTCAACGAACTCTTTTTTACCCACGAGATATCCGCCTGTTTTAGCAATTCCTCCCCCGGGATTTTTAATTAAAGAGCCGGCCATTAAATCAGCGCCTACATGACATGGCTCTTTTGTCTCAACAAATTCACCATAGCAATTATCAACAAATACCACTGTATCCGGTTTGATTTTTTTTACAAAGGATATCATTTCTTCTATTTCAGCAATTGTAAAAGACGGTCTGTTCGCATATCCTTTCGACCTTTGGATTCCGATCATTTTCGTGTTAGGCTTTATTGCGCTCCGAACAGCTTCCAGATCTACCTGACCACTTGGAGTTAAAGGGATACTATTATAATGGATATTAAATTCTTTTAATGAACCATTACCGCTTCCTCGGATTCCGACAATTTCCTCTAACGTGTCATATGGTTTTCCTGTTATATAAAGTAATTCATCGCCAGGACGAAGAATACCAAATAAAGCAATGGAAATAGCGTGTGTACCAGAAATAATTTGCGGGCGAACTAAGCCTACTTCTCCTCCAAAAACTTGTGCATAAATTTTTTCCAACGTATCCCGTCCGATATCATCATATCCGTACCCGGTTGAAGGAATAAAATGCGTATCACTGACACGATGGTTTTGAAAGCTTTGTAATACCCTAAACTGGTTTTCTTCCACCCTTTGATCAATTTGCTGATGAATAGCTGCAATTTGTTTTTCCGTTTCCACTACAATTGGCTGAAGTTTATCTGCGTTCATTAAATGTTGAAACATTTCTTATATACTCCTTTTATTACTAAAATTGTTCTAAAAGACCAAGAACTGGGTGGTCTTGCAAGGCATATCCTTTGCATTTATAAACCTGTTCCTCTTCTATAAAAAGAAGCTCTCTTAATATAGTATCGGCTTTAAGTTGTGCTAAAAGCTTCCCTTCCGTTGATGGCACTAAAACATCATACGGAACCATTAATTGAATGGCTTCATTTTCAATATGTTGCTTCAACAGATGCCGATCATCTGCATGCAAAGCGCTGATCATAATATGATTCTCAGCAGTTGGTACAAAATCCGAATGCCGCGCATCCATTTTATTATACACGGTTAATTGAGGAAGATGATCCATTTCCAGTTCCTTCAATAATTTTTGGACCGTTTTCTCATGGTTATGATAATCGGGATTTGAACTGTCGACGATATGGAGGAGAATATCCGCTCCTTTTACCTCTTCTAATGTAGAACGAAAAGCAGCAATTAATGTTGTAGGTAAATCTTGAATAAAGCCTACTGTATCTGTTAATAACGCAGAATATCCGCTAGGCAAAACCAATTTTCTTGTTAATGGATCTAATGTAGCAAATAATTGATTTTCCTCATAGGAATCGGCGCTTGATAAGCGATTAAACAGAGTGGACTTTCCAGCATTTGTATAACCAACTAAAGCAATTTGAAAAGCTTTGTTCTTTTTTCTTCGTTCACGATATCGTTCGCGATGACTTACAATTGTTTCTAATTGGTTCTTAATTTCGGTAATTCGTCTACGAATATGGCGCCTGTCTGATTCAAGCTTGGTTTCACCGGGACCTCTTGTTCCAATACCTCCACCAAGTCTTGATAATTCTGTCCCTTGACCAATTAATCGAGGAAGCAAGTATTGTAATTGGGCAAGCTCCACCTGAAGTTTTCCTTCCTTAGATCTTGCTCTTCCAGCGAATATATCTAAGATTAACTGTGTACGATCGATAACCCTGCTCTTTAAAATACGAGATAAATTCCGCAATTGACTTGGGGAAAGCTCATCGTTAAAGATTACTAAATCCGTTTCTAATTCTTCTTCCAGACGTTCAATTTCTTCTACTTTCCCTTTTCCTATATAGGTGGAATAATCTATCCGATCTCTTTTCTGGGAGACTATTATTGCAACTTCACCTTGTGCCGTTTCAGTTAAAGAGGCTAATTCCTCCATAGAATATTGAAACCGCTCTGCATTGTCACCTATCTGGCAGCCAACTAAAATTGCTTTCTCCTTCATTTCATTAGCCATTTGACCAACTCGCTTTCTTGTACATATTTTATTATCTTACCAAATAATAAAAAATTTAGCATAACCAATACCGTTCATCACAAGAAAAAAAAGAAAAAGCTAGTCAGTTCGACTAGCTACATAAGTCTATGAATCCGGAAATACTAAATCAATGCTTCTTAATGTTATTAAATCATAGCGATCATAAGTCCCGTCAGATAGTAATCTCATCGCTTGTGAACGAATGGATTTTTCAATAATATTTCTAACATAGCGTCCATTTGAAAAACTTACGGGATTCACCATTTTTATTAAGCTTAAATGTTCCTTCAGCTTTCGTTCTGCATCTTGACTAAGATTATATTCCTTCTCCTTTAACATTCGTTTTCCTATTTCCATCAATTGTTCTACCGAGTAATCAGGGAAATGAAAGACAAGTGGGAATCTGGAATGAAGCCCTGGATTCAAACTTAAAAAATAGTCCATTTCATTGGAATACCCTGCAAGTATCAGGATAAATTCATGTTGTTTATCCTCCATATGCTTTACGAGTGTATCAATCGCTTCCTTTCCAAAATCCTTTTCCCCTCCGCGCCCAAGAGAATACGCCTCATCAATAAAGAGAATACCGCCGATCGCCTTTTTAATTAAATCCCGAGTCTTTTGTGCCGTGTGACCAATATATTCTCCAACTAAGTCTGCTCGTTCTGCTTCGATTAAATGCCCTTTCGATAGTACGTTCATTTTCTGAAAAAGTTTCCCAATGATTCTGGCCACTGTCGTTTTTCCAGTTCCCGGATTTCCTTTGAACATCATATGAAGCGCTTGTTTGCCCGTTTTTAGTCCTGCAGATTCCCTTTTTTTATTCACATATATCCAAGCATACACTTCTTTAATCATTCTCTTCATTTCATCCATTCCGACAAGAGCGCTTAATTCAGATTCAATTTCCTTTAATGCTTCATGCTCTGCGGAATTCGTCTTTGGAACAACTTCCCTTTGTATAGAAGATGGAGGTAGTTCTCTTTGCTGGGCATTCAGTACAATACTAATCTGTCCGTTATTTTTCATGCGTATTGGTTGGTCCAAAGCGTTCACCTCACATTCTAAAAACAGTATACGCTTAGAAGCATAAGTTGTGACAAATGCCCATTTTAATATGGAACATTCCTCTGAATTATTGAATGTTTCTACATAACTTTCAAATTTAAGCAAGAAACCACGAAAATATGACAAAAATCTCAATATTTTTTTCGTAAAATTGTTTGATTTGTCGTTTCTCGCGCTTTCCCAAGAAATAATGCCTTACCTTTATTCTATTCGTGTTGCTTCCTAAACATTACTTACCTATTAAAATGAAAGTGCAGGTTTATAAAGCAAAATAAAAATGTGTAACCGCTAGGCTACACATTTTTATTATTCAGCGATGAGCAGGGAGCAATGATTATCTTATTGTTCTTCAAAATTTATTTGAACATTTTTTTGAGGGGCAAAAGTTGATATGGCATGCTTAAAAACGAGCTGTTGCTTCCCTTCCGATTCAAACAAAACAGTAAAATTATCGAACCCTTTTACTTGGCCCCTTAACTGAAATCCATTGAGTAAAAAAACCGTAACAGAAGTTCCATCTTTTCTTAACTGATTTAGGAATTGGTCTTGAATATTAACTGCTTGTTTCATGCTTAGTCCTCCTCTTCTATCTCTATTACTATTTATTCGATTTTTACCTGCAGCTTTCCTGCAATAAAATTTGAAATTTCCTTTATTTTTTTTGAGCGCTCTGAAGCTTCTGTCATATCAAACCATGTGACATCCATTTTATTCCGGAACCATGTAAGCTGTCTTTTCGCATAATTTCTAGAGTTTTGTTTTAATCTTTCTACAGCCTCATCCAATGTAATTTCTCCATCGAAATAGGCATAAAGCTCTTTGTATCCAATTGCTTGAATAGATTGTACATCCCGAAGATTAGCATCGTATAGCTTTTTTACTTCTTCCATTAGCCCTTTTTCCATCATGATATCTACACGCCTATTTATTCTGTTATATAACTTTTCCCTTTCCATCGTCAACCCAACTAAAGCGACATTATATAATAAGTGGGGCTTTTGCATTTGGTGATAGTCGGACGCTGTTTTTCCAGTACAATGAAATATTTCCAATGCTCTAATGACTCTTCGAATATTGTTTGGGTGTATTTTTTCAGCACTTATAGGGTCTATCGCCATGAATTCATTGTATAGTGCCATATTCCCTTCTGTTTTTGCTCTCATTTCTAACATTTTTCGAAATTCATCATTCCCAACATCATCAGAAAACTGGTAATCATATATAACGGATTGTATATAAAGACCTGTTCCGCCAACGATCATCGGAATCGCATTTCTTTTATGTATTTCCGCAATTTTACTGCGAACAAGCTGCTGGAATTCAGCAACTGAAAATGAATCTTCCGGTTCTTTGATATCAATAAGATGATGCGGAACTCCTTTCATTTCCTCTATCGAAATTTTCGCTGTTCCAATATCCATCTCTTTATAAATTTGCATGGAATCGCCACTGATGATTTCACCATTAAACAATTTAGCTAAATAAATGCTTAAATCTGTTTTTCCAACAGCAGTGGGTCCAATTAGTACGATAAGCTTTTGAAGATCACTCAACCATTTCACAGCCTTTTTGATAAAATAAGAATTTATTATACTTATTATATTTACAGTGAGTATAATATTTGTCCAGCAGATAGCATAGAATTGTTCTTCCTAAGACTCTATACATAGGCAAACAAGACGCAAATCCGCATCACTTATTATCGTACCATATTTATAATAAAACAGATTGGAACAGTTATTTAGTATACCCGTTTGTTTTATGGATTAAACATTCCTACACATTAAAAATAAATAATTGAATAATAAAACCGGCTCTTAACAAAAGCCGGTCAAAAACCTATTTTTTAAGTGGCAGTAGAGTTAATTCCTTCCCATCCTTCACAGCTATGTTTAAAGTTGTTTCGTGATAATTGCCATTAACCCAGTCATTAATTTGATCATGATACCATTTGCTTCTAATATGTCCCGACTGGCCTGGACCTACAATATGGTACGATTTATTCATATCACTCGTATCAATAACAAAACGCCAGGAGGCCCCATGATCAACGATTCCATCATCCCGATTACTCGCTGCTTGAACAGTCACTTTACTGCCCCCTATAGGAACTGGACTTTCACGGTTAAAAATAAATGCCAATATATCGGATGATGCTGATAACGGGTGCGCAAAGTATAGTTGATGATAGTCTCCCCACTTCCATGTCTCAGGTTCGCCACCATATTTTTCTTCTAGTTGACTAAGAACCTGTTGAAGCGATTTTTGTAAAACTTGCTCTATCCCGCCTCTATCTTTTACCCATACACCTTCATTTCCACTGATGGCGCTTCGTAAAAGCTGATCCACCGCTTGTGATTTATCTTCAAATAGATCTAAAACATTATTGGGAATCTCTTTTTTAAATATTACGTTTGGTATTTCTTTCATCCAAAGATTATATATTAACGGTGCTGCTTTTGATTTATCATCTTTATAATTCCACTTTTTCAATTCGTTCAACGCTTTTTTCTCTGTTGGTGATAAAGGTGCATTGTTTAATATAGTCAGGAATTGGGGAACAAATTCACGTGCTGATTCATTGATTTGATCCATTTGCAGCGCTTTCATATCATTTACCGTTATCTTATTTTTTGATTTCAAAACCTCTTGAATTCTCATTTGGCGGTAAGGCTGTGCCCATACATTACTGATATGATAAGGGTAGTTGTCATCAATAACTTTGTTATTCGCACTGGAGATGAAGCCTTGAGCAGGATTAACTATCTTTGGAAGCTGATCATATGGAATATATCCCTTCCATCCATACTCATCAGTCCATCCAGGTACTGGTAAAAGCCCTATCCCTTTTTTTCGTATTGGAATTTTCCCATTTGCTTTGTATGCTATTGTTCCATCATTTGCTGCAAACACAAAATTTTGTGTAGGAGTATGAAAATCCAGTAGTGCATTTTCAAATTCATTCCAATTCTTTGCTTTGTTCATATTCAAAACAGCTTCTAATTCTCTGGAAGGTTCTAGTGCTGTCCACTGCAATGAAAAAACAGTGTTCTCTTTATTTTGATAGGCAAATTCTGAAATGATTGGTCCATGTTTTGTAATCGTAACCTTATACGGAATCGTTTTTTTACCTTTAACCTTAATTGGCTCCTCAATAACCGTTCCATTATACCATTTATTATTATAAAGAAATTGGGCCTGATTATCGGGGTTTCGTTTTTCAATATATAAATCCTGAACATCAGGACCTGTATTTGTCACACCCCATGCAATATGTTCATTAGATCCTAGTATTATCCCAGGTATACCAGCAAATATTACACCACTCACATTCATGTCTCCTGCTTGTAAATGCATTTGATACCAAATAGAGGGTGTTGCCAGTGATAAATGAGGATCGTCTGCTAGCAGTGGTTTGCCTGAAATACTTTTTTCACCGCTTACCACCCAATCATTACTGCCATTAAATACTGGAGGATTGATAGCCTCTGCGAAGCTTTTTCCAATATCAATATGGTTGTTCTTTATTTGAGAAATGATCAAAGGTGCATCCTTTGGATAACTAGGCAGAAGTTCTTTCGCCTTATCCTCCGATAAATTGCTTAGTGCCCAGTAATTAAAGGCCTGTTCGTTCCAATGTCCTCCTAAGTCAAATGCCATATATTTTCCAATCGTTAATGAATCTGTTGGAGTCCATTTTTCGGGATGATAATTTAATAAATTAAATTCTATTGGCAATGTTTTTTTGTCAATCGCATCCTTCATATAGGCATTGACACCATCAGCAAACCATTTTAATACATTTTTCCCTTCTTCTGAATACTGCTGATAGGATTTTTCTGCTGCCCGTCTTAGCCCTAGTGTACGAAAAAACTTATCCCGATTTACCGTAGCTTCCCCCACCACTTCACTTAATGTTCCTGAGGCTTGCCTGCGGCTTAAATCCATTTGGAAAAGTCGGTCTTGTGCCTCCACATAACCTTGGGCATAGTACAGGTCATGGAGATTTTTTGCGTTGATATGAGGAACACCATTCGCATCTCGAATAACGCTTACAGGCTTTTGTATGCCAAGTAAATAAATTTGACCAGATATTTTCGGCAAGGATCTTAAGGTGTAAAAATTAAGCAGCATTGCAATTAAAAATACGATAATGATGAAAATTGATAATGTCCAAATGACGGGCTTCTTCCATTTCTTAATCGGCTTTTTATTTATTACAACTTCCATTTTATTCATCCCCCTTGCTATAAGAATATTAGCTGTTTTTCGGAAAAATCCTTTCGAAAGCAACATAAATTCAGATTATAAATTTGAATTCGAAAATAATAAAAATTCAGCTTATTTTTATCAAAATCTATTGAAATATTACAATAACTTTACTATAATTAATTTTGCTGTGCAGACTAGGCAACAATACACCGTAAGACAAGTACACTCCTCCATAATCCTAAGGAGTGTATTTTTACATAAGGCTGTTTTCGTATAGGTAGTTTTTCTTTGTATATTGTTATAAATCCTAATACAGTTTTAGCTCGGGCATCTTTTCCTAAGGAAGTTATTCATTCATAACCAAAGAGCATGGCTTTATTTAAGATTTCGTTAAAAAAAACAACAAAGTTTAAGAAAAGAGCCTTATATAATCAAACATTTATACTGCTGGTGATCAATAAGAAGGGAGAGTTTTTTTATAATGGACCGATGCCTTCCTCTATCAGATGAACGGCTGATAAAAGCATACGAAAAGGCAATCCAGCTTGACCTGCCAGATGAATTTATTGCAATTCTAAAAGCTGAGGCTGAAAAGCGCAGACTATTAAATTCAGATTCTCGAAAAAATTAAAATGTGCCATTATGGATGAATTATAAAACAAAAACTTAATCGTTTTTGTTTTTCTTTTTTGCTATTTATTCTGAAAAAAGGGGAACTTTTTTTGTTAATAATTGAAAATTGTGTGAAACATTATCTTTATCTTTCATACAATTTAGTAACGAAATATTTATATTTCGTAAACCATCAAGGAGGTGCAAACATGAAAACAAGAAGTACATTAAATGCTTTGATTGGTGTTTGGTTTATTATTGCTCCTTGGGTTGTCGGATTTTCAGATCAGTCAGGAGCACTCTGGTCAAGTGTCGTAATTGGTCTTATCCAGGTTATCTTATCCTTCTGGGCATCCGGTGAAGCAGGCTGGAATTCTTGGAAGAATTGGCTCACAGTAATAACTGGTGCATGGTTCGTTCTTTTACCATTTGTTTATTCATTATCTAGCGGAGAGACTTGGACCAGTGTCATTCTTGGTCTTGTTACTATTTTATTTAGCTTTTGGAACATGGGTTCAAAGCAAAGTAATTAAACTAGTTTTCATCTTTCTAAATAAAGCCCTGAAGATATTTATTCTTCAGGGTTTTTATTTCTTTTTTATGATTTCTGGATTTAATGGCTATCATATATAGGAATGACACATAGGAGGTATTTTGTGGAATGACTAAAAGAATTTTATGGAGAGTATACATCGCATTTCTTTTTCTTTTCTTTGTCCATATCCTTGAAGCAGACGCTTCTAGTCAAATTTCCTATAGGGATAGAGAGCACTCTCAATTAAATCATGAAGAATTCTTAAAGCTTGAAAGGCAAGGTTATAAAGTTCAAGATATTGTAAGAGCAGCCCATATTTCCATGTATACGAATAACAGTATTGAAAGCATCTTACGGTATTATAAGAAATATTCTTCATGGGATAAAACAGCGCAACATTTTGGTGTCGATTTAAAAAAGCTAGAAGCAAACGATACTCGTAATATGCAAAATTCACAACAAGAATACAAAGAAAAAATGATTAAGATTATTGCAACCTATACGAAAATGTCCACTGCGAATATTAGTCAATATTTAAAGGAAGATGCAGATATACACTTTTTGCTAATAGCTGCAGCTATATCCAAAACAAGCAATACCGAATTATCACAAATTATTCAATACAAAAAAGAGGACAAAAACGTAGACCAGATCATTCACATTGTACAGGCGGACCGAAAAAAAGTATTTGAAGAGGTACAAATGCTTCATAACAGAATGAAACAAATAAAATGAGAAAATGTTATGACCTTTTAAGAAATTTCCTTTTTATACTTTACTCTCTCCGGAGCAATAGAAAGCACATTTTTTAACATAAATGTTCGTTGCTCTTTCCGTAAATAACAAAATGCTCGGAATGAATCTATTTCAACAGAGAGAACTTTTATTTTGCGTTGAGTGATTTCATTTTTATTAGATACATAAATCATTTCGAGCCGTGCACCAGTTTCAAGGGCTCGCAAAAGAATACCTTTCAACACAACCACCTCACGAACGTACGTTTGATATTATTATACACAAACATACGTTCTTTTAAAACTTAATTGATACGATTTTTTATTTTACAATCGGTTTTTCCAAAAGACAAATGACATTTCCACAAAAAAAATAGTTAAAAAGGGCTATTACTAACCGATTTTAACTATTTATTCTACATTACACGCTTAAACATTTTTTCCATTTCATATACACTGTAATGAATAATGATTGGACGTCCATGTGGACAGGTAAATGGGTCGGAGGCTTGACGCAATGAATCGAGCAATGCTTGAATCTCATCATTTCGCAAAAAGTGATTTGCTTTAATGGAATCCTTGCAACTCATCATAATTGCCGCTTCCTCCCGAAGTTTTTTAACATCTACTTTTTTCATCGACAATAGCTGTTCTACCATGTCTTCAATTATTTCCTTTTCTTCTCCTTTAGGAAACCACACTGGATGGGAACGAACAATAAAGCTATTATGACCAAATGGCTCCATAAAAACACCAACAGAAGCCAGTTCATCCATATTTTCTTGGATTTTGATGCATTCATCCGTTGAATATTCGAAAGTAATCGGTACTAGCATATCCTGAAGCTGTTTCTCTACCCTGCCGACCTTTTCCCTGAAATATTCATATTTAATCCTTTCCTGAGCTGCATGTTGGTCAATTATATAGAGCCCTTTATCATTTTGAGCAAAAATATACGTTCCATGCATTTGTCCAATTGGATATAACGGCGGGATCCTACTTGATGTTATTTCTGTTACCTCTTCTTCTGCAATTTCCGGGTAACTGCTATCCATGTCATCAGACTTTTCAAGAATTACTTCCGGAAAAATGGCATCCTCCTTCAAAGCATTTGCTTCATGCTTCGGCTCCCCATCCTCTAAATGAAACACTTTTTTCATTTCCTCTAAAGGTAAGATTTCTTCCTTTGTTTGTTGAAAAGGAATAGACTCTCGCTTATAAATTGCTTGAACAGGCCGAGTTACATCAGGTAAATGATCCAACTGCAGGGAGGTTTGAACCGGTGCTGTTTCTTTTTCCTTTGAATGCAAATTACCTGTAGGAATCAGTACTTTATCTTTAAACGCTTCTTTAATTGTATTTGTTACAAGTTCATTTAATTCTTGTTCCTTACTAAGCCTTACCTCCAATTTAGCCGGATGAACATTCACATCCACTAAAATAGGATCCATCTCTACATTTAAAAGAATGATAGGGTACCGGCCAATAGGAAGAAGAGTATGATACCCCTCCTGAATAGCTTTTACTAATGAATAATTTTTAATAAAGCGCCCATTTATCATCGTGGAAATATAATTCCGCGAAGCTCTCGTTACTTCTGGCATGGAAATATAACCGTTTATTTTAAAATCAAGTGAACCAGCAGAAATGGGAATCATTTGTTTCGCTATATTCATTCCATAAATAGCGGCTAAAACTTGACGAACATCGCCATTTCCATTCGTTTGCAACAGAAGACGCTCATTATGCCGCAAGCGGATCGATACTTCTGGATGGGCAAGAGCCAAACGATTTACAACATCGGTGATATTACCAAGCTCTGTATGGATCGTTTTTAAATATTTTAATCGTGCAGGTGTATTAAAGAATAGGTCAGTTACCGAAATATCCGTGCCTTTTCTCCCGGAGCTTTTCTCATGATTTATTACATGCCCACCCTCGATCGTTACTTTTGTACCAGAACCATTTCCGGTTGAAGATGTCATTTCAAGATGAGATACAGAAGCGATACTTGGTAATGCCTCTCCCCTAAACCCTAATGTTCGAATGCGGAAAAGATCATTTTCATCCTTAATTTTACTAGTCGCATGTCGTTGGAAAGCAATTAGCATATCATCCTCTTCAATTCCTGATCCATTATCGATAATGCGAATCTTTCCAAGTCCCGCTTCCTCAATTTCTATTTCGACGATGGTACTGCCAGCATCTATAGCATTTTCGACAAGCTCCTTTACAACGGAGGCCGGTCTTTCTACCACCTCTCCTGCCGCAATCTTATTGGAAAGAATATCATCAAGCTGAATGATTTTACCCAAAGGTAACACCGCCTAACCTTTCAATTTCCTCTGTAATTCGTATAGAACGTTCATTGCTTGCAAAGGATTTAATTCCAATATATTTATATTTTTGAGTTCTTCCATTATCTTCATTTCCTTTTGGAGTGGTTCTAGCTTCGTCTTCACTTGCGGTTCATCAAAGAAGGAAAGCTGCAATTGCGGTTCCTTCATCTTTTTAGGAACTTCCACTTCCTTTGAATCCTTTTCCAATTCGGCCAAGATTTCATTTGCTCTTACAATTAATTCACTTGGCAGCTCTGCCAATTCCGCCACGTGAATACCATAGCTTTTATCTGCAGGTCCTTCTTTTATTTTGTGCAAAAAGACAACCTTTCCGTTCTGCTCCATCGCACTAACATGAACATTTTTAAGCTGTAATAACTCTTCCTCCAAAACCGTAAGCTCATGATAATGAGTAGAGAATAATGTTTTTGCATTAATACGATTGTGTATATATTCTATAATCGCCTGAGCAAGGGCCATTCCATCATAGGTTGAAGTCCCTCTTCCTATTTCATCAAATAAAATCAGACTGTTTTCCGTTGCATTCATAATGGCATTTTTGGCTTCCAGCATTTCTACCATAAAGGTGCTTTGACCTGAGATTAAATCGTCTGCAGCGCCAATTCTTGTAAATACTTGATCGAAGATAGGCAGTACGGCTTCTCGTGCTGGTACGAAGCATCCTATTTGGGCAAGAACCGATGTTAAGGCGATCTGCCTCATGTATGTGCTTTTACCGGACATATTTGGTCCTGTAATTAAGAGCATTTCCCTTTCACTGTCCATATAGCAATCATTTGGCACATATTCCAGTGCATCCATGACTTTTTCGACAACAGGATGCCTTCCGTCTTTAATGATAATTTTCCGCTCTTGGTTGAAGACTGGCTTAACATAATGTCTTGTTTCACTGACGGTTGCAAAGCACTGCAATACATCTATTTCACTAATGATCCCTGCTAGGCTTTGTAAGCGCGGTATATAGTCTTTCACCATTTCACGAAGCTGTAAAAATAATTCATATTCTAAATCGACGCTTTTCTCTTCAGCTTGTAAAATAAGAGCTTCCTTTTCTTTTAATTCTGGCGTAATAAATCTTTCTGCATTTGCCAATGTTTGCTTTCTTTCATAACGGCCTTCCACTAATAAATGCAAATTAGATTTGGTTACTTCAATATAATAGCCAAACACACGATTATATCCGATTTTCAAAGATTTTATTCCAGTCCGATTTCGTTCCTCCTGCTCCAGCTGGGCAAGCCATGTCTTTCCATTTCGACTTGCATCACGGTATCGATCCAACTCTTCATTATACCCTTGTTGAATCATACCTCCTTCCTTCACAGAAATTGGAGGATTTTCTAGAATGGCTCTTTCAAGAAGATCCGTAAGATCCTCACAAGGGTCTAATCGCGTTGATAATTGCAATGCTTCGTCATCATGAAGCTGTTCTAAAATGGAATGTATGGCTGGCACTTGCTGCAGAGAATATTTTAATTGAACTAAATCTCTAGCGTTCACATTTCCAAACGCAACTCTCCCAGCAAGTCTTTCTATATCATATACTTCCTTCAAGCGTTCTCTTAATTCCTGTCGTTCGAAAAAACGCTCCATAAAAATTTCTACTAAAGCATGTCTTCTTTCTATTTCCTTTTGCTCGATTAACGGACGGTCAATCCAATGCTTTAATAGTCGTCCGCCCATAGCAGTCATGGTTTCATCGAGTAGCCATAATAAAGAACCTTTTTTCCCTTTTGAACGAATCGTTTCTGTTAATTCTAGATTTCGCTTTGAATAATAATCTATTTTCATATATTGATGAAGATCGAATTTAGTTACAGCCTGTAAGTGATCTAGACTTCGCTTTTGAGTCCTGTGTAAATAATTTAAAAGGCGTATAACTGCCTGCTTTAGCTCCTCTGTTTCCACATTCTCTAGTAATCTGGAAAACTCCGGTTTCCACTGAGTATTATTTTCAAAGGAAATAGTCATGTTATTTCGCTCTTTTAATTGTTTCACATACAGTTCCTTGAATGAATCAGCAACAACTACTTCCCTGGCACTAAGAATGGAAAGCTCATTTACAACATGTTCATATGAGTTAATGGAAGTTACTTTGCCCTCTCCGGTGGACAGGTCAATATAGGTTAACCCGTAGGTTTCATTTTCAAATACAGTGATAGAAGCGATATAATTATTTTCCTTTTCAGCAATGCCTTTTCCCTCCATCACGGTACCTGGAGTGATTAGCTGAACTACTTCCCTCTTTACAACACCCTTTGCTGTTTTAGGATCTTCCACCTGTTCACATATCGCTACTTTATATCCTTTGTCCACTAATTGTTCTATATAATTGGGAGCAGAGTGATATGGGACACCGCACATCGGAATCCTTTCCGATCCGCCTCCATCTCGACTCGTTAACGTAATCTCTAATTCTTGTGATGCTTTAACAGCATCCTCGAAAAACATTTCATAGAAATCACCTAAGCGAAAAAATAAAAAGGCATCTTGATATTCTGCCTTCACTTGCAAATATTGAAGAATCATCGGGGTGTATTGACTCATTCCTACCAAATTCCTTTCCGTTCGACATCTTTAGATAAACATTATTATATCATAAACCCCTCTATTACTTCATGAAATCTAATATTTGGATTTATAAAAAGATATAAAAAAGAGTGGTATTAACCACCCTGATTTCTATTCATTGAAAAATTCAAGAAATTCCATCCTATTTCCGAATGGATCTGACACATGTATACGGCTTCTGCCTTCAATTTTCGGTTCTTCCTTCCAGTCTATTTGATGCTTGTTTAATGTAGCCTTCAATTCCTCTATATTTGTAACAATCAATCCTGGATGTGCTTTTTTTGCCGGTTTAAAATCTTCTTCCACCCCGATATGAATTTCCTGATTACCGCATTTAAACCAACAGCCACCTCTTGCTCTTAGATTTTCAGGCTTTGGAATCTCAGATAAACCTAAAATAGTAGCGAAAAACTGTCTAGCTTGTTCTTCACAGCCTTTAGGCGCAGCTAATTGAATATGATCAATACCATGAAACACGAAAGACATTTAGAACATCCCCTTCTGATAATTTACACCTCTATTGTATATATTTTCATCCAAAAATACTTATACAATATTATTATGGATAACTATAAGAAAAACGAATAATCTGAGCAGTTTTCTATACATTAGTTATATGTAGAAGTCTATTTAAAAGCTGTTTTCGTATAAAATGTTGTTTTTCGTATATTGTTATAATTCCTAATATAGTCTTAGCAAGGGCATCTTTTCTAAAAAAAGGGTTTTCCTCCAGGATTGCAAACCATGGCTATATTAAGATTTTTGTCTGAAAAGGACACAAAAGTTTAAGAAAAGAGCCTTTGCAAAAGAAAAACTAGGAAGCTATCTTCCTAGTCGTTATTCTTCCTCCGATCCTACCAAAAAGTCCGGATCTAGTTCTTCAAACTCTTCATCAAGTTCTTCTTCCCACTCGTCATCACAGTCACAGCCATCTGGATGGATAGCAACACATACCTTTGTTTCACCGATGACCTCGACGAGGAACTCTCTTTCTACATTTACAATGATTTTATTTCCATTTGGCGATATTACTGCTTCGACACAATTAGGTTGCTGAAGGACGCGGGCAACTACTTCTTTATCGTCTAAGCAATCTGGGTCACGATAGCTTAGCTTTACAACATCCGTATATTCCACTTTTTCTGTAACAACAGATGTTTTTGTATTGTTACCATGGGAATACCAGACATTTATTTCGTATGAACCATTAATTTCGACTCTTTTGTCTACTTTTTTTGCTTCATACCGATGGTTTATAATCCAGCAACCTAATATGCTCGATGGATGATGCGGCGGTGTGATCGTATGATTGGACTGTGTAAATTTGCGTCCCTTCGCTACGACCGCTTTCGTTATTATTTCTCTATATTCTGCCATTCGAGCGAACCCTCCTCATTTATTTTCAATTCATCCTATGCATGCCTATAGACTAGTGTGCCAATATTTTTGCGTTCACTACGGAAGCTACAGTACTGTATTCTCCTATTTGGAGGAATCTCAGTACTATGTGCAACATTGAAAACAGTAACTATTTATGGGTTAATTCATTATATGTAAAGGTGGGTTTTGTGTTCTAGGCGATTACTAACGTTGATGCATGTAACATAAACCTTTTAAATTCAGAATACTTTCTTGCATTAGATTAACGCTTGGTCTTAGAAATCTAACCATTTGTATTTTGTTATACAATTATATTAAGAAGATCAAATACATAGAGAGGAGTAAGAGTGGCGCAAAAAAAACACAATATATGGTACCCATCAGGAAATATTTAAAAAGGTGACCGCTCATATTATTACAATATTCATTAAAATGTATTTGGACTGGTAATATTCCCTATTTCAGATGGAATTTTTGACGTATTAAGCAATTATGAACCCAAAATAATGACAAGACATAAAAATAAAAAAGACCATTATCTTAAAATAAGATAATGGTCTCATATGCATTAGTCACAGCTGCCTGGAGTACTATTTTTTACTTTTGATCCTGTTTCGCCACGAAGAAGATCTCCACCGGTTGACATGATTATTTCATCCGTCACCGTATTAGAAATAGTTGAAGCTACAATTTGAAGCAAGTCATTTACATCCGTTTGTGATTGCTTGAACTCTTGCACGATTGGAATTCCATCCAATTCTTCCTCGATCTTTTCAATTTTAGCTTCTACCATTTTAAGAGCTTCCGTTTTTCCGTAATGCTGAAAATTAACGGCTTGTTTCTGCAAGCTTTTAATACTTGCAATCATTTCCCGTACTTTTTGGTTTTCATTGATTTGTGCTTCTGCCCGCTTAAAAAAATCAACTTCCTCTGTTTCGGATATCATTTTTGCAAGCTCTGTAGCACGTGATACAATATCATCTTTTGTATATTTTTTCATTATTAGTTCACCTCGGCAACTTCTAGTTCTTCCACCATTTCTCCATTTAAGGACCAAGTTTTCGCTTCTGTAATTTTTACTTGTACAAGTTTTCCAATCGCTGATTTTGGTCCTTTAAAGTTTACAAGCTTATTTTTTCTAGTATAGCCTGCTAAAACATCCGGATTGTTTTTACTTTCGCCTTCTACAAGTACTTCTACTGTCTGTCCTTTATATTTCTCTAAGGCTTTACGGGAGAGATCGTTTACAACATCATTTAATCGTTGGAGACGTTCTTTCTTTACATCCATAGGAATATTATCCTGCATTTTTGCTGCAGGTGTACCTTCGCGTGGAGAGTAGATGAAAGTATACGCCATTTCAAACCCAACTTCTTTATATAAAGAAAGTGTTTCTTCAAATTGTTCATCTGTTTCATTAGGGAAACCAACAATGATATCCGTTGAAAGGGCTACTTCTGGAATCGCCTTTTTAATTTTCCCTACTAATTCAAGATAACGTTCTCTTGTATATTTACGGCCCATAATTTTCAAAATATCACTAGAACCTGATTGAACAGGAAGATGGATATGTTCCACTAAGTTACCTTTTTTCGCTAATACCTCAATCAAACGATCGTCAAAGTCGCGTGGATGACTTGTGGTAAAGCGGATTCGTGGAATATCTATCTTTCTGATATCATCCATGAGATCTCCTAGACCATATTCGATATCCTCGAAATCCTTACCGTAAGCATTAACGTTTTGACCAAGAAGGGTAATTTCCTTATATCCAATTGACGCAAGATGTCTAACCTCTTGAATAATATCCTCCGGTCTGCGGCTTCTTTCCTTTCCGCGCGTATAAGGAACGATGCAATACGTACAGAACTTATCGCAACCGTACATAATGTTTACCCATGCTTTAATGCTTCCTTTTCGGACTTTCGGAAGATTTTCAATTACGTCTCCTTCTTTTGACCAAACTTCCACTACCATGGCTTTAGACATATACGCTTCTTTTAAAATATGTGGAAGGCGATGAATATTATGTGTCCCGAAGATCATATCGACATGATGATGTTTTTCAAGAATTTTATTAACTACAGATTCTTCTTGGGACATACATCCGCAAACACCAATTAATAAATCAGGCTTTTCCAGTTTAAGTGGCTTTAAGTGGCCAATCTCACCGAAAACCTTGTTTTCAGCATTTTCTCGGATCGCACATGTATTAAGCAGAATTACATTCGCATCTTCTACGGTATCAGTAGGCTCATAACCAAGCTGCAAAAAGATACCAGCCATTACTTCTGTATCATGCTCATTCATTTGGCAGCCATATGTGCGAATATAGAATTTCCGGCCGTTTCCCATTCCTTGAAATTCTTCATCAATTTGAAAATCATTATGATATTTTACTTCCTCACGACCACGTTTTCTTGCTTCCTTCAAATTTGGAGGAATATAAACGGATTGAAAGTATTTGCTGTAATCCTTTTCGGATTTTTTGTCCGCTGGATTAGCCGTGCTAACTTGTTGTCCTTCTAAACGCTGTTTCTCGTTCATAAGAATCTCCTTTCTTCGTTACACAAAAACAAGAATGAATTCAATCTATTTTATACTAAATTTTCACAGGTTCCCAATAATAAATACTATTATACACATTATTTTAGTATAAAGCCTTTTAGGGTTGAATACAATAGTCTCAAACAATTGTCGAAAGTTGTTCATTCAATATGACAATACTAATAACGGATGGAAGCAAAAATAAACCTGATTGCATAATAGCCGCAATCAGGAATGGATTTTTTATGTTATGGAATTGATGCATTTTTCCGCGTTATATTTATCTTGGTTCAACAATTAATTTGATTGCTGTTCTTTCTTCCCCTTCAATTTGTATGTCCGTAAAAGCTGGAATACAAATTAGATCGACACCACTTGGTGCAACGAATCCCCTTGCAATAGCAACTGCTTTCACTGCCTGATTTAATGCTCCCGCTCCAATAGCTTGAATTTCTGCGCCACCTCTCTCACGAAGAACACCGGCAAGTGCACCAGCTACAGAGTTAGGATTGGATTTTGCTGAAACTTTTAATATCTCCATTTCTTCTCCTCCTTGTTATTTCCCAATACCGAATGCCCATTCAGAGTGAACCATCCTGGTATAATCATTCCATTTCTACTATATTCACCTGGAAGCAATAGTATTCCGGCTTGCCCTAAAAAAAGAGGAAAAGAAACTTATTATTAAGAATAGAAAGGGTGATCTTCATTAATCAAAATAGTATCGATTTTTTTTGATTTACCTGTATTGGAATCAATTTCAATAATACATGCGCTTAACTGGTTTCTCCCCGTTTTAGGCACTTCAAATCGTACAGGAAGGCTGGTAAGAAATCTTTTCATTACTACTTCTCGGTCCATACCTAAAATACCATCATATGGACCCGTCATTCCTACATCTGTAATATAAGCGGTACCATTAGGAAGTATCCGATTATCCGCCGTTTGAACATGTGTATGAGTTCCAACTACCACAGAAACTTTCCCATCCAAATACCATCCCATTGCCTGCTTTTCGCTTGTTGCTTCCGCATGAAAATCAACAAAAATGATATTTGTTCTTGCTTTCGCAATATTAACTAATTCATCCGCTTTCCTAAAAGGATCATCCAAAGGCGGCAAAAATGTTCTGCCTTGCAAATTGATTACCGCTATTTCGACTCCATTGATATTTCCAAAAACCAGACCTTTTCCAGGTGTTCCTTCAGGAAAATTAGCTGGCCTTATCATATATTTCGCATCATGAATAAATTCAAAAATCTCTCTATTATCCCAAGTATGATTTCCTAATGTAATGACATTAGCGCCTTTCTCAAGGAACTGACGGTAGATTTTTTCTGTTATCCCTTTTCCGCCTGCAGCATTCTCACCGTTAATAATAGTAAATTGTGGTCGATATTTCGCTTTTAACTTCGGTAAATATTCTGACACCATATCACGACCGGGTGAACCGACCACATCTCCAATAAACAATATTTTCATTTGTATCCCTTTCTAGTATGCAATTGTTTTTTTACCTTTATATTTTATAAGATTTCCATCGTAAAGTGAAATTTTCATTTGGATAATAAGAAAAGCGGTGTATTCACACCGCTTCTAAAATGATTTTATGAAGATTATTTGGCATACTCTACTGCTCTTGTTTCACGTATTACCGTTACCTTAATATGACCTGGATAATCAAGCTCACCTTCAATTCGTTTTCGAATATCTCGAGCTAATCGGTGTGCTTCTAGATCATTAATTTGTTCCGGCTTCACCATAATGCGAACTTCTCTTCCGGCTTGAATTGCAAAGGATTTTTCTACACCCTCATACGATTCAGAAATTTCCTCTAACTTTTCAAGGCGTCGAATATAGTTCTCAAGTGTTTCACTACGTGCACCTGGTCTTGCTGCCGATAATGCATCCGCAGCTGCAACCAAGACGGAAATGATGGACGTTGGTTCTGTATCTCCATGATGGGAAGCAATACTGTTAATAACGACAGGGTGTTCTTTATACTTCGTTGCTAATTCCACACCAATTTCAACATGACTGCCTTCCACTTCATGATCCACAGCTTTTCCAATATCATGTAATAAGCCTGCTCGACGTGCTAGTCTTTCATCTTCACCAAGCTCTGCTGCTAGCATACCTGATAGATGTGCAACCTCCATCGAATGTTTTAGAACATTTTGCCCATAGCTTGTACGGAACTTCATACGTCCTAAAATTTTGATTAAATCTGGATGGAGTCCATGAACATCAACTTCAAATGTTGTTTGTTCACCTATTTCGCGGATATGTTCATCCACCTCGCGTCTCGCCTTGTCGACCATTTCTTCAATTCGTGCAGGATGAATACGTCCGTCTTGAACTAGTTTCTCAAGTGCAATTCTTGCAGTTTCTCTTCGTATTGGATCGAATCCTGAAAGAATAACAGCTTCAGGAGTGTCATCTATTATTAGATCAATTCCAGTCAATGTTTCTAATGTTCGAATATTACGCCCTTCACGGCCGATAATTCTGCCCTTCATCTCATCGTTTGGAAGATTGACTACTGATACAGTTGTTTCGGCAACATGTTCAGCAGCACACCTCTGAATTGCAAGAGAGAGAATGCTCTTAGCCTTTTTATCCGCTTCCTCTTTCACGCGATTTTCACTTTCCTTGACCATAATGGCTATTTCATGTGAAAGTTCATCTTCCACTTTCTTTATGATAATCGCCTTCGCTTCTTCGCGGGTAAGACCAGAGATACGTTCTAGTTCTGCTTTTTGTGTCTGTACCATCTCGTCCACTTTGCTTTCCATCTCTTCAATATGTTGTTGTCTTTGATTCAGAGAGTCCTCTTTCTTTTCTAGAGTTGTTTCACGCTTATCAAGTGATTCATCTTTACGATCGAGGTTCTCCTCCTTTTGCAATAATCGATTTTCTTGTTTTTGCAATTCATTTCTTCGTTCACGAAGTTCATTTTCAATATCAGTACGAAGTTTATGATTTTCATCCTTTGCTTCCAACAGAGCCTCTTTTTTCAAGGCTTCAGCTTCGCGCTTTGCATCTTCTATGATCTGCTCAGCGGCATTTTTAGCTCCTGTTATTCTCGCTTCTGCAAAAGACTTACGAATAAAATAGCCAACAACTACACCAACGATTAGGCCAAGCAAAATGGAGATGATTGCTAATACTGGTGGCATCTTTTCACCTCCCCTTGCTATGAACTTGTATCATGTCTCAAACATGTCGGCTGCTACATTGTTACAAAGGTTTCAATAAACAGCACTTAGGCTTCAAAAAATATCATTTTTTAAAAAAAATTATACATATTAATTTTATAGTTGTGAATATTTATTGTCAAGTGGCTACCGTCAAATAGAAAAGTTGGGGAGTGTTGGAAAGAAGTAGACATAATATGAAGAATTAGAAAAGCAAAGCCATTCAATAGCTTTGCTTTAATGATTTTATTCTAATTCAAACTCTTCTTGACTATCATCAATTGGAGCTTCTTTTTCTTCATCCAATCCATAATGGTCGCGAATTTTTAACATAATTTCATTAAGAACCTCTGAATTTTCCTTTAAAAATAGCTTCGCATTTTCTCTTCCTTGACCTAAACGCTCCTCATCATAGGAATACCAAGCACCGCTCTTTTGAACGATATCTAGCTCAGAACCCATATCAATGATTTCTCCCTCTTTGGAAATCCCTTCACCATACATGATATCCACTTCTGCAGTACGGAATGGAGGCGCTACTTTATTTTTTACCACTTTAATTTTTGTTTTATTCCCTACAATTTCATTCCCTTGCTTGAGTTGCTCAGCACGACGTACCTCTAACCGGACAGAGGAATAAAACTTAAGAGCTCGCCCACCAGGTGTTGTTTCTGGATTTCCAAACATTACACCAACCTTTTCCCTTATTTGGTTAATGAAGATGGCGATTGTTTTTGATTTGTTAATAGCGCCAGAAAGCTTACGTAGAGCTTGAGACATTAGACGAGCTTGTAAGCCTACATGCGAATCTCCCATTTCCCCTTCAATTTCTGCCTTCGGAACAAGTGCAGCAACAGAGTCGATAACAATAATATCTATGGCACCACTACGTACGAGAGCCTCGGCGATTTCAAGAGCTTGTTCCCCTGTATCAGGCTGGGATAATAATAATTCATCAATGTTAACACCTAATTTTTGTGCATATACCGGATCCAAAGCGTGCTCTGCATCAATAAAAGCTGCTTGGCCGCCTTTAGCTTGTACTTCTGCAATCGCATGAAGTGCAACAGTTGTCTTACCAGAACTTTCCGGACCATATATTTCAATAACGCGCCCTCTTGGATATCCACCGACACCTAATGCGACATCTAAGGCTAGGGAGCCGCTTGGAATAGTAGAAATCTTTCTATCCGTTTGTTCCCCAAGTTTCATTATAGATCCTTTACCGAACTGCTTCTCTATTTGCTTAAGAGCCATATCTAAGGCTGCTTGACGATCGTTCACCATGTTTCCTCCTCGTTCTCCACGTATTCTATTAAGTTTAAAAATCCCTTATCTTTACTATAACTGTTTTCTCTCCATTTGCCAAGCAAAAAATCGAACATTCATTCGATTGATTTCTTTTGATTGTTGGCACTAAAATAAGCATTTACTTTAGAGAAAATGCTTATTTTAGTACCTATTTTATTGTGAAATAGCCTTTTTATAAATTTATAAAAAAATTATTTTTAAAAGTCCCATTCATTTACTTGATTGACTTGAAGTCAATTCTCGAAGCAAATAATAGCATCCATACTTAACCGTGCGAAGTCGATTACTATTCCGATTGCCAGCAAGCTCTAATAAAAATGTATTAGTTGGTTTATTTTTCACAGATATTCCAATCCAGATAGTCCCTGGTTCCTTTCCTTCTAGTGAATCAGGACCTGCAACACCGGTGAAGCTAATGCCAATATCTGAATCTAGCAACATTCGAATATTTTCCGCCAGAGCAGCCGCACATTCCTTACTGACAGAACCATACTTCTCTATTACCTCTTTTTTCACCTTCACTAAGTCATGTTTCGCCTCATTAGAATAGCAAACAATCCCGCCTTTAAGAATGGAACTAATACCGGAAATCGATGCCATTTGAGAGGAAAACATTCCAGCTGTTAAGCTCTCCGCTATTGCTATCGTGAGCCCGCGCTCTTTCAGCTTTTGAACAGCCTCCAGCATAAGTGTAGTTTGATCATACCCGTAACAATATTTACCCACTATTTGAAGGATATTGCGCTCGGTCTCTTTAATCATTCGCATTGCTTTTGAACTGGAAGCATGTTTTGCTGTTATCCTCAGTGTAACCTCACCGTCAGAGGCATATGGTGCAACCGTCGGATTGGATTGATTGGCAATAATGCTTTCGATTTCAGTCTCTAATTGTGCTTCTCCTATTCCAAAAAAACGCAGTACCTTTGATTCAATATGTTCAACTACATCCATTTCAGCAAGGATTGCCTTTCGACCAAATGCATTAAACATCGGCTCCATTTCAAAAGGTGGTCCTGGCAGAAGCATATAAAAATGCTCGTTGTTTTTAAGAAACATTCCAGGCGCCATGCCAAAATTATTTGGCAAAACTTGTGCACCTTCCAGAACGAGCGCTTGCTTTTTATTATTTTCTGTCATTATCCGATTCACTTTTTTGAAATAAGCTTCGATAGATGACATAGCATGCTGATCGGTTACCAGGCTCTTTCCTAAATGAGCAGCAATCGTTTCCTTTGTTAGATCATCCTTCGTAGGACCTAAGCCTCCTGTAAAAATAATCAAATCAGCTCTTTTCTCTGCTATTTCAATACTTCTTTTTAATCTATGAGGGTTATCTCCAACAACTGTATGATGGAAAACATTAATCCCCATTTCAGCTAAAGCAGTTGAAAGAAATTTGGCATTTGTATTAACGATTTGCCCAAGCAATAGCTCCGATCCGACAGCTATTATCTCTGCATTCATATTCAGAACTCTCCCTTTATTTGGAGTTAGAAAAAATCGAACGGTTTTTATAAATATAATCCCATCCAGAGTATATAGTGAAAATCATTGCAATCCATAATGCAATCGTGGCAAAAGGGAAATGGAGTGGTTCAAATGGAAAGTTATGCAGCAATAATGCCGCTATTGCAATGGTTTGTGCCCACATTTTAATTTTTCCAGGCATAGCGGCTGCAACAATTTCCCCTTCACCAGCCAGGATTGCGCGTAGTCCAGTAATAGCAAACTCTCTGCTTATGATGACAATCACAATCCATGAAGGAGCAGAGCCTAACTCTACCAATATTATTAATGCGGACGAAACAAGAAGTTTATCTGCCAAAGGATCAAGAAACTTTCCAAGATTTGTAACAAGATTATATTTTCGGGCAAGATGTCCGTCAAACCAATCTGTAATGGATGCGATGATAAAAATGATAGCTCCTATTAAATGGGCTGTGGGTATACTAATATTTAATAGCTCCACATTTCCCCACGGAAAGGGTGCAAGCATAATGATAATAAATATCGGAATTAAACATATACGTGTTATTGTAATTTTATTTGGTAAATTCAAGATACTTCCTCCATTATAATGTTCTGACAAGACTCTTTTCTGAATTTTTCTCGGTTATGCGGATAAAAAAATAATATTTCGATTAGCTTTTTTGAAAAGATGCCCTGAAACGAAAGCTGTATTAAGATATACAGCATTTACGAAAAGCAACAAGTTTATAATCGTCATTTGGATTTTAACCATTTATATATGAAAGTAATCTTTGACTAAATTATATTAATAATTTCGTTTTTAATATAAGTCAAAATGGAAAAAGTGCCATTTATCCATTTATTTCCGATACTAAATTCAAAGAGAAAAATAGCCATCTACAGATGACTATTCAGTTTTTAACGGTTCAAATTGAATTGTAATGTTTTGAGTCGTTTGTTGTGATGCAAACTCAAGTTTTTGATCATTTACAAATATCTCAGTATCAGGAACATGCCCAATTTGAATATTAGCTCCGCCTTCTTGAGTTATATCAAAATCCTGTTTGTCACCTTTGTTCAAGATACCTTGATAAATGAATTTACCTTTGTCGTTGTTCACTTGAACCCAAGTTCTTCCTAAAGATGATATCGTTAATTTAAATGTATCCGTATTGGATAATTTGTATGTAGTATTTTTTCCGGCAGAACTGACAACCTTTAATTCTTGTTCCGGTTTAGGTGTATCCTCTGAATTGGGAGAATCATTGTTAGTAGTACTATCGGTACCAGTATTATCATCTATACTGCCTGATTGATCGTCTGCAGAAGCATTATCTTTAGGCTTAGTGGCACTAGACTTCCCTGACTCATTCACCTTCACTTGCGAGCTATTTGTATTGCTTTGATTCCCAGCCTGTGGAGAACCGGAATACTTTTGGACTAATATCCAAACCAAAAATACCGCAGCAACAATAAAAGCAACTACAAGAATAGTCGGTAAAATACTAAAAACTTTCGAGGTGCCTTCCGAAACAGTTCTCCTCGACTGAACTCTGGAAATTTGTTCTGTGATTTCCTCATTATGAGTAACCGGAACTTCACTTTTGAATTCCTCAAAAACCTGTTCTGATTCGAGTCCTACTGCTTCTGCATATTGTTTAATAAACGCACGGACATAAAACTTCCCAGGAATAATATCGTAGTTTCCTTCCTCAATGCCTTTTAAATATCTTTTTTGAATTTTCGTCATTTCCTGAAGGTCGTCTAGACTTAAGCCTTTCGCCTTTCTAGCTTCTCTTAACCGAGTTCCTAGTTCCGTCAACATTAACACCTGCCAATCTCAAATTAAATCTATCTATAATATGTATGTACTGCATTAGTAATCAAAGCCGCCAAAGCCTTCATCACTCATAAAATTATGTCTTTGAATGACTTCATATGTAATTTCCTGGTCAGGATTATCTCGAAGTTCAATAATATAGTCAAAATCTTCAAGTGAGTATTCTGAGTTTTGAACAAAAATATCCGGGTGTTCGATGACTTTTACAGCAGGAATCCTCATTATCTCTCGAACTAACTGCCAATGTTTTTCATTCGCACGTTGTGTTGATACAATACCATCCAGGATAAAAATATTATCTGCATTGTACTCATCATTAATAAGTTGATTTCGAATAGTTTGCTTTAATAAGGTAGAAGAAACAAAAAGCCACTTTTTACTAGCACAAACACTTGCGGCAACAATTGATTCAGTTTTCCCAACACGTGGCATACCTCGTATCCCGATAAGCTTATGGCCTTCTTTTTTAAATAATTCTGCCATAAAATCAACCAATATGCCTAGCTCATCACGAATAAATCGAAATGTTTTCTTATCATCCGCATCTCTTTGAATATATCGGCCATGTCGGACAGCTAATTTATCTCGTAATTTTGGTTCGCGAAATTTTGTTATATTTATTGTTTCCATTGTTTGTAATATAGATTCAAGTCTTCCGATTTGTTCCTCATCTTTTACCAATAAAAGAAGACCACGTTTTCCTTCATCCACACCATTGATGCTTATAATATTTATAGATAACATTCCAAGTAACGAAGATATATCACCAAGAAGTCCTGGGCGGTTTATTTGAATTTCATATTCTAAATACCATTCTTTTCTATCCATATAAACCTCCTAATGATAAAAAAACTCACTATTGACTCTAGCTAATATAATATATGATTTTTACAGAATATGAAAGGAAAAACTACCCTATTTCCAGATAAAATAATTTTCTTGTCGAAAAATAAAAAGAGGGGTTCTCCCCTCTTACATTTGCACCTATTATTGTGTACCATTGTTTTGAACTAATTTCACCATAACATTAGCAATGGCTTGTTGTTCCTGCTCATTTGCAACAGACCAAAGATCAGCTAATACTCTTTGCTGCTCATTTTTAGGGTCTACTTGACTTGCCAAGTAATCTCCTACTTGTCCAGCAAGTTGGTTAATGGTTTCTTGAGACATCCCTTGAGATTGTGCTTGGTTCAAGCGATCACCTAAAAAGTTTTTCCAATGATCCCAATTATCTAAAACAGACATATGATGAACCTCCTTCATATTTGTTCGATGTTATTTTGCTACAGGAAGAAATTCTTATACCTTAAAATGAAGGAATTTTTTGGTCGCTTTTATGTATACCAACCGCCATTTACCGCAAGGACATGTCCAGTAATATAGCTTGCTTCGTCCGATAATAAGAAAGCTATGGTCCCTGCAATTTCTTTTGGATCCGCCAATCTTCCTAATGGAATATCAGTTTCAAGTTCTTGCAGTTCCATATCAGAAAAATTGGCGAGCATATTTGTTTTTACTGCCCCGGGTGCCACTGCATTTACTTTTACGCCACTCCTTGCCACCTCTTTGCTTAGAGCCTTTACAAAAGCAATTTGTGCACCTTTTACGGTGGAATACACTACTTCACACGATGCTCCTGTTTGTCCCCATATTGAACTTACAAAAATAATGTGGGATGCTTCGTTTTTCATTAATTTTGGAAGTAGCTTCCTTGTTAAGAGCATTGGGGCATGGACATGTATGTTCCACATATCTTCCATTAAGGCTGGTATTGTATCCACAAATAGGCCGTAATGGGCTATACCACTAATAAAGCACACAGCATCAATATGAAAAATATTATTTAATACTTTTTCCACCCCATGTGGAGAGGAAAGATCTGCTTGTATTGGGATTATTTCTATTGGGTAAGATTCAACCGTATGCATTATATCTTCTATCTCTTTTTTATTTTGATGATAATGGAGATATAAATTCCATCCCTTTTTAGCCAAATATATAGCTGTTTCTTTTCCAATTCCTCCACTAGCTCCTGTAATGAGAACGTATTTTTTCATTTTCTTCTCTCCCTTCGAAAATGGAAAAAACTCGGTTGGCCCGAGTTTTTGAACCTCATTTTTTAGGAACAACCTGACATACTGTGAATCGGTTTTCCTCGATAAGTTCATTTGCTGCCTTTTTTAATTCAGAAAATGTGATATCTTCCAATGCAGGTACAACATCGAATAAATTCATTCCATTGAAGAAATATCGTGTAAATTGATTCGCAATATACTCAGGCGAGTTGAGCTGCCTTAAAAATCCGCCAATTTTCTTTTTCTTTGTTCTATCTAAAGCCTCTTCTGATAAATGATCACCATTTTTAGCTTCCATCAAAACTTTTTGAAGACGCTCGGCAAGCTCATCAGGACGGTCCGTATCGCCACCTACCATCGCAAATCCAAATCCGGATTCTAAGGTGAAATCATAGGAAAAAGACTCATCTATTAAACCTTCATTGTAAAGGGTATAGTAATTTTCTGAGCTTTTGCCAAATAGCATATCTAACATCACATTAACAGTAAGCTCGTTCTTAAGCATTTCCGCTCCCGATAGCTGAATATTCTTGGCCTTTACACCAACTAAGCACTTAGAGGTTTGCACGTTCATTTGCAAAACCTTTTTCTTTTCTGCCACTTCCACTGGCTCTTGTTCAAATCGTCTTTTAATCTCTGCCTGTTCTTTATAATCTTTATTATTTTGATTGTCTCGAACCATTTTCAAGATTGTTTCCGGTTCTACAGGGCCAACGATAAATAACAGCATATTACTTGGATGATAGAACGTATGATAACATTCATATAACAACTGATCCGTAATATGTGAGATGGATTCAATGGTACCTGCGATATCAATTTTTACGGGGTGGTGCTTATACATATTTTCAATGACACCAAAATAAAGGCGCCAATCAGGATTGTCGTCATACATTGTAATTTCCTGGCCAATTATCCCCTTCTCTTTTTCGACAGTCTTTTCCGTAAAGTAGGGACTTTGCACCATGTCTATTAACGTTTCAAGATTTTTCTCTACATTTGAAGTACTTGAAAATAAGTAAGCTGTACGATTAAAGGTCGTAAACGCATTAGCAGATGCTCCTTGTTTACTGAATTGTTGGAATACATCTCCATCCTCTTTTTCAAATAGCTTGTGTTCAAGAAAATGGGCGATGCCGTCGGGAACATGATGGAATTCATTCTTGCCAAGGGGAATAAAATCATTATCAACGGAACCATATTTTGTCGTAAAGGTTGCAAATGTCTTGCTAAATCCTTCTTTAGGTAGAACATACACTTCTAATCCATTTTCCATCTTTTCAAAATACAAGGTTTCCTTTAGCTGATCAAAAACTTTATTTTGCATCATCCGTCCCCTCCAATCCAGTCAAGAAATAAATGGTATCCAATTCAATTTTCGCAGCAGCATTTACAATTTCTTCTTTCGTTACCTTATTAATATTTTCCAACCAGTCTTTTACCGTTAAATTTTGCTTACCAATTACATTATGATATAAAATTTCCACTAATCCCCTAGAGGTATCGGTTGTTTCCAGTAATTGATTATTTGTTACAGCTTTAGTTTGTTCTATTTCTTGGTCAGAAAAATCGCCCTTCCTCATCGCCTCAAGCTGTTCTTTAATAATAGTTATTGCTTGATCATAGTTTTGAGCCTCAATTCCGCTCATCACCATCATCAAACCTTTATGACTATCCAGACGACTTGCCGCATAGTAAGCTAGGCTAGCTTTCTCTCTGACATTGATGAACAATTTGGAATGAGAGAACCCGCCAAAAACACCATTAAACATCTGTAATGCGAAATAATCATCATCACCAAATCGGATATGTGTACGATACCCGATATTTAATTTGCCTTGCTTGACATCTTGCCTCTCCTTAATTTCCTTAGGCTCTTTTACTTGAATATTATTTCTATTTTCTATTTGCAAAGGGGTTCTATTGGAAAAATGAAGCTCTTTACAAAAATCCTCTACTTGAGTTTCTTCAATATCACCAATAATATATAAGTCTAGCTCATCTTCATTCAATGCTTTTACATAGTAATCATATAATGAAGAGGCTGTAATCGAATCGACTTGATCCTTTATACCGTTTGCATCCAGAGCATATGGCTCACCTTTACACATTTCTTCTACCAATCTAACGCTTGAATATCTCATTTTGTCATCGTAAATCGATTGTATGCGCTGCTTTAAAGTTCTTTTTTCCTTTTCTACCGTTTCCGCATGAAAGGAATTATTTTCAACATTAGGATTAAGTAATACCTCCGCAAGAAAATCGATCGCTCTTTGTAGAAGTGATGTTGAATCCTTTAAAAATTTCTCATTAGCGATATCTACCGTAAAGGACATAACATGATATTCACCTTTTTTGGCCAAATCAACATAGAAGCCTGCACCGTAAAGATCATCTAAGTATGAGCGTAATGCGGTTGTTGTTGGATATTGTTTTGTGCTGCTTTGTAATACATTTGGGAGCAATGCTCTTAAAGTCACCGTTTTTTCCTCTAAAGGAGCTTTCATTTTCCAGACTAGCGTATTTGTTTTATATTTTTTTGTTTTGACAATATGTAGATTAAATCCATTCTTGGGGATGATTATCTCACTCGCAACCGTCATATGTACTAACCTCCTTTTGGTTTCTTTTACTATTTTGTAATGAAGTTATTCTAACTATACATTTTTATCTTGTTGTCCTACAAGTATTTACATCTAAAAGTGCAAGCGCCTTGCTAACCGCTGTACAGTTAAGCGAAATTTGATACATCATTTTTCAGTACATAAAAAAATCCCGGATATGATTCCGGGATTTAATCTTTGTTAACGCTGTCCTTTAATATATGGTATACCATCCGCCTTTGGTGCTTCTGCTTTTCCTACGAATCCTGCTAACGCCAAGATGGTAAGAACGTAAGGCGCGATTAATAGGTATACACTTGGAATATCTTTCAGGAATGGGATTTGATCGCCTACAATACTTAAAGACTGTGCAAAACCAAAGAATAATGCTGCCCCCATCGCTCCAAGTGGATGCCATTTTCCAAAGATCATCGCTGCAAGGGCCATAAAGCCTTGTCCGGCGATAGTTGTTGCGCCGAAGTCTAATGTAATTGTTTGTGCATAAACCGCACCACCAAGACCACCAAACACACCAGATAAAAATACAGCAATATAGCGCATTTTTATAACATTAATCCCCATCGTATCTGCTGCCATTGGGTGTTCACCAACAGAACGAAGTCTTAAACCGAATGGGGTTTTATAAATAACATACCAAACAATAATTGCAATGATAATAGCTAAATAGGAAGGATAGGTTACATCCTTAAAAAATAATTTTCCTATAAACGGGATATGATTTAAAACCGGGATATCAATTTTATTGAAATTTTCTGTTATGGTATTTGTTTGTCCCTTACCTTGATAAAGTATTTTCACAAGGAACACGGATAATCCTAACGCTAAAAAGTTTATCGCCACACCACTAACAGTTTGATCCGCTCGAAAGCTAATCGCAGCAAGACCGTGAATAAGTGCAAAAATTCCTCCGATTATCATGGCAACAAGAAGACCAATCCACGGTGTTGCAGCACCGAAGGTATTCGCAAAAGTCAGGTTAAAAATAATAGAACTAAAGGCACCTATGATCATTAATCCTTCTAATCCAATATTTACAACACCGGATCGTTCAGAAAACACTCCACCCAAAGAAGTAAAAATAAGAGGGGCTGCCATCAAAAGGGATGAAGTAATTATTATTTCTAAAGCGGTCATAAAGCTCATTTATTTTGCCTCCCTTTTAAATCGAGCAATTGCCCATTTAATAATATAGCTTGAAGCAACAAAGAAAATAATAAGTGCTATAACAATTTCAACAAGTTCATTCGGCACTCCTGCTTCTTGCGGCATGTTCAATGACCCGACTCGCAAAGCACCAAATAGCAACGCTGAAATAACAACGCCAAAAGCAGTATTACCACCTAATAACGCAACGGCAATTCCATCAAATCCAACTCCCGAAAAGCCTGTGTGAATAAAAGCAAATCCAAAAGTTCCAAGGCCTTCCATTGCACCGCCGATTCCGGCGAATATCCCTGAAATTACCATAGACTGAACAATATTACGATTAACGTTCATACCTGCATATTGTGATGCATGATGATTAAAACCGACAGCTCTTAATTCAAAGCCTTTTGTAGTCTTTTCCAACAAGAACCACATGATAATAGCTGCAATAATCGCAAGATAAATTCCATTATGCAAAGTGGAAAAATCAGTAATGTTTTGTAGAAAATTCGATTGCAACGATGCAGAATCGTGAATTTGTGCTGTCTTATCCCCTTGCTTTGATAGAACATTACGGATAATATAGTTCGTTACATGCAAAGCAATATAATTCATCATAATAGTAATAATAACCTCATGAACACGAAGCCTTGCCTTTAAAAACCCAGGAATAAATCCCCAAATTGCACCAGCTACTCCTGCAGCGATAATTGCAAGGGGCAATTCAATGATTTTTGGAAGGTCTAAAGCCAAACCCACCCATACAGAGGCAACCCAGCCAACTAGCAATTGACCTTCTACCCCAATGTTGAACAAACCAGTTCGAAATGCAAAAGCAACCGCAAGACCAGCAAGTATATAAGGAGTTGTTTGCCTTAAAGTCTCGCCGATATAAAAGGTCTGGCCAAATGCTCCATTCCAAAGTGCAGCATAACCCGAAATCGGATTGTATCCAGTAATTAGCATGATTATCGCACCTGCAACCAGTCCGAGAATAACCGCAATTACTGGTATTAATAAATTCATATATCTATTAGACATTTGCTGATTCACCTTCTCCCGTACGTTTCGATCCAGCCATTAATAATCCGAGCTCTTGCTCAGAGGTTTCTTTCGGATCGACAATATCTATGATATTTCCTTCGTAAATAACGGCAATTCGATCGCTAACATTTATGATTTCCTCAAGTTCAAAGGATATTAGTAATACTGCCTTACCTTTGTCACGTTGCTCAATTAAGCGCTTATGAATAAATTCAATAGCTCCAACATCCAGACCACGGGTAGGTTGAGCAGCAATTAGCAAATCTGGGTCTCGGTCAACTTCCCGGCCAATAATGGCTTTTTGCTGATTCCCCCCTGAAAGGGAACGGGCAAGAGTATATTCACTCGGTGTCCGGACATCGAACTCAAGTATTAGCTGTTTTGCCTTTTTATAGATTTCTTTGAAGTTTAGAACACCATTTTTTGAAAATGGCTTTTTATAATAAGATTGCAACGCCATATTTTCACCAATAGGAAAATCTAATACGAGGCCGTGCTTGTGACGATCTTCCGGAATATGTCCTAACCCACTTTCCGTTATTTTCCTTGGTTTTAGTGCACTTATTTCTTTACCATTTAATTTTATGGAGCCGCTTTCAGATTTACGAAGACCTGTTATTGCTTCAATTAATTCTGTTTGTCCATTTCCATCGACTCCTGCAATCCCGATGATTTCTCCACTACGTACAGCTAGATTAAGTCCTTTAACAGCATCAACACCGCGTGAGTCTTTAACTATTAAATTATTAATTTCCAATACAGTTTCTTTTGGATTAGCACCCTTTTTCTCGGTTTTAAAAACAACCTCTCGGCCAACCATTAAATTAGCAAGCTCAGTAGGATTTGTCTCGCTTACATTAACTGTGCCAATCCCCTTACCTTTACGAATTACCGTTACCCTGTCACAAACCTCCATAATTTCTTTTAATTTATGGGTAATAAGGATAATCGATTTTCCTTCACGGATTAATGCTTTCATAATTTGTATAAGCTCTGTAATTTCTTGAGGGGTTAAGACAGCAGTTGGCTCATCGAAAATAATAATATCTGCACCACGATATAATGTTTTCAAAATTTCTACCCTTTGCTGCATACCTACAGAAATATCAGAGATTTTCGCCCGCGGATCCACTGATAAATTATACTTCTCGGAGATTTCCCGAACTTCCTTTTCAGCCCTCTTTATATCAATTGCACCAGCAGATTTAGGTTCTTTGCCAAGAATGATATTTTCTGTCACTGTAAATTTCTCCACTAGCATGAAATGCTGATGAACCATTCCTATTCCTAAATCATTTGCAATATTAGGATTTGTTATTTTAACCGGTTTACCATTTACACGAATTTCCCCTTTTTCAGGCTGATAGAGGCCAAACAACACATTCATCAAAGTTGACTTTCCTGCTCCATTCTCGCCAAGTAGCGCATGAATTTCACCCTTTTTCAACTGTAATGTAATGTTGTCATTTGCAATAATGCCTGGAAATTCTTTACGAATATTGAGCATTTCAATTACATAATCCACCCGCATCCACTCCTTATAAATTATATATATTTGTAACCTATGTGGTTAGAGGTCTGACATTTGTAAAGGCATAATTCTTAGCTAAGCTTTAATAGGATTAAAAAATCCTAACGGAAAAGCAAAATCTTTTTCTGCACTTCCGTTAACATTTTTATGGGGATTGGCAAAATGCCAATCCCTTAATGAATTACTTTGTAGGTTTTAAAGGAACCTTCACATCACCATTAATGATTTTTTTCTTCCAATCATCAACCGCTTTTAAAACATCAGGAGACAGATTTTCTTGAGATGGAGCAATACCCACTGCATTATCAGTTAATCCATACTCAAGTAGTTTTCCACCAGGGAAGTTGCCATCTTTTGCTTTTTTAGATAAATCTTCAACTGCTAAGTCTACACGCTTAACCATAGATGTTAACGTAACATTATAATCCTTGCCATTTACAGTAACTTTACCTTCGTCATTTTGGTCACGGTCTACACCGATTACCCAAACATTTTTATTAGGATCTTGTTTTTTAATGTTTTTCGCTTCAGCGAATACACCTTTACCAACGTTACCAGCTGCATGATAAATTACGTCTGCACCAGATTTATACATTGCAGAAGCAATGGATTGACCTTTACTAGCATCATCGAAGGATCCAGCCCATTGAATATCTACCTTTGCATTTGGATTAACCGCTTTCACACCAGCTTGGAAGCCAGCAGCAAATTTATTAATTAAATCGCTTTCAATTCCGCCGATAAAGCCGATTTTATTTGTTTTTGTTGTTAATCCTGCTACAACACCTACAAGGAATGATCCTTCATTTTCTTTGAAAGTGATGGAAGCAACGTTGTTACGGTCTGTAATAACACTATCTACGATAGCAAATTCAGTATTTGGACGTTGTTTAGCAACTTTTGAAACCGCATCTTGCATTTTGAATCCGATTCCATATACCAAATTATAGTGATTACGAACAGCTGTATTTAAGTTAGTTACATAATCCGCATCACTTGTTGATTGAATATAATTAAAGCCATTTGTACCTTTAGTAAGGTTGTTGTCGCTTCCAAATTTTTGTAGACCTTCCCACGCAGACTGGTTGAATGATCTGTCATCAACACCACCAGTATCTGTAACCATTGCTACAGTGAAATGGTCGCTTTTCCCATTTTTCCCCTCGTTTTTTGAACTTGTACCACAAGCACCTAAAAGTGTACCAGCAGCCAATACTAGTGAGAGAGCTAAACCAATTTTACGCTTTTTCACCTTTGTTCCTCCTATATTTGTGATTTAGTAGAAATACGTCATTAAGCATACTAAATTCTCTTCCTTAGAACATGGAAGCTGAATTTGTCCGCCTTAAAATAATTTACAGAGAATAATATCGGTTGGTCTTCCTCATCATAATGAAGCTGTTTCAAAATCAGTAATGCCGTTTCGGGATCACAATCCAAGATTGGAGAAATTTTATCATGGTAACCAATTGGTTCGATTTGTGTAACCGCATACGCAATTTTCTTTTTGCTATACGTTTCTAATGTTTCAAAAATCGACCCGTCATGTTTTGAAAAATTCCACGGAAATAGATTTGCTGGAATTTTATCAATACAATAGACTACCGGTTCTCCATTTGCTGTGCGAACCCGTTCAATTACTGCAATCTCATCTTCTTTTTGACAGGAAAATCGTCGGATATCCTCTTCTGAAGGTCCTAAAGTTGTTGTACTTAAGAAAATAGTACCAGGGTCCATTCCCGCTTGAAGAATCATATTAGTAACACTATTTAGTTGCTCTATGCCAGAGGTAAACAATGGCTTTGCATTTACAAATGTGCCGACACCATGCCTCCTCGTTATTACGTTTTCTTCCTCGAGAATACGTAGAGCCTCTCTTAGTGTTGCCCTGCTGACTCCCAGCTTTTTTGCCAAATCAAACTCTGAAGGCAGCTTTTCTTTTTCTTTATATACGCCATTTTCTATATCATTTTTTAAATGATCAATGACTTGAAGATATAAATGGCGATTATCTGCTTTGACCGACATTTGAAGAAACACCCCATATTTTCTTAAGACATCAGACCTCTGATGTATTATTCCTACTAATCGAAAATACTATAACATTTTTTAAAGGTATAATAAATAGAAATTTAAATGTTTGTCGAAAAATATCGAAATAACATGATAGAAAGTTCGATGTTTTTTCCAATTTACTTATTTTCTTACTAAAATAAATATTGAGAATAATCAAAGAGAGATGCCGTTGCTATTTTCCCCATTAAGTCTTGGGATGTTAAGTTCATTAGAAACGGCATCTTCTGTTTTATTTAATTATTTATTTATGAAGTTTGTTCTTCAGATGGTTTCGGTATTAGAACAACTCTTGGCTTGCTTCCTTCATATGGACCCACTACTCCCCTATTTTCCATTTCATCAATTAATCGTGCGGCCCTAGTATATCCAATTCGAAAACGTCTTTGGAGCATGGATACAGATGCTGTTTGCATTTCTGCTATTAATTGTACAGCATCATCGTATAATTCATCATCTACTTCTTCCGCAACATCCGGTAATTCGTCCGGTATCATTTCCTCTTGATACTGAGCTTTTTGTTGAGAGATAACGAAATCTACCACACTCTCTACTTCCTCATCTGATAGAAAAGCACCTTGAACGCGGACAGGCTTTGAGGCACCAACTGGTAGAAATAGCATATCACCGCGCCCTAAAAGCTTTTCTGCACCACCCATGTCCAAAATAGTTCTGGAATCAGTTGCAGATGATACCGCAAAGGCAATCCGGGATGGAATATTTGCTTTTATGACACCAGTTATAACATCAACGGATGGACGCTGAGTAGCAATGATTAGATGAATACCAGCAGCACGAGCCATTTGTGCTAGCCTTGTAATAGAATCTTCCACATCATTGGAAGCAACCATCATTAAATCAGCAAGCTCGTCCACAATGACGACAATATATGGTAACAGCGGTTGTTTTTCCCCGGTTTCCAGATTGCTGCGCTTAACATGGTCGTTATATCCTTCGATATTACGAGTTCCGCTATGTGAGAATAATTCATATCTTCTTTCCATTTCGCTTACTACTTTTTTCAATGCTTGTGATGCTTTTTTGGCATTTGTTACTACTGGTGCGAGAAGATGCGGAACACCATTGTACACATTTAGCTCTACCATTTTCGGATCAATCATCATAAGCTTCACTTCGTGAGGTTTCGCTCTCATTAAAATACTTGTAATAATTCCATTAATACAAACACTTTTTCCGCTACCTGTTGCACCTGCTACAAGCAAATGCGGCATTTTATTCAATTCCGCCAAAACTGCCTCACCAGTAATATCCCTTCCAAGTGCTATTTGCAATTTCAAGTCAGAGTTATCATTAGTTTTAGATTCCAATACTTCCCTTAAGGAAACCATTGCAACCTCTGAGTTTGGAACTTCAATTCCAATTGCTGATTTTCCTGGAATAGGCGCTTCCATTCGTATATCTTTAGCCGCCAATGCCAATGCCAGATCATCGCTTAAACTGACAATTTTACTTACCTTAACACCTATATCAGGATGAATTTCATACTTAGTAACAGCAGGGCCTAAATGAACTTGAGTTACATGTGCTTTTACGCCAAAACTATTAAAGGTCCTTTCTAACTTTGCCGCATTGGCATGTATCAGTTCATATTCACTGCTCTGATCCGTTGCTTTAGGTCTTTTTAATAATGTAATAGACGGAAGCTGATAGTCTTCATTTTCTATTTCTGTAAAGCTAATATTTGGTGGCAGATCATCCTCTTGATCATCCTCCATCACTTCAGTAGATACCATATTATGATTTACAGCTCCGTTTTCTTCTGGAGTGTATGCTCTTTCGGTAAAGCTTGAAATAATTGGAGCAGCTCCTTTTGTACTTTCTGCTCTTGAATCTTTAATAGTCACTTCAGCAGGCACTGGGGCTTCCTTCGCCTGCTTAGATTCTTTTCTTTCCTTTCGATTGTTTTTCCAAGCCTTGATATCTTCTCTAGACAACTTCCATTGCCCTTTAATAAATTCAGCAAGCTTTGTGCCCATTTTCTCGAATAAAGGTCCAAGAGATTTTCCTGTTACTAATATAAAACCAATTAAGATAAAAACGATAGAAACTATTTTTGTTCCTAGGGAATCAAATAAAAAATGAGATGCAGCAAATAAAACAGCACCAATCATCCCACCGCCTAAATCATGAGTAGACGTTTCTCCCATTACTTCCTGCCAAAAAATTTCCCATGTATTTGTAACAACACTTGCATTCGATAAATGTCCTTCTTGAGCCTTTAGTTCAAATAATTTAACATGACTAAGCAATAATAGACTCATAATAAAAATATATGTACCTATTAGACGTCTTGTTAGGAAAATTGGCATCTTTCTTTTTATCATTAAATAGCCGGCGAGCCAAATGATGCCAACTAACGCAAATATATACCATTCCCCAAGAAAAAAGCGAAAGAAAAAAACGAGCGCTTTGCCAACAGCTCCTAATTTAATAATAGAAATGATACTTACAGCGATTAATATCATTCCAGTTAATTCAAAGCGTATATTCGATTTAATTTGTTTTTCCTTTCTCGTTCTTCTTTTTGTTTTGGCCATGACATCACCCTCAGAAATCTTTTGAAATAATTTACAAATATATAAGAAAGCAGCCATATTAAGGCTGCTTACCCTTTTATTTCATTATATCATAACCTTTATTAATTGAAATCATTTGTCCCGGCATAATACTATTGTTTAAGTAATCTTCTGGGTTTGTACTTAATATTCTAATTACTCTTTTTTCTTCTCCCATTGCCTCAACAATCATTGGTATTCCATTGTACGTAATATATTCCTGCTTTTCGTATTCGGAGAGCTCTGTTGGAAAAATTAATTCTAACGGTACAGTAGTATGAAGTATCATTGTATTAGCCCCTCATGGTGGTGTTGTGATTTTTTACTTTCAATCAGTTCATTTAATTTTTTTAATGCTTTTCCAATTCCACCTACTTCGTCAATCAATCCATATTTAACTGCATCTTCTCCGACTACATTTGTTCCAATATCGCGGGTTAAATTTCCTTTTGCTAGCATTAAGTCCTTGAAAACCTCTTCCTTTACTTTGGAATTCCTTGTAACAAATTTTATGACCCTTTCCTGCATTTTGTCCAAATATTCAAATGTTTGCGGAACACCTATTACTAATCCTGTTAAACGGATAGGATGAATCGTCATCGTAGCAGTTTCTGCAATAAAGGAATAGTCAGTTGATACAGCGATTGGAACTCCTATGGAATGTCCTCCACCTAAAACAATGGATACTGTTGGCTTTGATAAGGAGGAGATCATTTCAGAAATAGCTAATCCTGCTTCGACATCTCCACCAACTGTATTTAATATAATGACCAGACCTTCAATTTTTGGGTTTTGTTCTATTGCCACTAGCTGTGGGATTATATGCTCATATTTCGTTGTTTTATTTTGTGGTGGCAGCTGCATATGCCCTTCGATTTGACCAACGATTGTTAAGCAATGGACATTACTTTCCGGTGGCAGTTGTGGAACATTCGTTTGTCCAAGCTGTTGAATCTTTTCAACAATTCCAGATTTAACATCATTGTCCCCTTGCTCCTTTTCAGGTCCCGGCTGTTCCATACGAAAATCTTTTGTCATCAGAAAAGCTCCTTTTTCTATATTTTTAAGGTACTATATTTTTACATAATAATATTAGTATCCTCTTACGGAAGTAATTTGATTCAAAGAAAAAAAACACCGACAAAAAGTCGGTGTTCCGTAATGATATCATTATACTTCCATAATAATTGGCAAAATCATTGGTCTGCGTTTTGTTTTCTCAAATAAAAAGTAGTTCAATTGGTCACGAATATCCTGCTTTATACTTGACCAATCAAAAGCATCTTTTTCCATGTTTTTTTCCACTATACTGCGAACTAATGAAGTGGAATCATTCATGAGCTGTTCAGATTCTCTTACATACACGAAGCCGCGCGAAATAATTTCTGGACCGGCAGCGATGGTCCTCTTATGTTTACTTAAAGTAACCACCACAATTAATATTCCGTCTTGAGACAGTAGTCTTCGATCCCGCAATACTATATTACCGACATCTCCAACTCCAATTCCATCGATCAACACATTCCCAGATGGAACTTTACCGCTATAACTCATTTTTTCCTTTTTATATTCGAGTACTTCCCCTTTATCAGGAATATAAATTCTATCCTTCGATATCCCAACCTGTTCCGCAAGTCTTGAATGGGCCACTAACATTCTATATTCGCCTTGAACAGGAACAAAATACTTAGGCTTCATTAAATTAAGCATTAGTTTTAAATCTTCTTGACAGCCATGTCCCGTTACATGAACTTTTCTCCGTTCTGATAGTACCGCTGCACCAGCACGGTATAACATGTCCACCGTTTTCGACATAATTAGCTCCATGCCTGGAGATGGTGATGCTGTAATAAAGACGGTATCACCCTTTTGTATATTAATATATTTATGAGTGCGTTTGGCCATTTTTTGTAACACTAAAAACGGTTCACCTTGGTTTCCGGTTGTTAGAATGACAATTTCTTCATCCGAATATTTATTAAGGGCACTAATAGGGATTACTAAATCATCTGTTTTGATATCAAGGTATCCTAAAGAAACAGCAATTTCATAAACTCTTTCTAGGCTTTTTCCAACCACCACTACTTTTCTGCCGGTTTCAAAAGCCGCATCAAAAACTTGTTGAAGTCGAATCAAATTAGAGGCAAAGCATGCAACAATAATTCTTCCCTTTGCGGAGTAAAAAGCATTTGCCATTTCACTAGCTATAACCATTTCAGAAGTTGTTACACCAGGATGCTCTGCTTCAATACTGTCAGACAGTAGACAAAGAACACCTTCATTCCCGATTTTTGCCATCTCTGCTATATCTGATTGATAGTTTTTAGATACACTTTGATCGAACTTAAAATCCCCTGTATGGACAATATTGCCTTCAGATGTATGAATACAAATACCAATTGAATCTGGTATGCTATGGGTAGTTTTAAAGAAAGTAATATCCACTGTTTCAAATTGTAAAGATGTATCCGAATGAATGACAATAAATTGAACCTCTTTATTGATAGCTACATCCTTCAGTTTTTCCTTTGCGAATGCAATAGTTAATTTTGTTCCATAGACAGGAACATTTAATTTCATCAACAAGTATGGAAGGGATCCGATCGCATCTTCATGTCCGTGTGTTAAAAATATTCCCTTTACTCTTTCTTTATTATCCTCTAAATATGTAATATCAGGAATAACGATATCGATTCCGAGCATCTCATTCTCCGGGTACATAAGCCCGGCGTCAATGACAAATATATCCTCATCCACTTCGATGACATACATATTTTTTCCGATCTCTCCCACTCCTCCAAGTGGGATAATTTTAATAGAATCATTTTTCTTTTTCAAATTCTTGTTCCTCCAATGCTGTTTTTCCGACCTAAATCAGTTAAGCTCATTATACTTGAAGAAGAAATTACTGTTCAATATGATTTTACAATTTCATTCTTTTAGATTATTTCACTAATGCCATTCCAGCATTTTCACTTAATAATATTTGTAATGTACGTAGAAGCTGGTCCACTATCACGGTATTTTCATCTGTATTCATCAAAGCAATTTGAATCCAATTATTTTTTATTAGATAACGATTAAGAAAATGCACTTGATACCCATTCAAATATAAATCTAAACCAAAATCAGTTGCTTTTACATCTTTAGGAAAAGCTATCGTAATAACACATGGAGAAGATTGATTCTTTTCTACAACAAAGGTAAAACCAAGATTTTTTAACGAATCATAAACAAAAGAAAATCTCTTAAGTCTATTTTCGAAATAGTCAAGATTAAATAATTTATCCAATGCCATATCTAATGCCTTGAATAAATAGGAATTTTGCGAGAAAGGGATGCCTTCGCATTTTTGATAATACAGTATATCAAGATAACGTGGAACCTGCCTAGAGCCTAATTCCAGCTGATTAAAGAATACAAAGGAAAGACCGGTTACTGCACTAATCGCTTTCCCAGAAACACCTGATGCCAAATATACGTCTGCAAGATTTAAAGGAACTGCCCCTATTGAACTTATAGCATCCATGCACAATTTGATTGAATATTCCCTGCAAAGACCGGATAAACCTTCAAAGTCATTTAACATCCCGGTCGATGTTTCGCAATGAACAAACCAAATCCAATCATATTGGTTAATTTCACATAAAGCTCTTATTTCTCCTAAATTGTACGCTTGCCCCCAATGGGCTGCAAATGTATCAAATTGAAGCTCAAAACGATTCGCATGATCAACTAAGCGTTCTCCGAATTCTCCGTTTGTTAAAATTAATCCTTTTGTCCCAAGGGAATGTAGTTGTGCTGCAACGGCATCATTTGCAACCGTACCAGTGCCTGTTAATACGGAAACATTTTGTGCATTTGTTAATTTTTTTAACTTTGAAAATACATTTGATGCAAGCTGTTTATGCTCTTGTGACCGATGCCACTCCGGCTGGGAAGAGAAAACAGATTGGATTTTGTTATCAACCATTACTGGGCCTGGCAAAAAGGTATGTATGAAAGAAAGAGATCTTAAATGTTCCTTTTGAAAAAACATATCTTTTGTCAAATACATTGGCTGAAACAATACATCTTCATGGCCAACTAAATGTGCAAACGATTCGAAGCCTATATGTTTATAAAGCCTTGATTGTCTTGTAGTACCTGAAATAAAAGCAATATCATAGCCTTTATGTAGACAATAGCGGATTAATGCGCCAGTAAGACTTGCAAATACGCGTCCGTTTCGATATTTTTGTTTAACAGACAACAGCCGAATTTCACAAGGTCGCTCAAAGGCTTGGTCAAGATAATTTTCAATTCTACCTAGTTTTTTATCTAATGAAAAAGGACGTATATCTCTAATCGCCATCATTCCAATAACTTCCTCGTCCAACTTGCAAATAACGTATTCATTTTCATCATGAAACTGATCGACTAATTTTTTTTCCGTGTTTTCATGATGCTGTGGAATTTCTTCCACAAAAGTATCATAATTGAGTTGAAATATCCCCTCAAATTCCTTTGCAGTTCTAGCGATTTTTATTGTATAGTTCATATTCCATCCCCCACAATTACCCGTTTTTCTTTATGTTTCATAACTATAAGCAATATAATTAAGAAGATGACGAGGCTTCCTGCTATATTATGATGAAAAAAAAAGGTGAATATTGGCGTTAATGCAATGCCTGCAAGCCCTGCTTTTGTAAACGATTTTACAAATGGATAAGTAATAAGGAAGGTAAGTCCGAGGCACAATGCTGCCAGCGGTGAAATATAGAGGATGCCTCCTATAAAAGAAGCCACACCTTTCCCGCCTTTAAACTTATATAAAATAGGGTACATATGTCCTAAAATAACTAACAGCAAAAGAATTGTCTGTTGCAAAAAATTCATTTTGAAATATTCTGCAAGTAAACAAATAACGATTACTTTCAACATATCACCGAATAAAACAATCATGAATCCTTTTTTCCCAAACGATCTTCCAGCATTTCTTGCACCTGGATTTCCACTGCCTTCCGTGAAAATATTTCTATTATAAAAAATTCGCCCAACTATATGTGCTGAAAGTATATGCCCAAATATGTATGCAAGAAAATATATGAAAATCATTACATGCTCGCCTTTCTTCCTAAAGTGGTATATATAATTATATTACCATTTTTTTCAGAATTTGAGCTAAATATATAAAAAAGAAAACTTTCTTAAGAGATTCTATTTTACCACTTATTCCAATAATACATACAAAAGTGAATAAAAAAAGAAAGGGCTAAAAAAACACCCTTCCCTATCTATGATTAAAGTTTATTTAATAACGCTACTAAGTTTGCTCTTTCCTGCTCGGTTAATGGAACTAATGGAAGTCTAACAGACCCAACATTAAGACCCTTAAGCTGTAAAGCGGTCTTTACAGGAACGGGACTTGGGGCATCAAATAATCCTCTCATTAGTGGAAGCAGTTTTTGATGTTGTTTGGCTGCTGCCTCGTTAGATCCATTTAAAAATGAGCTAATCATTTCTTGCATTTCCCTACCAATAATGTGAGATGCAACAGACACAACACCTTTACCTCCGATGGACAGTACAGGGATAGTTAGACCATCATCGCCACTGTATAATTCAAAGTCCTCACGTGTATTAGCAATAATTTCAGCCATTGCGTCTAAGTTTCCGCTCGCTTCCTTTATGGCTACAATATTTGGTATTTCCGCTAATTTAATGACTGTCTCTGGCTGCAAGCTAGCAACCGTACGACCAGGAACATTATACAGCATAACAGGTAAATTAGTATTTTCGGCAACAGTTTTAAAGTGCTGATATAGTCCCGCTTGATTTGGTTTATTATAATAAGGGACTACGATTAATACTGCATCCACACCGATTTCCTCTGCTTTTTTCGTTAACTCCACTGTTGCGTGAGTATTATTGCTTCCAGTACCTGCAATAACTGGCACCCTTCCTTTAACGGTTTTTACTACATGGCTGAATAATGCAAGCTTTTCCTCCGTTGATAAGGTAGGTGATTCACCCGTTGTACCAGCAATAACAAGAGAATCTGATCCATTCTCCATTAAAAATTCTACTAGCTGAGTAGTTTTTTGAAAATCAACATTCCCTTTTGCATCGAATGGAGTAACCATGGCAGTAGAAATTCTACCAAAACGACTCATATTGAACACTCCCTCTATTTTTCCGTTAGATCTATTCAAAGATTTACATTGTCCATTTACAGACTCTATATATTCACTTCGAAGGTTTCTTCTTGCAAATTAAATGCATCATGCAATGCATTCACAGCTGCGACTAAATCGTTTTCTTTTACTAATACCCAAATTGTTGTATGGCTATCAGCTGACTGTAATATCCGAATGCTTTTTTCCGATAATGCCGATACAATTTTGAATGTAACCCCTGGTACACCATGAATACCTGCACCTACAACGGAAACCTTAGCACATTCCCGTTCGACTTCAGGCTTATATCCCATTTTTTGTAATATAGAAATAGCTCTTTCAATCGCATCCTCTGCAACTGTATAAACTACACCAGTTGGGGAGATGTTTATGAAATCTACACTAATATTTTCGTTTGCCATCGCTTTAAACACTTCAGACTGAAGCTCATATTGACCTTCCTTAGCATACACCTTTATCTGCGAAACATTTGATACATAGGCAATACCAGTTACTGGTCTTTCGCGAATATCCGTTCCCCTTGATTGTTTATTTAACGAGGTTACAAGAGTACCTAAATTATCTGAATAGGTGGAGCGAATCCGAATTGGTACCTTTGCTTGCATGGCAATTTCAACAGCACGTGGATGGATAACCTTTGCACCTTGATAGGCCATATTGCAAACTTCCGTATAAGTTACGATTGGCAATTTTCTTGCATTATCCGCAATTCTTGGATCTGCAGTCATAATTCCTTCTACATCTGTAAAGATATCAATCCATTCTGCCTTTAAAGCAGCACCAAGTGCAGCTGCAGAAGTATCACTGCCACCTCTACCGATTGTTGTAACATCCCCGTTTTTTGCTGATCCTTGGAATCCGGCGACCACTACAACATCATGTGTATTTAGTTCTTTTATGAGTCTTTCACATTTCATATCTATAATCTTGGCATTAGTATGCTCTCCATTTGTCCTGAATCCTGCCTGAGATCCTGTCAAAGCAGTAGCTTTAATATCATCCTCAAGAAGCATGTTCGTAAATACAAGGCTTGAAATTACTTCTCCACACGAAAGAAGCAAATCTTGTTCCCTCTTATTTATTAGTGTTTGGGGATTTTGTACAAGGGAAAGCAAAGTATCTGTAGAATATGGATCACCATTTCTGCCCATTGCTGATACAACCACCACTACCTTATAACCATCCTGAAGAGCATTTTTAATATGCTTTATTGCTTGAGTTCGGCCTTTTTCATCGCGTACAGATGTGCCTCCAAATTTCTGCACAATCAACTTCATGCTAACACCTCTATATAAAGTATATATTTTTTTCATGATGAGGTTAGACAGTAAACCAATATGGAAGTTATCAATACAGATTAAACAAGACCAAGCTTTATAAGGCTTTCAGCAATTTGAACAGAGTTCCAGGCAGCACCTTTTAATAGGTTATCGGACACAACCCACATATGGAACCCGCGGTCTTCATCTAAATCCTTTCTGATTCTGCCTACAAATACATCATTTTTTCCTACCGCATTTGCCGGCATTGGATAAACTTGTTCAGCAGGATTATCTTCCAAAACAACACCTTCTGCAGTAATAAGCACATCTTGAACGTGTTTGGCTGTCAGCCCTTCGTTTTCCACTTCAAAATATACTGATTCAGAATGCCCTGTTTCTACCGGAAGACGAACACAAGTAGCTGCCACTTTTAATTCTGGCATATGCATAATTTTTTTCGTTTCATTAATCATTTTTATTTCTTCAAAAGTAAATCCATTATCCATGAATGTATCAATTTGAGGAATGGCATTAAATGCAATTTGATAATGGTTTTTATCGCCCTTTACAGGCAAAATCTTAGGGTCAAATGTATCACCATTAATGATAGCCTTTGTTTGTTCCTTTAATTCTTGAATAGCCGCAGTTCCAGAACCAGATACTGCTTGATAAGTGGAAACAATTACTTTCTTTAAACCGTAAGCTTTTCTAATTGGTTCTAACGCAACCACCATTTGTATCGTTGAGCAATTTGGATTTGCAATAATTCCATTATGAAGCTTTAAATCTTCCTCATTGACTTCCGGAACAACTAAAGGAACATCCTTTTCCATTCGGTAAGCGCTCGTATTATCAATGACAATTGCACCACGTTTAACAGCTTCCGGTGCGAACAATTTAGAAATACTTCCGCCTGCACTAAATAAAGCGATGTCAACTCCATTAAAGCTTTCTGGTGTTGCTTCTTCCACTACAACATCTTCACCTCTAAATTTTATTACAGTACCAGCTGAACGCGCTGAAGATAAGAATGAAATTTTGCTAATAGGAAACTCTCTTTTTTCCAACGTTTTAATCATTTGTTGTCCAACTGCACCAGTGGCACCAAGCACTGCCACGTGAAATCCTTTGGATATTGACATTTAGCATTCCCCTTTTCATTTATATAAAGCTTTTCACGAAATTTTTATTTGGGCTGTTTTCGTATGACTGTTAAATCTATAAGAGATTTTAACATGTTGCAGTTCATATATTGTTATGAATCCTAATTCAGGCTAAGTTTCACTTCATGTTTTTTCGCAAATATTGTTACATCCTAATATCGATTTGGTTTCTGGGCATCTTTCGATGACTTACCTGAGTCTTAACCAAAGTAAGCATTGAGATATGTTCCTTACCAAAAGTAACAAAGTTTTGAAAAGAATCTTTCTTTAAAATATTATTCATTCTTAACCTAATTAAGGATATTTTTAAAGTTTTCGTCTACAAATGCAACATTGTGTATGAAAAAAGCCTTTAACTAGAGAAAATAACGATTTTATTTTACCATATTAACGTACGATATTATATCATTTTCTCTAATTCATCATATTACATAGCAAAGTGGAAGGCTTAGGTATATACCTCAAGACAGTAAACTTTTGTACTATATTTCGGAGTACCATAGAAAACTCGCCGATGAGGCGAGCTACTGTGAGATCCGTTTATTGTTTATTCATTTCGAAACCTTTCAATGATTACCGGCTGTAATTGTCTGCCCTCGATCGCTTCCTCTACTGTTTCTTGAAGTAAAGTCATTTTAGCAACCATTGAATTTGGTTTGTTAATCGGATCATCTTGACCATATGGAATAAAATATATATTTTTTGTTGACATTAGCCGCATTAAATTTACTCCATTTAAACCAAGAGCATCGTTTGTAGAAATACCTAAAACAACAGGCTTTCTGTTTCTTAAGGTTGCTTTTGCAGCCATTAATACAGGAGAGTCAGTAAGGGCATTTGCCATTTTACTCATGGAATTCCCTGTTAATGGCGCTATTACCATACAATCAAGTGGAAGTTTTGGCCCTAACGGCTCTGCGCCGACAATGCTATCAATTACCTTTCTGCCCGTCACTTCCTCTATTCTATCTATCCAATCTTCACCGCTTCCAAAGCGTGTTTCTGTATTTTTTACTGTGAAGGTAACTACTGGTATTACCTCAGCACCTGAATCCACCAATCTTTTAATTTCAGGAAATACCGCATCATACGTACAGTGGGATCCTGTTAATCCAAAACCAATTCGTTTACCATTTAAACTCATATTAATTTCCCCTTTCGTTTCACAACATCTTCTTCCAGTAATTGGGCTAGGACATTTCCTAAAATTTGTCCGGCAGATTTTGGCGCTACTATTCCTGGTAAGCTAGGAGCTAGCAATGCTTTAATTCCACGTTTCTCCGCATAACGGAAGTCTGTTCCCCCGGGTTTCGAGGCTAGATCAATAATTAATGTATGGGTTGGCATCTTTTGAATGACAGAAGCATTTACAACCAGATGTGGAATTGTGTTTATGCAAATATCAATATCTCGCACTTCTTTATCAATATCATTTAGATGAAATGGCACAAGTCCCATTTCTGTAATTCTTGCTAAATGTTCGCTCTTTCTTGCCCCCACCTTCACTTTTGCGCCAAGGTGGTGAAAAGAACGCGCTACACTCATCCCTACCCTACCTAAACCTAAAACAGCCACTGTGGAACCATGTATAGTAAATTCAGTATGCTGAATAGCCATCATAATAGTGCCTTCTACGGTAGGGATCGAATTATATATTGCAACATCATCTCTTTCGAATAACATAACTAAACGCCTTTTCACTTTTTTCGTCATTTCTTCTAAGAATGCATTTTTAATACCCGTATAAATGGTACAGTGGGCAGGTGTTTTTAGTAGCATTTCTTCTGTAATTTCGACTGTTTCTGCAGAAAAAATCATTTCTACCTGACCATTTGCATCCGTGCCGGTGATGGGTAGAATAATAGCATCTATTTCCGAAAAATCCACTTCGTGTATTTTCTCTTTACTAACACCTGAGAACACATGATCTAATTGTTCAAATCCGATTAATGACAGTTTTGCATCCAACTCAGACAATTTACGGATTACCTCTAATTGACGTGCATCTCCACCAATCACAGCAATCTGCAGTCCTGTCAACATCAATATCGTCACCTTCTTCAATGTTGATTGGGTTTATACCTTACACATAGTATGTAAGAATTGGGTAAACGGTGAAAAGAAATGTGGAAGCGCCTTGATCATCCGATAGGCGCTAGTGAAATTTGAAGTGCCAATTTCACTTGGTGAAATTTGAAGTGCCAATTTCACTTGGTGAAATTTGAAGTGCCAATTTCACTTGGTGAAATTTGAAGTGCCAATTTCACTTGGTGAAATTTGAAGTGCCAATTTCACTTGGTGTTAGATAAAGACTAATCTTATGAAAAAAGCAAAAAACCCCGCTTCTATAGCGAGGTCAAAATTTTACTTATTCTTACTAATTAGGAACTTCTAAAATAATCATATCTGTTCCAATCGTACGGATTTGCTGCCAAGGCACCCTTATTTCTCCAACATGTTTTTTTCTCCATTTCCCAGTTGGAATGATAAGTGATTGAATATGCCCGGTTGCCTCATTTATTTCCAAATCTGTCTGTCCTAATATACCAAGCCTTTGGGCACGTTTGAAATCAACTATTTCTTTTCCACTTAACTCACTTAGCCGCATATAAATCCCCCTTTTAATATTGTCTTATTATCAATGTATAGCTCGTATATGGTTTTTAGAATTATATTTATGAGAAAATAAAAAATCCCCAACTGGGGATTTTTAAGCATTTTGTGGTAAGTTGCCATTTGGACTAACTAAAGAAATAGAGCTTTCCTTTGAGAATATTTTTTTCGAAAGTGAATTTACTTTATCCATTGTTACTTGATCGATCACTTCGACAATTTCATCTAATGAACGATGATAGCCTAATAGAAGCTCATTTTTTCCATTTCTGCTCATCCGGCTATTAGTGCTTTCTAGGCTGAGCATAAGGCTTCCTTTTAATTGTTCCTTACAATTTTGCACTTCTTTTTCTGTTACACCTTGATTTTTGATCTTTTCCAGTGTTTCACAAATTGTATCATATAATTGATCTAATTGGTTCGCTCCCGTTCCTCCATATACAGTTACCATACCTGTATCCTTATAGGAAGAATGATAGGAAAATACAGAATATGCAAGTCCACGTTGCTCTCTTACCTCTTGAAAAAGACGTGATGACATGCTGCCTCCTAAAATATTGTTTAACACGATTAAATCGTAAATTTGCTTATGGCCCACTGGTAAACCTTCATACCCTATACAAAGGTGGGCTTGCTCTGTTTCTTTCTTTTTAACCATTTGACCAGCATGGAAAATCGGTACTAATTCATTTCGACTGTCGTTTCCACCAGTATAGGAGCCAAATAGTGATTCGATTTTCTTTATAAATTCTTCGTTAACATTCCCTGCAACAGATATTACTACCCGATCAGGGGTATACATATCATGCATATATTGATGTAAAGTGTCGCTATTGAAGGTTTCCAATGTTTCTTCCGTGCCAAGTATTGGGTATCCAAGTGGATGATTTTCATATACAGCTTTGCTTAAAAGATCATGGACAATATCATCCGGCGTATCTTCATACATCTTAATTTCTTCATATACAACATTTTTCTCTTTTTTTAATTCCTCTTCCACAAATGTCGAATGAAAGAACATATCCGCAAGAGTTTCTAAGGCAAATTGAGAATGATTATCCAAGACCTTTGCATAGTAGCATGTATATTCTTTAGAAGTAAAGGCATTGACCTGTCCCCCTATAGAATCAAAAGCTTCCGCTATTTCACGAGCTGTTCTCGTTTTAGTTCCTTTAAAGAACATATGCTCCAAAAAGTGCGATATCCCATTATTAATCTTAGTTTCATGTCTGGAACCTGTTCCGATCCAAATCCCAATAGCTACTGAACGAACGGTTGGAATTTCTTCTAGTACAATTCTTAGACCATTTTGACAAGTATATTTCTTTATCACGATTATTCCTCCTTCATTCATGCTGCATTACCTAATCGATGAAATCCCCACCGGTTACTAGGAAAATACAAACCTTACGAAAAGCTTTTTTCTTATCTTTTCCTTTTATTCGTTTTCCATCATTATTTTTTTATGATTCTTTCTTCATCCATTAGCTTCGTTACAGTCCCAATTCTGTATTCCTTTTTCTTTATTTCTAAAATGAGATGTTCCAATGCCTTTGCAGTTGAATCAGTTGGATGCATTAATATAAGTGCACCAGGGTGAACCTTTGTCATTACTCGGTTAATAATGATATTTGGAGAAGGTTTTTGCCAGTCTACGGTATCCACGCTCCACATGATGGTACCCATATCCATGGAATCTGCAATATCAACTACCTCATCTCGATAACTGCCACTTGGTGGAGCAAACCATTTCACTTTTTTCCCTGTGGTTGCTTCTATTACTTGGTTTGTTTTTATTAACTCTTGACGAATTCGGTCAGCAGTTAAAATTTTCATATCAGGATGAGAAAAAGAATGGTTTCCTATTTCATTACCATCCTCTACAATCATTTTAGCTAATTCCGGATTTTGTTGTGTCCATCTTCCTTCTAAAAAGAAGGTGGCATGAATATTATGCTTTTTTAATGTTTCAAGCATTTTTGGCAAGTATTCGTTGCCCCATGCAACATTAATTAAAAAACTTACCATCGGTTTTTCGGGATTGCCTTTATAAATTGGACTTGCGGGTAAATCCTTCAAATGAACCTTAGGCGGGATTTGTGTAAAAATTAATTTATTTTTATCATATTTATGATCCTTTTTCATATTGTTATATGATGCTTTTACATCCACCTTAAGTCCATTATAGCCTGGTATTGCCTTCCAAATTTTATCAACCTTTGCATCCTGCGGTTGTTTTGCGTATTGTTTTGCTGCTAGTTCTATTTGATTGTATAAATCACTCTGATCAGCATATATGTAAACTGTACCTTGTTTTAATTTTGCAAGATATTGATTTGATAATGGATTTTGAATTAGGACTACTGTTAGAATAGCAATCACAATGATTCCAATCAAGCTTTTCCTGTTTTTCATGGTCACCTTCCTCCTTCATCTATACTTTATGTTGAAGAAGGACAAGGTAGAACGAAAAGCTGGAATGCTTGAAGCCATAGAATAATGATTTAATTATCCTCTTTTCAATGAAAAAAGTCAGGAATCCCTGACTTTTTATTTCTATGCTTGCTGTTCTTTTTCCTTTTGCTCCTTGATAACTGCCTTGCGGGATAGATTTACTCTTCCTTGATTATCTACTTCGGTGACTTTAACGAGAATTTCGTCGCCTATCTTCACCACATCTTCCACTTTTTTCACACGTTCTTCCGCTAATTCTGAAATGTGAACCAGGCCATCTTTACCATTAAAGATTTCTACGAAAGCTCCAAATTTTTCAATTCGTTTTACTTTTCCTAGGTAGACTTGTCCTACAACTACTTCCCGGACAATATCCTCAATGATTTTTTTGGCTTTTTTATTCATTTCCTCATTAGCAGAAGAAATAAAGATTTTTCCATCTTGTTCAATATCTATTTTTACTCCAGTTTCTTCGATGATCTTATTAATTTGTTTACCGCTTGGTCCAATTACATCACGGATTTTATCAGGGTTAATAGTCATGGTTAATATTTTTGGCGCATATACGGAAAGCTCTTCTCTAGGCTTAGAAATGGTGGACATCATACTAGCAAGAATTTGCATACGACCACGTTTTGCTTGCTGCAATGCTTCCTCTAATATTTCTCTGGATAATCCTTCTATTTTAATATCCATTTGTAGAGCGGTAACACCTTTTTCTGTTCCTGCTACTTTAAAGTCCATATCTCCTAGATGGTCTTCCATCCCTTGGATATCGGTTAAGATAGTATAATGTTCTCCGGACTTCACAAGTCCCATTGCAATTCCAGCAACTGGAGCTTTAATCGGCACACCTGCATCCATCATGGCTAAGGTACTTCCACATATACTTGCTTGTGATGTCGATCCATTTGATTCAAGAACCTCTGATACTAAACGTATCGTATATGGAAATTCCTGTTCATTCGGGATAACCGGCTCGAGGGCACGTTCTCCTAATGCACCATGTCCAATTTCTCGGCGACCCGGTCCACGCATCGGCCCTGTTTCCCCCACACTAAACTGCGGGAAATTATAATGGTGCATGAAGCGTTTGGACTCTTCAATTCCTAATCCATCAAGAATTTGTACATCTCCTAACGCACCTAATGTACACACACTTAAAGCTTGAGTTTGTCCTCGAGTAAAGAGACCGGAACCATGCGTACGTGGTAATATTCCCACTTCAGATGATAACGGACGAATTTCATCAATACTTCTTCCGTCAGGGCGAACCTTATCTTCCGTAATTAGTCTCCGTACTTCATTTTTCACTAATTTATCTAGAATTTTTTTCACTTGCTTAATTGTTTCTTCTTCGAGATTTTCTCTTTCTTCATACACTGCAATAACTTTCTTTTTCACTTCTGAAATTGCATCTTCCCGTGCATGCTTCTCTTGAACCTGGATTGCTGCAATCATCTCTTTTTCACAAATTTCACGCACTTCTGCTTCAATTTGCGGATCAATTTCATAAAGAGCAACTTCCATTTTTTCTTTTCCGACTTTAGCAACGATCTCTTCTTGGAAAGCAATTAGCTTTTTAATCTCTTCATGACCAAACATAATTGCTTCTAGCATCGTTTCTTCCGGCACTTCATTCGCACCTGCTTCAACCATATTAATGGCATCCTTTGTACCTGCAACCGTTAAATGCATATCACTTTTTTCGGTTTGCTCAACTGTAGGATTAATAATAAAATTGCCGTCTACTCGGCCAACAATTACACCAGCGATTGGGCCCTCAAATGGAATATCTGATACAGAAAGAGCAAGGGAAGAACCAAACATAGCTGCCATTTCTGTTGGACAATCCTGATCCACACTCATTACAATACTGACAACTTGAACTTCATTGCGAAATCCATCAGCAAAAAGTGGGCGAATAGGACGGTCAATTAGTCGACTTGCTAATATTGCCTTTTCACTTGGCCTGCCTTCTCTTTTGATAAAACCTCCTGGTATTTTTCCTACTGCATATAATCTTTCTTCATAATTTACAGTTAACGGAAAGAAATCCACTGTTTTTGGCTCTTTTGAAGCTGTAGCGGTGCTTAATACACCAGAATCTCCATAACGGACAAGAACGGCGCCGTTTGCTTGCTTGGCTAATTGGCCAATTTCAACAGAAAGCTTGCGTCCAGCCCAATCCATGGTAAAAATTTGTTTTGCTTGTTCCATGTATAAACTCCTTTCATTGTTTTCGAATATATAGAATGGATTCAGAATTTTTTCGTTGTAGTTCTAATATAATATGTATTGTTCACCAAAGTGAAAAAATTTTGTCTGGGTAGTTATTGGGAGTAAAGTGTTAAGTACTGTCTAAACACTTTGTAAAACAGTAACACATTAAAATTTTTGTGCTAACAAAAAAGCGGGAAAAATCCCGCTTTGCATGTTTTTCTACTTCATTAACGACGTAAACCAAGCTTGTTAATCAATTCACGATAACGTTGAACATCTTTATTACGAAGATAAGTAAGTAGATTACGACGTTTACCTACCATTTTCATAAGACCACGACGAGAGTGGTGATCTTTTTTATGAGTACGTAAATGTTCATTCAAATTATTGATATCCTCAGTAAGGACTGCAATTTGAACCTCAGCAGAGCCTGTATCGTTCTCATGAACTTTAAATTGGTTGATGATTTCGTTTTTACGTTCTTGTGAAATCGCCATCCTTTTCACCTCCTAAAAAATTAATGAAATCCCCAATTCCCTAGCATGCGTCGGTGACTCGCCATGCCAAGCAATGGTTCAATACTATTTAAGAATACTACTTTTACTATAAAAATACAAGTCAAATATTTATACTCCCTAGGATACCCGACTTATTTGTCTAATTGTTTAAAATAGTCAATAGTTGTTTGCTTATCTTTGGCAATTTGTGATTTCAACGCTTCAATTCCGTCAAATTTTTGTTCATCACGCATTCTTTTATGCCATTCAATGGTGACCTCTTCTCCATAGATAGAATGATCAAAATCAATAATATGGACTTCAATTGATCTTGTAAATTCATCAGGATTTTTAAAGGTTGGTTTTACTCCAATATTACAAACCCCTTGATGCCATTGATTATTTACATATATTTTTACAGCATAGACTCCGTTTTGAGGAACTATATAGTCACTATTTAGTTTAATATTTGCTGTTGGAAAGCCTATTTGTCTTCCTCTTTTTTCACCATGGACAACAATACCATCGGTTCGGTAAAAACGGCCTAATAATGAATAAGCCCCCGTTACATCACCTTCGTGTAACAATTTTCGTATTAAAGTAGAGCCTACTTTTTCATCACCATTTGGAGAATTAAGCTTCTCTACTTTCGTACAGCCAAATTCGTTTTTGGAATGAAGAGGCATTGTATCAATCGTCCCTTTTCCAAACTTTCCATATGTAAAATCAAAACCGGCTACAACATGTTTTACATTTAAGCCTATTATATATTGATTGACAAATTCTTGCGGATCTAAACTTGCAAAGCTGGATGTAAAACGAACAATGATCAAATAATCAATTCCCAGTTCTTCCATCAGGCGTATTTTCTCATCTAATGGTGTTATTAATTCTACATGCTTATTCTGTGCACTTAATACTACTGATGGATGTGGATCAAATGTCATTACAGCACTTTTCCAAATATGTTCTTCCGCAATGTTTTTAGCAGTAGTAATAACTTTTTTATGTCCTAAATGAATGCCATCAAAATACCCTAACGCCATTACTAATGGAGGAAAGTCTGTCTTGGAATAAGAATGCGGATGATGTAATGTCATAACCTTCATATAATATCTCACCTGTTTCTATTACGTATATAATACTTTCACTGGTTTTAATAAACCTGGTTTATCTTGATGCGGTCTATAAATAGCGATTGCTTGATGATCATGAAAAATAGCTGCTTCTGTAAAAGATTCATTCCAAGGTAAGCTATCCTTTGGTAATACGGCGCCATTTTTCACTTTCTCTGCTAATTTATCACTAATTTCAATTTTCGGCAAACTATTTAGACCTCTTTCTAAAGGTAAGATAACTGTTTCCAATGAATTAGAATGGATATGTTCTTCTAGCTCTGCAAAGGTAACGCAATCTTCCTTTGTAAAAGATCCAGATGAAATTCTTGTTAAGAAAGACATATGTGCAGGATAACCAAGACGTTCGCCAATCGTAACGGCCAATGTCCTAATATATGTCCCTTTACTGCATTGAACTCGAAAACGAAAGGAAATTGTCTCTCCTTCGAATTGAGTTCTATCATCTAAAAGGTCTATTCTATATATTTGTACCGTTCTGGAAGGACGTTCTACCGAGATTCCTTTCCTTGCATATTCATACAACCTTTTTCCCCCTACTTTAACAGCAGAATACATCGGTGGTGTCTGTGTAATTTCTCCCGTTAATTCCATCAACACATCCATTATTTCTGATCTTAAAATTGCCTTGTTAATTGTTTTTTCTTCCACTACTTCCCCTGAGGAATCCTCCGTAGTAGTTGAAAAACCTAGCGTGACCTCCCCCTCATATTCCTTTCCGGCATTTGTTATATATTCCGCAACCTTTGTTGCTCTTCCTAAGCAAATTGGCAATACCCCAGTTACATCTGGATCCAAAGTACCGGTATGTCCCACTTTTTTCATTTTCAGCAATTTACGAACTTTAAAAACACAATCATGTGACGTCATTCCTTGAGGCTTCCAAAGAGGTAGAATACCATCCATTTTATAACTCCTTTATCAATACTACATTTAGTTTTTCTTTTCATATTGGAAATATTAATACAAAAAAGATAGACACTTGGGTCATGTCTATCTTTTTTTAAAATTTATTCATCGCGATGAATTTCTTTTAACAATGTTTCGATTTTATTTCCATAGTCAATAGATTCATCGATTTCGAAAAACAATTCCGGAGTTTTTCTTAAACGAATTCGGTGTCCAACTTCAGAGCGGATAAAGCCCTTTGCTTTTTCCAAACCGCTTAATGTATTTTCCCTTTGTTTTTCATCTCCAAGAACAGTAATAAATACTTTTGCTTGTTGAAGGTCACCTGTAACCTCAACCCCGGTTACAGTTACAAAGCCAATACGTGGGTCTTTTATTTTTCGACCGATAATGTCACTAAGCTCTTTTTTCATTTGTTCGCCGACTCGATTAGCACGCAGGCTCATTCCTTACCACCTCACAATTTTACAACCACTCAAAAATTGTTTCTAATCTTTCCCATTCTGGAAATGAGTCCAGAAACTTAAGTGAATTTTCCAATTCTCTTTCCGCAGCCTTTTGCGAGGAGGCAACCGTCACGATGGCAATTTTGGTGCGTTGCCATACATCCTGGTGTCCTACCTCTGCACAGGAAACATTGTATTTTTGCTTCAAACGAGTTAATACACGCTGCAGAACTGCCCGCTTCTCTTTTAATGAAGCGGCATCATAAATTCGGAATTCGCATTCCAAACTTCCAATCATTTTCTTTCCACTTCTTGCATGATATATGCTTCGATGACATCTCCATCTTTAACATCATTAAAGTTTTTAACGGTAATACCACATTCGTAACCTTGACTTACTTCTTTGGCATCATCTTTAAAACGTTTTAACGTATCGATTTCGCCTTCGAAAATAACGACTCCGTCGCGGATTACCCTTACACCGCTATCACGGGTAATTTTGCCGTCCGTAACATAAGAACCTGCAATCGTACCGATTTTAGATACTTTAAAGGTTGTACGCACTTCTGCTTGCCCAATGATTTTTTCCTCGAATTCTGGGTCAAGCATCCCTTTCATTGCGGATTCAATTTCTTCAATTACTTTATAAATAATTCTGTGTAGACGAACATCTACTTTTTCAGCTTCTGCAGCACGCTTAGCATTTACATCTGGGCGTACGTTGAAGCCAATGACAATCGCATTTGATGCAGCTGCCAATGTAATATCTGATTCATTAATTGCCCCTACGGCAGTATGAATGATTCTTACATTTACACCTTCCACATCTAATTTCTGTAGTGCTGCTGCAAGTGCTTCAACAGAACCTTGTACATCTGCTTTAATAATAATATTTAAATCCTTCATTTCGCCTTGCTTCATTTGTTCAAATAATGTATCCAAGCTAATGCGGGCGGTATCATTTCTTTGAGCCATTATAGCTTGTTGGGATCTTGCTTCCCCAACTTGACGGGCTGTTTTCTCGTCAGCAAAGACAACAAATCGATCCCCGGCTTGAGGAACATCATTCAACCCAGTAATTTCAACAGGTGTAGAAGGCTTTGCTTCCTTCACACGACGTCCTAAATCATTCACCATTGCCCGAACACGACCAAATGTGCTACCAACAACGATTGGATCTCCTACCCTTAATGTACCGTTTTGAACAAGCAATGTTGCTACCGACCCGCGCCCTTTATCAAGCTGAGCTTCAATTACAGTACCAAGTGCATTACGGCTAGGATTTGCCTTATATTCTTCTACCTCTGAAACGAGTAGAATCATTTCAAGCAAGCTATCGATACCTTCACCCGTTAAAGCAGAAATTGGAACAAAAATAGTATCTCCACCCCAATCTTCAGGGATAAGACCATATTCTGTTAATTCCTGCATTACACGGTCTGGATTTGCACTTGGTTTATCCATTTTATTGACAGCAACGATAATCGGAACGCCTGCAGCCTTAGCATGATTAATAGCTTCCACTGTTTGTGGCATTACACCATCATCAGCAGCGACGACTAAGATAGTTATGTCCGTAATTTGCGCACCACGTGCACGCATAGTAGTAAATGCAGCATGACCCGGAGTATCTAGGAATGTAATTTTCTTTCCGTTTACCTCTACTTGGTAGGCACCAATATGTTGTGTTATACCGCCTGCCTCACCGGCAGTTACTTTAGTATTACGAATGGAGTCCAAAGTAGTTGTTTTTCCGTGGTCTACATGCCCCATAATGGTAACAACTGACGGACGTTCTACTAAGTCTTCCGGAGCGTCCTCTGTAAAATACACCTCAAGATCTGTTACGTCCACTTTGATCTCTTCTTCTACTTCAACGCCGTAATCTGTCGCAATTAGTTCTATTGCATCTTTATCAAGCTCTTTGTTAATCGTAGCAACTACACCTAACATAAAAAGCTTTTTAATAATTTCGGATGGCTCACGATGGAGTTTTTTCGCTAGTTCTGCTACTGTTAATGATTCACTAAAGACAATTTTCTTTGGCAGCTCTTTCTGTTTTTGAACTGGCTGTTGCGGTGGAGTGTTTTTTTGTTTGTGTTTATTTTTATTGTTACGGTTATTGTTATTATTACGGTTATTGTTATTGTTGTTGCGGTTATTGTTATTGTTATTGCTATTGTTATTGTTTTTGTTAAATACTTTATTTTCTTTTAAAGAATCTTCTTTGTTTGTTTTCTTACCTTCAACATTTTGCTTCTGTTTAGTTTGTGGTTTTGATTGTACTTTATCTATCACGATATCCTCTTCATCTTCCATTTGGTTTAATCTAGCAGCTGATTTTGTTTTTTCAGATTGTTTCTGTTTATCATTACCTGATTGGTTTTTACTATTTTGTCCATTAGGTTGTTTTTGTTGACTTTTGCTATTTTTCCCATCAGATTCTTTCTTTGTTGAATTATAGACAGAATCCAATTTCTCAATAGCATTCCCATCTATAGTTGACATATGATTGGTAACTTCTATATTCATTTCTTTTAACTTACTAATTACATCTTTACTTGAAATATTATGGCTTTTTGCGTATTCATAAACTCTTGTTTTAACCATATGTTCACCCCCATCAAATTCTTGCGAGCAGTGTTGTAAGTTTCTTTGCAAAGCCGGCATCATTTATCGCTACAACTACTCTAGCTTCCTTACCAATTGCGGAACCAAGCTCCTCCCTATTATCAACCAGTACAATAGGAACTTTATAGTACAGACACTTGTCTTGTATTCGCTTAGAGGTATTCTGCGAGGCATCCTTTGAAAGTAATACAAGCTTCGCACGACCGGACTTTATATCTTTAAGAACAAGTTCTTCACCTGATATCACTTTCCGAGCCCTATTAGCTAATCCTAGTAGAGACATGGCTTTTGAATGACTCATTTACTTAAGTTCTCTCTCTCCACAAGCTTAAGCAGCTCATCATATATTTCTTCATTAACACTTGCCTCGAGATGGCCAGCTAAAATATTTTTCTTTTTAGCTAGCAATATTGCCTCTTTATCCTTTGAAAGGTATGCTCCTCTGCCTGACTGTTTCCCAGTAGTGTCTATAGAAACTTCGCCTTCTTTGGAGCGCACAATTCGAACCATTTCTTTCTTAGGCTTCATTTCACCTGTTGCAACACATTTCCTTAATGGAATTTTTCTCCGAGTAGCCATTTTGATCACCTCTTATTCGTAATCTTCGGTTACTTCGAATGTATCGTAGTCATCATCGTCATCAGCGAATAAGCTATTATTCATGCGCGGATATATCCCTAAATCCCTAGCATCGGTTTCACTTTTAATGTCTATTTTCCATCCGGTAAGTTTTGCTGCCAAGCGTGCATTTTGACCACGCTTACCGATTGCTAATGACAATTGGTAATCTGGTACAACAACGGTTGTTGCTTTTTCATTTTCATCCACGATTACATCTAAAACCTTTGATGGACTTAATGCATTAGCAACAAAAGTAACCGGATCGTCTGACCATTCTACAATATCAATTTTTTCACCCTTTAATTCATTAACAATGGCTTGAACCCTTGTGCCTTTTGGTCCCACACATGCTCCCACTGGATCCACTTCCGTCTGTTCTGTATGAACAGATATTTTGGATCTGTCGCCAGCCTCACGGGCAACGGATTTAATTTCTACTGTACCATCGTAAATTTCTGGAACTTCAATTTCAAACAAACGTTTTAATAGACCAGGATGTGTACGGGAAACAAAGATTTGTGGACCTTTTGTTGTTTTTTCCACTTTTGTAATATAAACCTTTATGCGATCATGCGGTTTGTATGTTTCGTTTGGCATTTGTTCGCTTTGTGGAAGCAGTGCTTCAATTTTCCCTAAGTTTACATAAATAAATCGAGGATCCTGACGTTGGACAATACCTGTCATAATATCATCTTCACGATCAATAAATTCCGAATAAATAATTCCTCTTTCTGCTTCACGCACTCGTTGAGTAACTACTTGCTTCGCCGTTTGAGCTGCAATACGTCCAAAATCTTTTGGTGTTACTTCCAATTCAACGACATCACCAATTTCATATGCAGGGTTAATTTTACGAGCATCTTCAACAGAAATTTCAAGTCGTGAATCAAACACTTCCTCGACTACATCTTTACGAGCAAAGACTTTCATGGTGCCATTGCCTAAATTCAAATCAATACGAACGTTTTGCGCTTGGTTAAAATTTCTTTTATATGCAGAAACTAAAGCTGCTTCAATGGCATCAATTATAACATCGCGAGAAATTCCTTTCTCTTTTTCCAATATTAATAGAGCATCTAATAATTCTGTGCTCATGGAAATGTCATCCCCCTTAATAAATAAGTAAAGCATGTCACAGTAACATTACTGTGCAATCATCTTCCGAAAAAATCAAATATTAAAAAATAATTGCCAGACGGGCATTCGCCACTTTTTCAAATGGAATACTGATTTGCTTTTTCCTAGTTTTCATTTTTACTTCAATGGTCAAAGTTTGACCATCAAAGTCAAGAAGATTACCCTCAAAACTCTTTTCTCCATCAATTGCTTCATAGGTTTTTATACTTACATTTTTCCCTACTGCATTGACAAAATCTTTTTCCTTTTTTAACGGTCGCTCTGCACCTGGTGATGAAACCTCGAGGAAATAATTATGTGGAATAGGGTCTATAGCATCCAACTTTTCACTTAAACGTTCACTAACAATCCCACATTCCTCAATATCTATACCATCTTCTTTGTCAATAAAAATGCGAAGGAACCAATTCTTCCCTTCCTTGACATATTCGATGTCTACAAGATCCAGCTGCATTTCATCTACGATTGGTGTAACGAGTTCTTCAATAACGTCCGTTACTTTACTCATAAATACCTCCTACAGATTGTACATTACATCGTTGATAAAGGCTCATTCTTAATTGTTGTTCTTTTGTGTTTACACTAATACTTATTTAAAGTAAAAAACAAGAAAGAGCGGGTAAGACCCACTCTTAAATACGAGAGCTATCAATAGTATTTCCAATAAAAATATACCATAACCTGCAAATTAATGCAAATGATAAGAAAAGCGGTGGTACCTTGCTCATCGGCGTACGAGATTTCGGAGTCTTCGCCTGAGATAAAGGAAACACGGCGAGGTCGTTCACGAGCAATGGAAATTAGCACTTCTAATATCACCGATGTTGACTTATCGTAGGGAGAAGACGTAGAAATCCGATAGGCACCAAAGCTAGACATAGAAAAGCGGTCGTGCCTTGCTCATCGACGTACGGATTTCGGAGTCTTCGACTGAGATAAAGGAAACACGGCGAGGTCGTTCTCGAGCAATGGAAATTAGCACTTCAAATTTCACCGATGTTGACTTATCGTAGGGAGAAGACGTAGAAATCCGCTAGCCGATAGGCACCAAAGCTAGACATAGAAAAGTGGAGGTGCCTCGACCGTTCTGTTCGTTGATGGATTATATTCTGAACCTAGAACTTCAATTATTTTGACTAAAATAAGGATAATTGATTTTGTTCAGGAAGATCTTCCAAGCAGCCATGCTTGTCCAAGTATTCAATAATTGTTTTGGAAACTTTTCCACGTTGCTGCAAATCTTCTTTTGATAAGAATTCCCCTTCTTCTCTTGCCTTTACTATATTTAAAGCAGCGTTTGTTCCCAAACCAGGAATCGCATTAAAAGGAGGAATGAGAGAATTGCCATCAATGATAAATTCCTTAGCACTCGAACGGTAAAGGTCAACTCTCTGAAAATGGAAACCTCGTTCCACCATTTCCAAAGCGATTTCCAATACCGTTAGCAAGCTTTTTTCCTTTGGTGATGCATCCAAGCCTTTTTCATTTATTTCTTCAATTTTGGATTTAATAGCATTACTGCCCCGGACCATGGATTCTAAATCAAAATCCTCTGCTCTTACTGTAAAATAAGCAGCATAATAATATAGAGGTAGATGAACTTTGAAATAAGCAATCCTAACAGCCATTAATACATATGCGGCCGCGTGTGCTTTCGGGAACATATACTTTATTTTTTTGCAGGAATCAATATACCATTCTGGTACATTTTGTTTCCTCATTTCCTCTTCCATTTCGGGTTGAAGACCTTTTCCTTTTCGAACTGATTCCATAATCTTAAATGCTAGTGATGGTTCAATTCCTTGATAAATTAAATAAACCATAATATCATCACGGCAACCAATTACTTCTGACAAGGTACATATTCCATTTTGGATTAGCTCTTGTGCATTTCCCAGCCATACATCCGTACCATGTGATAACCCAGAAATTTGTACTAATTCAGAGAATGTAGTTGGTTTTGTATCCTCAAGCATTTGTCTAACAAATCGTGTACCAAATTCCGGAATACCAAGTGTTCCAGTATTACACATTATTTGCTCTGGTGTAACGCCCAATGATTCAGTGCCGCTGAATATTTTCATCACTTCCTGGTCGTCGGTCGGAATGGTTTTCGGATCAATACCGCTTAAATCTTGCAGCATTCTTATGACGGTCGGATCGTCGTGTCCAAGAATATCCATTTTCAAGACATTATCATGAATGGAATGGAAATCAAAGTGGGTAGTTTTCCATTCAGAGCTATTGTCATCCGCGGGATACTGAATTGGTGTAAAGTCATACACATCCATATAATCAGGTATAATAATAATTCCTCCAGGGTGCTGACCAGTAGTTCTCTTAACACCAGTACAGCCTTGTACTAGACGATCAACTTCTGCACCACGCAAATGCAAATTATTATCCTGCGCATAACCTTTTACATATCCATAAGCTGTTTTTTCGGCAACCGTACCAATTGTACCCGCACGGTAAACATAATCTTCACCAAATAGTACCTTCGTATAAGCATGTGCTCTTGGTTGATATTCGCCTGAAAAGTTTAAGTCGATATCCGGTACTTTGTCACCCTTAAACCCTAGGAACGTTTCAAAGGGGATATCATGTCCATCCTTTTTATATTTAGCTCCACAGTTTGGGCAGTTTTTATCCGGAAGGTCAAAACCGGATCCTACCGAACCATCATTAAAAAATTCGGAATGCTTGCATTCGGTACAAATATAATGTGGTGGTAACGGATTTACTTCCGTAATTTCCGTCATAGTAGCTACAAAAGAAGATCCTACTGAACCACGTGAGCCGACCAGGTAACCATCATCCAATGATTTCTTTACGAGCTTGTGAGATATTAAATAAATTACGGCAAATCCGTGACCAATAATACTTTTCAGCTCTTTCTCCAGCCTTGCCTCGACAATTTCCGGCAGCTCATCTCCATAAATAGACCTTGCCATAGAATAACTCATATTCTTGATTTCATCTTCGGCACCTTCTATTTTTGGAGTATATAAGTCATCCTTTATTGGTTTAATATCATCTATTAAATCTGCAATTTTATTTGTATTGGTTACAACTATTTCCTTGGCTTTTTCTTCACCTAAAAAGGAAAAAGCCTCTAACATTTCATCGGTAGTACGAAAATGAACATCAGGCAGTTTATGGCGATTTAATGGATTCGCACCCGCCTGTGAGTTTATTAATATTTTGCGATAAATTTTATCTCGCGGATGTAAGTAATGTACATTTCCTGTTGCGACAACCGGTAGATTTAACTTTTCACCCAAGTTTACAATATTCGTAATAATTTCCTCTAGCGATTTATCATCACGAATGAGCTCCAATTCAATTAAATGGGCATAAACTTCTTTTGGTTGCACTTCTAGAAAATCATAGAATTTTGCAATTTCCTCTACCTCTTCTGGGCCTTTTTGCATCATTCCTTCAAAGACTTCTCCCTTATCACATCCGGAGCCGACTAATATTCCTTCTCTCAACATTTGCAATTTAGAGCGCGGTATTCGAGGTACCCGATAGAAATAGTCAATATTGGCAAGGGATATTAGCTTAAATAAATTTTTTAATCCCGCTTCTGTTTGAGCAATAAGCGTACAATGAGACGGTCTTGCTCGTTTATATGCTCCGCCTTCTCCCATAAATTGATTAAACTGATCATGGTATTCTATCCCACGTTCAGAAGAGGTTTTAAGCATCTTTAATAAAATGTATCCTGTAGCTTCTGTATCATAAATTGCCCGGTGATGCTGGGTCAATTCTACATCAAATTTTTTGGCTAATGTATTTAGACGATGATTTTTAAATTCCGGATATAGCCATCTTGCTAACTCGAGCGTATCTATTACTGGATTTGTTACTTTTGGAAATCCCATTTTACTATAGCCGACATTTAAAAATCCCATATCGAATGAAGCATTGTGGGCAACAAGAATAGCATCACCAGTCCACTCTTGAAACTTTTTCAAAACTTCATCCACTTCCGGTGCATCTTCGAGCATATCATCCGTAATACTAGTAAGCTCAATAATGGTATTGGATAATGGACGATGTGCTTTTGCGAAGGATTCAAAGCGATCTACAATGTCCCCATTTTTAATTTTGACGGCAGCTAATTCGATAATGGTATCGTACACAGCTGAAAGACCGGTCGTTTCCACGTCAAATACGACAAAAGTATCTTCTGCAAGCAATCGATGTGCCTCATTGTAGGCAATAGGAACCCCATCATCGACCAAGTTAGCTTCCACACCATACAATATTTTAATATCATTTTTCTTGCCCGCACCGAACGCCTCTGGAAAGGATTGTACAACACCATGGTCTGTAACTGCTATCGCTTTGTGCCCCCATTTTTTCGCTTGTGCAACTAAATCACTAACAGATGTAACAGCATCCATTTGACTCATCGGTGTATGCAAATGCAGTTCTACACGTTTTTCATCATCCGGTGCAAGGTCTTTTCGTTCAACTGGTTTGATTTCATTTAAATCATTTGCAATCATAACCAAGTCACGAACAAACGTATCATTTTGGATGCTTCCACGGGCACGGAGCCACATACCTTTTTTTACCCTGCCAAGGATCTCTGCATCCTCCTTATCACGAGAAAACATCTTAACCAAAATAGAGCTTGTGTAATCAGTAATTTTAAAGGTTAATAGTGTTCTACCACTACGAAGCTCTTTCGTCTCAGCAAAGAAAACATATCCTTCTACAAAGATGCGCCTTTCCTCATCAAGGATTTCCTCGATTCGCCTATAAGAATCATCATCCTTTATGTTCATACCTATAACTAATGGACCGCTGGCAACCTCACTGTCTGTTTTGTCTGATGCCTTCTTCTGAATTTCCATAACAGCCAATTTAGCTCGTTCTTCGTCTTCCTTTTTCTTTTCTTCCAGGAATCTTTGATAGTCTTCATCAGATTGATTTTGAGCAATAACTGTTTCTATGGATAGTAATGGAAATCCAACTGATTGGTAAGCATTTGCTATAATTTCACCATATTTTTGCTTTAATGTACGTGCTTCTGTGTCATTTCTTGTTTCAATCAAAAGCTTGTTTCCCTTAATGCTTGGATACTGGTTGTGGAGCAAAGAAATAAGCATAGGAGAAATTCCTTCAATATCGTTTAAGCAATGCTTCCAATAATCCATAATCATTTGTTCTTCATAGGACTGATCTTTTACATGTATGGAAAAATGAACATTAGCAATATGTTGGAAAGTATTCTGTAATTGAAGTGCAAAACGATTAAAAATTGGAAATGGTAGAATACGTTCTAATTCAAAATAAAAATGCCAACGTTTAGATGTTCGTTCTACTACTAGCTTTTCTATCTCAGCATTTGTAAAATGTTTAAAAAATGTATCTTCTGTTAAACCAAGCTGTTGTATTAATAGCCTGAATCTCTCTTTTTTTTCGGTGGGACTTATTGACATTTTCCCCTCTCCCATCCTTTAAAATTTCAACTATACCTTATCCATCATAAAAAAACTATGGTCGAATTTCAATGCAAAAACATTTACAATTATTTAGAAAAGCATTAGGCGCCTTGCTCATCGGCGTACATATGACTGAAAATAGCTGATCAATTTTTTAACTTCGTAGTCTTCAACTAAATGAATGAAACACAGTGTGGTTCCTCACGAGCCGATGTTGACTTGTCATACGGACAAGACGCGAAATCCGCTATCCCATAGGCTACTCGTGCTAGACAAAAATTAAACTGGTAAATTAATAGGAAGAAGCAACCGGCTCTGAACCGATTGCTTCTTTATTCTATAGAAAGAATCTTTGAATATCATTCCATGTAACGATGATCATAAGTAGCATTAATAATGCAAAACCAATAAAATGAACCATTCCTTCTTTTTGACGATCAATTGGTTTTCCTCTAAGTGCTTCTACAGCAAAGAATAATAAGCGGCCGCCATCTAATGCAGGAATTGGAAGCAAGTTCATAATCCCTAAATTAATACTTAACAATGCTGCCCATTGAGCTAAGTAAGGAATACCGGATTGTGCAACCACCTCTGTTGATTTATAAATTCCTACAGGACCAGATAACATATTAATGGAAAAATGTCCTGTAACTAGCTTCCCGAGCATTTGGAAGATTCTAATAGTCCATTCATATGTTTGTTGAAATCCATATGTTGCAATCTTAAGCGGCGATTTTTCAACCGGACTATGAACTCCAATCATTCCATATTCTTTATTGTTTTCATCTTTTTCAATTTTTGGAGTTACTGAAATATCCATTGTTTTATGATTTCTTTCCACAGTAAACACTAGTTCTTCCCCGGGATGTTTTTGTATTACCTCCACAATGTCCTTCCAATTTGATATTTCAGAACCATCAATACTAATTACCTTATCACCTTTATGAAGACCTGCTTGTTTTGCAACCCCGTCTGGAGTTAAATCTCCCAGAACTGGGTCTGAAACTGGTATACCCTGAAATGCAGCTAACGCAGTAAATATAACAATAGCCAGTACAAAGTTCATCATCGGTCCGGCAAAAATAGTCATTGCTCTATTACCAAGAGACTTTGATGCAAATTGACGATTCCATGGTGCAATTTGTGTTTCCGTTTGATTTTCCACTAACATTGTTTCATTTGATAAGTAGAAGGTTTTTAAAACTTCATCTTCTCCTTCTTCATAACCTTTTATGAAAAGTTTATGTTCTAAGTCTGCAGAATCTACCTCGATAAAACGGATATTTGAATATCTTTCTTTTCCATTAATAACTATTTTGTTAACTTTATCATCATTATTAAAAATCAATCCAACCCGTTGACCAGGTTTTAATTCAAGCATCTCTTGGTCTTCCCCAGCCATTCTTACATAGCCGCCAATAGGCAAAAGCCTAATGGTATACTGGGTTTCATTCTTTTTAAAGGAAATTAATTTTGGACCAAACCCGATAGCAAATTCACGGCACAGTATTCCAGCCCGCTTAGCAAAGAAAAAATGTCCAGCTTCGTGGAAAAATACTAGCGCACCAAAAATGATGATAAAGGCTATTAATGTTGTCAAATGAAAAACCACCTTTATTATAGAAGTGAGTTTATATATTCTCTAGTTTCTTTATCAATGGTTCTAATTGTTTCCAAATCAGGATGTTCAATCACCTTATGCCTTTCAAGTGCCCTTTCCACTAAAGCATCAATCTGTAAAAAGGAAATCTTATTACTTAAAAACGCGCTGACTGCTGATTCGTTGGCAGCATTTAGTACTGTTGGAAGTGAACCTCCGATTTTACCTGCTTCATAAGCAAGCTTTAACGCATAAAAACGGTCTAAATCCATTGGTTCAAAATGGAGCTTACCTATTTTGGCTAAATCTAATCGTTCGGAGGAAAGCGGTAAGCGATCCGGGTATGTTAAAGCATATTGTATAGGAACTCGCATATCCGGCGTACCTAATTGTGCCTTCACACTTCCATCCTGAAATTCCACCATGGAATGAATAATGCTTTCCTTGTGTAATAGTACATCGATTTTTTCAAAAGGAAGATTAAATAACCAATGTGCTTCTATAACCTCTAAGCCTTTATTCATCATGGTTGCTGAGTCGATGGTAATCTTAGCTCCCATGGACCAATTAGGATGATTAAGTGCATCCTTGACAGTAACTTCGGCCAATTCTTCTCTTTTTTTATCGCGGAAACTGCCGCCAGAAGCCGTGATAATTAACCTCTCAATACTTTTGTCTTGTTCGCCTTGGAGGCATTGAAAGATAGCTGAATGCTCACTGTCAACAGGTAAAAGACTTACCTTTCTCCGAGCAGCTTCCTCCATCACGAGATGCCCCGCTGTTACAAGTGTTTCTTTATTTGCAATTGCTATAGTTTTATTTTCTTTTATTGCCTGTAATGTAGGGAATAGTCCAATGCTTCCTAATACCGCATTTACTAGAATGTCTGATTTATCGTAGACGGCTACCTCTACAAGCCCTTCTTCTCCATATGAAAAACGAAGACTTGAACCATATTCTATTCTTAATTGCTCATAATCACTTTTGAATTGTACGGATACTAGCTCCGGTTTAAACTCAGATATAATTTTTCTGGCTAGATCAATATTTTTCCCAACGGAAAAGGCAACTAACCGGAAACTTTCCGGATGTTTCTTAATCACATCTAGCGTTTGTGTTCCAATGGATCCTGATGCCCCTAACAAGCTGATGTTTTTCATACTGTCACTCCCAAAAATCCAACTTTATTTCTCTTATAATGGAATGTTTTCTTATTGATGCAATAACAAGTAACTAATAAGTGGCCACACAAATAATAAACTATCAAATCGATCTAATATTCCTCCATGACCTGGCAATATTCTCCCAGAATCTTTTACATTATAGTGTCGTTTTAATGCTGATTCCACTAAATCCCCCATTTGTCCAAATACGGACAGAACTGCGGTAATAATTATTAATTTTAACATAGAAGCTTCGATGTTGGAAAATAAGGAGAATAGGATGGCAACAATTAGTGCACACAAAATCCCTCCAAAAAATCCTTCAACTGTTTTGTTTGGACTTATTTCAGGCCACAGTTTTCTTTTTCCCATCGCTCTTCCTATAAAATATGCTCCGGAATCAGTTGCCCAAATGATAAATAAGGAATATAAAATTAAAGTTAATCCTGATTCTCTTATGAATAAAAAATTATAAAAACCAAATCCCACATAAAATATGGACAATAACATAAAAGATGCATCTATGATTGTATAACGATTTTTAGAAGCGACAGTATAGCATAAAAGCAATAATAATCCTATGTAGATAAAGTCCATTTTTTCAAGTCCAAGCTTCTCTACTTTATCAATATATTGATGTGGAATTAAAAAAATCCCTAACATTAAAAATGAAATAATTCCAGGAAAAGATATTAATTTTAACTTACTCATTCTTAATGCTTCACCCAAGGCAATGAAAGCCATGAGATATACTAAAATTGTAAATGGAAATCCGCCATAAATAACGATTGGGATAAAAATTGCAGCAGCGATAACTGCTGTTATAATACGTTGTTTCATTCTTCTTCGCCCTCACCTTTCAAACCGCCATATCTTCTGGACCGTTGTTGGTATACTTCAATTGCCTCAATCAAATGCTCTTCACTAAAATCTGGCCATAAAACATCCGAAAAGAAAAATTCCGTATATGCCAGCTGCCAAAGCATAAAGTTGCTCAAACGAATTTCACCACTTGTACGAATTAACAAGTCCGGGTCCCGGAGATCTTGTGTCATTAAATACTCTGAAAAATTATCTTCAGTTATGGCTTTTTCATTTATTTTGCCATTTTTTACATCATGAATAATATTCTTTACAGCTCGTACAATTTCATCCCTGCTACCGTAATTCAAGGCGAAATTTAAAATGAGTCCATTATTATGTTCAGTATCACGAATTGCTTTTTCCACTGCATTTTGTGTATGATCTGGAAGTTTATCTTTATATCCCATCATTTTTACACGAACATTTTCTTCCATTAACTCAGGAAGAAATGTTCCTAAAAATTCTCCGGGAAGCTTCATTAAATATTCCACTTCATTTTTCGGTCGCTTCCAATTTTCTGTCGAGAAAGCATAAAGAGTTAATACTTCGATACCGAGCTTAGATGCAAACCGAGTTATTCTTCTTACTCTTTTCATCCCCTCATGATGTCCTGCAATTCGAGGCAATGCCCGTTTCTTTGCCCATCTCCCATTCCCGTCCATAATTATGGCAATATGTTTTGGTATCGGGAGTTCCTTTAGTGCAAGAATTCGATCTTCCAATGCACTATCTTCCTTGGAAGTTTTCCAAAACTTCAATTTATTTATCATCATTGGACCTCCACTAGAGATTGCTTTCCATATGTATATGAAAAATCTACTATTACTATAATAGCAAAAAAAATAGGTAATTTCTTTAAAATTAGTATTGTAAGGTGCGACTTCTATTATAGATAAAATATGCCATTTTGTGTAGGGAATGCTATGAACTTTATTTGAACTGCCCGTTAAAAATAAAAAAACTCTCGGTAAGAGAGTTTTCTGAGAAAAAATTATACCTCTAATATTTCTTGTTCTTTTGTCTTTGTTATTTGGTCAATTTTATTGATGTGTTCATCTGTAAGCTTTTGAACATCATCGGAGTATCCACGAAGATCATCTTCTGAAATATCTCCATTTTTCTCAAGCTTTTTCAAATCGTCATTGGCATCTCTACGAATATTTCGAATGGCAACCTTTGCAGCTTCAGATTCTTTTTTCACTACTTTTACAAGTTCTTTGCGTCGTTCTTCTGTTAAAGCAGGAATCGCTAATCTAATTAAACTTCCATCATTATTAGGTGTTAAACCTAAATCCGACTTTAAAATAGCCTTTTCAATTTCACCAAGAATTGACTTATCGTAAGGCTGGATAACTAACAGACGTGCTTCCGGAACCGATACACCCGCTAACTGGTTAATCGGTGTTGGAGCACCATAGTAATCAATGACAACATTGTCCAGTAACGAAGCACTTGCACGTCCTGCACGAATTGTTCCAAGTTCTCTTGTATATGCTTGAATTGCTTTTGTCATTTTATCCTTTGCATTAGCAATTATTTGTTTTGGCATTATTCCTTCCCCCTTACAATCGTTCCAATATTTTCACCCATTACAACACGCTTTATATTACCGTTTTCCATAATAGAGAATACAATAAGAGGTATGTCATTGTCCATACATAATGAAGAAGCTGTAGAATCCATAACCGCAAGTCCGTTTTTAATGACATCTAAATAAGTTAGTTCTTCATATTTAATGGCATTTTTATCTAATTTCGGATCTGCTGAATATACACCATCTACATTATTTTTCGCCATTAATATAACCTCTGCCTCAATTTCAGCAGCCCTTAATGCCGCAGTTGTATCTGTAGAGAAATATGGATTTCCGGTACCGGCAGCAAAAATAACTACACGTTTCTTTTCTAAGTGGCGAATTGCACGTCTGCGAATATATGGTTCAGCAACCTGACGCATATCAATGGATGTTTGTACTCTCGTCTCAATTCCATTTTGTTCTAAGCTGTCTTGAAGTGCAAGAGAATTCATCACGGTTGCAAGCATACCCATATAATCTGCTGTAGCGCGATCCATCCCCATCTCACTGCCAATTTTCCCACGCCAAATATTTCCGCCGCCAACTACAACAGCAACCTCGACGCCTAATTGAGCTATTTCCTTCACTTGTTCAGCTACTGATTTAATAACGGCAGGATTAATTCCAAACCCTTGATCTCCGGCCAATGCTTCACCGCTTAATTTTAAAACAACACGTTTATATTTTGGGGTACTCATATGAACCTCCAATTTTTTAGTATGTAACAAGAAAAGCGCAAGCGCCACAGCTCTAGCTACGGATGAGTGAAATTAGCTCTTCAAATTTCACCTTCGTTGTCTTCGACTGAGATAAAGGAAACACAGCGAACGAGCTATTGAAATTAGCACTTAAAAATTCGCCAAGTGAAAAGTGAAGTGTATTTACACCTAATGTTGACTTATCGTAGGAAGGAAACGTAGAAATCCGATAGCCGATGGCTGCTTGCGCTAGACAAATTTTACTTGTTTATAATTCAATTGGTAAAAAAACTATACATTCTTACCTTTTGAGAAGTTTCACATTACTTTTTAAAGAAAGGGAACACACAATGTGCTCCCTTAGAGTTTATCATATATTGGGAATTCCCCTATATATTATATATTTTTCACTTGGCTCATTACTTCTTCAGCAAAGTTATCTTGACGTTTCTCAATACCTTCGCCAACTTCATAACGAACTAAGCCAGTAATAGTTGCATTATTTGCTTTTACAAATTGACCAACTTTTTGATCAGGATTTTTAACAAATGTTTGGTCTAAAATACAAATTTCTTCAAAATATTTGCTTAAACGGCCTTCTACCATTTTAGCTACAATATTTTCAGGTTTACCTTCATTTAGTGCTTGTTGAGTCAATACTTGACGCTCATGCTCAACTTCCTCTTGTGATACTTGATCACGTGAAATATATTTTGGATTTAGAGCTGCAGCATGCATAGCAACATCTTTAGCAACACTTTCATCAGTTGTTCCTTCTAAAACTGTTAGAACACCAATGCGTCCGCCCATGTGTAAATATCCACCAAAAACACCATTATCGCTCTTTGTTTTCACTTCGAAACGGCGAAGAGTAATTTTTTCACCAATTTTCGCAATAGCAGCATTGATCGCTTCTCCTACAGTTGAACCATTCTCCATTTTTTGATCAAGAGCTTCTTCTACAGTAGCTGGCTTATTTTTAAGAACATGCTTAGCTAAATCTGCAACTAATGTTTGGAAACCTTCATTTTTAGCAACGAAGTCTGTTTCAGAGTTTACTTCTAGAATAACTGCATCATTACCTTCACTTAAAATATATGTGATACCTTCTGCAGCTATACGGTCTGCTTTTTTCGCAGCTTTTGCGATACCTTTTTCACGTAAGTAATCAATCGCTTTATCCATATCTCCATTTGTTTCAGTAAGCGCTTTTTTACAATCCATCATACCAGCGCCTGTTTTTTCACGAAGTTCTTTTACCATTTGAGCAGTAATTGCCATGAGAATATTTCCTCCTTTATTTCTATGTATACTACATATTAAGTTCTTTAAAAAAAGGTGATAAGGAGTAATCCTTCTTATCACCTTTTGTAAACGGATCTAAAATAACTAAGTGCTTAAGCATTAAGCTGTTGGTTCAACAGTTTCTTCTTCTTCTCCGCCTTGTCTAGCTTCTAAAATAGCATCAGCCATTTTTCCAGTTAAAAGCTTAACAGCACGAATTGCATCATCATTTGCAGGAATTACGTAATCAATTTCATCAGGATCGCAGTTTGTATCTACAATACCTACGATTGGAATATTTAATTTACGTGCTTCTGCAACTGCAATACGCTCTTTGCGAGGATCGATAATGAATAAAGCATCTGGAAGAGTCTTCATATCTTTGATTCCGCCAAGGAATTTCACTAGACGCTCATGCTCTTTCTTAAGTTGAACAACTTCTTTTTTAGGAAGTACTTCGAAAGTACCGTCTTCTTCCATTTTTTCGATTGCTTTTAAGCGGTCAATACGTTTTTGAATTGTTTCGAAGTTAGTTAATGTACCACCTAACCAGCGATGGTTAACAAAGTACATACCTACTCTTTCCGCTTCTTCTTTAACAGATTCTTGAGCTTGCTTTTTAGTACCAACGAAAAGAACATTTCCGCCGTTTGCTGCAAGTTCTTTTACAAAGTTGTACGCTTCTTCAACTTTTTTCACTGTTTTTTGAAGATCGATAATATAGATGCCGTTACGCTCTGTGAAGATATATTTCTTCATTTTTGGGTTCCAACGGCGTGTTTGGTGTCCGAAATGTACACCTGCTTCAAGCAATTGTTTCATTGAAATTACTGACATTGTATTGCCTCCTATGGTTTTAGTTTCCTCCGCTTCAATCATTTTTAAACAGAGACTACCAAAATAAATATATTTTGGAAGCACCATCTATTTAAATCATGAAGCGTGTGTAATAACACCAAGAGTTAATATATCACAAATGAATATGATATTCAAGAATATCTTACATTTTTTGACGGAATTTTAGCAGAAGCTCAATTTCTGTTTTACCTTTATGCAGCTTTTGGGCAATTTGTTCGATGGTATGACCTTCCTTTTGTAATAATACGGCTTGATCTTCCAGCGGTAATATTGCCAAATCATTGGGGTTGGTTTCCTTACTTTGGTCATCCATCTTCGTCATGACTTTTTGATAGCTTTTTTCCGCATGATTTCTAATAAAAGATGGCAGAGGAGGTTCACTCGGCTGTTCATTTATATTGAGAGTATTTGTTTTAGGAGCAATTTCCTTTTCAATCAACGAACTATTTATATTGGACTTGCTATAAAGGCTTTGAACTTTTTTAATAAAATCATCATTTTCTTCTTTCATTTCCAATAAGTAAGAAGTAAATATTTCTTCCATATCCTTTAAAGCTTTCGTTTGGTTTTGTTCTGCCTGTAAAAAACGATTCTGTCTCAAATAAAGGATAATAATACTAAATATTGTTACAACATTTACAATAATGGAGATGAATAAAATAAAAATTGTCATAATATTCCCCTACCCGCTAAAATCAATGTGATTACCTTTAAATGGGTGGTATTGTTTTTCTGTATTTTTTTCATTTTGATGTTTTTTGCCTGAACCTTTCTCTTGTTGTGAATCCGAATTACCTTTGTCTCTTAACATTGCCCGATTCTTTTGCTCTTGTTTTAACACTTGCTGTCGTTTTTGGATAAGCTCTTTTTCCATTTCATGCATTGCATTTTCATTGATTACCTGACTACTCTGTTGAATATGCTGCAAATTTTTACCAGCCTCATGTGTCCTAGGCAATGCAACCTGCATTTCAATTGATTTGAGATCCACCGTATCCACCTCTTAGAATTTTACATTTTCTTTTCTAAGATATTTTTCAATTTATATAATGCCTTTGAATGAATTTGTGAAATTCTAGATGTAGAGAGGCTCATTACTTCACCAATTTCTGTAAGTGTCAATTCTTCGTGATAAAACAAACTTAACACCAGCTGTTCTTTCTCGGATAAAGTAGATATCACTTTCGTCATATCTTGAATTTTTTCTTCATGAATTAAATAATCCTCAGGACTTGGTATTTGCTCGTCCTTGATAGCGAAGGAATGAGAATCATTGTCTTCTTTATCATGGGTATGTTCATCAACAGACAAAACATTTGCAAAGAATTGTTCATTCATGGTTTGATATACATCTTCCTCAGAAATATTCAATTCTTGAGCAATTTCCTCTGGTGTTACATGCCTCATATACCTTTGTTCTAGGCGTTCCAAAGTAGCTTCAATTTTTTTTGCTTTCTCTCTCGTGCTTCTTGGAAGCCAATCCTCTTTCCTTAATCCGTCCAGAATTGCTCCTCGTATTCGAAAGGAAGCATACGTATCAAATTTTAAATCCCTTTTCGCATCGAATTTATTTAAGGCATCAAGGAGACCGAGCATACCAAAGCTTTTCAGATCGTCCCTTGATACATTACGAGGAAGTCCTACTGCAATCCTTTGAACATGATAATGAACTAATGGCATATATTTTTTCACAAGAACATCACCGGCTTGAGTATTACGGGACCCGATCCATAATTCCCAATATTTTTGTTCTTCGATTGTTTCTGTTTTTGACATTTGGCCCCTCCTCGTAATTATTAATCAAGACTCTTTTCTAAACTTAGATGTTTTGGATAAGAAATTCTTATTGTTATCACTATTTTTGTTCTGTTGGCTTAATTTTCCACGAAAAAATGCCTTGAATAAGACTTTATCAGGATTTATTACTATTTTCGAAAAGTAAGATTATAAACGAAAACAGCCTAAACTAAATATTGCGTATCCCGTTGTTAACTGATCTGATCTGAAGCTGTAGTGTTTTTGGATCAAATTCTATAGTTCTACCGTAATTGCCTCCAGTTTCTTCCGAAAGCAGTTCTATTCCTTCCGCCTTTAAAGCTGTTTTTACAGCTTCTACATTGCGCGGGCCGATTTTCATAAAATCATTTGTTGATGAAAAGGAAAACATCTCTGCGCCGCCAGCAATTTTCGATTTTAAATGAAATTTTTTGCACCCTTTATTTAAAAGTCTCTCCGTTAATTCTTTTATTGCTGTATCCGCAAATTTAGCCTTATTAAGCTCTTTTTGTGTTTTTGCTATTCCAGAATCGGGAAGCATCACATGGGCTAAACCAGCGATGGATTGAAATGGGTCATAAATGATTACACCCACACAAGAACCTAGTCCTGTTGTTCTAATCGTATTTGGGGAAAATACGATATTCATATCTGCTATCCCAACCTTGACAACCTCACTCATTAAAGCTCACCCCTAAGGCTTCGAAAATAGTTTCGAATGAGTCAAGGTTTGGGAGTAGAAAGAACTGTCCATTCATCGTCTGCTCATTTTTCGCTTGTTCATCTTTAAGACTTGTATCAATAACAATTGCATAATCGCTTGTTTGTGATAATTCAATTAAACCATGACTTATAATAGCACCAAACATATCAATACTTAACTGCGGAACGGATGGATATAATTCCAGATGTGTAAAGTCAGATAATGCTGTTAAATATGATCCGGCTAATATATTACCAAGCTCCTGGAATGCTGATATCCCCAGCTCCGAAATTGGTGTACGATCAAATGAAAAATGCGTATCTCCAGTCATTTGTCTTATAAACCTTTCACATTGCTGTATAGAAAGAACAAAAAACATATAACCGGAAGCATCTCCCTCAATACGCAGTAGCACACTTGCTACAACATTTTCTGAGCCGCCTGCCATTTCCATCATTTCAGAGAAAGATTCTATGCTAACCTTTGGAACATTCATGTCGATTTTTCTATGTAAAAGGATCGAAAGTGATGTTGCGGCATGAGCTGCTCCAATATTTCCAATCTCTTTCAGAATGTCGAGATGTACGCTTGAAATTCTATCTTCTAGACCCATTTTTATTGTTCCCCTAAATCAATGGACTTACTATTTTTTCTAAACTCATGATCATAATCAGCCGCTTATCCATGTTTGCTACACTTGAAATAAATTCTGCTTTTATGGAGTCCACTACTTCAGGTTGCGGTTCTATGGACTCTGCGGGAATATCCAATACATCATTTGCTAGATCTACCATCAATCCAACCTCAATATTATCCATAGATACAATAATGACCCTTGTTTTTTCAGAGATTTCAATTTCACCAATACCTAATCGATTTTGCAAATCAATGATAGGAACAATGACACCGCGCAAATTGATAACTCCCTTAATAAAAGAGGCTGTTCTTGGCACTCGTGTTATATACGATACCTTCTCAATAGCACGTACTTGCTGTACAGGTATTGCATATTCATTACCCTTTAATTGAAATACAATCATTTTATTTTCTGTTTGCTCAGCTATATCTATCATAATAACACTCCATTACAAACAATTTTATAAGTCACTTACATAAGAACCTTAAAATATATCCAACTATGACTACTACACCATTATTTAATCAATGCATTACAATCCACAATAAGTGCCACCTGACCATTACCTAAAATAGTAGCTCCGGATATTGCGAATACATTCAATAAGTAATTTCCTAATGATTTAAGCACTATTTCTTGTTGTCCAATAAAAGAATCCACCACTAGTGCTGCCATTTTTTCTGCTTTTCTAACAATAATTACAGAAGTAAAACCACTTTCATCAATAGTCTCTGGTACTTCAAAAACATCCTTTAAAAATACTAGAGGAACTACTTTCCCACGGAAATCAATTACCTTTTGATTATGTGCAGTTAAAATGTCAGTGTTCTTAATGATAGCCGTTTCAATTATAGATGATAAAGGAATTGCAAACTTTTCCTTGCCTACCTCTACCAGCATAACGGAAATAATGGAAAGAGTTAATGGAAGCTGAATAATAAATACAGATCCTGAACCTTCCACGGAATCGATGGTAATAGATCCACCAAGAGATTCAATAGTTGATTTTACAACATCAAGCCCTACCCCACGTCCTGAAATATCAGATATTTTATCCGCTGTAGAGAAGCCTGAAGAAAGTATCAACTCATATACTTGTTTGTCTGACAGAGAATCAGCTTCATGCTCATGAACAATTCCTTTTGAAATCGCTTTTTGTAATACCTTTTCACGATTAATACCTGCCCCATCATCCGAAATTTCGATGAACACGTGATTTCCACTATGGTACGCTTTTAAAGTAATAGTTCCATCTTCGCTTTTTCCATTTTTCAAACGAATATCTGGAGTCTCTACCCCGTGATCTAAGGCATTTCTTATTAAATGAACTAATGGATCTCCAATTTCATCAATTACAGTTCTGTCTAATTCTGTTTCTGCCCCAATGATTTCAAGATTTATCTTTTTATTTAAATCTCTTGCCAATTGTCTAACCATTTTTGGAAAGCGATTAAATACCGTTTCAACAGGAACCATACGCATGTTGAGAATAATGTTCTGCAAATCACCAGAAATTCTAGACATTCTTTCTACCGTTTCGTGTAATTCCGGATTATTAAGATCCCTTGAAATTTGTTCTAATCTGCCACGATCAATTACAAGCTCTTCGAAAAGGTTCATTAATACATCTAATCGTTCTATATTAACCCTAATCGTTTTGTTTGAGTGACTTACATGTCCGGCTGCATTACTGTTTTCAGCAGATTTTTTATTAGCCGTTGCGGAAGACGATGTTGATTTTTTACTTTCTGCATTTTCAATTGTTTCTACTGAATTTTTCACAGTTCGCTCTTGTAGATTGACGGAAATAACCGATACATTCTCTACTTCTGATACTTTCATTGCCTTTTGTTGAATATCATTGCTCGGTTCTTTTGTAATTAATGTAACGGTAAAGTGAGTGTCAAAGTTTTCCTCCTCCAACATTTCCACGGTTGGATTGGATTTAATGACCTCTCCACATTTCTCTAATACTTCAAAAACCATAAACACCCTTGCAGCCTTTAATAAACAATCCTCTCTTAAGGCTACGGTTACTTCAAAGCAATCGAACCCTTGCTCTTTAGATTGTTGAATTACAGTCTGTTCAAAATCATCATATGTCAACCTTAAATCTGGCGCTTCCACCGCAACAGAAGCTGCTACCTCTTGGGCTGCTTTATTCACTTCGATGGATTCACCCTTTTCAATTTTATGCAACTGATCCATTACCTTGCTGACATCGTGCTTTCCATCTCCACCACCTGCAATGGATTCCACCATAATCTCCAAATCATCCATAGCTAAAAATACAACATCTAGTACTTCAGATGTAACGGAAATGATTCCATTCCTAATCCCATCTAACACATTTTCCATTTTATGTGTTAAATTTGCTAAATCTTCATATCCCATTGTAGCGGACATACCTTTTAAGGTATGGGCAGAACGAAAAATTTCATTAACAATCCCAAGATCCTCTGGATTTTTTTCTAGCAATAATAATTGGTCATTACAAGCTTGCAAATGTTCTTTGCTTTCCTCAATAAACACTTCTAAATATTGGCTCAATTCCATATGTTACACACCCTTCTAGGACAAATAGTTCATAATTGTTTTCGAAATATTTTCCAAGTCTTCTACATCATCTACTAGATTAGTAGCAATGGCAGCTTTTGGCATTCCAAAAACAATACAACTGTTTTTTGATTCAGCTATTGCTTTGACATTTCCTTTTTTCTTTAATTCTATCAAACCTTGTGCCCCATCTGAACCCATTCCTGTCATAATTACTGCAATTTTATCATAATTCGACAAATGACTGATAGATTGAAACATAATGTCTACAGATGGTCTATGTCCATTTAAAGGAGGTGATTGATTTAAGCTGATGACAATGTTTGTACCGAGCTGCTTTACTTGTAAATGGTAATCACCGGGAGCAATATAAGCTGTTCCCATCCTAAGCAACTCCCCATCCTCAGCCTCTTTTACATGGATTTGACTAAGTGCATTTAAGCGGTTTGCTAATGATTTTGTGAAACCAGCAGGCATATGCTGGACGATTACTACAGGTGCGTTTAGAGACGCTGGCAAGCTTGTTAAGAGTTGCTGCAATGCTCGAGGTCCGCCTGTAGATATCCCAATGCAAACTAATTTACTTTTTTCCTTGTTCCAATCACTGGTTTTTCGTTTGATCGAATCAAAATCATTTTTTATAGCTAACTTAGGCACTTTTTTTACTTCCGCCGAAAACCTCAATTTTTGAATGTTTACGAGACGGGCTGATTTTACTTTTTGTATCAAATCCTCTTTCACTTTTTCAAGATCAAGAGAAATACTACCAGATGGTTTTGTTACGAAATCAATCGCACCATACTGCATCGCAGTCATCGTATTTTCCGCTCCCAATTTAGTTGTACTGGAAAGCATGATAACAGGAGTTGGATTTTCTTTCATAATCCTTTGCAGTGCTTCAAGGCCGTCCATTATAGGCATTTCAATATCAAGGGTTACAACGTTCGGCTTCCATTTTTTCACCTTTTCAATGGCATCTAATCCATTTCTGGATGTACCAATTACTTCAATATTGGAATCACTTTGAAGAATATCGGAAATTAGTTTTCTCATAAATGCAGAATCATCTACTACAAGTACTCTAATCTTTTCCATTATTGACCCTGCCTTTCAAAGAAAAAATTACGGAATTTCCGGATAAATCGGTTTGCTGTGCTATGCTGACTTGTCATTTTTTCTTCTTTTCCTAAATACTTCCCGACAATTTTCTCGAGCTTAAAGGAAATACTGGAGGCTGGAAAAGCTTGATAAAAAGGAACCTGTAGTTTTACCGCTTTTCTAACATGCTGATCCTCCGGTAAAACTCCTAAAAGATAAATTTCTTTATCAAGGAATTTATTAACTGTTAATTGCAATTTTTCTAGTACGAACATTCCTTCCTTTTCATTATCTGCTCGATTGCAGATAAGAAAAAAACGATTGGCTGAGTCCTGAATACTTATATATTTCATCATGGAGTAAGCATCTGTTATCGATGTTGGTTCCGGTGTTGTTATCACAATAATATCATCAACGGATAGAAGTATTTGCAAGTTAGAGCTAGTGGCACCCGCTCCCATATCGAAAATGATATAATCGTAAAGATTCTGAAGATGCTCTAATCCTCCAATTAATCGTGAAACCATATCATTGTCTAATTCTATAATATTCGAAAATCCATTACCCGCTGAAATGTATGATACATTATTCGGTCCAGTGTAAATAATCTCTTCTATGGGGATATCGCGATATAAAAAATCGGATATAGATTTATTCCCGTCTGCACCTAGTAAAACATGGACGTTTCCCATACCGATATCAAAATCAAATAATAAAACCTTTTTTTCTTGATTCGCTAGTAGTAAGGCAATATTTATCGCAATATTTGATTTACCGACTCCACCTTTTCCACTAACAATGGCCAATGTTTTAGCTGATTGCCTATATTTATTCATTAGTTTTTCCCGTAATTTTTCCGCTTGGTCTCTCATTTGCTTTTACCTTCAAATAAATGATTTACAATCATTTTTGGTGATGCCTCTTCAATGTCATCCGGAACATCCTGACCAAATGTTAAATAAGCAGCCCCTTTTTGAGAATCCATCATAATATTCAACATTGAGCCATAGGAAGTTGTTTCGTCCAATTTTGTGAAAATAAAATGGTCCACCTCAATAGAGCTAAAACCTTCCAATATAGCTTTAATATCTTCCTCTTTCATTGTTAAACTAATGGTGAGATAGGTTTTAATTTCTTTTCTAAAATCAATTACCTTTTTAAGCTCGTCTATATATTGCATTTCACGATAATTTCTACCAGCAGTATCAATAAAAATTAAATCAAAATCGTTAAATTTATCGAGAGCTTCATGAAAGTCATCCATATTATAGATAACCTCCACAGGTACATTTAACAAATTTGCATATGTTTTTAATTGTTCGATGGCTGCAATCCGATAAGTATCTGTCGTAATAAATCCAACCTTTTGTTGCTTATCAATAACTGCATTAGCGGCCATTTTTGCTAATGTGGTTGTTTTGCCGACTCCTGTTGGACCTACTAAATTAATATATTTTTTGGATTTAGCTACTCTCTTATAGAGAGGAGCCAGGAGGGACTCAAGATAATCTCTTCCCCAATTCCATACATCTGTTTGTTCTGGTTCTTTTCCAGAGGTGCGCCACTTTTCAAGGAGATGATTGGCAACTGCCTGAATATAATTTTGAGATAGTCCCTGTTTTTCCAGTATTATTAGAAATGATTGTATAAAAGTCGGATAATGTTCCAGCGAGATTGTTGCCGTACTCTTCGAAAGTTCCCTTACCATTTTTTTCAAATCCAGAATTTCTTTTTGAATCAAATCGTCATTTAATTTTTCTTTTTCACTTACATTGACGATATGTGATCCTGTATTTTGTTTCATCAAAGGTTTTTCTTTATACTTTATTTGAGAAACACTAGACTCTGGATCTACAGCGGCAATGACCTCAAATTGCTTTTTTCTAAATAATCCTATAAATCCGCGCTTATGTGTCACTTTTGAATTTAAAATAACTGCTTCGTCACCAAGTTCTGCTCGAATCTGTTTCATCGCTTCTGACATGTTACCAGCAATATACTTTTTTACTTTCATTCTATATTCACTACCCCTATACTTTGGACTTCAACATTTGCTTCCAATTCGTTATATGATAGAATAGGCACCTGTGGAAAATAACGTTCCGTAACTTGACGTACATACATTCTGACTGCTGGTGAACATAAGATAATAGGTTGTATGCCAATGGCTGACTGCTGTTCCACCTGCTTCGCAACGGCTTCCAGCATATTTTGAGAATCTGTTGGATCTATAGCCAAATAATTTCCATGCTCTGTTTGTTGTACCCCATCTGCAATCATTTTTTCAATTTTTCCGGATAATGTGATTACCTTTAAAGTATTACCATCTTCGGCATATTGATTAGTAATTTGACGAGCAAGAGCTTGTCTAACATATTCCGTAAGTAGATCGGTATCAGATGTCATTTTTCCAAAGTCAGCCAATGTCTCAAAAATAATCGTTAAATTTCTAATTGAAACATGTTCTTTTAAAAGCTTCTGCAGCACTTTTTGAATTTCGCCAACAGAGAGCGGATTCGGAGTTACTTCTTCTACTAATATAGGGAAAGTTTCCTTCACATGATCTATTAACTGCTTGGTTTCTTGTCTTCCCAGTAATTCATAAGCGTTTGTTCTCAATATTTCTGTAATATGCGTTGATACTACAGATGGAGGATCAACAACAGTATAACCATAAATTTCAGCTTGTTCCTTAGCCGACTCCGTTATCCACTTTGCAGGAAGGCCGAATGATGGTTCAACTGTATCTATGCCCTCAACCATGTCATCATCCATCCCCGGACTCATGGCCAAGTAATGATCCAGCAATAATTCACCGCGTCCCATTTCATTTCCTTTAATTTTTAATCTATATTCATTTGGTTCGAGTTGAATATTATCTCTAATTCGAACAACTGGAATAACGATTCCCAACTCTAGAGCAAGTTGCCTTCTAATCATGACAATACGATCTAATAAATCCCCGCCTTGATTCGTATCTGCAAGCGGTATTAAGCCGTACCCAAATTCAAATTCTATCGGATCAATATTAAGTAGGTTAATAACACTTTCTGGACTTTTCATTTCATCGGATTGAATGACTTCTTCCATTTCTTTTATCTCTTCTTCATTCTGCTTTGGTACACGTGATAATCGATATGCACCAATAGCAAGGGAACCAGCAATTGGAATCGTTAATACATCATTAATTGGTGTCGCGATCCCAAGTATAAAAATGGTTGCTGCAGCAATATAAAGCATTTTAGGAAATGCAACTAATTGTGAAATGATGTCTCTACCAAGATTGCCATCAGATGCTGCACGGGTCACCACAATACCTGTTGCAGTTGAGATTAATAGGGCAGGAACCTGACTGACAATACCGTCACCTACTGTTAATAACGAAAAGCGATGAGCTGCTTCCGCTATACCAAGCCCTTGCTGGGTCATCCCAATAATAATTCCGAAAATAAGATTGATAGCTACAATAATAATACTTGCAATTGCATCTCCTTTAACAAATTTACTCGCACCATCCATCGCTCCATAAAAATCCGCTTCTCGGCCTACCTTTTCTCTTCGTTGTCTTGCCTCTTGATCCGAGATCATACCAGCGTTTAAATCAGCATCGATACTCATTTGTTTACCTGGCATTGCATCTAGGGTAAATCTGGCTGCCACCTCAGAAACACGTTCCGAACCTTTTGTAATAACGATGAACTGAATTATGATAAGGATTAAAAATACTACAAGACCAACTAATATATTCCCGCCAACAACAAAGGTTCCAAATGTCTCAACAACCCCGCCAGCCTCTCCTTTTGTTAAGATGGCACGCGTTGTAGAAATGTTAAGAGCTAATCGAAACAAAGTTAAAAGCAATAATAAAGATGGGAATACAGAAAATTGCAATGGCTCTTTCATATTCATAGAAGTTAATAATACTAGGAGGGCAAGAGAGATATTAATTAAAATCAAAATACTTAATATCCATGTTGAAAAAGGTATTATCAACATAGCTACAATAACTATTACACTTATTAGAACGGACATATCTCTTGCTGCCATAAAAATTTCCCCCTACTTCCTAACATCTATCTATTTCATAAACGCATCAGATTTTATTTTTAATGCGGTATACATAAGCTAAAATTTCCGCTACTGCTTTAAAAAACTCTTCTGGGATGGTATCTCCTATTTCAACTTGATCGTATAACGACCTTGCCAATGGACGATTTTCAATCATGATAATCTCATGTTCATTGGCAATCATTTTGATTTTCTGAGCAACAAAGTCAACTCCTTTTGCAATAACAAAAGGTGCTTCTCTTGCACTTTCATCATATTTTAAACAAATAGCGTAATGAGTTGGATTCGTAATTATGACATCTGCCTTTGGGACCTCTTGCATCATTCGGCGCATTGCCATTTCTCTTTGCCTTTGCTTAATTTTTGATTTTATTAATGGGTCCCCTTCAGAATTTTTATACTCATCCTTGATATCCTGCTTTGACATTCGTAGATTTTTTTCATGATCAAATCTTTGATATAAATAATCAAGAATTGCTAGAAATAATAATGCGATAGAAGCCGCAAACCCCATTTGAAGAGTAAGGCTTCCTATCGTTACTAAGGAATCGCCAATCGATTTATAGGAGAGACTTAATACATCATTCATCCGTCTCCATAAAACGATAAACGTTACTGTTCCTACAAACAAAATTTTCAAAACAGATTTTAATAATTCAACGATTGCCCTCATCGAAAAGATACGTTTAAATCCTTTAATGGGATCTAATTTCTCTAATTTTGGCTGCAGGGATTCGGTTGTAAAAATAAAACCCACTTGGGCAAAATTTGATACAACACCAGCGATAAGTGCAACTCCAAATATGGGCCCAATTATATAGGCAACCTCTTTCAGAAGATCTAACGTTATTTTCTGTAAATTATTTTCTGTCAGATCCATTAACATATAATCTTGAAAGGAATGGCGCAAAATCCCAAAAAGATGTGTTCCAATAAAAGATGTTCCAAATGATAAGAACATAAAAACAGCTAGTAAACCGATAGCCGTATTTATATCCTGGCTTTTAGCTACTTGACCTTTTTGTTTCGCGTCTTGCCGTTTCTTTGGGGTGGCCTTCTCTGTTTTATCACCAGAAAAAAATTGCAAATCTAAATGAATCCAATTCATGATGATCCCCCAATTAATTTCATTAAATCTCTCATTGAATAAAACATATATTGGAATAAGTGCTGACAAACGCCAAAAATAACGCCCATTACCACGACTAGTATGATAAAGGTAATTCCTATTTTAATCGGAAATCCAACTACAAATATATTAAGCTGCGGGACAGTTCGCGCTACAATTCCCAATGCTACATCGACTAAAAACAACGCGGCCACGACAGGAATCGACATTTGAAAAGCAATAACGAACATCTTCCCAAATGTCCTGATGACAAATTCGGCTAAATTTGGATCGCCATATGGGATCATTCTATCAATTGGAATAAACTGATAGCTGTAAAAAATACCATCTAAAATAAGATGATGACCATTGATACCGAGTAAAAGTAAAATAGCAAAACTATATAAGTATTGCCCAACTAATGGACTTTGTGTCCCTGTCATGGGGTCCAATACGTTCGCAATCGCAAAACCCATTTGAAAGTCGATAAAGCCTCCTGCTATTTGAACAGCTGATACAATTAAATAGGCAATAAAACCAATGAAGAGCCCTACCATAGCTTCTTTAATAATTAATAGTATATATTTTCCATCGATAACAAATGAATGTGCGTCTATAGAATAATACATTAACCATGCTAGTATTACTGCAAAACCGATACGGTGCATCGCAGGAATCGTCCGATAAGAGAATAGCGGCATTGTTACAAAAAATGCTGATAATCTCATAAATATTAATAAGAATATCGAAAAAGACGGAATAAGGTGTTCCATTTGACTATCCTATATACCTTGTTAAATTGGAAAATATATCACTAGCATAAGATAATATATGACTCAGCATCCAAGGCCCAAAGAAGATAATGCCAATTAAAACAGCTACTATTTTCGGTACAAAGGCAAGTGTTTGTTCCTGAATCTGGGTTGTTGCTTGAAAAATACTAACAATTAGTCCGACTAATAGGGCTATGATTAATAATGGTCCAACCGTTATGAGTGTAATGTATATTCCCTTTTCCGCTATTGAAACAACCATTTCTTGGTTCAATTTATTCACCTACTCTAAAAGCTTTGTAATAATGATTTGACCACTAAGTACCAACCATCTACAAGCACAAATAGCAATATTTTAAAGGGCAGTGAGATCATTACAGGCGGCAGCATCATCATCCCCATGGACATCAGCACACTTGCTACGACCATATCAATAACAAGAAAAGGAATAAAAATCATAAAGCCAATTTGAAAAGCTGTTTTTATCTCACTTATTGCAAAAGCAGGGACAAGTGCTGTCATCGGAATATCCTCTATTTTTTCCGGTTGTTTTGCATGGGAATAATCCAAAAATAGCTGTAAATCTTTTTGCCTTGTATATTTACTCATAAATTCCTTAAAAGGAACAGAAGCTTTATCATAAGCTTCTTCTAATGTAATTTTATCATTAAATAATGGTGTCAACGCTTGATCATTTACTTGATGAAAGGTTGGTGCCATAACAAAAAATGTTAAGAATAAGGATAATCCGATAATAACCTGATTCGGAGGCATTTGCTGTGTTGCAAGTGACGTCCTTACAAACCCTAGAACAATAACGATCCGCGTAAATGAAGTCATTAAAATAAGAATGCTCGGTGCCAAAGAAAGAACGGTTAAAAGAAGAAATAATTTCACAGCCGTTGAAACATGGTCAGGTGAACTATTATTAAAATAACTCATGAATTCATTCATCTGAATTTTTCTCCTTCTTATCGAACTCTTTTATCATGTTTTTTCTATCCTTTTTAATGTTAAGTAGTTGTTCTTTTAACAAATTTTGAAAAGACGGCTGGGATCCTTCAACATTCTTTTTATAACCGTTAATACGTTTTGCAATTTTACTGACAATATCTTTAGGTTCTATGGAATGTTCCGTTTGCTCTTCATATTGTTTCATAAAATCATCAATTTCTTGCTGGTCTTCTATTTCCTTTAAAAGTCGAATATCTTCACCTACGCCTAAAATTAATATTCGTTTACCAGCTTTAACGATTTGTAAGGAGCGGTTCCCACCTAAAGAAGTGCCCCCAAAATTTTGGACAAATCGATTTTGCTGATACGATCGGCTTTTCTTATTAATAAATTTCAATAGATAATATAATAATGCAATGACTAGAATAAGTGCGAAAATCATTTTCGTAACATCCCAGAACGAGATAACAGGACTACTGGAATCACTATTTACCTGGGTATCTTTTGGTGAAATATTCGATTTAGTGGTAGTCTTTTGATTCTTATCTTTACCATAATAATCTTTTACATATATAGACTCTGCATGGACAATTTGGTGTTGTCCACACAGAGGAATGAATAAAAAGAGGACCATCAATATTTTTATTGTATTTCTAAACAATCTTTAGACACCTTCTTATAAACAGGCCGTATACTTTAATAGCCTATGAAATTGATAGGCTTCAAATAAAAGCCTTAGATTATGATAGTGTTTTTTGAATAGCCTCAATTACCCTGTCAGCTTGAAATGGCTTCACGATAAAATCCTTTGCACCTGCTTGAATCGCATCGATAACCATTGCTTGCTGACCCATTGCAGAGCACATAATCACTTTCGCATTAGGGTCCATACCTTTAATTTCTTTTAAAGCAGTGATACCATCCATTTCAGGCATTGTAATATCCATTGTCACTAGATCCGGCTTTAATTCCTTAAATTTTTCAACGGCTTGTGCTCCGTCTGCAGCTTCCCCAACTACTTCAAAGCCATTTTTCGATAAAATATCCTTAATCATCATTCTCATAAATGCTGCATCATCTACGATTAAAATTCTATTTGCCATTACCTTTCCCTCGCTAACCTCATTTTAATTTTTTGATTCGATCTGATTGACTCACAATTTCTGTAATTCGAACTCCAAAATTTTCATCAATAACTACCACTTCACCTTGGGCAATTAATTGATTATTAAGCAAAATATCTACAGGCTCACCTGCAAGTTTATCTAATTCAATTATGGATCCTGAACCAAGTTCCAATATATCCTTAACCGTTCTGCTTGTTCTTCCTAATTCAACTGTTACCTGTAACGGAATATCTAGAAGCATATTAAGATTCTTTGTTTCTGGTATTTGAACAGGTACCTCTTCAAAGCTGGAAAATACAGCTGGCTGAACGCTGATGTTTGGCTGTTGTTTTTCCTTCGCTTGATTTGTTGGAGGCGAGTATGATCCGCCTTGTTGAACCGTATTTTGAACAGGATGCGGATAACTATTTGACTCCGTTGCTCCTGTCATTGCATTATTTATTGCAGGTTCAGACATTACATTTGGTTCTGTTTGCACTTGTTCAGATGATGAATTAGCAGACTGATCATTATTCATCAAATCATAAACCAAGCTTTTCGCAAAATCTAAAGGCACTACCTGCATGATGGAAGAATCTATTAATGTACCAATTTTTAATCTAAAAGATATTTTTACTAATAGATCTTGGTTTGGTATGGAGTCTGTCCCAGATCCAAGTGCAAAATCTATTATATCAACAAGTGGCGGTGAAATATCAACACGTTTGTTAAAAACGGTAGACATGGATGTTGCTGCTGAACCCATCATTTGATTCATTGCTTCCTGCACAGCGCTAAGCTGGATTTCATCCATCATTGCACCAGGGTTTTCACCAGTTCCCCCTAGCATTAAATCGGCAATAATAGCAGCATCTGATTGTTTTATTACTAAAAGATTCATTCCAGTAAAACCTTCTGTGTATGTTACTTGGATAGCAACATGAGGATGCGGAAATTCATCCTGTAATTTATCCCTTTTAATAATGGACACTGTTGGTGTGGTAATATCTACTTTCTGGGATAACAATGTTGAAAGGGCTGTTGCCGAGCTTCCAAATGAGATATTGCCAATTTCGCCTAGAGCATCTTGTTCCATTAAAGATAAATGCTCTTCCACATTTATATCTTGTTCCTCATTACTGTCATCAGCAGTTCCTTTTAATAGGGCATCAATTTCTTCTTGTGAAAGCATATTACTCATAGTCATCATCCCCCCCTTTTAGTACTTCAAGAATTTGAATAGCCATTCTTTTTCCAATAATGCCAGGCTGTCCTAAAAACTTAGAGCTTCCTTCTATATTAACTTTTATTGGATCATCAATTTTCTGAACCAACGGGATGATATCCCCATTATCTAGATTTAAGAAATCTTCAATGGTAATTTCAGCACCACCTAATTGAGCAACTAATGGAATAGATGCGTTTTTCAATTTCTTTTCCATTAATTCTGTTTCCATTGGTTCTTTTTCCTTATTATTGGCCTGCATCCAATAATGAACGGATAGATTCGGAATTACCGGTTCCAGAACGACATGTGGTATACATAAATTAATCATTCCAGTTGCTTCACCGATTGTAGTGTTCATTGAAATTACTACTACTGTTTCATTTGGCGAAACCATTTGCAAAAATTGCGGATTCACCTCAAATTCGGCGAGATACGGCTCAATTTCCGCAATATTTGACCAGGCCTCCTGATAATTTTCAAATGCCCGTTCAAATAAATTAGACATTATCCGTTTTTCAATTTCTGTTAGATTTTCAACTTTATTTACGCTGGTTCCTTTTCCGCCCATAACACGGTCCATCATGGCGTATGCGATATTAGGATTAATTTCCATTAATATTCTGCCTTCTAATGGAGGAACTTCAAATACATTTAGTATCGTCATTTTTGGAATCGAACGAATAAATTCTTCATAAGGAATTTGATCGGCAGATGCCACACTTATCTGCACATATGTTCTTAATTGTGCAGAGAACACAGTAGTTAATAATCTTGCAAAATTTTCATGGATACGAGTCAGGCTTCGTATCTGATCCTTGGAAAACCGTAGTGCTCTTTTAAAATCATATACTTTAACCTTCTTTGCTTCTTCTTCTTTCTTAATATCCTCGGCATTCATCTCACCGGTTGAAAGAGCGGAAAGCAAAGCATCTATTTCATTCTGTGATAATACTTCACCAGACAATGTTTCCACCTCCTTTTAGTATGCGGTTCATTTTTTATTGAATAACATAAGAGGTGATATATACATTTACAACTTTACCATCTTGCATAATTTTTGAAATTGCATCTTTTAAGTCCATTCTTAATTTATCCTTGCCACTTTGGCCTTGCAAATCATTTGGGCTTAATTCTGATAACTGGTCAATAATAATATTCTTTACTTGAAAATCTCTCTTCGCCAGTTCCTTTTGTGCTTTTGTACTATTTGTTTCTAGCTTAAAGGAGATTTTAATAAAATTGTTGGACTTTAAATTTGTCGTAATCTCAGGCACATCAACTGATTGCTTTACAACCTCATCAATGGAAGGTGCTTTATTAGCACTTGAATGATCTAATTTATAAATAACAATAATTGCAACTGCTCCTGCTAATAAGATTACTAGAAGTATTATCATCATTGTCGTCAGCATTTTATTTTTCATCATCGGCACCCCCCATATTGGTTCTTCCTAATATATTGATAGATTGGTAGAATAACCTAATCTGTTCTACTATTTCCTCTACTCTTTCCAGGACAACAAATTTATGTCCGTTTGTTAAGGTAATAGTTGTATCAGGAAAGGATTCAATTGTTTCTATATATAGAGCATTTAAATGAAATTTCTTGCCATTTAATCTTGTAACATTAATCACTAAAAATCAGGACTAAGGGCAGCCTTAGTCCTGTCCCTCCCTATCTTAACGTTTTAAATTAACAAGCTCTTGCAGAATTTCATCCGATGTTGTAATAATTCTTGTATTTGCCTGGAATCCACGTTGAGCAACAATCATGTCAGTGAATTCTTCAGATAAATCAACGTTGGACATTTCAAGTGAACCGGAAGCGATAGAACCACGTCCATTTCCAGCAGTATTAACATTAGCTGTACCTGAGTTTACACTTGAAATGAAGGTGTTATTGCCAGCTTTTTGTAAACCAGCTGGATTGCTGAATTTTGCAATTGCAAGAGTTCCTAATGACATATTTAGACCGTTTGAGAACACACCATTAATGACACCATCCGATCCAATATTGAAGCTTTCAAGTGAACCTTGAAGATTACCGTTTGGATTTCCCATAGCGGAAAGATTGTCCGGACCATGTGTTAGTTTTGTTATATCAAGTGCAACATTCTGCGTACCACCATAAGGTAAACTTAATGGAGTAGTAGTAGTTAAGCCACCACCACTGTATTGATATTTACCTAATGGAACGCCAGGGTTAGTACTATCGGCAAAAGTAATATCCCATGTATCAGAATTAGGTGCTGGTTGATTTGCAATATTCATATTTAAAACGTGACTTACTCCATTATTATCTACTACTTCTACTTGTTGTGTATTGCTAGTAGCACCATTGGCATTATTTGGAATGTTACCCACTATATCTATTTGCGTTGTTGCTTTAGCAGGTAGTATAGAGTTGACATTAATATTTATATCTTTTAACACACCATTTACAAATTGTTGAACTTTAAATCCATCACTATTTACAAGTGTTCCATTATTATCTAAATAGAAATTACCAGCACGTGTATAAAGTGTTTGGTTACCTTGCTTGACTACAAAATACCCATCCCCATCAATAGCCAAATCGAGTGGACGCCCTGTTGTTTGTAAACTGGATTGGGTATCAATAATATCGATAGATGCTAAAGTTGAACCTAGTCCAACTTGCATTGGATTCTTACCACCCAAATTTCCTGACGCTGCACTTGCACCTGAAATTGTTTGATTCATCGTATCTTTGAAGGTTACACGACCCTTTTTAAAGCCGTATGTATTTACGTTTGCGATATTGTTCCCAATTACGTCTAATTTTGTTTGAAAGTTTTTCATTCCGCTAATACCTGAGTACATTGAACGTAGCATTTTGTTTTACTCCTCTCATGATTACATTTTTTTAGTTACTGCTTCTGTCATTCCACAGTACCAGCTTCCCAGAGGGTCCAGCTGCTATTTAATCGACAATAATGGCGCCGGAAATATTGGTGAAGATTTGTGAGCTTGCTTCATTTTTATCCATGGCGGTAATTACTGTTTGATTCTTGGCACTTACGATAAGGGCAGCATCCTTCACTAAAACTAACGATTCATTCACGCCTTTTTGCTTTGCTTCCATCACCCTGGAAGCTATCTTATCCCAAAGGGGCTGATCAATCTTGATGCCTCTTTGCTCCATTCTTTGACTAGCATGTTTGCTTATCGTTAATTGCTGAGCACTTTCTTTTAATGCATCATTAAAATGCTGTGCAAAAGGTGCTGTTACCTTTAAACCTTGATTAGTCGGCTTTTGCAAACCATTTCTAGACGTAATTGGCTGTAATGGTACCTGTTGAATAAAGGGCTTCACCATTCAACCACATCCTTTTAATTTTCGATTTTTGTTAATTGATTCGTTTTGATTTTTTGACCATTATCTAATTCCAATAGTGTATCTCCATCTTTAAAAGATACTGATTTGACGGTTGCAGAAATTTCTTGCTTTTGATCATCCATCCAGGTAACCTTTTTACCTATTAAATAACTAGCTTGTACTAAAGAATTATCTCTTGAAACGGTATTTACCTGTGAGATATTTGCAGGATCTAAAGTAGTTCCGTCATCCATAATAAATTTAGGTGCATTGTCTACAAAACGAACACCAGTTACAATCCCCGTGCCTTGTGTAATGGTTGGCTGACCGTTTGGATCATCACTCGGAGTAGATTTATGCCAAGTAATCTCTTTACCTACAAATTGTGTATAATCAATCAACTGACTTTGCTTTTGTGAATCAATAAACTGTTGCATCGCTTGATTCATATTGGTCATTTGCTCCAGTGAAGAAAATGTAGCCATTTGGGCAATAAAATCTTTATCCTGCATTGGATTTAATGGATCTTGATTTTGTAATTGGACCATTAGGATTTTTAAAAAGTCATCTTTCCCTAAAATATCCTGTCCCGTTTTTCTATCGGTTGCTTGCTTGTTGGAATAATACAAGCTTGGATCAATTGTGTTTCCCATGTCATCACCTATACAATTTTTTCTAATATGCTTTCATTCAATAAATTAGAAAACTGTGATTCATTCTCTTCATCAGCTTCTTGCTTTTGCTTTTCAGAATTCTGTTGGTTTGCGGATTGTTGTTTTGCATCCTGCTGGCTAAATTTTTGCGCTTCATTCTGACCATAGATGACATCAATCTTATCCACTTGGATATTTTGCATTGTAAAAGCTTCTTTCAACTGATGAATTCCGGAATCTAATAAATCTTTGGCATTTCCGTTGCTCGCAAACATCTTAGCCGTTATCATGCCTTTATCTTGCAATAGCTCAATTCTAATGGAACCTAAATGTTCAGGATATAGCTTTATAAATAACTTATTTGAACCATTTAAACCGGTTGTGAGCTGTGATTTCGCAAGAATATTGGAAAGTTCCTTAACAAACTCATTATAATTTAAGTTCGCTGTTGCATTTTCTTTCCCAACGTGAATCACAAATTGTTCTAATTTAGAAGCAGGGTTCATTATATTTGCAACCAAAGATGGTTGAACTGCAGAATCTGTACTTTGTTGTTCGGAATTTTCAGTAAGCACCTTTGACTGATTTAACTGGCCGGAAAAATTCACATCTTTTAGTCTAAAACCGATGCTTTGTTGATCCTTTAATAAAGAGGAAAAACTATTATCTTGTATTGAATTTTGAGTGCTTAGCTTACTATTTTTCACTAACTCTTCCATTTTTGAAATAATGTTTTGCAATCCATCTTTTAATCTAGTTAGTTGTTTAATATCCCCCATCGATAAGTCAATGGTTTTTGCAATTGTTTCAGCAGCTTTCACATTTTGGGCAAAAGTTTGCAGTTGATTTCCCTTAAGCTGTTGTAATAATTCCGCTGGTAATTTGGAAAATGCTGCTACGAACTCTGACATACCTTGCAAAAGATTATTATCCTTCAAAGAAAGATTTACTTCCTTTAATTGAGCAGTGAATGGTGGAAAATTTGCAAATAAGCTTTGTAAACTGACCATTAAATCATCCAACTGTTTTTTCCAATCTTCTTTTGTCATGCCTAGCAATCCACTCATTTGTTCATCTGAGATAGTTTTACTATTAGTAAATTCCAGCCCATTTGAATTCGGTAAACCTTCTTTTAAAATCTGTAAGATTTCTTTAAGGACATCAGCCAGATTTTCTACAGTATCATTTTCATTTGGAGTCGTTTTACTATATTGTGTTTGCAAAATAGTAGAAAATGCGTTCTTTAAATCTCCAGCCTGTGCATTATTTTTGCCTGTAGGTGCTGATTGTGAAATAGAACCTAATGGAAGCATTGCGATATTCATTGTTTCACCTCCTTTCAAGTGCCTTCGCTTAAAACTAGATTAGCGTCCAAGCAACTCCGTGTATTTTGCTGCCCGGTCAGCAGGCATCTTTTCCAAAATGCTCGCTAATGTCTCAGAGCTCAATTTTGAGAGTATTTTTACAGCATTTTCATCTTTCATTTGCAGCAAAATTGGCGCGGCACTTTTCGGATTCATCGCTTCATATGAACTAACAATTTCCTTAAAATTCTTCGTGCTTTTCGTCTGACTTTTTTGCAAGCTGGCTATCTGCTCCTCTAGTCTTTGTTGTTCCAGCAGCAGCTGCTGTTTTTCGTTATCCTTACTGTCTAATTGTTTTTGTAAATTTGCAATTTGTGTGTCTTTGTTTTGTATTTCAGCATTTAAGCTAATAATTTTATCCTCATCTGCTTTTGATCTGCTGGTAACATTTTTACTAGATGAAAGTAAATGTGTCTTTTCACCAAGCTCTTTTGCTTTTTCAAATACATTTACACCTGCTAGTGTGGAAACGATTAAGGCTACCACAATAGCAAATAATAAAGGAATGATTACGACATATACAAACCACAGAAATTTACTTGATTTTTCTTCCGTTAACGCTTCTTCCTTTGCCATGCAATCACCTAATTTCTAAGAACGCTGAAAATATTGTATTGTAGAAATTTCGTCCGTTAATTTATCCTCTTCAAGCTTTTGAAGTTCAAGGAATTTTTCATAGTCCTTCAATTTTATTTTTTCGTATTTTTTAACTTCTACATTTTTTTCTATTAGCTGAGCCTGACACCAATTCATGCGGTTTCTGGCATTAAGAACAAGTTCCTGGTAATACGAAATAGTCTTATCCATATTCACTATGAAGCGCTGGTAGTGTCTAATTTCTTGGACTGCAAAGCCTGACTGCAATTTTTTCGCTTGAAATTGTTCCAAATCTTCCTTCTTCTTAAGTAAACGATATAGTTCTTCTGCCACTTCTTCGAAGGTTTTAACAGCATTTTGATAGATTGATAATGCCTCTTCCTTTTCTCGTTCTTTAAGGGTTAAAACCTTTTCGAATTTATAATGATACTTCATCATCATTCACCGTTTTCAGCAAGATTTATTAAAGAAGCTATACTTTCATTCATCGTGATTTTTTCATCCGTGCGTTGTTTTAAAAAGGAAATGATTTGTGGATACATTTCGATCGCTAGGTCAATTTCCTGTGAGCTCCCGCGTTTGTAGGCTCCGATATTAATTAGATCTTCCGCATTCAAATACGTACTCAAAAGATCCCGTACTTTTTCTGATGCCTGCTTATGCATCTCCGTTGTAAGCTGATTCATTAAACGGCTAACACTCTTTAAGATGTTAATAGCTGGATATTGGCCTTTATTAGCTAGAGCACGATCCAATACGAAATGTCCATCAAGTATTCCACGAACTGTATCTGCAATGGGTTCATTCATATCATCGCCATCTACTAAAACGGTATAAATACCTGTAATGGTCCCGTTTTGATTCGTTCCTGTTCTTTCTAATAATTTCGGCAAAATAGCAAATACAGATGGGGTATATCCTTTCGTTGCCGGAGGTTCCCCTACTGCTAGTCCAACCTCTCGCTGCGCCATCGCGACACGCGTTACAGAGTCCATCATAAACATGACATTAAGACCTTTATCCCGAAAATATTCTGCGATGGCAGTAGCTGTAAAGGCACCCTTTATCCTCATCAGTGCTGGCTGATCCGATGTTGCACAAATGACGATGGATCTTGCCAGCCCCTCTGGGCCAAGGTCTCGTTCGATAAATTCCCTAACCTCACGGCCACGTTCCCCTATTAGAGCAATTACATTTAAATCCGCTTTTGTATTACGAGCAATCATTCCTAAAAGAGTACTTTTTCCAACACCACTTCCTGCAAAGATACCTACGCGTTGGCCTTTTCCAACCGTAAGTAGGCTATCGATTGCACGAACCCCGAGTTCAATTTCCTCCGTAATAGGGGGGCGAGTCAATGGGTTTGGAGGTGCCTGTTCTGTTCTTATCGCTTTTAAACCTTTAGGCAATGGCGAATTATCGAGCGGATTTCCAAGTGAATCAATGACCTTGCCTATTAAAGAATTTCCGACTTTTACTTCTAATGAATGTCCGCTAGCCTCCACTAAGCTACCAGGAGATATTTCTTGAATATCCGTATAAGGCATCAAAATTACATTTTCTTCTTTAAAACCAACTACCTCTGCCATAATTTTTCTGCCTTGTGTTTTACCTCCTACGTGGATGTAACACACTTCTCCAATTGAGCTTTCCGGACCTACTGATTCAATCATTAGACCAACAACACGATTTACCTTCCCAAAACGCTTATACGTCTCTATAGTTGAAATACGCGATAAAAGTTCGACTGCTTTCATGAATGTACACCTTCTAAAAGCTCCAATAGCTTTTCATGGAGCATATTAAGCTGACTGTCCGTACTTGCATCAATTCGCCCATTTTCGGTTTCCACTAAGCATTGATTTTCCTTTAATTGTTCATTTCCATAAACATAACATTGAGTATGACCAGCCATTAACGCATCCAATTCATCTTTTCTGGATATAATCAATGGATATTTGGATGGATGAATGATAATTTTGATTTCTTGATTTTCTCTTACTTCTTTGACAGCTTCTCGTACAATTGGAAAAAATCGTTCTGGATTTTCCTCGATGGATTGACATAATATTTTTTCTGCCGTTTTAATCCCCAAATCCAAGATCACTTTTTCCGAATCCTCAATATACTTTACAAATTCATGCTTTGTTTGATCGACTATCTGATTTGCTTCATCTAATAAATTTCCGTATTCTTCGTAGCCTTGATTTCTCCCTTGCTGAAGTCCCTCTTCGAATCCTGCTTTCCTGGCCTCTTCTATTAGCAATTGCTTTTCATGTTCCCATTGTTCTCTTTCCTGCATGATTTGTTCTTTTAATCTTTGTGCCTGTTGTTCTGCTTCTTGAATAATGCTGGCAGCATTATCTTGAAATTGCTCTAGAATTCTTTGCTTCCTATCGTCAAGATCTGGATCTGTTTCTAGATTGCCTGCAGGAACTACTTCTTTTATTCCAATTACTTTGCCGGGGAGCACTCCACCATTAGAAGACTTAATAACTTTATACAATGATGTCATCTCCTCCACCACGAGCAATGATGATTTCACCAGCATCTTCTAATCTTCTAATAATGGTTACAATTCTAGATTGAGCTTCTTCAACATCTCTTAATCTTACAGGTCCCATATATTGCATTTCTTCCTTAAAGGTTTCAACCATACGAGTTGACATATTTCGGAATACAACATCCTTAACTTCTTCGCTGGATACTTTAAGTGATAATAATAGATCTTCATTTTCAGATTCACGTATAACTCTTTGAATAGAACGATTATCAAGCGTAACAATATCTTCGAATACAAACATACGCTTTTTAATTTCTTCCGCAAGCTCTGGGTCTTGAATTTCTAAGGAATCTAAAATGGTCTTTTCCGTAGATCGGTCTACTCCATTTAACACTTCCACTACAGCCTCAATTCCGCCTGTTTGCGTGTAATCCTGTGTGACAGTAGAAGACAATTTTTGCTCTAGAATTGCTTCTACCTCACTGATGATTTCCGGTGATGTACGGTCCATAATAGCAATTCTTCGTGCTATATCTGCTTGTACATCTTGCGGTAATTCGGACAATATTTGCCCTGCTTTTTCTGGCTCTAAATAAGAAAGAATTAACGCTATCGTTTGCGGGTGCTCATTTTGTATGAAATTCAATATTTGTGACGGCTCTGCACGTCTGGCGAAATCAAACGGTTTAACCTGCAAGGAGGAAGTTAATCGATTGATTATCGTTGCAGCTTGATCTGCTCCAAGCGCCTTTTCGAGTACAGTTTTTGCATAGCCGATACCACCTTGGGAAATGTAATCCTGAGCTAATGCTATGTTATGAAATTCATCCAGTATTTCTTCTTTTGTTTCAGAAGCTACTTTTTTTACGCCGGAAATTTCAAGAGTTAACTTTTCTATCTCTTCTTCTGTTAAATGCTTGTATACAGATGCAGAAACATCAGGTCCTAAAGAAATAAGAAGGATAGCAGCTTTTTGTTTACCGGTTAAACCTTTTTCTCTACTTGCCAATCGCTTCCCCCCCTATTCTTCGGATATCCATGTACGTAATAATTTTGCAAACTCATCCGGCTTATCTTTAGCCATTTTTTCCAATTGTTTTTTACGGAGACTTGTTTCAGTTTCATGTTCTTCATTAATATCTGCGATATGAATTGGCTCTGATCTAACAAATGATTCATCTTCTTCATCTTCATCTTTCCGTCGTGAACGAAGCATAAAGAAAATTAATACTATAATGATCAACAGTAATATTCCACCGATAACATAAACCCACCAAGGAATACCTGATTTGCTCACTTGACTAGTAGTTGCTTTACCATTGAATGGTTGAACCGAAACAGCTATTTTATTTTGAACTGCTTGGTTCGAAAGATTATTTCCATAGCTCTTATCAATAGAAGTTCTAACAATGGTAGATAAGATTTTATTGATATCATCAATCCGGCTCTGCGGCAACGAATTTGGATTTTTAGGGTTTGGTGGTTCAACCATAACCTGAATACCTAAGTCACGTATTTTATATGGACTTTGCACAATCTGATTATGAATTTTATTTACTTCATAATTCATTGTCTCTTGAATCTTTTCGTAGTCACCATTTCCATTTGATCCGTTTTGTACATAAGTTCCTGAACCAGAGTCAGCAGGACTTCCTGTACCAGGGATGCCTCCCGCAGCACTACCATTTCCGGAATATGTTTCCGTGATTTTTTGTGCGCTGACCGCAATTCCCTTCATATTCTGCTTATCAACTGGCTCTACTAAATGCTCGTCCGTATTTTCTTGGGTGAAATCAACATCCGCCGTCACGCTTGTTACAACTTTGTTATAGCCCATTAAAGTACCTAGCATCGTTTGAACTTGTCTTTGAATATCTCTTTCGATTTGATGCTTGATATCCATTTGCTGTGCAAATGAACTTCCTGTCGAATTATTATTGTCATTATTTAAATCAAAATACTCAAAATTCTGGTTCATGATGACGATATTATCGGTAGGTAAGTTCGGAACACTTTTGGATACTAGGTTATATAGTGATTTAATTTGTTTATCACTAAAGTCATATCCAGGTTTTGTTGTTAAAACAATCGATGCAGATGCTTGTTGGTTCGGATCATTCACAAAGATTCCCTTATCAGGCATATTGATCATAACCTTTGCTGATTCCACACCATCCACTTGTTTAATTAAATTTGCCAATTCTGTCTGCATTGCATCGAGCTTAATTACATTAAACTCATTGTCCGTCATTCCAAAACTAGCATTTTGGCTAAAAAAAGAATAATCAATACTCCCAGTTTTCGGAATACCTTCTGACGCTAACTCCACCTTAAGATTATCAACATCTTGTTTTGGAACACTAATCGTCTTACCGTTATCACTAATTTCCGACTTGATCCCTTTCGCATCCAAGCTTTGTTTAATCGAACCTGTTTCGGATGGCTCAAGATTGCTATAGAGAGGTACCAAAGTGGTTTTAGTACTAAAATAGGTAATGATCGAAATAAGTAAAAGTATAAATATAATTGCTGAAATACCAATCTTTTTTTGATTACTTGTTCGCGATTGCCAGTATTCTTTTATTCTATTAAAGAAGTTTTTCACATTCTCATTCATTTCTTTCCCCCGAGTCACATATCACTATTATCTTTTTGTCTAAATCGAAGGTAATGGTGTAATAGGTATAAGCGTTATTATTAAACTTGCATTCTCATTGTTTCTTGATATGCTTCTACAACCTTATTCCGTATTTCAAGCGCTGCCTGCATAGTAACATTAGCTTTTTGTGCAGCAATCATTACTTGATGCAAATCAACATTTTCACCATTTGCCAATTTTTGCGTTAAAACATCTGATTGTATTTGATCATTATTTACTTCAGATATGGATTGTTTCAGCATATCTGCAAAGCTAACTTTTGATTGGTTACCTGAAGATATTTGATTTATATTATTTTGGCCAAAATTTATTTGGCCCGACGGACGTAATATATTTGACGCCACCGAATTAATATTAAGAAGTGACAAATTGAATACCTCTCTTTCTATTTACCAATTTCTAATGCTTTCATTAACATTGCTTTATTTGAATTAAAAACTGTTACGTTTGCCTCATATGATCTAGTAGCACTCATAAGATCTACCATTTCCTTTAATGGATCAACATTTGGCATTTGCACGTAACCGTCAGCATCAGCATCCGGATTTTCTGGGTCGTAAACTAACTTATAAGGTGTCTGGTCTTCCACAATTTTTGCAACCTTTACTCCATTTCCTACAGATGAACCTGATGCAGCTTGTAGGAATGATGAGAAGGAGTTTGACATTGGTTCCAGGACAACTTCTTTACGAGTGTAAGGCTGCCATTTGCCATTTACATATTTTCCTCTAGTAGTATCCACATTTGCCATATTCGACGAAATCACATCCATTCGAAGGCGTTGCGCAGTAAGCGCGGTGGCTGTAATGTTCATGTTATTAAATATTGACATAATTATTTTCCACCTTTAATAACAGTCTGTAGTGTAGAAAACATTCCATTAATTCTGTCGGTCAATGCACTGTAGTATATTTGATTTGTTGCTAAATTGGACATTTCCTTATCTATATCCACACTGTTTCCATTATCGTTATACTCAACATTTTGTTGTGTGATAATTGCTGAATTCTCCGTTGTTGCTTGGAAGGTAAAATGTCTTGGGTCAGTAGTCCTAGCTGTTATAGCTTGGTTTACAGAACTGTCTAACATCGCCTTAAAGGAGACATCCTTAGCTTTATAGTTTGGAGTATCTACATTGGCAATATTGTCGGCTATAACCTTTTGCTTTAAGGAAGAATAATTTAAGGCATTTTCGATTGTCGAAAATGTATTATTGAATAACTTCACAATTCTACACCTCTACCTAATAAGTGACATTATTTTATTAATTGCGACATAATATTCTACAACTATTTTAATGTTTTAATAACTTAGTGTCTATGCAGATATTTTAAAATTTACCTATTTTAACCGCAAAAATGCAAAATTTAGTTCTTTTGGATTATAAATATTACGAAATTGCAACAATTTATACAATAGTAATACTTTAATGACGAAAACTATAACGAGTTTATTTTATCAATGGGAGTAGTACCAAACTAGTGGATATTAATGGGTTTTTATAGATAAAAAAAGAAAAGCCGTCAATTTTCAACAATTGACGGCTTTTTGTATATTTTTCCCTTATATAAAATTAATTAGACTTTAACTTTTCAAGCTCATGAAGGAATTTATCGTTTAATACTTTAATATAAGTTCCTTTCATACCTAAAGAACGAGATTCAATAACCCCAGCACTCTCAAGCTTTCTAAGTGCATTTACAATAACAGAACGGGTAATTCCTACTCTATCTGCAATTTTAGATGCTACTAACAAGCCTTCTTTTCCATTAAGCTCTTCAAAAATATGTTCAATTGCTTCTAGCTCACTGTAGGATAATGAACTGATTGCCATTTGAACAACAGCTTTGCTTCTTGCTTCTTCTTCAATTTCTTCTGACTTTTCACGTAAAATTTCCATACCAACAACAGTTGCACCATATTCAGCTAAGATTAGATCATCATCATGGAATTTTTCTTGAAGTCTAGCAAGTATAAGGGTACCTAATCTTTCACCGCCTCCGATAATCGGAACAATAGTAGTTAAACCACTTGTAAATAAGTCTTTATTTTCAACAGGAAACGCTGTATATGCACTTTCAATACCAATATTTGAAGATGTTTCATTAATACTGAATAAGCTATTTGTATACTCTTCAGGAAATTGACGCTCTTCTAGCATTTTGGACATACGCTCATTTTCAATTTGTTGATTAATGGCGAATCCCAGTAGCTTTCCACGACGGCTAACAACGAAAATATTTGCCTCAATTACATCGCTAAGTGTTTGTGCCATCTCTTTAAAGTTTACAGGTTTCCCCGCAGCTTTTTGTAACATTGCATTAATTTTTCTTGTTTTGTCTAATAAATTCATTGATTTTTTTCCTCCTAGTGTTTTTCATACAATAATTTTTTCTTCAACTTAAACTCCGAACATTGCTCATTCATTACTTTTGTTACTTGCGAAACACTATTGCCGGAATTCTTCGCTTCTATAAAATAAATTGACTTAAGTCTTTATTTTTTGAAATAGCGCCAAGCTTTTCATTTACATATTGAGGTGTAATATTGATTTTTTCCATCGTAATATCAGGTGCTTCAAATGATAGATCCTCAAGGAGCTTCTCCATAATAGTATGCAATCTCCTTGCACCGATATTATCGGTATTTTGGTTCACTTCAAATGCAATTTCGGCAATTCTAACAATAGCATCGTCAGAAAATTCAATTTGTATACCTTCCGTTTCCAATAATGCTATATATTGTTTGATTAGAGCATTATCAGGCTCCACCAAAATTCGATGGAAGTCGTCAACAGACAGCTTAGTTAGTTCCACTCTGATTGGAAAACGTCCTTGTAATTCTGGTATGAGCTCAGACGGTTTCGTCATATGAAATGCTCCTGCTGCAATGAATAGAATATAATCTGTTTTTACCGAGCCATATTTTGTAACTACTGTTGAACCCTCAACTATTGGTAGAATATCCCTCTGGACGCCTTCTCTTGATACTTCTGCGGATGAATTGTTTCCAGATTTGCTCACAATTTTATCAATTTCATCTATAAAGATAATACCCGTCTGTTCCGCACGATAAACTGCCTCTTGTGTCACATCATCCATATCAATTAACTTTTGCGCTTCATCATTTGTTAAGACCTTTCGAGCTTCCCTAACAGGCAACTTTCTTTTTTTCTTTTTCTTTGGCATAAGATTGCTTAAAGCATCTTGCATATTCATGCCCATTTGTTCCATTCCGGACCCTTGCAGCATATCGAACATAGAAGGAGCTTGCTCTTCAATTTCTATCGTTACCAGCTCATCCTCTAGCTCGTGATTCGCGAGCTTTGCTTCGATAACCTTCCTTCTTTCCTTTATGGATAAATCCTCCGTACTGTCCTCTTCTATTTCAGAGTCATTCTCATTTCCGCCTCCGAAAAGCATCTCAAACGGATTTTTATAATTATTTGCTTTCTTTTTCGCTGGTACAAGTAGATCTACTAAACGACGATTAGCATTTTCCTCGGCACGCTCTTTTACATCGTTAATTCGCTCTTCCTTTACAAGTCTTACAGATGTCTCCACTAAATCTCGGACCATAGATTCAACATCACGGCCGACATATCCTACTTCTGTAAACTTTGTAGCTTCTACTTTTACAAATGGGGCACCAACTAATTTTGCCATTCGCCTAGCAATTTCGGTTTTTCCAACACCTGTCGGTCCGATCATTAATATATTTTTAGGAATGATTTCCTCGCGAAGTGCTTCTGATAAAAGATTTCTACGATATCGATTACGCAATGCAACAGATACTGCTCTTTTCGCCTCTTTCTGCCCAATGATGTATTGATCCAGACGTTCTACAATCTGTCTAGGCGTTAAACTCATTGCCTTATTTATTTTATAAGCCAAGATATTTTCACTCCTTCTTTTTTTATAAAATGAGACAAACTTTCAGAAATGAATGACGTTACGTGCATCAACTTCTAAGATAGTCCCTGTTTTTTAAAGAAGATAAGCATTATAGTTCTTCAACGATTATATTCGAGTTCGTATAAACACAAATATCAGAAGCAATTTTTAAAGACGCCTCTGCGATTTCTTTTGCGGTCAAATGGTCTCCACTAAATTGTTTAAGCGCACGTCCAGCAGCAAGGGCATAATTGCCTCCTGAGCCAATAGCTAATATTCCATCATCAGGCTCGATTACTTCACCTGTTCCTGATACTAGTAACAGATTTTTATCGTCCATTACAATTAGCATTGCTTCTAGTTTCCGTAAAACCTTGTCACTTCTCCATTGCTTAGCCATTTCCACTGCAGCACGAGTTAGATTCCCGTTATATTCTTGCAATTTACCCTCAAACATTTCCGAAAGGGTAAAAGCATCCGCAACAGATCCAGCAAATCCAGCAAGTACTTTTCCACTAAAAAGCTTACGAACCTTTTTAGCCGTATGCTTCATGACAACTGCATTTCCGAATGTTACTTGCCCATCTCCTGCCATGGCACATTTACCCTTATGTTGAACTGCAAATATCGTTGTCGCATGGAAATCACCCATCTAAAACACCTCCAAATTGTCTACCACATTCATTTTATGCCTACAGGTAAATTTAAACATTTAAAATATATGGTGACAGTAAACAACTTTTATTCCCATAAATTATACATATTTTTTGTTTATTTTATACCTACAGTTTCAGCTTATATGAGCTAGGCAGTGCATTTCCAAGACCATCACTACGCTCTTGGATGATGTGCCATATATGTGTTTCTTAGATGCTCTTTCGTTACATGTGTATAAACTTGAGTAGATGATAAGTACTCGTGCCCTAACAATTCTTGGACGGTCCTAATATCTGCACCATTGTTTAACAAATGGGTAGCAAATGTATGCCTCAGCATATGCGGATGCATTTTGCCTGTAAGTGCTGCCCTTTCGATTAAACTGTTCAGAATATGCCTTATCCCGCGGACAGTTAACGGATTTCCCTTATAATTTACAAATAAAAATGAATGTGGGGCAGTATTTTGCATCAATTGACTTCTGGCAGTATTTATGTAATGTTGAAGGGCATTATTTGCAAATGAACCAAACAGAACAAAGCGTTCCTTCTTTCCTTTTCCCTTCACTAAAATGGCATCAAATTCAAAATCTATATCCTTTAATTCGATGTTTGCACATTCACTTACACGTATCCCAGTAGAATACAAAATTTCAAGCAATGCTTTATTCCTTATATCTAAAGGACTTTCCCCTTCACAAGCTTGGAATAATTTTTCTAGTTCCTCTTGGTAAAAGAATTTTGGAATCCGCAGCTCTTTTTTGGGTTGCGTTAAAAGTGCAAATGGATTTTCTGATACTATTTTTTCCCGCATCATAAATTTGTAAAAACTGCGTAAGGAAGAAATTTTTCGTGCCATACTTGCTCTGCTATACTCGCTCGTATACAGCCCGGTTAAGTAAAGCCTCGCATCAAAATATTCAACTTCACTTAGATTGGATATACTTTGTTCAGACATGAACATAAAGAAGTGCTCAATATCTTGACGATAAAACTTAATAGTATAGTCTGAGTAGTTCTTTTCAATTTGAATATATTCGATAAATGAAAATAAACAGTTTTCTAAGACTTCGTTCATGTTTAACACCTCACAAGGGCTACTAAATAGTATCATAATTTAGTAACCCTTGCAATGAATATTACTAATTTTTCATAAAGTTTTGAATTGTTCCTGTCACTTGTGTATTTTTGAATAAAATATTTTGTGTGAAATGTTTATATCCTTAAGCATTTTACAATACTACGGAAAATAAAGAAAGAAAAAGGGATTTTTAAATTAAATGTTCACAAAACTATCAAAAATTTAACTTATACTGTAAGAAATGTAAAAGAGTAAGCATACGCTTACCCTTTAGCTCTCCGCATTTTCTTTGTAATCGCAATTAGTACACTGAACTTGTAGTCCCTTTTTTAATTTCCGTTCCACAAGAATATGCTCACATTTCGGACATTTTCTTTCAATTGGTTTATCCCACGAAATGAAATCACACTCTGGATAACGATCACAGCCGTAGAATGTTCTTTTTTTCTTCGTTTTACGTTCAATTATATTGCCTTCGCCACAACTAGGGCATTTCACGCCGATTTCTTTTACAATTGGTTTTGTATTGCGGCAATCTGGAAAATTGCTGCAAGCCATAAATTTCCCGTATCGTCCCATTTTAAAGACCATCGGACTGCCACAATTCTCACAATCCTCACCGGCATATTCATCTTTAATTTCAACCTTTTCCATCTCTTCTTCTGCTACTTTTAATTTTACCTCGAAATCTTTGTAAAAATCATCAATAATTTTCACCCATTCGACTTTTCCGTCTTCAATTTCATCCAGATTATTTTCCAGCTTTGCAGTAAATTCTACATCGAGGATTTCTGGGAAAAACTCTAACATGAGCTCAATTACTATTTCACCTAATTCAGTTGGAATAAAACGTTTATTTTCTAACGAAACATAACCGCGTTTTTGTATCGTATCAAGAGTAGGAGCATAAGTGGATGGTCTTCCAATTCCTAGTTCCTCTAATGTTTTTACAAGTCTTGCTTCTGTATAACGCGGTGGCGGCTGTGTAAAATGCTGCTTTGGATCAATTTTCGTTGATTTTACATTATCTCCAACCTTAAGATCAGGCAATAAATTTTCCTTTTCTTCTTGCCCATCATCTGTTCCTTCCACATATACCTTCATAAAGCCTGGAAACTTGATTTTTGATCCAGTTGCCCTAAAAGTCACATCACCATTTAAAATATCTACACTCATAGTATCCAATATTGCCGAAGCCATTTGACTAGCTACAAAACGTTCCCATATTAGCTTATATAAGCGTAGCTGATCTTTACTTAAAAATTCTTTAATGGAGTTTGGTTCCCGAAATATGCTTGTTGGTCTAACCGCCTCATGAGCATCTTGGGCATTTGTTTGTTTTTTATCTTTTCTTTCCTCTGTTCTAGCAAACTCCACCCCATAATTTTCGTTGATGTAATCTGCTGCTTCGGATCTTGCAACCTCTGAAATACGTGTTGAATCTGTTCTCATATAAGTAATTAATCCAACACTGCCCTCTTTGCCAAGGTCAATTCCCTCATAAAGCTGTTGTGCGAGCATCATTGTTTTCTTAGCTCTGAAATTTAGCTTTCTTGCAGCTTCTTGCTGTAAGGAAGAAGTAGTAAACGGAGGTGATGGATTTCGTTTTCTTTCCTTTTTGGTAACAGCTGAAACTATATATTCACCTTTTAATTTGCCTAAAACCTCTTTCACTTCTGATTCAGAGGATAGCTCTAATTTTTTTCCACCCATGCCATAAAAAGCAGCTTGGAATGCTTCTTTGCCAAACTCAAAGTCGGTTGTAATGGTCCAATATTCTTCAGGATTAAAATTTTTAATATCATTTTCCCTATCGATAATTAGTCGAACCGCTACCGATTGAACGCGACCGGCACTTAGTCCTTTTTTAACCTTTTTCCAAAGCAACGGGCTGATATTATATCCGACTAAACGATCTAAAATTCTTCGTGCTTGTTGAGAATCAACCAGATCCATATTAATCGGACGAGGATGTTTAAACGATTCTTTTATTGCATCCTTTGTTATTTCATTAAAAACAACTCTGCAGTCAGAATGAATATCCACATCCAAACTATGTGCTAAATGCCATGCAATTGCTTCACCCTCTCTATCGGGGTCGGCTGCAAGATAGACCTTTTTTGCTTTTTTGGCAGCTGTTTTTAAATCCTTTAAAACTGGTCCTTTTCCTCTAATAGTAATATATTTCGGTTCATAATTATGTTCAACATCAACACCCGTTTGGCTCCTAGGCAAATCCCTAATATGACCCATGGATGCTTTCACTTTATATTTTTTTCCAAGATAGCGTTCAATGGTTTTCGCCTTTGCCGGCGATTCCACGATAACTAAATAATCTGACATCAATAATCCTCCCCAGAGGTGTTATAAATTTCCCGTCTTGAAGTTCATAACAAAATTTCTTTTTCCATGTATGGAAATCAAGTGTACATGATAGACCTGATTTATATTTTTGTCAATTATTCATTGCAAAGATGGTGTGTTTTTTCAAAAGTATTCAATTCCTCCCTAAATTTTTATTCATTTGCTCCTATTGTAGACGAATATCTTATAAACATCCTTATTCGGGTTATAAATGAATCATTTTTTAAGAAAATATGCCCAAAATGAAATCTGTATAAGAATCTAAAAATGTAAAAAAGGGCAAACTATTCGAAATCAGCCTTTCCAAAAAATATTGTTCATATAATTTTAGTAGATAAATTCCTCTAAAATATCTTCACCATTTTGTACTAGTTTTGCTCCCTGTTGTATTAGTTTATTGGTACCCTGTGAAAGAGATTCATAAATATTCCCCGGTACAGCAAATACCTCTCTACCTTCCTGTAAAGCATATTCTGCTGTAATTAAAGAACCGCTTTTTTGTTCCGCCTGAATGATAACCGTCCCTTTTGTCAACCCGCTAATAATTCGGTTCCTCATTGGGAAATGCCATCTCTGAGGTCTTGTATTAGGGGGATATTCCGAAATAATTAGATGGTCCTTTTTCATATTCTCTATTAAGCCAATGTTTTCCTGCGGATAAATATGAAAAAATCCGCTTCCTAACACACCCATCGTCTTCCCTTGACATTCAATGGTAGATTTATGAGCCATTGTATCTACACCTTTTGCAACTCCACTGACAATAACAAATTCTTTTTGAACAAGTGGGGGAATAATCCTTCTAATCGCTTGTAATGCGTATATATCTGCCTTTCTCGATCCGACTATAGCTATGGATGGGGAATGAAGGAGGCGAAGATTACCAATCGCGTATAGAACAATGGGAGGTTGATAGATTTGCTTTAATAGATTGGGATATTCCTGATCGAAAATAGTTATACATTTAATTTGGTATCGTTGATAGCTTAAAAGGAGTGAATCGATAGGAATATGATGAAGATCCTGATAAATTTTTTCTATCTGGTTACCTTTTCCTGCAATGATGGATTTTAATGTAGTGAAAGAGTATTGATATAGTGACTGTAAACTTGAGTCGTTTTTTAGAAGTGCTAGAATAGCTTTAGAAGTAATACCGCGGCAATGATGGAGATGAATAAGTCTTTTTCGAAATTCTTCCATAAAATCCTCCTATATATTTTCAATATTCCGATTTTTATATATGGAAACAGCCCCTCTAGCACAGAGGGACCGTTATTTCCACTTGATTAATGTGTCTTACATTTTTCGTAAAGGCCTCTTTCCTTCAATACACTAATTAGTGTTTCACCCATTACAGAAGGTGTTTCGGCTACTTTAATACCGCATTCATTCATGACACGGATTTTTTCTGCTGCAGTACCTTTACCACCAGAAATAATCGCACCTGCATGACCCATACGCTTTCCTGGAGGTGCAGTTACCCCGCCGATGAATCCAACAACTGGTTTAGTCATATTTGCTTTCACCCAGCGTGCTGCTTCTTCTTCCGCTGTTCCACCGATTTCACCAATCATAATAACAGCTTCAGTTTCTGGGTCTTCGTTAAATGCTTTAAGAACATCAATAAAATCTGTACCGTTAACAGGGTCTCCACCGATACCAACAGCAGTTGTTTGACCAACACCTGCTTGTGATAATTGATGAACAGCCTCATATGTTAAAGTTCCAGAACGAGAAACAACACCTACATGGCCTTTTGTATGAATGTATCCAGGCATGATACCGATTTTACATTCACCTGGTGTAATAACACCTGGGCAGTTAGGACCAACTAAACGTGTTTTCTTACCTTCCATATAACGTTTAACTTTGACCATATCTAGTACTGGGATATGTTCAGTAATACAGATTACTAAATCTAATTCAGCATCCACAGCTTCTAAAATAGCATCAGCAGCAAATGGAGCTGGTACATAGATAACAGAAGCATTTGCACCTGTTGCTTTAACAGCGTCACTAACTGTATTAAATACAGGTACACCTTCTACTTCCGTACCGCCTTTACCAGGAGAAGTACCACCAACGATTTTTGTACCGTATTCTAACATTTGTTTTGTATGAAAAAGAGCTGTTTTACCAGTAATACCTTGTACGATTACTTTTGTGTCTTTATTAACAAAAACGCTCATTATGTTCCCCTGCCTTTCTTAGCCTACTAGTTCAACAATTTTTTGTGCGCCATCTGCCATTGATTCAGCAGCAACGATATTTAATCCTGATTCATTAAGGATTTTCTTTCCTAATTCAACATTTGTACCTTCAAGTCGAACTACTAAAGGAAGTTCCAGACCAACTTGTTTAGTTGCTTCAACTACACCTTCTGCAATAATGTCGCATTTCATAATTCCACCAAAGATATTAACGAAAATACCTTTTACATTTTTGTCAGAAAGAATAATTTTGAATGCTTCCGTAACTTTCTCAGCAGTAGCACCGCCACCAACATCAAGGAAGTTAGCCGGATCTCCACCATAATGCTTAATGATGTCCATTGTAGCCATTGCAAGACCCGCACCATTTACCATACATCCAATTTTACCATCAAGAGCGATGTAGCTTAGATCATACTTGGATGCTTCGATTTCTTTTGGATCTTCTTCTTCCAAATCACGATATTCTACAATGTCTTTATGACGATATAGAGCATTTGAGTCGAAGTTAAGCTTTGCATCAAGAGCCATAACATTTCCATCACCTGTTACAACAAGTGGGTTTATTTCAGCAATGGAACAATCTTTTTCAACAAAAGCTGTATATAAGCCCATCATGAATTTCACTGCTTTATTTACTAGCTCTGCAGGAATATTGATATTAAATGCGATTCGACGAGCTTGGAAAGCAGTCAAGCCTACAACTGGATCAATTATTTCTTTGAAGATTTTTTCAGGCGTTTTTTCTGCCACCTCTTCAATTTCTGTTCCGCCTTCTTCTGAAGCCATTAAAGTAACACGTGATGTTGCACGATCCAATACTAAACCAACATAGTATTCTTTTTTAATGTCGCACCCTTCTTCAATAAGAAGACGCTTAACTTCTTTACCTTCAGGACCTGTTTGGTGTGTTACTAACGTTTTTCCTAAGATTTCGTTTGCATATGTACGAACCTCGTCCAAGTTCTTAGCAACCTTAACACCGCCAGCTTTTCCGCGGCCACCTGCATGAATTTGCGCTTTTACTACACAAACCTGCGTGCCAAGTTCCTTCGCTGCTTCTACTGCTTCTTCCACTGTAAAAGCTACCTTTCCATTTGGTACCGCAACCCCGTATTTTCTGAGGATTTCTTTACCTTGATACTCATGGATATTCATTTTCCATCCTCCAATCAAACAAATCATAAATTAACTGCGCTTTAATTGTATAAAAAGGCAGAATAGATGTCTAGCTTTATGAAACATTTAAATGAGTTTCCAATTAATTTTAAACAATCAAAATAATATACCTATTCCATGCATCTATAGAAAGGATAAAAGACATTGAACATATCAATAGATATGGATTAATGCCCTTCTCCCATTCTTTGATCTACTTTATATATAAAAGCAAAGACTTCAGCCACTGCTTCGTACAATTCCTCCGGAATCATTTGGTTGATATCAAGGTTTCCAAGTAATTGAATTAAATTTGGGTCCTCCTGTATCGGAATTCCATTCTCCTTTGCTTTATCTATAATATTATCTGCAACATATCCTTTCCCCTTTGCAGTAATTATAGGGGCAGTGTTTTTTTCGGATTGATAGCTTAAAGCTATAGCTTCCTTTCTATCCTTTAACTCATCTTTGTTTTTCATACCCGGATATCCACCCCAGTATACGATTTATTTAATGTATTCATTTTTTCCCTGTTAGCTGTTAATGGATTGTTATCTTTCTTAATGAAATGAACTGCAGAAAGTTGGTAATGAATCTTTTCCAATCCGCCTTTTAAGAGGGAGGTTAGCTCGTTAGCTTTATCTTTAATAGCTGTTGACTCATTATAAACATTAACTGTTATCACTCGATTTTGGACCTTCATTTCTACAACAGTTTCATGAATATGCTCTAAATCCAGAAAAAATAAGACATGACAATAATTAGGATCTATTTTGCCATCCTCCGTCTTCTTTCCCGACCATTGCATCTTAACGTTTGTATGATATCCGAACAAGTTGATTGGAATTTCATAATGCAAATGCTGCATCGGCCCATTATCATAAGATTGGATTTGCTGACCATTCATTTTATTTACTAAAGCTTCAGCCGTGTCACGTATAGGTGAGGAATGGTTGGATTCCTGTAAAAATTTGATTAAAGATGGTTTTAATGATTCCTCTACCTGATTATGCTCTGCTAACGGCTGTAAAATTTGAGATTCATAAAAAATGCCGAGTGATTTTGTTATCTCCTTAAATTGATATAATGATTCTTTTCCACTAAAAGATTGTTTTATGGACTCCAGAATCCCTTTAAAAAAATCTTTTTCTTGCTCTGTGAACAATCGAAAATCTTGCTTCATATCTTTAGACATATATTTTTCCAGCAAGTCTACTGCAGCATCCACCAACTTTGGAGATATTGTCCTCTGTCCAAATAATTCCTGATTCTTTCTATTTTCCTCTAATACTATCGGCTTCATTTCTGGTAAATGTTGTGGTACAGGTAACTGCTGCTTTTGATTTTCATTTGGATTGGATTGTGAAAAAGAAGGCTCCTCAAGTTTTACACCCATTTTTTGTAAGATATTGATAGCAAGGGGTTGCCTCACTTCGTTGTTCGAGTGGGTTTCTTCCGTTAATAATTGGATTAATTTTATTGCCAACGGCTTTAATGCACTTTCCTTCAAGGAAAATATTGATTTCTGCAATGCTTGAACAGCTGGAGTTTGTTCCTCTTTAATTAGCTGATGCTCAAGCAGCTGTATTTTATTTTGAATTCGTTCAGGGTTATCTGCTGCTAATAAAGATTTAAATACCGATTCAGTAAGGGGAAAGCCTTTTGTAAGCATTATCCTTATTACATTCAAACTTTGTTTCGTATTGTTGTTGTGTGCGAGTAAGTTGTTAATTTTTAAAATGGTATCTTTATTAAATGGTAACTGCTCTTTGGAAAGGAAGCTTGTAATTTCCGTATTTTCTTTCGTAGGAGGAAGTGCGAGATGTTTCAATATGGCAGAAATATTGCTTCCTCCCTGATCTTGCTTTGAAAGAAGCTTCAATTGTATATCCCCTTCATCTGAATCAACTTGAAACCAGTAGGATTCCCCATTTGTTATAGCTGCCTCCAATTGAGCAAGGAGATTTTGTTTTCCGATTTGCACTAGTGCAAAATCATTCGGATAGATATTTTTTACCGTACCAAAAAAAATCTTCCCTTTTTGAAAGGAGAGTGCAGCTGTTGGTTGGTTTATATTTAATTGTTGCAAAGTATTCATAATAGAAGTCAGCATATAATTGCCTCTTTTAAATTATTTAGACTGTTTTCGTATAAATTGTTTAAATCCAAAAGCCGATATTAACCTGTTACTTTTCATCATTTGTTTTAAATACTAATTTAGACGTAGCTTTGAGGCATCTTTTCTTAAAAAGTATCCCTATTCGTATGACGAATGAAGATGTGTTGAAGAACTCCCATTACAAAAAGCAACTTAGTTTAAGAAAAAGGCCTTTATTAATAGAACTTTCGAATAAAATGAGCATAAGCGAGTAATGGCCAAATATAGTTATAGCTATGGTAATGAATATAGAACAGACCTGCTGCTCCTTGACCCATTGGATAATTAGTCCTCCAATCTTTTGTATCGGCATAATTATATAAAAAGTTAATCCCTTTTTGAATTGGTGGTGTTATATTCTCGGATGCGGCTATCAATGCATCTGTCGCCCATGCTGTATGTGTTAAAGTGCTGCTGTTCAAAGGGACATACTGTTTCAAAATATCGCTGTTGCAGGATTCTCCCCAGCCTCCATCATTATTTTGTATCGTATAAAGCCATTCTACAGCTTTTTGAATGGCTGGATGCTCTGCATCCACTCCAACAGCACGCAATCCTGTAATGGCAGCCCATGTTCCATAAATATAACAAATCCCCCATCTACTATTCCAGGAACCATTACTCTCTTGATTTTTTAAAAGCCATCTTACCCCATTTTTTATTTTCGAGTGATTATTATTTAAATTCGTATGCAACCCTAGGAATTCCAAGGTTCTCCCAGTTAAATCAGCAGCGGAAGCATCCAATAGCAAATCCTCACCTCCAGGTAAAATATTTAACAGCGGGTTATCAATATTTCGCTCAAATGCAGGCCATCCACCATCATCATTTTGCATAGATAGAACCCACTCAACTCCAAGTTCCCAAGAAGCTCGAAAACTTTTACTTTCAAATGTCTGTCTCCGAATAGCCCTTAATGCTGCAGTTGTATCATCAACATCTGGATTAATGGAGTTAATATTTGAAAAACCCCAGCCACCGGGCTTTGCTGACGAATTATGAATAATCCAGTCACCAAATTTATAATGCTGCTTTGAAAGAAGGTATTGATTTGCCCGCCTAATAGTATCAGAATTTATTCTTACACCGGCTTCTTGAAGTACATAACTAATTAAAGTAGTGTTCCAAACGTTAGCGGTAGTATATTGACAATGCGGATGCCCATTTATCTCACAAATCATTGATTTTAACCCGTCTACAGCCTTCCATATTGATTTGTCGTCTTTCTTTCTGCCGCGAGCCATTAAGGCAAAGATCATAAGAAAGGTTGCACTAAAATAACTATAAAAAGTACCGTCCTCTTCTATTCTCTTAATCATATAATCTTCGAGCTGCTGCAATGCTTTTTCATGTATTTCCTCCTTCATTCCAACTAAGCTCTCAACGCCTTGTTTGATGTAGTCGAATAAGGAACGGGATTCTGGGGATTCTTCTCTAAACAATTCAATTGCTGTTCTTTCCGGCAAAAGTTCGGATAAATCTGGGCTCATCTTAGTTATTAAAGTAAATTCAACGTCGCTAAGTATTAAAATAGGAGCAATGTTGGATCTGCCAAATACGGAGATATCAAAAAAATTAATCGGAAATTTAGCAGGAAGAAGAATGGCTTCTACCGGTATCGGAAATTGGCTAGGCCACTTCACATGTCCTCCCAATGCTAATAAAATCTTGGTAAACATTTCTGTTTTTTCAAGCCCGCCATTTTCTATTATAAATTTTTTTGCAGCCAGCATATTTGCAGAATCTTTTGCTACATAACCGGAGTAAAGGAGGGCATAATAGGCTTCTACTGTTGTCGTTAAATTACCCCTCTCTTCATCGTGAAATAGCTTCCATGACCCATTTTGTTCTTGTTTACTTGAAATGCGCGCAACTAGCCCCTTAATTAACTCCTCATCTTCTAGTTCCAGCATCCTAAGAAGAATTATCATATAACTGTCTGTTTTAATACCTGTATCAAAAGCATAATCCCAAGAACCATCCGATAATTGATCCTTTATTAAACGATTAATATAACGATTCATTTCCATCAGTACATTTTGTTTTAATGCCATGTATCGTCCCTCCTTTTTCCTACTCTAATAAATACATATTCCGCATATAAAAGGAGTATCGATAAATTCATGATAATTTCTCAGTTGGAAAGGCAATATCCGTGAACTTTGTTATTTTTGGACCTTTTTAAGGGATGCTTACTAAGTTTCTAGGCAATTTTCGCATACTCTCTTACGAAAAGATGCCACGAAGCATTTAATTATACAGGTTGATGAACTTATACGAAAAACACAATGTATGCGAAAATTGCCTGTGGATAAGATAGATTATAGGCAAGATTTTTGCTTTTTCATGTTTTGTTTATCATAATAAAGACCAGAAGGAGGCTGAAACTATTGGATAACTTTACATTTTCAAACCCAACAAAATTAATATTTGGAAAGGGACAGCTCGAGCAGCTAAAAGCAGAAATTCCTCCATTCGGAAAAAAAGTGCTTTTAGTATATGGCGGTGGAAGCATAAAAAGAAGCGGTCTATACGACAATGTTCTACAGCAATTAAAGGATATTGATGCATCCGTATATGAGCTTCCTGGTGTTGAACCTAATCCTCGCGTTTCCACAGTACGAAAAGGCGTAGAAATCTGCAAAAAGGAAGGCATTGAATTTTTATTGGCTGTAGGAGGCGGCAGTGTTATTGACTGTACAAAGCTTATCGCGGCAGCAGCAAAATATGATGGAGATGCATGGGATTTAGTAATAAAAAAGGTATTCGCAAAAGAGGCACTTCCTTTTGGTACAGTACTTACTCTAGCAGCAACCGGCTCTGAAATGAATTCCGGATCCGTTATCACAAATTGGGACACAAATGAAAAATATGGTTGGGGAAGCCCTTATACATTTCCTAAGTTCTCTATACTAGACCCTGTAAATACATATACTGTTCCTAGAGATCAAACTGTTTATGGCATAGTAGATATGATGTCACATGTATTGGAGCATTATTTTCATCTCACAGAAAATACATTATTTCAGGACCGTATGTGTGAAGGACTGCTAAAAACCGTAATGGAAACAGCTCCAAAGCTTCTAAATGATCTTGAAAACTATGAATATCGTGCGACAATCCTTTATTGTGGCACAATGGCCTTGAACGGTGTATTGAATATGGGATATCATGGCGATTGGGCAACCCATAATCTTGAGCATGCGGTTTCGGCTGTTTATGATATTCCACATGGCGGAGGCCTTGCTATTTTATTTCCAAATTGGATGAAGCATAATATACAGGTTAAACCATCTCGTTTTAAGCAGCTTGCCATTCGGGTATTTGATGTAAATCCAGATGGAAAAACGGATGAAGAAATAGGTTTGGAAGGCATTCAGAAACTCCGTGATTTCTGGAATAGCATTGGTGCGCCGTCACAATTAGCAGACTATGATATTGATGACAGCAAGCTTGATGTAATGGCTGACCGCGCGATGGCTAACGGAGAGTTTGGGAATTTTACAAAATTAAAACGCGAAGATGTGCTAGCTATATATAGGGCATCTTTGTAAGCAAAAAAACTCAACCAATTGGTTGAGTTTTTCTTAAAAGGTAAGAAAGTATAAGTTTATTACTGAAAAAATTAATAAACAAGTTAAATCTTGGCTAGCTCTAAGTGAAATTGGATCTGCAAATTTCACCAAGTGAAATTGGATCTGCAAATTTCACCAAGTGAAATTGGATCTGCAAATTTCACCAAGTGAAATTGGATCTGCAAATTTCACCAAGTGAAATTGGATCTGCAAATTTCACCAAGTGAAATTATCATTTCGAATTTCAATTGCTCATGAACTACCTCAGCATGGTTTCCTTTATCTCAGTCTAAGACTACGAAATCCGTACGCCGGTGTGCAAGGCACTTGCGCATTTCTCATACCATCTCTTTAATCGGCGCAAACGTTTTTCGGTGGATTGGGCATGGTCCATATGTATGTAGTGCATCTATATGTTCCTTCGTCCCGTAGCCCATATTACTCTCAAAATGATATTGTGGGTACTTCTCACTGTATCTCTTCATCATTCTGTCTCTAGTAACTTTGGCAACGATAGAGGCAGCCGCAATAGAAATACTTTTTGCATCCCCTTTAATAATGGAGGTTTGCGGAACTGGTATGGTTAGTTTCATAGCATCAATTAAACAATAATCAGGAAAAACACTTAAATCATTTAGTGCTGCAAGCATTGCCTTTTTAGTAGCTTCATAAATATTTATACGGTCAATTTCTTCTGCTGATATGATTCCAACTCCTATAGCTGCCTGATCCAAAATAATATTGTAAAATTCATCACGCTTTTGCTCTGTTAATTGCTTTGAATCATTAATACCGCCAAGATAGAAATGTTCAGGCAAAATTACCGCAGCTGCAACAACTGGCCCAGCTAACGGTCCTCTTCCGACCTCATCGATGCCAGCGATGAGGTTAAATCCTTCCAGTTTCATGGCGTTTTCATATTGCATCATGGTGAAGAATTGTTCACGCTCGAGCTCCAACTTTTTTATTGCCTCGTATTTTTTCTTAATTAAGCTTTGCACACCTTTTCTAGTATCCTTTTTCATTTCCTCCAAAAAAGGATGATTAAGATGATTAATTGATTGCAGTTGTTCAGCGATTTCTTTAATTGTTAACTTTACCATGTCATTCCTCACCATTATCGTCATGCATATCTTGCGGGAAATCAAGGGTCAGCCTACCTAATTTCAATGAACGTACGTCACGGATAATAGTTTCAGCTGTTTTATCATAATTAACTTCTCCGCCTGCCATAAGACACCCGCGCAATTTCCCAATATGGTTAAATATATCAACCAGCTCATCAGGTATTTTTTCAATCTGATAACGATCCTTAAATTGCTGAGGATAATGTTCCTCTAAAAACCGAAGAGCAAAAACAGCGATATCCTGTAAATTTAATATCGTATCTTTAATGGCTCCTGTTAGCGCCAGCTTATAACCAACAATTTGATCATCAAATTTCGGCCATAATATTCCAGGTGTATCAAGTAGTTCTAATTGTTTCCCGACTTTAATCCACTGTTGTGATTTGGTTACTCCAGGTGTATTACCTGTTTTTGCAATATTTTTACCTGCAAGTCTATTAATTAAAGTAGATTTTCCGACATTTGGGATACCAATTATCATGGCGCGAATTGCTCTAGGCTTCATACCCTTTGCTCTCATTCGATCAAATTTGGACTTCAAAATATGCTGTGCCTCTCTTACGATATCATTCATACCGGTTCCAGCGTGTGAATTAATCGCAAGAGCAGATTGTCCTTTTTCAGCATAATAATCAATCCATTGTTTCGTCTGAATGGAATCAGCCATATCTGCCTTATTCAATAATGTTAATCTTGGCTTTTGTTGTACGATCTCATCTAGCATTGGGTTTGCCGATGAGATAGGGATCCTTGCATCCACTAATTCAAATACAATATCAACTAGCTTTAGCTTTTCGGATACCTCCCTGCGTGCTTTTGCCATATGACCGGGAAACCATTGAATGGTCATAAATATTCAACTCCAAAATCTTTTATTTTACAAAACGTATGTCTGACAATGGCCAGTAAATCAGCCTTGTATCACCAATAACTTTTGATAGTGGAATGGGGCCGATAATTCTTGAGTCTTTGCTTTGTCTGCGGTTATCTCCCATAACGAAAATTTCTCCCTTTGGAACAGTATCTCTGCCGATTAGATCCTTTAAAGTGAAATCCTCCGTCAGGGGTCCTTGTGTTATTTTTTTATATTTGTTCAGATATGGCTCTTTATAGGCTTTTCCGTTAATATATAAAACATCATCCTTATATTCAATTCTATCACCAGGCAGGCCAATAACTCGTTTAATATAATCTTTTTTCTCCGGGGCATGAAAAACAATAATATCGAACCGATTCGGTTTTCCAAGCTTATTGACAATCATCCGATCCCCATTATGTAAGGTAGGCATCATTGATAAACCGTCTACCACGATTGGAGCAAATAAAAAATAACGGATTATTACCGCTAGACCAACTGCAATGAGTAGTGCCTTTGTCCATTCCCATAACTCATTTTTCCGCTTTCCCATTTCTCCACCACCACCTATTAGTATTAATTCTCGTAAATGAAAGACTCCCTATTATTTTATATCCATTTTCACCTTGAAATAATCTTATTTTATATGAAGGCTTTTTCAAATAGATTGTTAATAATCCAAATGGCGATTTTAACTTGTTGCTTTTTCGTATAATGTAATACATCCTAATTTAGACTTTACCCGGGCATCTTTTCTTATAAAAGATTATTGCTTTATTTTAATATATCGGGTAGCTACTAGGATTTTGTCTAAAAAAACAACAAAAAGTAAAAAAGGAGCTTATATGAAAGAAAAGGGGCTTGTCTCCAAGCCCCTTTTCAAAACGTTTTTCATTGATAAGTATAAAATGACCGAAAGCCATCCGTACTTACAATTAGCGGATTTCTTTAATACGAGCAGCTTTACCACGTAAATTACGTAGGTAGTAAAGTTTCGCACGACGAACTTTACCGCGACGCACTACTTCTAGATTCGCAATCTTTGGAGTGTGTAGAGGGAATGTACGCTCAACACCTACACCATAAGATACTTTACGAACTGTGAAAGTTTCGCTGATTCCACCACCGCGGCGCTTAATAACAACACCTTCAAATACCTGAATACGCTCACGAGTACCCTCGATAACTTTAACGTGAACACGTACTGTATCTCCAGGACGGAAAGCAGGAAGATCACTGCGAAGTTGATCTTTTGTAATTTCTTCAATAATATTGTGCATCGATTTCAACTCCTTCCAACAGATGCTCATACAAGTTCTCAAATGGTTGCAGCGGAACATCGTTTTAATGCGATTTGGCCTCAAATCACAAAATTAATCTTAACATATCACTATTAATATTGCAATAACATAAAGCTAAGATTTTTCATCCTCCCAATCGGATATCCACTGTTTTTGCTTCTCACTTAAATCATACTCTTTTAGTAGATCTGGTCTTCTTAAAAATGTTCTTCTGAGGGATTCTCTTTCTCTCCACTCTTCTATTTTTCGGTGATCACCTGATAGAAGAACATCAGGAACTTTCATCCCTCTGAAATCAGCTGGTCTCGTATAATGTGGATGCTCTAATAATCCAGTAGAAAATGAATCTAGAACAGGTGAATCATTATTTCCAAGTGCCCCTGGAAGTAAGCGGACAATACTGTCTACCATAATCATCGCACCAAGCTCTCCACCTGTTAATACAAAATCTCCTATGGAAACTTCATCTGTTACTGCAAATTCTCGAATTCTTTCATCATAACCTTCATAATGTCCGCAAACAAAAATCAAATGATCCTCGCGTGAAAGCTCTTCTGCTTTTGATTGCTTAAAGGTTTCACCTTGTGGACAAAGCAGGATAACCCTGACTTTTTTATCCTCTTGTTTTAAGCTCTCCACCGCATCAATTATCGGTTGTGGCTTAAGGACCATCCCTGCTCCCCCGCCATAAGGATAATCATCCACTGTTTGATGCTTGTTGTCGGCAAACTCCCGGTAATTTAGAACATTATATTCTACAATGCCTTTTTCACTTGCTTTTTTTAAGATGGAAGTTCCGAGTACTCCGGTGAACATTTCTGGAAACAAGGTTAGAATGTCTATTTTCATCATAATAAACCTTCCATTGGCTCTATAATAATCCGCTTCTCTTGCACATTAATTTGCTTAACAACCGGCTTAATATAAGGAATTAAAAACTCTTTTCCTTTTTCTCCTTTCACTACCCATACATCATTTGCTCCAGGAGTAAGAATTTCTTTTACAACTCCTAATAATGTATTATCTATCGTGAAAACTTGGCACCCGACGATTTCGTGAAAATAAAACTCTCCTTCTTCCAGTTCTCCTAATTGCTCCTCTGATACTTTTAAGATGCCCTCTTTCCATTTCTCCACATCATTAATATTGTTAAAGCCTTCAAAGGTAAGCAAATCAAAATTTTTATGTATACGATGGCTCTTAACCACTAATTCCATTGGCTGTGATTGCCCATTAAGAAATAGATATAACGTATTGCCTTTTTTAAATCTTTCTTCCTTAAAATCAGTAATGGATATTACACGTACCTCACCGTTTAAACCGTGAGTATTTACTATTTTTCCAACATTAAACCACATTATTTTCACCTCTAACGTATTTCTGTGATGAATCCGTCTTTTACAATAATCATTCGCTCATTGGTAAGCTTACCCCAATCATCACCCACTTTGATTTCGACGACAGATTGAATGTTTTGCTCCGTAATCTCACTTCCTAACGGCAATATGTTTAGTTGCTCGATTTGGAACTCAATTAATTTTACTTTTTCCTGTCTATTATTAATTTCCTTTTCAAAGTGATTTTTTAAACTGGTTGATGGGAATTTTTTTGTTCTTTCTAATTTTTTTAGTTCAAATCGAAGTTGATCACATTCTTTTTGAAGCAATTGCCTTTTTTCATGATAAGAATATAATAATTTTTCTTTGCTATTTTCGGTTAATACTTGTTTAACCACTACGGGCTGCAATATTTTCATCATCTACCTCCATTAAGTAGACATATAAGCAGTTTAAGGACTATGTAATTTATTTTAGATATGGAAAAAGGGAGGCTAATTTCTCCTCCCTTTTCTCCTGATGTATAATAACATCAAATCTTTGCTGCTGAATTTATTGGAATGTTACTCGACAATTTCCAAATAAATTTTCTTATGTTGTTTTGAACCTGCCCAAGCATAGACAACCGTACGTATTGCTTTCGCAACACGGCCCTTCTTCCCAATCACCTTACCGATATCTTCTTCGTGAACAGAAAGATTGTAAGTAATGTGATTTGGATCCTCGATCATTTCTACTTTAACTGCATCTGGATAATCGACTAAGGGCTTCACAATTTGAGTAATCAGCTCCTGCATGGCGCGTCACTCATGTTACTTGCTGTACTTAGCGTTGTGGAATTTTTCCATGATGCCTTGTTTAGAGAATAGGTTACGTACTGTATCAGATGGTTTTGCACCAGTTTGTAACCATTTAAGCGCTAATTCTTCATCAATTTTTACTTCAGCTGGTTGTACAACTGGATTGTAAGTTCCAACTGTTTCGATGAAACGTCCATCACGTGGTGAACGAGAATCTGCAACTACAATACGATAGAAAGGAGATTTTTTTGCTCCCATACGTTTTAAACGAATTTTTACTGCCATTTTAAATAGCACCTCCGAATAGTTTTACACAAGATAGTATAATATCAAAAAAGTATTTTGTTTGTAAAGTGTTTTTTCTTAACACTTTTTAATATGGTAAAAGGGAACAAAATCATGTGCTATATACAAGACAAAAATAGCATTGCTTTGTTACCTTATTACTAACCTTTTTCTTACATAAAAGGGAATTTAAAGCCTTTCTTTTTCCCTTTTGTCATACTGGTCATTTGTTTCATCATTTTTTTCATTTCTTCGAATTGCTTCAGCAATCGGTTTACCTCTTGTACGGTCGTTCCGCTACCCTTTGCAATTCTTTTTCTACGTCCAGAATTAATTATTTCCGGATTCACCTTTTCAGCTTTCGTCATGGACTTGATAATTGCTTCCACATGGCTGATTTGCTTATCATCAATCTGTAGATTATTTAACCCTTTGATTTTATTTGCACCAGGCATCATTTTTAAGAGCTCATCTAACGGCCCCATCTTTCTGACTTGACCTAATTGATCCAAGAAGTCATCGAAGGTAAAACTTGCCGTTCTCATTTTTTGCTCAAGCTCTTTGGCTTTTTCTTCATCCACATTAGCTTGGGCCTTTTCAATTAGGGTTAAAACGTCTCCCATTCCAAGAATCCTAGAAGCCATTCTTTCTGGATGAAATGCCTCCAGTGCATCCAATTTTTCACCCATACCGACAAATTTTATCGGTTTGCCAGTAACAGATCGAATAGAAAGGGCAGCACCGCCTCGGGTATCGCCATCCAACTTAGTTAAAACGACTCCTGTTATGCCTAATTGCTCGTCAAAGCTTTCAGCAACATTCACGGCATCCTGTCCTGTCATGGCATCTACCACAAGAAAAATTTCTTCAGGACTCGATAGCTCTTTTATTTCCTTAAGCTCATTCATCAGCTCGCCATCGATGTGAAGACGACCTGCTGTATCGATAAGGACATAATCATGATGATCTGCTTTTGCTTTTTCTATAGCCTGCCTTGCAATCTCTACTGGGCTTATCTGATCGCCAAGGGAGAATACAGGCATACCAAGCTGCTTTCCAAGTGTTTCTAATTGTTTTATTGCTGCAGGACGATAAATGTCAGCTGCTACAAGTAAAGGATTTCGATTGTGCTTTTTTCTTAATAAATTAGCAAGCTTACCAGTTGTCGTTGTTTTACCGGCACCTTGTAAACCAACCATCATAATAACAGTTGGAGGGCGTTTTGCAACAGCTATTTGGCTTTGTTCGCCGCCCATTAAGTTTGTTAATTCTTCTTTAACAACCTTAATAACTTGTTGACCAGGAGTTAAGCTTTTCATTACCTCTTGACCAACCGCGCGCTCGCTTACCTTTTTAACAAATTCTTTTACCACTTTGAAGTTAACGTCTGCCTCTAATAAAGCAAGACGAACTTCTCTCATCATTTCCTTTACATCGCTTTCCGAAACTTTTCCCTTGCCGCGTATTTTCTGTATCGTGTTCTGCAGTCGGTCGGCTAATCCTTCAAATGCCATTCATGCCGCCTCCTAATCTAATTTCTCTAGCGCATCTATTAAAGGCAATAAATCATTTGATAGTGCATCATTTCCGAGGCACTTTCGAATCTCCTCTAATAATTTTGTACGCTCCTTAAACTTTTGGAATAATAATAGCTTTTCTTCATATTCCTCCAGCATCGCTTCAGTACGTTTGATATTATCGAAAACCGCTTGCCGGCTTACATCAAATTCTTCGGCAATTTCACCAAGGGAAAAATCATCTAAATAGTAGAAGGACATATAGCTTCGCTGCTTTGGAGTTAACAACGATTGATAAAAATCAAACAAGTAATTCATTCTTGTTGTTTTTTCAAGCATGATTATCCTCCCCTTGTTAAGTGAAAAAGCTTTACATATGAAGAATACACAGATTTTCTTGGTTTGTCAAGATAATATCTTTACATTCTATTCTTCCTGATTTTCAATTATATTGGAAAAAAGTCCATACACATATTTTTCAGCATCGAATTCTTGTAAATCATCCATCTTTTCTCCAAGGCCAACAAATTTAACAGGAATATTCAATTCATTTCGGATCGCCAGAACGATCCCGCCTTTTGCGGTTCCATCTAATTTCGTTAATACGATGCCGGAAACATTGGTTACTTCTTTAAAGGTCTTTGCTTGCAATAGTGCATTTTGGCCTGTTGTCGCATCCAATACGAGTAATACCTCATGTGGTGCTCCTGGAATTTCTCTTTCGATTACGCGTTTCACCTTTTCCAACTCATTCATTAAATTCACTTTATTTTGCAGACGACCTGCTGTATCACACAAAAGAATATCCGCCTTTCTTGCTTTGGCTGATTGAATTGCATCATACATTACAGCGGCGGGGTCAGAACCCTCGCTGTGCTTTATCACGTCTACCCCTACTCGGTTTCCCCAAACCTCGAGCTGATCAATAGCTCCTGCCCGGAAAGTATCTCCCGCAGCTAATAATACATTCTTCCCTTGTTGTTTATACATATGGGCAAGCTTGCCAATGGTTGTTGTTTTTCCAACCCCGTTAACCCCTACAAATAGCACCACTGTAAGGCCGTTTTCTTGAATATTCACACTTCCAGATGTCTTTTCTCCACCTTCATAGATTTCGACAAGCTTTTCGGAGATGACAGACTGAACCTCCACAGGATCTTGAATATTCTTTTTTTTCACTTCCATTTTCAGTTCATCTATCAGTTCCATCACCGTATTAAAGCCAACATCTGCTTGAATTAATATTTCTTCAAGCTCTTCGAAAAAATCTTCATCTACTTTCCGGTAGCGTGCTACAAGATCATTTACTTTACTAGCAAAATTATTCCTTGTCTTTGATAGACCATCTTTAAATTTTTCGGTAACAGAATCCGTTGATTTTGAAAACTTATCTTTTAATTTTTGAAAAAAACTCAATTGATTTCACTCCTTAAACTATACATAAAACGCTTCATTAAAATAAGGCATTATTTATCCTAACAAATTATAAACGAATTACATCTGTTTAGCCAATTACTTCGTTCTTAATGAGTAACATTATTTTATATTAAAAAAAAGGACCCAAAATTTTATCCAAAACTTTGGGTGACCCGATTTACTTCTAAACAGTTGCTGCTGGGCTCATGAGTTCATTCGTCTCTTCCAATCTAACAGATACAAGCTTTGAAACACCGGATTCCTGCATGGTTATACCGTAAAGAACATCTGCTTCCTCCATTGTTCCTTTTCGATGGGTAATCACGATAAACTGAGTTTCCTGGCTAAACTGTTTCAAGTACTTACTAAAGCGGTATACATTTGCATCATCCAATGCAGCCTCTACCTCATCTAGAATACAGAATGGTACTGGTCGAACTTTTAAAATAGAAAATAAAAGAGCTATTGCAGTGAGCGCTCTTTCTCCGCCGGATAATAATCCTAGATTTTGCAGCTTCTTTCCTGGTGGCTGAGCAACTATATCTACTCCGGTATTTAACAGATCAGATGGGTCCGTAAGTTTTAGCTCTGCACGTCCACCTCCAAATAATGCTTGGAAGGTTGGTTCAAAATAACGACGAATGGATGCAAATGTCTCTTCAAATCTACGCTTCATTTCTTCATCCATTTCATCAATCACTTGGAAAAGAGTTTCCTTTGCTTCCAATAAATCTGTTTGTTGTTCCTTCAAGAACTCATAACGTTCGGAGACACGATCGTACTCTTCAATTGCTCCAATATTAACGGTTCCAAGCTCTTCTATTGCAAGCTTGATTAGCTTTACTTTTTTCCTTGCCTCATCTAAGGATATGTCGAGTGAAAACTCTTGCTTTGCTGCCTCAAAGCTTAATAAATATTCCTCCCGCAAACGTGCTAGACGATTTTCCAAATCGACATCCAGACGATTTATTTTTACCTCTTCATCCTTTAAGACCTCAACTAGTCCTTTATGCTGACGTTTTAGCTCTTTAAGATTCAATTCCATATCTTCTAGTTTTGTTTGAAGCTGCAAACGTTCTTCTCTTCTAAGAGAGATAAGCTTTGTCGTTTCCTGTTTGTCCATCCGTTTCTTTTCAGCCGCAACGGATAATTCTTCTTCACCTGAATGATTATTGGTCATTTCATTTTCAATCCAATTAAGCTCACTCTTAAAATTATCATGCCTTGCGGAGGTTTCTTCCAATTCCTTCTGGATTCGATCAAGGTTTTCTCGACTTGTAACAAGCTGTTCATTCTTTACAGCCAGATCTGCCTTTAAATCACTAATTTCACTTAATAATTCATCCTTACTAGTGATATTTTGATTTTTCTTTTGGGTCAGTTCTTCAATTTCTTTTTCTAGCTGGCTAATTTTTTCCGTAACCTTTTGAAGCTTTTCTGTAAGCTCACGTTGTCTGCCCTCTACTGATTCCGTTGTTTGGACGGATTCAGATTTTTCCATATCATACATTTGCAAGCGTTCATTCATATTTTTTTCTGCTGCTTCTATTTGCCTTAACTCTGATTTCCATTCCTGTTCCTTAAAGCGAAGCTGTTCTCCAGATTTTCGCATCTCTTCAAGTGCAGCTTCTTCCTTCGAAACATCCGCTTTAAGATTTTTAACAAATTGTTCAAGCTGTGATGTTTTTTCTTCCATCGAAAGAAGTTTTACCTTCAATTCCTCTAATTCACCTTTTCGGCTTATTAAGGAATTATTTGATTGCTTCGAAGTTCCTCCTGACATCGATCCGCCGGGATTCACTACATCGCCATCCAGGGTTACAAGACGATAACGATATTGAAGAAGCTTTGCTATTTGTCCGGCTCCCTGTAGATCCTTTGTAATTACAACATTTCCAAGAAGGTTTGAAATAATAGATTGATATTTTTCATTCACGAAAATAAGTTCAGAAGCAACACCAACAAAAGAACTGTGCCCGCTAATCGCAGCCAGCTGAGCTGAAGGAATGGATTTCCCTTTAATAATATTAAGCGGCAAAAAAGTAGCACGGCCATAGCGATTTTTCTTTAAATAGTTTATTGCATTGCGCCCATTCTCTTCCGTTAAAACCACAATGTGCTGCATAGCTCCGCCAAGAGCAGTATCAATAGCAGATTCATACTCCTTTGGAACTTGAATTAACTCGGCAACAGCACCTTCAATTCCTTGAAGTGTGGAATTCTTTGCCTTTAGTACCTCACGAACACCTTGGAAAAATCCTGTGTAATCTTCTTCCATTTCTTCTAATGTTTCTTTTCTAGATCTTGCTTTTTGTACATATTGATATGCCTGATAAAGAGTTGTTTCTTGCTTTTGATATTGATCTTTGAGATTTTCTATTTCTCTTTGTTTATCATGAAAGGAATGGATATGTTCTTCTAAATTTATTGTTGTCTCTTTAAGCTGATCTTGGACCTTCCGCTTTTCTTCTTGAATTAATCTACGTTGTTCGACATATTTTTGATTATCTTCATCCAATTTGCTTTTTTTAGTAGATTGGATTTGTAATTGTTGTTCCAAAAAAGATAATTCATTTTTGCCGGAAGCTTGTTCATTTAGAAGTTCTATATAATCGCCTTTTAAAGATTCTATCATTGCTTCAATATCCATATTAAAAGTTTCTAATTGAGCATTTTTTTCTTTGAGGCGATTCTTTAATAACGCTGCTTCCTGGACGTTTTTTTCATATTCCTCTTTTAGAACCTTTGATTGTTCTTGGAGTTTATTAATTTTTTCTTCTGTCTCAACGATATTTCTTTGTAGCTGATCCTTATTCTGATTTGCATTTTTCTTTCTTTCTCTTAAAACCTCTTTACGGCCCTCTAACTTTTCAAGTTCCTCTGTTGCTGTCACTAAGACATTCTGCAAATCTGTAATAGATTCATCGAGAGCCGAAATCTGATCACGCATTTCGGTAAGGCTTGCCTCTTCCTTTTGCAATTTCGCGGACAATGCCATTTCTTGATCCTGATGCTGTTCTAATTGCTTATTTAATTGCTCCCATTGTTCATGGGTAGCTTCAATTTCTTTCACTGTAAGTGCCACTTCAACATTTTTAAGTTCTTCTTTTTTATCTAAATAATCCTTCGCCAAAGAGGCTTGAATTTTCAATGGCTCAACTTGATGTTCTAGCTCGTGAAGAATATCATTAACCCTATTTAAATTTTCCTTCGTTTCATTAAGCTTCGATTCGGCCTTTTTTTTGCGATTCTTATATTTTAATACGCCAGCCGCTTCTTCAAAAATCGTTCTTCGTTCCTCAGGCTTGCTATTAAGGATTTCCTCTACCTTCCCTTGACTAATGATAGAGAAGGCTTCACGGCCTAATCCAGAATCCATAAATAGATCAATTATATCCTTTAATCTACAGCTTTGTTTATTAATAAAGAATTCGCTGTCACCAGAACGGTAAACCCTTCTGGTAACACTTATTTCATTGTAATCTAGGGGTAACTGATGGTCTTCATTATCCAATGTTAAAGAAACCTCAGCAAAATTCAATGATTTTCTTGTATCACTTCCTGCAAAAATGACATCCTCCATTTTACCACCACGAAGGGATTTTGCTGATTGCTCACCTAAAACCCATCTTACAGCATCAATAATATTGCTTTTTCCGCTTCCATTAGGTCCCACAACTGCTGTCACACCTGTTACAAACTCAACAGAAATTCTTTCAGCAAACGACTTAAAACCGACTATATCTAAACGCTTGAGGAACAAAGTTCTCCCTCCCTATACTTGCTCTTTATCCAGATTATAATTTTTTATTTAAAGTGCTAAGAGCAATTTGTGCGGCATGCTGCTCCGCTTCCTTCTTAGATCTTCCTGTTCCTATTCCTAGCTCAACATTATTTAAAGACACTCTTGAAACAAATTCTCTATTATGGGCTGGTCCTCTTTCATCCAAAACGCAATATTCAAGAACTCCCTGTGAATCTTTTTGGACAAATTCCTGTAATTGACTTTTAAAATCCATTACATGGGAAAAAGCCCCTTCATGTATTTTCGGAAATACAATTTTCTCTAAAAACTTTATTACTTCATCGAGCCCTTGATCAAGGAATAACGCACCTATAAAGGCCTCAAATACATCCGCTAAAAGAGCTGGCCTAGTACGTCCTCCAGTCATTTCTTCTCCCTTTCCAAGCAATATGTATTCGCCAAAGTTTAATTCATTTGCAAATGTAACAAGGGATGGTTCGCAAACAATAGCTGCCCGTAATTTTGTAAGCTTTCCCTCGCTAATAGTTGGATAATGCACATAGAGGTATTGGGAAACCGTTAACTCTAGTACTGCATCACCTAAAAACTCTAAGCGTTCATTATCCTGATGTGTTTTTTTTCGATGCTCATTCACATAGGATGAGTGGGTAAATGCTTGAATTAAGAGCTTTGTATTGGAAAAATGAATATTAACTTTATCTTGAAACTGCTGAAATTTTTCTGTTATTAATGCAAATGCTATTTTTTCTTTTTCTCTACTTGTCTTTCGCATATATTCTATTCTCCACCTTGATAAAAAATCAAAATCATTGATCATCTTAAAGTTTATAAAAATTTATCCGGAAGTGCAAAAAGTTCCGTAAAAAAATTTTATTAAGTTTCCATTTTAATCACGATAAGCAAATGCCGATCCCAAGCTTTTTATTCTGCTTAGAAGCGCTATTTGATTTCGCGACAATTGGAAACAGGAAAAAATTATCTATACAAAACAATAGAAAAGCCCCGTTTTTAAAAAACGGGACACTGTAATCATGTTAACGATTATTGCTGACTTTCTATGTATTTAACAGCGTCTCCAACTGTAGCAATTTTCTCAGCATCATCGTCTGAAATTTCCATATCAAACTCATCTTCAAGTTCCATTACAAGTTCCACAACATCTAGGGAATCTGCTCCAAGATCATCTTTGAAAGAAGCTTCTAGTTTTACTTGAGATTCTTCTACACCAAGACGATCTACAATAATTTTCGTTACACGTTCTAAAACATCTGACATTTGGTTCACCTCCCCTCAAGACATTATAGAGGATTTTGTCCTAATAATAAAGTGAAACTTCGATTTGAAGTAATTTTTTCTCCGATTGAACGGCTAATACTACATCACCATACCGCCGTCAACATGCAATATTTGACCAGTAATATAATTGGAATCTTCGGATGCTAGAAAGACTGCTGCTTTTGCAACTTCTTTAGGCTGGCCTAATCTCGCCAAAGGAATTTGCTTAAGCATTTCCGCTTTCAAATCCTCCGGCAACTTATCAGTCATATCCGTTGTAATAAAGCCTGGCGCTATTGCATTTGCTGTAATTCCTCTTGAACCAAGCTCTTTTGCTGTTGTTTTTGTAAGACCGATAACACCTGATTTTGCAGCAACATAATTAGCTTGCCCAGGATTTCCACTTACAGCTACGACAGAAGCAACATTGATGATTTTTCCTGAACGCTGCTTCATCATTTGGCGTGTAACTGCCTTTGTCGTTAAGAATACACTTTTTAAATTCGTATTGATAACATCATCCCATTCGTCATCTTTCATTCTCATTAGCAAATTATCCCTTGTAATGCCTGCATTATTCACAAGGATATCTAATTTCCCAAAATGATCAATGGTATCTTTTATCATTTTTTGCACATCATCACTATTAGCTACATTACATTGATAAGAAATAGCTTGGCGACCCATTGCTTGTATCTCATCCACTACTTCCTTTGCCTTTGCCTCACTTCCAGCATAATTAACTATTACATTAGCCCCCTCTTTGGCAAATTCCAAAGCAATTTCACGGCCAATACCACGTGAAGCACCTGTTACTAAGGCGATTTTCCCCTCTAATTTCATCACTCTTCCTCCTTTATGTGATTAATTTTTTAATTCTTCCATTACCGTTTGGCAAGTTTCCATATCTTGAATAGAATATATTCTTACTTCTTTGTTGATTTTTTTAATTAATCCTGATAGAACCTTTCCAGGTCCGATTTCAATAAATGTATCCACTCCAAGATCAATCATTTTTTGTACAGAATCTTCCCAAAGTACAGGAGAATATAATTGCTCAATTAATTTCTCTTTTATTTCTGATGCATTATTCATCGGTTCAGCTGTGACATTTGCAATGACCGGGATTTTCGCATCATCAATTTTTATCTCATTTAAAACGTTAATAAACTTTTCAGCAGCTGGCTTCATTAATTCAGAATGGAAAGGACCGCTTACTTGCAACGGAAGGACACGCTTTGCTCCTTTTTCTTTTGCAAGCTTTCCTGCTTCCTCCACTCCTCTTACCGTACCGGAAATAACAATTTGTCCCGGACAATTAAGATTTGCCAACTGTACTGAATTTCCGTTTGCTGTAATCTCCTCTGTTAGCTCCTTTAAAACCTGTCTGTCTAAGCCTAATACTGCTGCCATCGTGCCTTCCCCGTTCGGAACGGCTTCTTCCATATACTCTCCACGTTTATGTACTGCATACACAGCATCCTCAAATGAAATTGCACCAGCAGCAACTAGAGCAGTATATTCTCCTAAACTGTGACCAGCGGTATAATCCGGTTTGATTCCGGAGTTTTCTAAGCATTGGAGAAGAGCTATACTTGTTGTCAAAAGTGCAGGTTGGGCATTTGTTGTTAACGTAAGCGTTTCAATTGGGCCATCAAATATAATATTGGAAAGCGAATATCCTAAACGATTATCAGCTAATTCGAACATTTCTCCTGCTTTTTGATTTGCCTCAGCAACGGATTTTCCCATTCCTACTGTCTGAGATCCTTGTCCAGGGAATACATATGCAATTTTACTCATATTCTACAATCTCCTTTTCATGAAGCCTATTGTATGGCATCTTTTATCGTTTTTGTAACATCATGCAAAACCATTTCTCGTGCTTGGCGAACAGCATTATATAATGCATTAGCGTTAGAGGAACCATGCGCTTTTATTACAGGAGCTTTTATTCCGAAAAGACCGGCACCTCCATATTCAGAGTAATCCATCATGTTTTTCAGCTCGAGTAAATCAGATTTGACTAATACTGCAGCTAATTTACTTTTAAGACTGCTAGTTAAGGTTTTCTTCAATAAAGAAAATACAGAGGAGGCAGTACCTTCAATTGACTTTAATACCATATTGCCAGTGAATCCATCCGTTACCACTACATCTGCTGGACCATTTAATAAATCACGTGATTCAACATTTCCAACGAAATGTATATCCGCATTCTTTAATAATTCAAAAGCTTTTTTCGTTAATTCATTTCCTTTTTTTTCTTCCGTTCCGATATTCAGAAGCCCTACTCGGGGATTCGCTATTCCCCTTACCTTATTTGCATAAATAGAACCCATAATCGCATATTGTACTAAATGCTCCGGTTTTGCATCAGCATTAGCTCCAAGGTCGAGCATTACAAATCCCTTCCCATCAACGGTCGGAAGTGTTGGTGCTAGGGCCGGACGGTCAATACCTTCCATTCTGCCTACTACAAAAAGCCCTGCAGCCATTAAGGCACCCGTATTACCAGCTGAGATACAAGCATCTGCCATTCCGTCTGCAACAGCTTGAGCCATTAATACCATAGATGCATTTTTCTTCCTTCTTACTGCTCTAACCGGTTCGTCCGATCCTGAAATTACTTCATCTGTATGTATAACTTGAATCCTTGCGTTTGGCTGTAAATATTGATTAATTTGCTTTTCATCTCCGTAAAGCATTATTTCAATATCCGTAAATTGTCCAATTGCCTTATTTACTCCTAAGACAATTTCTTTTGGCGCATGATCTCCGCCCATGGCATCAATTGCTATTTTCATCGTTCTTCATCCCTTTTATTTGGCCTATTCACTTTATTCGCCATTACTACTATTTCGATACATTTCAAAATCGCCCTTAAATACAAGCTTATTTCCTACAAAACTATTTACTTCAACAATAGTACGATCAGAGATTTCCTGATTGCCCTTAATCCTTGCCTTTGCTATCACCCTTTCTCCTTCTTTTACGGAGTGGGTAAAATGGATATTTGCCTTGCTGGTTAAAGCTAATTCATCATTTATTACCGCAACAGCTAAAGAGTTTGCTTGTGCAAAAAGATGATGTCCGCGGGCGATCGAATTTCGCTTAAAAACATGTTCTCTTTTAACATCAAAAATGGATATCGCACTTTTATCTAGCTCGATATCTATAATTTCACCGATTACCTCTTCAATTGGAAGAGCTTTTACCTGATCTCCAAATTGTTTTTCTGCTACACTTTTTATTCTTTCCCGAAGTTCCGGAATCGATAATTCCAACCGATCGAGTCGAATTGTCTGCACACTAACTTTAAATTTTTCTGAAAGCTCTTCATCCGTTACAAAAGGATTTTCCTGAATTGTCATGATTAATTGCTTTTGACGTTCCTTTTTTGCCATTCTCATTTATTTACACCACACGATATTAGGACTTGGTACTAATAGTAGTATATAAAAGGGGAGAAAAGAATGCAAGATTCACCTTATCTCCCTGTCTTTATTCCTACTAATCTAGTTTTTCTCCATTCATAATACCGGATTCCTCAATGAAAAACCTTAACCTTTCATAAACTGGGTTTGTCCAAAAATCGTTGTCATTGATCAATTCCATAGCATCCTGTCGAGCTGTCTCTAATGTTCGGTAATCATGAACCATGTCGGCAATTTTAAATTCCGGCAAGCCACTTTGCTTTTTCCCGAAAAAATCACCTGGTCCTCTTAGCACAAGATCCTTTTCACTTAACACGAAACCATCATTTGTTTCCGTCATAATTTTCATTCTTTCTTTTCCAACATCAGATTTTGGATCAGCTAATAAAATGCAATAGGATTGCTCACTGCCTCTACCAACTCGTCCGCGAAGCTGGTGAAGCTGGGATAGCCCGAATCTTTCAGCATCATATATCACCATTACCGTTGCATTTGGGACATTCACTCCAACCTCTACTACAGTAGTTGAAACAAGGATTTGTACATCTCCTATGGTGAATAATTTCATTACTTCATCTTTTTCCGGCGCTGTGAGTCTTCCATGCATTAATCCTACTTGAAAACGATTTTGATAATGTCCTGATAGCATATTATATACATCAATTGCATTTTGAACGTCTAACTTATCGGATTCTTCAATTAGTGGGCAAATTATATAAGCTTGTCTGCCTTTCTCTAATTCCTTTTCAACAAAACCCAGTACACGATCTAATACTTCATGCTTCACCCAATATGTTTCTATTGTTTTTCTTCCCGCTGGCATCTCATCAATGATTGATACATCCATTTCTCCAAAAGCAGTAATGGCTAATGTTCTTGGAATAGGTGTTGCAGTCATAAACAAGACATCCGGAGTTTCCCCTTTTTCCCTTAAAACTCTGCGCTGTTCCACTCCAAATCGATGCTGTTCATCCGTTATTACAAGTCCCAGCTTATGAAAAAAAACATCATGCTGAATTAATGCGTGTGTTCCTATTAGGACATCAATTTCTCCGTTTTTTAATCTTTCAAGCAGTTCCTTTCTTCTCTTCCCTTTTATAGAGCTAGTTAACAAGGCAATTTGTACCCCATGCGGCTCGAGCATTTGAAATAAAGACTCTACATGCTGCTCGGCTAATATTTCCGTTGGCACCATTAAAGCACCTTGAAATCCAGCAGTAACCATTGCATACAGAGAGATAGCCGCCACTGCAGTTTTCCCTGATCCTACATCTCCTTGCAAAAGTCTATTCATTCTATATGGGGATTTTATATCAGCACAAATTTCGTTTACTACACGTTTTTGCGCATTTGTTAATGAGAATGGCAGAGAAGATATAAACTCTTTAAGTTTTATTAGATCATAATGATAGGATGTACCGCCGGAATTTTCCCGTTCAAACTTCCGTAAGGCCTGCATTTTTAATTGAAAAAATAAGAATTCCTCATACACCATTCTTCTTCTCGCTTGTTTCACATCTGCATCTGATTTTGGAAAATGTAATGAAAAAATAGTTTCCTTCCGGCCAAGCAATTTATACTTTTCCCGGAGATTCTCTGGTATATTTTCTTCAATGCTATTAACGTGTGTTTGATAGGCTTGTTTTATTAACTTTCGTAAGGTTTTAACAGTAATATTTCCTCTCACAGAATAAACTGGTTCAAATTCTGTGATTTTTTGATATGGCCCTATTTTTAGTTCCTGAACAGTAATCGTTTGACGATGCTGATCCCATTTTCCAGAAACGGTAATAGTGTCGTGAATGTTTATTTTCTTCTTTAAATATGCTTGATTAAAAAAAACAGCTTTAATTAAATATCTTCCAACCAATAAATGAACGGTTAATCTAGAGCGTTTTCGATTATAAAAGACAAGAGAAGGTTCACTATGAACCTTCCCTTCTATCGTTATTTTTTCATCATGCTTAACATCTTCCAAATCTCTTAAACGATAGTCTTCATATCGATACGGGAAATGCTCCAGCAAGTCTTTAACGGTGAATATTCCCATTACCGCTAAGGTACTTTCCGTTTCCTCACCTACACCTTTTATAACAGAGACAGAATCCTGTAATGAATTATTCATCCGATTTAAGCGGTATACCAAAAATCTTAGCCTCTAATCTTCGGCCTGTTGGTGTAGCCGCTAACCCTCCCTCAGCTGTTTCCTTTAACGCTGTAGGCATACTTTGACCAATTTTAAACATTGCATCAATTACTTCGTCACATGGGATCCTGCTCGTAACTCCCGCTAGCGCCATATCTGCTGCAACCATAGCATTGGCTGCACCCATCGCATTTCGTTTAATACAAGGAACCTCTACAAGACCTGCAACCGGATCGCAAACTAGACCTAACATGTTTTTCAATGTAATTGCCATCGCTTCCGCACATTGTGAGGGGCTTCCGCCAGCCATTTCTACGATAGCTGCCGCCGCCATTCCTGCTGCAGAACCTACTTCAGCTTGGCAACCACCTGCAGCCCCGGAAATAAATGCATTATTTGCCACTACAAAGCCGAATGCACCGGATGTAAATAGAAAATTTACCATTTGTTCTCTGGTTGGATGCAACTTATTCTTTACTGCAAACAATGTACCAGGAACAACACCAGCTGATCCGGCTGTTGGTGTCGCGCAAATCGTCCCCATTGCAGCATTTACTTCATTTGTGGCAACGGCCTTGCTGACAGCGTCCAGTATCGTCTCACCGGAAAGGAAGTTTCCTTTTTCAATATATTTTTGCAGCAATACAGCATCTCCGCCTGTCAAGCCTGAATGTGATGTTACACCTTGGATTCCGCGCTCAACAGCATCTTCCATTACTTTGAGGCTTTTATTCATTTGGTCATAAATTTCTTCGCGTGTTTTTCCCGTTACTTCCATTTCCTGCTCAATCATTATTTCCGATATCTTTTTATTTTGGGATTCCGCTAATTCAACTAATTCTGCTACATTCCGAAACATGGGAGAACCCCCTTTTACATATTTTCTTAAAACTGTTTTCGTATTAATTGTTGTTTTTCGTATATTGTTATTAATCCTAATATAGACTTCGCTCGGGGCATCTTTTCTTAGGAATGATTCTATTAGCAAAAGTAAGGTCGTTTCTAGGATATTTGTCTAAAAGAAACAATGTTTAAGAAAAAAGCCTTTCTTAAAAATAAATTAATTTGATACTTTTCAAGTATATATTGGAGCTCCTGCTTGAAAACGCTAACATAAATATCCTTTTGCAAAATAAATATTAATCTACAATTCTAGCCACTTGTGTAACGATTGGCAAAGCTTGTATCTCATCTATAATATTTTGATCAATATTCTGGTCGACTTCAATGGTCATCAATGCCATTTTTCCTTTCTCTTTACGAGAGACATCCATGTGTCCAATATTAATCTCATATTTGGATAGGATATTTGCCACTGCTGCGATAGCACCAAATCGATCATTATGAACAACCAAAATGGCCGGGTGGTGGCCGGATAATTTTAATGGAAAGCCGTTTAATTCCGTTATTTCAATCTTACCGCCGCCAATAGATATCCCCACAAGTTCTAACTCACCAGAATCGTCACCAATTTGGATTTTCGCTGTATTCGGATGATCAGGAACCGCTTCAGATTCAATAAATTCAATTGTCATATTTTTTTCTTTTGCAATTTCTATTGCAGAAATAATACGTTCATCAAATGTATCAAAATCTAAGAGGCCCCCGATTAAAGCAACATCTGTTCCATGCCCTTTATATGTTTTAGCAAAGGAACCATACAAATATATTTTTGCCCATTTTGGTTCTTTTCCAAAAAGGGTCCGGGCAACTCTTCCGATTCTTGCGGCGCCTGCTGTATGTGAACTGGATGGACCAATCATGACTGGCCCAATTATATCGAAAACACTTTTGTACTTCATTGCCAATACTCCCCTCTTATTCGGAAGGATTATTCCTCTTTATACTATGCAGCTATTTATGTTCCCGTTTTAATGTTCCACGTTTATTTAACCACTTATTCTATCGCAAAGATATAAGAATATATTGGTTGTTTTCCATTATGAACCTCGACTTCTATATCTTCGTAATTTTCGTTAATATATTCAACAAGCTTATTTGCCTGTTCTTCCTCCACATCTTCCCCATATATTACAGTTAAGATTTCAGCATTATCATCAAGCATTTGCTGTAATAATGCTTTTGCGGCTCCAAATGAATCAGGATTTGTACCAACGATTTTGCCGTCAGCAATTTCCATAAAATCATTTTTATTTATTTGTATTCCATCTATCGTTGTATCACGAACCGCATACGTAATTTGACCCGTTTTCACATGCTGCATTGCATCAGTCATCAAATCACTATTATCCTCCATATTTAAGGAAGGATTAAATGCTAATAATGCTGTCATACCTTGCGGAACAGTTTTTGAAGGGATAACAATCACTTCCTCTTCAACAACATCTGCAGCTTGTTCAGCGGCCATTATTATATTTTTATTATTTGGTAAAACGAATATTTTCTTGCCATTTGCTTCTTTAATGGCTTTAACTAAATCCTCCGTGCTTGGATTCATCGTTTGGCCGCCTTCAATGACAGAAGTAGCACCTATGCTTTTAAATAACTCTGCTATGCCTTCTCCCATTGATACAGTCACAATTCCAAATTCCTGTTTTTCTTTTTCCTTTGGATCTGTCGTTAATGTATTATGGGTTTGCTCGACAATAGAACTGTGCTGTTCCCGCATATTCTCTATTTTAATCTTGATTAAGCTTCCATATTGCTGTCCATAAGACAAGACATCTCCAGGCTTTTCTGTATGGATATGAACTTTTACAAGTTCTTCATCCGAAATAACTAACAAGGAATCACCATGTTTGTCTAAATCATTGCGAAATTCATCTTCAGAGAACGGATGTTTTGCGAGCTTTTTAGGTTCTAATTTAACCATTATTTCAGTACAATAGCCATATTTAATATCCTCTGTATTCATAAATCCTTGGACACTTTTATGATGCTCTGCGTTCACAAGCTCTGTCATAGAAGCAGTAATTGTAGGATTTGTTTGAATTGTTTCTCCTTTTAGCTCCGCTAAAAAGCCCTCATATACACAAACAAGACCCTGACCACCACTATCTACTACACCTACTTCCTTTAACACAGGGAGCAGGTCTGGAGTACGGGATAGTGAAGCTTTTGCTTCCTTCACTGTTTCCTCCATAACAATCACAATATTTTCTTGTTTTTTTGCAATTTGAACAGCTTTTTTTGCAGCATCCTTTGCTACGGTTAGTATAGTTCCCTCTACTGGTTTCATTACTGCTTTATAGGCAGAATTAACTCCTGCCTCTAAGGCAGAGGCAAACTCTGTACTCGTAACAAACTCTTTGGTTTCAATATATTTACCAAAGCCTCGAAAAAGCTGTGATAAAATAACACCAGAATTGCCACGTGCCCCCATTAGCAATCCTTTTGCAAGAGAAGATGCAACATTTCCAATATGGTCTTGTACATTTTTTTGCACTTCTTTTGCACCTGATGTCATAGTCAAATTCATATTTGTTCCAGTATCACCGTCAGGAACGGGAAAAACGTTCAATGCATCCACCATTTTTGCATTCGCGGTTAGATTATTTGCCCCGCTAATGATCATTTCTGCAAAACGTTTTCCATCCAATGATGTTATTACCACTAATAATATCCTCCCTTATTACGGGTTTGTTACCCGAACTCCTTGAACATAAATATTGATTGATTCAACGGATAAACCAACTGTTTTATCCAATGTATATTTCACCTTTGATTGTACATTATGAGCAATTTCCGAAATTTTCGTACCATAGCTTACAATAATATACATATCAATATGTACTTCATCGTTTTCCTGGCGAACAATGACACCGCGAGAGAAATTATCTTTACGCAATATGTCTGTAATGCCATCTTTGATTTGATTCTTTGAGGCCATACCAACTATCCCATAACAGTCCACTGCCGCACCGCCTGCAATGGTTGCGATTACATCATTTGAAATATCAATTTGACCATAAACCGTGTTCATTTCAATGGACATTATCCGTTCCCCCTAGTGTAAAATAGCGAAATATTGAAGCTAAAGTCATTTTACTATACTATAGGTGTTTTTAAAAGTCGAATCTCTTTTAAACTATGGCGCTATTGCATTATTATGGGTTGTATGATAAATTATTAAGGTATCTTTTAAGACGAATATTGAAGTGATGAAACGAATGATATGTTACATCAGTAGTAAGGAGGGGAATTCAATGCCTAAAAAATGTGTAATTACTGGTCGTAAGACTCGTTCTGGAAATTCTCGTTCTCATGCGATGAATGCTAATAAACGTACTTGGGGTGCAAATCTTCAAAAGGTACGTATCCTTGTAGACGGAAAACCTAAGCGTGTTTGGGTTTCTGCAAGAGCATTAAGATCCGGAAAAGTGGAACGTGTATAATAAGCGTGCCAAAAACATCCATGATTTACATGGATGTTTTTTTATTTATTATGTTGTTTTTTCGCATGTATTGTTAAATTCCAAACGCCGCTTATAACATATTGCTATTGATTTAGTTCTCCAGCCTAAGAAAGAATTGGTTTCGGGGCATTTTTCCTTAAAATGAATATTAATACATAACAAAAGTAACGGATTCAAATGCAATAAAGTTTAAGAAAAGATCCATCACTTACAACAAAACAAAAGCACCTCTTTGGGTGCTATGAAAAATCTGCTTATTCATCTAATAATTTATCCTTTTTTAAAAGTACCTAACATAGCACGGACAATGCCCCCTAAAAATCTAGGCAGTTTAATCGTATAAAATTTCATATATTTCCCTCCTCGTCAATCTTAGAGCAAGCAATGAATCTCTTAAAATCCCTTCGTTCCCAAGAATAATCGGTTTGTAATTTTTTTATAAATCTAACCCATTTCTTAATATTCCGTGGGATCAAATTTCATTGTCTAGATAACGTTAATATTATATTCAATAATAAAATAATAAGTACGGCACCCATGAAAAAACGGGCGCTGGATTAAACGTCTTTACTTCTTATCATCATTAATATGCCGGAACTAAAAGAAAAAGTACCGATTTCTTCAAGAAGTTCATTACTTATACATAAGGTGGTGCCTTGTTTGATGCATTTATTTGAAAGAGGGTATTTAAAGCCTGTTAAATTAATATTTGTTACTTCTGTTGAAAGTGGAAGAAATGATACATACTTAAAACTATTTAATTGATGAATTTTATACGTTCCCGGTGTATATGTACTTATCTTATTTTGACAATCCACTATTTCAATTTCACAATCAGATTGCAAAAATTCTTCTCGAATTAGCAGAAATGCATTGGCAAAATAATGGTCCGCCCTTCCACCTGTCGCACCGAAAATAAGAATCTTTGTAGGGGTAGTCTGTAGTGCCCACTGCAGTGCCAATTCTAAATCCGTTTCATCTTTCTCGGGATTATACTCCATTACATTTTTTACTTTATTGCGAATAATGCTCCGCTCCGAATCCGAAACGGAATCAAAATCGCCAAAAGCGAAATCGGGGTTTATACCATTTTCCAACAAATAAAATACCCCATAATCAACCCCAACCCAAATACATGGATCCTTGAATTCTTGCAAATTTGGTATATATACAGACGGTCCACCTGCAACAATACATACTATTTTATTCATATTGCCTCTACCACCTTAGAATTAATAAAAAAATCAGCATTAAGCTGATTTTTTACTTGAAATATTTTAATGCATTGATTGCTTCTTTTCTATTTTTTTCATTATAAATAGCTGACCCAGCGACTAATACATTCGCTCCTGCTTCTACACATTGCTTCGCAGTGGTGGAATTTATTCCTCCATCCACCTCAATTTCTGTAGAAAGCCCATAAGAATCCACTAATTCCTTTACCTTTTTTATTTTTGGCAATACAGACGGGATAAAGCTTTGTCCTCCAAATCCAGGATTTACGGTCATCAGTAAAATTAAATCTACATCTGCTAATACATGTTGCACAGTTTCCACAGGTGTTGCCGGGTTTATCACTACTCCAGCTTTCACACCAAAGGATTTTATATGCTGAATAGTTCGATGAAGATGGGGACATGCCTCCACATGCACGGAAATATAATCTGCTCCTGCTTTTGCAAACGCCTCAATAAATTGGTCAGGATTCTGAATCATTAAATGAACGTCCAAGGGGAGCTTTGTAATCGGTCGGATTGCTTCCACGACTAGTGGCCCCATTGTAATATTAGGAACAAAATGTCCGTCCATTACATCGATATGAAGATAATCTGCACCACTGTTTTCAACATCTCTAATTTCTGTCGCTAAATTTGAAAAGTCAGCAGATAAAATGGATGGGGCAATTTTAAACATAATTAATACCTCGGCTTTCTATCCTTTATTTCTTGTAAAAACTGCAAATAATGCTGATATCTATACTCTGCAATTTCATTGTTCTCTACTGCAAGCTTAATTGCACATTTTGGCTCATTTAGATGTAGACATCCTCGGAATTTACAAGCGGATCTGCGAGACTCCATTTCCGGAAAACAATTAGACAAATACTCGGCTTCCAGCTCCTCAAAATCCAAGGAGCTGAAGCCTGGTGTATCTGCAACTAGACCGTTCCCATTTTCAATTTCTATTAATTCAACATGTCTTGTTGTATGTCTCCCCCGCCCAAGATGAGTAGAAATCTCATCCGTTTTAATAGATAGTTCGGGATTAATAGCATTTAATAGGGATGACTTGCCGACACCGGATTGCCCTGCAAACACGCTGGTTTTACCTCTTAAAGCATCAAGAATGAATTCTATTCCTTTCATCCTTTTCGAGGATGTAAGAAATACTTCATACCCAATAGACCTATAATCCTTCACATAGTCCTCTAACTGCTCTAACTCAGCCCCTTGTAAGAGGTCTATCTTTGAAACAGCAATAATAGGTGTAATCCCGCTTGCCTCCACTAACACTAAAAAACGATCCAGCAATGCTGTACTGAAATCAGGTTCTTTTGCTGAAAACAATAAAACAGCTTGATCTACGTTTGCTATCGGAGGACGTACTAACTCATTTTCTCTTGGCAAAATTTCCATTATATAACCATCTCGCTCATTATCCGCTTGAAACTCTACATAATCGCCAACTAATGGTGTAACTTTATTTTTCCGAAAAACACCTCTACCGCGACATTGTGTTATTTTGCCGTCATGTAGAACATAATAAAACCCACTTAATGCCTTAATAATTTTACCCCTCGGCATTGCAGCACTCCTAACTATTTATTATTTAGTCACCAGGATAAGGAACAGTATCTTCCTTGAATACGCTATTATCACGCATAATTCTATAGGCCGCCTGTTTCCCTTTTTCAATTCTAAACTCCAGTTTCTTCTTCGTGTTACCTGTAATATCAAAAGTATCTACCGGTGTTGTCATCGTATGATCCATGTCATCAATATAAATTTGTACCTTTTGAGGCTTGCCATCCTCCGTAGGTTCATATGGAATATCTACTTCTATTTCTACTGTTTTTGGCGGAATTTCTTTGGGACCTTTAGAAATTACGACCTTTACTCTATCCCCTTTTACAAGCTCAGTGCCGGGATCTGGTGATTGCCTTATCACAGTACCTTCTTGAGCTGTATCAGAATAGTCCTGTTGAGACATATCGATAATGAGCCCGGTCTCTTCTGCATAATCTTTTAGACTTTTTTCATTATAATCCGTTAAATCTTTTAATTTTATTTTCTCTTGGCCTTTACTCACTGTAAATGTAAGAATAGTATCTCCCGGTACTACCTCTTGATCCGGTGGATGGTCCTGATCCAAAATTGTTCCTTCCGTACTATCATCGTACACTTCATTCTTCCGTATATCTTTAAAGCCTTGGTCCTTTAATAATTGATAAACCGAGTCAAATTGTTGTCCCTTATAATCAGCAAGAGGATATTTTTCTTTCCCTGTACTTACAAAAATATTTATAGTAGAGCCTTCTTTGACTGATTCCCCAAATTTAGGATCTGTTTTAATAACATTATTTTCTGCTATTTCCTGACTTGGTGTTTTAATTGTTTGTCCAATTTCAAAGCCTTTGTCCTTTAAAATCCTAATGGCATCCTCAATTGGTTTATCTGTCACATCAGGAACATCTATTTCTTTTGGTCCGAGTAAATCAGGCAAGAAAACAAAAACTAACCCTGCTAGTATAATGAACAATACCAGACTAGAGCTAACAATCCATGGCCATTTTCTTTTTTTCTTCTTTTGCTTATTATTATTACCTTTTTTCTTATTATTAGATGAAGCATCACTATCATCCATATCCTGATTTTGATTAACCTTTGAATGAACTACAGTTCTTTCACCATCCCGATTTGGAACGGAATTTAAATCGGATAGGATTGGGATAACTTTCGTTGCATCATCATCAACTGGAGTAGTAAATTTAGGTTCGTTTATCCTTTCCGGATCTAGAGCAGTTCTTATATCCTCTTCCATTTCTTCTACATTTTTATAGCGATGGAAAGGATCCTTTGCGGTAGCCTTCAAGATAATGTTTTCAACACTTTGCGGTATTTCTGGATTCCATCTCTTTGGAGAAGGTGTTTCGGACTGCAGATGTTTTAGAGCAATCGAAACAGCAGACTCACCGGAAAATGGTAAGCGGCCAGTAAGCAATTCAAACATCACAATTCCAAGCGAATAAATATCGGACTTGCGAGTTGCCATACCGCCTCTTGCTTGTTCTGGCGACAGATAATGTACAGAGCCTAAAACAGAATTTGTTTGAGTAATGGCCGTAGCTGATAGAGCCATTGCTATCCCAAAGTCTGTAATTTTTACGACTCCATCCCGATCAATTAAAATATTTTGCGGTTTAATATCCCGATGAATGATATGATGCTGGTGTGCATGGGAAATTGCCGATGTCAGCTGCTGCATAATATCCAATGCTTTTTCTACTGATATAGGAAAATATTGTTGAATATACTGTTTTAAGGTCATTCCATCCACAAATTCCATGACAATATAGTAAATATCATTTTCTTCCCCAATATCGTAAATATTTACGATGTTAGGGTGAGCTAAACTTGTAGCTGATTGTGCTTCTCTTTGGAAACGATGTATAAATTCTTGTTCATTTGCAAAATCTAAGCGTAGTATTTTAATGGCAACATCACGATCTAGTATCATATCCCGTGCTAAATAAACATTTGCCATACCGCCTCCGCCGATCATATTAATGATTTTATAGCGGTCATTAAGTCGTTTACCAATCAGCATTCTTGACACCCTCTTTCGTCAGGCAAGGGGAAATCAATCATAACTAATGTAATGTTATCCTCACCACCGTTTTCGTTTGCTAAATCAATCATTGCTTGTGCTTTCTCTTCCATGGTCAGGCCTTCTTTACATATCATTTCTTGTATTTCCGTATCTGATAATTTATCATAGAGGCCATCAGAACAAAGCAATAAACAGTCTCCATCCTCTACTAAAATGGTTTTAATATCGACACCTACTGTTTTTTCTGTCCCGATAGCCTTCAGAATTAAATTTTTTCTAGGATGATATTGTGCATCTTCTTTTGATATTTGTCCAGTTTTGACGAGTTCATTTACTAGTGTATGGTCTTCTGTTAATTGTTGAAACCCGTTTTCATTTAATAAATACCCACGACTGTCTCCTATATTGGCGATTGTAACAAATTCATTTGTACATATTGCAGCTACCAATGTAGTCCCCATTCCATCGAGATTAGGATCTGTCCTAGAATGCTCAAAAAGTATATTATTAACATCAGTTATTGTTTTACGAAGCCAATTTTCAGCAACGCCAGCATCCATTTTCTCTATTGGGAATGAATTTATCCAACACTTTCTCATTTCACTAATAGCCATATCACTGGCAATATCCCCAGCGTTATGCCCGCCCATACCATCTGCAACAATCGCCAGATAAACACCAGTCTGACTGATTAAAATATCCCCATTATCTTCATTATTAGGACGAACCTTCCCTTTATCTGTCTTTACAACATATCCCATCATTCTGTCACCTCTTTTCGAAAATTGCGATCCATTTCGAAGGCTATTATTTAACAGATTCTCAAATACCTACCTTACTTTTACGACTTTCATCAACAATTCTCCTGCTAACCTCTCAACCAGTAGTAAGGTCAACTATGATCTTTTTTTAAAACAAGCAATAAAGAAACCATCACTTCCGATATCTTGAGGGAATATTTGCAAATAGTTACCATTAACAAACGGTTTTATGGTGGATGGTACATTGATGGAATATGGTTCGAAATCAGGAAATTGATCCAAGAAGAATTGAACAGTACCTTCATTTTCATCCTTATCTACAGTACAAGTGCTATAGGTTAGAATACCACCTGGTTTCACTAATCGTGCTGCTTCTGTCAAAATAGTATGTTGTATCGTTTGCAAGGCATGTATATCCTTTATCGTTTTTACATATTTAATATCGGGTTTTCTTCTTAACACACCTAAGCCTGAACACGGTGCATCCACTAGAACACGATCGAAAATTCCATTTTGATAGTGTTCACCGATTTTACGGCTATCCAACACATGTGTTTCAATATTATGTAATCCTAGTCGATCTGCATTCTCCATAATTAGTTTTACTTTATGTTCATGAAGGTCATGAGCGAAGACTTTACCGGTTCCATTTAACTTTTCTGCAATATGAGTTGTTTTTCCTCCAGGAGCTGCACAAGCATCTAAAATCTTTTGATTATGTTCAATTTCCATTGCATATGCAACAAGCATGGAGCTCTCATCCTGAATAGTAATATAACCGTTCATGAAGCACTGTGAATGGGCAAGATTTCCTTTTCGCGATCTTATTGCTTCCGGAAGTATTGGGCTTGCCTCCACTAAGAACCCCTCTTCTTCTAAAAGACGTAGCACCTCATCCCGAGTTGCTTTCGTTATGTTTACTCGTGCCGTTTGTAGAGGTGCGATTAAATTTTCCTCGCACATACCTCTTGTTTTCTCCATTCCAAATTGGTCAGTCCATCTCTGCACGAGCCATTTTGGATGACTGGTCTCAATAGAGAGACGTTCAACAGGATCTTTAATCGTCTCAAGGGACGGCACACCGTTTCTTTGAATTGCCCTAAGGACACCGTTTACCATCCCTGAAATGCCCTTATGACCACGTCTTTTTGCAATTTCCACTGCCTCAAAAAGAACCGCACGATCTGGTACTTTGTCTAAATACTGCATTTGATATAGGGAAATCCTCAGGAGATTCTGCACCCAAGGTTCCACCTTCTTTTGCAAAAAAGGCTTTAAAAAGAAATCCAATGTTAATTTTCTTTGTATTGTTCCGTATGTAATTTCTGTAAGCAATCCGACGTCAGGACCTGTAATATGATTCTTTTCAATAACATTATTTAATAACAAATTGCTGTACGACTGATGTTTGTCAATTGCTTCAAGTATATCTAGCGCTGCTTCTCGCACATTTTTTTTTGGCATCTTTTTAATCTCCTAAAATTTTACCTTTTAAAACATCCTTATCCATTCCATTAAGAAATTGTTCTGCAGACATTTTCTTCTTTCCTGAAGGCTGCAGCTCGGTTATTTTTATAGCTGTGCCATTTCCTGTAGCAACCACAATACCGTCCTTTAATACATTAATAATAGTTCCTGGACCGTTTTTTGTGCTTCCAGAAACTTTTTCGCCCCACCAAATCTTTAAAACTTCTCCATCCAACATTGTATAGGCGACTGGCCAAGGGTGAAGTCCGCGAATATGATTATAAATCTCTTCGCCGCTTCTTGCCCAATCAATTTTTTCTTGCTCCCGTTTTATATTGGAGGCAAAGGTGGCAAGTTCTTCTTCCTGTTTAATTGGAGTAATTTCATTCTTTAAAAGTTTCGGCAATGTTTCCGATAAAAGATTCGCCCCAGCTTCACTTAGCTTTTCGTGTAAACTTCCAACATGATCCGAATCAAGTATTGGTACTTTCACTTGACTTATGATATCCCCGGCATCTAATTTTTCTGCCATATACATAATCGTGATCCCTGTTTTTTCCTTTCCCTGTAAAATAGCATAGTGAATAGGCGCTCCGCCTCTTAGTTCAGGTAGAAGCGATGCATGTACATTGATGCACCCATACTTTGGTGCATCTAATAGCTGTTTCGGAAGGATTTGTCCAAATGCAGCGGTTACAACTAAATCGGGATTCAGGCTAAGGACCTTATCCAATTCTACCGGATCCTTTATTTTTTCAGGCTGGTACACAGGAATATTATATTTTTGAGCTGCTACCTTTACTGGAGGAGGTGTTAACAAACGCTTTCTGCCAACAGGGCGATCAGGTTGAGTTACTACTGCAGCAATATTATAGCCATCTTGTATTAATCTCTCTAAAACTGGAACCGAAAAATCGGGTGTTCCCATAAAAACAAGCTTTGTCATCCGTTTTCCATCTCCTCTAATTCTTCCTCTTTTACATAATTCAATACTTTTGATGTAAATAAAATTCCATGTAAATGATCAATTTCATGTTGGATTGCACGTGCAAGAAATTCTTCTGCTTCGATGATGAATGTCCTGCCTTTCACATCTTGTGCCTGCACCTTTACATAATTGGGACGTGATACCGTCCCATATAATCCTGGAAAGCTTAAACAACCCTCAATATCCGTTTGTTCACCTTTGGTTTCTAATATGACAGGATTAATTAAATCTATTTTTCCTAATTCATCCCCAACATCGACGACTGCAATTTGCAAGTCGACACCAATTTGCGGAGCTGCTAAGCCCACACCATCCGCTTCTAGCATAGTTTCATACATATTTTTCACCAATGCCTTTAATTTGCGATCAAATTGTTTAACAGGCTTGCATTCAATCTCTAATATTTCTGCGGGATGCTTTACGATTGGGAGTATTGCCATCCATTTTTCCTCTTTTCAATTTTTAATAAGTTCAATATTACATCATCATATAAGGATTGACATCAATGGAGATTGTTAGTCCATCCGTTTTTCTTTGCTGTCCAAAGTGTTCCAGTACCAGACGCAGATTTCTTGCCAGGTCCGGTTCCCGCTTGTATTTTATCAGACATTGATAACGATATCTATTATTTATTCTGGGAATAGGTGAGGTAACAGGACCTAAAATAATAGATTCCTCCGAGATTTTCGTGCGAATAAACTTAGCTATTTTCTCTGTTACCGAAACAACCTTCAATAGTTCCTCATGGCTAACCGTTATTAGCGCCAAGTAATAAAACGGTGGGTAGGATCCTACTTTTCTCATAATCATTTCTTGTTTATAAAAACGGTTATAGTCCTGTTTCCCTGCAAGTTCAATGCTATAGTGCTCAGGAGTATAGGTTTGAATGACAACTTCGCCTTCTAGCTCATGCCTTCCAGCCCTTCCACTAACCTGTGTTAACAGTTGAAATGTCTTTTCTGAAGAACGAAAATCCGGTAAATGCAGCATTGTATCTGCACTTAATACTCCTACCAGTGTAATATTTGGAAAATCCAAACCCTTTGCAATCATTTGTGTCCCTAACAAAATATCCGCTTTTCCTTCTTGAAATTGCTGCAGTAATCTTTCGTGAGATCCCTTCCTGCTAGTTGTATCTACATCCATTCGAACAACTCTTGCTTCCGGAATCAGCTTGCCAATTTCCTCTTCCACCTTTTGGGTTCCTGTCCCAAAATATCGTATATGTTCGCTATTACATTCCGGGCATGTATTTGGCACAGTAGCTTCATGGCCGCAATAATGACATTTCATCTGATTCGAATGACTATGGTAGGTTAATGAAATATCACAATGAGGACACTGAATCACAAAACCACAATCTCGGCACATGACAAACGATGAATATCCGCGCCTGTTTAAAAATAAAACGGATTGCTGTTTTTTTTCTAGACGATCTTGCAGCTTGGAAAATAATTCTCTTGAAAAAATGGACCGATTCCCACTACGGAGCTCCTCCCTCATATCAACAATAGATACTTTTGGAAGATCCTTGTTATTCATCCTTTTTTTCATGGATAAGAGTGTATAAACTCCTTTTTGTGCTCTTGCAAAAGACTCTAGCGAAGGAGTTGCACTACCAAGTATAACTGGACAGCTATGATAATTCCCGCGAAAAATAGCTACATCTTTTGCATGATATCGTGGATTTTCCTCTTGTTTGTAGCTAGTCTCATGTTCCTCATCAATAATAATTATTCCTAGATTTTCAAATGGAGCAAATATTGCCGATCTTGCGCCCACCACTACTTTTACTTCTTTTCTCTGTATTTTTCTCCATTCATCATAATGTTCCCCTACGGATAGCCCACTATGGAGGACTGCTACATCGTCTCCAAACCTACCCTTAAAGCGTCTAACCATTTGTGGTGTAAGGGAGATTTCTGGGACGAGTACAATTGCTTCCTTTCCGTTACCCAAAACCTTTTGGATTGATTGCAGGTACACTTCCGTTTTACCGCTGCCCGTTACACCATATAATAGAAATGTCTCATGGCGAACTTCATCAATAGAACGAATGATTGGTCCTATTACCTGATTTTGTTCTTCCGTTAATCGGAGAGGTTCTGTACGTTCGAATATCCTGTCCTGATATGGATCACGGTAAACCTCCTGCTGTTTTTCGAGCAAATAACCTTTTTGAACCAGTGGACGAACAGTTGAAAGGGACGCTCCTGTATTATTTGATATTTCGTTTATAGTTAAAATTTTCTTCCCGCTACTTAAGAAACACTCTAGTATTTGTTTTTGTTTAACTGCTTTTGTGGGATAGGAGTCAATTAGCTTTTCCAAATCTTCCATGGATAAAAGTAGTGAAAAACTTGTAAGCATTTTTTTATTACCCTTGCTTTTAACCGTGTAGCGAACCTCTACATTCCCCTTTTTCACTTCTTTTTGTAATAGTGGGAGAACCTTTTTCTCTTCAGCCTCTTCCCAGGATATTTCGCTTTTATTCCCGAAGATTTTAGTTAATTCGGCGTCATGTTTGTTCCCAATTAAATAAAGTATTTTTTTATACTTTGCCTTCATAGCTGAAGGAAGCATGGCTTGAAAAGCAGAAACTTTCAGGCATAATGTAGTATTTGTCAACCACTGCCCGAGATTCAGCAATTCTTCATTAAGGACAGGGGAGAGATCCAGTGGCTCTACTATCTCTTTCAATTTGTCAGTCTCTGAGTTATTTTTTATTTCTATTACAAATCCTTGTATCGTTCGCGATCCAAAAGGAACGGCGACTCTTGTGCCTGCATATATACTGTCTTTCCATTCCTCAGGTATTAGATAATCATATGTCTTATCAGTACGCATTGTTGGAACATCAACAATTACGCTGGCTACTTGCATTCTGAAACTCCCTCTTTCAAAGCCTTGTGTATCTCCATTAGTATCTTATGTGCAGCATCGTGCTTACTTAACAATGGAAGCTCCAATCTAGAATGATCCTTTTTATAAATAGTAACGATATTGGTATCACCTTCAAATCCGGCGCCTTCCTTTGTTACATCGTTTGCAACAATCATATCTGCATTTTTTCGTTCTAATTTACTCCAGGCATATTCATCGATCTTGTCTGTTTCAGCTGCAAATCCCACTAGAAAAGGCTTGTCCTCCCTCTGTCCAAGTTCAAATAGAATATCCTTTGTTCTTTCAAATTCTATCATTAGATTTCCATCTTTTTTCTTTAGCTTTTGATTTGAAACTTCTTTTGGACGATAATCAGCTACTGCAGCACTTTTGATAATAATGTTTGCTTTCTGATAATGTTCCATCACAGCATTATACATATCTTCCGCACTTACAATTTTGATAAATTGTGCACCTTCAGGAACAGGGAGTGATTCAATATTTGAGATTAAGATAACGTTTGCACCAAGTTTAATCGCTTCTTCTGCCAAAGCAAATCCCATTTTTCCTGAAGAACGATTGGTTAGATATCTCACTGGGTCCATCATTTCTTTTGTAGGTCCAGCAGTAATAAGAATTGTTTGACCTGCTAAAGTATCCCTTTTCGTTTGAAAGTAATCCTTCACAAGTGAAACAATTTTCTCGGGTTCTTCAAGTCGTCCTTTTCCAACATAGCCGCATGCTAAGAATCCTTCATTTGGTTCAATGAACTGATATCGGAAGCTAGCAAGTGTTGCTATATTTTTCATCACGGCAGGATGATTATACATATGAACATTCATAGCGGGTGCAATCCATACTGGAGCAGTTGTTGCCAATAATGTTGTAGTAATCATATCATCCGCTATTCCGTTAGCGAGTTTTCCAATTACATTGGCAGTAGCAGGGGCAACAAGTACAAGATCAGCCCAATCAGCCAAATCAATATGTGCAATCACCTCAGGGTGCTTTTCATCAAAAGTATCAATATAAACATCATTTCTGGATAAAGCTTGAAATGTTAATGGTGTTACAAATTGGCATGCTGATTTCGACATGATTACTTTTACCTTTGCGCCTGATTGAATTAATTTACTAGTTAATGCTGCTGCTTTATACACAGCAATACCACCTGTTACACATAATAAAATATTTTTATTAAGCATAATAACCTCCGGAATTCTTATTATCTGTCCAGCTACAGCGCCTAACGGCTAGCAGATTAGCAAGGCCCTTTAGCTTTTCTTTCTATTATGAAGTATTTCATGTCATGTTAAAAGAAAAAACAACCTATTTTTAATAGGTTGTCTTAAGATTACTCTTGGATATTTGCTTCTTCGGATTGGATGACTAATTTTTTCTTATAAATTTCTTCCAAAGCTTTTCCAACATATTTTTGAGAAACATAGTTGCTCATTAACATGTTTTCTTCTTCCTGCAGGTTTCGTGCTCTTTTTGCAGCAACTGTTACTAATGAGTATTTGGAATCAATTATTTTAAGTAATTTGTCAATGGATGGATATAACATTCTATTCAACCTCCAGCATTTTTTGATATCTTGGTGCAACCCGATTTGTTCTACAGTGCTCTGCCTGTACGATCGCCTTTATACGATTACAAGCTGCCTCTACTTCATCATTTTCGACTACATAATCATAGAGACTCATGAGTTCAATCTCTTTTCTTGCTTCTTTCATTCTATTTTGTATTAATTCATCTGTCTCCGTGCCCCTTGTTACAATCCTAGATTGTAGTTCATTTAAGCTTGGCGGAGCAAGAAAAATAAATAATCCTTCTGGAAATTTATCCCTTACCTGTCTTGCACCTTGAACTTCAATTTCCAGAAAAACATCTTTGCCGCCCTCTAATGTTTCATTAACATAATCGATAGGAGTGCCATAATAATTACCAACATATTCTGCATATTCCAACAGCTTATCCTGAGCAATTAATTCCTCAAATTCTTCTTTTGATTTAAAAAAATAATCTACTCCATCTACTTCGCCTTCACGTGGTTTTCTGGTTGTCATGGAAATAGAGTATTCGAATTGTGTATCCTCTTGTGAAAATATCGCTTTTCTGACAGTTCCTTTTCCTACACCAGATGGGCCGGAAAGAACAATTAATAAACCTTTTTCCTTCATCAAAAAAAATCCTACCCTTCTTCTCCATTGTCATCCTTATTATTTAAGCGATGAGCTACTGTTTCTGGCTGCACAGCAGATAATATGACATGATCACTGTCCATAATAATAACCGCTCTGGTCCGTCTTCCATATGTAGCATCTATTAGATTTCCGCGATCTCTTGCATCTTGAACCAGCCTTTTGATTGGCGCCGATTCCGGACTCACAATGGAAATCATCCGGTTAGCTGAAACAATGTTGCCAAAACCAATATTAATAAGCTTAATAGACATAATAATCCCCCAACTACCATTAATCTATTTTGACCTTTTCAAATAAGAAATAATCAATTTTGCTTTAGATAATGTATCTGTTCCAGCCTTAGTCAATAATTGCAGAATTGTAATGAACTAATAAATTGATAATAATAATCTAATAAGTTCCAGTCAATATGTAGAATAAATAAAAATCATGAAAAAAAGTAACAGGATAATCCTATTACTTTTTTTATTGTATCATATCTTATTCTTTTTTTCTCATGAAAAGTGATCCAGCCAACATAAATGTTGGTATCGAGCTCATGCCTAATATTAATAACCAATCCTTTGGTATAATTGGAACAGTATGAAATATTGGTTGAAGGGACGGAATATAGATGACTGCCAACATCAATATTACGGAAGAAAGAACGGCTCCTACAAGATACAAATTTCCAAATGGATTTCTGGAAAAGATGGATCGTTCACTCCTGCAATCAAATACATGGATTAGCTGGGCAAGAACTAAAGTTGCAAATGCAATAGTTTGCGCATATGCCAAATTATCGAGATGTTGACGATAAACTGTAACAAAGGCAATGATGGTGGCAATTCCAATTAAAAATCCCCGTGAAATAACCTTCCACCCTAATCCTCTTGCAAATACGCCTTCTTTTGGATGCCGAGGCTTTCGCTTCATTACATTATCTTCAGGCTGATCTAATCCAAGTGCCATTGCCGGAAGTCCATCGGTTACTAAATTCACCCACAGAATTTGAATGGGAACTAGTGGCAGAGGCAAATACAATATCATCGCAAAAAGCATCACCAAAATTTCGCCAACATTTGAAGCAAGTAGGTACCGTATAAATTTCCGAATATTTTCATAGATATTTCTTCCTTCTTTTATAGCAGCTTTAATCGTAGCGAAATTATCATCTAGAAGAATTAAAGAAGAAGATTCCTTGGCAACGTCTGTACCTGTTATACCCATTGCGATTCCAATATCAGCGGATTTTATAGCAGGTGCATCATTAACACCGTCACCTGTCATTGCGACAATATGACCTTGATTTTGTAATGCCTTAACTATTTTTAATTTATGCTCAGGAGATACTCTGGCAAAAACAGATACCTCTTCAACAATATTCTCCAGTTCTTCTATACTCATATTATTTAGGGCTTGCCCGTCCAATACCTTTGCATTGCCATGAAGGATTCCAAGTTGTTTCGCAATAGCCTTCGCTGTTATAACATGATCCCCAGTAATCATTATCGTTTTTATTCCAGCCTCTTTACATTCTTTAATTGCCTGTTTCACTTCCGGTCTTGGCGGGTCAATCATTCCCTGCAAACCGATAAATGTCAGTTCTCTTTCCGCTTCTTCTTCATTTAGTATTTCTTCCCCATCGTTCACTGGTTTAAAAGCAATGGCGATATTTCTCAGAGCCTTTTGTGCAAGCTCCTCAATAACTTTTTGTGCCTTCTCTTTACTATCCCCCGCAAATACTTCTTGCTTTCCTTCCCAGAGGATGAAGTCGCAAAGCCCCATCAAGACATCCGGTGCACCTTTTGTAATAACATATCTTCGAGAATTCTTATCCTTGACCACAACACTCATCATCTTTCGATTAGAGTCAAATGGAAATTCCCTTTCAATAGTAAATTGACCTTGTAATGCCTCGCGAGTTAATCCTGCTTTCATAGCCGATACTAAAAGTGCTCCGTCAGTAGGATCTCCGTCTAAGTAAAAATCTTTTTCCCTTTCCTTTAATTCTGCGTTATTACAAAGTAAGCCAAAGGTTAATAATTGATATAAGCTTTTCTCATTTTTCGGTTTAATTTCGGTATCATGGTAATAAAATCCACCCTCCGGATAATACCCTGTCCCTGTTACATTCCATGACTTACCGCCGCTCCATATATGAGTAACCGTCATTTTATTTTGCGTCATCGTGCCTGTTTTATCGGAGCAAATAACAGAAGCACATCCCAATGTTTCGACAGCAGGGAGCTTTCTTACAATGGCATTTTTTCGGATCATTCTTTGAACACCAAGTGATAATGCAACGGTTACTATTGCCGGAAGCCCCTCTGGTATGGCCGCAACCGCTAAAGAGACACCAGCTAAAAACATCGAATACAAATCATGTCCATGTACCACACCTACTACTACCACTAAAAGGGTTAGTGCTAGTGCAACGGTAATTAAGATTTTCCCTAGTTGCTCCAGCCTTCTTTGCAATGGTGTTTCCATTACATCAGCGTTTTGAATCATATGTGCAATTTCACCCATTGCCGTTTTCATTCCGATTCCGGTAACTATTCCAATTCCGTTTCCTCTTGTTACCATCGTTCCCATGAAGGCCATATTGTCCATATCCCCAAGACCGAGGTCTTTTTCATGGATTATCCCGCTATTTTTAACGGATGGAATGGATTCACCTGTTAGGGCCGATTCTTCGATTTCTAAATTATTCGCCTCGAATATTCGAACATCGGCTCCTATTCGATCGCCTGAAGAAAATTTCATTATATCTCCAACTACTACCTCACGCGACATAATTTTCTCCCATTTTCCGTCACGTAAGACGTAAACTTGCGGAGCAGACAATTCCTTCAAGGCTTGCAAAGACTTTTCGGCTTTTCTTTCTTGAAAATATCCAAGGAAACCATTGATTAACACGATGGCAATTATAGCGATGGCATCGATATACTCTCCTAAAAAACCTGATACCAATGTTGCTCCGAGTAATACGAGAACCATAAAATCCTTAAATTGACTGAAAAAAAGCAGAAGAGCAGATTGCTTTTCCCCTTCATCAAGCTCATTCCACCCAAATTGCTTCCGCTTTTTTTCCACCTCTTTTTGTGTTAATCCATGTTTTACATTAGTGTTCAATACCTTTTCTAAGTCACTAGCCTTCATTTGATGGAACATCATTCAAATCACACTCTCCCCTAACCGAACAGAAGTTGTCTTCGGCGTGTTCAATAAATATCAGAAATATTATTTTTGATGCTTGCATTAGAGCATTTTAGCAAGCTAATTAGATTATGGTTTTTCAATTTGAACAACCTCTCCTTGCAAGCATATTCAGACTCGTCCAAAAAAATGATATAATAAGCTAATAAAATTATAGATAGAGGAATGTATATTATGTCTTATGACGGTCTATTCACGCGGGCGATGACGGAAGAGCTTGTACAAATTCTTCAAGGCGGCAGAATTAACAAGATTCATCAGCCATATAAAAATGAACTAATTATGGTCATTCGTTCAGGAGGTAGCAACTATAAATTATTGCTATCGTCTCACCCTAGCCATGCAAGGGTACAACTGACGGAAGAACAATACGATAATCCAGCAGAACCGCCGATGTTTTGCATGTTACTAAGAAAGCATCTTGAAGGCTATACCATTGAAAAAATTGAACAAATCGGATTAGATCGTATAATGGTTTTTGAAATTAAGGGAAGAAATGAAATTGGTGATATTTCTTATAAAAAATTGTATGTAGAAATTATGGGAAGACATAGCAATATTATACTCGTTGATCAAGAGCGTAATATGATATTAGACAGTATTAAGCATGTGTCCGCAAGTGTTAACAGCTATCGGATTGTGGTTCCAGGAGCAGAATATAGACTTCCTCCCGAACAAAACAAACTAAATCCATTAAATGCAACAGAAGAGGATTTACTAAGGGTCATTGATTATAACAGTGGCAAACTCGATAAACAGCTTGTACAGCATTTTGCAGGAATATCCCCTTTACTCAGCTCAGAAATCATATATAGAACTGGTATTGCCAATAGGGTAACGCTTCCGCCAGCATTTTTGGATATTATTTTGCAAATCAAAAACCATCAATATGAACCTGCTATAATAACAAGCAAAGCAAAAGAAAGCTTCTATCTTTTTCCTATTAAATATTTAGAGGGGGAATTAAAGACCTTTCCTTCTTTAAGTGTTATGCTGGATCATTATTATTTTGGCAAGGCGGAGCGAGACAGGGTTAAACAACAGGCACATGATTTGGAACGTTTTATTAAAAATGAAATTTCCAAAAATGAATTAAAAATCAAAAAGTTAACAACGACCCTAGAGGATGCAAAAAATGCAGACCGTTTTCAATTATTTGGAGAGCTATTAACTGCAAATCTTTATCTCTTGACAAAAGGCATGGTGGAAGCAGAGGTCGTAAACTATTATGATGAAAACGAAAAAAAGGCAATCATTCCTTTAGATCCAAGGAAGACTCCATCTGAAAATGCCCAAAGCTATTTCTCTAAATATCAAAAAGCGAAAAACGCGGTTGCAGTTGTTCAGGAGCAAATCGAAAAAGCCGAACATGAAATTTTCTATTTCGAAAGTCTATTGCAACAGATTGAATCCGCTGCCCCAAGAGACATTGAAGAAATTCGGCAAGAGCTTGCGGAGGAGGGCTACTTAAAGCTGAAACAAAAAAGAGGCCAAAAGAATAAGCCTGGAAAAATCTCACTTGAAAAATACTTTTCAGCAGATGGTACTGAAATACTTGTGGGAAAAAATAATAAGCAAAACGATTATTTAACTAATAAAGTGGCAGGAAGAGATGAAATTTGGCTGCACACGAAGGATATCCCAGGCTCACATGTTGTCATTCGCAGTAAAGAGCCGTCTGACGGTACTATAATAGAGGCAGCAATTTTAGCGGCATACTATAGTAAAGCAAAGGATTCAAGCTCTGTTCCGGTCGATTTCACCAAAATTCGTTATGTCAAAAAACCTGCAGGAGCAAAACCAGGATTTGTTACCTATGAGTATCAGCAAACTGTTTTTGTCACGCCAGATAGCGAAAAAGTACTGGAAATGAAAAGAAGCTCGGAAGGCAAAAGTCGTAATTGACTAGCCTTCTACGCTTCTTATTTCTTAAGGATCCTTCCCCATATATAGCGATTTAGTATTTAGATATTAATCTTAACTTATGTTTAGAGGCATCTTTTCTTTAAATTGTGTTCATTTTCGACCTTTATAGGATTATTTCCTATAGTTTTCTATACAAAACAACAAATTTTAAGAAAACATCCTTAAATAAAATTATTTTCTCCAGGAGCTTGGGTCTTGCCTCCAAGCCTTTAATGTATCCAAGTCATTTTCGTTTATAATATTTTTTTCTAATGCCACTTCTAATAGAGTAGAATAGTTTGTTAAAGAATAGTATTCTATATTATTCTCTTCTAATTGCTGCTTGCCTTTTTCAAGTTCATAAGTAAAGATAGAAACCACTCCAAGAACTTCGCATCCGGCATCACGTAAAGCTTCAACAGCAGTTATCACACTACCTCCAGTGGAAATTAAATCCTCTATGACCACTACGCGCTGTCCATTTTCCACCTTACCCTCTATTTGGTTGCCTTTACCGTGACCCTTTGCTTTAGAGCGGACGTAACACATCGGAAGATTCATTAGATCACTTACCCATGCAGCATGAGGAATTCCAGCTGTTGCAGTTCCAGCAATAACATCGACATCGGAGAAATATGTATTAATTTTTTCTGCCAATCCAGTTGCAATTTCTTTTCTTAATAAGGGATATGTCAATGTTAAGCGATTATCGCAATAAATTGGCGATAAAATTCCAGAAGACCATGTAAAAGGTGCATTAGGGCTTAGAAAAACAGCTTCTATATCGAGTAATTGCTCCACTAAATATTTTTTCATTATTTTTTGGCCTCCCAAATTTCTTTTATCTGTTTATAAGTTTCGAAGGGATATTTTGATTCAGTAATGGACCTTCCAACGACAATGGCACTTGAGCCAAGTTCCCGTGCTTCTTCCGGTGTAACTACCCGTTTTTGATCGTGGGTGTCTTCACCGCTTAGTCTGATACCTGGTGTTACCTTCAAAAATGGGTAAGCAATATGCTGATCAATGAATTTTGCTTCCAATGAGGAGCATACAATACCATCTAAACCAGAATCAAAGGTAAGTCTCGCGTAATGAAGAATCGATTCGTTGAGAGTTGCATGGACTAGTTGCTCTTGTTGCATTTGTTCTTCAGATGTACTCGTTAGTTGTGTAACAGCGATTAATAATGGACGCTCCTTACCATTCCCAGTCCCTTCCTCCAATCCGGTAAGAGCGGCTTTCATCATATTTTTTCCACCAGCAGCATGTACGTTAACCATATCTACTCCAAGGCTAGCTATTCCTTTCATTGCCCTGTATACCGTATTTGGAATATCATGAAGCTTTAAATCTAGAAATATCTGATGTCCTTTATCTTTTAAAATCTCTAGCAACTTTGGGCCAGTTTGATAAAAAAGCTCCATCCCTACTTTCACATATAATGATTCATCCCCAAACTGTTCTAAAAAAGCAAGCGCTTCTTCTGTATTTGGAAAATCAAGGGCAATGATTGGCTTAATAGACATTATTTTTCCAGCTCCTTCCGATGATTTCAGATATATGATCTATTTTTAATTCGGCTAGTTTTTTGGACAGCTCTTCAATTAATGTCGGACAGATATATGGATCGACAAAATTTGCAGTCCCAATAGCTACAGCACTTGCTCCTGCATAAAAGTATTCTAAGCAATCGTCCACACTCTGTATGCCACCCATTCCAATAATCGGGATATTAGTGTGTTGGCTTACCTCATAGATCATTCTTATTGCTACTGGCTTAATTGCCGGACCTGATAAACCACCTGTGCGATTGGCGAGTATCGGCTTTCCGGTACGTATGTCAATCCTCATGCCAAGTAAGGTATTAACCATTGTTAAGCCGTCAGCACCTGCATTTTCGACCGCTTTTGCCATTTCTACAATATTGGTGACATTGGGAGATAATTTTACGTAAACAGGTACATGTGAAACTTCTTTTACTTTTTTCGTCAAGTCCGCCGCTACTTCCGGAATGGTTCCGAAAGCAATACCGCCTGTTTTTACGTTTGGACAGGATATGTTAAGCTCTAGCGCTTTTACATTTGGTACTTTTGAAATTTCCTTTGCTACCTCTACATAATCCTCTGTCTGTGAACCGGCAACATTCGCAATGATCGGGACATCAAATTGATCAAGCCAAGGCAATTCGTTGGTAATTACTCCCTCTAGTCCAGGGTTTTGTAAGCCAATTGCATTGAGCATACCTGCAGGTGTTTCTGCTACTCTTGGTGTAGGATTTCCAAATCGTGTCTCATAGGTAGTCGCTTTAATCATTATGGCACCAAGGAGACTCAAGTCATAAAACTGACTGTATTCTTTTCCAAATCCAAAGCATCCCGAAGCAGGCATGATGGGATTTTTCAATGATAAGCCTGGTAATTCTATTTGTAATCCGCTCATATGATCACCTCACCCATCTTAAATACTGGCCCGTCACTGCAAATCTTTCGATATTTTTTCATGGTAGGATCATTTGCCTCGTGACATACACATGCAAAGCATGCACCAATTCCACAACCCATTCTTTGTTCTAAGGAGACATAGCCTTTCTTAGAAGCATATCTATCTTCTATCGCTCTAAGCATTGGGAGAGGGCCGCATGCATAAAGGCAATCAAATTCAAGTTCTTTTTCGTCTAGCACATCTGTAACAAAGCCTTTTGTTCCGAGGGTCCCGTCCACTGTTGCGATATAGGTTCCACCTAATTCTGAGAATTTCTTTACATAAAACGATTTTTCTTGCGATTCAAAACCAAGAACATGGATCACTTCAATGCCTTTTTTCCTTAATTGCAGTGATAATTCATATAAAGGCGGGACGCCAATCCCTCCACCCACTAGTAAAGCCTTTTGCCCTTTTACCAAATCATTTGTAGGAAAGCCATTTCCTAGTGGTCCCATCACATTCACTGTTTCACCAACATTTTTTTTCGATAAGAGAGAAGTACCTTCTCCTTCTGCGCGGTAAATTAAGGTAATCATTTGCTTTTCCTTATTTATAGCAGCAATACTAATGGGTCTTCTTAAGAGTGGCACAACAGTTTTTTCTATTCTTATGTGAACAAATTGGCCCGGTTGCTCCATTTCGTTTACGAGCTCACCTTGTAATATGAGCTCAAAAATATTAGTTGCAATGGATGTTTGAGATAAAATTTTCATGTCTTCTTGTATAATCATGAAAATACACTCTCTTTCACTTGATTGCCGGAAGACATTTGCTCTGTAGAAAATGTCATGGACTCCAGTACTCCTAAAATTGCTTTTGCTGTATCAAGGGAAGTTAAACAAGGAATACCATTTTCAACTGCTTCCCTGCGAATTCTAAAACCATCCCGTTCTGGCTGCTTTCCTTTCGTTAATGTATTAATAACAAGTTGAACCTTACCTGTTTTGATTACATCCAGAAGAGTCTCTCCTTCGGAGCCAATTTTATCGACAATATCTACTTTGATTCCATACTCATTCATGAATGCGGCTGTACCGCTTGTAGCAAGAATCATGTAACCGATATTGGTAAAACGTCTTGCTAATTCAAGGCTTTCCATTTTATCCTTATCCGCGACCGTAAAGAGCACCGTACCATAGTTTTGTATTTTCATGCCAGATGCAACAAGACCTTTGTATAAGGCTTTTTCTAAGGTTGAGTCTTTACCCATTACTTCTCCTGTAGATTTCATTTCAGGTCCTAAGGTTATATCTACACCTCTAAGCTTTGCAAACGAGAATACCGGTACTTTTACAAATACTCCTGCTTTTTCCGGTACTATGCCTGTTCCGTATTGCAAATCAGATAATGGTATCCCTAAGATTACTTTCGTTGCAAGATTAGCCATTGGAACATTTGTAATTTTACTTAAAAATGGAACAGTCCGGCTTGAGCGCGGATTTACCTCGATGACATATAGTTCATCATTAGAGATAACGTATTGAATATTGAGAAGGCCGATTATTTTTAATCCTCTTGCCAACTTCGTTGTATATTCAACAATCTTCTTCTTCATTTTTTCAGAAATGCTTTGTGAAGGATATACAGCGATAGAATCACCCGAATGGACACCCGCACGTTCAATATGTTCCATGATGCCCGGGATCAAGATATTTTGTCCATCAGAAATGGCATCTACCTCAATTTCCTTTCCGATTAAATAGCGGTCGACAAGAACCGGATGTTCAGGATTTACTTTAACAGCATTAGTCATGTAGTGAATTAATTCATCTTCATGATAGACAATTTCCATGGCACGACCACCAAGTACGTAGGATGGACGTACTAAGACCGGATAGCCTATATCGCCTGCAATTTTCACTGCCTCTACAACAGAAAATGCCGTTTTTCCAAGTGGCTGTGGAATATTCATCTCCATTAATGCCTGTTCAAATTTATCGCGATTTTCCGCTTGATCCAAACTTTCTAATGAGGTTCCGAGAATTTTAACTCCTCGTTCCACTAATGCTTGTGCCAGATTAATTGCTGTTTGACCGCCAAATTGGACAATGACCCCTTCCGGCTTTTCTAAATCCACGATATGCATAACATCCTCTATCGTAAGTGGCTCGAAATATAACTTATCGGAAATACTAAAGTCTGTAGAAACAGTCTCTGGATTATTATTGATGATAATTGCCTCATAACCAGCTTCCTGAATGGCCCATACCGAATGTACTGTAGCGTAGTCAAATTCAACACCCTGCCCAATTCGAATTGGTCCAGATCCAAGAACGATAACGCTCTTACGCTCTGTCACAATGGACTCATTTTCTTCCTCATACGTTCCATAATAATATGGGGTTTCGGATTCAAATTCCGCTGCACATGTATCCACCATTTTATAGATAGGGACAAGCTTATTCTGTTTTCTCCACTCATACACTTCTTTTTCGGTTGTATTCCATAATTTTGCAAGAATATAGTCAGAGAATCCTTGCCTTTTTGCTTCTTTTACCCTCTCTACATGGAAAGGTGCTTTTTCTAATTCAACTTCTAATCGAATCAACTTTTCCATTTTATTTAAAAAGAATAAATCAATTTTGCACCAATCATGTATTTGTTGAATTGTTACCCCTCTTCGAATTGCTTCAGCAATATAGAAGATTCTTTCGTCACCTGCTTTGCGAATCCGCTTTTCTATCAATTCTAAATCAAAATTTTCAGCATCCGACAGTTCCAAATGATGCACACCACTTTCAAGGGACCGTATCGCTTTTAATATTGATTCTTCAAAATTTCTACCTATTGCCATCACTTCTCCTGTTGCTTTCATCTGTGTACCTAGATGGCGATTTGCCGATTCAAATTTATCGAATGGAAAACGCGGAATTTTGGTAACAACATAGTCAAGCGCCGGTTCAAAGCACGCATATGTTTTTCCAGTTACAGGATTCATAATTTCATCAAGTGTAAGTCCAACTGCGATTTTTGCCGCTAGCTTGGCAATTGGATAACCAGTTGCTTTCGAAGCAAGTGCAGATGATCTACTCACACGCGGGTTCACTTCAATGATATAGTATTGGAAGCTATTCGGGTCGAGAGCAAGCTGAACGTTACAACCACCTTCAATTCCCAGTGCTCTAATAATTTTCAATGACACATTTCGGAGCATGTGGTATTCCCGGTCACTTAATGTTTGACTAGGTGCAACGACGATGGAATCACCTGTGTGCACCCCTACTGGATCAATATTTTCCATGTTGCATACTACAATTGCATTATCATTAGCGTCACGCATTACTTCATATTCAATTTCTTTATATCCGGCAATGCTTTTTTCAATTAAACATTGATGAACGGGACTGTTTTTCAAACCGCTTGTAACAATTTCTTCTAAGTCTTGCTCATTTTCACATATTCCTCCGCCAGTTCCACCTAATGTATAAGCTGGTCTGACAATGATTGGGTAGCCGATTTTTTCTACGAATGCCTTTGCTTCCTCTAAACTATGAACAATCTCACTTTCTGGAACCGGTTCGTTCAGATTGTTCATAAGTTTGCGGAAAAGCTCTCTGTCTTCTGCCTTCTCGATTGCAGACAGCCTTGTACCTAGAATTTCAACTTTGCATTCTTCCAATATTCCTGCTTTATGTAGCTCGATTGCCATATTTAACCCTGTTTGCCCGCCTAGTGTTGGTAAAATAGCATCTGGTCGTTCTTTGCGAATAATTCTGCTGACAAATTCCAATGTAATTGGTTCAATATAGACTACATCTGCAATTTCAGTGTCTGTCATAATGGTTGCTGGATTGGAGTTAATGAGGATTACACGGTATCCTTCTTCTTTCAATGCAAGACAGGCTTGGGTTCCTGCATAATCAAACTCTGCTGCTTGACCGATGATGATTGGACCTGATCCGATTACTAGAATACTGTTAATATCTTTACGCTTAGGCATGTTGTTTCTCCTTTCCTTTGCACAGTTCCATTGTTTTTAAGAATTCATCAAAAAGCTCATTGGAGTCTTCCGGACCTGGTGAGGCTTCAGGATGATATTGGACTGTAAATGCACTATGTTTTTTATGTTTTAGACCTTCTATCGTTCCATCATTCAAATTAATTTGGGTAATTTCTAACTCTGTTTGCTGGATAGAAGCTTCATCCACTGCATAGCCATGGTTTTGGGAAGTAAAAACTACTTTTCCGGTTCTTAAATCCTTCACAGGGTGGTTTGCGCCGCGATGACCGAATTTCATTTTATAGGTGTCTGCACCACATGCCAGTGCAAATAGCTGATGCCCTAAACAAATACCGAATAACGGTACCTTGCCTAATATGTTTTGAACCATCTTAATAGCTTCCGGTACATCCTTTGGATCCCCAGGTCCGTTAGAAAGCATCACTCCATCTGGATGCAATGAAATAATTTCCTCAGCAGTCGTATGATAAGGAACAACCGTTACATCACAATCACGATTATTTAATTCTCTTAAAATACCATGCTTAGAGCCAAAGTCTACTAGTACTACCTTATGTCCCCTTCCCGGACTTGGATATGGATTTTTGGTGGATACTTGTTTTACTTGATCGTTAGGTAATTCCAGCTCTTTCAAGCGTTCAATAATTTCCTCCGGACTCTCGTCTATCGAGCAGATAGCACCCTTTAACGTTCCATATTTACGAATGATTCGAGTAAGCTTTCGAGTATCAATTCCCTCAATTCCTGGAATGCCCTTTGCTTGAAGAAATTCATGAATACTTAGATCACTTCGCCAGTTGGATGGATACGTAGCTGCTTCCTTCACAATTAGACCTTTAATAGCTGGTTTAATAGATTCAAAGTCCTCTCTATTAATACCGTAATTGCCGATTAAAGGATAAGTTAGTGTTACAATTTGGCCGCAAAACGAAGGATCTGTAATGGTTTCCTGATAACCTGTCATTCCTGTTGTAAAAACCACTTCTCCAATAGTTTCAATCTCACTTCCAAACGAATTTCCTACAAATACGGTTCCATCTTCTAAGATTAATTGTCTCTTCATGCAAATGTACCTCCGACAGACCATTTTATTTCGCCATTTACTAGTGTTACTGCTGGCCAGCCCTTACAGTTCCAGTTCGAAAATGGTGTGTTTCTACCTTTTGATAAAAATTCCTGTGGATCAATGATTTTTTCCTTCATTAAATCTAGTAGTACAATGTCTGCACTGCTGCCTTCCTTTAGAGTTCCATAAGGAAGATGAAAGCTTTCCGCTGGTTTAATTGTCATCCAATCAACCAACTGCTTTAATGAAAAGATGCCTTTCTCTACAAAATGGGTATAGAGAAGCGGAAATGCCGTTTCTAATCCTACAATTCCAAATGGAGCTGATTCGTAACCCCTTGCTTTTTCAGCGGCAGCATGTGGTGCATGATCCGTTGCAATAAAATCGATGGTTCCATCTAGCAAGCCTTCTATTAATGCTTCCTGATCTGCTTTTCCTCTGAGAGGCGGGTTCATTTTATAATTTGTATCTATGTTTGGTATATCTTCGTCACAAAGCAGCAAATGATGTGGTGTAACCTCTGCCGTTACATGTATTCCTGCCTTTTTCGCATCCCTCACAACCCTTACTGATTCCTTTGTACTTATATGGCAGACATGATAGTGACAGCCTGTTGCTTCAGCAATCAGAACATCCCTTGCTATTTGCACAGATTCACAAATGGAAGGTATACCCGGAATCCCTTGCTTTTTAGTGAATTCACCTTCATGGTAGGCACCTCCATAAATCAAGGAATTATCCTCACAATGAGCAACAATGGCCATATCTAGTTTTGCTGCGCGCTTCATCGCTTCAAACATAACAGAAGCAGTTTGAACTCCTACCCCATCATCTGTAAAGGCAAAGGCACCAGCTTCTTTTAAACCAGCAAAATTCGTTAACTCTTCCCCCGCTTGATTCAAAGTAATCGATGCGTACGGAAGAACACGGACATGTGCTGTTTCTTGAATACGCTTTTGAAGCCATTCCATTTGCTCTGGGGTGTCTGGCACCGGTTTTGTATTAGGCATCGGGGCAACCGTTGTATAGCCTCCTTTTGCTGCCGCTAATGTACCGGTATCAATGGTTTCTTTATGCTCTCCGCCTGGCTCTCGTAAATGAATATGTAAATCGAGGAATCCTGGAGCCACCAAATAATTATCTGCTTCAATTTCTTTTTCCCCATTGTTTTTTAGGGAAATACCAATCTCATTGATGAACCCGTCTTTTAACCGGATATCCGTTTTTTGCAATTCACCATATTCCGTTAGAATAGTTCCATTTTTTATTAAATAATCCATGTTAGCAGCCTCCATCCTCGAGTAATTTTTTCAATACAGCCATTCTTACATAAACTCCATTTTCCATTTGTTTAAAAATTCTTGAACGTGTAGCTTCGACCAGTTCATCCGCAATTTCTACATTTCGATTAACTGGTGCCGGATGCATTATAATGCTACTCTGTTTCATGCGGTTCTCTCTTTCGAGGGTTAATCCATATTTTGAATGATATTCCTCTGTGCTCCAAATAGATTTATCATCATGACGTTCATTTTGTATCCTTAACAGCATCACAACATCGGATTCTTCTACTGCCTTATCAATTTGTACGTAATCTCCGGTATGTAAAAAAGAATCATCGAACCATTCCTCTGGACCAGAAAATACTACGTGTGCACCAAGTTTACTTAATGCATCCTTATTGCTTCTTGCAACACGGCTATGGAGTATGTCCCCGATGATAGCAACCTTGAGATCCTTAAAGCCACCAAATTCTTGCTGAATCGTAAATAAATCTAGAAGGGATTGAGTTGGGTGCTGTCCACATCCATCTCCACCATTAATGATTGGGATATTTACTTTTCCAACAAGATCTTTGTAGTAAAGATCAACCGGATGCCTGATAACCGCGATATTTGCCCCAATTACTTCAAAAAGCTTTAATGTATCGTACAGTGATTCCCCTTTTGTAACACTAGAGAAATTCACATCAAATGGTATAACCTCTAATCCTAACTTTTTCTCAGCAACATCAAAGCTGCTCTTTGTTCTCGTACTTGGCTCATAAAACATATTGACAGCAAACGTTTGCTGCATCGGCTTCCAACCCGCGCCTTTCGAAAAATATTCAGCTTCTCGTAAAATATCTAAAATTTCTGCAACTGAAAGATCTGACATAGATAGCAAATTTCTCAACTTAGAATCCTCCCTATAAAAAACACCCTGAATAAAAAATTCAGGGTGTAATAGATCCTAATGTGATAGATTAAGAGGAACTTAATCCATCACATTAAAACACCCTTATAAGCCTCTCTGGACTTATGTTAAAAGGTGAGCCTTATTCAAGTTTTTTCGCCTATTGTTGCTTTTCGTAAAAATTTCTCCATCCTAATATATACTTCGTGTCGGGGCATCTTTTCTTAGCTGGAAATTGATTCTTAATCGATGTAATGATTGTTAAAAGGTTTTAGTTACAAAAAGCACATTGTTTAAGAAAAGAGCCTTATTCAAGCTTTTTTAGCCTAATGTTGCTTTTCGTAAAAATTTCTCCATCCTAATATATACTTCGTGTCGGGGTATCTTTTCTTAGATGAAAATTGATTCGTAATCGATGTAATGATTGTTATAAGAATTTAGTTACAAAAAGCACATTGTTTAAGAAAAGAGCCTTATTCAAACATGTTTATTTCTTCTTTCGGTCTGCCAGGTAAAACAAGATTTAGAATAACTCCGATAATTGCCGCTAATGCCATACTTGAAAGCTCTAAGTTTTTTGTAAGCTTTAAATATGCTCCACCGATACCAATAACCAAGATAACCGATGAAATGATCAAGTTTCGATTTAAACTAAAATCAACTTTATTATCTACCAGCATTCTTAAGCCGCTGGATGCGATGATCCCAAATAGGAGGATGGATACTCCACCCATTACACAGGTTGGAATGGTGCTTAATAATGCACTAATTTTCCCGATAAAACTAAAGCAAATTGCAAGTACTGCGGCCCCACCGATAACAAACACGCTATAAGCCTTCGTAATAGCTAGAACCCCAATATTCTCTCCGTATGTTGTTGTTGGAGGTCCACCGATTAACGATGCAATGATGATAGATGCACCGTCTCCAAGAATGGATGGACCTAAACCAGGTTTTGCAACTAAATCCTTTCCTACTACTTTGCTTAAAACTAGCTGATGACCAATATGCTCGGATAAGGTTACAACGGCCACTGGTACCATTAGGAAAAAAATACTCCAAGAAAAAATTGGTTTATATGAGATGAAAGGAAATACTAGATCTGGCATTTCGATCCAGTGAGCTTTTATTACAGGATCAAAATTGACAATCCCTGCAATTACCGAAATTATATAACCTCCAACAATCCCCATTAATATTGGTATAATTCGGAAAAACCCTTTCAGAAATGACGAGCTGATTATCGTTATTGCTAATGTAGCTAGTGCAATACCAATATGTTTTGGACTATAAATTAGTTCCTGTGGAGAAGCTCCATAATTTTGATACATTGCCATATCACAGGCAGTGGCTGCTATCCCTAATCCAATAACAATAATAACTGGCCCGACAACAACTGGAGGAAGTACCCTCATCAGCCACTTGTACCCTGCTTTCTTAATAACCAAAGCAACTATACAGTATACAATACCTGCCATGAATGTTCCCATCATAGCTGCTGCTGTACTTCCAGCAGTTTTTAAAGGTTTAATAAACGCAAAGCTTGATCCTAAATATGCAGGTACTTTACCTTTTGTTATTAATATATAAGCTAAAGTACCAAGCCCGCTGGATGCAAGTGCAACTGCTGGACTTAATCCGACTAGCATCGGAACAAGTATTGTCGAACCAAACATGGCAAATAAATGCTGGATACTGAGGCTAAACCATTGTGGCAACCTTGGCTTGTCTTGAATGTCTAATATTATATCTTGGTTCTTCTCCATTTTTGCTCCTCCTCTAATATTGAAACAATATTTGTTGTAAAAAAAAACCTCTTTATAGCTGTGAAGCTACAAAGAGGGTATAAAAGGGCATATTTCTGCCTGCTTTGACCTCCTTTGCCAGCCTCACGGGACTGTCTTTAAAAGGATTCTCTATTTAATTTTCATAAATGCTTACTTTATCAAGGTTGTCTACTTCCATCAATTCTACAACAACTTTTTCTGAGCTGGAGGTTGGTATGCTTTTACCAATAAAGTCCGCTCGAATAGGAAGCTCCCTATGTCCTCGATCTACCAGAACCGCAAGCTGAATTTGTGAGGGTCTTCCAATATCCATTAATGCATCCAATGCGGCCCTGACAGTTCGACCAGTGTATAAAACATCATCTACAAGAATTACCTTCTTATTGGTAATGTCAAATGAAATATTCGAGCCTTTTACTTCCGGCTGAGCGTCTATCGTCTTAATCGACAAATCATCCCGATACAATGTTATATCCAGATCGCCAACCAAAATCTGCTTACCTTCAATTTGCTCAATTCTTTCAGCCAAACGTTTCGCAATATGAATTCCTCTTGTTCGAATTCCCACAAGGACACAATTATCTATTCCCTTGTTTCTTTCTATTATTTCGTGTGCGGTTCTTGTAAGTGATCTCCGTATTGCCTGTTGATCAAGTACTACAGCTTTTTGAATCATTTCATCACCTCTTATGAAAAGCGAACATTAGAAAACCCTCTCGACCAGTTGGTGAGAGGGTTTACGCGTTATACTCCATAACTAAGCATACTTCCTAGAAAGTATTCTTATCCGCATCCTTCTCAGCCTCTCTGGACTGGGTTAAAGGTCTTATTTGATTAATAATAGAATAAACAATCCCGCGAAACTTGTCAATCATTTATTGCGAAGTTCATGCAGCAGGCTTATAAAATATTCTGGTAGTGGTGCTTCAAATTCTAAATATTCTTCAGAACGTGGATGTACAAATCCTAATACACCAGCATGGAGCGCCTGTCCATCAATTGCCATCGTTTTTTTCGGTCCATATTTTGGATCTCCAACTAGAGGAAAGCCAATATATTTCATATGAACCCTAATTTGATGGGTTCGGCCTGTTTCTAATTCGCATTCTATATACGAATATTGATGAAATCTTTCTATAACACGGAAGTGAGTCACAGCATGCTTTCCATTATCTACTACAGTCATTTTCTGTCTGTCATCTGGATCTCTACCAATCGGAGCATCCACCGTACCATAATCATGAGGAATTACCCCATGAACAATGGCAAAGTATTTTCGAGTTACTGATTTTTCTACCAATTGATCGACAAGCTTTTCATGCGCTAAATCATTTTTTGCAACCATTAAGAGGCCCGAGGTATCTTTATCAATACGATGAACAATTCCCGGTCTTAAGATACCATTTATTCCAGATAAATCTTTACAATGAGCCATTAATCCATTTACTAATGTACCAGTTAAATGTCCTGGTGCAGGATGTACTACCATGCCTTTAGGTTTATTCACTACTAATACATCACTATCTTCATAGTAAATATTTAAGTCCATTGGTTCCGGAATGACATCTAATTGTTGTGGTTCCGGAATATGAATTTGGATTCTATCCCCTGTGTTGCTCTTATAATTTGATTTTACTTGTTTATCATTAACTGTTACATTACCTTCTTTAATCCATTGCTGGACCTGTGATCTGGACCACTCCTTGTTGGTAGCAGATAAAACCTTGTCCAGCCTTTCATTTTTTTCATCTTCCTGAATGATGTGTTCCATTATTTCCATATGTTTTCTCCTTTGAACGAAACTCTTCGAGCAGCATGTAGATAATCAACAGAACCACACCAATGGTTAAAGCTGAATCTGCAATATTAAAAATTGGAAAATCATAGCCAAAAATATACGTGTGGATAAAATCTACAACCTGTTTTCTAAAGATACGGTCGATAAAGTTTCCAATTGCCCCGCCAAGCATAAAGCTAAGGCTTACTCCTAGCAATACTTTGTTCTTTGCATATTTTTGTAAATAGTAAATAATTCCGATTACAACTACTACTGTTATTAAATAAAATAGCCACATCTGTCCTTGCAAAATTCCCCATGCCGCTCCTTCATTACGGTGTGAGGTTAAATAAAAGAAATCTTTTATAATGGGGATGCTTTCACCATACTCCATATTTTTGACCACTAGCCATTTGGTTATCTGGTCTAATGCGATAATAAAAATTGCGATAATGTAATAAATAACCACAAAGGTAACCCCCGAATCCATATGTAGTATGTTCTGCCGGCTAATACCGAAAGAACATTCTTTTCTTTTGAATTTTAGCATACTACATGGATGGAGAAAAGAAATACTATTATTTCATTAATGCTCTATTCTTATACTTTGTTCCTTTTTCGGCGAAAATCTTAGTAACGACCTATTTTCTGTATTAATTAAATGGAATAGATACCTTTACATAATTTCTTAAATCAAACCATTCATCGGTGCTTTTTAATGTTGGTATTGTATAGAGCCATGATTCGGGAAGTGTTTCTCCAGTTTGTTCACAAGTTCCAAAATATCCATCTTCCCATTTTGATAAGGCACAATCAATATCACTTAATTCCTCCTTAATGAGGGTCTGAATCATTTCATTATTTGTTTCATATGCAGATAATTCATCTTTTAATGATTGCAACAAACAAAATAATTTATCGTTTTGATCAGTCATATTCATCCCTCCAATGTATTGGTAATGTTAGTTTACCCATGATTGAGAAGTATTTAAGGAGTAACTGTTGCAAAAAGCACTAATAATTTCCAAAAACCACTAAAGAAAAGGAGCCTGACACTATTAGTGTCAGGCTCCTTATTTTAATGATTATTCTCATGCATATTCTTTTTCGACTACGGATGCACAACGCAAGCATAATGTCGGATGTTTTTCATCTTGGCCAACTTCAGGTGTTACTACCCAACATCTTTCACATGTTTCACCCTCGGCTTTTTCAACAACAATTGCTGCATTTTCCAACTTAACCGCATTATTCGGTGCTTGTTCATATGCACCAGCCACTTCATACCCAGATACAATAAATAGCTGTTTCATGTTTTCTGAAATACTGTCCAACAATTCTTTCGTATCTTGATTCACATATAGTGTAATCTTTGCAGACAATGACTTGCCAATTACCTTTTCATTTCTCGCTTCTTCCAATGCCTTTAATACATCATCACGTAGCTTTAAGAATTTATCCCACTTTTCTTCTAATTCCTTCGCATTATTAAACTCTTTAGGTTCAGGCATATCAGTTAATTGAACACTTGCTTCTTCCACACCAGGAATAAATGCCCATACTTCATCAGCTGTATGCGTAAGAATTGGCGATAATAACTTTGTTAGAGCTGTTAAGCATTCATATAGAACGGTTTGCATTGCACGGCGTTCAAAATTATCCTTAGCCTCGATGTAAAGAACATCTTTTGCAAAATCAAGATAGAATGAACTTAAATCAAGTGTGCAGAAGTTATTAACGGCATGATAAATACTGGCAAATTCATAACGCTCATAAGATCCTCGAACTTGTTTCACTAGATTATTTAATTTTACTAAGAGAAATTGATCTACTTCCCGTAACTGTTCGTAAGCAATTTTATCTTGCTCTGGATTAAAATCAAATAAGTTTCCAAGTAAGAAACGGAATGTATTGCGAATTTTACGATACACTTCGGAAACTTGTTTCAAAATAGCATCCGAAACTCGGACATCAGCTTGATAATCCACAGATGCAACCCAAAGACGGACAATATCGGCACCTAACTGATTAATTACTTTGCCCGGTACAATAACATTTCCAAGAGATTTACTCATCTTTCTACCTTCTCCATCAAGTGTGAAGCCATGGCTTAAAATTCCCTTGTATGGAGCTTTGCCTGTAACAGCCACTGATGTAGTTAAGGATGAGTTAAACCATCCGCGATATTGATCAGAGCCTTCCAAATATAAATCTGCAGGACGCTGCAACTCTTTCCTTTCCTCTAATACTGCTTGATGGGAGGAACCAGAATCAAACCAAACATCCATAATATCTGTTTCTTTAGTAAATTTACCATTTGGACTACTTGGGTGTGAGAAACCTTCAGGCAATAATTCCTTCGCGTCTCTCTCAAACCAAATATTTGATCCATGTTCACGGAACAATTTTGAAATATGATAAATTGTTTCATCTGTGATAATAGGATCGCCATTTTCCGCGTAAAATACAGGGATTGGAACTCCCCATGCTCGCTGACGTGAAATACACCAATCACCGCGATCACGAACCATATTAAATAGTCTTGTTTCTCCCCACGCAGGAACCCATTTAACCTCTTGTACCGCTTGAAGAAGTTCTTCACGGAAGGAATCAATGGAGGCAAACCACTGTGCCGTTGCACGGAAAATAACCGGTTTCTTTGTACGCCAATCATGTGGATAGGAATGGGTAATAAAGTTTAATTTTAATAGTGCATCCACTTCTTCGAGCTTTTGGGTGATTGGTTTATTTGCTTCATCATAGAATAAGCCTTCAAATCCTGGCGCCTCGGAAGTCATATAGCCTTTATCATCAACAGGGCATAAAACATCTAAACCATATTTTTTACCAACGATAAAATCATCTTCCCCATGGCCAGGAGCAGTATGCACGCATCCTGTACCAGAATCAGTTGTAACATGCTCCCCAAGCATAACAAGCGAATCGCGTTCATAAAGTGGGTGCTTCGCTACAATATATTCTAAATCTTTACCAGAAACTGTTTTTTCTACCTGTGGATTTTTCCATTCTAATACAGAAACCACTTCTTCTAATAAAGCTTCCGCAACTACATACTTTTGATTTTCTTCTTTTACTACTGCATATTTTAATTCAGGGTGAACAGCAATCCCTAAGTTTGCCGGAATTGTCCAAGGTGTTGTTGTCCAGATAACAATTTTTGTGCCATCTTCTAATACACCCTTTCCATCCTTTACTTCAAATGCCACATAGATTGAAGCAGAACGTTTATCCTTATATTCAATTTCCGCTTCTGCCAATGCGGATTCACTAGACGGAGACCAATATACAGGCTTAAGACCTTTATAAATATAGCCTTTTTTCGCCATCTCACCAAATACTTTAATTTGCTGTGCTTCGTATTCAGGTTTTAATGTAAGATATGGATTCTCCCAATCCCCGCGAACACCAAGTCTTTTAAAGGCAGTTCGTTGATTGTCCACTTGTTCGTAAGCGTATTCCGCACACAGCTTGCGAAATTCTGCAACTGACATTTCCTTTCTTTTAACACCTTTATTGGTTAATGCCTGTTCGATAGGCAAACCATGGGTATCCCAACCAGGAACGTACGGTGCACAGTAACCAGTCATGGATTTAAAGCGAACGATAATATCCTTTAATGTTTTGTTTAAAGCATGCCCCATATGAAGATCCCCATTTGCATATGGTGGTCCATCATGAAGCACAAACAATGGTCTGCCTTTTGTTCGCTCCTGTACCTTTTGATAAATATTCATGCTTTCCCATTTTTCTTGAATTTCGGGTTCTCTTTTTGGTAAATTTCCTCTCATTGGGAAATCGGTTTTTGGCATTAATAACGTATCTTTGTATTCCACGATTTTTCCTCCTTATAAAAGACCACAGAGACAATTATTAGTTCTTATTATTCCTTTCCAAATAAGCAACAAAAAAACCCTCTCATCCCCAATAGGGACGAGAAGGTTTTCCCGCGGTACCACCCTGATAGACATTATAATATGTCCTCTTTAACATTCGTAACGTGAACTATACGCCATCATTTACTAGCCTCAAGCGGCGTTCAAATCAAGAACTCAAGGGTGATTTTCAAGTATATTGCTTATACCAAGCTTCCACTATCCTTGGCTCGCTTCAATAAGTTGTTAATAACTTTACTGTCCCTGTCATCGTTTTACCTATTATTATTCTATTATATGTGACAAAAATTCTGTCCGTCAAGGTAAATTCAATGTTAATACCATTTCGATGCTTATGAGCAAAGCTTATTTAACTTCTTCTTCCAGATTCAATTCAGTTGCGTCAATTTCAAATTCCATTAGCTTATCCCAATCATCATTTTTCAATAAGTCTAGTTGAGCTTCAATTAACATTTTAAATCTTGTTCTAAATACTTTGGACTGTTTTTTTAATTCTTCAATTTCCATTGCAACTTTACGTGCTTTCGAAAGTGCCTCATTAACAATTCGGTCCGCATTTTTTTCCGCTTCCCGAATTATTAATTTCGCTTCCTTTTGTGCATTTCCCTTTACCTCTTCAGCTGCTTCTTGAGCTACAATAATGGATTTATGTAATGTTTCCTCAATGTTAGTGAAATGACCAAGCCGTTCATTGGAGGAAGATAGCTTTTCATCTAATTCCTTCTTTTCACGGATAAGCAATTCATAATCCTTAATAATCTGATCAAGAAATTCATTTACTTCATCTTCATCATAGCCACGAAAGGTTCTACTGAACTCTTTATTATGTATATCTAATGGCGTTAAAGGCATATATGCCACCTCCACATATGTTATCAAATATTGTCGTTTAATGAATTGATCTATCATTCTTTAGCGACCAGTTTCTTTTATTATACTGAATTTCGACAGCATTAGGGGGAATTCCTGCAAATTTTTCATTATTTAGGGCTCTTTTCTTAAACTTTGTTGCTTTTGCAGACGAAACTATAAAAAAGACCTAATTTTTGTAATGATTGAATAGCTTTTTTACCTCAACTAAATCAATTGGAATTTATCACAATATATGGATAGGATAACCTAACGAAAATAGCTTTATTTTAATATTCCAGCTTTCAAGCGCCATTTTTCCTTTTTCGTTTGCCCTTCAATGGAGATTATTTTGCATCTTCCATATCCGCGTGCCGAAATAACATCTCCTTCTTCACATTGAAATGAGGTTTGTTCAATCTCTTTCCAATTTACCTTCACCAATCCATGCTGAATAAGAGTTTGAGCTTTTTGTCTAGAGATAGGATATACGGAAGATAACAGAGCATCCAAGCGCAAAGAACTAGCGGTTGTTGTCACTTCTTTCCACTCTTCATCACTTTTAATTATTTCATCAAGAGATAATTCTACTAGTTGGATATTTGTTTTTCCAATTTGTTTCAATTCCATTCTAATGTAATCCATCATTTCTGATGGAATAACCACCTGAATACGGTCATCCTGAATCAAGATATCACCGAATTTTTCCCTTTTTAAACCGAGTGACATTAAGGATCCTAATATTTGACGATGGCTTAAGCTTACAAATTTTCTCGGATACTCAATTTCCGTTAGCTTAATTTGAAAGTCATTATATTCTGGCGTAAAGTAATCCGGGTACAACAACACCCTTTTCCTTTCAGCATTGTCATAACCCCCAAACTCGCTATATTTAACTGTAGAGTGGGTTCCAATAAGTGATTTAACAATATGTATTTGTCGTGGATCTAAAAAATCACTCAACTTAGGAGAATAGGAATTTTCAACAAATTGTTGCCAGTTTAACACCTGGTCAATAAATTCTTTTTCATCAGGTCTAAAATGTTGATATATACTTGTCATACAAATCCTTTCTTTAATACATAAGGCTGTTTTCGTATTGCCTTTTATTTATTATAATAATTCTAAAAAATAGGTTTAGCTTCGTGGCATCATTTCTTAAAAAGTTAGATATTCATACTCAAATTAAGGTTGTTTATTTGATCTTCCAATACAAGAGCAGCAGAATTTATGAAAAAACCCTACATAAAAAGGGCGCTTAATAGCAGCCCTTTATATAATCCATGAAGATAATTGTCCAAGTCCTAATCCAGCTAAACGTAAAACAAACAAAGCAACGATAGGAGATATGTCGATCATTCCTATTGGAGGAATAATTCGTCTGAAAGGCTCCAAATACGGTTCACAAATGCGTCCTAAAACATGTCCTATTGAGGTTTGCCTTGCATTAAACCATGACAAGAAAATATAAATAATCAACACGTATGAATAATACACTAATATACTTGTTAAAATGTTAAATAAAAGACTCATTTAAATTAGGACCACCTCGAATCAAAATTATTATCTTGTATGAATTCCGATATGTTACCCGATACCTCTACATTGTCCGGAGTACATAAAAATATATTGCTTCCGATTCTCTGAATATCTCCGCCAATTGCATATACAGTACCACTTAAAAAGTCAATTATCCGTTTGGCTTGGTCATGCTGAATCCGCTGAAGATTCACTACAACAGATCTATTATTCTTTAAATGATCTGCAATTTCTTGAGCTTCCGCATAAACCCTTGGCTCAATAAGCACTACCTTCGAACCTTTTTTGACACTCTGCAGGCTGACAATATTATGTTTTGCAGTGGCATGATTATTTCTTGGAGCAGGTTCAGGCTCATAATCAGTCTCATGTCCCATTTTTTCTTCTTCCATATCATCATATTCATCATCTAATAAGAAAAATGTTTTAATTTTTGATTTTAATCCCATAAAAAATACACCTCCTAAATTTTTAGCCTACTAAAGCAGTACCAATCCTAATAAATGTAGCTCCTTCTTCAATGGCAATTTCATAGTCATTTGACATCCCCATGGAAAGCTCCTTACATGGTGCATGAGGAAGTTTAAGTGCTTGTACTTCTTGCTGAAGCTGTTTTAAACCGCGAAATGTATTTCGAACAATATATTCATCCTCCGTAAATGGCGCCATTGTCATCAAACCAACAATCTCGATTTGTTTAAATGGCATTAATTGTTTCACAAAATCTACTACAGACTCCGCAGGAAGTCCATGCTTGGATTCTTCTTTGGAAACATTCACTTGGATAAAACAAGGTATCGTTTTGGTTGCTCGTTTATTTATTTCTTGAGCTAAAGAAATCCTGTCTAGGGAATGAATATAAGATACTTTATCAACAATATTCTTTACTTTTCTTGTTTGTAATGTTCCAATAAAATGCCATATCGGCCTATTACCTAATGTATTCCATTTATCCAATAATCCTTCATCCCGATTTTCACCTAGATGGATTATACCGGAATCGAGGGCTTCCTGTGCTCTTTCGGTTGAAACATATTTTGTAACAGCAATAATCTTTATTTCATTAGAACTCCGTCCTGCTTTTTGGCAAGCCTGTTCTATCTTTTCCTTAATCATTGTCAGCTTATCACTAACCTTCACTATCATCCATTCCTTTCAAACCTATAAAGCCTATCATTCTTCCTGTATTGCCTTGATCACGTCGATGAGAGAAAAAATCATCTCGCTCACAACTAGTGCAATATTTCGTGACAAAAATATTTTCGGATGGAATGCCTGATTTTTCAAGTATTATTTTATTTAATTTTCTTAAATTTAGCTGATATTGTCCAGTAGAAATTTCATTATACGGTATATCAACCGTATTCATTAACCAAGGATGAATTTCATCTATCACACGATTATCGACAATATAGCATTTTTCACAAATGGATGGTCCAATGGCTACCAAAATATCTTTTGGCATTATACCTTTTTCAGTCCACGTATGAATCATTTCCTTGGCAATTCCTTTTGCTGTACCTTTCCATCCGGCATGTGCAATTCCCACCATATTATGTTTTTCCGAATAAAAATAAAGCGGTACGCAATCAGCGAAGCATAATGTCAATAAAATATTATGTACATTAGTGTATATACCATCTGTATCTTTCACGCTGCTTTCATAATTAAGAGCACCTTTACCAATATCCGCTTTATTAATTTGAGCAATGTGAACACCATGTGTTTGCTCACAACCAACCCATGAGTCGGTTGGGAAATGAAGCTTTTGAGATAAGAGCTCCCTGTTTTTTTTAACAGCTTCGATTTGATCCCCTACATGGAATCCGCAATTTAAAGTGCCATTAAATTGTTCACTGAATCCTCCAACTTTAGTTGTAAATCCAGCAACAATCTTAGAAGATAACTTAGACCATTCTTTTATATAAAAAAATTCCTTATTCTCTTTAATAAATGGTTCGTTCATACATAACACCCCATTCAATCATGAAATATAGCTATTTTTGTTTAGATTGTAGTTTATCATATTCAGTAATAAATACGTGAATAGTCTTAGCTCGGGGCAACTTTTCTTAAGAACGTTATTCCTTCATTACTCAAGTTAGGTTGATACTAATATTCCCCTCTAAAAAAAAGCAGAAAAGAGCCTTAAATAATGGCTATTTTCGCATAGATTGTTGTTTTACATATAAGTTCATCAACCCGTATATCTAAATGCTTCGTGGCGTCTTTTCTTAAGAAAATATGCGAAAATTGCCTAGTAACATTAATATTTGCTCCTTATTTAGGTCCCAAAGCAACAAAGTTTACGAAAAGATGCTAAATAAAAAAAGAAGGTACTATTTACCTTCACTTTCCAATAGTGTAACACAGAAATACATTTATGTTTAATGTTTTTCATTTTTTGGTTCTTGAAGCTGTTGTTGCCCCATATATTTTTGCTCACGAAATCTCACTAGAATAACATCTTCACCAATCTTTACAATATTGTTCCAAGGGATCACGACTTCCTCTTCTTTACTAAAAAAGCTCAATATTTTCCCTTGCCCACCTACTACAATGCTTTCTATTTTTCCGTTGTCCAAATTAATATCAATATCGGTCACATTTCCTAATCTGCGCCCATCTGAAATACTTACGACATCCTTTATTTGAAAATCAGATATACGAACCACCGTTATCCTCTCCTTAAAAGGCTAATATGCAATTAATAAAATATATGCAGTAAAGGACAAAAATAATAATAAAAGTCGGTCAGCCTATTACAGGATGACCGACTTGATCGTTATTGAATATTTTTATTCATTGACTTAATAGCCGCTTTTTCTAAGCGTGATACTTGGGCTTGCGATATTCCGATTTCTTCCGCTACTTCCATTTGTGTTTTCCCTTGGAAAAATCTTTTTCTGATAATCAATTTTTCTCGATCATTGAGTCTTCTCATGCCCTCCTGCAAAGCTATTTCCTCAATCCAATTACTATCCCGATTCCTTTCATCGCTTAATTGATCCATAACAAAAATAGGATCTCCTCCATCATTATAAATCGGCTCAAATAAAGAGACAGGATCTTGAATGGCATCAAGTGCAAATACTATTTCTTCGTGCGGAACTTCCAAGACCTTTGCAATTTCCTCTGCAGTAGGTTCTCTGGAGGTTTCACTGATTAAACGCTCCCGAACCTGAAGAGCTTTATAAGCAATGTCACGGAGTGAACGTGAAACACGTATTGGATTATTATCCCGCAAATACCTACGTATTTCACCGATAATCATCGGAACGGCATAAGTAGAAAATCGTACGTTTTGACTTAAATCAAAATTATCAATGGATTTCATAAGACCGATGCAGCCAACCTGAAATAGATCGTCCACATATTCACCGCGATTATTAAACCGTTGTATGACACTAAGTACCAATCGTAAATTCCCATTTACAAGTTTTTCCCTTGCATGCATATCCCCCGCATGCATTTGCTTCAGTAATTCTCTCATTTCCTCATTCTTCAAAACAGGAAGCTTTGATGTATCAACACCACAAATTTCTACTTTATTACGCTTCAAGTTAATTCCCTCCTTGCAGGAGCTGCTGTTCAAAAATAAGTATCTCCTTAGGTGGGAAATTTATGCACTTGAAGAAATGTCTCACTAACGGCAAACAATTGTAAAATGGTATATTTTCTAAGACTTTTTTACAGAAAAATTTTTTTATCTACATCTCTTTTCGTAAACCATGTATATTTTAAAGATAGAAAGCTTATTAACATCCATATTATTTTGAATTAATAATCCTTTAAGAAAAGATGCTTTAAAATTAAGTCGTAATATGGATGGGTAGTCGGAGTAACCATTGTAGCTAGATCCGCATGATTAAACCATTTTATTAAATTCTTTACGCAATCTTTTTATAATTCTCTTTTCAAGACGGGAAATGTATGATTGGGAAATACCAAGCATATCCGCTACATCCTTTTGAGTTTTCTCTTCGCCCCCCTGAAGACCAAAGCGAAGCTCCATAATTTGCTTTTCACGGTCTGTCAACTGGTGCAAAGCATTAAACAACAGATTTTTATCAACATTTGCTTCTAAATCCTTCGTAATGATATCCTCCTCCGTCCCTAAAACGTCGGATAATAATAATTCATTTCCATCCCAATCAATATTTAATGGCTCATCAAAAGAGACCTCTGACCTTATTTTGTTATTTCTTCTTAAATACATAAGAATTTCATTTTCAATACATCGGGATGCATAGGTAGCTAATTTTATTTTCTTCTCAGGATTAAATGTATTCACCGCCTTGATTAGTCCAATAGTGCCAATACTAATCAAGTCTTCGATATTAATCCCTGTATTTTCAAATTTTCGTGCTATGTAAACCACCAATCTTAAATTCCGTTCAATTAATAATGATCTTGCGGCTTTGTCTCCATTTGGGAGTTTTTTTAACAGAACCTCCTCTTCATCCTTTGTTAATGGAGGAGGAAGAGCTTCACTTCCCCCAATGTAGTATATTTCATCGGTTTTAAGACCAAGTTTTATTAATAATTTGTACCAAAAATAGGACAATTTAATTTTTAGATTTTTCAATGGATGTCCTCCTTCTAAATTGAATGATTCGAGAGTATAGTAGTATTACAAACATGGAAAATAAAAAGTTTAGGAAGCATTTTGTATAGGAATACCAGTTAACATTTTTGGATGTACTATACTTTGAAAAACATCGTCACTTGATAATTGTTGGTTTGTAAAGGAAATTAAGGATCTTTGCACTTGGTAGCAGCCTTTTTCATTATGAATTTGCAACGAATCCGGTTTATAAGCAACAAGCAATTGATGATTTTTCCCAACTGCTTTGGCGGGGATAAGACGAATTTTATCGTACCACTCCGGTTTTAATTGAATGGATCCATCCATTAACTTTTCGTGGTTTTCGGATAATTCAATTACCTCATTAGGCAGAATTCCATTCAATTCTTGTGTAGAAACAATCATTACTGGCGCTTTTGAAATTGGATCCTGTAGCTGATTCCCGCTATCTACTAGTCCGTTCATAGAAATATGTAAACCATTTATGTGTATTTCCACTTTCACTAATTGGTCAAATTGTATATTCGTCATTTCGAAGTTGGATACTCTCTGTTTTTCAAAATACCATGCAACCGGCAATCCAAATACTACAAATAACCAGCTTATCGGATCTCCGAATCCCCTAATACTAGCAAGATTCAATTGCATATTAAAATTCAAAAAATAGTGTGTTCCAATTAAAATACCTCCTGTTAAAAAAGTTACAAAATAGAAGGTTAACAGGTTTGAAAAATAGTATTTAAATCGTTTAAAACCAAATACACTAAAAACCATTAAAACGGAAAACCCCAGCTTAACAAAAGGGCTACCTGCATATGGAGCAATCGGGGTAATACTCAAGATAATTAGAATGGACCCGATGAATCCTCCTATCACTATCCTCCAAATTCTAACTCTTCGCTTTAATATAATAGCTGTCAGCCAAAGGAGCGTGCTATCTACCATTAAATTCAGCAGCCAAACGATATCCATATAGACGACCAATATTGCACCTCCCAATTCCAGTCGAGAAACTATAATACCGACAGTATATCGTACATCCCTATTAAAAGTGTGTCATTTCTTGTATGTGAAAAAGAAGAACTTTTCGAAGTTTCATTCGAATTTTGTCATGTGAAATATACGCGACAAGAAAAGACTAGGTAAAAATATGCCAATAATTAAGGCAATAAAAAAACCAGATGATTTCATCATCTGGTTTCAATATAAACAACTGGTTATCTTCGATTTCTGTTTCGTAGGAATGTAGGGATATCTAGTGTATCCTCCACATTCTGTGTATTTCGAACAGGTTCTTGCTGCATTTCTTCACGTTTTGGTTCACGCTTTAGTGGTTGATTGTGTGATGGTTTAACTTGTCCAAAACCTGGACGCTGCTGCTTATTTTGAGAAACTTCCTCATTAAAGCCAGTAGCTATTACAGTTACAACAATTTCATCCTTTAATTCTTCATTAATAACGGAACCGAAAATCATATTAACTTCTTGATCCGATGCAGAAGCAACTATATCGGCAGCTTCTTGAACTTCATATAAGCTCAGGTTAACTCCACCCGTTATATTCATTAAGACCCCTTGAGCACCATCAATTGATTTTTCAAGAAGTGGAGAAGATATTGCCTTTTTAGCAGCTTCGGTTGCTCTATTTTCTCCAGTAGCTACACCAATACCCATTAATGCCGATCCCTTATTCGTCATAATCGTTTTTACATCGGCAAAGTCTAGATTAATTAATCCAGGAGTTGCAATTAAATCGGAAATACCTTGTACACCTTGACGTAGAACATTATCAGCTTCTCTGAATGCTTCTAGCATTGGAGTGCTTTTATCTACTATTTCTAGCAATCGGTCATTTGGAATGACAATAAGAGTGTCAACTGCTTCCTTCATAGCAGCAATTCCACCTGTTGCTTGTGAAGAACGTTTGCGACCTTCAAATGAAAATGGACGAGTTACTACCCCAACAGTTAGCGCTCCAAGATCCTTTGCTATTTGAGCAATAACTGGTGCAGCTCCGGTTCCTGTTCCGCCTCCCATTCCAGCAGTAACAAACACCATATCTGCTCCTCTTAATGCTTCTTCAATTTGCTCCTTGCTTTCCTCAGCTGCTTTTTTACCTACTTCAGGATTTGCACCAGCACCTAATCCTCTTGTAAGCTTTGCACCAATTTGCATCCTTAATTCTGCTTTTGATAAATTCAACGCTTGTGCATCCGTGTTTACAGCAATAAATTCTACACCTTGAACATCATTTTCTATCATTCGGTTTACAGCGTTATTACCGCCTCCGCCTACGCCAATGACTTTTATTGTTGCTAAAGAATCTAAATTCGTATCGAACTCCAACATGACAAATCCTCCTAATTCGTCGATATTCCACCAAGACATATTTTCTACTCTGGGTTCCATAATAAGAATAGAAGGATATTGTGATGAAGATAACATTCTTCATTCACAACTAACCTCTGAAATGGTCGATAATCTCCTTATTACTCAAAAAAGTATCCAAAGAATTTTTTCATCTTTGCGGAAATTTTCTCTTCTTGTTGTTTTTCATTTTTTGGTTTTGGCTGTGTTTTCTTCACTGGCCTTTTTTCGTATTGATCCATTTGAACAGGTGCTGCACTAACATTACGACCTTGTAATCTTGCATTTCGATAAGCATATTTTATTAATCCAATCGCAGTCGTATATTGAGGTTCACGAACACCAATATAATCCGGTATTGCAATACGAACACGATTTTGAAAAACGGACTGCGCTAGTTCCAGTACTCCAGGAATATTTGCCGTTCCGCCGGTTAATACAATTCCTCCCGGCAAATCAATAATATTCATACGCTTGAGTTCTTTCCATATAAGATCAAAAACTTCTTCTAGTCTGGCTTCTATAATATCAGAAATTTCCAATTGGTTAAATTGTTGATGCTGATCACTACCGATAATTGGTACACTGAAAACCTCATCCTCTGATGCATCATTTCTGAAAGCATGTCCATACTTTACTTTAATCTTTTCGGCATCTTCTGTTGAAGTTCTTAACACTATCGATAAGTCTTTCGTTATATGGTCCCCACCAACTGGTATAACACTTGTATTTTTAATGTTGCCATTTTCAAATACTGCTAGAGTAGTGGATCCCCCGCCAATATCGACTAAAATAGCTCCTAAATCTAATTCATCCTTCGACAAACAAACAGCTCCGGCTGCTAATGGCTGTAATACAATTTCGGTAATATTTAAACCTGCTCGTTCAACACATCTGAGAGTATTATGTAGGCTAGTTTTTGACCCAGTTACAATTGTACCCTCCATCTCCAACCGCACACCTATCATTCCGCGGGGATCATTTATCTCATCTAAACCATCAACAATAAATTGTTTAGGAATGACATTAATAATTTCCCTTTCCGGTGCTATAGAAATTACCTGTGCAGCATCCATTACTCTTGCTACATCCTCATCAGATATTTCCCGATTTTCGCTAGCTACAGCTACAACCCCGTGAGATGGCTGGAGCATTACATGGTTGGCAGCAATACCGACAATACAATGGTCGATATTCATACCAATCATTCTTTCAGCTTGTTCTACCGCCTTTTTGATAGAATGAACCGTTTCATCAATATCGACAATGGAGCCTTTCCGAATTCCTTCTGACTTCACATTGCCCACACCGATGATATTTAATGAATCGTTAACCATTTCGCCAATAATTACTTTAACGGTGGACGTACCGATGTCAAGACTTACATATATTTCATTGTTGTTCATACAGTGGCACCTCCCTTTGCCTGAAAAGTTTCTGCTCATTTCAAATCTAGCATTCGTTAAGACTATTAATCATATTATCTATTTTATCATCTATTAGTATATATACTATACAAATATTCGTCGTAAGTGAATATTTCCCTTTTAAATTGTTTAATTTTTTTTAGTTTTTTCACTCTTCAAGGACCATTTTGCTAAAATAATTCTTCTTATTACTGCAATATTTTGAAATAGACGAACTCCAAATGCAAAAACTGCAGCCAAATATAAGTCTACACCAAGATGGACACCTAGAAAAGCTAAACTTGCTGCTAAAATTATATTAAAAAAGAAACCAGAGACAAAAACTTTTGAATCGTATATATTTTGCAAAAAAGCTCTGATTCCGCCAAATAATGTATCTAACCCTGCTAATATAGCAATAGATAGATAATTTGCATACTCATCCGGAATTTGAATATTTGCTAATAATCCTAATGATATACCAATGATTAATCCGAGAATAGGCAGCCACATATTCCCAACTCCTTCTTCAAATGTAAATCTTTCGCATAAAATATTTCCCTCGCAAATGGATATAACATATATTAGATTGGAGCAGTGAGGCTAACTTGCAGGCTGCAAGTAACGTATTATAATAGGATCATCAAAGGCAGGTATATGAATGTCTTTTCTAGGCTTGAGTACCCTTACTTTAAGATTATCGACAAAAAATTCATCAATTGTAGGTGAAAATTGAATTTGATTGAATAATTTTTCTGCAGCGTGATAGTCTTCGGTTATTACCCTTATTACAATAGGATATTTGTTCAAAGAGCGGCCATTGACTTTTGTTGCTCCATTTATATCCCTGATAACAGTCGTATTTATCATTCTTTCATTATTAATGGAAATGTTCTTGGCGCCATACATGTTTAATTCATTTACTAACCTTTTTAGCAGGTCTGGAGATACAGCGTAAATAACTTCCCCCATTAATTGAGCCTCTTTAAGTGGTTCAATGGATAATTGAAGACCTGGACCATCTATATCCGTTTGCCCTGCCTCTGACTTTAATTGTTGTAAGGTTTCTTTTAGTGCCGCTTCTTTACTATCTTTCATTTTCGTTTCGTATTTTTCGAGTTGTTCTTCATTCATTCTTATTTCATCCAATAGTGTTGAGTGGAGTTTTTGCTCCTTTAATAATGCATCACGCAGCTCCCATATATCGCGAGTATCACGTTCCTTCGGCATTTTAACTGCTTGAAATTGAATTGCCAGCATAAAACCAATTATTAGCGTGATTATTGTAAAGCTGATCTTAACTTTATGGTTCACACCTTTTCACCTATTCCTTCCTAAGATTCACTTAGGATTGGGTTCATGATAATTTGATTCTTTTTTTCTATTGAAAACAAAATATTATCATTAACAAGCTGATCTTTTATGCCACCAGTAATCGTTAGTGCAGAAGCTAATACATTAGGATCACCAATTGCAGAAATTTTAAATGGTGCAGGGAATTGAGCCCCATCAACTGTAATTACGGGCCCATTGCAAATAATATAAGAATCATGCTTTATTCTTAATCCATTGATGGCAACAGCTGAAGCCCCCGCAATGTATAGCTCGTTTATTACTTTAAATACCTGAAAATCATGAACTAGATAGCTATTGACATTCCCATTGTGTGGATCATATTCTCCGTCTTGTAGTGTCACCGTTACCCCTTTTCCTTCTACTTTCATCTTCCCAAGATACATTCTATATTTTTCTGCGTCCTCTGCTAGATGATAAAAAGATTTCTTTTCTTTTGATAAGTTTTTCTCTATAGTACGAACTTTATTTTGCTTTTTATATAGCTCGCTTTGAAGGTCACTATTTTGCTTTTGCTGCCTAATTAGCTCATTGCGCAATTCAGTTTCTCTAGCAAACTGGGGATCAGAAATTTTTTCACTTGGAATTTCCTTTTTATTTGCAAGATTATAAGAGAATGCGAGCATAAATCCTAATATAAATAAAACAAGTGTGAGGATGATATTTTTACCCTTCACTGCCTTGTTTTTCATCCTTTCGATCCCCTTTCGGTTTAAAAGGCTTAAAGTAGGAACCTACCTCTAAGTCAATAATTCCTTTTACATTTGGAGTTAATTGGGTAATTATAGATGGATAGTGAACCATTTTATCAGCAAATGTCCTCATAGTTGCTGACACTTCATACCCATCGTTCATGTATAATAGGATGTGATAATGATCTGTTTTATCTGGCTCATAATGAATTTCAGAAATGGAATTGGTAATTTCCGCAGGTAATTGCTGGAGCTGTTCCACCATTAGCTTCAAATACTTTCCTTCCTGAAAATTTGTAAGTATTGGACCATTCATGTCCATAACATTATGTTTATGTAGGATCACACCATTTTCTAGAACAGGTATAAAGGTTGTCCCGGAAGAGAGTGTAGCTATTTGCTTATGCTCCTTTATTTCAATGGATACTTTGTTTGGAAATGCTTTTTTTATCACAGCCGATTTTATTTCTGGAAACTTTAATAATTTTTTTTCAATGTTGCCAGTTTTCATATTCCAAATATTCACTTTTGTTGAAATGCCGCTTTTCTCTATTATTTCTTTTTTGCTAATGGATGAATTCCCCATTACACTAATTTTGCCAACATGACTTAAGGGCGATTGAAAGTAAATAACACATATAACGAGTAAAAAGAAAACAGAAATAAGGAATATTAGCCTGCGGTTTGTCTTTCGCTTTCTCTGTTCCTTCAGTTTGGGAATTCGGTCTTCTAATGATACAACCTTCCCTTTTCCCATGTAAAAATCGCCCCTCCCATAAAACACATATATATTCCTAATAAATATTTATAAAATAGCAAGCTAAACGGTATATTACACACCGTTTAGCCCCTTTAGTTTAATTACCATTATTTTATAATAGTAAATGAAATGTGGAAAGAGCGAATTTATCACCACGTTTTTCCTTAGTACGTATTTATTTAGACTTTGCCAAAGCGTCCATAACCTTAAATAACCTATTGGATGCATCAGGAATGCCTAATTTTTTTGCCGCATCTTTCATTTTCATCATATTGTTAGTATCGAGTAGTATTTCATCAATTGCCTGTAGAAGCTTTGGACCTGTCAATTCACTTTCTAAAACAAGGGTAGCAGCTCCTGACTCCGTCAATGCCCTTGCATTCTTTTCTTGGTGATTATTTGTTACATACGGACTAGGTATCAAAATACTTGGTATTCCAAGTGCCGTTAATTCTGCTAAGGTTGTCGCTCCTGCTCTTGACACAACTAAATCAACTGCTCTTAATACCTCAGGCATATTGTGAATAAATGGAACGATAGAAATATTTTTAGAACTGCCGATAAGGGATACTTCCTTTTCCACCTCGTTAAAATGCACATCTCCTGTTACATATAAAACCTGATAGGACTTTTGTGAAAACTGTGCAAGATTTCTTATTACTGCCTCATTAATCGGTCGTGCTCCCCTGCTACCTCCAAATATCAGTACAGTCGGCTTATCTGTTTGTAATTGGAAGTTTTTCAATACCTCTGTATTTTTTTCCCCTATTACTTCCGAAGCACGAGGATTCCCTGTCAAAACGACTTTTTCCTTTGGAAAAAATTCACCTGAAGATTCAAAGCATATAGCAACCTTATTTACATATCTGCTTAAAAATTTATTTGTTAAGCCCGGTACACTGTTTTGCTCATGAATGATGGTCGGAATCTTTTGTTTTGCTGCAGCATAAACTACTGGACCGCAAACATACCCACCAGTTCCTATAACAACATCCGGCTTAAAGCTTTTAATTACTTTTTTACATTCCCGCACTCCTTTAAGAAAACGGAAAATAGTTTTGAAATTTTCGAGTGATAAAGAACGTTTAAAACCTGTAATATGTATGGACTTAAATGGAATGTTTTCGCGGGTTACAATCGACGATTCCAAACCTTTTTGTGTTCCGATATATAAAAATTCAGTATTAGGATGTTCTTTTTTTATTGTTCTAATTAGGGCTAAGGCAGGATATATATGACCACCTGTACCGCCTCCACTAATAATGACTTTCATTTTTTCACCTCATGTTGTCTTAACAATTTTCTTTTCCATCATCCTTAAGGAATACTTTAACCATCTTTTAAGACGGTAAAATTCCGCTTAACATATCATACTATATTCTAAACCAGAAAACTGGAACAGTAAAAGAGTATTTACATGATTGATATAGAACTGTATTAAAAGTAAAGAAGATTAATCTATTTTCGAAAGATATTATTGCTTTTCTCTTGTTATAAACCTGTGCAAGCTCTGTTTCAAAGGACCTGTTCTTAATTTGATTATTGCTTTGTTTACCTAAATAAAACTCTTATAAGCATATCATGAACAATAGCAAAGTCATTTAAAAAAGAGCTACATAAAAAAAGAAAACCCTTGAAAGGGTCTTATATCCTGGAATATCTGCTTACATTTAAAAGAACTCCTACAGCAAATAACATTAGCGTTAAGGAGGAGCCTCCATAGCTTAAAAACGGAAGTGTTATCCCTGTAACCGGCATTAGCCCCGTCACAACTCCAATATTGATCATAACCTGAATAGCAATCATAGATATTATACCTACTGCAAGAAAGCTTCCATAAAGATCTGGAGCACCTAAAGCTATGCGAATTCCCCTCCACAAAAGTAAGGCAAATAACAGTAAAACCAATGTCCCCCCAATAAAGCCTAGTTCTTCTGCTAAAATAGCGAAAATGAAATCCGTTTGCGGTTCAGGTAAATAGAAAAACTTTTGGCGGCTTTGACCTAATCCTAATCCAAATAGGCCACCTGGACCAATAGCGTATAAGGATTGTATAATTTGAAATCCGGTGCCTAATGGGTCTTTCCACGGATCCATAAAGGAGGTAATCCTGTCCATTCGATACGGTGCTGATAAAATTAACCCAACAAATCCTGCTACTCCCATTATCCCTAGAAATGCAAAATGGGCAATCCTAGCTCCGGAAATAAAGATCATGATGATACAAGTCCCTAACATTACCGTTCCTGTACCTAAATCCGGCTGCAACATAATCATGCCAAATGCGAGAAATACTAGAGCAAGGGATGGTGCTAAGCCTTTTTTTATGGTTGTAATATATTTTTGATTTTCTGATAAAAATTTGGCTAAAAAGGCGATCATGGCAAGTTTTATGAATTCGGAAGGCTGAATGGAAAAAGCGCCGACTCCTATCCAGCTTCTAGAACCATTTCTTTCCATACCAATTCCAGGGATTAACACGAGCACCAATAATGCAAAACAAAAAATTAAAAGCAGCTTTGCCCATGTCCTCCATGTCCAATAATCGACATTCATGATAAAAAACATGCCAATAACTCCAATTCCAGCAAATAAAAGCTGTCTTTTCGCAAAATAAAAGGAATCGTCGAATTTATAATTAGCCCAGATTGCACTTGCACTATAAACCATGATTAAGCCGATTGTTAATAATGATAATGTGACAATAATTAATATAAAATCAGGATTAGATTTTTTTAACGGCAACTTCAACACCTCGGGCAGTGAATTATTAGAGCTTTAAAGAAGTTTCCTTTGTTGAAACCATTAACCTGAGCTTTAACTATACACTAAAAGGTGCTGCTTTCATGCTGAAGTTATGCTACCGCTCATCATCTTTTGAACAAGCTCCTATACTAACTTATGCACGGCATCAATAAAAATATCACCCCGAATTTCAAAACTTTTATATTGATCCCAGCTTGCACAAGCAGGCGACAATAATATTACATCGCCAGGATTAGATAATTGATATGCAACAGGTACTGCATCTTCAACATTATCGACACGTCTAATGGATTCTATACCAGCTGCTTTTCCCGCTGCCTCCATTTTTTCGGCCGTTTGTCCAAATGTAATAAGAGCTTTAACATTATTTAAGTATGGAACTAGCTCATCAAAATCATTACCACGGTCCAATCCACCAGCAAGTAAAATCACGGGTTGTTGAAATCCTTTTAACGCACTGCTAGCCGCTAAAATATTAGTAGCTTTTGAATCGTTGTAAAACTTGCGCCCCTCTATTTCCATAACAAATTGAGTTCGATGCTTTACCCCCTTAAAGGTAGTCAAAACTTGGTGGATTGCTTCATTGCTGACTCCCATGAGCTTTGTTGCAGCAACTGCAGCTAGTACATTTTCCAAATTATGCTCCCCTGGTAAAACAATATCGCTTGCTGGAATAATCGCTTCCCCAAGGAATGTTACATCGCCATTTCTCACACAGCAACCATCTTCTAAATATCTAACAGTAGAAAACGGAATTATCTTTGCCTTCGAAAAAGAAATCAATTCCATTAATTCACGCTGATTATCATTTACAATTAAAAAGTCATTCTTCGTTTGGTTTCTTGTTATATTTGCTTTTGCTTTTGCATATTCTTCTTTAGTCCCGTGATAATCTAAATGGGCTTCATAAATATTTGTGATAATAGCAATATGCGGTCGAAAGCTTTGAATCCCAATTAATTGAAAAGATGATAATTCAATTACCATTTGGTTATTTTCCGTGGCATTTTGAGCAACCTCTGATGCAACTGTACCAATATTTCCCGCGATAAGAGGATTCTTTTTACTATCTGCGTTTAATATTTCATAAATTAATGTGGTGGTGGTTGTCTTCCCATTTGTTCCTGTAATAGCAACGATTTCAGCTTCCGAAATTTTATATGCCAATTCCACCTCTGTAATAACAGGAATTCCGCGTTCCATCGCCCCGGAAACCAAAGGATTGTGATATGGAATCCCAGGATTTTTAACGATTAATTCAAACCCTTCATCTAAAAGCTCAACGGGGTGACTTCCGCATATTACTTTGATCCCCTCTTGAAGCAACCCTTGTGCCGCAGGATTTTTTTCTAGCGGTTCCTTATCATTCACCGTTACAAATGCCCCTAATTTATGTAATAAAGAAGCTGCACTGACCCCACTTTTTGCCAAACCTAATACAAGTATTTTTTTATGCTGATAATCGTTTATATTTTTCAATTACAACCACACCTCAATATAAATTCCTAATATTGCACATACTAATCCTACTGTCCAAAAAGTAACCACTACTCTCCATTCTGACCATCCTACAAGCTCAAAGTGGTGATGCAAAGGACTCATTTTAAAAATTCTTTTACCCGTTGTCTTAAAAGAAATTACTTGTAAAATTACAGATAACGTCTCCATTACAAATACAAACCCTATGATAATAAGGAGCAACTCCATTTTCGTTAAAATGGCAACAGTTGCTAACGCTCCACCTAACGCTAAGGAGCCAGTATCCCCCATGAATACTTTTGCTGGATGCGCATTAAATACTAAAAATCCTAGCAGGGCACCAGCTACTGCTACGGAAAATATTGCAACATCTATTTGGTGTTGATGCCATGCGATAATTGCCATAGCTCCAAAAGCAATTGCCGCCGTACCTGAAACTAAACCATCCAACCCGTCTGTTAAATTAACGGCATTGGAAAAACCAACTAGCCAGAAAATAATAACGACCAGATAAAACCATCCCAAATCAATAGTACCGTGAGTAAATGGAATGGATATTTCAGTCGGGATATGCGCGGTTCTTAAAATAATATAAAATATGACCGAAATAATAATTTGACCTAAAAGCTTCTGCTTAGATGTCAAACCGAGGTTTCTTTTTAATACTACTTTAATAAAATCGTCCAGAAAACCAAGGATACCGAATCCCAAAGTTACAAATAATAATAAATAGGTTTGAACCGTTGGATTGAAAAATTTCTTCATCATAACAATTGATGTAACGATAATGGAAATGACAATAACGATTCCACCCATTGTAGGAGTTCCCGTTTTCTTCTGATGGGATTTCGGTCCTTCCTCACGAATACTTTGCCCAAATTTCAGCCTTCTTAAAAAGGGAATAAAAATAGGAGAAAGCAAAACTGTTATAAGAAAGCCCATTAAAATCGTAAAGAAAATAACTTGTTCCATCATTTTTATCCCCTCCCATCTTTGTTCATAAAATTATTAATAGTTTCAAGTAATTGTTGTCCTGTGCCTTTTTCAGATAAATCATATGTTTGTGGATGATTTTTAAGAAGTTCAGGACTAAAGAAAACAAATTTAGTCATTTTTTCACACTCTTCTTGTTTAATTTTGTAAATGTAATGGTCGCATAATTGCTTAAATGCAGATATTGGATTTTCTACAAGAAATATCGGGAAATGATTAGGAGTGAAGAAAGGAACTTCCTTTTCACTCGGCCAAATTGCTGCAATGGCACCCGACTCAATTGCCTTATCAAGTCTATGCTCATTATCTATTGGAACAAATAATCCTTTTTTTAAATCCCCATTATCAAAAATAGAAACTGTATCAAAATGTATAGAAACATCCTGTATTCCGCGATTGTTTGCAAATAACTGATACAGGTCTGCTGTCGTTAACATTTTTTACACTCCTGTACTGCCTCGCTGGCAACGAGACGATCATCGAAATTATTAATTTTATCACCAATAATTTGGTATGTTTCGTGGCCTTTGCCTGCAATTAGTACTACATCTCCATCACCTGCATGCTGAACAGCATAATGAATTGCTTTTTTTCTGTCAACCATTTTCACATATTTTTGGTCCTTTACTCCTGCCTCCATATCTTGAAGGATAGCTTCAGGGTCCTCACTTCTTGGATTGTCAGAGGTAAAAATGGCATCGGTTGCGTATTTGCAAGCTATTTGCGCCATGATTGGACGTTTTGTTTTATCCCTATCTCCCCCACAGCCAACGACAACAAAAATCCGTTTTTTTGCAAATTGTTGAACGGTTTTCAAGACGTTTTCCAAGCTATCTGGAGTATGGGCGTAATCTACAATAATAGGAAAAGCTTGACCGGCATTCACTAATTCAAATCTGCCGGATACCCCCTTCACCTTCTCCATAGAACCAATTATAGATTCAAGAGGTATATTGAACACGTAACCGACTGATATAGCCGCTAAAACATTGTATATGCTAAACTTCCCAATCAACTGAAGGTGCACCCTATTTTCCCCTTCAGGCGAAACTAATGTAAAGGATGTACCTCTAGAATTCATTTCGATATCCTTTGCTGCAAATTGTGCAGTTTGATTATCGATGCCGTATGTAACCACATGTGCAGCCGTTTCCTTTTGTATCTTTTTGTAGGCTGGGTCGTCAATATTTAAAACAGCATATTTGGGATTATTATAGTTATAGGAGTTTCCAAGCTGAGCAAATAAAAGGCTTTTTGCTCTTAAATAATCCTCCATCGTATGATGATAATCCAAATGATCCTGGGTTAAATTAGTAAAAACGGCAACATCATAGTCGCATCCAAACACCCGACCTTGATCCAAAGCGTGGGAAGATACTTCCATAATCGCTGTTTTCACATCTTCATCAACCATTTGTTTAAATGTGCTTTGCAAAGTTAAGCTATCAGGTGTAGTATTTTTTGTTTCTACTACCCTATCACCGATTCTCATATACATCGTGCCTATTAATCCTGATTTCTCATTTGCATCACGAATCAATTGCTCAATCAGATGACTTGTTGTTGTTTTTCCATTAGTCCCGGTAATACCAATTAATTTTAACTGTTTTGTCGGCTGACCATAAAAATAATCAGCGAGAATGGCCATTGCTCTTTTGGTGTCAGGCACCACAATGACTGGAATTGAAACATCTAATGGTTTTTCCGCTAAAATGGCTACAGCACCTCGGTTTGCAGCATCTTCAGCAAATTGATGTCCGTCAACGGTAAGTCCCTTTATACAAATAAATAAATCTCCTGTTGTCACCTTACGATTATCTTGAACTAATTCGTTCACTTCCGGGTTGTCTATAGGAAGCTTCACAAAAGGTAATACATTGAAAAGTGTATGTAATTTCATTTTTTCATCTCCCATTAGAAAAGCGTAAGAGCCTTTACCATCGGCTAGCCGATAGGCTGATTGCGCTAGACACAGCTTATCAAAAGTTTATTATTTGACTGTATGTATTTTGAAATCACCATCAAAAAATAACAATCGATTCTATTTTACTAAAAAAAAGAGGATGAATCTATGCAGCTTTCCGATTAATTTCATGTTTTTTAATTTCCTATATTCTTAACTCTTAAAAAACAGGCGGCAATAATTATTTGCCGCCTGTTTTTTAATGCATATAAACTCGGATAGTAGATCCGATTTCTACCTTCTTGCCAGGTTCGGGATCTTGTTTTAAAACGGTATCCCCTTTGCCGCTAATATCCAACTTCAAATTAACATCCACTCCAAGAAAATCCTTTTTACTAGAACCAACTAAGTTCGGTACTTCAACAAGCGGAACCTGTGGATAGGTAATTTCCTTTTCAATCTGATTTTTACGGGGGTTGATTCCCATAGCACGCAAACTGTCCCCAATAATATTTCCAGCTATTGGTGCAGCTACTTGGCCACCAAATTGGACTGTATTCTTCGGATTATCAATAGCAAAATACACAACGATTTGCGGGTCGTCCGCCGGGGCAAAACCAACGAATGATAAAACATAATTGTTTTCTAAATATCTTCCGTTTTTCGCTTTCTGCGCTGTCCCCGTCTTTCCGCCAATTCGATACGAATCTACAAAGGCATTTTTTCCAGTCCCTTGAGCAACTACTGTTTCTAATGCATGGCGAATTTCTTTTGATGTTTTTTCTGATATTACTTTCCCTTTTGCAACAGGAGTTTTTTTCATTACCACCTTGCCTGTCACAGGATCATCCAGCTCCTTTGCAATATATGGTTGATACAATGTACCACCATTAATCGCTGCTGAAACTGCGGCAACCTGTTGGATTGGTGTAACAGAAACACCTTGTCCGAAAGCAGTAGTTGCCAATTCCACCGGTCCTACTTTATTTAAATTAAATAAGATTCCAGAGCTTTCCCCGGAAAGATCTATACCTGTTTTCTGGCCGAAGCCAAAATTTCGAATGTACTCAAATAATTTAGTCTTTCCTAACCTTTCTCCCAATTCTACAAATCCCGGGTTACAAGAATTTTGAACAACTTCGAGAAAGGATTCACTTCCGTGTCCACCCCTCTTCCAGCAGTGAAGTGTAGCTCCTCCAACTTTTACATACCCAGGATCAAAAAAGCTTTCCTTTTCTAAGTTTACTTTCCCTTCCTCCAATGCAGCAGCAAGCGTAATAATTTTGAAGGTAGAACCAGGTTCATATGTGCTCCATATTGGTAAATTACGATTGTATACCTCCTGGGGAACATTTTTATAGTTTGCTGGATTAAATGTTGGTCGACTTGACATTCCAAGGATTTCTCCGGTATTTGGGTCCATTGCAATTGCTATTATACCATCTGGATTATATTTTTTTTCTGCATTATTTAATTCTCGTTCAATTATGGTTTGGATTTTTGTATCTACCGTTAATTTTAAATTTAAGCCATTCTCCGGCGGAACATAATCGTCTGACATATTGGGCATTCTCTTCCCCTTTGCGTCAGAATAAAATTGAACAGAGCCTTTTTTCCCTTCTAATTCCTTGTCATATGTCAATTCGAGGCCAGTGAGACCTTGATTGTCAATTCCAGTAAAGCCCAAAACCTGGGATAAGTAACGACCAAAAGGGTAGTATCGTTTCGAGTCTTCCGCTATATATACACCTTTTAAATTTAATTTCCGTACTTTATTGGCTGTTTCCGGAGAGATTTTCCGACCAGCCTTTAGTCTTTCCTTACTGGACTTTTTCGTAATTTGTTCATAAATTTTTTCCTTTGAGCCTTTTAAAACCGCTGCCAGCTTCTCTGCAGTACCTGCAGGGTCCTCAATTTGTCTTGGGATAACATATATTGTGGGAGCACTTTGATTCGATGCAATAGCAATACCGTTCCGGTCAACAATTTTTCCTCTTTCCGGTTCAAAGGTAATATCCCTGCTCCATAAGTTCTTTGCTCTAGCAGTAAGCCAATCCCCTGAAAAAAATTGTACATACCCAAGTCTCATATCAATTATCCCAAAAATTAATAATCCGATAAGTAGTGTTATGACTAATCTTTTTCTAACCGTAACATTGGACACTCGTTTCACTAGGGCTATCCTCCTCCAGTTTAGCTCTTCCTCCCCATTGGAATGCCATTTATTCCTTAGAATATATGCTTGTACGAAATAAAAAAGAACAGCCCTTCCAATTGGAAGGACTGTAGATTAATCAAGCGGTGGGGAAGTCGAATTTTCACTTGGATTATTTTTATCTAGTTTTTTTTGGTTTGCTTTTTTAGCTTTTTGCTCGATAATTTTATCCATAGGCAATAGATTTACGGACAGAAGGTCCCCCTCTTTTATTGGTGAATTTGGAGTAAGATTTTGTTTTGCTACATAACCATTACCAGTCATATTTAGCTTTAAATCTAAAAGATTGGCAACCTTCAAAACATCCCTTTTCGACCAATTGACCATATTGGGAACGGACGGATTTCGATCTGTTTTCAGAATAATTTTTTCCCCTTCAATAAGAGCTGATCCCTTAACTGGAAGTTGATCACTAATAGTAGTGCCATTTCCTAATACAACCACCTGCAAACCGCTATCTTGCAGTTTTGTCTGTGCATCCGTGATATTCAAGTTCCTCACATCCGGTACCTTTGCCGTTTTTGTCACAGTTGACTTTGTTGGCTTGATATTTAAATATTGTAAGCTATTTTTCATTACCGGATTGAAAATCATTTGAACCGGTTTAGACCCACTCTCATTTTCTGCTAATTTTGGTTGCTGAATTGCAACGTAAACAATTAATTTAGGATCCTTCTCTGGTGCCATTCCAAGAAAAGAAAACAAATAATTTTCCGCTCCTTCTAGATATTGTCCATTTGGACCGGGAATTTGAGCAGTTCCTGTCTTACCAGTTACTTCGTACCCGGGAATATTATAGACCGTACCTGTTGCAACATTTTCTTTCCCCGATACAACTTTGCGAAGATACTTTCTGACTTGCTTTGCTGTCGTTGCACTAATAGGATTGCCTACTACTTCCGGCTTTGTTTCCTTTACTTCTCCATTATTTGGATTAACTAATTTATCTACTACATATGGCTTCATCATTTTTCCATCATTCGCTATAGCAGTGGCGGCTTGAATCATTTGCACCGCAGTAACGGTAGTTCCTTGACCAAAAGTCGTCGTATATTTTTCAATCGGCCAATTATAAAGGATTTTTCCGGTCGCTTCATTTGGAAGACCTATATTGGTAGGCTGTCCGAAATGGAAACGATCTAAGTATGTTCGGAAAGTATCCTGACCAATCTTATCAAGTAAAGTGGCAAAAGCAACATTCGAAGATCTTTGCAGTCCTTCCAAAAAGGTAATGTTTCCCCAGCCTGCTCCTTGATTCCAATCCTTTATTGGTCTAGGAACACCTTTTACATAAAATCGACCAGATTTATATGTGTCATTAGGATTAAATACACCTTGCTGAACAGCCGTTGCAAGTGTAAAGATCTTCATAACAGATCCAGGCTCATACGAGGTTTCAACCGCTTCATTTTGCCAAGCTTTTTCAATACCCTCTCTAGTCATCGGTTCGAAAGTAGGTCTTTGTCCCATTCCGAGAATCTTACCAGTTTTTGGGTCGGCTACAATCACCATCATTTTTTTGGGTTTATATTTTTTATCGACTTTATTAAGAGCGTCCTCTATGAAGATTTGAATCTTCTTATCTATCGTTAAATAGACATTATCACCATTTTTCGGAGCTTGGACTTGTTTTTTTGCACCTGGCAATAAATATCCCCATAAATCTCCTTTAAAAGTAGCCTTTCCATTCGTACCTTCAAGATATTTTTCAAGACTTTTTTCGACTCCCATTTTACCAACCATTTTCGAATTTGGATCGTCACCATTCTTAAGAGCATAATAGCCTATTAGATGAGATGCGAAGATTCCGTTTGGATAGAATCTTTTCGAATTCGGAATGAAAATAATCCCCGGTAATTTAAGGGCTTCAATTTTTTTCTTTGTATTATAGGAAATATCTTTTCCTGCTTTTCCGAATTCAACTTGAAATACGCCCTTTTTGGTTAGAAGCTTATAAATATCTTCTTGCGGCATATTAATATATTGCGATAATTTTTCAGCAGTCATTTGGGGATCTGCCACATGATGTGGATTTTTAGGATCCATCGTCATTCTTTTATCTAAGATTGCAGCTAATGAATAAGAGGAAACATCCTCAGCAATGACCTCTCCTTTATCATCATAAATAGTACCCCTTTTTGCCTCAATGACATCGGAACGCAAATACTGTTTTGCTGCTTTTGCAGCAAGTACTACACCATCCGCTTCCCCGGTTACCTGAATAGTAACAAACCTTACAATAATGATAAAAAAGAGCAGACCGAATATTAAAAATAATACTCCTGCTCCTCTATTGATATTAATTCTCTTCTTGTTCATTTTCCTTCAACAACCTTGACGTTATTTTCGTTTAACTTCAAACCTAGCTTTTCAGCCTTTTTCTTAATTCGATCGTATCTGCTTAAATCACTAACCTGTGTCTTCAAATCATTATTTATCTTTTTCTGTGATTGGACGGAGGATTGTAAATCCTGAATATCTCGATTCACCTTATAGATTGAAGCTTGAGTAGAAATAACCTTAATGGCCATAACACTGATAAAGGCGACTAACAATATTCCCAGCATTTTCTCACCCAATGTTATGGATTTCCGAGTATGTATCGGCTGAACTTGTGGATTGGTTTGGGTTGTTTGTTGTCTTTGCGGTTCAATATATTGTTGTTTTCTAGCTAAGTTACTCAAGCTAATCTCCTCCTTCTATTTATCATAATCGCTATGTTTTCGTATAGCTTATTCTACTCGTAAATTGGTTTTAATTATTTGTAGATTTTCAAGTATCAAAAAAGATTATAGTTTCTCAGCAACACGGAGCTTTGCTGATCTAGCACGATTATTTTGCTGAAGTTCCTCGTCACTTGGCACAATTGGTTTTTTTGTGATGATTTTTAAATGAGGTTTGTATTCATCAGGTACAAACGGGATGCCAGGCGGTAATTGCGGTCCAGTGCTTGCTTCCTTAAAAATGGTTTTGCATATGCGATCCTCTAAGGAATGAAAGGTAATTACACTGATTCTTCCTTGCGGATTTAATAATTGGATAGCATCTTGCAAAGAGCTTTCAAAGACATTTAATTCATCATTGACGGCTATTCGTATAGCTTGAAATACTCTTTTTGCCGGATGTCCACCCTTTCTTCGTGCCGGAGCGGGAATTGCTTCTTTAATCAGCTCCACTAATTGTCCGGTTGTTTGAATTGGGGCATTATCGCGAGCAGCTTCAATCTTTCTGGCAATTTGTTTTGAAAACTTTTCTTCACCATATTTGAAGAAAATTCTCACTAGATCCTCGTATGGCCAAGAATTGACTACGTCATATGCGGATATTTCACCTGCTAAATCCATGCGCATATCTAATGGCGCATCATGATGATAGCTGAAACCTCTTTCCGGAACATCCAATTGCGGGGAAGAAACTCCTAAATCATATAAAATTCCATCCACTGAATGAATTCCTCTTTGATTAAGCTCTACCTTTATATTTTGAAAATTATTATTGATAAAAGTTACTTGATTTTCATATGCTTTTAATTTCTCTTTTGCATGATTAATGGCTGTCATATCTTGATCAAAAGCAATTAATCTTCCCTTTTGAGAGAGCTTGGACAATAAATAATTACTATGACCAGCACCACCCAAAGTACAATCAACATACAGTCCATCAGGATTAATATTTAATTCATCCACTGTTTCTCTTAAAAGCACTGTTGTATGTTCAAACATTTCACATATCACCTTTCCAACCGAATCATAGGAAAAATTGTGTTTTCAAAAATCAATTGCTTCTTTAAGCTTAAATATCAAATCCAATCATATTTTCAGCAATTTCGGCAAATGATTCTTCCGATTCCTCAAAATAGTCTTCCCATAATTCTTTGCTCCAAATCTCTATTCGATTGGAAACTCCTAAAACAACACACTCTTTTTCTAACTGAGCATAGCCTACAAGCGGAGTAGGAATATTGATTCTTCCTTGCTTATCCAATTCACACTCGGAAGCACCAGAAAAGAAAAACCTCGTAAAGGCACGTGCATCTTTTTTTGTTAGAGGGAGGGCTTTAAGTTTTTCTTCGACTTGTTTCCATTCTTCAATTGGGTAACCAAATAAGCATCGATCAAGTCCTCTCGTGATAACAAATGTCTCACCTAAGAGCTCACGAAACTTGGCGGGAATGATGATTCGTCCCTTCGTATCAATGTTGTGTTGGTATTCCCCCATGAACATAGAACAAGCCCCCACTTTCTAAAATAAATGTACCACATTCCCCCACTTTTCACCACCTATTTTTTAAATTATACTTCATCCTTAATATTTCCTGCTTTTTGTCATGTTTTTTTCATAAAAAAAACCAGCTTGAAATCTCAAACTGGTTTACATTCGTATTAATTTATGGGTACCATCAAACTCATATGAAAGGGATAAAAGATCATCGATAAAGGTTGTTCCATACTTATTAATGATGTAAAAGATATTCCAAATTCTTTCCTGCGGAGAGTTATTTGGTCGTAAGCTTCTTTCAATACGACTATATACTGCCAAAACATTGTCATGCTTTTGTTCTATGTTTAAATTGATTTTCCTTTGTAAAAACTCGAGCTGACGCAGATGGATTGATAAATTTTTCTCGATCAAAGGTTCTATCCCTTTATCACTTTTGGATAAAATTTGACTATATTGATTTTCCAGCCAACCTCTTGCTTCTAGCACTAGTCCGTCCAACGTTTCATCTTTTACGGAATCCCAATACTTCTTTCTTCCATCCTCCACTCCATCACGAACGGTCTTTTCAACATCTAATTGTAATTCCTTCATATCCGCGGCAATAGAACGTTCTAAGATTGTAAGATTCAATCTTGCAATAACAGGAGGCATTTCGAATCCCATATGTTCAAAAGCCAGCTTTAATTCTGCCCAGTACGCGATTTCACCAGGACCTCCAATAAAAGCAAGTGTTGGAAATAACCATTCCTCCATCATTGGTCGGGTAACTACATTATTACTAAAATGTTCTGGATGATTTTCAAGCTCTGTTAATAATTCCATTTTTGTAAACTGGACTTTATTATTTTTTCCGATATAGTTACCCTGCTCTGGGAAGTAATCTAATAAAATTCTTTCCTTCCCATCATAATAGAATAAATTAACCGCATTCTTCCCAATCTCAATCGTATTGTTAAAATCATAAGAAGCGATAATCTCTTGCTGTTTTAATACTAAATCGGTAATAGAACTACTTTGTTCAATAATCTGTTTAAAGAAAGGAATCTCTAATCTTCTTAGCTGTTTATCTGCAGAATCAATAAGCAATACACCATATTTAGAGAATAGATTAAGGATTAGCTTCACAAAAAAGTCTACAAATGTTTTGGATTGGGCAATTGTGTTGTCCATCATGTGAAGCAGCTCGTTCGTGTATTCAGTTTCACCGAAATGCTCGAATACTTTCTTAACCCATTTTTTCATATGAAGTTTATCAAATTCCACATCAGAAACCATTCGCTTTTCAATGGGGCCTTCAATATAACTCAACTTATTAATAGTACGGTTATTTTCAACAAAAACATGATTTACCTCTAAGTAATCATGATCTTCCCCCGCAATCCAGAAAACTGGAACAACAGGGACTTGTAATTTTTTCTCTTGTTCTCTCGCAAGGTGAATAATCGAAATGAGTTTATGTACTGTATAAAGCGGTCCTGTCAATAATCCCGCTTGCTGCCCCCCAATAACCACAACCGATTCAGGTTGTCTTAATTTTGCAAGGGACTTTTTTACTTCATCAGTGGGAGAGAATTTCTCCATATATGCTTCTATACAATCAGCTAATTTATCTCTTTCAAATGTGCGAGCTTGCACATCTTTATAACGCTTTTTAAAAAGTTCCTTATCTGTTATGTCATAATGAAAAAAGTCTTTCACTGGTTTCTTTTGCTCTATGTAAAGGGAAGCAAAACGGTTCGTTGCTGGAATTAAGATATTTTCCAGATCCATATGGTGAATCTTCCTTTCCGATTTCTTAATAAAACAATAATCTTCTTCATCAATCTTGTTTGAGTATAGCATTATTATGCAAGAAAGAAAAAAAAGTTGCTTATAATATTTTCTTTCTTTAAGGCTCTTTTCTTGAACTTTGTTGCTTTTTCAGAAGAAAATCTTCATAACGACTAATGCATATAACTTCCTTATGAAAAAGAAGACTATTAGGATACATATATAACAATATAAGAAAATCAACAATCAATACGAGAACAGCCCTTCTTTAATACATAGCAACTGATTCGACAATACTACGTGTTAAGCCATAAATCATCAAAATAATATAACTGGTAAAAAATAACAAAAAATTAAAACGCCAAAAACCCTTAAATACTTTAGTATATATTATTTCATTGCGCACATAACGATATAAGAAGACAAAACAAATAGCTGAGAGGAGCATAACCAATGCAATTAACCACAGGTAAGAATGCGACCAAATTACTAAAGCAAGCTCATTGACCGATAATATAAGAAAAAAAGTAGTAATATCAATCGCATGCGAAACAGCTTTTCGATGATTATTTGTTGTCATCTTAATAATAAAAAATACGGTAAGATAAGCAAAGAAGGGCGCAATTATTAATATACCTGCAATCCATGAAAGAAAAACCCCCATTATTATTCGCCTCTTTCTTCTTCCATTCCCTTAACCATCTGAAACAATGCGTTTGTAATAGGAACTTGGATTTTTTCTGTCTTTGCTCTTTCCAATATATATCCCAAGATTGCATCGACTTCAGTTCTTCGTTTATGAAAAATATCCATTAACATAGATGACTTATTTTCACTTGTATTTCGGCATACTTTCACTATTTCCCCATAAATCATTTGTTTGTCCATAAAGGAAAATACTCTAAATACCTCATTAAAGTAAGTATTCAATAAAGAAAGGTAGTGAGAGTTTGATATTAAGTCTCCATTTCGTACATTTAGTATAGCAGTCAGAGGATTAATCATTGCATTGATCAGCAATTTCTTCACCAGCATATCCTCCCATTTAACTTGAAAATTAATGGGAAAGTAAGGTATATCCAGATTTATCAGTGTATTCACCTTTGATTTTTCCCCTCTAAATAAAGCAATGTTGGTTTGTCCGATTCCAGTATGCTTAACGGTATTTTCACTTGTTTTCAATGCGCCATGCTCTACAGTGCCTACTGCAATGGTTTCATTTTTCAATTCCTTTAATAAATTAATATGGCCCATGCCATTTTGTAAAAATAACACAGGGATAGTGTATGGAATATTATTAAGTATCGGCAAGATTTGGGAAAGATGATATTGCTTAACAGAAATTATTATTAAGTCTTGTTCATTTAAACTATGACCAAATGGATCGGAAATAACATTAGTATGAAAACAGTCCTTTTCCGAATTTACGATTATTCCTTTTTGCGCAAGAAGCTCCGATTGCTCCTGTCTTCTAGCTAACATCGTAATCATATTTTCCTTTCCTAAATAACCTCCAAATAAAAGCCCCATTGAACCTGCACCGATAATAGCAATTTTCATTAAAATCCCTCGACTTAGCATAATTTTATACTATTGTAACAAATTTTGATAATAGTGTGAAAAAATAAAGAAAAAGGTTGCCCCAAAAGCGATAAATCACTTTAGGACAGCCTTCTAGATTATACAGGATATACAGGATGTTTCCTTGTACTAAAGTTTACTTCTTTTGTTTCATACACATCAAAACGGTTAATTAATACTTTTCGCAAATCATTTGGTGCAACAATTTCATCCACTATTAATTCAGAGGCAAGCTTATAAATATCAATAGTTTCCTGATATTCCTTTTGTTTTTCCTGCACATAGCGAATTCTATCTTTTGGATCTTCAATTGCTTGAATTTTATTGGAATATACAGCATTTACCGCCGCTTCAGGTCCCATTACCGCAATTTGCGCAGTCGGTAACGCGATGCAGCAATCAGGCTCAAATGCTGGACCAGCCATTGCATATAATCCTGCTCCATATGCTTTTCGAACAACTACTGAGATTTTTGGAACTGTAGCAGAGCTCATGGCAGCAATTAGTTTGGCACCATGACGAATGATTCCTGCTCTCTCTACTTTTGTACCAATCATGAATCCCGGAACATCTGCCAAAAATAATAACGGAATATGAAAAGCATCACAAAGCTGAATAAACTTCGCAGCCTTATCTGCTGAATCTACAAATAATACACCGCCTTTAACTTTAGGCTGATTAGCAATGATACCAACTGCTCTTCCGCCAATTCTAGCTAAGCCTGTAATAATTTCTGGAGCGAATAGCTTTTTGATTTCAAAAAAGCTGCCGTCATCAATTAAGGAGTCAATACATTCGTACATATCAAATGGAGCATTTTGATGCTTCGGAATAATTTCTTCTATGCTTCTTCCACTTCTAGGATTGATGGATTCAACCTGGCTTGGCTTCTCCGTGAAATTTTCCGGAAAATACTGCAGATATTTACGCGCAGCATCTATTGCATCCTCCTCAGATTGGACTAGCATATCTCCGCATCCACTGACAGAGCAATGCATTCTTGCTCCGCCCATCTCCTCTAATGTCACTTTCTCCCCAATAACCTTTTCGGCCATTCGTGGCGAACCGAGATACATGGAAGCATTTTTATCCACCATAATGACGATATCACAGAATGCCGGAATATAAGCTCCACCTGCTGCAGAAGGTCCAAACAACAAGCAAATCTGCGGAATCATCCCTGATAATTTTACTTGATTGTAAAAAATTCTGCCAGCACCGCGGCGGTTTGGAAACATATCTAATTGGTCGGTAATTCGGGCACCAGCTGAATCAACTAAGTATAATAGTGGAACCTTTAATTTTTCAGCCGTTTCTTGAATACGGATAATTTTCTCAACTGTTCGCGCACCCCATGAGCCAGCTTTAACCGTAGAGTCATTTGCCATCACACAAACGGTTTGCCCATTTATCTTTCCAATTGCTGTTACTACTCCGTCAGCAGGTAAATCCTCTGCCTGACAATTAGCAAAGAGGCCATCCTCTTCATATTCTCCGTTATCAAATAATCTCGTTAATCGTTTTCTAACAAAAAGCTTATTTTGACTTTTTAATTTCTCATGATATTTTTCCGGGCCACCTGCCATAATTTTTTCCTTAATGGCAGATAATGTAGTATGATCTATCGTATTCGTCAAGTATGCCATCTCCCTTCGTCGTATATTGTTTATTCAATTGTAAGAAGAATGTCTCCTTCGTTAACAAAATCACCAATATTGATTTTTACCTCTGAAACTTTTCCAGACACCTCCGCTTCAATTGGAATTTCCATTTTCATGGATTCCAGCATGATAATAGTTTGCCCTTCCGATACTTCGTCACCGTTGTTTACCAAAATATTCAATACAGTTCCTGCCATTGTAGCCAATACTTCTCTCATGTCTTTTTCCTCCAAATTTTAAAGATTAATAGTTTTTATTTTATTGCTGATATTTGTAAAATAATAACCTCTTTGAAAAACTTCGCTTTCTAAAACATCTTGTATGAAAGGAATATTCGTCTTAATTCCTTCAATTTTTGTATCCCTTACAAATTGAAGTGCTTTTTGAATACAAGCTGACCTTGTATCAGAGTATATGATACATTTAGCAATCATCGGATCATAAAAAGGTGTTACCTTTAATCCTTCAGCGTAGCCGCTATCAATTCGCACTCCATCCTCTTTCCCCCAAGACAGAACAGAAATGGTTCCCGGGGAAGGATAAAATGTCTTAGGGTCTTCCGCATAGATTCGTAATTCGATTGCATGCCCCCTATGCAAAACCTCATTCTGAGATAACGGTAATCTTTCGCCGCTGGCAACGATTATCTGCCACTTAACAAGATCAAGAGATGTAATCATTTCAGTTACAGGATGCTCCACTTGCAAACGTGTATTCATTTCTAAAAAGTAAAAATTCTCATCCTCATCAACAATGAACTCTACCGTTCCCGCATTTTCATAATTTACTGCTCTAGCGGCTTTAATAGCTGCTTCATACATTTTTTCTTTTGTTGCATCAGATAGTGCAGGAGATCCCGCCTCCTCTATTACCTTTTGATTTCTGCGTTGAACGGAACAGTTTCTTTCAAATAAATGAATTACTTGATCATGCTGATCAGCAAATATTTGCACCTCAATATGCCGTGCATTGTCGATGCATTTTTCTATAAAGACTCCGTCGGAACCGAAATAAGCTTTTGCACGATTTTTAGTTGATTCAAAATGTTGATTGAGCGCTTGCTCATTTTCACAGCGAATCATTCCGATTCCACCGCCTCCACCGCTTGCCTTAAGCATGACCGGATAGCCAATAGTAGCAGCGAAAGCCAACGCTTCCTCTATACTTTTTAAACCATTTACACTGCCAGGAACAACCGGGACACCCGCTTTAGTCATGATATTGCGTGCACTAATTTTATCCCCCATTAATTCCACTGTTTCTGGATTTGGACCGATAAACTTAATACCCTTTTCCATTACCTTACGTGCGAAGGTACTATTTTCGGAAAGCAATCCATACCCAGGATGAATCCCTTGAACCCCTTCCTTTATTGCAGTATCGATAATTAAATCCATATTTAAATAGGATTGGTTCACGGGCGGTGCGCCGATGCAATAAGCTTTATCAGCTTCTTTAACATATGGAAGGTCCGCATCTGCTTCTGAGTATATAGCTACTGTTTCGATCCCCATTAGCTTGCACGTTCTAATAATGCGAGATGCAATTTCTCCGCGATTTGCTATCAAAATCTTTTTCATAGCAAAACCCCTTTCAATAGTTGTGAAATCGAAAACGAAATGCTTTTGCCTCTTTTGAACATACAAAATGCATCACAGTAATAAATTTCTACAAAAAATTATTTTTTCCTGCATTTTTTGTAAACGCTTTCGAATGTAAAAGCAGAATTTTTTATTCTTTTGTTATATAATAATAATATATGCTAATAATCACATATATTTGAGATCAATAAAGTCAATTTATCCGATTAGGATTTAGATAAAATAAGGAGGAAAGCAACCATGAAAATAGAAAGATTAAAAGTTAACTATAAAACATTAGAGGAATTTAAAAAGTTTAAAGAATATGGAATTCAAGAATTATCCATGCTAGAAGACCTCCAAGAAAATATTATAGAGGATAATTCTGAATCACCATTCTACGGAATTTATTTCGCTGACAAACTTGTCGCTCGCATGAGCCTGTATCAAAGAGATGCAAAATATGATTTATATTTTAACCCACAGCAAACATTTTTGGAATTATGGAAATTAGAAGTATTACCGAATTATCAATTTAAAGGCTTCGGGAAAGCTTTGGTAGATTTTGCAAAAGGCTACGGGCTACCTATTAAAACAAATTCAAGAATGAAGTCAAAGGAATTCTGGGAAAAGATGGGATTCCAAACAGTGGATTATGATATGGATAGAGATTTAGGCCAAAATCCATTAGTATGGTGCCCAGAAGGTGTTCTCCTACAAAAAACAAACAGCTGAGCAGCTGTTTGTTTTTTTGTTATGGAAAATAAATGTAACATAACAGATGATGCAACTTGCTTATCATTTTAAGGCCATTTTCCTGGCTTTTTCCATAATAGCAAGCATGGATGCATATTCGTTTTCTAGCTCATTGTATTCCTTTTTTTGTTCATCATATACTTGCTGTAATTGATGCAACTTTTGGCGAAGCTCATCTGTCTCCTTGAATAGTGCTACTCTATCCTTTTGAACTTGTTCATGTGATAATTGAATTTCTTTTAAGTACTCAATTACATCCTGTAAAGAGATTTTTGGAGCGAAATTCTCTTGGGTATCGTTAACCTCAACTTGAGGGACTTGTGCGGGCTGTTCACTATGATCCGTTTGTTTGTTTTTTCTTTCTTTTCTTTGTTTCTTAGCCAATTCTATTCCAGATTTATACTGTTTTCTAACATATGAGTTCCAGCGAAATCCACAGGCAGCCGCCGTACGATTCATTTGTTTACCAACTTCCTCAAATGCTTGAAGCTGTGTGCTTCCTTCGCGAATGTGTCTTAAAACAACCTCTGCCAATAATAAGTCTTCATCATGTGACCAAGCATCTTGTCGAGTAGATGACAACTCTATCCCTCCTTAGCATTTTTATTTTTGCTAACTGTCGCAGATAATAAGAAAAACAGCAGTAATAAGCACATACGATATACAAATACCGTATACATTTGCAATTTCACTTCATACGACAGTTTTGCAAAGCTAATAAACTCCCTTAAGTAGTTGTGACCTACACTTGAGTAAAACAATAATATTAATAAATAAAATAATTATGCATAAACCTCTACTACAGGAAGATTCCTTTATTCATACATATGCAACTGATAGAAAAGATAGACTATTTCAAAAATCACATTTTATTTTAATTGGAGAGATTTTTTTCTCATATGTTTTGCATTCTTCTAGCATTAAAAATCAAAAATGATTCTAAAAATTAATTTTGAACACAAAAAAGGTGAAGAGCCATGGTCTCTTCACCTTTTTTGCGTAATATTTTCACCTGACTGTCATTATGACATCAGAGAAAAGCTCGAACACAAATATTAGTTATTAACTACATCCTTGCCTTTGTATGTTCCACAATTTTTACATACACGGTGAGCAAGCTTCATTTCATTACAGCTTGGGCATGGAACCATGCCAGGTACTTGTAATTTAAAGTGTGTACGGCGTTTTCTTTTTGCTGTTTTGGATGTTCTTCTAAAAGGTACAGCCATTCTTCCCACCTCCTTAAAGAGATCACTGTTTTATAAGATCCAGAAAGCTGGTTCTTCCAAATTTTAAGATTCTTCTTTATCAAAGAATTTTGCTAGTTCGGCAAGACGTGGATCAATCTTTTCTTCCTTCTTGCCATCCATTGGATTGTCTTGGTTTTCTATCACTACTTCCCAGTCACTTCCGGATGGGAGCTGCGTGTCAAGAGCTTCCTCGCTAAATATTTGCATCGGAATTTCCAACAGTAGCAACTCAGTGATAATTGGTTTCAAGTCAATAACCTCACCGATTGGTTGATGTACTTCTGCCTCATCATCTTCATATATGTCTGTCGGCTTCAGTAAAAATATTTCAGTAGAATCAATATCAATTGGTAAATTAACATCCTTAAGTGTTCTAGAACAAGGAAGTATTAAATTTCCAGTCATGTGAAGCTGAAAGGTTACTTTTTCCGATGTAACATTCGCATACCCCGTAACATGAATCGGAGAACATCCGCGAACCTGTGGATCTCTTTTGACAAGATCATCGGTAATATCAACCATTTCATCTAACTCTATGTTTTGACCACGATATTTCTGCAACTGAATGGTAGACCATTTCATGTAAATCACCCCAAGGCAACAAAGGTAATTATAGCTTTCATCATACCTTTTGTCAATATTTTATCTTTACAATTTCAAAAGCGTAAATGCCGATACTATAAGTTAACTATTCCAATCCAATTGCTTATTATTTCTTTAATAATCTCTATTCTTCATATATGAGCTATTCTTAGTATTGTATACTGTTTAGCAGAAAATGCAAATATCAGAGTACAGAGGAAATTATTTAAAAAATATTGTTAAGAATGATGGTAAAATATTTAATATGGCTCTTTTCTTTCTTATACTTTGTTGCTTTTCAGACTAAAATCTTCGTAACACCCTAATCTTTTGTTATGAATGAATATTTTTTTAAGCAAAAGAGCTCCGAGTTAAGTCTATATCAGGGTCTATTATAATATACGAAAAGCAACAAGTTAAAATCGGATTTTTTTTAACAATTTGATAACAGCCCTTATTGTTATCTATATGGGGAGGAACATTATGAACAGTACGGGGATTATAGTGGAATACAATCCATTTCATAATGGGCATTTATACCATTTTCTTCAATCTAAAGAAGCTGCAAGAGCAGATATTGTCATCGCGGTGATGAGCGGTAACTTTTTGCAGCGTGGTGAACCAGCAATTGTCTCTAAATGGGCACGTACAAAAATGGCACTTGAGGCAGGAGTAGATCTAGTAGTAGAGTTACCATATAAGTTTGCTGTACAGCAAGCAGAAATTTTTGCACTTGGCTCCGTTGCTATTTTAGATGCACTTGGCTGTAAATCGTTTTGCTTTGGAAGTGAGTCGGGGAATATAGAAGTATTCGAAAAGACTATTCGTTTTTTAGATAGAAATCAGGAGCATTATAATGAAAATATAAAAAAATATATGCAAGAGGGTAATAGCTACCCATCTGCATTATCCAAAAGCTTTCAGGATTTGTTTTTTGAAGATGATTTATTGGATCTTTCCAAGCCAAACAATATTCTGGGCTACCAATACATAAAGATGCGCAATCAAATCCACTCGGACATGAAAGCTAAAACAATTCCGAGGAAAAATGCCAATTATCATGATGAAGATTTCTCATCCTCTACTATTGCGAGCGCTACCGCGATTCGAAAAGCAATATTTGAGCAAAAGGATACAGGGGCTATTCAACAATATGTACCTGTCTCTACTTATAATGGGCTAATTAATTATAAAGAGCATTTTGGTGATCTCCATCACTGGGAAATGTACTGGCCGTTTTTGCAATATAAGCTCCTTACTTCAAAACCGGAAGAAATTGCTCGTTATTATGAGGTAGAAGAAGGTATTGAGCATAGGCTATTACGGGAAGCCGAAAAGGCAATCAGTTTTTATGATTTTATGAAAAGGGTAAAAACCAAAAGATACACATGGACAAGAATTCAAAGAATGTGCGTGCATATTTTAACAAATACTAAGAAAATAGACATGAAAAACGCTAAAAACCTCCCGGAATATATTAGACTTCTAGGAATGAGTCAAGGTGGAAGAAAATATCTAAATGAACGTAAAAAAGATATTTCTTTGCCGATTATTTCAAAGCTTTCTTCTTTCGATAATGCTGCATTGGATTTAGATATTAAAGCAGCAAGGACATATGCATTAGGCTTAAAGGAGCCGGAAAGACATAGACTTATGAAAATGGAATTTTCCCAGCCGCCAATCCTTTTATAAAAGACTTCTCACTTTGCACAGTTTAAAATAGATGACTAAAAAGATGCTTGAAACTATATTTGTTATAGAATTTAATTCAAAAGCAGGTGAAATTTTTTCACCTGTTTTATCATATTAATTTTTTTTCCTTGAAGGTATTACTGAGATCCATTTTTATTATTCCCCTTCCTTCCACTGGTCCAGCAAATCTACTATCCCCTGTAAATTCCTCCATGTCTCTTCTTCCCCAATCTTGATAATCTCTTCTGTATTTGTAAATGCAGTGGAGCTGTATTGCGATACATCTGGTTGAATTAATATATCTGCACCTAACTGTCTGCTGGAAATTGCCTCCATATGCAAAATATCTATACTCTTCATAATTACGTCATATATATTGTTAATTTCCGTCTCTTTTTTACTGAAAGTAACATCTACTCCGATAACAATATCAGCGCCCATTTTCCTAACAATAGCGGAAGGAATTCGATCAATAACCCCACCATCCACTAGTATTTTTCCATTCATATGTACAGGAACAAAAATACCCGGAATAGAGATGCTTGCACGAACTGCATCAGAGATTGATCCTTTAGTGAAGACAACCTCCTCCCCCTTAACAAGATCTGTAGCAATAATAGCAATTGGAATTTTCAAATCCTCTATATTTTTTCCATGTGTAAAAAGCTTAATAAACTCCTTTATACGATTTCCATTTATAAATCCAAGCTTCGGAACAGTGAAATCCAAATAAAACTTTCTTTTAAAAGCAAGAGAAAGCTTGATTAGCTGTTCAATACTATGCCCCATTCCATAAAAAGATGCAACGAGTGCTCCCATACTGCTCCCAGCTATGTAATCAATGGATATGTTGTTTTCCTCCAATACCTTAAGTACACCTAAGTGTGCAAATCCTCTTGCCCCTCCGGACCCTAAAGCCAAACCAATTTTCGGTTTGTCCATTCTCATACCCCTTTCAACAGAAGATCTGCCTTCATTACTGGAAATTGGAATTTCAAACTTAATACATAATATGGTCTAAAATATTTAACTATGAGTATATTGATAAATATGGGGACAAGTAATCAAGCTGAACTTTTATCTATCCGCTAATCTATTATTAAGTAAATATAAAATTGGACAAATTCGGTTCCAATGACTGGATAGGCAAACTATAAATATATTAATTTTGAATCATCATTATTAGGAGGGACAATGCTTGTTTAAATCAAAATTAAAAACCGTATTTTTAGCATCGAGTGCTACATTATTAGCCATTTCTATGATTGTTCTTCCGAAGGTTACATCTGAAGCATCGGTGGACGGATTAAATATTTGGTGGGGAGTTGTGTTCCCATCCTTATTTCCCTTTTTCGTTATATCGGAATTGCTAATAGGGTTTGGAGTTGTTAAATTTATCGGTGTAATTCTTGAACCGTTAATGAGACCGCTGTTTCGAGTTCCTGGTGTAGGCGGATTTGCTTTAGCAATGGGGATGGCTTCTGGTAATCCGGCAGGTGCAAAAATAACAGCTCGTCTTCGCCAAGAAAAACAAATTTCTCAGATTGAAGCAGAAAGACTTGTTTCCTTTACAAATTACTCTAGCCCCTTGTTTATTTTCGTAGCAGTCTCAGTTGGTTTTTTTCACAACAAGGATTTAGGTATTATTTTCGCCATTGCACATTATACGGGTAATATTATGGTTGGATTATTCATGAGGTTTTATGGGTATTCGCGGGAAGAAAAAGTGAAGAATGAAATGAGAAGGATACCAGTTAGAGAAGCTTTAAGGGCCTTACATAAAACAAGAATAGAAGACAAGCGTCCAATTGGTAAGCTGCTAGGAGATGCTGTTAATTCCTCCATTCAGACTCTATTAATGATTGGTGGTTTTATCATACTTTTTTCCGTTATCAATCGGCTATTATATCATCTTCATATTACATCTTTTCTAGCAAGTATTATAGGAAACGTCTTATTATCGATCCATTTTCCAACTTCATTGAGCATCCCGTATATTGCAGGATTATTTGAAATTACTCTCGGAAGTAAATTAATTAGTGAGGTTCTCCATTCGACGCTTTTACAGCAAGCTATTATGACGAGTTTTATTCTTGGATTTAGTGGTTTCAGCATCCAAGCACAAGTAGCTAGTATTCTTGCTCAAACAGATATCCGCTTTAAACCATTCTTTATTGCAAGAATTTTACACGGCTTTACGGCTGCTATCATAACATTTTTCATTTGGAGGCCGATATATATAAGGTTTTTCTCTCCTGATCGGAAGACAGATCTACCGGTATTTTTAAATGGATTTCACCACCCTTATTTACAGGAAATGTACCAGTGGGGTTTACATTATGGTCCACTTATTACCATTAGTGCTCTTATTTTATACATTTTCATTAATTATAAAAGAAGTTTTCGTTAAAACATATTTCATTGTAAAAAATGCTGCAGCATTTCCTATATGCGCAGCATTTAAAAATTTATTTTTTGTATTTTAATAAGAGAGCCTTCTCCACTTCCGGCGGAACTAAATCAGAAATACGGCCATTATATTTAGCTGCTTCTTTTACAATACTGGAGCTTAAAAAAGAGTATTGATTATTTGTCATGATGAAAAATGTTTCAATTTTTTCATCTAGAACTCTATTCATTGACGTAATTTGCATCTCATATTCAAAGTCAGAAACCGCTCTCAAGCCGCGAATAATAGCGTTCGCATTGACACTTGCTGCGTAATCGACTAATAGCCCCTGAAAAGTATCCACAACAACATTCGGAATACTCTTTGTTACTTCCTCGATTAATTGTTTCCTTTCTTCGACTGAAAAAAGTGGGTTTTTAGATGAATTATTTAGTATTACTACAAATACCTTGTCGAAAACTCTTGCTCCCCTTTTGATGATATCTAAATGACCATTTGTAACTGGGTCAAAGCTACCAGGACAAACTGCAATACTTGTCATTCTTATTCCTCTCCCTCATATGTATCAATTTGAAAAATAGAAAGACCAATGATTCCATATTTCACTTTTTTGATTAATGCAAAATTTCCGATCGCATTTGGCAATTCTAAATCAGAGCTATGCTCGCATACGATGGAACCGTTTTCATTTAACATGTTTGCATCATTAATCATTTGTAATAAATTGATTAGCTTTTGTTTTTTATATGGAGGATCTAAAAAAATGACATCAAAAGTGATATTTCTCTTTATTAAAGCCTTTAAGGCACGTTCAGAGTCATTTCTAAATATTTCGCTTTGCTCCTCAAATCCGCATTCTTTAATATTTGACTTAACAGTCTGATAGGCTTGGATATCACGATCAACAAAAATAACCTTGTCCAATCCCCTGCTTATTCCTTCGATCCCAAGTCCGCCACTACCTGCAAATAAATCCAAACCAATCCCGCCGGAAAAATAAGGACCAATCATGTTAAATATGGCTTCCTTCACTTTATCTGTTGTCGGTCTTGTTTGGGTGCCAGGCACTGATTTTAACGATTTTCCTTTACGGGTTCCCGATATTACCCTCATGCTATTCACCACAATAATTTATTTATTTTTTTCCTTATTATCCTACCATAATGCAATATAGATGGAAAAGCAAAACTTCTATAAAAACCCATTAATCGATGATGTATAATTTTACCGCGGTTGGTGATACTTTTATTAGCGACATCATTTTAGATGTTGTTGCCAACCGCGGAGAAGACTTACGTTTCCCCATAAGTTCTTCCTCCGGTTTCTCCTCTCCCTTTGCCTTCTGTCCTTTACATAGGATATAGAAGGACCCTGCAGTAATTCTGCAGGGTTTTTTATTTTGTTATTCCAATACATGAATTTCTTTGTCACTGACCTTTATTTTTATGTTAAATAGCTGAGTTAACCAGTTCTCTTCTATATAATATTGTTGATTTAAGCTTGAGATTGGATTCGTTAACACTCCATATTTTTCATTATTATAATAAAATATATGACTATTGAGACGGAATTGAAAAAGTTGATTCGGTTTTTCAACTTCAATAAAAGAACCATTTTGTTTGACAGTATAGCCAAGTACAGTCAGCATCTTTTCAAGAGGATACATTCTTTTTCCGTTTTGGAGAATAATATTAATATCATCCATCTCTTGGTCTTTCCATTTTACTAAATGTGGATCAAGTAATAGTAAATTTTGTAAAGGGCTTTTTTCATTATTATTCTCATGAAAAAAATTTGTTCGGTATCCGGTGATTCTTTGTAATAAGAGATCCAGATCCTGATCATTTAATGTAGCTTTGCTCCAGCCAACTATTTCATTTGACAACCTCTTTAATTCTTCCTGGCTTAATGTTTTCACTAATTGCTCATACATTTGTTGAGCTTTTTCGCTCCCGATTGGTCTTTCCAGAATACATGCGGCAATAACCTCTCTAAACCATTCCTCACCCTTTGGAAAGTGATATTGATTCTTAATTTGGGATTGAACAATCATAGCATTCAGATTTTCTGTATCCCTTTTATTTAAAATGATAAGAGACCCAATTTGTTCCGTTGGATATTTATCCGTATAAAAAATAAACTGTGCGGGCAATTCTTTCATTTTTTGAAGCACGTTTAAATCAAAATCCGGGATCTTCGTGTCTTTACTATGGTATATAGTGAACCAATTATTTACTTCCATTTTCATTAGCTTTTTATTCCTCCAGAGCAATGCCGGAATATCGCCTTTGCTATCAAAAACGTAGTAATCGATAAAATCAAGATGTTTTACTGCGACAGTATGACCACCTGCTATCCAGGTACCATATTGGAACTGGCTTTCTGATAGTTGTATCTTTACTTTATCCATTTGTACATTTTTTAATTGAATAGACCAATCTTTCAAAAGATAAAAATCAGTGCTGGCTTTTCTATCAATGGTATAAGAAAATGTTACACTTCTGCCATTAATTTTGATTTTTGATTTTTTTGCATCTGACCAGGTACATTTTTTTCCTGAATCACTTGAACATTTTACATTTTTTATATTCTTCGGAAATATTACTTCATAAGTATTCGGCGATAATTGATGTATAGTTTGGTAAATAGTAAAATAATTATTTTGATGTTTTATGGAAGAATCGATATCCACTTTTGGAAGTTCTTCTTTGTTTTCTTCCGATGAAAAACTTCTCCATTGAAAAAATATCACACTAACTAAAACGGCTGTTAATATAAAAACAGACAGTTTCCAGTTTCCAGTTTTCCGCATTATCTTACCTCATTTTTTACAGAAATTATATGGTAGTAATTCTTCTCTTTTTTATAGTTCAATGATACATTAATAATGAACTCGTTTGCTACTTGATTATTGAGTTATTTAAAATAAGAATATGGAAAGTGTGGGACATAAATGATACAGCGATTTATCGAGCTTGGTGAAGGATTTTCCGATATATATGAATTAATAGAACTAGCAAAAAGTAACCGTCATCGGCTAGCACATTTACTAGCATTAAATACCACTATAAATGGAAAGGAAGTCACATCTTTGGTAGCTGTTCTGCAACCAACGGATCCAGGAGACTTTCAAGCTTTATACATTTGCCGGGAGGGAATTCCAAATCCGACTGTTTTGCCGAACAAAAGATACGAACTATTCCACATAGCTGCAGAACAATTAAACAAAAATATTATTGAATTAGATGTAAAGCCTTCTACTCTGTTTGCTGAGAAGGAATTATATTATCAATATTTAATTGGAATATTAAGAATGAACCATTTTATCAAGCCTCTACAGTAATGCTTTACAGAAAAATAACAGGTGGATAATATCCGCCTGTTTTTATATTCCGATTTTATAGTCATATTCTTTTGCTTTATCTGGTTTTGAATTTTCAAATTCCGTCTTCAAAAATGGCTTGTATGATTGCTCCACCTTGCGTACAAAAGGAAGAGACCCGATTTTTTCCTCCAGCATCTCAATTTCATCCCGATCACAATATAAAACAATGTATTTCATTTTTTTGGATAAGTAATGTATATTTCCAAACCGCCTTAGTGATTTAGCATGCTTTAAATTATTTAACCAAATGATTAGCCCTTGTCTATCTGAACGCATATTCTATATCCCCTTAATTTATTCTCATAAGTTTACCATATAAAATTATATATGAGCAATATTCATAAGATAAAAATACAAGGGAATACATATGCATCCCTTGTAGAATAAAACGATATTATTATAATAACCAATTTGTATGTTATGCTGAACAGCCGCAAGCACCACCGGAGCCACAGCCGCCGGAACAGGAAGAACCGGAATCAAAGAAAGGATTACCTGTTGGTACCTTGATATACTCGGAAACAGATTTACCAACAATCACACTAATTTCATCTAAGATTTGTTGGAGCTCGTTCTCGGCTTTCCGAAACTGTGCAACATTTTCATCTAGATCCATTTCCCGCTTAGCTTCCCGTGTTTTTTGATTTATATATTTATAATCTGGATGGTATCTCCCAAATCTTTGTACATCCTCATACAGATCCTTCATTCGCACAAATTCGGCAATCTTTCTTTGTGTTTCAGGATCATTTTTTAAACTATAATATGCTTTTCTATATTTTATAGCGGTGTCTGATTGCAAAACCATTCTTGCTAAAATTTCTGCCTCTGACACTACTTCCAATCTTTCAATAGTTGCAAGCAAAAGAGCTCACCTCCATAAACTATATTACCATGTTTTTATTAGGCAAGCGAATTTAAATTACATGCTTATATAGTGATATAAAACTTCTTGCTCAACCCTAGACTCTTATTATTTGGTTTTACAATATCAACCTTAATATAATGAATACCATTTTTTAGATCCTTCATGATAAATGCCGCTGTGTTGTATTCTCCCTTTAGCTCACCGTCGACATAAACCTTTATTTTTGCTGGCTGTCCTTTATTAAGTCCTGAAAATGAAACATATGGTACAAAACATTCCACAAATAAATCATTTCCTCTAACAAAATGACGAATCGTTGCTTCCTGCTTCATTTGACTTATATAATTGGCTGTTGATGCCTTTGCATTTATCGTTTCCGGTTTCGGTATATTTTGTCTGCAGCCGCTTAAAATAACTAATATTATGGCTAGTCCTATCAACTTTCTCATCTCTAATCACTCCTTGATTTTATAATTCTTCAAATCAAGGAATTTTACTCAACTTTTTTATGATATTTATTCATGTTTCTGCATTTGATGAGGAAAACATTATAATAATCCTAACTTTGCATAAAAATTCAATAAGCTACCTTAGTAAAGATTCCCAAGCTCATGTCTATCTGGACCTAGAACAATATACGAATGCAGCAATATAAAATCTGCTTCCGGACACAAAAAAGATAAAAAGAAAAACACATTTAAAAAATGTGTTTTTAACCTTGAGTATACATTGCCTGAACCATATTCATCATCATGGAGGCCATTTGAACCCCATTTGAAAATTTCTCCATACGATGTGGTATCGTCCTTTTATAATAATGTAATGAGGCGATTTCAAATCGCTCAATCTCCTCTGGATGTCTGCATAGAGTACGATACCACATTGGCTGTTCACGAATAAATTGTTTTAATTCATTATTAGACTGGATATATTCTATTATTTCTAAACGCATACTAACGCTCCATTCTTAATCTTTTCGGAAAGAAAATGGATTCTTTGCCTCAGGAGATGCTGGATTTTGTACTTGATTTGAAGAAGGACTTTGAAACTGGGCCAACACCCCTTGAACCGCTGCTATTGCCTGACTTAAATTATTTATATGATGCTGCATTTGGTCAGGATCCATTTTTTGCAGGACAGTGCCTATCTGATTCATCCAGCCTTTCTCCGATTTTGACGAGCTTTTTGATTTTGCTTCTTTTGCTTGCGTGCCTTCTGCATTTTCGTTTTGATACGATTCCCAACGTGGATCATCTTCACCTAGTAAGTACCAATCTTCAAATAAATCCTGCCAAGTTTGTTCACCCTTGCGAACTTCCTTAATAAGCCCGGGATGTTCTTTCACAAATGATTTAAATTTTTCAACAGAAGGGTGAAGTTTTTTGGTAGCCATATTTTTTCACCTCTATCAGTCAAGGCTTATGTGAAATAAGCACACTTTTATTCGTAATTAATACCAAAATATGATAAGCGCATAGAAAAGGTGAAAAAGTTTTCATGGAAGGTTTTTTTTGCTATCATGGTAGAGGTGAAAACTAATGAACAAGAGGGATTAACAAAAATGGATAAGCAAGAGGTTGAAAAATTATTTGATCAATGCATGAAAGATGCAACTGATGAGGACCTAAAAGTCATCCATCAATTATTAGGCGGAGTAATTAGCAAAAAACAACAAAATTATGATTCCTATATTTCTGCCATTCTAAATATGAATAAGCTTGAATTGGATAATGAATACAAAATTACTATCCCTATAAATAAGTTATCGGATAATTCTCTCGGGATCGTACACGGTGGAATTACCGCTACTGTTTTAGATACTGCCATGGGAACATTAGCTAATTTAGTATTGCCTGAAGGCTATGGAGCTGTTACTTCTAATTTGGCGATACATTATATTGCACCCGGAAAAGGGGAAATACTGGAGACAACAGCAAAGATTATCCATAAAGGATCCAAAACCATAGTAATGGAAGGTTCAGCATTTTGTGATGGTGGAAAAAAAATTGCACATTGCACTGGTACCTTTTTTATTATAAAAAAAGGATAACCTCCTATCATAAATAAAATCCGAGCAGATTCGCTCGGATTTTTATTTCCAACTCTTTTCAATAAAGTTTTGTGTATAATACTTTTGATATACTCCTACCCCAAGATGTGTAAAGTTTTTTTCCAACAAGGATTTTCTATGGCCCTCGGAGTTTAACCAGCCTTCTACCGCGGCAGGCCCGTCCAAATATTGAGCAGCAATGTTTTCGCCTGCTAATTGATAAAATACATGTGCAGATTCTAATCTTTTCGCTAAATCCCCATACTTTGGAGACTCATGGGAAAAATATTGCTCCTTGAACATATCCTCACTATGTTGGTAAGCAACTTCCGCTACATCATTATCCCATTCCAGCTCATTTAATTTAAATCTTTCACGAATAATATTCGTTAAGTCAAATATTTGCTGCTCACTACCTTTTTCAATGGACTTCCATTGTGCTTCATCAGGATCTTGGGGTTTAATGAGCTCTCCACGATAAACCATTTCATATTGCCTTTGTTTAATAAGTGTTTCTTTATCCATAAATCGGATACTAGATAAAGTACCAGTAAATTTATCTAGTGAAAGCTGTGCAAATATATCACCTAATTTAACAAGAGGTCGTATATTTAAATCTTCCTCCGATAATTCAAACCGATAATAGCCTTTTTTATAATTAACAAGCACTTCGGTATTTAGTAAAATGGATTTATATATATCCTCAATTTTTTCCCCTAGCTTGAACGGACTAATATCAAGCTGATTACCAATAGCAAATATCGTAACTACTCTGCCGTTTTCTACTCCCGCCTGAAAATATGTATGGCCGTTTTGATTGTAAATCCACCAGTCATAATCATATGCCGAAGGATCAATTCTTGCAGGCTTCCCAAACTCCTTCACAAGTACGCTTGTACTTTTTCCTATTAAAGTAGATATTCCTATTGACGGGCGTTTATAGTTTTTATCATCTTCTTGTTTTTTTAATATATTTTTCTGATCTAGTTTGGGCTGCTGAGAGCTATTATCTCCATTCAAAATACCGCTGCTATTTTCCGGTCGCAAATGAAAGTATAAACTTATAACAAATATAATAACTAGTATGACAAAAACTTTTAGTACGGTTCGCAGTTTCGTTCCTCCTTTGTCATTAGATTATATTTTTAAATATACTGTTTTATTATCAAAGCTAATAAATTTATTATAGCATTGAATTTATAGGAGTTTATACTATAATATTCAGTCATATCAAGAAAACCGCACTATTTTAATACATTTCATACTTTCATCCTATTTTTATATCAAGTATAAGCGTATTTGAATTTCAACAAAATTATTTAAAAATCATTGTGCTCGTTTCTTATTTTTTTCACAATGTATACATTGAAAGTTAGTAAATTATGGACTATTATTAAACATGAGACAAATTGTGCATTTTAATAATAGAAATGCTTTACTGTGATTAGGAGGTAAAAGTATGAAATTTGAAAATACAGGTATTCAGTCATTAAAAATCGATTTAAATCGATTAGATGATGTGATGGCAAGACATGGGATGGTACGTGCTGGTCAATGGGATTATGAACGTGTATCGTATGACCGTAAATTACAAATCAAAGAAGGCATCTATTATCTTCGAGTTCAAGGATATGCTATTGAAGGTGATGTAGATACATTCGACGCAGTTATTCAATTAATGGTTCCAATCTTAGGAAAACATTATTACCCTCACGGAGTGGAATATGGCGAAGATGAAGTGTATCCACAACATTTAGTGAAACAATGTGAAAAACTTCTTGCAGATATTAAAGCAGATGCTGCTGAATTTGCAGAGTAAAAAAAAACAGTTCAGGTGAGAATCCTGAACTGTTTTTTTTATGTGCCCAATATCGCCTTAATCACTGAAGTAGTTTCTCCGCCATGATAAAAGACATATAATAGCAAATAAACAATTACACCTGTAATGGCTGTAAAAAACCAAATATTGCTGGTAACTGGACCTAATTTACGATGAAATTGATATTTCTTTTTATAGCCCGTCCATAAAGAAATAATACCTAACACGGCTCCAACAGTCGCTAACGTGATGTGGAAAATAAGAAAAACGGTATAAAAAATCTTTATATTTTCAGGACCTCCAAATGAGGTGTTTCCTATAAAAATGGTTCTTGTTGCATAAATAATAAAAAACGTAACGGCAAAAATAGCAGCGCATACCATCATTCTCATATGTTGATCTGTTTTTTTCTTTTTAATAAATGACCAACCGATTGCAACAAAAATTGCACTAATAACGATACAGGAAGTACTGATAGTTGGCAAAATAGGTACTGACATAATTTCGTCCTCTCAAATAATTATTTTAATAGTATGTATGAAGAAGGAAGAACTCCTTCTATAAGTTATTTTATTGGTTCCGGTTTATTAGCAAGCATTATTTCTGTAATCTTATCTGCTTCCTCTTGATCCTTTTTAAACCATTCAAAGAGGATGGTTCCAAGAACAATAATATCGACTATTTCTTGAACGATTTTCATAATAACCCCGCCTAATTGCTGATCCTCCAATATAGGGAGCCATGAAAAAAGCTCTGGGCCACTTAAATTTAAGTTTGCCAATGTATCTGACGGTACACATAGAGACATCGCCTGCAGCCAGCTTGTGCTGTTGTAATACGTTTGATAAATTGGATGACTGGCAAATATGATGATACCACAGGCTGGTGTTAGTAATATAGCGCTTGTAATTAAATACGCTACCTTTTTGACACCAGATAATTTATTTTGACCAGGAACCTTATTAATCATTGGCCACCATAGAAAAACAGCCAGGATAAATAAGAATAATGTATACAATCCATGCATGGCTTCACTTTTCTTTATCGTATCAAATACTAAAGGCAAATGATATAAAGAAAAGAAAACATTAAATAAAACAACGGATAGCACTGGTTTAGTAAATAAACCGAATAGTTGTTTTATGACCGGTAACTTCAACACGGAGAGCCAGAGCCAGTTTGGGATACCTAATATGAATAATGGTGCAATAATCATAACTAAAAATGACATCTGAACCATATGCATTGTAAACATAATATGCCCAAGCAAATCAATTGGTGAGCCCTTAACCGCATATAATAATACCATCGAACTGACAAAATATAATGCCTGACGTATTTGTAATGGTTCACTATCTTTAATATCTTTTCTCCAAACTGTTGTTATTAGAAAATATAAAGCAGTTATAAATAACAATGTTAATAAAAAGAATGGGCTCCATAGCGCGCGAAAGCCAAAAATACTAATTGCTCCCATCTATTTTCACCTCACTTAGTTAAACGCTCAACTTACATTATACTTTTGTTCATTCCAGACTTCAATGTGATGAGGGAGTAGTTCGTGACAGTTTCATAAACTTTTCCTATATAAAAAAAATCCAGCCAAAAAATGACTGGATTTTTTGCTTACCACCAAATAATTGTGCTAAAGGTCAAGATGGTAAGGAATGCTACGAAAACTCCCGAATACATGAACAATTGTGGAGCCTCATGGCCTTTATGACTCATATGCATGAAATAATACAATTGAAAGATTACCTGCACAATTGCAAGCAATAAAATAATTGGAATTGTAAACCATTTTGAAAAATCAGCATATACAGCTCCAAATGCAATAAGCGTTAAGAAGATCATTAATGCAAAAGAAACAATTTGATACTTCATTTCCTCCGCACTTTTTCTTCGACGATATTCATAATCAACTCTTGGGTTGCCAGTTTTTACTTGTTCATTTGTCATATTCTTATCCCACCATTCCCATTAAGTATACGACTGTGAAAATGAAAACCCATACAACGTCGATGAAATGCCAGTACAAGCTTGCAACATAAAACTTTGGTGCATTATATAGGTTTAATCCACGACCAGCATTTCTCAGCATTAGTGAAAGAATCCAAAGAAGTCCAAAAGCAACGTGACCTCCATGAAAACCAACTAATGTATAGAATGCAGAACCGAAAGCACTACTAGTAAAAGTATGATTAAACTCGGTTACATAATGATGGAATTCATAAACTTCTGTTCCAAGGAAACCTGCTCCTAATAAAACGGTAATTAGTAACCAAGCTTGCATCTTTTTAAATGCAAAGTTTTTCATATGGTACATTGCGTACACGCTTGTAATCGAACTAGTTAAAAGCAGCATCGTTGCTAAAAACGATAGCGGCAATTCAAACAAGTCTTTTGCATGAGCCATTGAAGGATTTGGAACCTTATCCTTCAAGGCAATATAAGTCGCAAAAAGAGAAGCAAACAGTACTGTTTCGCCACCAAGGAAAAACCAAAAGCCTAAAAATTTATTTTTTCCTTCGAGGGTTGCTTTTTCAGGCGATTCAGGCCAGGTTTTAGGCGTGAATTGTTCTTCTACATGCATTATGCCTTAACCCCCTTATCATTATCTTCTTTCAAAAGATCTTCTTTATGAATATGAAATCCATGATAATCTTTTACGGAACGAATTAACATACCCAATAGTGCAATACCAATTCCGATAATAAGTACTGGTACACCCCAAGTATTACCTTTATCTCCATGATAAAGTGCACCAAAGGCTGCAATAAATAAGCCTCCTGAAATTACTACTGGTAATATAGATGCATCTGGCATATGTATATCACCAAGTGGCTCCGCTGGCGTTAATTCTTTTTTGCCTTCCATTTTTTCAATCCACCAAGTATCGACACCGCGAACAAGTGGAAGCTGTTTGAAATTATAGAATGGAGGCGGTGATGGTAATGCCCATTCAAGAGTACGTCCGTCTCCCCACGGGTCATTTCCAACACGTTTGTTTTTCACAGTTGTAATAACGATATTGATTAACATGACAATAACACCGAATGCCATGAACGCTGCCCCGATAGAGCTTATTAAGTTCGCAGAATCCCAACCTTGGTTTGGCAAGAACTTCCATACACGACGTGGCATACCTAAAAGACCTAGGAAATGCTGAATAAAGAATGTTAAATGGAAGCCAATCAAGAAAGTCCAGAATGTAATCTTTCCTAATGTTTCGTTCAGCATTGTACCGAACATTTTTGGCCAATAAAATTGAGTTCCTGCAATTAGTGCAAATACAACCCCACCAACAATTACATAGTGGAAGTGTGCAACTACGAAATAGGAATCGTGATATTGATAATCAGCTGGTGCTGCGGCAAGCATTACCCCTGTTACACCACCCATAAGGAATGATGGGATAAAAGCAGCAGACCATAGCATTGGAGTTGTAAATTTAATATTTCCGCCCCACATACTAAGTAACCAGTTGAAAATCTTCATACCTGTTGGAATAGCAATTGTCATAGTAGCTACCGCAAAAATAGCGTTAGCAACATTCCCTAGTCCTACTGTAAACATATGGTGTGCCCATACCATGAAACCTAAAAATCCGATTAATACGGTTGCGAAAACCATCGATGAATATCCAAAAAGTCTTTTTCTTGAGAATACTGGAATAATTTCTGAAAAAATACCGAATGCCGGCAAAATCAAGATATAAACTTCTGGATGTCCGAAGATCCAGAATAAGTGTTCCCAAATAATTGTATTTCCTCCGCCGGCAACATCAAAGAATTGTGCTCCGAACATACGGTCAAATGTCATTAAGAACAACCCAACTGTAAGTGGAGGGAATGCAAATAAAATTAATGCTGATGTAACAAAAGTAGTCCAAGTAAACATTGGCATACGCATATAGGTCATACCAGGTGCACGCATATTAATAATGGTTACTAGGAAATTAATCCCTCCCATTAAGGTACCAAAACCTGATAGCTGTAAGCCTAATGAATAGAAATCAATTCCATGTCCTGGTGACTCAATTGACAACGATGCATAAGAAGTCCATCCTGCATCAGGTGCTCCACCTAAGAACCATGATAAGTTTAGGAAAACCCCTCCGAAAAAGAAGAGCCAAAAACCTAAAGAATTGACAAATGGAAATGCAACATCACGCGCTCCAATTTGTAGCGGCATTACAGCATTCATAAATGCAAATACCAAAGGCATTGCCGCTAAGAAGATCATTGTCGTACCGTGCATAGTAAGCACTTCATTATATAGACCTGCACTAACAAAGTTATTGTCAGGAATTGCAAGCTGAATACGAATCATCATGGCTTCAATACCACCGATTAAAAAGAACAGACCACCTGCAATAAGGTATAAGATGGCGATCTTTTTATGGTCTACTGTAGTTAAGTAATCCCAAATGGTAGCACCAAAACCTTTCTTTTGAGCTTTAGTACTCACAGTTAAACCTCCCTTTTGTGCCTAAAAACTATTAATTTATTCCACTTTTAAGCCCATTAGGTAATCTGCTAATGCATCTAAATCTTGATCAGATAACGATTTTTCAAAAGCAGGCATTTCATTACCTGGTTTATAGGCTTGTGGATTTTTAATCCATTTCTTTAAGTTTTCTTTATTGTGATCTAATATACCTGCGATTCGCTCACGCTCACCGAATGTTGCTAAGTTAGGTGCTTGACGAGCTGCTTCAGGTCTTTTGTCTACTGGAGATACAGCATGGCAGCCAGCACATGATTGTTTGAAAACATTTTCACCATCAGTAGCTAATGCTGTTGTCGGTTTAGGATTTGTATCAGCTTTCATTTTGTCGATCCAGCTAGCAAAATCTGCTTGGGACATTGTTTTCACTTTGAAATCCATTAAACCATGGGACGGACCGCAAAGCTCCGCACATTTTCCGTAGAATAAATTGTTTGCATCCTTTGCTTTTTTGCTGTCTACTTCTAGCCAGAATTTGTTGACATTATCAACGTTTGCGTCAATCTTGCCTCCAACTGCTGGAATCCAGAAAGAGTGCTTTACATCAGATGCTTTCACATTGAAATAGACCTTTTGGTCTTCCGGCAATACCAGTGTTTGACTTGTTACAATACCTTCATCCGGATATTCAAATTCCCACCAGTATAGGCTGGCACGAACATTTACAACAAGCACTTTGGAATGTCCGTTTTTATCTTTTTTATCCATCGCCTTCGTATCACCTAAGTTAAAGGTAGTAGCGACAACTGGAATTGCTAAAATGACCAGTAAAATAATCGGAATAACAGTCCAAACAATTTCTAAAACATGGTTTCCTTCAACTTGTTTCGGAATAAAATCTTCCTTTCCTTTTTTGCGACGGAAACGAATTAATGCAGTAACATAAATTATTACAACTACTGCAATAACAATTACCATGATACCTGTGCTTAGAAGCATCAGATGATATTGTTTTTTAGCAACTTCACCGGCTGGATCCAATGTTGATAAATATGGTTTTCCACAGCCAGAAAGAGCAAGCGCTAATACAGCAAACATAGCAAACACTGATATTAAACGCGCGTTTTTCAGCCATTGTTTCATAGCCTTTTCGAACCCCTCTTTCTATTATGTCTTATAAGTTTACAAGGACAAAAAATATATTTGGATTTCTCTTTAAAGAAAGAATTCCCTATTTAATAAGAGTTAGGATAACCATTGCCACGAATAATATTGTTAAATAATTTAACGAGTAGACGAACATTAGCTTCGCCCATTTTAAATCATCCTTCATCTTATATCCATATAACCCTAAAGCAAGCCAACCAACATTAAAGACAGTTGCCAAAACAACAAAAGGGATTCCTAATGAAAATAAGAAAAATGGAAGAGGAAGTAAGCATGCTACCCATACAACCATATGAACTTTCGTGGTTTTAAATCCTTTTACAACCGGAAGCATAGGAATTCCTGCTGCCCGATATTCTTCACATCGTTTCATTGCCAATGCGTAGAAATGCGGCGGTTGCCATATAAACATTAATAAGAATAAAATCCAGGCTACTGTATGTAAATGTGAATCTACTGCAGCCCAACCGATTAACGGAGGTACTGCACCTGGAACACTGCCAATTACCGTATTGCTTACGAATTGACGCTTTGACCACATAGTATATAAAACTACATAACTAAACACACCGATAATTCCAATTACACCAGCGGTTATCGTAGTCATAAATAATAAAATCAATCCTAAAACAACAAAGAAAAGTCCAAGTGCCAATACTTTTCCGGCACTAATCTTACCTGTTACAGTAGGGCGTGATCTCTTACTATGCATTATTTGATCAATATCTCGATCAATATAATTATTTAATGCACACGAACCAGCAATTATTAAACCAGAACCTATTAATGTAAGAAGGACAATATCAAGAGATTGAAAAAAATGTTTTTCTGTAAAAACGATCGCTAACCATAATCCGGTAAATGTTGTAATTAGGTTAGAGTTAACAATCCCAATTTTTATTAGTGATAAAAAATCTTTTAATGCGGTAGTCTCCGGAATATCTGTTTTTTCAACACTTGCGATAACTCGACTATTAGACATTTTTTTCCCTCCCCTCATGTTAAATACACATATAGATTTACTATAAAACAAATCTTATATAATTTCTATAATTCCACAAATTGTCGCTAATTGTTCATTTTTAACGTTATTCTAGTGGAAAATAGTGCCTCCCTAAAAACCAACATTTAAAGTTTACCACAAAACAAACACAAATAGACTGTAATATTCAATGGTTTCACAAAAAAAGCATCAATTTCATATTAAAACATAACTGCAATTATTATTGTGAATATTTTTTGACATAATTATGTCGATATTGTGTCTGTAGATATGTTTTGTTTGTTATTTTTTCCATTACTTGTCTACATTATGAAAATGAGAATGACAAAATATGAAAATCGTATAATTAAAAGGCTGTAACAAAATTTTCGTTTGTTTTTTCCACCTTGATTATGTACTATCAATAAGTGTACTTATTTCTACTATTAGAAAACTAAAGGTTAAGAATATACATTCTTTAAAGTATTTTATTATTCTAGAAAAAGAAGGTGAATAGATTGCATCGAGGTTTAAAATGGCTGGCAATCTTAACAACGCTCGGAATGCTGTTCGTATTAATCGGAGGAGCTTTAGTGACAAAAACGGATTCCGGGATGGGATGTGGAAGATCCTGGCCGCTGTGCCACGGTGAAATCATCCCTAGTCAGCTAACAATAAAAACAATCATCGAGTTAGCACACCGTTTTGTTTCTGGCAGTGTTGGAATTCTATTATTAATTTTATCCATTTGGTCATGGAAAGCGATCGGTGGAAAAAGGGAAACAAAGTTTTTAGTAGTACTATCATTGTTTTTCCTTATCTTACAAGCATTAATCGGTGCCGCAGCTGTTGTTTGGGGACAAAATAGTTTCGTACTGGCATTGCATTTCGGAATATCCTTAATATCTTTTGCTTCGGTACTGTTATTGACATTGTTAATCTTTGAAGTGGATCAAAAATTCAATGCTGCTGCACTAATCATTGATCGAAGAATGAAGTTTCATCTTATTGGAGTAACAATCTATAGTTATCTTGTTGTTTATACTGGTGCACTTGTGCGCCATACCAATTCAAGTATGACCTGTTTAGATTGGCCATTATGCTTTAATAATTCTCCAGTGCTCCCAACGAATATACATCAATGGATTCAAATGGGTCACCGCTGTGCAGCAGCACTCATTTTCGTATGGATTGGATATATCATGCTGATAGCAATAAAAAATTATAAGCAATATCCTGTTATATATTGGGGATCAATAATCGCATTTATTCTAGTATTACTTCAGGTTATCGCAGGTGCATCGATTATTTTTTCCAGAGGAAATCTATATATTGAATTACTTCATGCTTTATTTATTTCCTGCCTCTTTGGCCTTTTAAGTTATTTCCTTTTACTTGTAAACAGAAATCATTATTACATTAAACATCAAAATTACATTAACAAAACAACGTAAAAAGATGCAGACAACTTTCATTGTCTGCATCTTTTTTATGCTTTTCCCAATTCTATTAATAAATCACCTGTTTGAATGGAATCGCCGTTTATGACATAAATGTCTTTTACAGTTCCGGAGAATGGTGCTTGCACCGTCGTTTCCATTTTCATTGCTTCGGTAATCATCAAATGATCACCCTGTTTAATGTTATCCCCTTTATTCACCATCACTTTTATTACTGTACCAGGCATAGTTGCTCCTATTTGCTCTTCCTTTTTCGGATCCGCTTTTACCTTCTGGACAACCGATGACTTAAGGCTTTCATCACGGATAATAACTTCTCGGGGCTGGCCATTAAGTTCAAAATAAATAATTCGTGTACCATCCGGACGTGGTTGACCAATAGAAAGTAATTGAACAATAAGGGTTTTACCTGTTTCAATCTCTACTTCTATAATCTCCCCAATATTCATTCCATAGAAGAAGGTTGGTGTATCAATAACAGAAACATTTCCATATTGTTCTATAGTTTTCGTATAATCCAAAAACACTTTTGGATATAGTGCATATGAAAGTGTGTCCAACATGGTAATTTCATTATTATTTGTTTCTCTTTTCAAGGTATTACTCAAACTATTAAAATCGACATTAGCTAATAATTCTCCAGGTCTTACTGTAATTGGTTCCTTATCTTTTAATATTGCTTTTTGCAATTTGTCCGGAAAACCGCCATGAGGCTGACCTAGGTAGCCTTCGAATAATTCTATAACAGAGTCTGGAAAATCGATTTTTGATCCTTTCGCAATGACATCGTCCTCGCTCAAATCATTTTGAACCATGAATAATGCCATATCTCCAACCACCTTGGAAGATGGCGTTACTTTCACAATGTCACCAAACATAAGGTTTACCCTACGGTACATATTTTTTACTTCTTCCCAGCGGTCTCCTAGACCAACTGCCTTAGCTTGTTGCTGCAAATTACTATATTGGCCACCAGGCATTTCATGCTGATATATTTCCGTATGCGGTGCATTCATTCCGCTTTCAAAGTCATGATAGTACTTTCTAACATCTTCCCAGTAATGAGATAATTCCTCTACATCCTGAATATTAATATTCGGGACTTTTTCTGTACCCTCAAGAGCATAATAAAGTGAATTCATGCTTGGTTGTGATGTATGCCCCGCCATAGAGCTCAGAGCAACATCTACAATATCGACACCGGCTTCAATCGCTTTTGCATATGTATATATACCATTTCCACTCGTGTCGTGGGTGTGTAGATGTATAGGAATTTGAACAACTTCTTTTAATTCGGATATTAAACGGTACGCAGCTTGCGGTTTCAATAACCCTGCCATATCCTTAATGCCTAAAATATGTGCACCTTGAAGCTCTAATTCCTTCGCCATTTCCTTATAGTATTGAATATTATATTTTATTCTTGCTGGATCCTCGATATCACCTGTATAACAGATAGACGCTTCCGCTATTTTACCCGTTTCCCGTACAGCATCAATGGCGATTTCCATACCCTTGACCCAGTTTAAGCTGTCAAAAATCCGAAACACATCGATTCCATTCGATGCCGATTCCCTCACAAATTCCTTTATGACATTATCAGGATAGTTTTTATATCCTACTGCATTAGATGCTCTTAACAGCATTTGAAATAATATATTGGGAACACGTTCCCTAAGCTCTGCCAATCGCTCCCACGGATCTTCTTTTAGAAAGCGGTATGCAACATCAAAGGTTGCCCCTCCCCACATTTCTAACGAAAAAAGTTCTGGCATGAGCCTTGAAGTTGGTTCTGCTATTTTTTTAAGGTCATGTGTTCTGACTCTCGTTGCAAGCAATGATTGATGTGCATCTCGAAAAGTAGTATCGGTTAATAACACTTGTTCCTGTGATCTAATCCAATCCAATACACCAGATGGTCCTTTTTCATCTAATAACTGTTTAGTTCCGTACGGAATACTGGATGAATAGGAAATCTTAGGTATGCGGGGCTTTGTAAAGATAGGCTTTTCTTTTTTTGCAATGCCCGGGAAACCATTAATAGTTACAGTGCCGATATAAGACAACATTTTTGTCCCGCGGTCTCTGCTGATTGGGAAATTAAATAATTCCGGTGTTGTATCTATAAATGAAGTATCATATTGTCCATTGATAAACTTTTCATGCTTTACAACATTGATTAGGAATGGGATATTCGTTTTGATTCCTCTTATTCGAAACTCTTGCAAGTTTCTGACCATTTTAGATGCAGCTTGGTTAAAAGATAACCCCCATGTCGACAGCTTCACTAATAATGAATCATAGTACGGTGTAATTTCAGCACCTTGAAATCCATTTCCTGCATCTAGCCGTACCCCAAACCCGCCCCCAGAACGATATGCCATGATCTTTCCAGTATCCGGCATAAAATTATTTAAAGGATCTTCTGTTGTAACACGCGATTGAATGGCAAAACCATTAATAGTTAGTTTGGATTGTTCAGGGATCCCAATTACATCACCATGTAATGGATGCCCCTCAGCAATTAATATTTGAGATTGAACAATATCCACACCTGTAATCATTTCCGTAATTGTATGCTCCACCTGCACACGTGGATTTACTTCAATAAAGTAAAAATCATTTTCTGACACTAAAAATTCTACTGTACCCGCATTAACGTATTGAACATTTTTCATTAAACTTACTGCTGCATTACATATATTTTGGCGAAGGTCATCTGATAGTGATACACAAGGTGCTACTTCAACGACTTTTTGATGACGGCGCTGAACGGAGCAGTCGCGCTCGAATAAATGTATAATCGTTCCTTCGCTATCTCCTAATATTTGGACTTCAATATGCTTTGGATTTTGCACAAACTTTTCTACATATACTTCATCATTCCCAAAAGCTGCTTTAGCCTCTGATTTGGCACGATGGTAAGCTTCTTCTATCTCTTGGAGGCTATTTACAATTCTCATTCCCCTACCGCCGCCACCTAATGAAGCTTTGATAATAATTGGGAAACCATGCTGATTAGCAAATGCCTGTACTTCCAACACATCTTGTACTGGACCATCACTCCCAGGAATTACAGGGATTTTAGCTAATTTAGCTTGTTCCTTCGCTTTTACTTTATCTCCAAACATATCTAAATGAGCTGTTTTTGGCCCAATAAAAATTATTCCTTCCTCTTCACATCGGCGAGCAAACTCTATGTTCTCTGATAAAAAACCATATCCCGGATGAATAGCATCTGAATTAGATCGTTTAGCAATCTCAATAATACCTTCTATATCTAAATAAGCCTCAATTGGTTTTTTCCCTTCACCGACTAAATAAGCCTCATCCGCCTTATAACGGTGGAAAGAGCCCAAATCCTCTTTAGAATAGATAGCAACTGTACGAATATTTAACTCCGTACAAGCGCGGAATACACGTATCGCAATTTCTCCACGATTCGCTACCAATATCTTCTCAATTCTTTTCATTATGTCTCTCCCCTTTGCCATGATTATTCCGATGTAATTTTCTTATCCTTGTACCTTGAAGGTTTTATATTTCATTGATTTACTAGTTACTGGTTTTTCCTTTTTCTTTTTATATTTCTCTTCATAATTGATAAACATCGATATATTTACTAGTATTCCCATAGAAATAGATAATAGTAAAAGCGAGGATCCCCCGTAACTAATGAATGGAAGTGGTACACCCGTTATTGGAATCAGCCCTACAGCTCCGCCTAAATTAATAAACGTTTGTATTGCAATCATGCTGGATATCCCAATACACAAAAGACTTCCAAAAGTATCCTGACATTTGAGTCCTAAGTAAATACCTCTTAACACTAAATATGCCAATCCAACAATGACAAATGCTACTCCAAATATTCCAAGCTCCTCTGAAATTACCGCAATAATAAAGTCTGTCTGAGGCTCTGGGAGATATCCAAGCTTTTCAATACTTTGACCAAGACCTTGGCCTTTTAATCCGCCTGCACCAATCGCAAAGTAAGAATTAACCAGCTGATGGCCCTCTTTTTGTGCGTATTTAAATGGCTCCGTAAATCCAGTGATGCGCCCCATTTTTGTTGGTGAAAATATCTTATCTTTTTCTAAGATTACAAATGGAGAAAGTATGCCAATAATAATGAGACCAAATCCAAATAGTTTCATTAATGTTTTAAACTTCATACCCGAACACATAATGATCGTCAATCCTATTAAAAAGATTATTCCTGCAGTTCCAGTATCAGGCTGAATTGCAATTAGGAAACAAACAAAGATGAGAAAAGCAATGGGTGGAACGACCCCTTTATTAAAATGGTCGATATAAGTTTGTTTTTTCGAATATACTGCTGATAAGTATATGATGACGCTTAATTTAACAAATTCGGACGGTTGTATTGAGCTTGAACCGAACGATAACCAACTATTTGCATTGTTATAAATACTTCCCCATGCAAAGATAGCTAATAAACCGAAAATCGATACAAGCATCATCGTCCCTAAAAATCGATTGGATTTGTAGAGTTTGTATGGCAAAAAAGCAGCAAATCCAAATGCAACTATAGATAGAATAAGATTCTTTAATTGCTTCATATAGAAAAAATCACTGCTTTGTCCTATTCTAATGGCAGTTACCATGCTCGCACTATAAACCATTACTAATCCAAATAAACAAAGCAGTATGTACACGGTGATAATGGAGTAGTCAAACGACTTTAAGATTTTTTTAAACATAATAACCTTCCAATCCTTTAGTCTACAAAAGATATTCTTCAAAAATGATAAATTTCCTTCTTTAAAAAACGGTCATTTTAATGGTAAAAAATATGATTAGGGTTATATATCAAAAAAACCCAAACAAATTCGATAACTTGTTTGAGTTTTTAAAATGCCTATTTTTTAGTGAATGCATCATGTAAAGCAGTAAGTTCTCTCTCTAAAGAATCAAGCATTTCCTTGCCGTCCTTTTCATCCACTAATCCTAATCTTACTGCGAAATCTATTTCACGGGAAAGGCCAAACATTTGTGTATCCAACACCTCTTCATATAAAGGACATTGGGGCATCGTCAAATTATCCATTTGCACCTTTATTAAACGCAATATCTTATCCGCGTCTATTTTCAATAGATTATAGGCTTTTTCCCGGTAGTCCACTTTTATATCAGACGCCAAATTGATCCCCCCGATCCTTACAATAGACAATCCTATTTAAAAATTTTACTAAGAAATCACCCTAAATGCAAGTAAGAAATACTTAGTTGCCTTGAAGTTCTAGGTTTTTTCAAAGGTTCGTCAAAATGTGACATTTAATTTGTAAAAAGGTATAATTTTAATATAGTAGTTAGGAGGAAACAAAATGATAATTCCATTTAAAGGTAAAGTAAAATTTCCTATTACACTTGATGCTGGTGTATGGATTTTTGATGATCGAAAAATTGATTTAAATACATATTTTGATGCAAAACAAGAGGAATCAGATGAATTGGAAATCTATAAGAATAAAATGGCCGAAACCTTTAATCGTGGATTGAAAGAAGGGGCTGCTCCACCCCCAGCCACCAAACCAAAAAGATATTTAAAAGAAATTTTATTAACTGGAACATTTGGCATGAAATTAGAACCATTCATTAAGAACGCAGAGCCATTTGGCACCCAATTTGTCATTGAAACTTCAGATGGCGATGTAAGTATTCCATTAGAAGAGGCTTATACATTAATTGCTGCCTTTTCAAAGGAAGGCAAACCTTTAAAAGAAGATGGTCCAATTCATATCCTGTATGAAGATGGATCCAATAAAGACAACCCAATCAAACATGTAAAAGCATTTCGCATCGAATAAATAACATTTAAACAAAAGCAAAAAGGCTAATACCTTTTTGCTTTTGTTATGTTATATAATTTTTTATTTTAAAAAATATGAACATCCTTCATGCTATTTTCATACACTGTGTATCGGGTTTACAAAATGTCCGCAGCCAGCTGTGCTAATCCGGATCTTTCCCCCTTCATCAATTTTATATGTCCGGCAACAGTAACATCTTTAAATTTTTCCAATACATATGTCAAACCGTTGTTATATTCATCCAAATACGGATGGTCAATTTGCTCAGGATCCCCCATCAAGACAATTTTGCTTCTCTCTCCAACTCTCGTTAATATTGTCTTAACCTCATGCTTTGTTAAGTTTTGAGCTTCATCAATAATAATAAACTGATCCGGAATACTGCGCCCCCTTATATAGGTCAAAGCTTCTACTTCAATGGAGCCCATCCCTGCAAGAATTGCATCTAATTCTCCTGGTTTTTTTGTGTTAAATAAAAACTCTAGGTTATCATAAATCGGCTGCATCCAAGGGCGAAGCTTTTCTTGTTTCTCACCTGGAAGATAACCCAAATCCTTTCCTACCGGAACAATTGGTCTTGCAACTAAAAGCTTTTTAAAGGTGTGTAAATCTTCCGTTTGCATTAATCCTGCCGCAAGTGCCAGCAAAGTTTTTCCTGTTCCCGCCTTACCGATCATTGTAACAAGAGGTATATCAGTACGAAATAACAATTCCATCGCCATTGTTTGCTGGACATTTCTCGGCTTTATTCCCCAAACAGAATCAAAGGTGTGAACCAGTTTTTTAACAATTTTGCCCGATTTGTCCACTATTCCGATTGCTGAAGCTGAGCTTCCTAAAGCATCCTTCATAATTAAAAACTGATTTGGATAGAACGGATGATTCGTTATTTCAGATAAATTCACTTCACCTTTTTCATAAAATTGATTAAGCAATTCAATGTTTATATGAATTGCTAAAAAGCCTGTATATATGTGATCTATTTCAACAACACGATCATTCAAGAAATCCTCCGCTTGCAGCCCTAGTGCGTCCGCTTTCACTCTCACCAAAGCATCTTTGCTTACTAGAATTACTTGCTTTCCTTTTTCCTTTGTACCTTCTTCTAATGCTAAATTTTTGGCTACCGCTAAAATTCGATTATCATTAGTTTTCTCAACAAATATATCTTGTAGCTGATGAAACGAGCGATGATTTAATTCAATTCGAAGCTCGCCGCCGTTTTCAAGCGGTATTTTTTCATGGAGCTTACCTGCTTGTCTAAAGCTGTCTATCAATTTGGATACCTGCCTTGCATTACGTCCAATTTCATCCATATACCTTTTCTTTGAATCAACTTCTTCGAGAACGACTGCCGGAATAACAATTTGATTATCCTCAAAGGAAAAAATAGCATATGGGTCCTGTAACAAGACATTCGTATCTAACACATATATTTTTTTCAAATTGATGCCTCCTGCTCCTCATGGATTAATTTATCTTATGATTTTTCTCATCATCCGGTTCATTAGAAGTGGACGGACATTGCTAAAATATATGAATGAACGAATAAAGATAGAAGAAAATTGCACAATATATATAAATGTAGGGAGCCATATCCGTAGGAGGTATTGAATTTGCAAAGAATATTTTTATTCATAGGTCTTTTTCTATTGTTAACTTCTTGTTCACAAAGAAATGGTGTGGCTGAAAATAACCGCAATAATTATAATCCGCAGCCTGTAGCAATGAAAAATAATAATAATGGTAATACCGACCGAAAATCAGGGCAGGAAATTTCTAAGAGGCTGGTTCAATTAGCAACGGATGTACCGGGTGTTAATGAGGCCACTGCCGTTGTATTTGGAAAATACGCGATTGTTGGTATCGATATTAATGGTGACCTAGAACGCTCAGAAGTTGGCACCATTAAATACTCTGTTGCAGAGAGTCTAAAGCATGATCCATATGGAGCAGAGGCAATTGTTGTCGCAGACCCAGATATCAATGACAGGTTGAAGGAAATTGCCGCGGATATCCGAGCTGGAAAGCCGGGGCAAGGAATAATCCGAGAATTAGCAGATATTGCTGGTAGATTAATGCCTGAAATCCCTAAAAATATTATCCCTGCAAAAAATCCTGATAAAGCACCAAATGCACCTAAGGATCAATTAAACAAGCATAATGACCGTAATTTAGAAAAACAACAGGAGAATCAATCAAATCATAAAAAATAAGTAATTCACAATGGATAATCATGTTATACTGAAAGGAGTAAAAATTAAGAAAAAAGTACTTGGGGTGTATCAGGAATGAAAGTACAATGCATATTATGCGATAAAATAGAAACGATTGATGATGACTCCTTAATAGCGAAGCGGTTAAAAAACCGGCCTATTCATACATATATGTGTGATGAGTGTCATGATAGAATTTCGGAGAAAACATTGGCTAATCAAGCTGCTAAGAAAACAGCAGAGGAAATATAAAAGCCCGCCAAATACAGTGGCGGGCTTTTATATTTCCTCTTGTGCTTCAGCTTTCTTTTGATTGACTCGACGAATTTTATAAATAATTAATATTAAGCTTGCTACAACTAATCCTTCTGCGATTGGCAAAAATATTGCAAAAAAAGTTAATACTGTGCATCCTAAAATCAAAAAAATATAAATAACTGCTGATTTTAGTAATGGTAGTTTCTTGGCAAATCCGAGTTTAAAAACCAAAATACATAAAGCAATGATGGTTAAATAAAGTAACCACATGCCCAGCTCTGGATGCTGATCTACTTTAAAAAGGGAAGCAAAGAATGAAAGTCTTTCATGAGGATCTGTACTTGGCAATTATCCCTACTCCTTTCCACCTATTGGTTTATAGTGTTAGAAACAGTATTTTCCATACTAATAGAGATGTGAGAAAAATTTCTCACATCCTAAGCATAACATTTATTGTTTTATTATTTCCTTGAATTTATTTCATTTCTGCAAACTTTTGTTTTTTCGCAACTTTTTCGCGCTCATTCTTGTTGAGGATTTTCTTACGTAAGCGAATAGATTCAGGTGTCACTTCGCAATACTCATCATCATTAAGATACTCTAATGCTTCTTCTAATGACATAATTCGAGGTTTCTTAATAACAGAAGTTTGATCTTTAGTTGCTGAACGTACGTTTGTTGCATGTTTAACCTTCGTAATATTAACAGTAATATCGTTTTCACGGGTGTTTTCACCAACAATCATACCCTCATAAATTTCCGTACCAGGTTCAACAAAAATAGTTCCTCTATCTTCTATCTGCATAATTCCATAAGTGGTTGCCTTACCAGTTTCCATTGAAACTAGCACTCCTTGATGGCGGCCTCCAACTTTTCCTGGTTGCATTGGTTGATAGCTGTCGAAAGTATGATTTAAGATTCCGTATCCACGTGTTAAAGTCATAAATTCTGTCGAATATCCGATTAAACCGCGGGCAGGTACATTAAAAATTAACCGTACTTGACCACTTCCGTTATTAATCATGTCAAGCATTTCACCTTTACGGGTTCCCATTGATTCAATAATAGCCCCTGTATTTTCCTCAGGAATATCAATTTGAACACGTTCAATTGGTTCACAGCGGACTCCATCAATTTCCCTTACAATAACTTCAGGTTTAGAAACTTGAAGCTCAAATCCTTCGCGTCGCATATTTTCAATCAAGATGGAAAGATGTAATTCCCCGCGTCCAGATACTACCCATGCATCTGGTGTATCAGTATTTTCAACCTTTAAACTCACATCTGTCTGTAACTGAGCTTGTAGTCTTTCTTCAATTTTACGTGCAGTTACGTATTTACCTTCTCTTCCTGCAAATGGACTATTATTCACAATGAAAGTCATCTGTAATGTTGGTTCATCAATTCTTAATGGTGGAAGTGCATCTTGATGATCGACAGGACAAACTGTTTCACCTACATTGATATCCTCCATCCCAGATACCGCGACAAGATCTCCTGCATATGCTTCTTCAATTTCTAGACGCTTTAATCCGAAGAAACCAAACAATTTAGTTACACGAAATTGTTTTACTGAACCGTCCAATTTCATTAATGCAACTTGTTCTCCAACTTTCATCGTTCCACGGAAAACACGACCAATTCCAATACGACCAACATAATCATTGTAATCCAAAAGTGCCACTTGATATTGTAATGGCTCGTCACGATTATCGAGTGGAGCAGGAATATGTTCCACAATCGTATCGAATAGGACCTCCATATTCTCATCTTGCTTATCAGGTGTACTGCTTGCTGTTCCATTAATACCAGAAGCATAGATCACTGGGAATTCTAATTGATCCTCATTTGCATCCAACTCAATGAATAATTCAAGCACTTCATCCACTACTTCCTCTGGACGGGCAAAATCGCGGTCAATTTTGTTTACAACAACTATTGGTGTTAAATTTTGTTCCAGAGCTTTCTTTAATACAAAGCGAGTTTGCGGCATACAGCCCTCGTATGCATCCACGACTAGCAATACACCGTCAACCATTTTCATAATACGCTCTACTTCACCGCCGAAGTCCGCGTGTCCCGGTGTATCCATAATATTAATTTTTTTATCTTTATATTGAATGGCTGTATTTTTGGCAAGGATCGTAATTCCTCTTTCACGTTCTAAATCATTTGAATCCATTGCACGTTCAGCCACTTGTTCATTTGTACGAAAAGTACCTGATTGCTTTAACAGTTGATCCACAAGAGTAGTTTTTCCATGGTCAACGTGGGCAATAATGGCTATATTTCTTATATCATCTCTTCTATTCAAAGTTGTTCCTCCTGACCTTAAAACGATCAAATTTAGTTAAGGCTCTTTTCTTAAACCTTGTTGCTTTTGTAAAATAAAGTGTTATAAACTTCTCCATTCACCTGAAGAAAAGGTATCCTTTTTAAGAAAAGATGCCCCAAAGCTAAATCCTACTTTGGATTTAAAACAAATTACGAAAAGCTACAATTTATACGAGAACAGCCTTAGTATATCTCCAACTTACGTATTATATCACAATGACTAGAAAAGCAGAAACATTTTCGGTAAAATAGATATGAGTGAGACGAAGATGACGGAGGCAATATAGGTGAAAAATGTTAAATGGATATTTCTAATATATGCAATAATCGCTGCTTTCTCAATGGCGGGCATAGGAGTAGCAATTGGAGAGCAAAGCATTCTTGGCTTTCTTATTTGTATCGTCATATTGATATTTATTCTTGGGATTGGTTTTAAAACGAAGAAAAAATGGCGTGAAGAGGGCAAATTATAAAAAGGAGGGGATTTAATCTTCCTCCTTTTCCTTTATTAAATAACCTTCTAAAATTTTATGATGGAGGCCAGGTTTACTAACAAAAACAGTACTGCCCTTCAAAATATTCAACGGTTCACCTTTAACAGTTGTCAAGCTTCCACCTAGTTCCTCGACCAAGATTTTACCGGCAGCAAAATCCCACGGGGACAGTCTCATAGCAATATAGGCATCAAACCGGCCAGTTGCAATGTAGGCCATCTCTAGAGCCGCAGAGCCTAGGGATCTAGTGGAGCGGACATCCCTCACTAGCTTATGCAAATTCTCTACTGGTACATGCCTATTGGAAATAAGCCAAGTAGCATTAATCCCTACAATGGAGTCGGAAACTTCTGGTTCCTCAAGCATAGGCAATTTTTTCCCATTAAAATATGCACCTTCCCCAGCAATAGCGTGATATAGCTCATTATGCACCACATCATAAATATACCCTAACCTTCCTACGCCATTTTCGTAAATTCCAATGGAAATAGAGAAATTACGTTGTTGGTGTACAAAATTCACAGTCCCATCAATTGGGTCAATAATCCAAATAACTCCATCCGTATTATGTAATGTTTCACCATAGCCTTCCTCGCCTAAGATATGGTGCTCCGGGTATGTATTACGAATCTTATCGATAAAGAACATCTCTGTTTGCTTATCGATATTTGTAACTAAATCATTTCTATCAGATTTTGTTTGAATTTGTAATGTTTCCGAAAACGAGTTCACTATATCCTTACCCGCTTCTCTTAACCACTTCATTACATCTGAGTTTACCTTCTCCCAATTTATCACATCTGCATCCTCCAGACATCTATTACCATAAACATTACATCTTTTAAATGGATAAGTATATTGCCTTACCTAAATGTAAATTTAGCTTAAAGGAAAATTATTTCTATTTCAAGTTTACTGCATTTCTTCATTCAGATACGAGGTTAATAAACTCACAAAAACGAACCCCATCCACTTAGATGAGGAAAAGAATACTCTTTACTCTTCTCTAATTTAAATAGCTTTCATTTTAAGCAATTCATCTCTAATTTTCTCTAATCGGATTTTTGCCTTTGTTTTAGCTGCTTCATTTTTATTTTGAATAGCTTCATATAATACTGCCAATTCATAATCAAGCTCTAATCGCAATACGGCAATTCTTTCAAGATCATGCTTTTTCTTTTTAGCTGAATTCATTACTTGTTTCATCCTATTCACTCCCTTTCCTAATTTCATTTTCGCTCATCGAATGTTTTTTAACTTCCAAGTTAATATGCATTTTATGATTTCCTAAAATATTGTGATGCCACCTTATGATATAGTATGTTTTAATTAAAAGGATGCAACTAAAATGTGTAATTACCCAGAAATGTTGCTTCATAAGCAAATTTGTTTGATGTCCTCCCAAATATTGATAAAATATGAAAAGTGGACAGAAGAGAGGTGCAACAATGAAGTTTGATGGACTTACGAATGAAGATTTTGATTTATTTTTAATAGATGGCCTAGAAGCAAGAATGGATAAGCTCATTTCCACATTAAGACCAAAATTAGAATTTCTCGGTGATCATTTTGCTCCAACTTTAAGTGTATTAGCAGGTGAAGAAATCTTCCCGCATGTTGCCAAACATGCCCGAAGAACTATAAATCCTCCAAATGATTCATGGGTTGCTTTTGCAAATAATAAACGCGGATACAAAATGCTCCCTCATTTTCAAATCGGATTATGGCACACACATCTATTTGTGTGGTTTGCCATTATATATGAATCACCGACTAAAGTAGAATACGGCAAGAAATTCGAAAAAAATATTGATAAAATAGTTCGTATTATCCCATCCACTTTCGTTTGGTCTGGTGATCACATGAAGCCAGATGCAAAATCGATGAGTAAGAATGACCTGCTTCAACTTTTCAAAAGAGTTCAAACCGTTAAAAAAGCAGAGGTACTATGCGGAATTAATATTCCTAGGGAACAAGTTGTAAAATGGACCGGCGAAGAGCTTTTGCAACATATTCAAGATACCTTTAGTACGTTAGTACCCCTTTATACAATGTAGAAAACAAAAATTAATTAAAATGGGCATATAAAAAACCGCAGATTCGTCTGCGGTTTACATTTTCACTATTTTTCCAGGCTCCAAATCTTTCATTTTCTTTACCACTTGATAAGAGGAATAGCCGCTTTCCTTCTCAAATTCATTGCAATATTTCTTCTCTTCCGCTTTACCAGGTACAATTTCCTTGAAGCGCCTATACTTTTCCATTAATTTTTCCCGTTCAATTCCCTTTTCATATGCCAATTCAATTGCTTCAAAAAACTGAATAACATCTACAACCTCTTTCGTGCTCCAATCCGTATCAAATGGATATTGATATTCCATTTCTTCACCAACCTTCTTTTTACTCTAAGCTGTTTTCGTATATTTATTTAAAAGATATACTCTTCATAATTTATTTTGACCAATTATCACAGATTATTTCTGCATCTTTTATCATTCTATTGATTAGCTCCTCTACCGTTGGTATATCCTTAATAAGCCCCATTACTTGGCCAGCCCAAGCAAAGCCTTCTTCAACATTACCATTATAGATATAATTTTTATTCGCTGTCCCGCTTATGTAATTTTTCAATGCCTCATATCCGCCATTTTGCTTCTCGATATTTATAATGTGGTCTGTCCATTTATTCATAATTGCGCGCGCAGGCATTCCTAGTGACTTTTTAATGACAATTGTACTAGTTTCATCTCCATTTATTAATGCCTGTTTGTATACATCCGAGGCATGGACACATTCTTTTGTAGCTATGAATCGAGTTCCCATTTCTACCCCTTCAGCTCCCAAACTAAGTGCTGCCATAAGCCCTCTGCCGTCCCCAATACCGCCTGATGCTATAACAGGTATATTTACTGAATCCACCACTTGTGGAATGAGAACCATGGTACCTACTTCGTCCTTACCTAAATGTCCACCCCCTTCATTTCCAACCACCATTACTGCATCTGCTCCAAGGCTTTCCGCTTTTTGTGCTTGTTTTTTCGCCGCTACTAAAACCAGTTTCTTAACATTAACACCTTCCAGTTGCTGAAAAAAAGGAGTTGGATTACCCCCAGTGATAGAAACGACAGGAACCTTTTCTTCTATCGCTACATCTACGAAATGAGAAAATGGTCTACCGTGTTGGCCAATAGCAAAATTAACCCCAAAAGGTTTATTGGTTAAGGATCTGACTTTTTTTATTTCTTCTCTCAGTTTTTCCGGACTTTCTAATGACATTGCTGTAATTTGCCCAAGACCCCCAGCATTTGAAACTGCGGCTGCAAGCTCTGCGTATGCAAGATATGCCAATCCCCCTTGGATTATCGGGAACTTAATATGAAGTAATTTAGTAATTCTTGTTTCCCAATTCATATTTCCCTCTCCCTTCCACTTTTTACTTCTCTATTATAATAATGAATTCCTTTTATATAAGTTTATTTTCTTAAACTATGTACGTTTATGGCCTAATTTTAGTGGTTTAACGAAGTTTGTTGGCGATTTTCGCAAATGGTGTTACGCAAAAATACCACAAGCATTTCGTTATACAGGTGCCTGAGCTTATACAAAGCACAACACTCTTTGCGAAAATAGCCATAGATAAGGCTCTTTTCGTAAACTATGTTACGCTTGGGGCTTAATTTATTGGTTTAACGAAGTTTGTTGGCGATTTTCGCAAATGGTGTTACGCAAAAATACCACAAGCATTTCGTTATACAGGTGCCTGAGCTTATACAAAGCACAACACTCTTTGCGAAAATAGCCATAGATAAGGCTCTTTTCGTAAACTATGTTACGCTTGGGGCTTAATTTATTGGTTTAACGAAGTTTGTTGGCGATTTTCGCAAATGGTGTTACGCAAAAATACCACAAGCATTTCGTTATACAGGTGCCTGAGCTTATACAAAGCACAACACTCTTTGCGAAAATAGCCATAGATAAGGCTCTTTTCGTAAACTATGTTACGCTTGAGGCTTAATTTAGTGGTTTAACGAAGTTTGTTGGCGATTTTCCCAAATGGTGTTACGCAAAAATACCACAAGCATTTCGTTATACAGGTGCCTGAGCTTATACAAAGCACAACACTCTTTGCGAAAATAGCCATAGATAAGGCTCTTTTCGTAAACTATGTTACGCTTGGGGCATAATAAAGTGGTCTAATGAAGTTGTAGGCGTTTTTTGCAAATGGATACGAAAAGATGCCAGGAGGTATCCAGTTATACGCGTTAATGAACTTATACGAAAAACACCTCTCTTTGCGAAAATAGCTTTAGCTAATGTACAATCTAAATTTAATGATACCTTTACTATTTGCAAAGAGGTAGTAAAATGCTATAATTCATTTGTTTTATGTCATTTGTCCAGGCAATTCATAAACTTTGCAACTATAAATAACAAATAAACAGAAATATTAATAAAGAGGTGTAGAATACATTGTCACAACAGGAAACTCCTTTATTTACCGGGCTGGTCGAGCATGCCAAAAAGAACCCGGTACAATTTCACATACCAGGTCATAAAAAAGGAAATGGTATAGACCCACAATTTAGGCAATTTATTGGTGATAATGCTTTATCCATAGACTTGATAAATATAACTCCTCTGGATGATTTACATCAGCCAAAGGGAATGATTGCAAAAGCGCAAAAGTTAGCCGCAGAAGCATTTGGCGCCGACCATACTTTTTTCTCTGTACAAGGAACGAGTGGCGCAATTATGACAATGGTAATGGCAGTTTGTGGACCAGGTGAAAAAATCATTGTACCTAGAAATGTTCATAAATCCGTAATGTCCGCAATTGTTTTTTCAGGGGCAACTCCCGTATTTATTCACCCTGAAATTGATCCAAGGCTAGGAATATCGCACGGAATTACAACGGAGTCAGTTTCTAAGGCGCTTCAGCAAAACCCTGATGCAAAAGGAGTATTAGTTATTAACCCAACTTATTTTGGTGTTGCAGCAGATCTCAAAAAGATAGTGGAAATCGCCCATTCATACCAAGTTCCTGTATTAGTTGATGAGGCACATGGTGTTCATATTCATTTTCATGAAGACTTGCCGATTTCTGCTATGGAAGCTGGGGCAGATATGGCCGCAACGAGCGTACATAAGCTTGGAGGCTCCTTAACCCAAAGCTCCGTTTTAAACGTACGTGAAGGGCTTGTTTCGGCAAATAGAGTCCAAACAATTCTAAGCATGCTAACAACAACCTCCACATCTTATTTGCTGCTAGCTTCATTAGATGTTGCCAGAAGAAGGTTAGCCACAGAAGGTAAGGAATTAATCGACCGTACAATTCGTTTGGCAAACTCTATTCGTGATCAAATAAATGAAATTGATCATCTATATTGTGTTGGAAAAGAAATATTAGGAACAAAAGCAACTTTTGATTATGATCCAACTAAGCTTATTATTTCCGTTAAGGATCTAGGAATTACAGGCTTTGACGCAGAAAAATGGCTACGTGAGGTATATAACATCGAGGTAGAATTATCCGATTTATACAATATACTTTGCCTTGTTACCCCAGGTGACACAGAAAAAGAAGCGAATATATTAGTTTCTGCCTTAAAGGAGCTATCCAAGCAATTTTCGCATCTTTCTGGAACTGTTCATATTGAAGTTTTGTTACCTGATATTCCTTTACTTGCATTATCACCAAGAGAAGCTTTCTACGCCGAAACAGAGATTGTCCCTTTTGATGAATCTGTAGGAAGAATTAGTGCTGAATTTATAATGGTTTATCCTCCCGGAATACCAATATTCATTCCAGGAGAAATCATCACAGAAGACAATTTAAAATATATTCAAAAAAATATAGAGGTTGGCCTGCCAGTTCAAGGTCCAGAGGACTTTGAGTTAAAAACATTGAGAGTCATAAAAGAGCATAAAGCTATTCGGTAACTATACCTCACACTTTACAAAATAAGAGAGTGCATTATGCACTCTCTTTGATTTATATTATGATTCCTGAATATTTTCTTCGTGGTGGCAGCATTCGCAACAATTTGAGTAAAGAATACTTACTTTTTCATCTTCAAAATGATCAATTATTGTATTACAAGATTGACAAACGATTGTCCCCATATATTATTCTTCCTCTCAAGAATTTTTTGAAGCTATATTCATATAGATTGTTGCTTTTGAAAACGCTTTATTTCTTAAGAATATAATAATATATCACATTGGAGATTTCAAGGCTAAATTGTATAACACATTTTAACAATTAGATATTCTTATTAAAGAAGATTTTCATTATAAAAAGGCAATTCTTGAAGGTAACATTTGATGTAGGAAAAACTGAAGCAAAAAATAAGCGGAAAGGCTCGCAACGGTAATAATAATAGTAACACGATTTGACTTTACAATAATTCTTGTTAATAAAAATGCCAAATACAAAAACACAAGAAACATAAGGACTTTATATACTAAATGATCCCTGTTAGAAAGCCATTCAGCAAAAGTAAAGCAGCTCCACACGATTAGTTGAAATAAAAAGGCTACATAATTCTTCATAATATCACCATTAGGATTGGTTTATTCTACTATTATTCCTATTATATGCACTAAGTGGGTTATTTTAAAACTTAAGAAAGATTTATCTTTACATATAAAAAATAAAAGCACCCAAAAGGATGCTTTTATTTTTATATTACTTAATAATGTGTATAGGCGTACCAAGGGCTACTTCTGCAGCTTCCATCGTGATTTCGCCTAGTGTTGGATGGGCATGAATAGTCATAGCAATATCTTCTGCAGTCATACCTGCTTCAATAGCAAGGCCGATTTCTGCAATCATATCAGATGCGCTAGGTCCGGCAACTTGACCACCAATCACTAACCCATCTTCCTTACGTGTTACAAGCTTTAAGAAACCGTCTGTACTATTTAAAGCTAGTGCACGACCATTTGCAGCAAATGGGAATTTAGCAGCTACAACTTCAATACCTTCATCTTTAGCTTGTTTTTCTGTATAACCCACTGTTGCCAATTCCGGTTCAGAGAATACAACCGCAGGTAATCCAAGATAATCAATTTCAGAAGGATGTCCAGCAATTGCTTCAGCAGCAATTTTTGCCTCATAAGAAGCTTTATGTGCTAGAGCAGGTCCTGCAACAACATCCCCAATAGCATAGATGTTTGGTACATTAGTACGGCATTGCTTATCAATTTTAATAAGACCTCTTTCAGCCATTTCAATACCAACTTGCTCAAGACCCATTTCGTCTGTATTTGGACGACGACCAACTGTAACTAATACATAATCAGCTTCAATTGATTTTTCTTCACCTTTAGCCTCATATGTTACTACAACACCATCTTCGTTTTCTACAACGCCTTTTGCCATAGCGTTTGTAACAATTTCAGCGCCTTTTTTCTTTAAGTTTTTAGAAACAATTGCTGTCATTTGTTTTTCAAATGCACCTGCAAATAGTTCTCCGCTACCTTCTAGAATAGTTACTTCTGTTCCAAAATTAGCATAAGCAGTACCTAGCTCGACACCGATAACACCGCCACCGATGATTACTAATTTCTTAGGAATTTCAGGAAGATCTAGCGCACCAGTAGAATCAATTACGCGCTTAGAATATTTAAATGTTGGAATCTCAATTGGACGAGAACCAGTTGCAATAATAGCATTTTTAAATGTATAAGTTTGCGCGGAATTTTCATCCATAACTCGTAATGTATTTGCATCCACAAAATAAGCCTCACCTTTTACGATGCTTACTTTGTTTCCTTTTAATAAGCCCTCTACACCACTAGTTAATTTATTCACTACTGAACCTTTCCAGTCTTGTACCTTTGAAAAGTCCACAGTAACGTTTTCTGCTGAAATACCAATATCATCAGAGTGTTTTGCATTTTCATAACGATGTGCAGCATTAATTAATGCTTTAGAAGGAATACAGCCGATATTTAAACAAACACCGCCAAGATTTGCTTTTTCAACGATTGTTACTTTTTGTCCTAGCTGAGCAGCACGAATTGCTGCTACATAACCACCAGGGCCTGCACCAATTACTATCGTTTCTGTTTCAATAGGAAAATCTCCAACTACCATTTGATTACGCCTCCATTAATAATAATTCTGGATCGTTCAACAAGCGCTTAATTTGGTTAAGGGCATGTTGAGCGGTAGCACCATCGATAATACGATGATCAAAGCTCAATGATAATGCTAACACAGGTGCAGCTACAATTTCACCATTTTTTACTACAGGTTTTTCTGCAATACGACCAATTCCTAGAATAGCAACCTCTGGGTGATTGATTACCGGAGTAAACCATTGACCGCCAGCAGAGCCAATATTAGTAATCGTACAAGAAGCGCCCTTCATTTCATTTGGTGCTAATTTGCCTTCACGTGCTTTTGTAGCTAGCTCATTAATTTCGCCTGAAATAGCAAATACGCTTTTGCGGTCTGCATTTTTAACAACAGGAACTAATAAACCTTTTTCCGTATCTGCAGCGATTCCGATGTTAAAATAATGCTTTTGAATAATTTCTCCTGCTTCATCATCAATTGAAGTGTTGAGTGTAGGGAATTCACGTAATGCGCTTACAAGAGCCTTCACTACATAAGGCAAGAAAGTAAGCTTAATTCCTTTTTCAGCCGCAACTTCTTTAAATTTCTTACGATGAGCTACAAGCTTAGTTACATCTACTTCATCCATCAATGTAACATGTGGAGCTGTATGCTTGGAGTTAACCATTGCTTTAGCAATAGCTTTGCGAATTCCGCTCATTTTTTCGCGAGTTTCAGGGAATTCACCTTCAGGGATAACAACTTGTGCCGCTACTTTTGTTTCTTCAACAACAGGTTCAACTTGCTCACTAACTGCTGCTTTGTTTCCGCCATTTGCATACACATCAATATCTTCTTTTTGAACACGGCCATTATTTCCCGATCCAGTAACTAGTCGAATATCAACGCCTTTTTCACGAGCATATTTACGAACGGAAGGCATCGCGATAACCCGTCGGTTTGGATCAGCATCAGCTGATTTTGTAGGCTCAGCAGCAGCCGCTGCAGCAGGTGCTTCTGCTTGCTTAGCTTCTGGTTTTACCTCAGCTTTTACTTCTTCTTTCTTTTCTTCTTCCCCATGATCTCCTTTGAACTTTAGATCCTCATAGCCTGGGGCATCAAATTTAATTAAAACATCGCCAACAATAGCAACTGTTCCCTCTTCTACAAGAACCTCTTCCACTGTTCCCGCAACCGGTGATGGAATTTCAACTACTGCTTTGTCGTTTTGTACTTCACAAAGTACATCATCTTCATTCACTTTATCGCCAGGCTTAACAAACCATTTAACGATTTCACCTTCATGAATACCTTCACCAATGTCTGGTAATCTGAATTCAAATGACAATGTTGTTCACCCTCCTATTGTTAGATTCTTAATATCCCAGCCCTTCATTGTTTAGAAGGGACATTGATTAGAAAGTAAGTACTTTTTTTGCAGTTTCCATAATATCTTTATAATTAGGAAGCCAAACAGATTCTGCTTGTGAGAATGGATAGACTGTATCAGGTGCTGTCACACGCAATACTGGTGCTTCTAGACTTAAAATCGCTCTTTCATTGATTTCAGCTACTACATTCGCTGCAATACCAGCTTGTTTTTGAGCTTCTTGAACTACGATAGCACGATTTGTCTTCTCTACAGAAGCAATAATTGTTTCAACATCCAACGGGCTAACTGTACGTAAATCTACAACTTCAACTGAATATCCTTCTTTTTCAAGCTCTTCAGCAGCTTTAATAGATTCGTGAACCATTGCACCATAAGTAATGATGGATAGATCCTTTCCTTCACGTTTCACTTCTGCTTTACCAATTGGAATAGTGTACTCTCCTTCTGGCACTTCTTGACGGAAGGAACGATAAAGCTTCATGTGCTCTAAGAATATAACCGGATCGTTATCACGTATTGCAGAAATTAATAGTCCCTTTGCATCATATGGTGTAGAAGGAATAACTACTTTTAACCCAGGTTGAGAAGTAACTAGTCCTTCTAAACTATCAGCATGAAGCTCAGGAGTATGAACGCCGCCACCGAAAGGAGAACGGATGGTAATTGGAGCGTTCAAAGTACCACCAGTACGATATCTCCAACGAGCCATTTGACCATTTACAGAATCAATAACTTCATATAAAAAACCGAAGAATTGAATTTCTGGTACTGGTCGATAACCTTGTAAAGTCAATCCGATTGCAAGTCCGCCAATTCCGGATTCTGCAAGTGGTGTATCAAATACTCTTTCTTCCCCAAATTCCTTTTGAAGACCTTCAGTCGCACGGAATACGCCGCCGTTAACGCCAACGTCTTCACCGAATACCAATACATTCTCATCATTTCGCAGCTCTGTGCGTAATGCATCGGTAATTGCTTGAATCATTGTCATTTGCGCCATGGCTTATTTCGACTCCTTTGCTTTATAAATATCGTTCTGTTCTTTAAGGTTAGCAGGAAGTTCTTCAAACATAATGTTGATTAAATCTGTAACCTTTTGTTTAGGTGTATCATCAGCTTGTTTAATCGCTGCTTTAATATCCTCTTTTGCTTGTTCAATAATTTCATTTTCCTTTTCTTCATTCCATAAGCCTTTATTTTCTAAATACTTGCGGAAACGAACCAAAGGATCTTTCTTTTCCCATTCATTATCCATCTCTGAAGTACGATAACGAGTAGGGTCGTCACCTGCCATTGTATGTGGCCCATAACGGTAACATAAAGTTTCAATTAAAGTTGGTCCCTCACCATTAATTGCACGTACGCGAGCTTCTCTTACTGCTACATAGACAGCTAATGGATCCATACCATCTACTAATTGTCCAGGAATACCAGCCGCAACTGCTTTTTGAGCAATTGTCTTAGCGGAAGTTTGCTTTTCACGTGGTGTGGAAATAGCAAATTGGTTATTTTGAACAACAAATATAGCAGGAGCCTTGTATGCACCAGCAAAGTTGATTCCTTCATAGAAATCACCTTGAGATGATCCACCGTCACCTGTATATGTAATTGCAACTGCTTTTTTACCGCGTTTTTTAATACCTAATGCAACACCGGCTGCCTGAATATATTGAGCACCAATGATAATTTGTGGAGGAAGAATGTTTACTCCTTCAGGTATTTGCATACCGGCAAAATGACCGCGAGACCATAGGAATGCTTGGTATAAAGGCAATCCATGCCATACAATTTGCGGTACATCACGATATCCTGGAAGAATAAAATCCTCTTGCTCTAATGCAAAATGTGATGCTATTTGTGAAGCTTCTTGACCTGCAGTAGGTGCTACGAATCCAAGGCGTCCTTGTCTGTTTAGGGAAATGGATCTTTGATCAAGGATACGAGTATACACCATGCGGCGCATCAATTCTTGAAGCTGTTCGTCTGTTAAATCAGGCACTGCTGATTCGTTTACAACTTCACCATTTTCATTCAAGATCTGAAACATTTCAAATTGCCCTTCAATGTTTTCAAGCGTCTTTGTCGGGTCTAATGGCGCTTTTTTAGTAGAAGCCATTTTAAGTCACCTCTTCCTTTCTTATAAAAAATATTTTTGATTTTAACCCTTCCATTATTACGTTTTTCTACAATTCCCGTTAAAACCGAGAGAGTATCCTATGTCGATTATTGGAGACAACATACAAAAATAGGTTACCCAAAAACAATTATAAATAATGTTTTGAATCAACCTTTTTTATGACAAAAACGTATAATAGAAGTAAACCTTTACATTTTTATAACTGTATTAATGCTGGTTCATTTTTCATTAATACAAACAATTAATTCATTAATTAGATTACATCAATTTATTTTGCCAGTCAATTAATTAAACCATAGAAACAATACTTTTCTACCATAACATTTAGATTTTGCGTTTTTATTGACGGAAATCTGTATCAGTACAAATAACATATCTGTACTATAATAATGCTTCTAATTTTAAAAATAATAAAAACAGGGATAATAATAATCCCTGCTTCCTCTATTTTGATTGACTTTTAATCCCTGCATGCTTATAAAAATCTAATTTCTTTTCGTTATATGTTTTCGTATCCTTATTAAATTCTTTATTTGCATCCATTACCTTACTAAACGATTCATTCGTTGCATTAATTTGGGATTCCAAATCATTTATTGGAACGTTTTGCTTTTGAAATAGCTCATAAAGTTTTTGATCTGCTTCCAATCCACTCATATATGAAGTATAGAGTTTTTGATGGGTTTCATACCGTTTTTCCATAAGATTAAATAATTCATTTGCCTCTTTCTTCAAGCTCGGATCCTTTAGATCAGGCATTATTGATTGCATTTTTAAAAAGACATTTTTAGAGGCAAGCATTGATTCTTGTTCTTTATCCATTCTTTCTTTTCTTTCCTTTATATTTAACAGGGCTTTGTCAGAAAGTTTCACTACCTTTTCATAATCTTTCATCCCTAAACCCATTATTTGTTCAAAAATATGCGTTTCTTCCGATTCCAGTTTTGTCAAAGGTGACTGTTGACTTTGAAATCCTTTTTCTTTTGAAACAGTTTCTTCAAGGATTTGATATATTTTTTCTTCTGGCTTTGCCCCACAACCTGCCAACAAAACGCACATACCTATACATAAGAATAATAACCGAAACATTGTCACAATTTATCCCCCTTATCCTCTCGCAATTTTTACTATAATAGTACACCAATACTTTGGCAATAGTAGGAAACTTATTTGATTAGTGAAATTGATTCTATTAATATTTATGCAGGATATAATCGGATATGACTTTTTAATAGAATTGCAACATGTTTATCATAGAGTCGTTAAGTATGAAAAAATACTGGTGGATGTTGAGAATTTGTTTCTAGTTAAATCCAGAAAAACCCAAGTAAGAAGCATGTTTAAATACATATACTAGTTATAAGAAATTTTTGATCGCCTTTACTTTCCTGGAGAATTCATTAAAATAAAAGGTAGGAGTGAATCGTTTGTTAAAGAAGCTTAGAAAAAAGCTTGCTAAACAATGGAAGGATTTACTAAGACAAAAACAAATCGCATAAAGACGGATAAAAATTGTCCCTCTTACAGGAGGGATTATTATTTATAAAATACTGTTCATATAAAAAGTTATGAAGAAAATAACATGAAAATCTTGCTAACTTTTTATATAATAGAAAAAGTTACTATCGACCAACGGAGTTAGGAGAGAGAAAAGATGATGTATAAGGTATATTATCAAGAAAACAAATATGAAGTACCTGTGAGAGAAAAGACGAAAACAATCTTTTTGGATGCAGAATCGGAGCGTGAAGCACGCCAATTATTAAAAGACCGCCAAATCAATATTGAATATGTACAGCTTGTAAAAGGCCCATATTTAGAATATGAGAAGCAGCAAGAATACTTTAAATTAACGGAGACTAGATAATTATATGAAATTTGTAAAAAATGATCAGACAGCGGTTTTCGCCCTTGGCGGTTTGGGGGAAATCGGAAAAAACACTTATGGCGTTCAGTTCCAGGATGAAATAATCTTAATTGATGCCGGTATTAAATTTCCGGAGGATGAATTATTAGGGATTGATTATGTAATACCTGATTATACGTACTTAGTGAAAAATGTAGAAAAAATAAAGGGATTATTTATCACGCATGGTCATGAAGACCATATCGGTGGTATTCCTTATCTACTGCGCCAGGTAAACATCCCTATATATGGCGGAAAGCTAGCCCTTGGCCTCTTGAAAAATAAATTAGAAGAGCACGGTTTATTACGTCAAACAACGCTGCATGAAATAAAAGAGGACGATATTATCAAATTCAGGAAGACTTCTGTAACTTTTTTCAGAACCACTCATAGCATTCCTGATTCCTACGGGATTGTCGTAAAAACTCCGCCAGGAAATATAGTCCATACAGGAGATTTCAAATTTGATTTTACTCCTGTAGGTGAGCCTGCCAATTTAACGAAAATGGCAGAGATCGGAAAAGAAGGTGTTCTATGCCTTTTATCCGACAGTACCAATAGTGAGGTACCCAACTTTACAATGTCTGAAAGACGTGTTGGCGAAAGTATTCACGATATTTTTCGCAAGGTTGATGGACGAATCATTTTTGCTACCTTTGCTTCCAATATCCATCGTCTGCAGCAGGTTGCGGAAGCGGCCGTTGCAAATGGCCGAAAAATCGCGGTATTTGGACGTAGTATGGAAGCTGCGATTGAAATCGGTCGTGATTTAGGATATATCCAATGTCCAAAAGATACTTTTATTGATGCAGGGCAAATTAACCGAATGCCAGCAAATAAAGTAACGATTCTTTGTACAGGTAGTCAAGGAGAGCCGATGGCTGCTTTATCTCGAATTGCCAGTGGAACACATCGGCAAATTCAAATACAGCCAGGTGATACGGTTGTCTTTTCATCATCGCCTATTCCTGGAAACACAATCAGTGTAAATAGAACGATTAATTTACTCTATCGTGCAGGTGCGGATGTAATATATGGACCATTAAACGATATTCATACATCCGGTCATGGAGGACAACAAGAACAAAAGCTAATGCTTAGACTAATAAAGCCTAAATTCTTTATGCCTATTCACGGAGAATATCGTATGCAAAGAATGCATACTCAACTTGCAGTAGATTGCGGTGTTCCAGAAGAAAATTGCTTCATTATGGATAATGGTGAAGTTCTAGCACTTGGCAGTGATGTTGCGCAGGTTGCTGGAAAAATCCCATCAGGCAATGTATATATAGATGGTAATGGAATAGGAGATATTGGTAATATTGTTTTACGTGATCGCAGAATTCTTTCTGAAGAAGGTCTAGTGGTTGTGGTTGTCTCAATCAATATGAGTGAGTTTAAAATTGCCTCAGGTCCGGATATTATTTCAAGAGGCTTTGTGTATATGCGTGAATCTGGAGATTTAATCAATGAAGCACAACATCTTATCACGAAGCATTTGAATAAGGTTATGGAGCGTAAAACTACTCAGTGGACGGAAATTAAGAATGAAATCACGGATACACTAGCTCCATTTTTATATGAAAAAACAAAACGCCGTCCAATGATCATGCCTATTATTATGGAAGTATAATATATAAAAAAAAATTGACCCAAAGTGGTCAATTTTTTTTATATAAAGAAAAGTCAAATGTTTAATATCGGCTAAACGATTTCTAGAATATTATTTATTTAAAAAATCTTTCTCAAAACGTGTAATATCCTCTACAACTCCAATTACAATTAGTATATCCTCTTTTTCTATAACATCCCGCGCTTGAGGTGATACGATGATGGATGAACCTCTTCTAATCGCAACAATGGTTATACCGTATTTTGCGCGAATATTGAGGTCGATAATCGAATTTCCTGCTAAAAGCTGATTAGAAGCAATTTCTACAATACTATATTTTTCTGAAAGCTCAATATAATCAAGAATACTATTGGAAACAATGTTATGTGCAATCCTTTTCCCCATATCCCTTTCCGGATGGACAACACTGTCAGCGCCAATTTTTCGTAATACTTTTGCATGATAATCGTTCTGTGCCTTAACAGTGACCCGCTTTACTCCCATTTCCTTTAATATTAAAGTTGTTAGAATACTTGCCTGTATATCTGCACCGATTGCTACAATGACATGATCAAAGTTACGAATTCCCAAGCTTTTTAACACAGTTTCATCGGTGGAATCTGCTATTACGGCATGAGTTGCAATCGAGGCAAACTCATCTATCCTGGCTTCATCCTGGTCGATTACCAACACTTCCATGCCTTGTTCAATTAAGGTTTTACAAATGCTCCCCCCAAACCGTCCTAAACCAATGACGACAAATTCCTTCTTCACAACCATTCCCCCAACCTAGATTCTTTCTATTATTCTAGCATAATGCAGCATTCTGAAAAAAATAAACATACCTTAATAAGGAAAAGCGGAGAACAGGATACATATCCTATAACTCCGTCTTCTAATATTCTTTGGTTGTATTCACCGTTTACTTTTAGTGTTATCTGCATCAATAATAAAAAGCTTTATTAACATATACAATGATGGAATAAGCAAACATAGACTGGCAATAAACGCAAAAACAAGAGCAGTCCCCATCGAAGGATTTGTTACACTTGTGTGAATCGTTACGTATGGATAAAGAATATATGGCATATGGGATGCTCCATATCCAAAGAATGCAAAAAAGAATTGGAGCATTATCATGATAAAAGCCTTTCCAAAAAACTTCCTTTTATAAATTAAAAAAACAGCTATTAGAAAAAACACAAGGGAAAGACCGAACATCCACCATAGATTTATTGCTTTCTCGAAATGGAGGCTGTTATGTCCCCGTAAAGCAATAAATACAAGCAAACTTGTTATAATGGTGGGAGCACTCCAAAACAAAGCAAACTTCCGTAATATTTCCCGTGATGGGATATCATTTGCTCTGTTAGCATAGAAAGTAAGAAAACCAGCGCTAATGAACAAAACCGATACAATTGCTAGCAATACGACACTCCATGAATATGGACTCCAAAACAATTTCTCTGCCAAAAATACCACTTTTGCACCTTTTTGAGCTAGGAATCCCCCCTCTGAAATGGTTAATGCTGTTGATAAAGATGCTGGAATTAATAATCCTGTAGCTCCATACAAAAATAAATAAACGATATTATCTTTGGATCCATAATTTCCAAAAGCATAAAAAGAACCGCGAATAACAATTAATATTAATGCCATGCTTCCCGGAATTAACAGAGCAGTTCCAAAGTAATAGGCAGTATCCGGAAAAAAGCCAACTAATCCAACTAGGAAAAAGACGAAAAATACATTTGTCACTTCCCAAACAGGAGAAATATACCTGCGGATTAAATAATTCATAATATGATCCTTTTTCGTTAGTTTCCCATAAAAAGCAAAAAATCCTGCCCCAAAATCAATGGAGGCGACCATCAAATATCCATATAAAAATATCCAAAGAACGGTAATACCTATCACTTCCAGACTCATGCCTTACACCTCTTCCCAAAATCAACTGCTTAAAGCGATATATGTACCTAAAAAAATTTTTTGATTTATATCTATTTTACCAAAGAAAATAATCTTTTCCATTCTTGCATATTCATAATTAATAAGTAAAGCAAAAGCATCCTGCTCTTCCATCAGCAACTGACTGCTATCCCTGGATAAAGACAAAGTTTGAACAAATTAAGGGGTGAACGGATTGAACGATATTTGTAGAATATTAGAACAAATAAACAGAGATAGAAAACAAAGGATGGCCCTTGCAACTATAATCCGAATAAATGGCTCATCCTATCGAAAGACCGGAGCAAAAATGCTATTTTGGGAAAATGGCCAAAGGTATGGAACTATTAGCGCAGGCTGTTTAGAGGATGACTTATTCATTCATTCCATAGATGTAATCAAAAATAATATAAGCAAGATTGTTACTTATGATTTACGAGATGAAGAAGATATCGAATGGGGGGTTGGTTGTAACGGTACCATTGATGTATTAATAGAATCTGTAACTTTTAATCCAACTCTATTAAAACTAAAGGAGCATTTATTCAGCGGCAATCCATTACTCTCGGTTAAGCCTATAAAGCCTGGAAACCTACCAGAAAATTATCTTTTTACTTTGAGCGGGAATCCTTTAGATAGGGAAACGGAAGCTGAGCTTCCATTTGATGTGAAGGAAAAGGTCCATGAATTAATTCATACCTGTGAAAAATTAAAAGTAGCTGATATTAAAGGAGAAAAATATGTAATTGAAAAATATGAACCTAAAAGCTATCTATATGTTTTTGGAGCCGGGAATGATGCCGAAAGCTTAGTTAGGCTAGCTTCCAGTCTGGATTTTTCCGTTATTGTAGTAGATCCTCGTGAAAACCGCTGTAATCGAGATTTTTTTCCTACAGCTGAAATCCTTATTACCCAGCATCCAGATGCATTCTTTCAACACCATAAGTTGAAAAACTCTGCCTACATTGTCATCATGAATCATCATTTCCAAAGAGATAAACAAATACTAGAGAAATTACTCTATGAGCAGTCAGCTTATATCGGTATCTTAAGTTCCAAAACAAGGGCAGAAAAATTACTTATTAACATTCCTGATTCTATTAAAAATAAAATACATTATCCTATTGGCTTAAAAATTCAGGCAGAAGGTCCAGATGAAATAAGTGTAAGCATAATGGCAGAACTAATTCAGATTCGGCACCAGTTGATGGCCGCTCGTACGTTATGATTCTTTTATTAATTGGTGTTTAAATGCATAAATAACAGCTTGTGTCCTATCCTGAACTTCCAGCTTACTTAGTATGTTACTAACATGCGTTTTGACGGTTTTTAAAGCAATAAATAATTCATCTGCAATCTCTTGATTTGATTTTCCTTCAGCCATTAACAGCAATATTTCAAGCTCACGATTCGTTAAATCCTCATGAAGCGGTCGTTTATTCCCTTGTTTCATCCGCATCATCATTTTTCCAGTAACCTGTGGTTCCAATACTGATTGCCCCTTATACGTAGAGCGCACCGCTTCAGCAATTTCGCTTGCTTTAGAGGTTTTTAGCATATAACTCGTAGCACCTGCTTCTAAAGCCGGATATACTTTTTCATCATCAAGAAAACTAGTAACAATAATAATTTTAGCTTCTGGCCACTCCCTAATGATCTCCTTGGTTGCCTCAATTCCATCCATTCCGCTCATAACTAAGTCCATTAAGATAATGTCCGGTCGTAAGGACAATGCTAATTCAACACCCTTTTCCCCACTTTCTGCCTCCCCAACCACTTCAATATCCTGCTGAATTGACAAAAAGGCGGAAACCCCTATCCTTACCATTTCATGGTCATCCACTAATAAAACTTTAATCATCTGTCTCATCCTTTATATTCATAATTGGTACCTTAACTTCTATACTTGTTCCTTTCTGAGGGAAGCTAATCATTTTCACTGTTCCACCAATTTCAGCTGCTCTTTCACGGATATTTTGCAATCCATAAGAGCCAGCTTTTTCTTTTTCTAACTCAAAGCCAATCCCATCATCAATAATTTTTAACAATACAAATTGCCCGAGATGAAGCAAATGAAGCTCCAACAATTTAGCCTTTGCGTGACGAAGCGTATTGGAAATGGATTCTTGAACGATTCTAAACAGATGGTCCTCTACACCTTTATCAAGCTTCACATCTTCAATTTTCCAGGTTACCTTCATAGGAAGCTTTGCCGTCAATTCGTGCAGAAGTTCCTCCATTCCAACTCTTAATGATTTTCCTTCCAGTTGAATAGGTCTTAAATGCAATAGAAGTGCTCTCATTTCCGACTGTGAATCATTTATAATTTCTTCCACTAATTTTAATTGTTTTCTTGCCACAGCTGATTCTGGGTCAGGATTTTGATTAATGGCAGATAATAGCATATTGGCGGCAAACAATTGCTGACTGACAGAATCGTGCAGCTCTCTTGCAAGCCGATTTCTTTCTTGCGAGAGCACCTCCTGCTTTAATTTCTCACTCCAATCAGCTTTTTCATTCGCCAATTTTTGTGATGCCTTCACCTGTTTTTCAAACCGGTTTTGTATAATCGAGAAATGTTCGTATAAAACCGAAATTTCCTTTACTTTCTCTCTTGGAAGTTTGTGTAGCTGAAATTCTCCTGTTTGCAATTCCACTAAATGGGTCTCTACTTCCTCCATTTTCTTTTTTACAAAATATCCAATCACAAGCCCGAAAATTCCCCCTACTATTAAACTTGTTAATAGAATAAACACAACGACAGGAATTAAGAATATTTGGGTAAAAAAAAGGGCATGATACCAATCCGTTTGAACCGAAATACAATATACCGTTGTTACAAAAGCGGCTATTATAATAGAACAGAAGCAAAAGTAAAATAAAAATGTTCTTTGTATACTCATATATACTTCACCTCAATATTTCCAAGTGATATAGAAGTGATAATTTTTATTTTTCTCGTTGCTTCATGATAATTATCAGAATAGCAAATTACATTTTGATTCAATAACTTCTCTTTATTGCCAAAAAGTATTAGAGAACCAGACAGGGATGAATGATTAATGGAAAATCCAATATCATAAGGTACAAGAAGCTGTATATTCCCTACAAGGCCACGTACCATAATAACTGATTCACCAGGAGGAAGCATCGTCATACTCAAATCAATGATGGTGTCTCCAATACCGGTTTGTATATTGATATCGTCCCATTCATATATATGATTCATCAATTTCTGATTGCCAAAAAGCTTGTTGGTGAGGAATGGCTGTTTCTTATATGCTTTTTTGTCTGAAGCTGGCTCTACTGTCTCAACGCGAATCGTTTTAGATGACTTTTTCTTTTTGCGATATTGAAACAAATAATAGATGAACAAGCACAATAAGATAAACTTAAAAAAGAAGGTTGAGATAACGATAATGGCAGCGATAGAAATACCGATTATCAGGAAAATCATAGCAGATGTTGATCTGCCTTTTTTCCTACCGTAATAGATTAAAATCGCAGCAAAAGCAAGAGTAAATAACGATTCTGGTCTAAATGAAATTTCAAATAATATTCCAATTATAGCAACAATGAAAACCCATGAAATGGATGTATGCTCAAATAGATTTCTCATGCTGCCCTCCTTTTGCCTATAACAGCTAAATAATAGTACATCGAAAATATGCGTAAATCTCCCTTTAAGTAAAGGGAGATAATGGATTAAAGCATGTATACCTTTTATTTTACCATGTAAGTTCTACTCATTAACAACAATTTCTTGGTTTTTCAACTGTTTTTCTAATTGGACTAATTTAGCATCAAACATGCTTTTCTCATAACCGGTACTCATTTGAGCTTCCAGATGCTCCATATATCTTTCCGTATCCTCGAATCTTGTTACAGCACCGTTTAAGATGGAATCATCCAGAACATGATGAATTTTCTGATTCGCCTTCATTACGTTTTCACGCCCCATAAGCTCCATTCTTTTAATGTTCATGTCCTTTAATCTTAATTTCATTTCGCGATGCTTACGTTCTAATTCTTCCAGGTTCTTTACAGCTTGCTCATATGCCAGCTGAAGATTATTGGCTTGTTCTCTGTATTGTCCTTCCTCTTCTAGAGCAACCTCAAGCAAGTTTTCTTCATTTGCTAGTTTCGCTATCTCTGCTTGTTTTTTACGTTTATCCGCTAAATATTGTGCTTGTTTCCATTCACGAAGGAATTCTTCCTTCAACATATATTGGCGTTCAATTAATCCGGCAACCTTTTTTGTTTCATTTTCACTTTCTCTTAAATACTGGTTTAAAAGAGATATAGGATTTTTTTGTTCCTTCTTATCTAATGCCTCATGCAAATCTGCCATTACCGTATTTTTCACTCGTTCAAAAAAGTTAGTCATTTTCTTCACTCCTCCTGCGTTATTAATGGAAATTTTTCTTCATTTCATTCCATTGTTGATCAAAATTATCAAATGGGTTGCTGCTAGTTGCAGCTGAAGCTGTTTTTTCATCTTCTGTCCAATGTTTATAACCAACATAGAGCAAATAGATTGCTATTATGCCGGCTAATGCTGGTAGGCTGGCTACTACAGCACTTAATCCAGCTATTCCGACAAGCGCCCACAGCAATTTCCCACAAAACGAATGGGATTTTAAAAATTGCTTAAAAGAGAAATACACGACAATTAAGCTAATCGCGAGTCCAATAATATGCCCTAAGCTTGCTAGTGCCACTATTGCTAAAATCACCGCCAAACCGAATATCAATACCTTTTTCATGATATTACCTCCTTTCGATATACTTATCATAAAAAAATTCCTCTCCATCCATAACAATCGCAAGCTTTATTTTTTTATAGGACTTAAGACGTATCTAAAAAATAAGGAAAATGAAAAAAGAGAATAACCGAAGTCATTCTCTTTTCATATACTACTTTTCTTCTAATACTTTAAATTGTGCTTTAACAAGTCGGAAGTACTCTCCTTGATGCTTCATCAACTCATCATGATTTCCTTCTTCAATAATGTTACCATGATCAAGTACAAAGATCTTATCCGCTTCCCGAATCGTTGAAAGTCGGTGAGCGATGATTACAGATGTTCTTCCTTTTAATAAGGTCCTAAGCGCTCCTTGAATTTGAACTTCTGTTTCTGTATCAATACTTGCCGTTGCTTCATCCAAAATAATAATCTTAGGGTCTGCGAGTAAGGCCCGAGCAAACGATAATAATTGACGTTCTCCAACGGAAAGAATATTTCCACGTTCTTCTACCTGCGTCTCATAGCCGCTAGGCAGCCTTTCAATGAAATGATGGGCACCAATTGCCTTGGCGGCGCTAATCGCCTCATCGTCTGTCGCATCCGGTCTCCCGAACTTAATATTTTCCATAATGGTACCTGAAAAGATAAATGTATCCTGCAGAACCACACTAATCTGATTCCGAAGGCTTCTTAATGTGATATCACGCAAATCATGGCCATCGATTTTTACGGAACCGCTAGTTGGATCATAGAAACGACTGATTAAATTGGCAATGGTTGTTTTACCTGATCCAGTATGCCCTACAAGTGCTATAGTTTGACCTGCCTTCATCTCAAGATTAATACCATTTAACGCTTTACGTCTTGTATCGTATGCAAATTCAACATTTTCAAATACGATATGTCCCTTTATATCTGAAATAGTAGCCGCATTTCCTTTTTCGTTGACAAGAGGAGTTTCATCCATGTATTCAAAGATTCTTTCAGAGGAAGCCATCGCTTGTAAAAGCTGGTTATATACCATCCCCATCCTTGAAATCGGCTGCCAAAACATCCCTAAATAAAAAGCAAAAGAAACGAATTCTCCCAATTTCAAATGATCACCTTGAATTAAATGAACCCCATACCAAATAAGGATGGCAGATCCTACTGCATTCGTTAAATCTACCATTGGGCGGAACATAGCTGATCTTCTTGTCGCATCTTTCCATGCGTGATAATTCTCCAAATTTACCCCATCAAAAAATGCCATGTTTTCATGTTCTTGCGTAAATGCTTGTGTTACTCGAATCCCTTGAATACTCTCATTCAAATGTGAATTTAGCTTAGATTGCTTTAAGCGCATATATTGCCAGCCCATGCGGATTTTTTTCCTTAGCTTCGTAGAAATCAAGAACATGATTGGCAAAATGATAATAATGGCTAATGTCATTTGTGGACTGAGGGTAAATAGTATGACAATTACCCCTAGCAGCATCAGCATATCCATTAAAAGATTGATAACCCCATTTGTAAATAAATCCTGTAACGAGCCTGTATCATTCATGATTCGAACAAGGATGGACCCAGCAGAGCGCTGATCAAAAAAGTTATGGGATAAGCGTTGCACATGAGTAAACAAGTCTTTTCGAATATCGAATATAACATTTTGTCCGAGCTTATTTAGCCAGCGAATACGCAATATACCTGCTATATAGGACATAATAAATAAGATAGAGATAATGGTTATGATTGTGAATAAAAATGACCCATCCTTTTTTTCAATTCCCTTTCCAATTGCGTATACACCAATTAAGGTAGGAATAATTAGACGGATTATGGTATTTAATAAAACGGTTATAAACGATTTAAGTACTAAATTTTTTAAATATGGTTTGACATAACCCAAAAGGCGAATCATTTGCTTCCAGTTAAAAGGTTTATCTATTACTTGTTCAGATGAATAGTGAAATCTTTCCATCACCTTTGGGTTAAGCTTTTTTGTATTTTCCATCTATATCACCTCACCCTGTCTGTGCTTGAAGTATTGCTTGCTGGTCCTTGTACTGAATCGTATAGATTCTTTCATATGGTCCACCATTAGACAGCAGTTCTTCATGCTTACCTCTTTCGACAATTTTTCCATCCTCGAATACGAGAATTTCATCCGCATGCTTCAAAGAGGAAATCCGATGGGCAATAATAAAGGTAGTACGATCCTTCATTAACTGCCTAAAACCCTCTTGAATCTTAAATTCTGTATCCATATCCACCGCACTGGTAGCATCATCCAAGATTAATATACTTGGATTCAAACAAATAGCTCTTGCAATGGCAATTCTTTGCTTTTGACCACCGGAAAGTCCGAGCCCGCGCTCGCCAAGCATCGTATCATATCCATCTGGCAATTCCATAATAAAATCATGGGCTTGTGCAAGCTTGGCAGCGTGAATAATTTCTTCCATTGTTGCATCAGGACGGCCATAAGCAATATTAGCTCGAATAGTGGATGAAAATAAAAAGGATTCCTGCAGTACAAAACCGATATTATTTCGTAAGGATTGCAATGTATACTCGGAAACTGGTCGGCCATCTATTAAAACCTTTCCCTCGACAGGCTCATAAAAACGTGTCATAAGCTGTGTGATACTTGTCTTTCCTGAACCTGTTGCCCCAATCAGGCCAATAACTTTTCCTTTTTCTGCTTTAAAGCTTACGTCTCTAATAGCAGCATTTTCATCACCAAAATATTTAAGTGTTACATGCTGAAACTCAACATCACCATTAAGACGATCCACTGTTACAGCATTATCCTTATCAAAAATCTCATCGTCTGCTTCTAAAATCTCTAATAATCGCTCTCCAGAAGCCTTAGACTGTGAAAACATATTAATGGTAAATCCAAGGTTGATGATAGGCTCGATAATAAATCCTACAAGACTATAAAAGGCAACGAGCTTACCTGGAGTTAGATCCTCATGGATAACCAAATATCCGCCATATGCAAGGATTATAATGATGCAGGCATTCCCGATTAACTCCATTAGAGGAAAGAATTTTGCCCAAACATTGGAAGTATGAATTTGTCTATCCTTAAAGTCTTCATTTGAAACATTGAATTTTGAATTTTGGAACTCTTCGCGAGATAATGACTTAACCGTATTGATTCCGCTGATATTTTCTTGAACATTTGTGTTCAAACGGCCAAATGATCTTCTGATTCCACGGAAAGCTGGATGAATTAGCTTATCGAAGCGATAAACTGATACGGCTAGAAACGGTAACGTAATCATGGTCATTAGAGTTAAAGAAACAGAGTAATAGAACATAACACCAAAACAAATAGCTAATGTAAAAATAAATCTTAGCAACTCGCTGAATCCAAAAGATAAAAAGAAACGAAATCCTTCTACATCAGAAGTCAGCCTGGACATTAAGTCACCGGTTTTGGCATTGTCATAATACTTAAACGGCAAAAACTGCAGCTTTTTATACAGTTCGTTCCGTAAGCGGTAAACAGATGTAATTCCAAACATATCACCTGTATATTGCTGGATAAAAGTTGCCACGCCTTTTATGGCCATAATACCAATAAATCCAAGAGCCAAATAAGGTATCCAGTTATATTTTTTTCCCATGACACCTTCGTCGATAGTTATTTGCAGAATAATGGGATAAACAATTGTAATAGCATTAACTAACAGTAAAAAAACCATGGACGTAATAAACAAATGCTTATATGGCATATAAAACTGTTTCAGCTTTTTAAATGTCTCCACATAATTCCCCCCTGCCTGTAAAAATTATTTGAACGTAATTATAAATATATCGGGTTTCGAAATATTTTTCCACTCTTTTATCCCAATTTTTTAAAATTTATAAGATATTTTTATGTTTCGTTTATTATAATATCTTTTGGTACTAATTGCTTAAGTCTAACCAGCTTTTCCAAAAGAAAAAAGAGCTATTAGATAAGCCCTTTTCGACAGTAAACAAGTTCTCCAATTAATATAGTAAAAATGAATCCTTATTAAAATGAATTCAAAAAGGAACCACATCTATCCTTATGCAGGAAAATAAAAATTATGATTCTGGAAAGAAGAAAAGACAGATACAAAACTGTATCTGTCTTTTTAAGTTCGTTATTTTGCTGCTTCCATTTCATCCAAGACCCGGTTTACGCGTTTCTCTAGCATCTTCATTCCGCTGCCGCCTGCTTGGAAATGACGAAGATTTCCGTCTTTATCAAAAACATAATATGCAGGTACATATTGATTTTCAAATGAATCCGTTAGTTTATGCTCGCTGTCAACAAAAATTGGCTGTGAAATGCCATGCTCTTCCGCAACTCGCTTAATCTCATCCAAATTCAAATCATCCTCTGACCTCGGCATATGAACAGCAACTACATTTAGTTTATCCTTATATTCATCCCGAAATTGATTCACTTGGGGCATTGCTTCTTTACATAAATGACAACTAATAGACCAGAAATGAATTAGCGTTGGTTTTTCCCCAACAAGGTCAGAGCGAGTTACTTCTCCATTAATCCATGCTGTTGCACCGCTTAATTCTGGTATTGGTTCACGAAGCTTCATGTTTAATTCCTCCTTTATTTATGAAGGCTGTTTTTCGGATCGAATGTTTGTATAATATTTTCGTTAACAAAAGCAGCTAGTATTAATGAAAGAACCTGTATAAAAGACCTAACAGCCTTTGTTAGGTCTTTTTTCAAATACTATTAAGCGTTTAAAGTAGCTTGTCCAGGCTTCCAGTTTGCTGGGCATAATCCACCAGTTTGTAGAGCTTGAAGAACACGAAGAGTTTCATCTACAGAACGTCCAATATTATTGTGATTTACCACTTGGTACATTAATTCGCCTTCTGGATTAATAATGAATAACCCGCGAAGTGCGACACCTTCTTCTTCAATTAAAACACCGTATTCACGAGAAACAGTATGATTCGTATCAGCAGCAAGCGGATAGTTCAAATCACCAAGACCATTATCTTTACGGTCTGTTTTAATCCACGCTAAATGAGTATGAATCGTATCTGTTGATACACCAATTACTTCCGCATCAAGGTCTTCAAATTCATCATAACGATCGGATAGTGCAGTGATTTCAGTAGGACATACAAATGTAAAATCCATTGGATAGAAAAATAACACTGTCCATTTATCATTTTTCATATTTTCTTCTAAACTAACCTTGCCAAATTCTTTGTTTGGTAATACTGCTTCCATTTCAAAACGTGGAGCTTGCTTTGCAACCATGCGTTCTGCCATAAAGAATCCCTCCATATGTATTATAATTGATAAAGCAATGAGGATTTTCTCAATTACTTCTTGAATATCACATCTTTAATTATAGTAACACAAAATTTTATAGTCAAATCTGATAATAATCAATTTAAATAAAAAATAATTATATTCTTTAAACTCAACCCTTTTTGTTTTTCCCGTTTTTATTAAAAAATAAACAATTTTATTAAATGATGATTAAAATTTAATTATGGAGAGGTTTATCGTGTAAGATAAGGGAATGAAATAAGGTACAAGTTTCTTTTATCACTTTATAGTACAGCAAGGAAAGGAAGAAATGGATGGATTATATTACAGATAAGATAATGAACTTTGATTGGCTCGAGTTATCGATCAAACTCGGAACCCTGTTACTAAAAGTAATTGTCACTTATGTTATTTACATCATTATAAAGATAGTAGGAAAGAAGATTATTCATACAGCTTTTGTAAATCATGCAAAAAACCCTCTTGTTTCGACAAGCAGATCGAAAACTTTGGAAAGTTTATGTGAAAATATCTTTTCCTATGTATTGTTTTTCATCTTCTTTGTAACGGTGCTACAACAATTTGACATTAAAGTTACTGCGCTACTTGCCGGTGCGGGAATTGCCGGATTGGCGATTGGATTTGGTGCACAAGGACTAGTAAGTGATGTTGTTACAGGTTTCTTTTTATTGCTGGAAAGACAGGTAGAGGTCGATGATTATGTAACGACCGGAAGTTTTACCGGAGTAGTTGAACAAGTAGGCTTACGCACTATGAAATTACGATCGATGGATGGAACACTGCATTATATTCCAAACCGACTCATTACTAGCTTAAGTAATCATTCCCGAGGGAATATGCAGGCACTCGTAGATATCTCCATTAATGACTGCCCTAATATTGATGATGCAATCAATATCATTCAAAAAGCATGCGACACTATTAAACAGGATGATGAAAATATTGTGGATGGCCCGAATGTATTAGGGGTTCAATCCTTTAGCCAAACTGCTGTTGTTCTCCGTGTCATTGCAAAAACAAAGAATGGTAAACAATCAGAGGTGGAAAGAAAGCTAAGGAAAATTATTAAAGAAACACTGGATAAACATGTCGCAGTGGTAGAAAATTAATCAAAAGGACTGGGCAAGGTAATATGCCCAGTCCTTTTTCCACATTCGCCCAAACAATTTAACCACAGCTCCTTATAATATCAAAAAGGGGTGTGTGTAATGGAGATCATAACCATATATTTATTGTTTGGTTTCGTTATCAGTGGACTGCTTATGATAATTGCTGATTTTCATCCGTGGAAGCTATTTGCCATTGTATGTATCGCATGGCTGCCTTTTTTCTTTTTAGGAACCATGTTGTCAGCTTTTATTGATGTAAAAAAAATCTCCAATAAAGCAAACATATAAACGTACAAATCCAAGAGACTAGACCAAATACAATGACAATCATATTTTCCGACCATCCATACTTTAATCCAAAATGAAAATGAATTGGCGTCATTCGGAAGATTCTCTTTCCTGTAAGCTTAAAATAGCTAACTTGCATAATCACAGCTAATTGTTCTGCAAAATAAACAAAAAATAAAATTGGAATGATAATTTCCACTTTTTCATACACAGCGAGAAAGGCAAGAGAACCTCCGATTGCTAAGGAACCTGTATCCCCCATAAATGCCTTTGCCGGATAAATATTATAAATAAGAAACGCAAGTACACAAGCGATCATGATAAGGCAAAAAACTTGAACCTCTGTACTTTCTGATATGCAATAAAAGAAAAAATAAGTTGGTATGCAAACAATTCCCAAAAGGCCATCCATTCCGTCAGTAAAATTAATGGCATTTGCAGACCCTACCACAAATAATCCGATGATTGCAATATAAATTAAAATCGGTAGCGATATGACGAAAGAATCTGTGATTCGAATATTGGTATCAATCCCAGCAACAGAAACCAAATAATAAAGCAGCACACCTGTGAATAGAAATTGAAAAACTAATTTTGTTTTTCCAGAAATTCCACCTGGATCTTGGCGTGATGCCTTCCAAAAATCGTCCCAAAAACCGATAAGACCAAATAAGATATAAGTTGTTGATAAAAACACCATTAGTGGCGTACGGCTAAAAAGTAAGGCGATAAACACCCCTAAAATAAATATACTTCCCGTCATCAACGGAGTCCCTTTTTTTAATTGATGATCGGCAGGAAGCTCCTTTCTAATAGGTTGTGTCAGTCCAAATTTCTTTAAAAATACAATAAAAAATGGGCAAAGAATAGAAACAGATGCAAACGATAATATTGCAGGTATAAAAGAACCTACCACAAGCGGTACCTCCATTTTATTCATTTTCTTATTTATCAGCATATAGGAGATAATTTCAATTTTCTATATCCATTTTGAAACAATCTCAAATATTATGATATTATGCTAAATCTATTCAAAAAGTTCTTCCTAAATAAATATATTCAAAAAAAATAAACGAAGCAGGAAGCTTCGTTTCGTCTTTAAAATAGGCTTTTAATTTCTACATTATTAGGAAGTTGGAATGGATTTTCCTTGTTAATATGATCATAAAACATAATACCGTTCAAATGATCAATTTCATGCTGTGCAACAATTGCCGCGAAACCACTTAGTTTTATGGTAACCTCTTCCCCATTCAGATCAACTGCCTTAACCTTTATCCGTTCATATCTTGGAACATATCCTGGCACATCCCTATCCACTGACAGGCATCCTTCTCCATTTGTAATATAAATCATTGAGACGGAATGGCTGATAATCTTCGGATTTATCCATGCATACTCATGAAGATTCCCCTTCTCATCATGAAAATAAGCAGCAAACATCCTCTTATTCAAACCTATTTGGTTTGCAGATAACCCGACTCCGGATCTTAATTTATATTTTGTTTGTAGTTCAGGATCTTGGCTATTTTTCAAATACTGCAACATACATTTTAATGTTTCCTGGTCTTCCTTTGTTGGCGGAACAGCTACCTCTTCCGTCGCTTGGCGTAATATTGGATCGCCTTCCCGGACAATATCCTTCATTGTAATAGTATAAGTCTCATTAAATTTACTCATAAATAAATAATTCATCTACCTTTACTTGTAAGTTTTGAGCTATCTTAAAAGCTAAATCTAACGTCGGATCGTATTTATCATTTTCCACGCAATTAATGGTTTGTCTTACAACTCCACATTGATATGCCAATGCCTCTTGTGTCATTCCTAGCCTTTGCCTCAGCTCTTTAATTTTATTTTTCATAGCCTTCACCATCAAATAGATTTATATAGTTAAATTACCACTTTTTTAATTTAATGTCCAACAAGTTAGACATATTTTATAGTGTCTTTTTTACAAATAAAAATAGACTCCGGAAAACTATCCGAAATCTATTTACAGTTTTTATATTGAGCGAAACTTACTATTGCAAACGAATATATTTGTAATAACTTGAAAGATTAGATTATCTTCTTAATACAAATATCCTTAACCTATTCTATATTTGGATACATAACAAGACAAGAAAAACACCAAATTAAAATCGACCTTTGGATTTTAACAGTCTAAACCGGCATTACCGATACATTGTCCACATTCCAATATCTTTAAAACCTAGTCGTTTATATATGCGGCCGGCTTCCGGATTATCATAGAATAAACATAAGGTTTTTCCTTCTGTAAAAATGTCTTCCATTAATTTTTCCATTACGACGCTTGCATAACCTTTCTTGCGATGACCTACAGCAGTACATACTCCAACAATCATAGCGGATAAAGAATTTTCGGCAGTTGTGGATGCCGAAGCTACCATCTCTCCGTTTACCTCCATAAAATAGGTTCGAGCTGTCCCAATTTCCATCCCTTTTTCCATCATTTCTTTTGCATGAGGATTTGGAACAAATTCTTGAATCCCAGCCCGTAATTCCAGAATTCTATCAATGTCGTTGATTTTAGCCTTCTTAACAGCAGCCAGATCTGCACTTACTCCTGAAAAATGTTCTTTTGTACATTCACAAAAATACGTCACCTGCTTTTTGCCAAGATTATCTTGGATTGCTTCTTCAAATTTCCCCACAATCTTTTCTATTCCCGAAAGCTTAAAATCAGGATCTTTTTTCAGAATTTCAATAAATCCTTCCAGATCAAAATCGGCTTTTCCGTACGGAATATAAGAATGATAGTATCGGAGCAATACACCTCTTAATTCCCCCGCGGGAGAAAAATCTCCCCATAATTCTTGAAACTCACTATCATATCCGAAAGATTCTATATCACCAATAATAAATAAATTCATTGATGGTTCTTCCATTAAGAATTCCATTACTTGTTCATGGTGCGATGATGTTAGCTTTTTAATCATATATACCCCTCCAAATGAATTTATAGAATATATTAAACAATCTCTATTTATATATCAATCTATATTTTTGGAAAGGGTGATTTCTATTTACACCTCTGCCCGATAAGTTCTTCCTAATGGATCACCTAAGCCAAAATAATGGCGAAAATTATAAATTAATGGGTTCCACTTTTCAGGGTCAATATGATGTCCTCCAACTACCAGATCCTCTCGAACATGAATTTTTAATGCCTTGGTTTCAACTATGCAAAAGAAAGGCGTGTGCTCTGGTATTTGTATGTTTTTCACTTCTGCTTCAATTTGAATGGAACATTCATTAATTCTAGATGGCTGAACCATTTCAGATGGTTGTTCTGTGAATGTTCCGGCATGAAACTTATTCTTTTTATATGAAAAACCCAGCTTTTGTTTTTCCTCTGGAACCGGATTCTTCCCCGTATAAGGAGCAATATCCTCTACACGCTTCCACAAGGAAAAGTCCGGAATGTTTAATACACATTCTTTATGGCGCCTTAGATTCTCCATCGCCTTCCCGCCTAAACCAATCCCTAATACAATACAGTCCCCTAAAGCCCAGGACGAGGAAATAGGGCTGATATTTGTTGTTCCATCTTCATTTAACGTATTAAGTAAAATAACAGGCGTCCCATAATATAAGATTTTTGGGGAAATTGTTCTATGCTTTAATTTCGTTGCCATTTGATTCAATTCCATCCTCTCCTTTTCAACATTATTGTAAAACGTGAATATTTCCATTATCATCGAAATATGAAATATTTAGAGGGGATGATGGTATGAACACGAATCCTAATATCGCAAAGGTTGCATCACTTGTTAGTGAACCCTCAAGAGCTGCAATCCTAACTACTTTACTTGACGATCGCTTCCACACAGCGAGTGAACTCGCTTATCAAGCTGGAATTAAACAGCAAACAGCAAGCTTTCATTTAGCAAAGCTGGCAGAATTAAATATGGTTATAATAGAACATCAAGGCCGGCATCGTTATTATCGGCTCGCAAATTCAGAAATTGCGGAAGTACTGGAATCGCTCTTAGCTCTTTCACCGCCAGTTGAGATTAAGTCTTTAAAACAGTCCACAGAAATGAAAGCGTTGAAATATGCAAGGACTTGCTACGATCATCTGGCAGGAAAATTAGGAGTGGAGCTTACAAAGGGCTTAATTGATATTGGGTACATTGAGGCGTGGGATAAGGAGTTTGCGGTAACAGTAAAAGGGGAACAATTTTTTTCTGATTTTCAAATAGACCTAGAGCTACTAAAAACCAAAAAAAGAAAATTTTCATTAAAATGTATTGATTGGAGCGAGCGACACTATCATTTAGGAGGAGCTCTAGGAAATGCTATTTTGAATAGGATGCTGGAATTGAAGTGGATCGAACGCCATCCGAAAACACGTGCTATTAAGGTTACTGATAATGGGGCGAAGGAGATGAAAAAATTAATTCCGAGTGTAAATTTATTATAGAGAATAGATGTGACTCATGGTCTGGCACTCTTACGGAATCGTTTAAGCTGTTTCTATTGGAAATTTAATTGCCTTTTTAACAGAAATGTCTTGTAGAATCTACTTATAAGACATTTTCCTATGAAAACATGCTTGTTTTGTCCTTCATCCAGGCGATGAAAGACATTTTCCTGTGAAAACATGCTTGTTTTGTCCTTCATCCAGGCGATGAAAGACATTTTCCTGTGAAAACATGCTTATTTTGTCCTTCATCCAGGCGATGAAAGACATTTTCCTGTGAAAACATGCTTGTTTTGTCCTTCATCCAGGCGATGAAAGACATTTTCCTGTGAAAACATGCTTGTTTTGTCCTTCATCCAGGCGATGAAAGACATTTTCCTGTGAAAACATGCTTGTTTTGTCCTTCATCCAGGCGATGAAAGACATTTTCCTGTGAAAACATGCTTGTTTTGTCCTTCATCCAGGCGATGAAAGACATTTTCCTGTGAAAACATGCTTGTTTTGTCCTTCATCCAGGCGATGAAAGACATTTTCCTGTGAAAACATGCTTGTTTTGTCCTTCATCCAGGCGATGAAAGACATTTTCCTGTGAAAACATGCTTGTTTTGTCCTTCATCCAGGCGATGAAAGACATTTTCCTGTGAAAACATGCTTGTTTTGTCCTTCATCCAGGCGATGAAAGACATTTTCCTGTGAAAACATGCTTGTTTTGTCCTTCATCCAGGCGATGAAAGACATTTTCCTGTGAAAACATGCTTATTTTGTCCTTCATCCAGGCGATGAAAGACATTTTCCTATGAAAACATGCTTGTTTTGTCCTTCATCCAGGCGATGAAAGACATTTTCCTGTAAAATCATGCTTGTTTTGTCCTTCATCCAGGCGATGAAAGACATTTCCTGTGAAAACATGCTTATTTTGTCCTTCATCCAGGCGATGAAAGACATTTTCCTATGAAAACATGCTTGTTTTGTCCTTCATCCAGGCGATGAAAGACATTTTCCTGAGAATACATGCTTGTTTTGTCCTTCATCCAGGCGATGAAAGACATTTTCCTGTAAAATCATGCTTGTTTTGTCCTTCATCCAGGCGATGAAAGACATTTCCTGTGAATATCTGCTTATATTGTCCTTCATAAAAACAAAGAACCCATAGGTGCCAGGCACCTATGGGTTTTAGCATATTACCGATTTCTTCGCTTTTTTGCGTCCATTAAGCGTTGCAAGCGGTCTTCATTCCCTTGTTTTTTTTCTATTTTCTTGTCCGAAGAAACGTTAGGAGTGTACTTTTCTGTCTTTCTCCAATCTGGTGATGATTCTTTTTTCTCCTTCGTCATCTCCATCTTCGGTTTCGTACTCCGATTTTTCGTTTGGATAAGCTTGTTAACATGTGTAATCTCCTCTTTACCTTTGGTCTGCCTTTGTTTCTTCTTTGGCAGTAAGGATAATATTCTTCGTATTCCAAATCGACGAATGGCGATTTCTACAAAAAACAGGAAAAAAGCAATAAGCAGCAAAACTTCACTAAATGGTTGCTTTTGAAAGGAAGATTTGTCTATTGGTGCGAAGGCTTCTTTTTCCTTCTTTAATTGCTCGCCATTTGTAATAGAGGCTAATTTCTTTAAAAATGACTTATTAAGGCCATTTAATAAATACTCATCCGAGTAGGGAACAGAAAAACCAGTTTGATAAAGCTTGCTATTGCCCTCCTCTGTTTGCTGTTTTAACCGCAGAAAGTACATTCCAGGTTTATCTTCCATATTTAATTCATACTGACCTGGTGCTGTCATCTTCGATTGGACCTTCATTTCCTCTCCGGCCTGTGAAACAATTACCGCTTCAAGTGGTAATAGCTCAAGCTTGTCGGACTTTAGCATTATCTTCGTACCGCCATTATCCCTTTGTGCATTTATCTCATATGGGGTATTTTCATAGGACGGGAATGTTTGAGTTACCAGCTTGCTCCAAAAGCTTGGCCAACCTTCCCATCTTGCCCAATCTCCGGACCATTTTCCAGAGGTATCAGAGGTAAAAGCCGCTGTTCTTCCTAATCCATATTGCCATTCTGCTAGAACCGGATCATCCTTTTTACTTAAAATCGAAACCTGCGCGGCTGATTTAGAGGTAACAGCGATATAGGCATTCATTTTCGGTACGCCACCTGCAAACAAATTTCCCCATCCTGGGTAAGGCTGTATTTTGGGATAAAACGGATCGTCCTCGATATATGTTCGTGTTGCCATTACTGTTTCTCTAGATAAAATACTTGGGATAACCGTTGAATCAGATACATAGTAAAAACGGCCGGATCCGTAATTTGCTATACTCTCAAGCAAATTTCGGTCTGCATCTTCCCCTAATGCAACGGTGGAGACTGTAATATTATTCTTTTTTCCAGCCTCTACTAAGCTTTCATAGCTGGAATTCGTAGAAGACTGTCCATCAGTTAATAAAATTATATGCTTGCGCTGAAGCTTCAATGGCTTCAGTTTCTCATAAGCCAATTTCAAGGAAGTATAGATTTCTGTTCCTCCATCGGCTGTTATGGAACGAATTTTCTTTATGACACTTTTCTTGTCTTTTATTGGACCTGTTTTAACAATTTCCCACGGTCGGTCATCAAAGGCAACGAGTCCAAGAGTATCTTCATCCCGCAAAAGTTCGACCGAGCGTGCAGCAGCTTCCTTTGCCAATCTCAATTTTTGACCTTCCATACTTCCGGATCTATCCAATACAATCACTAAGCCAAGAGATGGCATCTTTTTCTTCCCTTTTATGTCCATATCAACAGGAAGAATCCTTTCAATCGGCGTTTTGAAGTAACCGCCTAAGCCGAAGCTATTATCACCACCTGTCATGATGAAGCCTGTTCCAAAGTCCTTTACCGTTTTTTCAATCATTTCCATCTTTTTTTCGGTAATCGCTGTGGCAGGGACATTATTAAATATAATAGATTGATATGGTAAGTATCCGGATATGGAACTCGGTAACTGCTCTGGAAAAATCGTTTCCACTTGTAATTTTGAAGATTTTAATATTCTTGAAAATGTATTATCCTTCTTATTTTGAACTACTAGAATTTTTGGTGTTCCAGATACATTGGAGACTCCATTAAGCTCGTTATTTTCAAGAAATGTTTCACCCGAAGCAGTTACTTCTGCCTTGTATACAAACATTCCGGTTTCATTTGCTAGATGGGAGAAGGTAAACAGGTTATCCCCTTCCTTTACCAGCACCTTTTTCTTGATAATTTCTTGATTATTCAAGGAGATGCGAATAACCGCTTCCTTTTGATAGTCACTGACTATTTTAACCTTTAACTCTGCCCTTTCACCTTTATACATGGAGGAAGGAACATGAAATTCAGTTAATGCCATATCCTCTCCCATTTCTCCTTGCATTGGAACGTAGGAAAGTATAGTGTTTTCGCCAATTAATTGCCGTGCAGCCTCTACTGCATTCCCAGCTGTTTCATTTCCATCTGAAAAAAGAACGATTCTCCCCTTTTGATTTTCAGGAATTAAGGAAGAGGCCAGCTGAATACCTTCTTCTATATTCGTCTCTCCCTCATCCAACTTTGTAGAAAACTGTTGTATTAGGTCGGACTTTTTGTTCAAACTCTGTTCAATGGCAGCTGTTTTTCCTAAAGAAATAATAGAATAAGAGTCAGCGTGTTTCTTTGATTTTATGCTTTTCTCTATCCATGCTAATATTTTTTCATCCGAACCCCTCATACTGGCAGAGCGATCCACTAAAAAGATAACGTTTTCCCCTTTTACAGGCAGCAGCATTTGCGGAACGGTTAATGCGAAAATAAATAAAAAGAAAATAATAGCCCGCAAGATCGTAATAATGTTTTTCTCCAATCTATTATGTAGGCGACTTCTTCTATAGAATAGGTACAATACGTATGCTGCCGGAAGTACTAACAAAAAAAGAATAGGATACTTAATATCTATTACCACGTCGATACACCTCCCACTCTATGAATAATAGAAGAAGTGCTGCTGTTGCAAACCAGTACCATGTATTGCTAAAAGATTGAACATGGCTTTGCTTTGAAGCTTTCAGTTTGGTCTGATTAATCGCAAAGGATGGAGAAACCTCTATATTATTCTCTGAATCATTTAATAGTACGGTTAAATATTTGCTTTTTTTATTTGACAATATTTCATAAAGACCAGGCTTGTTCGGAGCAATAAAGCTTTCCTTTTGAAGCTGGAAGGAACGAATATATTTTCCATTAGCATCAAACATTTTCCATTCCGCCTCTGTATCCGTATTCATCCATTTCCTTTCACCAGGCTGAAAGAACCCTTGGAAATTACGTTTTTCAGAAAGCCATTGATACGATTGGTATAAAAAAATGGGAAATCCGGGATGCAATGGCCAATCCGTATCTTCAATCCGAAAATTTAATGCAATGACCCTAACACCATTTATTTCTCCCTTTTCCAGCAGTGGTACGGATCCGCTTTGTGCAATAATATCCATGGTTTTCGATGGATTGATACTTGCTGCTGATTTCACATATGTTTTTGAAAAATTAACATATTGCAATAATGAGTCATTTTTGGTTTCAATTTCTTTTTGCACTAGAACATGATTTTCTTTATTTGGATTTACAGCGAAGATTGGCAGTGATGTATGCCATTTTTCAGTTGGGATACTTTCTGTTAAAATGATGCCATCTTTTGATTCTTTTTCCCAATCTTTTTCGGATAGTTGAATTACATTTACCCCTACAGTTTCAAATCCTTTAATAATAAAAGGGTTTACCTCTCCAATTGCATATATTTTGTTGTAAGTAGGGCTAAACACTGCTGTCCTTACGTTATCAACAGGATAATTATCTTTTGCTGTAATATTTGCTGTATAGTAGTCTCTTTTGGGTAAGGATGGAATTTGGATAATTTTTTGTGAATTTGCGCCAATCGCTACTCTTTGCTTGGATAATTCCTCTTTCTCAAACCGGATCTTTAAATGAAAGCTCTGTTTCTTATTTCCTTGATTTTCAATCACAGCAATCCCTATTAATTTTCCGTTACGTTCTGCAACCCCAAACGACTGAAGTGATACATTAGTGCCTGATTGACCGATGTTGTGTACTTGAATCGGAATGGAGGAAGCAAAATTCGATATTTCCTTTTTCTTAACAGAATCAGAATAAATATGGATAGAGGTATTATTATTTTTAGCAAGAGATTCAGCCATGTGAATTGCTTTCTCTAAATTATCGGATTGATAGGAAAGTTGAAGCTTTTTCAACCGAGACTTAATGATTGATTTTGAGTCCTCTTTTTTTAGAGTAACAACCGGAGTATTTCCAGCCGTGATAATGGTAACATCCTGGCCGGTTAACTTGTTTACAATATCATTCATTTCCTGTTTTGCCTGATCAAATCTTGTTATTCCATCTTCTTGGGCTGACATGGATGCCGAAGTATCAACAATAAAAATAATATGATCCCCTTCTACCCCTTTAACTAGCCAAAACGGCTTTATTAGAGAAAGCATTAAACAGAATAAAATCAACAGTTGAAGCAACAGCAAAAGGTTTCGTTGCAATTTATCAATCCAAGGGGACGCCTGCCATTCATTCATTACTTGCTCCCAAAATAGATTAGAAGGAATAATGGTACTTTTGTATTGCTTACGAAATAAATAAAATACAATTACAGCTATAATAAATAGGCTTAAAATTAAATAGATTGGATTCATAATCCCCATTATTCTCACCTCATTTAATCCAACCTCTGGACAGCCAATCTTTCATTAGGATTTCATCAATCGATTTAGCATCATTCAAATAAAAGTATTGAAATCCCAGTCTCTTGCATAAACCCTGAAGCTTTGCATTATGCTCATTTTGTTTTTTCTTATACTCTTCAACTAGTTTTGGCGTTATGCTAATATTTACTTCCTTTGCAGTCTCACTATCTATTAATTTTAAATCTCCTACATATGGAGGCTGTTCCTCTAATTGACTTAAAATCTGGATAAACCATACATCCCCTCTAACAGAGCCTAGCTTATTGAAAACCATCTCATACTTCTCAATTGGCTCCAGCCCATCGGTTATGATGATATTTAACTGGCGATCTCGCAAAAGTTGTCCTTGTATACATTCTGTAAAGGATTCTGCTTTCGAGTCCCCTCTCCATTGAATTATTTCATAAAGGCATGATTTTGCGTGCACTGCTCCTTTTCTAGTCAGTATCCTATCTTCGTTTGAAGCAATAGGTACGAAAGAAAGCTTATCTTCACTTGTTAAGGTAATATAGGATAGAGCAGCTGCTAGTTGTTTCGCTCTCTCCCATTTACTTTCGATGGCTGTAACAGAGGATGTAGAGTCCAAATAAACTGCTGTTTTAATTTCCTGCTCATCCAGAAAACGTTTAATGTAATGTTTTTTTGTTCTTCCATATATATTCCAATCAATTTGCCGAAGATCATCCCCAGGTTGATACGTACGAAAATCGGAAAATTCGAGGGATGAACCAAACTTTGGAGATTTTCTTACCCCTTTGTGCATTCCGCGTTTACGCGTTCGAACCATTATCGTTACCTTCCTGAGTCTAGCCAATAATTCCGAAGAGAGCATTGTCATTTACTTATCACCGTTTTTTGCACTGCCGCTATACAATCCTCAATAAGGTTATCAGGACTTGTCCCGCTTGCTTCCCCTTCATAATTTAAGAGAATGCGGTGTCTAAGCACCGGGAAAGCAACATGCTTAATATCTCCAATGGATACATGATACCTACCTTGGAACAAGCCGCGAGTTTTTGCCATTTGAATTAAACTTTGCACACCTCTTGGGCCACTGCCGAATTGAACATATTTCCGGATAGATTCCGGCGAATCAGCAGAATCAGGATGTGTAGCGGAAATAAGCGTAACAGCAAATTCAAGAATTTCATCTGAAACAATCATTTCTCGAGCTAATAACTGGATTTTTAATACATCATCCTTTGTCATGACCTTGTTCAATGGCTTAGATTCCATTCCAGTCGTTCTTCTAATTATTTCTTTCAATTCTTCTTTATTTGGATATTTTACATTAATTTTACTAATAAAACGGTCCATCTGAGCTTCAGGAAGTGGATAGGTACCTTCCATATCAATTGGATTTTGAGTAGCAAGAACAAAAAAAGGCGCCTCCAGCATCTTTGTATCCCCTAATACGGTAATCGTCTTCTCCGCCATTGCTTCTAACAAGGCACTTTGTGTTTTCGGGGTAGCACGGTTTATTTCATCTGCCAAGACAATATTTGAAAAAATCGGTCCCTTGTGAAATTCAAAATGCTGTTTACCTGACTCAACCGGTTGAATGATCATCGTTCCCGTTATATCAGAAGGCATCAAATCTGGAGTGAATTGGATACGAGAAAAGGATAAATCCAAAACATCCGCAATCGTTCTAATGAGCATTGTTTTCCCAAGTCCCGGCAATCCTTCTAAAAGTGCATGACCGCCAGAAAATATTGTCCATAAAACTTGATCCACCGTTTCCTCTTGCCCAACAATAAATGTTTGAATTTCCTCCTTTGTTTGCTGCAAAAGCCTGATTGTATATTGAAACAGTTCTTCTTTTGCCTGTAGCATATTTCATCACACTCCTTAATCTGGATTTAAATTCGTAAAATATTGCTTTACTAGTTCCTCTAGTTGAGAAGGCAGTTGAATCCGCTCTGCATTGTCACGAAATGCTCGCTCATACTGTCCATATACTTCTTCATAGGGGCGGATGCTTCCCCTTAGGACAGGACCATTCCCTGAGGTTTGCTGCTGATTTCCACCAGGCCCAAGCTTACCTAAATCCTTTTCTATATTTGTTCCACCATTGACTTTATCCGGTATTGTTAAAAACTTCCGATCCCCCTGACCTCGGCCAGCACCTCGTCCTTTGCTACCACCATTTCCACCTTGTCCATTACCATTACCATTACCACTTCCGTTGCCATTTCCCGTAGCACCAGTTTGCCCTTGTCCCTGACCTTGACCTGCTCCTTGTCCATTTGCTGTTCCTTGCCCGTTGTTTTGATTAGTCGCTTTATTGCCTGTACCAGTATTCCCTTTACTCGATTGAGGAGATGATTCCTTATTTGGAGAGTAAGCAACTTCGTTTGAATCCAGCATTCCTTCAGTAATCATAGCTTGCTGCAGATCTAAAGCAGATTTCTGGATTGCATCTTGGGCAAGCTGCAGATCCTTTTGTTGTCCAGCTAATATTATGGCATCCTTTAATTGCTTCTTAAGCTTAGAAAGTTCCTCCTTTGTAAGAGGTTTTGTAGAATTCGATAATTGCTGTAAAGCTTGCTTCTGCTTTTCCGATAATTGATTCCAGTTTTGTTTTAAACGGTCAAACTCCTTTCCAAGACTCTTAATATCATTTTGAGAAAGTGCCTTTGCCAATGAATTCAATCCCGCACTTTTTAAATCGTTTTGAAGGTTTTGCAGCTTCGCTTTTTGCACATTTGCCTTATATTGCTTTAATTCAAGCTGATTATTTTGCTTTATTAACTTATTTAATGCTTCCCTTGCATCCTTTGAGGATTTCAAGTCTTTTTTTACTTTTTCAAGCGTTTTTTCCAATTCCTTATTTGTTTGTACTTTTGCTTGTTTTCCAAGCTTCTTTTCCACTTTCTTTATTAATTCCAGTTCCTTTTCCTTTTGCTTTGCGGCATGCATGGTTGCATTCGGTATGAAGTGGGATGCAGCTGCACCGGACCATAGGAGGATGCCACATATTATCCACATAGAATAGATCCACTTTTTCTTACGTTGTAAAACCTGGTTCTTTGTTTCTTTCATTTGCTTAACTGCATCATTTCTCTGTAATTGATAGATTTCTTCCTCTCGTTCTATAAAAGCAAAGGCGGTTCCTGCTCTGTTTTCCCCAAGAAAATCATCATACAACTGAACAGACTGCTTGAAAGTTGGCCTCTGCCGAAATATCCTTAAGGTGCCAAAAAGAATAATGATAAAGAAACCTATTAACCAATATTTGTAAATATATGGAATCACCAATATCCTAGATATTAAAAATAGTAGGAAAGAGTATGCTCCTGTTAGCAAGAACAGGAGCTGTATTTGCTTTGTCACATGTAATAGCCATAGTTGTCTCATTACCGATATCAATAGATTTTTAAATTGATTTTTTGGATCCATTCTATCACCTATTTTTCGGATTCATGTTTGGCCGAAGCTTAACAATACTTACAAACAAAACAACAGCAATAATTACTAAATAACTGATAATATAAGCACCCCAAATCGGAAATTGAATACCGGATAATCGAATAATCTCATCCTTGATATCCGGTATGAGAATACTTCCCAGCACAATTGGTGGATTTAACATTGCCAACAAATAGCAAGAAATATTTTCCGTTAACTGCTGTGCACGTGAAAAATTCAATGAGATTAAAAATAAAAAGGCTGTTCCACCTGCTAAAAATAGCGTCACTCCATAAGTGGTAATAATCGAAATGATGGTGCGTCTAATTATAGTAGAGAAAAAAGCTCCAAGACTTGCATATGCCAAAATGGTAAAAATATAAAACCCCATAATGGATAATAGTGTTCCTGGTGAAACTCCCCCAAAAAGAAAAACGATACTATAAACTGGCAAGCTTGCAATTATTAAAAGTAGCAAGTAGGAGACAGAGGAAAACAATTTACTTAAAATAATGCTTGCTGAGCTTTGCGTAGTTGTAAGCAAGATGTTTAATGTTTGCCTCTCTCTCTCTCCGCTGATAATTCCTGCCGAAAGCCCTGGTGTAATGAACAAAATTAATGCTAATTGGATGAAGGAAAGCATAATGAACATTTGCTTGCTCTCTTCCGGTCGAAAGAAGCCGGAACCGCTGAAATTGGTCATTAAGTAGATAAATCCGACGACAATAATCCCAATTGCCACTAAATATGCCAAGAGTCCCAAGAAGGTTTTTAAGGAGCGAAACCTCAGTTTAAATTCCTTATTTAATACGGGATTAATGAATAATTGTTTCATGTAAGTTCGACTCCCTTCGTTATTTCCATAAAGACATCTTCTAGGTTCGTCTCTAATTCCTTGAAGCTAACAATTGGAATATTATGTGTAATTGCTTGCTTCAATAGATTTACTTGTGATAAATCTTCACCCTTGTATACAAATTGGAAGCTATTTTCGTCCTCGAGACTTTCTACATGCAATACTTTTTCTTGATCCTCAAAAAATTGCATTGCCTTATCCCGATCTTGATGCACCTTTACAATGATTAATTTCTCCGCTTGTAATTGTTTATGAATATCCGCCACTGTACCATGGGCAACAAGTTTTCCGCCGTCTATAACCCCAATCTCATCACACATTTCCGCAAGTTCGGGTAGGATATGAGAAGAAATTAAAATGGTTTTCCCCATTGTCTTTAATTCTTTCAAAATCTCCCTCATCTCCACTCTTGCCCGTGGGTCTAATCCTGATGCAGGTTCATCCAAAATCAGTACTTCCGGATCATGGATTAAGGAACGCGCTAAGCAAAGCCTCTGCTTCATCCCTCGTGAAAGAACATCTACATAAGAATCTTTCTTATGGGATAAATTCACCAGTTCGAGAAGCTGAGGAATCAATTTTTTCCTTTCCTCAGACTGAATACCGTAGCTTGCACCATAAAAATCAAGATACTCATCCGCTCTTAAGTGATCATATACTCCAAAAAAATCGGGCATATATCCGATTTGCTTTCTTACTAGTTTCGGGTCCTTTGCAATATTAAAGCCATTTACATAAGCAGTTCCGGATGTTGGGGACAAAAGGGTCGCCAAAATCGAAAAGGTGGTAGATTTCCCCGCTCCGTTTTGTCCAACGAAACCAAAAACCGTTCCTTTTTCGATTTTTAGATTAAGAGAATCTAGAGCAGTAAACGTTCCATATCGTTTGGTAAGATCTATGATTTCAATCATGGACGAATATCCCCTTTCAAGGTGATTTGCGGGATTTTCACTTCTGGATGCTCATTCCCGCTTTTTATCAGCTTTAACTTTAATTTGTTATTAAGAACAAACCTTTCCGGATGGTCGTGTAATATAACAACTCTATTTTTTGAATTTAATTTTATATATTCATTCGTAGAGTAGTCGAAAATTCTATAATTCGTATTAGCCTCCGACTTGGTAAGTGCATTATCCTCTAATACAATTCTTATTTCCTCCAATATTGTTTTAGATGGTATCACCTGTTGAGGTAGTTGATAATTTAATTCGTATTCGCCGCCATCCAGCATCACTACACCTTTTTGTCCCGTATTTTCATCGATGATATTGCCGTTTAAAGCTTTTATTTTCAAGGAGATCTGTTCAGAATCTAAAGTGAAAGGTCCTTTGAAATCGTTTTTCACTTGAAAGGGCTGGTAAATGAAAGAAAGCTTTTCACTCTTCATTTTCTTACCCACGAAATTTGTCTTCACTACATCATCCTCTGTAATCCCTACTATTACCGGATCATTTAAATCGCTATTGTTGATTCGTGCTGCCACCAATTTTAAGACTTCCTCTTTCATCGGCTCAATATCAGATGCATTCATTCTATTCATATTTATTTGATACGCTATATTATCTGTATACTGTAAAGAAGACAAAAATGGTTCATTGATGTCCTTATTAACCGTTACGGACTCTCCTTTCTTTACAGCACCAAGCTCATAAGTATTAGAACCTGACCATATATACAGCGTTTTAAAATTATAAGGAAACTCATTTTTTATGTTGCCTGTTAATTTTCCATCCTGTAAAGATAAATCAGCCATAAATTGACCAACGTGATCCTTATGAGCAAAACTATAAAAAGATCGGGTCGACCAAAACTCCACATTAGGAAATGTTAATTCTTGCTGGTTGTGGTTATCCTCAAGCGTTGCCTGTTTGTATATCTGACCATTATTCATATTACTCACGCGAAAAAATGGGATGGCGTTTAATTCGTTTATTGGGTATTCGACCTTATAGTCGCCACTAGTATTAGACATGAGGGTTGACGTATAAAAACCGAATAAACTTCCATCCTCATTAACCTTATATACTCCCATTTGATTTTCATGTGGAGAAGCGATTCGATCCTTCGCTCCTGTAGCAAAGATACCCCCTGAAAAAAGAATGGAAAGGACAGGGATTAGCCACCATGCATGTTCTCTTTTGTCCAATTTACGCAAAAACAAATACATTACAGGAACTACTATAATGATATAGCCAACTAAAACGACTATTAAAATACCTAATGAAAAATAGGAAGAAGGAAATAAATCATTTACATCCCCTATTTGATACATCATATTATTAAAAAGGTTGTCATCCTTAAGCATTCCTTTTAAGTTGGTATTTTCCGAATTATCTAGAAGGTTACTGAACCATCCACTGTAACCTCGCCACGAAGAAAGCGGGGCATCTCCAATGGAAAATGCCATCTGTACAATTTTTCCACTCCCCACTGATTTTTGTACAATAACCGGGTGTGATTCTGTAGAGACAATGATCTTTGCGTCATCAGCTACCTTTCCCGTAAAAATCGGAAGACTTTTGAATGATGGCTTTGGATCGCTTTTTAAGAAAGATATATTATGTAATGTTGTTTCCGTGTTTAAATCCAAAGGCATACTAGATTGCAATTTTCCAAATGATTGAATACCGTTTGGAGTTCCGCCGGCTATTAATACTCCACCTTTTTTAACCCAGTTAAGAAGTGCATCCTGTTGTTTGCTATCTAAGGTGGTTAAGGCAAATTCATCGACTACGATGAAGTCAAAAAATTCTAACCCCGTTGAATCCGTCGGAAAATTATCCTTAGATAGGGAGAAGGTGCTTGAACTGCTATTTGCCAACTGTAGAACCTTTAATTCTTTTAATCTATCATAATTTTCACTCAAAAAACCTATAGCTGCAGAATCCGAAGATAATACTTTAGGTAGATCGGTTAATGCCCCAGAAATGGCTGCTTCATGCCCATTCTGCCATTTCCCCTCAAATAAATGTATAAATGGCTGCTTATCATTGGAAAAGCCCATATCTTCTGAAAATCCAGGTATTGAGATGGTATAGCTTTTTTGGGAATGTGCCGGTATTTGGACATGTAATACCTTCGCACCACCTGAATTATACGTTGGAGCAAAATTGATAAGAAGATCTCCGTTGAAATCTTCCCCTTTGTTTATCAGCTTTATATGTACTGGGACTCCTCTTCCGGTTTTTACTGTACCATCATATCCAATATCCGCCTTAACTTGAATTTCACCCTTGGCTGATGCTGGTGAGGTTAAGAATAGGAAGGATAGGATAATTATTAACGGAAGAATAGTCCACTTCATTATTTTCTTCATATTGGCCCCCATTTTTATCATTAAATTTCTATTTATTGAAGATTTCTTCTTTTTCTAGCATAGTCCTCCTTTTCTAAATGAAAACCTCCTAATGGTTTAACGAATATTTTCATTGAAACCCTACAAAATTTTCAAAAAAATAGTTTCCTTTACTATTTTACAATAGATTACCAAAAATAAAATATTTTTCATTAAGAAAAGCGGAAGCGCCTTGCACATCGGCGTATGGTTGAGTGAAATTCTTAGTTTAATTTCACATGATGTTGACTTATCGAAGGGAGAAGACGTAGAAAAATGTTAGCCGATAGGCGCTGGTGAAATTGAAAGTGAAAGTGAAATTGAAAATGAAAGCGACAATTTCACTTGGTGAAATTGAAAATGAAAGCGACAATTTCACTTGGTGAAATTGAAAGTGAAAGTGACAATTTCACTTGGTGAAATTGAAAGTGAAAGTGACAATTTCACTTGGTGAAATTGAAAGTGAAAGTGACAATTTCACTTGGTGAAATTGAAAATGAAAGCGACAATTTCACTTGGTGAAATTGAAAATGAAAGCGACAATTTCACTTGGTGAAATTGAAAGTGAAAGTGACAATTTCACTTGGATCTTAGCCAGGTTTAATTTTGTTAAATAATCTGGATAGCGTAACAATTTATACTCTCTTATCCTCGCAAAAAAAGTACACCCTTCCACAAGGTGTACCTTTTTTAAAGTATGGATAAATATTCAGAAACAGTCTTAATTGCAAGGTCAATGGCTTTTTCATCAGGTGTAAGCATAGCATGATGAAGTCCGTATGGAGAATCTACACCCAGCCAAAACATAAAACCAGGGATTTCCTTGAGCATATAGCCAAAATCCTCACCAGTCATTGCTTCCTTACAAATAAAAACGTGAACATCTTCCCTGTTTTTTAAGAATTTAATGAAATCTCGCGTGGGTTCTTCGTGATTATATACTTGATGATACATCGAGCCATAATCAATGCTCGTTTCACATTCAAAGCTTGCACCGATCCCAGAAACAACTGCCTCTATCCGGTGCTTAACCTTTTGCATTGCTTCTACTGATAGCGTCCGTATTGTACCTTCAACTCTAGAGGTTTCAGCAATTATATTCTGGACGGTTCCGCCTGTTATTTTTCCAATTGTAATAACAGCACTGTCCAATGGATCAACATTTCTTGAAATGATGGATTGGAGTTGAGTTACCAAGTAGGACGCTGCAACTACCATATCCTTTGTTTGATGTGGATATGCAGCATGCCCTCCCTTACCCTTTAAATCGATAAATAATTCAGATGTGTTAGCAAATAGCAGACCCTCTTTAATCGCGATAGTACCGACAGGATATTCCGGAGCGATATGAAGGGCCATAATCATGTCCGGCTTCCATTCCTGCATAATTGGACTTTGAAGCATTGGCAAGGCACCGCCTGGTCCTTCCTCCGCCGGCTGAAAGATAAATAATACATCATCTTTTACCGGATGGTGGACTAGATGAGTTAAGATGCCAAGTGCAATGCTCATATGAAAGTCATGTCCACATGCATGCATCTTACCTTCATGCTTGGATTGAAAAGGAAGATTCGTTTGTTCGGTAATTGGCAGCCCATCAATATCCGTCCGGTACCCAATAATTTTATTAGGATTGGTTCCAGCCACCATAACGAATAATCCTGTTTTCCATTCTTTGATTTGTAGACGTTGTTGTGGCAATGATTCCAAATAGTGCAATAAATAGGTCTGTGTTTGAAATTCCTGAAACCCTAGTTCAGGGATTTGGTGTAAGTCGCGTCTAATTTGTATAAATGGACTTATGTTTTCCATAATGCTATATCCCCTTTATAAAAAGCCTGGCATAATCATTGCCAGGCAGTTACTAATTACAACTTTCTTAATTCTTGTTTAATTTCAATTTTCGATTTTGTTTTTTCATCAATTTCTTTAATAACCTTTGCCGGTACACCCGCTACAACGGTGTTTGGCGGTACATCATTAACTACTATTGCACCTGCAGCAACTACAGATCCTCTACCTACTGTAACACCTTCTAAAATAACGGCATTTGCACCAACTAATACATCATCTTCAATGATTACCGGTTTTGCAGAAGGAGGCTCAATTACTCCAGCTAATACCGCACCAGCTCCAATATGGCAGTTCTTACCTACCGTGGCTCTCCCACCTAAAACCGCATTTAAGTCGATCATGGTACCTTCCCCAATGACCGCACCAATATTAATTACGGCCCCCATCATAATGACAGCATTGTTACCAATTTCAACTTGATCACGAATAACTGCACCAGGCTCAATACGGGCATTGATACCCTTCAAATCAAGGAGAGGAATAGCAGAATTACGGCGGTCATTTTCCACTACATAATCCTCAATTTGATTTTTATATGTATTAATGGCTTCCGAAATTACGGACCACTCTCCAAATACAACACCTGTATTGCCATTAAGAAATGTTTGAACGCCTTCTCCAAAATTTATTTCGTTCAAATTCCCTTTTATGTATACCTTTACAGGTGTAGACTTTTTACTATTTGAAATAAATGAGATAATTTCGTTTGCATCCATCATTTTCATGTTTGTTTCCCCTTTCATGCATTTCTTATTAATTATTTCTCACATTACTTTAACAGAGTAAATCATTCTATACAAGTATATTTCATTTTAGAAGGTATGTGGCTGAGTAGCTAAGAAATCATTGACCACATCAATGAAAGCTTGTACCTGTCTTAATTCAAATGCGGATTCATAACCAAGCAACCATGTGTCACGTTTCAGTCTTTGATCATGACCTCCCTTAAGCGGAATTTTGTTGATCCCTTTGACTGATCCATTTAAGGTAATGGCAGGCAAGATAGCATATCCGATACCATTAAATGTCATTTGCTTACATGTTTCAATTTGATCTACTACAATTGTGTTCTTGGGAGTTGTTTGGAATTCGCGATGCCACCAATCCTGTATTTCCTGGTAATAATTAGAATCACTTTTGAATTGGATAAACGGCCGATCCGTTTTTAACACATCTTCTATTTTGTTAATTTCTTTATCAACAAGATACAAAGTATCTTCAAACAAATGAATTTTAGGACCTTTCCAGTCAGTTGAGCCTCGCAAAATTCCTATATGCACCTCATCCTCATATAAGGACTTTAAAATCTCACTGCTCCATCCGGTAATAAGAGAAATTTTCGCTAAAGGATATTTATCAACGAAACACTTCAGTACCTGTGGTAGCCAATTTTGGCCGACAATCGAAGCGCAGGCAATTTTTAATGTTCCATGCACCTTCGAATCTAAAGATTGCAATTCTTCCCGTACCTTTTCTTCTTTCTCCAGTACTTCATTCGCAAAACGAATGACAAGCTCCCCAGAGGGAGTTAATGTAAGTCCTTTTTGAGTTCTGATAAATAATTTTGTTCCCCACTGTTTCTCTATATTTTGCAAACGTTGAGATAATGCTGGCTGAGAAACAAAAAGCCGTTCGGCTGCTTTTCTCATATTCATTTCTTCGGCCAAAACTGACAATAGGTGGAATTCGGTTGTTGACATCTATTTTTCCTCATATAAGTTTTTCTTATATTATATCTTAAATATATACTGTTTTCATTATATAGGTTTCTTATTTTCCCATGTCATTATGGTAATTTTGATTATTTCAAAAAAAAACTCCCGATATGGGAGCTTTTCTAAAAATGATTTAGCTTGTGTATATGATGATTAAGCTCTTTCAGCAATGTTCTTCGAGTAAAGATTCCAGCAAAGAAACCTTCATCATCCTCCACACATAAAAACGGATGATCAATTAGTAAAGCTAGCGCTTTTTCGAACTGGTCCGCAAGCTTAACACGAGGAATTTTAGTCGTCATGACATTTTCCACTTTATAATCACTTAATTTTTCAAATTCGATTCTTTCAAGTCCTAATATTGATTCAGTAATTAGCGAAGAGCTGATTAACCCGTGTAATCTAAATTGTGCATCCAGTACAGGGATAGCAGAATATCCACTTTTTGTTAAGACTAATAATGCATGCTCGAGACTATTCCCTACTTGAACATGAGCTACTTTTTCCGAAGGGATCATGAAATCACTAATTTTCGGTTCTAAAAATTCATTACTTTGTAAGGAAATCATTGTAAAACTCCCTCATTTATATTTATATTCCTTACATATTCTATCATAGATTATTGAAATAAGAACCAGAAAATATGATGGCAAGTATGGATTTTTCATCACATTTTTCACGTCACAGTACTTCGACCGTCTCTGTACTTCTTGCATCGTTAACATAAAATAATTATTATTTTTATATAAAAAGAGCCTTAAAAATAAGGCTCCTACGATGGGTTTTTTTCTTCTTGAACAAGATCGAAAATTTCAATGGCAGTAATATCGAGATCATCAAATTGATATTTATTCGTTTTTTTATCATCACCATACACTTCTAATTCAAATGTTTCCGTTGCAGGAAAATATTTCACCTGACAAAGTGTTTTTCCGTTTACTTCAAAACGTCTTTGACCAACCTCACCAGTTTCGTTTCCTTCTTGCATTGCTTTTAACCTTTGAATTATTCCTAACAATTGGGACATATGTAAACTCCTTTCAACAATCAGCTTTTATTCGCTTACTCTTGAAATTTCCAATATAAGAGGTTTTACAAATTCTTTCTAACTATATCATTCCCGAATGTTCATTTCTAACCATCAAATAAAGAATATTTCTTGACCATGTTACATTTTTTTAAGAGCAATAAAAACATTATAAGAGAATTCTTGTAACGATTGCAATGAAAAAAGATGTAGCAATACCAAATTCATATCCGTTGAACTCTTTTAAATATTTGAACAAAATAGTGCCAGGCACCTAAAAAGGTGCCTGGCACTACTTCAGTAACCTGCACTATCTTAACATTACGGATAAAAATGGCCCGATGTTTCCAGACATGATTAAGGCAGTTAGTGGCTGGAGAAAAAAGGAGGCATTGCTATTATTTTTAGTATTCAAACTGTTTGACTTAATCGTGTTGGATGTTTTCTTCTTTGGGACTGAGGATGGTTGAAGGATACTATCAGGTACAGAATAAAGGATTTCATCAATCTTCCACTTTCCGTTTATATTCGTGATACGGACCCCCTGATAATCGTTTTTATACACTACCGGACCGGCGTCTTTTTTAGCCATATTCTCATAAACATATACCTTACGTCCGATTTTTTTCACTTTTGTCCTCTCATCATAAGAAAAAAACGGAATGTAATATAAGGGAAAATCCGATCCAAATGTTTGATATCCGTTCTTCGTTTTCACAAGATTTTCCATATTAAACTGGGAAATAAATTCTTTCGTAAAATAATTGCTTAACATTTCCTCCACATTTTTTAATGACCGTTCTTTCTCACTTAGGACAACCTGTGTATGAAAAGCAGCCTGAACAAATTGTTTGAACGGAATACTTTTCTCCTTCGCAATTACTAAAGAATTAAAGCCAAAGAAAATAAAATTAAATATAATAACTGCTAATATTACTTTTTTCATCTTGCTATAACTCCTTCCATGCTTGTCTATGGTATTAATTGTAACAATGGAAAATTGTCGATATGCTTTTAATCGTTCGAAAAATTAACACAGAAATAGACAAACACTAGGAAATGTAGACAATGATAATACTATAAACGGTATAGGTAATTGGATTCATTTCAATAAATTTGTTGATATAATTTATCTTTATTTCAACATGTTCTCCTTACATAATTATTATGAAAATAATGTCATAATTAAGCCTCCCCTTCGACAAAAAATAAAAATCCTTACTCAGAGGAGCAAGGATTTCCTTTTAAATCAGCAATTGTTTTGGAACATTAATTCTAACTGTCACAAGCGGATTTACTAACTGACTTATTTGAATATCACACATCGCACTTAATAATCGATATGCATCATTAAAAGTTAATGAATGTTTCAACATAATGGCTTCAATAGCTGCAAGCATTCCTTTTTTAGAAGCCTTTTCTACTGTTTTTTCCGAGGCTATGAACATTATAGATTGTTTCGTTTCTACAATTGGTAAAGAAAGCTTTTTGTCATCCAGTTTCGTAACTTTGATGGTTACTTTCCCTCCAATTTCAATTCCTGATCCGTCTAATTCTCCGTCCCCCATGGAAGCGTGTAAATCTCCCAGTGCTAACAATCCACCATCATGGAAAACAGGTAGATATACTTTATTTCCCGTTGTGATATATTTCGTGTCCATATTACCACCATGATCACCAGGGGATTCACAAGATATTTTTCCTTCTAATGGGGCTACACCTATTACACCAATCATCGGCATAATGCTAAATTGAAGATCTTGATTAAAGGAGAAGATACCATTGTTTACCGGAATAATTTTTGTATCCTCCACCTTTACTTTTTCTCCTAAGGTACCCATGCCAGGATACAGAACCATAACGCCTTGGGAGTCCAATTCTATATTCAAAATATCAACACAAAGTATATCCCCCTTTTTTACACCATTGATGTAAATTGGTCCTGTTGCAGGATTAATGTATTCAAGGTCGACACTTGTTCGCAATTGACTCTCACTTGTGAATGCTCCCCCATAGCAATCATGTGTTTCTACTTGAAAAGCTTCTCCTAAATCAGCATAATACTTGGGTTTATTCTCCGCTGTAAAACTTGTAATATAATGTTTTTTTTCAAAAAATTTCATTTGTAATCCCCCATTGTTAAAATGGATATTGATTCAGCCACTGTCCCCCGTCCATTGTAATACATTCACCGTTAATATAAGCAGCTTTTTCAGAAAATAAAAAGGAAGCTAAATCAGCAATTTCCTCTGGAGTACCTAATCTTCCTAACGGAACACTATTAAGTGTTCGATTCGCCGCCTCTTCTGATTCCCATAATTTCTCTGCTCCCCCAGTCTTATCTATTGGTCCTGGTGCAATAGCATTAACCCTGATTCCGAATTTTCTGCCCCATTCTACCGCTAACGTCCTCGTTAAAGAAAGAACACCGGCCTTTGCAGCAGCTGAGTGAATCACTCCTGGACCTGCATTCCATGCATATGTCGCAACCATATTAATCATGCTGCCTTTTATACCTTTTTCTATCCAATAGTTCCCAACAGCGTGGGAACAATAAAATGTTCCGTTTAACACGATATTAATGACAGAATTCCAGCCATTAATAGAGAGCTTTTCGGCAGGGCAGATAAAATTTCCGGCTGCATTGTTGACAAGATAATCAATCTTGCCAAATCGAGCATTTGCTTCCTCTACCATTCTCACTACATCCTCATGGTTTCTAACATCCATTTGAACGGTTAATATGTTAGGATTTATTTTTTCTAATTCTTGTTTTACCGTTTGGAGTCTTTCTATATTTCTTCCCGTAATTACAACACTCGCTCCATCCTGAGCGAACTTCTGTGCCATATATTTTCCCATTCCGCTTGAACCACCTGTAATAATGACTACCTTGTCTTGCATTATTCCAACCCCTCTCAATGAATGAGTAATCATTCATTATGTTTTTAAAATATAGTCTTTTGAATATTTTATCATGGAATAGCTTTTTTACAAATATTCAATTTTTTTAAAAGTGGATAAAAAAAAAGGGTAGGCTACCCTTTTTCCTTAAATATCTCTATTCTTATTAAGCAATGAATCATTTAATCTTGTAATAGATTTAATTATAGCTTTCTTTTGACTATATCCCTTAACAGTCACCGTAATATCATTAAATTCTGTGAACACCTGTCCCCATGCATCTCCAGATGAAAAACCGTATGAATAGATTTTTATTACTCCCGATTTAGTCGGCAGGAAGAAAATGTCCATTTGCTCATGTTTGTGCATGAAAATAACCCCTTTCCCTTATCTATTCACGATATTTCTATATCAATATGTTATCTCTAACAAATTATTAATTATAGCTGTTTTCGTATAGATTATTGTTTTTCGTATTTTTGTTATAAACCCGAAAATAGTCTTAGGTAAAATTTTCGTTTAAAAAAGCAACAAGGCTTAAGAAATGAGCCTTAATCATTTAACATTATAATATAACTAGACTATACCCTTAATATATGGAGATTTCAATAGATAATATTTGGTGTGCTGTCATAATCGTTAGGAGTTTTTTCCTACAGAACCATGATGTACTGAATTTTTATTTTCACCTCCTCCATTCAAATGAAAAAGCTTAGAACATATCATATGTGATGAATCAAAAAAAATGAATTCCTAAATGCTAAACTTGCTTGTCAAAAAAATATGCCGCTTCTTTAATAGATCAGAATCTAATGAAGCGGCATTTTTATTATATATACAATACATTCTTTTCGATTTCCTCCGCACTTACAGGACGACTAAAATAAAAGCCTTGTGCCTTTAGGCATTGTGCAGATATAAGGAATTGAACTTGATCCCTTTCCTCTACTCCTTCCGCTATAACCTCCATGCCTAAATTATGAGCCAAATTAATAATCGTTTTCGTAATAGCGGCATCCTTTTCATTTACTTGAATTTCCCGTACGAAAGATTGATCGATTTTTATAATATCAATCGGAAATCTCTTCAAATAATTTAATGATGAGTATCCTGTTCCAAAATCATCAACTGAAATAATTAGTCCCATATCCTTCAATCGACGGAGCATAAATAATGCATTCCCTGTATCCTCCATGGCACCCTCGGTGACTTCTATTTCAATGGATGAAGGAGGTAACTGATAGAATAATAATGCCTTTTTAATAATGGTCGGTAAGTTTGGATCAAGTAATTGTTTAGGTGAAATATTTATAGCAACACGAATATCTTCAAAGCCTTTTTTTCTCCAAATAGATAGCTGCTCACAAACGGTATTAATGACCCATTCACCAATGGAAATAATAAGACCAGTTTCTTCAGCTAAAGGAATAAATTGCGCAGGGGAAACAAATCCAAACTTGCGATTGTTCCACCGAATTAATGCCTCAAAGCTTTTAATCTTACCATCGACTAAATTTACTTGTGGCTGATAATGCATAACAAATTCATTTTTCTGAATCGCTTTTCGCAAATGCGCCTCCATTAAAATATAATTTGGAAACGCTTCGTTCATTTCTGAACGATAAAAACGGTAATGTCCTTTCCCCTTTTCCTTCACCTGAATTAGTGCACTATCAGCATTCTTGATCAAGGTTTCTGCATCTTTTCCATCTGTTGGGAAAAGACTGATGCCAATCGATGGTGTTAGATAATAGTCCTGATCATGAATGTTAAATGGCGTATGGAATAATGAAATGATATTCCCTACAACACGTTCTACAACCTTTTTTGTCATGTTAGGCAAAATGATAACAAACTCATCGCCGCCTAGACGATAGACATGATAATGGGAAACATTTAATGTAAGCAAACGATCGGATGTTTGTTTTAATAATTCATCACCTGCTTGATGTCCTAATGTATCATTAAAATACTTAAAACGATCAATATCGAAATATATAAGAGCAAATTCTTGTTCTTTGATCATAGACTTTGTAATTTCCGTTTGCAGATGTTCTAATAAAGCAGGACGATTCCACAACCCTGTTAAGTGATCGTGCATTGCCATATAGTTCATCTTTTCATTTGTCCGCCATTGCTCAGTAGTATCACGTATGATGACATAGATTCCAGTAACTTCCCGATTAATCATTATTGGAACAGTTTTTAACTGAGCATGTAGTTTTACTCCGTCCTTCTTTATAAATGTGCAATTTTTTGTTTCTTGCGGCTCACCTAACAGAGTATTTGACATTACTCTATATATTTCTTTCACTCCATCCTTATCAACCAACTCAAAGATAGAATGATTCATTAGCTCCAATTCAGAATAACCAATCATTTTCAAGCTTGCAGGATTGGTGCTTATAATTCTACCGTTCTCATTTACGGAAAAAATGGCATCCAAATTATGATCAATAATGGACTGATATTTCTGTCTTGTTTCACTATAATCTGTAACATCCCGTGTAATTCCGATAATGTAAGGAATAGAATTTTCATCGGTTATTCCTGTTAAACAGCTTTCAAACATTCTAATTTTATTTTCATTCACTTGAACATAATCTGTAAAAGTTACGGTTTCCTTTGTTTCTAATACTTTTTTATATTGATTAATTAGGTAGTCCGCTGTATCTTTTGGCAATACCTCTTCTATTAGTGAACCAATGTGTTCTTCCTTTAAATTAGCTAGGTCCAGTCCTTTTTGGTTAACAAAAGTGTAACGGAATTTGGGACCGGGTTCTACCTTCATGATAAAAACCATGTCAGAAATTTGATGCAAGAAAATATCACGAAGCATTTTTTCTTCGTGTACATTTTTAGGATGTTTCGGATTCTTCTTTTTTAGTGTATCTTTTGTCTGCTTCATATAACCATCCCTTTTATATACCCCAGGCCCATAATGCTTAAAGAAAATTTTGTCATTTTTTATCTACTTATGTCTATTTTACTAATTATCAGTATAAATGAATAGAATGAAAGAGAAAATAATCAATTTTTCCTATTTACAAATAAAAATATGTGCGAATTTTGTCGAATTCTGAAGCTTAGGAATAAAAAAAGAGTCAGACTCCCTAATAAAATGGAATCTGACATATTTATCGGTTCATTTTCTATTTTTCTATTTGTTAGACATAAACGGCCACCAATTTGTTTTTCCAAGAGTCTTAACTAAAACAGGAACAAACAAAGGCAATACGATAAATGCATAAAATAAGAGTCCGGATAATACTAGTGTGGCAATTTGTAGTAAGGACATTACTCCTGAAGGAAGCATTGCCGCGAATGTGCCGGCTAGAATAATTGCTGCTGAAATAATAACCGTCCCCATATTTTTCATAGCCAATAATATTCCCTCTTTTATTTGTAAATGACGGTACTCTATGAATCTATCCATTAGGAAAATAGAATAATCAATTCCTAGAGCCATCAATATGACAAATCCGAAGAATGGTACGGCCCAACTGATTCCAGAATAACCGAGTATATGAACAAACACTAATTCCGTCATGGCAATAGAAGAATAATAGGTTAACAATAACGAAATAATGAGATACACAGGCATTATGAGAGATCTTAAAAGGATAATCAAAATGATCCCTATTCCTACCAGCATATATAACACGGTTCTACTATAATCAGCATCTGACATCTTATTCAAATCATGATTCATGCTTGTAGCTCCAGAAATTCCAATATGAGCATTTTCGAGCTTAGTACCTTTAAGTGATGCAGTTAACGCTTGCTTAATATGGTCAATGGTTGTCATAGCGTTATTTGAATATGGATTTTGATTTAGGATTAAGTCTATGGTTGTCATTTTGCCGTCTTTCGATATATATGTGTCTAATGCTTTTTGATAATCTGGACTATCTATTAATTCATCAGGTATATAAACACCTGATTTTTGCAAATTAACATCATTAGACATCTTATTTAAAAAATCGCTTGTTTGATTTAGACCAACTTGTATTTTCCCTAACCCTTCTGTACTTTGATTTAAACCATCTGTAAGCTGTGATAATTGCCCATCCAATGATCCAAAGCCTCGCTTTAACTGCATCTGCCCATCTGCGATTTTCCCTAAACCATTTGAAACATCAGGAAGCTTTTCGATTATTTGAGACTGTCCATCTGCCGCCTTCGACATTCCCAATTCTAATTGATCTAACCCATCAATAATTGGATCGAATCCATTTGAAAATTGAGTAAGTCCGGAATATATATTTCCTAAGACTATGTTTGCTTTGCCAAATCCATCGTTAATAATGGATAAATTTTCATTTAATTTTGACATAGCCCCACTGCTAGCCCCAAGATTCTGTGCTGCCCCTTGTACCGTTTGCTTTATTACCAGATAATCTGTATCCTCATTGATACCTTTATAATTAGCTTCGAGCTTTGCAAAATGATTGTTCAAATTGTTTAAGTTTGTTTGGAGCTCTAAAAGTCCATTTGCTATGTTACCATAATTTCCATTTATTTTTCCAAGCCCATTTTGCATTTTACGATAATTTATCAACAGTTCATTTACACCGTCTTTTAATGCAATTGCTTGCTTTCTAGCTGCGACAATACCCCTTTTCAAATCATCGGCACCTTTTGAGCCGCTCCGAATTCCTCCTTCGATTTGTTCAAGTGCTGATTGCAAATCTATTATGCCGGCTTGCAATGACTTGGTGCCAGACTCCAGGTCATCAATCCCTGCTGTTGCTGTTTTAAGCTTAGGTGCATTTTTGCTAAGTGATTTTGCGGCATTATCCAAACCATTCTTGATATCACCAATTCCTTTGTTTCCTTGTCCAATACCTTTACTGATTGTTCCTGCCTGATTTTTCACGTAAAGCTCTTTCATCACATCGCCAACTGGGCGTGTAGCACTGCGAATTTTTTCTACATGGTCGACCTTAGAAAGATCATGACTAATATTCTCAATTAATCCCAAATAATCCTTTGATTTCATTGATTCATCATTTTCGAGAACAACCGTTACCGGCATAATTTCTCCGGATCCGAAACTGTTCGAAACAATATTAAAGGCTTTTACAGATTCATAGTTATTCCCAAGTTCATCTAAGGAATTAAATGATAGTTTTCCATTGTAGCTGATTAAGAGTGGCACGATAAAAATAGCTACAATTCCTAATGCAATGAATGGACGAGTAATGGCAAGATTACCTGCCCATCCCCAGAGCTTGCTTTCTGAATGAGAAATATTACCCTTTTGCGGCCAAAAAATAACCTTTTTCAAAGATGCCATAAAGAATGGAACGATAGTAAGCAAGGCAAGTAAAAGGAATACGACACCGACTGCTACAGCAGAAGCTGATTGATAGAGCTTAAAGCTGGCAAAACCGATGGATGCAAATCCAATCATTACGGCAATACCGCTAAACAGCACCGTTTTTCCAGCTGTTTTGTAGGTTGTAATAATGGAAGGAATCACTTCATTCCCTTTCGATAGCTCCTCTTTAAACCGGCTTAAAAGCAATATACAATAATCGGTACCAATTCCGAATAGAACGGCAACTAAAAAAATTTGCGTGAAATTAGATAAAGGAAAATTAAGTTTATCTACTAAAAAGGCAACTACAGATTGACTAACTAAATAGGTTAATCCTACCGTAAACAACGGGATAATTGGAGCAACTACTGATCTAAATACCAATATTAAAACGATTAGTATAAAAGCAACCGTAATGAACTCCGTTTTTTTAAGCCCTTTTTGCGAGCTAATGACAACATCCTCATTAATTAGACCATTCCCCGTCATCATTGTATCCACATGAGGAGTTTTAATTGCCTTTTCCAACTTTTCTCTTATAGTCCTTATTTCTTTGTTTTTTAGATCGACATCTAAAATAACTAGAATTGTTTTTCCATCTTTAGAAACTAATTGATTTTCCAATTCTTTCTGATTGAAGTGTGTTGTAACCCCATTTACACTTAGTTTTTTTTCATGATCTATAATATGATGAACCGTTTTTTCTATATTATCTATTTGGACAGAATCAAGCCTGTGATTGTTATGAAAGACTACTATAAAGGATTGAGAGCCTTCCTTTTCATTCGAATGACGCTGCTTTATTTTAGAAGCTAACGTGGATGAATAGCCATCTGGAACAGTGATTTGCCCCTTTTCGCGGACAAGATTTTCCATATTCGGCGCCTTCCAAGCCAGCACTACAGCTATAACAATCCACAGGGCAAGCATTAGCCAGCGAAATTTGACTATCGATCTCATTCAGTACTTTCCTCCTTTGAATTTTGAATAATATAAGTTATTTTCTCGTAAAGATTTATAAATTGTTCCAAATCCTCAGGATCTAACTCTTTTAAATAATGACTTACGAATTTTTCAATTTTAAATTCCACTTCCTCACAGACTTGTTTTCCTTGTTCCGTGGCGGTTATGTATACATTTCTACGATCGTTTTGATCTCTCTCTCTAGAAATAAGTCCTTTACTTTCTAATTTATCTACCTTCACGGCTATTGCACTTTTGTTTACATTCAATATTTCTGTTAATTCAGAAGCACGAATAGGACCTTCAAAATGTACTTTTCTTAACATTGAAAATTGTTCTAGTGACAAGTCATCTAACACGTTCTCTGAAATAAGGGAGGAAATGCGTTTCGTCGCAAATAGATATACATCCTCATACCTCTTGATTAAAAGCTTTATTTTCTCCCTTTCCATTAGTTCACCCCCTGAACTGTTAATACCATTAACTATAAGAAATAGCTATTTGTCCTGTCAATTATTTCATTATTAAATCACACAGCCTTCATGATTTTAACATAGCCTTTCCAAGTCTATAAAAAAGTAGTATAATAAAATCAACTAATTTCTAAATTATTTAAAAATGGAAAGGAGTTCATTTGTTTGAATTCACACTCTTCCGCTCCCTTATCACCTTCAATATTAAACCTCTCACATGCTATCTTCACTGTAAACCGGCATGCTAAAACAGCCACAAACCCTAAGTTTTTATATAAATTGAAGAAAGCAGCCATTGAGAAAATGATTCGAGAAGGAAAAGCAAAAAAAATAGGGCTGCATTTTTCTGACAATCCTAAATACAGTCAGCAACAGTCCGATGTTCTTGTTCAGTGCGGAGACTATTCCTTTCATATCCCCCCATCTAAACAGGATTTTGAAATGCTCCCACACTTAGGCAAGCTAAATCAATATATTCGAAATCCAAAATGTCAAATGTCATTAAACCAAGCTAAACAATTATTGCAGGCCTATACGGGATTAAAGGAATTAAATAAAACCGAAACTATACGCCGTAAGCCTCAACCGCAAAAACCTGTTTTTAAAAGATTAGGTGATAGTTTTTATTAATACTTGAACGTTTTAAATAACGTATTCCTCTTAGAAAACTGCAATTAAATGAAAAAGAGCTCCTAATTTGAAGTGCACCTTAAATTTTAGACACAATCTAGAATTTAGGGTGCACTTTCATTAAAGAGCTCTTTTTACTTATTTAATATGCTTATCAATAGTAAGGATTAGTTCATTAATTTCTGGCTTGCTCACTTGTGCATCTGCACCAACAAGTTCACCTTTATGCATAAGACTATCCGTGATCAATGACGAAAAAATAATAACAGGTAGCTGCGATAATTTTGGATCTTCTTTAATTTTTTTCGTTAAATGATGTCCATCCATTTTGGGCATTTCAATATCTGTTATAACAAGATGCACATCATTTTCAATGCTTTTACTTCCTTGCACTTTACCTGCCAAATATTCTAAGGCATCCTGACCATTTTCAAAGAATTCTACATTTTCATACCCTGCTTCCAACAATGTATCATGAAGAAGTTTTCGAAGCAGTGGTGAATCTTCTGCAGCGACAATATGCTTGTTGGATCGTTCGCGCTTCCCTAGTTTTTTCACTTTATCCACACTAATGCCAGTGCCAGGATTCATCTCTGTAATGATACTTTCAAAATCGAGCATGAGGATCATGTCATTTTCTCTTTTGATTACACCGATTATTTGCTGTCCTCCGCCTGTATACATATCGGATGGTTTCTCAATTTGGTCCCAAGATATTCGGTGAATTTGACTAACATTATGAACATGAAAAATTACCTTTAACTGATTGAACTCTGATACGATAAATTTTTCTTTTGATGAGTCATCACTTCCACCAATATTTAATACTTTTGCTAAATCAATAACAGGCAAAACCTCGCCTCGTAATTGAATAATTCCCTCCATATATGGATGTGCATGTGGGATAAAGGTAACAGGAACAGGCTGAATAATTTCTTTTACCTTAATAACATTGATTCCAAATGTATTGTTCTGCAATTGAAATTCAATTATTTCTAACTCATTCGTGCCGCTCTCCAGCAAAATTTCACTTTTTATAGTCATATAGCTACTTCCCTTCCATTTCGAACATATATGTATCGCTCATTTCGTAAAACTACTTTGCTTATGAAATAGAAAACTAATTGTTTTCCTTATTTGAAGATAAAATGAATAAGCTTTTAACAAACGCTGCCCCTATACAAAGCCAACATCAGAATTTATAAGAAAATACAAAAACTATTAATATGTACTAAAAGTCCTACTGTAAATATAACACGAATTATGTAAGTTGTGTCCTTATTTTTTCAAATTTCTAAGTTACGCAAAAACCTTGTATAAATTCTTCTGAAAGACATGGATTAAGTGTTACTATAGAAGAAAGAAGAATGGAAGGATGACTTTATGTGGAGCACTTACTAAATAAAAAGGTTTTGGATATAGAAATCTCCGGAATTCGAAAATTCTCTAATATGGTTAGTGGATTAGAGGATATGATTTCCTTTACAATTGGTCAACCGGATTTCCCCACTCCATTACATGTGAAGGAAGCAGGGATATCCGCTATCGAAAACGACTTGACTACATATACCCATAATGCAGGCTATTTGGAATTAAGGAAGGCAGCCAGTGACTTTGTTAAGCAAAAATATAAACTTCAGTACAATCCTGAGAATGAAATCATCGTTACTGTTGGGGCCAGTGAAGCTATTGATGTCTCACTAAGAACCATACTGACCGACGGCAGTGAGGTTATTTTACCAGGGCCTATTTATCCTGGGTACGAGCCCATCATTCGAATGGCAGGTGGAATACCAGTACATATAGATACTAGGGACTCCGATTTCAAATTAACTGCAGAAAAGATAGAGCCATTTATAAATTCGAATACTAGATGTATCATTTTGCCATACCCCTCCAACCCAACAGGTGTGAGTTTATCAGAATCGGAACTAAGGGATATCGCTAAGCTCCTTAAAGGCAGGGATATATTTATCATTGCCGATGAGATATACAGTGAATTGGTTTATGAAGAGGAGCATTATTCTATAGCCAATTTATTAAGAGACCAGACCATAGTAATCAACGGATTATCGAAATCACATTCTATGACAGGGTGGAGAGTTGGATTTTTATTTGCTCCTGAAAATATTACAAAACATATATTAAAAGTTCATCAATATAATGTTTCCTGTGTATCTTCGATTTCGCAGATGGCTGCAATTGAAGCATTAACGAAAGGTATGGATGATGCAGTGCCAATGCGGATAGAATACAAAAAAAGAAGGGATTATGTTAGTTCAAGGCTTGCAGAAATGGGATTGCAATTCACGAATCCGGACGGTGCCTTTTACTTTTTTGTGAAAATCCCTACTGATCTAGAAATGTCTTCATTTGATTTTGCCATTGATTTAGCGAAGAAATACAGGCTAGCAGTTGTTCCAGGAGATGCTTTTTCTGTATATGGAGAAGGTTATTTTAGACTATCCTATGCTTGTTCTATGGAAAAACTGCAGGAAGGCTTAAACAGATTAGAATTATATATAAAAAATGGTCGATAAAAAAGTGTCCAACATAGGACACTTTTTTTTATTGACCCTTATACTTTCCGATATTCTTCCCAGCCTTTTCTTTCTTTGCTTTCTCTTTATGAATTTTGTTTGCGGCAGCACTTCCCATTTCGTGTGCAAATTCCTCATTTAATACTGCAGAATCAAAGCCTTTTTTATTCTTTTGATCTGCATCGTTTTTCTTTGTGCGCTTAGCCATTAATTTTCCTCCTAAAATTAGATATTCATAACTAGTTTTAGGAGAAGGTTGAATATTATTCAAATTCACTCCAATATTTTATTAATGCCTGTGTCCCACTGTTTTCCTCTCCTAGTTCTGCCAATTCTTCATACATTTTTTTGGCAAGGGCAAGTCCAGGAAGAGGAAGATTCATTTTTTCAGCTTCCTCCAAAGCGATTTTCATATCTTTAATAAAATGCTTAATAAAAAACCCCGGCGCAAAGTCACCAGCTAAGATTCTAGGAACATAATTACTTAATGACCAGCTTCCAGCTGCACCTGAGCTGATGGATTTTAGAACCGTTTCAGGGTTTAAACCTGCCTTTTTCGCGTACACCAATGCTTCACAAACTCCAATCATATTGGTTGCTATTGCAATTTGATTACACATTTTGGTATGCTGGCCGCTTCCTGCTGGTCCTTGGTATATAATATTTTGACCAAAGCAAGATAGGACTGGAAGAATCTGATGAAACACCTCTTCTTCCCCACCAACCATAATTGTTAATGTTCCGTTTTTTGCTCCGATATCTCCCCCGGAAACTGGGGCATCAATAGCATGAATCTCTTTCTCTTTTGCCTTTTCATATATTTTCTTCGCAAGAGTTGGGGTAGAAGTAGTCATATCAATGAAAATACTGTCTGCTTTTCCATTTTCTAATAATCCATTACTGCCAAAATAAACTTCTTCTACATCATATGGGTATCCTACAATCGTAAAAATGATTTCTGCATTTTTTGCTACTTCCATTGGACTCTTACACCAAATAGCACCTTGTTCTACCAATTCAACTGCCTTTTCCCTTGAACGATTATATATAAATACGGGATAGCCCTTGGTAAGTAAATGCTTGACCATACTCTTCCCCATAACGCCAGTTCCAATAAATCCAATTGACTTTTCCACAATACCGCTCCTTTTTAAATCGCTTTAATTTTTCCACCATCCACTAAAAAACTGCTACCAGTCATATAGGAATTAGCATCCGAAACGAGGAAAGTAACTACATTAGCGAATTCCTCCGGTTTACCGTAACGTTGTAGTGGAATCGTTTGTTTTTCAAGATTTTCTATTTCATCACGAGATAAGCCCGTTTTCTGTGCATTTACATCATCAAGATGCTTAACACGGTCCGTTGCAATTCTACCAGGACCAACCGTGTTGATTAAAATATTATATGGGGCAAGTTCTGTTGCTAATGTTTTGGATAAACCAACAATACCCGTTCTAAATGTATTTGATAAGATTAACCCTGGAATCGGTTCCTTTATAGAAGAAGATGCTATATTTATAATTTTTCCACCATTTATCTTTAATAGCGGCAATGCTTCACGGATAATTCGTATGTAAGATAGCAGGTTCAGTTCAAATGCATTTTGCCAATGCTCATCTGTGATCTCTTCAAAGGTGCCAGCAGGAGGTCCACCAGCATTATTAATAAGAATATGTAGGCTTCCAAATTCCGTTTTTGTTTTCTCAACCATTTTTCGAATATCATGCGGATTGGTAATATCACAGCCAATATAGCTCACTTTTCCTTTTCCAAGGGATGCCAATTCCTTTTCCACCTTATGCAATGCCTCTTCATTACGACTCGCAAGCATTACATTTACGCCTTCCTGTACTAATGCAGAAGCAATTGCTTTCCCTAATCCTTGACTTGAAGCTACGACAAGCGCCGTTTTGCCATTCAAACCTAATTTCATATTGAAGCCTCCTTAGTCTAAATATTCCTTTATTTTATTATAAGGAACATTTCTGATTGTTTCATTAATTATGTTTTAGAAAGGCTATTTCCAGTTAATGCCCCCTATTTTATCCATAAAAAAAACCGGATGCAATTCATCCGGCAAATAAAGGGGGAAAAATTAGGAAAGAAATGGCTAACCCAAGTTTGCATCAGTATACCATAGCTGCACACAATTACTTGAGAATACTTATCTATTCCACCATTTATCCCCCGATAAACTTCATTCCATATTACAAGTTTGTGACTAAATCGTTGCTTTTTTTACAGCTTCTATAACTTCTTCTGTTGTTTGCAGATGAAGTACTTGCTCTGCAAGCTTTTCCATCTCTGCCTTGTTTAGTTTTTTGATTTGGGCTCTTGCTTTTAAAATAGAAGAAGCACTCATTGAAAATTCATCAAGACCTAAACCAAGCAAGATTGGAATTGCCAATTCATCTCCAGCCATTTCTCCACACATGCCTGTCCATTTTCCTTCTTTATGAGACGCATCAATCACCATTTTCACTAAACGCAAAATGGCAGGATTGTATGGTTGATATAAATAAGAAACACGTTCATTCATACGGTCAGCAGCCATTGTGTATTGAATCAAATCATTTGTTCCAATACTGAAGAAATCAACTTCCTTCGCAAATTGATCTGCCATAACAGCTGTTGATGGAATTTCCACCATAATTCCAAGCTCAATATTATCAGCAATAGCAATACCGCTATTGTTTAAGTTGTCTTTTTCTTCTAATAATATCTGCTTGGCTTGACGGAACTCATTTAACGTTGAAATCATTGGGAACATGATTTTTAAGTTTCCATATACACTGGCACGTAGCAGTGCACGCAGCTGTGTACGGAATATGTCTTGCTCCTCAAGGCAAAGTCTTATCGCCCGGAAACCTAGAAACGGGTTCATCTCTTCAGGAAGATTTAAATATGGCAGTTTTTTATCTCCACCAATGTCTAGAGTACGTACAACAACAGTTTTTCCATTCATTCCCTCTAAAACAGCTTTATAAGCTTCAAACTGTTCCTCTTCAGTAGGAAGCTGATCTCTACCCATATATAGGAATTCCGTACGATAAAGTCCGATTGCCTCTCCGCCATTATCTAGTACACCTTTCAAATCATTTGGAGTACCGATATTTGCAGCTAATTCTACATGATGTCCATCCATTGAAACTGTTTTTTCGTTCATTAGCTTGGCCCATTCGGCCTTTTGCTTTTCGAAGTTTTCTTGTTCTTCCTTGTACTGATTTATAATTTCTGGGGTTGGATTAATATGTACTTCTCCATTAAGACCATCTACAATAAGGAAGTCCCCATTTTGAATTTCCTCTGTAGCAGATTTTGTACCAACTACCGCTGGAATTTCCAGGGATCTTGCCATAATTGCAGAGTGAGAAGTGCGTCCGCCAATGTTTGTTGTAAATCCCTTTACAAAATTACGATTTAATTGAGCGGTATCAGAAGGTGTTAAATCCTCCGCAACTACAATAACTTCCTCTGAAATCATGCTTGGATTAGGAATTTTCACCCCTAATAAATGGGAAAGAACACGCTTCGTTACGTCACGAATATCTGCTGCGCGTTCTCTCATATATTCATTATCCATTTGTTCAAACATCGTAATGAACATATCAGTTGTTTCTTTTAATGAGCTTTCAGCATTAATTTTATTCGTTTTAATATTGTCTTCAATCGGTGTTATAAGCTCAGGATCACTTAATACTAGAAGGTGTGCATCAAATATAGCGGCTTTATCCGCTCCTAGTTCAGCACCGGCACGCTCGCGAATTACTTCTAATTCCGATTTTGCAGCGGCCATGGCTGCTTGGAAGCGGGCAACTTCCTGATCTGCCTCTTCAATTGTTTTCTTTGAAAAGGACAAATCAGGCTCTACTAGTCGATATGCTTTTGCAATCGCAATACCATTTGAAGCCGCAATTCCTTTTAAAATGGTTGACATTATTCGCCTAAACCTTCTTTTTTCATTAAATCTTCAAGGGCATTCAATGCATCTTGTTCATCGCTTCCATTCGCACTGATGCTTATTTGAGCATCTTTACCGATACCTAAAGACATTACACCCATAATGGATTTAAGATTTACTTGTTTACCGTTGTATCCAAGTTGGATATCTGAATCAAACTTACTTGCTGTTTGTACCAGTAATGTTGCTGGACGAGCATGAATTCCTGTATCTGCAATTACTTTAAATTGTTTTTCTACCATTTAAATTTCTCCTTTACATTAATAAATTAAAGTGTCTACTTCTTATAAAAATAATCCACAAAGTACGATTCGTCAATCATTTAACTTTGAACAGCACTTAAAAGGAAGATTCTGTATTCATCTAATTTTCTCTCAGCTTTGTTTCACTAATTGAAATATATTGAACACGTTTAAAATGATATCATTCTACAAGGTGAAAATTCAAATATATCATCTGAGGTTAATATTTCCTGCTCCCTATATGTTATGAAATACATTTGGCAAAAAATATTACTTTTGATGGATCTTTATGATTTGGTTTTTTATTTCGTTCCATTCTGCTCCAAAATACTGTACATCTTGATGTGAAGCATTGATGGAACCATAGCGTACATGTTCATATATGGAAATCCATTTTTCAGTCGCTTGGATATCTAAGCGATTGAGCCAATTTCTAACAGATTCGGATCCATGTCTTTCAACATGTAGTTTTTTGGAAAGACGCTCTAAATCAAGAACATATTTACGAATTTGCTGCCTGGATTTTGAATAGTAGTTGGTGTAATTTTCCTCTTTCCTACCTACCTCTTCTAAAATCTTAGAGGAAATTCTCCGAGGCTGCTCATTTCTCTCTTCCACACTATTGAGCTTTATTTTATACCTGTGTAAAATAATCCAAATAATGATAGAAGCAACAATGATTATCCCTAACACGATATACATATTGTAGTGGTCAGTTTGTACTTTTTGCAAAATCTCTCCTTGTTTATCTTCCGGTACCCCTCGCTCTGCTAGTTTCTCCGATACATCCTGTAAGCGCTTTTCCCATTTTGCATTACCTTTATCAAAGTATGAAATAAGTAAATTGATTACAGGGCTTAAAAGATTAACAAGAAGCAAGAATATTTTATTGATAACAAAGGATAATCCACCTTTAATGAGACTGGCTATAGATGAAACTACTGTAGTAATGATAATGGGTATGATGAATAGTAAAACACCAAAACTAAAAAATGCTTTTTTCGGTGGATGTGTACTTTCCACATATCTTTTAAAAAATGTTCCATATGAATATAGTAACAATTGGAGTAGCGGAAATAGTATAAGTAAGTATCTTGTTTTTCCACCTGTAATATATCCAATAAAATACATGGAAACAAATATAAGAATAGTTGCTAATAACCTTCTGCTTAAAAATTCATCCGCGTCTTCATAACCATCTTCCGTATACAAAACTTTAAGTCTCCAGAAAGAAAAGAGAAATAGTAAGATACCCTCGAAGAATACCAAATGACTTAACCAAGTACCAACAATGATTATAGGAATCGCACTACAATAATATGCACTAGTGAATCGTTCAATGTGGCCATTGGAAAAGAGTAATGTAGCAAACGACACCAAAAACAAAATCGCTAGTAGTGTCCAGCTTATTGATTTTCCATTAGGAAAGGAAATGGCGTATTGAAGGAGAGAAAAGATAATTGCTTCACTTAAAAACTTCCTTTGTACTTCAAAAATTTTCAGAGAATTAACTTTTCCGGTTAGCTTTGATTTTAATTCCATAATTCCATTGCCCCTTGGTCTTCAAACGATTTGACGGAAAAAACCATAGATCCTTTTTTCGAAAAGCTTAAAAGTGTTGCATGAGTGAATGAATCCACTTTTCCAATATGAATGATATATGGATAAGATATGCCATTTTGAAAAATATTCTTTAGCATTAGTTTATATGGAATTGTAAAGGAAGCAACGGATAAATAAGTCAATAAGTCAAATGCTCTTTGTCGATGCTGTCTTCCTTCACCTTCATTTAAAAAGTAATACATCGATTCCCCAAAAGTTGTAACATTTATTGCCAGTGCAAATGGAATGTTTTCTTTAACTGCATAATCAACGAGATATGCACAGTGACTAATATTTGTTTCCAAATCTGCATTATTTCCTTCCACATTCATCAGCATCAGCCACGTTTTTGCACCTATTGCTGAAAATACCTTTGTTTGCAGCTGTTGTGTTCTGGCACTAGCTTTCCAATGAATGTATTGAAAAGGATCACCCGACTGATACTCCCTCGTTCCAATAGGCTGTAATGGGTCAAAATAAATAGAGGTCTGATTATATTGAGTTCCTTGTAAGAAGTAATAGTCCTTATTAGTGGTTTTAACCGATTTTCTCTCTGGAAAGATAAGTTTTTTTCCTCCAAGCATTTTATTATTTTGCAAAATAACCTCACCCGTTCCAAACAAATGAGGTATTTTAATCTCTATACTTTGAATTCTAGAAACTCCTCTTTTAATTGCTTTCACAGGGATGTTAATATCCACTTGTTCATTGCGCCAAGCTTTAAAAGGAATGCTTACCTCCACTTTGGAACTGAGATCTATAAATGGATGTTGGGTCGGTTCCACCTTATTAGTAAAACCTATGCGAATTGTCCCTTTTATAATAGGAAGCCCCTTATTCACAAAAGACAATTTCCATTCATCGATATCATGAACATTTAACCTGACTGTTGATCGGTCATTTTGCAAAATTAACCCATTTCCTACAAACTTTAAGTAGAAATAATCAGCTAATGTAATAAGAGAACCAAAAATAAATAAAGACAATAACATGGCAGATCCGAAAAGAAAGGATAAGACTGCTAAAACGATCATTAATTGCCCAAGAAATACAGCACTTTTTTCTTGGATAATCTCTTTATCCCAAATCATTTTGTATACTCCATTTCCACAGGTGTGGAAACATTTTGAAGGATATCCGCCAATATTTCCTCCGCTGTCTTTGTTAAAGACGCTTCTATTGTGACATGGAGCCTGTGTTGGATAATATTTGGCGCGACTGCTTTCACATCATCCGGCGTAACAAAATTCCTACCATTGATAAAAGCATATCCCTGGCTGGCGCGGAGGAGTGCCAAACTTGCCCTCGGACTCATACCAAATTCAATGTCCGGATGCTCCCGAGTTTCTTTTGCAATTAATAGGATGTATTTCTCAATATCTTCGTGAACTTGAACCTCTTTCACTTCCATATGCAATTCTTTCAATTGTTCAGGGGCCAATACCGAAGTCAGCCGATCAAGCCGATTTCCCACTATATGTTTTCTAAGTATTTCACGTTCTTCCTCAAATGATGGAAAGTGAATGGAAATCTTCATGAAGAAGCGGTCAAGCTGAGCTGCAGGAAGCGGGAAAGTTCCTTGTTGAGATTCTACTGGATTCTGAGTAGCAATTACCATAAATGGCTCCAAAATCGATAAGGTTTCCCCATCGATGGTTACTTGCCTTTCTTCCATGGCCTCCAAAAGGCTTGATTGAGTTCTAGGAGTGGCACGGTTAATTTCATCAGCGAGTAAAATATTAGTCATAATTGGACCTGCTTTTAATTCAAATTCCTGTGTTTTCGGGTTAAAAAAATGGATTCCTGTTACATCGCTTGGTAAAACATCCGGTGTAAATTGAATCCGTTTAAATTCAACATTTAAACAATTGGCAAAAGCTTTTGCCAGCATTGTTTTTCCTGTTCCAGGAACACTTTCTAATAAAATATGGCCGCCTTGTAATAAAGCGACAATCATCAAATCAATCTCTTTATCTCTTCCGATAATAACCTTCGCTATTTCTCCTTTTAATTTCTCTATGTATTCCTTCAAATAAATTCCCCCTTCTGTCAAATTTCACTTTATATAAAATGTAACAAATAAAACAAAAATTGTCATGTTTTCGAATTTTCTTATATTAGCAGGTAATACTTTTGTAATAAAATATCTTGAAATTTTCTAAAATATGGTGCAAACTGTTAACTAAGTAAATTGAAAATTATAAAATCACCTTTTAAGATAGGGGAGATGGCGTTGAAAAAAGCCGATGTTGGTAATCTCATTGAATTTAGAGATGGATTACAGGGGATTGTGGAAAAGGTAAATGAAAATTCCGTAATTGTTGATTTAACATATATGGAAAATTATCGCGATCTTGAACTGGAAGAAAAGACAGTTGTAAATCATAAAAACTACAAAATTATCGCAACAACTACTAAACGATAACGTAAGCAGGAACCAAAGAAATGGCAACGCCATTTCCTTGGTTCCTCTTATTTTATCGCTTTTTTATAAGGCTTTATCCAAAGTAAAAATATGAATAATAAACTAAAATATCCAAACAATGGATATAGATATGATAATAAGGTCCCATAATGAAAATAACTTAAGCAGTAAATAATGATTAATATAATAGTAAAAATCCAAACTCTATGAATGGAAAAGTATTTGCTGAATTGCTTTTCTAATCCGTATATATTTCCAATCAATGATGTGAAAATTTCTCCAAAAATAATTAATACATAAATGAAATAGATTCCAATAAAGGAATTCTTCACAATTGCAGCCATAGGAATTTCATAAAATTGCACATTAGGAAGTGTTATAAGTGTAAAATGGCTAGATATTAAAATTAATGTTAAAAGAATTCCTCCTATAATTCCTCCCAGTTTAACTACTTTTTTATCTTTAACCTCCCCGGCAATTGGAACAAGGACTGCTTGAGCAAGCGCCAAATTAAAGGCTGCATAAGAAAAAGGTGAAACTACTACCTTCCAAATATTTAGATTGGATGGTATTTCAATTAGTCGGTCAAAAAACTGCCAATGGGTAACAGACGTTGTCATTAATAAAAAATTAAATAAGATCATGATAGGGACAACAAATGTATTAACTGCGAATATCCCTTTGGATCCAACCGCCATCACCAAAATAGTCAAGCCAATGGTAAAATATACTCCAATCCATTTTGCTATACCTAGTTCCTGCTGAAAAACTGCCCCTGCTCCTGACAACATGACAGCACAAACACCTATTAACATAATCATCATAAAGATGTTCATAATCTTTGCTAAAATGCTTCCAAATAAATATTCATTTAACTCTTCATAAGAGTTAGCTTTTAAATCTATTGCCTTAACCATAACCTTCGATCCTAACAGAATAAACAAATAGCCCGCCAATAAAATAGCTAAAAAACCAACAAAGCCGTACTTCGTAAAAAATTCTACAATTTCCTTCCCGGTTGCAAACCCTGCTCCAATAACAGTCCCTACATAGACTGCTGCAACTTGAAAAGCACCTACCCACTTTTTCACATTGCATCTCCTTTCAACAGAACAGCATTATTAAACAATATGTACAAGCAATCAAAATAAGACTGAAAAAGTAAAAAAGTATGAGTTGCACTTTGGAAAAAACTTTTAGTCAGAAATAGTCAAAAATAGTTTACAAACTAATTTTATGGATGTATACTAATCACACAAGGTCAAAATTAGTCAAAAATACCTTGTAATATATGTTTTCATTCAAGAAAGGGTTTATAATAAAAAATCCTTTTTCTTTAAATTCGATTGGTCAAAGTTAGTCAACATCAAAATACATGCATTTCTTGCTTTGAGGAGGAATGATTTAAATGTTATGTCAAAAATGTAATCAAAACCAATCTAATATTCAGCTTCATGTAAATATTAATGGTAAAGAACAAAATATGTACCTATGTGCATCATGTTATCAACAAGAAAAAACGAAAATCGGCAGTTCATTTGGAGGTTCACCTATGATGAATGGACTTGGCGGATTAGGATCTATAGATGATTTATTTAAGGGATTTGCGCAAGATGGGAAGCAATTGGATAGCCAACCAAAGACTGCACAGCAAAATGGTGGTGGCTTTTTAGATCAATTTGGCCGTAATCTCACCGATATGGCGAATGCAGGATTAATTGATCCGGTAATTGGTCGTGATAAAGAGATAAAAAGGGTCATTGAAATTCTAAATCGCCGAAACAAAAACAATCCTGTCCTCATTGGTGAACCTGGTGTAGGTAAAACCGCCATTGCGGAAGGATTAGCATTAAAAATTGCAGAAAATAATGTACCTGCAAAATTGAAAAATAAAAAGGTTTATTTATTAGATGTGGCATCTTTAGTTGCGAACACCGGAATTCGCGGTCAATTTGAGGAAAGAATGAAGCAGCTTATTGGCGAGCTTCAAAGAAGAAAGAATATCTTGCTCTTTATAGATGAAATTCATCTATTAGTAGGAGCAGGCTCTGCCGAAGGCTCTATGGATGCTGGAAACATCCTGAAACCAGCTCTTGCCCGGGGTGAGCTTCAAGTTATTGGAGCTACTACTTTAAAAGAATACCGTCAAATTGAAAAGGATGCAGCATTAGAGAGAAGATTCCAGCCTGTTCAAGTAAACGAGCCAACTTTAGAAGAAACGATTCATATATTGAATGGATTGAAAACAAAATATGAACAATATCATCAAGTTACTTTTACCGATGATGCAATTCATGCATGTGTTCAGTTATCCAGCCGTTATATTCAAGACCGTCATTTGCCTGACAAGGCGATTGATTTAATGGATGAAGCTGGTTCAAAATTAAACTTAACCATTGAAACAATGAATAAAGAAGATATTCATGCACGTTTAAATGAAATTCAACATCAAAAGCAAAAGGCTCTAGAAAATGAAAACTATGAGGAAGCTGCCAGATTACGAGATGAAGAAGCAAAATTAGATGCACAATTAACATCTAACACAACGGTGGAAAAACCTGTTGTGGAAGCCTCACATATCCAAGATATTATCGAAAAGAAAACAGGAATCCCTGTAGGGAAACTACAAGTAAATGAACAAGAAAAAATGAAAAATCTTGAAGAACAGCTTGCAGGTAAGGTAATAGGACAAGAGGAAGCCGTTAAAAAGGTTGCAAAAGCAATTCGCCGCAGCCGTGCAGGACTTAAATCTAAAAACCGCCCTATCGGTTCCTTCCTTTTTGTCGGTCCAACAGGTGTTGGTAAAACAGAATTAACCAAAACTCTTGCGCAGGAATTGTTTGGTACTAAGGAAGCGATGATTCGTCTGGATATGAGTGAATATATGGAGAAACACAGCGTTTCAAAATTAATTGGTTCACCTCCAGGATATGTTGGCCATGAGGAAGCGGGTCAATTAACGGAAAAAGTACGCCGCAACCCATATAGCATCATCCTACTAGATGAGATTGAAAAAGCGCATCCAGATGTACAGCATATGTTCTTGCAGATTTTAGAAGACGGCCGTTTAACAGACAGCCAAGGTAGAACTGTAAGCTTTAAAGATACTGTAATCATTATGACAAGCAATGCTGGTGTAGGTGTAAAACCAATTCATGTAGGATTTGGCAATAATAATGCCGTGAAGGAAGCAAGTATCCTCGAATCATTAGGAAGCTTCTTTAAACCGGAGTTCCTTAACCGATTCGACAGTATTATTGAATTTAAGTCTTTACAAAACGAACATCTATTAAAAATAGTTGATTTAATGCTAGCGGAGCTTCAAGAAACTTTAGCAGAACAACAAATTACATTTGAAGTTACCAATGAGGTAAAAGAAAAGCTAGCGGAATTGGGCTATCATCCTGCGTTCGGTGCAAGACCATTACGCAGAGTTATCCAAGAACAGCTTGAAGATGGTATTACTGATTTCATCCTGGATCATCCAGATCAAAAAGCATTAATGGCTGTCGTGAAGGAAGATACAATTTCAGTAATGGCTAAGTAGGATTCCATGTGATTGAAATGAACAGCACGAACTCTTCTTTATAGAGCATGAAAAAGGTGATGAACGGCACGAAAACCTTGTAAAACGGCACAAAATCAGAGGTTTAGCACTATCACCATCCACTATAAAATGTCTAAAAACCCACCCGTACGAACGGGTGGGTTTGCTTTTTATAATTTTTTATCATCCACTTTATCAAGCCAGCTTTGAATCGTATCCACTACGGACTCTACACATCCATCTTCGAATGGAGAAATAAGATTTGCCTCTGCCACAAGACCAGTAAAGGATTTGCTTCCACCTTGTTTACATAAATGTAGATAATCCTTCCATGCTTCTTCATGATTTTCCTGTGACTTTTTCCAGAATTGGAATGCACAGATTTGTGCCAAAGTATAATCTATATAGTAGAATGGAGAATTGTAAATATGACCTTGTCTTTGCCAGAAGCCACCACGATTTAAATAATCATTGTCATCGTAATCACGATGCGGCAAATATTTCTCTTCAATTTCCTTCCATGCTTGTTTTCTTTCTGCTGGTGTCGCACTTGGATTTTCATATACGAAATGCTGGAATTCATCCACTGCAACACCGTACGGTAAAAATTGAAGTGCGCTGCTTAAATGAGAGAATTTATACTTCTCTGTGTCTTCTTTAAAGAAAAGTTCCATCCATGGCCATGTAAAGAATTCCATACTCATGGAATGAATTTCACACGCTTCATAGGTTGGCCAATTATACTCAGGAATTTCATACGAACGGCTAGAATATACTTGGAACGCATGTCCCGCTTCATGAGTTAATACATCGATATCTCCGGATGTTCCGTTAAAGTTAGAGAAAATAAACGGCGATTGATAATTTTCGATATATGTACAATATCCACCACCAGCTTTTCCTTTTTTCGCAACAAGATCCATCAGATTCTTTTCATTCATAAAAGAAAAAAATTCATCTGTTTCAGGAGATAGCTCTGCATACATTTTCTTGCCATTTTCAATAATCCATTCAGGAGATCCCTTCGGTGTAGCGTTTCCGGATGTATACTCAAAGCCTTCATCATAGAATTTAAGCGCATCAACTCCAATTCGTTCTTGTTGACGCTTTCTTAGCTTAGTTGCTAGCGGAACGATATAGTCTTTCACTTGTTCACGGAACTTAGCAACCATTTCCGCATTATAATCCGTACGCGCCATACGATAATAACCAAGTTCAACAAAGTTTTTATAACCTAGTTTCTTGGCAATTTCATCTCGGACCTTTACTAATTGATCGTATATATTATCAAACTCTTCCTCATGCTCTGCGAAGAAGCCAAATCTTGCATCATTTGCTTTACGACGCATGTCACGGTCTTTTGATTCCGTAAAAGGCTGCAATTGTGCTAGTGTTCTTTCTTCTCCTTCGAACATAATTTTTGCGGAAGCTACAAGCTTTGTATATTCGGAAGAAAGCTTGTTTTCTTTTTGCAATAGTGGAATGATTTCTGGAGAAAATGTTTTCAATTGTGCTTCCGCTAATGCAAATAGCTGAGTTCCCCATTTTTCCTCGAGCTCTGGACGGAATTTAGACGATACTAATGCTTGATAATATTTTGAAATAAATCCCTCTACAACAGGAGCAATTTCATCCATATAATCATTTTCTGTCTTATAAAATTCATCGTTTGTATCGACTGTATGACGGATGGAACAAAGATTAAACATTGTGCCAAGGCTGTTTCTAATTTTATTAATACGGTTCATCGATTCACTTTGCTCTTCGCTGCTTGCGGCATTTTCAAACTTTTCAAGCTCCGCTTTAAAAGCCGCTTCCACTTCTTCAATATTCGGTCTTTCATATTTATAATCTTCGAATCTCATGTCATAACACCCCTTGATAATAGAATACTCTCATACTATTCGACATTATGAAAAAAAAGTCCTCTATTAATTGCAAAATTAAAAAGCACCTTTGAAAAAGATGCTGTCTAGATTAGTGTTTTTGTATGATAACCAATATTCTTTAACAACTTGATGGCAGTTTCCTTTTCCTCAGGGGTTAAGACGGACATTATGTTTACAATACGACGCTGATGTTCCGGAAAAATAGCATCTATTAGTTCTTTTCCTTTCTCCGAAATATGTGCAAAAGTCACGCGCCGATCTTCAGGACAGGACACCCGATATAGAAGTCCTCTTTTCTCTAATTTGTCAACTACATAAGTGATACTTCCACTCGCCAAAAGGATCTTCTCCCCAATTTGTTGTAATGGCTGTTCTCCTTTATGATATAACAGCTCTAAAACTGCAAATTCTGTTGGGTGTAGGCCGCAATTTTGAATAAATTGATTAGAATATTCATTTATAATGCGGAAAGCTCGGGATAATACAATAAATAATTTTAAGGCTTCTTGTTCATCTTTCTCCATAATAATCATTTCCTTTTCATCAATACATAAAATTATTGATATTATAAGGACTTTAGCAATAATTGTCAATTAAATACTTATTAGACACAAAATTTAGGGTAGATTATATTCTTTTATATGGAGTATTAAATTTTAAAACGATAATTTGAGGCAAGGGCTAAGAATTTTCTACTAAAAAAATAATGAAAGGTTAACTCTATTTTTAATAAAGCTAACCTTTTTAATGTATTTGGAAAAAATTGATGGCGGTATGGAAGCTATTACAAGAGAGGCACTATTCTATATGAATACTTTACCATTTGAGGATTTTCAATAGATGAGAATACATAAACCATCATTTTATATTTATATATTAGAGCATTCTTTTTAATTGCCTGCGTGAAATGGATTGACCTGACTTGCAATACAAAATAAAAGACATTTCTTTTACAATACCGTTAGAGCCTTGATTATTTCCTTCTTGCATGAGGTATTGATATTTATTTAGAAGCTCATCCAATTGCTGGCTGCAGGCGACTGTTTTTTTGTCCGTCAAACCATAGCATTTTCCAAGATCAATCATTTCCTCGCGCTTTTTTTGAATCTGATATAAATAGCTGTTTTCAATTACCGTATCACTATACACAATTACTATCTCCTTCAATTCCAATATTGTTCAATATCCGAAATATTTATTACCTTGAGAATTATCGCAGGTATTGACGAAAAAGTAAATAGATTCGCAATATTAGACAAAACTTCTAAAATAGTTGCTAATTTCAACATTGTTCACCTGTGCTTTCGACAAAAACAGAGTAATTCGACATTCTCTATTCTAATCAATAAAAGAAATTATTATCAGTTGGTAAAAGAATGCTATTTAAAAAACTATTTGGAAGAATTGCATACAAGCTATTTTTCAAAGAAGCGAAAAAATATATGAATGAACCAAATAAAACAAAATTCCTACTCTCACGCTCTGAAAGAAAAGCCCTGAACCACAAACTGACATTAGGGAATGTATGGAGAAAGTTATCATTGCTGATACAATGGTTGAAATCATGGGTTACAGGAGAATATCGGAATGTTCCATATAAAATAATCATTATGCTAATTGTCGGTTTAATATATTTTGTTTCATCTATTGATATACATTCCCGATTTTTTTTGGAGTTGGCTATTTTGATGACGCAGCCGTGATTGCGTTTATCTTTTCGCAAATAGATAAGGATCTGTTTCAATATTTGGAGTGGAAAGAAATCAAGAATATTGAATAAAACAAGAGGGATGCTCAAAATGGTGACTGACACCATCGAGCATCCCCTTTACAATTTGAAGAAAATGTTTGCACAATTGGGATAAACACTTAGCGGTCTGCTATTTCTTTTTAACAGGAATATATAGATGAAATTTTGTTCCTACTCCAACCTTGCTTTCTACTTCTATTTTGCCTTTATGTTCTTTAATAATTTTATAGCTTACCATTAGTCCGAGTCCTGTTCCGCGTTCCTTCGTAGTATAAAATGGTTCTCCAAGCCGCTTTATTTTGTTTTCGGGAATCCCTTCACCCTCGTCTTCGATTACAATATGTATAAATTCACTTGGGATATTATTAATTTTTACCGTTATAAATCCGCCGGTAGGCATTACTTCCATGGCATTTTTAATAATATTAATGAAGACCTGCTTCATTTGATTTGGCTCACAAAAGCTTTGTGGAAGCTGTTCATCATATTCGATTTTAAACTGGATATTATTCATTAATGCTTGGCCATTCAGAAGCTCCAGCGTTTCATTCATTACCGTCCTCATATCTGAATTTTTAAATTGAATTGCCTGAGGCTTAGCAAGGATCAAAAACTCTGTAATGGTTGATTCTATTCTTTTTAATTCAGACATAATTACCTTAAAATACATGGAATGATCTTCTTTCATACTCATTTCCAATAATTGAATGAATCCTTTTAATGCGGTCATTGGATTTCGAATTTCGTGGGCAATCCCTGCAGCAAGTTCCCCCACTACACTAAGAGTATCGGATTTTTGCAGCTGCTCCTGCAGGGCAATTTTTTCAGTTACATTCCGAATAACGGTTAAACTTAAATTAGAGGTCACATTCCCTTTTGAACTAATTTCGAAATACTTATTTCCATTTACAGCAGGAATAGAAACCATGGAATCTGTTGTCCCCATTTTTTCTAACTCCTCTAAATGACTTTCTACCTCATCCTTTATCCTTCCATCGAAAAGAGCCCGAATATTTTTCCCGATAATATCCTCTCTATAAGAGTTTAAAATCATCGCGGCAACAGGATTTACATCGACTATTTCATATTCGCGGTTCCAAAGAATCATCCCATCTATCGCTTCTTCAAAAAGGCTTCTATATAGCGCGTCACTTTGCTCGAAATGAAAGTGTTTTTGCTTCGCGTACGTCCCCTCACCACTTGTCATTTTTTCATCGCTAATTTCCATTCACACTCTCTCCTATTTATTCTTACATCCGATATAAAATTTCTATATAAATTTATAAATTTTTACAAAATTTTTGGACATATTCTTTATTTTCGGTGCCTTCGCAAAAATTCCTGCGTATTTTATTATTTTTAAGGGCACTTTTCTTTAACTTTGCAATTATTTTCATTTAAATCCCGATTTACATCCTTATTTTTATTAAAATACCCCAAAATTTAATTATATTAGAATTAATAATAAGTTTCGATAAGCAAGACTCCATTGATAAAAAATGGACAGACATTGAGGTTTATCTATAGTTGGGTTAAAATAAATTGATTAAAGTAGTATTGCACCGATTTTGAAAGAAAGAGAGTTAAACATAATGAATGTTGTTGTCAGTACATTAAACGCCAAATATATTCATACTAATTTAGCGATTCGCTATTTAAAAGCATATGCAGCTCCTGAATTTAACTTAAAATTAGCAGAATATACAATTAAGGATCCGGTAATGAATATTGTATCAGATTTATTCTCCAAAAGACCGGATGTATTGGGATTTAGCTGTTATATTTGGAATATAGAAGAAACTATTCAAGTAATAAAAGTTATCAAAAAAATTATGCCGGAATTAGTTATTGTGCTTGGTGGTCCTGAAGTAACGTATGATTTTACCTATTGGCTGAAACAATTACCGGAGGTTGATTACATTGTAGTTGGTGAAGGAGAAGAAACCTTTAAACATCTGCTTCAGGAGCTAGAAGGCTCAAGGAACTTTGAAAATGTACAAGGTATTTCTTTCATGAAGGATGGAAAACCAGTTATTACACCTGCACGTAATAAGATTGATTTAAAGCAACTCCCTTCCCCTTTTCATTTTGAAGAGGATGTGCAGCATCTATCCAAGAGAGTTATATATATAGAAACAAGCAGGGGCTGTCCATTCAACTGTCAATTTTGCCTATCCTCTATTGAAGTAGGAGTTCGTTACTTTAACCGTGAAAGAATAAAAGAAGATATTCGTTTTTTAATGGACCATGGAGCAAGGACGATAAAATTTGTAGATCGTACCTTTAATATAAGTCGCAGCTATGCCATGGAAATGTTTCAATTTTTAATAGATGAACATAGACCAGGAACTGTTTTTCAATTTGAAATTACTGGCGATATTATGAGACCTGAGGTAATTAACTTTTTAAATGAAAATGCTCCGAAAGGTTTGTTTCGATTCGAAATTGGAGTCCAATCAACAAATGATCTAACAAACGAGCTTGTAAAGAGAAGACAGAATTTCGAAAAACTATCAAGAACCGTGACGATGGTAAAAGAAGGTGCTAAAATTGATCAGCATCTTGATCTTATTGCCGGTTTACCTGAAGAGGATTATCACTCCTTCAGAAAGACATTTAATGATGTTTTTGCCCTTCGTCCAGAAGAATTACAACTAGGATTTTTAAAAATGCTAAGAGGTACCGGGGTCAGATTACGGGCAAAAGAGCATGATTACATTTATATGGATAATGCTCCATATGAAGTTCTTGGTAATAATGTCCTGTCCTTTCATGATGTTGTCAAAATCAAACAGGTTGAGGATGTTTTGGAAAAATACTGGAATGATCACCGAATGGACGAAACGATCGAATATTTGGTTACACATGTATTCGATACACCTTTTGACTTTTTCCAAGAGTTCGGCACATATTGGGATGAACAAGGCTGGAGTCGAATTGGACATCAACTGGAGGATTTATTTAAAAGACTAAGTCAATTTCTTCGAAGCAAGCATTCTAAGCATATAAAAATGGTAGAAGGGCTTATGAAATATGATTATTTGAAGCAGCACCGTTATAAGCCTAGAAAATCGTGGTGGGAGAAAAATATTAGCAAAGAAGAAAATACAGCGGTCTTTGAATTTATAAAGGAAAATCCGGAACATTTAGGTCTTACATTTCTAAAGTTATCGCTTTCTGAGAAAGATTTAATAAAGCATACAATATTAGAAGAGGTTCCATTTGAAAGTACGGACTATTTACAGTCAAAACAGATAAAGGAAAAATCATCTTATTTGCTCGCATATTTCGATCCTAATACAGGAAAGTCCTCCATTTTTCCAGTTCAGAAACAATAATGCCTATTTGGCATTATTGTTTCTTTTTTTATTATCCTGCTTTTTATCATCCTTTTTCGCAGCTTGGCTTAACTCCAAAAATTTAGTCGCATTAATATCACCTAATTCTGAGCCAAGCTCTTCACTAAAAGTAGTATTTTGTTCCCGCTCACTCATTCTCCTTGCCTTGCCTTCCTTTTTTTGAATTCCGATTTGCATGTTTGGCTGCTTCTTCTCCACTCGAATATTCAGTAGCAAATTCTGATTCAGCAAGATTCTTTATTGGTGTTTTATTATTTTTTAACGCTGCATCTCGTTCAGCTTTTCTTTTTACCATTTCTTAATTCCCCTTTTCGCCAATATAGATATTTCATTGATATGTTTTCCATAGGTCATGAATTTTATCAAATAATCTCTATATAATTGTTGTTTGATGTTCAACATTTTACCACTTATGTTTCTTCATTTTTAATTCATACTATTACTACACAGCAACAATATTTATACATTTGAAGGGAGAAAGATTCATGACTAGAAGCAGTAATAAGCTATTGGTTCCTGGTGTGGAACAATATTTAGATCAAATAAAATTCGAAATTGCGCAGGAATTTGGTGTTAATCTTGGATCAGATACCGTTTCAAGAGCGAACGGTTCTGTTGGTGGAGAAATCACAAAACGCTTAGTAAAACAAGCACAATCCGAATTATCTGGGTTTCATAAATAATAAAAAAAGGAAAGGAAAATATCATTTTATTTTCCTTTCCTTTTGTTTTCTTTATTATTTTTACGATGATGATCATGATGATGCTCTTGCATTTTAAGGAGTTTTCTATTTTGATGCCAATTTTTTAATTTGTCTTTGTCGTGAAATTGGAGCCACTTTTGTTGATTCCATTCCTTCCTTTGAAAAACCTTCACCGCATGCTCTTTTTTCTTCTCGATATGCTTTTGCTTATGAAATTTTTTGATTGGTTTGGCTTTATCCAGTCTCTTATTGCTTTTTTGGGTATGGATTCCATGTTTTTCAGAAGGGTGCATTTTTTCTTTTTCTAAGTTGGTTAGTTCCGATTGGACATGCTCCCGATCTTGATTCGATTGTTTTGCCCTTTTATCCTTTTTTAATTCTTTATCAATCAAATATTTACCAGTGGATTTACCGCTTTTTAATGCACTCTCTCTTTCGTTCATCGAAGCATGTACCACTTTAAAGCCAGCATGTATACTTTTGGCCACCGGAGCTAGGCCTTGGACTTTTTTCTTTAGCTGTACATTTTCTTTATTTTCACTTTTTATTACAGATGTAATAACGACATTTGCATTTTTATCTATATATCCCAGCGATTTACTTTGAAGTATAACTTTTTTGGCAATATCCTCAAAGTTTTGTTTTCCTTCCACTTTTACCTTTGATAATACCTTTTGGCCATCTTGATTTAATGCTTTTGTGCCAATTACCTGCAAATTTTTATTTAGAACCAGCTCCACACTCTGATTTGCATCATCAATGGAAACATAAGCATACGCTTTATCTTGGTGAAATAAATTCAAGAGTAATGCACTGATAATAAACAAACTAACTATAGCTAAGCTACTTATTTTAGCAGGAACTGAAATTTGTGGGAAAGGGAATTTTTTTTGATAAGGATCAAAGGCTATTTCATCACCTATCTCATAATTATCGTGAGGTTTCATGCCTTTTACAAAATCTCCATCAGGAGTTAGCATGACCAAGTATTTCTTCTTAATATCAAGTATGACTCCTTTTATCATCCTTCTACCCTTCCTTTTAGATACTCCTGCAAATACAGGAAATCTCCTGCTAAAATTAAAGCAACGGCTATTATATATTTACGGTTCCGTTCTAATGTTTTTCGACTTACAATTACTTTTTTTTCCAACAATTTCATTGGCAGTTTCTTATTTTCTTGTAATTGTTGTAAGAGTTCTTGGTCTTCCACTATTACTTTTGCGGCAATGAAAGCATTGATTCTTGCATCTTCATGCTTCGGGGAATGCTTAATTAAATCATTAAAGGAGAGCTTATACATTTTCAATAATTCTTGAAAACGTAAAATTTCCTCTCTTCTTTTTTCCTCATCCCTTTTTATATTAAATTCTTCAATGGATATATTATCCTCTATTAATTGTACTGTGCCATTTGTATCGTTATCATTGGTGCCTAGCTGCATACTTATCTCTTTATATTTAGAATTACTTCTTATATAATCAATTACTTTTCTTTTGATAATTACTTCTGCAAATGCCAGTAAAGAAGCACCTCTATCGTGATCGTACTTCATTATTGCTTCATGAAATGCAATTAGACCAATGCTAAACTCATCATCACTATCATCTATATATTGCTTGCATACAGAAGAAACCGTTTTCTTAATAAAAGGCTTATATTTTAAAAGCAGATCTTGCAATGCTGCTTCATCACCTTTTTGTATGGAAACGACTGTTTCTTCAAGTGATTTATTTTTTTCCTTTAACAGCAAATTTAGCATTGTTTTCACCCCATCCTACTATTATACCATGGATGGAGAAATAGATTCTTTATCTATGAAATTACAAAAATATTTCAATCAATATAAATGTACGACAATCTTTTCTGTTTTTTGTGGGTAATATAAAAAACTTTTTTTAGACAAATTATTACATACCTTGATTCATTCCAGGGTTGTTTTTTCTGGCGGATACATATCCGGTAAACATAATCATGATTAAAACTAGCCAAAAAATAATTTTCCATGTAAATGACTCAGGAAAATGTGCATCCAATAATCCTAATTTTTCATGTGAAAGTGTTAGAATAGCAAGCTTTATACCAACCCAGCCTACTATAAGGAATGCAGCTGTTTCCAAGCTTGGATATTTTTTCAGAAGTTTTACAAAAGCATTTGCTGCAAAACGAATGATGATCAATCCAATTATCCCCCCAAGCAGCATGACCAAAAATTGTCCCCCATCTATTCCGCCAATACGAAACCAGCCGGCAGGTTTCAATGTTATCGCAAGAGCTACGGATGCAAGCATCGAATCAATAGCAAAAGCTATATCGGCAATTTCTACTTTTAAAACAGTCATCCAAAACGAGGATTTTTTGTCTTTTGCTTCAATACGCTCTTTGTTTAAATCTTTTTTCCTTTTTATTAAATGATGAATGGAAATATACAATAAATAAAGTGCACCAATAGCTTGTATTTGCCATACATCTACTAAGAAGGTTATTAAAAATAATGCAGAAAATCGAAACAGAAATGCTCCAGCAAGCCCATATAAGAGTGCCTTCTTTTGTTTTTCCTGAGGCAGGTGTTTCACCATTACAGCCATAACTATTGCATTATCTGCAGCTAATATCCCTTCCAATCCTACTAACACTAATAACACCCATCCATACTCTAACAATAATGAAGCATCCATTGACATTTTTTCCTCCCTATTACTTGCAACAATAACCCTATAAAGGACGCAAAAAAGACCTCTGCCCTTTATAGGCAAAGGTCTTGCTAGACATATGTAATGTCAACAAAGCCGATGGAATGCTCCATGTAATGACGACTTCGTTTAGATGCTTTCACATCCAAAGCTACTCCCCTTTGACATTGTCAAAGTATTATTTTTTATTATTGTATCGAATAATAAATGGATTGGCAATAAATAAATTTCCCTATATTTCATGTGGAAGATTTTGAATTCCTTTTCAGAATACTTGCGATAATATTTCCAATTATTATGCCAGGTATTAGAAAGAGTATAGGAAGAAAAATAGGTCCTATTAAAAAATGATGAATTTTGATTAGCGGCGAATACATGAGTCCAATTGTTACAAAATAGGCACCAAATGCGAAAGGAAGGTAACTGTATTTTTTTACTTTTCCCTGTGCCGTTTTATAGGCATCCCACATGGCATACATATATAGACAAGGATAGAACATCAGCCATTGATAGTTGATTTTTTCACTGGCTAATACAGTTTCACCTAAAAAACTCAGCATAATCCCTTCATTAAAATTACTTTTAACGTTAATAAGAAACTCTAATAAAATGAACAAAATTCCTTTAACAAGTGACCCAGATAATAACTGTGCAAAGCCTGGCAGTGCGATACTCCATAAAATTGCCTCTAAAGGCTCAACCTTCTTCATTTCTTAACCTTTATATGTAGTTGTTTGTTCATTATCATTTGATATAGGATATTCGTCCATTTCATTAAGATCATCATAAAGGTCCTCTGGTCCATTTAAATAAGAAATCCAAAAATCCGCAAAATCAAATGGAATTCCATCTTTTGAGCTCATATATTTTTCCTCCGCAACATTGAACTAATCATCCATAATTTGCCCATACCAACAGGAGTTTATGCTTCTTTCTCCATTTAAAAAAAATAAACAGGCAATGTATTTACCTGTTTATCGAAGTTATTATTCCATTGGATTACTTAGCTTAATCTCAGGATGCTTATCCTGAAACCATCTTAAAGCAAAATCATTTTCAAATAAAAATAGTGGTTTATCAAATCGGTCTTTAACAAGCATGCTTCGTGAACTGGAGAGCGATTCGTCTACTTGAGCTTCATCGATCCAACGCGGTATTTTGGAACCGATGGACTCCATAATAACATCAGAATTATATTCATTTTTCATGCGATGCTCAAATACCTCGAATTGCAATTGACCAACCGCTCCCAAAATATAATCTTCCATTCGGTATGTCTTATACAATTGAATAGCTCCCTCTTGGACTAGCTGTAGCACACCTTTATGAAAATGCTTCTGCTTCATCACATTTTTCGCTGAAACCTTAACGAATAATTCAGGAGTAAATTGCGGCAGCTTCTCATATTGGAGCTTACCCTTTCCAGCTGATAAGGTATCTCCTATCTGATAGGTTCCTGTATCATAAATACCAATTATATCTCCACTTACAGCATTGTTTACTGTACTTCTGTCATCCGCTAAAAATTGAGTGGATTGAGAAAGCTTAATAGGTTTTCCAGTTCTCGATAAAGTAACATTCATTCCCCGTTCAAATTCCCCAGAGCATATACGTAAAAAGGCAATTCGATCACGATGTGCAGGGTTCATATTTGCTTGGATTTTAAAGATAAACCCTGAAAATTCTTTCGATGTAGGATCAATAAGTCCTTCGTTTGAATTACGAGGTTGCGGTGGTGGTGCAAACTGCAAATAGGTTTCTAAAAAGGTTTGAACCCCAAAGTTGGTTAAAGCACTACCAAAGAAGACTGGTGTTAATGTTCCATCTGCAATTCTCTCATGGGAAAATTCATTCCCTGCTTCATTTAATAGCAGGATCTCCTCCAGTGCTTGTTCATACAGACCTGACTGTTTCATCTTTACGGAATCATCGCTTATTTCTCCGTCTTCGTTAAGCGGAATAAATCTTTCACTATCTTCTACACGAAATTGTTCGATTCGATTATAGTGACGATCATAAATTCCGAGGAACTCCTTCCCCATCCCAATTGGCCAATTCATTGGGTACGACTCGATTTCCAATACCTCTTCTAGCTCAGCCAGAAGCTCTAATGGACTCTTCCCTTGCCGGTCAAGCTTATTAATAAAAGTGAATATTGGTATACCCCTCATACGGCATACTTTAAACAATTTAATCGTTTGATCCTCAATTCCCTTTGCAGAATCTATAATCATTACAGCACTATCTACAGCCATTAATGTTCTATAAGTATCCTCACTAAAATCCTGATGTCCAGGTGTATCCAAGATATTGACGCGATATCCGTCGTACTCAAATTGCATAACCGAGGATGTAACTGAAATCCCTCTTTGTTTTTCGATTTCCATCCAGTCGGATGTAGCAAACTTCCCTGATTTCTTCCCTTTTACTGTTCCAGCCGCGCGGATTGCACCACCAAACAATAGTAATTGCTCTGTTAATGTTGTTTTCCCCGCATCCGGATGCGAAATTATAGCGAAGGTTCTACGTGATAAAACCTCATCTTTTAAATTCATGGTGTAAGTTCCTTTCATACCTTGATTCGAAAAAAATACAATTGTCCATAACTACCATTATCTTTTATTACATTTCCCTTGTCCACCCAAATATTTTTAATGAAAGTTCTTTTGCCTGCACTTCATTTATTTTCTCTTTCAAGCTATTTTCCCATCGTGATAAAAGCATATGTCTTTCATCATCATATGTAAAATACGTTGACCACTCAATACTCGGAACGGCTACGACAAAATAATCATCTTTCTTATTTTCATATATAAAAATATTATCCTGCTGATTTACAATAGCTGTTTTTCTAATTTTCATCCTATTCACCTCCATGACCCGTCTATTTTTTTAACGCGTCTATTATTACAGAAGGCAGTTTTTCTGCAACCCTTCCCTTTCTTCCTGTTGTCGTTTCAGCCTGCAGCAATGAATTTAAGATGGCTTCTTCTGTAGCTTCTGCCGCTGCTTGAAAAAGTATATTCATCACGGAATGATCATCTCTTAATACAGAGGAGTGCTCTTTCTCCTCAACGTTATTATGTGGATATTTATTGGCATTGGAAAATGCTATTACAATATCACCACTGCCATGATGCATATAGCTGCCGATTCTTCCTAATCCAATTGTACATCTTTTGGACAAACGTTTTAATTGTCGATCTGAGAGGGGGGCATCTGTCGCAAGAATCATCATGATGGATCCATCCGGACGTTCCATATTGTCATCCTGTTTGATTATATCAAAATAAAATTCATCTTTCTTACCAAAATTACTTTGGACAAGAACACCTACTGTATAAGACTTCTGATCAGAAAATGGAATGAGTCGGGATGCGCAGCCAATACCACCTTTGTAACCAAAACACATGGTTCCTGCCCCGGCACCTACTGCACCTTCCGCGACTTGGTGGTTTGAAGCAGTTTTAATTGCTTCCATCACTTGATTGGGGGTCACAGCGAGCATACGTGCGGAATTCAAATAACTATCATTACATTCCCCAACTACAATATTAATGGAGCTAGTTGAATCACCGATTTCTGGATTCTCATGTAGCATATATTGCAGGGAACCATTCCAAGCATTACCCACACAAAATGTATTTGTTAATACGATGGGGGATTCAATCAGTCCCAGTTCCTCCACTTGGACGAGACCGGTTGTCTTTCCAAATCCATTCGCAACATAGCAAGCAGCCGAAACCTTTTCTTTAAACAAATTCCCGCTATGTGGTAAGATTACTGTTACACCAGTGCGTATGCATTCTTCAAAGCTTATATCTTCCCTTAATGTTATGTGTCCAACGCGAACCCCTTCCACATCAGTTATACAATTCTTTGTTCCTGTTTGTAATGTACCAATTTTAATCCCTGCTTCTCTAGCCTTCATTTTGCTCCCTCCATATTAATTCATACCTAAAATGCTGGTAATATTTAAAGTAGAAATTTTGAATAATAATGGAAAATCGGTAATTCCTGAATGCTGATGTCTTTTTCTTTTATCCAATATTCTAATTGTTGTATTTCTGATTCTTTTTCCATTTGAGTTTTATCTGTCCAAGGATAAAAATCCAGAATGTTTATGATTTTAGCAAGCGAAAAATCATCCATGTCCCATTCTATATAAGAAGGAACCAGCGTTTGGAATGCTTGATGAAACCGGTGGGATAGTTGGCCCTTCTCCATTATTAGAGTATTCCATCTTGCCGTGTTTGGAATATATGCCATCTTATAATAAGATGGCTCTTCAATTAATTCATCAACTTCTTTTACACAAATTCCCCTTACTAAAAAATCATTGCGTATTTCTACTCTTTCCTTTTCAAATTGGTCCGACAAGAGTTTGAGAGTTAATAATTCTATTAAATTTGATTCCTTATAATGTTCCAGAGTAGCATTGCATTTTTCTAAAAAATCGGATATCCCTATCACTTTCTCATCCCCAATTGAAAGAGGTGTCCCTAGAGTTGTAAATTAGGGACACCTTCTAAAGATTTTTAAGATTATATGGATACCATTTCTGAATTCACATAAGCAAATAATAATTTTTCCGTATTTGCGATAGAGGTCTCATGTGTTCTTTCAAATGCATGAGATGACTCGATTCCCGGTCCAACTAATCCATGAACAATATCATGACCAGCACGAATGGCTGCTGAAGCATCAGAACCATAGAAAGGATAAATATCCACCTTGTATTCAATATCATTTGCTTTTGCCAGATTCACCAAATGCTTTCTTAAACCATAGTGATAAGGGCCACTTGAATCCTTTGCACAAATTGAAACTGTATATTCATCGGAGGTCTGTCCGTCTCCAAGAGCACCCATATCTACTGCTAGATATTCTAATGTCTCGGGCGTAATATTAGAGTTTCCTCCATACCCAATTTCCTCATTATTTGAAATAAGGAAGTGAGTTGTGTAAGGGAGTTCCAATTTATTTTCTTGAATATATTGGATTAAACGAAGTAAGATGGCAGTACTCGCCTTATCGTCTAAATGTCTTGACTTTATATATCCACTATCCGTAATTTCCACTCGTGGATTAAAAGATACAAAATCTCCTTCTTCAATACCCAGAGCACGTACCTCTTGTTCATTCATTACTTTCTCATCAATACGCACTTCTATATTTTCTTCATTTCTTTCCGCTTTTCCCGCATCCTTATAGACATGTACGGATTGCTGGTGCATTAGAATAGTTCCTGTATATATATCCCCTGCTGAGGTTTCTATTTCACAATATTCGCCTTCCACGGAATTCCAGCGAAAGCCGCCAATCATTGTAAGCTTTAATCTTCCATTCGCTTTTACCTCTTTTACCATTGCACCAAGAGTGTCAACATGCGCTGTAAGCATTCTATGCTTCTGATTATCTTTTCCCGGAATCGTAATCAAAAGACCGCCTTTCCGATTTCTTGTCATTTCAACCTTCGATTCCTTTAAATAGTTCTCGCAAAAATCAATGACACGCTTCGTATTCCCTGATGGACTTGGAATAGAAACAAGCTCTTTTATTAACTGCATTGTCTCTCTTGCATTACCGTATGTAATCATCATATATCTCTCCTTTTACTGCATAAAAAACAGTCAGTTTCCCCATTTTTAATGAGGATAACCGTATGACATTATTATATTAGAAAATTCCGAAATAATACAGTTAAAAGCTTATATATACTGCTATTTTTAATACTATTATATAATGGAAAGAAAAGGAGTGAAGGATTATGGCAGAACATCATTTCCATTTAAAAGCAGATTGGCCGGGTGGCAGGAATAGTGTTGGAGAATTGGAATGCGGAAATTTAAAAACCAAGATTTCTATTCCTCCAGAAATGGATGGCCCTGGTGTCGGAACAAATCCGGATGAAATGCTTCTTGGAGCTGCAGCCACATGCTATATTATTACGTTGGCAGCTATGTTGGAAAGAAGGTCCATTGAGGTAAGTAGTCTTACAATGGAATCAGAAGGTATTGTTGAGGTAGAAAAAGGCGTTATTACATATAAAAAGATAATTCATCGTCCACATGTTATTTTAAAAATAGAAAATGCTGAACAGGCACAAAATGTGGAAAAATTAGCGGAAAGAGCGGAAAAAAGCTGTATGATTTCAAGAGCGATCGAAGGTAATGTAGAAATTGGCTTGGAACCAATCATTGAAATAGAAAAGTAAGGCTTTATTTGGTCTTATTAAATTATAAATGATGGGTAAACTACCACTATAATAATAGGAGGTGCGTTTATTCATTATGCTTAAGAAAAAATACGAAGAAGAACCATCCATTGCCCCAGGAATGAATGATGCGGAGGAACTTAACCGTGATGCTTCGAATGAAGAAATCGAAGAAGGTGAGTATACTAGTGTAACCACGCTTTCCTGGGATGAAGTGGATCCAAGTGAGGACTGACCATTGTCAGTCCTCTTTTCTTACACTATCTTCTTTTATAAATAATATTCAAAAAGTATTCATATTTGGCATGAGAATCCTTAATCTAATTTAAATGGTACGGATTCAAAAGACGAAGGTGCATCGATTTGATCCCTGTCATCGACCAAGCTTCTTGTTCCCACTATCGGTGAATCATCCCCCATTAATTGACCGAATCCCTGATTTTTTTTATCTGAATTATGCCAATCAGCTAACAAGTTTTGTCCGATATTTACAGCTGAGCAATTTTCAAAGGAATTAATTTTCAAAATAAAAATATTAATGTTAATAGAAGGTGTAGCCAATTTGTATCCCTCCTCATCTTCTGTCTAAGTATATGAAATACTGAGGTTATTTATGAAAATTGTGCGCTCTGAATACCTCCAAGGCATATATTATGGTAAAGGAACGGGTGAAATTGTTAGAAACGGAGGTGTCCGGTAGTGGATGTAGAAAAGCTCAGACAATGGTTACAATTCGCTCAACAGGTACAAGGAAGCAATGATTTTTGGGGATCTATTTTTGATAAAGATATTACAAATCCGATTGGACAGCAAACTGCTGCAAATAAGCAGGCACCCTCGTTTACTATGGAACAACCTGTAGCACCTAAAACTTCCTTTCCACTTGTTGATATTCTCTCGGACGAACATTTCCTTTATATTATCGCTGCGTTACCGGGAGTTGCTAAAGAAGATTTACATCTAGCTGTTACGAATGACACCGTTATTCTGAAAGGAACAGTAAAGTCTATCATACAAAATGCAGAAACAATTTCTTTAGAACGAAAATACGGCCCGTTTGAAAGAGCAATAAAGCTCATGGAACCAATTGATTCCACAAAAATTAAAGCGAAATATTTTAACGGTTTATTAATTATTACCCTTGAACGGACGATAAGAAATGCAGAACCCATTAATATTGAATAAGCGGGCATAAAGGTCGTTCCGTAACTAAAGATTAAGGTGTTGGGATAATATGTCTTTAAAACGAATATTCCACTTTTTTATCAAAAATGATTCGACACTTAAGCAATTAAAGAAAAAAATCACCCTTTTAGAAAAGAAATTAGAAAAATTCCAAGAAATGGAAGATTTAGTGAAGGAGCTCAAAGATCAGAAAAAGGATGATTTTCTTCACCCTCCGATTGTTGTAGAAAGGTTAAATGTGGAAAGGATTTTCGTCGATAAGGTGGAGTTGAATAACAACTTTGGCCAATTAGGAATTAAAGAATTAAAGGGAAGATTAAACATAGGCGCCACTTATGGAGAAGGCAGCTTTTATGAGCATTTACAGAAGGAAGGGAATTTGGAAAATAAGCAAGAAAGCTCCTCTGCACAGGAATCAAAAGATAGCACAATTGTACAAGCTCCGAGGGTCAATGTTAGAGCGAGATAAGGATCCTTTTTTTAAAAATGACGTCTATATAAATTTAAGGTAATATATATAATATTCCCTTATCATTATTAATAGATAGGAGCTGTACTTTTTAATGAACTTAGCAACTATAGGTACAAGTTGGATTACTTCCCGCTTAATCGATGCGGCTTTTCATTCTGGGAAATTAACTCTGCATTCTGTTTATTCTCGCTCAGAGGAAAAGGCACAAGAATTTGGACGTATGCATGATGCTGTGCATACATATAACAATCTTGATGAAATGCTTAAGAACAAAGAAATCGATATTGTATATGTAAGCTCCCCCAACTCCTTGCATTTTGAACAAACCATGAAATGCCTCCAAGCCAAAAAGCATGTTATTTGTGAAAAGCCTATTTTCTCTAATATCAAGGAGCTTAATACCGCATATAGTTGTGCGCAAAAAAACAATGTATTTTTATTCGAAGCTATTAGAAATATCCACACACCGAATTTTCACTTACTTGTTAAACAATTACACAAAGTCGGTCAGATTAGGAGTGTCTCGTTAAATTATTTACAATATTCCTCCAAATATGATGCCTTTTTAAGTGGAGATGAACCAAATGTATTTTCTCCTAACTTCTCAGGTGGAGCATTAGTAGATCTAGGGGTGTATCCGCTTTTTATCGCAGTTGCATTATTTGGAAAACCTTTTGAAATTCATTATTATCCTGTCAAATTGAGAAATGGAATCGATGGAAATGGAACGCTAATTCTGAAATATGGAGATTTTATATGTACAATTATATGCTCGAAAATCTCAGACTCTTATTTAGCAAGTGAAATTCATGGGGAAGAAGGTACCATTATTTTGGATAAAGCTTCAACCTTTAACCATATGGTATGGAGGGAAAATAAAGATAAATCATCCGTTGTTTTTTCGGTACAGCAGGAAGAAAATGATATGGTATACGAATTAGATCATTTCGTGGATATTATTCATTTAAACAATACGATAGAATATGAAAGGCTTAAAAATTTAAGCTACATAGTACTTGAAATTACAGAAGAAGCCCGCAAGCAAAATAACATTTTGTTTGCAGCGGAAAAATAAAAATAATGGGGTTGTCTCAAATGGTGCCTGGCACCTACTGAGACAACCCCATTCGTTTTGCGGAAGAGATAATTTCCGATTCAAAATGTATATTGTTAAAACGAAAAGTAAAACTTATTAGTAAGCTTGGATTACATCTTTACTATAAAGGGGTTACTTGAAATGAAACGTTTAGTATCCGTTGGTATAAAGGGGCTCGCCAGTTTTGCAATATTATATGTGATCCTGGGACTTGTCTACAATATGTCTTTCGGCAGAGTATTATTAATAACCATTGTACTCGGCGCGATATCCTATATTATTGGAGACTTGATTGTATTACCCAAATCCAATAATGTAGTTGCAACTGCCGTTGATTTAGGCATAGCGTTCTCTGTTATATGGGGTCTTAATGCATATAGCTTGAATTATCATAACACTCTACTATATTTCAGCTCTTTAATCGGGGCTCTTGCAATAACCGTGTTTGAATACTTTTTTCATATATATTTATTAAAAGCGTTTATACATGAAAAACAAACCTATTTTTACAGTCCTTCCCGAACACGTTTCCAAATGGAATCCTCAGAAGAACTGCATCCTGAACTTAAGAAAAACACTTCTAATGATGAGATTAAGTAAAAAAGGCTGACGTTAAAGTCAGCCTTTTTCTTATTTTAATGATTGTTGTAATTATATTTTGAACGATCTACAGGTGTAAAGCCTTTTGGAGTATAGAATCTTAACAGATCTCCATAAACCACTTTGTCTGATAGCTGCAGCTTCGTTTGAACCATTTGTTCATCCTTGCGAATCTCATCATTCTTCTCTATTCGTTCTCCTGTGTTTGTATCGTAGTACTTTCCATTAATGGAAGTGACTGTCGGGGTTACAAAGCTTCCGTTGCGGAAAGGCACCACTTGGGAATGATCCTTGGATAGTAAGTCTGTACCGAATTGAATATAATCCTTTGTATCAATTCCCATTAAGTGTTCAAGAGTTGGCAATACATCAATTTCACCGCCGTATTGGTGCATTACACCGCCTTTGACTCCTGGAACGTGGATAATTAATGGTACACGCTGTAACTGTGCATTTTCAAATGCATTAACATTCTTGCCCATTACTTGTGACATAGCTTTATTATGGTTTTCAGAAATTCCATAATGATCGCCATACATGATGATAACAGACTTATCATACAAACCGGATTGCTTTAAATAATCCACAAATTCTTTTACTGATTCATCCAAATAGCGAGCTGTTTGGAAATACCTATCAACAGAAGGATCTCCTGTATTAGCAGGTCCAATGCTAGCTTCATCACTTGCTATTGGATATGGGAAATGATTTGATAGCGTAATAAACTTCACATAAAATGGTTGTTGCAATGATTCAAGCATTGGTATGGACTCTTTAAAGAATGGCTTATCCTTTAATCCATAATTTAATACATCATTATCATTCATATCGTAGTAGCTTGCATCAAAGAATTTATCGAAACCAAATGATTTGTATGCCTCATCACGGTTCCAAAATGTCTTGTAATTACCATGAAATACTGCAGAAGTATATCCTCTTTGATCAAATATAGCCGGTGCAGCCTGGAATGTATTTAACGCTTTCGTAGTTAATACAGAACCTTGAGGCAATCCGAATAAAGAGTTTTCTAACATAAATTCCGCATCAGAAGTTTTACCTTGTCCTGTCTGATGGAAGAAGTTATCAAAATATAATGTGTTTTTATCTTTTGTAAATGAATTTAGAAAAGGAGTTACCTCTTCACCATTTAATTTATAGTTAATTAGGAAGTTTTGGAATGACTCAAGATGAATATATATTACATTCATACCCTTAGCTTTTCCAAAATATTTTTTGTTTGGTTCTGCATATTCAGCCTTTACATAGTTGCGTACCTCTGTCATATCACTACTGTCTGCAAAAGCTTTTTGCGCAGATGTCTTCGTGTTCTGAATTGCATCATAAATGGTAAAGTTATACGTACCTAAATATTTAACTAGATAGTTTCGGTCAAATGTTCTGGATAATAATTCTGGACGATCCTTTTCAGCAAGGCCTAAATTAACACAAAAAGCTAAAATCGCAATACCAAAAACAGAAAACACCTGCTTGCGACCTAATCGAATTGGTTCTGGCTTTACCAGTTTAAATACGACAAGAACTAGTAAAATAATTGTATCCAGGAAATAAAGAGGGTCATGCGGCCTTAGTAAAGCAAGGACACTTCCACCTAGATCTCCAAAGTTTTTTGTTTGTGTAAGAGTTGGAATCGTAATAAAGTCGCTAAAAAATCTATAATATACAATATTTGCATACAATAAAAAGGACATTAAAAAATTAATGATTATTAACCAAATATGCGCTCTTCTTCCTTTTGCAAATAATGCAAGTCCGAAGAAGAAAATCGCAGAGCTTAGCGGGTTAATAAATAACAAGAATTTTTGCAGGGAATTGCTGATTCCTAAGTGAAATTCATTCACATACCCAAAATACGTTTTTAACCAAAATAATATAACAGCTAAAAAGAAAAAACCAAGATGTTTATTCAATACACTTTGGCATTTCAATAAAAAGTTTTTCATTTTTGCACCTCTTTTATTACAAAACTAAGCTAAATACACTAATCGAAAACAAACTCGTAGTGTTAACCAGATCTTGTATTCTGCCAACTGCAAAAAATAACAGTATTAATTATGGCATATAAATACTATAAACATGTTGCATGTATTTTTCAATTCATATACAGATAATTACGCAAAAGAAAATGTTTGGTTTTTCGACAATAATATTATGATAGATGTCTACGCTAATCATTTCAACTTTATTCATTTTAATCTTGAAGTTGATATTCGGCAATAGAAAATTGCGGTATTTTCATCAACAATTTTATATTAGGGACCAATTGTACTGTTTCTGAAACAATTTCTCCAATTACAAATAATACAAAAAAATCATAAATTATACATTAAAACGTATAATTGTCCCTTGAAATTTCCTCTCCTCTATTTCCCTATGTAATTTATATCATTTTTTTCTTAATTGAGTATTTGTCCACACCGAAAATGAAATTGTACATAACTTATATCAATGATGTAAGGAGGTGAAGGGAATGTCAGAATATCGCGGCCATGGAATGGGGGCTGGCTTTGCCTTAATCGTAGTACTATTCATCCTCTTAATTATTGTTGGAACTAGTTATGTCGGTGGCGGAATGTACTAACGTTTTTACCCTTAATTTTTTACTCCTCATCTAATTATAAGAAGAAGCATCCGCGGATGCTTCTTCTTTCATTTGTCCGCAACTAGAATAATATTCCTATTTTTACACATACTTATTTAAAGGCTCTTTTCTTTAACTTTTTTGCTTTTTCAGACGTCTTAATAACAACTTGATATTTGGTTAAGAATGCATTACTTCCTTAAGAAAAGAAACCCCGAGCAGACTATATTATGATTTATAATCAATATACGAAAAATAACAACCTATACTAAAACAGCCTATTAAAAAAGGATGAATTTATTTGAGGCATTATTTATTCGAACTTGCAGATACCGTTAATCAATTTTTTTTGCAGAACAAAATTATTATTTCTTACATTGGCTTCGGAACATCTACTGCTATTTTCTGCATTTTTTCATTGCTTTCTATCATTAAGAAATTAAAAGGAAACAAAAATAATAGTAATTCAAGTTAAGTACTTTTATAGCCTTATTTAAATAGTAAGGTGATCTTATTATCTTTCCATTCCAGCTTTGCCGAAAATTCCTTCCCATCCTTTTTAAAACCTTTAATAAAATCAGTCCTTCCCTCCGCTAGCAGCCTTTTTATATTTGTTTTGGAAATGGATCTTCCTAATATTTTTTTAGAAATAGTAAAGTCACATTTCGTTGCGCTGTATTTGGAGCATCCAAAAAATTTCCCTTTATCTATAACATCTCCATCACATTTCTTACATTTCCCTAATGGTGCTTCTGTACTCCTCCCCTTTTTGGAGGAATCTTTATTTTGAAATTCATCTACATCTAAATGCTTGAAATCCCAGCTTTCACTGCTTTCTCTTGCATCATTAATTAATTTTATTGCCAGTTTTTTTGCCTGTTCCATAAAATTCTTTGGAGAAGCATTACCTTCCCCAATTTCATGTAGCCTTTGCTCCCATTTAGCAGTCATTTCAGGAGATGCCAAAATACTATTTCCAATGGAATCTATCAAAAGTATACCCTTGTTGGTTGCAAATACTTGATTTCGTTTAACCTCAATATAATTTCTGTCTTTTAATACACCAATAATTCCCGCCCTGGTAGCTTCTGTCCCAAGACCTTCTGTTTTGTTAAGAACCTTCATAAGCTCATTATCCTCCAGATGTTTCCCAGCCGTCTTCATCAAGGTAATAAGCTGTCCTTCTGTATATCTCTTTGGAGGCTGTGTTTTTCCATTCTTAACTTTGATTGCATGAACTATTCCCTTCTCTCCTTCTTCCAAAGAAGGTAAGTCCTGTTCTTCTTGCTCTGTTTTCTCCTTATTTTGCTGCTCAATTTTATTTTTATAAATAACCCTTCTCCAGCCTTCTTGAATTTGTTCTTTTCCTTTCGAAATAAAGGTTGCTCTCTGTTCTACCAAAGTATGAATAGTAGTATAGTCAAAAATTGCTTTTTCATAATGGGCAGCAATTAACCTTTCCGCAATCAATGTATAAATTTTTTCCTCTTCAGCAGACATTTTGGATGGGTCTACCACTTGTTCAGTTGGAATAATGGCATAATGATCCGTAACCTTTTTCTCATTTACATAACGAGAGTTATTCAAAATGGACGATGTTGGCAATGGAAAGTACTCTTTAAATGCCTCAAGCCTGCTAAGCTTTTGCAGTATTTCCGGAAAGCCGGCTGCTTCTTCTTTTGTCACGTAGCTTGAATCACTCCGCGGATAAGAAATAATTCCTTTGACGTATAATTTTTGTGCAATATCAAGGGTTTTTTTGGGAGAGTATTTATACAGCTTATTAGCTGTTGCTTGCAAAGCAGATAAGTTAAAAAGAAATGGCGGCAAGAACTCTTTTCTTTCCTTCTCTATATTGGAAATAACCGCTTCCTTCCCTTTGCAAAATTCGGCAATTCTTTTGGCCATTGCTTCATCATGCAGCCGCGATTCTCCATCCTTATGCCATTTACCCTCATATACTTTTCCATCCATGAAAAAGTCCGCAAATATTTCCCAAAAAGGCTCTGATTTAAAATTCGCTATTTCCTTTTCCCTTTTGACAATAAGTGCTAGTGTTGGCGTTTGCACTCTACCAGTAGAAAACACATCTGATATTCCCTTTTTTTGGAGAAGAAGAGTATAGGCTCTTGATGCATTCATACCTATCAACCAGTCAGCACATGCTCTACTTAACGCTTCAAAGTAAATACTTCTTGTTTCCGATTCATCTAATAGGTTTTCGAATCCATGAATAACCGATTTGGGAGTCAAGGATGATATCCATAACCTTTTCATTCTCTTACGGTTATTGCATTTATGTAAAATGACTCGGACAATTGCTTCCCCCTCCCGCTCCGCATCGCCTGCAATAATAATTTCCTCTACATCCTTTCGCTCAACTAAACCCTTAATAATATTAAACTGCTTCCATTTGGATTTCGTTACCCGATGCTGAAATTGAGGTGGAATAATTGGGAGCATATCAAGCGACCATTTTTTCCATTTAACATCATATTCTTCAGGCGGAATTAGCTCGCAAAGATGACCGACTGCCCAAGTCAAAAAAGCTCCTTCAGGAAACCATTGGTTAGGAGCAATTACAACATAACCATCTTTTTTGGAAAAGGAAAAAGGTGCTGCTATTTTCAAGCCTTGATCAGGCTTTTCGGCAATAATTAATTTCATATAAAACGCCTCACAAAACGGACTAATAATTAAATCTATTATACTATAATTATAAAATAAAACGGCTGTTTCCGTTTAGATCCTTTCTCTTCAATATTAATAAATTTCTACATAAATCTCTTTTGGATCATATTTTCTTTAACATTACCGCTTAATACTCAGAAGATGGTTAGAGACCTTACAAAATACAATAGAGGTTTATGGAAAAAGAAAAAAAGGATTTGATACATGATCAAATCCCGTTTTTCTTGGACCAATTTATTTAAAAAATAGCTGCACAATTCCGTAGAAGCATGCTGCAAGAACTGCGGAAATAGGAAGAGTAATCACCCATGTAATAAGAATTCTTTGTGCAGTCCCCCACTTCACACCTTTAATACGGTGGGCAGAACCAACACCTAGAATAGAAGACGAGATTACATGTGTTGAACTCACAGGAAGGTGAATAAAGGTTGCCCCAAAAATAATCATTGCTGATGATAAATCGGCTGCTACACCATTAACCGGTTTAATCTTCATAATCTTTCCGCCGACTGTTTTGATAATTTTCCACCCACCAACCGATGTCCCTAATCCCATTGCGACAGCACACGAAAATTGAACCCAAAATGGAATGTCATTAGATGTTACATAATGATTAGCCATAAGTGCCATCGTGATAATCCCCATAGATTTCTGTGCATCATTCGTTCCATGAGAATAGGATTGAATAGCTGCAGTAGCAATTTGTATCCATCGGAATTGATTATTTGTTTTAGCTAAATTTCGATTCTTTAATGTCCATTTAAAAATGGTATATATAATATAACCGACTACAAATGCAATAATTGGGGAAATAATTAGAGCCTCAAGGATTTTTAAAAATCCTTGATATTTAATTGCCCCAAACCCTGCAGCCGCTATCGAGGCTCCGGCAATGGAACCAATAATCGCATGAGATGAACTGCTTGGGATACCATAATACCAGGTGATTAAATTCCAAATGATAGCTGAAAGCAATGCTGCCAGGATTACCGCACCGCCATTTTGAAGCTGGAAAGGATCCACAATATCACTGGTAATCGTTTTTGCTACTCCGGTAAAAGTTAAGGCCCCGACAAAATTCATCACAGCTGCAAGAATAATCGCCTGTCTTGGCTTTAACGCTTTCGTTGAAACAGATGTTGCAATGGTATTTGCTGTATCATGGAATCCATTAATAAAATCAAATACAAGTGCGCCTATAACGATAAGTATAGTTAATATGAAAATAGTAGTCATTCGCTATCCCCTTATGCATTCTTCATAATAATAGTTTCAAATATATTGGCAACATCCTGACAGTAATCAGATATTAGTTCAAGGTTTTCATAGACCTCTTTATATTGAATAATCGTAATAGGATTTTTTTCCGTTGCAAAAAGATCTTTTACAGAAGATCGTAAAATATCATCACATTTTGATTCATAGTCTTTGATTTTAATCGTATGTGCACGAATGTCGAGCAATTTTTTCTTAGCTAATAATCCAATACATTTAGAAATTTCTTGGCAGCTGCCATATAATTCAACGACAAAATCTCTCATAAATACCGTAGGCTTTGTAATATTATATAATTCCATCAAGGATGCAGTGTGATCAAGCCCGTCCAATACATCATCCAAACGCATGGCAAGCTGAAGAATATCCTCACGATCAATTGGAGTAATGAAAGCTTTATGAAGCTCTACAATTATTTCATGAATGAGAGTATCTCCTTTTGTCTCATACTCTTTCATTTTAGTAGAAAGCGTCTTTAAATCATTTTCATTTTGAATCGTCGTTTCCGTTAAAAATTTTGAACTATCCTCCAAATTTGCAGTAATATTGCTTAGCATTAGTGAAAATTTATCTTTTTTTTCGATAATAGGCATTCTGATTCCTCCAAAATTGTTTTTAAAAGGCTGTTTTCGTATTGATTTTTAAAATCCAAAATCTAATTTTAATTGCTGCTCTTCAGAAATAGTTATTTTCCTATTTTCAAACTAGTTTCAGGGCATCTTTTCTTAAAAGATTAGTCCTTAAAATGAATTGTTATGTATATATCTTTTGTCTCAGAAATAACAAAGTTTAAGAAAAGAGCCTTTTAAAAAAAACATTCCTACACCATTTTAAATGATTTTTGCCATTTGGGAATATATATCGACAAAAATTTACGAAATCTTTACAAAAGAAATAATGATTTTTCAAATAAATTTAACATTTGAAAAGGATAATAGAATATGTCGTTTCAAAAAAAGAAGGGCTGACAAGTTTGCCAGCCCTTCTCCAATCTAATTCGCCACTCTCTTTTTTAACAAACCTACCAATATGGCGGTAATAAAAGCACCAATGATAATTGCTAAAGCGTACAATAACGGATTGCCATCTACTAAAGGAATAACAAAGATACCTCCGTGTGGGGCACGTAAACCAATATGAAATAGCATCGTTAATGCACCGGCGATTGCAGATCCGACTACTGCAGATGGAATGACACGTACGGGGTCAGCAGCAGCGAAAGGAATTGCACCTTCTGTAATAAAAGTCGCCCCCATAATATAACAAGTTATACCTGCATCCTTTTCACTCTTTGTAAACTTGCTTCTAAAAAGTGTTGTAGCAATAGCCATTCCAAGCGGAGGAACCATTCCTCCTGCCATAACAGCTGCATGTGGAGCATACTGCCCAGCATCTATCATTGCTATTCCAAATGTAAAGGCTGCCTTATTAATCGGTCCACCCATGTCAACTGCCATCATACCACCAAGAATTATTCCTAAAAGCATTAAATTTCCTGTTCCTAAATGATTTAACACATCGGATAAATAATGATTAAATAAACTGCACGGCTTATTAATGACAAAGAACATAATCATTCCAGTAATAAATATTCCGAATAACGGATAAAGCAATACAGGCTTAATTCCCTCAAGCGATTGCGGTAGTGCCGCAAATGCTTTCTTTAATAAGACAACTACATAACCTGCCAAAAATCCCGCAATTAAGCCGCCAAGAAATCCTGCTCCTCCTTGTGCAGCCATAAAGCCGCCTACCATCCCAGGTGCAAGCCCGGGTCTATCTGCAATACTCATGGCGATAAATCCAGCCAGAACTGGTATCATTAATCCAAAAGCATTACCTCCGCCAATCGTATTTAAGGCTTCTGCAAATTTATTGTAGCTTGGGTCATGCGGATCTGCAGAATGAATTCCAAACATGAATGAAATTGCAATTAATATACCTCCCCCCACGACAAACGGGAGCATATTAGATACGCCATTCATTAAATGCTTGTAGAAACCATTGCGACCTTTCCCGCTTTTTTGGGATTGCTCACTTTTGTTCCTTTCGCCAGTGATTTTATAAATAGGTGCATCTTGATTGATGGCTTGTTTCAAAAGTTCCTTTGGTCTGCGAATTCCATCCGCAACTGGAACTTCTATAACATATTTGCCATTGAAGCGTTCCATCTCCACTTGTTTATCTGCAGCAACTATGATAGCTGTTGCTTTTTCAATTTCCTCTGGTGTTAATACATTTTTGGCACCGCCGGAACCATTAGTCTCTACTTTAAAAGGAATGCCTAACTCTTTAGCCTTTTCCTTTAAGGAATCCGCTGCCATATAAGTGTGTGCTATGCCAGTTGGACAAGCAGTAACCGCTAATATTAATTCTTTTTCATCTATTGAAACACTTGAATCTTCTGTTACTTCCTCTTCACTTTCGATAAAAACATTTAAAACTCCCTCGACGGTATCCGCAATCAAAAGCTGCTCTCGAATTTCCTTTCTCATTAATAAGGAAGAAAGCTTGGACAACGCTTCCAAATGTGTATTATTTGCTCCTTCACTTGCAGCAATCATGAAAAATAGATGGCTGTCTTGTCCATCAAAGGATTCGTAATCAAGACCTGTTTTAGACCTTCCGAAAGCAATAGCAGGTGTTTTAACAGCAGCTGTTTTCGCATGAGGTATCGCAATTCCATCCCCCACTCCAGTAGTGCTCTGCTCTTCCCGTGCTAAAACTGCTTTTTCGTATTCCTCTTTATCATTCAATTTTCCTGCATCATTTAATACATTAACAAGCTCACGAATAAGTTCCTGCTTCGTTTGGGCTTGTACATCCATTTTTATTGTGGATGGTGTCAGTAAGTCTGTAATTCTCATGTTGAAGGTTCACCTCATTTTAGAGTCTTAATTTTTACTTCATTTAAAAGATTCATTACTTTATCCTTTGTACAAAGTCCTTGTGAAAATGCGGTGGCACTTCCGGAAGCAACCCCGATTTTAAATGCTTCTTCTAATGATTTTCCGGATGAATAAGCACTTAAAAAACCACCAACTAATGAATCACCAGCCCCTATGGAATTTTTCAATTCCCCTTTCGGTGCTGTTGCATGTATTGCTAAATTCTTATTGATAAAAAGAGCACCTTTTTCCGCCATAGAAATTATGATATTTTCTACTCCTTCATCCACTAGCTTTTTCCCATAAATATAGGCATCTTGTACCGATTCAATCTTCGTCTGGAATAATTCTCCTAATTCATGATGATTCGGTTTGATTAGAAATGGCTTTTCCAGTATAACTTGTTTAAGTGCTTGCCCAGATACATCCGCAACAAAGCACGCTCCAATATGTTTGCATATTTTTATTAAATCAGCGTAAATGGAAGAAGGGAGTGAAACGGGAATGCTTCCAGAAAATATAACCATATCATTTGGCTTTATGCTTTGAAACTTCGAAAATAATTGTTCCAGCTGTTGTGGCGTAATAGCGGGACCTGCCCCGTTAATTTCCGTTTCTTCTACGGACCTTAGCTTAATATTAATTCTTGTATCTTCATCCACCTCTACAAAATCCAATGCGATCTGTTCTTCACTTAAAAAATCCTTTATATAAGCTCCGGTGAATCCTCCAATAAAACCAAGAGCAATGGATTCTGCTCCCAATCTTTTTAAAACTCGGGAAACATTAATTCCTTTTCCCCCAGGTACCTTATAATCCGATTTAGTACGGTTCAGTATACCCGACTCAAAGTTATCCACCTCTACATGGTAATCCAACGATGGATTTAATGTAATTGTGTATATCATGATGTCACAACCTTTATGGTAGTTTTATGCTTATAAAGTTCTGCTGTATCATTGTTTAGCAAATTAGTAATAATGCTAGCTTCTGAAAGAGGAGCAATCTCAGAAAAAGCTATCTCTCCAAACTTAGTATCATCTGCCAAGACATATGATTCTCTAGAGAGCTGCAGTGCTTTTTGCTTTATAAAAGCTTCTTCCGGATCTGGAGTGGTATAGCCAAAAGATGGATGAATTCCATTAACTCCGAGAAAGCATTTGTCAAAACGGTAGTTTTCAATCGCATATAAAGCACCTCGGCCTATCATTGCACCTGTCTTCGGCTTAATAGCTCCACCAATTAAATACGTCTTAATTCCTTTATTTAGAAGCGGCTGGATATTCGTAAGCCCATTTGTTACAACGACAATATCGCTTTCATTTGGAAGATAAGGAATCATTTGCAGTGTGGTAGAACCCGCATCCAAATAGATACAATCTGCCTGTTCTACAAGTGAAGCAGCATATTTTGCAATCAAATCCTTTGCCGTCAGGTTTTTGGCTGTTTTTTCAATAATACCAGGCTCTTCCAGTTTACCTTGTAATCGAGCAGCACCGCCGTGAACTCTCTTAAGGGCATTTTTCTTCTCAAGCTCGATGAGATCTCTTCTAATGGTTGATTCTGATGTATTTGTTTCATTTACAAGCTCTTGCAAGCTTACAATTTCCTTCTGTTTTAACAATTCTAATATGATGCGATGTCTTTCAGCAGTTAGCAATCCGTTTCACCTGCCATTTCTATTGGTAACGCATACAATTTGTGAGTACTTTTTTATTGTACATCCTAAAAAAAATAAAAACAATCAAAAACAATCATTAACATTCAAAAACAATCACAACTTAACGAAAATCTATCTATTTTTTCTACAATGTCTCTTTTCTCCACTTTGATGCTTTTTAAGATGTAAATATTAAATATATTCATTCATAGAGACTTCTCATTTTAAGAAAAGATGCCCCGATTAAAAAGTTTCATTAAACCTAATATTTAGTAATTATTTATTAAAAAAGAATCCCAAAAATAAAAAAGCAATACTACAATAGTAGTACTGCTCCAGAATGTATAATTATTTTTTATAATTCAATTGTTTTAAATGCATCTGTTAAAATTGGAACAATTTGTTTTTTACGAGAGACAACACCTTTTAATACGGCTGTGTTGTTTTGAAGCTCTACATTATATGCTTTTTCTACTACTTTTGCACCTCGGCCGAGAGCAATAGCAGTGGAATCATTATTTAAAATATCTGTTACTACAAATAAAAATAAATCTAATCCCTTATCTGCAATAATGCCCGTTAATACTTTTTCCACATCCGCTTGACGAGAAAATACATCATTAATATCAACAGCATTAACTTGAGCAACTTCTACTTTATAATCGCCCATTTGGAATTCCTTTGCATCCAACGATACAAGCTGTTCCACCGACTTATCACTTAAATCTGCTCCGGCTTTTAACATCTCTAAACCATATTTTTCTGCATCTACTTCTGCGATAGCAGCTAATTCTTTTGCAGCCTCTACATCTTCATTTGTACAGGTCGGTGATTTGAATAATAAGGAATCAGAAATGATCGCTGAAAGCATTAATCCTGCTATTTCTTTGCGGATTTCAATTCCGTTTTCCTTATATAATTTATTTAAAATAGTTGCCGTACATCCTACAGGCTCTGCACGATAGTATAAAGGATCACTTGTTTCAAAGTTCGCAATACGGTGGTGATCGATTACTTCCAGTACTCGAACTTCATCGATGTCATCTGCACTTTGCTGACGCTCGTTATGGTCCACTAAAATGACATTTTTCACTTCGCTTGCTACCTTTTCGACGTAACGAGGTGCCTCTGCCTTGAAATAATCTAAGGCATATTTTGTCTCGCCATTGATTTCTCCTAATCTTACCGGTTCCACATCCATACCTAGCTTTGTTTTTAATTCTGCATACGCAATTGCAGAACAAATAGTATCCGTATCTGGATTTTTGTGTCCGAAAATAAAAATCTTTTCCATTGCTCTTACTCCTTTTAATATATGTAGGTTTTCAGTTATAACGTCCACATTAGACATGTGGACGTTACTTATAGTTTCTATTTTATCACATAGTCAATATTTTTATCTAAATTGTCCAGGAATATTACTGAATTTACCCTCTATGGAACAGCCCCATTACCTCTTGAGTTTCCGTAATGTTTACAAAGGCTTCTTGGTCGGTTTCCATAATTATTTTTTTCACATCGGATAATTGGTAGCGCGTAATCACTGTCATTAAGATTTTGCGTTCTTCACCTGAATAAGCGCCTTCACCATTCATTAACGTTACTCCGCGATATAAATTTTCCAGCAGTTTGTCCTTCATTTCCTCACCTTTTTTCGTCACAATGGTTAAGGTTAATTTAATATGCTTCGTATGGATGGTATCAATAACTTTGCCGGTTGCATAAATTGCCACCATTGTGTTAAGTGCGGCATCCCAGGTAAAAATAAACCCTGAAATAATCACGATTAACGCATTCATAGCAGATATTACGGACCCAAGCGGAAAATCCTTTTTCTTTGTTAACAGCATAGCAATAATATCGAATCCGCCGGATGAACCGGATGCTCGAAAAATTAACCCAATCCCTATTCCTGTTAATACACCTCCAGCTAAGGAAGATAATAAGGGTTCTGTTGTAATTTTGACTATCGGAATGACATACAAGCCTACCGAAAGCATAACAACTGATAAAATAGTATAGAATACAAAACGTTTTCCAAGCTTGAAAAAACCGAGCGCTAAAAGCGGAAAATTTAATAGAAAATTAAAGATACCAGTGTTAATAGGTGTGATAAAACTAAGCATTATCGCAATCCCGCTTAAACCACTGCTTAAAATATGATGTGGAATCAGAAAAAAATTATATGCAAACCCTACGATTAACGATCCAATAATAATCGTGAAAATATTACGCATTATTATTCCCCTCTTATTCTCTAAAATGCTTTAGTTTATTATAGTAGAGAAATATTTAATGTTTAAGATAATAGTTTTTTCTGAAGAGTGAAACGTGAGCAATGAAGTAAAATGGAATATTCCTTTTAAGACAAGCATAAAAAAAAGATAAGGAATGCATTGCCTAAGAAGGGGTGAAAGTGAATGTTAACTATTTTAAAATCAAAAAAGAGTGCATTTTTTGTTATTCTTTTTTGTTTAATTTTATTCGCTTATTTAAATACGATTTCCAATCGTGACCTTGAGCAAATAACTACAAATGTTCCGGCTTTTTCGGCAACTAAACCGACCAAATCAATTGCTCCTGCATTAGAGGAACGTTTGGTAAATACAGAGGAAATAGACGGTTACACAGTAGAAACCTATCAGGAGTTTGAAGTATATAAAGAAGATGATGGTACGATTCAAAAAGTGGTTCCTACTTCGAATTTTAATTATTTACGTTATAAGTCAGAGGAATAAAAAAGCATGCAGTTCAATTCTAAGTAGTTCTGTTTTCGTGGAGAAACACTGCAAATATCATATGAATTCGCAACCCTTTTAGCATAGCAACTAGCAGACCTTTTTTTGTTGATATATCAGTGTTTTGCAAGAAAATAAACCCATAAAAGCATAGTAAATAGCACCCCAAATAACATCTTGACAATAGATATTGTCATCGTGTTAATGAGGGTGCTATTTCACTTGTTATTTGGTATGTCATATTTATCCTGTTCCAGAAACTTTAAGGATTTTATACGAGACTTCATGGTAAAATATGGTTAAAGATTGTAGAATTTCAGTTCTTCAACTAATACAGCAGTTTAGGAAAAAAAGGATATTTGCATATTAATAACTAATTGTTAATGAACAGAGTAATGAAGGATAGTTAAGTGAAAAAAAAATGAATTCAAACCGTGTATAGACATTCAATGGTGGCAAATTTTATTTGTGGGGTGATAAGTCGATGATAGGAATTAGTATTGCAACGAAGTGGGAATATGAAGCGACATTGGAATACTTTAGCATAAAAATTAACGAACGTTTCAGTTATCCATATGGCGAGTATTTCATAAGAACAATTAATGATACTGAACTTGTTTTTTATAGTACAGGTGTAAGAAAAGTTAATGGTGTTGGTGGTAATCAGTATATGATCTCTAAATTTAATTTAACTAAAGTAATCGTTGCTGGAACATGTGCAGGAATAGATGAGAAGTTCAGTAATTTGGATATTTTTGTTCCCGATAAAGCCGTTCAATATGATTGTACAGTAAAAGAAATTGAGCCTCTTATTAAACAATCCTTCATAGTCGATATTGATTTATCAAAATATGGAAATGATTTTTATACAGGAACAATTGGCACCTCTGATAAAGCAGTAGTTATGTGGAAGGACTATTTAGAACTTAAAGAAAACGAAATAACAATTGCCGATACAGAAGCGGGTGCAATTGCTTATATCTGTAAGAAAAATGATGTTGAATGTATTATTATTAAAGGAATATCTGATTTTCCAACAGATGAAAGAAACTCTGATAAATTCGAATCGAACATTGAACAAATTAATATTTATTTAGAAAACACACCCAAAGTTATGAACAAAATATTTGGCAAATATTTAAAAAGATTTATTTAAATAAATTTAAAGTTAATAGAAAGATTATGATTATTGATGAAACTTGTCTTTTATTTAACTATTGTTTTCCGTTAGTTCCAAATCCATTATTTTTTGTGCTTACAGTAAATATATTGTATGACCATTACACATATCCGCATTATAATAAAGTCAGGAAAGTTGGGGCGGAATACTTTACTTGAAGATAAAAATGGTGCATGGACTTAAAAGATAACTCAACTCTTATTAAGCTAAAGGGTGCTTTAGTTTAATAAGTGCATTAAATTAAAGGAAAAAGAGCTTGAGGGTTGTAAAAATTCTCTCAAGCTTTTTGTATGTTATTTGTATTGTTATCTATGTTACGAAATCGTATGTTATTTGGGTTGCGATTTTAGATTTTCTCCACGTTATCTGAATTACTTAGTTCAATTCTGCATGCTTTTTTATTCCCTTACTTTAATTAGAAATCCATACTTTCTTCCTAAAAATACCAGAAAAAATACTGTCTTGGTGATTTGATATACTATAACAAATCAAATGAAACCTTTTCCCTACCAAATCTCGTATAAGAAACGAGTTGTGGAATATAGGTTACATACTGGTATACTAGAAATAAGGAGAAAGGGGACATTCTATGGGTGAGATAGTATGGTCTTTTATAAAAAGAAATTATAAAACCATTGTAGATATAGTCATTTTAATTGCTGTTATCTGGCTTTCATTAAAATTTGCCAATTGGATTTTCAGTATTGCCACTCCGATAGTATTCGGAGGCATAATTTATATGCTTATTAAGCCTATGGTCAAGCTTCTTGTTGCTATAAAAATAAAACGGGGTGCAGCCATTGCCATATCACTTGTCTTTTACTTAATTGTAGCCCTTGCATTAATTTTTGTTGGGGGTATGGTTGCCGTCAATCAAGTACATAATCTCATTACGAAAATGCCGCATTATATTGACACATTAAAAAGTAATTTTGGAGGCGAAGTTCATCAGCTTCAGCGGCAATATACAGATTTGCCGTATGGCATACCGGAAAAGATTAATGAAAAGCTAGGATCTATCGGTCAAAAGTTCATGATCTATTTTTCAAAATTTTTATGGACAGTTGTCGGAACGGTAAATACAAGTATCGTATTTATTGGAAATTTACTGTTAGGAATCATTCTTGCTTATTTCTTAGGGAAAGATGCGGAAAAAGTAAGAGCAAAATTTAATGATAAAGCACCAAATTGGATGAAAGAGGGATGGGATTTTTTAAGGGTAAACGTAATCAGCGGAATTACTAAATATATTACCGCCCAATTAAAATTAATGACGATTACATTTGTACTTATTTTCGTTTCCTTATTAATTTTCCAGGTAAATAATGCCTTTATTATTTCCATTTTGTCAGCGCTATTTGACATACTACCACTTTTAGGAGTAGCAACAATATTTATTCCGTGGATAATTTATTTATTCATAGTAGGCAACACTGCACTTGCCATTAAGCTATTAATTGTGTATGGTATTGTGTTTTTGGTTCGACAGCTTCTAGAACCAAAAATTGTAGGAGAATCCTTAGGAGTCTCTGCCTTTCTAATGCTATCCTTAATGGTAATTTTCTTAGGATTGTTTGGATTTTGGGGAATGCTTCTTACACCAATCTTAACTATATTGCTGAAGGAACTGTATTCACAGGGGTATTTCAAGAAATGGATTAGAACACATGACTAAAAAAGACTCGGATTCCCGAGTCTTTTTATTTATGCCTGTTTTCGTATTGATTTATGTTATATGTATTTTGTTATAATGCACAATTTAGTCCTTGCTTGACCATATATTCTCAAAGATGCTATTCACTCATTATCCAAAAATAGGTCTTTTATAAAAGTTTAAGAAAAGAGTCCTATTCCTATTCGTTCCATTCCAGCTTTTTTATTAGCTGCCAGCGAAACATGGCTGCTAAAAGCACTACATAAGAATCATCTCGGACAATCACTTGTACTTGTTTGTCCTCATACGTGTAAAACAATACATCTGTATATACTTTATCCCTTTCAAAGAAATTTCGAACCTCGTGAAGCTTTTTTACCGCTTCCTCGTTTTTCGGTTTTAACATGATATCTATTCCATCTTCTCGCTCTTTTTCACTCATGAACACAACATTCTCGTTCATTTCATATTTAATCTTCCCAATCATTTTAATTATCCCTCCTTATAATAAATATCTTAAATAGATATACCCCATTGAAATCAATACAGAGATCAGCATTAAGGGAAATCCAATTAATAAATATTTGATAAACGTAATCTTGTATCCTTCTTTACTGGCTAAACCCGCAACAACTAGATTGGCGCTTGCTCCAATTAAGGTCCCATTTCCACCTAAGCAAGCTCCTAATGACAAAGACCACCACAAAGGTTCTAGATTGTGAACACCTAATTCCCCCATTTTTTCTATTAAAGGAATCATGGTAGCGACAAACGGAATATTATCAATAAATGCAGATGCTATAGCACTGAGCCATAGGATAAGGAAGGAGCTAGAAATATCATTTCCGCCGGTTAATTCAATCGTATAGGAAGCAATTTTTGAAATCACTCCTGTTTCCACTAATCCGGATACAAGCACAAACAAACCAATAAAAAAGAAAATGGTTGTCCATTCTACTTTCCCAAGTGAGCTTTCTAAATAACTCTCTCCTGATAACAGCAATAGGATGAATGCTCCTGCTAATGCGACCGTTGCCGTATCTATTTGAATAAGCTCATGTAAAAAGAATGCCAGAATCGTTAACCCCATGATAGTTAATGATTTAATCATAAGCACCTTATCGGTAATTTCATCCTTTTCATTCAGGCTCATAATTCTTTTTCTGGTTTCCTCAGAGGTTTTAAAGTTCTTTTTATAGATAAGCATAAGTAAACAAATGGTTACAACCATAATAATCAATATAACCGGAGTTAAATTGGTAATAAATTTCATAAATGTTAAGGAAGGCACGGCACTTCCGATCATAATATTTGGAGGATCTCCAATCATCGTAGCCGTTCCGCCAATATTAGACATCAATATTTCGGAGATTAAAAACGGAATCGGCGAAATATTTAATTGACGGGTAATGCTAAAGGTGACAGGCACCATGAGTAAAACTGTTGTCACATTATCCAAAAAGGCGGAGCCAATCCCAGTAATTAAGGATAATACTAGTAAGATAGCTATCGGTCTTCCCTTTACCTGCTTCGCTGACCAAATCGCGACATACTTGAATACTCCAGTTTCACCTGTAATCGAAACCATTATCATCATACCAATCAGCAAGCCGATTGTATTAAAATCAATATGTTGGAGAGCAGATTCCTGGGTAACGATGCCGAAAACGATCATCAAAGTTCCACCCAGCATCGCAATAATGGTTCGATGAATTTTTTCAGAAATAATAAGTCCGTACGTAAGTAGGAAAATAGCAATTGCTATAATTGCATGATTTGTCACAAATATCATCCCTTTTTAGTTCGTATTCTATGTATTATTGCCAATAGATATTGAAAATAATGGAAGTAAATAAAAAAAGGAAGCCTGTTTTGACAGACTCCTCCTTTGTACATCCGATGTATTCATTTATATGAATATATTAACAAACAAATTTTACCGTTACAACCTTTTAATCATATGATGAAATATGCTAACTTGATAAATTGGAAGATGTTTAATACAGTAAAAAGGAAATGTTTTTGATAAGGAGTATGAATAATTTGGCAACAAAGAAATGCTTACAAAGAAAAATAGGGATGCTGCTTTTAATTATTTCTGTATTATTAGGGGCATGTTCTCAAACAACCAGTACAACAAAGAGCACGAATACTACAAATACCACTGAAGAAAAACAATTTAAAAGCGATAAAGAAGCTAATGTAAATGCAAAACAACAATCCACAAACCAAAGCAATAAAAAAAATCAAATTGTCTCACTTCCGAAAGGGTTGATTACTGCAACCATTATTAGAAATGTAGACGGCGATACCGTACATGTTAGCATCAAAGGGAAAGATGAAGATATACGCCTGCTTCTTATTGATACACCTGAAACCCATAAACCAGGCACACCTGTTCAACCATATGGACCGGAAGCGAGTGCTTATGCTGAACAGGAACTTGCTGTGGGCACAAAGGTTAAGCTTGAAGAAGGTGTAAAAGGCCATGAACGTGATAAATATGGAAGATTACTAGCTTATATCTACCTGCCGAACGGAAAAATGTATAATGAGGAAGTTGTAAAAAAAGGCCTTGCCCGTGTTGCCTATATTTATGAACCGAACACAAAGCATTTAAAGGAATTAAAAAATGATGAAAGCTATGCACGAAAGCATAAATTGGGTATTTGGTCCATTCCTGGGTATGTTACCGATCGTGGTTATAATATGGACGCCAAAGGAGCTGCACATACTGTATCAAGTTCACCAAATACAAGTACCCAGAATTCTTCCAATCAATCATTCAAAAATAATCCTGCAGATGATAAAGAAAGTAATACTAGCTGTAAGGGAAAAATTAAGGGTAATGCTAACAGTAAAATTTATCATGTACCAGGCGGTGCATTCTATGACCGCACCCGAGATAATATTGTTTGGTTTTGTACAGAATCAGATGCCATCAAGGCAGGCTATCGAAAATCACAAAGGTAAAAGGGGTTATTCGGAAAATGTTTTTTCCGTGCAACCCTTTTTCATTTGCTCTAATAGGAATGAAATTTTTAAAAAATACAAATGATATAGAAAAGTACTTGTCAGGAGATGCATAAATATGGAATGGATCTTTAAATGGGTCACTTATGGAATGTATATTCCCTTAACATTAATCCCCATTTATGTTGCAGTGAAGGGTTCTAATGAGGAGAAATCTTTGATGCAAAATTTTCTAGATACAGTCAAAGATAAGGTAAAATAATCCCCTGCATTAATAACCAATACAGTCCAAAAGTGTTATAGTGTAAACTACCCCATATGGTGCCATGCACCATATGGGATTTTTATTGCCTAGAATCATGCTTTGGTGGATTCACATATTTCCCGTCCATTTTAACACCAATTCCCTGGTCATATACCATTTTTCCTCCAATGTAACCAACAGTAAGAATTCCTACAGCACACACAATTGAAAGAATACAACTAATAACTAACCACAGTTGAATCAGTTCTTTTCTTTTCATGACGAAAAAGAAACGAAAAATTGTGACTATCAAGGCTAACCATGTCGTGATAGTGGCCCAAGTGTCATGATAATGAAAAATATTCGTGTTGCCCCTTGCATCCTCACCTGGCCCCGTTCCAATAGCTAACCAAGCACTTAAAAATGCCAGTAGCCAAAACCAATGCCCTCTTGGAGAGGCTTTACGTCTAAAAATGGCGTATAGCAAATCATAGACGGCGGTCAGAGTAATGATTACGATCGGAAAATGAACGACAATTGGGTGAATATGAGAAAAAATTTCATTTATCAATTTTTGTCCTTCCTTTCAGAAAACTCATATAAACGAATGAGAATATTTCTGTATGAAATAGTTTTTCCAAATATGAAAATATATATTTTAAAAACACCTCGAATAGGAGCAATAATGCTTACTGCCGTGTATTAATAATGAATGGGTCTTTATATTAAATGGTACTTGTTACTGTGTTTAATTTTCAAATACATAAACAATCCTACTACAATTAATATTAGGGAAAATCCATCATATAATAAATCATAGAAAAGCACTCTGTCAGTATAATAATAGACATGATGAATCCCTAATACATGATGGTCAACAATCCCTTCTACTAAATTAAATATCCCGGAACCAAATAGAAATCCTGACCAAAATGTAAGGTTTGGGTTAGTTAATTTTTCCCTTTCACTGGACCATAACAGATAACCGCCAACAAACACGATAATCGTTACAAAAAGGTGAAATATTCCATCACTGACGATTTGATTAAATCTGTTTGTGTACATATAAACGCTATGAAATTGAAATATTTGATGGAGTAATATTCCGTCAAGCATTCCGATAATTCCCATACCAAAAATAAAAGCACCAATAAAGGTACGATTTTTCATATGATCCCACCTTTTATGAAAATAGTTCAATATATGATGATGTTAAGTTAATTTGGCCATAGGACACTAGTTTCATTGGGCATTGTAGAGAGTCATTTTTCATATGTATGCCGGTTGTAGTTCCGTTACTGATTTCCTTATGTTTTTTATGAATATCAGATACTTTGTCCTCTAAGTATTTTGAATTGGTCATTTTATAAAAATACTGTCCGCTTATGAAGAACGCTCAAAGAATAATTCTCTGAGCGTAATAAAATGGTTATTTTTTATCCTAATTTAAATGCACCTATTTTAAATTATTTAGCTAAAGCTCCAGCTCTATTTTACTCTTTTGATTTGTTCAAGGTCTCTATGCCTTCTTCTGTGTCAATACCTGTGCTGGAATTACGATAATGTGTGTCTTTTTTCTGTTTGAGTGCATTGGGCATTTGATATTGCTTCATATCGCTCTGAAATTGACCTTCTTTTGACATATGTATCCCCTTTCTGTTATTTTCTAATTGCTTTCATCATAAGGAGGCTCTTGATTTTCATTAGGATCATCGTGTGTTGGGTGGGCACCTGGGTATTCCCTTGGAAGGTCCTGATGAAAGGATTTAAATTCATAGTTGAAGTTACTGTATGGTCTTTGCCCTTCTCTCCAATGTGTGGATTTACCTTCGACAGGTGTATCCGCACCACGAGGAGCGCCATACGAGCCTTCTGGTAAATCTTCTGGATGAATAAAATTTTTCCTCGTTTCTACTGTCGAAACATCTGTATAAGAAATTTCCTCTTTGTCGGTATATTTCTTTCTGCCCTTCATATTCTTATCACATCCTTATCTGTTTCTTTTTATTATGTGGACGTTAAACAATACTATTCACTGGTGCAAGGCAAGAACTTTATTTATAGCATTGGTTTATTCCAATACAGTTTCACGTGAATCAGTATTATTAGACAAGATTTGAGAAATATTGAGTATTTGTGATATCATTAGAGTCTACAATGCATTTAAAAATAGTCACAAAATCAACACAAAATTAATTGCCCAGGATATGTATATCTTTTTCTATCTTTGCTAAAATATTTTTAACCTATTTTTATTAAAATTGAATTCTCCGAGGAGGAGTAATAATGGAATTAAGCATCGGGAAAATTCTCCTAATTTGCTTATTAGGTCTACTTATTTTCGGACCAAAAAAACTTCCTGATATAGGGCGTGCAGCCGGAGAATCATTACGGGAGTTTAAAAAAAGCCTCAATGGCTTAAAGGATGAAATAAACGAAAAAGAAGAAAAGTAAAAATTATTTGCTTCTGGAGACGCCCAAATTGGGCGTCTCCTCTTTATTTTGTCATAAATTCATTTTAATCTTCCATTAGGTCAGTTGCACGATCAGCGGCTTCATCCGCTCTATCTCCCGCTTTGTTGCCTAATGCCCCGCCGGCAACCGCACCAGCAATCGTGCCAAGAGGACCAAAAACAGAGCCAACTGCAGCACCAGCTACGGCTCCAGCACCAGTTCCTATTGTTTCACTGGCATCGATGTCATCTCGATTTCGTTTGTTATCCGCCATTTCATTCACCCCCTTAATGGGTAGCGCCATAGTTATTCGCACAGCCCTATATGTATTTTGTCCAATTAGGGAAGCTTTACTCGAAAGTAAAAAGTAAGTACTTTTTTGTAAATTAGTTTTTATAAAATTCATTTCTATCAATAGGTTGTGGAGGACGCTCCATCCATCCACGATCAATTAAAAGTTTCAACCCATCATGACCATATTTCATTATATCTGTCATAAAAAGTGCATAATGTGCAGATATATCTTTTCTCATTGTGATGGATAAAGCATAGCCAAGTGTAGAAATACCAACTTGATTTGTTGAACCTATAAAAAACAGGATTAACCTCTCCGAAAATGGAGAAATTGTCGAGTTTGTCACTTCCATCGTTGTAGGAGTACCGGAAAAATTATCGTTTTCATTTAATAATTTGGTAAATGTATCAATTTGTTTTTCTGCGATTCTTTTCCCTTTCAATAAATATTCCTTTATTTCTTTATCTTTGGTAACCTGAATCAAACCCATTATGAGTATTAAGCCAATTGCATTTCTTTCCACAACAGAAAAAATTTCGCCTATTTCTAATGAATTGAGGGGCCTTCTTTCTCCTATCCAGGTTTCTATTAAGGAAGGATTATGTTTTACAAACTCTACACTATTTGGATATTCCATTTTTGGAGGTCTATCGTAAAGTCCTTTTGAGAGCATTAAACTTAATGATTTATCATATAACTTTGATTCATTCCCTAAACACTCGATTATAAATTGAACGATATCTACCCTTGATACTTTTGTAAGAGCCGTTGCATAAAATGGAACAATTACTTGTCCACCGCGATATAAAAAGCTTAGTGCAAATAAATCCGTGTATAATGCCGGAGCGGTTAAATCCACGTCCTTGTCGGAGAATCCCACAGGTATTGGTATGTTTTCTCCTTCAAAAATACTTTTGACCCTCTCAATATGAGTTTCAATCATTGCTAGAGCTTCTTCAATAATCCCTTTAATCTCATTGTCTTCTAAATGATGAAGAAAATGCATGTAAAAACATCTTAATGCCGTGTTTTCAGTATATATTGTCCAAAGAATCCCTAGTTCAGAAGTCGTTAATTTAATATTGTTTTCCTTCATTACCAAATCCCTTTCAGTAATTTATAAAACATCATTGATATCTAATTACTTCCAATCTTATCCTTTGCAAAAAATTAGAAATTATGTAGTTTGTGTATACCTTCTTTTAATTACAAGTCAAATTATCTGTAGTGTATCCGGACATTAACACATAAATAACTATTTGAATATTGTAAAGGATATATCCAAGTTTTCGGGGGGAGCCTTTATGAAAATATATGTTGTCCAAAGTGGCGATACTCTTTGGAAAATCAGCCAAACATATGGTATATCGGTCAATCAAATTGCTGCGGTGAATGGATTAGAAGATCCGACCAAGCTTGTTGTAGGAGAAGCATTGGTCATACCAACACCATTTCAGCAACATGTCGTTCAGCGTGGTGAATCTCTTTGGCAAATCTCCCATCGATACGGAGTATCGATACAGGAAATAATTAATGCAAACAATTTAACCGATTCTACGATTCTTCATATCGGCCAAGTGCTTACTATTCCGATTCTTTATCACATTGTTCAATCTGGAGAATCATTATGGGCAATCGCAAACCATTATGGAACGACGGTTTCCGCAATAACTCAAGTAAATCAAATTTCAAATCCCGGCTTGATTTATGTTGGGCAAAAACTAAGAATCCCTGAAATGACTAAAAAAACGGTCGAAGTGAATGCATATGTAACAAATATGGGACAGACAGGCGCAAATTTAGTTGCTCCACTTTCCGCCTATTTTACTTATGTAAGTCCTTTTAGCCATAGGGTTAATGGAGATGGCAGTATTTCTCCTTTAAATGACGAGCTTATCATAAGGGAAGCATTAAACAGAGGGGTGTCTCCACTGCTTGTCTTAACAAATTTTGTGGATAGTAGCTTTGATTCTGATAGAGCCGCTCTTATCTTAAGAAATTCAGATCTTCAGAATACCGTTATTACTAATATATTAACCATGTTAAAAGATAAAGGTTATCGAGGTTTAAATATTGATTTTGAGTATGTCTATCCTGAGGACAAAGAAAATTACAATAATTTCCTTCGAAAAGTTGTGGAACGCTTAAGACCAGAAGGTTATTCCGTTTCTACTGCCCTTGCTCCAAAGCTCCGGGCTGATCAAAAAGGGCTATTATATGAAGCACATGATTACGCAGCACATGGTGAAATTGTTGATTTTGTTGTGATAATGACCTATGAATGGGGTTGGATTGGAGGCAGTCCAATGGCAGTTGCCCCAATTAGTCAAGTAAGAAAAGTTCTAGATTACGCCATTACGGTTATTCCAAGAAATAAAATTGTTATGGGTGTACCTTTATATGGTTATGATTGGAAAATTCCTTGGAAACAAGGAACTCTTGCAAAAATTGTCTCTCCGAGAGAAGCTGTGAATATTGCCGGTAAATATGGGGCTGCTATCCGATATGATGAATCCTTTCAATCACCATTTTTCCGATACACAGATGAATCCAGACAGCAGCATGAAGTATGGTTTGAAGATGCCCGCAGTATGCAAATAAAATATGATACAGTAAAAGATTATAATTTACGTGGGTTAAGCTATTGGGTACTTGGTACCACATTCCCACAAAATTGGCCGGTGCTTGAAGCTAATTTTAAAATAAAAAAATATTAATAACTATGTTCCTCCGGGACTGTTAGAGCCCTTGGGGGAAAGTGTGGATATGATTAATCATTAATGCAAATTCTTATCAACAAATTTCCCATAATCAGGAATAGCTATACTATCAAAGTCTTGCACTAGCCTTTCTAAACTATTGGTTAATAATTCGCCTGAAATCGGTATTCCATGACCAGTAACCGCTACAGAAGGCTTCAAATCTGCTAATTTCATGACCGATTTTTTAGCTGCTTTCCAATCGGGTGTGAGATAACGCGGCGGACCACTAATTTCTAAATCCTGAGTTAATACACTATATAGAGACTCTTGTTTGACTGTAATAAATGCATCTCCTGCAATTAAAGCTCGATCATTCTCTCTGAAAAGTGAAACATGCCCAGGTGAATGACCTGGTGTATGTATCCAGCGAAAACCTGGCATATGAGGAACATTTCCATCAGGAGGCAATTTTTCTATATGTTTGCCCAGATCAATAGGCTCATTAGGAAATAATGGTGACATTTTTGCCACTAATCCGCCTTCTACCGTAGAATCTGGTTCCGGATAACTCTTGTCTCCTGTCAAATACGGAAACTCCAATTCATGTGCATATACTAAAACATCCCAATGTTCAATTAGTTCAATAATTGCTCCAACATGATCAAAATGACCATGTGTTAAAATAATAGCTTTTGGGCGGCATTTTTCCCCAAACCGATCCTCGGCAGCGGAAATAATTTGATTGGCAGAACCAGGCATACCCGCATCAACCAATACAAATTCATTTGTTTCCGGATTACCTACGAATGCAATATTAACAATTTGAATAGTGTGACATACTAAATCAGGCAATACTTCTATACTTACCCCGCTTCCTATGGAAGTTGCAGGAATAAACTTATAGTCACTCCCATAATTCATATCTTGGTCCATTAATCATTCTCCTTATTCAGTTAATATGTAAATAGTATACCTTTATCATTCCGGAAATATTTTTCTAATACCTCATTTTCATTAATGAAGAAATCACCAAGCAACGCTTGGTGATTTCACTTGAATTTAATTCTTTTTTTGGTGAAAGGTAGTTAGAGCAAGAAATACCCTTCTGATTCTAATTCACTAAATAGTTGATCCTCAAACAACTACAAACAGTAATTCCTATCACGATAGAAAAATTCCTAATTGTCAATTAATATCATTGCATTTTTTACTTTTCAAATGTGGTGTAAAAATTATCTATTTCGGGAAAGTTAATGTTGATTTATGGATATGAATCGGAGGAAGAGTAATGAAGGAATCCGTTTTAACCGGACATCATTTTGTAAATGGAATCAATGTTTATTATGAATTTTACCCAAACGAAAATGAGAAAACCGTTGTTCTATTACATGGTTTTTTGTCTTCGACCTTTACCTTTCGTCATTTAATCCCATTACTAAATAGGGACTTCCAGGTTCTTTCTATTGATTTGCCTCCATTTGGGAGGAGCGACAAATCAAAGCGATTTATTTATTCTTATCAAAATTTAGCACGGACTGTTATTCAAATAATTGATTATTTCGGTATAAAAGAGCCTGTATTAATTGGGCATTCAATGGGCGGACAGGTGGTGTTGAATATCCTACATCTTATGCCTGAATTTGCTGAGAAGGTAGTTCTCCTATCCAGCTCATCTTATCTCAAACGTCAAAAATGGACATTAAGGATGTTTAGCTATTTTCCTTTTTCCCATCTATTTGTGAAACGATGGCTTGCGAAAACCGGAATTGTCAAAAATTTAGAAGAAACACTTTATAATCATTCCTTAATTAATAACGAAATGATTGAGGGGTATTTACAGCCTTTCTTACAAAATAAAATATTCAATGCCCTAACAAGAATGATTCGGGATTGGGAAGGTGATTTACCTTCCCATGTTTTAAATCAAATTAAATCAAAGTGTCTATTAATTTGGGGAGAGCATGACCTGTCACAGCCGCTTCATGTAGGAGAACGGCTTAAAAATGACCTCGCTCATTCTGAACTCGTGGTTCTTGAAGAAACCGGCCATGCGATACCAGAGGAAAAGCCGTTAGAAATTTACGAGTCCATTAAAAAGTTTTTAAAAGAAGGATAAGAAGGAATTGAATATTGCAATAAATAAGGAGACTTTCAATAAGAGTCTCCTTATCTCATATCCGTATTTAAACCTACCTGCTTTATTCCATGCATCTTAACAATATGATAAAGACCAGTCCAAATGCTAAAGACAATAAGGTATATGGCATATGAATAATAAATATTATACCCATGCTGGTAATGATAAACACCAAATACATCGGACAAAAGCTCCAAACCAACACTTATCCACGAACAACATAAAATATAGATTGGAGAGAATTTTAGCTTAATGCGGTAGCGATCATATATATAAAAGAACAAATAACTATATGGTCCATAATTTATTTGGGATAATAAATCCATAAATTCAAAATCAGATGTGTCACCAATATCATAAAAGCTTATAGGGACAACACTTAAGGTATGATCTGAAAAGAATCCGAAAAAAACACCACACATAAAAAAGATAATGGCAATTTGCTTGCAAAATCGTTTAGGAAAGAGATAAATCATTATAACCCCTATACAAAGCGATACAAGGATAAACCATTCATTCTTATTAAAATGATTATCATATACAATCTCTTTCAAATGTTTTCGATGCCTCCTCTACGCAAACGGGAAAACCAAATTGTTATCCACATAAACGCAACCATAAATAACATATACATGATGAACGCATAATAATATTTCCAATTTGTATAATGGATAATATGTAATGATGTCAAAATCCAATCATTTATTGTCAAAAGGAAGCTTGCCACCACTGCAATCACACAACGAAATCGCACGCGAATTGGAGCATACATAATATTTGTCGTTATTATCATGAGCATGGGAATCTCCATAAAACGGCTAATGTTTAATGCTATTCCCCTTTCTACTTCCCTAGTGGCAATAACCCAGTGAAATTTAATGTCCAAAATACTGAAAATGGTTACGGTTAGTATCACACTTACGAAATACTGGAAGATCAGTTCTATAATAGTAAACCTTTTTGGAGCTACAGCAAACACGATTATTAATAACCACGTCAGCGTGCTGATCACAACAATCGACATTCCAATATCTCCCTTCAACACACCCTAGAAAAAGACATAGTAATGATAATATCTTTTCCTAAAAAGTAAAAAAAAACCTTGAATGTTATTTTCAATATCATTTAGGAACGGCAACTTATCCTCCAAGCGATATTCTTTTTCATTTCTTCTTTTTTCGCCCACCCAATTTTGCCTATTTTGAATAGGATATTTAAAAATAAAACAAAAAGGATGGAATAATATGCCCGCTTTCTTAACTTCAACTCAAATATTAAATATTGGGGGGACAGCCGATGTAATTTTTGGGGATGCTGCTTGGCTTTCTCCAAAATCGGTTTTAAAGAGTTCCAATGGTGTAAGCGGTGGAAATGTTGCTGCCATTAACTTAGAAAATAATCTATATAATTTAAACAATGCACTAAATAAAAGTGTAGTTGATCAAGAAATAAAGGAAAATAAATAATATTCAACAGCAGTTAAACCTTTCTAATAATTGTTTGATAACAAGCACCAATCTCTCATATTTACCTTGCTTATCATCCTGCTTTCGCCCCTTTAAAATATACAAGATATCCGCATATTCAAATAAAAATAGTTTGAATAGCATATAAAAAAGTAAAAAAAGGACTGATTTAATTGCCAGCATTCTTAGGCGCAACACAAATAATGAATATCGGTGGCACCGCTAATGTTCATTTCGGGGATCTAGCATGGCTTTCCCCTAAATCAGCAACAAAGGAAGCAATCGGTGGTAGTGGTGGAGCTACCGCAGCATTTAACATTAGCAATAATATAATTAGTGTGAACAATGCATTAAATACGAGCGTAGTAGATCAAACAATAGCTGCTAATGCTTAAATAAAGCATTATGTAAAGGTTAGATTTTACATTATTTATCAAATTTGATTAGGATAACAATAGTTGAAAGGAATTGATTCATATGCCTGCATTCTTAGGAACTCTACAGATTTTAGATATTGCTGGTGCTGCCAATGTACAATTTGGGGATTTGGCATGGCTTTCTCCTAAATCTACATTAAAGGAAGCGGTCGGTGGTAGTGGCGGCGCTACCGCAGCATTTAACGTACACAATAACGTAATAAGCGTGAATAATGCACTTGAAACAAGTGTCATTGAACAGCCAACGGTTGGTAACGCTTAATTGTGGATATTCGATATATAGGATAAAGGTACTTGCTTCCTAATTAAGTAGTATATTTTGTCCCTACTCTCGGATAGCTGAATATTATGGGGATAACGAAGTTAATATGATTTATTAGGGATTGAGGAGAAATTAATTATTCAATATAGGAAAAAGTTAATCCGTGTTTTTGAACGTGGGCTTTATAAATCAAGGCTCTTTTCTTAAACATTGTTGCTTTTTTAGACAAATATCCTAGTAACGACCTGACTTTTGCTAATAGAATCATATCCTTCCTAAGAAATGATGCCCCGGGCTAAGTCTATATTAGGGTTTATAACAATATACGAAAAACAACAAGTAATACGAAAACAGCTTAAATCAAATAAAGAATCGACTTACGATTACTAGAAATTTAAGGTTTTAGGCAGTGTATAGTTGGTTACACTGCCTTTACATATGAAATAACTGACGAGTACTGATAACTTACGTATCTTAATTTAAGATTTTCCTCCGTTTATTCTTGAACCAGCTTATAATTCTCACGGATAATATGTTTCAATTAATTACTTTTTATTATCTTTAGATCCACAACAACTTTTACTTTTGGTTTTATTTATAGAATTACAAGTACAGGAAGCAGAACATTTACGCCAAGGACTGCATTTACAGCCAGATGAACATTGACAAATCATTTAACCCCACTCCTTCCTAATTGCTAATTTTAATTAGCATATTAAGGCTAAATTCAATTCGCTTGTTCTTTTGTTCCGAAACATCGAAAGATTATACGATGAAAAAATTCTGATTTAGCCATTGAAAAAGTAAAAAGCACGATGATTATCGCGCTTCGAAAAAGGTAAATATTAAGCTTTGTGTTTTTTCCTAAATTCAGAAATAGTCATTCCCCATCTTTTTTTAAATACACGTTCAAAAGTACTAAGACTTCCAAATCCTACTTCAAAGCAAATTCTTGTAATATCAAAATTTGTCTTTAATAATAGATCTTTAGCGTGCTCTAATCGAATCCTTAATAAAAACTGACTTGGCGTACATCCTAAAGCTTCCTTGAAGAGCTTAATTAAATAAAATTTACTCAATCGGCAATGGTCAGCTAATATATCTAATGATAAATCATTAGAATAATTTTCTTCCATATAACCAATAACATTTTTTATAATTGGATTGCTATTTACTTTATACTCTTTTTCCCACCATTCGGAGTGAGTACCTTTTTGGAGGGATAAAAATAATTCGACTAGTTCCCATTCCAACTCTTCTGTTCGAATTTCATTTTCATTATCAAAGAGATTAAGCTTAATCATTTCGTCTGCCGTTTTAATTAGTTTTTCGGAGGAGTAATCAATATGGTTAAAGAATTCTAATTCATTTACATGGTTATTTAATTTTGTTGAAATAACGTGATCAAGAAAATGCTTATTTATATTTACTAACAATATCCGACTTTTATTTTCTTCTGTAAAATGAAAATGCTTTTCTCCGGGAAATGTTAGAAAATGCTTACTTGATTCTACTTTATTTACTACTTTATTCTGATCTAAAAAAGTACTTCCTTCTAAAGGAATGGTTATTTGATAATCATCCCCATGTTCATGTTCAACCGGGTCCGATGAAAAGGAATCAAAACGGGACAACATAAGCTTTGTGTTGGGTAATTTCAAATTCACATACCTCAGGACGCATTCCCCCACTTGTTTTTCCTAATATTACAAATTCATTATACATTTTCAACGATAAATTTTCTACAGTAGACTAGTTCATAGCATTTCATACAAAATGTGTAATTATCTTATCCCCATAAAAAAGTAAGGACATATTATTCAGTACGCCCTTACTTCTTTTATCCGGATTTATGAAGTTTATCCTAATTCGGCTGTTGTTTAGGAGTCTTAAGAAGGATGCCCCAAATTAAAAAACCCACAATAAACTATTCCCAATGGAGTGTGCAGCAAATGAGGCCCAAGTGGAACCTGTGAATTGGACAATCCCTGGAGCAATAAGCATGCTAAAAAGCATATTGATAAAATGCCACTTGAGACAAGCATGTACTACCCATGCTCAAAGCAAACCATTTATTATCCACGGATAGCTTCCAAACATTTCTATCTTTAGAGGAAGAATAAAGCCTTTCCGCATCTTTTTTCACTAAGCATTGCAATTAAATGGAGAGGAATAAAGCACGGTATCAATCTCCGTTTACCATATAAACGAACTCCAAAAAATTCTGAAGGAAGTAAATCTATTCTTTTTTTCAAAGGATTAAATGGAGCAGGAAGATAACCTAGAGGTTTTAATAAGCGCTGCTTAGCGAAAAACTTTCCTAAAGGTTCAAGGAGCTGGTCAAAAATAATGGTAAAAACCCTAGCCCCAACAACCAAATACCAAACCGTTGCTGTCATGTTATTAAAGTAAAAACGATCCAATATGCCTTTCCTAAGTAACTTAGGTGTTCCGTAAAAAACACCGTAACATATAAGAATGAACCACATAGTGTAAATATAAAAAGAGGTAAAAATAAACACTTTACACTCCACAATTTAAAACACTCACTGATTAATTAGCTTCTTTTCTCATGAAAAATATATCTCTAATATCCTCAGTGAATCCCCATTTCCGATAATATGGCAACATTTCTGATTTGCAATATAACTCAAAATGCTTTACATCTTTTAATAAAGGATGTTCCATTATTTTATCTAGCAGCCCACGGCCTAAATCTTTCCCTCTATATGATTCTTTTACAATTACATCAAGAATCAGGGCTTTATAGACGAAATCAGTCAAGACCCTTGCAAATGCAACTAGCTCTTTCGTTTCTAGATCGCAATAGGCAACTATTACATCGGAGTTTTCAATCATACTCTGGATATCTTCTAGTTTTCTCCCCTTAGTCCACCATTCCAGTTGGAATAAATGATGCAAATCTATTATTTGATCATTTGTAAGTTTTTCTATAAGTTCACCCTTTATTTTAAACACCTTCTTCACTTTTTTTGTAAAGATATTAGGAAGATAAAAATAAACTTTTAACTAAAATTTTTGATAATTACTTAATAATTTTCTTTCAAAAACTTCTTTATATCATTATTTATTTTTACTAAGTATTCTTCCGAGGGGAAATGACCTATATCATAAGATTTGAAATCTACAAGATTTCGGATTATATTATTAGAAATTTTATAGACTTTCTTCTCGGGGAAAAAAATATCCTTTTCTCCCGCAATGACTAATGTAGGTGCATGGTAATGAACAAGCTCCTTTTTTTCTGTTAATTTGGGCATCTCTTGTTCAAGCTTGGTGTATGTAAATACATCTCCAATAATCTTTTTATCTATTTCTTTCATACTATTATTTGATAATGCTCCTGCAATTTTATTAAGATATTTTTCCGAGGATGTTATATAAAATAAGGTTAGGGGTACTAAAACATCTTTCATCATTTTTAGTTTAGATCCTAATCCTATTCCCGCAGGCGAAACTAATACGGCACATTTTATTTTATTTGGCATAAATGCCGCTAATCTTAAAATGATCCCTGCCCCATATGATGGACCGATAAATGCACATCGATCAATATTAAAATGATTCATTAATTCTAGAATCCACTGGGCAAAACTATGATCTTTCGCAGAAATCCTATTTTCTTCACTATAGCCGGGATGACCAATGGTATCTGGCGCGTATATTCTATACATGTCTGTAAGGGATGTAAACCAAGATAATGTCATGGGATTTATACAATTCCCACCTTGGAAAATAAATATAGGCTTTCCTTCTTGTGGACCTGATACAAGAACATGAGTTTTCCCATAACTTGTGTCAACATATACCCTTTCGACATCGAATATTAATGACTGTATATAATTTTCATAGTGTTGGGTAATATATGTTTTTCCCTCAGCGCTTTTATAAATGGTTCTCTTTCCCATCCATCCCACTCCATTTTTATTGACATTAATAAGTTGAATATAATTGCGCAAGTTTTACCCAATTTACTCTCCAAAGTATATGAATTCATATGGGTTATTTCTAATATTCTTTCCAATTATAGTTAATGTGGATAAAGAAATTTCATTTAAGTTAGTGAATATCCGATTTATTGTGTTGTATAACTCAGGATTTCTCTGAAGTTCCTTATAAGGAACTTCAAAGCTTTCCATGTACTCTACTTCTATTTTATCTTTAAGTGCCTCTTCAATCTCAAGAATAATATGAAGCATTAGCTCAGCATTGAAATATTGTAATGCCTTTTTGATTTCTGACCAAGCATTAGGCTGTGCAAGATAATAAGAACTCCACCAATAAAACTCAACTAGAGAATTAATTGCGTGATTATAATACGCATTAAACATAAATAACGCTTTTTGCTTCTTCGAAAGCTTTTTATAGATTTCTTCTTTTACCGAGGTGTTTTTCCCTCGTATTAAGGGAATTATGTGCTCGAAACAAGCACGAGGTAATTCTTCATCTTTTAGAGAATTAAAATGATCTCTACTCATTGTTATTAGCATTTACCTACTCCTTATAAAATCCAATATCACTTTCTTTCATCACTTTTATCTTACGTTCAGGTGTTCCAACAGTACTTAAATGATAATTATGATGATCAATTATTCTCTTCGCTGGTAGTATTCCATCGACAGTTGTATGCCCATCTTCTACTAGTATAACATCATAGCCTAATGATATAGCCACCCTACATGTCGTATCTACACAATATTCTGTTCTTGCTCCAGCTATAACTAAATGCGTTACACCTAAATCTGCTAGGATTTCATTAAGTTTTGTTTGATAAAATGCATCCGTTGCCAACTTAGGAATTATAATATCATGTCCTGGGACTAAGCTCTCCTCCAATTGCCAAAATGGAGAATTTCGTATTAATATACCCCCAGTTAATTCTTCATGCTGGGTATATATAATTGGAACATTTTCTAATTTGGCTTTCTCTATTAATTTTTTTATAGTACATATGACCTCTTCCTTATTAATAGTGCCCCACAATGGCCCAAATTGTAAATCCATTAATAACAAAGCAGATCGGTTCTTAATCATTCTTTTCACATCCTTTATAATTCGTAAGTATAAAGACTTCGGAACGTTTTAATAGCTCTTTTAAAAAAGTCCATCCGCAGGTTTTCATTATGTGTATGCTGGTTACAATCAAAATTAGAAGTTGGTATTCCTATCACTGGTACATTAAAATTTTCAAAAATGTACAATGGGAGACTTCCTCCCTCTGTTGGCATAATGACAATTTCATCTCCAAAAACCTCTTTAAGTGAATTTATTACATATTGCGCTTCTTTTGACCCGTAGCTCGCTTTAGTTGCAGGGAATCCGGCTTTTTGTTTAACCACAGCAATCTTACCAAAAGCTAGCAAATCTTCTAATCTAGGTTCTTCTTCCATAAGAGTCCATCCTTGCTCATGGATATGAGCTTTAATCAAATGCAGGGTTTTCTCAGGGTCCATTCCCTTCACAAGCCTGACATCGAATTCAGCTGTGGAATGAGATGGGATAATATTTCTACCGTTTTCCCCTACATAACCACCAGATAAACCCCTTACATTTAAAGTTGGAAGATTAATTAATTCCTGGAGAGATAACTCATTGATTTCTGGCTTTTGGATACCAAACTTTGCGTTTATGTCATTTTCAACCTTTGGTATCTCATTTATTATTTCTTTCTCTGTTTTGGTCATTGGAATCAGATCATCATAAAAATTGTTAATAGCTACCATCCCTTTTTCATCCTTCATTGTGGAGATAAGGGTGCAAAGCTGGAAAGCTGCATTAGGAAGGTAGTTACCAAAATGACCACTGTGTAAATCCACTCCCCCGGTATATACACTTACATTAAATTGTAAGATGCCTCGAAACCCTAACTCTATAGTTGGCAATCCACTTTGATGAGTTTCTCCAGAAGCAGAAATGACTAAATCCGCCTTCATTTTATCCCAATGTAATGATAGAAGTTCTTTAAGACTTGGAGACTCCACCTCTTCTTCACTATCAAAGAGGAATTTAATATTAACCTTAGGAAAAAGGTTCTCCTCACGAAGAATATCAAGTGCCACTAACGATGCAATAATTGAATTTTTGGAATCAGCTATAGATCTTGCAAAAATTCTATAATCTTCAAATTCATTTATAGAAATATCGTCAAGGTTCATTGATTCACCATCTAAGCTTTTTCTGAGAACTGGCATGTAAGGAGGAGAGTACCATTCCTCCTCTTCCACTGGAACACCATCAAAATGGCTATAAATTAAAATGGTTTGCACTGCACCTGGAGTACTTAGCTCCCCGAATACTAATGGTCGATTTGTATGTGTATCCAGCAGTTCCGTTGTTATTCCTTTACTTTCCATTATGGACTTTAAGTATTCTGCATTATTTCTTATTTGATTTGGATCATAAACATTGTTCGGAATACTTGTGAATTCCATCAATTCCTTTATATATTCTTTTAGCTGCTCATTATTTATCATCGTTCCGTAACTCCTTTCCTTATTAGGAGATGCTGATAATATATTTACACTTTTATCTAAGGGCCTTCTCTTTAAAAATTGTTGTTAATAAAAATCACTAATTGGGAAGTGTGGTTTTCATATTTTGCTACTTTAGGTCTGTTATAACTAAATGTTGATTTTACTGTATTTGAAAAATAAACGACTCCGTTTAAATTGGAAAATACCCATATTTCCTTAAAAATAAAGGGAGTTTTTCCGTTTATATTATTCAAATCTTTGGTTTTTGTCTTATTTAGAGCTATTTATCGGAATATCTCCGCTTATATCTGTTTCTTAAGCTTCATCAATATACATTAGCAGGAAATTCTCCGCCTATGAATTCTCATACTACACTAGAAGGTCAAGAATGAATAATAACAGAGCATTTCATAAAATATGTCTAAATAAATATCGAACTATCAATTATCTATTTGAAAACTCTTAAACAGAGATGAAATTTGTTTAATAAATAAAATTCTTTGCCTTGATTGAATCAAACGGAAATCTAGACGGGACTATTGAGGTTCATAGAAAACTAGGCCTCACTACAACGAACAAAAAAATGGGACATACAACTTCTGAAGGTTTATTAAATGTTTATGTTACTCCAGACCAAAGAATTGGTGCAATGATAATCGAAGTTAACGGTGATACAGATTTTGGCAGCAAGAAATCGACTCTTTTCTTTTGACATTGGGATTCTAATATATACATAATATCTTGTTTAGATTACGGTATTTAATTTCACGACTATTGCAAAACAAACAAGTCCTAGCATGAGGTGTTTTATATATTGTTTGAAGGCAGCAATATTTCCATTTGTATACACTGTCGTAAATCTTGCACCAAAATTGTAATATCTCTTAATGGTGAAGCTAATGCCGCCCACTCCCAATCAATGTACAAGATAGACCCATTTATTTTTCGAAAAATATTATCTAGATGAGGATCACCATGTGTTAGGACTATTGGCCCTTTAGCTTCATAATCATTTGGCCCAATAAATTGCAAGGACCTTTTCACTATCTCCATCCAAGAAGATTTATTCACCCCTAATGTTAATGATTTTAATTTATATAGTTGCTAACAGCACCAACTGTACCATTCTGTGTTAGAATCAAGTAATGGTAAGCTAAGTACAGGTAAAGTTGATTATTAGTTGTATGTAACTCTGTTAACCTCAAAAAATTTTCGTTAATAAAACTTTTTTTGATTAATAGGTAACTCAGTAAATACTTTTTTCAATGGGGTACCAAGGTCCTCCATAAGTATTGCTTCTGGTTCAGTAGCCCAAACCTTAACAACAGGGAAAAAAGATTCTATATCAGGAAATAGTTTGTTGTATATTTCTATCTCATTCTTCCAATCACCAGCAACCTCTTTATAGATTAACCTCTTTCTTTGATTTCTATCATCCAATATCGTTATTCTATTAATATTTCCAGAATGTAATCCTATAATAGGTTCTATATCTACTAACTTCCATCTAGTTTCATTAAGTCTTACTAACCGATCCATCTAATCACCTTCATTAAATTGTAGATATAAAAAATATTCTTTTCAAAATCAAATGTCAAACCCCTAATAATTTGAAAGATATGAATCGACTTGTAGTATTTTGTAAAAAAGCTGGACTTTTACACCCTGCTAATTTAAATAATGAATTTTTGAACGGATCTTCGATTTTCATCATAATACTCTGTGTAATTCCCCTTCGAGATATCAGATATGACACTTCGCCAAAACGCCTGAGCAGGATAATTCTTAGCAATTTGTGTTACCTTCCAACTACCAGGGAACATCTGAAATAATTGAATGGCGGCTCGTTTGCCTAATCCCTTTCCGCTGTATTTTTGAATAATAAAAAATTCCTTTATGGTATTTGGATTTCCATCTTTTTTACTTTCAATTAAAGAAAAACCAATATATTCATTTTCGAGCATTATGAAAAAAGGATGTAAGTCTGAGTTCTCCCAATATGGATCTAGATCAAACGGTTTATACGCGCCATTTGCCTCCAATTTAATTTCAGGAATATATTTACTAAACTCATAGATATAAAATTGCATAAGGTTATGTAGGACCGGTTTTTGTTCTTTTAACACTTTAATTAGCTTCATCATCTTTATTCTCCATATAGATTTTTAAAATTTATATAATAAAAATTTTATTATGGACTGACCGTTATCGTTCCAGGGTTTGAAATGGTTTCGTGTCAAATACTTTGATTTGCAAATAACCCAATAATTGCTTATTGTTGAATAAATGGGTTCCTTCTATTAAAACGTTTGGCTTCGTTACATTGTCCAGTAATGTAATTTTGATACTTAATAATTGGTTGGTACCATACATAACGTATGTGAAAATTCCCAAAAATTATATTTATTCTTTGGTTAGTTTACAATCCTATAAGATATAATCATATTCCCTTTTATCAATTATTTTAGTAAATACATTTTAGAAAATTTCAGTATTTTGTCTTAACCGTACATCTTTTTTTAGAAATGTTTGACCAAGCTGGAAGAAGGGATATGCACTTAATGTTAATAATGCAAGGATTCCAAATATCAAGATTCCGTTATTTGTCCCTAAAACACTTAGTAACACTCCCCCGATCCAGGCACCTGTACTTTGACCAATAAATTGAAGTCCCGCGGCTCCAAAATAAGCTCCCCTTAAATGTCCCGGAGCAATGTCACTAATTAAAACATCTCCAATAATAAAACATAATATTTCTCCTACTGTAAAAAGGATGATAGATAAAACTAATAAAATCATAGAGCTTGAAAATCCAAATCCCCAAATTCCTAATGCAAAAAGAAAACTGCCTAACTTTAACGCTGTTAGAGGTAGGTATTTTTTCATTATTTTTACAATAGGAAATTGCAAAATCAAGATCGCTATTGCATTAATAGCAAAAAGCAAGGAATATATACTTATATTTTCGGTGCCTAAATATTGAGACAGTGTCGTATCTAATTGTGCATAAGCACCAGTTGTGAAAATATTTCCAATAAGAAAGAACCTAAATATTTTATCTGATGCAATTATTCTCATGCTACTTTTCATAGTGACTATTTCAGACGGTGAAATGTTATTCTCCGAGATTGTGTATTTTGTTCTACAATTCATAAGCAAAATCCCACAAATAAAGTATATGATGGCTGTGAGGAGAAACATCAGTGAATTTGTGGAGGTTCCTAAAGAAAGACCTACTAAAGGACCAATTGCACCGCCAATATTAATTGCAAAATATCGTATGTTAAAAACATCTATTCTCTTGTCTTGAGGAGTAACATCCACTAACAAAGCCCGTGCAGTAGGTTCAAATAAACTTCTGCAAAAACCATTAAGTGCATTAAGTAAAAAGAAATGCCATATCTGATTTGCTAAACCCATTCCTATAAATACCATAGCCCACACAAACATGGAGAAAATCATAACTGGAAATCTGCCAAAACGATCTGACCATGCACCGCCTAAAAAACTAGCAAAAGTACTAATAAAAAAACTTACACCTAGTATCGCTCCTGTAATTGCGTTTTCATAGCCTTTTATTTCATGGAGATAGATTCCCAAAAAAGGGATACTCATAAAAAATCCTGCTCTTGAAATGAATGTACCAACTAACAATGCCCACACTAAAGGTTGAAAAGCTTGGGCTTTTGTTTGAATTAGAAAGATAATTTTATACATTATTCCCACCTATATTTTTATTTAGATTATAATGATAAATTATCAATATTTATAATACTTCTCCCTTTAATTATTGCTTTATTTAATGTGCAATTTCTGAAAAGCATCTTACGTTTAAAAATGTTAGGCTACCCAAAAAGGAATTAATGGATGGTAATGACTTGGAATACTAGATTAGCTTGATATATTGACTCATTCAAAGGGAATCATATTTTTTAATTAATGGCTTTACAATAGATGACGTGTTCATGTATTTTTTTTGCATAAATGACATGTCCCCTATTTTTAAGGAGTTGAAACAATGAGCTTTACCTCTAAAAAAATGGAGTCTATACGTTTCTTGATTCATGCCGCTCAGCGAGAAGGAGAACGCATCCTCCAAGACGCGACTAAATCAATTGGTCTTACCCCAGCTCAATCTGAAGTATTACATATCTTAGATCGATTCGAACCCCTTTGTCTAAAGGAGCTTGGTTCTTTACTTATTTGTGAATCAGGTAGTCCCTCTAGGCTTGTTAATACCATGGAGAACAATGGCTAAGTTGTTCGAAAAGAAAATGAAAAAGAACGGAGATATGTGACATTGCATTTAACAAAACATAGAAAAGGAAAAGTATCACAAATGAAGAATTCGGAGGAGAAAATGTACAATATCATGTCATCCACTTTTGATCCCAGTAAATTGAATGCTCTTCATGATGCTTTGATTAAAGTTTTCCAGGATCATCCTTCTGCGGAAGTATTAAAGAAGAGAAATTTAATCTACTGGTAGTGTAAAAAATGAATCACTTTTTACTTTGTATTCAATTATTGCGTTTGACTTTTATTATTGGAGAAGGAGCTGCTTTTGGTGGAGCTATTCGCCCTTTGTTCACTCAGACAATGGCGTACTCGAATGCGGATCATGAATTAGAGTCCCTGCATATTAGTGTTTGGAATACCTATAACCGTTTTCCTTAATAGCAATGTGTCTCTTCCTGCTATTACAAATCATTTCATACTTTATAACAAAGCAACTTCATATACAATCATTCTCTTTATCTTTCATTCTTGTTGCTCTTTTATTAATCAAAATAATCATTGATTCCCATTTGAAAAAAAGAGCAATAGTTAACAAGCAAGCTTTTGAATCTTCTGAACGAAAAATGATAAAAAGGTGGAATATATCTCGATTCTAATATTAATCCATTCAACTATTGTTTTTCGTATTATTATTCATCCAAATATCGTCTTAGCTTGGGGCATTTTTCTAAAGAAGGTTATTCTTTCATTACCAAAAGTTAGGTCGATACTATCGGTTTTCGTCTGAAAAAGTAACAAAGTCTAAGAAAAGAGCCTTAATATATATCTTGAAATAAATAATTGGAGGATAAATATGTGATGGACCTAACAAATATTACTAGATTATCAGGCAATAGGGTGTGCTTACTGCCAATGGAAGAGATTCATGCCGAGGAATTATATTCAGCTGGAAATAATCCACGTATTTGGAAGTATACACAAGGATATATAGCCTCAATAGAGGATGCAAAAAGCTATATTCACCATGCACTAGCGGCAGAAAATACCATTCCTTTTGTCATTTATGATAAAATATCTAAGAAAATTGTTGGCAGTACTAGACTATACAATATTTCTGAAAGTAACCGCTCTCTCGAAATAGGAGCTACGTGGCTTTCTCCAATGGTATGGAGGACACATGTTAATACGGAATGTAAGTATCTGCTTTTAAAATATTGCTTTGAAGAATTGAAAACCATTCGTGTACAGTTTAAAGCTGATCTACGTAATATTCGCTCACAGTTGGCAATAGAAAGAATCGGTGGTGTAAAAGAAGGTATTTTAAGAAACCATATGATTCTTCCAGATGGTTACATAAGGGATACTGTTTATTACAGTATAATCGATTCAGAGTGGTCCATGATTAAAAATAAAATTCAAGATTACAGCCTATTATGAAAATAATCAAAAACCCCTGTTATCACTTCAAAAACAGGGGCTTTGAGTATGGTTACATTTTAGTATAAAAGTTCAGAACTTAGCCCGTAACATTTGGATGTCGTACGAAGAGCATTCCTCTAGAAGGAATTATGTTCATGTCAACCGATCCCAATTTTTTTATATTCCAAACCAAGTGTTGTCCAACGGTCACATAATTGTTCTCCCTTTATCACTAGTTTATCTGGTGTATCCAGATAAAGAATAACAGGGAGATTTTCTACGTAATACTCCTTTTCCGTTTTTTTATAGAGGCTCTTACGTGTTCCAGTTGGGTCAATCATAAATGATCCTTCTAACATAATTTCAAACTCATGTTCTTCATTCACATATTTTCCCACTGGCAGCGAAGAAGCTGAAATTTGCGTAGATATGATTTCAAGTTCACTTAGCATCATTTCTACATATTTGCTCCAACTGCCCTCAGATATTTCTAATGGAAGCTTCTTAAATGGAAAGAATTCAAATAATTTTTCCGCTGTTTTCTGATAATCTCGTAAAAATTCCTTGTATCCATTTGCGCCTTTTGGACGAGTTTGATAATAAGGAAGATGTTGATCCCTTTCCCATATATTCAAAAAAAACGGTATTCCACGGTTCTTTTCTAAATAGGCAATGGTGTCATTAACGTTATCCCTATAAAAATAAATAAGAACTGGGTCAAATTCTACTAATAACTGATAAATTTGGTATAGAAATGATTTAAGAAGCGAGTATGGTGCATTTTCCAATAAAAAGGTATATATCTGAAATTGAAAAATACTGCTATCTAACAAAATAATTTGATCATGATTTCTCATTTGACCGCAAAATGCTCCCATTTATCCAATGCAACATCTATGTACTTTTCTAATGGAAAATTCCAGACATCAAAATGCTTTAGCTCGTGAAACACTTCTTCATCAAGCAATCTATTCCATTCTATTTCTAATAAATCAAATGCTATATATTTATTTCTGGTTCTCTTTACTTGATTTAATATATTCGAGCTATTTGGATATCTCTGAACTAGTGATTGGTACTCACTATAGGTTAAACATGATTCATAAAAGAAATGGGTTGGATGCGGTTTCGCCATTTCATGAATCCATTTCGCGGGATATCCATTGCCTTCAAATTGTGATAATAGTATTCTTGAATTGGTTGATTTTCCAGTAGATGGTAAACCCTCCAGAAAAATGATTTTCGAGCGTATTTCCTTTTTAGACATATGATCCCTCTATTATTTTTTAATGCTTGGAAAGAAATTACTGAAATGATATAAATGATAGAACATACTTTTAAATTATCAAATTTTATATTTTTTTTCACTATAATTATTGCTTTTTGAAATGTGCAATTTCTGAAGAGCATCATCATTCTTAACATGCTATGCTTTAGAAAATGGCACTTATTGCAAGTTTCCAATATCAATGGTAAGTTATTTGTAATAATGGAAAATAATATGATAAAGCGGGTGTGAAATGACCTATTCTGTATTTAAAAATGAAGAAAAGAAGCGAAGGTATTATAAGAGCTATGATAGGTCTCTTGAACGTTGGAAGGTTAAAACCGAAAGTTTTTATATTGGTACTTCTTTTGGAAAAACGCATGTCCTTGCCTGTGGACCAAAAGATGCTCCTCCCCTTGTGTTACTTCACGGCATGACGGTTAGCTCTACGATGTGGTTTGCGAATGCACCTATTTGGAGTCAAAATTTTAGGGTATTTGCTATCGATATAACAGGGGACTTTGGAAAAAGTGAGTGCACGAAACCGATCTCTTCCACAGAACATATTAATGTTTGGTTAAATGAAGTACTCGATGCTTTAAAACTAAATGATATTTTCCTAGTGGGTCACTCGATGGGTGGCTGGATTTCCTTACAATTTAGTTTACATTCTAATCGTGTAAAAAAATTAGTTTTACTTGCCCCAGTTATGAGTTTTGCAAGTCTAAATTGGAGGTTCCCTATTAAATTGTTCCCATCATTATGGTTTCGAAACTCTTTCTTTATAAGAGCTTTATATAATTGGATGTTTGCCAAAGGAAATGAACCAGATGAAATATTGTATCAACAATTTCTTTGCGGATACAAATATGGAAAGATTCAATTAAGGGTTGTGCCAAAAGTTTTTAACAGAACCGAATTGGAACAACTACTACCAGAGACGCTTTTATTAATCGGCGATGGAGAAGTGGTCTATTCTTCTACAAAAAAGGCCACTCAGTATGCATCCAATTTTCCTAAAGTTAAAACGAAATTAATTCCAAATTGTTCTCATTGTTTGCCTGCCGAGCAAAAAGATATTGTAAATGAATTAGTAAATGATTTTTTACTATAACAAACAAAAAAACCTGCAATTTTATACAGATTGTAATAAAAGCTCAAACATTTGATTAAGGGCAGATGTATTCTTATAAATAATATTTAAGATTAAAGAGGGATTTAGCAAAAATGATAAATGTCTCATGCTAGAGGGGGGATTTAATATGAACAAACGTAAAATAAGTTTGTCTATTTTGCTCTGTTATTTAGGAATTCTGATCTTTTTGGGGTATATTTTACTTGCATACGGCTTTAACGATCCACGAAAAGCAGGCATTGTATCCGGAAAATTTAAAAATCCTAACTTTTCATTTAATACTTGGAAGATATTTTTTTACTTACATATTGTTACAGGTGCTATTTCTTTAATCCTTGGACCTTTTCAGTTTTTAAAAAAGAGTCGCAAAAAAATTCACATACATCGGTGGATTGGCAAAATTTATGTTACATCGATTTTCCTCAGTGTTCCCGCTGGAATATACCTTGCTTTTTATGCAACTGGCGGTATTGGCAGTACGATTGGATTTCTAATTCTTGATATTTTTTGGTTCACAACAACATTTATCGGTCTGAAACGAATTCGCGAAAGGAATATCCAAAGCCATCAAAGATGGATGATCCGAAGCTATGCTGTCACACTAGTATTTGTAACTTTCCGGCTGGTACTGCCTATTGTGCTATTAATCCATCTTGGATTTGCAATCGGCTTTCCACTTTCTGTTATCGTTTCGATTATCATTAATCTCTCCTTAGCTGAAAGATACTTGAAAAAGAAGCGAAAAAAGATTGCAAAACCCGATTACATGATCAAGATGTAAGGAGTGTCATATGGAAATTACATTGATAAGGCATGGTAAATCTTTGTGGTCTGAAAATAAGCCTATAACCTGTCCTGAGCTTAAAAGTTGGGTTGAAAAATATGATTGTAATGGAGTGTTTGAAGAGAAAATTTATCCTACGGAAACTCTTGGAAAAATAAATAAAGCAAAAATGGTCCTTACTAGTGATTTGAAAAGGGCTATTGACTCTACAAAATTTTTAAATCCTAACTTACCAGTTATTTCAGACCCCTTATTTCGTGAAACAGAATTACCCATCCCTTTAGCAAAATTGTGGGGATTGAAATTAAATCCAAGAATTTGGGCAGTCATTTTGAGATGCTTATGGCTGATAGGTTATTCAAGTGGGGGCGAATCTTTCAAAGATGCTCAAATAAGGGCTGCAAAGGCTACAAAGCTTTTAGTTGAATGTGCAAAAGTGCATAATAATGTAGTTTTGGTTGGTCATGGATTTTTTAATATGCTGATTGGAAAAGAACTCAGAAAAATAGGTTGGAATGGAAGGAAGAAACCAAGCTCTAAACATTGGAATTCTACAACCTATTTGTTTAATCAGTAATATATTAAAATAGGCTGTTTTCTTGATTTTGATGCTTTTAAAAAGAGAATCTAAAAAAAAATGGGCTTGGATTTTAATCCGAGCCATTTTTTAATTTCCCATTGTGGTCCTTATCATATCATTATAAACTGCTGGATTTATAGTCCTTTACCTCTTAATCAATTAAAATCCATGATTAGATAAATAAATAAATGCCTTGAATAATCATAGTTAACGATAAAAGCACCCCTACTCCAAAATGTTCTGCATCTGGAATAATATGATTCTTTATGGCTGGTAAAAACTTATATGTATTTCGGAAGTATTTATCATAATCCGATCGTACTTGGTTCGGATATCCCGTTAAATAAGGAATCCACCATGCAAATAAATGCATAACCATAATAATACTGGTCATGATAAAGCCTACCCAATGCCAAAGACCGCTATTAAAGAAAAAACATGCGGAGATAACGACAAGTGGCGGATAATTTCCTAATACTTCGTATTTACGCAGTCGCTTATCCCTAGAATGAATATCATTAAAGGGAAATAAATTAACAAAATCAATTACCATTTGGTACCCAAGAAATACTAGGGGTAACACAATTGCCAAAATATGAAGATAAGACATTTTTATTCCTCCTGTATTTGTAATAAATGCTTGATAATAAGCTTTAAAGTATTAATTTGATTGCGAGCCTCAACCAAGTCCTTCTTTAAAAATAAGGAGCTGATATTAAGGCCTTCCAGTGTTGAAATAATTGTTTTTGCGATTACCTCTGCTGAAATAATTGGTAAGAATTCACCTGTTGTAATTCCATTTTGTATAAGGGATAAAAGTTCCTTGGTAGCCTGTTCATATCTGTTTTCTAATATGGCAAGACGTTTTTTCTCTCTCCAGCTAGTCATAAAATATTCATAGGCTACTGGTACGATACTACTATCAATGTTTTCGGAATTTTCTGTCTGCGAGTCCAAAAAATACTCTATTTTTTCCCATGCGGTACTAAAAGCTATTTTTTCTTGGAAATCTCTTCTAGAATGAGACAACTCTAAAATTCCCAGAAAAATTTCTTCTGTACTAGAAAAATAAAAATATAGGCTTCCGAAGCTTATGCTTGCAGCTTCTTTAATGTCTTTCATGGTTGTAGGTTCGAATCCTTTTTTGCAAAACACTTCGGTCGCTGAATGTAAAATTTGTAGTCTTTTCTTCTCTTTATATTCCGCTGAAACTTTTGGTGACAAAAGTTTCTCACCTCCTAAAACGAGAATGTTCTCATTTTTATTTTAACGAGAATACTCTCAGTTTTCAATCATAAAAATAAATTTTATTGAAATAGAGGAAAATCCACATTGAAGAGCAATTTCGGTGATAGTTTGACTCTTTTGATATCTTAATAATTTCGCTGCCCTTTCAATACGGAAGCGATTAATAAAATTATGCAATGATTCGGCGACGATCCCTTAAATATCTGATGAAAATGGGATGGCGAAAAAGTTGCAATGCTTGCTAAAGCTTGTAAGGATAAATCTGAATCTAAGCTCTGATTAATATAAACTATTACTTTAATTTCGAATTGTATATTCTTTATGTTTTCATTGCTATACACCACGTCTTATCTTGTCTAATCTGGGTTAGAACTTTGGGAAATATAATTCTATATAAATCCTCTTTTTACTTGTTTCAAATAATTGCTTACATATTACGTATCAAACACTAAAGATTTTCAAATTTTTAAAAAATAAAATTGACAATATTCAAATATAAAATTAATATATCAATATGATATATCATATTGATGTATGGAGGATAAAGATGTCATTAGATTATTTAATTTTAGGATTCCTAAGTATGCGTCCCGCAACAGGGTATGAGATTAAATCTGAATTTGAACAAACACTTGGCGCTGCCGTGTGGGGCACTATTTCATATGGAAATTTATATCCAAAGCTCAAGGATATGGAGCAAAAAGCTTGGATATATGTGTTAGATGAGAATGGGGAGAGAAATAAAAAAGTATATGATTTAACGCGCGAAGGGTGGCTACAACTTGAGAAGTGGTTAGGAGTAACTCCTGAATATCCTATGGTTAAAGATGAACTTATTTTAAAAATGATTTTCTGGGGGATTAGCCGTCCAAATGATTCCAAAACATTAATAGAACATTTGCGTTCAAGAGAAGTAAAAACCAGGGAATTACTTAAAGCTTGTGAAACTTGGCGTGAAACCTATACATGGGCAGATGAGTATGGAGTTCTAGCTTTTGATTATGGGGAGCACAGGTATAGAGCAGAACTAGATTGGATTCAAAAAACAATCGAAACACTGGCTAATGAATCTCTAAAACCGGGTGTCGATAAATGGAACCTATCGATCATCCAACAAGAAAGAAGGAAAATAGCTTTACAATTATGGGATGAGGGGACGAAAATGAACGATGATGATGGCACCGTTAAAAATTAAAAGCTACCGCCATTTATTTTTGGGACAATTTTTCTCAGATTTCGGGGCATTTCTCGATATCATCGCTCTAAACATCTTGATCATTTATGTTTGGAAGCTTGGCCCAGCCTATACGTCCGCTTTATTGGTCATATTTGCCATCCCAATGGTTGTAATTGGGCCGTTTACAGCAGTTTGGGTTGATAGACTTCCAAAGAAAGTGATTATGTTTACATGCGATATTTTGCGCGTAGCGATTGCCCTTTCACTTGTTTGGACAACAAATGTATTTGCACTGTATGCTCTTGTCTTCCTTAAAACCATGTTTGGAGCAATGTTTGACCCTGCACGACAATCGACCATTAGGCGAACGGTTCCAGAAGAGTTATTACTTCAAGCAAGTACATTAAGCCAAATATTAGCTAATCTAGTAAAAATCATAAGTCCAGCAATCGGCAGTGCCTTGATGTTAGTTACAAAACCTTCCTCATTATTTATTATTGAATCGGTAGGATTTTTCATATCTGCTGTATTTATACTAGGAATTCCTAAAATAAACGAAGAAAAGAAAGAAACTAGTAAAAAGGAAAACTCTTTCTTTTCAGAATTAAAAGCAGGGATTGTCTATATTCGTTCCAATTGGTTGCTCGGATACAGTATGATTTTCTTAAGTGTCGGAATGCTTATTGTTTTTCTGCAGGAAGCTTTAACGACACCCTGGGCGAGGAATATCGGATTTACGGAGTCACAATTAGGGTATATTATGACGGCAAATGGAATTGGATTAGTAATCGGTTCTTTATCTGTAGGGAAGTGGACATTTTGGAAAAGTAACCCCTTACGTTTGATGATTTATTCGGGAATCGCTAGTGGAATATTTATGGCTCTATTTGGGCTAGGTGATATAGGGATATTATTGCTTCCGAAAATGGCTTGGGTACTCGTATTCTTTATCATTGGAGTTACTGCTTCAGGTGCATATATTCCATTTGGCTATACACTGCAGAGAGAAACACCGGCCAACTTAATGGGGCGCGTATCCGGTGTATCCAACTCCATGATCAATAGCTCCATGCTAATAGGTCCTATTGTTGGAGGCCTTCTTGCCACACTCTTTGGAACAAGTGTTGTTTTCATTGGTGCAGGTTTACTGTTAAGTCTTTATTCATTTATTGTCTTGATAGTTTTAAGAAGAAAGTTCATTCTTGTTCAGGAAAAAACAGTTGATACTATTTCTAGTAAACTCTAAGTATTTTTAAATGGCCAAAGTTTCTTCGTAAATAATTCTATCATTGTGGAGAAAAACCTTACATAACAGCCTAATAACATTTGAAATCACTTCTTTGTTCACATAGTATTTAGCACCCCAAAAGCTCAGAGTTACTCTGAGCTTTTGTTATTTATCATACGAAAAAATAAATTTTACATTATCCCCGAAAACTAGTTCCAGCGTTTCAATTAACTTAGCTTTTTATAATACAAAACAGTAGCATCTAAGTTTCCATTTTCGGATTTTGCATAATCGGGAATTCGACCGACTCGAATGTATCCCAGTGAGGTATAAAGGTTATTGGAAGGGTCGCCCTCCCTTGTATCAAGAACAATTAACGATCTTCCCTCGTGTATGGCTCTATTCTCTGCCATCTGCACAAGCGATTTGCCAATACCTTTACTTCGATAGTCAGGATGCGTCATTAACTTTGCTATTTCAGCTCTATGATTACCATTCTCCTTTGTACATAAATGTAACTGTACACTTCCTACGATTCTTTGATTAATTTTTGCTGCAATCAGGATAACATTTTGGGCTAATACGCATAACCAGTATTTCTTTGCCTCTGAAAAATCTAATGGTGGTAAGAATCCAATGGATGCACCATCATCCACAACAAGTTTCAGAAGATCTGACAATTCATATAGATATTCTCCCATTCTTGTTATCTGTTTTAATTCCACATCATAAAGCATCACAACTCATCTCCGTAATAATTATGTAAAAGATTTTCCAGTACCTTTTGAATTTCATATCCTTCTTTAAAAGTCACTAGGGTTGCTGGTTGACCTTTAATCGCATTCAGTACATTTCCTACTAAATCAAGAAGATGATTGATAGGATTCTCATCTCCTATTTTAGTTAAAGCTTGGTTCTTTTCTCCAAAATAAATATTGTTCCAATCTTTTAATGACACAACCGCCTGTGAACCATAAACAGTGAACTCCATTTCTTCCTTTTCAGCTGTTCCGCATAGTCCATCAAATATTATTGGGATACCATTATCTAGACGACTCGTTGCCAGTAATCCAGTTTCCGATACTTTACTATCCTCGGGATATGTAACAAGTGAACGAAGATCCTTCATATATCCAAATAAATGATGAATTAATTGAATGTAATGCGGCATGATTTCCCTTATGAATCCACCTTGCTCTCTCGTATTAATCCAATTGTTTTTTTGCCAACCCCTTGGCCATTCTGGGAAATATGACTTAACTTGAATCCGTTGTATGGATCCTAAACAATTTGAAGTAACGATTTTATTCAATGTTTTGTATGCATTCCGGTAATATGTAGGGAAATTCATAGCATGAACCACCGCTTTTTCTTCTGCAGTTTTCCACATTTCCTTCGCCTCTTTAAGGGAGTTCGCCAATGGTTTTTCACACAACACATGCTTATTATTTTTTAATGCATCCATCACGATTGGATAATGATATTTTGGTGGCACTGCAATATAGACTAAATCTACGTTTTCATTCTGTAAAACTTCAAGATAATTTGTACATATAGGAATGGAGGTATACCTTTTGGAGACCTGATATAATATTTTTTCGTTTGTATCGCAAATTCCTACAATATATGAATTAGGAAGTTCATTGAAAGCTTCCAATACCTTTTGTCCGACGCCTCCCACACCAATAATACCAACTCCAATTTTATTCATTATTTTTCCTCCCTTGAAAATGGAATTTTCTTCTTTATAATAAAATCAGGAAACATATAAGTAAAATGAATATTACAAATGCAATACATAAGAAAAATTAATGTTAGGAGATACACTATGGTTTCTTTAGGACAATTAGAGGCCTTTGTCAAAATTGTAGAAGATAAGAGCTTTACACGAGCTGCCGAAGCACTCCATCTTACTCAACCAGGTATTAGTCATACGATATCTTCCCTTGAAAATGAATTAGGAGTTACCTTATTTAATCGAAATAAAAAAGGGATAGAATTAACTGACGCTGGAGAAGCATTGCTGCCATTTGCTAGAGAAGCACTGCAGCAGATTGAAAAAATGAAACAAACTAGTGCAGAATTTTTAGGATTGAAGAAAGGGACCGTTAAGTTAGGCGGATTTCCAAGCATTATGGCAAAATATGTTCCCTCTTTGATCGCCTCTTTTCAAAGGAAATATCCCAATATTCGATTCTCACTTTATGAAGGATCGTATGAAAAAGTAGTGGAAATGCTGGAAAAAGGAATAATTGATATAGGCTTTACGGTTTCACCAGTACCCAATTACTTGAAGTTCATACCTTTAATTGAAGACAAAATGATGGTTGTATTACCTTGGAATCACCGTTTAGCAGAAAAAGATCATCTTGCATTGGAGGAAATTTCAAATGAAAGATTCATAAAAGATTTGGGCTGTGAACGCTATTTAAAGGAATTATATTTGAATAACTCTCCAAATATTGACTTTGCGATATCTGATTTAAATATCATATTATCCCTCATTCATGAAGAGTTGGGGATTACCATTCTACCTGAAATGTCCGTTTCAAACCTTCATTATAATGTAAAAACAATAAAGCTTGATCCTCCTGTATCAAGAAATATTGTGATTTGTTATGATGAAAGACGGAATCTCCCTTTAGTAGGGAAGGTATTTTATGATTTTGTGGCGGAATGGTTTATGCGGGAAAGTTAATCAAATATATATATATAAATATGGAGACTTATATTGACAAGGCAGCAAATATAAACTTATCAACTATCATAAATGCCTGGTATCAGGCAGTCAAACTAATGCACAATAATCCAAGTCTATGTAAAATATCCCGCCTTGTAGATCCATTAAGACCTGTTAGGCGGGAGAATGTGAAAATATAAATATACTATAATATAAATCCTCTTAGGTGCTTTATTCTCACCTATCCATTCTGGAATAAGTGGAATGGTTTATAGCTATCATAAGATTATAAATACTGACAATCATAATTTATTATTAACCATTTTCTTCCCTTTTCCTTAGCCATCACATATTACGAGTTTTGTTTATAAGCCATAAATTTTTCTCCATAATAATTGATATATTCGACATACTCTATTTCACCAGACAAGGAATAATTAAATACTAACTGTTCATTAATCATTTCAGTTATAAAGGTGGTTTTTGTTAATTCATGACGAACAGGGACCAGCTTAAATTTGTACAATACTCCATACATTTTAGCTATTGTTAAGTATAGTTCACCATTTTTTAAAGTGATGTCTAAAATTCTATTTTGTTCCTTTTCAATAAAATATTCCCCTGCCAATACACCAGGATTTGGAATACTGATTGGAACTGCTGGTATAGGCAGTGATACTTCTTCCTCAAATATAACCTTAGCTATTTCCTCCGCTATATGAGATACAGGAGTTACATTCATATTGCTTAAAAAGATTATCGTTACTTGATCATCAACAAATCGAATAAATTGACTACAGTATCCGCTAATATCCCCAAAGTGGTGGGTGCATGGTCTCCCTAGTATTTCAGATACTACCCAGCCGCAAGCATAAGAATCACGATTAGGCGTAAACAATTTTTTCATTAATTCTCGGTTAAGTAGCTTAGAGGAGTTTAATGCTTGGTCCCAAATCAACAAATCCTCCGTTGTAGAATATAATCCGTGAATTCCTAAAGGGAATGACAAATCTGCATAGGCTGCATGAATGGGGTTTTCCCAGAATGAATAGCCGGAAGCCAAATTGGGTATGATCTTAATTCCATCATCACACCCAGTATTATACATCCCTAACGGGAGGCAAATCTCTTCCTTTATGTATTCTCCGTAAGGCATCCCTGAAACCTTTTCTATAATAGCCGTTAAAATGGCATATCCTGAATTGGAGTATTCAAAACTATTGCCTGGTTGGAAGTTTAATTCAAGATTTTTAAAAGAATCGATTATCTCTTGTAATGTCGAAGGAAGCCGCATCGTTGTAAACCAAAAATCAGGAAAACTAGTAAAATTGGGTAAACCCGATGTATTGGTTAAACAATGATAAATCGTAATTTCATTATGATGCGGAAGATCCGGTAAATACTTGCTTATGCTATCTTGTATATTTAGACTACCCTTTTCATGTAGCAGAAAAATTCCCAGGGATGTAAATGCTTTTGTAAGGGAACCAATACGGAATTTAGTTGTAGGCTTGTTAGCTATGCTGTGCTCTATGTTTGCGATCCCAAACCCTCTATTTAATAAAATATTTCCTTGTGAAGCTATTAATATAGAACCATTCAAATATCCATTTTTTTCATATACATCTGCCCATTTACTGAGACGCTCTTCTAATAACAAATTAATATACCCCTTTACTAATAATATCAATGCTTAGATTATATATAGAATATTCTTCTTTTTCAAAACCTTATATCTAACCCACCCCCATGTTAATACAACGTATCAAAATAGGTTTTTGTTTCGAAAATCTTCAAAAAAAAAACAAAAAAGGCAGCAACCTCTGCCCTTTTGTCCATCAACTTTTCGCATCTGATAAGCAACTTTTCATTAGATGCCGTTTTTCTACTTAATTACTCTCCCCGGATTTCCCACTACTGTTTTACCTCCAGGAACATCCTTTGTAATGACAGCCCCGGCACCAACGACTGCATTCTCACCAATCGTAACCGCCGGTAGCAAAGTTGCGTTGTTACCTATTTTTGCTCCTTTTTTAATGATGGGTCCTTGATGTATAAAATTACCCATTCCCATATATTTATCGTTTGAACTCGAGCAGCATGGACCTATAAATACATCATCCTCGATTAACATGTCAGCGGTAATATAGCAGCCTGTCTGAATGGTTACTCTTTCTCCAATTTTTGTATCGGTTTCCACCATAACATTTCGACCTACAATACTATCTTCCCCCACTGAAACCTTCTCACGGATACTTGTTAAATCACCAACAAAAACACCTTTTCTTAATTGGACGTTTCGGTATATCACACTATTACAACCAATGGTCACATTATCCTCTATAATTAAGGGTTCGAGGTTTTGTTCAGGTTTCCGCGCCATTTTCTTATTTGTAGAGGTTGTTTTACCTAACACAGTTAAATCTCCAATATGAACATGATTACCGATTATAGTATCCTTCTTAATCACAACATTGTGTCCGATTACAACATTGTCTCCGATTATTACGTTATTTTCTATTACTACATTTTCGCCTATTTTCACTTTATCTCCAAGCTTCACTGGCTTCATTACCATAAACATTCTCCTTTTACTACGATATAAAAGTATCTAGCCCTATCACTGGAAGTCAAATGTCTTCCTTATAAAGCTTCATATACCTTTATAAGCTCCATTACAACCTTTTCAACAGAATGGTATTTCTCCACATACTGTCTGCTTGCCATACCGATTTGGTTACGTAGAGAAGGGTTTTGAACTAATTCCAGTAAAACTTTATCAATGTTTTCTGGAGTTGCTTGAACAATTGGTAAGTCAACAGGAAAATGATTCCTTACATCCTCTCTGATATAGGCAATAACAGGCTTACCCATTGCCATCGCCTCAACACTAAGCATTCCATACGAACCGCATAAAAGCTGATCGATAATAATATCTGATTTCATATATGTTTGCATTGCTTGTTCATGAGAAACCTTTTCAAGGAGCCGAAACGAAAATGTACTTTTCCCTTTTATTTTTTCTATAGCTTTCTCCACATATTCCGAACCTTTAAACGCTCGATTAGTAGGAGCGTGAATGATCAATGGATCATTATTCGTCACGGATGGATAAGCAGGTTCAATATCTTCCAAATTACATGCTAACGGGAGTATATATACTTTTTTGTAATAGTCTTTAACATATTGATATGCTTCATAATCCTGTACGATGGCTACATCAATAAATTGGGAAAGGAAAGATAACTGCCTATCTATTTCTTCATCCGAATAATAAGTAGGTGGTAAAGGATAAGGATTTAGTTTCTTTACCAATTCATGTTTACGTACATCGCTCCCCCAATGGTGCATTATTAATTTTTTGCCTTTTGCTTTTAGCAGAGGAATATCTGCAAAATCCGTTAAAAAAGTATTAGTATTATAAAAATGGAAAATTTCCACATTATCAATTAAAAATTGAAAATCCTTTAATATTTCAAATGCATCTGTGTTAAGAATATCATTCTTGTAATTTAGAAAGGTGTGAAATCCATTAAACCCTGCGACTTTGTGGCCTTTTTTTCTTAATTGCTTTGTTAAAATTCCCATTTGCCCAGCTATTTCAGTTGGAGCGTGAGCAATTTTCATATTCATCTCTCCTTCCTCTATATTGTATTCACATCACAAAATTTGGATTGGTTGATTTCACTAATATAGTAGTGTGCGGATACAGATAAATGTTCATGGTCATATACTATATGGAATTAAACAAAATGGAGGGATTAAATTGGAAAGCGGATATATAACCGCTGAGGAGCTGGGCATACAAAATCATATATGTGTTCTACCCTATGGTGAAAATACAAAAAATAGAAAAGCTCTTTGGTCCACAACAGATTTAAAACCCTATCAATCATATTTAATTGATGGAAGAACCTATGATAGACTTTTTCAAGGATTTATATTTAACCCAATCAACGGAAGAGAGGATCATTATATTTATCCTACGTTTGCTAATTTCGGAGAATTGGCAGACAAAGAGGACTGGAAAATCGCCTTGTTAAGACTATTTGAAAATAAATATAATTTAGATGCACTCGCCAGAAATACAAAATCCGGATTTAAGACAGATGTTTGGATTACTCTCCCCTATCCGAATTCTTTACAAGAACATTTCGGTTCCGTAAATGGGAGAAATCTTAATTTTAAAAATGAAAATGACAGGGAAGAAGCAATAAAATGGTGGGTATCCCGTTTTCAAAAAATGTGGAATCAGGCCGCGATTCTCCATGAATCACTTATATTTAGGGGCTTCGTTTGGCAGCGTACCTCTATTAGTAATAATGACATAGAGCTGGTAAAAAAAGTGAATGCTTATATTCACAGTAATGGTTATCTATCGTTATGGCTACAGCAATACGGCTCATGTGGTTGTCCAGACTGGAAGGAATTTGGGTTCGATGCATCTTGCACCCATCCAAATTTCTATGGAAATACAGACCACGATTTTTCCTGGATAGCCAATTCAACTGTCTTCGCAAATCATTACCGATTAGGGATGCAAATTGTATTTGGCAAAGGGGAATTATTTAAAGACAGACATTTATACGATCATTTAAACTATGGAATATACAATGACTATATGCGTAGCAGTTTACTCGTTTATCAATTTCCTAATCAAACAATGGCTGAGATTTATCAAAATCATCCTGACCAATATATTGCCTTATATTCTTTTATTAAAAAGACATACAAACCAGTATATCCAACAGCAGCTTTTCCTGCGTAAAATAACAAATAAACAGTGCATAGAAATTCTTCTAATGCACTGTTTTTTTATGAAAGTCTAATCATTTAATTGTGAGTATATATTAAGTAGTTTTTCCACAACCACATCATGTGAATGAACATTTTCAACATATTTTCTGCCCTTTTTTCCAAGCTCTATCCGCAGCTCAGGATGGTGAAGCAGCAGTTTTATATTATCGTACAATGTGTCCGGATTAGTATTTACAATCGGCAAATCTTCAGGAAAGGTGTTGATTAAATCCGGGCGAATATACGTTAAGACAGGTTTTCCGAGCGCCATTGCTTCAACACTTAAGAGTCCATAGGAACCACATAAAAATTGATCGACAATAATATCGGCCTCTCTATAAAGCTTGATTGCTTCCTCGTGATTCATTTTCTCAATCATCACAAATTCAAAGTCAAATTCCTCTTTTAAGACTTCTATTGCCTTTTCTACATGTTGCGTACCTTTGAAATCCCGATTAGTCGGGGCATGCAATAATAGCGGACGTTTTTTATCGAAGGCTGGAAAATGCGGATGAAAATGTACTAGATCTATAGCAATCGGCACAACGTGAACTTTTTCATAATAATCTTTTACATAATCGTATACCTCATAATCCTGAACAATAGCTTCTTTAATGAATGTGGTAATCGTCTTCAGTTTTTCATGAATTACTTCGTTTGGAGGCGAATCCCCTGTATATACAAATGGATTATGATTCCGAGCTTTGTCATGGAACCTGACATCGTTCCCCCAGTGATGCATGACCATTTTCTTACCAAGTCTTTTTAATTCCGGTAAATCAGATAAATCTCTGAAGATAGAGCTGCCATAATGAAAATGGAACAAATCAAAGGTATCACAAATTTCTTCAAAACTTTCTTCTAAACCTGGCTGATCCGTATTAATTAAACAGTCTTCATATCCAAGATAAGAATGAAAAGTATTATAACCAATGGAATAATGACCTTTTTTATTTAATGCACTGCTTAAAATGCCCATTTGTCCAGCAATTTCAACTGTGCCATGAAATATTTTCATTTTAATCCCCACCATGAAGCCAAGTATATGTTTTTGCAAGACCTTCCATTAAAGAATGCCTGCAGTGCCAATTCAACTCTTTTTTAATTTTGTCTGCTTGTATACAACGACGCTCGACTACATCCACTTTTCGTTTTGGTTCAAATTGTAATGCAGCATTTTCTTGATTGGTAACATTTTGAATTGCTTTAGCAAGGTCTAATACACTCGTTTCTGATCCTGTTCCGACATTATATATTTGATTAATAGATTTTGCAGAACTAGCTGCAATGATAACGGCATCCATCGCATCTTCCACAAAGGTAAAATCTCTTGTTTGTTTTCCATTCCCATAAATAATCATAGGTTCATTCCGATCGATTGCTTCAAAGAACTTCGCTACTACACCGCAATATGGATTGGAGGAAAGCTGGCCAGGTCCATATACATTGGAAAATCGCAGAATGGTAATTGGCATTTGATACATTTCGGAATACACATGGCAATAGTGCTCCATCGAAAATTTACTTGCTGCATATGGAAGCTTAATATTGTAATAGGATTCTGGTGTAGGTAAAGTAGAGGCTTGACTATAGATAGATGTAGTAGAAGCGTAGATAAATTTCTTTAGTTTAGGACAATATTGTTGCGCCTTTTGAAGAAGCAAATATCCTCCATACAAATTCGTATTAAAATCATCATCCATGCTTTCTACGGATAGTACTAGGTTTTTACATGCAAAATGAAAAATATATTCAACTTTTGGTAGAACTTCTTCTAGAATATCTCCATTCGTTATACTATCTTCATACAAAGTTATCTTATCAGACGATGGTATCGCTTTTTTATTTCCTGTAGAAAGATTATCAATTATATAAATGTGTTTGCTAATCGGTAATAGCCTTTTTACCAGTTGTGAACCTAAAAACCCTGCACCGCCCGTTACTAATACATTTCCAAATTTCATTTTCTTCTTCCCTCCTTATTTTTCATTTCAACAGTGGCAAAAGATTTAATAGGTAGCTTAACAGGACTTTGGGATAAAGAGGATTGGTAAATACCAAAAATGATTTCCAAAGCTTTTTTTCCCTCTATTCCATCAACTAAGATATTCTTATTATGATCACTTAAAGCATCTATAAAATTATCATACATATAAACTTCCTCGTTATTATCTTTTAAAAGAGTATTAACTTCATTAAAATCAGTTTCTTCACTTTCTATAAACCAACGTGAAATTTTATTTAAGGAAGAACCTTCCACAGAAATGGTTCCCTTATCCCCAAAAATTGCTAATGAATACCCTAAATTATTTGGCTTGGTGACAATATTTGCTTCTATTATTCCTTTTGCTTGATTATGAAAATGTATAATCCCTAATGCTACATCTTCTGTTTCCTTCTCTTCCCTTTGACAACTTAACTCCCCATATACAGTCTTAGCATCACCTAAAAACCATTGCAGAAGATCCACCAAATGAATCCCTTGGTTAACCAACATGCCGCCATCTGTCTCCCAACTCCCCCTCCATGCAGCAGTTTTATAGTAATCCGGTGTACGGTTAATTCGAATCGAAGCTACTCCTAAATAGGGCTTGCCGATTTTCCCTTCTGCGATGATGTCTTTCATTTTTTGCATTAATGGGCGAAATCGAAGCTGGTGACATATCATCAATTTCTTATTTTGCTGTTTGGAAAGCTGTATTAAATGATCGGCTTCCCCAACTGATAACGCCATCGGTTTTTCCAATATGACATGCTTGTCGGCAAGCAATGCCTTTTTGCAAATATCATAATGAAGACTTGATATTGTGGCTATGATGATGGTATCTATCTCAGAATCCCCCAACATTTCCTCATAATTTCCATAATGCTTAACCTGTCTTTCTGCCCCTAATTGTGAATGATAATAATGAACTGCTTCCTCCATTCTGATTGTTTGAATATCGCTAACAGCAGCTAATTCCGCTCGTTTACACCTTACAAGTGCATCCAAATGACTTCTTGAAATATAACCGCAACCAATTAAACCAAATCGGATAGACAATTAATTCCCTCCGCTCTGAAGAAGTATGGAAATGATATAATCCTGCTCAGCTTCTGTTAAAAAAGGATGCATTGGTATGGCAAATAGTCGATTTTGTAGGGATTCTGCAACTGGAAAATCTCCTACGCTGTAATTGAGGTGCTTATATACTTCCTGAAGATGAAGACAAAGTGGATAATATATACCTGATTGAATATCTGCTGCTTTAAGAGCGTCCATCATCTTCTCTCTCTTATCAGATCCAATACAAAACAAGTGATAAATATGGGTCCGATCATTTGCTTCCATAGGTAAATCCAAATGACTAACATTAGAAAGATATTTCCTATATCTTTCTGCCCATTCCCTACGTTTTGAATTCCAGCCATCAATTTCATTCAAGTTCACTAGTAGGATTGCTGCATGTATTTCATCGAGTCTACTATTGTATCCAATTTTGTCATGATGATATTTCTTTGTAGTTCCATGGGTGCGGAGTTTTCTTAACGTCTCAGCAAGTTTCCTATTGGATGTTGTTATAGCCCCACCATCCCCCAATGTACCAAGATTTTTAGTTGGAAAGAATGAAAAACAAGCGGCATCTCCGAGACTTCCAATAGGTTTTCCTTGATAAGTGGAGCCAAAAGCTTGACAAGCATCTTCAATAACGACAAGATTGTGTTTTTTTGCAATTCCATTAATTTCTTCCATATCTGCCGGCTGTCCAAATAAATGAACAGGAATAATTGCCTTCGTCGCCGGAGTAATTCTTTTTTCAATTTCCATTGGATTAATATTGAAGGTGACCGGATCTACATCAGCGAATACGGGGGTAGCTCCAACTCTGGATACTGCTTCTGCAGTTGCAAAAAAAGAAAAAGGTGTAGTAATTACTTCGTCCCCTTTTTCAATCCCAAGTCCTTCTAAAGTAAGGACTAGTGCATCAGTACCATTGGCAACCGTAATCGCATCAGATACATTTAATTTTTCAGAAATTTTTTTCTCCAATTCCTCAACCTTTGATCCTAATATATAATTCCCACTGTCAATGACCTTTTCTAACTCCAATAAGATTTCATCCTTCATAAAGTGAAATTGACGCTGTAAATCTACAAGGTTAATCATAATACATCTCCCTATTTCTCCTAAATTTCATCCTTAAAATCCGATTATGTCCGAATAAATATTTCATTCCGCTAAAAGTTTATATGTCTACATAATTTATGAGTTTTCTTTAAAACAAGACACGGCAATAACCACGTTTTTAAGCTTTTTCCCTTATCAAACAAAATTGGGTTAGGAGTGGTTAAGTTTTTTAAATTAGATTCTTCTAATTAAAAAGCCTGTTCTTAAGTAAAGAATGTGTAGATTACTAGGATACTTGTATCAATACATTTGCCTTTTTTCTAACTCAGATGTTGTCTGTCTATCCCAATCCATCATCTATGGAATAGGTTAAATAGAATTAAGTTAGAGAAGAGGTGATAGATGAAAATGAATAATAAAATCGCTGTAATTGGTCAAGGATTTGTAGGGCTTCCATTATCTATCATGCTTGTAGAAAAAGGCTTCCATGTTATAGGGATTGATTTAGATAGGGAGAAAATTGCAAGCTTAAATAATTCGAAGAGCTATATCGGGGATATAGACGACAATAGACTAAAAAAAGCAAATAGGAGCCATCGTTACAAGGCAACTTCTGATTTTGACGTGATGACAGGGGTTGATACCATTATTATTTGTGTACCGACTCCACTGACGGAACAGCATGAACCGGATTTACGTTATGTTATAAGTGCTGGAGAGGAAATTCAAAAGAGACTCCAAAAAGGGCAATTAGTTATCTTAGAAAGTTCGACATTTCCGGGTACGACAAAGGAAGTATTGCTGCCAATTCTTGAAAAAAGCGGATTAAAAGTGGGAGCGGATTTCTTCTTGGCAAACTCACCAGAAAGAATAGATCCGGGCAATGATAAATATGAAATAGATGATATACCCAAAGTAGTTGGTGGAATAACAGATTATTGTAAAAATAAGGTTATCTCACTTTATCAAAATATTTATCATACGGTAGTTCCTGTTTCTTCGACTGAAGCCGCAGAACTCACTAAATTGTTAGAAAATACATTCCGCTTTATTAATATTTCTTTTATTAATGAAATGGCCATTCTTAGTGATCATTTAAATACGAATATTTGGGAAGTAATTGAAGCAGCAGCTACAAAGCCATATGGATTTACTCCATATTATCCAGGTCCTGGAATAGGCGGCCATTGTATTCCAGTAGATCCGCTTTATCTTCAATGGAAATTAGAGCAAATAAAAACAAGCAGTGAGTTCATTACCCTTTCAGATTCTACAAACAGAAAAATGATAGACTATATTGTTACACGCACAGAAGAACTATTAAAAACTTATAGTCCAACTAAATCACCCAATATCCTAGTGTATGGTATAACATACAAAAAAGATGTAGCGGATACCCGAGACTCTCCTTCCCTCCTGATAATCGAAAAACTCCGAATAAAAGGGGCAAATGTACAGTATCATGACCCATTTGTTCCTTCCATAAAAATTGGCGAAGAGGTATATACAAGCAAACCATTGACAGCAAACAATTTAAAAGATTCGGACATCGTCCTAATCTTGACAGACCATACTTCCATCCCATTGAATAAGATTATCGAAAATGCATCATTAATATTTGATACAAGAAATGTCACAAATCAATATAGAAACAATAAAATAATTAGGCTTGGTGATGGAGGGAAAATTAGCTAGATTAATATTTCCGTTCATAGTAGAAAGAGATGGCGAAAAGCCATCTCTTTTTTTCTTGTTATGGTTTTGTAGTAATGTAATTAATCTGTAAATGTAGCTGTTACACCATATGGGACAAGGCGTGCAGGAATCCATAAAGATCGCAGAAATAATTGCCAGTTAAAACTCCAAACTTCGCTATGTTAAAATCAAGTCGACTCATCAATCAGACTTTTGGAGGTTACGCTAATGAAAAAACATCTCGCAATTACAGCTCTAGCGGTTACACTAGGTCTAGGTTCAATAGCTGTTCCTGTTCAAAAAGAAACGAAGGTTTCAGCTGCTACAGTTAGTACACAAAATAATAATCAAGCTGTCCAAGCAAAAGCAGATCAATTAATACAGACTGCTAAAGGTTTGATTGGAAAAGCGACTTACAGTAACACAGTATATAAACCAACTTACCCTTATAAATTCTCATGTGCATCTTTCATGATGTATATTTTTGAAAAAAACGGCGTTGATTTGGCTACTTATAACGAAGACTATATGGTTAAACAAGGAACGTATGTACCAAGAAGTCAATTACAAAAAGGCGACTTAGTCTTCTTTAAGAGTAAAAAAACTGGTACAGATCCAGATCACGTAGGAATGTATATTGGTAATAATAAAATTATCCATATGGCCGATCCCCAACAAAATATCGTTATATCAGACATGAGCAGCAAACCTTACTATACGGACAGCTATTATTCAGCAAGAAGAGTCTTACCAACCTTGCTGCCATCGAATCCTGCTACTAAAGGCGACAACATTGTTCAACTTGCATACAATTTAAAAGATAAAGTTACTATGGGAAATATCAATGATGAAAAATCTTTAAAATTCACGAGTTTAGGATTAGTCAATTATATTTATAAAAAATATGGTGTTACCCTAAAAACTACTTCTGTAAAAGACTTAATGAAAAATGGAACTACTGTTTCAAAATCAAGCTTAAAAAAAGGGGACTTAGTCTTTTTTAACAGTGTATCAGGTTCATCTACACCATCCACATTTGCCATTTACGCAGGTGACTCTAGACTCATAATTCCAAGCTCAACAGGTGTTACATCAAGAGTCATGTTTGTTGATTTTTACACTCAGCATTATTTAACAGCAAAACGTGTATTTTAAAACTTCCCTTAAAAACAAAGTAATATTACTTTAATGTAAGAATGTATTCCATGTATTCCATTACTATATTAATGAAAGAACAAGGTGGGACCATTAGGTTCTACCTTGTTCTTTTATTTATTCATTAAGATTGTTATTCATTCTTCTTTAATTCGTTAGCAAAATCAATCATGGAACGACTGGACATAGGACCTTTGATCAGCAAAAGAGAACCAGAATCGAGAATAGGATCTACAACTTCTCTAACTCCATTGACATTATAAAATTTATAAACTTTCGCCTTTGTACCATCTTCTATCGCTTGGTTTGCGATTTCCTCCGCCTTTTTTCCAATGGTAATTAGAGTATGAATATTTCTCTTGGCAACCATGCTTCCAATTTCACGATGATACTTCTTTTCGAAATTTCCCAATCTATTAATATCACCCAAAACAAGAATGACTTTCTTATCTTTTCCGATGGAATCAATAACTTTTAATGCTGCCTCCACACTAGTCGGATTATTTGTCCAAGTATCGTCAATAATAGTACTTCCACCTTTTCCAATAGAAAATTCCAAATGTCGCATCATATTATGATAAGTTGCTAAACGAGAAATTGCATCCTCCATCGTCATGCCTATTTCCGTTACTGCTGCAAGTGCAGCAAGTGCATTAGACACTTGGTGTTCTCCATAACCAGGTACAAAAACTTGATAAGTTTTATTCGAATAATGGAGAGTAAAATCCATACCACCTTTTGCATAAGTAATATTGGAAGCTCTAAAGTCTGACTTTTTATCCTTGCCAAAATAGAGAATTTTTCCTTGAAACGAATCTAACTTCACTTTTTTCGTATTTTCATCATCGGCATTTAATATTAATGTGCCACCTTTTTTAATTCCTTCAACGATCTCTGATTTCGCCTTAATGTAACCTTCTAGATTTCCACAACCATCTAAATGATGAACACCAATATTGGTTATAATACCTATTGTCGGTTGATAAATCATACACTGATGTTTAATATTACCCGAATTCCCCAATCCATGTTCAAATACTGCTGCATCTGTATTTTTATCAATTCCCATTAAATATGGAAAGGACCTTCTCGGTTCATTTTTACTGCTTTCCGAAGCATGTACATTATAATCCCTATTAAGGACATGTTTGATCATGTCTTTTGTTGTAGTTTTTCCACATGTACCTGTAATAGTCACGACGGGTATATTAAAAAGACCACGGTAGTAATCTATAAATTTCCAATATGCTTGAACTAAGCTTCTAACTTTAATGACAGTAGTATTAGAAAGTGCTTTTTTTAGTTCTTCATGGGGTAAATCAGTAACAACAAGGGACGGACCCATTTTATCAATTTCATTCCAGTTTACCACATTACTTCTGCTGACAAACATTAATGTATTTTGCATTGTGAGATCTTGCCGATTATAATAAATAGCGTTTCTGACCTTCCAATGTTCTGAACCCCTAATTAAGTCACCATGAAGTAACCTTCTAATTTCATTAACCGGTATAGGCTGCAATAAAGTTCCTCCTTTCTTCTAGATATATTATGAAAAGCAAGTTCTAATGGTATAGGTGATGAAACGAATATGCGCTAACCTATAGGTAGTCTTATAAAATTTCTAGAAATATAATTAATCATTTCTAATGTTGAATTCCTTATTTTGTAACTTTCTAATTTCAATAATTCTCTTCCATATTGCTTTATTCTCAATCTGAGCAAATCCGTTAATACCTGGAGTAGTATTTATTTCAAATAATACGGGTTTGCCATTAGGATCTAACCCAAAATCAATGCCGTATTCCCTGCAAGGAAAATGGGAGGAAATAACCTCTGCAGCGGATAAAGCAACTTTAGCTAAACAATCCATTACTTCTTTTTTCTTGGCTTGATCCATTTTCAAATGCAACGTCAACAATTCTTCAACGGTTATTACTTGAGAACCCCGATGGTAATTAAGAATTCCGCTATCTATTGTTGCCGGGGTTCCAATCTTTGCATTCATTCCACCAATAATCCATTTTCCTTCTAGTTTCTGAACATGAACACGAAGACAAAAGGGCAGCCCACTTGAAGAAAAGCTTTGAATACCCTCTTGAACGATATAATTTCCTAATCTACCTAATTTCTCAAATGGATGGAGGGTTTGATGAAATTCCTTAATTCTTTTTTCCGTCACACAGTTATTGATAGGTTCAGCCTGTATAGAAAAGCCATTATAACAAATGAGCCCATCTTGTTTGAAGACTTTAAAAATGCCTCTTCCTTGTCCAGAGCTGTTGTGTTTGACATAAACATACTTATAGCGATTGGTAAATTCCAATAAGTTTTCCAGACTATAAATATTCGTTTCAGGAATATGTTTCATCGTTAATTCGTTCATTTTCAATAATTCCATCTGCTCCCATTTCCCTAGTTGATTGGCCACAAAAAAAACACCTCTTTAGCATAGATTTATGTATTTTATGCAAGAGATCAATCTATATTGTGGGTAAGAGGAGGGTATGTATAATAGAAAAAGTCATGATTTCAAATTTAGTATATTTGCAGCATATTAAAATACCGTGAGTTTTCCTTTAAAAAGAATTTAGATTAGGGGAGTAAATCAATCAGGCCATTCCATCTAGATAAACATACAATGCATTTATATATGATTACAATTATGGTGGGAGGACTATCACTTGGGCAAAATTTTTAAGGCAGTACCAATATATAATTTGAATCAATGTTTATTTTTTCATCCTAACCAAAATAAATTAAATGACCAAACCAATCAAACAACCATAATTCACTTTGGACTTCAAAAAATGGAGGCTACATGTAAAATATTAAACACGTTAAAAGAGAATGAAATAGGTTTATCAACAACTATTATGGATAAGCTTCAACTCCCTTTAGGTGTTGATTATGAAATATCTGTTCAAAATGACGGTATGATTATAGGACCGTTTATAGGTTTGTTAGTTGCCGAAACTCAGGCTGAACTTAAAGAGAAAATAATTTATCATACTCGCATAATAAAACAATATCCGTTTGTCAAAGGGGTTATTGTACTGTTTGCGTGGGAAGGGATAGATCAAAAAACCAACATGATTACTGGCTATATATACAATCCAACTTCGCAAAAATGGGAAAATGGCATAATCCCATTTCCGGCAGTAGTAGTAAAAAAACAAATGATTTTGTCTACAAAAAGACAAAGATATTTAAAAAGTCTTTACGGGTCCCGTTTTTTTAACTCAGCCTACATTAATAAATGGAAAATGCATAATCTGCTTAGTTTAAACGAGGATATACTTCCACATCTACCCAAGACCTTTCTTTATGAAGAGCCTCTTGATATTTTAAAATATCTTAAAAAATTTCAGACAGTATATGTAAAACCTTTATCAGGTTTAAAAGGAAGAGGGGTTGAAAAATTCATCGTAGAACCTAATAAGTTTTGCGTTAAATTTCGTAAAAATACCGAAAACTTAGCCATAGAATTCTTTTCTGAAAAGGATTTACTTAATTATGTAGAAACTAAGTTTATAAGTAAAAAGTACATCATACAAGAAGGGTTAAATATAGAAATAGAAAAAAATCATCTCATTGATTTCCGAATTGTTCTTATAAAAGATCAGAGTGGACAATGGCAGGATGTGGGCATGGTGGGCAAAAAAGGGGTTGAAGAGAGTGTTGTTAGTAACCTTTCCAGCGGCGGAAAGGTAGAACCTGCAATTTCATTGCTTTCAACTGCTTTTCAACTATCCGAACCTGAAGTAGTAAACACCCGTAAAAAAATGTCAGAGGTTGCCATTAGCGTTGCAAAGGAAATTGATAAATATGAAACAATATGTAATTTTGGAATCGATATCGCGTTAGATAAAAATCATCATATTTGGTTGATTGAAGTTAATCATATTTCCCCAAACAATAATATGTTTTCTTTAATTGGCGATGATGATACGGTTACAAAAATTAGGGATGCGAGTATATTTTATGCCAAATATTTAGCTGGCTTCCCTAAAGTGAATCGTAATGAACAATCAAAATAATGGTGGAAATACGAGGAAATACTATGAACTATTTACTTGCAATAAAATGCAAAACCACAAGCTTTGTTACAAAAATGAACAAAGTTTGTGGTTTTTCTACTTTTATTTGCATTCATTGTTATTAATAAGGAATTATCTCCCTTTTCTAATGTTATTTAAAATTCTCCAATAAATATCCTTATTATGAAGTTGATAAAACATAGAGAGGTCTGGAGTATAATTTCCTTCAATAATCGACAGATTTCCTTGCTGTGTAATACCGATGTCAAACCCAATAATCTTAATATTTGTGTTATTTTGTTCCAGTTGTTTGGCTGCAATCAAACATACATCGTCTATTCTTTCTTGAAGTGTATTCATATTAATAGATGGAATATTGGAGTTACAAATTGCATCCTCCAGTGGCAATAGTTTTTGAGCTGCATTTGTAACAAAGAAATCCTTCCCTGCTACTTTAGTGACTTTTCCAGTTATTGTCCAATTCGAATCAACTTTTTGTGCAATGACTCTTACATCTATGGGACACCCATTTATAGATGCTAATGATAATTTTTGTTGAACAATATAGTTCTTTTTATAAAGAAATTTTTCTTCAATATACTGAAATGTTTCTTCAAGTGTCGATTTTATAATTTTTCTGTTTCCGGAATGAATTTCATAAATAAAATCGTTTGTGGAAATTTGGACAATTCCAATTCCGTTTTGTCCAATGCATGGTTTGATAATTATGTCATTATATTTATGGAGAAAATGCTGGAAGGTGAATTTTGTAAGTAAATCTGTGTCGGGGACATAGGAATGGAGAAAAGGATTATTCGTTAATGTATGGTGTTGACTCCATTTACTATTTGGTAAATGAAGATAAGTATCTTGTATCCAAATAGCCCCTTTAAGATCATACATAATATCTATTACAAGCGTATTGCATCTTGGAAAGTATTCTCCCAGTTTTGATGCGGCCAGGAGGGACAAGGCTTCTATCTTTTTTAAAAAACACATGTAGAAAAACTTCCCAAATACAGAACGAATTTTTTCTGTTTTTGAAGTAATAAACCACTTTTTCGTAGATGTATCTCTATGGACCGTAACATAATATTGAAAAGCATTCTGAAAAAAAGGGGAGGTCTGCTTTCCCTGGGTGATAATATGATATTTCTGTTTTATCTCGTTTTCAACGAGATATCGATAAAGAATTTTTTTATCCTCCAGTATTTTTTCTTTGTTATTAGATACTACCTTATATTTGTTATTCTCTAAGAAAACTTTAATATCACCTGGGCCAAAAGCAGGTTTAATTATGATAGATTTATATTTTTCTAGAAAGGAAAATAATGAAGCTTCCGTAAAAAGTTCTGTATCCACTAAATGCTTAGATAATGATGACTCCGTTTGTAAAATTTTAAATTGTCCAATTCGCCCCCTGCTTATGTTCAATTATCTCGTCCTCCTTTACCTGATATCTTTAATCCTTTATCTTACTCAGTATTTATAAAAAAAGCTCCCGGCAACTTATGCCGAGAGTTAAAACCTACTACAATTCCTGACAGCCTAATGCAACAATAGAGCCCTGAGGTACAGGTGCAGCACCATTTTGATTAAAGAAGCCTGTAATGACAAAGCTTTGAACATTATCATTTGCTGCGGTAGCAACCTGATCTCTAAATACTGCCGTAAACGGGAATTGTACACCGTTAACTAGTCCAGTACCTGTTACCGTAACGACACAGTTCTGCCCCTCCTGTTTACACGTTACAGAAGTAATAGCATTGGCAGTAAAGGTGAAGTTGTTAGCGCCTGGAGTTTCCGTGTCAACGAAAGTTAAAGAAAGTGTAGAAGTAGCAAGCGAAGTGACACAAACATCCGCAAGATATGTCAAGTCACCTCTTACAGTACCAGTTTGTCCTACAAATTTCACATTATTATTCATTGATACTGCATTTACTTCGACTCCACAAGGACAAATTACACCCATTCATAATCCCCCCTTTCTTTTAAGATACTTTAATATATTGATAGTTCAAAAAATCGACACGATGTTTGTCTTATGCTAAATTACATTTTTATAAAGCTTGGAATAAAGAATAGTAATGCATCCTAGTCCTTCATCCGCAATTTAGCAGCTAATTCGAAAATTGGTTTACTATACATATCACCTTTAATTAGGACAACTGTATTTTCATCCACTATTTTTTTTAAAAGATCATAAACAAGAATGTTATTGTTAAAGGAATACACTTCAGATATCAAGCCACTTTTCACTGCGCGGTCAGCCATAATACGTGCATGCATTCCAACTGTAATAAGAACATCTACCCCTTGTTTGCTAATAATCTCTCCTGCTTGCTCATGTATAACATATCCCCAGGACCCCAAATCAGTGATTGTCCCTAGTATTGCCACTCTCTTTTTATTTTTTCCTACTTCATTTAACACTTTTAAAGCTGCTTCCAGCGAAGTGGTAGTAATACTCCATGTGTCATCAAGAAGGATACTTCCATTCAGCCCTTTCAATAGCTGAATATGTTTGTTTAAATTTTGAAATGTTTTTAATCGTCCGGCAGCACGGGAAAGATCGTAGCCCATTTCATTAACAGCTGCAAGTGCAGCTAATGCATTATATACTTGATGTTCTCCAAGAACTGGTATATATACTGGATAAATTTCGTTGTTATATCGGACATTAAATCGCATACCGTCATTACAGTATTTAATATTGGTAGCTCTAAAATTACTAGATTGTCTTTTTCCGAATGTTATAACCCTTCCACGAAAATGTTGTAAATTAATTTTTTTACTATTTTTATCATCTGAATTCAAAATCAATACACCGGATTCATCAAGTATTTTTGCCATTTCTCCTTTTGCATTAATATATGCTTCTTGTGTTCTGCAATAATTCAAATGATGGGATCCAATGTTCGTAATGATTCCTATTGTTGGTTTGAAATATGTTCCAGCCCTCAACACATCTCCGGGAGCACCAACAGCAGCTTCAAATACTGCTGCTTCTGTATCATCATCAATATTAAGGAGGTATTGTAAATGAGCAGTACGAGAATTATTACTTCTATCTGTAGATGTGATAGTTTTCTCTGAAGATAGAATGTGACTAACCATTTCTTTTGTGGTCGTCTTTCCTGATGTCCCAGTAATAGCAACAACTGGAATCTTAAACATACTGCGATATTCATCCACGAATTTCCAATATGCTTCATACGTATCTTTTACTTTAATAATCGTAACATCTTCTAACTTTACATTTAGATTAAGCTGATTACATGTTACAAGAACAAGAGGAGAATATTTAATTAATTCATCCCAATTTGCAATGGTTGACTTAGAAAAAAATAAGGTATTTGGCTTCTTTATTTGTTTTAAATAGTAAGCACCATTTTCAACAATGATATCGTCAGAACCATGGACTAATATTCCATCTATAATAGTCCTAATATTCCGAACGGAGAGGGGTCTCATTAATTCATCTTCACTCCTTTCTATAGTTAAAAATATGTATCCTAATTCCTTTTGCTTGTACGAAAACCCTAAAGACATATTCATTATTTGAAATCGCAAATGGTAACTAAGCACTTTTTATATTTCTATAAACAGTACCTATATAGGATAAATAACCAAGCAAAAAGAGGTTATTTTCATAAATATATATAGCTGGTTGTTTACAAGAAGCGTAATTTGAGGAGTGGAGTATGTGAAAACAATTATCTTTATAGGTACAAATAAGTCTGGTTCGAGTAGAGAAGCACTGAAAACGGCAGAACGTTTAGGTTATTTTACGGTAGTTTTTACACAAAACAAAAAGCAAATAAAACAAAGAAAAGAATACACGGAAGTCCATGAAATGATTTATGTCGATATGAATGACCTTACAAAAATGAAGGAAGAAATAAATAAACTACTTTTGAGAGGAAAAGATATTAAAACCATTGTTAGTTTCATTGATTCATATGTCTATATAGCATCCATTCTTTGCGAGGAATATTGCCATAATTACTCCTCTCCTACGGCCAATAAGATAATGGAAGACAAGTTAGAAACTCGTTTATTTCTAAAAGATCAGCCTTACACACCAAAATTTCTAATCATTAACCCTAATGAACCATTTTCTTTAGAAACAATGGACTTCGCTTTTCCTGTTATGGTTAAATTTCCAAAATCAACAGGATCAAAAGATGTACTGTTTGCAAGTGATAGTAGACAATTAGAAAAACAATTAGCAGATCTTCAGGAAAAGAATCCAGATGAAATGATTATTATAGAAGAATATATAGAAGGAGATCAGTATTTAGTAGAAGCATTAGTGTACAAAAGCAAAATACACATTGCAGGTATTATGGAACAAGAAATTACAAAGGGTGAAAGATTTATCATTACAGGATATGGGGTATTGGCAAAAGCTCCAACAGAAATAAAAAAAGAAATCGAAGATGTATTAAAATCTGTAGTTTTACAATTAGATATAAAAGACGGTGCCTTACATTTAGAATTAAGACGCACCAACAACGGCTGGAAACTGATTGAAATCAACCCAAGAATTTCAGGTGGAGCAATGAATAGTATGCTTCAAGCAGCTTTTGGTTTTAATTTAGTAGAAGAAACACTTAAACTTTACTTAGGAAAAACTCCTTCTTTAGTAAAAAAATGTTCAAATTATGTATTTACTCAATATGTAATTGTTTCTAATAAAGGCACTTTAGAAAAAATTACTGGAAAAAATAAAGCACTAAAATCTCCCGGTGTTGTAGAAGTGTATGTAAAACCGAAAAAAGGAACTGTATTAACCCCGCCTTTATCGATGGGACACCGTTATGCTTATGTGATTGCAGCCGCGGAAAGCATGGCGGAAGCAAAAAAGCTTGCCAAAAGTGCTGCGAATAAAATAACCTTTCATTTAAATTCTTCGAAAACTAAAACAACGCCAGATTAATATGCTGACGTTGTTTTTTTATTTTCTGTATTATTTTTGAATCAAAAATCTTATTGAATTAGCCAAATGTCTGATCTAAAAATTTTACAGTATCAAACATATTGGTTTTACTTGCTCCTTTGACTAAAATGGTGTCTCCCCTTTTAATAATCTTTAATAAAAGTTCATGAAGCGCTTCTTTGTCGGTAAAATGATAGATATTTTGCTTTGGAAACCCTTTTCTCTCCGCCTGCTTACCGATTTCCTCCGTCTTATACCCATAGGTGATTAATATATCAATATCCTTTTCACAAATGTAATTTCCTAGTTTACGATATTCATCATCTCTAAGGTCTCCCAACTCCCTCATCTGTCCGATAATGGCTACTTTACGTTTGTTTCCAATATTGCATAGAACATCAATAGCCGCTTTTACTCCTTGGGGATGGGAGTGAACAGTATCATCTATGACGGTAATATTATCTTTACAACGATAAATTGTTAATCTTCTCGGCGGTTTTCTAAAGAGTAAACCTAATTTTATTTCCATTGGTGAAAGCCCTAAATAATCAGCAACTGCAATGGCATTAATTGCATTATAGACATGATGTTCTCCAAATATAGGGATAAACAAATCAATTTCTTGACCTTGTAACTTCATCTTAAATTCCATACCATTATCGGTATATTTAACATCGTAAGCACGATAATCTGCAGGAGACGACTTTATACCAGTTGTAATGATTCTGCCTTTAAAACGATCCGTTTCTAAATATTTGGAGTTTGGATCGTCCAAGTTAATAAATAGAACTCCTTTTTGATCCATGCCATGAATTAATTCAGATTTTGCCTTAGCCACTTTCCTTACGTCACCATCGAAATTCCCAACATGGGCAAGGCCAACATTTGTCACAATACTTATATTTGGCTTTATTATACTGCAATGTTCTGTAATAACCCCAGGATATGCCATTCCATATTCTAAAACAACCGCTTCATGTGAGTCATTAATTTCTAAAGCATGTTTTTTGGTATGCTCCGTTGTATTCCAATAGTCTTTGGATGAGAATGTGTTCCACTTTTTTGAAAGGATGGAGGAAAGAAAGGCTTTTGTTGTCGTCTTTCCAGCACTACCGGTAACAGCGATAATCGGTAGATCTCTTTTCTTGTTTTTGTCTCTAATACTTTGTAACTTCAATTCTTTAATTCTTTCCTTTATTTGCTTATTATTTTTTGCTAAATACATTGCATATCTGATTCCATTAATGACAACATCCATCTCTAAATAAAAGGCAGGAGGACAACCCGGTCTCCAATTAACTTCATATATCCATAATTTTAAATTCTCATCTAAGCCTACATCCACTCCAATTTCATCAATGACTTCCCCATATTTTATCATTTGAAGCTCATCTAAATGATTGGCTAAGGATAACGAAAAATGCTCCAGTGTTCTTCTAATATTATAGGCGTCATCTTTAAATTCTTGTTGTAAAAACGGATCTAAGTAATTGGTAAATCCACCGTTATTAATATTTGGAATAATAGATCCCATAGGTGCAACACGTGGATAAATCGTAGTAATAACCCATTTTCCTTCACCGTTTTTTTGGACATGGAGCCTAAAATCGTATACTTGCCCTGATTTAGTAATGGAACGAATATATGGTTGAATAATAAAGGTACCCGCTGAAAGCTTCGATTGAATAAATTCATTCAATTTTTGCCTAGAATAACGATCAGTATTTGTATCTTTTTTTACAAGGTAATAATCGTTCTCTTTAGATATAAAATATATTCCTTTTCCCTTTCTGCCATCGATTGGTTTAAATACGACAGTATTAAATGCATCCATAAATTTAAAAAATTCTTCGGTATTCTTTACAATCTCTGAGGGGATTAAATAATTGGAGAATTCTCCAGCCTCTCTTAACCTTTCGCTAATATTCCATTTATTCCCTATAGAGTGGGTAGTAAAAGGAATCTTTTCTTTTAATTTTTGGATAATGCCCTTGTACTGCGCTAATTTCTCGGGACTTCCAGCATTATAGATGACATCTGGAAATGGCATTATGCGTTCCACCCATTTTCCATTCTCATATACTTGTCCTCTTATAGAATTATTGGTAAAGTTCACGGTTTTTGGTGAAAAATAAAAAAAACGTGCCCCTTCCGCCTTAGCCACCGCCGCATACGCATATGATTTAATGACAGTTTTCGGGTCTTTACGATGATGAAGCATTCCTATTAATGTCATATAATAAACTCCTTTTTCTTATCTTTATTCCTTCTTTATATAATTCAATGAGTTATGCTTTTGATACGGACAGATGTTCAATTTTCATATAGAACAAGAATAATATCTTGAAGGCAATACTTTTATTAATGAATACACTTGTTTTTTATGCAATCGATAAAACGGAAAGTATAGGACTTTATTTATCCACAAATAGTTAAGCAAATTTGCTGCTGTCACTTTGCAATGCAGTACGTTTTTCTTCTTACTTGGCAAAAAAAAAAAAACAGGCATTTTACCATTTGCCTGTTTACTTTACTTTTCGCTTTCCACAGCCGCAGCCACTCTTTTTTACTAATTTTCCCTTAGGAGTTTTATTTAACGTTTTTGTGTATTGGGGCCGATCCGATGTATTCATAATTGGCTTCTTCATGTCCAAGGTGTTTCATCCTTTCCTATTGCTTTTTACTCTTGTACATATTTTATGAAGAAAGGAAAATGCTTGTTCATGTGTTAATCAATCAATTTCGATTAACTGTCTTAATCTAAAGTACAATACCGGCAATCCTAATATAAGAAGATGAAACATATAATATAAACAATGAATAATATTGATGAAGTAATGACTCCTCCTCTATTTCATTAAAAGTCTAAACATGTATATGAGGTGATTCTGAGGTGCAAAAGACAATTACATATACAACTGAGGTTTCAGGAATTGCTATAAATGGGCAATATTCTTCGCAGGTTATATTTGAACCTGCCGAACCAAATACTGGTATTATTTTCATTCGTAACGACTTACCAGAAAAGCCTGAAATTGAATGCAAACCTGAATATGCATATTTTAACAAACGATGGTCTTCCCTCACAAAACATGGAGTTACTATTGAGCATACTGAACATATACTTGCCGCTATACGAGGCTTAGATATTACCAATCTCCGTATACATTTGAACGGTCCATATGTACCTGTTGTTTCAGATTTCAGTAGTTTGGAATTTGTTCAAGCACTTTCAAAAGCCGTTCCAATTACTCAATCAAATCCAAAGAAATACAAGATTGTGAAGGAACCACTTTGGGTAATGGACTATTTCGAATCACCAGATGGGACTCGTCATGATTCCCTCCTTTTAGGACTCCCAGCTAGGCATTTTTCTATCACATATCTTCTAGACTATCCCGATCATATAATCCCTACCCAAATTGCCCATATTTCCACTATGAACGATTCTAACTTTTTATCAGAACTGGTAAAGGCGCGTTCATTTATTTTGGACCATGAATATAATGCAATGGTAGCACTTTTTGGCGAAAACATAGAGAATTGCTTAAAAATTCCAAGCGGTAATGCAAAGCTTCGTTGGAGTAATGAAATTGCTAGACATAAGCTGCTGGATCTAACAGGTGATTTAATGTTACTAGGACAACAAGTACAGGGGCAATTTATTGGATTTAGGAGTGGACATAAAATGAATATTGAGATGGTTCGATTATTGAGTAAAAATAAGGACTGGGATTTTTAAAATACTATAGATTGGTGTGTTCATTTTTCATGATTGTTGGGATTCATCAACCAAATTATTTACCTTGGATTGGATATTTTCATAAAATGCTTTCTTGTGATGTATTTGTGCTTTTAGACGATGTTCTGTGTTCTAATAAAGCCGAGCGAAGAAACGTGATTAAAGGATCGAACGGGATCGTATCTTTATCTGTGCCCGTTATAAATAAGAAAGCTTTAATTAAAGATATTCAAATAAAGAATGAATTAAATTGGAAGCACAGACACTTTAATTCCTTGCAAGGATGCTATGCTAAAACGGAGTATTGGGAACAAATCTCACCATCCTTACTTAAAATTTATCAACATTCAGGTTCAAAACTAATCGATATCAATTTAGAAATCATCCACTTTATTCGCGATTATCTAGGAATGAAAACACCAATAGTACGTTCTTCTGAATTAAGCGGTATTAAAGGTAAAAAGAATACGAAACTCATTAATATATGCAAATCGCTCGGTGCGGATATGTATTTATCAGGTAATGGCGCCAAATCATATATAGATGAGAATGATTTTCAAAATAATAATATTACAATTGTTTATCAAGAATTTGAGCATCCTGTCTATCCACAACGATGGGGAAAGTTCATACCGAATTTATCGATCATTGATTTACTACTGAATTGTGGTCCAAACTCAAAAAATTACTTATCAAAACAAATTATAACAAAACAATAGCCCTTATTAAGATAGAAAGGGCTATTTACTGCGTTGAATAAAAAATCGTTTCTTAATGCCTAATTACGTATTTTATCCTCTAATTTACTTATCCACTTATAGAACTGTATTAATATGCTCAGCAATATTATATCAAGTAAGCCTGAATACCAAATATTCCACCATCCGTATCGGAAGAACCCCCATGGCTTCGGTAATGTAGTTAGTTCTTCATATAATAGCAAAAAAATTAGCCAAATAAAGATATAATAAAGCCTTTTTTTTATAGGCTTTTTAAAAGGATACCATGCTAAAAATATAACATTTACCGGTTGAACTAATAAGAAATAGGCCGGAAGTGCAGAAAAATCAATGCCTTGAGTAAAATACCAATACCCATGGTATTTTAAAGAAACAAATACATCCCAAATTAATTGAAATGCAGTTGTAAAGCACCATATATGAACAACTTTGTTAGCCGACATTTTATGAGAGGCTTTAAATGCAACTAAATTGAAAATGAATGCTGATGTATAGAGAAGTATCATCATAACCCCTTATTACTTTTTTTTACATTTTTTGCATAAAGAGTTATTTCTATTCCTCCTTTAAGTCCAATCTTAAAAAAACTATCTTTTCCATATTAAAAGGAATTTTGCTTTTCCGCCCATGAACCATGGAAGGATTACCAATCTAGCAATCATGCATTCTAGTATTAAACTATATAAAATAGGACATCACTTTCATAACAATCAGACGAAAAAAATGTAGGTAGGTAAAAAATCTAAGGAGTTTTTATTTTATAAAATCGGACCATGTAAAATCTATGGAGAGAATTCCTATTGTTTTTTCGTTAAAAACAGGAACTTTTGTAGCTAATTCGGGTTTTCGAAAGCAAGCCATTCCTTTATAATACCCAAACATATTGCAGGCTTTAGGTCGTACGGAATAAATTCCACAGCGATCATGATCTAAATCATAAAAAATGCATGTTCCATGAAATCTCATTTGATTTTGTAACTCATCACGTGTTTTTCGAGGCATACTTTTTATCTTTTTTTTAATTCTCCTAAATTCCTGCTCGGTTATTGCAACTGGCCCACAGCATAATCCTCTGCATCCAGCACATGGTAATTGTTCCATACTTCCTCTCCTTCCAGATTAAATCTTGAAATCTACTTTTTATTATTATCATGTCCATTATATATAGTCAACAACAAAATATTTAATAATAACACAAAAATAATATTTTGTCAATACTTTTTTTGAATTTCATGTTGAATATAAATAATAACTTAGGATTTTCTGAAGGGAGGCAGCCCCTAATATACTTTCCCCATACATTTATATGCGAGGCTGCGATGAAACTATATGTATTTTTGGGATCATAAAAAAATTCCTGGCCATATTAGATTTACTGCTTGAAAGTATCTGCAACTAAATTACTAAATTCCCTTAAATAATAGAGGTAGTTATCCCCCCCATAGTTATATCGTTTATTATACATTTTGGCGACAACGACATTGTATTCCGGAATGACAAGAAGAGTGGGGCCAGTGATTCCTAAAATTTGATAGGAACCGCGCGGAACTCTTTCACCAATCTCGCTATTGGCAGCGGGAGTGCCTTGAACGTACCAAAACAAACCGTTTTGCGGAAGATTGTGATTATGGTAAATCGGACTTTGCATTTGGGTCGCCATATTAATTACTTCTCTTGGAACAATTTGCTTTCCATTTATCTTACCTTTATACAAATGAAGATTTCCCCATTGTGCGAACTCACGAGTTGATGTATATAGATTGGATTCTTTTCCATCATTGGTTTTTCCCAACTTGTAGCTGCCATAAGAATTGGGGTCAACAATTTCAGTTACTAAATTTCTATTTTCCTCCGTTTGCCATGATGTTTCTGTGAATCCCATTGGTACAAATACCTTTTCCTTTAATAGCTCGGGAAAGGTTTTATTAAAAAGTCTATTTACCAATTGCGTCATCATTAAAACATTTACTCCTCGGTATGCCCATCCTTGACCAGGTTCAAACTCTCTGAATATAGTACCATCCTCTGATTCATGTAATCCATGTGAATGCGTTACTAAATGCCTTATGGTCGTTTTTCCAAGTAAATGCTGATCCATATCATCAAAATAGCGAGCTGCGTAATCATCCAAGCTATTAATTTTACCTTCGAATAGTGCATACGCCACGACAAGACCTAAGTAGCTCTTTCTGGCAGATGCCACGTTAAATTGAGATGATTCACTAATCGGCATGGCCCCAGCTGCATTCGAATGATAGCCATTATAATATTCTAAAACGACTTCATTATCTTTTAAAATATATAATGAAGATGCGCTGCTATGATTTTTCACTCTAATATCCTCTAACCAATCTATTAATCTATCAAATTTCTTCAATTATAAGATTCTCCTTTATTTGCTGTTTGCATTTTGGAAATATCTATCTTTTTCATTCCAAATAAAATTCTTAATAGATTAACTCTCCTGATGATGAAATGATAACAAACCATGATGATAATAAAAGAAACGAAAGCAAGGAACATTATCTTTACCGGTATGGACCAAGAAACATCTCGAATAAAAAAACCTAGTACTACAATAATAGGTTGATGCAAGACGTAAAATGGCATGGATGCTTCACTACCATATTTCAAAAAACGATTTTTCATCGATAAATACTTATTCGCCAAAAAGAAGATACAAAGTACCCAGCTCCAGCAATTAAAGACACGAAGAGCAAAAAATAAATAATCTTGAACAGTGCCTTGCTGTGGCATCCCGTGTAAAGCCCAAACAATGAAGACAATAGATGTTAAAATCGCCATTATAAGGTGTGCTTTAATGGTAGATTTAATAGTTATTTGAAATGCTTCGCTGTAAAAAAAGTAATAACCATAAATAAAGATTAAGAGATAAAATACAATATCCCATCCACCTAAACTTTGCGTTTTGATTATCCCTGATAAAATAAGAATACAAGGAAGTAAAAACAGGTGCAGATTTCCAAATTTACTCCTCACAGTAACCCTTCTAAATATAGGCAATGTAAACAAAGAAAATACAATTAGTACTAGTAGGTACCATAGATGTAATCCAAAAAAGGCAAAATTCCCCGTCCCACCAATATCTAAGTACACTCCGTCAAAGTAGTGTGGAATAAATGCTAAAAATGACCCCTGGAATTGATGATGGGATACACGTTCCATATAAACCTGTGGTGGTGTTAAAATAAATACGCCGAATACAAGCGGCACAAATAATCGAATCATTCGTTCTTTAAGAAATTCAGTGTTTTTTCTTTTCCTCAAAGCATAAGCTACACCTATTCCTGACACGGCAAAAAAAATGGGCATCATCCATGCGCCAACGAATAAAGAGAATACTAATATGCTATTGGAATCCAACACATTATTTTTCACATGCCAAGGAAACGGATTAAAAAACATCGAGCAATGGTAAAAAAATACCCCTATTGTTGCAAGTACACGAATCCAATCTAAATCATATTGTCTTTTTAATGAAGTCTTGTTCATATTCCTCTATCACCTTTCCAATATTCACACTATAGAGTAATATAAAACTACTCTATTAATTCAAAAAAGACAATATTATTCTCTAAATTACTACTAAACAAAGAAGAAAAAACTGCCTCTAAGTTTTGGACTACAACCTTTTCCCTCCTTAGCGGATATGTATAATGACGTTATTAAGCTTTTATTCAAAAAGAAAGGATGAAAGGATGGATCCTATTATTCATTTTGAGGATCCATTAATTGCCCTTGGACCTTCATCAAAAGAATACTTCGATGTTTATGTGAAATGTAATACAAATAAAGCATCGTTTGGGATATAACCAAATGATGCTTCATTTTTGTACATACATCTAAACCTTTTAACCATTTACTTCTTGATTAAAATGGAGATAGCATTCCCACTTTTTTCTACAGTCTAATTCTCCATACAAAGATGATTGGTATTTAATTTCTATTATTTACAATGGCAAGGGTTAGGTGGTCCTCCCATTTGCCGTTAATTTTAACATTTTCCTTTGCAATTCCCTCCCTATGGAAGCCTGCCTTTTCCAAAACCTTAATAGATCCTTTATTATGTGGCATCACCCCTGCTTCAATTCTATGTAACTTCAATTCATTAAATCCAAATTGTACGGCGAGCTTAACAGACTCTGTCATATATCCTTTACCGTTATGCTTTTTGTCCAAATAGTAACCAATCCAACAGCTCTGGTAGTTCCCTCTTGCTATTTCAGAAAGCGTCACATTTCCAATTAAATGATTATTTTCCGATAAGAAGATTCCAAAGGAAAAACAACTATCCTGATTTGCCTGTGAAATGTATTTTTGTATTCTCTCCACCTGCCCTTCAATTGTGTAGAAACGTTCATCCCTTAAGGGAGTATACAGCTGAAAGAAATCTCGATTTTGATTTTCTAATTTAACCATTTCCTCTGCATCTGAAACCTCTAATAACTTAATATAAATACCTCGTTTTTTCTCCATTTGTCATCCTCCTTTAAAAATGTAAAAAGCCACAGGAACTCATTCCTGTGGCTTAAGTAATTCAATATTATAACGCCCCACAGGAAACGACCTGTGGTTTTGTTTATCCCACTACCTAATTAGAATTTCTAATCAAAGGTGTTCAGTCATTTTTATCTTAAATTAGACAGACCTCTCCCGTGATTAGCATTTGCAAAAAAAACAGAAGTTGAGTATCCTACGCCTTTAGATAAAGATTTCATTGATCTTTTTTTCATAACGATACCCTCCTCCACATTTCATTCGTTATAAGAATACCATTGAGATATGAATTTTGGCAATATTTTATTTTCAAGCCTGGTTCAGAATATGTATTCTTCAATAATCGAAGAAAATTACATGACTGAAAAATAGAGAAATATTGTTTAGTTGCCTACCTTTATTTTATACTTTGCTTGTGCCAAAGCCTCTACTTCGCCATTCGGATCCAAGCCTGCAAACTGGACGGCAGTAACCGTATGAGTTCCCGGTGTTAAATCATCATCTTTAATAGTAATCGGGGTTTTTCCCTCTTTTCCAAAAGACTCTGTTGAAACAAACACTCCATCCACATAAATAAAGGTTAGATTCGTAGCGTCGAAATCGTAGTAATCTAAGGTAATTGGCTTTTCCTTAGTAGTTTTTAAAATATTAAAGATTGGAACCTTTCCAATTACAGCCCCATCAACAGTATTAATAACTTCTAAATCTACAGTACCTTTTTGTTTAATATCCGCAGGAAAAGGGTACTTGCTCTTTTTCTTTGGTTTATTTTGAGCAGTATCATTTTCTACTTTTTCAGAACTTGAGGTTTTCTTTTCGACACTCTCATGTTTAGAACAACCTATCATACTCAGAATAATAAATATAGAGAGGAAAACTAATATACTTTTTCTCATTGGAATCATCCTTTCAATCAAGTTAGGGGCTGCAAATACAACTTGTGTAAATCAAACCTATTAATCTCAAAATTAGCAAAAAATTCTTTCAATAACATAATAATATATTGAATGCCTGTCTTCTATCAAGCATTTATGACAAAATACCTATTTTATTATTTACATTCTACTCACATACTTTCAAGCTATTGAAGCCTTCTTCCAATAAAATTGGATGGAACAGGCTCCAATTTTAATTCCCTTGACCAAATAGAAAGTTGTCCAATATGATGGATTTCATGTGCAATGATATGATGCAAAATCTCATCCGCAGTGTACTTTTCTTTATCCCAAGCCACACTCACCAATTCATCGTTTAAAAGATTGAAGCTTGTTTTAAAAAAATCAATAGTTTCCTTTCTTAGTTCATCTGATAGCATTTTTACCCTCTCGAGAGTATCATAATCACAGAAATGAAATACTATATCTTCTTTTCCTTGTATCCCTCGAACCCAGCTATATTCTACTTCGGTAATGTGAAAAAGGGTGTATAAAATACTTTCTACACCGCCAATTCGTTTTTTATTTAACTCCTCTGCTGTTAGCTGCTTGCACCAGTCAAACCATTCGTCTCTTATCTGCCAATTATACTCAAAGAATTCTCTCATGATAAAGTCTCCCAATTTTTTTAGAATCCTATACTAATATTAGTTTCCTAGCGATTAAATTCCTCTTTTTCACCCAAAAGAAAAAAAGCCTGAATGAATCAAGCTTTTCTAAATGAATCAAATGTAACTTTACCAACCAAACTTATCTCAATACCTTCTAACCTGGTAGTTTAACAAATCAATTAAAACTTTTGGTCATCAAACTGTGTTACCCATCGATCCACATAATCGATAATATAATGTAAGCTTCCTTCTTCAAATGGAGACAGCAGCCGAGCTCGGTTAACAATCTCGACAAGTGATTCACTGCCTCCCACCTGACAAATCTTTAAAAAATCATTCCAACCTTCTACACGGTTTTCATTGTATCGAATCCATAACTGTACCGCACAATTATGTGCCAAATCATAATCAATGAAATAAAACGGTGTTTCGAACAAATGGCTAATTTGATAGAAGCTTCCTCCACCCTCTAAAAATTCATTTCCATCGTAATCCTTTTCAGGCATATAGATTCGTTCCATTTCTCTCCATTTTACTTTCCTTTCCTCTTTCGTTGCAGAAGGATTATCGTAAAGATAATGCTGAAATTCATCAATCGCATTCGCCCAAGGCATAAGGATAAATGCTTCTATTAAATGACTAAATCTATACTTTTCTGCGTCCTCACCAAAAAACAATTCCATCCATGGCCAAACCAGGCGCTCCATCGTAAATGAATGAATTTCTGCTGCATCATAGGTTGGAGAAATGTATTCAGGAATTGGTGTATTCCTACTCATGTAAAATTGAAATGCATGACCAGCTTCATGTGCTAGAACTCTCGCATCATTTGCTGTTCCAACTAAGTTTGCAAAAATAAATGGTGCTTTTTCCGTCCCTATAAAAGTGGCAAATGCACCACCCCTTTTACCCTTTTTGCTGATAAGATCCATATTCCCGCTGGAAACCATGTAGTCAAAGAATTCCTTTGTTTCCGAAGATAGCTCCGAAAACATTTGTAATGCCTTCTTTATCACTTGATCCGTATCCCCTAATAGCTTAGGAGCACCTGTTTTGAAATACACTCGTTCATCATAAAACTTCAGTTTTTCCACTCCGATTCTTACCCTTTGTTTTTCACGAAGCTTCGAAATGAAAGGAACCCCGTATTGTTTCACTTGGTTTCGGTAGACCTTGACATCTTCAGGAGAATAATTAGAACGTCCCAATCTGTCATAACCAAGTTGAGTAAACGACTTATACCCTAGTTTTCTTGCAATCTTTGTTCTGACTTTAATAAGCTCGTCAAGAATGTCATCAAATTCCTCTTCATGATCAGCATAATACGAAAAAATAGATTCATAAGCTTTTTTTCGCACGCCTCTATCTTCTGAAATAGTAAAGCGACTTAATTGAACAGGAGTCATTTTCTCACTGTTAAATTCCGCTTCTGCTTTTGCTAACAAAGAAAAATAGCTGCCAATAAGTTGTTTTTCTAGTTGAAGTTCTTTCGATACTTCGTCAGTGTAAATTTTAACCTTTAATTCTGCCAGCTTAAAGATTTGTGTACCCCAGCGATTTTCTAATTGTTCTCTAAAAGAGGCGTTAAGGATAGCATGATAATACTTGGTCACAAAAGCTTGGTAGATAGGGGTTATTTGGTCAAAAAAGGCTTGTTCTTCTTTATATTCTTCATCATTTAAATTAATCATATGTCGCAAATACGCTAACTGCTCCATCGCTTCAAACTCATTTCGCAGTTGATTTAGCATTAAAAACAGATTATTTTGCTCTTCAAATGTGCTCGCTTGATGGAATCGCTTTAATAATCGATCAAACTTTTGTTTAAAATCTTCCATATTTGGCCTAGCATACTTCATCTCCATTTTCATTTCCATTTTTGCCGCTCCCCTCTTTTTAAAACCTATTATGTAAAGAAATTTTCCAATATTTTATTTAGTTCAATAGTAGTTGAACAAAGAATCGAATTCAATATTTGTTATAATAAAATTTGAAAGGAGTTCATTAAATATGACAAAAATTCGAACTATTGCTTCACCTATATACGAAATACTATTGAGTTTTTCACTCTATAAACGGCAAACTCATCTTAAATATCTTGGAATAACAAAAAATTGGTATAAAGAAACAAGATACACTATATCTGAAAAACTGCATTCCAGAATCATGTCTTTAAATGATTTATCATTCGAGGATTTTTCGGTTCATTTAATTGATAAATTTTCAAATAAAGGAGCTTTCTCGGATTATATTCAGTGGGTGTCCAATTTATCAGCTGGCGAGCTATATGAAATGTTAATCCCATACGCTAAAAATAACCATGACCTACCACATGATTTAAATGCGAGGAAGGAAGAATATACCGAATTATTGAGTATGTGGTATGAGGAATATTATAAGAATTTGGAAAGAGAAATTGACCCCATTTTAAAACAAAATGTAGAGAAGCTGAATCAGCACAGTTTGCAGACCAACCCTATTCGTGAAATATGTAAAATAAGCCGAGGCTTTCAGATAGAAGAAATTATAAGGGAAGAGGTTCTGTTATTTCCTTCATGGCATATGAGACCAATATCTTTAATAGATATATTTAACAAACGCATTGTTATTACATTTCCTTGTTCACCGGACAATAAATATGAGGATATTATCATTAAAACAAAAGCCTTATCCGATGAAACGAGACTAAGAATACTCGACTATCTTAAAGATACGAGCAAGTCGTTTCCGCAAATCGTTGATTACATGAATATGACGAAAGGGAATATTCACCATCATCTACTTATACTTCGTTCAGCAGGGCTGCTTGAAATCTCTTTTAAAAAAGATCTAGACAGTTTTATATACAAATATAGAAATGAGGCAGCATTAGAATTAGTGAATGATTTAAATAACCTTTAAAAATAAATATGGCTTCTATGTAGGTAATAAAATGAAAAATAATGATAATAAACAATAAAACACTTATGAGTTTAAACATGTAAGTGTTTTTTCCATTACATAAACATAAGTTCCTATTCTGTAATTTTATTCATTTATCAGAATTTTATAGTAAAATAAAAGTGGGAATCTATTCTCTTCTCAATAAACTAAAGGGGGATGATAACTATGATAAAAAATAATACAAGAAGAAGTTTTTCAAAGCGGGACATTCCAAAACCGTCATAAATCTTGTTAAAAATGGAGGAATTTAATGGGCGCTACTAAGAAAGATTTGTTAATGGATCAATTAGCCGCATGCAAAAATGACTTAAGCTGGTTTCCAACATTTCAAGATTCAATTGAAGGACTTACAGCGTACGAAGCAACCTGGCAAAAGCATGAATCAAGTCATTCAATATGGAAAATAGTTACACATCTCACATTTTGGAACGAAAAATGGTTAAAACGATTTATGGATAAAGAATCATTCGAAAGTACTGCAAATAATTCTTTAACATTTGAGGGTCCCAATCAAACAATTACTGAAAAACAATGGAATAATGTCGTAAGTAAACTGGATTCAGTTTACACGGATTGGCTAAAGGCACTAAAGGAATCACCCGAAAGTAAATTAGATGAGGTAATTGCAAATTACCCTGGAGAATGTCCATGGTGGGGGGCTGTTTCAAATTTATGCACACATAACGCCTACCATATTGGTCAGATTGTATATATACGAAAACAAGAAAGAAACTGGCAAGAATAAAGGATAACTAAATCTGCTCAATGCTAATTAAAAAGGTTTTCGCAAAAGCTGCACAGCCACTTGGTATCTTGGCTGTGCTTCTATGTCTTAAATTGCCCCCAGATTAGAAATGATTAAAATTACAAATTCATCTCATTTCTTAACCTTTTTATTGAGGATGAAAATTTTCTAAAGAACCGTTTCCTTACATCTTCAGCTGGTGAATTCTTGTTTAGTTAAAAATGCAATTTCATCATCATGAATATGGTTACTGTTTTCCTGTTTCTTGCTAAAGCTGTTTCGTTAAGATCTATTACCATTGGAAGTAGTTCATTGATAGCTCCAGCTTCTCCAATCCTTGATTTTGCATTATCATTTAAGTCTAGAGAAAATGAAAAGGGACAATAAAAAAATATGTAATACAAAAGGAGAAGAACCTTGATTATTTATGAAGATTCCCATACTACCGTATTTCAGAGTGCCCTGGTTTTAACGAACTCCACTGTAATAGAAACAGATGATTTAGTGCTAGTGATAGATCCTGCTTGGCTTCCAAATGAGGTAGAACAGATAAAGCAAGAAGTAGATAGAAGACAAAAAGGCAGACCTGTATATTTGCTATTTACTCATTCTCATTTCGATCATGTGCTTGGCTATGGAGCTTTTCCTGAAGCTAAAACAATTGGAAGTGTCGGAACAAAAAAGCATCCTGAAAAGGCGAACATTTTGAACAAAATCAAAATGTTTGATGATGAGTTATATCTTCATCGAAATTATGGTATCCATTATCCCAATATTGATTATGCGATAGAAGAGGATGGGCAAACACTTTCTATTGGCAAAACAAAACTTACCTTCTATCAAGCACAAGGACATTCATCAGACGGATTTTTTACTTTAATCGATAGCTTAGGCGTATTTATTGCTGGGGATCATCTATCAGATGTGGAATTTCCTTTTATTGAGGATAGTAAGGAATATGAAAGGACATTAGAAAAAGCAGAATGGATTTTACAGCATCACCCTGTTCAATTATTGATTCCTGGTCATGGTTCTCCGACTAAAAAGATGGATGAAATCATTAGAAGACAAAAGGGAGATTTGGAATATATACGGACAATTCGAAATGTAGTTTTGGGCATTGAAGAAAACATTAAACTAGATCAATATATTCATCGATATGAATTTGTTGATGGTATCCGCGGATATCACAAGAAAAATATAGAAGTAATAAAAAAAGAATTAGGTTTACTATAAATACCTTGACGATGTTTGTGAAATAATAACTCTTAGAAGGCGAGATATTAAGTTCTTTCCTTCAGAAATGCCAGAAAACTGAGTAAAACAAAAACTGGAGGAGAACTTGGATGCAACAGGAAAATCAAGCTAATCAGAATGTAGGGTCTATGATGAAGCCAGAACTTTCAGGAACTGATGCACAGAAGGTAAAACAAGAGATTCAAAAGGATGTAAATGAAGGACAAGGTGCGATGACTTCCCGTGAGGCAGGGGCAATGCGCGATTAAAAAACCACATTGAGTGGTTTTTTCTTTACACCTTTTGATGGTACTAAATCATTTTTTAGCCGGAGAAATTATGGAGGACAGAGGAGCCGCTATTTTTAAAAATACACCTTTTTTTAGGACTTAATCGATTTGGATAAAAAAAGAGCCTCTGCTCTCTAATACTCAGCTTTGCCCTCGAATCATACTATAAAAATGCGGATTAGTTCCAATAACTACAGTAGCATCCAGTTCAGCGTCTCTAACTACTTCAGTGGCAAAGCCAGCATGAACAAAGATTTCAAAAGTTTGTGTTGCCTGCATTTCACTCGTCTCAATCAATAAGTGTCCTCCCGGTGCGAGCCAAAATGGTGCTTCTTCTACTACCTTACTTAGTATATTCAGCCCATCATCCCCGCCGTCCAAGGCTAAATTCGGTTCATAAAGACGTGCCTCTGTTGGAAGCAGGTCTATTGCTTTAGTAGGAACATAGGGTACATTTGCAACTAAAATATTTATATAGCCTTTAATCGGTTGTGGCAAAGCCTTATATAAGTCACCTTCAAAAACCTGTCCCCCAAATCTCGCCATGTTTCGTCTTGCACATCGTATTGCAATTGGGTCAATGTCAGAACAATACAGAGAAAGATCATCTAGAGCTGCTGCAAGTGCTGCCCCTATAGCCCCTGAACCACAACAAAGGTCAACGACGACATCACCTGAACCAGCTAGCTCTTTTGCATGGCGAACAAGAAATTCGGTGCGCTGTCTAGGAACAAAAACCCCTCGTTCTACTGCAATTCGAAGTCCACAAAAATGTGCCCATCCAATTACATATTCCAGCGGCAGACCACCTACCCGCTTCTCGACTTTTCTTATAAGGTCCTCTAAAGAATATGCCTCTGAAATTAGTAATTGAGCTTCATCCTCTGCGAAAACACAACCGGCATTGCGAAGCTTGTTGACTATTGTATTTTCCGTATGGTTATCCAAAAAGAAACGTATCTTTTTATCTATTACTATCACCCTTTTCATATAGTAATTAAATTATTCGATAAAAAATACGGATATCCTTTATCAACAAGCCTGAACTTTATCATTAATGTTCTACCATAAACGTGCAAGTAAGCTTTATCACTCTCACTTTTAAAGACAAAAAAATGTACCCTTTAACATAAAATTAAAGGATACACTTATATGGCCGTTTTTTATTTATGGCTACTGATAATAAATTTTAGAAACTGTTTTTATACTTTAGAGATTGTTTATTGTTTGATTCCACTTCAAAATTATTCTTGAGTATCCTGCCATCAAAAAAGGAGTTCAAATGATTGCAAATTAAAAAAGCATCTTAAACTTCATATAATGTCCTAATCATTTAATCCCTTTCCCTCTAGGATATGCTGCATGTATTTTTCTACCCTTGACTCTCGAGTCTTAGATTGTTTAGCCTGAGTAAAATAATGAAGATATGCCCTTTGCCGTCCTGGTGTCAATGCTTCAAAAGCAGCTTTTAAGGCTGGGATTTCATTTAGCTTAATTTGAAATTCTTCGGGAATTATGTATTCTTCCGTCTTCTTAAAATTCACTTCCAAACCGGATTTTTCCACTTCAATGGCTTCATAAATATATTCTTTCAAAATAGTTTCTAATTCGATTATTTCATGCACACTGGTAAATCGAATTTGGCGAGCCGCCTGTACATTCTCCGTTTGTTGGATTAGAATACCGCGGGGATCCTTCAGTAAGACACCTTTGTTAAATAAAAGTGCACAATATTCTTTAAATCCATGAATTAAAACGATGTTTTTATTCTCAAAAGTGTAACAAGGATGCATCCACTTAAATTCTTCTGCCAACTCACAGTCCAGAACAATACTTCTCAACTTTTCATACTCTTTCTTCCACTTTTTCGATTTACTTATAAATTCATCCACCTTAGGATTCAGTTGACTTGTCAATAGGAACACCTCGCTTCAATTTTAAATCAGTAGACTATTACAGGCTTCTTAAAAACTTTTGGAAAAATTGCTTAGGTAATGATTGGTCATTATTCTGAAGTTGACTTTTTACGACGGCTACTATTTCTAGCTTTGGAACAATAAAAATATATTGTCCAAACAATCCATTAGCATAATAATAATCAGTGTAATTTTTTGAATCATTACTTTCATATGTCCATAGTTGAAAGCCATACCCATATGTACCAAACTCAGATATTTCAACTTGTTTATACGGTCGCTGTGACTGCTCCAACCATTTCGATGAAATTATTTGTTTGGAAGAAAATTTCCCATCATTTAAAAGCATCTGTCCAACCTTCATCATATCTTCTATACTAAGTGAGATACTAAATCCACCACCATAAATTCCTTGGGGGTCCTTCACCCACAAATATTTCTTTATACCCAATGGTCCAAATAAATATTTTTCTGCAAATGTTGCTGCTGGCTCTCCAGAAACTTTATGAATAATAGCACTCAGTAAATGAGAATCCCCTGAATTATATTGAAAGGTTGAACCAGGTTTATGTAATATCGGTTGTTCCAGAATAACCTTAACCCAATTTTTTGCTCCTTGAAATGAAGTCGCTTGGAAGCCTGACGTCATAGTAAGCAAATGAAATATAGTAATTTCACGTTTCGATGTTTCATTGGAATTTTTTAATTCTGGGAAAAAGCAATGAATTGGCTGATGAATATCTTGAATTAAACCTTTATCCACCGATATCCCGATTAATAAAGATACAATACTCTTAGTAACGGAGTAAATCTTAGTTGGCTTTTCTTTAATTTTCTTATTCTTAAGGTATTCAAAAAGCCGTTCATTCCCCTTATTTATAATAAAGCCCTCAATTTTGACACTTTTAAGCTTCTTTTCCAAATCAGTAAAATCAATTACTTTCAAATTATTTATCCTCCCGATACCACTTTGCTCGTTTCACATCCTACCATAACGATATAAATATATCACAAATATTATTTTTATTTTATAATCCCTGTACATCTTAAATTTATAAAGAAATCAAATCCTAAAAACACAAGAGCTTATACTGTAGATCTTGTTTATATCTATGGTTCTATGCGATCTATTTATCAGTTTCCGATAATATGATATTATTTTTAAAAAAAGAAGAGGTCATCATATGAAATCAACAGCACTACCAACTAAAACAAAAACTATAGTTATCAATGCACTTTTCATAGCATTAACCTTAGTTGCCACAATGTTCATCGACATAAGGCTACCTATAATGGGTAACGGAGGGCTAATCCATTTGGGGAACGTGCCTCTTTTTATAGCTGCCTTAGTTTATGGTAAAAAAACAGGAGCAATCGCCGGTGCCTTCGGAATGGGTCTCTTCGATATCATTTCAGGCTGGGCAATATGGTCACCATTTACATTTATCATCGTTGGTACAATGGGCTTCGTAGTTGGACTAATATCCGAAAAAGTTCCCGGAAATAGATATCTTGTTAACACGCTTGCCGTTGCAATTGCGCTTATAATAAAAATTGTTGGCTACTATTTTACAGAAGTGATCCTATATGGTAACTGGATACAGCCATTCGGCTCTATCCCAGGAAATGTTATGCAGGTCGTGCTTGCAGGTATCATTGTAGTACCTCTTGCAGGAAGGATAAAGAAACAAATAACAAAATAACAAGTCATGATTGTTATTATAAATTTATCTGTAATTAATTAGTAGAAGAGGAGTTTCTTTCTTCAAGATATTTCACTTGGAGAGAGAATTTCCTCTTTTTTTATAAATGAGTTAAATGGATTATCATTTTAATAATAAATTCTTTACTAACCTGCGGTCTCTACAAAAATACAATTAATCTATGACTAAACAGCCATCAATCTATTAGTTTAATAATTTTCAGCAATATGAACAATTTTTTGAATAACCAAATCAACTTCATCATTAGAATCGTTTGTAAATAATATACCTATCGAGCTATTCTATTCTTACAGTTCCATTATAATCAGAATTAGACAGAAGACCGTTAGGACTTATTCGACTCATTATTATCTCATCGACAAATGTACCGTGAGCTTTTAAACTGCCTTTCTTTTTTCCTTCGACTGAAAACCCAAACTTTTCATACAGTGCCTGTGCTCCAGGATTTGTTACTAAAACTCCAAGTTCTACCCTTTCAAGCATTAGCCAATTATCTGCTAGATCTAGTATTTTAGTTAGTAATGCCTTCCCAATGCCTTTTTTATGATATTGACTGTCGACACCAATAAATATATCCCCTGAATGAGACCTTCTGCCTTGTCCCTGAGTTAACCCAACAAATCCAACGACGTTTCCATCAAGTTCCGCAACATATTCATATTGGTTATGGTTCAAGCTACGTATTCTATTTTCCATAGCCTCCAGTCTCATGCTGGGGAGAAAAACCATATACTCTAGAACTGCTTCCTGTGTACAAATGCGATGAATTACCTCAGCATCCTTTATCTGTACAGCCCGTATACTAACTTCCATCACAATACTCCTTTTCATCAGAAAGTAAAATCTTATTTAATAGAGTTCGTTTCTCTCTTTAATACTCCTGCACAGCAGAGTAATAACCTCAAGTTGATACTTTTTATACAAAAAAAATAGAGATAAGAGTTTTTTACACTCTTACTCTATAGAAAATTCCATTACCGTAAAGGAGGCATGATAAAATAATAATAAATAAAAACTATCACCTTAAGAATGAGTAATTTTTTTCAAGGCCGATACTACTTTACGATGAAAACGATCTCTTGGCACTATTACACTAACCCGTTCAGACTAAATCAAGTTATAATGTTCTAACGCATGTAGTATTCCATCATTATCTACATCATCTGTGATGTAGTCCGCAGCTTTTTTCACCATCTCCTCCGCGTTGCCCATGGCAACTCCAAGACTCACAAATTCCAGCATTTCTATATCGTTTTCCCCATCTCCAAATGCCATTGTATGCTCCAGGGGAATTTGATAATAGTCCAAAACTCTTTTTATTCCTTCCATTTTACTTCCCGTTTCAGGAATAATATCAATTGCATAGTCGTTCCAACGTGTTGCCTTTGAATGTTTAAGGACACTAAGAGGATAAGTTTTCGCTTTTTCGCTATCAACATAAGGAATTATTTGATAAATTGAATTTTCCAGAGCACGTTGAATGTCCGTAACAGTAGGTAAGGATGAATGAATCGCATTTTGTGCCTCTATTACTTCCTGGTTGATCATATTAATATACATCCTATCCTTTTCTACAAACATACATGGATAAGGATTGGATTCAATTTGATGGATAATATTTTTTACATCTTCCTTGTTAATTTCGTTTTGGTAGATTACTTCTCTTTTGTTAAAACAATACTGTCCATTTAACGTAATATACCCATCAAAATAATGATCAAGACCTTCCAACAAATGCTCTTTCTCAATTTCTAACACGTGTCTTCCAGTTGCGATAAAAAGGTATATACCCTTTTCACGGAGTTTTTCCAATGCTAACTTAGTAGAATCAGGACATATCTTTTTCGTGCTTGAAATGATAGTACCATCAATGTCAAAAAAAATAGCTTGAATCATTATTAATCTCCCATTTCTAGAATTTCATTTTTATATTTTCATCATAGTAAAGTAAAACGACAAAATGGTTTTACTAAACCTTCTTTGATTAATCACGGTCTAAAGAACAATATATCATTTTTATTTATTTTTGAATAATAAAAGGAAAATACCAATTAAATACAAAAAAGGATGTTAAAGGAACTAACACCCCTGTCACAAATTTATGTTCAAAAAAAGAAGCCTTGCTCCTTAAAGATATGCTGTTTATATTAACAATTATTTTTGTTGATCTACGAGTTCAATCAGATTATTCTTTAAAATAAAACCCAATATCCTCTCTATTGGCACCATACCATTTTTCAGCTATTTCCTCAGAAGTCAATGTACATAAATCTTTTATAAAATTCCATTCCAACTCATTTTCAGGATAAGAATTTAAACTTACCATTGTTTCTTGAAGTGTTTGCTTTTTTTGATGAAGTGCAGTCATGGATGCTTGGATAAGTGCCTTTCCTAATGACTGTTGATTGAGTTCTTCTATTTTCACTTTTTTCCCCCTGTTCATGGTAAAAGAATTCAATAATAATATTAGAAGCTCCTTTTCTTGATTCGCACAACTGGCACTTTCTGAAGTGAAGTATGATTAGATCATTATTGGTGATTTTGATGAAAATCAAAATTAACCCTTTCAATGAAGGTAAGTACCCTTAAACTTAATCATCAAGTTCAATAAAGTATTGATCCTTTCGATAAGAAACTGCGTCCATTGTTGCTATCATATTTCCCCCATGATAAATGTCGATTCGATAAAATCCTGTGCGAAAATTTCGTTTCAATTCTGTTGCACGGGCTATTATTTTGTCACCTGGTTTAGCTGCTTCGATAAACTGAATAGTTGTCGAGAGTCCAACAGAAGTCTTTCCATATGCATTACAGGCTACCGAAAATACATGATCAGCTAAAGCATAAATTACTGCTCCATGAACAGTTCCAAATGTATTTACCATATATTCTTGTACTTCTAAGATAGCTTCTGCATATCCCGCCTCAAATTTTGTTAACTGAATGCCTAACGATTGGGCATAAGGATCGTTCCTTACTTGCTGAAAAATTTGCTCATAGTGGTTTTCATATATTTGATACTCATCTATTTTTTTCATCACTATTTATTCCCCCTTTATTTTTTCCCCTTTCCCTCTCCACCAAGATAAATGGAGTTAGAACACTAGATCTTACTCAATTGGGAAAAGCTTCTTGTTTAGAAACTCTAATCATCTCACTTGGAAAATGTTTTTGAAAATATTTTTCCACTGCTACATGAATATCTTTCCGATACCAATCCGATAAACCATGTTCTGCAAATAGTTTTGGCATCCCTAATCTCTCCGAACGTTTCCCATTCTGGCCATCTCCAATACTTAAGGTATCGATCCAAATATGGTTTACGATGCCTTTTAATACTTTCGGGAATTCAGGAGTAAATGGCAAAACCGGGGATATCGATGCCTGTGTTGATATACCAGCATCATGAATTTCTTTTAAGGCTTTTAGCCGGATTTTAATCCCTGGTGCATATGGAGCAAATAATTGCTTCATATCTTCTCTATCTGTTTCAACTGTCATGGAAACCAAAACTTCACATTTATCTTTTAATTCTAGTAATAAATCAATATCCCTTGTGATGAGGGGACTTCTTGTTTGTAATTGAAGAAAATCAGGAGGATTATTGATCATTTCTTCTAATATTCCACGTGTTATGGCTGCCTTACGTTCTATTGGTTGGTAAGGATCTGTTGCAGAGGACATAAATATATTTACCGTCTTATTCTTTTCACGAAGCTTTTTTATTTCCATCCGGTAATTTTCCGCAGCATTTGTTTTTATGTCCAACCATTCTCCCCAAGGGATTTCTTTAAATCTCTGAATCGGCATTTCTCTTACATAACAGTACTTACATGAAAATGCACAACCACTGTAGGGATTCAATGAATGTGTAAAGCCTACATCTAAATATCCTTTGGCTTCGGTAAGGATCTTTTTTGCAAGTGTTTCTTTTAATTCCATTTTTATATACTTCGCTCCCCTCTAATGGATAGCAAAACAGTAAAGAAATCGTAAACCCAGTAAAAACATTTATATTTAATAAATTATCATAATTTAAGGGATAATGAACACTTAGTAAATTGGATCATTCAGGCACTTTTTAAAATAATTCAGGCATTTCTCTTCTTTTTTCAATCATAACTCGGATTAATTCAGGCATATCATTTTAGCTAAAAAGTGTCCATCTCTCTTTACCTGTAAAAAATAGATGAACCAAGGGGCAAATCCCTTGGTTCATTGTTCCTTTTATCTTTTACAGATGTAACTTTCCAACATCCTTTATGAAAAGAGTTACTGGATATATTTAAAAACACCCAAAAATATTGGCGTTCAACATTTTCGGGTGTTTATAATCCATCTATAGCGATTCCGTCTCTAATCGAAACCCTTCGACTACCACTTCTTCATCTACCTCTAATAATAAGCATCTCTTTCCATTAAAAGTAATATACTTTATATTTTTGAGTTCTTTCGGGCTAATGGTTACATTGGCAATCTTTGTTTCGATTTTAATCGTTTTCGGAATGACACTGCTTGCTTTGATTTCATGTTTTTCATCATAGACAACACTTTTGAAGGCATGTTCCACTTTGTCTGAGTTTACATTTTCAACTCCGCTTGCCTCTAAGATCCGTTCGATATCCTTAGAATCCAACTTTGGAGTTTCACTTTCTTCATTTTCTGCATTCTCCTGAACAATCTTATCAATTTCCTCATATACATTCGAAATGACCTTGGAATCCACTTCGTCGCCGACTACCATTTTTACAATTTGTTCAAAGCTGTCCTTTTCTTCTACTGCTGTAATGATCTCTTCACATTGGAGTACATCCACTATAAAAGTTTCACTTGGTTGATTTGCTTTCCCGCCATTATAAAGAATATGATTCACATCTGCTGCATTATCATTAAAGGCCGGAAACAGAAAACCGGTTAATGGAGCTGCTAAATTTATAATAGGGTCCACAGCATTATTGGATTTAAATTCTTTCTCAATATAATCAAACAGTAAGGCTTTTTTCGGCTGATCCGTTTTATTAAGACTGCAAAGGACAAACTGGCTAGAGTATACCTCATCATCTCCGCCTTCTTCGGATTCCAAATCCCTTTTTCTTGTTGCCTTTTGATATTCTCCGCGGATAAAAGTTACTACCGTATCAAATTCATATTTTGCATGTGCAAACATTTTTGAAACGATATGCAACATGTGTTCTTTCCAATCTTCCGTTAATTCTGCATGTAATCCATTGAATAGTATCATCTGTGTACTCTGATCTACATCACGTCGAAATTTCAATTCAAACAGCTTTGCGTCAAGACCTCCTGTCAATACCTTCTTAAAGTTGGTTAAAAACAATTCTTGCGCTTCCTGCTCTAACATTTCAAACGGTTGGCTAACTTGATGATAAATCTCGCCTGACTCTTTCTTTACATATACGTTGAATATTTCTCGGATTTTCATATATCGACTGTTTAATTTAAATTGATTCCGGATATTTGCGATGTCTTTTTTATTCATTTATCTCATCTCCCATCCCTGATTATACTGTTCTGATAAAAAAATAGTAATACTTGATATTTTTTCAGTTTTCCTATCAAGCAGGAATGGTCTATTTTAATAGAGTAGAGATAATGATGCATTGTGCTTGAGAATACAAATTGTTTCTCAAATATAGAAGTAGTATTTTGCTGGGGAAATTGGAGTTACATTATATTACTTCTATACATTCAACCTATAAAATTCAAACGCTTATCCGATATAATAATTGAGGTGAGAATATGGATATTGCAGCCTTATCAATCGGATTGAGTCAAGCATCATTAGGTCAAAGTGTTGAAATTGCCTTAACAAAAAAAGCAATGGATACAGCCCAACAAAACAGTGTTCAAATGATTAAAATGCTTGAAGCACCACATCCGAATTTAGGTAACACCATTGACTTAAAGGCTTAATTTAGGAGTACATTCATGTTCTCATGAGTGTACTTTCTATGTGTATTATCTACTATCACCCTGTTATTATTAAAAAATAAGAAAGATCAACTTATTTGAAATATTTTTCTCGGACAGTGAATCTGCTGTTGTAATTAAATGTCCCTAAATTAAAGGTATTGCGGACCCCTGTTCCGTTATTCACGAAAAAACCAAAGGAAATCGTTGCTATTTCATAGAATAGTGGAACGTAAGTCCGCTAATATTAAGAATTCACTTATTTTGTCACACATAAGGGATCTGGTGTCCACCTTAGCGAAACTTCTATGTTTTTCTAAGGACCATTTCACAAATACTTTTCCATCCTTATATCTGCCCACATTTTTCCTTGCCAAAATGTAAAATTTTCAATACGACCGATTTCCTTATATCCAATCTTCTGATAAAGCTTTTGTGCATGATGATTAAATTCAAATACACCTAATTCAATACGATTAATTCCCTCCTTTTTTATCTGTTCCTCCAAATATTGAATGGCTTCGTATCCAACACCTTTTCCACGTCCTATGGATTCCCCAATTGTAATGGCTATCCAAGCGGTTCCATGCTCCTTCTTGTAAAGATGGCCAGGATCGACCATATAGCTCATTTTCCCAATTAATTGATCATCTAAATATATAAGGAAAATATGTTCGTTCTCCAATCGTTTCGATATTCCATCCAAGGTGACATTTTCACGGTGTTCCAATGCTGCTTTGTTTTTGTTTGGCCGAATCAACGGAATTAAATTCGAATCATTTTCCCATCGATTCCATACTTCTATAAGTCTTGAATCAGGATTTGACAGTTTCTTAAAGTTAGTAGTCATTTGCTCTCTCTCCAATATTTTGACGTCATATTCAATTGATAACCTTTCGTTATCATATTCCTTAAATTTAGAATAACAATTTAAAGCTTGCCTTCCCAGTACCATAATATAAAACAAGGAATTTTCAGAAAAAATAATTGACAAATTAAAGGACATTCCTATAAAATACAAACTGTACAGTCGGTTTTTATTATGAATGTGAAATGGGTTTGGGGGAATAATCATGTCAATGATAAACAATGAAAAAGATTATTTTAGTACCTATTATTTTCATGGATTACATGTATCCATTATTGGTGAAGGTGAGCCGATTATTTTCTTGCACGGGGGACCGGGCGGTGAGCATCGCTTCTTTCTTCCCCATCTACTGCCCCTCGCGAAACAATTCAAATTGGTCTTTTATGATCAAAGGGGCTGTGGCAAATCTAAGCCTTCTGAAAATAACCAATACACCATACAAGAGGAAGTTAAGGCTTTAGAAATGCTACGTGTAGAATTACAATTGGAAAAAATCAATTTGGTAGGCGAATCATGGGGATCTATGCTAGCTCTACTTTATGCTGCGACCTATCCAGACAGAGTAAATAAAATTCTATTAACTGCAGCAATCGGAATAACGGCCGAAGGATTTAACATATTCGCAAAGGAATTAGACAAAAAATTGACAGAAAAGGATAAGGCTCAACTTAGTTATTGGGCACAAATACTAGAAAATGATGAATCCGCCTTAGTAGAAATATTTAAAATCATTGATAAGTATTATGTATATTCAGAGGAAACACTGAAACGCAAATCAAAAACACAATCAAATTCCACTGTGAATGCTGAAATGGGAAAAGATATCCAAGCAAATTATAATCTATCTAACCATGTTACCAAATTAAAAGATATTCCTATTTTAGTTGCACAGGGTAGTCATGATATTCTTCATCCTGGTTTAATTCAAAACCTACTTTTAGATCATATTCCTCATGCAGAGTTGGTAGTCATTGAACAATGTGGACATTGGACAGTTGTAGAAAAGCCGGAGGTATTCATTGATATTACACAAAAATTTTTTGGGACACATTGAGAACATAAGCTATAATTCACTGATGTTTATGACCGTTGAAATATGAAACGAATCACTAATAAAATATATTGTCTACACTTGTTATTAGGTTAAATAGATTGAGATTTTATACTTAATGTTTAATTAAGACTGCCAACAAATTGGCAGTCTTGTTTTATTCTTATTCTCGTAATATCATGTAAAAATTATTATATAACAATCCTTTGCTGAATGTTATTTCACATATTCATTTTTCATTAGTCCCATCAGGTAATTATCATAATATTTCCCATCAAAATAAAGGTCCTCTCTCAACGTTCCCTCCATTTTGAATCCTAATTTCTCATATGTAGCTATAGCTCTTTGGTTATAGGCATATACATTAATACTGATTCTTCTTAAATTTAATGTATTAAACATGTATTCAATAATTAATCGTAAAGCTTCCGTACCATAACCTTTACTAGTGTATTCTTCATCGGTAATAGCAATTCGGAAGCTTCCCTTTCTTCCTTGATGCTCAATATCTAAGATCGCTAAGTCGCCAATAACTTGATCATTTTCTTGTAAACAAATCATAAGATCCATTCTACTATCATCTGTACTCCATTTGTTAAAAACATTTTCAAAGGTTTGTCTTGTCAAAAAGTCTGTTGTTCCTGTTAACTTTCTTATAGTAGGATTCGAAACAGCCGCTAAATAATGATCTATATCCTCATTTTCAACCCTTCTTAAATAAATACGATTACCTTCCAAGTATTTTATCTGTTTCATTTTCTTCCTCCAAAAATAGTAGGTTTTATTTATTTATTTATTTATTTATTCTAACAATCGATTCAAAAATCTAACTTCATCTTCTCCATTGGATCATTCTGACTCAGTAATTTAAAAAGCTGTTATACAAATAGGGGCCCCCTGTTGGAAAAACAACGATTCTAAAGTATCCATATATTCAATGTTACTGATTTTTAACTTCCCGAATTCGTAAAGCTTTTTAAATTGACAAGCTCCTACCAATAAAGATGAAAAATCGGAAATATCTAATTCTATTTCTACATCTATTCTTTCATTATCAACGCATGTTACTAATTCACCTTCATTCAGAGTCAAGATAATGGAGCGATTCTGCTCCATTAGGAAGGTATCAACGATATTTATTTTAACTGTGATGCTTAATTTTTGAGTGTTATTCATAAAGTAATGTTTTATAACATTTTCAATATCTATTATTCTATACATTAAGCCTGTTCCTGATTTATTGGTTTCGTGATAAACACTTGGAATAAGATTACCAGTTCCATTTGTTGGATCACAAACAAAATACTCCAGGTAATTATCCTGTGTTTGTAATATGACATTATTAAATTGATCAGCTTGACTGTTTATAAAGGAGCTTAGTTTAGATAGTGCCAATGGATTTTCATAAACAAGCTCTTTCACAACTAAATCATTTTTCAAAAAGTTGGAAGGGTCTCTTTTTACTGTGAACAATAAATATCCTTCAACCTTTTTGTTATGCATAAATCCAATTAGCCTATGATTAGGGTTTCTAAACATTAAATCTAATTCACTCTCGGTTTTAGAAATCATACCGTGTTGAGATCTTACTTTTCTTTCATAACAATCCTTAATTAGTCTTTTATGAGACAAATCGGCAAAAAATAGACCTTTTTTATCAGTACCAGCCGGAAAGCTATGTGGCTTTATTATATATTCATTCATTTTTGTTCCGTATCCAAAACCCATTTTTTTATAAAATTGTGGCCGAAAAGGGTAAAGTAAAGCTAGGGAGGAACCGCGTTGTTTTATATGCTGTATATAGAATTCAACTAGTTCCTTTGCTACCTTCTCTTTTTTATGCAATAGATCAACTGCAACTAATCCCAGACCACCTACTTCTATAAAGGATGAATAGAAATTCATCCTATAATAATGTATCCTCATCCCACCTAATAGGGTATTATCTCTAAATAGACCATAGAAGTTAATGGAATCATCCTTTTCCTGTATTTCTGTCAACTTATTTATTAATCCATTTTTAGCTTCTAAAGTATTTTCCATTACTCCAGGATAAGCATTTATAACAATATCAACATATAAAGGCATGTCCTCTTTTGTTAGTTTTCTTAGCATACTTTTCATTTCATAGCTCCTTTATTAATTTTTAGATTTTATAATGAATAATAAGACTTATAGATTAAATAAAAACCGACCAGACGGTTATTTTTATTTTAACAAAGCATTGTCTTTCTTACAATATAAAATGCTGAAAATTAAACAAAAAGGCAAGCCCTTTAGCTCACCTATCAACTACACCTTAATTCGATTAATAAACATTACCTTCATTTCATTCAAGATATCATTATGCGGAAAATCATCTTTATTTACAATTTGAGAAATAACCCCATCAATCATTGTCCAAAATAGATCCGACATTAGTTCAGGAATTAGATTATCTTTAAATTCCCCTGAATTTTGTCCCACTTTAATTATGTCTGCAAGAAATTGTACAAAGTATTTTTGTCTTCGTTGATTCAACTTGTCATTTAAATCTGCATGTCGAGAGGAATAAGATTTAAAATCATAATGAACAAGGATTCTGTCCCTATCCTCTATAACTTCTTTCTCACTTTTAAAGTACAAGTCAAACAAGAAATTGATTTTTTCTAAAGCTGTTTTATAATTTAATATCGACTTTTTTAAGTACTCATAAGTATGTTCTGTACTTTCTTCCATTAATTCTAAGTAAATTTCATCCTTACTGCTGAAATAATGATAAATTGCTCCTTTGCTTTTTCCGGAATGTTCAACGATATCATTCATAGTAGCTGCCTGAAATCCTTTTTTCGCAAAACATGCAAGAGCACTTTCTAATATTTCTTTCTTTTTCTTTTCTTTGTGATTTTCTGATACGATTGGAGCCAACTATATCCCTCCATAATGTTTTGAACCCTTACTTTTTTTAAACGTTGACAATGTCATTTTTAATAAAGAAATCCATCACATTTTCATCTTCCAGTGTTTCATCCGTTTCCATAAAACCGATATTTTTATAGAAGTTAATGGCCCCTTGATTTTCCGGGACAACGGAAAGTCGAACTCTTTGACAACTTGAATGTTGTTTAGTAATCATTTCAATAACTTTTAACATTCCTTGCTTTCCATATCCTTTTCCCTGGAATTGCTCCCCTATCATAAATCTTGGGACCCAATGTCGATCATAGTCCTCATTATCCGGGATATATTCAACTGCCGCAACACCTACTACCGTTTCCCCATCACAAATAGCGTATGGAGTAAATTGTGGATCGACATAAGCCCACGCAATCGTAGCCAAATTTCTGGCGACAAATTGTTTTTGATCCTCTGAAACTTCTAATTTTGCGCATTCCCTTATGTTTTTTTGTGTAATTGGCTTAATTTCAATATTTTTCATCATTACATCCCCCGTCAACCGTTATTAGCATAGACTAGTTCAAAACCATTAAAGTATCCTAAATTATTCTTCTTATTTTTGTTTAACTTTAATATCTGTCTGGCAATACAGTTTACAAAAATGAGTAGGATTTAACTTTTCACCAGTAATTCTGTGAATCTTTTCGTTCCAATTATATAGGGCCCCTGGTTTAAAATATTGATTTAAAAGCATATCCCCAGTTGCCTTTGTGAAAATTTCAGGTGAGATGAAATTTTCTATATAACGTATTAATTGGGCAGCCATTAGTTCGCCAAGTAAGTAATTTTGGTAATAAACCGGTGCTAATGTAAAATGGATCTTTGCAGCCCAGTCAGGTTGGTCAGTCCGGTCAGGAGGGGTTACTAATTGAACCTCTCTCACAATATTCCACCATAAAGAATTTAAATCTTGATCAGGATTCTCATATAATTCCTTTTCAAAAAAGACAAAGGTAATGATCCATCTGGCAGCAATTAACATAGAAAGCTGTTGCAATTTTGCTAGTTCAGGTGTAAGCTCTTGAAGCATCTCTTCATCCATTTTTAGAAATTGACGTAACCATCTTGGATCTTTCCCCATTTTACCAAACAACATAGCAATGGCTTCTGTTGTTAAGGTATGACTGCTGGTTCGTAGGATAAACGGAAGCTCGGAATCAACGTATTTAAAATACGCAGCATGACCAAATTCATGTAAATTGGTTTCCATCCAATAGGAATCTTCCTCAAGATTACATAGAACTCTAACATCCCCTTCACGATCCATATCTAAACAGAAAGCAGTTGGGTTTTTCTTATCTCGTGGAAATAAATCACTCTTTTCATACAGATCTGAAACTTCGATTCCCATTGCTTTGAATGTATCCGTTGTAATCTGTAGGATATCTTTCCCAGTAAAGAAGGGATCCAAGTTTGTTTTCTCTGAAGTCGGAGCTTCTTGAAAGAATGGGTCTACATAATGCCATGGTCGAATATCAGAAGTCTGGATTCCAAATTTCATTGCTAATCTTTCATCTAACTCTTTTTTCATGGATCGATAAGCATTATCGGATTGACTGATTAAATCCCTAAACATAGAGAAGACTTCTTGTTGATTTAATTCCTGAAGAGCAAAACTCATTTGGTAATGATTATCGTATCCCAGTAATCTAGCAGCCTCATTTCGCTTTTTAACAAGTTCAAGAAGATCCTTTTCGACAACCTTTCCAACCTCTTTACTTGCATACCAGACCTTTTGACGAAGTTCTTGATCAGTACTGTTAATTAAGACATCTCTAATTTCGTTTGCAGAATATTTTTTTCCATCTACTTCCGGTGTAAAGGTATTGAACAAAAGATTTAAGTCAGAAGAACGCTTAGACAAGTCCGAAAGAACTTCTTCCGGTAATAGGCTTTCTTTCATCCCATTTAGGAAAAGAAGTAGTTGGCGTTTCTCGATTTCAGTTACATTTTCATTTTCTAAATAGTGCTTTATTTCTTCGTAAATATCTTTACGAGAAAATAATAAATTCAATTTAGTTTCTGCTTCACTTAGCTTATCTGCCCACTCAGGGTCACCGGTAGTTTGCGCCATCCAACTTGCTTCTGTTACATCTCGCATCAATAATTGCATTTGATCATTAAACTCTTGTAAAAAGGTTTGCACGTTCTTCGTCATAATTATCCATCCCTCCATCAAATTTCGGTTTCCATCCATATCAGGTAAAAGTGAAATAAAGTTGTTTAAGTAAGCGGATTTGAAAGTTATCTCTAATATAAACCAAACGGTCGGTTTTGTAAATGCAAACTTTTTAGAAAATTCACTAGGCTACTCTCTTATTTCTGAATAAAATTGCAATATTTCACGACCGATTTCCATATACTTATCAAGAGCCATCAAATGTTTAGACTCTGGAATAATGCAACACATAGCTTTGGTATGTTTTTTAGCAACATCAATATATTTTAATTTTATCGCTAAATTGTCTTCCTTTTCGGCAGGCAAAAATAGAATTGGACAGGTTATATCTTCGTATAGCTCTTTGTAATTTAGCTTACATACCATTTCCATAATCTGCACGTTAATGGAAGTCGGAATTTGGTAGGATATACGTCCTTCTTCGACTTCATAGATAGAAACAAACTTAAACCATTCTTCGAAATAATGATCCCAAATTGATTTTGGGAAAACACCTTCCACATATTCTAAAAGTTCCGATTTAGAAGTGAAGCTATTTATTTGTCTATTTGTAAATTCCTCTAATATTTCTTCTATAGTTAAGTCCCTTTCTCCCTCAGGACCTATATAATTGATCATGCCAGAGTCTATATTTGTGAGGGAAAGGACATATTCCGAATAAATAGCTGCAAAAGCGGTCGCAATATCTCCACCTAATGAATTTCCAATTAAATGTGCCTTTTCAATATCTAAACTCTCCAACACAAACTTGATATCGTAACATTGGGTTTGAATGTCATAACCGTATGTACTTTTGTCCGATTCACCATGCCCCCTCAGATCCATTAATATGATGTAATAATCTTTTTCAAATAATGGGACTGATTTCATCCAAATTTGCGATGAACTTCCTTGCGGGTGTAAAAAAAGAATAGCCTCATCTTTCTTATTACCAGTTTCATAAACTTGTATCTCTACTCCATCTACATTGATTTTTCTTCCGTTCATCCGTATCCCCCTTTTGATATTGAATTAAAAGAAAATTCCCTCTTCTATATATCATAAATTAACTGACTGGTCACCTTTTTTCTATTATAAAAAAATAGGCTCTTTTTGTAAGGGTTGTTGTTTTGGGGCTGAACATTCTCCGTACCTTCCGCTCCAACTACACTCATCGTTTTCAATAATATTAAAAGTAAAAATCCCTTAGAAAAGAGCCTTTGTTAAGTATCATTACCCAAAGGCAAATAAACTGTAAATGTCGTACCGTGATCATGTTCACTCACTACACGAATAAAACCACCGTGGGCTCTAACAAAATGATGAGCGATCGATAATCCTAGTCCCGTTCCGCCTGTATGCCGCGAACGGGCCTTTTCCACGCGATAAAAACGATCGAATAGGTGGTCCAGTTCTTCGGCGGGAATACCGATGCCGGTGTCTTTCACTGAGACACATGTATAGACTGTATTTTGATCCTTGACCTTGTCTTCCATTACAACCGAAATCTTTCCTCCTGCAGGAGTGTAACGGATTGCATTAGTCAACAAATTGATAAACACTTGCGTAATCCGTCTCGCATCGGCCATCACAGTTACCGGCTGCTTGATCACAAAGAAGCACAATTCTAGCTCATTTTCCTCAGCCTCCATTTTTACATCATCAACGATTTGTTCAAGTCTTGCCGACAAATCGAGCGGTTTGCAGTCCAATGCCAACCGGCCCGCTTCCGCCAACGACAAGACATGAAGATCTTCCACAAGCAGTCCTAAGCGTATCACTTCGTCATGGAGTCTAAGCAGCATTTCTGGAGGGACGTATTGACCTGTCTGTTGAGCATTTTCTAATTTCAGCTACATAATTGAAAGTGGAGTTCGGAGCTCATGTGCGACATCAGCTACTAGCCGCCTGCGAGCTTCTTCCGCTTCCCTTAGGCGAAGCGTCATATCGTTGAATGTCTGGATTACTTTACCGTATTCGTCTTTTGATTGGACAGGAACGTTAACTTCCAGATCCCCCTGTGCAACGCGTTCGATAGCGGTAACGAGCTTTCTAAGAGGGATCGTTAGCAACCCCGAAATCCATAAACTAAACAACAACCCGGTTGCTATGAAAAACACCCAATTTCCAAGCAAAAAATTCTTCATCTTACTTGAAACGTAAGTCTTCAAGATTTCGATTTGTTCCCTGGGCAGTGCATTTAAATAAGATGCATCGATTTCTTCCTTACGAAATTGATCGAACAAAGAATCCATGTAAGCCTGTTTGGTTACAGCATGAGCGCCACCGATAATAAGTACGAGCAGTCCCATGGAGATAAATATTTTTTTGCGTACCGTCAACGTCATGATTGTTCACCAAATCGGTAACCGAAACCGTATACCGTCTGAATATAACGAGGGTTAACCGGATCGTCTCCCAGCTTGCGGCGAAGATTCCGAATATGGGAATCCATCGTTCTTTCATATCCCATATATTCGTCCTCAAGAGCGGCTTTTATTAGTTGAAGTCGGCTGAAAACCATTCCGGGACGCGAAGCTAACGTGTATAAAATTTTGAATTCAGTCGGTGTCAGTTGGACCTCTTGGCCATCCTTGAATACCTGACATTTCGCCTCGGAAATGGTCAGGTTATCTCTTTGCAAAAACATCGTCCTGTCTTCAGGTCCGTATATGCGGCGTAATAAAGCTCGGATGCGCGAAGCGAGCTCGCGTAAGCTGAACGGCTTCGTCAAATAATCGTCCGCACCGATTTCCAGACCAACGATTTTATCCGATTCATCCGATCGGGCAGTGACCATAATAATACCGCAATGCGAGGTTTGCCGTAATTCCCGGCATACGTCAATGCCACTTTTCTCGGGGAGCATCCAATCAAGCACGACGAGATCAGGCCTTTCAGACTGGGCAATCGTAAGGGCTTCCTTGCCAGTACAGGCAGTCAAAACATTAAACCCTTCACGATGCAGATAGGTGTACATTTCCTCAAGCATGCCCGGTTCGTCCTCCACAAGCAACAATTTTGGTTCCATTCCAATCACCTCTTACAAGTTTAGTCTACTCCCAGTGCGGGATTACAACACTTACCGAAAATTATAACGTAATTTAACATGTTCTTGAATGAATTCACAGAAAAAGAAGAAGATTTGCATAAGTTCTCGACATTTATTGTTTAAACTGATTGTGTAACGGAGAGATCGTTTTGTAATGCAAAACGACTTAAGGAGTTTCAGAGGCTAATTAACAACCAAGATTCTGAAGTAGTGCAGGCAAATGGACGATCTCATATGGAAATCTGACTAATCTTATTTTTACGAAAGCGAGGAATTAAGATGAGTAACTTCTCAGTAAACGGCAGTGAACCTGAAGTTGGGGATCGCTCAGAGGAAAAAAACAAGCTTTCACGGCTCGTGATTGGAGCACGTATCGTTTTTAAAGCAATGGTAAGGATATTTGCAATTTGCATTTTGATCCAGGTGTTTCTTGCCGGTCTCGCACTGTTTTGGGATTCGAGCCAATGGGTCAGCCATACAGGCTTTGCCAAATTACTAATCATTGTTTCAATCCTGATATTCGTGATATCTTTCATCGCTCGACTACCGCATTCACTACGTCTACGTAGTGCGGCGTTAATCGGTATCATCATTTTAATGGCGGTCATCGCCAAATTACCGTCTGGGATTAGATATATATCTGCTCTTCATCCGGTACTAGCTCTGATGTTGTTTTTTGGAACTGTATCCCTCTCACGGAAGACAGATGCGATCCTTAAAGCAAAAAAGCAAGAATCTAAGGAGCAAGGCGTCTGAATTGAAGCTTGATCACAATCTCAAAATGGATGGAGAGGATAAGATGCTACCCTAATCTATCCTATTATCTATTACTCTTTCTATTTCTTATCACGTCTGGGATATCGCTGAATCTGGTTACGCATGATTATGCGATTAGATTTCATTGGTTTCGATTGGTTGTTATGGTTCTATACGGAATGTCCGGTATCCTTGTTATATTTATTTTTATTCCAAGGCAATAATTATAGACAGCAAAGAACCTTTAAATTAGCCGAAATGGACACATCACGGACCTGTGTTCGAATATTTAAAACGTGTACGCCAAAATAGCAAATTAACAAAGAAAAGGCTGCATTGATCCCTTCTATAAGAATGCAAAACAACCATTCTAATATCTGTGGATTTGCAAAATAAAAAAGGAGTAATAAACAAATGAAAATGAAGTTTGTTTCATTCTTAATATTTTATACATTTCTGCTAGTACCAACTATTGCCTTTGCTGAAGTGGCCGACGGTAATATTGAATACGGGTTAACACCGGGGCGCATCAAAACTATCGTCGCCGCGGTAGTCGGGTTGATCAGCGTGGTCATCGGCGGGTTGTCTCTTACCCGATTCGCCAATCGTTTCAACTCGTGCAACAGGCGTGCCGGGGCCATTGTTGCCTTGATCGTGGGACTGATCGGTATTGTCCTTGCTGGACTGCATTTAGTCAACTCCACTGGTGGTTTCGGCACGGGTAATGGGCGTGCCGGGGCCATCGTTGCGATAGTAATAGGTCTGACCGGCATGGTACTAGCTGGCCTAACTCTAGTCCGCTACCGTCGGGATGGCTGACCAACCGTGGTGTCCTCCTGTCGTGTCCCGGTTTTAATGAAAGCGAACAAAGAATTGGATCATGCTACAAGAGAACTAAGGAAAACCCCCGTAAATCTCCATAACTAAGTTTTAGTAATAACATATACTGGACGTTTACCTCATAGTTAGCAAAATGGCTTTAATGCTGTTAAAAAAGGAGCATTGCACTTTGAACGATTGCAGTATTTTTAATGAAAGGAAATAGCAGCCCAAAATTTGCCAGAATGGCCGATGGATTAAGAAAGTATTTGATTTAATAAGTAGGTATAATGAAATTTTTTTTGCAAACTGTCACATCGGTACGTTTCCATACGTCAATCTAATGAAGGCTTATCAGAAAGGAGTATCTCGATGATCAACTCAAACTGGCATACAGAACAATTCGAAGCCCATCGGACCCATTTACGGTCGGTAGCTTATCGTATGCTCGGAAACTGGAGCGAGGCGGAAGATGCCGTCCAGGAATCATGGTTTAGATTAAACCGCTCTGAAATGGACGAAATTGAAAATATTGGTGGCTGGCTCACGACGGTTGTTTCACGGGTGTGTCTCGATATGCTACGTTCTCGAAAGATGCGACGGGAAGAATCGCTTGAAACTACTGAAATCGAGAGGGTCATACATCGTGAAGCAAAAGGGGATCCTGAGTATGAGGTATTACTAGCTGATTCCATTGGTTTGGCATTACTAGTGGTGCTCGATAACTTGAGTCCATATGAGCGGGTCGCTTTCGTGCTACATGACATTTTCGCCGTACCATATTCGGAGATTGCTCCTATAGTAGGTCGTTCCGAGGCTGCGGCGAGGCAGATGGCAAGCCGTGCACGACGACGTATACAAGGAGCAAAGATAACTTCCCAGACTGATCTCTTCATGCAAAAGAAATTGGTAGATTCTTTCCTTGCTGCTGCACGGAGCGGTGACCTCGACGCATTACTTAAATTGCTCGACCCGGGAGTAGTGCTGCAAAGCGATCGCAAGAACACTCCGAACGAAGTCCATGGTACCCATGACGTGGCTGAACAACTGATGTGGGGACGCGCCAAAGCCGCACGACCAGCACTAATCAATGGAGAAGTTGGGGTTGTCGTTTCACCTGGGGGAAAATTGCTTCTCGTCTTATCTTTTTCTTATGCGGACGGAAAGATCGTAAGGGTTGACGTAATTTCCGATCCAGCACGTATAAAAAAGCTGAACTTGGTAATGTTGAATGAAAAGCAAGCTTGATAACATCTTTATTTAAGAGGAGGAATTAAAATGTTCATATTTTCTATCATAATTCAGAGCTTACTCTTGGCTTACTATCTCTTTTCCGGCACGGCCAAAGTCATCGGAGCAAAGTACTGGGCCGATATCTTTGCTCATCTTGGGCTCTCCCAGAGGCTTCGTGTCGTTACAGGCATTATCCAATTAATCGGGGCTGTCGCGCTTAGCGCTGGCTACTGGTATAACGGGGCAACCGCTTGGGCAGGGGTATGGCTTGGCGTCACGATGCTGGTCGCTATCCTCATACATCTTAAAGTTCGAGATTCTTTCAGCAAAATAGCACCGGCACTTGTATTCGCCGCTTTGAACATCATTATCGTTTCCATTAACGCGAATCATTTGTCTTCTCTCTTCTGATCAACCTAACAAGTTATGAAAATCCTAAGTGGTTTGAACTTAAACCATTTCCTAAACTCATTATTACTACACATCTTCTAGAAAATCTTTAAGTAATAAGTTTAATTGAACACATAAGAGCTGGAGAAAGGATGAGGGGAGTGTGTTACCAGGTGGCATCAGTCTGGATTGCTAAATTGCAGGTTCTAAGGATGAGTACCACACATGGATGATGGCAATCGGCTGATAGTTGAATAGAGAAATAACTATGTAGGTATGAGTTTGGTAGTTAGGTAGGAACATTCTTTGGAAAGTTTTTCAGCAAAATAATTAGTGACAGGTTGGAAAGAAAATGAGTGTAAGAAATATAGCAATAATCCTATGCTGTCTGTTCATCTTCCCCTTATTCGGCTCAGCCCGGAGTGATGAAGGCATGCAAGAAAAGCGATTTGAAACTGCAGTCTTCTCGGAAGTGGATACCTACATTGCTCATGAAATGAAACGACAACTTCTTCCGGGGCTAGCTCTTGCGATTATACAGGGTGATCGCATTCTTTACCTTAAGGGATATGGTCAAGCCGATTCCTTGGGTCGTCCTGTAACACCTGAAACACCTTTCGGATTAGGCTCAATAGGCAAGTCGATTACCGCAATGGCAGTTCTGCAACTTGCCGAAAAGGGAAAAATTGACTTAGATGCGCCTATAAAGAGCTATTTTCCCAAGTATAAGGGTGCAGAGTTCATTACTATACGTCAATTACTTAACCAAACAAGCGGGTTCTCACAAATCTCCACTTTTAGCAACTCGCTTTCAAGTATCAATACACCGAATCAAGATGCTCTGGAGAAAAACGCCATGACTTATGCCAAAAAGTTTTTAAAGGACACTAAGCAAATTGAACATCCCTATAGGTATTCGAACGCAAATTATGTATTGCTCGGCTATATTGTGCAACAAGTATCCGGCCAGTCTTATGGCGACTATGTGAAAGAACATATTTTCATCCCTCTGTCTATGCATAACAGTTTCGTTACGCTCGATGAAGCAAGTGAACATGGTTTGGCTACGCCCTACCGTCGGATATTCGGGTTCAACGTTGCCTACGATGGCCCATATGTTTATATTCCAGGCGATGCTCCGGCGGGCTATCTTTATACCAGTGCGAAGGACATGAGTCATTACTTAATAGCCCAAATGAACGGCGGCCGATTTAAAGATCATTCCGTGCTGTCTTCGGAAGGCATTCGTCTTATGCAGACCGAACCTGTTCCGGGAACGTACGCCATGGGTTGGATGACAGATCAAATTAACGATTTACCTGTTATTAGCCAACCGGGTGGCTCGATAGGCTTCCAAACCCAATCCTATATTGTTCCGGAACAACAACTGGGAGTTATCGTGTTCGCTAACGCGCTTGACGCGATCGATGCCGATTGGCCCAACACACATATTATCACGACTACCCACATCGCTTCCGGAGTCATAAACTTGCTGAATAAACAACCAATTGGAAAATCAGGACTAAGCATTTCGCAGAGATACTTGCTTGTTAATGTTTTAATATTCATTCTTAGCGCATGGTTATTATATACGACCGTTCGAACAATAAAGCAATGCCTTCTACCGTGGAGCCCTGATACTGGCCCATCTGAAATATCTATAAAAGTTTTAACAAGAATTGTCCTGAATTTTGCAGGTCTGTTTATTGTCCTGCTGTTAAGTATGACTCAAGTTATACCGGTATGGCATATTGCAACCATTTATCAGCCGGACGTTATCTTCTGGCTGAAGATAATGACTGTACTTATGGCACTTAAGGGAAGTATGGAAATAATTCAGTTGGTTCGGCCTTTTGAGCATAAAAAACATTAAAGTGAAGTAGCGAGAATAAATTGGATAGCAAGTGGATGATTCGCTTATTACTAGGAGTCTCTCTAAATCAGTTCCAAAGTGACAATTCCTTAACATTATATTTGCATTGGTAAGATGGTGTTTCCTACAAAAGCCATTAAAGATATGAAAACTTAAGGAAAATATAACGAAGATACTCCAAAATATAACACGCTATTGATGGAACTCATAAAATTTCTTGTTGTTATTAAGACGTAATTATCCCGATTATCTAACAAAAAACGAGGCTTCCCTCGTTTTTTGTTAGTTATTAGGACACAATTTTAATCAAGCAAACGGTTATTTTCATCTACAGACATAACTTTAGCAGGTTTTCTGCTTCCATCTGAATTTAATTCGCCAACCCCATGACAAACATTACAGGTATATTGCCATCCTTCATCATCAGAAAGCATTCCAGTACCTTCACATGCCTTACATGTAATCTCTCTGTCAATCATCATTATCCCTCCTACAATCACAAAACATCATATATGACTTTGTTGTTTTTGACGGTTTTTTACCCAATTGATTAATCCACCTGCCAGCATCATTTCAATCTGGCGCCCTGAAAGTAAATGTCTCACTGCTATTTGCTTATTCTTTTCTTTCAATGTAATTTCAAACTCATTTCCTGATTTAATTTTATTTTTAATATCTTTTAATTGGAGCACGTCACCTTGCTGTAGAAGGTTGTAATCTTCTTCATGGACGAATGTAATTGGCAATACTCCAAAGTTAACAAGATTCTGCCAATGAATCCGAGCAAAATCCTTTACTAACGCCACTCGTAAGCCTAAATATCTTGGTGCCAAAGCAGCATGTTCACGGCTAGAACCTTGACCGTAGTTCGATCCACCTATAATCGCATGCTCACCTGTTTCCTTTGCGCGCGTGTAATAGGATCGGTCTATGATTTCAAATGTAAACTTACTGATTTCAGGTAAATTGCTTCGATATGGAAGCACTCTTGCCCCACCTGCAAGAATTTCATCGGTTGAAATATTGTCACCCATTTTCAATAAAATTGGAAGCTCCAATTCATCAGGCAGTTCATCCATTTTAGGAATGGAGGCTATATTAGGACCTTTATGAAGTTGGACTTTCTTCGCTTCTTCATATGGTAATGGTTCATCTAATAGATGTTGATCAATCACTGGGTTTCTTGGTTCTTCCACCTTAGGGTACTTCATTCCAAGCGTTCTAGGATCCGTAATTTCACCCATTAGCGCGGAGGCTGCAGCCGTTTCCGGGCTACATAAGTACACGCTATCTTCCCTTGTCCCGGAACGACCTGGGAAATTACGCGGTGTTGTTCGTAAACTATTTCTTCCAGTTGCAGGTGCTTGTCCCATTCCAATACATCCATTACACCCCGCTTGGTGCAATCGAGCCCCAGCTTGAAGCAGGCTAGCAATATGGCTCTCTTTCACCAAGTCAGTCAACATCTGCCTTGACGTTGGATTAATATCAAAAGATATCCCTTGTGCTACATGTTTTCCTTTTACGATTTCAGCTGCAATGGCAAAATCACGAAAACCAGGGTTGGCAGATGAACCAATATAAGATTGATAAATAGGAGTACCTGCAATCTCTGAAACAGGTACGACATTCCCGGGACTGGATGGCTTTGCAATAAGGGGGACAATCTCCGATAAATTTAATTCTTCATCTATATCATAAGTTGCCTCGTCATCCGCTTTGAGTTCGATCCAATCCTCTTCCCTTCCTTGTTCTATTAAAAAACGTTTTATTTCATCATCAGAAGGAAAAACCGTACCAGTGGCACCTAGTTCTGCCCCCATATTAGCTATAACATGACGATCCATAGCACTAAGTGTTTGAACACCTGGTCCATAGTATTCAATCACCTTGCCAACTCCACCTTTTACACCATGTCTGCGAAGCATTTCCAAAATGACATCTTTCGCACTTACCCATTCAGGAAGTTTTCCTATTAACTTAACTCCCCAAACCTTTGGCATTTTCACATAAAAGGGTTCCCCAGCAATAGCCATAGCTACATCAATGCCACCTGCACCCATGGCGAGCATTCCCATACACCCATTTGCACAAGTATGGCTGTCAGAGCCAAGCAATGTTTTTCCCGGCTTGGCTAATCGCTGCATATGTACAGGGTGGCTGACACCATTTCCAGGACGACTATAGTAAATACCAAATCTGCGTGTTGCGCTCTGTAGAAAAAGATGGTCATCTGGATTTTTGTTGTCCACCTGGATAAGATTGTGATCAACATACTGTGCAGAGGCTTCCGTTTTTGCCCTTTCCAATCCCATTGCTTCCAGTTCTAGCATGACCATTGTACCTGTTGCATCTTGTGTAAGAGTTTGATCAATTTTAAGGCCAATTTCTTCTCCGGCACTCATTTCACCTGATAGAAGGTGACTTTTAATTAGTTTTTGAGTAATGTTTAATGGCAATTTAATGCCCTCCTAATCAGAATAATTAGTCTAGGCTTACTTACGTAAAGTAAACCCATAGCGAATCTAATAAGAGCACATAAAACCCCTATTATGAATTTAAATCCGATAAGCCAGGGCTATGTTCGTTCGGCATATCTGGGAGTTCCGGGATTGGATAACCATCAGGAGGAGGAGTGACACTTAATTCGCCACTATTTCTACTAGGAGATTCTCCGTTAAATATCTCCCCTATCAATGTGTTATCTAATCTGAAATTAAATTGAGCATTATGGAAACCCTTCTCAACATACTTACGACATTCAGGATATTTGTTTATATCATAATTTGGTACTGGAAAAATCTTAGCCCATTCTACTCCTAATGATTCTAATGCTTTTGCAAATGCATTTTGATGTGCATTATCACGGACAATTAAGAAAGCTAGTGTTTCTCTAAAAGTCTTATTTGAACTCATTTCATATATTCTAGTTTTTTGAAGGACTCCTGTTGATTCTAAAACCACATTATCTAATAAATCACTTATTAAGTTACCGTGACTATATACATAGTTCCCATTCCAAGGGTTTCCGGCTGCATCAACTGGAAGTGAACTTTGTGCCCCCATTATATAATGGTGAGGATTAGCGTGTTTTATTGCTTCTTCTAAAGGTGCATCTTTTTGGCCACCAGAACCAACAGCCTCTTCCCCAGAACCATTTAATAATTGGTTGATGGTTGTCTGAACTAACTCTACATGACTAATTTCTTCCAGAAACACTCCTCTAATCAAATCCCTATATTTTTTCTGAGTACCACGAAAGTTTGAACTTTGAAAAAAGAATTGCATCATCGTTCTCATTTCTCCAAAACGACCGCCTAAAGTTTCTTGAAGTACCTTTGCGGCGGAGGGATCAGGTTTGTCAGGAACAATCATATTAATTAAATCCTCTTTATAAAAATACATATTAAACCTCCTTTCTTTTTTCATTTTTAACAATAATAGTATTATCAACAAAAACAACGCTATTCCATTCTTAATTACAACTTTACATCACCGCTCCTACTTAAGATTTTCTTCTGCTCGTCTCAAAAAAAATTTATCAAAGGAAATTCTTCGCATATATTTGATAAATTCTCCTATACTTTATTCATATTAAGTTGAAATTTTACATCGTGAAATTTTGGGGACAAACAAGGAGGAGACAATGGAGAATTTTGACCATTTCGATCAAGAAGTTTGTATGCATTTCAATACTGATTCCGACCCTTTTTATGGTGCAATCATCCCGCCAGAGTTTGGAAATTCTCTATTCGTGTTCCCTACATTTGAAGAACTTGTCCACGCAGAAAACGATCAGCTTCATCATTATGTTTATTGGAGAGGGCAAAATCCAACTGTAGAAATTGTGGAAAGAAAACTTGCGGCATTCGAGCGGGGAGAAATATGTAAGTGTTTTGCATCTGGTATGGCTGCCATTACGGCTGCAGTATTCAATAGCGTTCGTGCTGGAGATCATGTTCTATGTATTAGTAACATTTATAAATCAACTCTTGAGCTTTTGAAATATTTAGATAAATTCGAGGTTAGCCACACCGTTGTTTATTCTACTGATAAAAAATCCATTGAAAAGGCAATTCAAGCAAATACCACTTTATTTTTTTTAGAAAACCCAACTGATATGAATCTCCAGCTAATCGATTTGCAACTGATCTCTCGTATAGCTAAACCACGAGGAATTCGCACTATTATTGATAATACGTGGGCAACTCCGCTATTTCAAAAACCTATAACTTTTGGAATTGATATTGTTGTGCATTCCTTGTCCAAATATTTAGGTGGACATAGTGATTTAGTGGGGGGGGCAGTTATTACAAGTATTGACATCATGAATCAGCTTTTTAATAACGAGTATTTATTGTTTGGCGGCATAATGGGGCCACGTGAAGCATCCCTATTGTTGAAAGGTCTTCAAACGCTGCCCTTACGCATGAAATGTCATCAAGAAAACGCAAAACAAGTGGCTTCTTTTCTCGCTTCACATCCTGCCGTTGCTAAGGTAAATTACCCAGGTCTACAAGCAGAGGAGTCCCAATTATCGAAAAAACATTTTTCCGGTTTCTCCGGACTACTGACATTTGAAATAAAAAACGCAAATTATGAGGCAATAAAGAGAGTAATAAACCGTTTGAGAATCTTTAAAATCGGTGTATCCTGGGGTTCATTCGAGAGTCTTGTCATATCTCCCAACTATGGAAATAACGTTGATGAATTAAAAAGGAAACATATTAGTCCGGGATTGATTAGACTCTCAATAGGGATGGAACCTGCTTCCGCACTAATCGCAGATCTTAATCAGGCTCTAAGTTAACTTAAATAGGTAAAAATTTATAAATCTTAAAATAAAAAAGAAGGATAAACTACCTTTGTGCAATAAAAAGGAGATGCACATTAAATGAATATTTCTTATCATTTAAGGAGGTTAGCAATGGGAATTCTTAGCGGTAACCCTAAGGACGAGCCTTTACACTACGGTGAAGTTTTTGATCTTTGGTCGACTCTAATGGCCGGAAATAGTATGATTGCGTATTATCAAACGATGGTACATCACGCAGGAGATGAAGATTTAAAAAAGCTATTGGATGAGGCAATTGACACTTGTCAGCAGCAAAAAACACAACTCGAAGAGCTTTTGAAGGAAAATGGGATTGCTTTGCCACCAGCACCTCCTGCCCCGCCAGATGCGTGTCTTGAGGACATTCCAGTTGGTGCCAGAATTCCGGATCCTGGTATTGCAGCCACTCTTTCTGTCGACATTGCTGGGGGATTAGTAGCTTGCAGTGCAGCTATGGGAAAATCTATCAGAGAAGATGTTATAATGTTGTTTGGGCAATTCCATACTCAGAAAGCTGCATTAGGAGCAAAAGTACTTCGCATGAATAAAGAAAAAGGATGGCTTATTCCACCGCCATTACACCTTAAGGGTAAACATGATTGTTAATTGAAATGTAAATTTATCCCCCTTTATTAGGGGGAATTAATTTTTAGTCCATGACGATAAAACCATAATTCCATGTATTCCAAAATAAAGACCAAAAGCTATTAATGATACCCCAGAAACCATAGAAATAACCAACAATGTATGGTTATTTAAAAATCTTCTAAATCCACTTGTAAGGCCAGCGATCCAAATATCCCAAATAGCTAAACCAATAAAAATCATACTACTATAAATAATTAGTGATTGCTTCCCATTGTTAGCTACTGTTTTTGCAAGGACAGACCCATATATACCGATCCAAAATAAAATCGAAAGCGGGCTTGAAATGGACATAATAAATCCTGTAAGAAAACATTTATATAAGGAGTCCTTTTTGCGTTCGAAATCCAATGGTATCTTTTTACTGCTGACTATACTTTCAACCCCTGTATAAATAAGGACAAATGCTCCAAATAACCAGAGAAAAACTTGTATAATCGGTATTTCTAAAAATTCAACAAAGCCTACATAAACTAAAATCATAAAAATTGTATCAGCAAGCATAGCCCCTATCCCAACTATCCACGCGTGCCAAAAACCATTTTTTATCCCCTTATCGATACGTGCAGAATTAACTGGGCCTATTGGTGCCGCCAAAGTTAGACCTAAAAATATGTAGCTAAATAGTAAACTGATACTCACAAAACCACTCCTCGTTACAGGGAACTTGTACATTTTATGTGCAGGCCCTTGAGGTTAAAACCTTTTTTTCTTTTGATAGTTTTAATATGAATAACTCAGCTCATCAATAGCATAAACTTGGGAATTTGTTCATATGTTTAATGTATTTATCCTCGTATTCCCTACATGTTGATTATTAAATATAATGATTACTAAGTGCCTTATATTCTCTTAATAAAAGTGGGCAAAATGCCTACATACTCCAAATCTTCATGGAAAGCATTATTAAGCGAACCAAATGAAAATGACCCCAAACAAGGAGTCATTTGTACTGAACCTATTCACATTACTATCGCTTTAGAGGAATATCATCTCCAGCTACGTCTTCCATAACACCATCAACAGTACCCTCTACATACACATCACTTACCTGTTCATGAGTCGTCGCTAATCCTTTTGAGAGTTCTGAGTTACCCTTATAGTCGCTTGGATCATATGTTTTATCCGCAATTTTTCCGCCATCTAGATTTTGGTAGTCTTGTTTATTATCTGACATCCTATTTCCTCCATTTTTCTTTATTAGAATACGTTGGTTTACCTCTTATATTTTAGGCAACTCCACTCGGTTTATCCTTAAAAGTAATTTCCAAGCTTTGGATCCTTTAGATTTCAAATACTTTTCGAGGATGGGATGATAAAATTGAGGTTTTTTAATGAAGTAAGAAGATTTGTGGATTTTGCATAACGAAATAGGAAAAAATAACTGCAGAAGTACGCGCCATTTTAGTGGATTTGTGGAAAAAGGCTATATCCTTAGTGCAAAGGTGATAACAAATGAAAGAGGAAAAAACAATTGTCGATTTACAGGTAAAAAAGGAAATTGAGGATGAAATTAAAGCCCTGAAGTTCACAAAAAATTTCCGTTCCGCAACTGCTGAAGAATGGTACATTTTTTTAAAAAATTATGTTGATCCTAAAACCGGCGGGGCAGCGGGGAAAGCGATCATTCATTATAACTTATATGGAAATAAGGAGATATTCATTAATACCACGATTATCTTCGACGACGAAAGACTCTTTAACCATGAACTTCACCAGCTTGTATATGCAATAGCAGATGAAATAGTAAATAGACTGGTTGGCTATGCTGATACCCTCTTATCTGTTCATGCAGGATCGAATTCCTATCATGCAGAATATAAGTCCCATTAATACTATTAAAAGAAATTCACATAATAAAAATGGAGGTGAAGGAATTGAAAACAAAGGATGATTTTTTAAAAGGGGCCAAAGTCACTGATGATGCCCATACGTATGGGCCGCCGAATGGAGGGAGCGCAAACCACCATTCTCCACAGTCTGTTCCAAATACGGAAGTAGCTCGAACAGGTAAGCAACAAAAATAAAGAAGGTTTACTTGCAGATAATTTCAAGTGCATATGAGGGGAAAAATCACGGGGGGCTTTAGTTTTCTTCATGTGATTCTTTGGAGTGTCACTAAGACCTGAGTACTTTAAAAAAAAAAGGACTAGGCAACTCTAATAAGATTATCTCTGTATTCCGATTACAATTTTTGTCTTATTCCTAATAAATATGTACACCCACATATTTATTAGGGCTTACCACACTTCTCCAATTAATTGAGAATTTGAACCGATATACTATATTAAAATACTTCGCTATACTAAAAGAACGATAAGATTTTGGTTAGTAAGTCATTTTTTCGGCATACTAATCGATTCATTAACCGAGTTATTAACTCGGTTATTTTTCTGAACACAAAATTCGGTTATTTTAAAATAATATTTCCAACCGAAGTTTCATAAGGCACTCCTTATTTATAAAATAATAAGATCGAAATCAAAATAGTACTGTAATAAATTATGTGCCTGATTTTATAAGTGGTAATCTATGTATAAAAATTAAATTAGCCCCTCTCAAATAGGAAAAGCTAATTTAAATGTTATTTATTTTCAAGATGTAAAAGTTCACTTTCTCTTTTTCCTGAATCATAAGTTGTTTGCACTATTTTTTTGTTTTTCTTATTTATTTCATAAATATAAACTACATCCCTTTCATCATTGAATACAACCCAGTCCAGTATCCAAATTTATTAAACCTTGTTTTAATACTCTTAATATCTTTTTCTTTCAACCCTTCGTGTTGAAGATGCTGCAAAACTGTTTGTTGGAAATCATACTTAAAATATTCATATATTAAAAAAACGCCTAAAAATGCAATTATAAAAGAAAATAATAAGAATCTATTAGTTTTCATTTATACAAATATCCCCTATTTTTCACAGTCATGTGAACGAAATAAAAAACGCCAGGAAATCCGTTATAACAACGTTCCTAGCGCAGTATGATTCTGACTGGGCTCGAACCAGCGACCCCCACCCTGTCAAGGTGATAAACGTTTTTGGTTTGTTTATGAAGAACTAGTTCTAATCATTATTATATAGGCTTTTTATTTTTCCTTATATGATTAATTCGGAACAAAAATGAACGTTGTTGACTAATTACGTCAACAACTCGTCAACGATTTAAATTAAACCGCGTTACCTACTTGCTTCAATACATTTAAAATAAGTGGAGATACTTGAATTAATACGTATCCTAATCCGGCTTTCATCATCATTTCCCATGCTTTTTCCGATTTATTAAACATAAAGAAGAAACATGATCCAACTATTATAACTGAGGCAATAGGAAAACTTAGTGACACCATAATATCGACCAGTGGATCTAAAACATGTGCTAATGCAGAGAGTGTTTGTTCACTCATCCATTCTTTTGCACCAGTTGGCACCGCTTGAGCTACAGCTGGTATAGCTATATCTAATTGAATATTAGTGGTAGCAGCAAATGTTCTTGCACCTGCCATTGCTATGCTAACAGCACCCACTCCCCCTGTTAGCAAAAGTGGAATTGCTGCGGAACCTGCAATGCTTAAAGTATCCTTTACGATTTTTCTTTTGCTTGTTTTTTCTTTATGCTTATAGGATCCATCCATAAAATCATAAAATTTAATGACTTTTTGTCTTTTCATGGTACTCACCTCATTTAATTTCATTAAATGTATACACTCTTCCTGGCATCCCTTGCATTAATTCCTTTAACTTTAATCTTCTGCTTTCTATCTCTGTAATCCAAACGACATGGAATTCATTACCAGTCATTTCTTTAATCTTGCGATATTTATCCATTTTTACCCTATTAACTTTCATCGATTGACTCACATCAACTTCCACAAACGCCATCACTTCCTTCGTAACATAAAACATTGCATCAGCCACCACGCATACTTCCTTAACTTTTATTTTCATTTCATTTTTCCAGCTATGTGGTTTTCTCAAATAAATCCATAGTTGATTTCTAATAAGATAATGCTGTATATTTTGGGTTTTTGTTCTTTCAACCTCACATTTTACTCTTTCTCTTCCGGCTTTGTTTAGGTGATAAACCTTTTGAATTTCATGCCTAAAGCTTCCTAGATATTCACTCATATCTGCTAATATTCTATTTGCGTTTCTGTCTCCTTTTAGATTGTGGATAGCTTGAATCTGTGCCCTGGTCAGATAATCCATTTTCTTCAACGATAAGAGAATATCTTCGATTCTCTGTTGTTTCACTGCTGACTTTATCACTTTGATCATCCTTCCTTGGTTGAATAATCACGAAAGGCGTTATTTTCTCTTTAATGGTTTGGTTATCTATAAAAGCAGTTTGAAAAATACTTTGTTTAACACTTCCTTTATAGATCCCTCTCCCTGGTATTTCTGGCAAATTCTCTGCTCCACTTTGATCCAAGACTGTTGTTGAAGCCGTTGCACTATCTAATACGTAAGAAATTCGTGATGGAATATTTCTCTTGATTTGCATTGGTATGGCCTGGGCAGAAGGATATTGGGTACTGTAGATGACATAGTGTCCACTACCTCTTCCCTTTCGAACAATATCTGTTAAAATATCAACTGCTTCCGGAAAATCCACAATATCTGCAGCTTCATCAATGACAATGAAGTGTCTCTTCTTAATCCCTGCTTCGGTTACATCCTCATAATCGTTAGGTACTAAAATCTTTTGATACACATTTTCCATGTCTTCTTGAACTTCTTTTAAAATTCTCAATGATTCTTCCATGTTAATACCTAGATGCCCCACTCTGACTTGCATGCAATCTTTGAATCTTGCAAAAGCAGGACCACCTTTTAAATCAATCAGTGAAAAGGAAACGTCATTAGGATTCTGAAGCATTAGGCTGGTGATGATTAATTTCATAATCACACTCTTACCAGAGCCTGGCACACCAGCAATGATTAAATGCTTTCTTTCATCAAAATCATGATAAATTCTTTCATGGCGATCACCACCCAAACAGATTTTCCATGTGCCTGATGTGAGCATAGATTCATCCCAAATTAGTTCTTTGGTTAACTGCTCATTATAAACTCTGATTTTCAATGTGCCGTCATAACTTATTTCGATTTCTTTCTTGTGAGCCTTTTTCTTCTTAAACAACTCCATAATTTGTTTCCATGGTTTTCTATTCCATTTAATATCTAAAACATCTTTTAAATGAAAATCCATTGTTTTTGATTTGGTATTCAGCCCATCTTCTAATAAATGTTTTCGTTCTAGAACATCCTTTTGCCCTATTCCTAAAGGGAGTTGAAAAACATATTCAGTTCCATCCTTAATATCACATTTCTTTAAAATTCTAATAGTCTCTGTCCTTTTCGTGGCAGCGTCCTTTATTCGCAATCCGGAATTGTTTAAAATTTTGATGATTTTTTCAGACTCATTATTGGTTGAAGAATTTGATTTCAGATACCCGTATCCTGCTATTCCTCCAAGTGCTGCTGTACTTAATATCGTGAATATCAATTTCCCACCTCCTTGTTATTTACGAAGTAAATAGTTTCTCCAAAAAGGAATATTCCAGGACAAAGTCGAACAATTGTTATAAAGCAAATGAGAATATTACTTTTGAAATTCCCTTTTGGTATTTGATAAAGCATACGAACTGGAACACTATATTAGAAATTGTCCTATAAAAATTTTTAATATTTTTATTAAATTCATTTATAAAGTTTTGGCTGGAGGCTTAATATGTATGAAAGTAGAATAGGTTATTGGGTAAAAAAAAAGGATGTAAAATTGAAATTTATAGCAAAAGAATTATCTATTAGTTATCAAACGGTTTCTAATTGGTGTACAGGTAGGTCACACCCAAATGGACCTCAACTATTTGCTTTAGCTGAATTATTAGGTGTAAAAGTCGATAATCTTTATGCTAGAGGTGGCAATGATGAAAATAACAATAATTAAAGGACCACGTTATGACGAATCTATCCAAAAGTGTTACGGATATATATTGGAAATTTATAGAATGCGACTAAAAAGAAGAAAGAGTGAGAATAAATGATATGGATCATCATAGGATTAATTTTCTTTATATTCGGTATTTATTACATACCAACAAAAGAAGCAGAAATAAGTTATTATAAAAAGGTAAATCCATTTTGGTTTAAGGCATTAGTTCTTGTATGGGCTCTATGTATTATGGCATTAGTACCAACATTTTTTATGATTTTCATCCATGGTTTAGTTAATGATGGATATTTATCTTTAGAAGACAATGGACTTTGGATTACATCAATTGGAAGTATTATTTTATATGTATTAATTTTGAATGTATACAATACAAGGATTAATAATCGTAAAGAACAGTACGAACGGAGTAAAGATGATGCAAATTCATACTGAAATTCATGTAAGAGAAAAGTGGAGCTGACATATTGATGTTTGCCAATCCACATGTGAAGTATTTTAGGGATTGACCCGGACAGAGAAGCTGCTAAGTGGGCTTACGCACGTATCTATGAGGCGAGTATGGAAATGCTCTGCCTCGCTCTAGAGATTGAAAAAGTGATTTATAATGGAGACTGCAATATAACGGAGTTAGTGAAGGAAATTGAAGATACTTTTGATTTGTTTAATTGGAGACAAGAGAAGTATATAAAATAATGCTTATATTGTAAAAATATGTTACAAAAAATCGATTTTATATTTATAATTTTAGTATGTCCTCCTTTGTTACCCCTTAATAAATGGTTTGTCAATAATTGTCGAAATATAACATGTTTTGTCGAATCGAACACTTTTCGGTATCAATTGGTACTGTTTTTGTATATACTATGTTTACCGGGGATGATAAATTTGCATTTAATGGAGTTTACTTTTGACAAATATACATGCTAAAGCCTTTCTCCGTGAAGCTAAACAACTCATCTCTACTGGGAAGAGGGATTTCATCAAAAGGACATACGATCATCCATCTGGTAGGAAAGTAAGATGGATTGAAGCATTGTTAGAACTCGGTTTAATCAATCCTGAACAAATGTGGGAAGAAACTCTAACATTAACTCCACATCATTATGTTGATGGACCGTGTATTGATGTTGATCGACCAGGCGATGGAAAAGTTATTTGGATTTTCAAAAAAGAAGTTAATGATATTTTGACTTATATAAAATTGAAAATCGATCACCGCGGTTGTGTATGTTTATCCTTTCACAGTGATTGGTAAAAGATTCATCAATTTATATTTATTAAAAATATATTATCAATAATAAAATGGGGGAAAATAAACAATGGAGGGCATTATCATGGCAGAACAAAAACTAAAATATTGTAACCAATGCCAAAAAGATGTTGAGGCCCATGTTATCGAGCGAAAAGCAACTTATACTTTTAAAGGTGAGACGTTTGAAATAGTTGAACGTGTTCTTCAGTGTGACTGTGGAGAAGATCTTTATGATGAATTGTTGGATGCAGAGACAATGAAAACGCTCTCTTTATTATATCAAGAACGGACTGGTCTCTCGCTAGAGGATATTAAATCAGTTCGTAATCAATATGGACTTTCTATGGACTTATTCTCTCGTATCTTGGGGTGGAGTAAATCTACTATAGCGAGGTATGAAACTGGAAAATACATACCTGATTCTTCTCATATGCTTGTTCTTAAGCGTCTTAAAGAACATCCTGAATCAATAGATGAATTTTATAATTTAAACAAGCATAAATTCACTGATAAAGAACAAACAAAAATAAATGAAAAGCTTAAGAATAATGATCAAGCAAAAGTAGAAAAAGGACTTTTTGAGGCGCTACAAATAAACTACAAACTGTATGAGAAGTCTTTAGAATCGGGTTTCAGTTCCTTTAATCTTAACAAATTAATAAACATGATATTATTTTTCGCTAAAAATGGGGTTCAAAAAACAAAACTAATGAAGCTGCTCTTCTATTCAGATTTTCTTAACTATAAAAGGAACTTACTTTCAATAAGTGGGATACCTTATACAAGACTTCCTTACGGACCTGTTCCTATGGATCATGATTTATTATTATCGAGTATCGAAAAAAATGATCTAATAGATATTGAATACGAATTTATTAATGATTACACATTGATAAATATTCAGGCACTTCATGAGTTTGATGATTCTTTATTTAATGATAACGAGATTGAAATACTTAATTTAGTGAGTGAGAAATTTAAACATTATGGCTCTGTTGCAATTAGCGAGTTTTCTCATGAAGAAGATGGATGGAAAAATACAGAAGACAGAGAAATTATCATATATGATTATGCTGATACACTGAAACTGGATTAATTTTAAGCCCTTCTCAATTGAGAAGGGCTTTTGATGTGATTATTAAGGTGTAATTGTATTATACTCGCTTAGCATATTTTTGATTCACATATGCACGACGGCCATTGTAGATAATTTCATACCATCCAGGAATACTACCAGCTATCGGCCAGATGCTACCCTTCTTTGCTGTATCAAGATTTTTGGAATTTGTACTTGATGGTTTATCGCAAATATAGGCTGCGTTTTTCACATTTACAATTTGTATTTGCCCTAATACTTTAATACCATTAATCGTTTTACCTTTTTGCTGACTTGAAGGTTTTGAAGCAGCTACTATGAATCCATTGTCGTACTGTGTTAAATCATTTGATTCAATGGCTGATATAAGTTTTTCAGCATACTTGGGATCCGTAGCATATCCATCGGATTGAACGTATTTAGCTGCTTTCTTGTAATCAGTCTCACCAATTATATTTTTATATTTATTTCGGTCCCAACTAACTCCGTTTTTAAATAAATTAGCAAGATCACATAATGATTCATACCAGGAAGGATATTTACGGAATGCTGCATTCACTTTATAAGGTTGGCCGTTTTTATATTCAGTGGTTTGCATGGTAACTGATTGACCATTATAAGAACCTTTAATGCCGAAAAGATTCTTGCCTTTTTGAGCTAGTCCACTTTTCCCCCAGTTGCTTTCTAATATTGCTTGAGCAATAACCAAGGATGCTAAGACACCATATTCTTTATGAATACGTTGAGCATGTGGAGCAATTTCAGATATGAAAGACATGATTATTCATCTCCTTTATTATTTTGACTTGTTTGAATTGCCTGCGGCTTATTAATAACGATTTGCGCAACATTCTTTGTTCCACTATAAAGTCCAGTAGCTGAAAGCCCCATCATCAGACCAACAATAATGCATTGTTTTAGGTTTGTATCCAGGTAAAGTACACCTATAGTAATCCCGAAAATAACTGCAATAAACGGTGAAAATCTGTCTGGAATTCCTGCTCTTTTAAATAACTCCACAATTGCCAAAATCAAAGGAATAATAGCTACATCATAAATTTCAAACATTCTACATCTCTCCCTTATTTTCAATAAAATCAATTCTTTTGTGAGCAGACTTTGCTGATTCTTCCACACGAATAACCCGTTCTGATAGTTCAGATACGCGCCTTTCATTTGCTTTAATATCAATCCTGATAGAATCTATCCCGGAACTGATATTGTCTAATTTCGTACGAATCACTGCCGATTCTGATGCATCGCTTCTTACATCTTTATCTCTGTTTCTATTAAACGTAAAAAGACCAATAATTAAGCCTATAACTGTGCATATAAGCCCCACTATTGTCACAACTTGAGCATTCAACCCAACACCCCATTTTGCATAAAAATAGCCACGCTCGGAACGTGGCAACTTAAGTCATGAAGACATAAAAAATACACCTTGCTTACTATACAAAAGGTGTATTACTTCTTATTTAATTTCCTAAATAATTTTAGATTACCAATTAAACATAGAAATATTATTGGATACACTAATGCGGAATATAATAATTTCCATCCATTGTAATATAGAAAAGATGTTTGTAAACAACACCATTCAAAACATAAAGAAAAAATAACCCATACTAAAAAATAAAGTACTTTGTATTTCCAACTCTTTTTTTCAGGGAAGAAATTAAGAAAGAAAAAACTAGTAGGTATAAAATATAAAAAAGATCCAATAAACCCTTGCCATTGGAATCCGTGTTTAAAATATCCATACAAATTCAAATGTAAATCCAGAACCTCATCAACAGAAATTCCAAATAATACTGCAAAAATTGATGTAGTATAAAATTCACTTTTACTTAATTTTTTCGGAACTAAGAAAACAGCTATATCGGCTATAATAAAAATAATATAAATTAAAATCCACATGAACGATTTCCTCCGTGTAATCTAATTGATATTATTCTCCAAATTAACCAAAAATATTTAAACAATATAAATTAAAACATAAAAAATACACCTATTTTTTAGTGGTGTTTGAGCCGCATAATCTTCCAACTGTAAAACAAAAAGCCAGCTCTTAAAAGCTGACTTTATTTACTCTTATTTTTTCTTTTTTGTTATTGCAATAATCAATGCAGTGATTGATAACACAGCAGCAACTATTGATAAAATCAATGGTGTGTTATTTGTTTCATCTGACTCGGATGTTGCTTTATCAGTAGTAGCTTGGTCATGACTATGGTTATCTGTAGCTGCTGGCATATTGCCTTGAACACTTGCTATTTGTGTAATGGAGTGAGGGGTTTGTGATTTTTCATTTCCAGTCCACTCTACAATAGATCCATCCTTATAGTATTGGTATGCATCCCATGCAGCGCTTCCTTCTTTATCTGGGTTTTTAGCCACGAAGTTAAACTGTTGAAATTGGCCAGGCAAAATTCCCTCACTTGTTGCTTCCCATGTAATATCTGTGACTTTCCCTGCAGAATCTTTTTTAGCTGTTACTTTCCATCCAACTGCTGGTTGATATTGTTCTAATTCCACACCGTTAGGAATTTTTAATGTTACTTTAGTTGTTGGTATTTCTTTTTCAACTGGTATTTTAATTGTATAAGTTTCCCATGCTCCTGGAGCAGATACATTTGGTTTTACAGTTACGTGAGCACTTGCAATACCAGAAAACAAAAATAAACTTGCAATTAAAGGTAAAGCTACTCTAAATAATTTTTTCATAATCATTTCATCTCCCTTTCACATTTTTTCACAATTCCAAAATATAAAATGCATTAATTACACATTAATAATATTGTTAATCTATATATATAACAACTATATATGTGTGAATAAATGTGAATAAATGTTGACTTTTAACACATATAAAATACTTAATCATCCTTAACCAGCACACGACATAAAAAATACACCTTACGCTGCAGGTGTTTCAGAATCTAACACTTTATAAACCATTTCTTGCAAGTTTGATAGTTTTGGAACTTGCTCCCTTTTGTAATTTCCTTCTCTCACATTTCTCGCCCAAATAACCACTAATCCACTGTTTTCATTAAACATTAAGCAATACCTCCTGAGATTAAAGTTGATAATTCTAATATCGCTTGTTCCTGAGTTTCCAATCTTACATCTTGTTGAGCAATGTAAGAAGTAAGTTCAAGCAATGAGTTCTTAAGTAGCTCATTTTCTCTTTTTAAAGCTTTTATATCTATAATCGGTGCATCAGTGTCTACCCATTCCTCATTCTTAACAAAACCAACACCCTCTACATAATTGTATTTATAATCTTCGTAGTCTGCTGGTAGAGTATCAACTTCCACAATATTAGAATATGCACTTTTCGCATATCGTTGTGTTGGTGATGTTGCAACAATGCCATCACTTAGAAACTGTAGATTATCAGAACAACCAATTACCATCCTGTCTTCAGTTAAAATAATTTTAAACAATATCTCCAACTCCTTATAGGAAATCTATTATAGCTGTATCACCAATTATACATTTAACCATTTGTCCTTCTTTCGCATAGACTGTAGAAACACCATGAATAACAGACATTTTGTTTGTTACTTTTACTTTATCGTTCATGGCCAGAATTAAGTCAAATATAGCAGAGTATTTATATCTATAAGAACCTGAGCCCTCGTAATAGGTATACGTTGCCCAAATTACTTTTGCCCTTAGCTTGTCATCAATATCAACATACATGGAGCCACTATCCAAATATTGACTAAATGATGCTATTCTCGTTGGTGTTCTAGCTACGTTAATGACTTTAGAGAAATCTTCATTAAAGAAAATAGCATTTACATAAGCTGCAATTGATGGTGAGGAGTTACCACCATCGCCAGTTATTAATATAAATGCGTTTCCTCCAGCAGGTCTTATTATATTTTTGACCTGACTATCAATCATTCCACCCCTACCTGATAAATAAAGTCTATCTATAGTGTCTATCCTCTGATTGAATGTACTATTGGTGGTTGATGAATTACCAGACTGTAGGACTGTACTTGTAACTGCGTTATTCTCATCATATACCCATTGGATAATGGCTAAATAGTTATTAATAGTTATTAATTTCTGTTTATCAATACGGAAAACAACTTCTTTATTATTAGGTGTTAAATTCGATGCTAACCCAGTTGCTCTTACAATAGTAAAAGTTGGATTACCGTTATTCCAGTCCACATAAAAATCAATGACTGATGGATAACTTGCATAGATTCTATCGTTCGTCGCATTGTAGCGTAAACCCTGAAAACTAACATAAGCTTGATTTGTTCCCGTCTTTATTGTGTGAGCAGCATCAGTAGGCATACTGACCGATTTTACAGAGAAATCGTTATTTAATTCCAATGTTCCAAAATAAACACTGGCGTTATCTGAGTAGCCAATGTCGTACTTTCCTCGGCCGTGGAGAATCACTCCTTTTAAATTGTCATCAGACATTGGAATATAATAAAATGCCTTATAGTACTTCTCAGACCCAAGGACTGTATTAGAAATTAATACAGGTTCCCCCGTTACGTCATCAATTCTAATTAATTTCAATGTCACACCAGTTGAATCGAGTGCTGTATTAGCATGAAATATAGCGAATGTGTTTCCATTTAGTTTTGTAACAGAATAAATATAACCATACAATGGAAATGCGGATTTTATAGCCGAAAGTTTACCAGTATCATCAAGATATGGTTTAAGAACAACATAGGTACGACCAGAACCTCTTATCATTATCATATTACCCTTGTCTGACGTTAAGCTGTATTTAGTTGAATAATCCTGAGACGTATTATCAGAACCGGTGAAACTATATGGAGCCTGTACTGTTGTAAATGATGGTTGAATCATTGGTACATCATCGCTCATTACTAAACCAATAAAATCGCCTTTACTAATATCGTTTTTTGCCATAAGTAATTTTTCGAGGCCTTTTGGCTTTAAACCGCTCCCACCAAATGATCCTCCGTGGTCTCTAATATCTATCATGTTCTACACCTCACTTTGCAAGTCCCCATCAGAATCATAGGTTAATGGTATGGTGTCTGTGGATAGTACAGTTTTTCCATCGAGTTTATAATATGTGATGGTGTTAGTTGTATATTGAGGACTTGTTCCACCACTTAAAACACTTTTGGCATATAAAGTTCCATCTGGTCTTATATATTCAACGGTGGTATAGGTCCCATATATGTCTTTATCGCTTTTTCTTTTTCTTAATGTATTAAGATTCATTTCTGTTGCGTTCCACTTAGTACGTTCATCAGGAGAAATGTGTACAACATCATCCGCCAAATGCGACACAACTGTATCCGTGGTATCTTTAATGCCTTTTTCAATTCTATTAAAATCATCTTCTGTCGGAGTATCATCATATTTCCAATCAGTTTTTGCATTATAAGACATCATTTAGCCTCCCTTACACTGACGTTTTGCAATAGTAGGGTGTCTGAAGCGATAGGAATATTTACAGCATTGGTACTGATTAGTTTGTTTTGATTATCCTTCAAATCAATTTTTGTAACCGTCTCTACAAACTTACTTTCAATAATATATTGAAGAGATACAGTGTTATTGAATGCCTCTTTTACCTTAAAATTATTAATTTCATAAGTGTCATTAATAACGACTTTGGCTATTTTCCCACTTGTATATGTTGATACATCGTTAATAAAATTTGTTGAAATCATTTAATTACTACCTCCTCGCCAAGAGTAACAAAAGGAGTTTTACCTAGTTTCCAGGTTGTCGATAGTCTAGTATTACGAAGCATTGGTCTTGTTTTAATGTTTTCATTAAATTCAATGGCATCTTTAATACTAGTCCTTTGAATATATACGATATTTGCTGGCTTTATTTTTTGAATGGTGTACTGTACTTCCTTAAAAATAAGAGCGTCTTCAATAGATAAAGTAACCGTTAAAATGTAATTTTCAAAATCAACCGCTGTTATTGCTCTTCCCTTACCGATCAAAAAATCAAGCCTTTCTTGCAAATAGCGAATTGAAAATGGTGGACTTGTAGAGTAACGATTAATGATTCTCTTTCTTCGAAAATCTAATGATTCTGTTGTTGGATCCGCTTGAATGAGAAGAATGTCTTCCCTTCTTTTAATGCTTTCCTCATCAGCAGAAATGATAAATTGATTGTTAAAAAATAAATCTAATGCATCATTTAAATTTTTAATTTCTATATCTTCGGTCTTTGTAAGTTCAATGAAGTCGATAATTTCATTATAAAATTCCGGTAAATAGCTCATTAATGAATCAGCCATTAATTAACACCTGCCCCATTATTGGTATTTCTTCTGATTGGATGATGACGTTAGAATTTACGCCATTTAGTTGTGTATTCTCGACATCAATAATCCCAGGAATAGTTAATATTTTGGCATCAATTTGAGCTATTCTAACCACTAGCTGATCTTCATTGGCCCATGATTTTCGCAGAGATAAAAAATATTCTTTTAGAATTTCAATAATTTGTGGTTCAATTTGTCCGATAGTATAATCTGCGCTTAAAGTAATTTTTGTTACTACATCAACAACTTTATTTTCCACACCAGCAATTGTCACCGTATGTCCTATCGGTGCCATACCTAGACCTTGTCCTTTATTTATCTCAGGATCCATAATTGTTTGTACATCATTAATTAATTCTGCTGAAGGTTTACTAAAATCACTTGAAATGATTGTACATTTTACGGTTCCTCCACCTTGCCATGTTGGGAATACTTTTACTCCACCAATACCATTTATGTTATTTATTTTCCGTTTATAATCAGCGATATTACCACCAAATGGTGGTTCTCTTTTTTCTGTTAAAAAGCGAACTCTTAGGCTTTCATCATCTTCTTCATCCTCTCCAGGAATAAGGACATCAGAAAGTTCAGCACTTACCAATCCTTCAATGTAATCAATCGGTAAAAGAGTGCCGAAATGTTGATTGCCAATTACACCAGAATCATCAGGCTCTAAGATATATTGGCCAGCTGTTAATTTTGATAGTACTGTATACGTAAGGTCATTAATAGAAAATCTACTTCCAATTGGGATATCGATAAAAGTTCCGTTTTCACCATAGAACAAGCCTTTTCGCTGTGCCTTTGTAGCTGGTGATCTATAAATTCCATGTTCATTCACTCGTCTATCCAAAAATTCACCATCGGCAGTATCGGCATATGACAAATTAATATTAATATCTAGTTCCATATATAGCTGTGCAAGTTCCGCTGCAGCAGGTGCTAACGCATCATATATTATGGAACCTTCACGTTTGTCTACTTTATCTGATACACGTGATAAAAGGTTGTCTAATATATAATCAAATGTCATGTGTTCATACACTAATTGGCACCTCCAATGTATCGATATTGCCATATTCAGTGATGGCAGTGAATTTTACAAATACATCATCTGAGCCGAAAATAAAATCAAAATCTTGTACATCAATTATCCGATCATCTTGCGTCAATGCCTCAGTAATTCTTCTGGTAATCTCCGATTTAATAAAAATACGTGGATAATTTCCTATTCCTTGGCTCTCAAAAGCATAATCGTCTGAATAAATAAGATGCTCAAATCTCTCAGTCTCCAATAATTTAAAAATAGCCTGTTTTATCGCATCCAATTCATCAACCATTCCAATAATCTTTTTTTGATTAAAGTCGATTCGATAGGTATAACTTGGAAGTAATTGAACTTCTAGTTCCTCGTCTATTATCGCTCCTTCTGGTAATACCATTATCCACCCACCTTGTCTAAAACAATATACTCTTGGCCACCCTGAACCCTGATTAAAATTAACTTATCTCCATCTTTTAATCCTGATTTTGTAACGGTTTCTGTAAGTACCAAAAAATCCTCCGTCAAAGTAAATCGTTGTTCCACGAATACTTCCAGAGGATTTATTTTTGATACTATACCGAACATAATGCCTACAGGATTTTGAGCGTCAACAGCATCTGCTCCAGCTTGTTTTATTAAATGTAGTAAACTCATATTTTATATCACCTTTAAATCAAGACTCATAGTATGATCAACTCCATCCCATTTATGAGTACATTCATCCACAAGATAATATTTCTTTATTCCCAATTCTTTAATAACTACAGGGATAAAGGAGCCTGCTCGTATTTTCAAATCGCCTATTGCCGTAAGTTTTAACTTTTTTCGCTCTCGATTTTTCAATTTAATTAACTGATTCAGAAGTTCATTTATCTGCGCAGAATTCATTTTGTCATCTGCCTTTTGAAGTAGTTGAAGTCGTCCCCATTTAGCAATATTACTACTATCTTGTGCAATATATACTTCACGTTTTCCAGTCTTTTTATTATCTTGATAAACTTTAACACGATTAAATGTGTCATCATCAATAGATCGATCATAAGTAAAATCAGTCATTAAACTACTATCGCCTATTATAATATCAACAGCCATATCATTGATATTTTTTAGAGCTAATGAACCGAAGTCATCATAAAGAACAAAGTTTTTAATGGTTGCAATCAACGTTAAATCCAATGATTTACAAACGATATCCATTGTCATTTGATTATCCTCTATCAATTTAGGAATCTTATAGCTAGTATCAGTTAAACTCCCAACTTTTAATTTGTAATCATCAGCAAATTTTTTAATTACTTGTGTGGCAGTAACATTTTTACCAACATAGGTATCATTAGACATTAGGTAACGCAACTGATCATATGCAGTTATTTTTACAGACTCATCTTTACCGGTACTAATACTAAAGACATACCCATAAAATACATTTATTCCTTTATAACGAAATCGAATAACATCACCATTATTATATTGAAATGCTTTTTCTTGATCAGGAGCATTCTTAATGATGGTCAATGTAAGTTTGCCGGCTTGTCCAATCCTACTAGTTTTCCATTCAATATCTTTAGATGGAATGTTCCATACATTCCCATTCTTATTGTCGATTAATATTTCAAATTCCATGATCATCACTCTATTTCGGTGGAATTTTAATAGACATTCCGATAGGTAATTTTTTTAACTTTGATGTTGGTATATTATTTAACTTCTGAATTTCTGGCCATCTAGATCCAGAACCGAGAAATTTTTGTGCAACTTTCCAAAGTGAATCACCTTTTACTAGCTTATATACTTTTGGTTGCTGCTTATTATTTGACCTTGTTTTGCTACTTTTAATTGCGACATTTTTTTTGGATGATGATTTTTTGGATGAAGACTTTGCAATTTTGACCTTTTGGGCGGCATAGGATACATATTTTTTCAAGGAAATAGTATATTCTATATCACCTACAGACCCACCAGATTCCTTATATGTGAATTCCTCAATACTTACTAAAATATTAATATCAAAAGTAGAACCGGTATAAATAAAGCGAATTGGCTTTTTTGAAGCTTTCCATTTATTAATATAATCTTTATATTTTTTAGGAGACAATAACTTATCCGTTACAACATAAGGATGGTTGGATGCAGGAAAGTTCCCACTGAATGTAATATCAGTTAATTTCGGGTCCTTTATTACATTTATTTCTCCAATATTCGATATATTATGGATTGTATTATTACTACTGTCCTTAAATTCAATTTCAGGAGGGTTCTCAGGAAACTGAAACCCTTCTTTTTCATTATTGTAACTTAGCCATATCCCATATTCGCTCAATTGCTATACACCCCCTTAGCAGAGGAAGCGATTTCTTGTTCTAATGATTCCTCAATTTTGCGAATGATAGTGTTGATATCTGCTTCATGACGAACATCACCTGTTTGAACACTTACAGTAGGTTTTAATGTAACAAAATTTTGAATTGATTTCATTTCAGCTAATTCGCGCATTCTCTTGATATCCTCACTTGAAATATCAACAGTATCTTCAATTTTGCCAACCTTACCAACTTTACCGATATTAGGTATATCCTTTTTGGATTTATCATCAAATTCGATTGTAATTTTATCTTTCTTTTTTTCTTTTTTGGAAAAATCATCGAAGATCGAAGTAAGTTTTTTCCCGGCACTATAACCTGTCTGAAATGCATCCGGAATACTCTTCAGTTGCATTCTTTTAATTTGAACTACTTCTTTATCAGTGGTTGGTTTTTTTAATTTATGTGCTAAAGCATTAAAAGCATCTGTTATACCTTGGCCAGCATTTCCATCCAGTTTTCCAACCGTACCAAGCTTGACTCCAGGGATATGATTCATTGCAGAAATAACTTTATTTATAGCTCCTATTGCAATATTTGCTCCTTTAACAAATACATCTCCAAGAAAATTCGCAGCATTTTGAAAAGAACCTGCAAGGGCAGATATTTGATCTATAGAGTTTTTCGCTAGGTCATAAAATAATTTTTTTACTGCATAGACTGGATCTCTTAGAACATTCATTAAAAATTCAGCAAATGTTGCAAAATTATTCCACAAGATTGCGATACCATCATATACAAGAGCAAAAAGGGAATAGAATGCGCCACCAACATATCCTAAAATTTCTTTATTTGAAAAACCAAAATATTTCATCACACCAATCAAAGCAAAAATTATTCCGATGATAAGAGTAACTGGCCAATATGCTATTGCCCATGCAGCTGCTTGAGCTAAGATTGGTGCAATCATTCCCCAAAGTGCTCTTGTCATCATTGCAAAAGCAGTTAATGCAACTCCACTAATAGCTGTCATACTTGCAATTAATATCGGTTTATTTTGAGAAACCCAAGCAGCTAGATCTACTAAACTACTTAAAACACCGGCTATTACATTGGATACGATTGTGAATCCAATACTTAATGTTTGAAAGAATGACTTAAATTTTCCTTCTTCAAATGCCTTATTAATTTTATTAATTAATGGAGTAAAGGCTTGGACAGCTGGGCCAATATAGGTAGGTAATTTCTTGAAAAAGTTTGTTACATTAGCTATGGAATTAGTTAGTGGTTTCATAAAACCAGCCATTAATTCGGCACCAGCATTCCGTCGAGCCGAATTCAGAGAATCTATAGCACCGTTCCATGTTTTTTTATTTTGCTCCATTAATCCACCGAATTTTGCGGTTTGTCCTGCTAGTCCGTTAGTTCCATTTTCAATACCCTTTACTAATCCGAAAATAGCTGTTTCTGCACCGATGGTACCAGAACTTATTTTCTTTTTCATTTCGGCAGCAGTAATTCCAAATTGATTTGCTAATATTTTTAATGCCGGTATACCGTGAGCGTTTAATCGATTAATTTCTTCCATCGACAAAAAACCTGCCACCTGAATTGAACCAAAAGCATCCGCAATTTGCATTAACTCTTGATTGCTACCTCCAATACCTGCTGTAGCATCACCCAATGCTTTCAATACAGGAAGTGTGTTCTCAGCATCCATACCAAATGCAATCATATTTCTTCCAGCTGTTAATAAATCAGGATAGGCAAAAGGTGTTGTTTTGGCAAAGGCAAGGACATCATCCATATATTTTTTCGCCTTTTTTGCATCACCTAAAAATGTTGTAAATGCCACAGTGGAACTTTGTCTAAAAGCATTAAAATCTATACCTCTAGAAAAAATGTCGGAAAGGAAACTCTTCGCTGAACTAAATAATTTATACGCACCTACAGCAGAAAGGATGGATGTTGCATATTCTCCCATGCTTCTTGTTCCATCACGAACTCTATTGTTTAATTGAGTTTGTTGATTAGAAATATCATTTGTCGCTCGACTTAAACTTGCTTCTGCACTTGCTAATTGCCTCTGTGCGTTTGCTAAAGTTCTTGTGACTTGCTCATTGGAAGTAGTAGCATTGTTTAGTTGATTCATAGCTGAAATCGTTAAATTCATTGCTTGAGTTACCTGTTTTAAAGGTCCAGAAAATGCATCAAACATTTTTAATGTGGACGTAACTGTCGCCATTATTTCACCACCAAAAAAACACCCAAGTAATTTGAGTGTTTTAGTAATCTACAAGAGTTATATTTCTATCGTTCCATCAACTGATTTAGATAGAGCAATACTTACTTTATTAACCTGGTTAGCAATTGAACTTGCTTGTTTAAAATCGAATAAATTAGATCCAATTACTTTAATTTCTTCATTTGAATCATAGTTTAAAATTAAATATTTTCCTGTCTTTGCTTGTTACTTTTTCACTTTAGGCATATTCTTGATATACACATCGATTAAAGCGTAGATGGCTGCTCGTTCTTTAAGACTCATCTTTGCTAAATCTTGCGGCAAAATATTTCGTTTATGGAAGGCGAAGTAAGCATAGTTCCATTCACCATCACCTTCCTCAATTAGTTTTTTATGTCTTCCTTAAGATCATTGATATCATTATCAAAACCGTTAATTTCTTGAACTTTTTCGATAAGTACTCCATATTCCCCGGATAGAAGCATTTTCTTAAGTAAATTTTCTGCCCCTAAAACACCATATGATTTTTGTAGATCCGCATTTTTTAAATCGGGAAAAACAACGCTTGCTGCTGCTAACTTAGCCATATATTCATTATTATCAACCTCAGGCAAATAGAGGTTCTTTTTCATTTTTGTTCGTTTGGTTGCAGATTTTCGTATTTCCTCGTTTTCCGATTCATTAAGTGCACGCAGTTTCCACTTGATTGGATTTCCATCTTTGTCCTTAAATCGTTCCGAAATAACGAAATCCTCTGTTACACCTACACTTACGTTCTCAGCAAAAAAAGCTTGTAATTCATTCATCCTTAAAAAACCTCCAATATATAAAATATAAAAAGAGCACCATAAAAGATGCTCATAGTTTAGCCAAGAGTCGGTTGAGTAAAGCTATCTAATAGATCTACATCGTCGAATGTAAAATCTGTATCTTCATCCATGCTCTCAGAATCTGTATCAATTTTGGCAATGATGACACTATCCAAGTTTACATTTTTCAATACTACTGTTTGTTTTCCAATAGTTGAAGTAGGATCCTCATTCACGATTTGAATATCGAAATACGTATCCTTTCCGTTCTTAATATATTCAAGCATAATTTCTCTAAATCGAGATGTAACATAGTAAATGGTCATGTTCCCGGAGCCTTTCCATCCACTTGTTTTATTCTGAATGCCTCGTTTACCAAGTGTTTTAACCTCGGTCTTATTTTTTTCAACTTTTGCTTCCAGCTTTTTAACGTAAAACATTTCTTCTACTTGTCCGTTAATGGTGGCATAGGCACGACCTTCTTGACCGCTGATTGTATCGCCAGCTTTTAAAAAGCCCATCGTTTTCACTCCCTTACATTAAATTAGGCAGATATTACTTTCATATATATTTTTTCAATAGAATCAACAGGTTGGGCATAGACTTCAGCATAAACACTATCAGAATCGCTACCCTTAATAACGGAAACATCATTCTGAGAATCAAAATTTTGAATAGCATTTATCCCCTGGAGAGTTCCCATGAAAGAATTACATTCATTTTTTAATAGATTTCGACCGTCAGCATTGTTATCTACTTTGCCTATATAAAAATCATCAAAAATCCGTTTCAATCCATTTCCGATTTCATCTAATACACGAACAACACGATTTTTTGAGAACTGTTTACTCTTTTTTGGAGTAAAGCTTTTCAATGTATTGATATCTTGTTCAACTATTACCTTCCCATTATTTAATGTGAAAACAAATTCACCATTCTTTAGAGCAGCAATAATTTGAGAATTTGTATACCGCGGTACAACATCAACTGCATCATCATATGCTTGATATGTTAATGATTCATTCACATTTGCACCTGCAGTAGCACCGGTTACCCAAGCAACAGCTTCTGATGGAGATAACTTTGTCCCATCTGATAAGACAACACCATTTTTCACTGAAATTACAGCTTCGGAATCAGCAGTTGGAAAATTAGTAACGATTAATTGGATTTTGTATCCTTCTTCCTCACGAAGACGCTTTGTAAATGAAGTATATAATGATTTTAATGTTTCATCTGTTGAAGTAAGACCAATAGCATTAAATTCATATACTTCTATTGCATTTAGATAATCCGTATGATCTTGATTCGTTACAACCCCATCAGTCCCACCTGTTAAAGTTAATCCTGCTGTTTCCTTTAATGCTGTTCCAGAAAAAATAACCCAATCACTCTCTAATTCACTTATTTCCGAAACAGTTTGCAAGCTTACCTCTGTTCCATCAAGAAAAGTTCGTACATCATATTTGGTTTGATCATCAATATTTGCTTGTACAACAACAGAAAGGTTATTTCCTCTCTGACCTCCGTACTTTGCTGTGACTATCATCGTATCTAATGATGCTGTTGCTTTTGTTCCTATATTTAATCTGTATAACAAAAGCTTTTTAGCTCTTTTCAAACATTCACGAATAAGTAATAATTCATTATCCGCTAAATTAAAGCCAAGTTTTTCTTTCACATTTTCTCCGGCTTCAATCTCAATTACTTCTTTAGATGGGCCCCAACTCATTAAAAGCGCCATAGTGGCAATTCCACGTTCTCCTAATGCGCCAATAGTTTGAGGCTCACTTTCGAAATTAATATACACACCTGGTCTTACCTTATTTTGATATAACCATGTACCTCCAGCCATTTATTTAACCACCTTTTTTAGAAAATCATTGATAAGCTTTTCAACTTGAGAAGTCGTATATTTTTCGTCCTTATTTAAAAGCGCATTAATTAAATCTTTATGCTTTGCAAATTTGATAGAAAGTAAAAATTGATCTTTTGTATAAGTTGCAGCTTTTTGATTACTCACGGAGAAAACCTCCTTGTTCTATTGATTTCATCATAATTCCTGGTGCCCTTTCCTTAATAACATGAAAATCATAATCAACATAAAAATGGAGTACACCATCAATTGTTTCGTTTTTCATTTTGGTTCCTCTACAAATTCCGTTTTTAACCGGTAAATATTCCATTGCTTGGTATAAAGTTTCTGCAACCTGTCCCATATCATCATTCGGAAATTTCGAATCTGAAAAATAATGAATATCAAAAGAGTGATACCTTTTATATCTATCTCTAAATTCCCTTTCTTGAGAAACAGGAAAAAACTTCACAAAAAAACAAGGATCTTGAAATCCCTGTTTAATTTCTTCACCATATACTCTTGTTTGAGGAAAATTCTTTTTTAAAGTGGAAATTAATGATTTACTAATATCATTTATAGTAATCAAGTGTTGTTTCCACCTCCTGTAGGGCGGCCATTCATGATTTCATTGATTAATTGAGCTTGTTTCTGTTCGAGGTACCTGGGTAGCTCTCGTTCTATTTCCTTCATCGATATTGTCATCATAAACTTACCTTCCACCCATCCATTCTTAGGACCAACGTACATTCCGCCTGGCTCTCCGCTAGGAGGATTATATCCTTGAATATAACGGAACTGTTTTCCTTCCCACTTACCTGGCACAAAATGACTACGAAAACCATATTCAACAAAACTTGCATAATCAAGATTGTTAAAGATTTCAACAACATATGAACTTCCTTGTCTCTCTATATTACCTACTGTCCATTTACGTCTTAGATCACCTGTATTCACCGGTGTGCGACGTTTCATTTTCGCTTCAGCTCGGTATGCCATTTCTAATAAAAATCCCCTTATGAATCGTTCTACAATTCTTTCATCAATTGCCTTTTGAAATCGTTTGGCTAATCTTACAACCTCTTCAAATTCAAATCCACCAGAAGCCATTATGCCTTTTCATTCCTTTGCAGGCTAATTTCTTGATGAGTTGGATAAGTAAATGGTTCTCCAGCTGTGTACGTTTTTATTAAGCCGTTGTGTAAAACTTCAATAGTATCACCCTGCTTAATTTCAAGTTCAGGTGCTATGAAAACTTTAGTTTCATATAGAATGCTATTTATGGTGTCGCTTTGTCCATTTGATGGGAGTGTTCTTTGCGATAATCTGCAAGTTTGATCTGTATAAATTGGTACTATATTATTCCGAGTCTCGCCCCAATCAGTTTCAAAATCTTGAAATCTACTGATTGTTGCCTTATCTTCATATAGTTTTTCAATCGCTTTTCGTTGACGGACATAGTTCATATGCACCTTAACCTCCGGAAACGATTAAGCTCATGACTATAATTAAGGACAATATCATCTAAACTTGCCTTAGAAGTATTGGTAATATCAGTTCCTTTATTTCCGTAAGCAATACTTGTATCACCTAATTTAACGCTATTAACCGATTCAGCAACTGTATTTGCAATGGCTTCCTCATTTGGGTGTTCAATACGAAGGATATCAATGGTCATGGAAGCCCAGACAAACTTTAATGCTTCTGGAACTTCGCTTATATTACAGTAGAGCCTAATTTTCCACTCAATTTGCTCAATGTAGTCATTGATCAAATCGTCAAGAGATGTATCAATTATTTTGAGACGGCGCTTAACGATTTCAAGAACTTTATTCAGCATCAATTACACCGGCTTTTAAAAGAACAGCGTATTCTACTTCCGATACCTCTAATGATTCGCCTTTTCTATATCGTGTACCGTTATGATTAACATTTGATTTAAATACAATTTCAAATGTTTCATTTTCAGCGTCTAATTCTTCATCATCATTTTCGATTTCCTCATTCTCTTGCTTTGTCTCAGATAGTTTTGAGGTTTCAGTGATTTCTTCGAATTCAAGAGTACTTTCATTCTCATTTTTTAGTTGTTTTTCTTTACTCTTGGACATTAGTTCATCCACCTTTCATAAAAATAGAGGGGCGAATTTCCCCTCATTAGTTTACTTTTGCAATAAATATGTTATCGATAGTTTCGAAGCTTGGAAGAGTAATTGCAGAAACAATTGTTTCAACATTTACTGGATGCGGCTCTTTAACTGTTGTGATCGCGACACCTGTATTCACAATACGGACATCAGCTGATGTGTTACCTGTCATCAAATCACTTTCTTCAGGTGTAGTACCATAATAAGTATTACCGAGTGTCCCATCTGGAATTAAGGTAAAATAGTCATCCGGATAAAATAAACTTGTAGAACCATCCTGCAATGCAAATTTCTTAGTATACACTGCGACAGATAAACCTAATTTTGTTTGTAAATACTGTTTTAGCATAGAATCTGTCATAATAATGTTTTGACCGCCAAGTGGATTCATATCCAAACGAATGCTTTTATTTTTGAGTAAATAACTGAAGGTTTTCCGAGTTAAGATTGCATTTGTTGGACGAACACCAGTATCTTCTTCTACTTTATCCTGCCATTTCAAAATATCCCCTATTGGATCAGAGTTATCCGTATCAGCCCAAGCTGCGGTTCCTGTTAATGTTTCTTTGTGCTCATCAGACATTTTGTAATCGTAATCGTAATTTAAACGATTGGCTGTGATACTAATTTTACCTGTTGATAAGAGCTGCATAATCATTCTTTCAGGTTGCACCTGTGCCCCATTTACTAGATTCGCAACATCATCATAGATGTTATTTATCAATGGCATAACCATACTGTCGAGATTAGAGGCAAGGAGACGATTTAATTCCTGACGATCCTTTTCCCCAATTCGCATTGATTCTCTGAAAAACGGCATTTCTGTTTGAATTTTATCGAATCCAATACGATCACGGACAGTCGCTTTTGCATCAAATTCTGAAGGCATTAAAGCGACTGGCAGCCCTTTTGAACCTTTAATCCAGCTTAAGTCTAAACCAAGTTGCTTTTTAGCTGGGAAAAGAGTAGCACCCAGATATGGTGCAGAATTGGATGGGTTATTCTGATAATACGTTGCAATATTCTCTGCATTTACTAATTCAAAAATTGTTGGCATATAATCAATCCTTTCTACTTTAAGAAATTATTTTAAAAATGTAATTTGTTTTAATGCTGCAATTGCATCCGTAGATGGTGCAGTCGGAAGCTTGTTTAAGTCCACAAAACCATGAATTAACATAGCTCCCGGCGCTGGACCATATGTTACTTCAACATCATTAAATAGCACACCTTCTGCCGTTGCGGTATTATCTTTCTTAGCTTTTTTGGTTGGATCAGCTAGAACTCCACCGCCAAGTATCGTACCTGCAGGCACAATCTTTTTACCTTCTGCATTAGCTGTAATGCCGGTATCGTCCACTGTGACCGCTACATTTACATAGTGATCTGGAAATTTTAAAATATCTTTTTTATTTCCGTAGCTTGTTTGAACAAATTTACTCATATTTCATCTTCCTCCTTATCCAAAATAGGATTTTCTTGCTTTCTCAAGCTCATCATTTTTTTGAGAAAAAGCTTCTGCGACTTTCTTTCCATACTCTCCTGCTTTAGCAGTAGCTCCTCCTGAACCTGGAGTCGAACCTTTTAGCCGTTCTACAACAGCTTTTTCAACTGCATCACGAAATGCCTTTTCAAACGTATCGACATTGCCTTTTGTTTTATCAGCATCGTCGGCCAGTAATAAATCAGCAAAATCAATTGGCAATTTCTTGTCATTTAGGATTTTAATTGTTTCAAGTTTAAGTTCTTTCTGTTGAATAGCCCTTTCTCTATCAGCAATATCCTTTTTTTGTTTTTCAAGAAGTGCCTGCTCCTTTTCTGCAGCTGACATTTTAGCAAGCTTTTCTGCCTCGGCTTTTTCAGCTTCAAGCTTTTGCTTGTACTCGAGTTCCCATTTTTCTTGAGCTGTTTTTAAAGCACTAGTAACACGTTTATCGGCTTCGCTCTGTAAGAGTTTCTGTAATTCCTCTTTTGTTTTTGGAATCTCAGAATCAGTACCACCTGTTCCGGAACCAGATTCGCTACCATCTGCTGCTCCACTTTGTCCAGTGCTAGCTCCTGCTCCTTCGCCTGTACTCCCTGTTGCACCGCCACCTGTTCCTCCATCTGGGCTCATCAACGGAACCCCTACAAGCCTGCCTGCAATCATTCTATACATTTAATTTCCTCCTTTTGCCCCTTACAGTACGAGCCTGAAAGTTGCAGATTTTATCAAAAATAAAAAGCCGCATTAGCGACTGTCCACATACTTTCTTTTCCATTGTTGATAAGTCATGTTGGATGGAACTTCATATGTTCCTTTATCATCTCTAGCAATCCTAGCCGAAATTTCCTCATCTCCAAAATATGCAACTGTAGTAGATCGGCAATTAACATGAAGAGGTGGATAATTTACACCTTCTTCTTTTTCACTTAGTTTAAAAACTTTGCCATCCATGGACTGGCAAATATGACTTGTCCTACTGTCTAATGTTGCTAGAAACTGATAAGACTTAACAACACCACTGCCACGATAGCCATCAAATGTAGCTTCTCCAACAATATGGGCTGTTTCCGTCCTGACAAGTCGTGCAGCATTGCTATAACTAACATACATTCGATTAGATATTGTTTGAGCTGTTCTATCAATGCTATCACCACGTATAAAAGCTTGTGACAAGTTGGTTTCTAATTCCCGCAGCAGCTTCTCCTTGTTATTCCAAATGCGACTGCTGAAATTCGAATCAATCCATGGCTTATTGATTATTCTTTTTACAGCCTTTTCATCAACTTTTGCGAAGGTAATAGCAAATTCCAATCCGTTTTGAACTTCAAATATTGTTTGATAATAAGTATTGGAATAAACATCCGATAACAGATCCTCCATGTTACTATTCTGGTTGTAAGTTAACATTTCAATCTGCTGTCTAATCTGAATTTGCAATGCTTCAAATCTACTTATTCGGCTTTTGTAATAGGCATTATTTAAGGTTTTCGTCCACTGTCCATCAACATTATCCTTCGCTTTTGAAATGAAATCTTCTAAGGATATTCGAAATTCATCTAGTTCACTATTTGTTAGTATTTTACGAGCTTCCGAAAAGGAGATTTCATTATTAACAGCAAATCGATGATAAAAAACCTCGATATCTCTTTGAATACTATTTATGGCGTTATTATATTCCCGAAATAAATCTTCGACATATTTATCTGCTTTATCATGTTGAGCTGCAGCAACCTGTTCTGCTCTCTTCTGCCAATACTTTTCCGGTTTCATTCATTACCACCGCTATTAGAGCCTAATTGTTGATAAGGGTCTTTTGATAGGAATTCTTTCTTTTCATTTTCTTTACGTTTCATTTCGGCATCAACATCATCAATGAATGGAAGTAGGCTTAGTTGTGTTTTTTCACTAACAATTCCACTTAAGTCTTTTACAGTACTAACAAGCTCCAGAAGGTTCTTCGGAATATTTCTATGGAATTTTAGATTGATATCGTTATAGTCATATTGAGAACCTTTAATATTAAGAAAGTTAGTAATAAGACGGATGCGCTTGATAAGTGCTGTTTTAAACTTCCTTTCTTTAGTAGCTGTTATTTGTTCGAGACCCCACAATTTATACTTCATAGCCTCACCGGAAACATTCCCGGCAAATTTCTCATCTGTTAAATCAGGAACTTGGCTGATACGGTGCGTATCGTCCTGCAACCTACTTTTATAATTTTCAGTTGCTGTATCATTGATAGTTTTAATTAACCAATCGGCTTTCCCATTTTCAGGAACCAACAAAACACGCTTTTCTTTTAGTTCATCAATGTCTTCCGGCTCTGTACCTTCCATTCCAGTCAAAGCAAGATATGCATCTGTGAATTCCTCAAAATCGTTAGCAGTATCTGATTGCGCTTTATTATAAGCATCAATCAGAGACAACACTATTTCAAAATCGCCTAGTCTTTCTTCGTTATTTAGATACTCTACTACTGGAACATCACCAAAATAATGGTCTGATCTAAACGTTTCAGTATAAGCTCCATTTGATGATTCAAATTCAATAATTTCAGTATCTGTATAAACATCAGCCTTATCAATTTTTTTATTATTAACAATATCTTCAGTTTCATAGTGTCGAATGACAAGGATTAGCTCTTCATTTATATCATCTGAATAAACAGGAATTATAGTTTTACAGTCTAATTTTTTAAAGCGAACATTTGCATTCTCGTCCGCGTAAATCAATTCATATGATACTCCACTGATACTCATATATTTCCCATGCTCAAAATTAACATCTTCTTCTACATTGTCATCCAATATTTCAAAAACTTTTTGAAGAAAATCGTTTTTATCACTTTCGTATGTGACAGGAATTCCCAAAAAATAACTTGTAGCATTAATTGTTATCAGTTTTGCATAATTGATAACTAATTTATTGTTTGGCTTACCATCAGGCACAGTACGATTGAGAATATCGTGTTCTCCTTGATAATATCCTTCGAGCTTTTCAAAACGATCGATCGGATTTTTACCCCATTTTTGAATTATGTTAGAAATAAGTTTACCTGTGATTTCTGTATTTTTGGCTATTTTGATTTTTTCTATAATAGTCACCCCCTACAAGCCAAGTACCTTTTTATCCATCGACATTAGTTTATTTTTATTGAAAATAACTGTATTAACGAAATACCTATCGCCATCCATTTGGTGATCATTCTGCTTAACCGGCTTATCCTCTCCGCGCTCAGCTGCCTTCTCATCCCAAATATAAGAGGAAAATTCACGAAATGTTTCCTTGCAACAATCATTGTATTTGATTAATCCATCGATTAATGCACTGGCAAGATTCCGAATACCGTCCAGCACATCGTTTTTAGCCTTTAAAACTTTGAATCTATTTTTCTTAAGAAGTGCAATAAAAGATGCAGCTGACGGATCCACGATGATGCCTTTTAAATTATCAGCACCATTAACAAACTCCTGTAAATCCTCTAGATATTCCTGATCCGTTTTTTGCTTGCTCTTCTGCCTACCATCATAGTGATATTCTTTGGTTTTATACCAGACTCCATCACTAAGACCCCAAAGACCAAATGTCGTTGGGTTTTGAGTTCCGTAATCGATAGATACATAGTACTTGGAATATTTCCTTTCCACAGTAGTAACGACATGCTTATCTTTGTCAAACATGTCATAGATTACACCTTCCGCAAGTACCCATAACCCGAGGATATAACGTTTAAAGAAAATGCCTTTATACATTCTCTTGTAACGTTCTTTTGTCTGATGGGAAAGAGAAAGATTATCATCCATCGTAAAATGGATGTGCAGCATATTCTTTTCTTTTAATTGGTCCAAATATTCAAGTTTGAACCAATGATATGGTCCAGCCGGGTTGCAGTTAAACCAGAACTTTGCACCATCTACAGAACAACGAGCTGTTGCTTGGTTAACAAATGACTGAGGCATTAATGCCACTTCATCAAAAAACATTCCAGCTAATGTGATACCTTGGATAAGATCCTGTGAGCCTTCATCCTTACCACCGAAAATATAAAAATAGTTTGTTTTGCCTTTATAAGTAACGATTAGAAAGTTATCAGCTCGGTGATCCTTGACCTTATATCCTCGTGACTTTAGCATCCTTTTTAATGGAGTGATTACGTTACGACGAAAAGAACCAATCGTCTTACCTGCCATACCGAGATTCACTTCATTGAAAGTGTCCATTCCCCACATGACATAGGAAAGGGACATTACTACTGTTTTGCCAGCACGAACAGAACCATCACAGATTATGCCATCTTTATCTTTGACAGGCGATCCTTTTCTCCACCAAGTTAATACTTGCTTTTGCTTTATGGAAAAAGGCTGAAATTTAAAAGGAGCTGGTTTCTTCTTTTTTGGTGCACTGGTTAAAAAGGAAAACTGCTTAACTGGCTTCTTCGGTTGTGTCGTCAACATTTCCCCACACCTCCGAAGTTGTTGCATCTAATGCCTCTTCAAAACCATCATCCTCATACTCATCATTGTCATCGTCACTAAATACTTTGTGATGAGCAATTTTGAGTTTTTCCTCCTCGATCTGCCGTTTAAATTTATCCGGGAACAAGTCGAAGTAAAGTGAGAGCTTATCCAGTGCTTTCATTTTGTCTGCAAGTTTAATGGATACACCATCTTTGCCCTTTTTAACTTCTGTAATGATACTTCCATCTACCTCAGATGATTCTTTAAAATCAACATAGTTCACTTCAACCATTACCGGGTTGCCATCTTCATCTTGGATTGGACCAAACGGCCCCATTGCTTCAACTTCCTTTTTCCCGAAAGTAGCAAAATCGGTAATGTCAGCAAAGGCTATTTTAACCCACTTTTGAAGGACATCCATTGCATCAATATAAAGCTCATTCATCATATTTCCTTTAATACGCTTTATTTCTGCAGCAACCTTAGGATTTCTTAGTAACTGGCTTCCAGTAACATGGGCACTATCTACCGCATAGCCAGCCTTAATTGCGGACTGTGTGGCATTGAAAGATTTAACGTAGTAAATACAAAAAAGCCTCTGTTTATCAGTTAATTCACCTGATTCAACAAAAGGCTCTTTTTCTTGTTTTATTTCTCTTTTCACGGTTGCATCCTTCTTGTTAATGGTTGCAACCTTTTTGCTTTTGGTTGCATCTTTTTTTGGAGATCCCCTAGACCAACCTTCACGACTTTTCCTACTTTTTAATGTGCCTAATTTCACATCATATTTTTCTGCCAATGTAGCCAGCGTAATTTTTGTTGATTCGAATTCTTTTCTTATCTCATCCCAATTAGGCATCTACATCTCACCCACCTCCAGCAAGTATTCGTTTGTTATTAATATATTCATTTATTTCCTTTAAAACCATTTCAACAAAAGGTCTTTGATGTTCATTTGGTTCAGATGAAATTTTTACATTTTGAACGTATTTTGGTTCCTGCCCATTTATGATAAAAATGGTCTCAATACATCCTTTTAAATCAGTCCCTCTGTGTAACATTTCTTGAACATCTAACAAATCACTATAATCAACTATAAGTTCTCCGTTATTCATATCCACTTTTAATCCCCCCCTCTATCTACAGAATACGACAAAAGGAGGCAAAATACCTTTACATAAAAACAATCATGAATAACTCCTAACCTTCAGAAGGATAATATCCTTAGAAAGGAGGAGCTATCATGATAATAAAAATCGATAAAGAAGTATTGATTTTTATCATTATTCTTTTTTTGAGTTGACCTAACATTTATGAAATGCTCTAGTTTATTGGCGTTTACTGGGGCATTTCATTTTGTAATACCTTACAATATTATTATATCTATATTAATTTAATTTATAATTGATAAATCATTATTTTTTACTTTTATCAATGATATTTAAAAACCCCACCGAAAGGTGGAGCTTTTCATCAAAAGTCTATTTACCGGCCAGGAATATTTTTCCGCACCGTCCTGCCTCCCATTATAACAGTGGTGGTGGTGTTATAACAAAACTGGTTCTTTTGGAACATTTGGAACATCTGTTTCACACATTTGTCCTATGATACTATCCCTTAGCCTTTTAATATGTGAATGGGATAACCCCATATGAAGAGCAATCCAGCGATAACTCTTTCCCTCGAGTAGCCAATGTAATACCTCAAGCTCACGATCATCCTTTATCAAATGTAAACGATCCTGGATAACAGATATTTTTGCTTTATATTTATTGATAACAGCATGCCTTTTTTCACGCCTAATAATTTCACGATAAATAGGATCCCCTGTAGTACCTTTTGGCTTTGGCAATGATGCTTCAATACCGTATTGTGCAGTTAAGCCTTCTCCGGCTGACATCATCGATTTTCGTAATTCTTGAATAGAGTTTATCATCCAATGGTAGTCCTTTAGGATATTCTCGATCTCTTTCCTATTCATCGAATCACCTTCCGCATAAAAAATTTAGGTTTATTCAGAATCACTTGGCTTTTCTTTCGTGTATCCCAATTAATCGACCATTTTTTCTTATCTTCATATTTGCAATCGTCTAACAAAAATCTAGCAATCTCTTTAAAAGCTTGTGCTATTTCATTCCAAACCTTTTTTATTCCTTCATACAAATTCCCATTCCCAATAATTGCTTTCTCAATATAGTACATTGCTTCTTCTACTGAAACTGGATATACATTTGCTAATTTCTCGGCAAGTTCCAGGACTTTTCGATTTCTATCATCTATTTCGCTAGTGAACATGTCCATTTCTTTATCGTTCATCATCTATTCCTCCAAGCTCCACCTTTGCAACGCCTATATATCGTTCTGTTTATCCCCATAAGTTCTTTAATATCTTCTTCAGACAAATGCTCTGATTTACGTTTTTTATTCATCTCACGGTTATTCCTGATAATTTCTTTATGCTTTTTCTCCCATTGTTTTAGCTGGTCTTTTAATGGCTTCCTCATTCTCTCATCCCCTTTTCACAATTAAAAAAGGACACCAAACAACAGCAATAAAAAGCTGTCATTCAGTGTCCTCCAGATGGCTGGTAGAACTATTTTATTAATTTTTCATATAAATCAAAAATAGTATCATAATTTTCCCGAATATGTTTAATTAGAGATTCTTTATGATAATTTTCTTTCAATAAATTACTATAATAAATTTTAGAAATTTCTACTTCTTCGATAAGCAAAATAAAAGTTTCTATTTTTTTATCTGGGATGTACTCCATAGGTACTTCTCTTAACCTAATTATGAATTTTTCTAACACCATTACTCTACCTGTTATATGTGCTTCGTTGTAGTAATTTTCAATTAGATCCGATCTATAGAATCCTTTCTTTAATTGTAAATAGACATTCTCTAATAATTTTATATACTTTTTAAAGTTTTTACTTTCCTTCGATTTCTCATGTTTAAATACAAACAACTGTATACATAAAGCACCTAATACCCCGATAAAGGAACCTAATGCTCCACTAATTAAATTGGTTATGAAATCGATTTTGCTCAAAACTCTTCCCCCTCATCCCACTTCACACGCTTAATCTTGCCCTGGTGCGTAACAATCTTTGTTTCACCATGTTCCGGAAGAGGAGCAATCCTAGCTTTTCCATCACAAACGACTATGGCAAAACTTCCCTTTTGTTCCATTATATCAATTTCTAGTTTCATAGTACTAGGATTAATTTCTATATCTTTTAGTCTCATTAGGAAGCCTCCCATGATATAATAATAATAGGTTGTCAGGAGGAATCCTGGCTTTTTTTAATATGATTTTTTCAAAGGGGATTTGTATGTTAATCAAAGAACTTAAGAAATTGCTTGGATCACTAGTTGCTCTTTTAGTTGCCTTTTTATTTATTTGGTTGGTTGCAAAATATGGAAACACAATATTTTCATGGATGATTAAACATTAATATTTTTCATGAAGGATAATCTTCAATCTACTTTTCACCAATTGAAAATTAAATAATGTTTATACCATCCATAACCTTTAAAAAACAAATTTTCTACAAATTCTTTTTCATAACGAACCTTTACACCGTCAAGATTTTTATTGAGGTGTTCGACAAACAATGGATCTGAGTACAATTGCAGCTTTTCTTTTTCATAAGGATTATTCGTATCAATCGTATACTTATAACCTGTATAACCTTTTTCGGCAGAATTGATTAATTTTGGTTTAATTGTTTCTAAAAGCTCATTAGCAAAATCGATTACTTTCCAATTTTTCTTAGCATTTAACTGTTCAGCGAAGTTCATATGAACACCATCCTTGTTTAATCTTAATAAGAACTATTTCTGAACCATTTCTGATAATCTATTACATGAATTCTGTATGGATTGAACAGTTTCGATAAACTTAGGTGGAACAGAAGTTGATAATGCCTCATCCAATTCCTCGGCTGCATTCCATCTATAAGAGTTCAGCCCATTCTTTCTCATTACTCCTTGAAATCGTTTAAAATCAATCTCATTTTGTTCAAGCCTCTCTAATTTCCGTTTCATCTCTTGGTTTTGCTTTTCTAAATCAACTAGGTCTTTCATAAGCTTTGATCCGACACGGCGACCTAGTTCATACCTACTTGCTTTATCAATCACATACTGCTCCAACAATTCTCTTTGACTGCTGAAAAAAGGATGTTTTTCATTCTCTAACCGGCTTAAAATGATGTAATAAAAAAGATCTGCAGACATTTCAATATCGCGAAATTTAGCTTTCTTCCTGGTATATAATGTTTTCTTTTCAGGATTGAACCAAACGAGTCCAACATCATCCGGCAGTTCTTCGGCTTGGATAAGACCTGTAGGACAAGCAAAGTAAAATCGATGACATAATTCCTTATAAACCGGCCACTTTTCATCATTCATAAAATCAGAACGGGAGACCTTGATTTCGTATCCAGTTAAGCAAGGCTTAGCCCAGCTTTTCTTAATGGCTAATCCGTCCATGATTGCTAATTCTCTACTGCTCCATGTAGATCCGTTCTTAACCTCAGTGAGAAAGAAATCTTCTCTATGTTTTACACTGAGGACATATTTAATATCCTGTGCAGTTACTTTCATCCTCTATTCCTCCTAATCAACTGTTCTATTAATTACATGAATTGATTCAATCGGAATTGAATCAGAGATCCCGTCATATATTGAACTTTCTGCGGAAGCATAGATAAGATTTCCTTCCTCATCAAATTCTCCCTCGCCTGTACATATATCTCCTTTTCTGAAAGCGACAACTATTCTCCCCCAGTTGTCCCAATGAATAGGTTCGATTATCTCAAATTTAATTTTTTTTAATTTTCTTCCCATATCGAACTCTCCTATCATTTTGTCTCCTTAATTTGCGATCGCTGTATTGTATCGGCTATGCTCCACGCACATTTCCGGTAAATTGGCTCTAACAAGTGCATTTGCAAATGGTGGAGGAACACTATTTCCAACACGCCTTATCTGATCAGATTTAGTACCAGTACGAATATAATTACTAGGAAATCCTTGTCCTGCAAAAAGTTCATGTGGTTGGAGCATTCGTAATCCGATATCTGTAATTTGGTATCCGTTTGTTTTTACTGCAGTTAAAGCAAATCTATCTTTTGTAGTAATGGTATGAAGTGGTTCAAACAATCCATGCCCAACACCTTGTCCATAATACTTAGTTAGAAATGCAGTAACTAATCCAAATCGATTTCCCCCTGCAGTTATGGTGTGTAGTGGAGTATCAAGTGAAAGACCTCTCACCTCTTTTTCGGATTGTTCAGTGTAGTAACTTATTAAAAATGCTGCTTTATGTTCATCCGGCACCATAAATGGTTTTTCATTATTGATTACAAATCTCTCTAGACCCTTTTGAATTCGTTTCAATGTATTAACGACAAGAGGTTTTTTTCGGTCAAATATGGAAGGTGCTCCAATTGTCCAATCAATAATTTCTGCTGATGTTCTCCAAGGCTTTAATTTACCTCTTTGAACTGCAGGACTTTGAGGATCGCCATGGGTTGGTTTTGGCCAAACAATTGGATTTCCGTCACATCGTGCAACCATAAAAAAACGTCTGCGAATTGTCGGTGCTCCATAGTCACAAGCCTGTAATTCACGAAATTGTACATTATAACCTAAAGATTCGAGGGCCCTAACAAAACTTTTAAAAGTGATTCCTTTTAAATCTTTTCTTGGTTTCCCATTTTCATCTAATGGACACCAATCTTGAAATTCCTCTACATTTTCAAGCATTATCACTCTCGGTTTAACTGCTATCGCCCATTTAACTGCTATCCATGCAAGTCCACGAATTTCTTGTTTTACAGGTTTTCCCCCTTTAGCTTTGGAATGGTGAGTACAATCTGGAGAAAACCATGCTAGTCCAACTTTTCTTCCTTTAACAGCCTCTTTTGGATCCACATCCCATACATTCTCACAATAATGTTCTGTGTCTGGATGATTTAGTTTGTGCATTTCGATGGCAGCAGGATCATGATTAATTGCTATATCTACAGAAAGACCAGTAGCCATTTCTATTCCAGTGGAGGCACCACCGCCTCCTGCGAAATTATCTACTATTATTTCTCTGAACAAATCTAATTGCACTGGCTTTCCTCCTTATCTAGTAAACTTATTTGCTGAAATATCTGCATAAGTAAAAACTTTGTAGAAAAAACTATTAAACTGTCAGCACTTCCATGGTAAAATATGAAAAATAAATAAATTTATGGAGGTGCCAGAATGTACTACGAGTCACGACTAACAAGAATATTAAATGTTATAAGAAGTATCGCTATTAATCTTCAAGGGAAAAATTATTTTTTTATTCTGATTCCTTGTTTACTTTTTTCAGGTCTTTCCCTCTTTTATAACCATGGATTCCCTGCATCCCAAGACTTAAAATTATTCCTAAATTACGGGGAACACCCAAGTTATTTTCTAATTGATTCGGTCGCTGGATTGCTATGTTTAATTATGACTATCCCAACTAGTTATTTATGGTGGGAATTAAGAAAAGAACATTATTTCTATAAACATCTCCCTGTTCTTATTGGCGCTGGTATTCTGTTTGTTGGTGGTTTTTTATTCGCTGCCGGATTAACATTGGTTTTCTGTGTACTCATTGTTCTTTATGTGATAGTTTGGTTATGGTCAATGCTTAGGTAGGGTTATTCCTTATCTAAGCAACACAATGCTTATTTAGGTTCAGTCATATTCAGGATTAGATATTTCAAGCTCAACTTGGTCCTCATCAAGAATGATTCTTCCTTTGCGTGCATAAAGCTTAAATAATGTTTCTTCCAATCCCCTAAAACCTCTCATAATTGCACGAACATCAAATGATTTTAATTCTTTCGTTCTACCGTAACGATCCTCTTGGATATCAATTGATACAATCTCATTATTTTTTCGGGGATCAATACAAATTTTATATTTGCACTCATATTCATCTTTTCCATTTTCGGCATCCAGGTGAATATAAGTTAATCCGTAAGGAGTTCTAATGTGCATTGACATCTCATGGTAATCTTCATATCCAAGGTCATCTAAATCATCAATTTCACTGACTAACTCTTTCACTAATTCGGAAAGTTTGTATTCATCTTTTGTGTCACTCAGAAGTTCATCAATTTGACCGTTAATACGGGCCAAACCTTCTGTAGCAATGGTATCATTTAACTTCTCATTGATAGCCTTCATAATCAAAGTGTTGTATGATGCTAAATCAAGCTCTTTAAAATTAATTTGAAGTTGGTCCTGTACTTGATCTTTTAAATTTTTTGAAAAATCGCTCCAGCTACCAAAGACATCCTTTACAATGGATTCGATTGTTGAAGAAACGTGTTTTTCAACGATTTCCTGTACTTTCCCCTCAGTATCCATTTTCGCTAAGCTATCCATTACCATTTGATTTAAATTCATTATATTTCCCCATTTCGATTTGTTTTTTGGAAACACAATTATGATTTTGTTTGACCAAACTGCAGCAAGAAGAACTCCCGGACTTTCCACGCAGTTTTGTCTCCAATACCCACTATATCCTCAATACCTTCCAGTATCTTCATCAGCTGCTCTATATCGGCTTCACGTTGAGCTTTGCATCCCATTGCCCTACCGCGGTTATATGCTTCAATCAAAACCGGTTCCATTGGTTTAGGGTGAGCAGGCAATTTTGCCCGCTCTTTTTTTAATCTTGCCGCCTTGCCCACATCAACCACTCCGTTTCCAATCGTATCTATTACCGGAAGAAATAAGTGTGTTGATTTTCTTGGTATATGGATTCATCTTTTTAATAGATTGCTTGTTTATGCCTTCCTCGAAAACTGTAACGACTAAAAGCAGCTCATTATCCGTACCATGATACTTATGCTCTACCACTCGTCGTGTCATGCAGGGAAAACATCCTTTTTAAGTTTAACCATGGCAAAACGTCTTAGCCCATTTACCTCTTCTTCTAAATCCAATAATTCAGTTTGATATCGATCACATCGTTTGTTCAAAAGGTCTCTCTGATTAATTAAATCCTGTATATTATTTTCAAGAGTTACATTTTCCTTTTGAATCGCTTCTTTATCAACCATGGCCGTTTCATAAAGCTCTACGGATGAACCTAGCTGTTTTTGAAGCTTTTCGATAAGCTCATCTTTTCTAAGATGTTCTAGTAATGAATCACTTAATCTTTCATCCATTTCAGCGACGAGTTTGTGTGCATCGATTACTTCCCGTTTAAGTAGGTCTATTTCCTTGCTCATTTCCTCCATTTCAAGAGGAACTTCATTTTTTTGTAGTTTTAGTCTCAGAAACATTCGAAGGGCTTAAAATCGATTTATTAACAGTACCTGTACGTTTTACATGTAAAGTGTTTATCCTCAATTGCTCAATCTCTTCCGGAGAAAAGTTATCCTTTTTCCATTGGGTAATCTCGCCTATATGTTTAAATCCAAATTCCTTCACAATCTTCATATCCGAAGTACCTTGGCTTTTAAGTTTCAAATACCGTTCCCTTGTTAATTCCACAGGCTTATCTCCTTTCAAGATATTTTCAATTTTTTCACCTTTTTTATACCCTTCTAACTGCTCGGGTGTGAGTTTAAATTCAGTTAGTTTTGGCTTCCAACCGTCTGCAGATGAAACAAATCTTGGTGCCCCCATTTTTCTAGGAGAAATCTTTATTTCAACCATTTTTACACCTACTTTTGCTATTTCTATAGACTAAAAGCTCAGTATGAATTTCAGACATTGCTCGGTTTAAACCATATCTCCCTTTAACAAACCGTAATAAATATTGATTCACATAAAATAGCAATGCTAGAAATTTCAACGTTTCACCTTCCCTTTCAATTTTTTAAGCTTGTCCAATTCGACGAATCCGAAGGAAGGATCATAAACTAAGACTGAAAGTGTATTTAAATATTTCCGTTCAAACAACTTACGCTTAATAACAAATTCCTTTGTCTCGACTCCCTTAATGTCCACTACTTCCACGGATCCATCTAGCTTATGAACCTCAAAATCTGCAACATATTCAATTTTGCGAAATCTCTTACCATTCTTGGTGAAAGCTTCTTGAAGTATGTATTTAGGCTGTAGCTTAAAATTTTTGATTTGTTTTGCCTGCTTAAGCCATTTGAGCTGGTTGTAGTAAATCGCCTCTGCTTTTGAATCAAAATTAATACCATCGATGACGGTTTTATGGTTACCGTATTTCGGTCGCTTCTTAGTGTTCATTTTGCGAAAATCTGATGCTGACATACGTTGCATTTTTATTCCTCGCTTAATTCCTTTTCAAAAGAAATCTGATTTTCGTTCTCTTTATCTTTCAACTTAGCAATCTTGGTCTCGTATACAGGACCAATACCGCGCTCGATGCTACGTTTGCTTTTTAATGGTCGATTGCAAATTGGGCAATTCATCAATATCCACTCTCCTGACGTTGATGATTTACTGTATTTTTAGCAAAGTAAGCTTCCTCAATCTGTTCTGGAGTAAATCCAAAACCATTTATCCCAATATTTAAGAACAAAATCCATGCCATTCGGAACCAATACTGTTTTTCCGGGAAACCAAATTTCTCTTTCCACTGTTTGCTTTTTTCTTCGCTAGGTTTTTCGAAATGAGATTTGTTAATGAAATAAGTCATTTCTAAATACCAAGCTGTTAAATCACCGTCAAAATCATCTGGATCAAGTTGCTCCTCATAAATATACAGAGAATCTTGCCAACTCTTTTGATTAGCGATGGAAAGGTAGAAATGGATGGCATCTGCGAATTTCTCAAGGAGTGGATTTATATAAGCGCCTTCATCAACAACCTTCCTAATTCCGTCAACAGTCTCTAGTTTCGATTCTTTGATGCATTTAATTGTCCTTGGTTCCTGATCATCGCTCCAATGCTTAAACCAGCGCCCCTCATTTGCAAATTCAGCTAATTCAACTTGCAGGGCAAGGAATGTATTCGGTACTAAATCAAAACCATGTAATCCTTTTTTCTCAATGATATGTTTATCTAATTCGGCTTGAGCAGATAACATTTTTTCTAAATTCATTTGGTTCACCTCACGAATTTTGTATTTTGTGCATGCTTAAAACATACTTAAGAGTTTGATAGTCTAAATCTAAGATATTTTGATTTTGATATTCTGTGATGTTGGCATCTTGAAGTTGTTGGATTATGAAATTGCGCTTCATATCCTGCTGGACTGCATTGAAAAGGATGCCCATCTTTTTACTCCTTTCAGAATCCGGAATTTTGATATTTTTTCTGTATTTCTAGTAAACGAGCGCGTTTTTCTTCTGGCGATTCCTCTTGCTCTTGATTTGGCGGTTTAGAAGCAGTCTGTTGCTGTTTTTGTTTCTCATACCAATCTGGAACCTTTTCTGTTCTAATTGGTTTTCTTCCATATCCGGATCTAGGTTTTGTTTTATTAAACTTTTCTTGTTCAAAAGCTCTTACTCTATCAAGAGAATCCAAATTGTTATTTGCCCATTCTTTTAAGAGGAACTCGACAAAGCCGAAATAACGTTTATTTTTGTTATCCGCTATTGTGATTGCCTCGTTAACGATTTCCGATTTCCCTTTAAAAGCTTTTTCCCATTTAATTAAGCTTTCCATTTGCATAGGCGACAATCGGCAAAGTAATTTTTCAAATAGTTGAATGGGATTTTCCACGGCTGCCGTAGTAGTAGTATTTATCTTTAAATAACTATCTTTAATACTATCTTTAGGCACCTCTTCTACATTACCCTCCCAAGGGATTTCGGTCTCTTGAAGTTGGTGTTTTACCAACTCATTGGTTGGTGTTTTACCAACTTTTTCATCTAAATTTGTTGGTATTTTACCAACTTCACTTTTCGATATGGTTGGTATTTTACCAACCTTTTCACCTTCATTAGTTGGTGTTTTACCAACAAATTTTTTTATATTTTCATGGATTAATTGATCTAACTTTTCTTTTTCAAAACCTTTATTCGGATTTATTTGCCATTTTTCATAATCCTTATTTATGGAAAAAATCATGGTGTTTTCATCCCAATTAATTACCCGGCACTCCCTTAAAAACTTTAACTCTTTCTTGATATCCGATTTATTTAGCCCTGCTAGTTCAAAAGCATTAAATTTTCCTATTACACAGTCTTTTTTCTGGCAACCATAGGAAAGCCGGATAATAAAGTGAAGGATGGCTAATTGACGCTTTGAAAAATCTCTCCTAATGATTTCATCCATCAGTTCCGTTGCAATCCTTATGTAGCCATTTTCGACTTGTACATTAGCCATCCATGATCATCCCTCCAATATTCCTAAAATCGTTCCTCAAATTTCGCCAACATGATAAAGAATATTCATGGAATAATCACCATCTTTCCTGTGAGCTCCATGATCTCTTGTTTGAATAAATCAGCATTACTGTTAGAATCGCTTAAATGCAACATCCAGATTTCTTGTACATTCTTTAAATCATTTGCTTTTAAAAATTCTTTGAAGTTGTCTAGGCTCATATGGGACCGCATAAGCCTTTTTTTCATTAACTTTGGAGTACGGCCGCTTGCAATATTTTCGTTTAGAATTTTCATAGAGTAATTACACTCAACCATAATGTGTGTAATGCCCTGGAATCGATATTTGATGTAATAGGTATCAATAGCAAATAAAAGTTTCTCTCCTGCCTGATTAACAAGTAGATATCCAAATGGTTCGCTGACATCGTGCTGAACATCAAAAGGTAAAATGGTCCACGTTCCTATTTGAAACTGTTCTTTAGTCTTAATTTGCTTAATTCTGTGGTGATTTACTTTTATTGCTCCTGCTGTTCCGGAAGACATATAACAATCAATCCCTGCCTTCAAAACATCTTTTATTGCCTTGCAGTGATCTCCATGTTCATGAGTGATAAGGCACCCGGCAATATTGGAAGTTTGAAAGTTCAATTTCCTCTGTATCTCTTTAAACTTGATTCCTGCTTCTAACAGTAAGGGAGTGCTACCATCTGTTATGTAGTAGCAATTCCCCGCACTAGAGCTTCCAAAAGATTTGATTTCAATCATTAGAATCCTGGTCCATTCGTTCCAGTGTATTCAGATTGTGTTTCCTCTTGTTGAAAAGCAACATCTTCAATTTGATTTGATTCCTCTGGAGCCACTTCATATTCAACATCAATTATTTCACCGTTGGCATTGTTCCGGATTTCTTCCTCTACCTCCGCCTCTGCTGCAATTTCATCAGCTCGATTAATGTGTTTCATAATCAAACTACTGTCATCTGATGAATTTAGAAACTTTTTACACGCACGATTTATTACTGTTTTCTTAGCCATTTCTTGCTTGAATTCATCGTGAGTGCTTCCTTTTCGTTCTTCGCTCTGGTCCTTACCCCACATTTGAGATTTACTCCATGCTTTACGGATTTCATCCATTGTCATCAATTCGTGATAAACACTTCCATCAGATAAAACAAGCGTGCAATAAGCGCCAATGATTTTTTCTTTATCTATATTTCCGAATTTTTGTTTGTGTTTCAGGTTGGTAATACGACCATTTTCCATTTCATATTCAACATCATCACCGTCGTAGATGACAGCTGCATCAATACTTTTTGCTCCAGTTACCCTTTTGGTTACAGCCATAGTACCAAAATAGGATCTTTGGAAAATCAATTGGTTCCCATATACGATGAAATAGCCTTGTTTCTTAGCTGGGTTAAGACCTTGTACAACCATATCCAGAAGGGAATTTGCAATACTATCTTTCGTACATACCTTTAAAGCTGGTTGTTTATTCCGGTCTTGAACATTTTGTAGTAGCAACCAAGCACTTTTCATTGCATTGTCTGGACTATAGTTCGCAGGGAAATGAAGTTCTCCGCGCTCCTGAAATTCTCTACTTTTGCAGCTACGACATCCACTGTATCTTTCTTAACCATGGCTAATTGATTTTGATTACTCAACTGAATCTACCTCCTCTATTTCTTTGACAATAATATGTGTTTCTTCTGAAGCCTTTGAACCAATCTTTCCTTTTGTACCTTTATATAAACCCATTGCCTCTTGAGCACTTTTCGCAATTATTTCTGCCTCAATAGTGATTTCTTTAACTTCATTAATGATGAACTTCGGCATTAAATTGCCTCCTTCATTAATGAATTGTTATTTTCTACACGTAAAGCCTTATCTTTTTCCGAAACTACCAAGCTAATAGTTTGCGACTTAGTATCAATCAGCTTAGTTACAGCCTCACGGTTATCGATAAAGATTGGTGCTAGCATTTTATAGTGCTCAGAAAGTGTATTAATGATATCTAATCCAACATTAATACGTGCTGCATTGTTAAGGCCTTTATCGTAAGGAACACCGTTAAGAGTAGTGACACATGTTTCTTGTAATCCACCATTGATTTGTGTATCAAACAATTTAAAGCGCGCATATTGGAATTTCGAATTGATTTTCTCCTCGAGTAAATTCACTTTTGTACGAATAAATTCTTCTGTCAGGAAAAGCTCTTTTTCCAACTTTTCATATTCGGCAGCTAGATCACGTTCTTGTTGAGTAAGTTCATCAATTCGTTTTTGTGATAGTTCGACGATGGAAAACTTGTTTAGCTCCCGTTGATACTCTTCACGTTCTGACTTAAGTTTTGCTATATCTTGCTGGATTTCTGTGATAGCCTCTTGAGAAGAAATACTCAAACCCTTTATTTCACTTTCAAGATTGGTTTTTTCTTGCAGTTTCGCAACATACTGAGGATTTTCCGTAATATCAATAATGCTGGTCTCGAGTGTCTTAAGTTGTTCACTTAATGTAGAAAGGAAATGTTGCTTCTCAGCAATTTGAACGTTTACTTTTTCGTATTCCTTAGCAAGGTTTTCATTTTCACCAATGAATTTCTGCTTCTGTTCATTCCCTTGCTTGCCTTTTTCACTAATATCTTCAAGCCTTTTGGCTTTTGATAGATTAAATTGAGACAAAGCTTTTTCCCTTGCTGCCATTACCTCTTCTTCTGGCAAAGCTTGTCCACAAGCAGGACATTCGCATGCATCTGTATGAGAAAATACTTCTTCATTCACTTCATGCCATTCATTTCGTAGTTGAATCAAACTTTCATCAATTCGATTGATATTATCAGCGTTATATCGTTTTTGATTTTTCAGGCTTTCCAATTTAGAGTTTAAAATGGAAATATTAGATTGTTCCTCTTGTATCCGCGCTTTTAATTTATAAATTTCATCCTTGGACCCAGATTCATGCTCTTGTTTAATCTGAAGGAGCTCAATCTCAATTTCCTGAATTTCCTTTTGTTTTTGAGAAATGGCATTACCGTTTCGAATGTTACTGATTAAATCTGTTTTTTCATCGATATCCTTATTTAATTGATTGATTGCACCTTCTAATACCTGCTTATTTAAGCCATTAATATCTGGAAGCCCATGATTTATTTCATCAATACGAACAGGAATTTTTTCTAACTGTTCATTTATTTCCCTACGTTTGGCAGCAATCACTTTTCGATGATCTTCAATGCTACGACCGTTTAGGATAGACGTTAATTCTGCTAAAATTTGATTGGAATTAATCACTTCTTTATCCGTTACATCTCCAGCAATTTGAAGTAAGGTCTTTCGGCGATCCTGCCATTTTAATTGCTCATTAAAATAAGATGGACTTGTAAGAAGTTTAAAAATATCTTCATCGATTAAGGAAGAAACACGTTCTGTATAACCCGTCTTATTCGATGGCACTCCATCTACAAAATAATCTGTAGTGTGTCCTGTAAATTCAGATTGAGCAGCTCCGCGCTTTTTAGTCCATTTTTCTGAATAAACCTTTCGTAATGATAAAGGTTTACCGTCGATAAGAAATTTTGCCTCCACTTCGTGCTCTAAACCATGAAGTTCATTACCAAGTGAATCTACCGTTTTAATAGAAAAATCTTTTTTGTTTTGGCTGTCCTTATCGAACAAAATCCAAATAAATGCATCGAATAATGTTGTTTTCCCAGTAGCGTTATCTCCATATGCACTAACATTTTCTCCATTAGCTTGTAGAGAAAAATTTTTTACACCCTTGAAATTTTTCAGATTTAATTCTAATAATCGTATTGTTCTCATGATTAACCTCCACTTGAAGCCGACCATAAAATAAGATATAATCGGCATATAATATGTTTTTTGAACTACTGACACGTTTACCCGGCGTGTCTTTTGTTTTGTTTGGATAAGTCAAATTCTAGAGAAAGATAAATGTCAGCAACATCCGAGTAAGCTCTTGATCCATCCAAAGTTGGTTGGTACTTTTTTAGCCATTCAAATAGTGGTCTTACTTCACTATTTTCAGGCTCATAGATAGGTCCAAATTTTGTTTCTATCAATTTATTCACCTCCCTCTTTCATATTTATTAATGGATTAATGTCCATCATCATGACCAGGAACCGGAGGGGATTATGGGGGATGGGGGTTGTCCAGCTCCCAGCCATGATGACAGGCACTAAGTGCCCATCGTTGCCATATAAAAATGTGAATGATATAATGAATTTAACGTGTATAGCAATCGTTGTTGATTCTGCAGTAAGTTAAGTTGCCGCTTAGCTTGCTGCTTTTTCTTTTCTATTAAACAATGATGTTTTTGCTATTAATTCTTGCTGTGCTAAAACCTGTTTATTTTCTCTCATTACCTTACAAAGCACTTTCACTTCGCTGGCTTTCATCAATTTACTAGCTGAGAACATGAACTTCATTGTTTTCATCCTCCATCTTAAATTTTCGTAATTCCCAATCTTTGATATCTAATTTTCTTTTACATCTATTGCAAAAACAGTTGTTTTCAATTGGTGCATAAAATACTAGTTCAAGATGTAAAAAGTCTCTATAACACTCACCGCAATACTTCACATTAGTTGTTTTCATTAAATCCACCCCTTCGCTTTCCAATATGGAATTCTTTTTCTCATTTGATCTTTTAAAGAAATTCCATATTCCTTTGCAAGAATTGCTTTTAAATTAGAAAGAGCAACTTCCGCATCGGTAATTTCATCAATCACCTGATAAATACGAGCCTTCTCATCTTCACTCGTTTCCTTTGGAGGTTTAACTAAGCTAACATCGTGAAGTATTTTGATAGTGTCCTCCATTTCTCTAACAGCAAATTCTTCAAATGCCAAGCGGTGATGTTCTATTGCCTTTCCTGTTAAGACAGGTGATGTATATCCTCCACTAAATTCATAAATTAACTCCATCGCATATTCTGGATCGTCGTAAACTTCCAAGGAACGTTTTGCAATATCTTGCTGCATATTCCTTCTGCCTGTTTTCATGTGACTAACCAGCTGTGGAGAAACATTTAAATCAAGCGCTAATTGTACTCCGTCAATCTCCTCCTCTTGCAGAAGCGTTTGAATAGCTTCACCTGCATTAATTGAATTTTTGATAAATGAATCCTTCATATTACATCTCCCTTTTGTATGATTTGGTATATTTTCCTATACATTGAAGTCTATTAATCTATAATCAGATAGCCTTTACTAGATTTGTTTCTTGGTTTTTAATCCAGGCATTTATGGATTCTAACGAAAACAATATCCGTCTTCTTACACGGAAGTGAGGTATTTGTTTAAGACGAACCATTGTGTACACGGTGTCGGAATGAACACCTAAGTAATCAGCAACTTCTCTAACTGTCATAGTGTTTCTTTGCATATGACCACCGCCTTTCAAGGTGTTGAGTTTTCAAGGATTTGAACAATCTCCATAAGTTGATCAATGACATCTTCATTTGTGTATCCGTCATTAACCATTAAAGCTGCCAGATAGACTTTATATTTTAATTCGGCCCACAATGCTTTCTCGGCGAAATCCATGGTGCTGGCCTCCTATTGAGAAGTTTATGAAACCCGTTTTGGAATCCAATTCTCTACATAACGAATGGCTGATTGCAGTTCCTTACGCTTTACATCTTTATATGAAGCAACACCGAAGCGTTCTTTGATTTCACGATGTATCTCACGGAATAGTGATGACCGTTGAAGTGGATCATTACAAATTTCATAAACCTTAGAAGCGATTCCTTTTTGGAGCCTACGCTGTTCACCGCTGGTTAGTGTGATTTGCTCTTCCACTTTGTAATCAATTTGAGTAACTAACTTACGTATTTCATGTTGTTCTTTAACTATTTCTTCGTGGCTTTCTACTAGATCAGCAGTGGTTCTTAAAACTGTTACAAGCGCTTTATCCTTTGACATGGGAACGACTTTTCCCGTCGAATAAGAACCAGTATTTCTAATAGAAGGAAGAACTTCTTGCTTAAGCCATTTTTTAAACATCTTTGCTTCAGGCTTCCTACTAGCAAAAATTAATTCGTACAAACCAGATTCATTTACGATATTTGTTTCACCTTGACGCCCTAAGTTGAACTTAGCACGTTCATCTTCATCTAATCTTTGGAGAGTCATTGTAGGATTTGTAAGCTCTAGAATTTCACAAACGTCTTTTGCGACAAACCATGGTTCATCATTAAAAATTACTGTGCGAAGATCTATACCTTTGAAATTAAAAATGTGCTGTAGCTCGTTCATTAGCTAACCACCTTTGATTTAATTGATTTACACTTTACGTGGAACTTTTCATCAAAAAAAATTGATACTGGTACTTCTAAGATGATTGCTATTTTTTCTAATTCCTTAATAGTTATTGGACGTTTCCCGCGCTCTTTCATGTTGTAACCAGATACTGATAACTTTAACTTTTTGGCTAAGAACGTTTGAGAAATTCCTTTAGAATTTCTTAAAAACTTAACAATTTCATTAATTTCCATTTATTCACCACCCTTTTTCCACGTAAAGTGAACTTCTTGTAATTATATTAACTCCACGTAAAGTGGAAGTCAACTATTTTTTAACTTTTTGTGGATTTTATTTAACGTAACGTGAAATATTGCTATATTATATTCATAAGATATCTGATTGGTAGGGATCATTTATGAGTTTAGGTAAACGTTTAAAATATGAAAGAGAAAAGAGAAATTGGTCCCAAAAATATGTTGCTGATAAAGTTGGGATAACAAATACTGTCCTTTCTAATTATGAAAGAGATTATAGGGATCCCGATACTGATACATTAAGAAAATTATCTGATCTTTATGAAGTATCTAGTGATTACTTATTAGGAAGAACAGATGATCCTGCATATAGTAATGATGATGAAAAATTTCAAACTTTCATTAAGGATCCAGAACTTAAACGATGGTTTAAAGAACTCCCTCAATCCGATGAAGAGGATCTTCGGAAACTACGTAAGATGTGGGAAATTATTAAAAACGACAAGGATGAATAAATGCATACAGTTATTTGTATGTATTATTTTTTACTTTACTGCATGGGATTTAGCGAATAAATACATATATCAATAAATAATAAGGGGGATATTTTATTGGGGTTTTTATTTCTTGTCATTGTATTTATTTCTGTAGGTTTTCTAGCATTTTTGGGTGGAATTGTTTACCTATTAATTAATCTAATTAGAAGAAGGAAAAAGAAGATACCACTAATTGTTATTTCCGCTAGTATCGTTCTCTTTATTTTAGGTGTTTTCATTTCTCCAAAAGCTAACGATTCAGTAAATGCTTCTAATAAAAAAATTAATGCTGTAAATGCGGCTGCAAAAAAATTGGAAGAACAAAAAAAAGACCGTAAAAAACAACAGGAACTATTAAACTTTAAAGGTAACTTAAATGCCGAAGTGAAAAATGGTAAAGTACTAGTTTCAATAGATTCAAACGTGCCTGACGGTGGAATATTTGAAGTTACTTTAATGAATGGTAAGATTGATATTATTGATGAGTTTATTAAAACTAAAGATGGAAAGATCAGAAAAGAATTTACCATACCTAAAAAATGGGGTGTCGGCTATATAGCTACTTCGGCAATGTTCCGTTTTAATTATGATAAAAAACCACAGCCTGAATCCATTAAAAAGATATATGGTAATAAAGGTGAAAAACTTACAGGTAAATTAGTAAATAAAAATAAAACCGGTAATTCTGCTATCTTAAAAACAAAAACTGTAGCTTATCCAAATAAAACTGCGGTAGCAGACCAACAAAATAAGAATTTCAATAAAACTATTGATGCATTAATTAAAACAGGTTCAGGTGTAATACTTAGCATTCAGCCAAGATATGATAACAAATGGGATATGGTAAATGTTGTTGTAAGTGACTCATGGTACTACTCTGCGGAGTATGAAAAAGAACGATTTGCAGAACAAGTAGGTGAAACTGTTCAAAAAATCGTAATCAATTCTGGAAAAGCTAAAGATCCAGTAATGGTGTATTTTGTGGATAGTTTCAATAAAGATGTAGCTACACCAAAAATGTTTGGCGGTTGGAAGATTAAAAAATCGTAATACTAAAGTGCTCTTGATTTTTTTATCGGGGCATTTTATTTCAAACTAAAACAGAACATACATTCTATTGAAAGGGAGATTTTCTTGTACACGTTTACACACCTTGAAGATTTTATTAAAAATCTCTATTCACAATTATCCATAGTTTATCCACATGAAATAAACATAATGGAAATTGCTCGAAAATTAAATATTAAATTGGAATATTGGGATGAAACAAGCCAGGTTACTTACTACAAAGGAAAATTCCTAATTTGCATAAATGAAGAATTATCACCACAAGAGCAGTGGCAAGATTTTGCTCATGAACTAGGACATGTATTTAGACATGATGGCTGTCAGTCATCTATGTCAAATCAATTCCGCCAGCTCCAGGAAAATGAAGCTGATAATTTTGGTTATCATTTCTACATTCCATCATTCATACTATTAAACTATGAAATTTCAAGTTATGTAAATATTAAGGATGGAGTTCCTTTTGTTATGAAGACATTTAATGTTACAGAGGAATTCGCCATCGAGCGACTCAGACAATTCAAAAGGCGAATCCAACAAGCGAAAATGGACGAGGAACATCGTAGATACATGGATGCTTTATATCCTAAAGCCCCACCCTATTCCGATGAAACAAATGAAGTGTTAAAACAATTAAGCATCATACTTGAAAAGAAAAGAGGTTACACAGTCAATGCCACAACAAAGACTCTATCATGAATACATTAATGAGAAATTAGTTCCATACTTGTATGTACTTACATTTAATTCGTCTGAATTAAACTGGGATAAGCCTGTTTTCTATTTTGATTTAATAAAGCCAATTGAATTTATAGGATTGGATCACATGGATGATTCGGTGATAAGTATTTCGATTTATCAATCAGAGTTATTAATTAATCCATCCTACCAGAATAAACTTGGAGTCCACTTGAACTCTGTAAAAAATAGAATTTTGAAGCATGGCGTAGATCCATGTGTGATTCAACAATTTGTTTTGCCAGTGGTGGATCTCAACGAGGTATTAAGCTTCTTACCTAATGAGAGAAAAATGGAATTTTTAATAGCTAACTAACATGATTATATTTTTTTACCATTGCAACGAACGTATGTACTATTAAAATTGTATCTAAGGCAACCTATCAAAATACAAAATTACTAATTATGTTATAAATGGACAAGTTTAATGAAATGAGGTGTACATTGTGGCTAGTATTCAAAAACGTGGACCAAACTCTTTTCTATTAGTTGTTGAGGCTGGATATATAAAAGGTAAACGGAATAAGAGAACCAAAACTATACGGGTTGAAGATCCAGCACTTTTGAAAACTACTAAAAAGCTAAAGGATTTTTTAAATGAAGAACTTTTAAAATTTAAAATGGAAGTAGAAGCAGGTGAATACATTGCCCCAGAAAAGATGAAATTTGGGGAATTCGTAAAAGAATGGGAAGTGAAATATGCAAAAAATGAACTATCACCAGGAACGTTGGATAATTATAAATTAAATCTGCAAAATCACATACTACCGGTTTTTGAGGAAAAACGATTAGATCAAGTGAAACCAATACACGTTATAAATTTCCTCAACCAAATAGAAAGAAAAGACGGTAAAAATGGGGATATTTCTGTAGGTACTAAGCAATATATTTATCGTGCTTTAAGAAATGTTTTTCAGCGCGCGGTAGACTGGAAAATTATTAAATCTAATCCAGTAGCTGAAGTGAAAAAACCAAGAGATAATAAGGATCATGAAGCAAATGTATATAGTGAAAAAGAAGTACAGCAACTTTTCACTCTAGTACAATATGAACTTTTCCATTGGAGAATCTTTGTTACATTAGCTTTGGCAGCTGGTTTAAGACGCGGTGAGCTTCTAGGACTTGAATGGCCTAATATTGATCTTGAAAAAGGAACAATAAATATTAAACAGGTAATAGTCAAAGGAGAAAATGGGAGACCTTTAATCAAAGGTCCGAAATCGAAAAAGTCAAAACGTTTTGTATCTATCCCTCCATCTATCGTGGAAGAATTAAAAAAGTTCTATACCTATTGGAAAAAAGAAAAACTAAGATCTGGTGATCGTCGGATAGAAAAAGAACATGAATGGGTTTTTTGTAATGAAGATGGAACACATTTTTTTCCTTCCACACCTACAACGTGGTGGAGACGTTTTATTAAGCGTTCGGAGGTTAGGTATATTCGATTACATGATTTGCGCCATACATCAGCAACACTTTTAATCAATCAGGGCGTACATGCAAAAATCATTTCGGAACGTCTTGGTCATGCTGATATTCGCATTACAATGGACACTTATGGGCATGCTCTACAAACTGCAGATAAGGAAGCAGCGAATAAATTGGATAATTTTTTTTCACCTCAAAACAAGAGCATTTAAAGATTTCGTCAACAATTCGTCAACAAATGCTCTTTTTGGCGAATATCTACGAAAATGAAAAACCCTAGAACCATTGCGGCTCTAGGGTTTCATGTATGATTCTGACTGGGCTCGAACCAGCGACCCCCACCCTGTCAAGGTGGTGCTCTCCCAGCTGAGCTACAGAATCACGATATTAACTGGTATTAATAATATATAATGGGAATGCTGAGATGTCAATGAAATTCTAGATTATGGGTATAGTTGCAACCTTATTTATACTTTATAAATGAGAATTGTGCCATACATTCTACAATCCAATTTTTCAAATGTAATGACTACAGACAAATGGTTTAGTATATAGTCCCATATGGGTAATGGTAAGAAACTAAATATACTTTGTAAACATTTACAATCGAACTATGGTAAAATATAGCCATTAAGTTTACAACCTTAAATTGGAGGATTTCACTAATGGCTGCAACAAAAGGAACCATTACAGAAATTACGTTTGATAGTCAGGAATTAGGGGAAACATTAACAATCCTAGTCTATTTGCCTGCAATCTTTACACCTTTGTATAAATATCATTTATTAATTGCTCAGGATGGAAAGGATTATTTTCAGCTTGGCAGAATTGCAAGGGTTGCAGATGAGCTTTTAGAAAATAATGAGGTAGAAAATCTAATTATCGTGGGAATTCCATATAAAAATGTACACGATCGGCGGATAAAATATCATCCGGATGGGGAGCAGAATAATGCCTACATACGGTTTCTTGCACATGAGCTGGTACCATATTTAGATCAAAATTATCCAACTTTCCATATGGGAATGGGGAGAACATTGATTGGTGACTCATTAGGAGCAACTGTTTCATTAATGACTGCTGCAAAATACCCGAATATCTTCGGTAAGGTCATTTTGCAATCTCCGATGGTGGATGATAAAGTGCTGAACGCAGTTGAAAACCATCCAAATCCATCGCTTCTTTCGGTTTACCATATTATCGGAAAAGGTGAAACAGAAGTAAAAACGACAAATGGCGAGGTTCAAGATTTTCTTACTCCAAATCGAAAGCTACATGACTTGTTTGATCAAAAAGGGTTCTCATCCTTTTATGAAGAATTTGAAGGCGATCATACATGGAAATATTGGCAGCCTGATCTTAAAAGAGCTCTAAAATATATGTTTTAATACCTATTTTTTGATATAGCCCAATGAATAAAGTATTACTTAATCATTCTATTGGGCTATATGAAGTTATTAGAATATTTGTTATAATAGTCATATGGTAAAAAATTAGACAAGGAGGTACATTTATGAAATATGGAATAGCAATGTTCCCATCTAAAAAACTTCAAGATCTTGCAAATTCATACAGAATGCGATATGACCCCCATTATGCACTTATTCCTCCACACTTAACTCTAAAAGCTTCATTTGAATTATCTGATGGAGAAATTGACAAGGTTTCTGAAAAGCTTAATCAGATTGCAAAAAACCACCAGCCCTTACATGTACAGATTTCTAAGGTTAGCTCCTTCCAACCAGTAAACAACACCATCTATTTCAAAGTGGATTCTTCACCAGAACTTATGAATCTGCATAAAAATTTACAGGAAGAACTGCCTGGTAACGAGGAGTATGCATTTGTCCCGCATATTACGATTGGACAAAAGCTATCTAATGATGAGCATTCTGATGTGTTTGGCCAACTAAGAATGCTTGGTATTAACCATGAAGAGATTATTGATCGTTTTCATCTATTATATCAGCTTGATAATGGGGCATGGACTGTTTATGAGACATATCATTTAGGAAAGGAATAACACAAGTGAACATAGTTAAAGTTACATCAGAGGATGAACTACAAGATGCTTTTCAAATTCGCAAAATTGTTTTTGTAGAAGAACAAAAGGTACCTGAAGAGGAAGAAATTGACCAGTATGAAAAGGATGCTGCACATTTTGTTTTATATGACGAAGGAAAACCAATTGGTGCTGGTCGTTTTCGAATCGTGGATGAAAAAGGGAAGGTCGAGAGAATTTGCGTGCTCTCTTCCTACAGAGGAAAAGGTGCAGGTAAAGTCATCATGGAAGCGATCGAGCAGTACGCTTCTGAAAATAACCTTAAAAAATTGAAATTAAATGCGCAAACTCATGCCATTCCATTTTATGAAAAATTAAACTACGAAATTATTTCTGGTGAATTTCTGGATGCTGGAATTCCGCATAAGACCATGGAAAAAACATTATAAAAATGCCCGTTTTGGGCGTTTTTTTATATTTTTAAATTAATGAGCCTGCCTTTACCTGTTAATTGAAAGTATGTATAAGAGGAAACATTTAAATCATGTAAGACACTTCTTTTTGTAGAGCTGTTTTTTTTCAGAAATTGTTCCCTTTGTTTTGTTAACAGTTTTGTTTTTTCTACTCTTTTTATTCTCAACATTCCCCACTTTATCTTCCAATTATTGTGATTAAATGAAAGCGGTAAAATATATCCCATTTTTATCCCCCCATCCTACCTGATATGATATTTTATGTTTTTGTGCATAGAAAAAGACTTGCTCTATGCAAGCCTTAACCATTTTTATTTTTTAGGATTATTCATCATTTTAGATAATGTGTTAAAATCTAAATTCTTTCCATCTTGAATAATTGATTTTACTAGCTTATCCTCTAGTTCCTTCGGCACCTTCTTATTTGCAATTTCGGAAACTCTTTTAATGATTCCGCGAACGGTTCTCTCATCTTTAAAATTGGCATTTTGTAATGAATTGGCTAATTCCAGGATTTCCTTCATATTCACGCCAGTTTTCTTTTCGATATTCTTAAATAATGGATTATCCATTCGTCTCGCCCTCCCTTTCAACTACATTATGTTATGTAACACATTCATAAATGGTGAAAGAAAAAGGCGGACAGTATTGGTGGCAAAGGATTGGTTTAAAGACTTGATCTATGAGGAAAATCTTTAAAAAGGAAAATCGTTATTAAGAACATTTCCTTTTTGTTTTTCGCTCAGTATGTCTTGTCTTCATGATTAATTCTGCCAACAAAAAAAATGGAGTAAAAACACAATGTTTACTCCATTTCTCATGTTGAATTCCGATTATAAAAAGCATGTTCCAACAATAATTAATAAAATGAACAACACAACAATTAACACGAATGTGTTGCCGCCGCCGCAACCTGCATATCCATATCCGCCATAACCGCAGCAGCCACCGCCATATCCGTATCCATATCCGCCATAGCCAAACATTCATACTCACCTCACTTTTTTTATACAATATAGAGTATGTAAGGTGGTATAAATGTGTATGGGCAAATGGGAAAATCCCATTATATTTATCACATGAACCTAGCCTTTTGGCTTAAACAATAATGCACCTATAAAGCCAAAAATAATTGCGGCTGAGATACCAGAGGAGGTTACTTCAAACATTCCAGTTAATACTCCTACCAGACCATGCTTCTGAGCCTCATTCATCGCCCCCTCCACAAGGGAATTACCAAAGCTCGTGATTGGAATCGTTGCCCCCGCTCCGGCAAAATCTATCAATGGCTCATATAAACCCAAACCTGCCAGTACAGCACCTATAGAAACCAATAAAGTTAATGTGTGGGCGGGTGTTAGTTTCGCCACATCAAATAATAATTGACCAATCACGCATATTATTCCGCCTATCACAAATGCCCAAAAAAACATTGCCAGCATCTAGCTCATCCTTTCGCTTGAAATTATATATACTCAATAGCAACGGCGTGAGCAATACATGGAATCGTATCCTTCTGCTGAAAGGATAGAGGTGATAATAATGCACCTGTTGCCACGACTAATATTCTTTTTAATTTTCCACTTTTCATTTGATTTAGAAGATGCCCGTATAGGACAGTTGCAGAACAGCCCGGACCGCTAGCACCGGATTGCACCGGCTGATCTTTTTTATATATGAGTAAACCGCAGTCCTGGAATTTTTCCTCGCTTATAGGAATACCTTTTTGTTGAAACAGCTCTAATGCAACATTTCGTCCAATCGTAGCTAAATCCCCTGTAATGATTAAGTCATAATAGGATGGATCAACTTGCAGGTCCTGTAAATGTCTCTCAATTGTATCAACTGCTGCAGGTGCCATTGCTCCCCCCATATTAAACGGATCAGAAATTCCTAAATCAATTACTTTCCCTACCGTCGCCGAGATAATTCGCGGTTGTGGTGTCGCTGCCTCATTGCCCGAGCCAACTAATGCGAATCCTGCACCTGTTACAGTCCATTGTGCTGTCGGAGGCTTTTGGCTTCCATATTCTGTAGGGTAGCGAAATTGTTTTTCTGCTGATGCATTATGACTGGATGCACCAGTGATTATTTTGTCAGCGCCTTGATAATTAATAATGAAGGCGGCAAGTGCCAATCCCTGCATCGAAGTAGCACAGGCACTAAATAAGCCTAGATTAGGAATTTGATTCGTTCTCGCTGCAAAGCTGGATGGTGTAATTTGATTTATTAAGTCCCCTGTGATAAAAAACTGAATTTTTTCTTCTTTTATTCCTTGCTTCTTTAAAATAATATCAACTGCATCCTCAATAAGAATGCGCTGCGCCTTTTCATAAGAATCCTGTCCCATCCAAAGATCCTCATGAAATTTATCAAAATCATTTGCAAGATTTCCATTTTTCTCAAATGGCCCCCCTACAACACCGGTTGATAAAATTGCCGGTTTGCTGTTAAAAATCCATGACTGAGAGCCTGTTAACATTTAAAATCCCCCCCATGTCATGAGGATTGTTTTTATTAGAGCAACAATAAATGCCGAAAAGACACCAAATAATATTACAGACCCAGCTAATTTGAACATATTCCCACCAACTCCAAGCACATAGCCCTCTGTTCGATGTTCAATCGCTGCAGAAATTACTGCATTTCCAAATCCGGTTACAGGAACCGCACTCCCCGCTCCTCCAAACTGCCCGATTCGGTCATATACCCCAAACCCTGTTAACACCATCGCAAAAAAGACCATTGTTGCTACCGTTGGGTTACCGGCGGTCTGCTCTGTGAAGTTGAAGAAATAAATATAAAAATATGTAACCGCTTGTCCTATTAAACAAATTAAGCCTCCAATAAAAAATGCACGGATACAATTTTTTAAGACAGGTCGTCTTATTTCATGCTTTTTTTGTAATTGATCATATTGAATTTGTTCTGGTGTTTTTGTTTTGTTTTTATTTGCCATTTACACTCACACCTTCTAGGTTAATTCTTCTTTTAATTTCACAATATTATCAAATCGTTTTTTCGCTTCTTTTTTGGAAATGTTCCTAGAATCAAGAGCTTCTTTAAGCCGTACTGCTTCCAGAAAAATTTTATAATCGCTTGAAACAACAAATTTTTCATCAGGATATTCCTTATCCAAACGTTCCGTTAGCCTTTTTTCAATACCCTTCATTCGAAACCGATATAAGTGTTTGACTTTATATGCTACTAATATTGTTTTGTTCCCTTCAATAACCGCAACATCGTATATTTCTTTTATTGCAGATACCTCTCTTTTCACTTTGGTGGGCAAGGTTACGTTATCGGTGTTACTCAGTTTCATCGGTTTTGGCTGCGTTGTTTTAATTAATGCCATACCACTTTTTTTATTGTCGTTTTGATTGCTGCAGCCGTACAGAAGCAACAGGATGGAAATGCTTATGAAAATGTATTTGTACCCTTTTCTCATACATTATTCCTCTCTTATATAATCAATTGTCTAAAGTATATTTTTAGCTGAAAATAGCATTTTATGAGAGAAGTTGGAATGGAAATTAAAGGAGATAAACAGAAGGGCAAAAACGATCAGCACACTGAGGATACGTTTTATATACGGAAGACTCATTAAAATTATTGTTTTTAAGATAATGAAATTATTTGCTCTATACCTATAGAAAAAAAAAAAACAGGCAATCCTATTTTTGCCTGTTCACTTTCTTTTCTTATTTCCACAACCACAGTTCTTCTTTTTCACCATTTTCCCATTAGGAATATTCATCATTGGTTTTGCGTAGGAAGGATAATATACAGGCGCCTTCACCATAGGTTTTTTCATATTCATCATTCTCATCCTCTCTTGCTGGGTAATCGCTTAACTATAATATGTTAAAACAAGCGGTGTGAGTGTCAGTTAATCCATTTTGAAACAACTGTTTCCAATATCCCGGCAAGTCCGGCAATAGCTAATAAAATGATAAGAGGCTCCGCTATTGAAGGAGAAATAAACCAAAGGAGATATATAAATGCAGAGCACCAAATTCCAGTGCACCAGTAGCAGCTTAATAATTCACCGATCCAAGCCCTTAATCCACTTCCCTTCATTTTAATATATGTGACTGTTGTTCCATCCTCATCCGTCTCTTCCATTTCCTCGTGGAAAGGTCGACGGATAAAATCAGTAATTCTGTCATATACAATAAGTCTTGTAAGCCGAAAAGCGGCTAAGGAAAATAATATTAATAATAACCATGAATGTATCACTTTCTTCCCCTCTTTTTTTCATCTCTTTACATGAATATGCGAAGGGCTTTTGTTTTAATCCTATCTAAAAAAATGAAAAGCTGTATTCAAAAGAATACAGCTTTTTACAAACAAATATTTATCCTACAATATTATAACCGGAATCCACATAGATAACTTCGCCTGTTACCCCTCTTGATAAATGACTTAAAAGTGCAAGCGTCATATCTCCTACTTCTTCCTGTGTTACATTTTTCTTCAATGGTGCTTTCTCTTCAATCGTCTTCATAATTTCATTAAATCCAGGCACGCCCTTTGCAGCTAATGTACGAATAGGACCTGCAGAGATCGCATTTACGCGGATATTATCTTTTCCTAAATCAAATGTTAAATATCTCATACATGCTTCAAGTGCTGCTTTTGCAATCCCCATTACATTATATCCAGGAATTGCACGTGCTGCTCCAAGGTAGCTCATTGTTACAACGGAGCCGCCTTCTGTCATAAACGGTCTTGCTGCTTTTGAAACTGCTACTAAGGAATAAGCACTAGTATCCTGTGCAAACGCATATCCTTCTCTGCTAGTATCAATGAAGTCGCCTTTTAAATCCTCTGCATGCGCAAACGCTACTGAGTGAACGATTCCGTGGATGACTCCTGCTTTTTCACCAATCTCATTAAAAGCCTTTTGGACGCTTTCATCATCATTTACATCACATTGCACTACCATACATGATGGATAATTATACTTTTCAAGCAGCTGTGTTAATTTCCCGAGGGAACGCTCTAATCTGTATGTAAAAATTAAGTTCGCACCTGCCTTGTGTAAAGACTGGGCTACTCCCCAAGCGATACTGCGTTCGTTGGCAACACCCATAACAACTATGTTCTTATCTTTTAGCTTTAATAAATCTTCCATTGTTTCCTCCAATAATTTTAGTAGTTTCTAATTTTTATTATACCTGGTTTTAGCATCTGATACTATATTTGAAACAATCTTTTTCATTTTGCCTATTATCCGGGATGAATCTCACAAAATTCCAGCTCACGTTTTAGTTCATCTACATATTCTTTGGAACCGGTTATTATTAAACGATCATGCAAATGAAGCTCTGTATCCCCGTGTGGAACAATGGAATCATTCCCCCTAAAAATACGTACGAAAATAATATCACCTGTGAATGGAAATCTTCTTAATGTCATTCCTTCAAAATCCTGATTTAACATGGTCACTTCAAACAAGGAGGTTTCCTTATTCATTAACAAGTTTATTATGTGAGGGGATTCGATAAATGCCCTTAATAATGCCTGTGTAGAAAGTAATGTGGAGAATACCTCTACATTATCGTCTTTCATTGATTCTTCTAGACTAGGGGTTTCAATTCGTGCAATGACCCGTTCCACACCTTTTTCTTTCGTCATTATGGCAAGTCTTGCATTTAACTCTTCATTTCCTGTCATAATAACCACAATATCGGATGTGAATATTCCTTCTTGTTCGAACGTGTGGATTTCATAATCTTCAATTTCCTTAATATCAAAAAGGGAATCGGCAATTTGGTTTTCTGCTTTGTCTAAAGTTGTGTGATACAGGGTTGGAGCATATAGGGAGGATTTTAATTCCCTTGTTACAGACATTGTGAGCTGATTGGCTCCCACAAGCGAAACCTTCAACTTCCTTACCTGTGTGTTTTCTTTCGGGAATAACTTTCTGAAAATAATTGGTGTTATAATGCAGGTGATAACTGCTACTAATATTAGCGTTCCGCTCATACTGGACGAAATAACACCGATTCGCTCCGCTATTTTCGATGCTGCGATAACTAATGAAAGCGTTGATGTAAGTAAAAATGCAGATGAAACAACCGTCTTATTGTCGTACCACCTTTTCAAAAGAAAAACTGGGATAATCTTTGAAATAAAGAATGCTATCATTAACAGCGGAATGAATAACAGCAGCTTCGGATCGCTTAACATTGAGCGAATATTTAACTCCACTCCTACCATTACAAAGAATATCGGAATTAAAAACCCGTACCCAAAGGAATCAAGCTGGCGAACCATTTCCTGATTTGGCGCTAACAAAGACACAAGTGTCCCGGCTAAGAATGCTCCTAGTATATTTTCAGCTCCAACAGATTCCGATAAAGCAACTAAAACAATAATCAATGTAAAAATAGCCCTTGTACCTATTTGCACGGTGCTAGTGGAAAGCTTTTTAAATAAAGACCTCTTCTTAAATCTCCTGGCGATAAAATATAACAGCACTCCACCCGCAAACAAAATTAATAAAAGCCACATATTCCCCTCCCCTTTTCCTGAAAGGGAAACAAAGACTGCTAATAGTATCATTGTAACTAAATCTGCAATAACCGCAATCAATAAGATGATTTGCCCGATAGCAGTCTTCATGATATGTGCATCCTTCAATGTAGGGACTACCACACCAAGAGAGATCGTTGATATTATTAATGTCATTAGGAAAACATTATGAACAAAGCCAATTAAAACAAATACATAAGATAGTAATACAGAAACAATAAATATCCCGATAAAAATAAGAGTAGCTGTCTTTAACCGATGAGGCTCTGGCTTGCCATTCGGCAAAGAAGCCCGCTTTTTACTACTTACAAATGCCGAAAAATCTATTTCAAGCCCACTTAAAAACATTAAGAAAATAAATCCTAATGTAGAAAGCGTGTTAAGCCAGGTATCCTTTTCAATTAAATCAAATCCACTTTTTCCAATGATTAACCCTACAATAATTTCACCAATAACAACTGGTATGAAATGCAATTTAAAACGATGTAATAAAATAGGGGTCAGGAAAGCGGCGACAATTACAATTAATAACGAAGCAACAGACGTGTGTACCATTGTTCCTCTCCCTTCTTGAATTTTTATTAAAATATAGAATTAAGCAAGTGCCATTCTGGTTCGTGAATACAGGGTACATATGCGAATACCCCGTTGAATCATTTCGGTATTTCGGCAAATCTTATATCATAACAAAAAATTGTTTTGTTCTATCCTAACAAGATTCTGCTCTTTTGGCTAATAATAACCTTATTCAAATGGAATATTTCAAATACTAAGTGACGCCAACAGCTACCAAATAGGCGACTAATATTATAATTTTACACAAAAAGGAGAAATATATGAAAATTGATATTATAGGAGATATCCATGGATGCTTTAGTGAATTTCAACAATTGACATTAAAGCTAGGTTATGTGTGGGATGAGGGGATACCTGTTCATCCTTCGAAGCGGAAGCTTGGATTTGTTGGAGATTTAACGGATCGTGGTTCCGATTCTTTGAAAGTTATGGAAACCGTATATCAGCTTTGGAAAAAGCAGCTCGCCTACTATGTACCGGGCAATCATTGCAATAAATTATACCGCTATTTTTTAGGGAACAAGGTACAAATTACTCATGGTCTTGAAACAACGGTAGCGGAACTATCCGTTTGTACGGAGGAAGAAAGAAATTATTTTCGAGATATTTTCCTCGAATTGTACGAAAACTCTCCGCTTTATTTGCAGTTGAATCAAAACAAGCTTGTTATTGCTCATGCAGGAATTCGCGAGGATTATATCGGAAAAATAAACAGTAAGGTAAAAACCTTTGTCCTTTATGGCGATATCACTGGAGAAAAACATGAGGATGGGTCACCGGTGAGAAGAGATTGGGCAAAAAAGTATCATGGTAAAGCGACCATTGTTTACGGCCATACACCTGTATCAGAGCCTAGATTTGTTGGGAACACAGTTAATATCGATACCGGAGCTGTCTTTGGCGGAAAGCTTACTGCTTTAAGGTATCCGGAAATGGAAATAGTATCAGTCCCTTCTTCCATGCCGTTCGTACCGGAAAAATTTAATACTTTTGATTCTTAATAAAAGGCAAAGGATATCAAATGTCTTATTGACAACAGGTGCTATTGGGAATTTCCCTATTCTAATCTAAGAAAAATTTCTTATTTTCAAGCAAGCGTTAATAGACATTTAACTACCTTATCTAAGAAAAATGCTATATAGACATGTTTATTTTAAACAGCTTCCTCCCCTTTTCCAAACATAAAAAAACTCTCCTATTAAAATACAAAAGCAGCAACCGTCATTATACGATGCTGCTTCTATAACCTTATATCCTCTGGAATCTCGCTATGAAAATGCATTTCTTCCTTCGTCACTGGATGGATAAATTGTAAATTACTGCAATGAAGCGCTTGTCTGCGAAATCGGTCTGTTCGACCACCATATAGTTCGTCTCCCAACAATGGATGGCCAATAAAAGACATATGTACCCGAATCTGGTGTGTTCTGCCTGTCTCTAGCCACAATTTTATATGGCAAAAATCTTCAAACTGCTTTAGTACCTCAAAGTGGGTGCAAGCATACTGTCCATCTTGCCTGACTTCTCTTTCAATAATGCTCGTCTCTTTTCTACCGATCGGCTCCTCAATCGTTCCACTTTTTTCAAAAAATACACCTTCTACTAAAGCCTGATATACACGCTTTATTTTTTTACCCTGTTGCATTAGACCGCAAAGGTGATGGATATGGCGATGCTTTGCAATCAGCACGAGACCGGATGTATTTCTATCCAGCCTTGTGACAATATGAGCTGATGATTCAACGGAATTCCTCCGATAGTAGCCCATTAACGCATTTGCTAAGCTTCCGCTCGGATGTTCCCTGGAAGGAATCGTGCTCATGTAAGGAGGTTTATTTATTACCAAGATATATGGATCCTCATAAATGATTTGTAAGGGAATATCTTCGGTGATCAAGGACTCACTTCGTTCTTCGGCTGGAAATATGACTTCTAATGAATCGCCGCATGTGAGCCTGTATCGGACATTTTCCTCCTTACCATTTACTTTGATGAAACCGCCATTAAATTTAATATCTGTTAATGCTCTCCGGGAAATATCATGTTCTGATAAAAAATGCTTAATGAATTTTTCATCATCTTTTTTTTCAATTACCCAGTGAAGGCTAAATGGTGTCACATAACCCCTCCACAATAAATACTTTTTAGAAGCGTTAACGGAAATATCCTAATCGGAAATGAACGAGTCATGAACCCTCTTCCAAAAAGGAAACGGCCTAAATCTTGCAAAACGAATTTTTTCATTTGCTACACGAAATTGGATGGATTTCACATCCTTATGCAACAATGTTAAATGATCAATGGTAATCATAAAGTCCTGTTCCCGAACAGGCTTTAATGTACATGTATGGTGAGACGGTAAAATTAGAGGTGAACCAATAGTACGAAACACCTTATTATTAATTGATGCCATTTCCGCTAATTGAATTGCTTGTAATGATGGGTGAATAATGGCGCCACCAAGCGCCTTATTATAAGCTGTACTCCCTGTTGGAGTGGAGAGGCATAGGCCATCTCCCCTAAAGCGTTCAAAATGTTGGCCCTTGATCTCTATATCCATTACTAGTGTACCTTCCACACACTTTACGGTGGATTCATTTAATGCTAAATATCTAGTTTCCTTTCCACCATGCTGGTAACGAATAATAACCTCTAATGTTGGATATTCAACAACCTGATAACGAGTTTTTGCGATGGCAATAACAAGCTTTTCGATTTCTTCTGGAACCCAATCCGCATAGAAACCTAGATGTCCTGTATGAACACCCACAAATGCCGTTTTATCCAGTCTGGAGCTATACCGATGAAAAGCATACAACAAAGTACCATCTCCGCCAACTGAAATGACGATATCAGGCTGGGACTCATCATAAGTTAAACCAAAATCCTGCAAATATGTACGAATTTTATGCATTAATGCATTCGATTGCGCATTTCCTTTTGATGTTATCGAAAATTTCAAATATGACACCTTCCTTTCACACAACACGCCCAATACTTAATCATTGTTATCCTTATTTGATTTAATTTTTTCTTTATTTTTTGTAAAAAAAGCTTGAGCCTCTTGAATTTCTTCCCGGATTTCGGACATTTCTTCATCTAAAAGAAAGGCTGCCTCCGCAGCTCTTTGTAACCGCATTTTTATATCCTCCGGAAATTGACCTCGATATTTATAATTAAGTGAATGTTCAATAGTAGCCCAAAAATTCATAGCCAACGTTCTAATTTGAATCTCCGCAAGTATTTTTTTCTCTCCATGAATGGTTTGAACTGGGTACTCAATGACGACATGATAAGATCGATATCCACTAAATTTTTTATGTGTAATATAATCTCGTTCTTCGATAATATTAAAATCATTTCTCAGTCTTAATAATGTAACGACTTTTTTTATATCATCCACAAATTGGCACATCATTCGAAGGCCAGCGATATCTTGCATTTCCTGCTCTAATCGATCGAGAGGTATTCCCTTCTGTGTTGCCTTATCTAAAATACTGGAGACTGGTTTAACTCTTCCGGTCACAAATTCAATAGGTGAATGAATATGTTCCTGTTCAAAAAGCGTTCTCATGCCTTTTAGCTTTACCTTTAATTCATCCACTGCCTGCTTATACGGAGCTAGAAATTGATCCCAATGATTCATTAGGCATAACCCCCTTTGTTTCATTTATCATTTTTCCAGAGTTGATCCTAAATAAGAACATTGCAGGCTCTTATCATAAAAAGACGTGCTAATGTATGTTTTTATCCCTATTTTTTCAACATTTATTATATCTTAAATTAGATGGATATTGCGAATGAAATATTACCGTTGTTAAAATACAAGTATTGCATTGGATAAAGGAGTCTTCTAATTATGAGTAAAGAATTAGAAATAGAATTTAAAAATATGGTAACAAAAGAAGAGTTTTACAGAATGATGAAGGAATTTAATATTCTATCGAGAGATTTTATCGAACAACAAAATTATTATTTTGATACTCCTGAATTTGATATTAAGGGGCATCATAGCGCACTAAGAATCCGAAGGAAAAATGATAAGTATGAGCTGACACTTAAACAGCCGGCTAAAGATGGTAATTGGGAAACAAATGAAAAAATGGAAGAAAAGGCAGCCCTTAGCATGATCAAAACTGGATTAATACCTGAAGGAGAAATAAAAACCAGCTTAAAAATGAGTAATATCAGTGTGGAAAATATCATTTGCTTCGGTAGTTTAACCACAAAACGAGTAGAGATTCCATATCAGGATGGCTTATTAGTTTTTGATAATAGTTTCTATTTAAATAAAGAGGATTTTGAGATAGAATATGAAGTGAAGGATAAAAAAATGGGGGAACAACATTTTTTAAGATTAATGGATCGCCTTCAAATTCCCATTCGTTCTACCGATAATAAAATTATCCGCTTTTATAGAGAATATAAAAAACTACAATAATAGAATGTTTTATAGGAGAGGCAATTTAATCATGAATGTAAACCAGCTTAAAACAATGATGGAATTACAAGCATTGCAAAATCTTACAGGTACTAATTCATCTTCCGTACAAGATACTTCCGACAGTAGCTCCCTGTTTCAAGAAATATTAGCTAGTGTGTTGGATAGTATGAATACTAATAGTTCCATGAGCACTACTTCGCTTGATGGTTTAATCTCATCACCTATTGGGTTAAATTCATTGGCTTTCATGAACTCAAATACAAAAGAATTTACGGTTCCTAAAGATTTGGATGAATTGATTAAAAATGCAGCAGTGAAATATAATCTTCCAGAGAAATTAATAAAAGCAGTCATCAAACAAGAATCCAATTTTAATCCTAATGCCTTGAGCCGTAGCGGAGCGTCCGGATTAATGCAATTAATGCCGGCTACAGCAAGAGGCCTTGGCGTAACAAATATATTTGATCCTGCTGAAAATATTGACGCTGGCTCAAAATATTTACGAAATATGCTGGATCGCTATGATGGAAATATCGAATTAGCTTTAGCAGCTTATAATGCCGGCCCTGGGAACGTTCAACGATATAACGGAATTCCCCCTTTTAAAGAAACACAAAATTACGTACAGAAAATAACAAGTCAATTAGTATAAATCCTATTTTCCGTTGCCAATAGAAGAGCAACGGCTTTTTTTTAGGGAATAATCATAGTCTAAATACAAAAAATAAACGATCATAAGGCTATTTGTTTGTGTTATTAATAGGTCATTGCTAAAATAAGTATACATAATTCAACTGTTAAAGGAGTAATCATATGGTAGAAAAGCGAATAGTACCGTATGACGTTATCGGAGAAGAAACATTAAGTAAGCTGGTTGATGCATTTTATTATAGAGTCGCGAGACATCCTGATTTAATTCCTATATTTCCAAAGGATTTATCGGAAGTAGCCAGAAAGCAGAAGCAGTTTTTAACACAATTTTTAGGTGGACCAACTCTCTATTCAGATGAACATGGACATCCAATGATGCGTGCCAGACATTTACCTCATGAGATTACTCCTAAACGTGCAAAGGCATGGTTATCCTGTATGAGTTCTGCTATGGACGAGGTAAACTTAGATGGACCAATTCGGGAACAATTTTTCTCACGATTAGTTCTTACGGCACAGCATATGGTCAATACACCTGATACAACTTTAGGTGAAGAAAATTGAAAGATTATAATACAGAATTTCATATGCTTCATGCGTGTAGTCAAGATAAGAAGCCATTGGAAATATATATATTTGTCGATCCACTATGTCCGGAATGCTGGGCACTGGAACCGATTGTAAAAAAGCTTTATATAGAATATGGCACTTACTTCAGGTTAAAACACGTTTTAAGCGGTAAGCTATCAACATTAAATCTCAGTGTCAAAAAACATGAATCTATTGCACAGCTTTGGGAGAAAACAGCTAGCCGAACAGGTATGTCATGTGATGGCAGTCTTTGGTTTGAAAATCCTATTTCCTCTCCTTATATCGCATCAATTGCTATTAAAGCAGCCGAATTGCAGGGAAAAAGAGCTGGAATGCTGTTTTTGAGGAAAATACAGGAGTTAATTTTTTTACAAAAACAGAACGTTTCGAATCTTGATGTTCTTACAGAATGTGCGAAGAGCATTAATCTTGATATAGAAGAATTCTTAAATGATATCAATTCTTCGAGCGCTGCAAAAGCATTTCAATGTGATCTTAAAATTGTTTCTGAGATGGAAGTATCGGAGATTCCTTCCCTTGTGTTTTTTAATGAAAATATTGAGGATGAGGGTTTAAAAATAACTGGACTGTATCCATATGAGGTTTATGTGCAAATCATTTATGAGCTATTGGGAGAAAAACCACTGCCAGCCCCCCTCCCTCCAATGGAAACATTTTTAAAGCATTATGGACTTGTAGCATCTAAAGAAATTGCTGTGGTCTATAATATGTCCGTTGCGGAAGTAGAAAAAGAGTTAAAAAAATTAGTTTTACAGCAAAAAGTACAAAAAATATCTGGAAAGTACGGAGCATTTTGGCAATATAATATGTAATGACCATAGAAGGAATTTGGTATCGTGCCAAGTTCCTTTTTTTGAGAAATAAAAGAAAAAGGCCTTGCAAATGCAAGACCTTTTTCAACACGAACAAAGGGGATGGGAGAAATTTTTCACGGTCAAACAAAGGGGTATATGTTTGCTTGTGATCAACTTCACTTCTAAACTATACCACGTTAAAGCGTGTACATGCAAGGCTTTGTTAATTGTTTCACAATATTGTCAAAATCCTGTTATATATAAGGAATTCTCGAATATATTTCCATTAGAAGGCATGTTTTTTCTACTATTCATGTTCGTAATAGGAAGGTGAAACAAAAATGAAAAAGCCTACCCTTTTTCTACTTATTTCTTTTATTATCATAAGCTTTTTCCTTAATATTCTAGGTTTAATGAAGCTAATACCAATAATTATTACCTCACCGATTTTATTTCTCTCTTTATTTTTACTCTTGGTGTATCTTAATGACCGAAATACCTTTAAAGGCTTTCACTAATAAAAATTAGCCAGACAAGTAAAACTATGCCTGGCTTTTGTCTATTTATTACGATAGTAACTCTTCCAATTCATTCAGTTTTTCTTCAAAGACCTTAAGAGCTGCTTCAATAGGCTCTGCAGATGTCATATCTACACCCGCTTTTTTCAACACTTCAATTGGATAATCGGAGCTTCCTGCTCTCAGGAATCCAAGATAACGTTCTACTGCGGGCTCACCCTCGCTTAAGATTTGTGAGCTTAATGCGGTTGCAGCACTAAATCCTGTTGCATATTGATATACATAGTAATTGTAGTAGAAATGAGGAATACGAGACCATTCTAAGCCAATTTCCTCATCAATAACGATGTCATCTTCACCAAAATAACGTTTATTTAATTCATAATATTCCTTCGTGAAAACTTCCGCCGTTAATGCCTCTCCGTTTTGCTCTTTTTGATGAATTAAATGCTCGAATTCAGCAAACATTGTTTGACGGAATACAGTTCCTCGGAATCCTTCCAAATAATGATTTAATAAATAAATTCTTTTCTTTTCATCATCTATCGTTTTTAACAGATAATCATTTAATAGGTTCTCATTGCAGGTGGAAGCAACTTCAGCTACAAAAATGGAATAATCGCCATATGGGAAAGGCTGAGTCTTTCTAGTATAGTAACTATGCACACTATGACCAAATTCATGTGCAAGAGTAAATAAATTATTTACATTATCCTGCCAATTCATTAGAATATATGGGTTAGTCCCATACGTACCGGAGGAATAAGCACCGCTTCGCTTACCCTTGTTTTCTACCACGTCCACCCATCGATTATCAAATCCTTCGCGAAGAACCTTTAAGTAATCCTCGCCAAGTGGCGTTAACCCCTTCAAAACCAATTCTTTTGCTTCTTGATAAGGGATTTTCATTTCGACTTCTTTTACCAAAGGTGTATAAAGATCATACATATGCAATTCATCAACACCTAATACCTTTTTACGAAGCTTCACGTATTTATGAAGCAGATGAAGATTATTATTGACCGTATTCACAAGATTATCATATACGCTCTCCGGAATATTATTATTTGATAGAGCTGCATGTCTTGCTGAATCATAGTTACGAACCTTGGAAATGAAATTATCCTTTTTCACTTGTCCGCTTAAAGTACTTGCAAAAGTATTTTGGAATTTTCCATATGTTTCGTATACTGCTTTAAACGCGTCATGTCTAACTCTTTGGTCAGGGCTTTCAAGGAAACGAGAATACCTTCCATGAGTCACTTGAACTTCCTCGCCATTTTCGTCTTTGATGGTCGGGAATTCCAAATCAGCATTATTTAACATGCCAAATGTATTGCTAGAAGCATTCATGACTTCCGAAGCACTTGCAAGCAGTGCTTCTTGATCTGCTGATAATACATGTGGACGCTGAAGATTAATTTCTTCTAAAGAATGTTCATATAGCTGCAAATCTTTATTTTCCTTAAGAAAATCCTTCAACTTATTCTCATCAATCGAAAGAATTTCTGGAACTACATATGCAAATAAACTGCCAGCTTCCGCATATAAACTCTTCATGCGGCTATCCAGCCCTTGGTAAAAAGAATTTGTCGTATCTTGATCATAACGCATATGAGCATATGTATATAATTTGCTTAATCTCTCAAACACAATATCTTGAAATTGTAGTGCATCGTATAAATCTTTTGCACTTTCACCTAATTTTCCTTTAAATTTTGGTGCTTCCTTCGTTAATTCCTTTACTTCTTGATATTCTTGTTCCCAAGCTTCATCTGTTGCAAAAATATCTTCCAATCTCCACGTTAATTCTTTTGGTACATCATTTCGGATTGGTAATGATTTTACTGTAGCCGTTTCACTCATGTTCTTTCCTCCATTCTTTCGATATACGAAAAAAATCGTTCCATTAATAGTTCGCTTTATTTTAAAAAAATCCTGCCTATTAGGACTAACTATCACATTATTTGCGAACAAATTCCTTTTCCATTGAGAATACTTCCTCCATAGTCTTTGGAAAGGCAATCGTTTTATGCAATACAAATATCCCTTTCCGAATCTCACTTAAATACGAATACTCTACTAATGCAAGTAAGTACTGATATACCATTCTATTTTGATAATAATTAGGAACAAACGGTAGTATTCGAAACTGAATATGATTATTGCTTGTCCGCTTTTTAATAGCTGATAGCACCTGATTAAATGTAAATCTTTCTCCAATTTTCAATGCTCGTAAACAGTCAAGCCATATATAAAATTGCCAAACAGCGGGATGTGTTTGACATATACCCATAAAATCCACTCGAATACCTAAAATTGGCGGAAGCAATTGCGGATGACAATTACTCTCATATAAAGATAGTAGAAACGGATCTTGAAATGCTTTGCCATACATTATTTTTTTGTTAAGCCACTGTCTTTTGTTGTAGAACCAATAATCATCTGTTCGTTCTATTTTCTCTAGTTTTGGAAAATGGTGAATAGGAAATATCATTTTGGAAAGAAGTTTAATTTGATAATTTGCTTGAACTTTTCTTGAGGATATTGGAGAAATATTGCTTAAAAAGTGGAAACATTTATTTTCTGGAGTATAGCTGTTAATAATAAAACCATTTTTTTCAGTCGCTTGGATGAATGACCAATGAAATTCATTTAACCAATAAAATCCATTCCCCCCTTTTTGAAATGGGTATCCACCAATAATCCATATCGGAGTAATATTCTGTGATCTGTATCCATTTGATCTCTCTTCTAATAACTTTACGGAAATAGAGGAGCATTGATATTCAATCGCAAACCACTTGCCATTCCTACTTAACAGTATATCTGGCCGTTGTTTTATTTTTGGCAAGTATTTTTCTAAATGTACAACATATCCTTGATTTATTAGCCAAAAAAATAGATCCTGCTTTCCCTGCATATGCTGCAAGGTTTCTGGTTCCGATACGGAAAGACAACTAGCGGATCTTTGATGTGCAAAATGCGGTATTTTGTAGCTCCCAACCTTTAGTATAACGCGTTCCCTGCAAACGGGGCAAAAAAACAGTCTATTCATTTTTAGATATTGCAAATAACGAATATTTTTAACCCCTGCCACATTATATATCTTCCCTTCCTTAGTTAATGCAGTTAACATTATATCCCTCCTTTATCCTTTTATATTCCATATAAGTTCATATTTTCCTTTATTAAATAAAAAAATAAAATCCGATATTGATTTATCGGATTTTATTTGAAATATTCATTTATTGTAGCAAACACGTTGCGTTCCATCACAGTATTTCCATATTCCTCTAAACGATGAACTGTATAAGTTGACTCTTCGCCATACTCGAGTAATATGCTTAAAATATTATCAATATCCTCTTCCTCGAATAATTCATCCGTAAATTCAACATATAAATAATACTTATTATTGTATGAAAATAGCTTAGTTTTTAAGTTATCAAGACCATTTCTTTTAGATAAAGAAATGATATCCTCGAAATCCTTAAATGAAACCATAAATTCTAATAAATCATCATCATTATCCTGGAGAGGTCTTGTTTGGAAATGTTCATCCAAAAATTCTTCAATTTGTTCGTTTATCGGAAAATCTTTTAATTTATCCTCTGGAATTGGAAGTTCAAATCTTTGACCATCTTTTGATAGTTGTGCCTTTGTTACAAGTACTTCTAACCCTTTTTCCATTGCTTGTACTTGTATCCATAACGGACCTTCCGGAACAAACTCCTCTTCATGATGAATTTCGTCCATCATTTCCCAGAATAATTCCTCGCTTCTCTCGCGATTATACCAGATTTCTTCGCGGTCAAAGCCTCTTTCCTCAATATCCAAATATGATATATAAAACTTAACGGTATTTTCATTTATTCTTTCGATATCCATACATCAACTCTCCCTTCTTTTAAAAGTGTTGAACGGACATCTAACCTGATAAAGACTTGAGTATGACAAGAGATAAAAATGTTTACACCTTGTACTCTTATTCTATGATAAAAGTGCGGTAAATGGAAATAAAATAAATGCCAAATTTCAAAAATCCATGTTCACCCATTGATTATTGTGATATTATTCTGCTTATTTTAACCGATTTTCAGAAAATTTTCAAGATAAGAAACCTATAAAATGTCATGTAAAACGCCTTCATTCAAAATGAATGGAAGGCGTCATAATTATTTATTATCAATAAAATTTTTTAATTAACTAGCTTTTGGGCTTCACGCAGTTGGAACGTGCGAACCTTTCTAGGTAGAAATCTTCGTATTTCGTCTTCATTATAACCAACTTGAAGTCTCTTTTCATCCAAAATAATAGGTCTCCTTAGCAAGCCTGGATTCTTTTGGATAAGGTTAAATAAGTTTGGCAATGGCAATGTCTCTAAGTCCACATTTAATTTTTGAAACGTTTTGGAACGAGTCGAAATGATTTCATCTGTTCCATCTTCCGTCATCCTAAGAATTTCTTTAATTTCTTCAAGAGAGAGTGGTTCAGAGAAAATATTACGCTCTTTATATGAAATATTATTTTCTTCTAGCCAATTACGTGCTTTCCTGCATGATGTACAACTTGGTGAAGTGTATAATGTTACCATTTATCATTCACACTCCTTCTATTATTTAAAGATCCCCATTAATTTGGTCTCTATTCTAAATTAAAATAACTTTTAACAAAAAACCTATATTAAGTATTATACACCATTTGGACTTACATGAATATATTTTTTCAAAAATTGATGCAACCATCTTATAAACATGACTTTTTTGTGAATTGCTTTACATTGTTTTCCCCCTTTTTTCCATTGTTAAAACATATTATACAGCGTTAATATTAAAAAATCCTTAAACTGATTCTCAGTCTCATTTAATATTTGAAAATTGTCGAATTTCCTGGGGAATAAGAAAAGCTTAAACCGCCTGTTCATCGAAGTATAAACTGTAGGGCTTCGACTGAGATAATGGAAACAGTACTGAGGTAGTTCACGAGCTATTGAAAAAGGCACTACCATTTTCACCGAGTTAAATTAAATCTTCAAATTTAACCTGATGTAACATAACGTAGGGAAAAGACCGGAAGTTTGCAAATCGAAAGGAGTTGGAGCTAGACATAAGAAAAGTGATTCTAACTGCTTAACGGTTAGCTTACAAAAAAAAAATCGACCCATAGGATCGATTATTTTTTATATAATGATTGATATTGTTTGAGCTCTTTCTCTGAGCAATAAACATAATGACCTGGCACAACTTCACGCATTTTTACTTCTTCACCCTGTGCATATTGATGCATTTGTGGATCATAAGTTTTGCGAATGCGAGAACGTTCATAATCCGGATCAGGAAGTGGTATTGCTGATAGTAAAGATTGAGTGTATGGATGTAATGGATTATTATATAAATCCTCAGCAGGAGCCAATTCGACTAATTTACCAAAATACATTACTCCAATGCGGTCACTAATATACTTCACCATCGATAAATCATGCGCTATAAATAAATAGGTGAGCCCTTTTTCCTTTTGTAATCTTTTCAGCAAATTAACAACCTGAGCCTGGATGGATACATCAAGTGCAGAAATTGGCTCATCTGCAATAATAAATTCAGGTTCAACGGCTAGTGCACGTGCAATTCCAATACGCTGTCTTTGACCGCCTGAAAATTCATGGGGATAACGGTTGGCATGCTCGCGATTTAGACCAACAGTTTCAAGCAGCTTGTACACCTTATCCATTCTTTCCTTGCTAGATGAAGCTAAACCGTGAATATCAATGCCTTCTGCAATAATATCGGCAACTTTCATTCTTGGATTTAATGAAGCTTGAGGATCCTGAAAGATCATTTGCATTTTTTGATTAAATTTCTTTAGCTCAGCACGAGATTTTTTGGCGTGAACATTTTCACCATTAAATAATACTTCTCCATCTGTTGCATTATATAAGCGAATGATGGTTCTTCCCGTAGTTGATTTCCCACATCCGGATTCACCTACAAGTCCGAGAGTTTCTCCTTTATATATATCAAAAGAGATATCATCAATTGCTTTTACTTCATTTGCTTTTCCTTTATTAAAATACTGCTTTAAATTTTTTATTTCTAATAATTTTTCTGTACTAGACATTCTTTACTTCCTCCTTATGCGGAGTGGTATCAGCCTGATTTGCGAATTTACGCATACGCTTTTTAACGGCTTCAGGCGGTTCTACCTTTGGAGCATCAGGATGCAATAACCAGGTTGCAGCATAATGTGTATCCGAAACCTTAAACATTGGCGGTTGCTTCTCCAAATCAATCTGCATGGCATAAGCATTTCGAGGTGCAAAAGCATCACCTACTGGCGGATGCAATAAGTCTGGAGGTGTTCCAGGTATTGCATACAGCTCTTCATCTGCCGTATCTAAACTAGGCATTGAGCTGATCAATCCCCATGTATATGGATGTTGTGGATTGTAGAAAATTTCATCTACAGTACCAACTTCTACAATCTTTCCACCATACATTACTGCAACACGATCAGCAACATTAGCCACAACTCCTAAATCATGAGTAATAAAGATTATAGAAGTATTTATTTTGTTCTGCAAATCCTTCATAAGTTCCAAAATTTGCGCTTGTATAGTTACGTCAAGTGCAGTAGTAGGCTCATCTGCAATTAATACTTTCGGATTACAAGCTAACGCAATCGCAATAACAACACGTTGTCTCATACCTCCGGAAAATTGATGCGGATATTGCTTATAGCGGATCTCCGCCTTTGGTATCCCTACCATTTTCAAAAGTTCAATGGCACGTTTCTTCGCTTCTGGTTTACTTAGATTTTGATGCTTTAAAAGGGGCTCCATAATTTGCTTACCCACTGTCATTGTAGGATTTAGCGATGTCATTGGATCTTGAAATATCATGGATATTTCTTTCCCTCTTATTTTCTGCATTTCTTTTTCAGATAGCTTCGCAATATCCTTACCATCAAATAATATTTCACCTGATTTAATTTCGGAATTATGTTCAGGTAATAGTCGCATTATTGTTTTTGTTGTAACTGATTTACCTGATCCTGATTCTCCTACAATAGCGAGAGTCTCACCCTCATTTAGTTCAAAGTTTACACCGCGAATGGCTTGTACTTCCCCAGCGAATGTATGGAATGAGATATGAAGATCTTTTACTTCTAATACTTTTCCCATTTTTTTCACCTCTCTTAATCACGCATCTTCGGATCAAGTGCATCACGAAGACCATCTGCTAATAAGTTGAATGCAATCATAATAATACTTAAGATAGCACCCGGGAACAGCATTTGATATGGTAAAAATCTTAGAACTTTGTAGCCATCTTCAATTAACGTACCTAGTGAAGCTGTTGGTGCTTGTAGCCCAAGTCCTATAAAGCTTAAGAATGATTCAAAAAATATCGCATTTGGAATAATAAACATTGTATTAATGATAATTACACTTGCCATATTCGGAATCAAATGTTTAAAGATAATTGTACCGTTTTTCGCTCCCAATGTTTTGGCAGCCAACACATATTCCTGTGATTTTAATTTTAAGATCTGACCGCGTACAACCCTGGCCATTCCAACCCAGCCCGTTATGGTCAATGCGAGTGTAATGGATAATATCCCCGGCTGTAAAACTAATATCATTAGAATTACGACTACTAGATCAGGAATTCCAGATAGAACCTCGATAATCCTTTGCATAATATTATCAACTCTACCACCATAATATCCTGAAATAGCACCATATGCGACACCAATTATCATGTTAATAGCTGCAGCTAAAAATGCTATATATAAGGAAATACGAGTTCCTTTCCATACACGAGTGAAAAGGTCACGGCCTAGTGAATCTGTTCCAAACCAATAGTACTCTTTAACATGTTTTTGTTCATATGAGTTTACCTTTACACCGCCTACGGTTTGTGTTCCATCAAAAATCCCAAGCTTTTCAAGTCCCGGAATTCTTGGAGGAAGATTGGATTTTGCTAGATCCTGTTTATTGAAGCCATAATCATTAATGTGTGGACCAATTAAAGCCATAATTATTAATAAAATTAACAGAACCATACTTACAATGGCACCTTTATTTTTACGAACACGAAGCCATGCATCTTGCCAAAACGTTAAGCTAGGCTTTTCAATGACTTCTCCTTTTGATGCATCAATATGGGCGGGTTGAAATTTCTCTGGTGATATTTTTTCTTCGACTATCATTATTTTTTCCCTCCCGATAAGCGAATACGTGGATCAATTACTCCGTAAAGTAAATCGACTATTAAAATGATAACAACTAACATTATTGCAAACAGTAAAGTTGTACCCATAATAATTCCGTAGTCATTTACTACTATAGATTGGACGAACTGATTCCCGATTCCTGGAATAGCAAAAATATTTTCAATTACAAGTGAACCCGTCATCAAACCTACCGCAAGTGGGCCCATAACTGTAATTAATGGAATTAATGCATTTCTAAAGCCATGCTTGAATGCAATTTCAAATGCATTGGCGCCTTTTGCTCTTGCTAATACAATATAATCTGAGTTTAATACATCAATCATTTCCGTTCTCATAAATCTCGCAGCGATTGCGATTGGAAACATCGATAACGCAATCGTTGGAAGAATCGTATAAGAAAACCCATTCCAGTATGCAACCGGCAACAATTGCAGCTTAGCAGCAATGAAGTATTGCAATACCGCTGCAAACACGAAAGATGGTATCGACTTTCCAAGTACTGCAATGAAAGTTGAACCGTAATCCAACCATGTATTCTGTTTCAATGCCGCTAATACACCTAATAGTATTCCGACAATAGTACCAAAGATTAATGCCTCAACACCTAGGGTAGCGGATGGTCCGATGCGCTCGGCAATAAGAGTGGAAACATCGCGGTTATCAAATTGGAAAGAAGTACCTAAGTCTCCTTTTAACAGGTTCAGCATGTAATGAGCATATTGCACAGGCACAGGATCATTCAATCCGTATTTCTCATTCATGATGTGAATCTGTTCTTGCGAAAGCTTCGCTTCAGCACTAAAAGGAGTTCCCGGCATAAGCTTCATGAGGAAAAAAGTAATAGAAGCGATGACAAATATTGTGATTACCATGTATACAACACGTTGCAAGAAATATTTCGCCATTGCTGCACCTCCTAATAACATTAATTAAATAGAAAATTCGTCAAAGTTCGACAATTTCATAGCAGGGAAAAAGAGAGTACATGTTTATATACTCTCTTTTCCACCTGTACTTGTTGATAAGTTACATTTATTTTTCAATAGATGCCCATTTGTAGCTGTAATCAGGACCGAATGGATGTTTCACAATACCTTTTACATATGGTTTTTGTAAAACTGCAAGTGCTCTTTGGTATACAGGAGCAATCGCTGCATCTTTATCAAGAAGAATTTTTTCTGCATCTAATTGCATCTTAGTATATTGTTCAGGAGTAACTCCTTTACCAAGTTTTGTATATGCTTCATTTACTAACTTATCATATTCTGAATTGGAATAACTCATTTTGTTTTGGTCTCCGCCAGTTACGAATAAGCTAGAGAATGTGTACATATCTTGATAGTCAGGACCCCAACCAGCAAACTGGATATCATAATCTTGTTGGTTATCAAGTTGCAAGCGTACTTTAAATGGTGGTTCTTTCAATTTAATTGTAAGGCCAGGAAGATTTTGTTCTAATTGACCTTTCAAATACTCGTCCATTTTCTTAGAAAGTTCAGTGTCACCACTTAATAATTCTAATGTTACATTAGACTTTCCAATTTCTTTTAAGCCTTGAGTCCATAGATTTTTTGCTTCTTTTGGATCATATTTTAGGAAATCTCCGTTTTCTTTACGAACATCTTCCCCATTTGATGGATCTTTCAAGAAATCTTTTGGATATAATCCGTATGATGCAATAGATCCGTTAGCAAGGATTGTAGTAGCCATTGCTTCTTTATCAAATGCTTTTGCAATTGCTTTACGAATATTTGCATTCGCTAAAACTGTTTTTTGCTTTAAGCGTTCTTGGTTAAATTTCAAATAGAATACTGTTGGTTCTGGTAAAGTCTTGTAGTCTGGATTGTTTTTATATTGAGCTGCATACTCACCACTCAAAATACCCCAGTCAAGCTTGTTAGTATCATAAAGGTTAACAACTGTACCTGGATCTTTTACAACGTTAACATTAATTTCAGAAAGTTTTACAGAATCTTTGTCCCAATAATTTGGATTCTTTTCATATGTCCATGATTCACCAGTTCCGTTCCATTTTGTTAAAACAAACGGACCATTGTATACCATGTTATCGCTGTTTGACGCATAATCTTTCCCTTTAGATTCAACATATTTTTGATCCAATGGGTAGAATAATGGGAATGTCATTAATGACTTAAAGTAGTTGATTGGATGCTCTAAAGTTACCTCTAAAGTTTTATCATCAATCGCTTTAACTCCTAATTGATCTGGTTTCATCTTTTTAGCAGCAATCTGTGCAGCGTTTTTGATAACGCCACCCATCATAAATGCTCCATATGGAGAAGCATTTTTAGGGTCGATAGCTTGTCTCCAAGAATAAACGAAGTCGTTAGCTGTTACAGCATCTCCGTTTGACCATTTTGCATCACGAAGTTTAAATGTCCATACTGTCTGATCTGCATTAGTTTTTGGTTCTTCTGCAGCCATACCTAGTGTAGGATTGTTATCTTGATCTAATCTCATTAGTCCTTCGAATACCTGGTTCATCACATTATATGATGCAGCATCTTGTGCCATATAAGTATTCATTGTTGGAATTTCGGCAGTTTCCATAATGTTTAGAACTTGCTTACCATTCCCCTTTGATGATGAACTGCTTGCATTACCGTTATTATTACTCTTGCCTCCACAAGCTCCAAGAATCATACTTAGAACTAATGATAAAGCAAGAAGTAATCCTAATTTACCTTTTGACTTTCTCATGGTGGACCTCCCTTTTTCTATTTTCTGAAAACTTTCTACATTGTCTATTATATATTTTTTTTTAAATTTGTACATATTTTTTTATTTAATTATCATAAAAAAATAAAATTCAAAATATTTCAACCCTTATTTTGCCCATTATATATAGAAATATATCCATTATTTAATTTTTTAAATTATTCTAATATAATTAAAATAATCAGTCTATAATCTTTTCACCTCTCTAGTTGATTATTTGTTTCATACTATTTATTCTTTTTATAGAGGTGATTTATTTGATTAAAAAAATAATATGGTGGTTCTTCCCCTCGCAAATATTAGTGTTTCTGTTATCATTTATTAAATACCATACTGTTGGATTACTACAATATATAAATATTTCCTTCATTATAGGGGGAATCCTGTTATTTATATCCATTTCAGTCTATCTACTTAATACCGGTTTTTTTGATGTGACGACTGAAGGTTTCCGACGTGTTTTTAATAGAAACAAATTAAAAAAGGAAGAACTAGATGAGATGAGGCCGATGTCCGAGCTAATTACTTTTAACTATATTCCAATGCTCGTTAATGCTCTAATCATGCTGATCATCATGGCTATAGCTTTATTATTTTACTATTATGTTTAAGAACTTTTTTACAACAATAATTTATTAATTTGGAGGAAAGAAGATAATGAAAACAATATTTTCGGGTATTCAGCCGAGTGGAACTATTACTCTCGGCAATTATATCGGAGCGTTAAAACAATTTGTTGAATTACAGGACGAATATAATTGCTATTTCTGTATTGTAGATGAGCACGCTATAACTGTCCCTCAAGACCGCTTGCAATTGAGAAAAAATATAAGAAGTCTTGCAGCTTTGTATTTAGCTGTTGGAATTGATCCTAATAAAGCTACCCTTTTTATCCAATCAGAGGTTCCTGCCCATGCTCAGGCCGGTTGGATGCTCCAATGTGTTGCTTACATTGGGGAACTAGAGAGAATGACACAATTTAAGGAGAAATCTTCCGGTAAGGATGCTGTTTCTGCAGGATTGCTAACCTATCCTCCATTAATGGCAGCAGATATTTTACTATATGGAGCAGATTTAGTACCAGTAGGAGAAGATCAGAAGCAACATTTGGAGTTAACAAGGGATTTAGCAGATAGATTTAATAAAAAGTATAATGACATATTCACAATGCCTGAGGTAAGCATTCCAAAGGTTGGTGCCAGAATCATGTCGTTGCAGGATCCTATGAAGAAAATGAGCAAGTCAGATCCAAATTCTAAGGCATTTATCTCCATTCTTGATGATGCCAAAACGATTGAAAAGAAGATTAAAAGCTCTGTTACTGATTCAGATGGGATCGTAAGATATGACAAGGAAAATAAACCAGGTATTTCAAATCTACTATCTATTTACTCTATTCTTGGAGGACTTTCGATTAACGAGATTGAGGAAAAATATGCCGGTAAAGGATATGGAGATTTCAAATCAGATTTAGCTAATGTTGTAATTCAAGCTCTTGCACCTATTCAGGAAAAATATTATTCCCTTGTTGATTCTCAGGAATTGGATGATATTTTGGATTTGGGGGCAGAAAAAGCTAATGCCACAGCAAATAAAATGCTTAAAAAAATGGAAAATGCTATGGGATTGGGGCGTAAATAAGAATAGCGGAAGCGACTTGCTCATTGGCGTACAGATGAGTGAAATTAGCCCTTTAAATTTCTACTTCTTAGTCTTCGACTGAGATAAAGGAAACACAGGAAACACAGTGAGGCCGCTCAAGAGCTATTGAAAATAGCAGTGTATTTTTACCAAGTGAAAATAGCAGTGTATTTTTACCAAGTGAAAATAGTAGTGTATTTTTACCAAGTGAAAATAGTAGTGTATTTTCAACTGATGTTGTCTTATCGTAGGAAGGAGACGTAGAAATCTTCTAGCCGATAGACGATTGCACTAGACAAAAAAAGAACTGGGATATTTTTTCCAGTTCTTTTTTTCTATCACGCTTTCCTATAAAATGTTGCTTTTCGTAAATTATTATAAATCCATCGTAAGTTTAATTTCGGAGCAGCTTTTCTGAAAAGGATTATTGATTCTTTACTTATTTAGGGTATCATAAAATTTTCGTTTAACAAATGACATATTTGATGAAAAGAGCCCTTTATAATAATTCACTTTTGGATCCGTTCTCCATTTCCCAAAGCTTTTCAAAGAAGGGTTGTCCCTTTATAAGATTCTCACAAAGGGTTGCATGCTTTTCCGTCCACCCTACCTTTACTTCTGAAAAGAGCCTTTCCCATATCATATCAAATTTCATTTCTTGAATTTCTTTATAGCATTCCGGTGCCCACTCAGTGTACCAATAACGTATTTCCGCAGTGTTTTTCGAAGAATAGAGCTGATCTAATGCCATAAATAGCAACTGCTTTAATTGCCGTTCTTTTCTCGTTAGCCCATTCATCAAATATGGCTCAGGAGATAAAATATGATATCCTTTTTCACTTTCTTTTATTTCAAACTTATAAGATATCGGTTCATGATCCTGAATCATGTCATATACTAGCTGTTCTTGCCTAGGAATTAATCTACTTTTTCGAATTGGGATTTGGTATCCGATAGTATCTACCGCTAATATACCAATCCCATCTGTTACAACAAAACAATAATCAACTTGAATTCGTTCATGATTTTTTCGTAAATATGCTTTCTGGTAAATATCATTAAGAAGACCTTGTGGGAGCTCTCCCAAATCATTTTCTATGTAGTCAAATAATACAGACTCTACCAAGAGTAATGGGACTTGATCCAGTAATTCAATTACATCATCCCTACGCCATTCATGAAAGTGGCAAACATTATACCCATTCTCCTCCCCCTCAAACCAATTTACCCATACATCATGAAGATATAGCATTTTTTTACCCCCTTGCTTCTCAACTATTTATCAAACAGTATAGGCAGCCATTAGTTAAATTATTCCTTCATAGGAATTATTACATCCCCCTCCCAAAACTTTTTGAATGTAACTACTTTTAATTTAGAAAAAAAACACAGTAAGCACTGTGTTCGTCTAGTTATTCAAGAAAATTATCAATTAGAAGTGACTTCGATGATTCAGATAATGTTTTTTGAATGGTAAATGGGTGATGTTTTTTATACTCTGATATAATTTTATACCCTATGGCATATCCCATCATTCTTGGAACAAACTTTCTGCCAAATAGAAGATCATCATGCATCCAATTTCTTCTGTCAATACTTAAGCGCTCTTTAAAATCGCTATGCCAAAAGCGCTTCAGCTGCTTATCTGAATAGCCTCTCGTCCATTCAGCAAGATATTTCTCCCCACAATACTCTTCCACCGCATGCTCTGCTAATCCTTCGAGAATTAATGAATCCAATAATGTATAGTCTAAAGGCTGTTTACTAAGGTTATGCATTCTTGTAGCATGATGATATTCATGAATAAAAAGAGCTTCTAACTCCTTCTGATCTTGCAGTGGAGAAAGAAATAAATAGAGATTTTTTTCAAATGTTAAACCTGATTTTCCATGTGTTTCGCGCATTAACGAACGATTAGCACCGTTTATTGGAAATATATAAATATTTACCTCCGGCCCATTCCATAACTTCTTATATTTTTGATACAATTTCTCCACCTTTTGCCAATATAGAGCCTTTTTTAGCTCTTCAAAAATATTCTTATTAACAAACGAAGGCTGGTACATACCAAAGTTTTTCAAATATTTGTAAAAGCCATTCCCCTTACCGGAGGAGACACCTCGTGATTTGCTACATAGCTCTTCCGGGTCATAAAAGGAATCATCCAACCATTTATCCGTTCTTATTACCCCATTGGAAACACCTCACTTATCCTCTACAGTATATGTTTAAGCACAAAAAAAGAGATAGGCAGAACCTATCTCTTTTAACTTGAGTCACTATTATTTTTCGTATTTTTTAAATATAATGGTTGCGTTGTGTCCACCGAAACCAAGTGAATTGCTCATTGCATATGAAACATCTTGCTTTCTTGCTTCATCCGGTACATAATCCAAATCACATTCCGGGTCCGGTGTTTCAATATTGATAGTAGGAGGAAGAATTCCATCTTTAATAGCTAAAATGGAGAAAATAGCCTCCACACCGCCTGCGGCTCCCAATAAATGACCTGTCATAGATTTTGTAGAACTAATTGCCAATTTATAGGCATGATCACCAAAAACTGTTTTTACGGCCATTGTTTCGAACTTATCGTTGTAATCGGTACTTGTACCATGAGCATTAATATAGTCAATTTCTTCTGGCTTTATTTCTGCATCCTGGATAGCCATTTTCATAGCACGTACTCCGCCTTCACCACCAGGTGCAGGTGCTGTAATATGATGCGCATCACCTGTTGCACCATATCCAACTATTTCGGCATAAATTTTCGCACCACGAGCTAAAGCATGTTCCAATTCTTCCAAGATGATAATACCTGCTCCTTCTCCAATAACAAATCCATCACGATTTAGATCAAAAGGACGGCTCGCAGTTTTTGGATCCGGATTATTGGAAAGCGCAGTATTTGCACAGAATCCAGCCACAGCCATTCTTGTAATAGGTGCTTCGGCACCTCCAGTAATCATTACATCTGCATCTCCGCGTTCTATTACCTTGAATGCATCACCAATAGAATTTGTACCAGTTGCACATGCAGTTACCGTACAAGTATTGATTCCTTTTGCACCAAGAAAGATGGATACTTGTCCAGCAGCCATATCTGGAATCATCATTGGCACGAAAAATGGGCTTACACGGCGATAGCCTCTTTTTTGGAAATTCTCAAATTGCTGTTCGAATGTTTCCATTCCACCAATACCAGATCCAATCCATACTCCAACACGTGAAGCATTATCGTCATTAATCGTTAGATCCGCATCTTTTACAGCCATCATAGATGCTGCAAGTGCGTAGTGGGTAAAGCGGTCCATTTTTCTAGCTTCTTTTTTCTCAATATATTTTTCGATGTCAAAATCCTTAACTTCTGCTGCAACCTTTGCCGGATAATCATCTGGATTTACTCTTGTTAAAGGTCCAACTCCTGATTTTCCAGCAAGAATATTTGCCCAAGCTGTTTCTACATCATTTCCTACAGGTGTAACAGCACCTAATCCTGTAACAACTACACGACGATTCGTCATTTTAATCCATCTCCTTTTAAAAACCTAGAAGATTGTTTTATTTTTCGTAAAGGCTGATTTCATACCTTTTGTTGCTTTTTATACCCGCTTAGATTATAGCATCTTTTCTAAAAAAGGATATCCCTATAAAATTTTTACGGTAAAAGCAACAAAGATTTTAAATAAGAGCCTTTGTAAAATCCTATTTTAATCTTCTTATTATTTTCCCCATCTAATAGCAATCGAGCCCCAAGTAAGGCCTCCACCAAAACCAACAAGAACTACAACATCACCATCTTTTATTCTACCGGCCTCAACGTCCTCTACAAGAGAAATAGGTATAGATGCTGAAGATGTGTTTCCATATTTATTTACTGTTTTAGACATTTTTTCAATAGGAAGATCAAGCCGCTGTCTCGATGCTTCCATGATTCTAATGTTAGCTTGATGCGGAATGAGGAAATCAACATCCTCCTTCTTTAATCCAGCCTTTTCAATCACTTTAATACTAGATTCTCCCATTTGACGGACAGCAAATTTAAATACTTCACGGCCATTCATGTTAATATGCCCATGTTCGTCTTCAAATAGGTGCTTTGCACCAACACCTGCTGCACCCAGATCAAATGAAAGTATTCCTCTTCCTTCTGAAACAGGACCTATTACAGCTGCACCAGCTCCATCTCCAAATAGAACCGCAGTGTTTCGATCTTCCCAGTTTGTAATTTTTGAAAGCTTTTCTACACCAATAACTAATACATATTTATAAGTATTCGTTTCAATAAATTGCTTTGCAGTCACAACCCCATACATAAAACCAGAGCATGCTGCACTTATATCCATTGCCGCAGCATTTGTTGCGCCAAGACGGTCTTGGAGAAGACATGCAACAGATGGGAACGGCATATCCGGCGTAACAGTTGCAACTAATATTAAATCAATATCCTCAGCAGTCAGTCCAGCATTATTCAATGCCTTTTTCGCCGCTTCATATGCCATATCAGAGGTATTGATGTCATCTGGAGCAATCCTGCGCTCTTCAATTCCTGTTCGTGTACGAATCCATTCATCTGAAGTATCCATCATTTTTTCTAAATCAAAATTTGTTATTACCTTTTCTGGATTATATTTACCAATCCCAATAATTCCAGCATTCATGCTGCCTTCCCTTCTTTCCAAGAAATAAATTAGCAAGATTAAATAAAATTATATTATTATTGCATTTCAGAAAAACATTCAAAAACTAAGTATCAATTATTATGACCTGCTACTAATTATAACAGGAGACCCTATTTTTGTCACTCAAATAGATTTTACCCAAAATTTCATGATAATCGTCTATTCTCTGCATCCCAAAGATGCATATCGTATCATGACAAGGAGGTGTTCTATTAATGAGTGAAGAAGAACTGGATCTAAACGGAGAAAAAGTAGAGCAGACACAGGAACAGCTAGGACAACAGCCTCAACAGGATCAAAATCAAGAGGCTAATAATCGTCCAGTGCATCCATTTGATACAATGTTTTTTGGAACTAGACATCAAAATCGTCCTATGAGAAATAATAGACGAACTCAAAACCCGACCGGACAAAATGAAACACCATCGACCGATGGATGGTTAGATGGTCTCCTAAATAATAAACATTTAAGTAATGTCAATTTAGATGAATTAATGAAGCATGTTGATCAATTAATCATTTCTTTAAATGAATTAAAGCCAATGTTTCAAAAAGTCTCTCCGTTGATTGAACGTTTTATTCAAAAAGATAAAGAGGAATCAAAATAGAAAAAATCAGCATTTCTGCTGATTTTTTCTACTTTGATTCCATTAATGCATCCTTTTTGCCTAATTCATATGCCTCATTCATAACATTAGTGAATAATTCCATAAACGGAGTAAGCATTTCAAAGGATAATTCAATTCCCGCTTCATCTAACTTTGCTTTAACATCTGGTAAATATTTCATCGCAATTTGCATAAATTCCATCGATTTATCTTGATTCATTTTTTACATTACCTCCTGGAAACCTTTTTGAAACGTCCTGTTTACTTACAGTATTACTTTTGTTAACATCCTCATAATAACTAACAAAATGAATACTTGATAATGCGGGAGTAACCTATCCTATAAACGAACAATAGGTTAAAGCTTTTTATGAGGATAGCGGATAATGTTGATACCTACTATATTCTACCTTTCAAAAGACAGCTTGGGAAGGGTTATTGTTTGGAACGTTTATAGCACTCTATTTGCATTGTTAATCCTTCCTGATAGGAATAGGTTTCTTGAACTGTCCTAATTTGAATATCAGGATCGTCTATCTCATTCTTCACATTGGATATAGGAACCGATTCATTCAAAAATTGAATACAATTTCTCCAACTATTCTCCTTTGAGTTTTTTAACAGGATTTTTTGTCCATTGACGGACTTTTTTGTTTCCGAAATGATTGTTTTAACAGCGTCTTCCGCAAAAATCGCATCATTTTCGTCGTCTGCATATTTCTTTGTTTGCTTGTTTTCAATTAATTGCTGAAACAAATAGCTATTAGGCTGCCATGGGCCGTATAATGTAGGCACATAAAATTCCACCATTTTTTTTATATTTTTATTGTGCATTTGCAATATATCGTGAAACCTTCGTCTAGCCTGATCTGAATGGGAATAATAATAACGGCTCGGATAAATGATGATATGTTCACTTATTTTTTCTAAAGAAAAAAGTTCTGTCGCCTTCAAAAGAAAATTGTTTATTTCATCCTCGGAAGGATGATCCAAAAAATCGATGAAAGGGATAAAACAAACTTTTTCAGAGTCTATCTCATCCCCTAATTCGTTCATAGGTAATGATAATAAATTAGCGTTTCTTCCTATTTCCAGCCACTTTTCGGCATCATAGCTTTCCAAATAATTATCATGTTCAATAGCAACAACCGTGCATCCACAATTTAATAGTTCCTTACATAACTCAAAGCCTATAAATTGTTTTGCACCATAAACAATCGCATATTCCATCGTTTTCCCCCTTTCCCCCATTAATTGTATGGTATGCTCCCAGAACTTATTAATGAATATTTACAATTCAATTTCCTGATCCTTTAAAAAAGTTATTAATTTTAATGTCATGTTCCTTTGATTGTCAGAATATACATAGTGGAATTTTGTAGGATAATTCTTATCCTGTCGATACTCCAGTATATCTTTTAATATTTCTGTCTGACTTTTATAGCTGTTATTATCAATTCGTTGAAATATACATAAGCCTTTATTCAGTTCTTTCCATTCGGAAATATTATCTTTTTTTATCTCATCTAACCAAGCATCATCCTGCTGATCGAATGCAGTTTGTATTTCTTTGAGTAATTTCTTGAAAAAGAATTTTCTACTTTTTTCCTGATTAATATGTGCCTCCAATGATAAACAAGGCGAGATTAATATGAGCGAGCGGATATTCTCTTTTAATAAAGGCATTAATTTGACGGATACTAATGCTCCCATTCCTTCCGCAAGCACATGGATCTTATTATTTAATATTTCTTGGCGTATTATAAATTGATATAAGCGATATGCATGCTTTACCGCAGCATCATTACCCCAATTCCGCCCAAATAAATTAGAATAATAAACTAGATATCCTTCTTTTGTAAAGTCGCTTATCATCAATTCCCTACCCTTGTTCTCCATCCAAAAGCTTGTTTCTTCATTCACAAAATGCTGTTCATCACCAAGAATAAAAATAGCAAAGCCATTTGGCTTCTCCGGATAATGGATCATACACCACTGTTGTTCAAATTGAAATAATTCGTTCATCATAAAGACTTCTCCTTATTAGATAAATACGGATAAATATGCCTCGCCTCTTTCTTAAAGGGCATTTGTCTTATTTCAATACAATGTATTCTTGCGCCAAAAAAATGTAAGGAGAAAAGCCTATATTTTCTTTAATTGGGCGTTATAAGTGAGGTTAATAAAAACTTCCTAGAATTTTCACTTTCTAAATGGATTAAGCTATGATAAGATGTAACCGGATATATAAATAACTAATTAAATACATAATATTTGCAGATTTGGGGTGTATATAATGAAATACTTCTGGACTTTATTCTGGACGTTCCTGCTTGTCCATATGTTAGGTTACGTTGGAAGTGCCATGACAGATACTAACTATTCATTAAAAGATATTTCAATAATTAGTGTAGTCGTAACGATTTTGATTTTGGTCGTTTCCGCTATTATTCCAAATTCTCCTGCTACGGAAGAATAAAAATAACCTCGCAAATAGCGAGGTTATTTTTTTGTGGTTGTAACTGTTATTTGATCGTTTTCCAACCCGATGCTAACTGTGTTATAAGGATGAATGTTTCCAGCAATTATTTCTCTGGCTAATTTTGTTTCAATATGATGTTGAATGAAGCGTTTTAGCGGTCGTGCCCCATATATAGGGTCATAAGCTGAGGACGCAATCCAGCCTTTTGCATCATCTGTCATTTCTAAGTTGATATATTGTTCATTTAGCCTCTTTTGAAGGTCCACTATTAATTTTGTCACTATTCCCTTTATATCTGCCATTGATAACGGTTTAAAGAGAATAATATCATCTATTCTATTTAGAAATTCTGGACGAAAAGATGTTCTTAGCTGTTTTAATACTTTTTTCTTAGTAGACTCATCGATATCAGTCTCCATGTTTTCCCTTTCTAACAAGAAAGAAGAGCCGATATTAGATGTCATAATAATAACGGTATTTTTAAAATCTACTGTTCTGCCTTGTGAATCAGTAATTCGCCCGTCATCAAGCGCCTGTAATAATATATTAAAAACTTCTGGGTGAGCCTTTTCTATTTCATCCAGTAATACGACAGAATATGGCTTCCTTCTAACAGCCTCGGTTAATTGTCCGCCTTCTTCATATCCAACATACCCTGGAGGTGCTCCAATTAGCCTTGATACTGCATGCTTCTCCATATATTCAGACATATCTATTCGGATCATTTGTTCTTCGCTATCAAACAACACCTGTGCTAATGACTTTGCAAGCTCGGTTTTCCCTACTCCAGTAGGACCTAAGAAAATAAAGGAACCAATGGGACGATTCGGATCTTTAATCCCGGCTCTCGCCCTTAAAACGGCATCACTGACAGCACGAACCGCCTCGTCCTGTCCAATTACCCGCTCATGTAAAATGCTTTCCAGCTTTAACAGCTTCTCTCTTTCCCCTTCGACTAATTTAGAAACAGGAATGCCTGTCCAGCGCGAAACAATATCAGCAATCTCATCCTCTGTCACTTCCTCGCGGATTAGCTTATTTTCGCCTTTATGCTCCGCAAGTGTGCCTTCTAAATCTTTTAGTTCTTTCTCTAGTTCGGGGATTTTTCCATGGCGCAATTCCGCTGCTTTATTCAAATCATATTCATTTTCTGCCTCTTCTAGCTGCCTTCGCAATTTCTCCAGGTGTTCCCGCTTTTCTTGAATTACTTGTAATTCATTTTTTTCAGCCTGCCATTTAGCCTTCATCGTATTAGACTTTTCCTTATAATCCGCCAGTTCCTTTTGCAATATTTCCAAACGTTCCTTACTAGCATCATCCATTTCTTTCTTCAGTGCGGCTTCTTCAATTTCCAGCTGCATGACGCGTCTTGTAACCTCGTCCAATTCACTCGGCATGGAGTCAATTTCTACCCGAATCGTTGCGCAAGCCTCATCTACCAGGTCAATTGCTTTATCTGGCAAGAACCGTTCCGTAATATAACGGTTAGACAAGGTAGCCGCAGCTACTAATGCTCTGTCATGAATATTTACACCATGATGGATTTCAAATCGTTCCTTTAATCCTCGTAAAATAGAAACGGTATCTTCAACCGTTGGTTCTTGTACAAGAACCTGTTGGAATCTCCGTTCCAGCGCAGGGTCCTTTTCGATATATTTACGGTATTCATCAAGGGTAGTTGCACCGATACAATGTAGTTCTCCTCTTGCTAGCATTGGCTTCAACATATTGCCCGCATCCATTGCCCCTTCCGTTTTTCCGGCACCAACAATGGTATGTATTTCATCAATAAATAGAAGAATCTGACCTTCACTTTTCTTAATTTCCTGAAGAACTGCTTTCAGTCGTTCTTCAAATTCTCCGCGAAATTTTGCACCGGCAATAAGGGATCCCATATCTAAAGCAAAAATTGTTTTATCCTTTAATCCTTCGGGCACATCCTTTCGAACGATTCGCTGCGCTAACCCTTCCACAATGGCGGTTTTTCCTACACCTGGTTCTCCGATAAGAACGGGGTTATTTTTTGTCTTTCTAGATAAAATTCGAATCACATTCCGAATTTCACTATCCCTTCCAATAACCGGATCGATTTTGCCTTCCTTAACTGCCGCCACTAAATCCCTTCCATATTTTTTTAATGTTTCATATGTTGCTTCCGGATTTTGTGATGTCACCTTTTGATTCCCCCTTATTAGCATGATTTCCCTTAATAATATATCTTTTGTTATGTTTTTATTTAGTAAAAAACTAGATATCTCATTGTGCTTTTGATTTGTCAAAGCCAGAATCAAATGCTCTACGGAGAGGTATTCATCTTCTAGTCGTTTTGCCTCTTTTTCCGCATCAAAAAAAAGCTTCTGCAAATTAGCCGATAAATATTGACCTCCGGAGTTGGTGCCTGACACCTGAGGTTTCTTTTTTAAAATTTCATTGAGGTGCTGTTCCAAATCTTTCTTTTGGATGCCAGCTCTTTCATAAATGCTGCTCATAAGGCTATCAGGCTTATCCATTAGTACTTTCCATAACTGAGGAATATCGACCTCCGGATGCTGCCACTCGTTTGTTATTTGCTGTGCCTCAGCCAATCCTTCTTGGACAGAAAAGGTCATTTTATTAATATCCACTTCTATCACCCCAAGTGTGAATAATATTAAGATTATTTTATGCTATATATTACCAAAGCGCAAAGAAGAAGAAGAAGGAATATAGCGGTTTTTACGATTTTAAAAAACATGGGGAAGGGGCATCAAAAATAATTTTATTCATTTTATTTCAGGCACTTCTTCCATTATTTCAGGCAATTCAACAAAATGTAATATAAAAAGCCACCCTTGTCAGGATGGCTTAAGGCTTACGCTTATATGTCCAGTGACGCTCATCATTAGAGGTTTCAGGGAAATGATCCCCCGCTTTTAACTTAATACTTTTGGGGTTGATCACATTACTTCCATTTTCTCCAACTTCTACATACACACCATTATTTGGAGCTTTATCTCCGGAATGAAACCTGCGACTTTGTCCCATTGTTATTCCTCCTGTTCGAGTTAGCGTCCATACTATTTTGCGTTATTACAGGAAGAACATAAGCGTATCATTTTTCCAATTTAGCTTATCCCCAAAGCAATTTTTGCATAGCGGGATAGACGATCCTTCGACCATGGAGGATTCCATACAATATTGACCTCTGTTTCCTTCACCTCTGGCAGATCGCGCAATGCTGTCTGAACTTGATCTACAATAACTCCGGCTAACGGACATCCCATTGCCGTTAATGTCATGGTGACTGTTACTTTTCCTGCATCATCTATATCTACATCGTAAACTAATCCAAGGTTCACAATATCAATTCCTAATTCCGGATCGATTACTTGCTCTAAAGCACCTAGAATACTTTCTCTAAGTTCCTCATCCATTTATCATACAACTCCTTCTTCTATTTAGTTAATTTTATCATATCAAATACTTCTCTAAAAAAGAAATAAACCACATTACAGCCATCTTTCAAACCACATAACTGCTTGAAGAAGCCCTTTTCGGGAAACCTTATGACCTGCTTTCCTATCCGTTATAAAATCTAAACGTTCTGGCGCTTGCTGGTAGAACGTTTTCACTCTATTATAAAAATCATATGTTGGCTGGTATGGAACCATGCTATCTTTTACACCGTGCCAAAATAATATCGGACGCATATTTAATATTTGTGGTTGTTTACTTAAATCATATTCATACAAGGCAGAAATTTGTTTTTGCAGCTCTTCATTTGAAAGTGGTATTTGTACACCATTATTTTTTAATTGCTCAATCTGGCTAAGTGCAAATTCCTCATAATTTGGACTCCCCATTAATACAACAGCTGCTTTGATCCATTCAAATCTTGTTAATGCTCCGCATGTAATGATCCCACCCATGGATGTACCCGCTACTCCAATTCTTTCCACATCAACCAAACCACATTCTACATAATAGTTTTTTACTTGCTCTATTTCATCAATAGTATGTATAATCATCTCCCAAAATTGGAACATCATTTCCATTTTTGATACTTCTGCTTCTCTTTCTCCATGATTCATAATTTCCGGTAATACTACCCGAAAGCCTTTATCCGCTAAAAGATATGCATAATGAAGATTATGCTCCTTTGCTGACTCAAATCCATGAATAAAAAGGATAAGTGGTGTTTTTTCCCTTTCCAGATGTTCCTTAACAACATGCAGAACAGGAATATCATTTAGCATCTCTTTATGTATTTGAATCACCATTATGTCCTCCTGACACATATTCCTTCAAATTATTAATATTATTTAGTATATTGAAACTACCACATCTATGCTTATGCTTTCATACTGACAGTGTAGCAAATTTACTTGTCTTTTCCCACGAATTAGATTCAGCAAAGGAGAAATGAAATGGCGCAACCATATTTAATTGCATTAGATTTAGATGGAACCTTATTAACAGATGAAAAAAACATTTCCGCAAGAACGGCAAACACGATTCATCAGCTAAGGCAGCAAGGTCATATCGTCATGATTTCCACTGGTAGACCATTTAGATCAAGTAAAAGATACTATCAAGAATTAAATTTAAACTCCCCAATCGTAAATTTTAATGGTGCGTTTGTGCACCATCCGTTGAATGCTAACTGGGGTATGCATCATCAGCCAATCAGCCTTGAGGTGGCAAAGGATATTGTAGATACATGTCATCAATATGATATCCATAACATAATTGCAGAAGTACTTGATAATGTCTATTTTCACTATCATGATGAAAAGTTGCTGGACATATTCCACCATGAAAGTCCGAAAGTCACAACTGGTAATTTGTTAAACTTCCTACAAGATAATCCAACCTCCATCCTTATACATGCAGAAGAGAAGGATGTGCCCAAAATTCGTCAGCATTTGTCAGATGTCCATGCCGAAGTAATTGATCACAGACGCTGGGGGGCTCCTTGGCATATTATTGAAATTGTAAAATATGGTTTAAGTAAAGCTACTGGAATTGAAAGAGTGGCAAAATATTATAATATTCCTCGACAGAACATTATTGCTTTCGGGGATGAAGATAATGATTTTGAAATGATTGATTACGCAGGAATTGGCGTTGCAATGGGGAATGCAATTAATCCACTAAAAAATATGGCAAACCATATAACTTTAAGCAACACAGAAGATGGTGTCTCCGTATTTTTAGAGGAATTCTTTAAGCTCAAGCATCGATAATTTTCATTTTTTACCTGACTGGAAAGCACCGAGTAGTTCATACTATTGAAAGAACGGATTTACATCCGTTTCATTCTAGCCAAAGGACGGTGTTTCGTTTGGGTAAAAGAAACAAATCGAAACGTTTTGTTCAGCAAGGAAAAGATGCAGTATCCAAACATGATGAGCGCTTTCCATATCGTTCCACTTATGCTGAAGCAGAAGAACGTCAGCTAGAATTTATGAAGGATTCCTCATTAGGAGGAATAGAATAATGACGAATAAATTATTTCAACAAGCTAAGTTTTTTGTTGAAAGGGCAAAAGGCTCACCTAACGATGAACAAGCAGTATATAAGGCCAAGAATGCCCTGTCCTCTGCTTTCGCCAATTCCACTATTGCCGAACAAAATCAATTAAGAGAGCTTCAAAATGAATTGGAGCAATTGAAATAGCTGCCGGTTTGGCAGCTATTTTTTTAGGCGTTCAATAAAAGCCGGTTCATCTTTTTCTGTGTAAATAGAAAAAATGAGCGATTCATTTTGTGACATTATTTCCAAAGGAAGCTGAAGGGATAGTTCAAAGGAATTGGAATCCTTCGAAATTGGCATTATCCTTTTGGCAACAATTAGTCGATGTCCATCATCGACAGTATAGTAAAACCTTTCATTTAGAGGCTGCTCCACGATTCCGGTAATCGTATAATTTCCAGTACTGCCTTCAATTTGTATATCGTGAATGGCAGGAATAGTAAACGCTTGTTTGGCAACCAACTGATTTTTCCCCTGCATATTATCTATTTTAGATGGTAAAAGTGTTGCGATAAGAGTGTAATTTCCTGCTGCCACTCTTTCCCCTTTATTTTTATAGTCCCAATTCATAGTCCATTTCTTTTCTTCACCGCTCCCAAGATTTATATATTGAAATGCTTGCAAAAAATATCTTCCTTTACTAAATCGATATACCTCTTTTTTATCATCCATTATGGAAAAATCATAAAATTTGCTTGTTGGAAATTCCAGCTGTATAGGTTGATCAGAAGTATTACGAACAATTAAATTAATTTCTAAATGATCGGCATATGGTCTAAGCTTCACATCCCAAGATATCACAGAAGCATCCTCCTCCCCCGTGGCAAAAGCAAATGTAGGAAAAATAAGCATCATTAATAATAGTATACTAAAACATTTTTTCATTTTGCTTTTCACCCATTCCTATATAGATTCGACCGACTTAGAGACTAATCCTTCCTGAAAAAACCGTATACCGCAGCCGTTTGGACAACATTTGTAAAAGCATTAGGATCTACCTCTTTAATGATATGCTCCATTTCATATAATTCATATCTCGTAATGACAATCATTAACATTTCCCTATCCTCATTAGAAAATGCACCCTTTGCAGGAACCAAGGTAATACCTCGCACAAGCTTAGCGTGAATGGCCTTCTTCATTTCGTTCGGCATTTTAGTTATAATCATGACAGTTAACTTTTGATGACGGGTATGAATAGCATCAATTACTCTTGTCGATGCATATAAGGATACAAGCGTATAAAGCGCCTTATCCCAACCATATAAATAGCCGGCAGTAACGATTATGACAGCATTCAAGGAAAAATAATAAATTCCGACCGGCTTATCTTTCATCCGGGAAAGTACCATAGCAATAATATCCAAACCTCCAGTTGATGCTCCAAACTTTAACGTTAACCCTACACCCACTGCCGATAGAACTCCGCCAAATACAGCATATAAAAGGATATCACCGGAAGCCTTGTGAACTGGAATAATCTCTAGAAAAAATGACATCAATACAACGGAAATAAAACTGTACAACGTAAATAATTTTCCTACCTTCATCCAGCCTAAGATTGCTACCGGGATGTTTAATACTAACAACAATAAACCAGTTGAAACATGTACAGGTGTAAACTGTGTAAAAATATTAGACAAAAGCTGTGCAGCACCAGTAAAACCGCTTGCATACACATTCGCTGGTTTCAAAAAATAATTCATAGCAAATGCATTCAGTAACGCTCCGACAAGAACCACAATAATTTTTTTTCCATGCTCTATGATTAATTCCCTTTTCAAAAACATCACCCCTCATTCATATTATTCTCTATAACCGAAATAGCAGAAGTTCATACTAAAATGATTGTGAATTTCAAGGAAAATAGATAGAATAAAAGGAAATACATATGGAAACGGGTGAATAATATGACAACGATAAAGTTGTTTGCGGATAGTGCATGTGATTTGCCTTTAGAATTTTTTGAAGAGAATAATGTAACGCTAATACCTCTTAAAGTATACATAGATGATCAAGAATTTGAAGATATTGTTACCATTCCATCCAAGCAGGTTTTTGACGGAATTCGCGCCGGCAAGATGCCAAAAACGTCACAGCCTACACCCCAAGCTTTCGAAAAAGTTTTTAGCGAACTGGCCATTTCGGGGGATGCAGGTATATATATTGCTTTTTCCTCCCAATTATCGGGCACATACCAAACAGCTGAAATGGTGAAGAAGCAAGTATTAGAGGAATACCCGAATTTAGATCTTACAATTATCGATTCCAAATGCGCTTCTATTGGATACGGACTAGTTGTGCAAAAAACAGTGGAAAAGCTTAAAGCAGGTGCATCAAAAGAAGAAATTGTGCAGGCTGCCATTTTTAACAGTCAGCATATGGAGCATTTATTTACAGTTGAGGATTTAGATTATTTAGCAAAAGGCGGTAGACTCTCAAAAGCATCGGCATTTTTGGGCGGACTTTTAAACATTAAACCCCTTCTCCATGTAGAGGACGGAAAGCTAATACCAATGGAAAAAATTCGCGGTAAGAAAAAATTAATCCAACGTATGCTCGATGTAATGGCGGAAAGAGGAGACACCTTACAAAATCAATGCATCGGCATTTGTCATGGAGACGACGAAGAAGCTGCTTTAAATCTTAAGAAAATGATTGAAGATCGTTTTGGAGTAAAGGATTTCTATATCAATATTATCGGTTCTGCTGTCGGATCGCATGCCGGACCGGGAACATTAGCTGTGTTCTTTTTAAATAAGCTTTCTTAATTCATAAATTGTTCCTATCGTAAATCTTTTATTGCATTTATGTGACTTAGTATTGGGACGCCTTTTCCTAAAAAGATTTAATTATGGATATTTATAAAGTTGTTCAACCATGACAAAAAAGATAAAAAAGTGCCTTCATAAATTCCCCTTTCCTTGGTCATATTAAAAAAGATCAATTGGAAAGGGGATTTTCATTCATGCCGCATACATCAGATAATGATAAAAAGGCTAAAGACAACAATGCTCTTAGACATGAAAAAAATATGATGCGTGAAAAAAATCGTAAGGCCGGGAAACATCAATATTCTAAGAAAACAGACCATTTATAATAGACAGGGTTTACACCTTGTCTATTTCATTCATTTCAAAATAGTTGTTTACCTCTAGCTGTTTGTCTATAATTATTGGTAATTACATAACGTTGGAGGTTCAATATGTCAAAAGAAAGTTCATTTGATATTGTTTCGAAAGTAGATTTTTCTGAAGTAACAAATGCGATTACGCAGGCCATGAAGGAAATTCAAACTCGTTATGATTTTAAAGGAAGTAAGAGTGATATAAAGCTTGATAAAGAAGAGCTTGTAATTATTTCTGATGATGAGTATAAATTGGGGCAAGTTAAGGATGTTCTACTTAGCAAATTAATTAAACGTGGCGTACCCGTGAAAAATTTAGATTATGGTAAAGTGGAAAACGCCTCCGGCGGTACAGTTAGACAACGTGCTAAACTTATTCAAGGAATTGATAAGGACAATGCTAAGAAAATCAATACTATCATTAAAAATAGCGGTGTAAAGGTAAAAAGCCAAGTGCAGGATGATCAAATCCGCGTTACTGGAAAAAGCCGTGATGAATTACAACAAATTATTTCTGCGATTCGGGATGCAGACTTAACCGTCGATGTACAATTCGTAAATTATCGCTAAAAACAGGTGAATTCACCTGTTTTTTTATTGTTGGAAAATACTCATAACTATCCTTGAGATGTAAAGAATAATGGAGGATTACATCTAGGATGGAGTGAAATGATGAGTACCCAGCAAAATCAACCGAAAAAAACATTGCCAAAGCAACATCAAAATAATCAGCCAGGTATAGAATCCGTTATGAATCCATTGCCAAAATCCATGAATCCAGCCTATAAGGGAAGTGAAAAACTAGCTGGAAAAATAGCGCTTATAACAGGCGGTGACAGCGGTATTGGAAAAGCAGTTGCACTCTATTTTGCGAAAGAAGGAGCAAACATTGCTATTTGTTATCTAAATGAACATGAGGACGCAAAAGAGACACAATCTCTAATTCAAAAAGAAAACGTCGATTGCCTTCTTATCTCCGGTAATATAGGTGTAGAACAGCATTGCAAGGATGCAGTTAAGAAAGTAATAGACCAATTTGGAAAAATAGATATATTAGTAAACAATGCTGCAGAACAACATCCGCAGCAAAGCATTTTAAATATTACAGATGATCAGCTACAGAAGACTTTTCAAACGAATATTTTTTCTTTCTTTTACATGACAAAGGCTGTCCTTCCCCATTTTCAAAAAGGAAGTGTCATCATTAATACCGCTTCAATAACCGCATATAAAGGGAATGAACAACTGATTGATTATTCCGCTACTAAAGGTGCAGTTGTTTCGTTCACTCGTTCTCTAGCCTTGTCATTAGCCCAAAAAGGAATACGCGTAAACGGAGTTGCTCCAGGACCAATTTGGACACCACTTATACCATCTACCTTCCCAGAGGAACAAGTAGAAACATTCGGCGGAAATGTACCTCTTGGTCGTCCTGGGCAACCATATGAGCTAGCAGGTGCATATGTATATTTAGCATCAGAGGATTCCAGCTATGTATCTGGACAAATGATTCACGTGAACGGTGGCTCTATTATTAATGGATAAGTAAAACAATACCTGCATTTCAAAAATGCAGGTATTGTTTTAACTCTTAATTTAATTTTTCTTCGCCTTTTTTTTCGCAGCATATATAAAAGCAAAAAATAGAATCCAAACGATAACTAATATAGCTATAAAACCATAATTAATTCCGGTTTTATCAACAACTTTGTATATTTCTGAGGTTTCCCGTTCTAATACAATCTTATATTTACCATTGTCCGCACGAACAATCCCACCATCCAACAAACCACGTAGCTCTTTATCATCTTTAAATTGGGAAGTATCAATGGATACACCGTGTGTAGCGCTGGTATTATTGATGGCAACGATATTGACATCACCCTTATACTCTCTTTTATACACTGTCATCCCATTTTTATCATAAAGAGGTGTGAACGATCCTTTGATTAAAGACGGATTTTTTATTCTAAGTTCCGATATTTGTGTCATGTAATCCATTAGATCTTTGTCTGCTCGGAAATTCATCATTGGACGATTTTCCGGTGCATTTCCACCATCAATGGCAATTTCCGAACCGTAATAGACAATCGGAATTTCAGGCTGAGTATAGAGGTAGGTTAATGCCAGCTTCCATCTTGTTCCTGGATATTTATTTGCATTTACCATATCCCTTGTAAATCGCGTCATATATGGATTATCAAAAAAGATGGCATTTTGGGTTGATCCTTGGTATGTACTTTCATTCGTTTTGACTATATCTAACAAAGGCTTTGTAGATTGATCGATATCTGAGAAAGCACTTCTCAATGGCTTATTTTGAGGATAATCATAAAATCCATCAAAGCCTGCCTGTTCAAACTTTTTTATCGTATTTATATCATTGGAATGAACATCTCCAAGCAGGAAGAAGTTTTTCTTAACGGACCTCACCGCACCATTAAAATCCTTCCAAAATTCGATTGGAGCTTTATCAGCATTATTTAAATAATAGCCGTCTATATTTGTTTTTTGAACCCACCATTTGCCGGCTTTTATAAAATATTGATTGACTGCGGGATTCTTTTGATTTAAGGAAATTAAACCATCATCCGTTTTCCCTTTTAACCAATCTGCTCTTGTTTGGTCGGTTACCCATGGATGTTCCGGACTAACTTGATTTGTTTCAAAGGACAACATGATCTTCATATCACGTTTGTGTGCTTCCTTCACTAGTTCTTGGAATTTTTTCAAGGATCCATAATGTTCATCTGGTTTATAAAAATTAATTATTCGATCTCCAGCATAGCCTTTTTCATCATTATCAAAAATAGGGTTTAATAAAATGGCTGTAAATCCCAAATCCTTCAAATAATCCAGTCGATTAATTATTCCTTGAAAGTCTCCACCTTGAAAGCTCAAAGCATTTTTCGTATTCGTATTAATATCATTTGCATCATCGCCATTATTGAAACGATCGACGATTAAATAATAAACTATTTCACTTTGCCAATTGCGTTGCTCTTTTCCTGCAGCATTCGCAGGTACTGCACAAAAAATGAGCAACGGAATAAGGCAAAATGTAAAAACCTTCTTAAACATTATCCGTTCCTCCTAAAAATGAACTCTTGAAAGGCTCTCTTCATAAACTTGTTGCTTTTTTAGACAAAAAAATATTATAAATATCTTTATTTGGGATAAATAAATAATTTTTTACAAAAAGATTTCCCAAATCTAAGTCACTAGGTTTATAACAAAATACAAAAAGCACTATTCAAATGCAAACAGCCTCATGAAATAAGATTATCCTTTATTAGTGCGGATAGTCAAACAATTCCAAAGCCAATTCACAAATCTCTCAACAATATATGTCTTTTGTTTGTCTATGAAAGCTCTTCGAATCAAGGTATGAAATTTCTTTTCTTTGTCAAAAAAGAACTATAGTGCAATCTTTTAAAACGACTCAATCCTAATTAGAGCACGTTGATGAATGGAGGATAACCGATGGACCATCAACATAGAGAGCAGCTAATCAGAAACCAAGATCGTGCGTTTATTACTGGGAGTATTGAGAACATTAATGATCAATGGGTCTTTTTTGACGATGAAACTGATGAGGCATTTATGTTAGAAGAATATTTCGCGCAGGAAGTCGAAATATTCCATAGACAACAATGGATAAAAGGAGTATTAGAGGGGGATGGAAAAATTACCATGCCAAACTCAACCTTTTTCCTGCATGATCAATTGAAAATCAGAATACGAAAACAATTAACATTTGCCTTCGAAATATTATTGAATGAGCTAAAGGATGATGCATTACTTTATTTCATACATAATCTGAATCAGTTGGAATTCTCCGTGTATGACTGTATATATTGTCATAATCAATTATCCTATCTTGCCCAAGAAGAAAAACAGAATGGCGTCAATTTCTTAATTTTTGATAACGGGGAAAATATTTGCTCGATTCAGCACCATTTTAAATATGAACAGGACAGCCAAGATCGTTTTGAATTTACATTAAGTACAGGAAAACGGACGATCGTGGAAAAGGTATCCAATATGTAAAATATAAAACGTCTTCCTTGAAAGACGTTTTTGATTATTAGGAGCATATAAAATTATTATCTTGCAGCCATTCCTCCATCTGACTCGATTGCATTGGCTTCTCGATTAAATAACCTTGGATATAATGACATTTCATATTTTTGAGGATTTCAAATTGCATATCCGTCTCCACACCCTCTGCAATTACCTGTAGCCCTAAGCCATGTCCCATTGTCATAATGGAATTAACAATGGCGTAGTCGGGTGTTTGAATATCCAAATTTTGAATAAAGGATTTATCAATTTTTAAAATATGGATTGGTAAATGACGCAAATAGCTTAAAGATGAATAACCAGTACCAAAATCGTCGATGGATATTTTCACCCCAATATTTCGAAGCGCATTCATCGTGTCAATGGTCTTTATGGAGTCATTTACCATAACGGATTCTGTTAGCTCCAAATGTAGATATTTGGGATCAAGATCGGAATATGCCAGAGCATTTTTCACATCCTCTATAAACCATCTATTTTGAAATTGATATGCTGATACATTGATGGAAATACTTGCGTCTGTCAAGCCTACATCATGCCAGTGTTTCATTTGCTTGCAGGCTGTTTTAAGTACCCATTTTCCGATTGAATGAATGAGTCCTGTTTCTTCGGCAAGCGGAATGAATTCGAGGGGTGGGACAATTCCTCGTTCAGGGTGCTTCCATCGAATTAACGCTTCACAAGATTTCATCTTTTGGCTCGAGCTTTCAATAATCGGTTGATATGTTAAGAATAATTCATTGTTTTTTATCGCTTTTCTTAAATCACTTTCCAGTTCCACACGATTTAAGGTTTCTACATTCATATCATCCGAAAAGAAGACCAAACTGTTTCCGCCAAGAGATTTTGCTCTTCCTAATGCGATATCAGCATTCTTTAATAATTCCTCACTTTGATCTCCATCATAAGGATACATGCTTATACCCACGCTAGCGCTAAGGAAAAACTCCTTCTTTTGATAGGAAAAAGGCATTTCAATCTTTTTTAATAATTGCTTCGCAATTTGGATAACGCTTTCCGGATTTGTTTCCTTCGTTAATAAAATACTAAATTTATCATTTGTAAATCTTCCTATGTAAGCTCCATTGGATAGACTGCTTTTTAGCCTATTTGCCAATTCTTTTAATGTTAAATCACCTGCATAGTGTCCCAAAGTGTCATTTATTATCTTAAAACGATCTATATCCAATAATAAAACAGCAAGCGAGCGGCGCTTTTTCTTTGCACGATTCAGCATTTCATCAAGGATTTCATTAAACTTTGTCCGATTAGGAAGCCCCGTACTTTCATCATAATTTGCCAATTGGGTTATTTTCTGTTCAAACTTTATATTTTCGCTAATATCCCTTCCAATTCCGCAAATTCCGACGCACTTATTATCTACCATAACCGGAATATTCTTTATATGAAAGGATTCCACGTCTCCATTTTTCGTTTTTATATTAACATTATAGTACTGTATCTTCCCATTTAACGATCTTCGGAAATGACGTTGAGCCTTTTGTACATCACTATCCACTACAAGTCTTAATGAGCTTTTCCCTTTAATTTCATTGAAAGAATAACCAATCGCTTTTTCAAAGGCTGTATTTACACTCGTGAAATTCCCTTTTATATCCAAGGTATAAACAATATCCATGTTGTTCTCATATAACGTTTGATGATAGGCTTCCGAAACCTTCGTGCCTTCCTTAATTGCATCGACTTGTTTGGCAGTTTCTTTGATTAAATTAGTCAATGTAATAATAGAATTTGTTTCAGAAGGTACCGTAAATGGAATGCTTATATCATTTTTATTTTGTTCACTTGATTCCGAAATAGTTAAATAAATGGATGCCGGAGCTGATAACTTCGGCTGATTTTTGGTTCGCTGGCCAATATCACCGAAGCAATAACACTCCGTTACGGAAGCATAACTCTCTAATGATTTAATATGATTTTGGGTGAGCTGCTCTAAATTCCTTATTCTATTTGCGCTATGAAAAGCGAGTATAGTTTGAACAGGTTTTTTTCTTAACCTTTTTAAACTTTTTTGAGTTTGGGATATTAGCTCCTCCGTATTTTCATATGCAAATGATATGATATCTCCGTTTTTAATATTAGTTGATACTTCAAGTAATCCGCCTTCTAGAATATTTCGAATGAAAGCAACTTGTTTTTCTCCATTGCATTCAATTAAAAATGGTATTTCACAACTGGAATGTGGCAACCGTTGAACAAAGTTATTACCCAAATACTGTTTTAGTACATTCAACGGCTTCCTTCCACTTATTTCATGTATTATATTTTCTCTTCCTTTTGTTATCGTAAAAGGCAATCCAATCTCTTGCCATTCTCCATTTTCTATTGTTTCTACAATCAAGTCTTGATTTTCTATTGAAAGAAAGACAATACCCGATTCTAATATGCCATTCTCCGTAAAAACAAATGACAGTTTGTGTTCAGAACTATTACCGCCTATTACAGTAACATCCGAATTTATGCTATAAAAGCCATCCAGTATTTTATCTAATTCCCCTAATTTCAAATTGGAAAATAGTATTACTAATTTTGTTTCTAAAGTAGTATTTTCTTTAGCAATTCTTTGTCCAATATTCACTAAATCTACTTCTCTTCCAATTTCTATTGAACCTGAACGTACATTTGTTTTCTCAAAGGTGGTGAACGTGATTACAGGCAGACAAGAGGTAATATAACCTTTTGTCATTTTCGCCGTTGAACTGTTTCCTGTTATTACTGCTTGTGGGAGTTGATTCTTTAATAATTTTAATAGTTTCTCTATTTCCTTTAACTCCATATTGATAACAGATACATGAATGGATATAACAGGATATTGAAAAAGCTCCTTTTCCTCGACAAATCGTTTTAACTGCGATTCATCTTGAAAAAGTGTTTGAAATGATTTTACCAAGCTGGTCACCACCTTGTCGTGCTTATAATAAAAATATTCATACTATTATTCATTGTAATATAATTGTAATATATTGTCGATATATCAGAAAAAAAAAAGAAGCCGCTCAGATGAGCGACTCTAATTTTCAACTAAATGGATGCCAAGGGCCTAATGGAAGCTTTAATCCTAAGTAAAGTGCAGCTAGAAATAAAATGACAAACAACAGCCATAAGATTCCTGTCCCTTTTTTCTTCATGGTTCTCACCAAAATCATTTCCATCAATACAATAACGATTAATCCAACCAGTAATTTTACTCCGTATAATGCAGGATCTACAGATTGATTATTAAAGAACAATAAGGCTCCTGTAACAATCACTAGGATATAGAAAAGACGTACAATCATCTGGACAATCCTAGCGCCTCTCTCTTTTCCCGCCTTATGTAATAGTAATGCCACGATAAATAGTATAATCGCAATTACCCAAGTTGTAATATGGGCATCAGTTCGATGTAGCATTTCATTTCCTCCCAGCTTCTTTTAATATGGCTTTATTCTTAAACATTATTGATATCATATCATATTGATTCCATTGATAGATATGATTTGAAGATTATTTTACCATATTTGTCAAAGTTCCGATTCCCTCAACCGTTATTTCAATTTTGTCACCAGGAGCCAAGAACTTCGGTGGCTTCATTCCATTTCCTACTCCCGCCGGAGTTCCAGTAGCAATGATATCTCCTGGCTCAAGCGTCATTCCTTTGGAAAGGGTTGAAATAATTTCTTCAACGGAAAAAATGAAGTGCTTTGTATTGGAATTTTGGCGAATTTCATCATTTACCTTTGTAACAATATTTAATTGATTCGGATTCTCTATCGCAGAACGATGAACAATCCACGGTCCCATCGGACAGGAACTATCTAAGCTTTTACCTAAGAAATACTGGTTATGACGCTTTTGAATATCACGTGCTGTTACATCGTTGATAATCGTGTAGCCGAATACATAGTCAAGTGCTTCGTTCTTACTTATACTTCTTCCTCTTTTTCCTATAATGATGGCCAGTTCACCTTCATAATCTAATTGATTCGTTATTTCCGAGTGTGATTCAATAACGTTTAAATGTCCTGTGACGGTAGTAGGAGCTTTCGTAAAAATAATGATATCCTTTGGTATATCTGCTTCGCTTCCCATTTCAATTGCGTGGTCACGATAATTTTTCCCTACACACAAAATATTTTTTTGAGGCTTTGTTATTGGTGAAAGCACCTCAATGGTATCTGTATTTTCATAGAAGTGGTTTAAATCTTCACTTGCCATTAAGCTTTTTATATCCATAATAAATTCATTGCCTTTTTCAATTGCAGCAAGCATCGATGTAGGCAAGTACGGATAATCTTTCATTGCAGCCTCAGATACATTAAAGATAATACCCTTACTCTCATCCAGTGCCCCTAATTGTTCTTTATTATCCTTTTTAAAAGTTAATAGCTTCAATTTATTTCCACCTCTTATTCTACTTAATAAATACTTATTCTGCTTTTTGCACTAAATTCCCTTTTCCCTTTCTTATTTCCAATATGTCACTATGCGCCAGATTTTTTCTAACGGGCCATTTTGAAATTTCATAAACCATATCTCCGCCAAGATTACTTGAATAAAGTAAATTAATAGAGCCATTAAAATGCAAGAAGACAATGTTAACTTACCGTAAAAATCCATTCCATAGTGATAAAAAATTAATGTTCCAACAATCGATTGAATTAAGTAAATGGTAAGGGACATTCTTCCTGCTGTTGCAATTGGCCTAAATAACTTTTCAGATACCTTATTAATCATTAAGAGAACGATTAATGCGACAATGGCAAAGCTAAAAATGGTTCCTCCAAGGGACTGCTGAATTAGCTTGAATGCAAGATTTGAATCAACAAGTGCCGGCAAAGACTTCAATAGAATCCCAATCACCAATGAAACAATAAAAATGACCATCCATTTTTTCTTTTGTTCCTTTGCCCTTTGCAACCACTTTAATTTGGAAGCCCCTGCCCCAATTAGCATCAGTGGCAAAATAGAGAAAACCGAGAAAAAGAGATTGGCAGAACCATTCACAGCGGACCAATCTGCAAATCTTTGTTGAGTAATTTCCCAGTAACTCCCCGTGGAATAGGCATTGACAGATTTATTAACATTCGTAATATCCGCATACATAAGAGTCGTATTTGGGTCAAAAAGAGCATTTACCATTATGTATAAAATAAACAATAGGTTCGGGACAAGGAATAGCATTACTCCGCTAATAATCAGAACCTCTCCCGACAACTCAAGCAATACCATTAAAATCATTCCATAGATCGCATAGTTCACTAATATGTCTCCGGACCAAATAAAAAATGCATGGAGTAACCCAATAACAAGCAAAAATAACAGTCTTCGCAAATATACATTCGAAAAGGCTAGTCCTTTTTGCTTTATTCGGTTGCGTAGAATAACACTTCCATATCCAAACATCATTGCAAAGATGGGGTAAAAGCTTGATTCTATCAGGATTTCAATCCACTTATAAAGGGTTGCATCCCCATTCTGCCACCATTCATACGGATTATAGTAAAGAACAGGTGCGTTGAATGAGATCATATTAATGATTAATATTCCCAATAAACTAAAGCCTCTTAAAACATCCAATGTGAAAATTCTTTCATTCTTTTGTAACGACTTCATTTGCAGCTCCATTTTAATACCTCATTAGTAATTATATTCACCATACCATTTTACAACGTCATCTTCATTTAGGCTAATGAATCACCTTTAAAGAAATCATTCATATGATATGTCTATAAGTGAAATGCCCATATGCATTTAATTAAGAATTAAAGGAAGTGAACGGTTATGCCTGGATTTGTTGGTGCCGTTCAAATTATGAATATTGGTTCGAGCGGTGTTTTTAATATTGGAGATGTATTTCAAGTGATTCCAAATGCTTCTGTTAAAACCTTTGCCGGTGCAGGCTCATTTAATACCGGTGAAACGTTAACCATTCAAAATCAACAGTCAGCTACCAATACATTCGATATAGATGGTTTGGATCAAGGAAATTATTTAAATTTTTAATCTGGACCTTATGGAAAAAGGGGATATCCATGAAAATATATTTACAGCAGACAATTCAAATTCACATGATAAAAATTGGCGGTATTTCCAATTCATCTGTATTTCAAATAGGAAGTGCAGGAATTATTAAACCAGCTTCCTATTTATATAATACAGGAGGATTTATTAGACCTGCTCCAAAAGTTGGGCAACCGACACCATCAGAAGGGACATTTGGAGCTCATGCGGTTGTGCCTTTTCAAACATCAGGTGGACCAAGATAGATTGTAAACGATTAAGCTTGCTTTTATTAGAAGCAGAGCTTGATTGCCCCATTTTATATTTTATTAAGGGATCACTATTGATAAAAAGTGAGGTTTTGTTAATGGTAGATATTCAAGCATATATTCAACAACTTTATCAATATATCCAGCATCAAGAAAAAAGAATTTCCAGGTTTGAAAAAGCGATGAAGGAATTAAAAACGGAAGTTCAAGCTTTAAAAGAAAAGCCCCCGATTAGTGTAGAGCGACTAGAATATAAATTTGACCAATTAAAAATTGAAAGATTGGACGGAACCTTAAATATTGGATTAAACCCTTCAGATTTAAGTGAAAAGATAGAAGACATGGAGATTCCTCCGCCAAACACTCAAGGCCCCAGTATAGTTGCAGATCCTAACTTCAAACAGGAAATAATAAATAGATTAAATCATTATGTAGGAAACGAAATACACACGGTTATCAACGATACGGAACAGCAATTAGGAATGAACCTTGAACAGCACTACCATGATTTTATTGTGAATGACCTACACAAACAAATTCCACAAAGAGTTGACCACTATCTTAATATTTTAGCAGGGCAAAACCTCGGTACATTATCAAAAGAAGATTTATTGGACCAAGTTTATCAAAAAATGAAAGCCGACATTGATCAGGCTATCTTCCTTTTTATTTCTAAGCTTCCTAATAATATGAATGGAGGAAATACAAATGGAACTTAATGTAATTAACCGTGAATTACATGTAGGGAACATTGAAGTTATTGGTATTGCAAGCTCTTCCTTATTTCTTATAGGTGATGCGGAACACATTCAACAGGCGGCAACCTTTGATACTCCTGCCGAATCACTTATTATTGGACCTTTTGTACCATTTGTTCCAAGAGGATAGGGAATGGATGGAATAAGAAATTCTGTTGTTCAGGACATCAGCATTAATGACGTTGTTTTTAGTTCAAATGTTCATGTTGGCGATACAACTTATATAAAGGCAAATTCACGTGCCTTTGCAGTTCAGCGCGAAGAAGAACTATATTTTGGATTCGAAGTTGACTTCGAAGATTACCCTATTTTTAGCGAGGTTATCCCGATTCCTCCAATTACAGAGGATATCCATTTTCACCGTATTAATCTGGATCCTGTTATAAGAGTCGATCATATTAATATCATAGGTATATCGGCCGCTTCAATTTTTCAAATTGGCAGTATTAAGGATGCATATCTTGAGTCAAGAGTGCATCATGTTCGCCAACTTAAAGAAAAGCCTGAAAGTTGAACGTTCAGAAAGTTTTCCACATATTATGTGAAATAACAAATAATCAAGTAGGAAAATAAATTTTGTAAAAGGATGTTTTACATGCCTGCAGTTATTGGACCATTGCAAATTTTGAATATGGGCGGGGGAGTTATGCAATTCGGAGATACTCTCTTTACATCGCCAAAGACAAGTACAAAAATCTCATCTGGATCTGGCGCATTAACAACGGGAGGATTTGTACTAAACTATAACTTATTCAGCATAAATAATACCATCAATTATTCAGTGTTTGATCAACCGACTATTGGAAATAATTAAGAGGCATTGAGCCAAATTTGGTCAATGCCTTTTCATTTTTCTTATATCTTTAACAGATGTCCACCATCAAAGAAATAAAGAAATTTTTCCTTCACTGGTTTTTGTAAAATATCCTGAAGAGCTTTTTCATAAAAATCAATCTGGGTTTTATATCGTTTTTCAAGAGTTGGCTTTGCTTCTTCGAAGCCCCCCTTAAACCGATCATAAATACTATCTGATTTATAATCAAGCAAGATAATATGATCATCATTTTCAATTAAACAATCAATAACCCCTTGAATAAGAATAGATTCGTCCTCTAGGCTATGATCCCGATACATTTCAGAAGCAGAAATTGCCAGGCTGAAAGGAACCTCTCTTCTTACCTTTTCCGAACCTAGAATCCGTTGTCCTAAATCTGTTTCAAAAAATTGAATGATATGCTCTGGCTGGATAACACTTTGTTGCTCGTTTGTTAAAAGCTCTTTTTGTACCATGCTTTCCAGCAATTCATTCACAGAATTAACCGTTGGCATTTCGTGTAATGGGACATGCTGCATCACCATATGCAATGCGGTTCCCTTTTCAGCAGGTGTCAGCTTCTTCTCTCTCATGAACCGAGGACGATTGAAAATAGGCTTTTCAAATTTTTGTACAATTTCAGTTCCAGAAGCCTCATCACGGATTTCAAACATACGTTTCACTTCGGATACTGACTGCTTAGAACGTCTTCCTGCGGCAGACATATGCGGGTATTTCCAATCGAGAACGTTGGAAATATCTTCTTTTTGATCTGTTTGTATGTCCAACAGGCTCCCGGACTTCACCGCTTCTTTCCAATTCTGCGTACCCAGCTCTGTTTTTTCGGATTGCATAAACTCTTCTTTAGAATGAATGGAAATTTCCCATTTAGAAGGATGATTCTGAATATCTTCCCCGACAAATTCTTTGTTTTCCACAGATGGAAAATCATGGTGCCGAACCAATGCGGGGCCAATCCAATCAATATAAGATGTTGCTCTGGCGCGAACATTATCACTTAATAGCCAATCCATCGATGAGTTATTTTTATTCCATTTCATCATCGATTTCTGGACATTTTTTAAAGTGCTTATTAAATATAATTTTTCCTTTGCTCTCGTTAACGCTACATATAATACACGCATTTCTTCTGATAGTGTTTCAAGCTTTTTCTTCCGTTTAAAGGCAAGCTGAGGCAAGGATGGATACGTAATTCTTTTATCAACATTCGTATATCGGCACGCAAAACCGAACTCTTTATCAAATAAATAGGAATGTTGAATATCCATCATATTAAATTTGCGCGATAGACCCGCAACAAACACAACTGGGAATTCAAGACCTTTACTAGAGTGGATTGTCATCATCCGAACGACATCCTCCTGTTCACTCAAGGCCCTTGCTGCACCAAGGTCATTCCCTTTTTCTTGCATCCTTTCTATAAACCGCAGAAACCGGAATAAACCTCTAAACGAAGTTGCCTCATACTGACGAGCCCTATCATATAATGCTCTTAGATTTGCTTGTCTTTGCTTTCCGCCAGGTAAGCCCCCAACAAAGTCATAAAAGTGTGTATCTCGGAAAATTTGCCAAATTAAATCTGAGAGGGCGAGAGTTCGTGCGCCTTCTCTCCACCTATTTAATTTTTCGATAAAAATATGAAGCTTCTCATGTAGTACCTCTGTTTTTTCCGTTGGATTTTCCTTCAAAAATAATGATAGTGCCTCATAAAAAGCCCCATTTTTGGAATGAATTCGAATGATTGCCAACTGTTCCTCATTTAATCCGACGATTGGAGACCTTAGCACCCCAGCAAGCGGAATATCCTGATACGGGTTATCGATAACCTTAAGCAAGGACATGACGATGTTAACCTCCGTTGCCTCAAAATAACCCGTTGAAAGACTCGCATAGATTGGTATTCCGGCAAATTTAAATTCCTCCATAATTTCAGGAGCCCATGACATGGATCGCAGTAAAATAACAATATCCTTATATTGAATCGGTCGATAACTTCCCGTTTTCGGATTAAATATTTCCTTCTGTTCGTTTATTAGTTTTTTTATTTCTTGTGCAATGTAACGTGCCTCGAGTTGAGATTTTTCCAAATCCATCTTATCAATAGTTTCATTTTCTTCGGCAGATTCATCCGTTGACTCATCATCAGTAGCATCCTCTTGGTCAATGAAAGCCACTTCGATAGGATATGAAATCTCTTCAGGATATGAAGCGCCTTTTACAAGCTCTGCTTCCTGGTCATAGCTAATTTCCCCAACATTTTCGCCCATGATTTGTTTGAAAATGTAGTTGGTTCCTGTCAATACTTCTTGTCTGCTTCGGAAGTTTTTCGATAAATCAATTCGAAGTCCCGTACCATCACCATTTGGAGTAAAGCGATTATATTTTGCTAAAAAGAGATTAGGCTCCGCTAGCCTAAATCGATATATTGATTGTTTTACATCACCGACCATGAATAGATTGCCATTCTCATCGCTATCATGTGTGACTAGCTGCAATATGGTTTCTTGCACCATATTGGTATCCTGATACTCGTCGACTAGCACTTCTTTGAATTGCTTTCTGTAGTCTAGAGCTGCTTCGGAGGGTATTAATGAACTGCCATCTGCACTCACTGTTCCTAGAATGTCAAGGCAATAATGTTCTATATCCGTAAAATCCACTAATCCTTTTTCCATTTTCATTTGCTCAAATTTTATCGCAAACTCTTTTACAACTGAAACCAGCGTAGAAATTACATCCTTCATTTCCCTCATATCTCTTAAAAAGAATGCTGGTTTGCGGGAAAAAAGTTCCTCTCGAAGCTTGTCCAGGATATCCTTAGCTTTTTTCTTGTAATCATCGGCTTCTTTCAATAAATCCTTATTATATTCATCACCTTTACAAATTTTCGCCTTTGAAAAGGACCAATTATTCATCGCTTCAAATAATTCATTCCAAGGACCGGCAGCTGCCTTTAATAATTTATTGACAACTTCTATATAGTCTAAATAATTTTCCGCCCTAGGTGCCGGACCTCCTGGGAGCTTCGTCACCTCATATGCGTCCTCCAGTAAGCTTTTGGCACTTTCTAATTGTAAATGAATATCAAATCGAAGCGTCTCCATAAATGGAAGCCCATCAATGTCCATATCCTCCGTGACATTGTACATTTCCACCAGCTCGTCTAACCATCTATTAGGCTGAGGATGAGATCTCGAAAAATCATATAGTTTAGAAACTAAGTCTTGTAATGCTGCATCACTTCGATCATTAGTGAAGGTATCTACTAGCCGGTAAAACGAATCATTATTTTCTTTACCGTATTCCAATTCGAATAAATCATCCAACACTTCATCACGAAGTAAATCCCTTTCTGTTTCATCCGCGATTCGAAAACCAGGATCAATATCTATTAAATAGTAATATTTGCGGATAACATCTAGGCAAAACGAATGCAAAGTAGAAATGGAGGCACGATTTAATAAAGAAAGCTGCCTTCTTAACCTCGCAGAAGCCGGCTGCATTTCGATTTCCTTTTCAAGTGCCTCCCCTATACGGTGGCGCATTTCAGCAGCGGAGGCGTTCGTAAATGTTGCCACCAATAATTGGTCAACATCAATCGGATCCTCTTTCGCAATGATTTTTTGAATAATTCGTTCCACCAATACCGCTGTTTTACCAGATCCCGCTGCCGCAGCAACTAATATATTTTGATCCTTTGCCATAATTGCTTTCCACTGATCATCCGTCCATGTGGAATCAATCGGCTTAATGGGAATGGCTGTTTTCATCCATGGATACCTCCTCTCTAATAATGCTTAATAAATCGTCCGGTTTTCCTGGAGTTAATAGTCTATATTGATTATCCTCCAAAGATTGATCAAATTGACAAACAGATTTATAGGAGCAATACTCACACGGAGTACGCTTTTTCAATTGATAAGGATTTATATCTACCATACCGGTTGCAATAGCATTCCCCGATTTTTCATAAAGCTTTCGGACGTAACGGTTAAGTATTTTAAAGTCATCCTTCCCTGCAACCTGCGAACGCTTTGACAAGGTTCCATCTTTTTTTATTTCCGCGGAGACAATTTTGGATGTCCCATTTTCTATGGATTGGTCCATTAATTTAACCACATTTACGTCGTCCAGCATTAGTCCTTTCATTTTAAAGCTCTTAAAAATCTCTTCTTCAATTTCCTCGATCGTTAAGATTTTATTACTCTTTACGATGGGGTTATGAAGATGGAAGTATAAAACTCCGGCAGGAACACTATCTGCACCTATTAACCTACTGGAATTAGTGACGACAATATCCAAATAGGTGAGCATTTGTAACGCTAATCCATAATACACTTCTGTTATATCAAGATTCCTTGCACTTGATTTATAATCTATTACTCTTAGATAGACACCATTTTCATCTTCTGCCTTATCAACTCGGTCAATACGTCCCTGCAATTCCATTTTTGTACCATTCTTTAATGTAAACGTTAAAGGTGGTAATGTAGACTTTGCGCCAAAATCCAACTCCATCCCGATTGGAGAGAATCCACTCGCTTTTGATTGCTGGCTTAATACTTGGGAAGCACGTCCAATTACCTGCTCAAGCTTTCTCTTTATATAGTGATGGCGATTAGAGCTAAGCAGGATCTGATGTTGCAGCTTCGGAGCAAGAAATGCAACTGCTTCTTTCGCCATTGCATAGCACTCTGCACTAGATAATGAAGACCATGACAATCCTTTCTTTTCTATTTCATCAGAAATCCATTTCAATGCTCCATGAAATAGATCACCAATATCAGGTGCCTCCAATTTAAAAATTTGTCTTTCTCTTAATTTTAAGCCATGTGATGCAAAGTGGGAAAACGGACAGCCGTGAAACAGCTCCATCCTTGACACACTTGCCAAAATTTTGTCGCCAAATAAGTCTTTACTTGTTTGTTCAGATAATTGCTTTGCTTTGTTTTGATAAAAAAGACTAGATAATATATGAACTGTTTGATTTTTCCATTTGTAATTTCCTATAAAATAGTTATAGACATCCCACCAAAAATCCGGAACTTTAACCCCGCGTTTCTTTTGCTGAAGCTGTGAAGTTAAATACGCAATTGACGTATTGGCATGTGAAATGTATTCCAGCTGCTCATGAACGCTTATTTCGGAAGGATCGTTAACCACAACTTTTTCTATTACATTTGGAAAGACATCCTTTATTCTTTTTAAATAAGGCGATGGCAATAATGCCTTCCCTTCCTCATTTGCTAATGGACACGATAAGTATAAATAGTGAGAAGGAGTTGTTAATGCTTTATAAGCAATAAACTCTTCATCAAGAAGCCTTGTTTTGCTACTTGGGGCAATTTTCATCCCATTTTGAAGCAAGGCATCACGATCCGAATCCGTTAGAATACCCTCTTCATTCAATCTTGCAGGCATAACTCCATCATTTAATCCGATAACAAAAGCTGCTTTTATGTCTGACAGTCTCGATAATTCCAAATTCGCAACCAGAACTTGGTCAATTGCTGGCGGAACGAGGGAAAACCTCATTGCTTCCAAGCCGGAATCGATTATTAAAGCAAACTCCTTCAGGGATATGCTCTCCAGCCCAAAAATATCAACAAATTGATCCAATAAGTCTATTACTGCATTCCATGCCTGGTCATGCTCTCTAGCTGAAACAAGATTGCCTTTTTCCTCTGCAGAAATCCGGAATTTTTCCAGCTTAGCGGGAATATCAAGCTCTTCTAAATAGAGAAATAGTGCTTCACATAGCTCTTGGCCACTTTGAGCTTTTTTCAAGCGCCGCGATAATCTATTAAGAGGGGCTGTAATAAATAATCGCATTTCATTAAGTTCGTGCTCCATTTCTTTTTCCGAATCTGTTTGAGGTAGATTTTCCAATTCCAATCCTCTAAATCTTCTGTATATCCATCTGTCTTTGCTAATCCATTGGCTTCCCTTAATTCCATAGGCTAGTACATAGTTTTCTAGGCGGTCCATTTTTTCACGAAGCTCTCGGTGATTTCCTTCCAGTGGAAAAAGCAAATCCGTTTTTACCGCACGGAACACGGACTCGTAGCGCCAATTGCTGTTGATTATTTCAAGGGAAGACCGAATAAGTTCGATTAATGGGTGATGGAACATCGGCCTCTTTTGATCAATAAAATAAGGAATTTCATAATCATAGAAAACCGTTTCCATCATATCCTGATAATCTTGGCCATTCCTTACCAAAATAGCAATATCCATATATCGATAGGATTTTGTTCTTACAAGTTTGCGAATTTCTCGAGCAATTCCTTCCATTTCAGCTCGGCGATTTGCAGAATGAAGAAGACAAATGGAAGTCTCCTCCTTAAAAGGTAAAGCTGGTCTTCTCTCAAACGTAGATTCCAAATACTGAAGATCGGAATTTTTATAGCGATAAGAATCTGTAAGAATTACATCTTCCTCCATTGTTACTCCAGCACTCAATGCCATTTCATAAAGGATGTTATATGTCTCTCCTGACATTCGGAATAAGTGTAATGCATCCGGAATACTTGAACGAAATGGCTGGTCAAGTGTTAAAGCTATGGATACACGTTTGCATGACTTCATCAATTGTCCAATTACCATATACTCTTGTGGGGTGAAGCTGTGAAAGCCATCAATAAAGATTTCTGCATTCTGCAGATAGGCAGATTTTTCAATAGATTCAGCAAGTAATTTCATGTAGTCATCCGTATCTAAATATTTCCCTTGAATGGCTTCTTCAAAATCACGATAAATCAATTCCAAATCATACAATTTATCCTTTAATGATGTAGAAGTATCCTGGTTGGACATTTCTAATTCTTCCGGATTAATGCAATAACGTTTGAACTCCGCTATCATGTTTTCCACGTGTTCAATGAAGCCTGTCTTATCTGCTGCTTTTCCAAATAGCCTTAGGCTATCTTTCTTATCTTCAATAATTTTGCGGATTAGCATATTAAGGCCGGCGCTAGAAATATGTTTTCTGCTAATTCCACCAGTTTCTTGTAAAATTCTCCACGCTAATCTCGTTAAACTGAATACTTGCGCACGTATCATCCCTTTTAAACCAGGGGCATTAATCAGGCGATATTCCGATAAAAAGGTCATTTGATCGGGAACCAAATATATCAATGGATATCCGCTTGGAGACTCTTTAAGGTTTTCTGTTATTTCATCCATAAAAAGCTTTGACTTTCCGGTTCCCGTACGTCCAATTACAAAACGAACAGTCATTTATCCTGCTCCTTTCACTACATCTGCTCACTTATATGTATCTATTATAATATAATTGACTTCATTGCTTTTCAGAAAAATATTGGATTTACTATCAACAAGAACGTATATTCCTATTTTTAGAATACTATTAGTCCATTTAATTAGCAACGAATGATGCTCACCTCAAAAAAAACAAAAAAAATACGCATGACACGAAAATGTCATGCTACTAAATTTGATAGGATTTGCATTTATCATATAATGATGTTTTGCTGATTCCTAAAAGCTTTGCAGCCTCTAATCTGTTTCCATTTGTTTTTTTTAATGCTTGGATTATCGCATTTTTTTCTACAAAAGAGAGAATATCCTTTAATGGAGCAACAGACTCTTCCCGATTATTTGGAGGCATCGAATCTAACGAAAAGGATGGATAACCGCTAATATATATATCATCATCTTGTAAATATAAAGGTAGATGTTTCATTTTTACGGTATTCGTTCCATCCAAAACATTTATAGCCCGCTCTAAAACATTTTCTAATTCGCGAATATTGCCTGGCCACTTATGATTCATCAATTTAAGTAATACCTCTTCCGACAGGACAATACCATTCCGATGAAATTTTCTTTCAAGCTTCTTTAAAAGATTGAAAGCAATGGCTGGTATATCTTCCTTCCGATTTCTTAAAGGGGGTATTTCAATTTTTATAACATTTAATCGATAATATAAATCTTGCCGGAAGGTTCCCTCTTCTACCATTTTTTCTAAGTTCCGATGAGTTGCTGCTATAATTCGAACATCAATAAATATTGGTTTCTGCCCACCTACACGTTCAATTTCTTTTTCCTGTAGAACGCGCAAGAGCTTACTTTGCATCGGCAAAGGCATGTCACCTATCTCATCTAAAAAAATCGTTCCGTAATTCGCCAATTCAAATTTCCCTTTTTTTCCGCCCCTCTTTGCACCAGTAAATGCGCCGTCTTCATATCCGAATAATTCAGATTCTAATAAATGCTCCGGAATGGATGCACAATTGATCCTTACCAATGGAAAATGCTGCCTCGGACTATTATGGTGAATGGCATGTGCAAATAATTCCTTTCCGGTTCCCGATTCCCCTAGTAATAACACGGCGGAATGATTGACGGAAATCTTTTCCGCAAGCATTTTAGATTTTATAAATTCTGTACTGGATCCGATCAAATCTTCAAATGTATATTTACTTGCCAATCCTTTTTCAAAGTTATTTTTATAATAGTTTAATTCCTCTAGAATGGGCTGTATCTTTTTTGAATACTCCCACCATTCCTGAGGATTTTTAAACATGACAGTTCCAACTGCTCCTACTAGTTCTTCCTCAATATATAAAGGATATCGATTGGCAATCATTTCACTATCATTTATAGGCTGAACAGCTGCAAGTTCGGCTTGACCTGTTCTTGCTACAATATGCATTCTTGAGTTTTCAATAATGTCTTGTACAGGCTTGTCAGTAGCATCCTCTACCGTGGTTCCTAGAAATTCACAATAAGCCGAATTAATATACCGAATGATTCCATCTCGGTCTACAACAACTATGCGTTCTGCTGCAAGATTAATGATTTCATCGAGCCATTTAAAAGGAAGGCGGCCAATTCCTAAATTCATCGTATTTCTCCCCATCCGTTCAAGATACTATATCATCTATTATAGCAAAGTAAGGGGAACTTTTTCATTTTTCAAACTAGTTACTGTGTTGTATATCCTCCATCTAGTACAACCGCTTGACCTGTGACCCCTCTAGCTTTATCACTTGCCAAAAATACTGCGTAATCAGCAATTTCAGATACATCTAGTAATCTTTTCTGCGGAACTAACGGATATATTACCTCTTCGATTACTTTTTCAAAAGGAACATTTCTTGTTTTCGCTAAATCCTGCAGCTGGTTGCGAACTAGTGGGGTATCGACATAACCAGGACATAAGGCATTTACTGTAATACCATGCTCTGCTCCTTCTAATGCAGCTACCTTCGTAAGACCAATTACCCCATGCTTCGCACTATTATAAGCCGCTTTACCAGCAAACCCAATTAGTCCGTTAATAGAAGCCATATTCAGAATACGTCCAAATTTTTGCTTCTTCATGATTGGAAACACTTGTTTAATAGCTGTAAATGGAGCAGTCAACATAATCTTGATCATTAATTCAAATTTTTCGGTCGGAAAATCCTCTATCGGCGAAACATGCTGCAATCCGGCATTATTGACAAGTATATCAATCCTGTCGAATTCCTTAACTGCCAGATTAAGAGCTTCTGTTAACTTCTGTTCATTGGTTACATCACATGGAATGGAGACAGCTGTGTACCCTTGCTCGTTCAATTTGTTTGCAGCTAACTCACTTTTTTCTTTGTTTACATCTGATATAACAACTTTTGCTCCTTCCCGTGCAAAGGCTTCGGCAATTTCCAAACCAATTCCACTACCAGAACCAGTAATAAAAGCAATTTTATTAGATAAAGTATTTCCCATAGTTAGCCCTCCTTAAGATGAATTTTTAGGGATTTTATCTTATACAAGACCAGTAATACTATAAAGTGCAATAATGAAAAATACAGCTAGTGTCTTAATAATAGTTATGGCAAAAATATCTTTGTACGATTGTTTATGTGTTAACCCCGTTACAGCCAGCAATGTTATTACTGCACCATTATGAGGAAGAGTGTCCATCCCTCCTGATGCCATTGCAATGACACGATGCATAACTTCTGGTGGAATATTAAAATGGGCAATAGCTGCATTGTATTTATCCGCCATCGCGCTTAGTGCAATTCCCATCCCGCCTGACGCAGAACCTGTAATACCTGCTAATGTTGTAGTTGTTACAGCACCATTTACTAATGGATTTGTAAAGGTATGGGAAATTCCGTTGCTGATTAATGTGAACCCTGGCAATGCGGCGATGATCCCGCCAAATCCATACTCTGCACCAGTATTCATAGTCGCTAGTAATGCTCCCCCAATACTTGTGTTAAGACCTTCTTTAAAATTGGTTTTTACTCTGTTCCAATCGTAAAGGATAGTAGAAATAATCCCGACGATCAACGCCATCTCTACTGCCCAAATAGCTGTAACAGCTGAAATATCAACTGTTCCAAATGCCTTTAAACCGATAGTAGAAAAGTCGAAGCCATTCGGATACCACTTCGGTATAAAAATAGTAAATACTTTATTCATAACTCCTACTAGTACTAGTGGAATGAATGCTAATATTTGACGACCAACAGATGTACGTGAGTTTAAATCGGGAACGGAATTAGGTTCTGTTGCTAAGGAAGAACCTGAATCATGTGCAGCAGCCAATTCATCATTTTTAAAGCCTAAGCATCCCTCCCCTGCTTTTTCCGCCTTCTTTCTTCTTGATTCCAAATATAAAAGACCTAGTACGATAACAAAAATAGAGCCTATTATTCCAAGGGTCGGTGCAGCATAAATATCAGTTTTAAAGAAGGAGGTAGGAATAACATTTTGTATTTGCGGTGTCCCCGGTAAAGCATCCATTGTAAAGGCAAACGAACCGAGTGCAATCGTTCCTGGTATTAAGCGTTTTGGAATATTGGCTTCACGAAATAAATGTGCCGCAAATGGAAAAATAGCAAAAACAGCAACGAATAGACTAACTCCACTGAAGGTTAAAATGGCGCCTAAAAGAACAATCGCAAAAATAGCTCTTTTAGCTCCCACTATCCTGACAATCGTTTTTGCAATGGATTCAGCTAACCCAGACATTTCGACTACTTTTCCAAAAATTGCTCCAAGCAAGAAAACAGGAAAATAATTTTTAATAAATCCAACCATTTTTTCCATAAAGACATTCGAAAAGAAAGGCAATACATGACCTGGATCGGTTAACAAGACAGCAAACAAAGCACATATTGGTGCAAATAAGATTACGGAGAAGCCTCGATATGCGACAAACATTAAAAGGCCTAATGCCAAAAGAATAATAATTATTTCCATACATATCCCCTTTTTGTGTTTAAATTTTCCCATGCTCTACTTCAATACACTACATCATTCACGAAAGCGTTTACACCTCAGAAGATCCCCCTCCTTTTTTTTCATCCAAAATACATCGCAATTTTCATGCCAAAAATATTTATTCTTTTAAAGACACAAAAAATTCACACTCTAGGGAATATAGAATAAAATCCCACGTCCTTATTTCCGGGATTATGGAAAAAATATTTCATTTCATTTCCGAATATCCGGAATCTATCCGGATATTCGGAAAGAATTCTGCAAAAAGAAGGAACGCCAATTTAAGCGTTCTCCAAATTACTTTCATATTGCTTTTTCAATAACTTCTTATCAATCTTTCCTACATGAGTTTTAGGCAATTCCTTAAGGAACACAAACTGCTTTGGAATTTTATATTTTGCCAGCTTATAAGTGCAATGCTTTTTAAGCTCCTCGACAATGCCGGAATCACCAGATTTTAAGACAATAAAAGCTGTCACTTGCTCTCCCCACTTTTCATCTTCTAAGCCAATTACACAAGCTTCCTCTACTTCAGGATACTGACATAGCCAATGTTCGATTTCGAGGGGATATACATTTTCTCCTCCTGTGATAATCATATCCTTCTTGCGGCCAACTATGTAGTAATAGCCGTCCTGATCTTTCCTTCCTAAGTCTCCTGAATACAGCCATCCATCTTTCCATACGGATTTCGTCTCCTGCTGATCATTCCAATATTCCTGAAACGAATGTTTGCCTTTGATAAGGATTTCACCGACCTCATCTACCTCTGCTTCCGTTCCATCCATTTTTAGCAACTTAATTTGATTAAACATCATTGGTTTTCCGACAGAGCCTTTTTTCCATATAGCATCTTGCGGAGAAATGTAAAAATTATTCGGCCCTGCTTCTGTTAACCCATACCCCTCCTTAAATGGGATGCCTTTCTCTTGAAAACTTTCATATATTGATAATGGACATGGTGCGGCGCCGGAAAGAAATGTTCTCATACTTGGGAATAAAGAGGCTTTAAATTCCTTTGTCCCAACCATTAAGTGATACATTGTTGGAACAAATAAGGCTATGGTACATTTATATTTATTTAAAAAATGAACAGCCTCTTTAGCATCGAACTGATCGCCAAGTACTACAGTCCCCCCGCTCATTAATATCGGAATAGAAAGAGCATTAATTCCCCCGGTATGAAATAATGGCAAATAATTCAGTGTCACCTCATCATCTGTCAATCCCCAGCTTATAATCGTATTTATCGCATTCCACATAATTGCTCGGTGTGTTAATACTACCCCTTTTGGTTTCCCAGTTGTCCCTCCTGTATAAATAATCAGCCATGGATCCGATTCTGATATACATGTGATATCTTGTTTCTTCGGTTTTATTAGGATAGGATAATCTAACGGTATGGCATCACTAACTTTTTTCAAATGATTTACGGTATCGGAAAACCGTTGATTGTAAAGAAGAATTTTCGGATTACAATCCTCTATAATATAATTTAATTCTTCATGGGATAATCTCCAATTGAGTGGGACAAAAATGGCTCCCATTTTCCCACAGGCAAACATGATTTCAAATACTTCTATTTGATTCTTTGCCAATATTGCAACTCTATCTCCTCTTCCGATATTTCTCTCCTCAAAGAACGTTAACCATCTATCAGATCGATTATCTATATCGCAATATGCTAAGCTTGTATCATTGGTTACATCGATTATTGCTGTTTTGTTTGGCGTCAAGCGTGCTCTACTTGTAATCCAATTTAACTCCACTTATGTCTCTCCCTTCTACTCATTACCAATATTGTAAAAAAAGAAGTTACAATGCAGTTACAATGTGGACTTAATTCGTGAGATACTTAAGCAAGATCAAAAAAGGAGAATTTCAAATGGGATATATTGAAGATTTACGAGCGTTAATTGGACATAGACCGGTTATATTTGTGGGAGCAGTTGTGATTATTTTGGACGAGGAGAATCACATTCTTTTACAACAGCGAACCTATCCAAATGGAGTATGGGGCCTTCCCGGGGGACTAATGGAGCTTGCTGAATCCACGGAAGACACAGCGCGAAGAGAAGTTTTGGAGGAAACAGGATTAACTGTGAATGATTTGCAATTGATCAATGTCTATTCAGGACCAGACCATTTTGCTGTTGCCCAAAATGGAGACGAATTTTACGTCGTCACTGTTGCTTATTATACAAAGAATACAGAAGGAAATATTAGAGCAGATGAAACAGAATCCATCCAATTAAAATACTTTGCTCCCGATCAATTTCCTGACAAAATGGTTGGTAGTCATAGAAAAATGCTAGAGGATTTTCTTAGTAAAATCTACCGTTCATTATAAAAAATATAATACTAACTATCAGATCCTTGCTTATAGATAATAATGTCGTTTAATTTATTATTTTTATTGAGAATTGGGGGTTATTCTCGTGAATCATACCTTTAGACCTATACAATAACCAAAAAGTACCACAATAAAAAAGAAGAGGCCCCCCTAAGATGTGGGTCTCTTCCATATCCTACTCTACATCATAATCCCGCCATCTACATGAAGAACAGTACCATGAACATAGTCAGATTCATCCGAAGCTAAAAATAGGTAAGCATTTGCAATATCTTCTGGTTTTCCTAGACGCTGTAATGGAACCATTGCTTTCATGGTATCAATCACCTTTTCCGGAACGGATGCTACCATATTTGTCTCTGTAAAGCCCGGTGCAACTGCATTCACATTGATTCCCTTTCGCCCAAGCTCCTTCGCCCAAGACTTAGTCATACCAATGATAGCCGCTTTTGCTGCGGCATAATTCGTTTGTCCAATGTTCCCGTATACTCCGCTTACAGAGGAGGTGCTGATAACTTTCCCTTTGCCTAGCTCAATCATGGATGGGACAACCGCCTGAGTACAATGAAATACTCCCGTTAAATTAACATCCAGTACCTTTTGAAAATCCTCCTGCTTCATTTTAACAAGCATCGCATCCCTTGTAATCCCCGCATTATTGATTAGAATATCGACTTTTCCATAGGTATCCAACACTTCACCCACCATTTGGTCCACACTGTCGCGACTAGAAACATCAACTTGAACAAATTTTGCTTCATAGCCCTTGGAAGTCAATTCATCCGCTTTTGCATTACCTATAGAAGCATCAAAATCAGCAATGACGACTTTTGCACCCTCTTCTGCGAATTTACTCGCTGCGGCAAAACCAATTCCACCCGCGGCACCGGTAATAATGGCGACTTTTCCCTTCAAACGCATGCTACTTCCTCCTACTCTTGTAAAAACTCCTCTACAATACCGATCAATAAACCTAAATTATCCAATAAAGGTGAATGCCCACAATCCTTTAATTCGACAAACCTGCCATTTTCTCCTATGTCCTCGATGATTTCTTCTGTCATTAGAGCGCTTACAACATAATCCCGCTCCCCTCTTAAAATAAGAATCGGAATGCTGATATTCTTAGCCTGTCCTGTTCCTTCGACAATACCGTTGTGAACGGAACTTATATTGAATGTATTCAATGCCTGATAGACATCCGCCAGGTTTCGCTGCGTTCTCATATCATCTACATACTCTTCATACAACGCCGGCTCTGGTTGGTTATGCGTGTAAATCAATGTGTTCCATAGTGTTTTTAAAAATTCACGATTATTATGGTCATATGCTCCTTGAACGGCTATAGTCGCTGGATCTTGTTCGACATCTTCAATGGTGGTTAACCGTCTCTCTAAGTCTGGGCTTCCATCTTGCTTTTTTGCGTAAAATGGGAAACCACGAGTGGAAGCGGAAGCTAGAAGGACAAGCTTTTGACAATCATCTGGATGATCTGCAACATATTGCATCCCAACCGCTCCTCCTGTAGACCACCCCATTATCGTAAAATTTCGAAATCCCAGTGTATCGACAAATAGCTTCACATCATCGGAAAAATCCTTAATACCAGTTATTCGTTTTTGATAGGTCGAATCGCCAAATCCCCTAAGGTCAACAGCAATAAGCTTATAGGAAGGATCCATTTTTTCCATTAAAACATCCCAATGCTTTGAAGAGGTCATATTCCCATGTATAAGTAAAACAACCTGATTGCCACCTTCGCGTTCCCGGTAACTTAAAGTCTCTCCATTTGGCAATTCTACTTTTTTCCTCACAACTGTCATACCTTATTCCCCCTTATTGAAACTATTTCCCCATTTTATTACCGTTGCTCCCCATGCATATCCAATCCCTGCACTTACTAAAACAACAATATCCCCATCCCGAAGTTTTCCTTCCTTATCTGCTAACTCTAAAGATAATATTTGATCGAACTGCCCAATATGTCCATAATTTTCAAGATAAATAGATTGCTCCTCCGACAAGCCCAGTTCTCTTAGTACATATTGATGAGCAGATTTTTTCATATGGAGCATCCCTACATATTGAATATCCTTTTCTGTGTAACCACTTTTATAAAGACTTGAACGAATCACCTTTAAGAAATTATCCATCGACTTTTGCTCAAGCCTGATTTTCATTCCTTCTGGGTCAAGAACATCCAGTCTGTATAACCCCTTTTCTAATGCTTCATGGGTTATTGGCTGCTTTGTTCCACCCGCTGTTACAACTACATCCTCTGAAAAAGAACCATCCGTCATTATCTCTGATTCTAATAATCTATTCTTCTTTAATCCTTTTTGTAAAAGGATTGCCCCTCCGCCGGCACCTAGGTTAAACATAAATCTAGTTCGTTCATTTCGATAATCAATAAAATCGCCATTGCGATAGCCTCCAGCTAATAGCACTGTATGAATAGCTGGATCCGCCATCATCATGCTTTTTGCAACCTTCATAGCCATAATCGTAGTTCCGCAGCGTAGGGAAACATCAAAAGCCCAAGCATGACAGGCTCCAATCGTTTCCTGCATTTTTATGGCTGCTGTCCATAAGGGATACTCCTTATGTTCTTCGCCAATATAGATAACAAGATCAATTTCTTTAGGGTCCAAATTAGCTTTTTCTATTGCCTGCATAGCAGCATGAATCCCCATTTGACATGTATGATCTTCACTGCCGGGGATTGGCTTTCGCTTTATTCCCATTTTATTTTCTACCACATCTATTGGAATTCCCGCTTTTTCTGCTATTTCTTCTCCTGTCATATACTGATCTGGTAAATATATTCCTGTACTTAATATACCAATATCCATTACCATCACCTCTTTTATCCGGCCATTTTCCTTTTTTCTTTTACTCTAGTATTCTTTTTCAGGCTTCTTTCGGCATTCCAGCCTTTTATACTTCCAACAATGCCCTTTGGAAAAAACATGACAACTAGAATATAGACAATTCCAAAGAAAATAATCCACCTTTCAAATAACGGATATTTTTCAGCTAATCCACTTAGCCAATGATGGGCAAATTCAATTAACCCTCCCTCAATAAAAGAAGCGAAAACACCGATTTACTCATGTTTTCTTAGAATTTCATAGTTGTTTACCTATCGGTAAATGCCTTTATAGCTGGAGAATCTTCACTTGAAAGGATATTTTTGGACTGAGTAAGAAAAAAGAGCTATAACCCACTAACCAGTTCCTAGCAGAAAATGGTAGATGAGTAAAAATATAGCCGCACTGGTGGATGTCCACATTTACTCATGGAGGTCAACCCTCCCATGCCTCACAGAGTCTTCGCTCTCAAATTCCTTCGTCCAACCTTTCCATGAGGTGGATGTCAGCCATGCTGCCCCACAGGGTCCAAGCCCGTAATTTAGTTGCTTTGCCGACTAATCCGTGCTTCATATGTCTCCAAATCTATAAAAACAGAACTACTACTTATCTAAACTAAACCAAAGTTAGGCTGCTATTTCCGTCTTCTCTATTACTGCCATATGAGGGATGTCTATTAACATCTTTTCTTCACTAAATTCAAATTGCTTTTTACCAATGCTAAAGAAGATACGAATCAGTTTATTACACAAAGCGATCAAGGACTGCATCTTCTTTAATGGATTTTCCTGACGTTGAGTATAGTACGCATGCAATGCCTTAAATGCGGAATTCTTGGCGACGAGAATCATACAAACCCTGAATAACAAGGCCCTAAGTTTCTTCCGCCCTCTTTTTGTGATGGTCGTTTTTCCTTTGTGCTTACCGGATGTATTTTCTTTTAAGCTTAAGCCGGCCAGCTTGATAATTTGCCGGGGATGATTGTATTCGCCTAAATCCCCCACTTCCGCGAAGAAGCCGGCAATTGTATCCCTGCCCACACCTTTTATCGCTAACATTTGTTGAACACCTGGTATTTCATCAAGTAGGCCGTCTATTTTTGTATCTAATTCTTCGAATTGTAACTGGATTAATTCATACTTAGCCAGAATGGTTTTCAGCTCTAGCCTGGCCATTTCAGCACCTTGTCGAAGTCCGATGGACTTACTTGCTGCCTGTTTTAACTCCCTGATCTTGTTTAGTCCTACACTCCGAGTTACCGAGAGTCTTAAATGGACGAGCAATTCTTCTTCGGTGAATTCAGCTATCTCGTGGGGAAAGGCATAAAGCTTTAAGAATTGTAATGCTGCCTTGCCTTCCCACTTTTTAAACACTTTTAGGAATTCAGGAAAGTACCGGTCAATCCAGTTGTGCACTTGACCTTGAACTGTTTGAAGGTCTTCAGTTAAAAGATCGCGTATTTTCTTTGCCACACGGAGTTCCGCATAAACACCTTGCGGTATCGTAGGTTCGGCGTATCTTCCGTCCTTGACCAACTGAGCTATGACTTTGGCATCTTTCACATCATTCTTGGTAGGTGAGTTATCATCCAGCTCCTTACTTTTCTTGACGTGCAAGGGGTTTACTGCGACAAACTTAATCCCGTTTTCTTTTAAAATATGTGCTAGGTTGAACCAATAGTGGCCTGTTGGCTCCATGCCAACTATCACTTTATCCATACTTTGTTCTTTTTTAATAGCGGAAATCCACTGAAGAAAATGCTCAAATCCTTCATGTGCATTTTCAAAATAACAAGGTGAACCAAACTCTAATCCCCTATAGTCCTGGGCACGTGCCACATGCTTGAATTTCGCAATATCAACTCCTATAATAAGAGTTTGAGAAGTTATTTGAGCTATCTTCTTATTCTGGTTATAATTCATTTTAAAGCCTCCTGGTTTTTGAGAGATTTGTCCTATTTGCTGGCCAGCGTCAGGACTCTCTCATTCTACCAAGAGGTTATTTTTATGTTCAAACTCCATTTTCTTTCATTACAGGAATGCTGCCCCAACAATTGGTCCAAGCAAGGTGCCAACCCCGCCAATAATGGTCATTAATAATGCATCCAAAGTAGTATCCATCGCAAATACACTTGTGTTAACAAAGCGCAAGGAAGTTGCATATAATGAACCTGCAAGACAAGCCATCACGCCGGAAATGATACTGGCCATGATTTTATAAGGAAGTACTTTGTACCCCAATGATTCTGCACGTTGCTCATTTTCCCTAATCGCCTGTAAAACCGCCCCAAGCGGTGAATTAGTAAAACGTCGCAGTATACAGTAAATAGAGATCATTAGCAATAGACAAATAAGATAAAAAGTGGTTCGATCAATCAGCATTTCCGGAATCCGAAATGTAAAGCCATCATTCCCAAATGTAAGAGATCTCCATTTTTCAGAAGCCACCTGAAATAGGCTGGCAAAAGCCAATGTGAGCATCGCATAAAAATGGCTTTTGAGTCGGAGCGTCATTAATCCGACAATGTAGCTGACGAATATCGAGACCGCTATTCCAACAATGAGCGAAAGGATAAAATAGCCCATTGTCGGTTCGTTTCGCTGCAGTAAAATTCCGGTTGTGTAAGCTCCAATTCCAAAAAACATAGCATGACCGAACGAAACAATTCCGGTAAACCCAAGCAATATATCATAGCTCATCGCAAAAATAGCAAAAATAAAGATTTGGGTTAATATTATCAAGGTACTTCTCGATTCATAAACAAATGGAATCACCATCAAAAGAATAGCAATAATGATGAGTGATATTTGTGAGATATTTCCTAATCTCTTCAATCTTTTTCACCCCTTTGAAACGAACAACCCTTGTGGTCTAAAGATTAGGACAACGGCCATTAGTAGCATATTAACGGCAAGCGATAGGTCCGGCACAAAATAAGCCATGAACGAGCCGGATAATCCTACTAATATTGCCGCGAACAAAGAACCTGAAAAGCTTCCCATTCCACCAATAACTACAACAATAAAGGCTAAAATAGCAAACTCCATTCCCATTTCTGCATATACCACTCCGGAATATGGTGCCATTAAAGCACCTCCAAGCGCAGCCAGGGAGGAGCCAATGATAAATACAACTAAAAAAACTTTTTTAATATTGATGCCTAGTGCTTGCACCATTTCTTTATCCATAACCCCTGCACGCACGATTAATCCAATCTTCGTTTTCTTTAATCCCAATTGAACGAGTGCATAAACAATTAACGCAACAATAATAATGAAAACACGATATTTAATAAGAATGACACTACCAATCTCCCAGCTGCCTGATAAAAACGTAGGTGTTCTCGCAACCATTTGATTTGGTCCCCAGACTACCTTAATGAATTCTGTAAGTACAAGCATAAATCCTAATGTAATTAAAATTTGCTGAACATGGTTTCCATAGACAGGCTTAATAATCACTTTTTCCGTAATAATTCCTAATATAACTCCTGTTGCAAGAGCTCCAATTATAGCTACAAGAAAACTGCCGGATAAGGAGTAAAACCAAACAGCACTGAATGCACCCCAAGCGAATAAGCCACCATGAGCAAAGTTCAGTACATCCATTAATCCAAAGATCAGCGTCAACCCTGCAGCGAGCAAAAACACAAGCATACCGGTAGCAAGACCATTAATTATTAAATTTAAAAATAATCCCATTTTAATGACTCACCTCCTAGTTACGCTATGCCTAAGTATTGTCTTTTTAATTGCTCATTCTCTTTTAAGGACGACATACTTCCCGAATATACAGTCCTGCCATCATCGATAATATAGAATTCATTCCCAATAGTACTCGCCATCATGAAATTTTGTTCGACTAATACAATCGTTGTTTGCTTCTTCATTTCGATGATAGATTCCATCACCTTTTCCACCATAATCGGTGCCAGTCCCTTGCTTGGTTCGTCTATTAGCAGCAGCTCGTTATTATTTAAGTACGCCCTTGCGATCGATAGCATCTGCTTTTGTCCGCCGCTTAATAATCCCCCGAGTTTTTTCCAAAACTTTTTCAAGTCAGGAAATAGCTGCAGGATCCATTCCATTCTTTCCAATGTTTCCTCATCTTGCTTTTTCATAGCGACTCTCATATTTTCCTCTACAGTTAAATCCTTAAATATCCCTTGATCCTCAGGAACATAACCAATTCCTAGATTTGCAATTTTATAGGTTGGCAGTCCTTGTATTTCCCTGTCTTTATAATAGATTGCTCCTTGTGACGGGAGATTCAAGCCCATAATACTTCGCAAGGTGGTGGTTTTTCCGGCACCATTTCTGCCGAGTAAAACGGTTACTCCCCCTTTTTTCACTTCAAAGGATATCCCCTGCAGAATATGATACTGCCCAATATAGGTTTGAAGATTTTCTACTTTAAGCAGAGTGTCCATTGTGTAAGCCTCCTAAATATGCCGTTTGGACGGTCTCATTTTCCATTATTTCCTGCGGAGTGCCGTCTGCAAGCAGCGTCCCATTAAATAGCACAGTCACTGAATCAGATAGATCAAGAATCATATCCATTTTGTGCTCAATTAGGATAATGGTCTTCTTTCCTTCTTCTTTAATTTTGCGAATGACCTCCAAAATGGCAGGGACTTCCTCTAATGACATGCCTGCAGTTGGCTCATCAAGGAGCAATATTTCCGTCTCAAGCGCTAACAGCATAGCAATCTCTAGTTTTCTTTTCTCTCCATGGGCTAAATTTTTTGCCAAAGCATTTACTTTTTCCTCCAAAAGAACAAGCCTTAGCAATTCATGTGATTTTTCTAAAACATTTTTATACTTTTTAAAATGAAATAGCATTTGATAGCGAATTCCCATTTGTGATTGAACCGCTAATCTAACATTCTCTAACACTGTTAAATTAGGAAACACATTCGTAATTTGAAAGGACCTGCCAATCCCTTTTCTTGTTCTAATTGGAGAGGAGAGTGAAGTAATATCCTCGCCTTTTAGGAAAATTTTCCCCTTTGTTGGTGTTAGTTGGCCACTTAATAAATTAAAAAAAGTTGTTTTTCCTGCACCATTTGGCCCAATAATCGATTTAAACTCCTTTTCCGCAACGAAAAAATCGACCTCGTTTACAGCAACATGCCCGCCAAATTGAATGGATAACTGCTTTGTTTCCAAAATATTCGTCACTTTGGTCATCACCTCTCTAAAAGAGGAACTTCGGAAGACTCTCACCCGAAGTTCCAATAATTCCTTATTATTTCACCCGAATAGGAGGTGCAGTTTCATCAGGAGACAGCTCCCGGATTAAGACTGGTACCGGATATGGTATCCCATCCTTCTTCGTAAGCTTGATTGCGTACATACTTTGTAATGCTTGATGGTCCTCTTTACGAAAGGTCATTTTTCCTTTTGGAGTATCAAAGCTCATGCCTTCCATCGTTTTAATAAGTTGGTCAGAGTCTGTTTTTCCGTCTGTTTTCTTTAATGCTTCCACAATCGAAATGGCAGCACTCATTCCACCCGGTGTAAATAAATCCGGCACTTCACCGTTAAAGCGTTTCTTATTTTCAGTAACGAGCCAATCATTTATTTTATTATTCGGCAGGTTGTAGTAATAGACAGAGAAGCCTTCCATTCCTACTAATGGTTCCATTGTCGATAAAGCCGCAATGTCAGGTGCACCTGTAGAAATCTTGATTCCCTTATCTTGGACCTTCATATCAGCTATTTGCTTCCAAGGAGAATTTGCTCCAGACCAAATGACAAATAAGTAATCCGGTTTGGCATTGATGATTTTTTGAATATTTGATGTAAAGTCCGTTGCAGCCGGATCTGCGTATTCTTCATGGGTGATTTTTGCACCGAGCTTCTCTGCCGCTTCTTTAAAAGCGGCTACTCCATCACGTCCAAAAGCATAATCAGGTGCTAGCGTTGCAATTTTCACCCCTTCTTTTGCAATTGCTGCTGCACCAGCAACTGCATCCTGAGAGGAGTTTCTTGCTGTTCGGAAAATATACTTATTAAAATCTGCACCGGTAATGCTGTCCGCTACCGCTGGTTCAACAACCATAATTTTTTTATATTCTTCTGCTAATGGTAAGACAGCTAAGGTATCCGCCGAGCTGGATGACCCCACAAGAAAGTCCACATTATCCTCTTCTAATAATTTGGTCGCTTTCTTTACCGCTACTTCAGGTTTTGTCTCAGTGTCCTCATATACTACCTTGATCTTTTTGCCATTAATTTCTCGTTTTCCATCCGTAGCGTAATCAAGACCCATTTCAAATCCATTTTTTGTTTGTTTCCCATACGATTCAAGTGCTCCAGTTAAAGAAGCAAGAACCCCAATCTTAATAGTCCCTTTGTCTTCCTTACCCCCGCCTGCCTTATTCGAGCTACACGCAGTTGTCCATAATAAAGCTGTTATAATAATTCCAATTAATATGGTGAAACGCTTTGTTCTCTTCAATTTTCTCCCCCCGTTTTTTTGTAGGTAATTGCTTGAAACCATCGTATAGGGAATGAGTTACAACACAGTTACAACAGAAAAGCGCAAGCATGTATATCGATGAAAGGATTTCGTAGTCTTTGACGCAAGATTTAGAGAAACACAGTGAGGGACGAGTAAATGCCCTTAGGGAAGAGAAGGAGAACCCTGGGGATGGGCGTAGTAGCTAGATAATTTCTAAATTCAGTAATTGTTTTTAAAACAATCTCTCACATATCTATACTTCAAAAAAAAAGAAACCAGCTCATTTTCTAAACGGCTGGTTTCTCCCCTAAAATGACCGGATTTCTGCTCCTGACAGGATCATTTCGTACATATTTTTCGTTGGTTCCATTGGTTCCACACCTAATTCCTTCTTCAATGCCAGCTCACACTTTTTGTACCATTTGATCGCTTGTGGCCGATTGTTTTTTTGATAATAACAATACATAATTAGGCGGTAAGCCTCTTCCCAGGCTGAATCGATTTTTACTATTTTCTCACACCAGACAATAGCTTCGTTCGGAAGATTCATTTGGACGTACAATTGAGCTAATTTTTCAGCTCCGCGCAAAAATATCGTTAATAGTCTTTCTCTTTCCCCAACAGACCAAACATCGTTTCTCTCTGGCAAAAAATCTCCTTTATATAACTCCAATCCTTTTTTCAATATATTCCTTGCTTTTACAGGATTCTTTTCCTCCATGCCTGTAATTACCCATTCTTCAAATTGAATGGAGTCTACATCCATCACTGCTTTTCGATTTAAACTATAAGCATTATTTTGGCGCTGTATAAAAAAAGGAGTAGCTCTAGCTTTTCGATTCGGTTCTAATGTTCGATTCAATGAATTTATTAAAACCTTAAATTCCTGATCCATGCTTTTTTCCTCTGCATCTGGCCAGAGGATTTGGTAAATTTCTTCTTTTCCCCACCATTTTTGGCGATGAGAGAGGAAGAATTGAAATAACTCCTTCGCCTTTCCGCGATGCCAATCCCTTTCCTCTATGATTCTCTCTCCAAGCCATACTCTGAATTCACCTAATGTTTCTACTTTAAGCGTATAGCCTGGATGTGAATCCAACTCTTCATATCCCATTTCCTTTAATATTCTATAGGTAAAGGCAGAATGTACTTCTAACTCTTTCGCTTTAATAAGTAAAGGCATGATGGATTGTAGGTCTTTCGGGCTAAAAGGAGTTTTTCTTTGAAAAATAAATTCATAGCTTCCTAGTTGTATTTCTTTGAGAAAAGAAGAGATTGCAATCATAAATTGCTCATCATCATTTATTTCATAAAAAAGAAAGGAATTCCAAAGATCACACATCATAAGTCCATAGGAATCTCCGCATTGCTGAAAATTCCCCTTTGCTTCTTCTAGAATAGTGAGGGCATCTCCAAGCTCATTGTTTAAAAAGTACGTTATACCCATGCAAAGCTGAATGAGGGAAGATAGCCACAAATCGTACACCTTTTCCGTTTCTTCCAGCGCCATTTTGCCAAATTCCTTTGCCTTTTCAAAATCTCCTGTTCGGCCGTATAAAATACATAGCCCCATATACGGCTCGGCTTTTCCACGGGAAATTTTCATTTCCTCCATCATATTTAATGCCGTCATATAGCACTCTTCCGCCAGCTTGTTATCATAATGGTCAAGTAATTGGACAGCATGCCCCATCCTCATCCATCCGCACGCTTCCACAAAAGAGCTTTTATAACGAACCCCTCTCTCTATTCCTTTTTGGGCCAGCTCTTTTGCCTGTTCTCCATTTCCCATACACGCCTCAATAAAAGAAAGTAATATATCGGTTTCTCTATGTGATTGAGGCAGGGTATTTATTTCTGTGCTTAATCTCTGCAAAAGCGTTCGCTTCGCCATTTCTAGCTTACCTGTCCGCAAAAATAAACGTGCATCTAAATTGCCATCATTTAAATGAACATTTTGCATTTTCCCTTTTTCATACCATCTTTCGGCTTTTACAGCTTGGCCGGAATTAACAAGGTTTTCAGCCATAAGAAGGTAAAGTACTTGTTTTTCCGATTCTGTAGCAAAGGATTGATTTTCTGTAGCCTCAATAGCTAAGTACAAAAATCTTTCCGCTTTTCCAGGCTGTATGGTATCCAAATATATTCGTGCTATTCCCTCATATGCCTTTCCAATTAAAGGGTCCTTCTTGTCTGTTTGATGGATTAATTGCTTATAGCATCTTTCCGCTCGCTCGTAATAGGATTGATATCTAAGGACTTCCCCTTCGTAAAACCATAATATTCTATATCTATTCTTCAGCTCCTTAGGGACTTTTTTCAATTTATCGTGCAAGCCTTCTAATCTGCCGCTTTGCAGCATAATGTAAGCATTTTTTTCCAACAAGTTGGCAATCGCCCCATATGCTTGGATTTGTTCATAGTGATGAACCGCTTGTTCCCAGTGGTGTGTATTTTCATAATATCTGGCGCAGCGTTCATGAAGCTGCCGAAATAATTCTTCTTGTTCTTCTTTTAATTTCTTCTGTAAGGATGCACGAAAAAGGGCATGGAAACGATATTGCTTACTGCCCCATATTTTGTGCAAAAATGCATTTCGCTCTGCTAATTGCTCCAGCATTAGCTCAGAGCCCTGGATTCCTAGGATTTCATCACAAGCTTGAGGTGTAATATCTTCGAAGATGGAGGTCTGTTCAAGGAAGCTTTGAATAATGGGTGATTGTTTTGAGAACACTTCTATTGCCAGATAGTGAAACAATTCCTCCATTGAGGAATGATGGTAATTTAATATAGCCAGTATGGATGTACCTTTATCCAATTGTTCTGCAATCATACTTAGTGCAATTGCCCAACCCTCTGTTAGTCGAAAAACGGATTCCAATTGATGAGGTTCTATGATTACTCCATAAAATTCTTGAAAAAGTAACTTTACCTCTTCAAAATCTAAGGTTAAATCTTTCTCTGAAATCTCTAATATCCTACCGGACACCTTCCATTTTGTTAACAGACTCCACTTTGGTTTATTACGTGTCGAAATGACAATATGAAAGATTCCCGGCAAATGCTCGATGACTCTTTCCAGCCATTGGTTAATAGTGAAAGAATGATCTACTAAATGAAAATCATCTAACACCAATATTGTTTCCTCTTGAATACGGGAAATTTCATTAATAAACAACGCACATAAGGTATAGATTTCTTCGTCACGAATATACTTATCCATTGTCTCCATATACTCCATTAACTCTGCACCAAAAAAAGGATAGCGCTTTCTTAAAGAAAAAACGATATAGGAAACAAAAGGAATAATATCATCATCATTACTGGAAATCGTATACCAGCAAAAGTTCTTTCTAACATCGTGGACATATAAGCTTAAAGCAGAGCTTTTTCCGTAGCCAGCCCCGGAATGGACAAGAGTCAATGGATACCCTACTGCTTGTTTAAGCTTTTTCATAAGGCTTGCCCTTCTAATATGTGTATATTTTATAAGTGGGGGCATCAATTTAGTATCTACAACGGTAAATTTATTCAATTGTTCTCCCCTCTCCTCAGGTAAAAATTGCTAGACTTTTTAAAATATTTTACCATACAAAAATAAGATTAGGGAGAAGTGTTAGCATGAATATTAACCTTGATTTTGTTCCTTCTCGTGCTTCTTCGCCAGTTTTTTTTCGATGCTTTTCCCTGCAAGCCATAATAAAAAAATAACAGTTAAGACTACCGCTGTTCTTAAAGGCTTTTCTACCAATGAAAAAATATCATGGCCGACATAACTAACGCAAAATATCATAACCATTTTTCCTGCCAACACTGCAAGCACATATTGAAAAATGCGTATTTTTGATAAACCCGCCACAATATTCACAACTGCTGATGGAGTAAAAGGAAAGCAAATCAATAAAAAAATGGGACCAAATCCATGCCTCTCAACCCAGCTCATAATTTTTTGCACCTGTCGATTTTTATATAGAAAAGCTAGTGCTTTTGACTTGCCAAACCTGCGTATAACTAAAAAAACAAGAATAGCACCTAAACTTGCGCCTATCCATGATATAAGAAAACCGATCCAAAGGCCGAATGCATTTGCATTCGCCATTACGATTAAAAATAGGGGCAAAAAAGGAAGGAACGCTTCTAATATTAGCAGAAATATGCCTGGTAACGGACCAAGTGTACGATATTGCACCATTAAATGCATAATATTTTCTACTGTAAACCAATCTTTGAATGAATGAAAATCCATCTACTTTCCCCTATCCTATTTATCAGAAATATTCCTATGTGAAGTATAGCATATTTTTACCATAGTTCAGGTGGAATTTTACAGAAGAAAAAAGCAACCCCGGATAAATGGGGTTACTTTTAGGATAGGTATATTTGTACTAGCTTAAACGTATTGTAGGAACCAATCTCTGATATATTCTAAACGTTTGATTCTTAATTCGGGTTTCCCGCTTCTGGACAGCTCGTGATTAGCTTCTGGAAAACGGATAAATTTCGCTGTTTTCTTATCACGCTTTAAGGAAATAAATAATTGCTCCGCTTGTTCGATCGGACAGCGATAATCCTTTTCACTATGGAGAATGAGAAGCGGTGTATGAATATCCTTTGCGTATGCTAATGGTGAATGCTTCCAAAGTGTTTCTATATCATTTAAATCCGCTAAAATCTGCCATTCGGAGAAATAATAGCCGATATCACTTACACCATAGAAGCTGATCCAGTTGGAAATGGAACGCTGGGTAACACCTGCTTTAAAGCGGTCCGTATGTCCGACAATCCAGTTTGTCATGAATCCACCGTAGCTACCGCCCGTTACACCTAGTCTATCTTTATCGATAAAATCATAATGCTCTAATGCACAGTCCACCGCCGCCATTAAATCATTATAATCATTTCCGCCATAATCACCGCGGACAGCATCTACGAATTTTTGCCCATAGCCATGGCTTCCTCGTGGATTAACATATAATACAGCAAATCCTTGTGCTGCTAAGATTTGAAATTCATTAAAAAACGTATTAGCATACATCGCATGCGGTCCGCCATGAATTTCTAAGACTAAAGGATACTTTTTCCCTTCTTCATATCCGACTGGCTTCATTAACCAGCCATGCACCTTCCAGCCTCCCGCACTCTCATATTCTATTTCTTCCGGATCTGATAATGCCCTACCTTGTAAAAATTCTTCGTTTACATGGGTAAGCTGTTCAAGGTCACCTGTTTCAAGATTGGCTAGGAAAAGCTCACCTGGAAGTGTTGGCCTGCTGATTGCCACAACAGCTTGATGTGCTTGTTTGTTGAGGCTGAATCCATATACATACTGTTTTTCGTGCAGGGCAGGATAAATTTCACCTGAGAGATTTCCGAAATATACATGGGTATTTCCATGGTCGGAAACGATGAAATAGAAGCTTTCATTATCATTTGTCCATTGAACGCCGGGAATGCTTGCTCCTTGCTGAAAATCACCCACTACATAATCTCCCACCGGTGCATCAAGATCACTTGTAAAGCATTGCAAGCTTTTTTCTTCTAAATCATAAATATATACTTTCGTTTGAGTTGCATTTTTAAACTCCTGTTCACTTCCTAAGAAGGATAAATAACGACTGTTTGGCGACCAGGAGCTTTGCCAAAACCCTCCTGTTCCATTAGTCACCTGCTTTGTCTCTTTGCTTTCCAGATTATATAGAAAGACATCCGAGTTAAAGGAAAAATCGGTGTCCTCCGCTAAATCTGCTGTATATGTAATATATTTTCCATCTGGTGACCAGGAACTTAAGTGATAGTCCTGCTCTCCCGTTGTTAATTGCACTACCTCTCCAGTTTTCACATTGACAATTCCAATATGTGAATGCTCATCCAGGTCTAAAAATCCGCTTGCATCTGATTTATATTTCATTTTTTCAACGATCAATGGCTTTATTTCTTTCTTTTCCTTTTCTTCACTTGGAGTGTCATGAATCGTTTCATCCTTTCCAAGTGTAATAGCAAAAGCTATTTTTTCACCACATGGAGACCAAATAGGATTTCTGACACCATTTTTGCAAAAAGTTAATTGTCTAGCTTCTCCGCCATTCTTTGGCAATACATATATTTGCGGCTTTCCTTCACGGTTCGAAACAAAAGCGAGCTGTGTGCCATCCGGAGACCAGCGCGGGGAATGGGTACGATGATTTCCGTACGTCCATTGGACTGATTGTTTTTCCTCTACATGTACATAAAATAAATTAGAAACATACTCATTTTTTTCCCGATCAATATGGGTTTGTGTATATACAACATCTTTTCCATTCGAAGAAACTTGGGGATCCGTCACTGATTTTAGTTCATACAAATCCTCTGCTTGTATACCTTGTCTATTTTCCATGCCATATCACCTTTCATTTTAAAATACGCCAAAAAACTAGTCGGCAAAAGATATTACTATATTATTTATTTCGACACTCAAAACTTTTTCCCTTTCATAAAGTTAAAATATTTCAAATTTTTTTATTACAGTCATTTCTTGAATGGTTATAAAACGAATAGAGAAAATAACGAAAGGCTATTATCTAAATCTTGCTGCTTTGGATGACCCAAAATCTTATTACCATTCTTCAATGAATACATTCTTTAAGATAAGTTGCCGCGAAACTATGAGCACTTACTTAAAAAGGCAACCATTCATCGAAAAGTATCACTTGAATTTTGTATTGTTCTTATGTAAAATAAATTATCGAACAGGTGTTCTATAATTAGAAAAGAGGGATTATTGCATGACAAAAATACCCGATCAGGATCGAGATATTATCGAGCAAGCCATTTACCTACCAATGGTTTTGAGCGTTTTGAATCGTGATCTTGCCATTATTGACAGAAGCCCTTTTAAATTAAAGAAGCCGTACCTTGAATGGATTGATGAAACCATGAGGTTCATTCAGAAAGAATTGGCCGAAGTGAAGCGATACATGAGAAAGCACCAAATAAAGGTAGAACGCATCCAATCTGATGATACCTTTACTATGTATATGTTTTTGTACAAAGGATATGAAGAGCATCATAATTATTTTAATCCAAGACTGCGAAATCGCACAGAGGAGCTCTTAAGATATTATTTGTATCAACGATTTTTGCATAATCCAATTAATGCACCGAAAGAAGCTTAAGGAGCAATACTATTTTCATTGCTCCCAGGGCTTATCATAAATGATCATTATTTAACTTATAATTCCTTTTCCGTTCGGACGCTTCTAATTGCATAATAAAGCCCTTCGGTTTTCCGCCCCGTTTCTCCATATGCTGGATATGCTGTGTAAATCTAATACGCAGGAGGGAAGTCCGATACATTTGATTTTCAAATGAACTGATAGAAACAGGCACTGTTAAAGTTTCCTTGTTTCTGAATGTAACTAATGTAGAATTGGAGCTTGCCTTTTCTTGATGGAAAACATGGTCGTGTGAAATCCATATACATTGTGGATTTGTCGGTGATGTCGTAGGAAATAGATAAATGGATGTGTGGGGATCTACTATGATGGGTGCTTTATGTGTAATGCCTATGAGGCGCTTTGTTCCTTCTTTCCTACCTATTAGGGATGAACCAAAATATTCACAACTTTTTTTCACAATCTCTAATGGCCTGAACGGTGAAATAAAACGTTCCTGGGTTTCCAATACCTCCGTATACATTCGTGATCCATACTGGATTGGAATAATTGCCATCGTATATGGAGTAATTTCATATTCTTCAATTAATGGACTTTTTTCTCGCATCATTTCCGCTTCCTTTCTACAATATTTTCCATATATAAACCTATAATAGCATGTACTTCCAATTTTGTCATTTATTTTTTCAAAAAAATCAGAACTTTTAAAAGAAAGATGCTGAAATATATAGAAAAATGTCAAAGGTTGCATCGATAGTTTTAGTTTATTTTATCAGAAAATTACAACTGTTCTGTTGATTATCCATTTCTTTTTTGCTATAATATTTAAAAGCAAAAGAGGTGATCATCGATGGAAAGAAAGAAATCTTACACAGAATTGATGAAGGATTATGCGATGACACAGCTACAAAATGAAAAATTGATGATGCAAATTTATTCAGATATGGTCTTAAACGAATTAGTTTTAAAAAGACAAAAGGAACTACTCCTGTACAAAATTGACGAGGCATTGGATAGAAAAGACAAAAAAAACTTCATGAAACTCACTTCTGATCTAAAAGTACTTCAGGAACGTTTTGGCTCTTAACATTAAAGCAAATATTAAAAATCCCTTTGACATTAAGCTCAAAGGGATTTCTTTGTTATTTATGGTTTCGATTTTGTAAACTGGAAGTTTTCTATCATTTGAATTCTTTCTAACATAGTCGGATGATCATAGCGGAAAATTTTCACTATTAAAGGAGGATTCACTTCACTTAATCCGGACTTCGTTAAATCCTGAAATGCCTGGACAGCCGCTTTTTGATTATGGGTCATTTCAATTCCGTAACGGTCGGCGCGCATTTCCTCATACCGTGAAGCCCAATTTGTTAATGGACTTACTGCAAAAAGCAAAATTGAAACAATAAGTAAAAATAGCGGCAATGAGCTTAAAGAGGAAACACTATTAATCTTCAATTGCTCCCCTTTTCTGCTCACTATTTTATTCATCAGGATGGAGGTAAGCCATAAACCAACAAGTGACAACAGCAAATATCCGGCAATACCGAAGTATATATGCTTTTCAACATAATGTCCCATTTCATGTGCCATGATGAATAAAATTTCCTTATCATTTAATTTGTTAAGGGTCGTATCCCATAAAACGATGCGAGCATTGGAGCCAATTCCCGCAACATATGCATTAAGCGCACTTGTTTTTTCAGACATATTCACTTCATATACATGTTGTGCCGGAATTTGCGCTTTATCTGCCAGTGCCAGAATTTTTGTTTCAAGCGCCTTATCTTTAAGCGGATAAAAATCATTATAAAGCGGGTCAATCACAACAGGCTGTATGAACATCAAGAAAATTGTAAATGGTACCGAGAGAAGCCATGCCGGCAGCCACCATCTTTTCTTAAATTTTCTCATTAAGGCATATAGAACGGTAACAATAATAAACATTATCGCTATATTCACCCAAAAGTCTATCACTTCATCCTTCATCCAACTACTAAAGGTTTGAGTAGATATATGGTATATTTTTGAAAACTGATAAGAAATATAGCTTAACGGAAAGGTTGCAATAAACGATAAAAGGGAGAGCCAAAAAAGATAAACAGCGGATTGTATGATATGAAACCTTGATGTATTCTTCGCCCATCTTTCAAACCCTCTTGAAACTCCAAAAATAAGTACAAGAAAATAAAAAAGCCATTCATATGGAGTGGAAATAAAAAATAACAGATTTTTAATCTTCGAATATTCCTGACTTAGCATTAGTTCTCTACCATTTAAAAAAGTGGATGGGTCAGCGCTTGTACCTTTTAGCCCGTCAGGAATAGCGGAATTTGCAATATAGAATAAATACATGTAAATGGCTAGACCAAATAGCAAATATGCTATTACTGCCCGAAATGCCCATTTTCTTAACAATTATATTCCTCCCTTCTTGTCCTCTTTATTAAATGTAGAAAAAATCACAAGAAATAGAACAGGAATTAAGAAGTTTTTCATCATAATTAAAATATACCCTACAAATACGTTAGCTAGCCCTCATAATAAATAGGGCAAGAAACATCCTGCCCCAATGCCACTTAATATAACGGATCAACCCCAAGCTCAAATATGGCATCTGCAATAATACCATACCCCTTATCATTAGGATGGACATGGTCTCTTGCTAATAATTCCTTCGTCCTTCCTTTGAATCGGTCATGAATATTAGCAACCTTTATGTTCGGTGGTGAGGATAACCGTTCAATACCCTGGTTAAAAGCCTCTACCCATTTATCCGTCCCAGGAATATTTTCAAAGGGATCATATAAATTCATCATTCGAATAATATAAGGACTTCCATTCTTCTTCATACCTTGAATAGTGTCTATGATGGCGGCTAAATTCTTTTTTCCATGATCCACTGCATTGAAAAATTCCTTTTCATTTTTCGTTCTTAAAAAGGACTCCGCAGCATCAATCAAGTCATTTCCGCCTGCGGTTATCGTTATCACTTTTGAACGGATAATGCCCTCTTTAACGAATGGGTGGTCTAAGCTTCTTAAAATATTGGCAGTTGTTGCACCATTTCTCCCAAATATATACGGAACGATGGGCACTTGTAATGACCTCCGCAATAACCATAAGTATTTAGTAATAAATCCCTTAACAAAATAGGAGGAGCCAACTCCAAGTGTCAAAGAGTCCCCGATAGCACAGAACCTCAACAAGTCATTTGGATAAATAAAATTTGATGAATTCATTTGTTCACCCTCAAGATAGGTAGTCGTACTATTATATTTATTCAAACGTTCCCTATCTGAGACTCAATTTTAAAATATTAATGAATAGAGGCTTAAAACTCCGATGGACCCCAAAACAACCACAATCACATTTGCACCCAAAAAAGCTAAAATTAAAGCAGCAACTGCACCAGTAATTCCGAACCAAATATCCTCTTGAATCAGAAAAATCTTTGGAAAAATGAGTGCTCCTAGTATCGCAAAGGGAACATTTCGTAATATCCCCTCCAAAAACGGCGGCATGGATTTTCCTTGGAATAATGCAAGCGGAAGCATTCTTGGCACGTATGTAACAATCGCCATTCCAATTATGATCCAAATAACAGAGCTGCTCATGATTCATTCCCCCTTTTTCGACGCTTTATCGACTCCGCCAGCTCTACTATGATAGCGGACAAAATCGTAGAAATAACAATGGCCCATCCATCCTCCAAAAGCTTGGAAAATATGAAAATACTATTAAAAGCAGCTGCCAGTACAGCTAGATAGACAACCTTCATGCTCTTTTTTAGCGATGGAACTAATAATCCAATAAACATGGCATATAGAGCAACCGTCATGCTTTCCTGTAAAACCTGTGGAAGACTTGCACCAATCACATAGCCAATTCCCGAATTAACCACCCAGCTCGCATAAGAAATACCAATTACTCCAAACGCAAATCCTGTGCTTACCTTTCCGTCTTTCGTAGCCATTACCGAAAATGTCTCGTCTGTGATTCCGAAAGCATAAAGGCTTTTAATAATAGGATTTTCTTTCTCTACCTTTTCATTTAAGGAGGCAGACATTAAAAAATGGCGGATATTGACTACGAAAGTAGTAAAAATAATAACAAATGCTCCAGCACCGGAAGCAAATAAGCTTAATGACATATATTGGCTTGCTCCTGCAAAAACTGCCAAACTCATAAGTACCGTTTCAAATAATGTTAAACCGGTTGTTTTGGATAATAGTCCAAATGCTAACGCAATCGGAAAATACCCAATTGCGATGCTGAGCCCTGATTGAACGCCTCTTTTAAACTCTGATGTTTTTTCGATAGAAGCTTCCAATATTATCACCTCGTTTCAAAATGTCTTAACACGGTATAGAATTTTCTAAATAATATTTCTATTATATAGACACATAATCATATGTACAAGGCGAAACTTATATAGAAAATGCGATACTGCAGCTACAGTATCGCATTAATAATTATTTACCTTTGAAATTCGGTTTCCTTTTTTCTGCGAATGCCTGTAAGGCTTCCACCCTGTCCTCAGTTGGAATCGTAATCTCATATGCTTTTCTTTCAATCTCTAAACCAGTATTCAGATCTGTATTCATTCCATTTTTTATGGAAAATTTCGCTTGTTGAATAGCAATGGGTCCATTAGCTAAGATCCTATCAGCGAAAGCCTTTACCTCCTGATGAAATTCCTCCCTGCCCACTGTTTTTGTTATAACACCATAATCTAAAGCTTCATCTGCCGTCAATCTTTTTGCAGTTAAGATTAACTCCATCGCCTTCGCCTCACCAATTAAGCGCGGCAGTCTTTGGGTTCCTCCAGCACCGGGGATAATAGCCAAACTTGTTTCTGTCAGCCCCATTACTGCTTCTTTTACTGCAATTCGAAAATCGCAGGCAAGTGCAAGCTCCATCCCGCCGCCAAAAGCATAACCATTCATGGCCGCTATGGTAGGTTGAGGCAGTTTTTCTACGGAGGAAAAAACCTCGCCAATCTTATGTACATTCCGGCGTACCTCTTGTTCCGAAAGCGTTTTTCTTTCCTTCAAATCAGCTCCAACACTAAATGCCTTTTCTCCTGACCCTTGAAAAACAACAACACGTATTTCAGAATTAGTTCTAATAGACTCTACAACATTTGCAAGCTCGCACAACGTATCATAATTAAAGGCATTCATTGCTTCCGCCCTGTTCAAGGTTACGTACCCGATATAATTATTTACTTCTAATATAATATTACTCATGAATTTACACCCCTTTTTTTGTACCTATGATTTTATTTCCACATTTCTTTGAAAAATCCTTTTTAAAGACAATATTTGAAAAGTAACACGAAAAAATCAGCCATTGCATAGAAAGTTAATCCATCGTTTGATTTACGAAACCTTGGACATACTTAAAAATAGTGTTTCGTTATTCTTTTGAAGGGAGGTATTCATCTTGGCTTATCAAAATCAATTTGGTGCGTTTGCAAATGACCCGACCGTTCAATCTAAAATGGAGAAAATATGGGTTGATATTTGCGGTGCATGGACGAATTGTTCAGAAACCACCATTCAACAATTCTTGGCGAAATGTCAGGAAGAAAGTATTGATCCGCAATATTGCATGAGCTGGGTGGAACAGCATCAAGCCCAAATTCCAAATTGGGAGGCTGTTTCAAAAGTGTCTCTTGGTTGGATCAACCAGCACACATCCACCGGATCTCCGCTATCCTTTGACAGTGATACATATCAATAAACGAAATGGAGAGCTTTTTAGGCTCTCCATTTAAACATGTTATGCAAGGATTAAATGCAGCATTCCATTGCAAAAGCATATTTCCGTTATTTTGATATAACCTGATCTTTTAAAGCTCTTCTTAGAATTTTCCCTGTAGAGTTTTTCGGGAGCTCTTCCAGAAATTCAATTGCTTTTGGCAGCTTATATTTTGCAAGCCGCTCCTTACAATAATCGATTAATGCCTCAACCGTCAAATCACTATTTTTCGGAACAACAAAGCACTTAATCGCTTCCCCTTGCTCCGGATCTGGAATTCCTATTACAGCTGCCTCTACTACTTCGGGATGATCGTAAAGAACCTCTTCCACCTCCCGAGGATACACATTAAATCCCCCGACGATTACCATATCCTTTTTGCGGTCCACAATGTAAAAATAGCCTTCCTCATCCATTTTGGCTAGGTCACCTGTATATAACCATCCATCCCGAATCGTAGCAGCCGTATCCTCCGGCATTTTGTAATAGCCCTTCATAACATTTGGCCCTTGAACAATAAGTTCTCCTACCTCACCAACTGGAACTTCCTCTCCCAACACGTCTACTACTTTATTTTGGACATTTAAGATAGATGTACCAATTGAACCCGGTTTTCTTGGACGATCAAGCGGATTAAAGCATGTCACTGGCGATGCTTCGGAAAGTCCATAGCCCTCGGAAATTAACACATTAAATTTCTTTTCAAAGTTTTTCAATAACGCCACTGGAATTGAGGCACCACCAGAGATACATAATCGCAGCGTTGAGAAATCATGAGGATCCCCTTCTGGAAATTGATATAGGAAATTATACATCGTAGGAACACCTGCAAAAATGGTAGCCTTATATTCTTTAGCCATCCTAAAAATATCTTTAGGACTAAATTTAGGAGCAATGAGTAAAGTTGCACCGCTAATGAGCGGAGCATTTACAACAACAGTAAGACTAAATACATGAAACATCGGCAAGGTTGTGATCACACGATCTTCACTGCTCATTTTCAAGTACATTCCAGTGTCACTGGCATTGGAATATAAATTTTTATGAGTAAGCATTGCCCCTTTTGGTTTTCCAGTTGTCCCAGATGTATATAGAATAACAGCAACATCATCTTCCAATAGCTCGGGTCCTTTAAAGGACAAATCTCCCGATCCTATCACTTCTGTAAACGATTTCAATTTGTCGTTTGCAGGTAGCTCCAGTTTTTTAGAAGGATCAGACTCGCAAAAAATAAAATGCTTAACTCCCGGTAGCAGCGGACCCATTTTTTCGGCAAGTGGCAGCAACAAATCAAGTGATACTACTGCCTTAACATCCCCATTCATTAATATGTACCCAATTTCCTCCGGAGTATAAATCGGATTAATAGGAATAACAGTTGCCCCAAGCCGCATAGCTCCATAAAGAGCCATAATAAAATGCGGCGAATTGCCGAGAAGAAGTGCAATATGGTCCCCTTTTTTAACCCCTAGCTGTTCTAGCCCACTTGCAAACTTAGTAACAGCTGCATCCAACTCGGCATATGTAGTTGGTTGATTCATAAAATAGTAAGCAGTTTTGTCAGCGCTTTCTTTAGAAGTGTTGTGAAGTCGTGTAGTTAAATCCATATTCCCTCCCCTTTCTGAATGAATAATCATTCATTTTAATTTTCTAAATATATTATATAGAAAGAATTTTAGGTATACAAGATATGTGTGTGAAATGTAATAAAAAAATAGGAGTCCATAAAGACTCCTACTCTAGAAATTATTCTATTAAATTAATGTTTTCTTCAAGTTCCGCAAATATCGATAACGAATGAAGAAGAAATAAATCAACTGTGCTATTAAGAAGCTTGCCAGAACAATGATCATCTCAGATGCGATAGATAATGTATAGTAGCTTTGCAGAGCCATGAACGCAAAAGCACTGTGAACAAATGCAACAATAATCGGGACAAAAAATAACAACGCAAGCTGACGGGTTACAATTTTGTTTAATTCTTGATCTGTTAATCCTACCTTTTTAATCGTTAAATATTGACGCCTGTCATAGTCAAGGTCGGCATACAGGCGGAAATATAGAAAGCTTCCAGCCGCAATAAAGAAGACAGCTCCAATTAATAATGCGATGAATAGCATCATCCTAAACATATTCATTTGAATTTCATACATTGTACCGCTGACTTGCATTTCATAATGATGATTTTCAGAGGAATAAGAGCTTCCCTCTGGAGCAAGATTTTTTGCTATTCCAGCTGTTTTTTCAAAGTCTTTAGTGAAAAATCCTGTAAAGGTATTTGTCTTTCCCGCTTTTAATTTTTGATAAAGCTCATCACTGACAATTAGCCCTGAGCGAAATGGAATCGTAACATTTTTTGATTGTTTCTTCGGTTGTAGCTTTATATTACCTTGTTTTAATACATAAGTAGCAGGTTTAAAATCTATTTGAAAATGGGAAAATAACATTGCCAGTGATTCATTTCCGGTTAATTTTTTCTCTGGGACATCAAATCCCGCGCTTTTCGAGATTCTTTTATAATCAGAGAATGAAATAATATCAATATCCGTAATTGGATATCGTGTGCTTGAACGATCCGATGCAACCTCCACATTTTTAATCACTGCACTTTGTATCGTATAATTAATGCCCTTTTTATTTAATTCTGTTTTGATTTGCTTCAAGTTTTTTTGCTGAATTGGATGATTATCCATTGCTGTGTAACTGATTGCAGCAGGATAGTCCTCCTTAAATTGCTTATTCATTACATTCATCGAAGCGAGTGTTCCTACCGCACAAAACGCAACAGTAGAAACGATCGTAACCATAAAGAACATGCGTGCGTTATCCTTTAGACGATAAGCTAGGCTTGAGATCGTAATGATATTCGTTTTTTTCCAAAAGACAAAATGATTTTTCTGCAGTAATTTTATAACAAAGACAGATAACTGGGTATAGAAAAAATATGTTCCTACAACTGTCATTCCAATTACCGGCAGAATTCGAACTAAAATCGTCTGCATAGTTGTGGTTGCTGCTAGGTAATAGCTTGCAATTAGCAGAATGGCAGCAAGAAGCGATAACAACACGGACGCTTTCGGTTCCTTTTTCGGTTTTTCCCCCGCTTGAAATAAATCTATCAATTTATTTACTCTAACTAAAATAGTGGTAAATAAAGAAATACAGAAAAATAGAATTGTAAACGCACAAATCGTCAGTGCCAATGCTTTTAAGGATAGATAAAAGGAAAGTGAATCGATTCCAATCATCCTTGATCCAATCATTAAAAACAATTTCCCTGTGATAATCCCCGCTATAATACCGACAATAATAGCCCCAATACCTATTAGCATATTTTCCAAGAAGACCATGCGGTTTAATTGGCCCTTTGTCATACCATGCATCATTAAAATTCCAAATTCACGCTTTCGTGATTTAAGGAATGTGCTAACAGAATACAGTACGAATAAAAAGGAAAAAACGTACATAATTACTTCTGCCGCAGTCATTAGCTGGACAGCAACTGCTGAAATCATTCCATGTTTAATATCTGGATGAAAGATAAAGAGTGCGTACACAAAGAAAATTAAGACGGAAAATGCACTGCTTAGGAAATAAGCGGCATATGTCCGTTTATTACGGACGACATTTCTATACACGAACTGTGGAAAGGTCACTGCTGTCTCCCCCTAGCAAAGCAAGCATATCAATGATCTTTTGAAAGAATGCTTGGCGGTTATCCCCGCGAAAAATTTCGTTATATAATTTGCCGTCTTTAATAAAGATGACACGATGGCAATAGCTTGCCGCAACAGCATCATGTGTTACCATTAAGGCTGTAGCACCATCCTCTTTATTTATCGTTGTTAAAGTTTCCATTACATCCTTTGCCGATTTGGAATCCAAATTCCCAGTTGGCTCGTCCGCTAAAATAAGAGATGGATTATGAATAATAGCCCGTGCGATTGCCGTTCTTTGCATCTGTCCACCGGAGATTTCATATGTTCTTTTCTTAAGAATTTGGTCAATTCCAAGCTTTTTTGAAACATTTTGTAGCTTTTTATTCATTTCACGAACACTTTCTCCATCAAGAGTTAACGGTAATATAATGTTTTCTTCCACTGTCAATGTATCAAGCAAATTAAAGTGTTGGAAGACAAATCCAAGCTCATGTCTTCTGAACAGTGCTGTTTCTTTACGATTTAATACATGCGGATTTTTTTCGTTTATCTTAACCTCTCCTGATGTGGGGCGGTCAATTGTCGCAATTAAGTTTAATAGGGTTGTCTTTCCGCTTCCGGATGGACCCATAATTCCGACGAACTCTCCTTGATCAATAGAGAAATTAATGTCATTTAATGCTTTATGAGCAACTTTACCCTCATAAATCTTTTCTAAATGTTTAACCTCTAATATAGACATTTTCATCACTCCCTGTTTCATCTGTATCTTCATTTTATACGCCTTCCATTTTTACAACCATTTCATTAACTTACAGTTAGCTTACAAAGTTGTAAGGTTAAGAAAAGCGTAGGTGCCTTGCTCATCAGTGTACGGATGAGTGAGATTTGAAGTGTAATTTCACCTTCGTAGTCTTCGACTGAGATATAGGAATCACAACGAGGGACGAGTCGATGTTGACTTATCTCAGGGAGGAGACGTAGAAATCCGCTAGCTGATAGGCGCTGGAGCTGGGCATAGGATAACTCGTTAAGTAATTTATATGACAATTAATCTTTATTTTACTATACGTACACAAAGTGCCAGGCACCATGTGAACACATGGTGCCTGGCATCCTTTTAGAAGATCAGACGAACGATGGTGCCTTTGTTTACAGTAGATTCTATTTCAACACGATGTCCAAGCTTTTCGCAAATTTGTTTCACTAAATATAGTCCCATCCCCGTGGATTCCTGAAAGCTGCGGCCATTTTCTCCTGTAAAATATGGGTCAAATACACGCGGCAAATCACTTTTGGGAATTCCTACCCCTTCATCTTGTATTTCAAGAATCGTATGTATCCCCCGTATGAAGCCACGGAAATAAATCTTCTTATTTTCCTGTACCGTATAGCGTAAAGCATTCGTAATTAGTTGTGTCAGTAAAAAGGATAACCACTTTTCATCAGATGCAATCTGGAGCTCCTTATTTATTTCTATTACCGGGAACACATGCTTACGAATAAATAAACGCTTGTGAGTTGATGTCACAGACCGAACAACATGCTCCAATGACAAGGATTCTACATAAAAATCACGTTCAAATGTATCGAGCCGAGATGTGTACAGCACCATTTCCAATCCTTTTTGCAGTCTATCGAGTTCATCGCCAATCGCAGTGAAACGTGGATCATCCTCATCCTGAATCATCAGATGAATAACAGAAACAGGGGTTTTCATTTGATGCACCCATTGGTTAATAAATTGAATATGGCCTTCAAGTTTTCTTTGATAATTATACAACTCAGTTTTAAAAGACCGAAATTGGCTAGTAAGTAGAACGTGCAAGCTTACAGATAATGGTGTTTGATGCTCTATATTCAAAAATTCATCCATTGTAGAAAGTGGCTTTTCCAAACGCTTATAAAATGCACGATTTGTAATATAGCGATATGCAAGATAACCTAGCAGTAAACAGCCGCTTAGTAAAGCTGCATATAAAGATATATATATATGCCTATACCCATCTAACCAGTATATAAGAGTAATAAGAAAAAGCTGTACAATATAGAAAACTATTAACGGCAGCTGTTCGCGCAAGAAAAGCTTCATTCATCCTTCCCCCAATTCGGGTTAAGTCGATACCCTTGTCCACGGATTGTTTCAATCGCATTCTCTATATGTAAGGTGGCCAATTTTTTTCTTACCCGGGTGATGTAAACATTTAATGTATTGTCATCCACGAATGCTTGATCATCCCATATTTTTTCCAATAATCGATCCCGGCTGACAACACGTTCTGCCTTTTTCATTAATTCATCTAATATTTTCGCTTCCGTATGACTTAGTTCAACAATGTTATCAGCGATGGTTAAGGTCAACCGCTCCACATCGAGCTTTAATCCATTCACAATATGGGAACGATCATTTTGAGAACCAGCATAACTTCCATATGCCCGGCGAAGCTGGCTATTAATCTTGGCAATGACTATTTCATAATCAAATGGTTTTGTTATATAATCATCTCCGCCATTTTCTAAGGCCATTACTTGATCCATCTTTCCTTCTCGAGCTGAGATAAATAAGATAGGACAAGTCGATATATTCCGAATCTGCCTGCACCAATAATAGCCGTCAAATTTAGGAAGATTCACATCTAATAAAACGAGATGCGGCGAATACTGTTCAAACTGTGTGCGAATAGTAGCAAAATCTGCAACCGACTTTGTTACAAAGCCAAATTTATGTAAATGTTCCTGAAGAAGAGTTACTAACCGTCTATCGTCTTCAATAATGAATATCTTAAACATTCTTTTTTCCCCTTTGCCTATTTTCCTCCATTGATTTTAACAAATATTTATATATTTTAATAACTTAACTTGTCTTGCTAAAATCCTTTAGTATTATAAAAGGCATTTCCCCTTAGATCATATGCTTACTTGTCCTGTGAGGCTATGAAGGACATTTTACTTCTCTTTTCTCTCTATTTTGTCCTTCATCTGGCTTATGAAGGACATTTTACTTCTCTTTTCTCTCTATTTTGTCCTTCATCCGGCTTATGAAGGACATTTTAACTTCACTTTCTCTCTAATTTGTCCTTCATCTGGCTTATGAAGGACATTTTACTTCTCTTTTCTCTCTATTTTGTCCTTCATCTGGCTTATGAAGGACATTTTACTTCTCTTTTCTCTCTATTTTGTCCTTCATCCGGCTTATGAAGGACATTTTACTTCTCTTTTCTCTCTATTTTGTCCTTCATCCGGCTTATGAAGGACATTTTACTTCTCTTTTCTCTCTATTTTGTCCTTCATCCGGCTTATGAAGGACATTTTACTTCTCTTTTCTCTCTATTTTGTCCTTCATCCGGCTTATGAAGGACATTTTACTTCACTTTTCTCTCTATTTTGTCCTTCATCCGGCTTATGAAGGACATTTTACTTCTCTTTTCTCTCTATTTTGTCCTTCATCCGGCTTATGAAGGACATTTTACTTCACTTTTCTCTCTATTTTGTCCTTCATCCCGCTTATGAAGGACATTTTACTTCACTTTTCTCTCTATTTTGTCCTTCATCCGGCTTATGAAGGACATTTTACTTCTGCAAGACCGCTAACTTGTCCTTCATATGACCAACGACAAGCCCAAACGGAAATCAGTATATTTTGTCTTAATAATTCTTGAGCTGTATATTATCATCAACTCATAGCCCAAAAGAAAAACCCTCTCATCAAGTGAAATTGGCACTTCAAATTTCACCAAGTGAGAGGGTCATATCCTTAATAAATCAAATTCACAAGTTCATCCTTTGTAATGTTACCGAAATAGTGTTTAACGTCAATATCTTCCAGTGCCTTTTCAATTTCGTTGCGTTCATAACGAACACCTGCAAGCTTTTGTTCAATATCCGCTACATCACCAACACCAAAGAAATCGCCATATATTTTACAATTTTCAATTGCACCTTTGTTTACTTCTAATCGGACATCAATACCTCCAACTGGGAAACGATGAGAATGCTGTAAATTGAATTTAGGTGATTTTCCATAATTCCAATCCCAGTTTTGATATCTTTCTTTGGATAACTGATGAATTTTTTCCCAATCCTCATCCGTTAATTTATATTCAGGTATTGGATTTTGTCCTTCAAAGATCGATTCTAACAACAATTGACGAAACTCTTCAATCGTAATTTCTTCATTCAAAAATTCGGATATGTTAGCAACTCTACTACGAACCGATTTAATTCCTTTGGATTCAATCTTGTCCTTCTTCACCTTTAGCGCAGAAACTACATTTTCAATCTCAGAATTTAACATCAATGTACCATGGCTGAACATGCGTCCTTTTGTAGCAAATTGAGCATTTCCCGAAATTTTTCGCTCCCCAACTTGAATATCGTTCCGACCGCTTAACTCCGCATTAACTCCTAATTTTTGCAGTGCTTTAATTACTGGCTCAGTGAATTTTAAGAAGTTATGAAAGCTCTCCCCATCATCCTTCGTAATGAAGCTGAAATTTAAGTTACCGAGATCATGATATACAGCACCACCACCAGATAAACGGCGAACAACAATAATACCATTTTTGTCTACATATTCCGTATTAATTTCTTCTATTGTATTTTGATTTTTTCCAATGATAATAGATGGACGATTGATATAAAACAAAAGATATGTCTCATTCGGATCTAAATTTTTTAATGCATATTCTTCTATTGCAAGATTAATTTGCGGATCCGTAATTCCTTGATTGTCGATAAACAACATATGTAACACCCCATTATTTAAATATGTTTCTATTTATAATTGGATTGTTAATCCGTAGTAAGCCAATAACACCTCACCAGAATACTTCTCATTTGCTTCTGTTTTCAACTGCTCTAAATCACCATATTGGGGCAAGTGTGTCAAAACTAAGCGCTTTGCACCCGAAAGGCTAGCAAGGTTACCAGCATCATAGCTTGTCATATGACCTGCCGCGGATCCATCCATATTTCCATAAAAATTACATTCGCAAAGCAATACGTCTGCATCCTTTGAAAATGCCGGGAATGCGTCAAGATAAGATGTATCAGCTGTATAGACGAAAACCTTACCATCTGCTTCAATCCTCATTGCATAGCATGGAACAGGATGCTTCGTCTTTAAAAAGCTAATGGTAAAAGGTCCAAGTTGAAGCTTCTCTTCAGGATTATAGCCGATCCCTTTCGTTACATCTTGAAACGTTAAGGCATGAAATCCATTCATATCTTCCTCGTGACCATATATAGGTAATGTTTGAATGTTTTTATCCATGTATTTTCCTATTAATAGCGCATGCTGAAGTACGCCGACATCCGCAATATGGTCCGGATGGTAATGAGAAATAATTGCAGCATCCAGATCCTCAGGCTGAACAAAGTTTTGTAGCTTCGATAATACAGCGCTGCCACAGTCTATCAATAATTTATACTGATCATGCTCAAGCAAATATCCGGAGCTTGCCTCATTTACTTTCGGATATCCGCCCCACTGCCCTATAACCGTTACCTTCATACTCTTTCCCTCCTAAAATTATAGTCCAATAGACTCCCTATAGCAATTTACTCACTCCATTTTACCCAAATTCCATCAAGAAAAACAGTGTGATAAACCATACAAAAACCCGTGATGGCTCACGGGCAGAAAACAAATCGTTTATTTAGTATTAATGATTATTTTCGCTTTCGGCATTACATGCTGACCTCTTGCCGTTACATGAACTTGAATCTGATATGTTCCGGAGTGGTCAAACATCGCTTCAGCCGTATAATTCCCGTTCTTATCGTTTTTTGCATTAATATATTTACTGTTGTTAATATTGTCTCCTTCCCAAATTTGATATTTCACTTCATCCGCATCTTTTACTTTCTCTTTTCCTTGAGTTACTAAGGCCTGCAAAGATACCTTATCATTTACATTGGCTTTATCTGGAACTTTTAAGGCAACCGTTAACTCAACCGGCACTTTTTTATCGTATGTATTGGATTGATTGCTCCCGCATGCTGATAATACTATTACCGTAAGGCATATAAAAAACCCTATAAATATTTTACGTGACATAAAGTCCCCTCCTACCTTGATATATTATATGGTAACATTACTCTTGAACCAGAATACGTAAGTATTGTTAATAAGTGTTGACAATTTTATAAATAAAAACACTTCTTTAATTTTGAGCATTTCATGAATATTTCAGCAGTAGACCATTTTTACCTTGTTTTTCGTCTATAATGTAGTCAAATAATATATTTACATACTGGAGGATACCATTTTGAAACATTTACGAATACCTCTATTGCTATTATTAATACTTTCCTTAATAAGCCTAGGTGCATGCAGTAATACCTTAAGTCAAAAAAAGGGTGAGCCGGTTGGAAACTTTAATTATACCGATGAAAATGGAAAGCCTTTCGGCATGAAGGATCTTAAGGGAAAGGTATGGGTATCTAATTTCATTTTCACAAGCTGTACTACTATATGCCCGCAATTAACTTATCAAATGAGCGAACTTCAAAAAAAGGCGAAAGCGGAAGGACTTAAAGATGTTCATTTTGTCTCTTTCAGCGTTGACCCTGAGGTAGATACTCCCAAAAGGTTAAAAGATTATGCCTCTCATTTCGAACCAGATTTTACTACATGGCATCTTTTAACAGGATATTCTCAGAAAGAAATCGAAAAGCTTGCCTTAGATAAATTCAAAGAATTTGTTAAAAAGCCGGAGAATGATACGCAAGTGGTTCACGGTACTAGTTTTTATCTAATCAATAAAAAAGGGGAAATTATAAATGATTACTCAGGTGGGAAAGACTTTCAGCCTGAGGAGATTATTAAGGATTTAAAATTATTGGATTAATGCTCTTTTCTAAAACTTCGTTGCTTTTTCAGTCGAAAATCCTTGTAACGGGAAACCTTTGGTTATAGGAGCCTACTCCTCTTAAGAAAAGTGCCCTAGCTAAGACTGTAATAGGATTTAGAATAATATATGAAAAACAGCAATATACGGATATATCCTGGATTAAAAAAGTTAGGGCAAGAGCCCTAACTTTTTTTACATTGCTTGTTCTATTGTATTCGTATGTGATCTTTTATATTTCGCTGTAAAATATACAACTGTAATAGCCATGAAAACAACCATATACACTGCAAGTAATCCTAGATTGTGCCACACGGTACTAAAGTTCCCGGTTGAAATTACTGCCTTAAATGCATTTAAGGAGAAAGTCATCGGCAATACCTCATGTACTGGATGTAATGCTGGCGGCAATAATTCTAACGGGAATGTTCCAGCGCTACTTGTTAATTGTAGGATTAATATAATTATAGCTAAAAATCGTCCTGGATCTCCAAGCAATGCTGTTAAGCATAGAATCAGTGCCATGTAAGTTAGGCTTGTGATCATTTCTGTGAAGATAAATAGCGGAATGCTTTTTACCACTAATCCAATCCCGCCAATAGCAATAGCAGCGGCGATTAATGATTGAATTACTCCTACTAACGCCATCACGCCGAATTTACTTACAAACATGGAAAGCCCATTTTTTGGTGTGATAACAGGATTTTTAACATTAAAGACGATTGTTAACAATAAGGCACCGACAAATAATCCAAGTGATAGGAAATATGGCGCTAATCCTGTACCATAGTTTGGAACTTTATTCATTTCCGTTTTATCAACCTTCACTGGATTTCCCATCATATTATATGTTTTCTGATCTGCATGAATAGAATCGGATTTATTTGCAGCATCGCCTAATTTATCCTTCAGCTCTTTTGAGCCATCTGTTAACTTATTTGTTCCGCTGTTTAAATCCTTTGAACCATCTGCGAGCTTCGATGTACCATTTGTAAGCTTTGAAGCTCCATCTGTCAATTGAGACATACCTGATTTTAATTGACTACTGCCCGTAGCAAGCTTAGCCGCTCCATTTCCTGCCTCAGATAATTTATCATTGAAAATAGTCATTCCCTGAAGCAATTGGCCAGATCCGAGCTTTAATTGGTTTGCACCATCATTCACTTGAGAAGAACCAGTCAATATACTGTCCAACCCTGCTTTTAAGGTTTGGTTTCCTTCTTTATTTAGCCTATCAATGGAGTTTGCTAAGTCAGATGCTCCATTACGAAAATCTCCAATGGAATTGCTTATGGACTCAGCGCCTCCTGCTACACTATTGCTGCCTGTTTCAAGCTGTTTCAATAATTCCTGCAGCTGACTTTTTTGTTGACCATCCGGTAATGAAGCGATAAGAGGCTGTATTTGCTGCTGTAGTTCTACAATACCTAAGTGTAGGTCTGAAGCACCTTTAGCTGTAGCGTCTGCTCCCTTTTGGAACCTTTCATCTGGACCTAGCAAATCAGCTAAATTATTTGCACCATCGTGAATTTTATTGGTATTAGTCATTACATCCTGAATACCTTTTTCAGCAGATTTCAAGCCTTTCGTTACCTTCTCGGTTCCATTCGCCAAATCATTCGTTCCTTTACTTGCTGCTTGAACACCCTGCAAGAGCTGTTTGTGCCCTTCCTCAAGCTGACCAAGTCCCTCGGAAAGATCGGACGCTCCTTTGGCAACGTCTGTTGTACCGTCTGCAGCTGATTTCAATCCATTATCAAATTCAATAGATTTGGATGCAAGTGTTTCCAAGTTTTCTTTCATTGTTTTAGAACCATTATTAAGCTTTTTAGCACCATCGTATATCGAAGATGCTCCCTTGCTTGCTTGCGCATAGCCTTTGCCCATCTCTTTCAATTTATCAAAAATCTGCTCTGCATAGGTAGCAGTTACTTCTTTTGATACAGAGGCCTTTATTTCCTTCAACGCTGAGTCGCCAATCTTGGAAGAAAGATAGTTTGCTCCTTCGTTCGGAATATATTTTAGTTCTAATTTTTTCGGCTGATCATCCATCAAGGTAGTTGCATTTTCAGAAAAATTATCCGGAATCTCAATTAGCATATAATAATCCTGATTCTTGAGCTCCTTAAAACCCTTTTTACTCTCGACTATTTGGAAATCAAAGTCTTTACTGTCCTTTAATTTATCTGCCAGCTCTTTCCCTAGCTTTAAATGCTCTCCGTCCAATACAGCACCATTATCATTATTTACAACCGCCACAGGTAATCGGTCCAAATGTCCATATGGATCCCAAAAAGACCAAATAAACATACCTGCATACATAATTGGTACAAATGTGATAGCAAGAGTCGAAATCAGTAACATTGGATGACGGAGGATTTTTTTCAATTCAGCAATAAACATTAGGCATAACCTCCATGAAAATTTTTGACCATTTCATTCATTTGGTCAAAGTAAGATAAAATTTCGGGATTATCAAATTGATAATCCTTGAAATAAATACAGTTTAAATAACTCGGAAATTTCTTCTTTGTTAAGTGGCTTATGGTGCTTTTCCCAGTCGAAAATTAATGCTATATACAATTTTAAGATAATAAAGGCTGTAATATCCGGTTTACATTGTTTAATTTCACCTTTTTGGATAGCTTCCAAAATGATGTTTTGAATATAATTTAAAATTGATTCCTCAATTCGTTGCATCACTTCTTGAACAGCCGGAGTTCCAATATCTCTTTCCTCTTGAAAAAGCTTAATCGTTAATTGATGCTCCTTACGAAATTCTAATAGCTGGAAAAGGGTCCGATTAACCTTTTCATGAAAGGGCAATTCCGTATGCAAATTAATTTCTGCTGCAGCCTTCATTTCCTTTAATAAGGAGGAAATGATTTCAGCAAATAATTCTTCCTTGTTTTTGAAAAATGTGTAGATCGTCCCTTTTCCTACATTCGCTAGCTTTGCAACCTGATCCATCGTAGTTGCTTTATAGCCAAATAGCGAAAAGGATTTGTGTGCAGCTTCGAGGATTAACTTTCTGCGATCAATTACCATTTTATTCACCACTTTTCGAAGAAATGACCAAAATACCAAAATGGTCATTTAGTTTTTTACGTAAAATAATATATCATATTCAGTTTTATCAAGCAAGCGAATTAATATTTTTTTCCTCTAGACTTGCTCCTATTTCCAGACATGAAAAAAATCTGCTCAGGAAGAGCAGATTTTTCTATTTGCTAATATGTTTTAAAATAACGGTAGTCAAAGCATCAATGAATTCAGGGCGTGCGTTTGGCATTGGCGGGCGGTAGTAGCCGGCGCCTATTTCCTCTGTTACCGTTTTGCACTCATAATCATTATCATACAGTACTTCTAAATGTTCTGCGACAAATCCTACAGGAATATAGACAAATGCTTTATAACCCTTCTCCTTGCAGAGATCTCTCGTTAAATCTTGAACGTCAGGTCCAAGCCATGGATCCGGAGTATTTCCGGCGCTTTGCCAGCCAATAGCATATTCTGTAATACCAGCTTGCTCTGTGATAAGCTCTGCCGTTTCTTTAAGCTGTTGTGGATATGGGTCTCCATATTGTAGAATTTTTTCTGGCAAACTATGTGCTGACACAATTAAACAAGCAGATCTACGTTCCTCTTCACTCATGCTTTTATATGTATCCCTTACCTTGTCTACCCAATACTGAATAAACTTCGGTTCTGTATACCAGCTTTCAACAGAAGTAATTTGCAGACCACCTAGTTTTTCCGCTGTTTCCTTCGCCCTTTCATTATAGGACTTTACACTAAAGGTAGAGAAATGTGGAGCTAATACAATCGATACCGCTTCTTCTATACCGTCTTCATGCATTTTTCCAACCGCATCTTCAATGAAAGGCTCAATATGCTTTAAGCCGATGTAAGCTTTAAATTCTATTTCGTCTTGTACTTCATTCAGACGGTCTTGTAATCCAAAAGCTTGTTCCTCTGTAATTTTTGCCAATGGAGATATTCCGCCTATCGCTTCGTAGCGGCTTCTTAAGTCCTCCAGCATTTCTGGGGTTGGCTTTCGACCGTGACGAATATGAGTATAATAGCGTTCAATGTCTTCTTCTTTATATGGCGTACCATAAGCCATTACAAGAAGTCCCATTTTCTTTTTTGCCATCTTCCTTACCTCATTTCCTTAATTCTTGCAGCACTATATTCATGAATAAAAGCAGTTAATCGTTTCAGTACATCTGGATCCACCTGCGGGAATACACCATGTCCAAGATTGAAGATATACCCTGGTACCTGCATACCTTGATCCAATATATTTTTCACTCTTTCCTTTAAAACTTCCCATGGAGCCAATAGAACAGTAGGATCTAAATTACCTTGGACAGCTTTGTTAACTCCTTTTTCCCGTGCTTCACTAATTGGAAGTCTCCAATCAAGTCCGACAACATCAAGCGGAAGGTCATTCCACTCCAACGCCAAATGACTTGCTCCCACTCCGAACATAATAAGCGGAACATTTTCCTTTCTCAACTCAGAAAAGATACGCGTCATAACTGGTTTAATAAATGTTCGGTAATCTTCCACATTTAAAGCGCCTACCCATGAATCAAAAATTTGTACTGCACTTGCTCCCGCCTTAATTTGCGCACGTACATATGTAATAGTCATCTCTGCCAGCTTGTCCATTAGCATGAACCAAGCTTTCGGTTCCGTATACATTAGTGCCTTCGTCTTCTTATAATCACGCGAAGGACCACCTTCAATCATATAGCTGGAAACGGTGAAAGGAGCTCCTGCAAAGCCAATAAGAGGAACGGTTAATTGCTCTTCCGTTAAAAGCTTAATGGTATCCAATACATATGGAACATCTTCCTCTGGATGAATTTCTCCAAGCTTTTCCACGTCCATAATGGATCTTATAGGGTTATGAATAACCGGACCAATTCCAGACTTAATATCCACATCTACTCCGATAGCTGGGAGCGGAGACATAATATCTTTATATAAAATTGCTGCATCCACATCATAGTTTTCGACCGGAAGTCTTGTAACATATGCACAAAGCTCTGGTTGATGTGTAATTTCAAATAAAGAATATTTCTCTTTTAAAGCGCGGTATTCCGGTTGTGATCGGCCTGCTTGCCGCATATACCAAACTGGTACATGATCTGTCCTTTCACCTCTTGCTGCTTTAATGAGAGAATCGTTTATAATTTTAGTCATCTGCAAAATGGCCACCTTTCAAACATACTATCCCTTATTGTAATCATTTTAATATAATTATTGTTATTTTTAGTCTGTTTTCACTATAGACTTTTTCCATGCAAAAGTATAGTAAAGCATGATAATTGTCAAAAATTCTTCTTTATTTAGGTTTGGTTCTAATAATTTTTTGCTCTTTAATCTCGAAAAAATTATTACACCTATTTACTATTAAAGAAGTTAACATTTTTTTCATAAACAGATTTTATGTAAGGCTCTTTTCTTAAACTTTGTTGCTTTTTCAGATAAAAATCTTAATAAAGCCATTATCCTTGATTATGTATGAATAATTATCCTAAGAAAAGATGCCCCAAGCTAAGACTATATTTGGAATTAAAACAATATACGAAAAACAACAATCTATACGAAAACAGCCTTATGTAATTACTATTATATTTTATATCAGAGACTCCGCTAATTGTTTATACTTTTTCATATAGGGAATGGATATAATATAAATAATACTGTGGAATGATGGGGTGATGAAATGTATGTTTACATAACAACAGGGACTTATGATTTTTTAGAAAAAATCAAAGCAAAAAATGCAGATGCAAACATGATCCTTATGCAAAATGGACAAAATTCACTATTATTTCATGAATCAACAAATAAATCGGTGTTTGAGGTACCGCGTAAATATGAAGTTGTGGAGAGTTCGGGTTATTTAGTGAATAGAGGTCTGGCCGTTTTTAACAATGTGCCCGTAACAGACGAGGGAAGGCCTGTATATGAATATCGCTTTAAAGAAAGAATACCGTCAATAAGCAAGGTTTCTGGATTTCAAGCTATCCGATTGCTCCGTCCTTTAAAAGGTGATACATATGTGGAATTTACTTTATGGGAGAACGAAAAAGCTTATTCGGATTGGAAACACTCCAGCTCTTATGAAGAAGCGCAAAAGGCAGTCTCCGCTGCAGAGTTCAAAAGCATTTTTTCCGGACCTGCTTATTTTACACAATATATAATTCCAAATGAAGAATAAGAAAAGAGCCATGAGGCTCTTATTTTTTTGCTAAGACAATATTGTTTCTGTTAGCATAAATTGCTGCTTGTGTTCGATCCGACACACCTAATTTGCTTAAAATATTGCTTACATGTGTTTTAACCGTTTTTACACCAATGAATAGATAATCGCTTATTTCTTGATTCGTCATGCCGTCCCCTAAGCATTTCAACACTTCCATTTCTCTTTCCGTTAAATCATCATGAGGCTGCTTTGCAGGTCCCCGAAAACGATTCATCATTTTATGTGCTACCTTCGGTTCTATTACCGATTCTCCATGTATAGCCTTATAAATGGCTGCTGTTACTTCCTCTGCCCTTGACGTTTTTAACATATAGCTATGAGCCCCTGCTTCAATCGCAGGAAATACTTGTTCATCATCATAATAGCTTGTAAGAATGATAATCTTGCAATCCGGTAAAAATGATAAGATTTCCTTTGTTGCATCAATCCCAGTACCATCCTCCATCAGTAGATCCATTAGGATTACCTGGGGTAAATGCTTTTTGGCAAGCTGAGCAGCCTCTTGGCCAGAGCTTGCCTCCGCTACTAATTCAATTCTATCTTCGGTTAGTAAGTAGGAACGGATTCCTAGTCTGACCATCTCATGGTCGTCCACTATCATTACTTTTACCCTTTCCATCTCTTTTCCCCTCCCTTATAAAGGTGCTTTTCTTAAACTGTTGTCTTGTAGAATCTTTAAACTTCCATATTCATCATTTTGTGATAAGATGTCCGAAACTTTGTCTGATTTAGGATATAAAACAAATTAAGAAAGCTACACTATAAAGGTATTCTTATATTAATATATGTTCCCTCATTTTCTTTTGACCGGATTTGAAACACGCCTCCAAGCTCTTCACACCGCTCACGCATCGTCTGCAGACCATAAGAGGTTATGGATTTACGTTCCACACTAAAACCATCGCCATTATCACTAATATATAAATGCAGATGGTCTTTCATTGTCTCCAGTGTAATTCTTACTTTTGTAGCATGGGCATGTCTTAATATGTTTGAAAGTGCCTCTTGAACAATCCGGAAAACATGCTCTTCAATCGCTTTTGACAGGTCACCGAGGTCTTTAATGCTGCTTTCAATATCAAGGTTTGTCTTTTCTTTTAATTCTCTAACTAATTTATAGATTCCTTCTTCCAGCGAATCTCCTCTTAAATCAATAGGACGCAAATGCAGCAAAAGAGCTCGCATCTCACCTTGGGCCTTTGCCGATATTCCTGCTACTTGCTTAAGCATATTTTCCGCTTCCATCGGATTTTTTGTAACCGTTCTTAAAGCAGCGGAAGATAACATTCCAAGTGCGAATAACTGTTGGCTGACGGAATCGTGGAGATCTCTTGCCAAACGCTGCCTTTCCTCCATTACTGCTGCTTGATGCGCTTGGTCGGCTAACTCCGTTTTTTCATCTGCCAATCTTTGTAATGACCGTACCTGATCTTGAATATATGCAGCAAGCTGGTTCATCTCATCTAGTATGAGGCCAATTTCATCCTGTTCAAAATTTTCTACACGTGCAGAGTATTTTCCACTTCGTAATATCGAAACAAATGATAGAACATCATCTAATTTCCGCAAAAATGTTCTTCCGCTTCGAAAGCCAAAATAAACACTAAAAGTTGCAAATATGAAAAACATAAATAGAGAAAGAAAAAGAATTTTCTTTGTATCTATTACAGTTTCGTGATTAATTAATAAATAAAATTGCAGTCCTACAAAATAAAGTAAACTGCAGATAACAGCCATGGTGAGAAAGTTTTGGATAAACCAAAAACGGATGCTTAAAAACCTTCGCACAATTCTCCACCCCTATACACGATCAATTCTTATATCGCCAATTCCTACTTCAACCAAAATATCAATTTTTTTAATAGAATCATCATAATTAGGTGATTCAAAAACTAGCTGTGGTTTCGTTCCTGATGAAGTCATATCAAATAGACGAATGTCTCCCATTTTGATCTTCGTTATTACCCGGACAGGAATATCTTCCGGAATAAGCATCTTTACATCCCCGATACGGCACCTGATAGTAATCCTTGTTTCTTCTTCTGGAATGAAGGCTTTGTTAAAATCAAAATAATAATCTCCTATTAAATTATGCAAATCCATCGATTTTAACGGCCAATTTTGCTTTTTAAACTCCATATCCCCTATTAAGGTAAAGCTTTTTTTATACTTTCTTTTAGCCTTGCTTTTAAACTCCTTTATATCTACAAAATCTTTGTCATCAAAGTCTGCTTCTATGGAGAATTTAACTTTTTCCTTAAAAAAGATTTTTTTGATTGCAAGATAGATAATGATAATTGGCCATAGTCTCCACCAATCCCCATATGTAAAGCGGACCACTCCATAATGACTCAGCTCTAATAAGGTTCCGTAGAAGGTGAAAAGTAAGAAAAGGAAAAAAGAGCCGGAGGATCTTCTCCGAATACTTTGGATTAAATACAATAATCCGGCAAAACCAAACACAACCGGCAAAAACATGACAAAAACATCTTTCATTTCCAAGGAAATGACACCAATATTTATTAGAAGAAGTGCTATTCCAATTACAAGTAAAATCGCTGAAAAAATCAAAATTCTTCGCCGCCTTTTCAATCTCACTAAATAAACTTCGAGAAAAAAAGACAAATTCCTTTATTTCTCTTTATAAAATTATAATCTCTTTATAAATACCTATTAAGGTCCATTCGATATATTTTTACTCCGTCTCTGGTCGGATATTTAACAAACTGCACAGAATTAATCCAGTAATTGGAATTAAATATTCTCTTTTTGCCTCTGCACCTAATGTGCTATTCATCATATCTTGTTAATAAGTAATAGGGCTATCGCCCATCTTTGCAAGTTATCCATTAAGGAGGCGTCACATATGCATTTTGATTTAACGTCCGTGCACTGGATTTACTTGGCCTTTATCGTGCTTATTATTTTGTTTATGGTTTTTAAGCGCGACACAACGATTATTTGTATTACCGGTATTTTCCTCATTGCATTAGCAGCAACAGGTTCGCTTACTGCTTCCATAAGCAGTATTTTTACTAGCTTCATTTATGCGATCACCGAATTGCTCTCCATTATCCTTGTTATTTCTATTATCGTCTCCATGAGTAAGAGCCTTATGGAAACAGGGATAAATGATGTTATGATATATCCCTTTACGAAATTAATTAAATCTCCAACCCTTGCCTATTGGATTATCGGGATCGTCATGCTAGTGATTTCCTTGTTTTTCTGGCCATCCCCTGCTGTCGCATTAGTAGGTGCTGTTCTCTTACCGGTAGCTCTCAGAGCTGGCTTGCCGGCACTTGGTGTCGCCGTTTCCATGAATTTATTCGGACATGGAATAGCCCTTTCTGGCGATTATATTATCCAAGGGGCTCCAAAGCTAGTTGCAGATGGTGCAGGCATACCGCTTTCAGACGTTATTCATGCCAGTATCCCATTAGTCATTATTATGGGAGCCGTAACAACAAGTACTGCTTTTTTCCTTTTGAAACGAGATATGAAAAAAGGAACACTCCCATCTGGGAAAACAGTAGAGTCTAGCAAGAAAAATGAATTGTATAATCCACATTTATTATCCGTTTCCTATAGACGTTTCTTTGCGATATTAATACCAATACTATTTGCACTTGATATTGCAGCTATGGTTGTATTTAATCTTCAAGGTGGTGACGCTACTGCCTTAGTAGGAGGAACCTCTATTCTTATTCTCCTTCTCATTACCGCAGCTGGCCACAAAAAGAAGGCATTAGAAAAAACAACTAAATATATTATTGAAGGCTTACAATTTGGATTTAAAGTATTCGGGCCGGTTATTCCAATTGCTGCATTCTTCTATTTAGGGGATGCAGGATTTCAATCGATTATCGGAGATTACTTGCCAAAAACCTCACAGGGTATTGTGAATGATTTGGGAGGTGCTTTAGCAAATGTCGTTCCTTTATCGAAAGAGATTGGTGCTATTACTTCTACAATTGGTGGTGTCATAACCGGTTTGGACGGTTCTGGATTTTCCGGATTATCCCTAAATGGATCTATCGCTGCTTTATTCGGTCATGCAATTGGTTCTGGTGTGGCAACCTTAGCTGCTCTCGGGCAAATAACCGCAATTTGGGTTGGCGGTGGTACTCCTTCGCCAACAGAAAACAATTCTTACGTGTCTACCAATTAGAAAAAACAAAAGAGCACAGCGTGTATAAGTGGTGCTACCAACACTCTTATACCGCCTGCCTGAATGCCCAGGCAAACACTTGCTGTACCCTTAGATGTAGTTTATTACACTATGGTGTTTCTTCGCAACGGTTTGCATAAAACAGGCCGTTGCTTTTTTGTTTCCAAAAGGAGACATAAATTATGAAAAAAATAAACGTAATTGCAAGTGTAGATTCCTTCCACAACCTTGCAACGTTTACTGATATTGAAGAAATGAATAAAACGGTTCGTGTATACAGGGATCATATTAAATCGTCTATTTCTCGTTCTGATGTACAAGCTAGACTAATTGCATTACTTGAACTTTTAAAGCGCCATAGTTGTAAACAAATAGGTGTCAGCTATATGTCTAAAAACACAATTGCTGAAAAGCTAGATTTTTCCTATAAAACAGTGCAACGTTTAATGAAAAAATTAGAGGAGCTAGGAATGATCCGTCAGGTACCAATGAAACGTAAAAAAGATATGCTTCAAACTGCTAATGCTGTCCAGATAATCCAAACTAAAAATGATGTGACCGACAAGACACCTCCTAAAAAGTATAGGAAGTGTCCTACCATTAAAACAACTTCTGTTTCTTTAAAACAAAATATTATTAATAAACGTAAGAGCGTGTCATTTTCACATTCCAATTTTATTGCTCATTGGGTTCCAGAACAATTTAGTAAACTAGTAAATTACTATTACGATAAAGCTGAAACCATTCAAGAGTTTTGGAAAGTGGTTAAACAGAACAATACTATAATCAATCATGTGGATGGCTGCAGAGCATTTACGGATAACCAATTAATTACTATTGGAGAAAGAGCATTTAAAGAATTTGTTATGAAGATTAAGGCAGGAAAGAAAGTAAAGAATGTTTACGGGTATTTTAATGGGATTGTGAATAATCTAATGGACAAGCTTTTCTTTGATCATGATTTTATGGGCTAATTAAACTGCATTTCCTACTTGTTTTAACACATTGAGAATCAAAGGAGATACCTGGATTAATACATAACCTAAGCCAGCTTTCATTATCATTTCCCAGGCTTTTTCTGATTTATTAAACATGAAGAAGAAACAAGATCCAACTATAATTACTGATGCAATTGGAAAACTTAGAGCAACCATGATATCAACAAGAGGATCTAGGACATGAGCTAATGCTGATAGTGTCTGTTCGCCCATCCATTCTTTTGCTCCAACTGGAACTACTTGAGCTGTTACAGGTACGGCAACATTAGTTGTAGATGCAAAAGCTCTTACACCTACAGCGGTTAATCCAATAGCACTTACACCGCCTGTAAGGAGCAAAGGAATAGTTATAGAACTGGCAACACTTATAGTGTTTTTAATTACTTTTTTCTTACGTGCAGATTCTTTAATCTTATAAGAGCCATTCATAAAGTCATTAAACTTAATAGATTTCATATGTTTATTCATGGTGATCACTCCATTATTTAATTTCATTTAATGTGTACACTCTACCCGGAAAGTCTTTCATTAATTCTTTTAACTTAATCCGACGACTTTCTAATTCAGTGACCCATACAACATGAAATTCGTTACCAGTCATTTCTTTAATTTTGCGATATTTCTCCATTTTAATCCTATTTGTTTTCATAGGCTGGCTAACATCAACTTCCACAAAAGCCATGATTTCCTTAGTGACATAAAACATTGCGTCAGCAACTAGCGAAATATCCTTTACTTGTACTTTTATTTCATTTTTCCAATCACGAGGTGTCCTCAAGTAAATCCATAGTTGATTTCTTAAAAGAAAGTGTTGAATATTACCTGTTTTCGCTCTAACAACATCACATTTAACTCTTTCTCTACCAGATTTGCTCAGATAATAGACCTTTTGAACTTCGTGCCGGAAACTACAAAGATATTCTTGCATATCAGCCAAAATTCTATTTGCGTTTCGATCTCCTTTTAAGTTGTGGATAGCTTGAATTTGAGCTCGTGTTAGATAATCCATTCTCTTCAATGATAAGAGTATATCCTCTATTCTCTGTTGTTTCTTTGCTGTTTTTATCAAGATGATCATCCTCTCTTGGTCGAATGATTATAAATGGAGCTATCTGTTTTTTTATTTCTTCGTTATCCATGAATGCGGTTTGAAATATTTTTTGATTTACGCTCCCTTTGTAAATTCCCCTACCAGGTATTTCAGGTAAATTTTCAGCTCCAGTTTGGTCTAAAACAGTTGTGGATGCTGTTCCACTATCTAGAACATAAGATAATCGAGATGGAATATTTCTTTTAATTTGCATCGGTACTGCCTGGGCAGAAGGATATTGTGTGCTATAGATGACATAATGTCCACTACCTCTCCCCTTTCGAACAATATCAGTTAATATATCTACTACCTCTGGATAATCTACAATGTCAGCTGCTTCATCAATCACAATAAAATGCCTTCTCTTAATTCCTGCTTCTGTTACATCTTCAAATCCTTTAGGCACTAAAATGTTTTGATATACATTTTCCATATCATCTTGAACTTCCTTTAAAATTCTCAATGACTCCTCCATGTTAATCCCTAAATGTCCTTTTTTTACTTGCTTGCAATCTTTGAATCTAGAAAAAGCAGGACCTCCCTTTAAGTCAATCAATGAAAAAGAGACATCATTAGGATTTTGAAGCATTAAGCAAGTGATGATTAATTTCATAATTACACTTTTTCCTGACCCCGGGACTCCGGCAATGATTAAATGTTTTCTTTCATCAAAATCATGATAAATTCTCCCTTGCCGATCTCCACCTAAACAAATTTTCCATGTTCCTGGGCTCAACATTGATTTATCCCATATTAACTTTTCGGTCAATGGTTCATCATACACTCTGATTTTTAATGTGCCGTCAAAATCAATTTCAATCTCCTTCTTATTTGGCGTTTTTTTCTTGAATAATTCCTTTATCTGCTTCCATGCATTTTTATCCCATTTGATTCCTAAAATATCTCTGGAACTTAATTCTGTTGCTCTACTCTGTGTATTCAGTCCATCCTCTAATAAATGTTTTCTCTCCAGCACATCTTTCTGTCCTAAACCTAATGGAATTTGAAATACATACTCTGTACCTCCTTCTATTGTCCGTCTTTTTAAAATTCGAACTGTCTCTGTTTTCTTAGTAGTACTATCTTTTATTTTCATACCTGAATTATTAAGGATTTTAAGAATTTTTTTCGATTCATTTTTAGGTGATGCGTTTGATTGTAAATAACCATATCCAGCCAAGCCACCGATAGCTACTGTGCTGATTAAAGTAAACATCAATTTTCCCACCTCCCTTGTTATTTACGAAGTAAATAGTTTCTGTGAAAAGGAATATTCCTGGACTAGATAGAACCATTAGAATAATAGGATTAAGAATATTCTTTTCTCGATTCCAGTTTGGTATTTGATAAAGCATACGAACTGGAATGAAAAATTAGAAGTTGTCCATAAAGATTTTTTTATTTTTTAATGTAATTTTTTTAAAGATGGATTATGTTCAGTAATGTAGAATTGGTAATAATGGAGTAGGTGAATACATATGTTTCAGAATAAAATAGCTTATTGGGCAAATGTAAAAGGATTTAAGCATAAATATTTAGCCAAAGAATGCGGAGTATCAGCTGCAACCTTTTCTAGTTGGGTCAGAAATATAACTCAACCAGATTTGAAACAATCTTTTATATTGGCTCGTATATTAGGAATTAGTGTGGATGAATTGGGGGAAATGAAAGATGAACGAGAATAAGAAAAAACCATTTTACAAACTTTGGTGGTTTTGGTTAATCGCCGTGATTGTTGTATTAGGTGCTATTGGAGCAGTACAGGAAAGCAATAATGGAAATACTAAAGCAGAAACTAAACAAAGTACTACTAATAAACAAAAAGAAAAAAAGACAACAACACCAAAATCACTGGAAGAAAAGATCGCAGATGATATTAATAAAAAACTTGGCTCTAAATCAAATACAAAGAAAAAGAGAATTGTAGAGCTTGTTGCATTAGGTGAATCCAATGACAAGTTAGTTAATATTAAACTTTCAGGTGATAGTATCTTAACAAATAATTTTACAAGACAATCTTTATTATCGAAAAGTGGAGATGTATTTCAAAGTATTTATAAAAATAAAGATGTATCGAAAGTTACAGTGTTCTGGCAAATGCCTCTTGTAGATTCATACGGAAAAGAATCTGATCAAAATGTACTAAATATCACACTAACTAGAGATACATATAATAAAATTGATTGGAAAAATTTCAATTATGAAAACTACAAACAAATAGCAGATTCGTATTTTATGCATCCAGCATTATTAAAAAAGTAAGGAAGTGGAAATATGTCTTTAAATAAAATGAGGAAAACTTTAAGGTCTACAGAAAAGCTACTTGGAGATATTAACGCAGTTCAAAAAGGAAAAGTCGGCAAAAGAATTGTTAGAAGAGCAGCTGGTAAAACTACAGGCAAAATGCTTAGAAAATTATTTAAATAAACCGTCCAAAAGGGCGGTTTTATTTTGAAATGAGGAAGAAATGAATGTATGTTTTTGTCATCATACAAATCCACTATATCGTTGTGGATGTTAACAGTAGAGTATTACAAAAAGGGGAATTCAATCTAAGAGGAAGAAGGAAAGAACAAGTAGCTTATGAATTTTGGGAAAAAATCAAGAGAAACTCACCATTGAATGTAACATTAGAAAAAGTAATTTGTGAAAAAGAGGATATTACGGATATGGTGAAGGAAATTGAAAAACGAAAAGAAACTGATCATAATTTCCCATTTTAAAAAAGCCCCTCTCGAATGAGAAGGGCTTTATAATTTCACGCAAGATCGCTTTGTTTAACCCAACTATAGATTTCTTTAATTAGCGCCTTATCGCCTTTTATTTGCATAATAGTGTATTGCTTATTTTTGACGCGTTCCGGTATCGTCTGGCCAGTGGCATAATACTTAGCAGATGACCTGATTTTTACCTTTTGACCTTCTTTAAACTTTACTGTTTCCTTTTGTGCAGGTTTTGCCACAGCATCATATTGAGTTAATTTATTAGATTCGATAGTAGCGATTAATTTATCTGCATACTTTGGATCCGTAGCATATCCATCGGATTGAACTTTTTTAGCAGCCTTTTTATAATCGGTTTCTCCGATGACGTTTTTATATTTATTTCTATCCCAAGAAACGCCGTTTTTATATAAATTAGCTAGATCGCAAAGCGATTCGTACCAAGAAGGATATTTCCTAAAGGATGCGTTAACTTTTACAGGCTTACCGTTTACATATTCCGTTGTTTTCATTGTAACCGATTGACCATTATACGCTCCTTTAATTCCAAATAGGTTTTTCCCATTTACAGCTAGTCCACTTTTACCGTAATTAGACTCCAAACATGCTTGGGCTATTACCAAAGAAGCTAATATACCAAATTCTTTTTGAATACGTTGGGCATGTGGAGCAATTTCAGAAATAAAGGTCATTACTGATTCTCTCCTTTTGACTTCCCTTTTAATACATCAATTGCTTTTAATAATTGTTCAGGAACTGGCAACCCAATCCGCCCTGCATTTTCAGTGATGGATAGTAACTCGTTAGCTAGATAAAAAAAGATGGCTGCATCTCTGAACATATGATTATTACCGAATGCACCATCTATTAGGTGAGCTATTGCCACCATAACAAATATCATGATTTTCTTTGGAATCGACTTGAATCCTATTTTGCTTGATAACTTACCTTCTGTGGCAGATGCCATGATACCACTTATATAGTCCAGAACAACAAAGATTAAAAGAATTGGTAACAATGGCGACCACCCCCATAAATAGCCAACTAGCGCTCCTAATACAGTAATAATAGTTTTAAAGATTTTATCCAAAAATAATCACTCCTTAAATAAAATAGCCACGCTCGGAACGTGGCATACTGTTGTTGTTATGATAAATTATTGATTAATTAACTTATATAAAGTATCGTGTTCTTGTTCTAACATTTTAATTGCATTTAATATTCGCTGATATTTTTCTTTACATTCAAGTTTTTGTATCTCATTTTCAATTTTGTCTGTAATCCAAAAAACATCTTCTAAATCAGATACTAAAGAATCAATAAAGATACGTTCGTTTTCTGACAATATTAGACCACCTTTTTCCATAAAAAAATACACCTACTTTTCAGTGGTGTTTGTGTCGCATAATCTTCCTGATGTTCATTTACAACAGATTTCCGTTTCCGTCATAACCTCGATTACTTAGTTCCGTTAAAGTCTTGCTTTTCCACAAATTTGGTACATTGTCGATAGTGAACGCTTCTTCTTGTCCGGACTGTTCTATGATTCGATTTGCATATAATACTGCCATTAACCAATCACCTCCGATAGTAATTCAGCTAATTCAAAGAGGGCGTCTTCTTGCTGTTTCACTCGGATACCTAATAATTCTGTTTCCGTTGGTGGAATGTCCTCTAAAATCACTTTATGTGGAGTAACATATACATCTACTCCAATTCCATCAGTTATTTTTATCCGCTTTCCTTCTGGAATATCAACCCACAAAAATGGTACTCCAATTGGCTCTCTTGGTGAAGGCTCTCCACTAATAGTAGAAAGTACATATCCAGTGTTATCGTGTATCACTAATGTTTTCATTGTTTACCTCCTATTCAAAAGCATACCAAGTATATGCTATTCCATTGTTATATGTTCTTAATTTAAAGCCACTGTTAGTAATATAAAACGTAGTACCATCGATGTTATATGTGGTATTACCAATAGAAAATATGGTAGGATTAGCACTAATGTACAAAGTAGACCAAGGAGTATTTGCTGGATGTGCAATAATAATAATAGATGGTTTGAATGTTAATCCTGTAACAGTTATATCAGTAGTTGCAGGTGTTACAGTACCGCTTGCCCACTTCTTTCCACTAGGAACAGTACCTCCGCTATAATATCCTGCCGGAACAATTGCACCCATAGGTAAATTAAATACACCATTATTAGGCATAGTTCCTGTAATATCACCTGCGTCTGTACTTGCCGTTTTTCCAGAGAGAAGGTCAGACGCAACGGCATTACCAGAAGCCCCTTCACCCTGTAAGATAAAAGCCCCTGTCCCTCCATCTGCAGAAGGATTATAACGGACTGTATAAACACCATTGGCTTTTAAATTGTTCACTTGATTTCCATTGGATTTAAGGATTGGTTTTGCTCCCAACTCATTCAAATTTAACGTAGCAGGACCTGTGGAATTAGCATTAATAGTAATTACAAGTCCAAGTTTATCTTCGTATCCGTTAGGTGGTGCAGGATTTAATGTAACGTAATAGACGTTTTTTATATTTGTTGTTGTACCTGTTCCTGGATGCTTTACATAATCTGCCTTATGTGCCGTAACATCATTTTCTAGAGAAGCAAGATCACCGGCTAATTTAGCAGCAACATCCCCATCAAGTTTTCCTTTTATGGAATCAAACCATGAATTAAATTCTTGTTCATCCAAATCCAATTTATTTTTAAATGCTAGAAAATAGAGTTGCGCTTCATCTTCGTGCATTTTGGAAATACGGTCGAACCAATCTTTATATTGATTGAATATAGCAGTTGTATCAGGTTGAGCTAGACTGGCAACCATCCCACAGAGACTAGTGTTTAATCGCAAATCAGTAATGATAGATTGAGTGACAGAGGTAATACCTTTTCCAACATAAATATCTGCAATTCCCAACTCGAACATATCTGCATCTCTTTGCAACGTAGGAGCCACAGGAGAGCTCAAAAATGCCCCTTTTTTAACTACTGCACGGATTAACCGTTCTGAATAACTTAATTGGATTACAACTCGATCTATGCGGTTTAGAAGTCCGTCAGCTACATCTATAGGTAAAACTAAATCAGATGTGTTCTCGTACATATAACCATTAATCCATGCAGCTCCTGGCTTTAATTTAATGGTCATGTTTGTACCGTCAGCAATAACTTGAAGATTAGATGCTATATTGGGAAATACACCGTTTGTGATAAATTTGCTAAAATAACGTGCCCAATCATCAGCTTTATACTTCCTATCTCCACCAACACTATTAAAAAAGCTGTAAAATTCCACTATCTCACCTCGTTCTTTGTTTTATTTTATCGATTAACGTTGGAATATTACTTCCGAAATTGACACGTATATCAAGAGTATCATTCTCGTAAACTTCCTCTACCGTGGTGATTCGTGTATTTAAAAGCACTCCCCAACGTTCATTTTTTATGGTGACAATATCACCCAGATCAAAGTCTTCTTTGTATTTAAGATTGGAAGTCACCGAAACATCGGCTTCAAAGGTTAATATTCTTTGAGTTTCAGCTAGTTTACTGTTTCCTTGCTCTACAAGAAGTTCCTGGTACTCTGTATCCGTTAAAGTCTTTTCCGTACCATCATCATTTTTAATAGTTTTGGATAATGACTGAGAATCAACAAATATTTCTCTACGTTCAAATCCAGAAATATTATTATTAACCACAACTTCTTTTTGATTTTCTCCCCATATTAGAGCCACATTTTTAAGATTATTGTCGCTATCTGTATAGGTTTGCTTTATAACATTTTCAAATTCCAATGAAAAAACAGCCTGTGGATTCACAGACTGATTAATGGAACGATCTATACCTTCAAATATATCAAAAATATATTCTTTATTAAGTAAATCAAAAATCACTCGCCATCCAACATCATACTTAACTGCTAAGTTCTCTATAAGTTCACCAAGATTGTCATTGGTGCTTATTTCATTCGCCAATTTAGATATCCCTCTGTTATTTGATAAAACTAAATGAGGAGTTATTCGGTTTGGATCTACTGGATTAATACAGTTTTTATCGATAAAATATTTCATTACTTCTTCAACTGTTCCTGTGCTACTTTGCTGCCTCCACACAATTTTATGAGAGATAATATTTTGAATAAAATAGCCTGTGACAACTAATTTCTCTGCATTTTCGTCATCCAGTTTGATATCCTCAATATATCCGGCTTCTTCCATACTATTTTCTTTAGCTAGCACATTGCCTTTGCGAAGTAGAAAAATAAGTGATAATGCATCTTTATTTTCTTTTGGAACATCTAAATGAAGTTCAAATGTTCCAGTCTTATAATATTCACGATGCCAAATAAGAGAACCAAAAGTGTCCACAATTCCTTGCATTTCAAACTTATTATTAAAAACAAATATATTCATGCTACACCCCCAAATATTGTGGAGTGAAGTAAATGGACACTTCTAAATTTTCCACATTACTGTCAGCATCATAACGAAACAGATTATCTCCCACTTCTAATTGCATAAACTTGCTTCGATAATCCATAAAGTTAAAGATATTGGTTGTGATTCCATTTAACCTTGATTCCAAGCGTTTCTTTCCTTGGTAGGTATTTACCGTAATGACTTCACCGGCTGTCATGGTTTTATTTATTTTGAAATATTCTCGTGTGTTCACGTTGAACAACGATGGGTTAATGACGGTACCTAGTGCTTTGAATTGAATCGTCATTCCAGTTTCTACTTGTCCCTCATTCAAAACATTCACAATCAATGAAGGGGAACGCTGTCCAATTTCGCTTCCATCTGAACTAATTTCAAGTGGAAATTCGAGCATCGGAAGCCAGGTAGCAATTTCTACTTTTCGTTTCTCTGAATCTAAGAAGAATGGATTACCAGCGCTTAATTGTACTAGCACATCATGCCAAGATTCATTCATACTAGATGGATCCGGATTAATAGATGGTGTTAATTCCACATGGGCATCAATAAAAAAAGACCGATTAACAGTTTTTATCAATACCTTTATCGGGTTGTAAATCGGATTAAAAACTCTAAATACTTCATCCCTGCGTTCTTGAATCCAATCCTCATCCATTCCTTCCACATCGATGAAAAATGTTAAGGAGAGATCCCGTTGTTCTAATCGTGACGATACGGCAGTTGCCCCTTGGATTCTATAATTTGTAACATAGGTAGTGTTTGCTTTTACTCCTGTTGTATCAATATCATCCTGAATTTTATAAATGCTGTTAGGAGAAATGAGCAAACTGTCCCCATTTTGATTAGTACAAACAATTTCCTTGGTACGCATTCGCTCACCTCCTAAATTGAAAACCGAATTGTTGTAACGCTAATCTATTTTGTCGACCTGTTTCAGCTGGAGATAATGCCCTTGGACTATTAATCGTGATATTTTGCTCTAATTTAGGAATTCCTCCATTACCAACGGAAGTGGCTGCAACATTTACATTTAACATTTTTGGAGTTATAGCAGCCGCAATTTGCTCAGACATAGCATTAACTGAGTTAATAGAACTTTTTAATCCGTTTACCAATCCGGCACCAAACATTTCACCAATCCACTGTGCTTCTCTTGATGGAGAATGAATATCTAATGCTTTTTTAATGGTGCTAGAGATAGAATCAGCTATAGATTGAGCTTGAGCAAGTAATGGTCCTGTCATAGATGACATACCGTCCATAAGTCCTTGGATTGTATTTTTCCCGATTGCCGGCATAGACGCGGTCATTGCATTGAATTCTTTTTTAGTACCTTTCGAAATCTCTGTTATTTTTGCATCCCATTCTTTTTGATACTGATCCAGTTGTTTTTTTGTTTCTGCTCGCAAATCTTCTATTTTTTTCTGCGTATCAGCTTTCATTCCTTCTAGTTCTTCTGTAGCCTGTTGACGCGCCAATTCATTTTTAGCTTTCCAAAGTTCGTTATATTGCGCGAGTTGTTCATCCGTTAAGTTACTTAGTGCTGCAATCTCAGCTGCTGCTTTCGGACCCATTGTCTGTAATTCATCAATCAACCCTATATCTAATATTCCTTTGCCGGATAGTGACTTCATATTCGCAGCCCAATTCGCGAATGTGGTTACTTGATCCTGGAGATTCTGAAGCAATTGCTCTCCGGTAACGTCGGATTTATCTTTTATTTCATCAAAGATTCCTGCAAAAGAATACAATGATTGTCGTCTATCATCCAATGCTTTTTGATATTCATCATTTAACGCTTTTTCACCATCAATAAGTTTTTGATTCGCATCTTGGATTTTTTGCACATACTCATTGTTAATAGAAATAAGTTGATCGTTAATACGCTTTTTCACATCAAAAACCTGTTGTTCCCAATAATTTCTTTGCTCTGAGCCTTTCTTGTATTCAATTAAATATTTCTCATAGAGTTTAAGCTCATCCGTAAGAGACAATTGGTTAAGGTCTTTTTTGTTTTTAATGACTTCTTTCTCTTTATCAAACTGTTCTTTTAACAGCTTATCTTTTGTTGCTTTTATTTCTTTTTCGATTTGCAAGCGTTCCTTGGAGTTCTTTTTGTAAAGTCCAGCCAACGCTTGCAATTCCGCTAATTCTTGTTGATAAGATGTTTTCCCGGCTGCAGCTTTATCCTTAATTTGTTTCAATGCAGCATCAAAAGTCTTTTTCTGAATTGCTTGAAGTTCTTTCTCATGTTTATCTTGAACTGTTTTTATTTGAAGGTTAACTTTTCTTACCTGGTCAGGAGCTATTGCATATTCAGAACGAATTTTACGTAGTTCTGAAATATATTGAGCTGAGTCAATTTTCCCCATCTTGAATTTATAAGACGCGCCATCCATAGCATTAGAAAAGGCTTTTTGGGCTGTAGTTGCTAAGGATTTAGCTGATTTTTCAACTGTTTTTTTCTTGTTAGAAATACCATTAGCAAAACCCTGTCCAGTATGTTCACCGAGATCTGTAGTGACTCGAGATGGAGAATGGATTCCAAGAACATTTTTAATTGTCTTGGTAACTCCGCCAGCAATAGATTTTATGGCACCCCACACTGCTTTTGCCATGGAGCTAATACCTTTAATCAGACCATTAATGATGTCTTTACCGATTTGGAATAGCTTTACATTCTTGAAAAAGTCCTTGATGTTGTTCCAAATATTCACGACTGTTTGTTTAATCGTTTCCCAAGCACCTTTCCAATCGCCTTTGAGGATTTTTAGCACTGTCTGGATAATTCCAAGTACCAAATCAATACCTGTCTTAACAACCGTTTTAATTAATCCCCAGGCAATCTTAACAACACCTGAGATAATCGGCCACACTACTTCAAAAATGCCTTTAATAATACCCATAACGCTTTTAATGATTGTCCCGATTGTATTCATAAAGCTTTTAACAATCGATTTGATTTGATCGCCATTTTCTTTCCAAAATGCCTTTATTTTAGACAAGATAGAACCAAAAAAAGCCATAACATCTGTCATGACTGATTTAACAATTTTCATTATAAAATCAAGAGCTACTTTAAAGGCATTTTTGATGCTCTCCCATATCTTCTGAACAACATTTCTGAATTCCTCATTCTTTTTATATAAAGTTACGAAAATAGCAACTAATCCAGCAATAGCAGCAATAACTAATGTTATAGGATTGGTTAATAATGCTATGACTCCACCTGCTTCTGCAATTGCACCAATTACTGGAGCAATGACTCCGATAATGGTACTAATTGATGATATTAACGTTCCTATAATGACTATCAAAGGTCCTATGGCAGCTGCTACACCAGCAACCACAATAATAACCTGCTTCATATGTGGACTTAAATTACCAAACCATTCAGCAACTTCCTTTAATACCACAGTAGCTTTTTGCAAAAAAGGGAGTAAAGCTACCTGTATAGCGTTACCAATTTCTGCAAGTGCTATTTTTACACTATTCATTGCTTGTGCAGCTTGATCAGTAGGCTTTAGAGTATCATTAAATGTTTGCCTAACTGCTCCTTTTGCATCAGAACTAGCTTTCTCTAAATCTTTTAGGCTAAAAGTGCCGCGCTGAATGGCATCTACCATTCGAGGTGCTGCTTTGGCACCGAAAATACTAGATGCTATTGTGAGTGCCTCTGTCTCTGACTTAGCACCTGTTATCTTACTAATAGTTTCACCTAAACCTTGTTGAAGTGTTTTACCTTGTTTTGCAAATACACCCTGTGCCTTAGCCATTGATGAAAGAGCAGCCGCAGAATCTACACCGGACTGTTCAAATCTACCAATTAATGCAGTACCTTCTGCAAATGTTAATCCTAATGCCTTAATCTGTGGAGCACCTTTAACTGCCTTATCAAATAAGTCACTTGTAGCTTGTCCTGTATCTTGTGCTGTCTTAGTTACTGCATCGAGCACGGATTCAAGGTCCTTATTACTTAAACCATATGCTTCAATTGCTTTTTTAGCTGCTATGGATGTGGAAGTTACATCTTGACCATTAATAGTGGCGAATTGAAGCATTAAATCTGAGATATTTTCAAGTAGAGGTCCAGTAAATCCAAATTGAGTATTAACTTCACCTACAGCTTGGCCAACGTCCTCAAGAGAATCAGGACCGTTGACGGCTACATTCTTAAAACTTTTTTCTAAATCATCTGCTGCCTTACCTGTGGCACCAGTCTTTTTAATAACTGTATTAAAAGCATCATTATAGCTTTTAGATGCGGCAAATGCAGCTGCACCGACACCAAGAATAGGAGCTGTGACACCAACAGTCATTTTCTTTCCTATATCCTTAGTCTTATCCCCAATTTCTTGAAGTTTTTCACCTGTTTTGCGTGCAACATCCGTTTGATTTTTCAATTCCTTATTCGTTGAATTGATTTGATTCGCAAGTTCTTGTTCTTCTGTTTTTGCCTCGATCAAACGTTTTTCTAATTGCTGAACCTCTGCAGAATTTTCACCATATTGCTTTTTAGCTTGTTCTAGTTGTTGTTCTAGGTTCTGAACCTTTTCCCCAGCCAGTTCATGCTGCTGACTTAAATTTTCTACTTTTAATTTAAGCTTATCTGCCTCGGATGCACTATCGCCTAACTTGGCCACTTGAAGATCGTACTCTGCATTCAACTTTTCTGTAGAATTATTAAGCTGATCTTCCTTACCGCTTAATTCTTCTAGCTTTTGTGCTGCCTTTGCAGATTCACTTGTACGTTGCTTTTCTGCTTCTTCTGCTCGGTTTAAACTTGTTACTGTCTCTTGAACACTATTAGAAAGTTGCTGTTCTTCAATTTGAGCACTAGTCAATTTTTTAGCCATATCTTCGGCTGCTTTTGAGTTTTCACCAAATTGAGATTTTACAGCTTCATACTGCTTTTCTGTCTCCGCAACTTTTTGTTTAGCCAGTTCGTGTTTTTTACTTAAAAAATCCACTTTAGCAGCAAGTTTTTCGGAATCGGTAGCAGTAAGCTTCATTTGTTCACTTTGAAGCTTAAACTCACGGTTTAGCTTGCTGGTATCGTCCTTCATGCTTTTCATGGATTTATTAAAGTTTTGATTAAAGACACTAACTTTTATTTGTACTTCGTCTTTTTTAGCCAATTATTTCACCTCTTTTCTACACAGTTTTAGGATTGTTCATCCACCCTTTGAGGGAAACAGCACCTTCAAATACTCTTTCCACATTAGCTATTGGCTCGTGCCAAAAAAAGTCGGAATCCATTCCCTGACCAACTACAAACCAAACGTATTTATCTTCCACACACTCAAATGTGAGCTGTGGAGTCTTTACTTTTTTTCTTTACTGGACGGCGCCTTTGTAGAGTCTTGAAGTGCTTTAGCAAATCTGTTGTTGTTGCTTGAAATTGATGAGGAAACAATATTAATGTAAAGAGTCATGATCTCACTATAGTCGCCATGGTAGCGCAGTAAAAAATCATCAAATGTATATTCGCTATTTGGATTAGCGCCTAAAAAGGCTAAATAAATCACATTTAACATCTTTTCTTCTGATAAACCGTTAATTACGGCCCGAGCTGCATCCTCTTGCTTTTTACCATTGAAGCCCTTCTCAATTTCCAATAAATCCGATAGCAGGCTTGAGTCAACAATGCCCTGATCACGACCTCGCCTTAATGCATGATTCGTTAAATAGACTGGATATTTCTTTTCGTTTTTGACAACTTCCTCGAATCCATCATCCGTTTCTTTAAATTCGATTTCTTTCAAAATAATAGAGTGTATTTTTTTCACGTTTCTAACCTCCCAAAAATATAAAAAAGAACCTACTAAAAAGTAGGTCCTCTTATGGTGTAGCGATTGCTACTAAGTCATGATTGAAGTTCTTTCTCCAGGTCTCTGCAATTAATGGATCTTCCAGTTCATCTACAATTGCTTCATAGTAGCATTTTTTATTGACATCAATCATAGCAGTGAATTCCAATTGCAGCTCCGCCACTTCGGATGCTCCATTTTCAATAGATAATGTAAGTCCTGTGGAAGATGAACAGTTTGGAAAGGCAATTAATTTAGTGATATCTTCAAATTCATCAATAACATCCGCAGTAAGTGTGAACGATTTCGTTTTGCTATCAGATCCGTATGCATAGACACCTGGCTTTAAATTTTCATTAGATAGACCAAATATCTTCCTCATAGGAGCAATAGGAACGTGGGCACTTAACTTCAAAGTCATTTTTTGCAAGGTAGTTTTCTTTTTAACTTCTACCCCTTCGACTTTCTTAACGATTTCCGATAGTTCTGTTTCACCATCAACTTTCCCAATCCCACCAAAAGATACTGCTTCAGTATCACCAGCGAATTTTATATAAGGATTTTTAATGCTAACCGCATCAAATTCAGTAATGATAGTTTCTGGCATTATATTTCCTCCTCAATCTTCTTAATTAAATCTACTTGTATTCCATCCACGACTTCTGGAATGCCTGCTTCTAGACCTTTTTCCATGAATCGCTGTTCTATATGGTTTCTTGGACCTCTACCTTCATTCGGAAAGACAAGGTATCCATAGGAACCTTTTTTATTGGCAGCTCCTCCGGCTGATTTGATTGTTATCTCTAAATTGCCTTTTTCGATTTTCTGCCATTGGCTATTCCGGGCATGTACTTTATCCCTGACACTTCGAGAAACAGGAATAAGGTTTGTTATCTTTGGCACTAGCAGCTTTTCTGAATGCTTAGCCAGTGATTCATTAATTGCTGGCTCTGCTTTATCTCCAAGTTTTGCGATATTATCAGCTAATCGTTGAAATTCCGCATAATCGAAATCATACTCGACACTCATACTTTACGAATCTCCTAAAATCGAGAGTAACCACGTCTACAAAACGATCAGTATTAGCAGCGCGGGCCCGCATTTTTGTTGTTCGAACAAAACTTACTGTAGGTATCTTTTCAACTAAACTGATTATATCGATTAGAGTTTCGTCTACATCGTCACGATCTTCTGAGTAGTAGTCGATAGAAAACGATTGTGTAAGATTACCAAGATTAGAAGGTGTAAAATCACCCATGGATAAGACAAATGCAAGGTATTTTTTGTTTTTAATAAATTCCTTTTCTTCATCCTCGGCCATCTCATCTTCAAAAAGTGGAATGGTAGGGAAATACTTCTTCAAGCTATCAACAATCATTTTCTTTTGTTTTTTCATGAACTCCTTTTGTTGCTCATTCATTGCGACCACCTACCTTTTGCAGATAAAAAAATAGATACATCTTAGAAGAATCATGGTCCACATTTATGGATTCATATTCTACATCATCAATAAGCACAATTAACTTGTTCTTATCGATTTTTCGAAAAGATGGTGGAAACAGAGTTTTTACTTTTAAATCCAACTTAGATCCAAGCGCATCTGCTAGTGAATAGTCACTTTCACGATAGGACATTTCACGATAAAAGAGCTTGCCTTCTTCTTGGAACTTCTCACCTATTCGTTTTCGAGTTTCAGACCTTTGGGTAGTTTTATGGCCATACCGAAGGACACCGTCATTAAATGTTTCACGTTGATATTCACTCATTTTCGGCATGCTCTTTCAACCCTTCACGTAAAGATAGTCTTAAAAGCTGACTTTCAAAATTGGCTTCGAACAATTCAAAAGAGTTGTTATAAACATATCTACCGAAATCAAGTAAAAGTTGAATAGCTAGAGAATCCTTTTCGAAATCCAATTCAACCCCAGCTATTTCATTTAAGTAATCCTTTCCTCTTTTGAGGATTTGATCTAAATCTTCGTTTTCATCATCCCAAGTTACCCTAAGATAATTTTTAAGTTTCTCTAACAAAAGAACCACCTCCATTATTCTGAAGGCGGTACTTTTTCAACTTTTTCGATAAAATTACATTTATATTTTGGGTGTTCTTTAGATAATTCTTCAATGCGTTTTTTGGTTGGTTTGTAGCTCCCTTTAGGATAAACATCACCAACTTTATAGCGTGTGTTATTGTCATTTGTATCAATAAAATCATTCACAACTTTATATTCCATTATTATTTCACCGTCCTATTTAAACAGCTGGAGTATCTGTTTTAGATAATTTATAAATGGATACGGCATTGTTATCTTTAGCTTTACCAAAAGCAAAACCTTTCGCTGTGTAAAGATTCGCATCTTCAATAGCTAGAGTTTGGTCAAATTTATTAACAGATACACCGCCAGCTGAATAAGCGTCGTAACGATCACGAACAAATGCGACCAACTCACCTTCTGTCGCGAATTCAGATTCAACAATTTGTACGTTGAATGGTAAAGAAGTGATATAGGCACCTAGCGAATTTTGAATGGTGAAATTAATTTTTACATCCCATGCATCCATTGGATTTAATAGGAAGTACACTTTCCCTCCAACATTTATAGTTTTGCCTTTTTCTGTTTTAGATAATTTCTTGCAAACACCACCGATTTCTTGGATTGACGTTTTAGGATCAGCAAATGTTAAATCTCCTGTAATATCCTTTTTTGCATGACCATCTTTTGGATCCACTGCTTTTTTAAGATCACGAATTAATCCAATTGGCTCGTACTTTGTTGGGCCGGCACCAAGAATAATTCCTTGTTCTAAAGCAACAGCATATGTTTCTGTAATTTGTGTACGTACATAAGCTTCTACCCATTCAGGTCCGAATTTATCAAGGTCTTTTGCTAGTACTACGAATGCAGTAAGCTTAGATTGGTCAAAAGTTTCTTTATTGAATGCCGCGTCTAATTGACTGCGAATTTCACTAAATACAGGACCCCAAGCAAACGCACCAGATTTTTCAGACGTAATAATTTCAGCCTTAACAGTACCCAAGTTTGTAAAGTTGATAATTGATAATAGTGGGTGATCTGTTGTTAAATCTTCAAAAATTCTATCGACAGTAGTATATGGTAGAACTGTTTCTGATTCAAAACCACCTGAACGTGCCACTTCGTTAAAGAATTTTCTTTCTTCTGAAGTTAATACGTTTGCTCCACGCGCAGCCAATACAGACTGGTCAGTGTTTCTATTTGCTACTTGTTCAGTAATTTGAGTAGTTAAAGAGTTTACCAACGCATCCTGCATTTCATTCCAAGCCGTTTCCAATTGCTCAGGTGTGGAATTTTCATTTTTCACTACTTCTGCATAATTTTTCTTCGCAATTTCGTAAGTTTCCGTGTGATTGTTTAATTTTAAAACCATTCTCTCATTCCTCCAATATTTTAAGAATTAAAAAATGAACCCTTTACGTTTCGAATGCATAGGAGCAGGCGGTGTAGGTTCATTTGACATGTTGATATTTTGTTTTAGGTTTATATTATGCTTTAGATTGTTTGTAACAGTCTCCACAATTAAATCCAATTGTTGCTTTGACAATGAAAAATCATTTTTAGTTTGTTGCTTCAACATTTGGCGGGTTTTATCAACTACTGCTTGTGGCAGCAATGTTGCTCCTAAACTAGCTGTTTTCGGCAACTGAATATCGAACAAAATTCCGTCAACAAAACCATGTTCAACCGCTTCTTGAGCAGTAAACCAGCTTTCTTTATTCATCAATGCAAGAACTTCATCCTGGGATTTTCCGGTTTTTAACATATAGGCATTTGCTATAGCCTTATTGTAGTTTTCTAATATACTTGCTTCTTTAATCAGTTCCCGATAATCTCCATTTGATGAGCCAGATACATTATGAATCATTATTTGAGCAGTAGGTGCTATCAGGGTTTGATCAGTACCCATAGCAATAATAGATGCTGCACTTGCAGCCAATGCAAATATCTTTGATGTTGATTCCCCAGCGTAATCTTTTAGTCGTGAATAAATCTCACTACCTGCATCAACCATTCCTCCAGGAGAATTAATAATAATTTCAATAGGGGAGTTATCTTCTGGTAATGAGTTTACAACATCACTGACGCTGGTATTTTCAATACCAAACCAATCATAAATTTCCTTGTATTCATCAAAAACAATTACACCTTTAATGTCGATTTTCTTCATCCATTCTCACCTCCTTCAACAGAATCTACAGGTTGATAGTTTTTAGTAAAGTAATGCTCGTCTAGTCGTGGATCCGGTGATGGCTCGTCCCCAAGTTTTACACGAATTTCGTTCGGAGAATAAGCCATACTTGCAATAAGTTTATCGACAGCATCAGCTACTTCTAATGGATTTAACTCCGCAACTCCACGAACCTCAATTCTTTCACCATTTAAATAACTCTTTTTATCGATTAATTTTGCATTTAACTCATCACTAATTTTTTTTACTAAAGGGCCAATACAAAACTTTACGTAAGCTTTAATGCTTGTTTCATAATCTGCTAATTCCCCGTGGATTAAAGCATTAGGAATTCCTAGTATATTTGCCACATCATCAATGAGAGATTTCTTTAATTTCGTAAGTTCATCTATGGACTGCCAATTATTCTCACCGCTTGCTACTTCCTCATATTCGAAACCTCTTAATTTTGGTACTAAAGCGACAGAATTATTTTTGAAAGAAGTAAATAGTTTATCGATAAATTGCTGTAACTTTGATTGATTTTCCTTTGTCAGAGATTGAGTTGAATCAATGCCAACAGTTCCGCGAATTTGATTTTTTCTTAAACTAACTTCTATCATTCTGCTAAACAAATTAGCAAAGTCATCAAACATACCATCCATAAACTTACTTAATTTTTCATTATTAAAAGTTAGATAAAGAACCTCATCCATTTTGAAAGAACGTTGAAAGGTATAATCTTTGACCGTCACATCACGAAAAACATCAGGATAAACGGCATATTCATCTCTGGTAAAGCTATCAGCAATTAATAAATCGTTCGTATCAGTTAAAATCACTAATACTTCATTTTCATAAATCAATTCATAAATAAACTTCTGCCAAAAATCTGCTGCCGATTGATCTGTGTTAGGACGTACGTTAAAAAGATAATGCCAATCATTTATTTGACGTTTGCCATTTTCCATAAAGCGAAAATCTGATTGGCTAATTGTCCGACCTATAAAGTTAATACACGTTTCCAGAGCCATTTTTTTTAAATACACTCGTTGTGTTGTCTCATTGATAAGATCTAAATCAAACAACCATTCCAGTTCGCTATTTCTTTTTAGTACATCATTAAACCATCCCATTTACATATTCACCCCCTCCCTAAAAGTTCAATGTATCTAATGCATCTAGTGTATCTGTAACATCATAATCATCTAAATCTCTAGATGCCCATACTCCATATAAAAACATCATAAAACCATCAGTCTTTCTTTTTACTTCTTCTTTCTTTTTATAAACCTTATTGCCATTAGGCAATCGTTTAACCAGGACGTTATTCGTATACCAACGCATTAATGGATTGTCACCGAATATAATTTGTTCATTTTCAAAAGCAATTTCTATTCGTGGAGCTAACAAACCGCTTGCAGCATCTGGATTTCGAATCACTTCAACTTCAAATCCCGCCGCTTCAAATAACGGTTTTAAGATATCCATTTTAAAGTTATCACCGATTATTTTTTTTATGTTCCAGCCTTCCTCACGTCTACTGACAAACCATTTAACAACAAGATGTGGATCCATCGTTTCAATGTCTAGGACAGTCAATAGACCATCATTTTCCCATTCGCGAATAGGTGCGAATTTACGATGGTCCTTCTTATTGTTGTTATCAGCTTTTTTCTTGCTATACGCGTAGTGCTTATCTGCGAAAGGCTTACAAATATAGGAATGCGTGAGTTCCTTTGGTATATAAAAGTTATCATTTTTCAAAAATAATAATCCCATTGCTACAAAGTCACGAACGGCCGCATAGTCTAAACAGCCAATACATTCACGTTTTTTTAATTCATCTAAATCATAATCTTGATTGGTTGCCTTGATTTTTTCCCATGACGTTACGCTTTTTTCTAAATCCACTTTTGGTAGATTCATACGTTTTGTAACAAATTCTTCATAACCGTCTGGATTATGCTCTAATTTGTTATACTGTTTCATTACAGTTTTTAATAGTGTCTTCGCATACCCAGTTAGTGGCGGATGGAATTGTGAATTTGCTTTCTGCCACATATCCGGATTATGCATTTCTTCCTCTTTATCTAAGCAACACAAAAACGGAAATAGACCATCCTCACGAATACTCACTTGGCCATCTAAAATATTATCAGCGCGTTCTAATAGCTTGTCTAAAAATCCTTCGCGCACATAACCATCCGAACCAACATAAAAGATTCTTGGATTTGGAACTTTGCCAAGCCCGGATGTAAATACATCAACTGTGGAGGAATTTTCGTACTGATGGATTTCTTCGAAAATAACACAACCGTCTCGCAAACCATCTTTTGTATTTGCATTAGATGTATGATATTGGAACACTGATTTCGTGACGCGAGATTCGATTAAAGCTTTTTTATGATGAAAATGTCCTTTCAATCTGTCGTCTTTATCGATTTTGTTAAACACTTCAGTGAACGACATTTTCGCTTGCTTCTCGCTATTCGCTACAACCGATACGTTGTAATCATCTATTCCGTGCAGATCACTAATAAAATAATTTGCCAGTGTAGAAATACGGCCAGTCTTCCCACCGCCACGGCCTTCATAATCTACATGTTCATCAAATACCAATGAACCATCTTTGTAAAATAAAAAGATAAAACATGTTTTGAACTTTTGAGTAAGCGTCAACGGAAAATAATATTTCTCTGTAAAAGCTATATAATTTTCAATTTGCTCACTATCAAAATACATATCATCGGCTGTTAATATGTCACGCTCAATTAATTTCAGCAGCTTGATACGCCTTTTATTTAAAATGATATTGCCATCTTGCCACTGGCGAATATATTCTTCGATGTACGGATAACTAATCAAAGTAAACTACCACGCTTTAGTTTGCCTTCCACAGATGTGGTTGCAGGGGCAGGAGTTGCTTTTAATTTAAATTTAATCGATTTTTCCAATGCGATTTTTTGAGCGTTAATTTTCATTTTCTCATTCATGCTAGGATGACTCTTTATAAATTTTTGTGAGCCATTTTCAATGACAATACTTACTCCATCACGATCAATCACTTTATCGCATTCTGCATCCAATTCATGCAAGCGAATTAAATCATTTACTTTCTTTACTTCCAGTAAATCTTCAGTATCAATACGTGCTAATAATTGCTTTCTTAATTCATCAAAATTTACTTTTTCCATATTACCCCTCCCCCCAATCACCCCTAATGTGAAGGACTTATTATTTAATATTTTTAGAGAGTTGGGCCTCCTCCCCGTTTCCCGTCCCTCCGAAATAAGACGAAACTTTTTACCCGGGGGGTGTTATGATTTATTTTTTTTTAGAATTTCCTTAGAAATTGATAAAGTTATTTTCTTTTTTATTACAACATCATTAACTATCTTTCTAATTTCAGATCTAATGACAGAAGACGTCATCACATATCACCATCTCTCATCATCTGCAAATCTATTTTTCTTATATGTTTTATTCATATCAAATCGATCATGAGCTTTGTTGTGACACGAAGTACATACTGTTTTTAAATTCCATAGTTCCAATGCGAACTTGGGATGTGTCTTAACTTCTTTTATGTGGTGAACTTCTAGCTTTGCATTTCTGGAAGTTACAGTACCTTTCTCCTTACACTCCTGGCATTCATAATTATCACGCTCTAATGCCTGCTGCCTTAATGCTCTCCACTCTTTAGACTTATAAAATGGAATCATCTTATCTTGTTCAATGAGTCCATTAAGCCATTGAAGTCTTTCTGGAGAAATCATTTAACAATTACACCTCGCACGAATCACTATTGGTTTACGATTAAGTACTTGACTCTTCATAGATATAACTGATGGATACGACCATTTAACCTTAGGTACTTCAATAACATCAATGTCCCTAAAGAACTCTACTAAGTTATTCCATGTGCTTATCATTTCATCAAGTATTCTCTCAAAAGCTTCAGCAGCTCTTCCTATCAATTCTTTACGCAACTGCAATATATTAATGTCTTCTTCATATAAAATCATTTCTTTCACAACGCTCCTTTTTATATCAACCATAAATAGCTAACGATACAAACAATAGTTGAACAGATAGCCATGACGAATAACCACAAACAGAACAGAGTTAAATTTTCTTTTCTGATATCATCTTTAGTTCTATTCATATCAAGCATGAACTTAGATGGACTACTCTGAGGTAATTTTAGAAATTTCATTTCCTTCTCCACCATTCCTACTTAAATATAAAAAATGAAATTAGTTCTGCAATAATTGAAGCGATACATACTGCAGTTAAATGTCCTCTTAGATTCTTTTCTTTCTCTCCAATTACACCAATAAAGCTGATTACTAAAACAATTAACAATATTATTTGAAAGGCTATAATCATTTTCTTTTTACAGCTCCCCTCACTCTTTTATATGTGTCACGATTCATACCCATTAAATATCTGATATCTGCAGCAGTTAACTTCTCTGTGTGCCATCTTTTCTTAGCTGGCTTATCATTAGATGGAGGTTTCTTTTTCTTCCCCATTTTCTCCAGTTTCCTTCTTGTATCTTTATCCAAATGATCAGCTAATTTCATATCATCATCCCCTTTGATACAAAATAAAAAGACACCCAAATGGATGCCTTTATATCAACTATTCGTCTTCAAATATCAACATATAGCCTACTGTGGTTCCTTCTTTAATTTTAGGAACTATCGAATGCAATTTACCTTTTTCTTCAATCTGTAATCCTAACGTTTGTGTTAGTTCATTTTCGTCTGTTATTCCTTCATTAAGAATAGAGGTACCTTTATTTAATGAGGATACAAATAATGCAGAATATTTACTAATTCTAACCACCTCACTTTCATCTACTCATTTCGACAAAAGGAGATAATATCCTGCTTTAATAAAAAGAGACGACACTCTCAACCAGAAGTGCCGCCTTATCGCAAATTTCTATAATATTAATTTACCATGTTTAAAACCAAATGCTCATTCTAAATCCTTTTCATTTTCCTTCTGTTTTCCTTACAAAAACTATACCTTTTTACTTGCTAGTATTTTGCCCCTCTGTTGTAATTCCTCTAATTGTTTTTCAGTGTAGACTCTAGGTTTTTTCATTGAAACTTGCTTGTCTGTTAATATACCTTTAATTGCTATAGGTCTATCATCTTCTGTTTCTATAATTTCCATATCAGCAATGCTTAATAATTTTCGAATATGTTTTGGAATCGTTGAGTATGCCCTCCACACATTCTGATCATAATCAAAGACTAAAACTGTTTCTTGCTCTGATTTCGCATAAGCCATTACTGATCCACCTTCTTCTTATAAACTTCAATTCTTAAAGCTAATGCTAATTTGTAAAATATCCTTGGTTTGAATTTGTTATGATAATACGATTCACTCATGCCTAATTGATTGTAAACTTCATAATCAAATAATTCTTCTTCTCCTAAGTATCTGAGAATTAAGGCTTCCCGTTCTTTTTTACTCAACCTATTAACAGCCTTACGGAAGTTCTCAATATATTCTATACGAACACGTTCTTCATCAACTCTTGCAATTGCAACATCTTCAGTGGATGAATGAAAAGCATTAGTATAAGTAGGAGGAATTAATGAAAATGATGTCGTTACTTTAGGTAGAATTTCTTCAGGAACAGTAAGTAAATACATTCTATATGTCTCAATAGCTGCCTCAACATTTTCCTGAGTTTGTTTTCTATCTATCTCTGGAAGTTTAAATGTTAATTGTCTTCCCACTCGTTGACCCCTCCTGTACGGTGGAATATAGGAGCCCCAAGCCTAGACTTAGGGCAATTATGAATCACTTTACTAATTCAAGTTGGCCATCTGAAATGCTGACTCCGCCATTCTTGTCCACAGAATACTCAATGCCCTCATGATCATCCATACTCATTTGTCCTTCTGGTACATTATCATTTTGCGGACGGCTTTCCATAACTTCTTTAGGAGTTTGATATGCATAAGTTAAATCAATTAAGAAATATTGTCCGTATTTGTTATATTTCTCAGTGATTTTGTGCATTTGGAGATTATCATTTTCTTTAGCAGCTGAAATAATTTCCTCTGCTTCTTCACGTGTATCTGCATAATGTTGTTCCTTTTGATTTAATTGTACTTTTGTCATCGTATTAGCTCCTTTTATAATAAAATTTTTGTTTTGTATAATCTTCGATATAAGACATTAGTAATTAATGTCTTCCTGTACCATTACAATGGGGACATTCCACTTCTGTATCTTGTACTCTTATTGATTTATTTAAGTTAAGCAGTTTTTCTCTTTGCATAGCTTTAAGCTTTCCTGACCCCATACAGTAATGACATAAATCTGATAGCAATGGGATTTTAATACTTGGTATCTTCGGCAAGACTACTTCCTCCTTTTCTTGCTGCACATTTTGTGTCTACTGTTTATCAATCATCCTCAATCTTAAAAACTATTAAACGATTAGGATCCTTTCGTTTTGCGCCTCGTCTTTTATATGCACTGGATGTATAGAATTTTATAGACGACTCCTTTACCCCTAAATATGCCGCGCATTGCTCCATAGTCCCTAAACAGATAAACGAATCACCTTTGTAAACTGCATATTCATTCTTTTTTCGCATTTAATGAACACGATCCATTTCAAGTTCATCTAGGATTACAAAGTATTCTCCGCTTTCAAGTAACTCCTGAGTCTTCCTATGAACACTGCCAAAGGTTCTACCTAATTTTCCGGCAATCACTTTTTCTGTAAGATTACTTTCACGCATTTTTATTAAATTGATGATTTCACCTTCAGACCATATTTGCTGATTTCGTTTGGGAGTTCTATCACTAAAAAATTCGTTTTCCATTACCTCATAAGTTCGAAACTTATTTTGACAATGATTACATCTTCTAGTTCGCTTAATAGTGTTTTTAAATTTCCTTGAATCATATACTTTTCTATCAGTTATCAGGAGACCGCAATGTGGACATTTCATGAGAGCGTTCCCTCTCTTCCATGATTTGTTCTGCAAAGGCAACTGCTACAGCAGCAGTATGAATTAATTCCTCATATAAATTATCTGCATCTGTTTCTTTTGCATCACTTGGGAAATGTATTCTATTTATCGCCTGGCACACTTCCCCAAACTCTTCTCCTAAAATTCCTAACCATTTACCAACTGTATGACGTTGCTTTCCCCATTTTTTATTTTGTCGAATGCGCTCGTTATCAACGTCTACAAGGACTGATAATTTTAGTTTATCTTCTTGTTTAATCATTTACCTGTCCCCTCTTGAGTTAATAAATCAAGTGCAATCTCTATGAATGTCTTTGGTTCATCCGAACGTATTCCAGCTTTTAAAAGATTGATAATATATTCTTTCCTCTCCATTTCACATTGGAGATATTTTAGACCGTCTGCTAATTCCTCTTGAAGCATTTTCAGCCAATCGTATTTATGTGAGTGATCCAGGGCAACACCGTATTTGTTAACTCCGAAATCATCTTGCTTATACATAACCTCTTTTAAAGATTCCAAAGTTTTTTCTGAAACATTATGCTTTTGGAAATGTAATAAAGTTTGTTCCATAAAACCAACCTTTCAATTGTTCTTTATGTAATTTCATGATGTGATTTGAATCAAAATATCCCTGTTTTAAGATAATGTTTCGCTTGGTAATAAAAATGATGATATATCCAATTGCCACTATATTTTTGGTCCAAATACACGATTTCAAAATTGTATTTTGCTTTGAATGTATTAAGCCTGCCTAACAAAGCTAAAGGATTATATTTAGACCGATACTCACCTTTCAGAATTTTTTCATAGCCATGTAGATCCTCAACTATTAGTGTGAAAGGTATGTCCTTTGAACGGATCAATTCATTTTCAAATGCTGTTTGAGTATCTTTTTGGAGATTCCCTGTAATTTCATCAATATGCGCTTTACGTTCCACCCGGCTATTTAGAAAGATATCGCGTCCTATTCCTAACTCTTCATTTTTCGGAATCATACAGCCATAATCACCAGTATCTAATTTTTGAATTTTTATCGGTATTTCCTTTTGGTGTAAATAGTTTAGGATATGGCCATTTACATTTTCACGGGTATCTATAACGATCGTGAGTGTTTTTAGTATTTTATTTAATTCTGTATCAGAATAATGAAAGTGAATCACTCAACTATGCTCCTTTCTTCGCATAGGTTATTGCTCTTTGGTATAGTTTTCTTGACATTGCATTTGATTCATCATTTTCATATTGCCGAAAATCTTCATAGACATCTTTCCAGCCATTCTTAGCAAGGACGACCATCCAATTATCAAACATCATTAGTGAGTCATCTTCAGCACATAACCATTCATTTAATTTTTCATTGTGCTGCCACCCGCAAAAATGATGAACCATTTTCATAATTGTGATTTTGTCACTACTTGCGTTTTTCCAAGATTTAAACCATTCATCTATTTTTTGAAAATCTTGCTCAGCAGCTTGCATAACCTCTTTAGGTATTAAATTTTGATTTTTTATTGCTATCCGATTATCTTCTTTATCAAGATAGATATCTGCACCCGATCTCCATATCCAACTAAGGATTTTTAATACTTGCATCATCTTAATCTCACTTTCAAAAAAATGATCCCGTATTTTTTATCTCTAACTTTAATAAAATCTTTTTCTAATGTTTCATAAAATTTATTTCTCGATTTTGGTAAAGTGTTGTACTCCCTACACCACTGTTTATAATTTTGGAAAAGTTCTAATCCTGTACATTCAGCACGATTTGACCTTCTAATTCTTCGTTTTACAAAATCTTCAATTTCATGTTCTATATATGGTTCTGCATAAACTTCCACTTTTTCATCACCTCTGAGTTACTTAAATATCTAAAAGTTAGCTTAAAAAAATCAAAAGTTATTAAACGAAAATCGTTATAACCATAGAGCCACAAGGGATAGAGAGCGAAAGTTATTAAAGTTATCGGTGTTTTTGCATTAACTCTACTAATATATATATTTATTTTTTTATTTTTTTAATTAATGTAAAAAACCAATAACATAAATAACTATAGTAATAAAAAACTAGTTTTAAGTATTGATATAACAACACTTGGAAAATAATGTATTAGTTATTTAAACGATTTTCGAGTTATTGAATGACCTTAAAAAAGCCGTTTTGCTCATTTTCGGTAACACCTTTAGTAACTGGCATCCGTTCTTTTAAGGTAATTCCTGTAAGATACGTTTTATTTCCCGCGCCTTTCATTTTTCCGAATCCTTTAGTTTCTAACATCCGATAAAAGGATCTATTCCCTAAAGTACGTTCTCCTGACTTAAAGCACCAATTGTCATAAACGTTGTATAATTCTTTTGCTTCGATTTTGATTGCTTCATTTTTCGGATCATCAATGTAGCAGATTTCATATAAAAACGGTGCTAAAATATCCATTTCCTCTTTGTAATTTCCTGTTGCATCCACCACAACTTTTGGTTCCTTTAATCCGTCCCTCTGCCACTTTAAGCAGCCTTCAATCGCCCAATTCAAAATGCCTGGCATTTCAAACGATAGCTTTTCTTCGAGCTTTTTATCACGCTCATGCGCTTTAAGACTTAAAGTAAATGGGATGATTTTTACACGTCTCCAGATACCATCATCTACACCACCGATAATCGGCTTATGATTTGTTGTGAAGAACACTTTAAATTCTGGAATAAATTCGAAATACTCTTGTCGTAAAAATCGAGCCAAAATTGGTTCGCCACCTGTAATTGTCTTAACAAGTGACTCCTGTAATTTTTCTCCCTCTTCTGATTCGACTGCAGAAACAAATCTTGAGTTTACCAATCTAGCAATATCGTTATTTGCTCCGGTATCTTTTTTCTTGATGAACGTATCGGACTTTGTTTGTGCTCCGTAATCGCCCATTAATTTTTTGATTGTATTAACAAATGTCGATTTTCCGTTTGATCCGCCACCTACTAAGAAATACATTGATTGCTCTGATATATCGCCAGTTAGGGAGTATCCAACAAGTCTTTGCATATAATCGATTAATTCTTTATCACCTTTGAAAATTTGCTCTAAGAAAACGGACCATGTTGGGCATTTTGCTTTTTCATCAAATTCGATGTTAGTAATTTTGGTTATGCCAAATTCTCGATCATGCTGCTGCAACTTCCCTGTTTTCAAATCGATGATTCCATTTTCGACATTGAACAAATATTTGTTCCGGTCAAATTCCTCACGTTCTCCTGGAACCAATGGCATAAGGTCCTTAATGCTATTCATCCGAATATTCCTTCGCTCGCACATTCTAGCCCATTTTGTTTCTGCCTCATCCTCTGATTTATAAAGGCTACGAAGGACCTTAGCTGTAATTCGTTCAATTTCTTTCTTGGTGTCCAGTTTCCATCGCTTGCCGTCCCATATTAGCCAGCCCATATCCAAAACATATTTGATAACATGGCCATATTCATAAGCGATTCGTTCAGCATTTCCTAGCTCTGTTAATCGGAATTTCTTTTTAGGCTTTTCTTCAACAACTTCTGCAGCATTGCTATTTATGAAGTCAAAGGAGAATTCTGCGAACTGCTCTTTATTATCTAAAATTGTTGTAGCTGTTGAAGAGATAGCAGTTGCAATAGTTCTTTCTCCATAAGTTTCATTAGTATCTCTGAAATGGATAACATCCCATTTATCACGCATTAGACTTGATTCACGGAACATGGCATCCATTCGAGTTGCGGATTTGCCTGTCCAAAAAGCTAGATGGTTACATAATGCTAAATCACTTGCTGAATGATCGTTGTTAATTAAATTTCCGTTGTACAATGAGCGAATCTCATCACCATTTTTAGATCTAAAAATCCTTTCCCATAAAGCTTCATTTGAAATTTTTATTTCGTCTTTCTCAAATTCTGCTAGATTAACACGTCCTTGAATGTCACTATCATCAAAATATTGCTCAAATACTTTTGCCAACTCATCAGTTCTTTCGTAAACATCATTGGAATTTTCTCGGTTTCCTGTGAAGCTGAAATACCGTCCGTATGAGTAAATTTCTAATCCGTGCTTAGTATTTTTCCTTCCAGTACCTAAAACAGATTGTGGAAGATTCCCTTTGATGATAATGTGAATGCCTTTTCCACTTGGTGAAAACTCTGTATAGCTGTCTAGTGTATCGATAATTTCAGTTGCGAAAGTATTTGGTTTGCCATCCACAACACACTTATCAATATCAATTCCGATATAGTTATCCTGTCTGCTAAATACGAACCCTATACCGTCATAGTCACCTTCTAAATAGAATTTGACTGCAGTTGCAAATGTCGACCAGGTACGTCTATTATTCGCCTGAGCCATTTCTCCATTTACTTGATATGGTACTTTTGTTGGCTTGTTGTTTCGTTTTTCCGATTTCCACAAAATCCATTGAGGAAGGGCTTTTAGTTCGGCAGGGATTTCGTTGAAATTGTATGGATTTTCTTTCATTTCGCCCTCCAATAAGATGTATTTCGTTATTTTGGGTATAAAAAAGAGAAGCTAGCAAAATACCAACTTCTCTATTTAGTTTTCTTAGAACGGGATTTCATCATCGCTGATTGTTATTCCGCCAGGCTGCATAATTGGATTCACATCTGATAAATCGTAATATTTTGCTTTTGCTGCAGTTCGTTTTTGTTTCTCTCCATCAACTACTTTTTCATATTCTTCATGTTTTACTGTGATTTTCAGATTTTTGTTAATAAGCTGTTTTGCCATATCATCAGCAGATTTAAAGGGATGGCCATTTTGAAATCCACACGCTTTTAGTAATGAATTTACAATCCTTACTGAAACCTCATGCTCGAATGTAAATGTGTTATAAAGAACTTTTGCACCTTGATGATTTTGCGGAACATCACTACGAATCTCGAAGTCTACCGATAATTTAGGTTTACCAGCTTGTGTTTTACCGGATTCTGCATTAACAATGACTGCCTCGTACTTACCTTCACTCACAAGCTCATAGCCCGTATTAACATTCTCGCTATCAAATTTAAAGAAACTCATAATTCTTCATTCTCCTTTTTACGATATATTTTTAATAAAAATTTCTTTTCCTGTTTTCCCACTTTTAATTCTGGAATGAGCAGTTGATATATGAACTTTATAAAACTTACACCAATCGGCTAATGTTTTTGTCATTCCGTCAATGGTTATAAACCTATTATTACTCTTGTTTCTGGATTGCTTTGCTTGCGTCACCCATCTGCAATTTGATGGCTCATAATTCCCATCATTATTTATCCTGTCTATACTTAACCCTTCTTTATAACCATTAGACATTGACCATTCGTAAAATGACATAAAGTCATTTCTCCAAGAGTCACACATTGTTATTCCTCTGCCACCGTAATTCGGGAAATCTTTACATGTAGTTCTAAAACAACGTCCTTTTATGCTGCACCATATGTGATAAATTAAAGTATTTCTTTTACCGTGAGTTCTAGTATTTGTTCTAACTTTTTCGGCATGTAAACAACCACAACTTTTTACCTTTCCATCCCTTAAATCAAAAGAACGTACTGTTTTTACATTGCCACATTCACATTTACATACCCATAAGAATGTCTTATTGCTTGATGTGTCCCTTCTTACAACTGTTAACCTCCCAAATTTTTGACCTGTTAAATCATTCATTTTTCACACCAACAATTAATTCTTCTTGAACGCAGCCTTTACGCTGATCGAGATGATTCTTAGCAAAAATACTTTGGTTGCCTTCAAGCATAAAACCTCTAGTGCCATCAGCTTTTCTTACTAATCTTGCAACAACATGAACGATTCCCATGACGTGATTTACAATTTTATCTCGAATGTCTGGAACAAATTGATTGTATTGTTGACCATCATCATGAATAATGCTCCGTGTTGTTTCCCAAGCCGTATAAATCAAATTTGCATCAAGTGAATTAAAGGTTTCGATTAACTTTAGTAAGTGATTGTCGAATAGAGCATAATCTTTCAATTCCGGCATACCACTTTTAGTGTTTTCACCTTTATGCATTAACCATAGTTTTTGATAATGTGTAAGGTTGTCCACAAAGATATTGTCATAGTTTGCTATATTTGCTTTTGCATGAGCAAAAAATTCTAAAATGCTCCCATGTGGATCTTCGCCATTAATTTTTGCAACATCTACATTTTCATAGCCCTCTAACACTTGGCTTGTACCATCAATATCGAATACCAATGTTTTACCTGGAAGCTTACCGGCTACCGTTGTTTTTCCATCACCAGGCTTAGAGTAGATGATGATTTTTGCTTTTGCACTTTTGGTTATCTGAGAACCATTTGTGATTTCCAATTAATTCACCTCCACTCCAACTACATTTAATGCTGCTTTACAAATTGCCAAAGGGGCTGTTTCTTCATCAAATCCATGACCAATCCAATCTCCTGTATCTTTCTTACATCTTGCTTCCCAAAGTGGGTGAAAGTTATTACTGACAAACATCCTTATTTGCTTTCTTTTATACAGTTCTTCGATTATTAACCAAGCACTTGCAATGTCTTCTGATGGGTGGAAATCAAATACAGGATTCTCCCAACCGTGCCCAATATTTTTAAAATAAGTACTTTTGGTTGAATCGAATCTATATCCCATGACCTTTTCAGCAACTAATTTATCAATCTCTCGATTTTCCAATGGCTATACCTCCACACTATAGGAGATTGATTCCGGCTTAACAGTTACACCAGGAACAATTTGTCCATTATCATCCACTACGACCTTTTCACCGCTGATTTCCACAATCTTTAATGTCTTTTTAAGGTCGCCCCATTTCACAGTACTTTTGACAAATTCATCAAGATTATTTTCGAAAACATATTGGAGAATATCTTCTTCGTTTGCTTTTTCAGGCGCAGCACTGGATTTACGAGTTTTTGATTTACCATAAGGAGTGCTAATTGTTTTCGCTTTTGGATCTGCTTCAAGTTGCTTTGAATGATACTCTGTAATAAGTTGCTTGAAGAAATCCAGACTATTTTCGATTGGCTTCAATTCCGATACTGCCCATTGATCAATACGTTGTTTTTCGGCAGCTGCTAATGTTTCTACTTCCTTTGCCTTTGACTGTAAAGCAGAAACCTTTCTAAATGCCCAATTAAGACTTTCAATACTATCAATCTGAAATCTTTGCTTTAATTCTTCCTGTTCCTCAACCGTGGCTACCTCTACACCTAATTCATCTAATTCAGCTACTTGTAATTGGTTCATCTTGTGTTTCCTCCTTATCTTTGAAAACAAAATCGAGATATTCATAGGTTTCTACTAAATCATCAAATAAGTTACTTCCACCTAATGTTTGGTTATGTTGCTCTAATACCTTATAAAAAGGCATTAACTTATCATTTTGTGGACTAAAAACAGTACGATTTTTTGTATCAAAATACATTTTTCATCCTCCAGTTGATTTTTTTTAGAACATTTCATAAACTGAAGTTAACTTGTTGAAATTTGAGCTCGTGTTGGCGCACGGGCTATTCTTCAAATAACTTTAATATCTTTTCCCACATCCATTTTTCGTTAGGAAACGGACCATACATATTTCCTTTAATCACAATCACAAATTTGTTCTTTGCGGCAAAAACACCAAAATCATTTGCATGATAAAAATTCAATTATTCTTCACCTGCTACTTTTATAATGGCTCCACAATGTTCAATTAAGAATTTAGCTGCATTTTCCACTAAGATAATTTCTCCGTCGTATTCAAGTATGTAATCGCCAGAAACTACCTCATCCCCACAAGCATCTATACCTTCACATACATCTTCTTGATGTGGATCCTTAATGCCATAACCATTAGGTTTAACCATTTGGTTTTCTACTTCCTTCACAAATACACTTCCTTTCAGAATGATTACCAAGATATATCAATCAATTTGCTCTGTTGACCAAAATTATGAACCTCAATTAAATATCCTAATTCTCTATAATGAGTTTCTATTTTTTCTATAACTCCATCTTGGATGTTATGTGGCAACATGATTGGAACTCTTGTAGAAAAATTCCCATCTCTAGCAGTACCTTTGATTGCATCATTAATTTTTGATTTTGCTATTAAATAATTGGCTTCGACCAATTTAGGAACATTATGATTTGAAACTTCTCTTGCTTCGGATGCATTCATTTACATTTTCACCTCCCTTCAAGTTTTAGAACCTGAATCGTTCACCAAATTTCGCCATGTTGTTAAAAAAATAATGTCACTTTCTTTCATGTGTTTTTTCTGCATTAAAGTCTCCTAAGAAATATCCAACAAAGAAAACTATTACTAAGTAAAAACATTCAAACATTTAATCAGAACCTTTCAAAATTACTTCTTTTAAATGCTATAGTTTTTTTAACTTCAACAATTTTCAAAAATTCCTAAGCCTTTATGTTTTTATCGTTACATCACCTACCGTTAAAGATTTAAACTTAATTTCTTTTCCGTATTTACGTGATAAGATACTTTCAAATACTGGTTGTAATTTTCGAAGCTTTTCTTCTGTAATTTCAATTTTCATGATGATCACCTCGAAACATTATATGAAGCATACTCATGAGGACTGCTCTAGAAGTTGGATATTTGTTAACATCTCAATACGTTTTTGAATTTCATCTCGTACTAGTACGATTTTTTCGTACTTAGGTCCAAAAAAAATATCCTCATAAGCTATATTGAACAAGTACATATATTTTTTAATGAGATCATCTGGAAGATTGCTAGAATCTTGTTCATATAACCAGAGTGTTTTCGGTGATACATGCAAAATATCCTTTGCAAACTTTGCCTGACTGTAACCTGTTCGTTCCCGTAATTCACTGATTGTCCATTGTTTGGATATCATCTACTATCGCCTCCTTATGTTTCCAATCATATTACTAATTTAAGGTAAATACAATACAAAATTATGAAATTTTCGTATTAAAATAATACTTTACGAATTTTTCGTAATATGTTAGAGTATACCTGTAAAGAATAATTTACCAAATAGGAAGGTGGTGATAGTTTGATAGAAGAACAAAAGAGAACGATCGTTAGAAACATTAGAAGGTTACTCAAAGAAAACAATATGACTCAATCGGAATTAGCAGATAAAATCGAAATCGCTAAAAGTACTATGAGTGATTATATGAACTATCGTGCAAAGCCAAGTTCTGGTGTTTTAGAAAAAATGTCACTGGTTTTCGGTGTATCAAAATCTGATATCGATACGACTTATAAAGATTTAGCCGTTGAACTAATTGATGGAGAATTAAAATATGTCACTAAACATCAACCTGTTTCATTCGTATCGGAAAACAACAATAATAATAAAATCCGCATTATAGGAAAAATTGCAGCTGGAACACCTATAGAAGCTATTGAGGATATTGTCGACGAGGTATACCCAGCATATAACGTTCCAAATTCATCTGACATATTTGGATTATTGGTGCATGGTGAAAGCATGAACAAAATAGTACCTTCAGGGAATTATGCTATACTTCGAAAACAAAGCGAAGTGGAAAATGGTGATATTGCTGCAGTAATAGTAAATGGTAACTATGCTACTCTAAAAAGAGTATACAAGTTTACAGATTTAATTGTCTTAGAACCATGTTCTTACGATGAAAGTTATAGTGATCAAAAATACACAAAAGAAAACTGCGACGATATAAAAATCATAGGAAAATATTTATACAGTGTTAGTCCGATTATGCAATAGGTGGGTGAAAAGGTGTTTGAAGTCGGCAAATGTCGACTGAATGAAATCTTAAAAAACAAAAAGATGTCTCAAGTTGAATTAGCTGACAAACTAGGAATGAAAAAACAACAAATAAATGCTTATGCTAATAACGAAACAATCATGTCATATAAAACTGCAATGAATATATCGTATCAACTTAGCGTGAAAATGGAAGATCTCTACGATTTCGTTTGGTCGAAAAAACAGTGAGTATATCTCACTGGGCACGACGGTCAAGTAAATACTTTACTCCTTACGAAAAATCCACTACAACTTCAAATACATTATTCCAATACATACCTAATAACTTATAAATGAGGTGGGACTTTTATGAAAGCAGTAATATACATACGTGTTTCTACAGACGAACAAGCAAAGCATGGCTATTCAATTGCTGCACAACAAGAAAAATTAGAGGCATTTTGTATTTCACAAGGATGGGAAATTGTTGGAACTCCATTTATAGACGATGGTTATTCAGCAAAAGACTTAAATAGACCAAAATTTCAACTAATGATGGATAAAATAAAAAATGATGATATTGACGTCTTATTAGTTTATAGGTTGGATAGGTTAACTAGATCTGTTATTGATCTATACAAGATTTTAAAAGTATTAGATAAACATAACTGTAAATTCAGGAGTGCAACGGAAGTATATGACACAACTAATGCTATGGGTAGACTTTTTATTACTCTTGTTGCAGCGATTGCTCAGTGGGAAAGAGAAAATACTGCAGAACGTGTCCGAATGGGTATGGAAAAGAAAGTGAAACTAGGAATATGGAAAGGCGGTACACCACCATATGGATATAAAATTGTAGAAAAAGAGCTAGTGATTGATTCAGATGAAGAAAAAGTTGTAAAACTAATTTACAAACTAAGTAAAACATATGGATTCCTTACAATTGCAAAAACATTAACAAATCATGGGTATAAGACTCGAAAAGGCAGTGAGTGGCATGTAGATACTGTTAGAGATATAGCGAATAATCCAATTTACGCGGGATATCTAACTTTTAATGAAACTCTTAAAGAATATAAAAAACCACCCAGAGAAAAAAAGTTATATGAAGGTAATCATGAAAAAATTATTTCTAGAGAATATTTTTGGGAACTCCAAGACATTCTCGATAAAAGAAGAACTTTTGGGGGGAAGCGAGAAACAAGTAATTATTATTTCTCATCCATTTTAAAATGTGGGAGATGCGGTCACTCAATGTCAGGTCATAAGAGTCCATCTGGAAAAACATATCGGTGCTCTGGTAAAAAAGCCGGGAAGAAATGCACGAGCCATATTATTAAAGAAGAATATTTAACATTGACTGTATTGAATCAATTAGATGAATTGCTAGATCAAATACAAGGTGCCACAGAAACTATTGATATTTCAGTTGATAAGGTTAATGAATTGGAACAAGAACTCAAATCTACCCAAAAATTATTAAAGAAGCAAAAAGCAATGTTTGAAGCTGATATCATTGATATTGATGAATTAATTCAAAAAAGTGAATCACTACGGGAAAAAGAAAAGAAAATAACTTCGGAGTTAAAACTATATAAACAAAATTCCAATAAAGATAATCATGAAATTAAATATATAATCGAAAACATTAATACGCTTTGGGAATTTGCAAACGATCATGAACGAAAGCAAATGATCACCACATTGTTCACACAAATTGTTATTGATACAAAAGAAGAATATAAAAGAGGAACTGGTAAGCCACGTGAGATTATCATTCTTTCAGCGATGTGAAATGTCTTTCGTTGGCGGTGGTACGATTATTCCTTGGGCTCTCATACCAGCTGCTGCAATTTGTAATGTTGACCCCTTCGATTTAGCTAGAAGAAATCTTATACCAGTCATAATAGGGTTAGTAGTCACAACCATTGTTGCTGTATTTTTAATTTAATCTGAAATGACTATATTAATAGAGGTTTTCCAGCATGTTATTCCCATGCTTTTTAGGAAGCCTCTATTTTCTTCTAACTATCAACATTATTATATAAATGAATGATTTTAATTTGAACTGAAATTTTTAGTTTATCGAATATTTCCATTTGCTAAAAGTGCTATAATAATAGAAATAATTCATAAGGAGTGATCAGAATGAATTTGCCAGAGCTTTTCACAAAATTGGAAGAATACTATAGCGAAATGGTTGAAATTCGGCGCTATTTACATCAACACCCAGAACTATCCTTCAAAGAAGTCAATACTGCCAAGTACATAGCTGATTTCTATAAAAAACTTGGTATTGAAGTGAGAGAAAATGTTGGCGGAAATGGTGTAGTTGCTAGAATTAAAGGAGCAAAACCAGGAAGTACTGTGGCACTACGTGCAGATTTCGACGCACTCCCTATTCAGGAAGAAAATGATGTCCCGTATAAATCTCTTGTTCCAGGAGTGATGCATGCTTGTGGCCATGATGGACATACTGCAACGCTTTTAGTTCTTGCGAAGGTATTGGATGAATTAAAAGACGACCTTGCCGGAGAATATGTCATGATCCATCAGCATGCAGAAGAGTATGCACCAGGTGGAGCGATTTCGATGATTAAAGACGGATGCCTAGAAGGAGTGGATGTTATATTCGGAACCCATTTATGGTCTCCAGTTCCTTATGGGGAAATTCAATATCGAAAAGGTCCAATTATGGCTGCAGCTGACCGTTTTGAAATTACCATACAAGGCTTTGGCGGTCATGGAGCACAGCCGCATAAAACGAAGGATGCGATTGTCGTTGCCTCCCAATTGGTTATGAACCTTCAGCAAATTGTCAGTCGCAGAGTAAATCCTATCGATTCCGCTGTCTTATCGGTAGGCTCTTTTGTCGCAAACAATGCTTTTAATGTAATTGCTGATTCCGCCAAAATTACCGGAACTGTTCGTACCTTCAATGAAGACGTTCGTGATTTTATCGAGGCAGAAATAGAGAAAGTAATTAAGGGAACTTGCATAGCATCCGATAGTACGTATGAATATTTGTATGACCGCGGCTATCCTGCAGTTGTCAATCACGATGCTGAAACGGATTTTATAGTTTCTACTGCAAAGCTAGTAGATGATATTCATTCTATTAAAGAAACCGATCCTGAAATGGGTGGCGAGGATTTCGCTTATTATTTACAACATGTAAAGGGAACGTTTTTCTTTACCGGCGCAAAACCTGACGGTGTTGACACTCCTTATCCCCATCACCACCCTAAATTTGATATTAATGAAAAAGCAATGCTTCTAGCAGCAAAGACATTAGGTTCAGCAGCCTTAAATTATCAAGAAGAGAACACCCAAATCTCCTCAAATTAAATATTCTGTAGAGTCTTCCAAGCACTTGGAAGACTTTTTAATTTTCCTTCCACAATTGCGAACATAAAAAAAGAGTTCACGCATAGAATGGTAGAAATGGACAAACTATAGGAAGGAGATAGCACATGTCATTGCCAATTTGGGTTTATTTCGTTATTGCAGGAATTGTAATTAGTGCTTATATGGCTGTTAAAACCGCAAAAGAAGACCGTGATCAAGAGATGGAATGGATTGAAAAAGAAGGCGAAGAGTATATAGAACGTATGGAAGAGGAAAAAGAACGTCGAAAGAATGTGAAAGAGGTTAGCCAATAACAAAATACGCGGGTGTCCTTGCACCATCGGCGTATGGATGAGTGAAATTTGCACTTCTAATTTCACTCGGTGAAATTTGCACTTCTAATTTCACTCGAAGCTACACGAAGATAACTTCACAAAATTTTATCCACAAGGTTTAACTGTATAAATTTCTATGCAATAACAAAAGGACAAGGAAAAAATCCTTGTCCTTTTTTATGCATTACTTAGTAGCGCCTGAGCTGCTTGTATCTGCGTTTAATACGTTATCTAATGCACTCTTTAAGTCTTTATCTTTAATGCTAACGTTAGCATTTTTAATTTCTGCTTTCATTGCCTTCGCAATTTCAGCTTGACCTACTTTTTGCGTTTTCACTTCTTGCGTGATTTGCTTTTTCATCTTTTCAAATGATTCTTTTTTCTTTTTATCCGTTAACTGGATAATATGATATCCATATTGTGATTTTACTGGCTTACTAATTTCGTTTATTTTTAATGCATAAGCAGCATTTTCAAATTCAGGAAGCATTTTTCCTGGACCAAACCAACCAAGGTCTCCACCTTTTTGAGCTGAGCCAGTATCAGTAGAATATTTTTTCGCCAAATCTTCAAACTTTTGGCCTTCATTTAGTTTCTTTTCAATATCATCCGCAGTTTTTTTGTCTGCTACCAGAATGTGACGTGCTTTGATTTCCGGTTTAATATTATTGTAATAGTCGCGAAGCTCTTTATCCGTTACTTTTACATCTTTTGTTGCAGCTTTTTCTTCAAGTAAACCAACCTTAATTGTATTACGGAAATCTTGCTCATCCTTATATCCGTATTGAGCCAATGCAGATTCAAATTGTGCCCCAAGCTGATCCTTAGCTTGCTGTACTTGCTTATCTACATCTTTGGATGAAACCTTATATTTTTTCGATAAGACTTTATCAAAAATAAGTTGTTGCAGAACTTGATCACCGTATTTATCTTTTAATGCTTTATATAATTCATCCTGTGTAATATTACCAGCTTTTGTTTTTACAACTACTTCCCCACCGCTGCCATTACTACCGCAGGCTGCTAGTCCAACCACACTTGCTGCAAGTGTTAGGGATAGTATCCACTTCTTCATTCATAAACAACTCCCAACATTAATATTAACTACGTATCCTTCTTGTCTTCATAAAAATCTACAAAACATACTATATCACAAATCCTGTAAGAAAAGAAACATATTATCAGAATTCTAATGAATTTCTAATATACCTGTAACTTAAATATCCAGCCCATTCTTTATTTTATCTTTGATGGGCATTTGCTCTACACCAAATAGTCAAACGCACATAACATGAAAGGGAAAGAGAAAAAGGAGGTATTCAAAATGAATTTTGCAGGCGGCGGGTTTGCTCTAATTGTTGTGCTATTTATCCTTCTCATCATCGTAGGTGCAGCTTTCCTTTGTTAAGAAGGGCTCTTTTCAAAAACTTTGTTGCTTTTGGGGCAAAATCATAAAACAATACTTATTTTGGTTAAGAATCAATAATCAACTAAGAAATGATGCCCCGAAACCAGAGTCCATACTACGGTGGAGAACAATATACGAAAAGCAATAAGTGAAAATTGACTTTTGGATTTTAATAACATATGCGAAAACAACATGAAGAAATAGCTGTCAATTAGACGAATGCCTTAACGATAATAACTAGTCAAGAATACTATAAATTAGATGAACAGAGGAGGTGTTATGATGTCCGGAGGAGCATATGGAGCTGGCTTTGCATTGCTGGTAGTATTATTCATTTTACTCATCATTATTGGAGCATCTTGGGTTTATTAATAGGAGAATAAAAAAGTCAGGCTTGTTCCAAGCCTGACTAATTTTATGTACTTAAAGTATAATTCGCTATATGTGCGAAATGATCAATCACTAAGCATTAATTATTTCTACATATGAAGAAAGCAGCAAGATTGTTATTAATATATTGATAGTCCTAAAAACCTTTGGCTGGCGATCTTCCGGAATTTCTTTTTGAATACAAAGTGAATTGGTCAAACTATTAAAGGAATACAAAATTATAACAGCAAAAATAATAAAAATGGAGATCATCCAATAACCCCTCCCCATATCTCCTATAATTTAGGATATCAGAATTTTAATAAAAAAGATAGATGAAAATAGTCCATTACATCGACTGAAAATGAATTATATTTGGGAGCTGTGAGTAAAAATGGTTGTAAAGTGTGGATGAAATGTTTAAAATTTTGGGAAGTGAAAGCAAGATTTTTCGAACAAAAGTAAAAATGACAAAAACCGAGGTTTGGAAATGGAGAATTTTGAAGAACGTCTTAAAAGGATGGAGTTTTATCAATCATTACTAATTCAAATGGCCCAAAAAGAAGGGTTTGAATTTTATCATTTAATAATGGAAAATCAATTAACGAAAGAAGATGTTACGCAATTCTTCGAACTATGCGAGGTCCTAAGCCATGAATATGAAGAGCAGAAGGAGGACAAATTTGTCTTCTTTTCTCCACTATATGAAAAGTTCAAAGAAAGGCTGCATCCTAAATTGCAGCCTAATGAAGTGATAAAAGCTTGTATAAATCAAGGCCTATATTCTAAGCTCATGAATATATTAATGAAAAATATTAATTAAGAATGCTCATTTTGCAATGCTATTTTTTTAATTTTTCCTTCATCCTCCACAAAATCTGTTTCGATATTATGAAAGGACTTTTCAAAGATTTGTACAAAATCCTCACCATATATATTACGGACCACTGCCATAAGTTCTATAAATTCTGGAAATTTACCGTAAATATTTCGAATTGGAACAGCACCTTGAAAAACAGTGTTATTAGATGGATTGAAGGATTCCATTAAATTTAATAAAATCTCTTCCCCTTCTTTTGTAATCTCAATATACGTATTTCTTTTATCATTCTCTTTTTTAGAGAACCTCAACAAGCCTCTCTCTTCTAATTTTTTTGAAAAATTGAAAGCGGTAGAAACATGCATAACACCAAATTTTGCTACATCGGAGATAGATGCCCCTTGAAGATGATAGGCAATCCATAAAATGTGGTGCTCGTTAATATTTAAATCATAGGGCTTAATCCACTGCTGCCAATCCTTTTCTATAGTCTTCCACAACGCCTTGCTTAATTGTGCAATTCTTTGGCTAAAAAGCAATGCCTCTTTAATTGAAAATTGATCCCCTGTCATTATTTCACCCACTTTTATCTCTTTAATAACATTATGCCAATAAAACAAAAATTAATAAAGATGTAAATTGGCAAAATTTTTAGAAACAGCTATCCAAATAAAAAAAACCCCATCTACGATGGAGTTTTTCAAGCATTTTTATTCGTTTTCAATTCTAATTCTTCAATGGTTTTTTGGATTTCTTTTAATTCATTGAAAAGTGATTGTTTGGTTGGCTCAATATCCTTTTGCCATTCGTTAATCGACGTTTTAATATCATGAATTATCTCTATTGCCATATTCTTTCCTTCACCAGATAACTTAGAAAAAGAATTTTTAATTCGATTAAGATTTATTTTTACATCTTTTAAGTTATTGGTCCAGTCATCTGTCGCTTCCTTTAATTGAATACGAAGCTCTTTACCGGCTACAGGTGCTGTTAATAAAGCAGTAATGGCACCAGCAACACTGCCAAAAAGGATACCGTAAGCTAAAGATCGTTTGTTCATGTTTTACCACCTCTATATTATTTCTATTAATGTGAATTATATCTAATTTATTATATCAAAAACGATTGAAACATTTAAAAAGTTTCAATGTTATTAAAAAATAATATTATGTAACCCTATTAATTTTTAGGGATATAAATCATCCTCTCCCTTTGTTTTGCATATTGTAGTGATAAGAGAAATCAATAGAATATCTAGGGAAGGAGATGAGCGAAATCACAATAATCTTATTTGCAGTAAGTATTCTATTTCTGGCAGGTATGGTTTACAATATCTCCTTGCATGCAAGGCCAGGGTTTTTTCCACCCAAAAGAATATTAAAACAAAGAATTAAGTTACTTGGTTGTGCTGGTATTATTTTTGCTTTAATTGGTTTCCTATTCATGCTACTTACAAATTAAAATGGCCCCTAGATACGGGGCCATTTGTATATTTAAGCGCTTTTGATTACATGTGTTCTTTTGAATATCGTTTGCAAGATTGGGTATAGAATAAATACTGCAACTGCATTAAACAATGCTCCAACCAAAACAGTAATATATAGAACTAGGAATGGTCCAGGCAAACCAACAAGCAATAACGCAGAAGTTAAAAATATTGTACCTGAAACAATCGTACCGATTATTGTTAGATAAAGTAATTTCATTGCAGAAAAGCTTTTTCTGGAAAGTAAAGTATACAATCCAAAGAAAACATAACTAGTTATCAGCTTATCGATAATGTTAGGAACGATACCTCCGGGGAATGTAGAGGTTAAACCAGAAATTACACCTGTTAAGGCTCCCAATAATAAAACATTTTTCCTTTCAGGAAATAATACAATTCCAAGGAACATCATCGTTAACATCATGTCCGGTTTCATATTAAAAATAATCCCCGGAATAATGGTGTGTAGCACGGTACCAATGCCGATAAGCAACGCCATGCTGACAAGTGTCTTCGTATTCATTTGTCTCAACTCTCCTCATCTTTACTATTCTCTTCTATTTCTCTCCTACTGTGCACTCATTGCCAGCAGCGAAAGTTATTTGTATTTTACCATATCCCTTATCCTTTATTAAAGAAAAAATTAATGGAAAGGAAAAGGAAAAAAATCCTGCGCAGGGCAGGATTTTGGTAATTTATTATTGAATATGACTAGATATATCTCCGGAGATTTTTTGAAGATCCACGGAACTATAACTATCCTGGTGGGATTTCCATACAGCACCGAAACCATCTCCCTTACCATATCTAGGAATTAGATGGAGATGGAAATGGAATACCGATTGCCCAGCAAACTCTCCATTGTTATTCAATAGATTCATTCCGATTGGTTCATATGCTCTGTTTAAAGCATTGGCAATTTTCGGTACTGCTTCAAAGAGATTTCCTGCAATTTCAGGAGTCAGTTCAAAAACATTTTTCTTATGTACTTTCGGAATAACTAGCGTATGTCCCTTTGTTACCTGGCTTATATCAAGGAAAGCAAAAACATGCTCATCTTCATACACCTTTGCACTTGGAATTTCACCGTTAATGATCTTGCAGAAAATACAATCACTCACATTCATTCCACCTTTTCGCTTTTTATATTATTATACAAAGAAATGGTTAAGTATGGAAAGGGGAAAATAAAAGGGCGGGATTTCCGCATGGATCCCGCCCTCTGAAGGGGAAACAGATTTAGGTTTCGTCTTATTAGCCTTTGATAAACACCTCATTTATCGGATGAATGTGTTTCATAAAGCTAGTGGAGTAAATGACCTTTGTTCAACGTGATCATCCCCTTATTGTTTAAAAGTCATTTATATATGCTTTTAAAACAGTAAGCGATCTACGACAAACACCTCATTTATCAGTTGGTGTACATACGTTGAGTCATTTTGACTTTTCCCTAATCAGCTTATATTTACGGATCTCGGTCTTTAACAACCACCCCGTTATAAGTTTTGGTAAATCCCCTTCGATAATATGATGTGCAGTTCGTAAGAAGATATACAAGTTTTTTTATAACGACAAGATTCTTTTTTAACTATCAGAATGGTTAATGTTACAATAATTATAACGATCAAAGAAGGAAAGGACGTAGAAAATGTCTCTGCTTGATATCAAACAATTAACCGGGGGATATACAAAAAAACCGGTATTAAAGGATATTTCTTTTTCGATAAACCATAATGAAATCATCGGCCTTATCGGCTTGAATGGGGCCGGAAAAAGCACAACGATAAAACATATTATCGGATTAATGGAACCTAAAAAAGGATCCATCCAAATTAACGGAAAAGAACTCTCTAGTGACCCGGATGACTATAGAAAGCAATTCTCCTATATCCCGGAAACACCAATTCTTTACGAGGAACTAACCCTTGATGAACATTTGAAAATGACAGCCATGGCATACGGAATCGAGGAAAAAACTTATGAAGAAAGGATTGTATCTCTTCTTAGAGAATTTCGCTTACATAAAAAGTTAAACTGGTTTCCAGCTCATTTTTCCAAAGGGATGAAGCAAAAGGTGATGATTATGTGTGCCTTTTTAGCCGAGCCTGATTTGTATATTATTGATGAGCCCTTTCTTGGACTAGATCCACTTGGGATACTGTCATTGCTTGATCTGATGAAAAAAATGAAAGAAAACGGGGCAGGCATCTTAATGTCTACACATATTTTGGCAACTGCAGAGCGTTATTGCGACGGATTTATCATTTTGCACAATGGAACGATTAGGGCAAAAGGAACCTTAGAGGAATTAAGGGAACAATTTAATATGCCTGGTGCAACGTTAGATGATTTATATATTCAATTAACGAAGGAAGATTCTGATGAAGAAAATTGATACCCTTTGGAAAGAAAGGCTGCATCTATATTCCGTCGAAATGCGCAAGTACTTAAAATACATTTTTAATGATCACTTATTATTTGTAGCTATTTTTGCCTTAAGTGGAGGGGCATATTATTACAGTAGCTGGGTCAAAACGCTTGATGAGCATTTTCCGATTGGCTGGGTTATGGGGCTTATATTAGGTCTTGTCTTGACCATCAGCCCAATATACACTCTTTTGAAAAATGCAGATAAAGTTTTCCTATTGCCTCTAGAAACGAAGCTTCTTTTCTACTTTCGCAAAGCAATAACACTAAGCTTCATCATTCAAGCATATATATTATTAATGGTCTTAGCCGTTTTAATGCCTATGTACGTTCATTCAACTGGCGGTAGCTTTCGTTCCTTTTTCTTTTATTTAATCATCGTGTGGGTATTAAAATATTGGAATCTATTGCAGCATTGGGATATCTTAAAATTCCGTGATCCAAAAATGGAATTCACTGATTGGATTATCCGCTTCGCATTAAATTCCATTTTCCTATTTCTTATTGTGGAAAAAGCATCCTTATCGCTGATTGGGATAGTAATACTTCTATACATTGGCGTATTTGTCTACTTTCACCAAGCATCGAAAGGAAAAACGATCAAATGGGATCTATTAATCGAAAAGGAAGAAAAACGGCTTACCGGGTTTTATCGTTTTGCTAATTTATTTACTGATGTTCCAAAATTAAAAGGACAGGTTAAACGCAGAAAATGGTTGGATCCAATTTTAAATAGGGTAAAATACGGTCAATCCAACACGTATCGCTACTTATTTTCAAGAACCTTTGTCAGAACGAGTGAATATTTTGGATTATTCGTTCGTTTAACGATTATTGGAGGATTAATACTCCTCTTTGCCGATCAACGTTATTTGATGATCGGTGCAGCCATCCTATTCCTTTATTTAACGGGGTTTCAACTAATCCCAATGGTGCGTTTTCATGAATTAAAAATTTGGCTGAACTTATATCCGCTTTCACCAGAGTGGAAGACAAGTTCCTTATTAAGGATTATTCAAACCGTCTTATTGATTCAGGCAGTAATTTTCGGGATTTTAGCACTTATTAGCAGTACTTGGATGAATGGTGTCCTGGTTCTAGTAATAGGTATTGTTTTTGTATTCTTACTTGTGAAGCTTTATATTCCATCCCGATTAAAAAGATTAGATTCTAGCTATTGATAATGTCTATGTACATTCCAAAAGGAGACTTGTGATGGATTACGAATCAATGGCATATTCAGAAACGGAAATGTGGAAGCGAAAAGCAACTAAGCGCTCCAGTATGGTAAAAAGGTTTGCAGAAAAAGCTCAAGATAAAGTAAATCAATTCATTCCCGAAAAAGCTCATAATCTCTTAACAGAAAGCATAAAAAAAATGGTTCAAGCAACCCTTTTTGGGTCTGAATTTTTAACGAAAAAGCATAATACTTCTGCATTATCTCTGGAAGAAAAGGAGATAATGATCAAGGAAAAGCTGGGGACATATAGAAGAACCGCTACAGTGGAAGGTGCTGGGACTGGAGCGGGTGGAGTTTTGCTCGGTCTTGCCGATTTTCCTTTGCTTCTGTCCATTAAGATGAAATTCTTATTTGAGGCTGCTGCTTTTCACGGATACGACACTTCCAAATATGAGGAACGCTTATTCATACTGTATGTATTTCAGCTTGCCTTCTCCAGTGATAAGCATCGTAAAATGGTATTAACCATCATCGAAAATTGGGAACAAGAAAAGAGTAAGCTGCTTGACGTTGACTGGCGAGCATTGCAACAGGAATATCGAGATCATATTGATTTTGTCAAAATGCTGCAGTTAGTTCCGGGGATCGGTGCTGCTGTAGGTGCCTTTGCCAATTATAATTTATTAGAGAAATTGGGCGAAACCACCATCCATGCATATCGAATACGTATGTGGAATAACCGAAAAAAAATTGAAACCGAGTAAAAAAAGCTGGTTAAGGGGTTTAAAAGCGGTTCTATCTGAACTAAGTGGACACAAGATCTGAACATGTACCCGTCAAGTAGACAAACTAAAAACCGCACAATTATCCTGCATTTAATCGATATTGAACAGGACTCATTTTAAGTTTTGTTTGTATACGATTATTGTTATAATAATTAATGAATGATTCTACAGCTTCGTAAACTTCTAGAACTGTTTCAGGTTGGCTGAAATGGTTCATTTCACACTTCATGTGACCAAAGAAGTTTTCGATGCAAGCATTGTCCCAGCAGTTGCCTCTGCGGGACATAGACTGGGTAATCCCCATGTCTTTCAAACGCTTAATGTAGCCACGGTTTGTGAATTGGACGCCTTGATCACTGTGCAAAAGTGCTCCTTTCACAAACCCTTTCTTTTTTAGGGTATCTAATGCTCTATACACTAATTTCATCTCTTGACTTGTGCCAACAGAATAGGCAATAATCTCCCCATTGAATAAATCTTTTATAGCACATACATAAACCCAGCGTTGTGATCCTTTTTTTACCTCCATATAACTAATATCAATCGATAATTTAATTCCAGGCTTTATTGCTTTAAAATTTCTATTTAATATATTGGAAAATTCCCCATGTGGTTGTGGCCTATTCTTAAAGCGTTTCCTTCTAATCTTGCAATATATTCCATACTTCCTCATCATTCTGGAGATGCGCTTCTCATTTACTTTTAAATGATACTCATTTTCTAAGGCTATCTTCATTCGCTTTCTTCCATAGGTACCCTTACTTTCTTTATATATCTTAAATATAAAAGGTAGTAATTCTTCATCCTTTTTATCTTGCTCATTATTCCCTAATCTTTTTACCCATTTATAGTACCCAGCCCGAGATACTTCTGTTATGGTGACTAATTTAGATATCGGATATTGTTTGGAGTTTGCATGTATAAAAGCAAAATGTACTTCTTTGTCATTCACCCCCTTTTTAGATCCAATAACTTTTTTAAATACATGTTCTCCAACTGAAGTTTCTCATATTTCTCTTGTAGGGATTCTTCCTCTTTTTTTCTTTTGCCTTTGCTTTTTATTCCTCTACTATCCACTAAGGCTTGAAACCCTCCTGCTTTTACTCTCTTTACCCAATCATGAACTCGTCTACGATCCACATCATACTTTTCCCCCAACTCACTTGCGGAGTTTCCCTCCATGTATTCCTCTACTACCTGTTTTTTTAACTCGTATGGATATATTTTTTTTGCTTTCATATAAACCGTTCCCCTTTCCCCACAAAAAAACTATAACATGGTTTTCAAGAGTGCGGTTTTCTAAAACTGTCTACTATATGGGTACAATATCAATCCTTTATCTGTGACAAAATGGCTCATGTTCCGATGTTTGCGGACATAGTGGAGCTCTGTCAAGAAAGTGGACACCTAAATAGCGAAATATAGTGCTTGGCTTGTCTTAACTTTTTCAAATTATAGATGATACCGTGGAAGCGTCAAGCCCAAACCGCTTGACCCTTCCACGGTATCATCTGGCTAGTCGCTAAGTTAAGACAAGCCACCAAACTGCCTATCACTAATTAGGCAGAAATCTCCTTATAATATTTTTGCGCATATCCAACAGGAGATAAATATCCTATAGATCCATGTATTCTTTTACGGTTGTAAAAAAACTCAATATAACGGTAAATTTCAGTGTATGCTTGTTCCTTTGTTTGGAACTTTCGACTTTGAATTAATTCTTTTTTTAGAAGACTAAAAAATGCTTCTGCACAGGCATTGTCATAACAATTTCCTGTTCGACTCATACTAGCTTCCATTCGGTACTCCAGAAGTTGATCACGATAGTCTTTGGATGCATACTGAGTTCCACGATCCGAATGATGAAGCAAGCCTTCGGCTGGTTTTTTTGATTCATAAGCGTCCTTCAATGCGTCCATTACTAACTGGGTCTCCATGTGTCCGTAAAGACGCCAACCAACAATTTCACGTGTAAACAAATCAAGAATACTAGCTAAATATAAGCGACCTTCCCGACAGGGAATATAGGTAATATCGGCAACCCACACCTTGTTTGGGGCGGAAGCAGTAAAGTTCTGATTCAATTTATTTGAGGCGATAGGATAATCATGATTCGAATTAGTCGTAGTTACCTTGAATATCTTAGAGACACATGATCGTAGCCCTAATTCTTGCATGTACTTGCTAACAGTACGCTCATTGATAGTGTAATCCTCATCCTGTAGGAGCTTTGTGATTTTAGGGCTGCCATATATTTTATCTGAATCATGATAATGAAAAACAATACGATCTTTAACTTTATTCCTTCGCATTTCTTGTTGGCTCGGCTCATGATTCCTCCACTTGAAATAACCGCTCGGAGACACCTCTAAAACTTTACACATCTTCGTCACCGAAAACTCCGAACGATGGTTTTCAATGAATTCAAACCTTATGGTTTTGGACTGCTGAAGATGTGCACCGCCTTTTTTAAAATAGCTAGTTCTTCTTCGGTATTAGCTAATTTCCTATCTTTTTCTTTTAATTCACGTTCTTTATCTCGGAGCTGTTGTTCTAACTTGTTTAGACGTTCTTCAATTGCAATAGGTTCATTTTCAAATACTCTATATTTTGTCATCCAGTCATGAAGACAGCTTAGTGGAATCTTCAATTCATCAGCAATATCTGACATTGTCTTCTTTTTCTGTTGCTCTTGTGCAAACTTGACTGTTTCACGTTTAAATTCATCACTATATCTTTGACGTTGTTCACCCATGGAAACCCTCCTAATTATTATCATCATATCCAAATATGACTTTCGTTAAAGGGGTGTCCACTTTTTATTCTAGTTTCACTATGTCCGCTAAATTCTTTAATTAGAGGCATTTATGTAAAATACAGATTTCCTGTCCGCTTAGTTGGAACAACTAAAAGTTTGATTCGTTCCAAATCGCTTAATCATTTAGTAATTTCGAAATTTACAGATCTTAATAACTTCCCATAAGGAGAAAAGAAATATTTAGTTCCTTATTTATTTTAGTAAGTAGAAAGAAAAACGAGTCCACCGCTGTAAATTCAGCTTCAGACTCGTTTTTTGAAGAGTTCATATAACAAACTTTAATTATGAAAAGTAGGCTTATAGAATGAACGATTTTCCAAAGCAAAGATTCTTTCCGAAAATTCCCCTGGCTTCACATGTCTTAATGCACGATCCAACATGTTCATCTTAGCATCAACGTTATCAATATAATGTAATATTTCTGCTTCCTTAATCATTGGAGTCTTGGCGCTGCCCCATTCCAGCTTGCCATGGTGACTTAAAACCAAATGCTGAAGCACCATTACTTCCTCCCCATGAATGCCCAGTTCATCTGCCGCTTTGCCAATTTCATTCACCATAATAGTAATGTGGCCAAGTAAATTCCCTTCAACTGTATAAGTAGTGGAAATAGGACCAGACAGCTCCATTACTTTTCCTAAATCATGGAGGATGATACCGGAATATAATAAATCCTTATCTAAAGAAGGATATAGATTTGCTATTGCTTTTGCCAAATTGAGCATGGATACTACATGGTATGCAAGACCCGAAACAAATTCATGATGATTTTTGGTTGCAGCAGGATAAACTAAGAATCCTTTATTATATTTTTTTAACAAATGTCTAGTAATACGCTGCAAATTCGGGTTCTTCATTTCAAAAATATATTGAGTGATCTGACTCATCATCTCATCCTGACTTAACGGAGCTGATTCGACAAAATCAGATACTTGCACATTGTCAAGAGGTTGGGAAGGCCGGATTTGCCGTAATCTTAACTGCAAGCGACCGCGATAATTTTGGATATCTCCACTGACCTTCACGACGGTTTCCGCTTTATATGTTTCTTCATCTTGCTCTGATGCATCCCAAAGTTTTGCCTCGATATCACCTGTGCGGTCCTGTAAGACTAAGGATAAAAATGGTTTGCCATTACTCGCTATTCCTTTTGTGCAGGATTTTACGAGTAGAAACAATTCTATTTGTTCTCCAACTTCAAATTGCATAAGTCCTTTGGACATCTATTTTACCCCCATTTCCTCTTGTTACCATTTAACCTGAGTATAACATAATTTTAACAATTGCTTCTTTAAAAAAATTATCCAATTCCTTTCAATTTTTCTACTTTTGATTGTATTTCTGTTAAGTGTAGAATATTTCCTTCCGAAAACTCTTCTAAAAGATGCTCGTGACAGCTAAAAAACAGCACTTGATTTGTATTGCTTATTTCTTTTAATAATTCAAGCACCATTTTTGTTCTCTTTCTATCAAAATTAACAAAGCTATCATCTATAATTAACGGATAAGGGTATTCCTCTTTTAATACATGGACTAGCGCGAACCTTAATGCTACATATAGCTGCTCTCTAGTTGCCTGGCTTAACTCTTCAGGAACAAAGATGGTTCTGTCTTTTCTTTCTGCAACAAATTTTCCATCTTCCTGCAAGTGCAAGTGAGTATACTCACTATTTGTGAGTACTCTTACAAATTCTTCCGCCTTTTCAATTACTTTCGGAAATCGATCATTCTTTAAACGATCCATTGTAAGCTTAAGCATATGCTTTGCAACTGCCGCTTTTGCCCACTTTCTGGCTTTCTGATTAAAAATATCCTTTTCCTGATAAAATGCATGGAGCTTCTCCGTAAAGGTGCCACCTTCTTCTAAAACAGAAATTTCATAGTTTACTTGCGCTAATTCTTTATGAACAATCTCAAGTCTCTTCGAATTGGATTGAACTAGTTCTGTCCACTTTTCTCTTTCACTTTCCAGTTCATCAAGTGACTGGATTCGTTCGAGCTTTTCAATAGAATGAACATTCAATTTCTGATCAATCATTTCAAGTTTTATTTGCAGCCCCTGGAATTCTTTATCTTCCAGCCCCTTCTTTCGAAACTCCTCTGGATCCTTTGCATCAGCATTCTTTAATAAGTCGTCCATCGCGTTCATTAAGGAAGTCTTGGAGTTTGTCCATTTCTGTTCCTCCCGATTCAATTCTTCAAGCTTGATGGATAATTCTTTATATTGATCACGTTTTTCCGTTGCTTTTCTCCATTCGTTTTTCATATGGATAATTGCTTCCTGTATTGGCAAAGAATGATTGGATTCGACATTGGCAATTTTGTCTACATTATCAGCCCATTCACTGTATTTACCCTTTAAAGCATTCAACTTTACCATCTTTTGTTCTTTCTTTTGAATAGAATGAAATAGCTCATTCAAAATTTCATAAGCATCTTGTAGTTGTTCTGCTGAAAAATGGTTGCCTAGTCTCAACTCGTTTTTAATATTAGTTAAATGCTCAGCGTTTTCACGCCATTCTAATTTCCAATTATCCAATGTGTCTTGAACATTTTTGAACCGGCTTTGCTGTATTTCGAGTTGGAGGAGGAGTTCCTTCCATTCTTGCCTTAAATCTAATTGTTCAGTGTATTTATCAGACTGATCAGGATTTGTATCCAGCTCCTTCAATTTGCCTGCGAGATCTTGTTCTCTCTCTAATAAACTTGAAAGCTCTTTTGTAGATTCTTTTCTTTTTCCTCTTTCCAGCCAATTAGAAACTAGTAGTACTACGATTCCTACCGCAGAAATTACGGAGAGAAACCCTTGCTTAGAAAGGAAGCTATAGACCATTAAGCACCCTAAAAGCCCCAAGAAAGCAAGAAGTCGAAAACCGCTTGTGATAGATTGTTGACTTCCCTTCGTCATTCTTAACATTTGAACTTGTTCTTTCACATGCTGGTATTCCATTTGTATTTGCTGAATGCGAGTATGCTTCTTTTGGTTTTCCGAAAGCCTGCGGAATTCGTCCTCCGGTATCAGTCTTTCTTCTATCCTTTCAACCTTCCACTCAATCTCCTGAAGGCCTTTTTCCTCTAACTCAGCTTGCTTCATTAATTCTTTATGACGTGTGGTTAGAGAGAAATATTCCGTCGTTGCCTTTTTTACACGTTCCTTCATCGCAATGCCTAAATCAATGGTAGAAACGAGATGCAGCTCACTTTCCACGAAATGAATATCTTTACCCAATCTTTTTATCTGTTCCTCTATTCTTTCTATATCAAACAATAATGCTTGTATTTGCTCCTGCCAATCCTGTGCCTGCGGCCATTGCTCTAAAATCAGCTGGATGTACGATTCATTTTCTATTATTCTCGAGTCTGGCATTGCCGCTTCTAATTGTGTTTCTAGAAGTTTTCTCCGTTCCTGAACAGTTGTCAAATTGCTATTGGCAGAACGCAGCTGGTCCTCCAAATGCTCCAATCTGCTGATTCCATCAATCGGAAAGGCGGTTTCACCAAGTTCTAACAGACGATGATGGATTTTTTGTCTTTCTTGAAAGAGTGGCCAATCTTGAAGAAGCTGGTTCAAGTTTTGAATGTTTTGCTGATATGTATGTATGTGTTCCTGCAATTGCTCCATTTCCACTTGCAAATTAAGAGCTTGCTGTTTTTTATGAGTATACGATTCATTCTGTCTCTTTCCTGTTTTCAGCTCTGATTCCTTTTCTTTTAACTGGTCAAGCAGTTGATTTAATTCAGGCTTACGTCCATTCGGTTTAAAAAGTGCGTCCAGCACCTTTTGCAGTTGTTCCTCTGCATGTAAGAATGTATCCGTCCCAACCGTCCCTGCTGCCAACAGATATTTACTTATTTCCTCCCCCTTCATTCTGCCAACATCTTGGATTCCATGAATATTGAAGGAAAAAATGGCTTGAAACATCCTTCTGTCCATACCATTTAGGATTTTTGCTAAAAGTTCCTCATTTCCAATCGTTCCATCCCTCAGAGTAACCGTTACATCCCCTGATGCTTTTCCTCTTATCCGCTCAATGGTGACCTCGCCGTATTCTTTTGTTTCAAGGACCAGTTTTCCACCATATTTTCCACTATTTTTCGGCTCATATCGGAGTTCTGATTGCTGCTTAGTTGGGAACCCAAATAGAATACTATGGATAAAAGACATCAATGTAGATTTACCTGCTTCATTTTCCCCAAATACGACTTGTAAAGCAGAGAAGGACGGTATATGCATATCTGAAAGCTTTCCATATCCATAAATAAATAGTTCTTTGATTCTCACATTCATCACCTCCTACTAGAATTTTTCTTGAAGCAACTGTGTTAACCATTGTTCTGCCTCATCTACGATTTCTTTCTTCTCCTCAGAAGAAATCTTCTCTAAGTACCTGTTACTCTTAATATGAGAAAAAAGCTCTCCTAACGCTTCTTCGAAAACTTCACTTTGTTCCAATTCTTTTATGGTTATTCCTAATTCTTTTTTAAACATTTGATGGTCATTTAGTATACCAGCATTATATTCATTTAGTTTAAGCCGATAGGTCCAAACAAATTGATCCTCTTCCGTTTCTCCATCCTGCAGTATTTCTAATAATTCTCCATTTGTAATTTTCCCATGTGCTGTGGCCTCTAAATGTTCTGTATCTTGAATGTCCACTTGAAGAAGAGTTGCCTGATTTTGTTTGCGAATTGCTTCGATTGCTTCCTTGCACTTGGTAAATAAATCGTGAAAATAGGTAATTCCCCGTGCTGAGATAGTTATAGATTCCCAAATAATATCCGAAGTTTCTATAAAATTTAGAGAAGCTTCATTTTTCGAAAGGGTAACTGCATAACAGCCTTTCATAGATTGTTCCTTTAAGCTTCGGCCTTGAATGTTTCCTGGATACACAATGTAAGGATCTTGATGTAAAATTTGTCGCTTATGTATATGGCCAAGCGCCCAATAGTCCATATCCTTCTCCAATAAATCTCGGATGGAAAAAAGAGCATATGTTTGATGGATGGAGCTTCCTCCCTCACAATGGCCATGAAGAATACCAATGTCAAGGTCTGCACCAGGTATTTTGTTATATAAATCTATTCTTCTTTCCCTTACATGCTTTTCGGGGTAGCTAAATCCATATAAGTGAACTTTAACACCTGTCTTTGAGATGTACTCCATCATCTCAACATTAGCGCTAAATATATGTGCATTGTCTGGCATTTCAATCGTTGTCCATACTCCACCAAGATGATCATGGTTTCCATGGACGATGTATACTTCTATCTTCTCATTGGCCAGGCGCTCCAATTGTTTTCGCAATCTGGCCTGAGCCTTGATGCTGCGGTCTTCCCCGTCATATAAATCACCGCTAATGATGACAAAATCAACATTCTGAGAAATTGCAGCATCTACTACTTTCGTAAAGGCAGTGAAGGTGCTTTCCTGTATTCTATTAAAAATTTCCTTCGGCATATATTGCAATCCGACAAAGGGGCTATCCAGATGCAAATCTGCACAATGAATAAATGTGATATTTTCCAAGTTAAGGCGCACTCCCTCGAATATATGTTCTCAATTTTTATTATAAACAAATTTCATTTATATAAAAAGTGATTCTAATAGAAAATACAACAATCTTGTGTTTTCCTATACTTTTTTATTCTGGGAATATTCAAAAATATGTTAAACTAATTGTATAGTTTTAAGTAAAGGGGAAATAGATATGCCTATCTACAAATTGACAGCATTTGAACCAAATGGGGAGAAAATTTTAGATGAATCATTTGAAGCGGCAAATGACACGGAAGCGAAAAGCAAAGGTGAAGTAATGTTAAAGGAAAAAGGCGCAATCGACAAAACACATCGCTGCACCTCACCGGCAGGAAAGCTATTATTATTTCATCGTTAAATCGGCCAAAGCGGCCGATTTTTTATTTCCCTTGAAAGTTTGGTATCCTTTTTTCCACAAATGCCTTAATTCCCTCTTGATGATCATACGTTTGCCTCATATTCCACTGGGCGCTTGTTTCTAGCTCTAGGATGGTTTTTAACTTAGTTTTATTTATTGCTGTAAAAATCTTTTTCGTTTCGATCATGGAAAGCATTGGCTTCGCCTTCCAATAGGTGATTTGCTGTTTCACTGCTTCTTCCACGTCTGTTACCACTGCATCTACTAGACCTATTTGTTTTACCTCAGGTCCACTTAATACTTTTCCTTCCCATATTAGCTGCTTAGCATTTTTCTCTCCAATTCTTCTTTCTAAATGGAAATGTCCACCGCCATCTGGTACAAGACCAATTCCAATAAAGTTCATTGCCAGCTTGCTATTTTCATGGCAAACAACATAGTCCGCTCCAAGAGCTAAGCTAAGTCCCAGGCCGGCTGCGGCGCCATTTACTGCTGCAATTGTAAGCTTCGGCATCGTATAAAGGGTTGTGACAAGGCTATTAATTTGCTCCATAATGGTAAAGAATTGTTCCTTACCACTAAGTTGCAGCATTTCCTTTATATCTCCGCCGGAAGAAAAGGCACGCCCTTCCCCTGATAAAACAACTATTTTAGTATGTTCATTGGAAGATAATTCTTGAAGTACTTCATTTAACTCATTTATTAACACTGTATTTAGTGCGTTCAGCGATTCTGGACGATTTAGCGTTACTTTTGCCACTTCACCATTTAATTCCACTAGTACTGTTTTATATACTGAATTCATTTTCATCTCCTCCTATCTATAGGATAACTGAATGAACATTCATTCGTAAAATGTTATTTTCACAAAAGTCTGTCAGTAATTTGGTCATATTAAAAAGAAGGTATATTTTAAAAAGGAGTTATTGGACATAATATAAAACTTCACCCTGATTTTTTTCTCATAGAACACTGCTATAGGACATTTCACTGTACAAATTCAAAATATCCTTTACTTAGTTCCCACCTCAAAAAAAGACAAGTTCACTTTAGAACCTGCCTTTTTAAATCATTACTTTATCACATTCATTTTTTTCAAAAACTCGATTGGCGGCTGCTTGCGGAAATGCTCCTTTACCAGATAGGCTACACCATTTTGATTATTGGAGCGTGTAACCCAGTCCGCTGATTTTTTCAACTCTGCCGCTGCATTCCCCATCACTACACCAAGTCCTGCCCACTCAATCAGCGGTTTATCATCGAAGCCGGAACCGATGACAACTGCTTCTTCCCTATGGATATTTAATAGGTCGCATACATATAATAGACCCTTTAGTTTCGAAACACCTGTCGGAACTATTTCCATTTTCGTGCCATCATTTTGAATACAATCGATTTCATGGAACATTTCTCTTATTGCCTTGCTTGCATCACTTAAATCTTCCATGTCATTAAAGACAACCTCTATTTTGGGTGTGGCAATAGGATTTTCCTTTAATTTTTCCAACAAGGAATCAACATACTGTTCCGAATATGAGTAGCGGGTGGATGATTGAAAAACAATTTTGCCCATTAAGTTGCTTGGCATTTTCATTTTGTTACCTAGGGTAAAATCTTCATGTACTACACGGATTTGACAATGAAATGCTTCCAAAAAACGCACAAGGTCAATCGTAGTGTTCTCGCTAATTTTCCTAACTAATATTGGGTTTTGCTTTTCATTAGCAATAAATGCTCCCTGATGGGTGATTAATGGTGCATTTACTTTTAAGGTACTTCCAAGCCTACTTGCTGTTGAAAAGTTCTTAGATGTCACAATGGACACATAAATGCCTTTGTCAACCGCGTATTCAATCGCTTCCTTTGTTGCTTTATTTAAACGTCCATTGCCGTTCAACAATGTATTATCAATATTCAGCGCAAGCAGTTTATAAATCATTGATGTGTTCCCCCTCTTGTTTGCAGATCCAAGGCTTTGGAATATCACTTGTTTCTATAAACTTATGTGTTTTTTTGACAATGTAGAACTTTTAAAAGGGGATTAGTTGGAATGATGATAGAAGGACAAAATAAAAGAGCAACCCGAAAGTTTGGAATCTAACGGATTGCCCACATCTATTTAGGCAGTTATTCCTTATAGCTTGTTGCAGTACAAATATTGATAAAATTCAGAAGTAGGCGAGCATCTCTTCTAGAAAAGATATTTTCATCTTTACCTATAAAATTCCGAATCTAATTCAACATAGGAAAAAATCCTTATTTTATTGACTCATTCTACCGTATAATTCATCCAACGGTTTCATGATAATTTTATTTAATTCATTAATGGCAATGCTCATTTGTTGTTCGGCATCCATAAGTTGAACGATTTTTGGATTTTGCTGAACAATGGCAGCGACATTTTGAGCCTCTTGAACATCATTTTGGGAAATGTTTTGCCCTGTCATTTGTTTTTCTTGCAGCTTCATTTGAATGTTACGAAACTGATCGAATAGCTGTTTTGCAGCGGGATCCTTCCTTACTTCCTCATACCTTGCTTGTAATGTCGTATATTCCTGGCTATTCTTCAAAGCTTTTTCCAATTCATATGCGTAATCATAAATATTGCTTGCCAAATAAAAAACCTCCTCATAGTTCTTTTACCACTATAACAAAGTATGGGCATTCTATCCAATCTGCTACAAAACTCTCCTTTTTACCATTTAAAACTATCGGAGCATCCTATATAGTCAAGTTGGCAACCATCTCATTTTTTTACCCGTAAAAGAAATGAACCAATTCCCCAATTTATACATAGGATATCAGCAAGAGCCCAAGGGAATAAACATTATTTTAAATGAGGAACATGACGATGACATTACAAATTTCCATTCAAAAATCGAATCCGTTTGATGGGGATAAGCCAATTATTCAAGTCCCTCTTTGTATATCGGAACAACTGAATATCACTGTGGATGACACCATACAGGTGAAGGTTGGAAGAAAAATTGTAACGGCGGAACTAATAATTTCACAGGACGAAAATAATATTCTCCACATGAATCAAAGGCTCTATCAGGAATTGTTTCTGCCCCTTGAAATAATCCATCTCCAAGCATATTACCATGAAAATAGGCTTTGTTTGGGTCCAGTAATCGCAGTGCTGACAGAGATTAGACCTCATAAAAATCAACCGCCTTCATTCGGTTCTATCCATAATTATTGCGGTGAGCTCCATCATTATAGTCAAAAGACAGGAGCAGTAGTATACATTACCTCTTTGTCTAAGTATCCCAATAAGGGGTTTTTCTGTATGGAAAACGGTTGGGCAGAAACCAAAATGCCTCATCCAGATTTTATTTATAATAGAATTCATTCAAGAAAAAATGAAAATAGTAAGTTGTTTAAAAAAGCAATAACAGAGTATAAGGAAGATAATACAATTTTTTTTAATTCCTGTTTTGTTTCAAAATGGGAGGTTCACGAGCAATTAGAAAAAGTATCACAGCTACAAGCTTTTTTACCTAAAACTTCCCTTTTTGATCCAATATTATTTCCAGTTTGGATGAATCAACATAAGGATCTTTTTCTTAAGCCTGTCAATGGGAGTCAAGGGCATGGAATTATCCATGTATTTCTAGAAAACAATGTCATTTTTATCGAGCGAACTAATTCCCCTACACCATCCAAGCATCCATTCAAGTCGGTCAGCCTGGCGGCAGTTTCTATTCAAAAATGGATGATGAAGAAGTCCTATATTATGCAGGAAACTATCCCATTAATCACTGATGAAAACAAAAAAATAGATTTCCGTTTTTTATGTCATAAAATCAATCTCCATGAATGGAAGATTACCTCAGCAGTTGCCCGAATATCAGGTGATGACCAATTTGTATCCAACATTGCGCAAGGAGGAGTCTTAGCGAAACCATTGGAGATATTGTCTAATCATTTTGCTCGTGAAAAAGCTGTACTAATTTATAAATTAATGAAGGATTTAGCTTTGGAGGTTTCAAACATAATCGGCCAGTCCATAGATGGCTTTTTTGCTGAGTTAGGAATTGATATTGGAGTAGATGTAAAGGGAAATCCTTGGCTTATTGAGGTAAACTCTAAGCCGTCCAAGCAAATTGACTCTAATGAAAAGCAAATCCGCCCTTCCACAAAGGCCATAATCCATTATTGTATGAATGTCTGGAAAGAAAGGAGTCATCTCGATGATAACAATGGGGATATTAACACTCATTCCACATGAAAATAACTCCTATTTTGACGAAATAGCAAAACGTGCACACTCTTACGGAATAGATATACATCTATTCTCCCCTTTAGCAATTAATCCAAATTCGCTGCTAGTAAACGGGCTTTATTATGATAGTGAAAAGGAAAATTGGGTGAACAAAGAGTATCCAATACCTGAGTTCCTTTACGATCGTTGTTTCTATGGAGAGGAACGGAAATCGAATGATGCCGGCGCAATTGTATCTTGGCTAAAGGCAAGAAACGATATTACATTCCTCGGCTACGGATTACCAAACAAATGGAGATTGTACGAAACATTGATCAAAAATCCGAATCTTGCTCCATATCTGCCACTAACCAAAAAAGCTTCTAGTCCGGAGAAGGTTCTAACTGAGCTCAAGCGTTATGATGAGATCATCTTAAAGCCGATTAACGGTGCACACGGATATGCCGTGTATTCTCTGCAAAAGATCGATAATGAAATAAAAATCCAAACTACAAAGCAAGAAAAAATGGTTGAAAAGAAATTTATCAATCATGAGCAGGCAAAGAGCTGGCTGGAAAGATTACTGACAAAGCAAATATTTCTTATACAGCCTAGATTAGATAATCGAAATAAAGATGGTTCTCCTTTTGATTTGCGGCTATTGCTGCAAAAGGATGGAGATGGTACTTGGCTCGAAAGAGGAAGAGCCATTCGGACTGGAGCAAAGCATGGTTTACTCACCAATATTTCTGCAGGCGCCAGTGTCCTTTCTTATGAAGCTTGGCGTTCTAAAGCAACAAATTTCAATCATTTTTATTTACAAAATGAAATAGAAGATTTAATTAAGATTCTTCCGACTCAACTTGAAGAATTGTTCCACCCGTTATTTGAACTAGGAATCGATATTATTATTGCCAAGAATCAATCCATTTGGATTTTGGATATTAATTCAAAACCTGGCAGAAAAATTATTAGTTTAACTAATCCAAACCAGTTGGATTCTTTATACGAAGCTCCTCTCAAATACTGCCAGTACTTAGCATCTAATATAAAAGCACATCCATAAGAAAATTAGGAGGTATAAGCATGCCTACCCGCTATAATATAGAGTTTTTCGAACACTCAGGTTTAAAGCTTTATTTTCCAATTAATATGAATCTAAAAGACCCCATTCAAAGAATTTCTTTTGGATCCAATATTATAGAGACAAAATGTGAACGTCAGCCTAATGGGCGCAATATTATATCTATCAGTAAGGGGCTTGCCCGTAAGCTTCAGCTTCCTGAATTTGTCCGATCCATCTACCTATTTGAAAATGATGACATTCTTGTAATCGGACCGCTAGTTGGGATTTTCTCTTCCGGTTTTACGCCTTATCAAATAAAACCAATCGGAGAAAGATCCACCATTTTTGAAAAGCTATTATCAGTCCAATCCTCTGTAGGCGTAGTCCCATTTCTTTTTGGAGAACAGCATATAGATTGGGATCAGGGTATGATTGAGGGATTTTTCTTTACAAAAGATGGCTGGGAGAAGAGGAAAGTTCCGTTCCCTAATGTGGTATATGACCGCCTGCCAAACAGAAGAAGCGAAAAGCTTAAAGCATCCAAAAATGTAAAAGAAAAGCTTAGTCAGGAATATATGATTCCTTGGTATAACCCTGGATTTTTCAATAAATTGGATGTGTATGAAAGATTGCTGCAAAGCGATATTGCCGAGAACTATTTACCTGAAACCTATCCTTTTTCCTCCTTCTCACAGATGGAACAATTACTTTCCAAATATGGCCATATTTATATTAAACCAATGAACGGGAGCTTAGGTCTTGGTGTACATCAAATTTTATATAATCGTGAAGAACAAGCATATTATTGCAGATATCACGATGAGGCAAATCATCTAATGAAATTTAAATCTTTAGAGGCCTTAATGAAAAAGGTATTTGGGAAAAAGAATTTAGAACGGATGATCGTGCAGCAGGGAATACCATTAATGCGTTATAATCATCTGCCTGTCGATTTTCGGGTTCATGTTAATAAAAATAAGGATGGAAACTGGGAAGTTAGTGCGATGGCTGCAAAGGTTGCAGGAAACGGTAGCCCAACAACCCATGTAAAAAACGGTGGCACTATCAAAACAATCGAGGAAGTGTTTGATCATCCTGAAGAATGCAAAAGTTGCAAAGAAAAGCTGGAGAAAGCAGCCTTAGATTTAGCAAGCATTATTGAGGAGCAGATGGAGGGCATTATAGGGGAAATTGGATATGACTTTGGGATCGATACAAAAGGAAATGTATGGCTTTTTGAAGCAAATTCCAAGCCTGGGAGATCCATTTTTAAGCATCCTCATTTAAAGAATTCCGATATACTGACACGAAAGCTTTCTTTATCCTTTGCGGTATTTTTAACTGAAAAAGCCGTAAAAAAACCCGAGGAATTGTTTTCATGAACATTTATTTTCATCCCAAAAAAAATATATTCGTTCATATAGATAAACAGAATGGACCGTATTTTTGGGGTAAAAATGACGATTTTCTTCCTGTATCGGAAGAGGATTTCTCCCTTTCTTTTCCTTTTAAAATGAGAATAGACAAAATGAGATTAGGGCCGCTGATTGGAATACTGATAAGTAAAGATGGTCGTAATAATGTAATAGGCGACAGTGATTTATATATCGGAATTCAAAAGGAATTGCAGAAAATGGGTGGCCTCTCTTTTCTTTACAGTCTGGAGGATCTCAAGGAAGGATATATAACAGGGATTTGCTACTGCATAGACGAGGATAGATGGATTCAAGTTTCCTTCCCCTATCCTCAGCTTGTTTATAATCGCATATCATCTAGGAAACAAGAGGAGGAAGATGCGTTTCTTAACCATGTTGCTTGGATGAGGCAACATGATATTGTGCTATTTAATCCTGGTTTTATCGATAAATATTTGATGCATGAAATTTTTTCGAAAAATAGTCATCTTAAACCACTGTTACCAGAGACTATGCTTATTGAGAAAGAACCAAATGCTTTCCAGCAATTTTGATCTACCCATCATAAACTTTATTTAAAACCAACAAAAAGCTCACAAGGAAATGGTATAAGACTTATTACCATAGAAAGAAACAATAGATTTCAAATAAGAACAAATTCAAAAATTGAATATCTTACCTCCTATCCTGTCCTTGTCCGATATTTGGAATCACTCTGTAACAAACAAGCTTATATTGCCCAAAGAGCCATTGACAGTGATTTAGTAAATGGCAAGAAGTACGATTTCCGGATTCTCTCCCATTTTGAGAATGGACAATACAGAATCACTGGAATCGGAATAAGAATGGCAAAAAAAGACGGGATTACAACCCACCTATCTAAGGGCGGAGATATACTCCCATTAGAGCAACATTCTCATAAAAAGTGGATTAACAAATTCCGTCAAATTGTAAATGAATGTGGGCAATCACTGTCCAATGAGCTTGGTTTTTTTGGTGAATTCTCTATAGATGTAGGCATCGATAACCATAGGAATCCGTGGATTTTCGAAGTCAATGCCAAGCCAATGAAATTTGATGAAATAGAAATCGAAAGAAATAAAATGACAAAATTAATTCAGCTTTTTTATGAACTTACAAATTATTAGCAATTATTTTTGCTGTATAATGAAGTTATAGATGAATCCACTGGAGGAGAGATAATATTGATCCAACATTTCCAATATAAATCCTTATACTCAAATGAAAATCTGCCAGGATGGTCCTTCTCCTTTTACTATCAAAAACAAATGATAGCTGGAATATACCACCCTAATGGACAGATTGAATGGAAGACGGATGAAATTCACTTAGAAAAGGAAACCGAATTAAAAAAGCAGATCCATGAAATTATGCTATTCCATGTTTATGACAAGTAAACTCAAGGTTACAATTACCACTTACTTTTTTGAATGCAAACAGCCATTCCTTGTTCAAACTATGTTAGACAATGTTTTATAAGGAGATGTGTCTGTATGACAAATTTCAAAGACCCCGAGTTTCTGCCCGACACGCATTATGAAGGGAAAGACAAAGCATATTTAGACGTGGATAGAATGATTAACGAGGGAATGTCCGGCGGCTCTGTTCACATGAGGGAAGATTCAACCAATATTGAAGAAGCGGTCGATTTCTTCGAGGAAAACCCTCCTACTGAAGTCTAATGATGTAAGAAAACAGTCCCGATAAAAGGGATTGTTTTCTTATTTTATTGGCTTTGTTAAATAGTAATGTTGTTTTTTAGGCAAAAAATAGGAGAACGTCTGATTTGGTCGTTCTCCCTTTTATTCTGTTAATGCACCCATTAATGAAATAAAGTAATTTATTTATCATAATCTTACCAGTGTACTTGAAGTTTATTACCAGTGGGGTCGTAAAAGTGGAAAAAGGCATGACCATTATCTTCTTTTATATCCTCGACCTTAACTTGATTATCAATTAAGTGTTGATGAAATTTAGATAATTCTGGACTTGTAAAACCAATGCTAAATTCTTGTTCATTATCAATTGTAAAATGTGCAAATGTTTCATCTTCGGTAGGAACTAAGATAAGCAAGAAAGGTCCTTCATTTACTTTTAAAATCGCAAGTTCCTCAGTAATGTTTACTAACTGGAGCCCTAATACAACTCTATACCATTGTGCAGACAGTTCTAAATCTTTTACAGGAATTCTAATATAATGTACTTGTTCAATAAATGATTTACTCATAGCCTTCTCTCCTTTATTTGCATCTGTACATAAAATAGTTCCCTTTCTATATACCTTTTTCCTTCCGGTTATTGAATTAACCTGCCCGTAAAGAAACAATGAACGTTCTGTCATTAGGAAAATTCCGTTTTCATAAATTTACCATAATATGTATTATTGGAGATAGAACAACTGTCTAAAACCATTTTTGTTATCGTAAAGTTACCTTTTATATGTTTGATAGTGTCTAAGAATTGGACCAAATCAAATAATGTTCTAGTTATTTAGTCTCTATACACCATTAAAAAGCTCCATCCGGTTCTTTAACAAAATCCATTTTATTAAATCGAAATGTTTAATAGAAGTATCTTTATAGTCTGATTATGATATAATGTTCCTTTTCATAATTGGTGTTTAATCCTATAATAGACTTAGTTTCGGGAATTTTTTCATTAAAAGGAAAATCATTAATAAGCGGTTCTAAAAGGGGATTTCCTTTCAAACAGCAATCTTTATGAAAAGAGCCTTTTTTACAAAAGACAATTAATAGAGGTATGGATTATGATAAATCAATTAAAAAGGCATTATCCAAATGCCATTGTCCAGACTACATTACCAAATTTCAGTCATTGTTACTCCTTTTACATTGAATCCGAAAAAAAATATATAGCCGTTCCCAAAGCAGATGTGACACCATCAGAACTTCAGCTTTTGAACACAATATTTCCTCTACAAACGGATCAGTCCAGAATACTTTTTGGGGAAAAGGCTTCGGAATGGCAGCAATTTTTATTTTATTCTGATTCTGAACCTCCATCGGAAATGGATGGACAAGAATATCGGATTATCCAGTTGTCCATTTCCGAGTATAAAGAGCAATTTGAATTAAAAGATTTACAGGAAGCTTTTATAAATACTTTTTCCCTTCCTGTTACCCAAATATTCACTTCTCCAACAGAAGGAATTATTGTGGAAAAAAATCATCCTCTTGCTATTTCAGAACAGGATCTCTCTTCTTCGATACAAGCCTTTGAAAGTGATTTTTATTTTAAAATCCATTTCTTTATTGGTCAATTTAGGCAATTGGATTATTCACTGAAAAGGTTATTCGAATTGGAAAAGCGATTATTTCAGTTTGCCCTACAAGAGAAGGCTAATAAAAGAATCCATACATTCGCCAACGTTTTACCGTCATATTTATTAAAAAATACAGACATCACTTCAAGAAAGTTATTGTTCAATAGAATATTCGAAGTATTTCAGGAAGACATCGAATTAAAGAAAACCATTAAACTTTATTTAGAGAATCATTCTAATACAAGTCAAACTGCAAAGCAGCTTTTCATGCATCGAAACAGCCTGCAATATAAATTAGATAAATTTTTAGAGAAAACAGGTGTGGATATAAAAAGCTTTTCAGGTGCCATCACAGCTTATTTAGCTTGTCTTGATTACGAAGGGAATGAGCCTGAATAAAAATTATGCCTAAAAACTAGTTTGAATTTTTGTGCAAAGTGACCATTTAATAATGTAAGGGCTTTCTTTAGAATGATGATAACAGACTAAAGGGGGTATATAAATGGCAGAGTTAAAATTAGAGCATGTATACAAGGTGTATGATAATAAAGTAACCGCTGTAAAAGACTTTAATCTACATATTCAAGATAAGGAGTTCATTGTATTTGTCGGCCCTTCCGGATGCGGGAAATCAACAACCCTTCGTATGATTGCCGGATTAGAGGAAATATCCGATGGAGACTTCTACATCGATGATAAGCGTGTAAATGATGTAGCTCCAAAGGATCGTGATATTGCGATGGTTTTCCAAAACTATGCACTTTATCCACATATGAGCGTCTATGATAATATGGCGTTCGGTCTTAAGCTAAGAAAGGTTTCAAAGGCAGAAATTGATAAAAGAGTAAAAGAGGCTGCCAGTATTCTTGGCTTGGAAGAATATTTAAACCGAAAGCCAAAGGCTCTATCTGGAGGTCAACGTCAGCGAGTTGCATTAGGACGTGCCATTGTTCGTGATGCAAAGGTTTTCTTAATGGATGAACCCCTTTCAAACTTGGACGCTAAGTTAAGGGTACAAATGCGCGCTGAGCTTGTAAAACTACATCAAAGATTAGATACAACAACTATTTATGTAACGCATGACCAAACAGAAGCGATGACAATGGCTACTAGAATCGTCATTATGAAAGATGGAGTGATCCAGCAGGTAGGTACACCGAAAGAAGTATATGATAGCCCTGTGAATATGTTTGTTGCAGGTTTTATTGGCTCTCCTGCAATGAACTTCTTTAAAGGTAAGCTTGAAGATGGCAGCTTTATTATTTCCGACAAAGTACAAATTGCGGTGCCTGACGGAAAGATGAAGGTACTTCGGGAAAAAGGTTATGTTGGCAAGGATATTGTTTTAGGTATAAGACCGGAGGATATCCATGACGAGCCAATTTTCCTTGATGCTTCACCTGGCTCTAAAATTGTCGCAAATATAGAAGTTTCCGAATTAACAGGGGCAGAAACAATGCTTTATTCCCAAATTGAAGGTCAAGACTTTATTTCCAGAGTTGATTCTCGTACAGAGATTCGAATTGGTGATAAGGTAGAGCTGGCATTAGACATGAACAAAGTACATTTCTTTGATCAAGAAACAGAAATGAATATAAGCTGACTTTTCCGATTATATTCTCTATCCTTTTATGGATAATAGCTCTTTTCTTAAACCTTGTTACTATTTACAGGCGATAATCTGATAAGTACGGATTTTTTGTAAAGATGAGTAATCTTATATTTATTTCCATGCAATCGGGAATATCCGATTGCTTTTTTTATGGCGTCTGTTTTCGTATAGATAGTTATTTTTCGTATATTGTTACAAATTTTAATATGGACTTACTCTCAGGGCATCTTTTCTTACGAAGGATATTCTTCTATGACCAAGAGCTAGGTTGTAATTTAAAATTTTATTGGAAAAAGCAATAAAATCTAAGAAAAGAGCCTTTATTGAATTGTAATGGTTTTTTGCAAATCAAATCCGCATTCCCGACATTTGAATAAATGAACACATATGGGTTGTTCCGAACTTATCGGGTCACCATCGGCTAATTTAATTAAATCAATCTCCATATAAGGACTGTAGTCATCAAAATAATCATATATTCTGCCTTGATCCTCCATTTCTTGTCCACATTGAATACACTCAATCGTCGATTCGGAAACTCCATTACATAATTCGCACCATTGCATCGGATCACCCCATATAACCTTTTAAAGTTATAATGTGTAATATCCATACATTTAATCATGTAAACACAATCTTCACGGAATAAATTTCCTGTTTTTTTTGTTGTATATTTTTTGTTTAACAAAACATAATACTAGTACAAGCGGCAAACAACATTGGGTTAAACCATAGATGGTCACAAATTACTTTGTGTGCTGGTGCAACTCCAGCTAACCCAACCAAAACAAAATTCAACGAGGAGATGACAGAATTATGGCACGTAACAACAATTCTAACCAATTAGTAGCTCCTGGAGCTCAACAAGCAATTGATCAAATGAAGTACGAAATTGCTTCTGAATTTGGTGTTAACCTTGGTCCAGATACAACTTCTCGCGCTAACGGATCTGTTGGAGGAGAAATCACAAAACGTCTTGTTCAAATGGCTGAACAACAATTAGGCGGAGGCTTCCATCAATAATAAAAAATCAAATATAGTAATGGATATGGGAGACACTTTCAAATGTGTCTCCCATTAATTTTATTTTAAATTTACCATCTTGCTTGGATCTATCCATTTTTCATACTGCTCCGCGGATAAATATCCCGTCTTGATAGCTGCTCCCTTTAAGGTAGTTCCTTCTTTAAAAGCTAGTTTCGCAATTTCTGCTGCCTTTTCATAGCCAATATGCGGATTAAGAGCGGTGACCAGCATTAATGATCGGTTAACATTTTCATTAATTACCTCTTTATTGGGCTCAATTCCCACCGCACATCTTTCATCAAATGATCTCATACTATCCGCGAGTAAGTGTACAGATTGTAAAAAGTTATAGATGATTACCGGTTTGAACACATTTAATTCGAAATTCCCCTGACTTGCTGCAAATCCGATGGCTGCATCATTTCCAAACACTTGAACGGCAACCATTGTAAGGGCCTCACTTTGAGTGGGATTTACTTTTCCTGGCATAATAGAGCTTCCCGGCTCATTAGCAGGAATGGTGATCTCACCAATACCGCTTCTAGGTCCACTTGCAAGCCATCTTACATCATTGGCAATTTTCATTAAATCTGCTGCAAGTCCCTTAAGGGCACCATGCACGTGTACGATTTCATCATGACTGGTTAAGGCGTGAAATTTGTTATCGGATGAGCGGAATGTGTAGCCCAGCTGCTCACTTAATTGTTTTGCTACTTCATCGCCAAATTTCGGATCCGCATTGATTCCCGTTCCAACCGCAGTTCCTCCAATGGCCAAATTCAGTATATGATTGGCACTTTCCTTTATCATTTGTTCTGCTTTTTCCAGCATAGCTCTCCAGCCGCTAATCTCTTGTCCAAGAGTTAATGGAGTTGCATCTTGCAAATGGGTGCGACCAATCTTGATAATATTCATAAATGCTTGCTCTTTTTTTGTTAGAGTTTCCGCTAATTGCTTTAATGATGGGTATAATTTTGTATGCAGTTCATGGATTGCAGCAATATGCATGGCGGTTGGAAATGTATCATTAGAGCTTTGCGACATATTAATATCATCATTAGGATGAATTTTTTCATCGCTATGTTCTGATTGCAATATCTCATTTGCTCGTCTTGCAACCACTTCATTCACATTCATATTGGATTGAGTGCCGCTCCCTGTTTGCCAAACCACTAATGGAAAATGATCATCAAATTTCCCTTCTAATACCTCTTCACATGCTTTAACAATCGCTTCTTTTTTCGCCTGTGACAGCTTTTCTAGCTTGTAATTTACAATGGCAGCAGCTTTCTTCAACTGTGCAAATGCACGGATCACCTGGATTGGCATCTTTTCAGTGCCAATAGGAAAGTTTTCCTTACTTCTTTGTGTTTGTGCGCCCCAATATTTATCTGCAGGAACCTTCATTTCCCCTAATGTATCTTTTTCAATGCGGTATTCCATCCAAACATCCTCCTTTTTTATATCTTCTAAATACTTACTACTCATTAATTTCCCAATTCCTATTATTTCATGTTTATTTTCTCATAATTCTTTTAAAAATTAAAAAAAGCAGCTTCGAAGCGGAAGCTACCTTTACTATTGACTCTTTTCTTAAATTCACTTGCTTGTTCATGGCACTTTTCTTAAAGTTTGTAGCTTTTGTAAAAGAAATTGAAATCAATTTAATTTCTTACGTGTTAAAAATAATATCCTTTTAAAGAAAAGATGCCCCGAAGCTAAGTCTAATTAGGATTTATAACTATTACAAAAAGGAACCCTTAATAAGAAAGCAGCCTTACTATTACATCGCCGGAGATTGATCTGCTATTATTTTGTCCTCTTTTACCAGCTTTGGTAAAACAATCATATAATAGAAAGCAGGAAGCATTAATGCACCACCGACAATACAGAATAAGGCTTCTATACTCAGGAATTTTTGAAAAGCCACACCAATAAATGCCAATGTAATCGTTTGGAATAGCATCATTAACGGCTCAATCCATCCCTGAACACGCCCCATTAATTTCGGATCCACGATACTCGGCATCCAGCCTCCTATCGATACATTGATAACAGGTAAAGCAAGCGCTGATATAAAGGTCAGGCCAAGAAAGATCGGAATAGAGGTGGCGAAGCCTGATAAAGCAACAAAACCGCCAGTAATCAATAAACCGATAATAATTAAATGATGGAATTTATACTTTTGTACTAAAATTGAACTTATAACACTTCCAATTAACACTCCGCATCCAAAAATAATTCCGATTAATACAGAATACTCTTCGTATGAGTTTGGTGCGAGCTTATATTTTAGTATAAAAATAGGAATTACGGAAAATCCTCCATTCGCTACACCAAATACAATAAAACCAATGATTAGTGAGCGTAAAAGTTTATTATTATATATATAAGCAGCACCTGTTTTAAAATCCTTGAATACAAGCTTAACATTTAAATCCTTCCATGTGTGCTTACCATTAGGAAGTATAGCATTTTTATCGAAACGATTTACTTTAATTAATATTGCACTTATGAAGAATGAACAAGCATCGATTATTACTGCACCGTATACTCCAGTCAATTTATATGCAAGAATTCCTAAGGCACCGCCAAAAAGCATAAATATGCTTGATACCATCTGATTGAGACCGGCAGCAGTAGCATAGTCATCTTTTTTCAATACGCCTTGTAAAATAGCTGATTCTGCAGGAGCGAAAAATTTTCGAACTCCACTTCGCAAAAACAGAACAGCAAAGACTAGCGGCATCCACCCAATATAAATTGCCGCAAATAAAGCAAGTGTGAGAAAAATGCTGATGGTATCACAGTAGTATGCTACTTTTTGTCGATCCATTCTGTCGGCTACTACACCTACTATAAAAAAGATAAAGAGAGTAGGCAGAGAATACATCATTTCAGCGGTGGAAGCATAACCCGGTTGGTTTGAAAAACGGTCGAGCAAATAGAAGGTGAAAGCCGTCATTCCAATAACCGTTCCCATTTGTGAAGTGAAATTTGCAAAAAATAATTTGACGAAACTAGGGTTTTTAAATAATTCAATCATTTTTTTCATTTATTTTTACCTCATTCGTTTAATTTATCTTCATTATATTTTGCAAATGGTTGATTCGGGAGTATCTCGTGAACGGTTTCTTCTCGGTCTCTGGACTGATTTTATTCCAATAAAATAACCCCAAACACAATCGTTTGGAGTTAAAATATTAATGCCCTCTAAATTCTTTCCATTTTTTCTTTAAATGCTCCTCTAATTCTTTCCATTTACCCTTTTGTTTTTCAATCTTGTCTTTTAGTTTGTTGGTGCCTTCTCTTAATTTTTTGTCAAATTCCTCCGCCTTATCCATTAAGGATTGATTCTCTTTGTTCTTTTGTATTGTATTAACGGATTGAACATCAAATTTACCTGGCTTTGTATATTTTAAAGTATTTTGCATTACCGCTTGAAAAATTGGGACAACACCTTGTGAGCTAAGTCCAGATAAATAATGCGTTGAATCGGATTTATCATATCCAATCCATATTGCACCAACAATGTTAGGTGTATATCCTACAAACCACTGATCGGTTGTCCCGCTCGAGCTATAGGATGTTTGAGTGGAACCTGTTTTACCTGCAATTGTATAGCCTGGTACATTTACCCCTCTACCTGTTCCCGTTTCCACGACATTTAAAAGCATGGATGTCATTTCATCCGCCACTTTTTTGCTTGTCACATCTGTTTCCTTCGGTTTTCTTTCCTTTATTATATTTCCAGTAGGTCCAACTATCTTCTTGATAATATGGCCATCGTAACGCTTACCATCATTAGCAAAGACGGAAAAAGCTTCGGCCATTTCCAATGGCGACACACCTTTACGCAATCCCCCGAGTGCTAAACCAAGATTCCTATCCTCTTTCGAAAGTGGAATTCCAAATCTTTTGACTGCATCCATCCCTTTGTCAATGCCGATTTCATTTAATAGCCATACTGCAGGTAGGTTGATGGAGTCCTCCACTGCTTTATACATCGGGACCTCGCCAAGATATTGTCCATTATAATTTTTTGGAGCATAATTCCCAAAGGTCATTTGCTCATCCTTCAGTGAGGAATTTGCCGAATAGCCTTCCTCCAACGCCGGTGTATAGACCGCCAAAGGCTTCATTGTAGAACCCGGCTGCCTTTGTAATTGCGTTGCCCGATTAAAGCCCCGGAATACCTTTTCTCCTCTTCCGCCAACTAACGCTCTAATACCTCCTGAATGAGGATCCAGTAAAATGCCCCCGCTTTGCACAAGGTCTCCACCACGGCCAGCAGGAAATACTGCATCGTTTTTGTATACTCGTTCCAGTGCTGATTGGATATTTTGATCCATTTCCGTATAGATTCGATAGCCTCGAGTCAAAATTTCATCTTGAGTTAAACCGTAGCGTTTGGTTGCTTCATCTAAAACAGCATCCACATAATAAGGATATTTTCCCTTTAGCGAGTCTCCGCCCGCATCCTTCAATACTAATTTCTCATTTACTGCTTTATTATATTGTTCCTTTGTAATGTAGCCATATTTTTTCATTGCCCCCAAAACTACATTACGACGTTCTATCGCCTTATCCATATGTCGATATGGGTCCAAAGCGGAAGGCGCATTAATAATTCCGGCCAAAGTAGCTGCCTCACTTAAATCCACATTCTCCACATTTTTTCCAAAGTACTTTCTAGAGGCATTTTGCACTCCCCATGCACCATGACCGAAATAAATTTGGTTTAAATACATTTGTAAAATATCGTCTTTAGAATAATATTTTTCAATCTTAACAGCTAAAAAGAGTTCTTCCACTTTTCTTTTATATGTTCGTTCAGGTGAAAGAAGTGCATTTTTTGTTAATTGTTGAGTAATAGTACTGCCCCCTGCAGTGACACCCCCTGCAGCTATATTTTTAAAAAAGGCACTAGTCATTCCTTTAACATCAAATCCGCTATGTTCATAAAAGCGATGATCCTCAATTGACACTACCGCATTTTTTAAGTTAGTCGGTACTTGTTTAATAGCCACACCATCTATTCGATTGGCTGATATTTTACTAGCAAGATCACCATCTTTATCATATATCGCTGTTGATTGGGATAGTCCCTTTTTTAAGGAACCGATATTTACAGTGCTGGCAAAATAGGCAAAGAAGCCTAAAAATCCTAACAAAAATAGTGATGCTGCCAGAAGTATTATTTGGTTCATATGTGCTTTCTTCCATAACCGTTTTACAGCCGTCCAAAACTGCTGTAACCGTTCCATTTTGTTCCCTACCTTCTTATTCGTCTGGAATATTCTATTTTTTTACTCCATTTATCGTAATAAACATTTCTTTATTACTATGCTAAAGGATATTATTTAACTCAAAAAAAATCAATAAAAAAAGGAAAGGCAACCCCTTCCCTTTTACCCATTATTCACCTTTCGCAAAACCAGTCTCGGAGAGATCAGAAGAATAAATATTACTAATATAACACTAAGTATAAAGCTAGGAAGCATGTAGCTGCCATTATATAGGAATGAATAAATGGCAACTGGCTGTCCAGGTGGTGCATATGACCCAAAAAAGATTATACCTGTATAAAAATGAACAGCGAATCTTAATAAACTGCCAACAAAAATGCCTATAATAGAATAAGTAATCCACTTTCCTTTTTTGGATGCTGATAATCCACTCCGAATTTGATTTACAAATATACCAGCAAATCCAATAACAGTAAAGGCTACAAAATAATCAAGTATTCCTTGTGTTACAGTATATATTTTTGGGAATCCGGCTACAAATTGCAATAAACCTAAAAGAAAACCTGTTAATAATCCTCCCTTTATACCCCAGCGATAAGCCATGATAAAAACAGGAATCATTGCTAATGTTACCGATCCTCCCTCCGGCCAAATTGCTTGACAAATAACACCTGATATTAGGTCTAACAAATAGGCAAGCGCCCCCAAAACTGCAACTTCTACGAGAAACAAAGTCTTTCTATTCACTATTATCTTCCCCTTCTCCATTCATTATTTCAATTGAATATCCAGACTGGGAGGTTGAAGAATGTATTGTTTTTTTGAGGCTCATTTCTTGCCGCCATAAAATAAAAAAGCAATACAGGACGGTTTTAAGGAAAGTCCATGTATTGCTTCATTCCATCAAACCACAGTCCCTGCGCTAGCATTATCTAACAGGTTCATAGGGTCAGAACTCTAACGTTCACTCTCAGCCAAAATGGCTCCCCTTGTGGGAATATTCAATTCATCATTTTAAATATACTATGAATTTATGAAATTGACAATCATTTTTATAGATTTCTCTTTATGTTGTTGAAAATCGACAATAAGCTTGGTTATTCACAAGAAAAAAATGCATATTTTTCTAAAATATTGGAAAGTTTTCGATTATTTTGATATATTTAAAATGAGTATGCAATCATTCATTATGCAAGTAATTGGAGGTGAATCAATGATTCCGGTAGGAGATGTTTTTGTTCGTTATCTGGAGGATTACCGTGAAACCTTTTTAGCAAAATGGAAGAGTGAGATATTAATTAATGACGAAGATTTATTTAAAAATGAAATTTGTACCAATGCTGATTCTATGTATAGAATCCTTATTCAATCCATAACGATGTCAAAAAATCAAGTAGATCAGCTAGTAAAGCCTTTAGCACAAAAGATTGTGGAGGAAAGATGTTACGCGAAAATTAATATTGGTGAATTTGTCTTCAATGTTAATCTGGGTAGGTCCATCATATTCCAGGATTTATATCAGCTTCATACTGATTGGATAGAGCTGCAGCAGGCTATTGATCAAATAAACTACACGTTTGATCAATTTCTTTACTATGCAGTTTTTTATTATTCCGAAACACAGGAAATGATTATTAAAGAAAAAAACGAGTATATTACAAGCACCCATCATGACCGATTAACGCTTCTTGGACAAATGACCTCCAGTTTTGTCCATGAATTTCGCAATCCACTAACATCCATTCACGGTTTCGTCCAATTGCTGAAAGCGGATTACCCAACTTTACCTTATCTGGACATCATATCTAATGAGCTTGAGCAGCTAAAGTTTAGTATCTCGCAATTTCTAATGCTATCAAAAAAAGAAATTATTGAACAGGAAATGACCGTTATTTCACTTCATGAATTAATAGAGCAGGTTCTATCCTTTTTATACCCACGTATATTGGAAGTTAATGTTGAAGTACAGCGAGAAATCAAACAAGATTACAATATTCTTGGGTACTATGATGAAATCAAACAAGTCTTCGTTAACATTATTTTTAATGCAATAGATGTTTTATTAGATGTAAAAGAACCCGTAATTCGCATTGAATTATCAGAACAAGAACAATTCATCTCAGTAGAAATTGCCAATAATGGACCTAAGATTCCCGAAGGATTTATAGAACATATATTTGAACCATTTGTATCGCAAAAGAAAACAGGGACTGGCTTAGGACTGTATGTTAGCAAGAATACAATTGAAAAGCATGGAGGTACGTTAACTTGCAGCTCTACAGATGATTGGACTGTTTTTAGGATAACTTTACCAAGTAATAGTTAGTACAGTAACCGTTCATACATAATATGATATATGCCGCTATTTTCGTATAGAGTGTTGGTTTCCGTAATTGTTATAAATCCTAATATAGAATTAGCTCCGTGCCTTTTTTCGGAGGTGTACCATTACCAAAAGCTAGTTCGTTCATGGGTTTTGACTGAAACAGCAACAAAGTTTAAGAAAAGAGCCTATATGAAAGTTACTCTCCCATTTTTTTTGGGAGAGCACCATTGTTTATACTGATCTATGAATTTCTTACCAGAAAAACCAAGGCAAAAAGGCGAGTGCACCAATAGCACCTAGTGCAATTCCAGCGCCGAAGCCCCAGCCCCAGCCCCAGCCTCCCCAATAGGGATATCCATAACCACCATAGAATGGATATGCATATCCACCATATCCAGCACCTGAAAGAGGTCTTAAATAGACCATTCGATTATCTACACGATGAATAATTCCCCGATGAATTCTTCCATCTTTTGTTCGAATTTCTACGGGTCTACCAATCCCACGTTGACACATATGATAGTAATTCACTCGTTGTTCACCTCCAATAAATTCCTACACTTTAGTGTATGGATATACAATTAAATTGAGATGGACAATCGTACAGGGCTAGAGCTCATTTTATAAACTGATTCCATGGTAAAAGAAAAAGATCCATTCCTTTATATTAGGGAATGGATCTTTGGTTATCTAGTATACATAAGCAGCACCAACGATGATAAGAAGAATAAACAATACTACTATTAACGCGAATCCACGTCCGGCACCAAAACCGCCGCCATAGCCATATCCAGGATATCCTCCATATCCCATGCCATATCCGCCGCATCCACACATAAATTATCACCTCCTTAAGAAGGAGTTCAATAAAAAATGCTCACATACCCACACTATTCATTATTGAACTTTTTCGTTATGGGACTTTTGCTGATTTTTTATATTGGCTTATTAGCTATTTTTCATTAACATGTACTCCTTCTTGAATTGCCTCATATCCTAAATCGTGCAATTTTCTTGCGATTTCTAGATGCCCCTCATTATTAGGATAAAGAAAATCCCTGGTACACCACTTGTCTTCATTTCCCTTAAAGTGCTTATACAAATTAACCGCATATATATGCTTCTTCCCTGCCATACAATCGGTTTGACGGTTTAATATTTTAATCCACTTTTTAGCAATCAGGTTGTCATGATATGGATTATGCAAACCTATGATGAATAACATATATTTATCCTTTTGCTCCAATTTAACTTCCTTTATTTTTTGAATAATGTCATCAATATTACTTTTGCAAGTCTTTAATGAATGAAAAAACTCTTCTTCATTATTGTTCTCATTATATTTATCCATCGCAGCGATAAAATCCTGATGACCAGCGGAAAGAACAATAATACCGCTGCTCTTTATCGAATCCTTCACTCTCGTTTCCTCGAGAAGCTTAAGAATGTCTTGAGAACGATAGGTGGAGCGAGCTACATTGGTTACATATACTCGCTCTTTCAGAACATCCTCTGCCATCCTTGCATGTCTGTAAGTAAAACCAGGCGTTAAAAATGACGCCCCTGTTCCGGCGCACAGCCCATCGCCAATTGCAAGATATCTCATCACTACCCCCCCAGCAAATATCATGATGTATCCTTATTCATTTGTATTCATTTTTCACACAGTGGTCACTTAGTTATTGAAAAATAGGCGGGTTAACATTAATCTCTAGAAGAAAGAAAAAAGGAGAAGCGAATTGCTTCTCCTATTAATTATTATGTTGTTTACGAATATAAATGGCATGCTACAAAATGGTTTTTCTTCGCCTCCAACCATTTTGGTGTTTCTTTCGAACAAATATCCATTGCCTTCGGACATCTTGTTCGAAATCTGCATCCACTTGGCGGACTTAAGGGGTTTGGTACATCCCCTTTAAGAATAATCCTTTCCCGTGCCCTTTCTAATTTTGGGTCTGGCAAGGGAATAGCAGATAGTAGGGCTTGGGTATAAGGATGGAGGGGGTCGCTGTATAATTCCTCGCTTTCCGCTAGCTCCATCATATGTCCCAAATACATTACTGCAATCCGATCACTAATATGCTTGACCATGGATAAATCATGGGCAATAAACAAATACGTTAACCCTTTTTCTTCCTGCAAATTTTTAAGTAAATTGACAATTTGCGCTTGGATAGATACATCCAATGCTGCAATTGGCTCGTCCGCTACGATGAATTGGGGGTCTACTGCTAATGCTCTAGCTATCCCTACCCTCTGTCTTTGTCCTCCGCTGAATTCATGCGGGTAACGATTAGCATGATTTTGATTGAGACCAACCAGGTCCAGTAACTCTAACACTCGCTGTCTTCTTTCCTTTGAACTCATTTCAGGATGGTGTATCACTAATCCTTCCGAAATTATTTCCAGCACAGTCATTCGCGGATTAAGCGACGAATAAGGATCCTGATAAATCATTTGCATATTTTTATGAATATACTTTTTATCCCCTTTTCCTCTTTTATCCGCCAAATCCTCATCCGCAAATTTGATTCGCCCAGAAGTAGGTGTATAAAGCTGAATTAGTGTCCTCCCTACGGTAGACTTACCACATCCAGATTCCCCTACTAACCCCAATGTTTCACCTTTATGGATAGTGAAACTTAATTCATCCACTGCATAAAGAGTTTTGTTTTTGCCGATAGAGAAATGCTTCGATAAATTTTCAACCTCAATTAATGGCTTCCTTTCCCGCATTAGACGGTTCCTCCAATCCCAATAGGCTGCAAATCCTTTGGCGTTCTTTGATCTTGTAACCAGCAAGAAACAGAGTGACCATTTTTCACCTCCGTTTTAACAGGAGAAAAATAATGACAAACCTTCATTGTATAAGGACATCTTGGAGCAAATGGGCATCCTGCAATCATATTAGCCAAATCGGGCGGAGATCCATGAATTGGGATTAACGGCTTTGTTCGGCTTTCATGAAGCTTAGGCATCGATTGCAGTAATCCCATTGTATACGGATGTTGTGGGCTATAAAATATTTCATCTACTGATCCCATCTCGACCATTTCACCCGCATACATAACAGCTACCCGGTCCGCCATATTCGCTACAACACCGAGATCATGAGTGATAATGATAATAGCAGCACCTGTCTTTTTCTGTAAATCCTTCATTAGCTCCAATATTTGTGCTTGTATCGTTACATCTAACGCTGTTGTTGGCTCATCTGCGATTAATATTTTGGGATTGCATGCCAATGCCATGGCAATGACAACACGCTGCCTCATACCTCCGGAATATTGGTGAGGATAAGAATCCAAACGTTCCTCTGCATTAGGAATACCAACCATTTTCAGCATTTCAATCGCTTTTGTTTTAGCTTGTTGGTTGGTAAGACCTTGATGTTTTTTTAAACCTTCCATTATTTGCTTTCCGATTTTCATAGTAGGATTTAATGCAGTCATTGGGTCTTGAAATACCATTGAAATTTCCGAGCCTCGAATTTGTTGAACCTTCTTTATAGGCATTTCTATTAAATTCTTATTCTCATAATTGATTTTTCCGGATGTTATCCTTGCATTCTGTTTTGGAAGCAACCTCATGATTGCCTTTGCTGTCACGGATTTGCCTGAACCTGATTCCCCTACAATGGCTAAGGTTTCTCCTTTATTTAATGTAAAATCTACACCTCTTACAGCGTTTACGACACCATTCTGAGTGTGAAAGGATACATGTAAATTTTCCACTTCTAAGATTGGATCTTTCAAAGAAAATCCTCCTTTATTTTCTCATTTTAGGATCTAGCGCATCTCTAAGACCATCTCCTAGAAGATTAAAGCTAATCATGATGGCACTTATCACAACCGCAGGGAAGATAAGCTTATATGTAAAAAAGCGCATCCCTTTATATCCATCCTCAATGAGAACACCAAGTGATGCCAGCGGTGCTTGCAAACCAAGTCCAATAAAGCTTAAAAAAGCCTCGAAGAAAATAGCGGTTGGAATCGTGAACATTATAGTAACGATAATAGGACCCAAACAATTGGGAAGAAGATGCTTCCCTATCAATCGTCCATTCGAAGCTCCCAATGTTCGGGAGGCTAGCACATATTCCTGACCCTTTAACTGAAGAACTTGTCCGCGAACAACCCTGGACATTGAGACCCAGCCTGTTACGATCATTGCTAGTATGATAGAACGTATACCTGGCTCAAGGATAAGAATAAAGAGAATAATAACGATTAAATTTGGAATTCCTACTAGTATTTCAATAATTCTTTGCATGTAATTATCTATTTTTCCCCCATAAAAGGCAGAAATGCCACCATACAAAACACCTATAATCAAATCAAGCAATGCCGCTACTAAAGCAATAAACAGAGATATTTGCGTTCCTTTCCATACCCTTGTCCACAAATCTCTTCCAAATTCATCAGTTCCAAACCAATGATTTGTTTTAATATTTCTTTTTTTGTATTGGTCAATGCCATGAACATCCTTTCCATTGAAACCAAGCCATTCCAAGCCTGATATTTTGGGTGGCAAATTCGTATGGGCTATATTTTGCTGTCTATAGGTGTACCCACTTAATTGTGGTCCAAGCAGTGCCAGTAACATCATTAAAGCTAATATAATAATAGATAAAACAGACCCTTTATTTTTTAATAGCCTTCCAATTGCTTCCCTCCAAAAAGTTACCGGCGGAGATGAAATCTCGTCTTGCTTCGTTAAATCCATGGGTGCAGCTACAAAAAGATCATCCGTAATCTCTGTTGGGATTACCTGTTTCTCTAATGGTTGCGGATGCTTCATTCGGAGGGAAGCATTATTATTTAAATCCAGTTTCATATTTCCGCTCCTCTCTTTAAATTAATGCGAGGATCAAGGATTCCATATAGAATATCCACGATAAATACTACAAAAATAAATAATGCACTATAGAATATGGTAATTCCCATAATGACACTATAATCGTTGACTAATATGGACAAGGTAAATTGTTCCCCCAACCCCGGAACAGCAAAAATTTTCTCGATAACCAAAGTACCCGTCATAATTCCGACAGCAATCGGACCAAGCATGGTTACTACTGGGATTAATGCATTGCGCAGTACATGCTTTGAAATTACTTTGGACTCTGAAAGCCCCTTTGCTCTTGCCGTAATAATGTAGTCGTGACCTAAGACTTCCAGCATTTCAGTCCTGATAAATCGTGAAACCGTTGCAATTACACCTACTGAAAGGGCAAAGGAAGGAAGCAATGTGTATTCATAGCTTTCCCATAGTGCGGGTGGAAGCCATCCGAGTTTAACTCCAACATAATATTGAAGTAATGCTGCGAATACAAAGGAAGGAATAGACATTCCCAAGACAGCTAATGTGACCGAACCATAATCTAGTATGGTATTATGCCTTAGTGCAGAGATAATCCCTAGAATTAGACCCACTATTGTTCCCAATATCATAGCCTGAAATCCAATTAATGCAGAAGGTCCTATACGACTTATAATCATACTGTCAACGGTTCTCCCCTGATATTGGAAGGACATTCCTAAATCTCCTTGGACGAGATTTCCTAAATAACGAAGGTATTGGATGGCAACTGGCTTGTCCAAACCATATTTGGCATTCAATATTTGCAGTTGCTTATCTGAAAGCTTTTCAGGATTATTGAAGGGGGTTCCCGGTAAAAGATGCATTAAGAAAAAGGTAAAAGTGACGATGATAAAAAGGGTAACGAGCATATATACAAGTCTCTTTAAAAAGTACGTTTTCACTTGAACACCTCTATTCGGTTGGATTTCATTCATATAGGCTCTTTCCTTAAACTTGGTTGCTTTTACTGACGAAATCTTGTAATGAACTGATTTGTTATGAAGAATAACTTTCTTAAGAAAAGATGCCCCGAGCTACGACTTTATTAGGTTTTATAACAAAAAACGTATAACATCAGGTCAAAATCAGCTTTTGGAATTTAACAATCCATACAAAAACAACCTTAATATAAGAAGAAAAGAAAGAGGATGCACCAATTGATACACCCCAATAGGAAAAGCGCAAGCGCCGCGGATCTAGCTTACGAATGAGTGAAATTGGCACTTCAAATTTCACTTGGAGCTAGACAAGACTAAACTTGGTAAAACATTTTATGGTAATAAACTTATACTTATACCAAATAAATGATAAGCAGCCTTGTTTCTATTCTATATAAGTCCATTTATAGCTGAAATCTGCCCCACTCGGATGTTCAATGAGATCTTTAATATTATTATGCTGTAGTATTGCTTCTCCAGATTGATATAAAGGAGCAATCGCTACATCTTCCTCTAACAGCATTTTTTCAAGTTGTAAAAGCATTTCATATCTCTTTGCCTTATCTGTTTCAAGACGAGCTTTTTCAACTAGTGCATCATATTTTGGATTAGAGTAATGTTCACGGTTAGCGGAGCCCCCGGTTACCCACATATCCAAATATGTCATCGGGTCGCTATAATCAGGTCCCCATGTAGATAAGGAAATATCATACTTTATGGCTTTTTCAATTTCCAGTCTTTGTTCAAATGGTACCGCTTTAATTTCTAATGTGAAACCAGGAAGATTTGTTTCTAATTGAGATTGGATAAACTCCGCCATTTGTTTACTGGATTCAGCATCTGATATATTGATAGATAATTTTACAGATTTAGCACCTGTTTCTTTTAATCCCTCATTCCAATATTTTTTTGCATCATCCGTTGTACCTTTTAACAATTCTCCATTTAATTCGCGATAGTCCTTTTTATCTGGGGAGTAGTAATAATTTTTAGGCACAACCCCATATAACGGAACAGCCCCGTTATTTAATGCAATATCGGTTAAGCCTTTTTTATCAATTGCAAAATTGATGGCTTTCCGGATATTTTTATTTTTTAGAATCGAATTATTTAGATTGAAACGTAAAAATCCAATACCTGCTAATGTGTTTGTTTTAAATTCTTTATCGTCACGATAATTATCTACAGTAGCGGCAGTTAAGCCAACTCTGTCGACTTTTTTGCTTTCATACAGATTTAAGCCTGTTGTGTCATCTTTTACAACATAAACATTGATTTCATCAAGCTTTACGCTTTTTGCATCCCAATACGTAGGATTTTTAACATATTTCCAGCTTGATTCATGCTTCCATTCAGCCAATTTGAAAGGCCCGTTGGATAATAGATTGTCAGCCTCCAGTGCATACTTATCTCCCATTTTTTCTACAAACTTTTGGTTTTGTGGAAGGAATGTTCCGAAGGTAAGCAATGTTTCTAACAATGGATTTGGATTTTCCAAGGTAACTTCCAATGTCTTGTCATCTAACGCTTTAACTCCTAATTCATCTGCAGATATTTTTTCATCCATTATCGCCTGAGCATTTTTTACATCTGCAGTTACAAACATATAATTGTAAGGACCTGCTTCTTTCATTACCCTTTTCCATGCATATTCAAAATCATGGGCAGTAACAGGATCTCCATTACTCCATTTTGCATCTCGAATTGTAAAGGTGTGTACTTTTCCATCTGCACTAACATTATCTTGTTCTGCCATTGCTAATATTGGTTGATTATTTTGGTCTTGGCGGTACAGTCCTTCATTTGTATTGTTTAATACGGTAAAGGCTACTGCGTCGTGAGCTTTCGTGGAGTCCATGGTTGGGATTTCTGCTGAAGCGGTTACATTTAAAACTTGTTTCTTACTTCCACTGTTACCTTTTTCGCTTTGCTGTGATCCGGTTTCCTTATTGGAACCAAATCCGCATCCGGTAAGTGATAAGGCAGCAATTAACATAAAAATGATAAAAGATATTACTCTTTTTCTTTTCATATCCTTCCCCCTAATTGATAGAATTTTTTCTATTTACGAAATAGTTTATACTCTTTTTATTCTATTTTCAATACTAATTTAAATATTCTAAAAATATGTGATAAAATAATATTTAAATCTTTTTAAAGGGGAAATACAATGAGGAAAGTCTATACAAGCGCATTTATTACTTTAATCTTATCATTCTTCTATATATTTCTTGTGTTTCATCACTGGAGTTTGCTGCACTGGGTCAATGTCTTATTCTATATAGGCTTGGTCTATTTACTAGTTGGCAGCATCATTTTTGTTTGGGCAAGCGATTTCTTTTCTGCCTTTTTTCATAGTTTCAAACATTTTCTTCGGGTAATAAGCAAGAGAGAGCAGGTGATCCAAGAAATCGAGGGAAGGGCGACGGGATTTTATCCCGCCAAAAAAACCTTCATCCCTTCAAAACCTTGGATATATATAGGGTTATGCTATTGTATTGTAAGTATTCTCTTTTCACTGAAAATGGTTTATTTCGGGCGATGATTCATAAAATTTTCATATGCAAAGCCCCTTACTTGATCTTCAGAATAATACTTTAATAGCTCATTAATAAGATTCTGATACATGGAGGAATCTTCTAAATGATGAATATACGTATCAATTCCATCAAAGTCTGAACCAAACCCGATCTGGCTAACTCCTCCTAGAGAACAGAAGTGATCAATATGCTTGATTAAATCAGAAATCGTTACATTTTTCCCTCCTGACTTTACAAACGGAGGACAATATACGACATGAATAAGTCCGCCCCTATCAAACATAGCCTTTGCCTGCTGATCATATAAATTCCTGACATGATCACAAACGGCTCTTGCATTTGAGTGGCTTGCTATCGGATAGTCAGCGTATTCCATTACATCCCAAAAAGCCTTCTCACATAAATGTGAAACGTCGGTTAAAACCCGATGCTGATTATTAAACTGCACAATTTCTTTGCCGAAAGTAGTTAAACCAGCACCACGTTCTTCACCAGCACCATCTGCAGCTAAATTAGCATTATTCCAGGTTAATCCAACGGAGCGGACACCTAATTGATATAATATGCTTAATTTATGCATGTCATTACCAATTGCATCTACACCCTCAAGTGTAAGCATTGCTCCGATTTCACCCGGCATTAGACGGTCAAAATCCTCCCAATCCTTTATTTGTTTCATTTCAGGATTTTTCGCAAGCACTTCATTATAGAAATAATCAATTTGATCAAGTGCTGCTTGAAATTTTTGTTCCGCCTTCATATTTGGATGGATAAAAATAGCAAAGCATTGTACTTTTACGCCGCCTTTCTGAAGGCGATTTTTATTAGTATCTAATTCAGGAGCGTCCGCGTAATTTAACTTACCTTTGCTATCAGCAATTTTCATTAGTGCATCACAGTGTAGATCAATGATATTCATTCCTTTCACCTCTCGTTAATATTTTGGCAGCACTCTACAAACTTATGGAATATTCGTTTAGAAATATGATCACCATTTAAGGATAATGGTTCCGGATGCCATTGCACCCCAACCACGAATGAGTGCTCAACACTTTCAATCGCTTCGATCACTCCGTCTGAAGCAACAGCAGATATAACAAGCGGATGTTCTACATTTCTTACAGCTTGATGATGGAAGGAATTCACCTTAAACTCGGTTTGACCTGCAATTCTAGCCAGCAGGCTATTTGGTTCCACTTTTACATAATGAGATAAATGGGATCTCGCCGCTTTTTGTGCATGCTGTAGCAATGGAGTTTCCATTTGATGATAGATATCTTGGTACATATCTCCGCCAGCTGCAATATTCAATATTTGAATACCTCTGCAAATAGCTAGAATTGGCTTATCCCTTTGCAGCATTTCTTGGATAAGCAATACTTCTAAAGAATCTCTTCCCGGAGAAATTGACCCCAGATGTGGGTGTGGTTCTTCCCCAAATAAGGTTGGATCTATATCTCCCCCACCGGATAATACCAAACCATCAAACTTTTCTGCTAATTGCTTTACATCACTGTCAATTCCAATTGGTAAGATAACCGGAATTCCTCCTGCTTTTATCACCGCCTGGATATAATCATTGGCAAGAGTATGCTTCGAATCTAGCTCAACATGTGACGTAATTCCAATAATCGGTTTCACCGTATTTCTCCTCCTTTAAATACTCTTGTCTTAAAATTATTCCTTTTGTATCCAAAAACCTTAGATAACAACTAAATTGGATAAAAATAAATCAACATTGTAAGTAAGAAAAGATGCCTCTGAAACACTGATCTGTATTACGATTTAAAACATGCTATGAAAATGATGGAAAAAAACTTTTGCAAATTAATTATATCGCAATTTTTTGAATTTACGATAATTACTATTTATCATTTGAAAAATTTTTTTAAGTGTCAATCTACTTTTTCAAATCCATAGGACATGTTTTTCGAAATATAGATGTTCAGATCTTTTATAGTCACATACTATAATGTTCCAAAAAGAGAATGGTGAATACAAAAAAACAAATTGCCAAAATTCAGGATTGTACTGTATTACTCATTTATTATTCTGCATTTACTGCATCACTGGATAAAATTAGTCCAATATTTAACTCACTAATTTAATGATAAAAGAAATTTTGCTTATTCATTAATAGTCGGTTTTCATATTGAAACATTCCCAATTTTATTTAATAATTCGTTTTTTAAACTATAAAATAAATAATACATTCACTATATATGAGGTGTCTCGAATCAAAGGGAGGTACACATTTTTAAAAGGAATTGATGATGGGGGAAGGTGATCGTTCACTAACTTGTAAAGTGATTAAAATTTTTAAGATTTTTCATTATATACTTCTAGTATATAATTTTCCAAATAAATGAACGTAATAACCTAGATGACCTCGAAACATTTTTATATGAAAAGGAAATCTTAGATAAACATAATAAATGGAGGAGCGAACTAGAAATACTATATAAAGACTATTTAAACTAAATTTGAGAGTAAATAATTTACAATTTATATATTTGCCATAAATGTCCTACAAGATTCTGTTTGCTAATTATTTTGCAGTCTAGGAGGCACTATGCTAATGAAAAGGTTAAGAATTATTCTATGTATTTCCATAATTTTAATAGTGTTAGGATGCAACTCAGAAAATAGCAAAAGAATTGAATTATCCTATAACTACCTCGCGCCAACGACAAAAAAAACTATAATAAATTGGAAAGATGCAAAGGTAGAAAGTTTCACTCCAAAGACAGACTTATTTATTATAGATAAATTAAATGGTAAAGAAATAAATATAAAAGGGCTAAAGGTAACAAAAGTTACTTTTATAACAAAAAATGACCCTAGCCTTGGTGAAATTAAAGTTTTTATTAATGACTTCAATAATGAGATCTTAGGGATTAGTGGTAGGAAATAATTAATGTCAAATCGATTAAACCACATTGCTAGACACAGAATATCTTTTATTATTTCTTATTGACCTTCACCAGAAATTTTCCATTTTAAAATCGTTTAAGTTTTTTGATAAAAGTATCAAGAATATTTATATTCAAATGATGATTTCCTTGGACCAAAAAAGTATATTATAATAAGAACACTGAATGACTCCATGAAAAAAATGGAGCTTCTTTTTTAGAGGGGTAAACTACCCTACCTGCTGTCTCAGGTGCTTTCTGAAAGTAAGGTTAGACTAAGAGTATATCCGAAATGAAACCTGGGAATAGATCATAGGACAAGGTGAATTATATGTTACGGATTATAGCACTAACTCATGATAATAAACTGCATAGAGATATTACTTTAAATGACTTATCCTTCGCTAAATATAAATGGTATTGGGTTGATTTTGAAAAACCTACCGAAAGTGAATCGGAGCTATTATCAAGCTTTTTTCATTTTCATCCTTTAGCAATCGAAGACTGTCTTCTATATATCCAAAGACCAAAGCTTGATCATTACGAAGATTATACTTTTTTTGTATTTCATGCATTAAATCCCGATACCTCCGTAGTAAAGGAAATAGATTGCTTCCTAGGTCAAAATTTTATTGTTACCTTTCATTTTGAATCACTCATTTATTTAGATAAAATTTATAAAAAAATTGAATCAGGAAATCTCCCGACTCCACTGCGTATTTTCCACTCTATTTTAGATGAGGCAGTAGACCTTTATTTCCCCATCATTTATGCGATGGAGGATAGGTTGAATGATGCAGAGGAGAATACAAAAGGGTTAACGACAACCGCATTAATGGACGAGGTATTCGATATTCGAAGCGATCTTCTACGTCTTAGAAGAACAATCTATCCAATGCGTGATTTAGTGTATAGAATTTTAAATTCAAGCCGCATTACTGGTATTCAGGAATATCACGGCTATTTTAGCGATATATATGATCATTTGCTCAGGCTATCGGAGATTGTGGAGGATTCAAGAGAACTAACTGCAGATATACGAGATTCCTACATTTCCTTAAATGCATTTCACGGCAATCAAATTGTCATTAAACTTACCCTGTTAAGCGCGATCTTTCTTCCACTAACCTTTATTGTTGGAGTATATGGAATGAATTTTGACAATATGCCCGAGTTGAAATGGAAATACGGATATATCATTGTATGGATAATCATGCTTATAATCGGAATCGGACTCCCGCTGTGGTTTAAAAAGAAAGGCTGGTTTAATGATAAGATTTAAGTTTTTGGAGGTAGGGGTGGAATTCTCAAAAAACTTTTTATTGTTGATGAACCTAATAAAAGTCCTTCATACCGGCTGTGAAGGACTTTTTATCGTAATACACAGGAAAAATGTCTTTCATTCTAGCTTTCACAGAACATTTTTCCTACCGGTACATATGCTTCATTATTTTTCTTCTTTCATCTCCGCCGGAAAATAAGGGTTAAGATGAATAAGCACTTCCCGAATATTATCATTTTTCTCCATGAGCTTCTGTTTAATTTTTCGGGAAAGATCATGGCCTTCTTTGATTGTTTTAAAATGATCAACGGAAATTCGCAAATCAACTAAAATATAATTTCCATGCTCACGCGCTCGAATTTTATCAATCCTTCTTACTTCTTCAAACTCGGATATGATTGAAATATACCCCTGGATAATTTCCATATCAATATTTCGTTCAATCAAAATTTGAAAAGCCTCGTTTAACATTTCCTTTGATATTTTAAAAATTAAATAAGCGACAAAAATACTGGCGACCTTATCTCCATACAATAATATTTTCATATCGAAATGAATGCCAAGGAAGGATATAAATACACCAATGGCAGCTGCAATAGAAGCAACAATATCAGCTTTGTGATCTAAGGCAATTGCTTCAATTGCCTTGCTGCTATTCTGTTTAGCAACCTTATAAGACCATTTGTATAATAACACCTTAATAATATAGGAGAGAATGGCAATCCACATTGCTAATAATCTTGGCGGTTCTATAGGATGGAAAAATCCTGTAATTCCTTCGTACAGAATGTAAAACGATATTAGAAATAACAAAATTCCTACTACACCGGAGACGATGACCTCCGCTTTCCCATGTCCATATGGATGATCTTCATCGGCAGGTTTGTTAGCAACTTTAATCACCAAAAGAACAATGATGGAGGCAAATACATCAGCAGCTGAGTGAATACCGTCAGCCAAAACGGCATCACTTCGTCCAAACCAACCGGCAATAATCTTTCCTACAGTTAAGAACAAATTACTCCAAACACTTATCCAAGCGACTCTTCTCGCTAAAGATTCACGAGCACCCACTATATTAACACCTCAAAATTAATAGTATTCCGTCCTGAGTTGCTTTTCTCATACTTGTTACTATTTATTTTTCTCTAAGAAAAGATACTCCAATACTTTACTTAAATGATTTTTTAATTTAAAAAATAACGATTTATAAAAAGCAACATGGTTATCGTAACAAATCGTTATCAGGTGGGTCTAGAGAAAGATTTTTGCCCGAATGTACGCTTTTAATATGAGGTGAACTCTTTGAAATCATTCTAAAAATGTTGTTCTAGCGAAACTTTTTCCAACCAGTTATAAAATGAATTATGAAAGCTTCTTCACCATATGTAAATAAGGATGCCCATATAAATCAAATGTAGACTCATATTCATATCCATTTTTCAAATATAAGTGATATGCTTTTTCGTTGTCCCTATCCACATTCAAGGATAATTTACTATATTCCATTGCGTATCCTTTTTCTTCAAATGCTTTTAGCAGTTGACCACCAATACCTTTATTTCGATAGTTTGCAGAAACTGCTAATGAATCTAAATAAAATTCATCTGTCTCCGTTTCTTTTGAAAGAATAACGTGAGTAGCATCAAACTTTTCTTGCAGAAAAGAAACGAAATTTTTATCATAATCTGCTGCATCCTTGCCATGATAAATTATCGCAATTCCAACAATTCGACCATCCATTTCCTTTACTAAAATATTATGATAGCTAAAACGATTGCCCTCTTTATAAAACAATTCCTTTAGAAATTCCACAATTTTAGCTTTTGACTGTTGATCAAGAACATTTATTCCTAAGTCTTTTAAAATCTCATATGTTAACTCTGAGATGTCCTTAACATACAATTCCGGATCATTTTTTTTAGCATGTCTAATCAATAGATTCTCCTCCTTACTATTATTTATTTTAACAAATCTAACCTAAATAGGTGGTTATTCATATAGCAGAAAGGAGATTTCGTAAAATTTCAAACATGTGCAAATGTCGTAAAATGTCATGTTTCATTCTGGAAAATAACCATTTTTACTCTTGATTAAACAGTTTGTCTAGGTTATCATTTTTGTTGAATTGGGAATATTCTAAATCATTCGTTAAGGGGGTTAATTCTTACAACTCAATATTTCCGGTTCATAATAAAAAGAGGGGAGTTAAGAGAGTTGAATAAGAAAATTCTATCCATTTTAGTTTGGACGCTTATTTCTATTCTAGGTGCTGTTGCTTTTGCATTGCTTGCGCTGGCAAATGGAGAGACCATTTCTGCTGCATGGCTTGTAATTGCCGCAGTTTGTACTTATGCAGTTGCATACCGCTTTTATAGTAAATTTATCGCCTATAAGATTTTCAAATTAAATGATAATCGAGCAACACCTGCTGAAATTAATGATGATGGAAAAGACTATGTACCGACGAATAAATGGGTACTGTTTGGCCATCATTTTGCGGCGATTGCAGGGGCTGGACCGCTTGTAGGGCCAATTTTGGCTGCACAAATGGGATATTTGCCTGGCGCTCTATGGATTATTATCGGAGTTGTTCTAGCGGGAGCAGTTCAAGATGCTGTAATATTAATGGGTTCCATGCGAAGAAATGGAAAGTCTCTAGGGCAAATGGCTAAAGAAGAAGTTGGTCCATTTGGGGGAATTATCGCTTCCATTGGCATCTTAGCTATTATGATTATTTTACTAGCCGTTTTAGCACTCGTTGTAGTGAAAGCGCTTGCTGGATCTCCATGGGGAGTATTTACTATTGCTTGTACGATTCCTATTGCTATCTTAATGGGTATTTATATGCGTTTTATTCGCCCAGGAAAAGTATTAGAAGGGTCTATTATTGGATTTATCCTACTTATGATGGCTCTTTGGGGAGGACAATACATTGCGGCCGACCCTGAACTTGCAAAAGCATTCACCTTTACTGGCGGCCAACTGGCTATAATGATTGGAATTTATGGATTTGTTGCATCTATTCTTCCGGTTTGGCTATTACTTGCTCCTCGCGATTACTTAAGCTCATTCTTAAAAATTGGTGTTATCTTTTTATTAGCCGCAGGTATTTTAATTGTACTTCCTGATCTTCATATGCCAAAAATCAGCAAATTCATGGATGGAAGTGGTCCGGTTTTTGCAGGTAACTTATTCCCATTTTTATTTATTACCATTGCATGCGGTGCTGTTTCCGGCTTCCATTCACTCGTTTCATCTGGAACTACACCAAAAATGTTAGAAAAAGAATCCCACTCCCGATTTATTGGTTATGGTGGAATGCTAATGGAATCTGGTGTAGCGATAATGGCATTAATTGCCGCTTGTTCTCTCCACCCTGGACTTTATTTTGCAATGAACGCTCCTGCAGCTACCATTGGAACGGAAGCGGCAAATGCAGCATCCGTTATCTCAAGCTGGGGTTTTCAAGTGTCAGCAAGTGATATAACAAATGCTGCAAAGGAAATTGGGGAAACTTCCATTCTCTCCAGAACTGGTGGTGCTCCAACACTTGCGGTAGGAATGGCAGAAATTTTCACAAGCTTTCTAGCTGGAGCGAAAGCATTTTGGTATCACTTCGCCATTCTCTTTGAAGCATTATTTATTTTAACGACTATTGATGCTGGAACAAGAATTGGACGTTTTATGCTTCAGGATCTAGTAGGAAACTTCTATAAGCCATTTGGGAAAACAAATAATCTTGTGGCAAATATCATTGCCTCAGCACTTATCACGATTGGCTGGGCATATATCACCTATCAAGGTGCAATTGATCCGTTCGGAGGAATAAACTCCTTATGGGCACTATTTGGTATATCCAACCAAATGCTAGCGGCTATTGCCTTGGCTGTAGCAACCACCATAATCATTAAAATGGGGAAAGCAAGCTACGCTTGGGTGACAATAGTTCCTTATGTTTTCTTGACCGTTACTACGCTTACTGCAGCTTTTATGAAGCTATTTTCATCCGTACCTGCCATCGGATTTTTTGCCCATGCAAAAATATATCAGGATGGTATCAATAGCGGAAAAGTAATTGGTCCAGCAACCAATATGGATGTCATGAAGCAAATTGTTTTCAATGACCGGCTGGATGCAACCCTGACTATTATATTTATTGCTATCGTACTTTTAATGGTAATTGCCTCCTTAAGGGTATGGTATAATATTCTGATTAAGAAAAAGAAATCAGAATTGCACGAAACTCCTTTTGTTCAGACAAAATTTCCGAATGTACCAATCAGCAGGTGATCCTAAATGAATACCATTACTGCTACCATCAAGAAAATTCAATGTAATATTAAAATCATCTTTGGACTTCCTAATTACGATCAATATGTTGCCCATCGGAAAAGGAAGCATCCAAATGAGCCAATTATGTCGGAAAAGGAATATTATATGTATGCCTTAAAAGAAAAATACGAAAGTGGAAAAGTTAACCGTTGTTGTTGATATGAAAGATGTAAGCGCCTTGCATATCGGCGTATGGATGAGTGAAATTTGAATTGCCAATTTCACTTATTGAAATTTGAATTGCCAATTTCACTTATTGAAATTTGAATTGCCAATTTCACCTATTGAAATTTGAGTTGCAATTTCACTTATTGAAATTTGAGTTGCAATTTCACTTATTGAAATTTGAGTTGCAATTTCACTTGGAGCTAGACATGGCTAACTTGTAAAGTAATAAGATGATTCTATAAGACACTTTTATCATTTGATATAAAAGTGTCTTTTTTTTCTACATTTTTTAATCTTCCCCCCAATTCAGCCTCTAATTTATCTTCTTTATTTCAATGTTTTCAAATATGGCAAATTACATATTAATATATCACCTCTTTTTAAAACCTTTATCATGTAATTGTAATATTAATATCGTAAAGTAGTATTTGTGTAGATTGGACAACTATTATCTCGAAAATATCACTTCATTTTTTCTACATGTTTTATTGATTCGTGATATTTATACTAGTTTACCCACACTTAATTTGGGTATAAAAAGAGTTATACTAGTATAGGTTTAAATTGCTTTAGGAGGTGTTAAGTATGGCTTCCTCGTCCAGGAGTCAGTACTTCGACAACGCTAAATTCATATTAATTTTTTTAGTAGTGTTCGGTCATGTAATTAGCCCCTTAAAAAGAAATGATGACATATTATTTACTTTATATACGGTTATCTTTTTATTTCATATGCCCGCTTTCATCTTAATCTCCGGTTATTTTTCAAAAAGCTTTAACAAAAAAGGGCATCTTTGGAAATCCATCAAGAAAATTTTGCTTCCATATATCATTTTTCAAGTCATTTATTCTGTTTTCTATTATTGGAATGGCCATGAATCAAACCTAAAATTTGATCTGCTAAATCCACATTGGACATTGTGGTTTTTATTAAGCTTATTCTGTTGGAATCTTTTACTCTATGTATTTGCAAGATTAAAATGGGTTGGCTTGGCTATTGCCGTATTAATTGGAATTGGAATAGGGTATTTGGACAATGTCGGCAGCTTTCTTTCCCTTTCTAGGACATTTGTATTTTTCCCTTATTTTCTTTTGGGATATTTATTAGAACCACAACATTTACAGCTAGTAAAAAAGGTAAGATACTCTACGATAATCGGCTTTACTGTTCTTATTGGAACGATGCTGCTATTCGGGACGTTGTTTCCAAAAGATGCCGTTTCTTGGCTGTTAGGTGATACTTCTTACGCAGGAATGGGAACAAAAGAAATAACGGATGGACTTATTCGTGCTTCGCAATATTTTCTAACAGCAATTGTCATTTATGGATTTTTATCCATCGTTCCTTCAGGGGGCTTTAAATTAACCGTAATCGGAGAGCGGACATTGTATGTGTATTTGTTACATGGATTTATCATCAAGACGATTCAGTCATTTGTTTCCAACGACACCTTAGATGCGATGTCTGATCAATATATAACCCTAATCATTCTCTCATTTGGAATATGTGTATTTTTAGGAAGCTATTTTATCAAAAAATATACTCGTCCAATAATTGAACTTAAAATATAAATTAAGGAAAGGAGAGGACTCCCCTCTCCTTTTTCTTATTAACTCCCTAAAACCATCCCCAAAAATGCGAACAGGATGCCAAATGTATAACTTACTCCCAAATACAAAACCATTACAAGCCATTTTTTCTGATCATAGAGTTCGATATTCTCCACCTTAAAGGTGGAAAAAGTAGTGAATGCCCCCATAAAACCCGTCCCAAACAGTAATGTCCCTATATCTCCAATCCCTTCTCCTTTCATAAATCCAAGTAAAAAAGCACCGAGTAAATTGACAAATATGGTTGCAATGGGAAAGGAGGAATGATAGTGCTTTTTCACAAGATTGCTTATACCAAAACGTGCGATTGCTCCAAAAAATCCGCCTATTGCTACAAGAAGGCTGTTTATGACCATCATTTGTTCCCACCTTTAAGGCTGATCGACTTTCGAATATGATACCTGCCAAATCGAAAGCCACCCCATGCCATCAGAAGTCCACCCCATATGCTGATTAATATATAGGTTATTGCTAAATACCATCGGGAGTCCTCTAATAATTGAACGGCTTCAACACTAAAGGTTGAAAAGGTTGTAAAGGAACCTATTAACCCGGTTCCAAATGCTGTAATGAGATTGGAAGGAATTTTATCTATTTTTGATAAGTATGTAGTGATCCAACCAAGTACAAAACAACCAATTATATTGGGTAATAGCGTAGAAAGCGGAAACGCCGAATGCCACCATGAATGTACCGCAACCCCAAAATAATACCTTAATAAAGCCCCGATAATACCTGCGATGCCAACAAATAGATATACCAATTATTTCACCTCTAAAAACTAATATGTACAACAAAAAGACTCCTACCAATAAAAAATATTACTGGTAGGAGTCATTAGCTTAAAAAGCGGTTTTGGCGAACTCCATCGCCATCTTATTACAAATAGTTTAACAGATGGTAATTTGAATTCCAAGGGTAAAATGAAAAGAGCCAATTTGTAGAAGTGGCTCTTTTCGAATTATTTAGCAAAACGATGATTCCCAATCGTTACGGTTGTTTTTCGTGAAAATATCCAGCTGCTTTTTGCTGTTTTTGGATTGTAAAAATATAATGATCCTTGACTTTGACTATTAAATGCTATTGCTTCATTAACCGCTCTTTTCGATTCTGCATCTGCCTGTTGATTAATTCTTCCATTTTGAACAGGTGTAAATGCATAATGTCCCGACTCTATTTGATAAATAACCCCTTTAATGGTGGAAGGAAAGTTAGAATCTTTTACACGGTTTAATACAACCGTCGCAACGGCAACCTTCCCGGCATACGGCTCACCTACTGCTTCAGCATGTACAAGCCTCGCCATTAGATCCTTATCTGCTGACGATACAGCTGAATTAGGGATGATGATACTTTGTCCAACGTTAAGATTAGAATTTTTCGCATGATTTGCTTCCATTAAACTGTTTACCGAAACACCAAATTTATTTGCAATCTTCCAATATGTTTCACCTTTTTGTACCTTATAATTCGATGTGGCTGCATCCGATTGATTTGTTAATGCAAAGGTCGACATGGATGCGATTAAACCTGTCGCTAAGAGTAGCTTTTTCAGTTTATTCATCTATATAACCTCCTAGTTGTTTCACTGTTTGTCTTACTTACTAGGCTATCAGCTGTAACATAGTATTTCATTATCCAAAATCTGGGGATTGTATTTGAATGCCACATATAATTGCTATGAACCTATTTCGCGAGGTTTAGGTAATAATATCCTGATTCATACATTTACCGAAATTAATCCTGTCATGGAAAAGTCGGGATTGTTTATTACGAATTATTTCAAAGGTGTATCAGCATTAGAGATTTGTTATATGGAAGGAAAATACTGTATGAAATTACATCTGTAAGAAAGAATAATAACGAAATCTTTCCAGATGAAGGAGGATAAAACCTTGTCCGTTGGAGTTTTAATACTAAGACTTGCCATTGCCTTTATAACCTTACTTATTTTAACTAGGATAATGGGGAGAAAAGAAATCTCTCAGATAACCTTTTTCAATTTTGTTTCTGCCATATCCATCGGTACAATTGGCGCCTCACTTGCGATGAGTCCATCTACCAGTATCCGCAATGGTTTAATTGCGTTAATAGGTTGGAGTCTTTTTACAATAGCGCTGGATTATTTAGACATAAAATCAAAAAAGGTCCATTATGCTGTTCAAGGTGAGCCAATTATTCTTATCAGAAAAGGAGAAATATTAGAAGATACTTTAAGTAGGGCACGGCTAGATGTAAATACATTAAATTCTCTATTGCGAAAAAAAAATGTTTTTTCTGTTGCTGATGTAGATTACGCAATCTTTGAAACAGATGGAAGTATATCTGTTATAAAAAAACAAGAAAAACAATCTGTAACAAAAAGTGATATGCATATCACACAAAACATGGATATTTACCCCATTGCAACGGGAGTTGTTTCGGAAGGTAAAATTATCAATGGGAATCTATCTAAATTGAACTTAGATGAACAGTGGTTAGAGGAAAAACTCAAGGATGCAGGAATCCCCTCTATCTCAGATGTTTTTTATGCGGAGGTTCAAAAAGATGGAAGCTTGTATATCGATAAAAAAAATGATGTTATCCACTAATAATTCTATTATTAGTATTGAAACATTCACTGTTTTTTAGTTTATTAAATTTTCAAATAAGATTACGAAAAAACTAATTAAAACATTTGAAGAGATACTCATAGAAAGTGATGTTCAGTTTTCTGTGACTTCCGGAGCAATAGTAACGAAGTTAACCATAGCACCTTTCCCGAAAAATTAATGATGTATTGTTCTTTTCTGCCTAATGGTTTCGGTATTATAGGCGGCAGCTTCCGCACTATTTTCAGTTTAAGAAAATGATTTTTCCTTAAAAACGGCATGGGGCGTAAAAGATATATATTTTTATGCAGATGAAGGAATCAGGCTTATGATTAAGTATGGTTGGTTGGAAGAACCACCGCAAATGGAGGATAGGAGAAAAATAAAAGAAAGTAACGAGTAATTTTAATAAAGAAAGGAGCTCCAGTGAATGGGCTCCCATCTAAAGAACTATGACTGCTTCATTTTTTCACGGACAACCATTTTCTTTTGGATGTTTTGAAAGCAGGTAGTTGCTTCAAGTGATGGCTATTCGTCTTTCGCCAGCTTGTTTCTATCAACGGCATAAGGTGGCTGCTCAAACCAACCATTCTCTATAATAAGCTTTGCAGCATCTTCAACAAATGATGCAAGGTTCATTAATGACTTTGTATACATAAGCCCGATATCATGTCTTCCGCTTACAGCCACAGAATTCCCGTATCCTCTAATTTTCATGGCGAACATGTCCATTTTATGAAATAACATTAATTTATCTGAAAATGGAGCAAATGTTGATGTTGTAACCAAATGATCAATAAAAGATGGTGCAGGCAAATCTTCATGATGAAGCTTTGCTATGTAGTTTTCAACATGCTTATGAGTGAAATTCTTTCCTCGAATAAACAGATCTCGAATTTTATCTGATTTAACCACTTGGCTAAATGCCATTATGAGTGCTTTACTAGTGACATTGTTTTCAATATTATCGTAAAGATGGGTAATCTCTAATGCATGTAGTGGCCGCACATCACCCAAAAAACCATTTAAGAAATTCTTGTGTATAAATTCTACTTTATCGGGGATTGGTATAATAGGTGGTTTGCTAATGAGGCCTTTCCCAATTAAAATTTCTTTGATTTGTTTCATTAATGCCATAGTAGAATCCATACAATAAACAAAGAACTCTTCCACATCTTTTCTAAAAACGAGAGGTACTGCCACATTATAAATACTCATCCCTGCTTTGGCTGCGTATTTTAAATAATGCACATAGAATTCATCTTGAAACAAGCGAGGGGCACCTATGTTAAGATCCTCTTCTTCCGAAAACCCCTTAGGAAGAGGGAAATTTTCTTTCTTAAAAATTCCTTCCGTTATTTTTAGAAACTCTGTACTTAATGTTAATGCATTTTCTAACAGAGTTTTTATATCTGGATCATCAACATGTTGAAGATAATACTTCAAAATACATTTTGACATACTGTTTCCCATATATGTAGCCCACAGTTTTCCCATTTCGGCGGATGTGAGTTCTTCACTCAGGTCCGATTTCGGTGTGTCTATATTAATTGGTTTAAGCGTGTCCATACAGAAAGCTCCCTTTTTGTGTTTTACATAGTTTTTCCTACAATCAAAGTAATATTCAGTATATACCTTATTTCCAAAAGTGGCTTTCCATTAAACAAAGGGAGAAGGTTCTTTCGTTTTCTCGATTCAAACGAAAGAACCTTCCCCTTTTTTCATGATAATAAGATCCCGCCGAGTGCACAAATAATTACAACAATCCACGGTGGAAGCTTCCAAATCATAAGTAAAGCTATGGCTATAATTGCTAAGCAGAAATCATATGGTGTTTTAATTGCGCTGGTCCATACTGGATTATATAAAGATGCAAGCAAAATCCCTACTACTGATGCGTTAATTCCAGCAAGGGCGGATTGAAAGCCAGGTTTCATACGAATAATATTCCAAAATGGCATGGCCCCTGCAACCAGCAAAAATGCAGGTAAAAAAATAGCTAATAGTGCAAACAAACTACCGATAATTCCATTAGGAAATGATTTCATTACGAAACCGAGATAGGCAGAAAAGGTGAAAAGCGGTCCTGGCACAGCTTGTGCAGCTCCATATCCTGCTAGAAATTGTGCATTTGTCATCCACCCTGTTGGCACTACATCCTGCTGTAATAGAGGTAAAACTACGTGACCACCACCAAATACTAATGCTCCTGCACGATAGAAACTATCAAACATGGCAAGGCCTTGATTATGAAAACCGAGCCTTAAAAGTGGTAAGAGGAAAAGACATCCAAAAAATAGGGATAAAAAAGCAATACCTGTTTTTTTACTGATTGGAATTTGTATCGGTTTCATTTCCTGTAGCGAATCCGTTTTTAAAAATAACCATCCAATCATTCCTGCTATGATAATGATCGCAACTTGAACCATTGAGGCAGGAACCAATAAAGTTACTACCGCTGAGAGTATTGCAATGGTACCTCGTATTCTTCCTGTTGCAAGCTTACTGGCCATGCCCCAGACAGCTTGAGCCACAACAGCTACTGCTACAATCATTAGGCCATGTAACCAGCCTGCATGCTGGATATTAATCCCTTTCAGTATCCAGGCAAAAATCATGAGTGCGATGGCAGAAGGAAGAGTAAATCCTAACCATGCCATCAATCCACCGATTAATCCAGCCCGTTGAATGCCAATAGCAATTCCAACTTGACTGCTTGCTGGTCCGGGAAGAAACTGACAAAGAGCAACCAAATCAGCATAATTCTTCTCATCCAACCATTTTTTCCTTTTTACGTACTCCGCATGGAAGTATCCTAAATGAGCAATAGGTCCTCCAAAAGACGTGAGTCCTAGTCGTGTTGAAACCTTTAAAACCTCCAGAATACGTCCCAATCGAAATTCCTCCCTAAGCTTTTCATGTCTGTTAAACCGTTCAAATCCCTTATTTACGATTTTATCATGGTCTTCTTCCCCCCGCGAGAGTTCTCATGCAGTATTTCCCAATATTTTTGTCCACTCATGTATCCAGATGGCATATTAAATTCTCTTATTGCAAAACATAAATAAAACTCCATTGAGGTGTAATAATGAATTCTAGTCATAATCCAAAACTAACTTCAGCTGAGATTGCAGCACTTTGGTCCCAATATCTTAATGATTCCGCTGCCATTTGCTTTAACAAACATATCCTAATGCACTTACAGGATCCAGAAATAAAAGCCATTTTTGAACAAGCAGTCTTACTTAGTCAAAAACATATGGAAAAGATAAAAGAATTTTTTAAAGCAGAGAATTTTCCGATACCGATTGGTTTTACCGAAAATGATACTATAGCGGACACAAAACCTCTGTTTTCCGATAACTTGAGCTTACATTTTATCAACATTATGGCTATCCATGGATGTCATGGTTATAGTGGAGCTGTTACTACTTGTTCTCGCAAGGATGTCCGTGACTATTTTACAGAATGTATGATTTCTGCCATGGAAATATGTAATCGAACAAAAGATGTTATGTTAGATAAAGGGTTGTACCAAAGACCTCCAGCACTGCTCCCACCGGATAAAGTGGAATTTGTTCAATCTGACCAATTTATTGCCGGATGGCTAGGTGATATAAGACCTTTAAGTTGTATTGAGATCACTGATATTTATTTTAACTTAAAGAAAAGTATATTAGCTAAAGCAGTAACCATTGCTTATAGCCAAGTTATCCATTCAGAAAAGCTTCGAAAATTTCTATTGAAAGCAGTAGAGACGAAAGATAAGCATATTAAAACTTTTTATGAAATATTAAATAAGGATAACCTTCCTGTACCATCTTTACTAGATGCAGAGGTAACTGATACAAATATCGCTCCTTTTTCAGATAAATTAATGATGTTTCATGTTGGATTTTTATATTCCACGGCTATGATTTATTACGAGACAGGATTCGCAACCTCTCCAAGGCGAGATTTGAAGCCGAATTATCTATCTGCTATTGCTGATAATGCTCAAATAGGGAGTGAGTGGTTGGATTTGATGATTGAAAATAGGTGGTTAGAGCAACCTCCATTAGCGCAGGATCGGGATAAATTATCCAAGGAAAAGAAGTGATAAATACTGCATGGTAAGAACGAAATTATTGAAAAGCACTTTGTTTTTTCAGCATGATTTCAAAGTATACAGATTGTTTATACCCTAAAATGACTCCTTCAATTTTTATCAAAGGAGTCATAAAACATTACATTATTCACAACATGATTCCGTATTAGCGTTGGATCCACAACAAGATGATGCAGCAGTTTGACTTTCTTTTTCTTCTGCCGAATTTGTACCGCAGCACGAAGTTGATTGTTTTTCATTCCCTTTATTCGTTAATTCCATTTTCCATCCTCCTCCCTTGAATAGATAATATCTATATTAGATTCCAATATAAGATTGGAATCAATATATTAATCAACTTTTTTTGATTAATTCTCCATCAATTGATTATAAGCCTCAACAAAGTTACGAAAAGAGACATTATTAATTTCAAATAGGCGATAAAATATTCTTTGCTTAATATACCAGCATGGTTAACCGTCATTTTACTCCCTCACTTTATAGCTATGCACAATTGCAGCATGGTTGATGGATAGAAGATTTAAAAGAAACAGCACGCTTGATGAAAGGTTTTGTTTCATTAGAATCCCTTTGTAGTTTCCATGCATTCTTTGCTTTTCTTTCTATTTCTTCTTGGCGAAATTTAATCCATTGAATTATTTCATATTCATTTAACATATGCTCTTCCTCCTATAATTTTAATATTTTATTTATTAAATCAAAAAAAATTGATTTATCATCCGAAAATAATTAACAACAACCAGGTTTAAATAAACAACAAAGTTCATGTGAAAGTAAATGATTAAGTTCTTCCTGATTTAGCGTATAATAACTCCATGTACCTTTCGTCTCTTTTAATATAATATTAGCATCTAGTAAGATTTTTAAATGGTAAGACAGTTTTGATTGCGACATATCCATCATTGGAGCTAAATCACATACACACATCGTACCCTGCTGAGTTAATATATTCATAATTTTGAGTCTCTTTTTATCCGCAAGTGCTTTAAACTTCTGCTCATATTTTTCAAAAGCTTTTTCCAAGGATACATCTTGTAATGGAATCTCTTGATTCATGCTTTTCACCTTCTTATAAATCAAATTATCTTGATGTATTAATCATACTTCCAACATTTTCATCTGTCAATTGTTTTATCAAAAAAATTTGATGAAATGTAAACCATAAAAAAACCTCCACCGCTATAGTTTAAGGATGGAAGTAATAGGTTAAAGATTTGGAGACATATAAATCGGCCAATGACTAAATAAATTAATTTCCTGTTTCTGAAAATTGTTTTATACGTTCCCCTATCTTATCACGTACAAGTCTAAAGAAAGCGCACTTTTCCTCATCTGTTCCTTGCACCTTAGCAGGATCGTCAAATCCCCAATGAACACGTTTCACTTTCGATGGTGTGACAGGGCACTTATCTGCTGCATCCCCGCACAACGTAACCACTAAGTCCGCATTATTTGATATTTCTGTGTCAATAATGTCGGAAGTTTGATTGGATATATCAATCCCTACTTCTTTCATTGCTTTTATGGCGTTCGGATTCAAACCATGTGCTTCAATACCAGCACTTTTCACAATCCATTCATCCCCTAAGTATTTTTTGGCCCATCCTTCTGCCATTTGGCTTCGGCAAGAGTTACCAGTACATAAAAAGTAGATTGTTTTTTTAGACATAATTATTCTCCTTACTCCGTTTAGGTTAAACAAGCCGTAACCATAGGTACAGTCCTAAAAGGGTGATCAATAAGACAGGGATGGTTAAAATAATACCCGTTTTAAAATACGTCCCCCATGATATTTTTACACCTTTGGATATTAATACATGAAGCCATAAGAGTGTTGCTAAAGAGCCGATTGGCGTAATTTTCGGTCCTAAATCCGAACCGATGACATTCGCGTATATCAGTCCCTCTCTTAGCACACCTTCCGTATTGGTACCGGCGATGGCAAGAGCATCAATCATTACGGTTGGCAAGTTATTCATAACAGAAGACAGAAATGCTGCCAAAAATCCCATCGATACTGTTCCAACCAGTAAACCTTGATTTGCTGCCGATTGAATCACATCTCCTAATAAAGTAGTTAAACCAGCATTTCGTAGTCCATATACGACCACATACATGCCAATTGAGAAAAATACGATTGCCCAAGGTGCACCTTTAAGCACCTTTTTGATTTCAATTGCCTTACTTTCTCTTCCAATTACTAAGAAGATGATAGCTACGGCACCTAAAATAACGGAAATTGGAATATCGAATATCTGACTGATAAAGTAGCCTACCAATAATACTACTAACACAACCCAAGACATCCGAAACATTTTCCTATCTTGGATTGCGTCGACTGGATTTTTTAATTTTGATATATCATATTGTCTTGGAATATTCCGTCTAAAATATAGAAATAACACAAGAATACTTGCTATTAAAGAAAACAAGTTAGGGACGATCATTTTTGTAGCATATTGAACGAATCCAATTCCGAAAAAATCAGCTGAAACAATGTTGACTAAATTGCTTACGACTAGTGGAAGAGATGTTGTATCAGAGATAAATCCACCAGCGATAATAAACGGAAAAATCATTTTTTCTTCGAGGTTTAAATTTCGAACCATCGCCAATACGATTGGCGTAAGAATAAGAGCGGCTCCATCATTCGCAAAGAAAGCTGCGACTAGTGCTCCCAAAATACTCACGTAAACAAACATTTTAATTCCATTTCCTTTTGCCGTTCTTGCCAAAAGAAGAGCAGCCCACTCAAAGAAGCCAATTTCATCTAAGATTAAAGAAATTATAATGATAGCGATAAAAGAAAATGTAGCATTCCACACAATTTTCGTTACTTCTATTACATCGTGAAAATCAACGACTCCCACTAGCAGGGCTAAAACTGCTCCACCACAAGCGGACCACCCGATAGATAATTTTTTAGGTTGCCAGATAACTAAAATGAGGGTGATTAAAAAAATAAATACTGCTAAGATAGTTGAAACCAATGATGAATCCTCCTGTTAATTACATGAAATACGCTTACCTTTTGCTTCTAGCTCTTTTAATCGAAAAGTCTGATCAGGTATATGTACTAATAGATCCTGCACTAACGGATAATATTTACTGTCTTTTTTCAATGAATAGATAATCCATTGTCCCATTCTAAATTCTTTCACTAAGCCAGCATCTTTTAGCTTTCGTAAGTGCTGACTAATAGCAGGTTGACTAGTTTCAAATATTTCTACAAACTCACACACACAACAATCATGATGATCCATCATTTTAATCATCGTTAATCGTGTTTGATCACCAAGTAATTTTAAGACTTTGGCAGCTTGTTCTATTTGAAATGTTGGTTCGGTCATGTTATCCCTGACCCTCCTTTCTTTTTAAATAAGTAAATAATATACTTATGCGTTTTCAAAATTGCTTTTTTAATAATGAAGAAAAAAATATATAACTTTCCACTTATATAATAAATCACTTATATGTTTTCTTAAAGAAAATCTTTGTTAAGATTTTGCAAAGACAAATAAAAGAGACCAAACTCGGTCTCTTCATATATTTTTAGAAATGTGTCGGCAGCAAAATATAAAGAATGGATTCCTCCACTAGCAATAGGCTGCAATCAGTGCGATGGGAATAAGGGATTGTTTATGTTTTGAATTCATGTGTAATCCCCTGAACAAATAAAACAGTCCAAAGCTGCCCGACTGGTGTATATCCTTTAACCGCAGCAAGAACTCACTTACACTTGGTCGCAAAGTTCGTTTTACCTAATCCCGCTCTGGTAATTATAAATATACTTTGTTTTCCCTCCATAATCTCCTGTTAAAAAGGCTATAACAGAACAATATATTTAAATGATAATCGTCTACAAATAAGAAAAGTATAAATCTGAGTTGATTGGTGCAGCCGAGCCCCTTTAGATCTTATTTTTTAAACGATCTTTCCATTCGATTAACTTTTTCTTAATAAAAGGATCCATTTCTTTATGTAATTGATTTAATCTAAAAAATCCGGTTTCTATTTCTTGATTACTATTAGGTGTAATTTCTCCCTCATACTCGGTACATAAATATCCTATTGCAACAGTATGATACCTTTCGTCGACTCGATTGATTGATTCCTTACCTGAATAGACTCCAAACAATTCTAATGATTTAATCTTTACGCCTATATTTTCAAATACAATTCGAGTAATACACTCTTCAACTGATTCATTTAACTGTAAAATCCCCCCGGAATAGTCCATGTTCCACCTACATTTCGGGTCAGTATAATTTCTCCTTTATTATTCAGGATTGCAGCACTTGGCCGTACGATAATTAGTGGAGAATCCCCAATCATTTCTCTCATATCTTTACAATAGTCCATCATTTCCACTTCCTAAAAAAGATTTTAAGAGGAGTAACCTACTCTGTACGAGACGACATTCTTCAGCCACCTTCTATGCAAGTAGCATTGGAGCTTCCTACTACTTTATTTAATTCAGTTATTAATAGATGAAGAATGTTGTCATTAACTAATTCTTGTAATGCTTTTTCTATAATAGGAACATTATATTTCTGAAAAACTTCTGATGTTTCTTCCCATATTTCACGAATAGCTTTTGAAGTCATATTTGATTGGATTACCAAAATAATAACCTCCTTTAACCATTATATTAACAAATTTTTATTAAACCTTCCCTATGTTTCACAAGCCTGAACACTATCCAACTTAGGCTACCTGTACCAAATAGCAAAGACGCATTCTTTGTATCCACCCCTGTATCTGTATATGCCATCGCAGGAAACACTAATCTAAATAAAAAAACAAGGAAGTACATCTTCCTTGTCTTGTGTATCCTAATTAAAAATCTAATCCGATTTAGTTAACCTAAATAAATTCATGCAAAATAAATTTTATATAACCATTTTCAAATAAAATGGATTTTTTGTATTACAAATACTTTCTCTGCACACTCCTGCCATCATAACTAAACAGCATTTCCTTACCTTCGATAACCGATTCCATATGAACGGTTCTTCCCCATAGCTGATGCAAATATGACAATACTTTTTCAAGATATTTTAAATCAAGCTCGATGCCTTCGTACCAGTGCTTTAAATAGAGTTCCCCATTTTTCATATAGTCTCCATCATTGACCGTGATATAAGGAAAACCACCATTTACACGCATACTGACGAGCTGATCCCGAACCTGCTTCCATTCCTTATCGACAATTTTGTAATCACGGCCTTGTTTTTGAAATAAATACATGTCTTCTCTCATAACAAGGTCCTTTGTTAAATAATTTCGTAAAAATGATATATCGGATTCAATTTCTCTTACCTCGAATATTTTTTCACGTCCGGAATTTGGCTTCTCGCCCCGCTTCATCATTTCTTCTGTCGGGTTATTCCAGCGTTCTTCAATATCCTCAAATATTTTTACTCCAAGATAATAAGGATTTATACCTGTTTTGGATGGGATGACTACACCTGCGTTTAACTTGGCAAATTCGATAGCTTCATCACTCGTTAATTCCATCTCGCGGAGAATTCGCTGATGCCAGTAAGATGCCCAGCCATCCTATCGCATAGATGTTAAAATCTTAGCCTTGGGCTGATATAAAGATACCCTAAACTTTCCTTGTTTCTTTCTTCGAGTCTTTCTCGATTTGTTTTAATTGCTCATAATGTTCCTTTTCCATTCTTCCTATTATCCTTCTGTTTTTATTATAAGTTGTCATGGTTTCAGGAAAACCTTTATTTAAGCCTAAACCAGCAGGTCGTCTATATGTTTGATTTATAGTTTTTAATCCTTCAATATATGCTTTATCCATCCCCAACTTGAGATATTCCATTGTTATTCCCCCATATCATTATATAAATTGAACTTTTGTTTGCTTATCTCAATAACTTTTGCTGAATACTCATCATGACTCATTAATTCTTTACTTTTTTTATTTAGATCATGTTCAACTAGTAATGTAACTTTTTTTTTATTTCTCTTTGGCTTCTTTATACCTTTATACATTTCTGTAACATGCTGGATTAACATATGATTTTGATTTATCGTATCTCTTTTAACCTTAAAAGAATGAGTATTCCTCACCTGAGCTCCTTCTCTATTATGTGCTTTCTTGATTAACTCTTCAGTTATCAAAAACGGACAATCTATGCTGTCGATATTTTGAAAATCACTTTTTAACTCGCTAGATATAATTGAATCATCAAATTTTAATAATTCCTTGATATATTTACATAAGTGTAGGGTAATAACATAATGATTATATTCTTGATATTTAATCCAATCATATATACTTTTAGGATTTTCACACTTTTGATCATATTTTTGATATTTTTTCTCCAACAATTGAGACCGTAAAAATAAAATAAGGTTCTTCCCATAAGAAACACTAATTTGCTCGTCTTTCATTTCTGACTCTAAGCATTCATAATAATCATTTAATGCATAATATAATTTTGTACTTTCATTTTCTTCAACAAACTTACCAAAGTTATTTATCGCATCCTTGATTACCATTCTATTTGGATAAATTCCATTGATTTGATTTAATATTAAATTTAATTTTTGAGAACGTTTTGCCCCTTTTAAATTCTCCTCTTGAACTATCAATGAATTTATTAATTTCTCCCACATCTTTTTTAATCTTGGGTCATTATCTTTTAACATTTGCGTCGAAATTAAATATTTTTGCAATTCTTCAAGCAGCCCATATCTCTTTACCCATTGCTTTTTATATATTTTTTCAACATTTGTAGTTAACCACCCGAAAGCCATTCTGCTAATTTCTTCAGTTTTTTTTGCGAGTAATAAGTCTTTTTTGAGTTCATCAGGTATTTCTTCAAAATTTTCGTCTAACAAAAATGTACATTCAATCGATGAAGAAAAAGAAAGAAATTTAAGGACTTTAAATAAAATTAGGTATTTAGTTCTAATCTGTGTTTGTTTGTGGTAATTTTTCAAATTCAATTTCAGCACCATCCTTTCTTAACCTAATTATATAAAGTTGTATCTATATTCGATAGTTACATATTCGATTAAAAAATAATCAACAAACTTAAATTTCTTGTTAATTCATATATTTGACAATCACTTAGTAAATGTTTACTATATATTTAGTAGATACGCAGTAGAATTTTAGTGAATGATAATCTTAAATTTTTGAAGGAGGACTTAAAATGGATTATATGGTTCCAAGAAATCTAAAACACCAGCCCCTGATGGTAGTAGAGCAATATGAAGACATGGATGGTTATAGGGCTGGGGATAGTGATGCCAAAGGGTTAAGCTTGGGAATAGCACAATGGAATCCAAAAGAAATTTCTGTGAAAGTGTGGAGATATGCTGATAAGGGTGAAAAATGGAGCCGTCAAAGTGAAGAACTTCCTTTACACCGTAACCTTGATCTTACCATTCTTTTATTAGTAGCTTTCATTGTAGCTAAAAATCCCGACTTGTTAAAAAGCACTGGAACAACCAAAATTGAAAATACGTTTAACAAAACTACTATAATTAATGGAAATTTTAAAATTGAAGTTAAACTTGAACGTCCTGAAAAAGCAAAGGAATTTATCGGAAAATACTATGAATCTTTGTATAAAGAACGATTAAAAACGCTGTTTGATCTTATAGGAGTACTAATATAAAGGGGGAAATGAAATGGTTAAATACGGTAGAGGGCTGAATAGAGAAATAGTAGGTGCAGTAAACGGTCAAGTAATTAACGAGCCTTTTGCAATTACAGATATAAGAAATTTCGCTTCAACTAAATCATGGAATATACCAGACAATTATATCAACGCCTGTTTAACCAACGGTGCATCTCTTACTCATAGCTTAACGTACAAAAAATACTTTATATCACTAGGCGATGGAAAATACAAAGTGGATTCACAATTTCGGGGAGTTCATTGGATATAAAAAGGCGGAAAACTGCAACTTTTATTATTTATGAATTTAGCATCCTAAACTTATATGTTGAAACAATTAAAGTATAAACACATAAATATCCCTTCACGAGGTGTTAATAATTTACATCTAAAATGACTTTTCTTTCTCCCAAAATTGGAGACTCCCCCAGAACTAATGAGAGGTACCTTATTAGTTCTGGGGGGGTCTCCAATAGTGTATTAACGCACCAGCAGATGATCCTGCTTCTGATGGTTCTTTATAATTCAATACTATTTAGTAGCTTCTTTAATTCTTTTAACTCTTCCTTAGTCAACGTTACACCTTTCCCCATCTTCTCATGTTCTGGTGCCCAATCACGCAAATCATACTTTGGCTCTTTTCCATTCCAGCTGAGAAGGTTAAGTTCTTTATTCCACCCTTTAGGGGACTGTGATAAAGTCCCTATTGTTTCTTTAATTTCAAATTTAATTTCTGGCATGGATTGATCCTCCTTTAAATTGTATATTCAGACTTCCGCTCGCTGTATTTCCCGAAATTGGATAGCCGATCCACAGTAGGCAACTATTCCAATTAAGTGGGGATTTGTACCAAAGATCAAATTTCTCTGACAATCTCTTCATCCAAAATAGCTTTCCTTTTCTCCCAATCTGGCATTAGGGAGTAAAGCATTCCGTAAAAACTGTCGCTATGGTCATTGTATTTAAAGTGAATTAGTTCATGTAATACTACATAATCAATACTATGTTTCGGTGCTTTAAGTAGGTCCAGGTTTAGAAGAATTGTACTTGTATCAATTAAAGCTGAACCCCATCTTGCTTTCATTACTCGAATTTCAAGAGTTGGTTTTTCAATACCGTATTTTTGTACCAATGGAAACAATTTATCTAACGACTCTTGAAATACTTTGTTTGCCTTTCCACGGTACCATTGGTCCATTAGTTTTGCTTTTCGATTAAAATCGTTCTTATCTTTTATATACAAATAGATAAATCCTCGAAAATACTTTACGGTTTCTTCACATTCAACTTCCTGGACTCGTAATCTATATTGTTTACCCAAATATTTGAATGCTTCTCCGCTAACATATTCTCTTTCACTTTGCTTATAGGGTTGCACGTTCTCAAAATTCTTTACGTGCTTTGAAATCCATGCGCCTTTCCCTTTAACAAAATCATATATAAAGTTTAATGGTACTTTTTCTGAAGCAGATACTGATACCGTCATATCAGGTCTAATACTGAGATTAACATTTTTTACATTCTTCCTCTCAATAATAAACTCAATTACCTTGGTTCCATATTTAACGTGATGTTTTTCCATGTTGGTCACAACCTTAGTAACGTCTTAGAGCAACTGATTTGACCTGCTCTATAATCTTGTCAATTTGATCGAAATCCAAATCCATTTTATGTTCCATCGAAAAATCATAAAGGAGGTCATCTAACTCTTGAGCAATTCGATTGTGGATCTGGATATTATCATGCCAATCAACTTTTTTGTATTCTTTAATAATATTATCCATTTTTAGTGCTAAATTACCTAGTACATCATAGATTTGCGATGTTTCTTTAACCTCACTCATAATATCTTTTGTAACTCCATAAAAGGCTTGAGCATTTTGGTTCTTTTTAATAGCATCTGGATAATTATCATCAGATTCACCTTTTCGGTAATCTTTCATTATGTCCTTCATTTTATTCAAATACTCTGATTCAGAAATTCTTTTATCCTTATACGCTTGAATTGCTTCTTCAATACGTTTTGAGAACTTTTTATAAAAAGCAGGATTTTCGTCCCATTTCTTACTCACACTTTTTGTTAATCTAGTACGGATAGCATCTGCTTTTGCTCGTTTTGAGCCCAATCGGTTCAGTTCTTCCTCAAATGCCTTTTCATTTAAAATATCAACAGGGTTTGTAATACGGATAACTTGTTCTGCTGATATGTAGTTGTCCATTAGCTTTTGCATTTTGGCTTCATACTCTTTATGATCAATTGTATCCGAGTAACGTAACTTAACACTTTTCCGTAGCTCTTGGTAGAACTTTAAATCTTTTTTATATATTTGTAACTCTCCAGGTGGAAGTGAAATGTATATTTTTTCAGATTCCAATGCGATACCTAAATTACGACCAAATTTACTTAATACATCGTTAAATTCACTTCTAAGTTCTTCATCTTCAAGAAAAACCTCAAATTCTTCTGCGTCCTTCTTGTTTTTTACAGGAGCAAAAAGCTGTTGTAAATCAGAATGGCATTGACGTAATTGTCCAATTACACTAATCACATCATGGATTGCACCTTTTATGTCTTTTGGATCGAAATTCTCTAATCCTGCACCTGAGTACATCTCCAGTGCTTGGTCAAGTTTTTCCAACAAGCCACGATAATCAAGGATAAAACCGTAGTCCTTTCCTTCATAAAGTCGATTAACCCTTGCAATGGCTTGAAGTAGAGTATGTTCCTTCATCGATTTATCGATATAAAGTACTGTTGCTCTGGGAGCATCAAAGCCAGTAAGTAATTTATCAACGACAATCAGTAAGTCTATTTCATCACCATTTATAAACTCTTCTTTTATGGCATCCTCATACGCTTCAGGAGTACCATATCGATCCATCATTCTTTTCCAAAAACGTTGTACTTTATCTTTCGATTCCTCATCCACCGTCTCGTGTCCTTCTCGTTGATCAGGTGGTGAAACAACCACTGCACAATTTAAATCCTCAAGCTCCTCAAAAGCTTCTAAATAACGAATTGCTTCAATTTTACTGTTTGTTGCAAGCATTCCTTTAAATTGATTGCCTTGTGTTTTATAGTTGTCTAAAAAGTGCTGGTTAATATCAAAGGCTATCATACTTATTCGCTGATCTGATGAAGCTATTCTCTCAAAAATACTCCACTTTTTCATGACATCTTCTTTTTGCTTACCATTTAAATTTCGCGTAATCATTTCAAGACGATTATCAATCGCTTGCCGATTGACTGACTGTTCCACCATTTTTCCTTCATATAACAATGGAACAATTGCCTTATCTCTAACTCCGTCCGCAATAGTATAGGTATGAATGAGCTTCCCAAATTTAATCATTGTACTTTTTTCTTTTTTCATAAGTGGTGTTCCTGTAAAGCCTAAATAACAAGCATTTGGGAACACTTTTTTCATTTTAATATGAAGTTCACCATATTGAGTTCTATGCGATTCGTCAACTAAAATGAAAATGTCTTTTGATTGAATTGGCTTCTGTTTTGTAGAAGCTGTATCAAACTTGTGGACTAAAGTGGTGACAATATCAGCATTATTGTCGTTTATTAAACTTACTAAATGGCTGCCTGATGTGGCTCGACTCGCTTTTAACCTAGTATGATTAAATGTCTTATGAATCTGTTTATCCAACTCCACTCTGTCAGTCACAACAACCACCTGTGGATTAAAGTCGCTTAAGTCAGACAAAATATACTTTGCCAACATGACCATAGTTAAACTCTTACCAGATCCCTGTGTGTGCCAAATTACTCCACTTTGTCGATTACCTTCTTCATCACGCTCTTCAATGGTCTTAATAATTTCCTTGATAGCGAAGTATTGTTGGTAACGAGTGACCTTTTTTACATCCTTATCAAATAAAGTAAAAAAATGTGTAAGCTCTAATAAACGCTCAGGATGGAACAATGAGATAATGTTTTTATCCTGCATCGTTGGCATACGCCCTTTTATATTATTATCCAATAAAGTTCCCAACCATAGTTCCTGTTCTTCTTTCCAAACAGACCAAAATTTTTTCGGTGTATTACAAGTAGCATATTTGGTTTCATTTTTGTTTGTGGACATAACAATTTGAACAAACTTGAACAACTGAGGAACATAATCTTTTCCTTGATTTCTAATCATTTGGCTAATACCTTGCTCCATAGAGATTGATGCTTTTTTACACTCTATCACAGCAAACGGAATACCATTCACAAAAAGGACTATATCAGGTCGAACATTGCCACGACCATCCATTCTTTCGACAGAGAATTCCTCTACAACATGGAAAACATTATTCTGGAAATTTTCCCAGTCAACAAACTGAATCGTAAAAGATTTTTTTGAACCATCTGTCAGGAATTCGGTATAAGTTCGTCCTAACATTAGAGTATCAAAAATCTTTTCATTAGTTTTTATAAGTCCATCTGTTAGTTGTTCGTCAAGATCGCGAATAGCTTGTTGAATATTTGAATCACTGAACTTATATGTTTTTCCTTTATATTCATAGAAGTTAAACTCTTTAACTTTTTCTTCCAATACCGTTCTAAGTAAAACATTGTTAAGATTTCCACGCATAATCTCTGCATGTTCAGGAGCAATATATTCATATCCTATACTTTGTAAAACCTCTATTGCAGGCTTTTGGCTAATGTAACGTTCATCATAACTTTTATCTCTTTCCATCGTCACACCTTCGTTTCAAACACTGAAAAGTTGTAAGGATTACACCTTTACTCGAACTTTTCCTGTTAAAAGTTTTTGCATAAGTCCATTCTTTTGCTTATTTAGTTCCTCTACTTCATTTATTAATAATGAAATATTCCTATCCAAATCAGATAATATGTCTGCAATCTTTTGTTGTTCTTTAAGAGGAGGTAAAAAAATAGGTAATTGTTTATATTCTTCCGCATTAATACCTGGCTGACCACTTCTTACACTCATGACTTTAACCCAATTATAATATTTCTCTGTTTGTGTAATGTATTTAATGAATTTAGGGTTTGCCCTTGTTGAGTCTATTTGAAATTTTATTAAAAATCCCGCATAAACTAATCTTCCATCAGATTCTTCGTATAGATACGCTCTACCTGTTGATGCTCCTGTTCGTGCAAAGACTATATCATTTTTCTCCAAGTAATAATTCTCAGAATCGGGATGATCAACCGATGTTAACCCGTCCTTTATTATATATCCATCATCACTAATGTCTGTAATTCTCAGATAAGTTGGTAATGATAAATCTTTATCTGTTGAAGGAGCATTAATACCGTAAGAACCTTTTCCTACAATAACATTTTCCAAACGTACCTTGTTCCACTCCTCTACAAACCCAGTAAATCTTAATTTACCCGACAAGAGCTTTTGAATTAATCCTTTTTTTTGCTCCTTTTTTTGAGTTATGAGCTTTTCCTTAAGCTCAATTGCCCTGTCCCAAATATTAATAATAGATGCAATTTTTATTTGTTCTTTAATAGGAGGAATAGCGATTTCCATTTTTGAGATCATTTCCAACCTTACAGAATCAACAGAAGTTTTTGCATTATATTTCATAATTTGCTTATAGAAATTACTCTTGAAAAAATAAAAAAAGAAAAGTCCATTTACATCGTTAAAGTCACTTATTTTATAAACTCTTTGGTGGTAATCAAATTTTCCATTTATGTAATGGAATACTTTTCCTACACCAACTCCATCTCCAGCGGTTAAAACTGCTTCACCATCAAATGAATAACTATTTATTCGTTCAATTGTTTGGGACCTAACAAAAAAAGGGTATTTACCATTTGTCACTTTATTAATTGTGTCTTTTTTGCCTGTTGAAATATTGGCTATTTCACCTACTAATTTGATTTCCCAATTTTCAGGAACTTCTTTTACAATGGACTTTTTTTCTCCGAGTGCTTTATTCATTGTAACCACCTACAATCCTAGCTCTTTTAAATACTTTTCCATCTGTGATTCTATTTCTTGAAGCTCTTGTTTTATATCAATAATCTTTTCTTTTACCTGTTCCATATTGACTTGCTCTTCTTCCTCAAATGTATCTACATATCTAGGAATGTTAAGATTAAAGTCGTTATCCTTAATTTCATCTATATTCGCCACATAAGAGTATTTTTCAATCACTTCGAATTTTTCATATGTTTTAATAATCTTTTCTATATCTTCTTCTCTTAGTTTATTTTGGTTTTTACCCTTTTCATAATTTTCTTCCCCTGAAGCATCTATAAAGAGGACATCCTTACGTTTTCGCCCTTTCTTAAAAACCATGATACATGCAGGAATTCCTGTTCCAAAGAAAAGTCCCGCTGGTAAGCCAATAACACAGTCTAATAAGTTCATTTCAATGATCTGCTTACGAATCTTCCCTTCACTTGCTCCTCGGAATAAAACACCATTTGGAAGAATTGTTGCCATACTACCGTTTTCTGCTAAAGAATAGAGCATATGTTGAACAAATGCATAATCGCCTTTTGAACCTGGCGGTACCCCCCAGTCAAACCTTCTATGCGGATCAAGGCTCGATTCCATTTTAAACTTGCTATCATTATTACCTTCTCCAGCAAAGCCCATTGCCCACTTATCTAGGGAGAAAGGAGGATTAGCTACAATAGCTTGGAATTTCATTAACTTTCCATCTTCAAGATGTAATGGGTTAGCTAAAGTATCTCCCCATTCAATCTTTGCGTCATCTATACCATGTAGGTACATATTCATAAGAGCTAATGAGTGAGTTGCTCCGTTTCTTTCTTGTCCATAAACTGCAACTTTCTTATTAGGCACTTGGTTTGCTACTCTAATAAGCAGAGAACCTGAACCACACGTTGGATCATATATTCGGTCATTTTCTTTTGGTTTTACAAGACGGGCTAATAATTCCGATGCCATTGTAGGAGTATAGAATTCACCACCCTTTTTTCCTGCATCCGATGCAAATTGTTCAATCATATATTGATATGCATCACCAATAATATCTTCACTTCCAACAACTGACGGTTTTAATGTTAGTTTATTAAAATCCTCTAACAATGAACGAAGCATAGCATTTCGTTCTTTTGCTCTTCCAAGAGTTGCCTCGCTATTAAAGTCAATATTACGAAATACACCACGCAGTTTCCCTGTATTTTCATTTTCCAGACGTTCCAATGCCTTGTTTATAATTTCACCAATTTCAGTATCATTTCGTTTGCTATACAAATAATCAAATGTAGAATACTCATCTAAAACGAACCTTTCTCTAGATAAAGCACGTTTAATACGCTGTTCATCACCATCGTAACGTTTTGTATATTCTTCTACACGTTCTTTGTATGCATCGCTTAAATATTTGATAAACAACATCGTAAGGATATAATCCTTATATGTACTTGAATCAATTTTTCCTCTAAATGTATCAGCAGCTTGCCAGAGCACGGAGTTAATTTGTTGTTGTGTTACTTGTTCTGTCATTTTTATCCTCCTAAAACCATTTTAATTTATAAGTTAAATAGTTATTTACCACCTATTATTTTACATTAAAAAGTACCCGCATAGGTCTTTTTTTTATTATTGTAAAATTACTAGAATAATTATCTGTTTTTACGAATCATTACTATCCCATTACCCAACCAAGTATTCGAAGAATAAAATTCTTTTACTAAAAAGAGTTGGGAAAGCCTGATACATATGGGACAATCCCTTTACGTGACTAAGTTTTTTCGGCAAAGGGATAGTTGAGGAAAATCTCAAAAATGGCAGTGAAGAGTGAAATGAAAATCATAACCGTCTTCAAAGCGATAGGAAGTCAATCACCGTAAAAAAAGAAAGTGACATTTTACCGCAGTTTATGGAACTGTTAACGAGCCGTATTTCTGTTATCATTCATTACCTGAGAAAATCACCAATTTAGTAATTGGTGCCGATATTCTACCAAAATAGAAGTTTGAAAATATAAGTAGGAAAGTGTTTTTACCTTCATATAATTACTAAAGTAAATTTATAAATATAATATTACTTTTATAACAATTTAAAGATAAATTTACATGAGTATGATTATTCAAGTAAAATTACTATGTTCAAATAACCGAGGTAAATTTACAAAAGTAACCTAAGAACCGATATACCATTTTTTAGCATATTACAAATTTTAGAAAACCCTTTAACGGCGGTATATCAGCCTTCTCCCTCTCGGTTTTTGCTTAGGGTATCGATCGATACCCTATACAAAAACCGAGAAGCAAATAAAAAATTAACCAAATAACCGAGAAATAATAAATTTCATTTCAATATTTTATTTTTTTCAGTCAAAAATAATTTAATTATGTAATCCTATAATTATTCTCAAAGAAAAAACTAGACCGAAATCTATTGGTCTAGTTTTTATTTTTCCAAATTCATACGAAAAGTAAATTTTAAGTTTCCAAATGCATCTACACTTATACTTTCAATAAAGTATAAGTACATACGCCTTAATCGAATATCTGGTAGGCTTATAAACTGATTAAAATCCATAATTTTTTCATCTATATATCGAGGGTCTCCATCAATATCCCGTAACAACTGTGCTGTTTTTTGTAATTCAGTTATTTGGTTTGATTTTTCTCCTATGGAGTTGGTCAGTGCTTCTTTCCCAATGGATAAAATTTTAATCAGTGTTTCATCTCCATTAGTCAAAAATAATTTTTGAATTTTAGCATTGATTGTAAAAAGCTTTAGTTCTTCCCTCTCCAAAGCTTTGGAAATTACCTTCATTTTCTCTTCTAAATTTTCACATTCTACACGGATCTTCTCTTTAATAATGTCAGTTATTTCCTGGTTGCTTTTTTTTTGTAATTGAAACATTTTTTGTATGACCTCAAGATGAATATCGTCAGCTTTAATTCTTCTTTTTCCTTTTTCTTTTTTACAGGAACATACATAAACCAGACAACCATATCCCTTAGATCTTTGATCTTTTCCCTTGAAAAATTGTTTGCAAGCTTCACAGTATAAAAGGTTATTTACTAAAAAGCTAGTCTTAAAATAATTGGGTGGAAGTGCCTTTTCTTTTCTTTTTTCATATAATTGGAAACACTCTTCCCATTCACTAAAAGTGATCACAGGATCAATGAGAGGACATTTGTTCATTTTCCAATCATCCCGTTTGTTGAGGGTATTTTTAGCGTTGGTTTTTCGTTTACGAATGGCAATATATCCCGCGTAAAATGGATTGATTATGACTTGTTTGACCAAATCATGATTCCAATCCTTTCCGCGGTGACTTGCCTTTGGCATCATTTCTGCTATTTGGCGAAAACCATATCCTTGTTTGTAAAAGGAAAATATATCGTCCACCAAAATCAATTCATCTTCAATACGCTCAAAACGACCATTTTGGATGGCATTGGATACTTCCTCGGATATATCTACACTTTTTGTGAATTCCATAATCTCAGCAGTGTTATCCCTTTTTCCCGTTTTTCTTAATTTTTTATGATACTTATACCCGAATGGAGCTCTCCCTCCTGTCCACAATCCTTGTCCTAATAAGGTGGATATAGCATCTTTCGTTACCTTTCTTAGTTTATCAAGTTCATACTTTGCTAAAGCATCTTTAATAGATGAATAAACAATATCTCCGTAATTGTATAGGGTTTCCGAACTGCTTTCTACAATATGAATACCTAATGCGCTCATGGCTATCCGAAGAACGTCGTGTTCTTCAGGAATACGTGCAAGTCGGGAATGGGCGTAGATAATAATAAAATCAAATTTTTTCTCATGGGCATCTTTCAGTAATGTTTCAAGTTGCCTTCGTTCCTTTTTTCTTGATGAAACAGCTTCATCCAGATATTCCTTGATAATTTCACATTGATATTTCTCAGCAAAATCATAAGCACTTCTGAGCTGCGTATCCATATTTTGTTTATCGGTCGAATGTCTTCCATAAAAAACTGCTTTCATATTAGGTTGAATGATATTACTTAAGCTCAATAACCTCTCGCCCTCCTACTCCTTCAATATGTGGATGTTTCATAATCACTGTTATTTCCGATTCGCTATGGGCATAGATTCCTTGAATAATATCTTTCAGTAAATCCTGTATCAGATCCTTCCGCATATCAGGTTGAATGATTTGAATGGAATCTGAAAATTCCTCATGAAATTCATTCAATTCTTTAAGTGTTTCCGCGGAGTCAAACCATTTGTCTTTGAAGCGTTCTTGTCTCTCTGAGATGTATTCCAGTTCTTCAAGAAGCTCTTTAATCTCATTCGATAATTCTGATGCATCCTTTACATTAATAATCGAATCATATTCATTTCCTATTTTTGCTTTCAGTTCAGCAGTCAAACGTTCTAGTTTTCTTTCAATTTCTTCAAAGTTTTTCGCCTGTTTATCAGCAGTTTCCTTTAGAAATTGTTTAAAGACAGGAGACAAAATTTCATCAAAAAATGCATATGCCTTCTGAACTATCATTTCTTCAAGCAATTCCCGATCAAACTTTATTTTTGTATGCTTCTCGCATTGGTAAATCCCTATCTTTTTATTCTTCCTTTTTGTTTTTTTTGATTTTAATAACTGTTGGCATTCGTTACATTGAATCAATCCTTTCAGAAGAAAAAACATTTCTTCCTCCTCTTCCTCTTCAGATGATCCACGTGTAAACATTAATAACTTGTTTTGTACCTCCTCCCAATGCTGTTCTTCCACGATTCTTAAATGAGGGACAGGAACGTCTATCTCCTCCACATCGTCTTTGTATTTTCGTCTTCCCCTATAAATCGGGCTTTTCAAGAGATTTCGGACATTCCCGTAAGTCCAATCTTTATTGTCTCTATATCTATATCCCCTTTCATTTATTTGCTCTACAAATTGATTTACACTGTCAAAATCTTCATTTCGAAATAATTCATACACCTCATAAATGACCTTTGCCTCATCCGTTTTGATTAGCCAGTCACCGTCTTTATCTGGATCTGGTTTATAGCCAAAACAGGACCTACCGCATGCAGTCCTTTTCTTGCCTTCGTACGTTTTGCATCTTTAAGTTTTTTCACCAAGTTATCTGCTTCATGTTGGTTAAAGGCTGCCATAATCCGTTCGATCAATTCACCTTCTTCTGTGTATAGCATAGGAAATTCATGATCCCCTGCAAAAAGCACCTCAATTTCTTTATCTTTTAATGTAGCGTAAACCTGCATATACTGATGAACGTTTCGGGCTAGTCGGCATCGACTATACACAATCAGGGTTTCGACTTTTCCTTTTTCTATATCATGTAATAAACGAGTCAACTGTTCTCTTTCAGTTAGTTTTGTTTTTCTAGCAGATGTCTCATCATCCGAATACTCCTCATCAATCAGTAAATTTTTAGCTCTAGCCAGTTTTTTCACATGATCTTTTTGCATTTCAATGGATAGCTTTTGTTTTTCTTTACTGATGGAATTTCGGTAGTACGCCACTGTTTTCAAGGTTTTCCCCCCTCCTATTCACTCCTATCCATTTCCATTGTATTCACATGCGTTTGAATTCTTGTCCTTTTTCATTTGCTCTAACAATAAATCAAAATATAGTTTCCCCCACTTCTTTGCGGCATCAGGATCATGTACGTAACTGATAGAAATAGTCTTCAGCGTTTTTTGGGTCATTTTAAAATCTCCTTTAGTAAAATTTTTGTCAGTTTAAATCGGGGACTAAGTTTTTCATTTAGAGAAAATTAGAAGGAATTTCAACCTGAAATATAGAAATAAGGACAAATAACACATTCATAGGACAAAAATTCAACTTCATATAAAAGTAAAGAAACCAATAAAGATGTGGGGGAACAGCATGCTTCAAAATATCGGTCAACGAATACGCTCTTTACGTACCAGCAAAGGAATCAGTTTGAATGCATTCGCTGAAAAGTTGGATGTATCGCCTGGATACCTCAGCAATTTAGAGACGGGAAAAACGGACACAATCCAGTTGTCTCTTTTGGAAAAACTGCAAGCTGAACTTCACCTCTTGCCAATTGAAATTGATGTCTCCGACGAAATCGACACAAGAATAAGTCATGCTAAGAAAAAATTAAATGAGTTAGAATTAAGAAATCCTGAAGGTGCGAATTACCTCCTTTCGACTTTTGAAAAAGGCTTGGAGATTCTTTTGAAGAATGATAAAAAGTAAATCTATTGTTATTATGACCAAAATATTACATTTTATTCATTTTGGTAAACACACTGTTTATAATTGTGAATACGATACAAAAAAAATGGAGAGTCTAACCATTAATGGTTGGACTCTCTTTTGTTCCCACCGAGACTTTTACCACTTTGCTGGAGTCTAAGCTTAACTCCTGATTTAAGGAATGGATTGCGGATTGGAGTCTCATTTTTTTCTCCCAATGCAAAAAGATGTTTTTTATTTTCTCTTGTTTTTGTTCTGTTAAATCGGAGATTTCATGAAAGGAAGTGTCGCCAAACCTGAATCTTACTTTTAAGTTGTCCATCCAATCCCTCCTCGTTCATTTCTATGCATGGATTAGGGATGGACAACCCTGTTATTTTTCATGTTTTTCTCTCTTTTTTCATATATATAGACAAACAATCTTGGAGGAAAATGTATGAATGACCGTTTGAACGAGGGCACCCGATCGATCGCATTATATTGTCGTGTATCGACAGATGAACAGGCAAGAGAAGGAGTTTCATTAGACGAACAACAAGAGAGATTAACGTCCTATTGTCGAGCCATGGGATGGAGTGAGGATCCCATTGTTTTCGTGGAAGATGGTTATTCTGCCAAAAACATGGACCGTCCTCAGCTCATTAAACTTTTATCATTAGTCAAAAAGGGTGTTATTTCAAAAGTTTTAGTGACAAAACTTGATCGAATGAGTCGCCGATTAAAACATTTACTCGAAATCATTGATTTATTTGAGGATTATAAGGTGTCTTTTATATCCATCAGTGAATCATTTGATACACATACTCCATCAGGACGTCTCACCCTTCAGGTATTGGGGGCTGTCGCAGAATTTGAACGGGAACGAATTCGAGAACGTGTATTTGAAAATATGCTGCACGGGGCTAATCATGGCAAGTGGCTCACACAAAGTCCATACGGATATGATTTGATCAATAAAGTGCTAGTGATAAATGAAACGGAGTCCAAAATCGTAAAGAGGGTTTTTGACTTATATCTACATAATGGTCTCGGTTTTTACTCCATCGCAAAACTGTTAAATGAAGAAGGGATTCCTTCCAAGCAAAAAAAGGAATGGTCCATCCGCGCCATTAAATTGATGCTGACCAATCCCGTCTATAAAGGAACACTGGTATGGAACCGTGTGGACAGAAGTCAAAAAAAACAGGTTGAAAAGGATGTGGATGATTGGGTGATAGTTGAAGACGCACATGCATCCATTATTGATGAAAATACATGGAATGCCGTTCAAAAAACGATGGACCGAAAACCTGTTCACTCAAGGGCTAAAACAAGCCCACATTTATTGGGAGGCATATTAAAATGCGGACTATGTGGGGCAGGGATGAGTATTAGTTGGTCGGGATCCAAAAATAATCGAAAACGAGTGTACCGATGTTCTGCTAATAAAAATAAAGGAACGTGTACAAGTAAATCGTACAATGCATCTGACGTTGAACATTGGTTTAAACAAGGATTACTAAAGCTTTCTAATGCAGTCGATCAATCCTATGTTTACCTTATTGTGGACCAAATCCAGAATGAACAGAAACACGAAATCCAGCAACAGATACATTCCGCCAAAAATCGTTACAAACGAAAAGTGGAGGCTTACACAGCGGGGTTAATTGAAATAAAAGACTTACAAGAAGAAAAGGAAAGAATGGAGAGAATTGTAAAAGAAACGGAAAACTTAAGTACTACGACATCTATTAATACTTCTGAACTTCAAGAAAAACTAACCAATAAATTTCAGTCGGTCATCGACGCCGTTAATACTCTTCCAGTTGTAGAGGCAAAGTCGCTTGTTCGAACATTAGTGGATAAAGTCATTTTGTTTGAAGAAAAAGATATTGAAATTGTTTTGCAAATACCATCTTAGAGGTGAGTCCAGTGAAAGAAATATCCCTTAAAGAAATAATGGATACGGGCTGTTTTGATAACGTATTGAAAATAAAACTGTTATTCATTAGGAGAAAAAAATCAGGTGATATTTTTTATCGGGAAAACATGAGTAAGCTGCCATACGACCAACCATTTGAATTTTACTTTCATGCCACAAAAGGGAGCATTACCTATCAGAATGCCTTTCCCATTCCCACCTGCCAGTACAAACGCTGGATGGGAAAAGAAATCACACTACAAAATCTTCTACCCTATTATCAAATGTATTATGAGACAGACGGTACCATGGATTTGGATTACTCCCTATCCCATTATAATGGTGAAAAGTATATATGGTTTTATAAAGAAGGAGTTAATTATGAATCCTAGTTGGCTCCCATTCGATTCATCCATTGAGCAGCACCCAAAATATCCATACATCATGTATGTATCGAGACAATATAATATTGACCCGATGCTGGGACACTATTTATTTTTTCATGGATACGATAATGAAGAAAAGGTTCAAAAATTTTTTTATCCCGATCTTTCAAGAGATCTTCATGATCCATTTTTATTGAACGATATGAAGAAAGCCATCATACGGATCATTAAAGCCATCAGGCAAAAAGAAAAAATCCTGATATTTGGTGATTACGACTGTGACGGCATGACATCGACATCATTATTGTATCTAGCCCTAAAGCATTTTAACGGCAACGTTTCTTATCGATTACCCCTAAGGTCAGAAGGCTATGGTCTGTCAGGACAAGCAATGAAGCAGGTGAAAGAAGGTATTTCCCTTATCATTACGGTGGATAATGGGACAAGCTCTCATGAGGCAATGAAAGTAGCAAAAGAAAAAGGGATCGATGTCATTGTTACGGACCATCATGAGGTATTGGGACCTTATCCGAATTGCTATGCTTTTATTAATCCGAAACGCCATGATACCACCTACCCTTTTTCTTCTCTTTCTGGAGCAGGCGTTGCCTTAAAAGTGGTACAAGCCCTTTATTTTGCTGCGAATAGAGAATTTGACGATCACTTTTATTCCTACATCGAATTAGCAACACTAGGAACCATTGCCGATTTAATGCCCATTACAGATGAGAACCGAACTATTTGTAAACTCGGAATTAAAAAAATGAACCTGAATCCAAACCCTGTTTTTAAAAAAGTCTTTGAAAAATCGTTTGTGAAACAGGTGGATAGTTCTACAATCGGATTTACATTGGGACCGATTTTCAACTCCTGCGGTCGTATTGGTAATCCAAATCTTGCGGTTAACTTGCTAACTAATGAAGATGTGAATGATTCCCAAATTAAATCCTTTATACAGTTAAATGAAAAACGGAAGGCATTAACAACACAGCAATTTACTTTAGCCGAAAAGCAAATAAGCGGTTTTCAACTTCATAAGGATAAAGTAATAGTGGTATTTGATGATTTTCATAATGGTATTATCGGAATTATTGCTGCGAAGATTACAGAGAAGTATAAAAAACCTTCTATTGTGATTTCTAAAAATGGAACGGGTTCAGCTAGAAGCGTAAACGGAACGAACTTCTCCATTATTAATGTTATCCGTAATTCATCCCAGCATCTGCTAAAATACGGAGGACATCAGGCAGCGGCAGGTCTATCGATTGAACCAAAGGAAGATACGATAATCAGTTTCCGAAATAGCATTCAGGAGGCTTCAAATTCTGAAGTGTTAATGAAACCTGTCATCCATTACATATGCAAAATGGATGTTCATCACTTTTCAAATGAGCTATATGAAAATGTAAATTTTCTTGAACCATATGGAGTGAACATTCCAAAACCATTATTTTATTGTCATTCGCGCTCTATTCCTACAACAAGTTTTTTCGGCAGTAACAATGAGCATCTAAAGCTCTATTATAGAAAGAAGGAAGCAATTGCTTTTTATAAGGGTAAGGATATTAAAGCGTATTCCAAAAAAACAAATATCCATGCATTATATACAACATTTAATACCGACCTTAAGAACTTCATTATTCACTCTCTGAAAACCGAATAATGTGAAAAAGGATAACAACGAATGCTATCCTTTTTTCATTGCGGGTTTTATGTTTGTGGTTGAAGATTTTCAAGGTAATATTGAATAACATCCTTCATGAAGCGTTTTGGTTGTTTGTATTCATTATTTTTAGGTGTTATAAAAAAGGTACCATCGTCTGAAAGAAACTCTTCTTTTATTTTATTATCGACTGCAATATGCTTATAAACCAAAGAAAGGTGTTCTTCTTTTTTATTTTCCTCTACCTGGAAGTCTAATTCGGATAAAATGTCCTTACTTAGGTCTTTAAACTCGTCATACGTTAAATTGATGTTAACTTCTTTTTGACTGCTTGTTGAATTGACTTTTGTGTTTTTTATTTGTTCTTTAAATTCTTCCATTTTATCATTTAGCTGTTCAGTTATGCCGTCAATTTTATAATTTATTTGTTCTGTTATCCTATCGATTTTATCATTTAGTTGGTTTAGCATCTCCTTATCTACAAGGTGGTGATCATTTTTAGCCAGAACTTGTTTATTTTGTTCGATAACTTTGTTTAAAGACTTTTGTAATATATTGAACTTATTTTCTAGTTCAGTGATTTTGCTTTTTACATCATTTAATTCTGTGTCTTTCTCCTCATTACTTGCTTGTTCATCTTCATCTTCGTCCTCATCGTCCTTGTCCAATAATACTGGAGAATTCTCCTCTTTAAACAAATTTAATCGAACATCTTTGATGTAATGATCATAATAACCATTCATAACCATCTCTAGCCCTGGTCTTTGCTCTTCTATAAAATCAAATAAATCATCTTCAGCGACCCGATAGCCATCCTTTCGATTATCAGTTCTTACTGCTCGGATTTTCCCTTCTCGAATCCATCTAGTTACCATCTGCTGTGAATCGGTTATATAGTATTTCTGAAGTATGGCAAGGACTTCGTGAACATTGTATTCCCTCAACTGTATTTCCCCCTAATAACGTTACTTGAGTAACTATATGAGGGAAATGCAAAAAAAGAACAAAAATGAGTAGCTCTGTAATCATAAAAAATAGCCAACCCAATTGCGGGATGACTATAATTTTTATATAGTTTAGCTTTAAGAAATTTAGATAATAACACATTAAAAAGAGTGAACATGTTGTTTACCAAGTGATAATGCAAATTTAAATCCACCCAAATCTCGATTTTCATCATAAATAATAAGTGGTAAATCAGCTTTCGGCATCCAAACCCGTCCAAATTCAATTGCTGTGGATACTGGCATTGCAGGAAAAACATGGATGGCACTTTCGTGTCCGTGAATCGATTTAATTCTATTTAATAGCTCCCTTACTCTAATTCGAAACATCTTTAATTGATCGCTACTTTTTAAGAAATCATTATACGGCGTTGGTATGGTAACTTTCCAGATTGATGTTTCTGTCCCTAGAACTTTTATTATTCTATGATTATCTATCGATGCACTTAAAGAAATATTTAGTGCTACATTTTGATGAATAGTATTAGGTTCCTCCACTATAAAATCAAAGCTTTCTGCATCCTTTTGCCACTTCCATCCAGCTGGTTCACGAAGTAATTGATATACATCTGTCGGACAAATATCAGAAATTAATGAACCCATCTCAATAAGTAAAGGCTGTGGCGCCAATGCAAAAACTGATAAATGATTTATATCTCCTAGTTCTAATCGTCTTTTAACTTTATCTGAAAACTGACTCCTCAAATGTTGACTTTCAACAGTCCAATATAATTCTTGATTGTCTTTAAAGGAACTATTTCGTAAACTCAATTCGATTGCTGGTTTTTCCGCAGGATATTTAGTTGGTAACATCGCTGATACCGTTCTATCCCAATGTATTGGTGAAGAGTGCTGACCTACATTTGCTCCATAGAATAGTACATAACTTTTCATATCTTCTCCAATAGATGTGACCATTTCAATTTTTTCTTCATGTTTTCTCTTCATTTCTCTTAAAAGCTCGACAGGATGCCCTTCCACATCCTCTTTATCAATTAATCTATGATGTTTATCGCATAACAGCATGAGATTTGAAATATCCTTTGCTAATTGTTCAGAAAGTATTTCATGACCTCGCGGACCATTAGGACTATCAGCAATAATATGTGCGATGTATGCAGCATTAAATTCCCATTTGGTTAAAGTATCTACCCAAAGTGGTTCATTACATCCCTCATACTGGCATCGCCCAGCAGCTTTTCCCCAGAGTCTAATTTTCACTTTTTCAGGAATATTTGTTTTAGACATTAGATTCCACCTTTTTAGCAGCTATTTTATTTTTTTTACGCTTGGCAACAATATGCTCTCCGCCACCTAACCACTCTCCAGTTGCATGCCACATTTCGTAATAGTACAGCCAAAGAGAAGTCCACGGTACAATGGTTTCAGCAATCAATTTTTCTTTTGTCCATTCTTTCTTTTTCGGTCTGAACAAGCATAATTTATTTTCTGGATAGACATGCGGTATGTTTTCATTTCCTCTTTTTTGGACCTGTGGAGATAGAACAATTACATCTGGGCGAGGCATGTCCAAAGAATATGTGATTTGAACTGTGTATTTTTTGCTTAATTCTGTTGGTTGCAATTCACCAGTCCAAATACAGGTATTCTTTTTCCACTCCACCGTGAAGTCTGGAAATAGTTTTTCCATGGCGACGATCTGTTGGGAGATAGGTATATACATTTTTTTAAACCGTATTCTTTTAGCTGCCATAAAAAGTATTCGCCTTTACAGAAGTGGCATGATTTTCTTTTGTTGCAGCCACTAAGGAACCAATTCCTGTTATGGCAAGCCGATTGTGTTTTCTTACTTTAGAAACATAATCAGCTTGATCTTTAAACGATTCGATTGTTACATTTTCTCCAAACATTACTTTAAGTTCCTCCGCTATTTCTTTTATGCCGCTTAATTCATTTACATAATCCCATTTCTTCTTAAAATAGCGAATAAATTTCAAGAAGGATTTATACAAATCTGGATTTTCATCCCATCGCTCACTTAAATCTTCTTTCTCATTTGTCGGATTTAAAACCACTAATCGACCCCCATCTCTTGGAAGGTTGAATAAAATGGATTCCAATACATGTGAAATGGTTTCATTCACTGAACTTTGTCCTGAATAGTACTTTCCTGCTAATGTTGTTAAGACAATACTGATAGGTGCTGAATCAGGATCTATCTCAAAATAAATATCACGGTATCGTTTCATTAATTGAACCGCACGTTTTAATGGTGCCTTTCTTTCTATATGGTCCTCATCTGGTAATGGCTCAATTCCTGCTCTTACTTCAAATAATGCTTCATTAAATTGCGATGATCGCTCATTAAACCAGGATGTATAGCCCTTAGGGTTACTATCTTTCCATTCTTTTGCTTTTCTGTCGGGAACTTTAATTTTTGTATTGAAGGATTTGTCCAAAGGATGTGCTGGCAAAATATCCATATGGAATTCATTTGCATAATTTAATCGAATGCATCGATTTTTCCTTTCAACCATACCTTCGTATGTTTTATTTTCCTTGAGGCGTTTTTCAATGGAGTCTAAAAGTTTCAGTGGGTCTTTTCCTTGCCAACTTTGGTTAATTTGGCAAACCAAATCTAGGTCGAACTCTTGTTTAGATAAAGGTTTTACCGTTGTGCTAATGCTTAGTGATCCTTGAGGGTAAATCTCAATCATTGAATTACCAAAAAGAATTTCATCTTTTGATAACCATGTTCCAACTGCATTATATCTTTGTTCGGCAAGTTCTCGTTGTGTTTTACTAATTTGAAGCTTTGTACCAATCCGTTGCAATAAATCATCCAAAAGGTTATTCGCAGAAAAAATATCTGTCATAGATTCTCCTCTCCAGGAAACCGAATGTTCGTTCCTAGTTATTTACTACTAGATTATATCTCTATTGGTTAGAATTGGTCAAGTATAAATTCAATATATTGATATTATTTAATCACTTCCGCACTATATATAGTGAAATTTCATATTCATATTGATCAACGGAATAAGTTAAATGAATAACGAATGGCACTTAAAGCTCAAAGCATGGAATCATTTTCTTGAAATTTTGAAATAACTTCTGGGAGGATGATTTAACCTTTAAAAATTTCAAAAATGTTTCTTCCAGCTCCAAAAATTTAAAATCCATATAATCTTAGGATAGTATTTTTCTTTAGCATTCTAAACAAATAACTATAACTTATATTGAATTTTAAAACCTTAAATTCCCTATAAATTGTTTTTATGATTTAATAATATTGGGAGGGGGTTAATCGCAAATGAGTTTAGAAGAGAAAATAAAAAAAATATTAGAAGAGAATAGTGAAATCGTTCAGTTAATTAATGACGCAGCAGACGACAGTAAACTATTAAATGGATTAAAGGAATCTCAAATCCAACTTCTTCTGAAGAAAATATCATCAATTGAAGATGATCATAGAACCTTAAACAGAGAAATAGTAAATCGAGAAACATTACTAAGGAGGGTAAATTCTTTTATTGATTGTACTTTAACGAAAGATCGAATAGATGATCAAGATGAATCTGGAAATTCTAAGACACCAACACAATATATTCCTCCATTAGTAAAAGGGCAAATTGTTCAAGTTAAATTTTCTGGAGTAGGTAGTGAAACAGACGACAAACACTTAGCAATTGTATGGAACACTCTATATAATCGAGATCAAGTTGTCGTTATTCCAACTACAAGTATGAAACCGAAAACAAAAGAAAGAGAATATTTCTTTAACATTGGGCTTGTTCCCCCGCTTTATAAAGAGAACGTAGTTTGTATAGATCAGATTACCTCAGTAAGCCGTAAAAGAATAATAAAGGATGCCTTTTTTAATGGGACATCAATGGAAAGCGCATTCTTAGATGATCCACAATTATCTAGGATTGAGGATGGATTTCGATTGACTTGGCTGAGTGATAAATCACTTTTTCAATATTTAATTGAAAACAACGTTAAGGACATACCTGAATTTAGTGACTTTGAAGCCCAAATTGGTCATTTTTGGAGACCGTTTAGAAAAATGACTTATGACAAAGTAAATAAAATATCTAGGTATCAACTTTACAATTCTAATGAAACATATGAAATAAAATGGAAACAAACAACTCTTACGAAATCTCAAAGAAAAAAATTGATAATGAATATGGCTTATGCGATTGACCAAACAGATGAAAAAGGAAAAATTATTACCGTACGTTTAGATGTTAAGAAAGATGTTTATAATGAATTATTACAATCAATAAAATAAAGTAAACAAAACTATTGACAGAAATTAAATATACTAATAAAATGTAAACAAGTACTACTACTAGTCTAGGGGGTTCCCTAGGAAGTAAACTACATACTTGTGCCTGGAGTAAGGCATAAAAAAGGATTCCTCTTTTGAGGGTCCTTTTTTATATACCCAAATCGCAAATATCTTCTTCAATAAAATTCAAATAATAAGTTAAAGGTTCTCCACATAACCTACATTGTATTAGTGCTTTGCTTGTTTTCAATCTTGATAACTCAATTCTAGCGGACTCTTCTGAAATAGCTTGCACTATATTCATAAGCGACCTATTTTGACAATCTTTTTTTGAACAACACGCTGAGACAAAACACTTCATAATTTATCCCCCTCGTTATTAAAGTTTTTCTTTAACTATTATTTATTCATGTTTTCGTAAAATCTTTCTCAAAAATATGGGTCAAAATATTCTTTATAAATAATTTGTCTTAAATCTGGTTATTTTAACACCTATGCGATACGAAGCCCAGCCTTCATTCATGATTTTAGTTTCCAGCTGCGGCCAGAAATAGAGCATTTCCTCACGAATCATCGTCATAATATCCCGTTGCCAATCCGTCAGCTCGCGGCTATATTGTTCAATAAATAGCATAATGTCCTTTTCAGGCTGCGGCGGGAAATTCTTTTTCTTCTTTTTCTTTATTGTATTTTTATTTCGGTCATCAATGGACCATAAATCATCATAAGGTGTTGAAGCTGGACGCTCTTCCTCCTCCCATTCATCCTCCTCGGTACTCCAAGATAAGGTTGGTCTCATTAAGGAGGGATCAATATGCTCTTCAATGGACAAAACGGCATCAATAAAAGTTTCTACCTCTCCTTTGCCGTATCTTATCTCATATGCGCGAATTCGTTCAGCAGTGGCCGCCATACTTTCAACCATATCCCGCTTTGTATTTCGAAAACGTATATTATTTTTAAAAAAGTCACAATGCGCCAGAACATGAGCGACAATAAGCTTATTTTGAATTAATGAATTGGAGTCAAGCAAAAAAGCATAACAAGGATTGGAATTAATAACAAGCTCGTATATTTTGCTGAGACCTAAATCATAATGTAGCTTCATTTTAAAAAACTGCTTTCCAAAACTCCAATGGGAAAAGCGTGTTGGCATTCCATAAGCACCAAATGTGTAGATAATATCTGCTGGACATATTTCATAGCGCATCGGATAAAAATCCAGGCCAAAACCACTTGCTATCTCTGTTATTTCCGATATTGCTTTTTCTAAAGCTTTCTTTTCTTCCGGATTCATCCACGTCTCCCCTTTCACCAACATCGTTATAAGGATTATGCTCTTACAACAATGTATGAAAAAACAGCGGAAATCATGTAGTACAATTATTAACTTTCCTAATTTATCATTATCCATTGGTATAATGTATGCTAGTATTAGGTAGGAGGTTGAAAATAGATGTGGTGGCTTTATATAGTTGTTTTAATCATACTTATTGTCGGGACCGTAATTGGTTCACGTTATTCCATTAAATTATTTAAGGAAAATCATGCAAAGAAATTTCTGCCTTTTGGAGTTGCCTTTCTGATTGCGGTAATTTCGGAGATTATTTATTTGATTGTTTCCAAAAAGGCTACACTCGACATTGATATTTCCTTAAGCTGGATGATGTTAAATATGGGATTATTTTTTGCATCCGGAATTATATATTTTTCCGCATTCTTAACAAAAAAATAGCGAACTGAGTGGTTTTAGCCAATCAGTTCGCTTTTTTTAGGCTCTTTTCTATAACCCATGTGCTATTGGTAAAAAACATTTATCCATCCTTATATTAGTGAAGAATAAATAATTATCTTAAGAAAAGATGCCCGAATTCATGGAGAACAATAAACGAAAAGTAATATACGATAACAACCTTTTTATATATTTTTCCTTAATAAATATACCGGAAAAACACTTATGAACAGTAGAATAGAGGCGATAATATAAATATTTCGGACACCAACTACCTCGACAACAGTACCTGAGAGCAGCGATACAATTCCAAATGTAAATGTAGTAATGGCTCCTTGAGCAGAATATACCTTTGGTAATCGTTCCACATCCGTTTTTGTTTGGATTAACGTCTGTAATATCACTGCCTTTTGCTGGTCAAAGAGACCGAAAACAAAAGATAATGCGAGTGCAAGTACGGGAATATCATTTATTCCAAATGCAAATGTTGCACAAGCAGTACATATACTGCATATGATCAATATTTTCGCTTGATAAATGCGGTAAAAACCATGAAATTTCAGCAAAAGTACGCTTGCAATAATTAGCCCTGCGATAAAAGCACTATTGATAAAACCCCACCATTCTTCTCCAACATGCAACTGCTTTTGAACAAACAAGTACATGATGGCAGCTATCCAGACAACGCTCGCTATTGTTTCCACCCAGCTTATCAGCTGAATTTGCCGAAGTATTTTATTGCTCCACAATTCCTTCCAACCTGCTGAGAGCTGCTCGATATATTTCGTAATACTTTGCGGACTTGATTTCCCTTTATATTTTTCATTATAAAAAGGGATACTATACATAAAAAATGTGCTAATCATATAGAAAAGCGTTGTCATTCCTAATGTGCCCGCCGGCTGAATGATTGCAGTGACAATACCTCCTGCTGCCCATCCGGTGAATTGTATCGATTGCTCTAAGGTTGATAAAAATCCGTTTGTTTTCATCAATTCTTCTCTTTTAACAATGGATGGAACAAGGGCATTGGAGGCAGGAAGCGCCCATCCGTCTAAAAAAGCAATGAAAGCAGCTAATAAAAAGACTATCCAAATGAATGGAATGCTTTTTAATACGACTAAAAATAAACAAAGCATTAAAACAGTTTTTAATGCCTGTGAGGTTGCCAATAAATGTTTTAATGTGTATCGATCCAGTAATATCGGAGCAATTACACTGCTGATAAATTTAGAAAAGGTAATAACAAAAGGGACTAATGTCATCTGAAATGCTGATCCAGTTGTTTGATAAATGGCAGCAATTAATGCCACAATATATAGAACATCACCAGCATTTGCAAAGGACTGTCCGACCCATAGATAACGAAAGGCTTTTGAACGCAAATTAATTCCTCCTACATTTTTATTCAATTGTCGTTATATAGAGGAATTAAATCACATTGGATGAAAACACCTTTCCAGTTTGTAGGCTCATTTCATAAACTTTATGCGAGTTCAGAGCAACAGCTTACTATTGGTACATAAGAAAAGCAGCCCTAAGCTAAGAAAAACAACAATCTATAACGAAAACTACCATTAATTATTTTATCATATTCCTCGATGGAAAATCCTTACTTGTTTTCGCATTTTCCAATCCAATTCCCCCAACTTTTACTGCGACACAAATTCGCTTCATTGCATACACTATAAACAACTCCTAAATGGGAAGCTTTCATTTGACAGAATATAAATTCCGTTAAATGCAGCAGTGAGGGAGGGAAATTAAAGTGAACATTGTAGATTACGACCGTGCTCTTTACTATACTCATCGTTCACAGTGGGATAATCTGCTAATTTTGATGGTCAGAACAAAAGATGATATGCTTTCAAAACGAATAGAACGTTTATTACATGCTTATCACTTTTCACATGATTATTCTGTTATAGAACGAAATTTGTATTCCCTCCTTCGGTACATTGACCATGCCAATGATGTGGGAAAACAGACAGAACTTGACGACCATCATGCTTATATCTATATGACTTAAATAAAAAACGGCTTTTCTGTCAAAAGAAAAGCCGTTTTTGCTTTACAGGGCAGAATCCACTAACTTCATAAAGGCCATTGTTAACTGTTGTAGCTTCATATTGCTTTCATCGAAGCTTTTTGTATTTACACTAAAGTAAAACTTCACCTTTGGTTCTGTTCCGGATGGACGCAAACAAATCCAGGAACCATCCTCGAGATAATATTTTAAAACATCGGATTTTGGCAATTCAATTTCTTCTGTTTTATCCTGCTTCCTATCCCATCTTTTACTTGTTTTATAGTCCTCGATAACAGCAAGCTGCAAATGGTTGATTTCTTCAGGGGGATCTAGTCTAAAGTGCTCTAATAATTGCTCGATTTTTTCTGCGCCTTCCTTCCCTTTTAAGGTCAATGATTTAAGATCCTCCTGATAATAACCAAATTGCTCATATATTTCGAGCAATGCATCATACAATGTCATTCCTTGTTTCTGATAGTAGGCGCATGCCTCACATGCTAATAAGGCAGCTTGTATGGCATCTTTATCTCTGACAAAATCCCCAATTAAATAGCCAAATGATTCCTCGTAACCAAATATAAATTGGTACTCTCCCGATTCTTCATATTGCTTTATTTTTTCTCCAATAAATTTGAAGCCGGTAAGAACATCTTCCGTAGGAATTTGGAATGATTCTGCAATTTTCCTGCCAATTTCAGACGTTACAATCGTCTTAAACACTTTTCCGTTTTTAGGAATAGCCCCTTTTTCTGCCTTTTGTGATAATAAATAATACAAAAGAACAGCACCTGTTTGATTTCCTGTAAGTAAAACATATTCCCCTTTTTCATTCTTAACAGCAATCCCTAAGCGGTCCGCATCTGGGTCGGTGGCAATTAAAATATCAGCGTCATACTTTTCTCCATATTGGATCGCCATTTCAAATGCTGCTTTTTCTTCGGGATTCGGTGAGGATACCGTTGAAAATTGTGGATCAGGTTTCTGTTGCTCCTTCACCATAAAAACATTTCGATACCCAAATGCTTCAAGAGCATTTTTTAGCGGCTTTTCGGCAGTCCCGTGCAATGGAGTAAACACAATGCGAATGTCTGATTCCTTAGCAAGCTCAGGATGTTCGCTAATTGTGAACAATTGCTTTAAGTATGCTTGATCCACTTTTTCACCTATCATAGTAATCAAACCAGCAGATTTTAATCCATCTTCATGGTCGACTTGAATTTCCAGTTCATTACCCACCTGATTCACTTTGGAAATAACCTTATTCGCCTCATGTGGCGGCAGCTGAGCACCATCTTCACCATATACTTTATAACCATTATATTCAGGCGGGTTATGGCTTGCTGTAATGACTATTCCGGAGAAAGAATGCAGGTAACGAACAGCGAAGCTCAATTCTGGTGTTGGCCGGAGCTCCTCAAATACATATGCATGGATTCCATATGATGCCAAGGTTTTAGCTGCCTCCATGGCAAACTCCGGAGATTTGTGTCGGGAATCGTAAGCAATGACAACTCCACGCTGCTTTGCTTCTGTACCGAACTCTTCTATGTAACGAGCAAGACCAACAGATGCCTTTCTGATTGTATAAATATTCATTCTATTCGTGCCTGGACCTAATTCCCCGCGCATTCCACCGGTGCCAAACTCCAAATTTTTGTAAAAGGCATCCTCCAGATCTGCTGTATTTTTTTCCATTTCAGCTAACTGCGTGCGCAGCTCTCGATCCAAACCTTCATACTGCTTCCATTGCAGGTATGTATTTTTCCACATAAATGTTCCCCCTTGTATGGGTGTTTCCATAATCTATCTAGTTATTAAAGGCTCTTTTCTTAAACGATGTTGCATATATTAGAGGAAAATCTTAGTACGACCCAATAACTTTTTTTAAAAATAGTCCGAACTAAGAATTTATTAGGATTATAACACTATACGAAAACAGCCTTACTATAATAGTAATGAATTCATTTTTTTTATTCAATGAAAGAAAATGTCGAGAAATCTCAAAAAACGTCAGTGCCAGAGCTGAACGTAGACAATTATTTAAAATATAATTCCAAACTATGAAAAAAACACCCGCACAAATAGCGGATGTTTGCTTACCTTTATTTATGATTAAATTAATAACTCATTTGCAGCTTTTTTATATATACTTAGAGTAACCTTTCCATTTACGTCCACAATAAACTGGGAATAATAAAATGGAAAGAAAATATCATATTCCTCTAGGACAGCTACGTTATGGTTGAAAATTTCTTCGTATTTCGTGTCCATAGGATGATTTAACTTATATTCTAAAATGGAAATAATGGTTTGCAAGCTAGCAATGACTTGATATGCTTCTTTTAACGTACTAAAATATTCAAAGTGGTGCTTTGAGGTTTGCAGTACTTTAATTTTTTTAAAATTATCAATATCATCATCAGCATAATAGAACGGAAAAATAAATGAATACATATAGTCAGCTAGTTCTTTTATTTTCTCTATCTGTTGTTGTGTTGATGCAAAAACTACCTTCAATTGTGACCCACCCTTATAAAACATTCTCTCATCTAATTATGTTAAGAATAACATAGATAAAAGCAGTTAGACCGTGGTAATTATGACCATGTGAAAGGACTTTCATATGAAAAAGGATAATGATAATAATTGGTTTGAATTAACCATCTCGGAAAAATGGAATCAGCTCTCTGTAGGTCAGCTTTTCAGGGATGTATGGAAAGCACCCAAAAAATTGACCCATCAATTTCGCATGGAAAAACATGTAAAGGTAAATGACAGCCCGGCAGATTGGGAACGATCTCTCCAAATAGGCGACGTTTTACAAATTGCCTTATTTCAAGAGGAGGATTTTGGGGTCATTCCAGAAGAATATGATATAGGGGTATTGTATGAGGATGAGCATTTGCTCGTTGCTAATAAACCAGCTGGAATGGAGACGCATCCGAATGAAGCGGGGCAAGCCCATACGTTGGCTAATGCTGTTGCCTATCATCTTCTGCAAAAAGGCGAACACCGCCGTGTCCGCCATATACACCGTCTTGATAAAGATACGACTGGAGCGATTTTATTCGCCAAGCATGCCCTCAGCCATGCTATGCTTGATAGAATGTTAAATGAAAGATTGATAAAAAGGACATATAATGCACTCGTTCAAGGTTTGATCCCAAAAAGTACGGATATCATTAACCTACCTATCGGACGTGACCGCCATCATCCAACGAGAAGAAGAGTATCGAAAACAGGACAAAATGCTATTACACATATCAAATTATTAAAAACTATTCCCACAAAAAAACTTTCGCTCATTGAATGTTCACTCGATACTGGCAGAACTCATCAAATTAGAGTTCATCTCAGTCATATAGGTCATCCATTAGCAGGAGATGTCCTTTACGGGGGAAAAGCAATTTTTAAAAGACCCGCTCTCCATGCGCGAAAATTAACATTCATCCATCCGCTAACGGATAAAAAAATCGATTGTATTGCACCATTTATAGATAATCCACCGATTTTTTGAATTTGAATCGTTTGAGAAAACGGCAGTTTGCCGTTTTCTTTTTTATTTCTCAGCTCACGCTCAAATTATTTAACCCCCATCGATACATATTTCATTTCAACGTATTCCATAATTCCTTCCCGTCCGCCTTCTTTTCCTTGGCCCGATTGCTTCATTCCTCCAAAAGGAGCTTCTGCTACTGCAGGAAACACGTCATTAATACCGACAATTCCATACTCTAGCTTTTCCATTACTCTAATAGCGCGATTGATATTTTCTGTAAATATATAAGCAGCAAGACCGTATCTGTCATGATTTGCAAGCTGAATGACCTCCTCTTCTGTTTCAAAGGTTTTTACCGGTAGGAGAGGTCCAAATGTTTCTTCACTCATCACTTTCATATCATTTGATACATTTGTTAATACTGTTGGTTCGTAAAAAAATCCATTTAGTGCTTCCTTGTGTACTCTTCCGCCTAATGCAGTAACTGCGCCTTTCGAAATAGCATCCTCATATTGATTTTTGACCTTTAATAAAGCATCTTCGTCAATTAAAGGTCCTATATTCACCTGATCTTCTAAACCATCGCCAATTTTTAACGATTCTATGTGTTCCATTAATTTCTCCAAATACTTTTTTTGGATAGATTTCTGTACATAGACGCGATTAGCACAAATACATGTTTGACCGCAATTTCTAAATTTGCTCATAATGGTCATGTTAACGGCTTGCTCTAAATCCGAATCCTCAAAAATCACTATCGGTGCATGACCCCCTAATTCCAACGAGAGCTTTTTAACAGTATCAGCGCTGCCTTTCATTAAAATTTTTCCAACCTCGGTTGAACCTGTGAAAGTAATTAGACGCACATCCGGGCTGTCCATGAAGGCTTTTCCGATGGAAACCGGGTCACCGGTTACAAGATTCAATACACCTTTCGGAATCCCCACTTCTTCAAATATTTTCACCAATTCAATGGCAGATAATGGAGTTTGCTCTGCTGGCTTCAAAACAACTGTACAGCCAGCAGCAAGTGCAGGACCCAGTTTTCTTGTTATCATCGAGCTAGGGAAATTCCATGGAGTAATAGCAGCGACAACACCAATCGGCTGTGGAATCACTAATAGTCTCTTCCCTTTATTAGAGGAAGGAATAATTTCACCGTATACACGATTACCTTCCTCTGCATACCATTGTAAATAGCTTGCAGCAGAGGCAATTTCCCCTCTTGCTTCTGCGAGTGGCTTTCCTTGTTCACTTGTTAAGATTCTTGCCAATTTCTCCTGTTTTTCCATCATTAATAAATAAGCAGCATACAAATAATTAGAACGTTCCCTTGCCGTTAGACCTGCCCATTTTGATAATGCCTCTTTAGCCGCTTGCACGGCCATATTTGCATCTGTACCATTCCCATAGGAGAATGATTTAATTTTCATTAATTGTGCAGGATTTATAACATCTTCTCGCAGCCCATTATGTGAATCGCACCATTGTCCATCGATATATATGCTTTGTATATACTGACCATCTAATAGCATATTCGCTCCAACCACCTTTATTTAGATTCAACCGTATCATGAGCAAATGGCCAAGACGGCAGCGTTTTATTAAGAGGTTTATCATTACGGTAGCCAAGTGCGTATTCCGCTTGCATTAACGTATGAATTTCTCTCGTTCCTTCGTAAATTACTGGAGCTTTCGAATTTCTTAAGTATCTCGCAACAGGATACTCATCCGAATAACCATATGCTCCATGAATTTGTACTGCATCATCCGCTGCTTTGTTAGCATAATCGCAGGCCTGCCACTTTGCCAAGGAGGTTTCCCTTGTATTTCGCTTCCCTTGATTCTTTAGTTCCCCAGCCCGATATACTAATAATCTGCTTATGTGAAGCCCTGCTTCCATATTTGCAATCATTTGCTGAACGAGCTGATGTCTTCCAATTTCCTTGCCAAATGTTTTTCGTTCATGACAGTATTTAAGAGATGCCTCCAAGGAAGCCATAATGAGACCACATGCCCCCGCAGCAACGGTAAATCTTCCATTATCCAATGCAGACATAGCAATTTTAAAGCCTTCGTCTTCTTCGCCAAGAAGGTTTTCCTTCGGCACTCGAATTTCATCGAAAAAAATCTCCCCGGTATTCCCCGCTCTAATTCCATATTTTCCTTTTATCGCTTTGGAGGAAAAGCCGGCCATCGTTCTTTCCACAATAAATGCCGAGATTCCATGATGTTTCTTGCTTTTATCTGTATAAGCAAAAACTATAAAATGGTCGGCTACATCACATAAAGAAATCCATGTTTTTTGTCCATTTAATACATAGTAATTTCCGTCCTTTATGGCTGTAGTATTAATTGCCGCTACATCTGAACCAGCTCCCGGCTCTGTCAATCCGAACGCTCCAACTTTTTCTCCTTTAGCCTGCGGAACAAGATACTTCCATTTTTGCTCCTCCGTCCCCCACTGTAGAAGTGTCATACTGTTCAAACCAGTATGTACGGATACAGCCGTTCGATAGGCGGTATCCCCTCTTTCCAGTTCTTCACAAACGATCGCTAAGGCATTATAATCCATACCGCTTCCGCCATATTTTTGTGGAATACAAACTCCCATTAATCCAAGATCGGCCAGTCGCTGCATAATTTTTGGTTCAAAATGTCCATGCGAATCCCATTCCCCGATGAAAGGAATAATTTCTTTATCTACAAAACTCCTTACCGTTTTTCTAAGCAGCTCCTGCTCTTCTGTAAAATCAAAATTCATCTCTATCACTCTCCTAAACAATTTTTTGTTCTATTAATGCCGCAATTTCATCAGCAGAATATCCTAGTGCAACCAGTAAATCCTCTGTATGCTCTCCTGGTGCTGGCGGATGTAAGTTAACCTGAACGGGTGTTTTCGATAGTTTGAGAGGGCTTCCGACTAATTTTACTTCACCTGCAGTTGGATGCTTTACTCTGCATAACATTTCCCTCTCTTTAACTTGAGGATCTTCAAATACCATCTTCAGGTCATTGATAGGTCCACAAGGGATACCATTCTTATTACACTCTTCCATCCAATACTCTGTTGGCTTACCGTTCAATTTATTTTGCAAGAGAGGGATTAATTCCCCTTGATTTTCTATTCTTTCAGCATTTGTTTTAAATCTTTGATCCGTTGCTAAACTATTCAACTCTAGAACTTTACATAGCTTTTCAAACTGACGATCATTTCCTACTGCTATAACCATTTTTCCATTCTTTGTGTCGAAGGTTTGGTAGGGTACGATATTCGCATGAAGATTTCCCAGCAATCTTGGTAGCTTTTCCGTCATCAAATAATTGCTGGCAATATTCACGAGTGCACTAATGCCTGAGTCAAATAAAGCCATATCAATTTTTTGCCCAACATTGGATTTCTGTCTTTCTATTAGTGCTGCTTGAATACCATTGCATGCATATAACCCGGTTAAAATATCTGTTATAGCAATTCCAACTTTTTGCGGTCCCGAATCTTGTGATCCTGTAATGCTCATTAATCCGCACATGGCTTGAATAATATAATCATATCCAGCTAAATGCTTGTATGGTCCTGTTTCCCCAAATCCCGTAATAGAACAATAGACAAGCTGGGGATTCCATTGTGATAATCTATCGTACCCCAATCCTAACCGCTCCATTGTTCCGGTCTTAAAATTATGAATTACAACATCACTAGTCATAACAAGCTTTTTGATTATTTCCAAACCCTTTGGGGATTTCAGGTTAATAGTTAGACTTTTTTTATTTCTATTGGCACATAAATAATAAGCGCTTATTCCATTTTGAAAAGGTGGGCCCCAGTCTCTTGTATCATCACTGCCGCCCGGTGCCTCTAATTTTATCACTTCAGCGCCCAAATCTCCTAATATCATCGTACAAAGCGGTCCAGCCAGTACTCTTGTCAAATCTAAAACTCTTATTCCGTGTAATGCTCCAACCAAACACCTTCCCCCCATTCAAAATAGCTTGACCAAATAAAAAACAGTTTTCTTCAATATTATGTTTACGAGGTAAATCATCATTTTATGCCTAAGCTTTTGGGCAATAGAATTTAATGTACTTGTGATGTGAAAATTACACGAAGCACAATTTTAAAGGTATTTCGGTCATTTCGAAGGAATGTTCTGTAACTTCGGAGAATAGTTCTGTCACATCGAAGGATAATTCAGGCACTTCGGAGATTAATTCAGGCACTTCAAGCAATAATTCAACAAAATAATAAATTTCAAAAAGACCTCAAAAAAAAGAAAAACCCGCATCTCAATAGATGCGAGTTTTCATCCTAATCTTCTATTATTGTTGGCCTGCTTTTACCCATTCAGCAACCTGAACGGTACGTTTTGCTTGATGCTTTACAGCTCCTTGGACATCTTCGACCATTTTTCCGTCTTGTCCTTGTGTAACGCTTGTACCATATGGATTTCCACCTGCGGCATAAATAGATGGATCTGTATAACCAGGTGACGCAATGATCGCACCCCAGTGCATCATTGAAGTATAGATAGCATGAATAGTTTGTTCTTGTCCACCATGAGCATTTCCAGCTGATGCCATTGCACTTACAACCTTATTAACTGTTTTTCCTTGTGCCCATAATCCACCTAAAGTATCAAAGAATTGCTTCATTTGAGAAGGGACATTTCCAAAACGAGTTGGGGCACTAAAAATAATAGCATCCGCCCACTCAACATCCGCTGCAGTTGCAACTGGAACATTTTGTGTTTCATCATAATGCTTTTTCCAAGCAGGGTTTGATTCAATTGCTGCAGCAGGAGCTAGTTCTTCCACCTTTAAAAGCTTAACCTCAGCACCTGCTTCCTTCGCCGCTTCTTCCGCCCATTTTGCAAGCTGATAGTTCGTTCCTGTTGAACTATAATAAATAATCGCCAAATTTACGTTTGTCATTCTAAAAACTCCTCTTTTAATTTTTTTAAAGTAGGCTAACAACAATATTAATATTTTGTTATGTAGAAGGTTTTATGCCTACAATAAAATTTTTTTATTCTTGATGATTTCAAGTAATCTAATCCATAAAAAGGAATTAAAATATCTTGAATTCGAGACAATTTTAAACTTTATACTTTTTAGCGTCAACTATCTTGCTTGAAAAATTTATTGGAGTATTTTTTCCCTCTTGTGTAAAACTAAATATAATTAAAAGTTTTAGTATTTAGGTGTTATTTCTTTTATCTTATTGAAAAATCAGCTAAAATAAATACGTTTGGTATCCAAGCTTTCGGGAGGAAAAATGATGGTATTAAAAAATAAAAAAGATAAATTTGCAGTATTATTAGAGAATATTGCTGCTAATTTGCATGAAAGTGCTAATTATTTTGCTGATTACAAGCTAAATGATGAGAGTGATTTAAAAGAATTCGCACAAAAAATGAAGGAATATGAAACAAAAGGTGATACATATGTGCATGAAATGATAATGGAGCTAAATGATGCATTTATTACACCGATTGAAAGAGAGGATTTATTGACCCTTACGAATAGTCTTGATGATGTTTTAGACGGACTTGAGCATTGCGCTTATATATTTGAGGTATATGTAATCCTGCATGCCGATGAATATATGTACCGTTTCGTGGAAGCAATTCGCAATTGTGCGAAGGAAATTGAAAAGGCAATTGAATTTTTGTTCAATAAAAAGCTTCCAAATATGCGATCACATGCTATCAAGATAAAAGAATACGAGTCCTTATGTGATGATATTCTGCGTGAATCCATCAAAGAATTATTTCAAAAGGAAAAGGATCCAATTCGATTAATCAAATATAAAGAAGTATATGAAAATCTGGAAGAAATTGCAGATGATTGTCAAAGTGTCGCAAACATCTTAGAAACCATTATAATGAAAAACGCGTAAGGAGCGTACACAATGGACAGTGTTTTGATTATTACGTTGCTTACAGTCATCTTTGCACTGGCTTTTGACTTTATTAATGGATTCCATGATACTGCAAATGCCATTGCAACATCTGTATCAACAAAAGCATTAAAACCGAGACAAGCCATATTGCTTGCAGCAATTATGAATTTTCTTGGTGCATTAACATTTACCGGAGTTGCCCAAACGATTTCAAAGGATATTGTGAATCCGTATACTATGCATAACGGATCGGTCGTTATCCTGGCAGCTTTAATAGCAGCAATAGCATGGAATCTCATAACTTGGTACTTTGGAATTCCAAGCAGTTCCTCGCATGCGATTATTGGCGCCTTAGCTGGAGCAGCGATTGCAGCTGCTGGTTTCCTATCTATTAATTACAAAGGATTCATCAAAATTCTTGAAGCCTTACTTATCTCTCCAGTTCTGGCATTTATTATCGGTTTTATTATTTATAGCATTTTCAAGGTTGCTTTTAGAAACTTTAATTTGGCTAAAACCAATAAAAGATTTCGGTTAGTTCAAATACTTACTGCAGCAATACAATCATACAGCCACGGTACGAATGATGCCCAGAAATCAATGGGTATTATTACATTGGCATTGATCTCAAGCAATATGATTAAGACAAACGATATCCCTTTTTGGGTTCAGGTTTCCTGTGCTACAGCTATGGGATTAGGTACCTCCATAGGTGGTTACAAAATCATTAAAACGGTTGGTGGGAAAATCATGAAGATTAAGCCAATCAACGGTGTTGCAGCAGATTTAAGTTCTGCGCTCATTATATTTGGTGCTACATTTATACACCTTCCTGTCAGCAGTACACATGTTATTTCCTCCTCTATTCTTGGAGTCGGTACAGCACACCGTGTGAGGGGTGTTAAATGGGATACTGCCCAAAGAATCGTTTTTACTTGGATCATTACATTGCCTATAACAGCAATTCTTTCTGCAATTGTATACTATATATTAAATATCTTTATGTAAGAAAAAAGAGGCACTGTCTTAAGTGCCTTTTTTTCTTACATACATATTTCCTATAATTTAATTTGCTCGAAGCTAGTAAGTTGGGTAATTTGTTCATCAAATGTCAGATATTCGGTTATTGGATTAGGAATTACAAAACATTTGATACCAGCTTTTATTGCTGCCGCTGAACCATTTACCGAATCTTCGATAGCAATCGCTTCCTCAGCTTTTACAGCTAGTTTTTCCAAAGCCAACAAGTAAAGCTTCGGATCTGGTTTTACCTTTTCCACATCATCCCTCGTACAAATCACATCAAAGTCTTCTAATATTTGGAATTTCCTTAAGAAAGGCTCTACCCATGCTCTTGAAGAGCTGGTTGCCATACCAATTTTTAAACCTGCATTCTTCACTTGTTGGAAAAAAGTCAAAAACCCTGGTCTCAAACCTAAGTCCTTTGATTTTTCATTCAAGGTGGCTTCTAGTTTTTCTGTAAAAGCTTCTTTTATAAACGTATCTCCAACTTCTTCAAAATAATATTGGAGTAATTCTTCATCGGTTGTTCCTATAAAGGATGCAAATTTTTCAATAGGAAGCTGAAAACCAAACTCTTCCTCCAAGATATTCTTAGATGCTTCAAACCAGAGCGATTCTGTATCTACCATCGTTCCATCAAAATCAAATATAACTGCTTTCATTTTGTTCCCCTTTTAACAATTATTATTTTTAGATTTAACATTATACCATTATCTATTTGAAAATTAAAACAGCTTGTGGATATTCTATTCGTTAACAAGACATTTTTTTCGTATGTATTGGGGAAAATATGATAATAACTATTGCTAATCTAGTAAAAAACGAATAATATATTAATTGTGTTTTTTAATTGTTCGTGTTTTTGGAGGTATTTTATGTTTTCATTTAAATTAAAGGAAAATGGTACAAATGCTAAAACAGAAATTGTGGCAGGGATTACAACCTTTTTGACAATGGTCTATATTGTCGTTATTAACCCAGCCATTCTTCATGATGCGGGAGTACCGTTTAATGCTGTCTTTATGGCAACTATTATTGCAACAGTAATTGGAACACTGTGGATGGCATTATGCGCTAACTATCCAATTGCCATTGCCCCAGGGATGGGCTTGAATGCTTATTTTGCTTATTCAGTTGTTGGCAGTCATGGAAATATTTCTTATACAACAGCATTCTCAGCTGTGTTTGTTGCAGGTATTATTTTTATTATTTTGTCTTTAACTCCTTTTCGTAAAAAACTGATTGAAGCTATTCCCGAGAATCTTAAGCATGGGATTACAGCAGGAATTGGCTTATTCATCGCATTTGTTGGCTTGAAACAAACGGGAATTATTATTGGTGATAAAGAAAATTTGGTCAAGCTCGGGGATTTGCATAATCCATTAACAATTCTAGCGTTGATTGGTTTAGCCATTACCTTAATTTTGATGGCTCGTAAAATTAATGGGGCTTTGTTTATTGGAATGCTTGTTACTGGTATTATCGCAGTTATAACTGGTCGGTTAAAATTTGAAAATGGCTTTGTTGCTAGACCATCACTTCCACATTTCATGATTGAAAATCCCTTCTCTGCATTTGGGGATGTGATTCAACATAGCCTGTATGCAGTTGTTTTTTCCTTCTTGCTCGTAACCATTTTCGATACAACTGGTACGATGGTCGGTGTAGCAGAGCAAGCAGGTCTTATGAAAGGAAAAACGTTGCCAAGAGCGCGGCAAGCATTGTTGTCAGATTCGATTGCAACTACTATTGGTGCTATTTTTGGAACAAGCCCAACAAGTGCATTTATTGAATCAACATCCGGAGTTGCTGCTGGCGGTCGTACAGGTCTAACAACGTTAATTGTCGCTGTTCTATTCATTGTCTCCTCCTTTTTTAGCCCACTTGTTAGTGTTGTTTCAGGATTATCTGCTATAACAGCTCCGGCGTTAATCATCGTAGGAAGCCTTATGATAGGCAGTGTCGCTCATATTAAATGGAATGAGTTCGATGAAGCTTTTCCTGCATTTTTAATTATCTTAAGCATGCCATTGACATCTAGCATTGCAACAGGTATTGCACTTGGTTTTATTTCATATCCGCTGTTAAAAGTTGTAAGAGGAAAATGGCGTGATGTTCATGCTCTTGTATATATTTTCGCTGTATTATTTATCCTGCAGCTTGGATTTGTACCGCATTAAAAGCTGAAAAACGTCTAGGACATTTAAATGTTCCAGACGTTTTTTGTTTATTGCAGATCTATTAGCATTTTTGAAGGATTCTCCAGCAAACTAACGAGACGATTGGTAAATGCTACTGCTGTTGCTCCATCCGCTACGCGGTGATCAAATGACATCGAAATATTCATCATGGAACGAATGACGATTTCATCATTTATTACTGCTGGCCGTTTTTTGGTTTTATGGAATGCTACAAGAGCAGACTCTGGATAATTAATAATAGGAGTTGCCCCGATTCCTCCTAATGGACCTACATTACTAATGGTAAAAGTTCCACCAGAGATATCTTCTCTTGTCAGCTGATTATTCTGGGCCTTTTTAATATAATCCTTCATTTCCTGATGGATGATGTTAATAGATTTTTGCTCTACATGATGAATAACAGGAACAATTAGTCCCTCATCTGTATCAACCGCAACCCCAATATTATACTCTTTTTTCAATTGAATGATTTCCTTTTCTTCATTCAATACAGAGTTGAAAATTGGATAATCCTTTAATGCCAAGTAGATTGCCTTAATAAAAAAGGCGGCAACCGAAATAATTGTTCCTTCCTTCTTTAATTGATCCTTTAATGATAACAGATTCGTTACATCGACTTCTTCAAAATGGGTCACATGCGGAATGGTATAGAGAGATTTCGTCATTTTAGCAGCAATTTGTTTTCTTCTTCCCTTAAACGGAATCTCTTCTAAATCAACCGATAATGGGAGAACTGGTTTTTCCGGGATTTCTACTGGCTTTTTCTCCTCAATAGTAATGGGTTCCTTAGCCTTATTGATAAATTTATAAAGATCATCGTCCGTAACCCTGCCAATTGGACCGCTACCAACGACTTGTTCAATATCCACTCCAAGCTCCCTGGCAATTCTCCTTGTGTGGGGAGCAGCAATAATCCTTTTTTTCGGAGAAGGCTTCTCTTGATGAAGCTTACTTTCTGATGGTGATTGCTCCGATTCAATAAGTAATAATGTTGTACCTACCGTTACATTAGTTCCTTCTTCAATTAATATTTCTTTTACAATTCCGGCGGTCGGAGAGGGAAGCTCTGCAGTCATTTTATCTGTTTGTACTTCTACTAGAGGCTGATCACTCTTCACCCGATCGCCTTTCTTCACAAAGTATGTTAGTATTTCCCCTTCTGTCATTCCTTCGCCAATATCATGCAGCTTTACTTCAATCAAAAACGTCACCTTCTTTCTATTAAAAATTCATAACCTTTTTGATCGCTCTCATTGTCCTTCCATCATTAGGAAGAAAATGATTTTCCAGTGAATAAAAAGGTACTGGCACATCAAATCCGGCTACCCTTTCTATCGGCGCTCTCAAATATAAAAAGGAGGTTTCTTGGATAACAGATATTATTTCCGCTCCTAACCCGCTTGTTGCATGTGCTTCATGCACAATAACGACTCTGCCTGTTTTTTGTACGGATTCAGCTATCATTTGATGGTCTAAAGGATATAAAGTACGCAAATCAATAACATCACAGCCAATGCCATTTTCCTTTGCTGTTTCTGCCGCTTTCATTGCAACAGGTACCATAGCACCCCAAGCAATAATGGAAACATCTTCTCCTTCCATCAATCGGTTCGCTTTTCCAATTTCCACTGTATATTTTCCAGATGGAACATCTTCCTTGAACGCACGATAAGAACGCAATGATTCCAAAAATAGTACCGGATCTGGATCTTCGATGCTCGATATAAGTAATCCTTTTGCATCATATGGATTGGAAGGACAAACAACTTTTATACCCGGCATATGAGTAAATAATGCTTCCATGCTGTCTGAGTGAATCTCAGGTGCCTTCACCCCTGCTCCATAAGGGGCACGAATAACAAGGGGAACATGGAATTTACCCATCGTTCTCATACGAATTCGTGTAGCATGAGTCATAATTTGTTCGAAGGCTGGATAAATAAATCCGAGAAATTGAATTTCCACAACAGGCAAAAACCCGTTAATGGCAAGACCTATTGCTGTACCAACAATTCCAGATTCACTTAATGGCGTATCTATTACCCGTTCTTCTCCAAATTCATCGATAAGTCCATCGGTTGCACGGAATACTCCCCCATTACGACCAACATCTTCCCCCATTACGATGATTTCCTTGTGTTCCCTCATCATTGTTTGAAGTCCGTCCGTAACTGCCTGCACCAAAGTAAGCTTTTGGCTCTTCATTACATCAATACTCACCTGCTCTCACCACCTAAGTATTCATAATAGTCATCCTTCTGCTTTTGAATGGTCCAAGTAGGCTCCGCAAAGACATGATCAAATAAATCGTCCACATTTGATTTTGGAAATGCTTCCATATCTTTGATTGCCGATTCTATCTTTTCACTTATGTTCAACGCTAATTGTTCTATCCACTCCACATCCCAAAGACCTTCATTTTTTAAGTATCTTTCTAATCGAAGCAATGGATCTGAGATGTCCCTTTTTGCTTTACTTTCTTCTTGATTACGATACTTTGTAGGATCATCAGCAGTAGTATGGGCGCCATACCTCCAGGTCACAGCTTCTATTAACGTTGGTCCTTCGCCATCTCTGGCACGCTCTAACGCCCTTTTTGTTTCAAAGTAAACCGCAAAAATGTCATTACCATCAATACGGATACCTGGGATCCCGTAAGCCACTGCCTTTTGCGCAATCGTTTCTGAATTCATTTGCTTGTGTATGGGAACAGAAATCGCATATTGATTATTTTGATTAAAAAACACTGCTGGTGCCTTAAATACGCTGGCAAAGTTCAATCCCTCATGAAAATCCCCTTCTGAAGTGGCACCATCTCCAAAATATACAATCGAAGCATTATTTGTACCTTTCCATTTCTCCGCCAAAGCAGCGCCAGTAGCATGTAGGATCTGTGTTGCAATTGGCACCGCCGGAGGGAAAATTCTTTTCCCATCAGGTGGCACACATCCTTCTACCCTTCCATTCCAGTATAAGAAAATGGTTGTCAAGGAATGCCCAAAGGTCATGCTCGCTGCATGATCCCTGTAGGTAGGAAACAGCCAATCTTGGTCCTGCAAGGCGAAGGCACTCCCTACTTGTGCAGCCTCCTGTCCTTCAAACGGAGCATATGTCCCAAGTCTGCCTTGTCTCTGAAGACTTATTGCTTTACGGTCAAACGTTCTTGCCAATAGCATTTTTTCATATAAATTACGAGCTAGCTCATCCGTAACCAGTTGACTAATTTCTTCATCTAGCAATCTGCCATTTTCATCTAAGTATTGCTTTGTTTGAAATTCCTTCACTTCTCACACATCCTTCTTTTTCAGGATTATCCTTACCATCTATTAATGCTTGACTTCCCATTTTGGACGTTTATGATGAGAAAAGAAACTGTTCCGATATTTTCTAGCTTCCAGGCGTTTTTCACAGAATTGATTGGCTGATTGAACCGTAGAAATATGTTCATTTTCAGCAGCCCGATATATTTCAAGTAAAGAGTTATAGATAGCCTTCGTTTTTTTGATGACTCGTTGTTTATTAGGACCGTATAATTCATCAGAAACTTGAATAAGTCCCCCAGCATTAACAATATAATCAGGAGCATATAAAATTCCTTTATTCAATAAAACATCTCCATGATGATCATCTAATAATTGGTTATTAGCAGAACCAACAATGGCTTTTACTTTTAGTAGATCAATTGTTTCATCATTGATAATTCCGCCGAGGGCACACGGAACGAATATATCTGCGTCCACTCCGTAAATATCGCTACCGGAAACAACCTTAATGGATTCATTCCCCATTTCTTTCCCCCGTTGAATTAACTTTTCTATCATATTTTGATTTATTTCGGAAACATATAAAGAGGCACCTTCTTCCAACAATTGCTCCGCTACTTTGAATCCTACTTTACCGAGTCCTTGAATAGCATAAGTTTTGTTTCCGATGGAACTTGCGCCGTATAATACCTCATTAGTCGCTTTAATTCCGTAGATGACACCATGTGCAGTTGGAATAGATGAGTCACCGCTGCCGCCATATTCTTCCGGTAATCCAACTATACAATTCGTCTCTTTCATCGCATGAACAAAATCCTCAGGAGTTGTTCCCATGTCGGTGCCTGTATAATAACGACCATTCAAGGAATCAATATATTGTCCAAGTGATCGAAATAATTCGGGTGTCTTATCCTTCGTGGGGTCGCCAATAATAACCGTCTTACCGCCGCCAAAATCTAAATCAGCAGCCGCACATTTATACGTCATTCCTTTCGAAAGCCGAAGTGCATCATTAAGGGCATCTTCAAAGGATTTATAAGGATACATTCTACAACCGCCTGTTGCCGGTCCAAGTGTTGTGTTATGTATTGCAATAATTGCTTTAAGCCCTGTCTTGGGATCATTACAGAATACTACTTGTTCATGGCCTTTTATCTCGTTAAATAAATCCATCTTTCTTCCCCTTTCTGGATTCTAGAAGTTTGAGAGTTAGAAACTAATTAAGGAATATTGGCTATACAGCAAAGTATAAATTTTTTTCACATCACTTTAGTTATTAATAGAAGCTTCTAATCTCTTCAGTATTTGTTCTTTAGGAAGAATAACCTGCTTTACTTCCCCTTTTCCAATTATGCCCTTTTCTGTCCATGCTTCCGTCTTTGTTACAATCACATTGTCTTTCATGTCTATTAGAGTTGCCTTTACATGTACCCAAGTCCCAACGGTAGTCGGGGCGATATGCTTAACCTGTACGGCACCGCCAATCCCTTCCTCATGATTTTCAAGATAGGGAAGGATAATCTTTCTTGATACCCATTCCATGTGATAAACCATGGAAACAGTTGAATATGCCTTATGAACTACATTTCCCTCAAATTGGGCAAACATATCTGATGTTACCTCGAATGAAATGGAAGCAGTCTGACCAATTTCCATTCCTTTTTTCATTGCATCGCCTCTTTTCATTAAAGCTTCCTGAGGACTGCTATTACCACAGTTTGTAAATGTTGGCTGATACACATTTTTAGCTTAGTACATTGCTTTACTCAAAATTTGACTAAGCAAATCAACCAACATTTAATGAGCAAAACGAAAAATTAATCTTTTACTCCGCTGATAACAGCGCTCTGTCATTCGTCATTTTAGTTCCGCGTATCCTTTGGAATTCGGCCATTAACTGATCTATCGTAAGCTTTCTTTTTTCTTCCTCGCCAACTTCTAGTATGATTTGGCCCTTATCCATCATAATTAAGCGATTACCAAGATCTAGAGCCTGCTGCATATTGTGCGTAACCATGATCGTTGTCAAATTATCTTTTTCAACTAATTCCTTTGTTAATTCCGTGATCAGCTTAGCTCTTGAAGGATCGAGCGCTGCCGTATGTTCATCTAGAAGCAATATGGATGGGTGTGTAAAGGTTGCCATTAATAAGGATAATGCTTGCCTTTCACCGCCGGATAGTAAGCCTACCTTTGCATTTAAGCGATCCTCTAAATTTAAATGCAAAACAGCAAGCGACTCTTGGAAGAAATCCCGTCTTTTTTTATCGACTCCTCTTCGCAAGCGCCGCCCCTGATTTCTGGAATAAGCCATTGCTAAATTTTCCTCAATAGTCATGGACGGAGCCGTGCCAGCCATCGGATCCTGAAAGACTCTGCCAATATATCTTGATCTCTTATATTCCGGTAATCTTGTTACATCCTCAGAATCAATATGAATCGTTCCGACATCAGGAGTTAACACACCGGATATCATATTCATTAATGTTGATTTACCGGCACCGTTACTACCTATCACGGTTACAAAATCCCCTTTTTTAAGGCTTAAATTAATTCGGTCTAAGGCAATCTTTTCATCTGGGGTAGATTCGTTAAATAGCTTGCTAATCTGATTGAGTTGTAGCATGTGTCTCCTCCTCCCCCCTAACATTTGCCTGTAAAGCTAACAACCTTTCTCCATGCCGCTTCGTTTTTCTTCTCTTCTCTCGATTAGATTCAATAATTTTCGGAAGTATTAAGGCCAGGATGACGATCACTGCAGTGATGAGCTTCATATCTCCCGTATCTAAAATATCCAATCTAAACGCAAGCCCAAGAATAATCCGATAAATGATGGCACCAGAAATAACGGCTAAAGTAGTTCTAACAATCGATTTCGTTCCAAAGATTGCTTCCCCAATAATTACGGAAGCAAGGCCAACGATAATCATTCCAATCCCCATTCCAACATCTGCAAACATAGAATATTGGGAAATTAATGCTCCTGCAAAGGCTACTAGGGCATTAGCTATTCCGAGACCAAGCACAATATATCCATCTGTATTAGCGGAGAAGCTTCTAATCATTCTTTGATTATCGCCAGTTGCCCTGAGTGCAAGACCAATCTCTGTACGCAGAAACCAGTCGGCAAATTTTTTGACAATATATGTCACTAGAAGCATAAGGATAAGCGTTCCCCATGTGGAAGGAAGGTATTGTATACCAATCTTTCCTAGGAAGCTATTTAACCAACTATCAATTCCAAGTGTAGCCCACACATCATGAAATTTTGTAAAAACTGTCTCTGCATCTAATAACGGAATATTAGGTCTTCCTACTGACGTTTCAGAGGTGAGACCCATGATACGTAAATTAATAGAATAAAGGGCAATCATCATTAAAATTCCTGAAAGGAGCGGATTAATTTTTCCTTTAGTGTGAAGAAAACCTGTTATACATCCCGCTGCAAATCCTGCAACTATTGCAAGCAGAGTTGCCAGGAAGGGATTATACCCGAAGGTAATCATCATTGCCGTAACTGCAGCACCGGTCACAAAGCTTCCGTCCACTGTTAAATCAGGAAAATCTAGCACCCGGAATGAAAGATACACTCCAAGTGCCAGAATGGCATAGATGATTCCTTGCTCTAGTGATCCAAAGATCGTACCAAACATTGAACCATCTCCTATTATTCGGTAGTTTCAGCGTTCCAATCATCTTTAATTTCAACGCCAATGGTGCTTGCTGTCTTTTTATTAATGACCAGCTTTAGGTTTTGCGGAACTTGTACAGGAATATCAGAAGGCTTGCTTTCGCCTTTTAATATTTTGACTGCCATTTGCCCTGCTTCATAGCCAATATCGTAATATTCAAAGCCATATGCTCCTAAAGCACCTTTTCTTACAGAGTCAAATTCAGCTGCCATCATAGGGAGCTTATTCTTATTTGCAACGGAAATGACCGATTCTAACGCAGAAACAACAGTATTGTCTGAGATAATATACAATCCGTCTACTTTGCCTACCAGTGATTCCGTTGCTTGTTTTACATCAGCAGAGGTTGCTACAGAAGCTTCTTTAATTTCCAGGCCAATTTCACTTGCTATTTTCTTAACGGTATTTACTTGTGCCCTGGAATTTTGTTCTCCGGAGTTATAAACCATACCAACCTTTTTAATATTGAGCTTTTCTTTCATAAATTTTAGAGTGTTTGGAATTGCTTCTGGATGGGTGTCAATTGTTCCTGTAATGTTTCCGCCTGGATTCTCCATGGAGGATACTAATTTCGCTCCAATCGGATCCGTAACGGATGTAAATACTATCGGAATGTCCTTTGTCTGACTTGCTGCGGCTTGAGCACTTGGTGTAGAGTTTGCGAAGATGAGATCAACTTTTGAGTTTACTAGATTTGTTGCGATGGTGGTAGATGCACTCGGGTCACCTTGTGCATTTTGTATATTATATTCTGCCTTAATTCCGCCATCTTCTAATGCTTTCTTGAAGCCTTCAAATGCGGCATCTAGCGATGGATGTTCCACAATTTGGGTAACTCCTATGGAATAGGTTTTTTCCTTTGTTTCACCTTTATTGGTTTTCCCCTCTGATGAGGAAGGTGTGGATGTCTTAGATCCACAAGCAGTAAGTAATACAGCACTTAATAATACAACAGCGGTTTTTTTCCATTTCTTCATTCGAATTCCCCTTTAAAATAAGTTTTTTGAATGAGAATTGCATTTTTAAACCAATAAGATTTGGATTTCCTATACCAAACAATTCGTTCTATTGATGGTTATGGAAAATCATTTCCTGAACAAAAGCAATTTCTCCCCCTTTCACTGGAAACGGTTTCATTTTGGTTTAAGTAAAGGCTCTTTTCTTAAGCTTTGTTGCTTTTGTTGACAAAAACCTCATAAATATACTTATTTGGGATATGTTGAAACCTTATTTTCTTAAAAAATTCCCCAAAGCTAAGTCTTTATTAGGATTTGCAACCAATTCCCAGAAGCAACAATCTATTCGAAGAAAGCCTAATTAAAAAAAGCTTTTATTAACATGCTGTTGTCGTATTATTACGAAATAAAAGCTAACGTTTAATTAACGTTATATTAACATTTCACGCAATAAATGGTCAATTCAATTTAAAATATTTAAAAAATTCTGTTCACGATGTTATGAAAAATCCAATTGGGATATATTCTTTAATTGTTGTTTACATTCAACCATTATGGAGTCGATTACCTCCTTAACAGTTGGAATCGATTGAATAAGTCCTGCAATTTGGCCGCTATTCATAAATCCCTCATGCTCATTTCCTTCTAAAGCACCTTTACAATGATAGTCTTCCGTTGTGATTTTCTCGTATTGACTTAGAGTAAGACCGTTTTTTTCCTTCAACAAAATAGATTTGGCATAATTGCCGTCTAGCACTCTTCTTACTCTACCTAAGGAACGTCCCATCACAATGGTACTGTTATCTGATGCATCGATAATTCTTCTTTTATATTCATATGAAAACGGTGCTTCCTCCGTAGCAACAAATCTTGTCCCCATTTGTACCCCTTGAGCTCCAAGTGCCAGAGCAGCTAATAGTCCTCTTCCATCCGCGATGCCCCCTGCCGCAACTACAGGAATCGATACAGCATCCACAACTTGAGGCACTAGTGTCATAGTTGTCGTTTCGAATGGAGAATTAATGCCCGCAGCTTCCACTCCTTCCACAACAATGATATCCGCTCCCGCTTCCTGTGCTTTCTTTGCTTGTTTGACACTTGCTGTCACTACTATAATTTTCACATTATTTTTATGTAAAAATGGAATATGGGGAGCAGGATTTCCCGCTGATAGCGAGACAATTGGAACAGCATGTTTTATGACCAGGTCCAAGATTTTTTCAACATCCGGATTCACGGATACCGGAATATTTACAGCAAATGGTTTATCCGTTCTTGTCTTCGTTTCGAGGATAATCTCTTCAATGGTTGATACATTCATGGTTCCTACTCCAATCGTCCCTAAACCTCCTGCCTCTGAAACGGCCGAGGTAAGAAGGGCATTGCTGATATTGCCCATTCCGCCCTGAATGATTGGTTTTTCAATGCCTAATAAAGTTGTTACTCGATTCATTTGACTGCCCCCGTTGGTGTACTAAGATTCTTCAATGATAAGTGGATGGTGAAACATATCAAATTCTTTATCCTTTAGCTTTAATTCATTACCATCTTGAAAAACGGATTCGAAGAATTGACATGCTGGTTCCGTTAGTTCACGATAATAGTCCGTAAATAAACTGGCCGCCGTACTTCCGAGCCATTTTTTCGGAAGGAGTTCCTCCGGTAATCCGGGATCGATAAATAGAAACTTTCTGTATTCATGAACCAGCTTCGTTCTTTCTACAAAGCAATCAGCTTGTGACATTTGATTTTCGGCAATTTTCTGTTTGTCTTCTAAATACTTCCTACTGTAATAATCGATAAAATCTTTATAATGTTGGTTTATGTCACTTAAATCCCAACACTCTTTCACAAGTGTTTCATTTTTCCTTGGTCCGTTATATTCTGTAATAAAATAATGAACATATTGTTTAATATCATATTTATCCATTAACATATAAACCTGTTTTGTTAAATCATTTGGGGAAATAAAGCTGCTGTTTGCAATAGAGCCAAATCCACTCCATATTAATTCTTTGCGCAGCTCATCGCGGATATTTCTTTTTTCCTCGGGAATAGAGTAAATCAGCATCCGCCACTTCCCATCCCACTTTTCCGGATTCAATTTAAATATTCGCTTTGCTGCCTCGTCCATCCTGTCAATTCCACGTTCCGTTAAGTAATAATAGCTTTTGTTCCCCTCTTTTCTGGAATCTAGCCAGCCCTGTTTGTACATTCGTGAAACAGCTGCCCTGACAGACTGTTCATTATGTCCAAATTCCTTCAGTAATCTAATTAGGCTGCCAATCCATATTTCATTGCCATAGTGGCGTATATAATCCCCATATAGGGTGAAAATCATGGATCTTGTATTTAAACTGCTGTTCATGTTTTCCTTCACTACCTTTTTAATCATAATTTACTTAATTAACTTCCTAATCATTTCGTGCTTGTATTCTATCAAACTCGAAACATTTCGACAATGAACAGCAATTTTCGAGAATCCTCATTTCTTTACATGTTTTCTACTATCGTTGCAATACCTTGACCAACTCCGATGCACATCGTTGCAAGCCCAAGTTCCGTATTCCTTCGTTTCATTTCATATAGCAAAGTGGTTAAAATCCTTGCACCGCTTGCACCTAACGGATGGCCAAATGCAATGGCGCCTCCATTAACATTTACTATGTCAGGACTTACTTCGAGCTGCTTTATACATTCGATTGATTGCGAGGCAAAGGCTTCATTCAGCTCCATTAATTGGATGTCCTTTACGTCGACTCCAGCTCTCTTTAACACCTTTCTCGTTGCAAAAATAGGTCCTAATCCCATCACAGCAGGATCGAGGCCAGCAACTGCACTATTTCGATACTTAGCTAGTGGTTTAATGCCAAGTTCCTTTGCTTTCGTCTCGCTCATTAATAATAAAGCGGCAGCCCCATCATTTACACCGGAGGAATTGCCTGCTGTGACAGTCCCTTCCTCAAATAGCGGCTTTAATTTTGCTAAGCCTTCTAAGGTTGTGCTTGGGCGAGGATGTTCATCCAAACTAACCTCGGTCTTATTGCCTTTTTTATCGGTTACTGTAACTGGTACGATTTCCTTATAAAATAACCCCTTGGCAATAGCGGCTTTCGCTTTCATTTGGCTCTCATAGGCAAATTGATCCTGTGCCTCGCGAGAAATGTTAAATCTTTTCGCAACATTTTCTGCCGTTTCTGGCATGGACTCTATTCCATACATCTCCTTTAAACGAGGATTCACAAAACGCCATCCAATTGTTGTATCATAAAGCTCCATATTTCCGCGTGGAAACTCAGATTCGGCTTTTCCCATCACAAATGGTGCCCTTGTCATACTTTCGGTTCCACCTGCAATAAAAATATCCCCGTCCCCTAAAGCGATCGCCCTTGCAGCATAATTTACCGCATCCAGCCCGGAGCCGCATAGTCGATTAATAGTCGTAGCTGCCGTTTCTACTGGCAAGCCTGCTAATAAAGCAGACATTCTTGCAACATTTCGATTATCTTCTCCCGCTTGATTGGCATTCCCAAACACTATCTCTTCAATTTCATGAACAGGAAGCTCAGGATTTCTGTCTACTAATGCTTTAATAACAATTGCTCCAAGGTCATCTGGTCTGATGCTCTTAAAAGCACCCTTATATCTTCCAATTGGTGTTCGAACGGCATCTACTATAACTACATTCTCCATTACTGATCACTCCTGCTCGCATAATCATATACGCCTCTCCCAGTCTTTCTGCCAAGGCGACCAGCTTTCACGTACTGTATAAGCAATGGAGCCGGGCGGTATTTCTCACCAAGAGTTTTATGCAAATATTGAAGATTATTAAGTCTAGTATCTAGGCCGACTAAATCCGCCAGTTCAAAAGGACCCATCGGATAATTTAGACCAAGTTTAATTGCTTTATCAATATCCTCGGGAGTACCAATTCCCTCCTGGAGCATATAAAATGCTTCATTTCCTACAAGAGCACTTATTCTGCTTGTTACAAAGCCAGGAAATTCATGGACAATTACCGTCTCTTTCCCCATTTGTTCCGCAGTCATTTTAATAATATTTGCTGTCTCATCATCTGTTTCCAAGCCTTTAACAATTTCAATTAGAGGCATTTTATGAACAGGATTAAAGAAATGCATCGCAATGACTTTATTTGGTCTTTTTGTGAAAGCCCCTAGTTCAGTTGGACTCATTGTCGAGGTATTCGATGCAAAAATACAATGTGCTGGAGCAAGATTTTCCATTCTTTCAAAGACGTCTTTCTTAATCTCTATCTTTTCCGGGACCGCTTCAATGATTAGATCCGCCTCTTGTACTGCATCTTCAAAGCTGGTCATATAGGTAAGGTTGCTTTTTGCCATTTCCATTTGTTCGTGGGTTATTTTATTCCGCTCTATTCCTTTGGCAAAAATCTTTTCAATTTGTGCCTGCGCATTGGATAGCGCATCTTCCATCACATCAAAGAGCTTCACTGTAAACCCGCTAATGGCAGCTGTATAGGCTATTCCCCTTCCCATAACACCGGAGCCGATAACTGCAATTTGTTGAATCAACCGATACTCCTCCTTATTCCCCTTTAAAATGAGGCTTCCGCTTTTCCAGAAACGCTGCTATCCCTTCTTTATGGTCGATCGTTTGTCCTGCAATTTTTTGAGCATATGCTTCCTTTTCCAGCATTTCATAAAGATTCGATTCCCAGCTCTGATACATATAACGCTTAATTAAACCAATTGTTTTTGTTGGCATATTAGCTAACCTTATTGCAAAGTTTTCCACCTCTGGTTCCCAATTCTCTACTGGGATAACCGAAGTTACAAGACCAAATTCCTTAGCTGTCTCAGCTGATATCTTCTCCCCTAAAATGGAAAGCTCCAACGCTTTTGCGTGACCAACCATTCTTGGCAGATAATAAAAGTTTCCTGAATCCGGTACCAGTCCAACATGAATGAAGGCTTCTATGAAGCTGGCTTTCGTTGAAGCTAACCTAAAATCACAGGCAAGTGCCAGGCTCATTCCAGCACCAGCAGCTGTTCCATTTACAGCTGCAATAATTGGCTTTTCTGTTGACGCCAACTGTCTGATCATTGGATTATAATATTTCCGGATGTGGTCTCCATAATCTGTATCGACGTCCACATCTTGAAGATCCTGGCCGGAACAGAATGCTCTGCCTGCCCCAGTAATCACTATTGCCCTCACTTCAGCATCACCTGCTGCTAGTTTGACAGACCTCGTAATTTCTTCTTTCATCTTTCCGTTAAATGCGTTTAATTTATCCGGACGATTCATGGTGATCCATGCTATGTGATTTCTTACTTCGTAAAGTATTGTCTCAAACATCCTTACCCCACCTTTATTGTCCCTTGAAATTTGGCTTTCTCTTTTCCATAAACGCATTCATACCTTCCTTTTGATCCTCGGAGGCAAAGAGCAAATAAAAATTTTTTCTTTCCAATTGCATTCCTTCATAGACGGAATAATCTACTGCCTTCGAGACGGACTCTTTGATCAGCCGAAGGGAAAGTGGAGGCTTATTTGCAAGCATTTCAGCATATCTGATCGTTTCCTCCATTAATACTTCCTTTGGAAAAACCTTATTTACAACACCAAAATGGGCAGCCTCCGAAGCAGTCATCATTTCTCCAGACCAAAGCCATTCCAATGCTTTCGTTTTTCCCATAAGTTTCGTAAGTCTTTGTGTTCCACCAGCTCCCGGCATAACGGCTAAATTAACCTCGGGAAATCCAAATTTTGAATCCTCTGCGGCAAATAACAAATCACAGGCGAGGGCTAGCTCAAATCCACCTCCAAGGGCAAACCCATGCACGGCACAAATTACAGGCTTTTTAATGAAGGTAAGACGGTCCCACTCGGCAAATTGATTCAATAGTTCCAGACTAATGGGATTATCTGCAGCCATTTCTTCAATATCTGCCCCAGCCGCGAATGCCCTGCCATATCCGTATAAAATAATTACACGAATATGATTTTTTTGTTCAAAACTCTCCATGGCCTGAACAATTTCATGGACCATTTTGCGATTTAAGGCATTCAATACCTCGGGACGATTTAGAATAATCAAGCCAAGCTGATTTTTCTCCTCCACTTGTATGAATTCGTAATCAGCCATTTACTTCTTCACCAAACATAAATGTAACTAGATCACCTGCAAAAGACATAACATCCTTGCCTGATGCTTTTGACTCCTCTGTTTTCGATGCCTCCTTAAACGCTTCCTTGCTGTCATAATACATTTCACACATCAAATAGTAAGGACTTGAACCAGTCATCTTGGTAATTTCTACTTTTCTAAGTCCCGGTATTTTTTCAGTCAATGGAATATGAGTTTCAAAATAATAATGGTCAAATTTCTCCGTGTCCTCAGGCTTTTTAAATAGTGCGATCATTTTATACATATGCATACATCCTCTCCAATTTTTTAGATTGCTATTTTCGTATATATAGCGCTTATCCAATATTGATAAGTCATTGTTACAGATATTTTTTTCTTCAAAATTTACATTAAATTTGATATTGGCTTCATTGCCTCAAATGGATTTTTGCAGCTTTTACAATATAAAATACTTCTGCAGGCAGTTGGGCCAAATATGTTTTCCATCGTTGTATAATGAGATCCGCAATATGGGCATTCCACATCCCACATCGCTGCCTCCTCCAAAAATACCGGAGGCGGAGCTATACCAAATTTCTTTAAATTTACTTTGCCATTCTCAGAAATTCTATCTGAGGTCCAAGGAGGATCAAGGACAAATTCTACTTCTACATTCGTAATGTTTTCCACCTTCTCAATGGCTTCCATTATGTTTTTCTTTATTATTTCTAGCGCCGGACAGCCTACAAAGGTCGGTAATGCCTTGATTTTCACCGTTCCCTCAGGCGCTACGAATACATCCTCAATCATCCCAAGATCTATCACACTTACTGAGGGTATTTCAGGATCTGTAACACTCTCCAATGCTGATAAAACTTTCTTTTGTAATGTTTCTAGCACATCCACTACTCCCTCACCTTTCCTACCACGCTGCTTGCGGGTCGAGATTATAAACCTCACTAAGAACGGCTAATGCCTGGTCCAAATCTTTCGTATGTTCGCCCGAACGACCATCCCCTTTTTTCGCATTCGGAAATCCCGGATATACCAAGTCATTTTGCTCAAAGATTTGTTTCATTTCCGCTTCCCATTTTTCCTTAAAAAGCTGCTCTTCTTCTATTAAATTATATTTTGAAAAGTCCAGGCTATGTGTCCCATAGGAAAGTACTCCGGCAAATTCATCCCATACCTTTTGAATTGCTGCTTGCATTCTTGTTTTTGCTTCTCCACCGCTTTGAACGAGCTGGTTAAACCATACTCTCCAATGCAGTATATGATAAAATTGCTCCATCTTAATTTTTGTAGCTGCCTGCGCTAATGGCAGATAGGATGATTGCTTAAGAGATTCCAATTTTAGTTTTTTGTATACATCATAGAAATAGTGTCTGACGACTGTAAACGCCCAATCATAGCTTGGGTTCTCCAGATAAGACCCGCTACCATTCATCAGCTCCAGCAAGATGGCATTTTTTCTTTCCGATCCCTTTCTTCCATGGGCAAGCTCATCTGCCAGCCCTTCGCCCAGTGCCTCAAGCAATTCATAGTACATTACTGCATGCCCCATGGTTGCCTGGTTAATCGATGCATACGCAATGTCTTCTTCTATATGCGGAGCTAATCCCAGCCATTCCGAACCTCGAAAGGAAAGGATAAAGTCATCGTCTGCCAACTGATATAAGAGCTCTATTAAGGCAGTCTTATATTCATTATTTTGAATTGCTTCTTCTGGTGTTGTGATTTGGACCACGTTGTTCCCCTCCCCATGACATGATTTCCTTCTCATCTAATACCTGCTGCTCATATTTGCGCCATTTCTTCTTCAAATATCCATAGCCTTTTGTTAGTCGATATTCCTTGTTATCTAACCGTTCTAATGCCTTTTTTTCCTCTGGCTTCAATTTCGATATATCGGATCTCTTCACAACCCAAATATCTACTACCGGCTCTCTTCGCATAAAATTTTCCTGTGCCATAACAAGTGCCATTTCATCGTTAGGAGCAAGCAAACTAAATTGATGCTGAAAATCAGATTTATGATTCCTTTTACTAAACACTTCAAAAACATGGTAAAAATCTGCGTTCTGCAAAAAAATCTCATCCTTTCCTTAAATTGCGTTACTTGTCTTTCCTAATGCCTCACGAACCCAGCGGCTATTTTCAAAAGCCATTCTTCTAAGTTGCAATCTTGACTGTGATTTAGGACCTTTATTAGAAATAATCTTTTTAAATTCCGCCCAATCTGGCTGCTGATAGATCCATTTCCCCTGCTCCTCATCAAAATACATCGTTTCGTCTGGCAATTTAAAGCCTAGCGCCAATACTCTAGGAACATATTTTGTAAAAAAATCCTGGCGTAATTGTTCATTTGTTTTCGTTCGGATTTTGTATTTAATGGTTGTATCTTGCTTAGAGGAACCTGTTGTTTCCGAGCTTGCAGGACCAAAGAACATTAATAAGGATGTCCACCAGCGGTCTAACGCTTCCTGCAGCATCTCTCTTTGTTGTTCCGAACCCTCTGCTAATGCCATAATGATGGATTCACCATGTTGGGCATGAAATACCTCTTCGGCACAAATGCGCTGTAAGGCACGAGCATATGGACCATAAGAAGCTTGAAGCATATTTGTTTGTGTCATGATCGCCGCTCCATCGACAAGCCAGGCAATAATACCGGCATCCGCCCAAGTTGGAGCCTCCATGTGAAAGACGTTGTGGAATTTTAAATCACCATTCAAAAGATCCTCCATAATGTCCTCTCTGTTTTTTCCCAATGGTTCAATAAGGTCCTCCACTACTCTAAGCAACAGCTGTCCATGTCCCATCTCATCCTGTACCTTTGCCATTATCCCGAGTTTTTTCCTTAAGGATGGAGCTTTTGGAACCCATTCCTTTTCCGGAAGCGCTCCCATAATCTCACTAATACCATGCATGGAAATAAGTTTAACTAGCACCATTCGGTATTCATCCGGCATCCAGTCATCTGCCTCAATTTTCTCCCCGTTTTCAATTCGCTCCATAAACTGCTCCAGCTTTTCAGCCTCTGTCAATTTGGAAAAATCGACTGTACTCATGTCTATCCCCTTTCTTCTTTTCACGATCTATTTTCGATTACAATGTTGTTATTTTATTTATTTACTTCCTGTTTACGATGATCTATTATTCTAACCGCCTTACCTTCTGAACGCTGAATGCTTTTTGGAGGCAGTAAAACAACCTTCATCGTGACATAACAATAAGATTTCATTTTTTCCTGAATTTCTGCTTTTAAGGTTTGTATAATGGGAGAGTTAACATTCTGAGATGTTGTGTGATATAGATCTTCTTTTATTTCTACATGCAGTTCTACTTCGTCTAATGAGGATGTTCTATGAAGATGTAATTGATAATGTGGTGCCAGTTCTTTTATTTGAATCAAATGATGTTCTATTTCAGATGGAAAAACATTGACTCCTCGAACAATGATCATATCGTCAATGCGCCCCTTTACCCGAGACATTCGGACAGTGGTCCTTCCGCATATGCATTTCGTTTTGGTTAAAGATGCAATGTCGCCTGTTCTATATCGAATTACTGGAAGCGCTTCCTTTTTAAGGCTTGTAAAAACTAATTCACCTACAGTCCCCTCAGGAACTGGCTCTAGACTTACAGGGTCAATTACTTCTACTAAAAAATGGTCTTCTGCAATATGTAAACCATCTTGACCATGGCTGCATTCGATCGCAACCCCAGGTCCAACTACTTCACTTAGACCGTATATATCACATGCTTTGATATCAAAAAGGTCTTCCAATGTATGTCTCATCTCATCGGACCAAGGCTCCGCACCGAAAATTCCATATTTTAATGAGGTTATTCGTGGATTCTTCCCCATTTCCAGCATTCTTTCTCCAATATTCAAGGCATAGGATGGGGTGGAACAAAGTATGGTTGGTTTAAAATCCTCTATGATGGAAATTTGCCTTTCTGTGTTTCCACCTGAGATAGGAATAACTGCTGTGCCTAATTCTTCCCCGCCAAAATGCAACCCAAGACCGCCTGTAAATAAACCATAGCCGTATGCATTTTGGAGAATATCCTCCGGACCTCCTCCAGCAATTGTGATTGCTCTCGCTACAATGGTAGCCCAATCCTTAATATCCTGCTTCGTATAGCCAACAACGGTGGGTTTTCCACTAGTTCCCGACGAGGCATGAAAGCGAACAATATCCTTTGTATCTGCTGCAAAGAGGCCGAATGGATAATTTGCCCTCAAATCGCTCTTCGTTGTAAACGGCAATTTTTCCAAATCATCTAAGGTTTTAATGCTACTTGGGTGTATATTTTTTTCTTGAAGCTTGTTACGGTAAAACGGAACACGTTCATATACTCTGTCAATCGTTTTTTGCAAATCATGAAGCTGCTGTTCTTCAATGGTAGACCTCTCTGCAGTTTCAATCCCATGCAAAATCATCTAATTCCTCCTCGTCCGTTTCATTAATATGACGTATTTTTTCCGTCTATTCATTTTCCCGTCATATTTAATTATAGAATACGACCTTATAGTTGAATTGTCAATTTGATTCAGAAAATTCAAGTACCTATTTATGACAAAAAAAAACCGGAGAATTTCTCTCCGGTTTAATCCATCATTTTTACAAGTTTTCTGGAGAAACCTAATAAAATTATACCAAATACAATTGTCACACATCCAATTAGTCCGAACACTTGCAAGTATCCTAAACTTTCCGTGAAGCTTCCTAATTGACCTGCTAAAATATTTGCAATACCAGAACTTGCTAGCCATACACCCATTAATAATGAAGCATATTTTATTGGAGCTATTTTACTTACTGTTGATAATCCAACTGGTGAAAGGAACAATTCACCGACTGTATGGAACAAATAAGTAACAACAATAAATAATAAGTTTGCTTTATTGACAATATGATGTTCGTTACTACCTGTTTGCATGATTGCCAATAATAGAACCAAATAGCCCACACCAAGAAGGATCATACCAAGTCCCATTTTAGTTGGAACGGCCATATCACCGCGTTTTGATCTGGATAGTTTAATCCAAAACGCAGAGACAATTGGTGCAAGGACAACGATAAATAATGGGTTTACAGATTGGAACCATGATGTTGGAATTCCGAATCCAAACACGTCCCGATTTACGAATTTATCCGTGTAAACAGTTAATGCACCACCAGCTTGTTCAAAGCCTGCCCAGAAGAAAATAACGAATACTGTAAGAATGATGACAACAGCAGTTCTTTGTCTTTCCTTTTTGGTTAATGGAGCTTTAACTTTTTCTCCACCAGTAGTTTCATTTGGTTTTCCAACCGGCTTCTTACCGATATCTCCTAAATAACGATTTCCTAAAAGATTAAATAGAAGTTGACCGATTACCATTCCAATGGCAGAAGCCAAGAATCCATATTTATATCCATAAGCAATAACACCATTATTATGAACTGCAAAAAGCTTATCTGTGATTAAACCAATAATTAATGGTGAGAAGAAGGCACCAACGTTAATCCCCATATAGAAAATCGTAAATGCAGGATCTCGGCGTGGATCATCTTTCTCATATAGTTCTCCAACAATAGTAGAGATATTTGGTTTAAAAAATCCATTCCCAATAATCAGAATAATTAGACCGATATAAACACCGACTTCTGTATGAAAGCCGAACAGTACGAGGTTTCCAATTGCCATCGTAATACCGCCTAGCGTAATCGCTAATCGCTGACCTAAGAAACGGTCTGATAGCCACCCACCAATTAAAGGTGTTAAATATACCGCACCAGTAAAGAATCCATAGAGTGCTAAAGCAAAGCTTTCGTTCATTCCCAAACCGCCGTTAACAAGCGATTTTGTCAAGTATAGAACGAGAATAGCTCTCATACCGTAATAACTAAAGCGCTCCCACATTTCTGTTAAAAACAACAAATATAGACCGGGTGGATGTTTTTTGCGCGACTTGGAATCTAGATCTTTTTTCATTGATGCTTCCATAATTCCGCTCCCCTCAAAAAATTATTTTAATATAGAATTAGCATAATTTATAAACAATTAAACAGTCAATAATATGGCCAGAAATAGAAAGATTAACAATTTTTTTAATAGGGCAATTAATGAAAAATAATCTCCACAAGCCTTAATATAGTTTGTTTTTGCATATATTTACATGGAATATTATAACTATATTTCAACAAAAAATATTTTACTAAAATAATTTTTACTCTATTTTAAATCTTCCCTCTCATCATAAGATTAATGGAATAATTTACTTTCTCACTTTTCACTCAAAATGCCATATTCATTTGTTTCCATATGTAATCTTCTCCAAATACATGCTTTTTATTACTAGATTTCTATGTAGTTTTTTCATACAAAAAAGCCTTGAGTTAAAACTCAAGGCTTTTTTATTTTATTGTAGCTCTTTATCTAAAAATGCATAAAAATCGACCCATTCATCGATTAATTTGGTTGTTGGCTTCCCAAGACCATGTCCTGCTTTTGCTTCAAGTCGAAGAAGAATTGTGGATTCTTTATCCGCTTTTTCAAGCAGAGTTGCTGCAAATTTTTTGGCGTGAGCAGGGACAACACGATCATCGCTTTCTGCCGTGGCAATCAAAACAGGCGGATATTTTTGTCCTTCTTTTATATTATGAAGCGGTGAATATGCATATAGGAATGGGAATTGTTCTGGATTTTCCGCATTTCCATACTCTGGCACCCAATATCGTCCACTGGTGAATTTGTGGTAGCGAAGCATGTCAATTACCGGAACTCGACAAATAACAGCTCCATACAGATCAGGTCTTTGCACCATACATGCCGCTACTAATAAACCACCATTAGAACCTCCCATGATGGAGAGCTTCTCTTTACATGTATAACCGCTATTAATTAACCATTCCCCTGCAGCGATGAAGTCATCGAATACATTTTGCTTATTTTCAAGCATTCCAGCTTTGTGCCATTCTTCCCCATATTCTGTTCCACCGCGAAGATTCGCAACCGCATACACTCCGCCTTTTTCTATCCAACGCAAAATAGCTGGATTAAACGAAGGTGTCATGCTGATATTGAAGCCGCCATATCCATATAAAATAACTGGATTTTGACCATTTAACTCCAGCTCTTTATGATAAGTAAGAAACATCGGAACCTTTGTACCATCCTTGGAAGTATAAAAAATTTGCTTTGTTTCATATAAAGTAATATCCATTTCTAGCTGAGTTTCCGAGAAAATCTCCAGTTTATTTTCAACAAGTCTATATTTGTAGACGGTGGTTGGGCTTAAGAATGAGGTCATACCAAAATAAATTTCATCATCCTTACTGGAGCCTGTAATATTGGTTAAGGAACCAATAACCGGAATAGATATTTCATTTACATAGGATCCATCTACTTTATATACATGGAGCTGGTGATGTGCATCATGAAGCATTGCTATAACAAAGTGATCCTTTACATATTTAACAGCATCCATTACATCCTTCTGCTCTGATAAAACTTCCGTCCAGTTTGCTTTTTCGGGGTTCGATATATTTATGGAAATGATTCTTCCATTCGGTGCATCTAAGTTTGTTTTAAAATAAAAGGTATCTCCTACATTCGTAATATATAAATATTCGGCATCCTGTTTATCTAATAGGCGTGTAAAATCATGATCAGAACCTAGCTTTTTGATATAAAAGCGATTTTCTGTTGCGGTTCCAAGATTAACATGAAGGCAGAGGTATTGTTCATCATCACTTACAAAAGCACTAAACATCAGCTCCTTATCCTCCGGCTGCTCATGGATTAGCTGATCCTCCTCTTGAGATGTACCGAGCTTATGAAAGTATACCTTATTAAAATTGCTTTCATCTTCCTTGCTTACCGTTCCAGGCTCAGGAAAACGGCTGTAATAAAATCCAGTATGGTCAGGTGCCCAGGCAATTCCTGTAAATTTCACATATTGGATATGATCAGGTTGTTTTTCTCCACTTGTAATGTCTATAATATGAAGCTCCTGCCAATCGCTTCCATGTTTGGAGGTAGCATAAGCTATATACCTACCATCTTCACTGAAGGAATAATTGGTCATTGCTACCGTACCGTCTTCACTTAGCGTATTAGGATCGATAAGAACCGATTCCTTGCCGCCTTCTTTCATATACAAGACAGCTTGATTTTGCAAACCATCATTTTTTTGATAAAACAAACGATTTTTCACTTTTTTCGGAACAAAAAATTTAGGATAATTCCAGAGCTCAGTTAATCTCTCTCTATCCTTTTCACGTGTTGTGGTTTCCTCGAAGTAAGCATCACACTGCTCAGACATCCAGTTGCCCCATTCTTTCGTCTCCGCTAAATCCGGATCCTCCAGCCACCGATATGGGTCTGCAACCTTTGTGCCATGAAAATCTTCTACAATATTACTTTTTTTTATAGTTAACAATTATTTTTTCCCCCAATGTCTTTATTCTTCTTTATTCTTATTTCGCCGTTCGAAATAGGAATTCCTTTATGAAATTTGAAAATTCCAACACCTTCATTTATGAAAAAAAGAGATTCCTATGAAATCTCCTTCGGTTCATTTATTTAGTTTAATATTAATTAAGGCTCTTTTCGTAAATTTTGTGCTTTTGGAACTTAATTAGGTTCATTCGCTAAGTTTCGCAAATGTTCTTACGAAAAGATGCCACGAAGCATTTAGTTATAAGGCTTGATGAACTTATACGAAAAGCAACACGTTAAAATCGGCTTTTGGATTTTAAACAATCTATGCGAAAATAGCCTTTATTAAAAATAACCATTATTAATTGACTAGATTTCTATATTTCCCTTCAAAAAATGCTAATGGTTCACCATCTTTCACAACAATATCGATAACCTCACCGATATATAACGTGTGATCGCCTGCCTGGTAAGAAGCATGTACTTTACACGTAATATTGGCCATTGAATCAGGAACCACTGGAATGTCTTGCATCCAGTCAAAATCAATCATTCGCTTTTCCTTCAACTGTCCTGCGAAATACATGGACATATCCTGCTGATCTTTTGTCAAAATACTAATGCCAAAATTTCCAGACTCCTGAATAAGCCGATTCATATTTGCTTTTTCTCCAATGGAGATGAGAACAAGCTTCGGGTTAAGAGAAACAGACATAAAAGCATTTGCTGTCATGCCATGCACTTGATTATTCACTGATGTAGTGATAATCGTTACTCCTGTTGCAAACTTCCCCATTGCATCACGAAATGTACGATCATCCATTTTATGGGCCTCCTTTAATGCATTCATGTTCTGTTACCTCCTATATCGATTATGAATATTATTGTGTTTATAAGTGCCTGCTTCACTAAATTCAACTAGTTCCATAGACAGGGCCAGATAGCGGGTTTCAAACAACTCTTGAAAATGATCCTTTATTACCTCGAATAATTCATCACATACTTGCCTTTTCACTTCCTCTGTTCTACCTGCACCGATTTTTAACATTGCATGCACAAATGCATCATCTTCCGTACCATCCGCTACTCTGTAATCTTGCAGTTCAATGGCTCTTGAGCGGATACCGCCAATAGGAAAAATAGAATCATAGGAAATTAATACATTATTAATCTTTTCAAGAAGAGATGGAATATCAGCATCCGGTTTCAGGTTACCGGTATATTCAAGTATAAAATGCGGCATGATATCCTCCTTTGCTTGTATTTTGTGATTTGCTGGATGTTGGTCTGGGTTGGCGGGACTATGGTTCAATCCCGCGGGATTATTGTCCTCTGGCGGAATTATCCGTCGGTCTCGCGGGATTATTCGCCGTTTTGGCGGAATTTTCCGCTGGTTTCGCGGGATTATTCGCTGTTTCGGCGGAATTATTCGCTGATTTCGCGGGATTAATCACTGGTTTCGCTGATTATCCTCGGTTTCGTGGGATTATCCTCTGTTTCGGCGGAATTTTCCGCTGATTTCGAGGAATTACTCTCGGTTTCGGCGGAGTTTTCCGCTGGTTTCACTGATTATCCTCGGTTTCGCGGTATTACCCTCGGTTTTGGCGGAATTTTCCGCTGATTTCGCGGGATTATCCTCGGTTTCGCGGAATTTTCCGCCGGTCTCGCGGAATTATTCGCGGTTTCGGCGGAATTATTCGCTGATCTCGCGGGATTATTCGCTGTTTCGGCGGAATTATCCGCTGATTTCGCGGGATTATCCTTGGTTTCGGCGGAATTTTCCGCTGGTCTCGTGGAATCCCCATCCATTTCGTCGCAATCTCCCTTAATTTTACCTAATCATACGCTAATTCCAAGGAAATGCCGAAACCAATTTCAGAGATTCATGTTATAAATTCACTTAATTCATAATACTTTTATCTATCAATAATCTTAGCTAATCATCAATCTGATCCCACTATGGTATTTACCAATCTGCCTATCCCTTCAATCTCTGTAATAACCTCGTCTCCAATTGCTGTATCTACGGAGCCCTTCGGTGTTCCAGTCAGAATAATGTCACCGCGATTTAGAGTCATAAAACTGCTTAAGTATTCCACTAAATCCGGGATACTAAAGATCATATCCTTTGTATTGCCTTCTTGAACGAGTTTCCCATTTACGTATGTTTTTAATTCTAAGTTCATAGGGTCATCAATATCTTCTGCATCCACCGCCCAAGGACCAATCGGTGTACATGTATCACGATTCTTTACTTTTAAATTAGGACGGTAATAGTTCTCCAAGTAATCACGAATGGCATAATCATTCGCACCGGTATATCCGCTGATATACTCATACGCATTTTCCCTGCTTATGTTCTTCGCCGTTTTACCAATAATAACGGCTAGCTCGCATTCATAATGCATATAAGTGGCATCAGCAGGTCTAACAGTGTAGCCACGGTGTCCAATAAAAGTATTGGGTCCTTTTAGAAAGACAAGTGGTTCGGATGGTGCCTTGAAGTCCAGCTCTGCAGCATGATCAGCGTAGTTTAGCCCCAGTGCAAAGACTGTCTTCGGTTCAACCGGAGGAAGCCACATGACCTCTTCCTCCTTCACCATCTTCCCGTTATCCAGTTGGAGGAAGCCATTTTTTTCAGTAGCATGATGAATTAATCCACCGTATACTACTCTAGCCCGTTTCATAGCTTCACCCCCGCTGTCAGCTCTGTTTCTTTTACAATCGTATTTTCTAAGCTGCCAATTCCTTCGATTTCAATACGAACGTGGTCTCCAGCACTTGCTAGTGGGGGATTTTCCGGGACACCCACAAGCAAAATATCCCCCTTGTGGAATGTCATAAATTCAGTAACTTCTGAAATCAATCGAGACACAGACCTTATTAAATTTACCGTTGAATTCTCTTGTTTTAGCTGATTATTGATAAATACTTTAATAGTAAGTGCGTCCGGATTTATTCCCTTTTTCTCTACAATCCATGGACCTACTGGGCAAAATCCATCTCTCGCTTTATATTTCACCGCTGGACGGTATACACTTTCATGTGGAATGGTTACGTCATTGATAATCGTATATCCTTCTACATATTCTAATGCTTGTGCTTCGCTTACTCGAGTGGCAGTGCGTCCAAATACAACGGCAAGAGCGGCTCCCATTTCCAGTTGCAACTCGCCTTCTGGAATTGGAATTGGCATACCAAAGCTAGTAATGGTATTGATTGGTTTTATATAAAGAATAGGAGCTTTCGGAGGATTATTATAAGGAGCTTCCTTCACTATATCACCAAGATTTTCCAGTTCCCCTTTATAGTTTAATAGAGTTCCATAAATGGTTCCTGATACAGGTGCATCCCATAGAAGCTTCTGTACTTCATAGCTTTCACCTTCCAGATGGAGAATATTCCCCCCCATATTTGCTTCACCCGCATGGATAAGGTGTGAACCTTTTAATTTAAATATAACTTTGGACACGGAATCACTCCTTCAGTCAAAAAATGAATAAAGGTGGAATGTAAAAAGTTAATATCCCCTAGATGCGATGCAATTCCACCAATCTCCCAATTTAAAAACTAATTAATAATAGTTGGTTTTTTCTTTTCTAATTTTGGTTCCTTTGTCTCTATTTCCTGCCCAGTATGAATATCCAGAACAACAGATGCTTCATTAAACCAGCAGTCAGGAGCAGCATGCCCCCATAATGTTTGTCGCATTGGATCATCTAAATCCCAACGGATTGGCTTGAAATCTGGATCACTTGTCAAATAGTCCCCATTATAAAGCTCAATTCGATGTCCATCTGGATCACGCAAATAAAGGAAGAATGCATTTGATAAGCCATGGCGGCCCGGTCCACGTTCAATGCTTGCTCCATATCTCATCGACGCAAGAACATCACAAGTGTTGATAATACTCATTGGGTCACTTAGCCAAAAACCGATATGGTGCAAGCGTGGTCCAACACCATTCATGAATGCAACATCGTGAACAGTTGGTTTGCGATGCAGCCAAGCAGCCCATATTTGTTCATCATCGGAGGTAGTATATTCAGAGCAGGCAAATCCTAATTCATCGATATAAAAATGGTAGGCCATTTCCACATCTTCCACAGCACAGTTAAAATGATCAATTCGCTGTACTCTTGCTCCTTTATATAGATCATAGCGTTGGAGCAAGCGATCCACTGTTTCCATTTCGGCATAGAATTCAAGTGGCAATCCAGATATATCTTGAACCCGAAGAGCTCTTCCCATTGCCTTTTGTGTACCTTTTTCCAACCATTTCGTTTGCATGCCTTTTTCGGAGAAAAAAACAGATAATCTATCTAAATCAGAATCTGATTGGACTTTGTAGCTTATGGCTTCTACACTTGGTTCGTCCGCTTTTTGCAGAACTAAGCTATGGTGACAATGCTCCTCTAGACCTCTTAGATAAATATGATCATGATCGCTTGTGGTTTCTACAAAGCCAAGTGCATCTACATAAAAGCGCCGGGATTCCTCTAAATTCGTTACATTTAATATCGCCCTGGCTGCGCGAATGATATTAAAATTCATCATCTGTTTCCCCCTCACACAAAACTCGGCTTTCCTGTATTTACTTTCCCAAGAAAATCTCGAATCATCCCTTTATAGGAATCTTTTTCATAGGAATCAAAATAAGCCATTCCCATCCGGATTGGATCTCCGAAAAAATAATATTCATAATGCATTTGACGGCTTCCAAAAGCACTCATCGTCATATCCCAAGCAAGACGGAATAATTGAACACGCTCATAGCCCTCCAGATTTTTCCCTTGTAAGCCGCGATGAATGATCGCTCCGATATCTTCATTTTGGAAATCTGCTTCCGTAGGAATTCCCATAAGTCCAGATGCACCTAAAATACGTAAAATTTCTACCAGTCTAGGATATACGCGCGGGTACCAATTTCTCGCTGCATCCAGTGCGGCATAATCCGGCGTCATCGTTCCCCACTTATCCAATTTGGCATTATGCTCCGCTCTATATAGATGGCTTCGCATAGTTTCTAGAGTCAGCATGATTTCTGTTCCTTTATCCTGGACATGCTGGAATTGATCTATCCCAATCGCATCCATGACACTTAAGGCGAGCCCTAATAGAAATTCTGTTTTCACTATATTTTTCGCTAATACTTGATGGGCCATATGAACAACAGCATTCGTTTCTCGGAAGGTACGGTTGCAAATGGACGAGTTTCCGCAAACAAATACTCTCTCCCAAGGGACAAATACGTTTTCAAAGGAAACTATTGCATCCCCTTCCTCGAATCTAGCGGACAATGGATGATCCCACTGATTCTTACCGTAATCAAAGGATTCACGGCAAATAAATTTAAGCCCTGGTGTATTATTAGGAATCGCAAAAGCTAAGGAGTAAGGATCATCTAATTCACCTGACTTTTTCACTGTTGATGGGAATACAAGAATTTCATCTGTAATCCCACCTTGTGTAGCAAGAAGACGAATACCATCTACAATAATTCCCTCTTTATTTTTCTCGACTAAATGAAGTGCTACATTCGCATCCTTTTGCTCATGTTGTGCTTTTGCACGATTCACTTGAGGATGAATTAATGTATGAGTTAAGCTGATATCATTTTCACGGGCATATTCATAGTAGTTTTTCGCATTGTCCGCAAACATCTGGTCTGCTTCCGCAAATAATTCATTGGCAACCCCCATGGCCATTACTTCGGCATTAAGATAATCAGGCGAGCGCCCCATCATCCCACCAGAGGTGCGGGCCCATTCAGTTATTGCCTCTCTTCTAGCAATTAAATCCTCAACCGTTTTCGGTTGCATAAAGGTCATACCAACTTTTTTGCCTGTGGTCGGAGAGGTGTAGAGCATTTTATCTGCCTTTTCATATTGAAGATCATATAATTTCGCCATCGATTGAATGACATTCTTAAAGGCTGCATGCTCTGTGACATCCTTTACTCTTTCCCCATGTATATAGATATTGTTATTTGCTTTCTTTAAGCGTTCGATATACTCTTTTCCCGTTTTTGCCGGCATATATATTCCCCCTATTTCTTTTTCCCAAATTGCGGTATATGATGCTCCGCTAATGCTACGTGTATGACTTGAACTTCTGTGTAAAAATCAAATGCGTAATGTCCGCCTTCACGACCGACCCCGCTTGCTTTTGTTCCCCCGAAAGGTGTGCGCAGGTCTCGGACATTTTGCGAATTAATCCAAATCATTCCTGAATCAATCGCTTGGGCTATACGGTGTCCTCGCATAATGTCCTTTGTCCATACATAACCTGCTAATCCGTATTTCACATCGTTTGCAAGCTCAATAGCCTCTTCCTCTGTTTTAAATTTCATGACAGTCATGACTGGGCCGAAAATTTCTTCCTGGGCCACCCTCATATGATTTTCAACGTTTAAAAGCAGTGTTGGCGGAACAAAGTTACCTCTCTTGAATTCTTCCGGAACCACACCAGAATACACCTCTGCCCCCTCTTCTACTGCAATCTCTAAGTAGCGTTTTACATTATTAAAATGCTCTACATGAATTAACGGTCCGACTTCTGTATCCTTATGTAAGGGATCACCGATTACAATGTTAGGAATACGCTCTTTTAAAGCGGAAACAAATTTATCGTAGATAGATTCATGTAAAAATAATCGGGAATTAGCCGTACATCTCTCCCCATTAAAAGAAAATATCCCCCATGTACTAGCATCCAGCGCTCTTTCAAAATCCGCATCTTCAAAAACGATAATTGGTGATTTTCCACCTAATTCAGCTGACACGCGTTTTAAAGAATCTGCACCGTTTTTAATAATTTCTGAACCTGTTGTCGTTTCTCCCGTAAAAGAAATCAATTTGACATCAGGATGCTTCACTAATGAGGCCCCTGCCGTTTCCCCGAACCCGTGGACAACATTGAATACTCCCTTCGGAAGCTCCGCCTTATCAATGATTTCGGCTAGTCGATTCGCTGTTAGAGGGGACCATTCACCAGGCTTTAATACAACCGTATTTCCAGTTGCTAATGCAGGGGCAATTTTCCACGTTTCTAGCATGAATGGGGCATTCCAAGGAGTAATAAGCCCTGCGACTCCTACTGGCTTATGAATGGTATAGTTTAAAAATTCACCATCTACCTGATACGCCTCTCCAACCATGCGGCTGGCCACCATTTCCGCATAGAAACGGAAGTTTTGCGCCGAACGTGCAACCATATTTTTTGTTTGGCTGATTGGCAGTCCTGTATCCAAAGATTCTAAAGGAGCGATTTCTTCTATATGCTCATCAATTAAATCTGCAATTCTATGAATATATTTCAGTCGTTCGCTTACCTTTAATTTTCCCCATTCCCCTTTAAATGCTGCATGTGCTGCTTCCACTGCGGAACTGATGTCTTCACTATCCCCTTCCGCAATTCGGTTTATTACTTCATTTGTAAAAGGGTTAAGATTTTCAAATGTTCTACCTGATTTCGACTCTACAAATTGACCATTGATATAAAGCTTTACATCTTGAATTTTTTCCATTCTATACCCTCCTGCTATTTGGAAGTGACTTCATCCTGTAGTTCCACATAATGCTTTAAAACAGAACGGATTTCCTTTTGCAATTCCTCAGAAGGCAAATCCATTGGCATGCGTAGTACCGGTTTAATTTTTCCCATCATTCCTAGCGCTGCCTTCAGTGGAGCCGGATTGGTGTCCTTAAAGAGAACATCATTTAATTCCATTAATTCATAATGGAGATCTTGTGACCGTTTGATGTCGCCATCTGCCCAAGCATTATATACTTCCGCTACTTTGTCAGGAGCAATATTTGCCGTTGCGCTTATATGTCCTGCTCCTCCAATAGCGAGCATTGGATAACATAGTAACTCAATGCCGGAATAGAGAAGAAAATCTCGTCCGCACTTCAGCAATACTCGATTCACATGTTCAAAATCCTTATTCGATTCTTTTACACCAATGATATTTGGGCAATCCTCCACAAGTCTCGCCAACGTGTCCACATGTAAATTTGTTGCTGTTCTACCTGGAATGTTATACACAATAATCGGGATGTCGACCGAATCGGCGACTGCTTTGAAATGTTTGTATAGGGCATGCTGCGAAGGTTTATTGTAGTAAGGCACAATGACCATGGCTGCATCCGCGCCAATTTCCTGTGCTTTTTTCGTTAAATATAATGTTTCTTGATGATTGGTGGAACCTGTACCCGGAACAAATGGAACTCTTTTACTAATCGCTTTAGCTGCGGTTTCCATTACCTTGACTCGTTCTTCTACGGTTAAGGAGCTTGGTTCTCCAGTCGTTCCTGTAACGGATATTCCATGTGAGCCACTCTCTATATGCCAATGAATCAGCCTCTCCAACGTATCATAATCAATGGAAAAATCCTCATTAAATGGGGTAATAATTGGGGCAATCGATCCTCGCAATTTTTGCTTCACTGCAACAAATTGGTTCATACTCCTCCACTCCTTATAACACATTTTTTCCTACACGATATGAAAACCCTTACAATTGAAATGTATCATATGGTAAAGTATATTTAAAATATTTAAAATATTTGATAAGTATATAAAAAAAGTATGCATATTTTAAAAGGGGGTAGCTGATGGACATTAAACAGTTACGTTATTTTTCCACCATTGTTCAAGAAGGACAAATAACCCGTGCGGCGAAAAAACTTCATATGGCACAACCTCCGCTCAGTCATCAGCTTAAGCTATTAGAAGAAGAATTAGGTGTAACACTATTCGAAAGAAATGGAAGAAAACTAGAGCTAACCCAGCCTGGAGAGATTCTTTATAAACATGCTCAAAATCTATTAAAACAATTAGAAGAAACAATCGAGGAAGTCCGTGAATCCAATGAAGGGCTGCGCGGGGTGCTCGCGCTTGGATCTGTAAAATCCTGCTTCGCCCACTTACCTCAAAAAATAAAAGAGTATCTTCAGAAATATCCATTAGTCACATTACAATTACGGGAGGGGGATACTTTTGTCATCGGGGAATTAATAAAAAATAGAGAAATAGAGGTCGGTATTACCCGGATGCCAATGGACTTAAATGACTTTTCTCATATAAGACTATCCAATGATCCATATGTTGCCGTCCTTCCAAACGAATTACTCACACATTCCAAAACAGAAATTAGTTTTTTAGAATTAAAAGACCTTCCATTATTATTACTTCATCGCATACAGGGTTCCGGTCAATATGAACTAGTTGTAAATGAGTGCAGACGGCATGGATTTGAGCCGAATATTATTTGTGAATGTCCGGATGTTTCCATGATTTTATCACTTGTATCCGCTGGTATAGGCGCAACCATTATTCCGAGAGATTCTCTGCTTACTTATCCTGCCAACCATTTAAAAATCCTTGAAATTACGGATTCTTCGATCACTACGGAGGCAGCAATCATTTGGCAGAAAGATCGGTATCTATCCAAAAATGCAAAGTACTTTATTCAGATGTTTGAATAAATCTCTCTTTTTAGACCATATTGCATATTTGAAAATACTCCTTTTTAAAGAGTTTGGGAGGAACTATGAAAGGGATAAATATCCATACTATCCATTACATGCTAACTAAGTAGAAAGTACCATTGTGGTTAATTTATAGTTATTATTATTTACTAAATAAGCTTTTTTTAGTAAAATTTAGTCAATCTAAATAATTATTTTATTATTTGTACTTTTGCGCCATTTTCACAAATTAGAATAGAGAGGCAATTTAGGAGATGAATAGCATGGAGGAAAGTCATCTTGGACATGAAGAATTGAATGATGAGGTCCATTTAAGTCAATTAGCATCAGTGGGTCAGATTGCCGCAGGGATTGCACACGAGGTCCGCAACCCTTTAACCGCCGTGAAAGGCTTTTTGCAGCTAATGCAAAGTGATTCGAAGGAGGAATACATTGAGATAGCGCAATCCGAATTAGAAAATGCCCTAATTACCTTAAATAATTTGCTTCAGGTATCCAAGCCAGATCTCGAGGATGAAGCATTTCAGCCTATCCATTTAGCTGTAGAGCTTGAAACCATTTTAAATTTATTTCAAGATAAGCTATACAAAATAGAAATAATAACCGATTTTAAAAATACCGAAGTGCCAATTTCGGGGAGAAAAAATCAATTAAAAAAAGTGTTTTTTAATCTAATCAAAAATGCAATCGAATCGATTGCCGACACTGGCACTATTAAAATTACTCATTACACCTTGCACAACGAGGTCCATGTAATCATCAGCGATACTGGCATTGGAATACCAAAGGATAAGTTATCTATATTAGGCACCCCCTTCTATTCTACAAAGGAAAATGGAACTGGAATGGGGTTAACGCAGGTGTTTTCCGTGGTATATCAGCATGGAGGTAAAATAGTAGTTGATAGTGAGGAAAATATCGGAACGACTTTTAAAGTCATTTTGCCACAACAAAACCCTATTACGAAGAGGAGCGTTTCGAGATTGGAACTGCAATGTACAAAAAATTTCTCTATAAGTGAATTCTTCGTTTCAAACAGACAAAATTTTGAAAAGCATTTGTTATCGGAAGCTATTAATGTGAAGGACAAAATTGCAGAAATACAAACCATTGGGAATATAAATCTTATTGAAAATGCTCATAGACTTACATTATACATAGTAGAAAATCGAGAACATGAGTTAATTCAGTTCGCGAAAAATGAAGGAATTGCTTGGGCAAAGCATTCACTAACTCTTGCATTTAAACTGGAGTGGGTGCAAGCAATTCGAAGAACTACGTGGGAATTTTTATATAATTATATTTCTAAGACTACAGAGGAACCAGCTCTCGAGGATTTTTTTTCATTGGAAAAGAACATTAATGCTTTGGTAGATCAATTTTTAAACCATTTCTTTATAAGCTATTCCAAATATAAAGATGAACTCATCTCTTCCCAAATGAAAATAGTTGAAAATTTATCCGTACCTATTATTCCAATAACGGAAGCTGTATGTATTTTGCCTTTAATTGGTGCAATAGATGCAACACGTATGAGAACCATAGGTGAGAAAGTAATCGATCATATAGGAAGCTCTCATATTCAATTTCTTATTATTGATCTTTCAGGAGTTGCACAGATGGATGCGCCGATTATTAATAAGCTAATTCAAATTATTGACGGTATTTCGATGATGGGCTGCCAAACCGTTCTCACAGGGATAAGATCAGAAATTGTTAAAAATATGCTGAATCACGATCTTAGCTTCAAGGACAAAGCGATGACAAAAGGAACGTTACAATTAGCACTAACAGAACTTCTATGCGATCCAAAAGCAATGCTTCCGCTTATTCCAAATACAAATAACTAATTGTAGTGTAGTACATAATAAAAATATACCCCCCTATATTTTGTAGAGGGGGTTTTCTTTTGTATCACTAACAATCCGAAATTACGTGGTTATGCTATACAATAAAATAATTATTTGAGCATTAGAAGTGAATTCGTGCGAAATTAGGGAAATAATTGGATTCTGAGTTTCCTGCTATATTTGAGTAGCCTATTATCCTCGATTGGTTATTCAAAATACTCTTGGACCTCCAGTTCGGTCACCTAAGCACAGGTTTGGTTACCCTAAATGCTCTTTGCTTTGGCCTTCGGTTCGGTCACCTAAGCCCAGGTTTGGTTACCTTATATGCTCTTGGACCTCCAGTTCGGTCACCTAAGCACAGGTTTGGTTACCCTAAATGCTCTTTGGCCTTCGGTTCGGTCACCTAAGCCTAGGTTTGGTTACCTTATATGCTCTTGGACCTTCAGTTCGGTCACCTAAGCCTAGGTTTGGTTACCTTAATTGTTCTTGGACCTTCAGTTCGGTCACCTAAGCCCAGGTTTGGTTACCTTATATGCTCTTGGACCTTCAGTTCGGTCACCTAAGCACAGGTTTGGTTACCTTAATTGCTCTTGGACCTTCAGTTCGGTCACCTAAGCCCAGGTTTGGTTACCTTATATGCTCTTGGACTCTCAGTTCGGTCACCTAAGCACAGGTTTGGTTACCCTAAATGCTCTTTGGCCTTCGGTTCGGTCACCTAAGCCTAGGTTTGGTTACCCTAAATGCTCTTGGACCTCCAGTTCGGTCACCTAAGCACAGGTTTGGTTACCTTATATGCTCTTGAACCTCCAGTTCGGTCACCTAAGCACAGGTTTGGTTACCCTAAATGCTCTTTGGCCTTCGGTTCGGTCACCTAAGCCTAGGTTTGGTTACCTTATATGCTCTTGGACCTTCAGTTCGGTCACCTAAGCCCAGGTTTGGTTACCCTAAATGCTCTTGGACCTCCAGTTCGGTCACCTAAGCCCAGGTTTGGTTACCTTATATGCTCTTGGACTCTCAGTTCGGTCACCTAAGCACAGGTTTGGTTACCTTATATGCTCTTGGACCTCCAGTTCGGTCACCTAAGCCCAGGTTTGGTTACCTTATATGCTCTTAGACCTACAGTTCGGTCACCTAAGCCCACGTTTATCCTCTCAAATGTTCGATTAAACTAAATTCAGTCATCCAACCATATGTAATTCGTCTTGAGAATTTTGCATTGAAAAATATTTAGAATAAAACCAGTTAACATTTCCTGGAAGATAATTATATTTTAATTTTCATAGTATCTATAGCTAATTCATAACATTCTTTGAGCTGTTCTTTAGTTACTAGATTCGGATTATGTTCAAAATGAATATGGAAGGTTTGATTATATTTGGACAAGAACTCCAAGTACAGATGAGCATCTCCATAATTAGGGTTATGAATACTTCCCGGCACTACAGGAACATGCCGTTTGGGATTTTCGCCGTATATTGTTGTGCTATGATGTACTAGATAAACATAAGGAGCAGCTTTCACTAAAAAGCTATATGGATCAAAGCCTGGAAATGCCCGTTTATGAACATCTAATCTCTGTGTATCAATAACAAGCTGTATCTCTTTGTACTTTTCAAACATTTGCAGGTATTCCTCTTCAAATTCTCCAAAGAAATCATATTCCAAGATAATTTTTTGTTTATAGTTGACCTGTAATTCTACTAATCTCTTAAAAACTTCCTCGCTCCAATGCACAAACTCTTCCCTCGAAAGCTCGTTCCATTTCATGGTCGGAAAGTTTACCTCTCTTGGCCAATAGTTATAATCTACGTATTTTGGTAGGATGGCAGGGAAAGGATAATGGAAAAGAATATAGTCCGCCTTATATTTTGCGGCAAATTCGACTTCCTGTCCGATCCAACTTAATGCTTCAATTCTTTTTTGCTCATCACTGGATGTAACCTGCGGGAGCCATGCTCTTTCATTGCAGTATATTGGAGAATGAATACCAAAAGAAATATTATTTTGCTGACAAAAATCCTTTAATGTTCTCCAATCCTCCTCCTTTTCATATTGGGATGCCTCTAACCCATGAATCATCCCAAAGTGGAATTGATTCCACTCTTCTTCCTTTAATACGTGCCACATTCCAATATGTAATCTTCTCATGTATTTATTACTCCTTATATAATTTACCGAATAATATTATCTTATTATAATATTTAGAATTTTACAAACCGAAACCTTCATTATTTTTGGATAAATTGGAAAACCTATAGTCAAAAAGGAGGTTCCAACATGCTTATGCGTATCAATCGTATTCATTTACTACTATTTTCCATGATTATTATTGTTTTTATATGGTCGTCCATTAAGGCAACAGATTATTTTACTTGGGTTTTAGAGGTTACTCCTGCGGTTCTAGGAATTTTTATTTTAGTTATTACGTATCGAAAATTTCCATTTACTACACTTTCTTATTTAATCATTACTATTTTGGCCATCTTCATGTTTATTGGGGGACATTATACTTATGCCAGAGTTCCCTTATTTCATTGGTTTAAAGAGGTGTTACACACACAAAGAAATGAATACGATCGCTTTGGCCATTTTGCAAAAGGATTTTTTGCAATCGCCATTAGGGAAATATTGATTCGAAAATCATGTCTTCAACCATCAAAATGGCTAATTTTCATCACATTATCCTTTGTTTTAGCTATCTCGGCTTTGTATGAAATAGTTGAATGGCTTGTAGCCGAAATTTTAGGCAGATCTGCGAAAGACTTTCTTGGAACCCAAGGGGATGTATGGGATTCGGAATGGGATATGTCTTTATCCTTTCTTGGCGGAATTCTATGCTTAATCTTGCTTTCCAAATTACATAATACATTTCTAAAAAAATGAAATGTTAGCACCTTTTTCTAAAAAATACGAAAATTCCAGTTATATTGTGTTATAATTGGGTTCTCACTTCGAATATGACTTTGTTAATACAAAATTTACAAAGATTGTAAATAGAAAGGAGAACCCATATGAAATTACTTCTAAGTTTAGCTAGCAGTTTAATCCTTTGGATTTTAATGGCAGCAATTCTTGTATTATTAATTTTACTCCCGCGGGATATAAAAGTTCAGCGTGTGAACGTCACTGATGTTATGTCTTATCATTTTACATGGTCAGGTTATAAAGACAATATCGTTCATTATGTAAAAGAAGTGAAGGAAAATAAGAGCTTAGGAAAATCTTCTACACAGCAGCCAGTGGAATGGGAGCTTGCTCATTATGGATTAAGAAGTGTGATCATTTTAGTTCCAGCTCTCATTATCAGCATCATCATTGGCATTCTAAAAGGGGTATTTGATTACAGACATAATCGTGGTATATGGAAGCTATTTGGAGAGGGATCTACATGGTTGGGTCAAGCTATTCCAGACTTCTTTGTTATTATCATACTCGAATTATTAATTTCCTTAACAATACAACGTTTTTTTCCTCAGCTACAGTTATATGGATATTCCCATTGGTATAGCATCTTTTTGCCTATTATTTTTTTATCTATGTATCCGGCTGCTGTTATCGCCGGCTATACAACACAAGCCTTAAAGGAAGAGGATAATCGAGATTACATACTAACCGCAAAAGCAAAAGGCCTGCCGGAAAGAGTCATTCTTTGGAAGCATATTCTGCGTAATTGCTGGTCCAAAATTCTGCTTCACTTTATGCCTCTTGTTCTAACCCTTCTTTCCTCCATGGTTTTAGTGGAATATATGACCCTCTACCGGGGGATGGGAACTAGATTAATAGAAGCAATTCAGATTAAGGATATGATTTCTTCCGTGGATACGATTCTTCCAATTGAAACCGCTACGATTATCGGGTTTAGTCTAGGCTTCATGCTCATCCTGTTAATGGCTCAGTGGTTGAATCAAATTATCAAGCATTTTCTGAATCCAATTCGAAAGGAGGAGCAATCATGAAACAGATTCCTTTATTATGGATTGGTATCATTGGATGCAGCATTATTAGTTTTATTTTTATTTTCGGACCTCATTTACCAAACATTGATACAGAGGTAAAAGAAACCAAATACATATTAGGAAAGGGGGGTAATTTAGATTTCATTCTTCCGCCATATCCCCCTTCTGAACGCTTTCTATTAGGTTCTGATTCAAAAGGGAGAGATATGTATAGTGCTCTTGTTCTAGGTACAAGAACGACCATCATAGAGATTGGATTAATATCTTTAATTACCTTTCTCTTAGCTCTTCCGTTTGGAATGCTTTCAGCACATATTCCTTTCTTAAAAAGATTACTAGAGGGGTGGAATTACTTATTCTCCAGGATACCAGTGTTTTTCTACGTGATTATATTAACAACGATACCTTTCTTCATTTTTTCTATGCAGCGCCCAATATGGATGATTTCGCTCATTATTGTGCTGGAGCTTGGAAAAACGGCAGAATTTGTACATAAAACAGTAAAGGAAATACAGCAAACGGCCTACTATGATGCTGCTATCGTCTCTGGGACAAGAGTTTTTGGTCTTTGGAGATGGTATTATGTACCAGGCTGTTTTTCACAGTGGCTATCCTATTTTATTTTACATATGGGAAATATGTTATTTTTACTTGGACAGCTAGGATTTTTTAATATTTTTGTAGCACAGAAATTAACGCAGGTTGGAGGAATACCAGGAACTAATGTCACTTACTATGCCATTGAGAATACATCAATTGCATGGCCAACATTTCTTGCAAATACATTTAATGATATGAATAACTGTCCATGGGTCCCAATATTCACTTGTATTGTCATCACTTTTACGATCTTTTCTTTCATCGCGTTAGGAAAGGGGTTATTGCAATATTCTTTATTGAAACAACAGGGACTGCTATACAGGAAGGAGTCTTTCTTAACAAAAACGTTTCTTTCATTTAATCCTTTTTATAAAAAAGAGAGGGAGCTTTCAAAATAGCTTTTTCATACAATCTTTTTCTTCTCTTCACCAGTTCTTAATAATTCGTTTGTAGAATATATATATATAAATGATTTTAAACCTCCCTTTTGAGGAACTTTCTACCTGGGGAAATCTAGCCATCGGCTAGATTTTTTCAGTTTTATTCTTATTATTTCTTGAACAAAATCAGTAAGTATGTGTCCTCACCGGAATCAAAAAAACCCTCCAACTATCGGAGAGCTTTATGCATGGATTTCTTTAATGCTTTTTCCGCCTAAAAATGCATGTCCCACTTTTAATTTTGCAACAGTATTAAATCCATATTTTTGATAGACCTTTTCTATTTTTTCATTAATTGGGAACACCCAGAGGTTTTCAAGGCTCCTTTCTGCAACCATTGCTTGAATATAATGAATCAGTTCGCCAATTAAACCTCTTCCTCTGTATTCCTCTAGAGTTGCAACACTTTCCATTCTTGCCTGATTATCACTTACAAAAATACAAGCTGTTGCACAGGCAATGCCATTATGTCGGAGTAAAAAGTGTATAAAGCTTGGGTGATTAAATTCTACCTTCAAAGCCTTTTCTCTAACCGCTTTCCCTCCAAATTCTTTAATAGTGCATTCAATATGCAATGCTTCGGAATAATTCTCTTTTGTCACCAATTCAATCGAAGTTCCTTCAAGTTTTTCTTTTTTCATAACTTTTTGATTCCACCGTTGAACTGGGTTTACTAATTCTTCAAATCCGAAATGATTCCTTTTAAGTTGATCAATCAAACTTTGTTGTGCTTCCAAATTATATATATAAAACCTTGGAATGATATTTCTAGACTCATAGAAATTTTTTACTTCCTCAATGACTAATTGAGGGTTTTCACAAGTATCATGAATATGTGCATGATTCGCATCGTAATAAGTAGGTTGATTCTCATTGCAAAATAATGCTCCCCAATTGGTGTTAGTACGTGTAGTAAAAGTTTCTAGATATGCAAAATCCAATTTTAAAATATCTTGTAAACTTGTCATATAGTTTCTCCTATAATTTTTTAAAAAAGTAGAATTAACTAAATTATAGCATATTAAACTACATCTTTTATCAACTAATCACCTCCATCCGTACCATCATCGTTGCGTTAGTATAAAGGGGAGGTATTTTTCCAGGTAGGAAAAAATAAAGAATTTAGGAGGAGCTTTATAAATTCCCCCTATTCCAAGAACAACTATAAATGTAAAATTAATTTTATAAATAGATTGTTTGGTGGTTATATTACAGAAAGGAATAAGTCTATGTATATGAGTATTGAAAAAAGTTTAATTGGAGTTGCTTTACTTTATACCATCTATCATTTATTAGGATATGTAAGTATTTTTCTTCATCACTTTGATTTTGCTACGGAAGGTGCGATGTTAGATGGTATAATTTTTGGAATGTTTCTCAACATCCCTATCTATTACATATTTGCCTTAATTAATATAATCATATATTCAATATTTAAAAAGAAAATAAAGAATTGGCCAATATCTTTAAATATTATTATACTCTTTATTCTATTTGTTATAATCTTAAGGAGAACTGACTTCGGTTGGTTTTATTGGTTAAGATATTGTATTGCTTTTATGTCACTGTTTTTGATAAATCATATCATTAGACTACAATGGCAAATAAAAGTGCTAATAATCCTTTCTCCTTTTATTGTCCTCATTCTTATGATGCTAGCTCATACCTATATGATTTAGTTGATAATCGTTTTTATTCATTCCATTTACTATTGCATCTTCATCTAAATCATCCCGGTATATGTATTATTTTGAAGCAGTTAACTATTAGAGTCTCTGTTTTTCATCACTTCTGCTATTTGATGAGAATTATTATCTGCTTCCTTTTTCAACTTATTAATGATGCTATGGTAGTCCTCTTCATTTCGATTTTGACTTAGTTTATACGCTGCTTGAACTTCTTGTATTTTAATTTTAAATCCTACTATACCTTTTATTTGTTTCTTCGTTTGTGGAGATAAATTTTCCCATAAAGTTGCATTCTCTCGATGATGTTCATATTTTTGTAATAATAATATAAGTTCCTCTTCCAACTCTTGTTCGCCCATTATACTAGCTTTTCCATATACATGAACAGATTGGTAATTCCATGTTGGTACATTTTCATGGTTATACCAAGAAGAAGAGATGTAAGCATGTGGACCTTGAAACATAACAAGTACATTTTCATTTTCATTCTCATCCTCGAATGTTCTCCATTGAGGATTCGCATAAGCCAAATGCCCAGTAATATAGTAGTCATCGCCTTTTTTATTTAACCCCAAAGGCAAATGAGTAGCAATTGGTTTCCCCTGTTCTGTTGAGACGATCGTGCCAAAAGAGTTATTTAGAACAAAATCCCAAATTTCATCCACATTTGTAACCTTAAAATACTTTGGAATATACATAATACCCCACCTTTCAAAAAAGTGTTTTGGTCATAATAAAGTCGGTTTGTTCTTCATCCCCCATATAAAAAGAGTGAGCTCCAGTTTGAACAAACCCCATTTTCTTATAAAAACCAATAGCATTTTCATTTTTTTCCCATACTCCAAGCCAGATTTTCTTTTTATTCCGTTCTAACGCAATCTCCATCGCTTTATTTAGCAGATATCTGCCTAGCCCATGTTTTTGAAAGTTACTCTTTACATAAATTCTCTCGATTTCAAGTGAATCATCACCCATTTCTTCAGACTGAGCATCATTTGTATTAACCTTTAAATATCCAGCTACCTCATTATTAAAATAAACAAAAAAGAATTGCGAAGAAATATTAGATAATTCTTTTTCTAATTGTGATAAGTTAAATGCTCTTTCCAAATAAGCATTCATATTTTCAGGTGAATTTTGATCCTTAAACGTCTCATTAAATGTTTCATAACTTATTTCTTGTAGTATGTGTGAATCTTCAAGGGTACACTTTTTGATATTTACAGTCATTTAAACATGTCGCTCCTTTATATAATCAATAACTTCTCTTGTTTCCCTTTTTTACAAATTCCCAATCTATTTCTACATTTTTTCTTACTCTTTGAAGAAGACGGAAAATGGTTTCTACTTCGGTTTCGGAAAATCCAGCTAATGCAACACTATTGGAATATTCATTTTCTCTTTTTATAAAAGGATATACATCTTTTGCTTTCTCTGTTGGAAAGAGTTTTTTTATCTTTTTGTTATGCTCATCCTCTTTCTTTTCAATAAATCCACCCATTTCCAACTTTTTAATAGCACGTGCTGCTGTTGTTCGATCAACTTTTATCATCTCCGCTACCTTTTCCTGTATGATACCCGGGTTTTCACATATTCGCACAAGGTATAAATACTGCCCTTTAGTAAGGTCATATTCTTTAAATTCTATATTACTTATAGAATCTAATGCTCTTGCTATCATTCCGATTTCACGTAAAATTTCCTTCATCATAAACTCCTTGCGTATTTTTTATTGTAAATGCAACAAAAACCGTATACATTAAATTTAATTTATATTTGTTGCATTTGCAACAAAAAAACAAGAAATGAGGTCGAGTACGAGTGAAATATGTTTTTATGTATTAGGAATTTTCATATTAAAGCTTGGTATTTCTTTCACTATTGAAACAAACCTTGGAACTTCACCTTTTGATGCACTGTTGGTAGGACTGTCCCAATATGTAGGGCTTACAGTGGGAGGCTGGGAAATAATAATAGCTTTCATATTAATTGGATGTAATTCATTTTTAAAAAGAAAGACAGAGGCCGGAAGTTTTAGGATTGTTAACGGCATTTATAACAGGCGTTGGTATTGATATGTGGCTTTTCCTATTGCACAACTAAATAACACCTGATCTATGGGACAGAAGAGTTGTTTGTTTGGAATCGGCCTAGTTGCTATAGGATTAGGAACTGCAATCTATTTACACACAGATTTTGCACCAATTCCAGTTGACCGATTAACACGAATCATTAAAGAATTGTCTAAAACATTTTTCAAGAACATTCATTTACCTCATATTCTTGATAATCGCAATTATTTTCCATGGACCAATCGATGTTGGAATCTTATTAACTGTTTGTTTAGGTGGGTTACTACTTAATTACTTTATGCCAATTACTGAAAAAGTATTAGATTATTGTATTATCACACTCTACTACATCACCAAGCTATGACAAAGATAAAAATAATTCAATATAAAATGCATGATGCCCTGCAGAAATCAGAAAAAATGTATGAATTTACTTCTAACTTCAAATACTTATAATGATATTCCTGAATATCACTTTATTCAGAGTATCCTATCCTATCAATGAGGTGATTCGTAATGAGTTATCGAAGTCAGTTAGATGAACATTCTCAAGAGTTTCACCATAATTGGACACGGCCTAAGCGTTCAAAATCCCAAGTAAATGGGCATACAAGAGTATCTCAAAATAATATAATACTCAGAAGTAACGCAAAGGCTCATAGGTGGTAAAGGATATCTGAGTAGAAAAAGAAAGAAGGCTTTTTGCCTTCTTTCTTTTTTGTTTACGAAACGGTCCTTTCTTGTGGTTATTTTTTCAACTTATAATAATCCTCTCCTACACAACCTAATCCCATTAATAAAAAAACGACTGTCCAAATGGAACAACCGCTTCCGTTACTTTAAGTGTATTTACTGCACAATCTTAATAATATATATTCAACAAATCAACATTTTACTTTTGCTACTCCTAATGCAAAGTGACTCCAAAGTATATTTTCTACTAATTCAGCTTGTGATTCATCACAATCAACTATTAGGACTATCTCAGAGTGTTTACCATTTAAAACTCTTTTCTTCTTCTTCATAACCAATTCCATCAAAAGCCGTATAGCAAAACCAAGGACAAATCCAACAAACGCACTTATCAGTCCCCAGTAAATTGGTCCCCAAGCTAGTTTAAACCCAATACTTGCTCCAATAACGGAAAAAGCGGTGGCAAGTCCCATTCCAATATCAATTAGGCTTGTTCCATCTGAGCGATGTATGTTATCAAAAATCTTACGGTCTTCGGCTCTATTATCCAGAGGGACAGCAAATATGCTTTCTTTTTGAATCCCTTTCTTTTCTAGCGTTGAAATTGCCATTTCTAAATATCCAGTGGTTTCAAATGTTGAATATAGTTGCATGCCCCTCCCTACCCTTTTTTGTCCTTTTTGTATTTTGAACCCCTCCGATTGAAAATTCTTTGTTAAATAACCCCTTAACTCTTTTTCAAAAAGTTTGTTATTCTCAACCGTATTAATATAAGAATCATAAACTGCAAACCCATAGTGCGAAGGAATGAAAAGAAGTATTTCTGGATTTAAAACGGAAGTTGCTTCCTTTACTTTTCCTAAAAATAAAAGTACAACAGCTTCTTGAATATGAGAATAAAAATAAAATATCACTAACCAGATGATGACAAAGATAGCGGTTAAAATTCTATGTATATACAGCTGTCCCAAACCAGGAATAAACAATGACCACATGACCGAAAGAAATGGATTTCGTTTATCGAGATAGTTAATCTCTAACGCTCCTAATGAAAATGAATTAAAACGGTGGTTCTCTCGCTCTGCTAAAAGATATACCCTATTCATATCTACTGTTGTCCGATAACTATCCCAAATGCCGAAAAGGTAAACAGGGATATACATCAGAAGCCATCTTGTGTCTAATACTTCTTTCGCCATGTCAATATTCCCTTGAAAGGAATAAATCATCGAAGAATTAACATGAGCTTTAATATTAACAAATACTTCCCAAATAAATAGAGCATAGCCTCTTAGATATTTAGATAAAAGCATATGTCCAAATCCAGGGAAGGCTGCAGACCACCATGCAATCATGTATGGATTTTTCAAATGCAATTGGGTTGTACCAAAGGTACTAACATGTGCTTTATATCGTCTGGCTGTATTATCATTTGTATAGTTATCCATTACATCCACCTACAGGAACTATTTATAATATGTTTCCAAATGTGGAATACATTTATTCCTTTTCCTGTTAAGCTAACCTGTCTTTAGCTAAGTAACTATAACAAAAAAAACGTTAATCTTCTCGATTAACGCTACCAAGTAACTTTAGAACATTATTTAACAAACGCACTGCATATTTTATCTGCCACGATACTCTGCTATTCGATCCAACCATTCATTTATTAAATTATTAAATAGTTGCGGTTGTTCAATTTGCAAATTGTGACCTGCTTTATCCAATATAGCAAATGTTCCCCGTGGATATTTTTTTATTATATCAAGTGCATCTTTGTATCCAACAGTGGAATCTTGTCTTCCTAACAGGAATAGACTGGGCTTATTAAAATCCGATTGGTCAATCTCAAAAGTAAATCCATATTTATTCTTAACCTTATTTAAAAAATTGTCATCACCAATTTTACAACCACTTAAAATTTCTTCGTTGTATCTTAACCATGTGTATTCATCCAGAACAACATTATTGCTTCTAAAGTCCTCCAATTCTTCCTTTGATAATTTTTCAATAAATCTTGTATCTGTCTTCAATATTTTATGTTTCTCTACTGTTCTATTTTCGGGAGAAGGAATAATAACAGGACAAATAAATGCTGCACCAAGCACTTTTTCTTTTTGTTTTTCAATAACGCCTCTCGCTAGATAACCACCGTAAGATTCTCCTGCGATTATGTATTCTTGATTAGGAATTACTGCTTCTATAAATTCTAAAACAGCATCCAGCATTTCATCAGAATTACTTATTTTATGATAATTTTTTGTTAATCCCATACCTGGTAGATCAATATAAACGCGTCTCCATCCGTTCCTCTTTTCAAATATAGGTTCCATACATCCAGTCATTAATCTATGGTCGGGAGAAAATCCATGTATCATTAATATGGGAGTCCCTTCATCGAAATCTTCATAATATATCTCTGCTTGACGAACTTTGCAATATACCATATTCAATCCTTCTTTCTAAAAGTAAAAATTTTATAATATAAAATTCCCCTATGATAATGATTTTCCAATTAACGTACTTCGTTAGTTTAGTAACTTCAACAAAATAAGCGTTCATCCTTCTTGAATAACGCTACCTGCTATACTATTTAGTTTAATAGATTTTGTTTCTCTTGATACGCCTTCTTTACCCGCTCAATTTGATCAAGGTGATCGCGGACGTGTTGTACTCGGTATCCCAGCAATTGCTTAAAAGTAAACCGTCCCTGATCCACATATACCCCCACTCGCTTATTTTGTTCATAAGTTAGATGATCTAGGATAGGCTGCATACTGGAACGCAGGAGTTTGAAAAGAAGCAAATACTGTTCACGGTCCAACAAATCATACCCCAAGTTATTAGCCCATGCGTCTTGGTCAAATGAAATCAGAATCGGCTCATCCTCCGCTAATACTTTTTTCAACCTAGATGTGGACGAGATCTCGGAATCCGTTACATGTATGATTATTTCATGTATACTCCATTTGTCCGGTGCTGGCTTGTAACGAAGCTCTTCCTCGGTTAATCCTTCAATGGCTTCCCGAAGCATGGAATATCCTAATGCATATTCTTTCATTAACTCCTCCAATTCAATCCCCCCACTTTACAATAACTGCCTTTATATCAAATTTCTAAATAATGTATTCTTGTTTTTGGTTAAAAATTCCTTCCTCTTTCCTTCCACCTTCTTCTTCCGTAATCTTTTTTACTTTTGACCAGTTACATAATTATTTAAAATGGGATTTGTTATATGTACCTATACACCTGTATAAGTACACGGTGTATTAGCATCCTGCAATACTCAATAATTATTGCGGTAAGGTCGATTAAGACTTAAGACCGATAAAATAAACAATTATTAACGTTACTATTTTTATATGAACCCTGGAAATTAAAGGAGAAGCATGATGAAAATTTTAACAAAGTGGCCATTTTTTCTTTTCTTGGTTTTAATTATCGGTGTCTTCACTACAGGTTGTAATATGTTTTCCAAAAAGCCTGAAACAGAGGAATCTGTTAAACAGAAAGTGGTGAACTATTTAATATCTGAAGGATATAAGGAAAATGAATTTCACGTGGATGTGGAATATCAATCAACTGGTGCGAGTAAAATGGGAGGACCATACGCAATTCAAGTGAAATTTAATGATGAAAGAAACGTGGTCTATTATTACAAGTATGATTATCAATCAAAGAATAAGGATATTACCCAATATGGAGTTGCCCCAATGAAAGGTAAAGAGGATAAAAACTTTAAACATCTAGAGTGAAGTAAAAAAAGTCTATTAAAAGTTATTCGTTTTTTCTAACTTGTTGCTATTTATATAAAAATCAAGGGCTTACTTGATGCCCTTGATTTTTATTCTATTTAAGAAATTATTCATTAAAATGCCACCTATTAAATTCCGGATTATGCGCTTGCAGATGCCAACCTGTTTTCCAAAAATAGTCATTAAATCCCGATTCTGTTGGGCATAACGCAATTATTGGTATATCATTAATAGTTTCTAACATCTTTTTTAACAAACCTTGACCGCGATACTTTTCACATATTGCAAATTGATAAAGAGAAATGGTCTTGGTCGTTTTCTTTCTATAATATCGAAAAGCGCCTACTACTTGACCATCGACTATTGCCACTATCATTTGTTTTCTTTTTATAGCCGCTTTGATTCCGAGTGGACATAAAAACTCTTCAGAATAAACCGCACTGTTATTCCGTTCTAAATGGTTTTTGAAAAAGGACACGACTTTAGGTGTATGAGTTAATTCAGCAACAGCTATTCGTATTATGCTCCCCCCATAATTAAATGTTCCTATCTTAATACACAAGGGATCTATATATTTCTCCAATTATCCCGTCCATTTGATGAACACCCAATTCTGTATTCGTCATTATCACTACACCTTTTTCTAAATACGGAAACGCCACCATCATGCATTGGAACCCTACCCCCCAACCCAGTGATGTAATTTCACATTCCTTCTCTATTTCATTTAAAAATACTCCTAATCCAGTCCAATGCTTTCCCCTTTGTGGAGTTATCATTTCTTTTGCTAATATTGCAGAAATCCCAATCTTACTTTTTCCTTTTAATGCATTCATCAATTCTAGTACCAGTAGGGCTAAGTTTGTTGAGGTTGTCCAAAGTCCACAAGCCGCTGGATAGGGATAGATAGGATATTTTCCAACTACTATTTCGCCATTTTTGTTGTGACCACAAGAAAAGTTTTCTTTTCCCAATTCTGTTATATCCGTAACCATTAAACTTTTTTCCATATTTAATGGTTCAAATATTAATTCGTTTACAACTTGTTGGAAAGGTTTATGAGTAACATCTTCTATTAATACCTGAATGACACAAAAGCCTGCATCTGAATAGTGAAATTCACTCTCCGGCTCATACTTTACTTCTATTGGAACCTTACAGTAAGAGGTTCTTCCCTCTAATATTCTATTCATGGAAGGAACACCCATATTGGAATTAAATTCAGAGAAACTATTTTCAGGGTCTATAATTCCAGATTGATGACTAAGCAAGTTTCGTAAGGTGACTTTTTTATTTTTCGTTAATTCATTGTCAGGTACTTTCCACGATACAAGTCTATTATTTACATCCTTATCTAAATCTAGAAGACCTTGTTCCACTAATTTCATAACTAGCATTCCTGTTAAAAACTTACTAATGGAACAAGCACTAAAAACAGAATTGCTGTTAATGCTTTGATTACTGCCTGCCTCTAGTAAACCGTAGTTTTCTATATTACTGACTTGACCATTATCCATTAATGTAAGACTTAAACCTGCTACATTATAATGCATCATACGCTCTTGTATGTTAATCCTTTTTAATTTCACGTTCTCCCTCCCAATTTGCAACATTAGGAAAATTGTAACACGAATATATGTTCTTTTGTGCGTATTTGGATAATGAATTTTTATTTATGAAGCTGCACCTTTACTTCAATTTGAAAAGGCATTCCTTGTAGAGAAATGCCCTGTAAGATTAATAGAAATTCTTCGTTATTTTTTATCTTAACAAAATCAATGTACTAAATGTATAGAGGCATATCAATAATGCCATTTTTAATGCAAACGTGCACGATTGCGGAAATGAAAAATTAGTAGGAGCTTTCTCTTTTCTCATTCCTCTAATTTGTTCCATATCTTTTAGCTGCTTTGGTCCGAGCACGCTCAGCTTCGATCTCCCGATTGCGTGGCTCGGCATTAGTTACCATTGTATTCAAAAGATCTCTCGAAATCATTGCAATTTCATTGACTGCACGATTAAATGCCTCCTCGTTGGCCTTTGAGGGCTTGTTATAACCCGTTATCTTTCTGACGTACTGAAGGGATGCTGCATGAATCTCTTCATCGGTAGCTGGTGGGTCGAAGTTAAATAATGTTCGAATGTTTCGGCACATAACTGACTCCTTTTTGTTTTTATTATTGTTGGTTTTGTTTAAATTTCACTCTAAACCCTAGTTTTCTTTACATATAAAAAGTTATCTTTTCGAAAAAATGGAGCAATACGATGGTTCTCTTCTACTTATAGAATTACAATTAACAGCAAAGTTTTTTCTAAGATCCCCCTTCTTTATCAATATCATCATATATATACAATTTTTATAGGAGACAATCCTGCTCTATTAGCCTAGTAGAATCCTTTAATTAACATTTTTTTAATTCCTACTGTACAGATTAAGCCCAGTTTCACCTAAAACTAATGAAAACATTCTTATCACTAGTTTGTTGCTATATCTTTATTACTTCCCACTTTATTTTATCTTTTCTCATTTAATTGTGTCTCTCCAATTATTAGAGGAATGTTTTGTTTAATTAATACTCTAAATGAGATTTCTTTATTTTCGCTGTATCCCTATTTTTAGGACCATATGTAAAAAAGGAGATGAGATTATGATCTCATCTCCACCATGATGTTATTTTACTTTGATAAAATCCATTGTCTATTACTAGAGCGAGCACCAGCTAACGTTGGACTGATAATATTGTTTGTTGGAAATAAATCGTGATGACGGAAGAACATAGTTGGCTCATTCATATTATCTGATGAGCGTATACCAACCACTTCAACTTCTAGTAATGTCCCATTTGTGCTTACGTCACCTGTCATTGATACACGAACGACTTGTCCCGGTACAAAAGTAACAGGCACTACGAGCGTAGTGAGACTATCAGCAGGAAAAGTGATAACACCGGATGGAATAACATGTGTTAAAGGACTACCTGGTTCAGTACCAAAATCCGCGAAAAATTCCGCTTCCAAATCTGTGAGTGTAGGATTCATTACCTCCACAAGAACGGTGTCGGGATTAGTTCCAACCGGATCCCCACTCACTTTACTAGGAACACGGAATGGACCTGTTGTAAGACCAAGAAAGCTCAAACCCATACAAACAACTCCTTTTGTATTGATAACACTTTCGATCGAGAAGCGTTTCCGTATAAAATATGTTGTTAGAAGAATGCTGGCACAACGGTTGTCCTAAATCCAACGAGAATTTCAAAAATGTGCTTGATTATATAATTGTGATAGTTTTAATTTTTTCATATTTGATTTTGTCATTTCTGCTGTCCGCCCCCCCTACCTACGTTCCCTATTTCTTGCTTAGATTGATGGGTCATTAAAATATAATAAAAGATTCGATATTAAAACCCCCATTTGTTTTAACAAGTGGGGGTGCATTTTTTGATGATGTATTTTATTGTATCAACGGTATTAAATAATCAAAGATTTCCGAATCTATATTAGAGTATCTCTCCATCTTGTTTCCTGCTGGTTGAAACCCAAAACGTATGACCATTTGAATATAAGAAAAGCAAAGGAATGCATCGTCAGCCCGGCAATCTTGCATGACTGCATATAAACCGGGAGGAATTCTTTCCAGTCGCATGCACTCATTTTCCTTTAAATCCATGCTGCCATCGACCGCAAAACCTACTTCTCCAATTATCTTATTCTTGGTAATCTGTTCGGTTTTTACATATATGTCTTCTGAACATAAAGTTACAATGTTTTCTAAGTAATTTCTTGCAGTCAAAAAATGTTCCCGAAAAGGATGCGGGCCCCTCTCTGATTCAAACCTCTGCCATACTATGCACTTTTCCTTTTCCCATTTAGAAAGTAAAATGGTTTGGTTGTTTTCTACATTAATACCGCCTACATATTTTTTTGCGGCATGCAGTACTTCCATCCTTTTGTCTATCTCTTTTTTCCATCTTTCTAGCATCTTTCGTTTCTTCTGCTCATCAGCATCACAATAGAGTTGTATCTCTTTGATGGAAATATCTGCATTTCTAAGTGAATCAATCATTTTTGCCAAATCAATTTGGTCTATCGAATAGGCTCTGTAACCATTTTCTAAACGGGTAGATGGCTGAAGCAAACCTTTTTTATCATAAAATCTAAGCTTACTGGGAGGCAGTCCTGTCCTTTTTGAAAATTCCTGTATGGTAAGATGCATATGTACCTCCGCTTTACTTATTTAATTTGCCTTGTATGACCAAATATTTATACGGTTATTATCTGGATCATAGATATGGAATCCTCCCCAGCCATTGATTGGATCCCCGGCAATTTCTGAAGGCTTGATACCCTTTTGAATCAGCTTGTTATATTCTTCAAAGAAAACTTCTGGTCGGATATCATAATATGCTCTCGCTTTATTATCATTCGGTTTTTCCACACAAATGTCTTTACCATGCAGCAGCCAAATATTATCCCAGAATGGTTGACCCAGTACATTTCTATAATAGGCATCTTCTGTTTGTAAATGGGCATAACCCTTCTCGGCATTTACCTCTACTATATTAAAGCCAAGATTCTTTTCATACCACTCAGCAGAATTCACAGGATCTTTTACATGGATGATGGTATTTACATTTCCAAAACCAATGATTCCAGAAGGTGGGTACACATTGTTATCCTCCAGCTTTTGTTCTTCCGCTATCGTTAATTTTGTATTGTCAAAAGATAGGATGTCACAGTACCTTTGTCCATTAGGCAATACATTTATAGCGAAGGTTTGTACACCTTTTTCTACTAAATAATTTCTTGTTTCATCCAAATCATATGTAACAAATACTAGCTTGACGTTCCCTTCCGTTTCCGGGGACCTGAAGTGATCATACTCCCCTTCAAACGATTTAATGGTGACCATACCCGATCTTGGTAGTTTCATAAAGCCCTTTCTACCAACCCAAGTTGTGATGGAATCTAGACACTCCCAACCCAAAAAATCCTGATACCATTGGATCGCTTCCTCAAACTTGTGACCGTCCACCATGATAAATCCTCCATCCCAACGAAACATCAAAATCACTCCTTTAATCATATTTTCATATTTTAAGATAAAGGTTAAACCTAGTTTAATGTCAATGAATTTTTAAAAATGTTTTTTCAACATTTAACCAATCTGCATAGTGAAATAAGATAAATTATTCTTGAAAAGGTAAAATAAAGGTAGTTTGTTCCATACTAAAATCTTTATAAATCCATCGGTATTATGTATTAAAATTAATGGAATCGTTACCTTAATAATTTCAACAAAAAAAGGGTTAATCCTTCATCGATTAAAATCACGTTTTTTTTAAATAGATTATTCCAAAAACTTACTTTCGATTAAAGAGAGAAGAATTCTCTCTTTTCGTACGCCTTACTACATCAAAAAACTATGAATCACATTCCACCTAAAATGTAATCCATAGTTCCTTTAGTTTTGATGTTTTCCATTATTTCGGTCATTGTTATGCTTCAGCATGTTAGCAGCCTTCCATGTCATCGCAGCGGTTGACCATTGATACGTCTAATCCCATAATAGTGGATTTACCCTAACTGGCGTTTAAATTGTTTATTGGCGAAGAAGTAAGCGATGACCATGATGCCGACGCACCAGGCAAGTGCCATCCAGATACCGTTGCCAACAGGACCTTCATACAAGAGAGCACGAATCGTATTGATGATTGATGTCACTGGCTGGTTCTCAGCGAACACACGGACAATTTTTGGCATGGTTTCCGTGGGGACAAAGGCCGAACTGATAAACGGCAGGAATATCAACGGGTACGAGTAGGCTGTCGCCCCTTCCATAGACTTCGCTGTTAATCCGGGAATAATCGCCAGCCATGTCAGTGCCAGTGTAAACAACCCAAGTATCCCAGCAACCGCAAGCCAATCCAGGATATTAGCATTGGAACGGAAGCCCATTAAGAGAGCGACAAGGAATACCACCACAAGAGTAAGCCCATTGGAAACAAGAGAAGTCAAAACGTGAGCCCACAATACCGACGAACGCTTGATAGGCATGGTTATGAAACGCGCCATCAGCCCACTCTTAACATCATTAAACAAGCGCAGGGAAGTGTAAGCGACCCCAGATGCGATAGCGATCAGCAAGATTCCCGGCAATAAATAATTGACGTAGTTTTCCGTGCCTGTCTTGATGGCGCCGCCAAATACGTAGACAAACAAAAGCATCATCATAATTGGCGTAATTGCCACCGTAATAATTGTATCCGGACTGCGCATGATGTTACGCATTAAACGACCTAGTAATACACTTGTTTTGCTTTTCATTTAGATTTCCTCCTTTTTGCCGATGATTGCAAGGAAAATTTCCTCTAGTGTCGGCTGTTTTTCAATGTACTCTACTTTCGTCGGTGGGAACATTTCTTTGAGTTCATTAAGAGTACCGGTAGTGATGATTTTCCCTCCATGCAGGATGGCGATACGATCCGCCAGTTGTTCGGCTTCCTCCAGATACTGGGTCGTCAGCAAGATGGTCGTGCCGCCGCCGGCAAGCTCCTTGATGGTATCCCAGACTTCAATCCGCGCTTCGGGATCCAGCCCTGTCGTTGGTTCGTCGAGAAAAATGACTGCCGGCTTCCCAATCAGGCTCATTGCGATGTCAAGGCGGCGCTTCATCCCGCCGGAATATTGGTCTGCCCGGCGGTTGGCGGCATCGGTCAGACTGAATCTTGTCAGTAAATTGTCGGCGACTTGTGCTGGGTTGGAAACTCCCCGCAACTTGGCAATCATAATCAGGTTTTCCCGCCCAGTATGCATGCCGTCTAAAGCTGCGAATTGCCCTGTCAGGCTGATGCTCTGGCGAACATGATCCGGTTGACGCTGGACGTCATAGTCGTAGATACATACTTCGCCGCTATCAGGCTTCATCAGTGTCGAAAGGATGTTAACTGTCGTCGTCTTGCCAGCACCATTCGAGCCCAGCAGTGCGAAAATTTCACCACGCCGCACCTCAAAATCCCCCCCCTTTAAGACTGCCTTGTCTTTAAAGGATTTTTTTAACCCTTTTACATAAATCGCTTCACTTTTCATACTTTTTTCCTCCTTATCTAAATTTCACTATTCAGTCTTACTGATAATCAGTATTACTTACTACTGAAGAAAAAATTAAACTGAATAACGAAGGTATCCATTCATATTTGTAATCGGCTATTCAGTCATAATCATTTAATGAGTTTATTTTTTTCCCAATCGCTTCAAGACACTTTGATTTAAATCTTCACGATACTTAGCAACATAGGTTTTAGCGTTTGCCACTAGTTCGTCGGCAAAGGATGCCACGTCGTCCCCAGTGATTTCCAGCACTTGTCTGCCTTCTGCTGCACCGGCTTCGAACAAATCGATTAATTCATACTGTATATGCAACATATCCATCCCATTACCCGCAGTAAATTTCCACATGTAATTTTGGATTTTCTTAAATACATACTGGTAGTCTTCTGGCAATGCTTCGACTCGTGCCATCATCATCTTGTATTCTTTTTTATCACCAATCATTTTTTTGAACATTTCCAACATGTTATTTTCCTCCTTTTTATAAAGCTAAAGTCACTTCAAAAATATCAGATGGAATATCTTATGAAGCTAGGTTGACTTCAAGACATTAATTTTCGATGATACAAAATCCCATTTTTCCCAAAACAATTCAAGCTCCTTACGGCCAGCCTCATTGAGTGTATAAAACTTGCGGGGGGGGCCCATATCTGACGGTTTCTTTTCAATGTTCACCAGTTTTTTCTTCTCTAATCGCACGAGGATGGTGTAGACCGTCCCTTCCACCACTTCGGTAAACCCGAGCTCATTCAGGCGACGGGTAATTTCGTAGCCATAGGTTTCATGCCGGCTGATAATTTCCAGCACGCAGCCTTCCAGCGAACCTTTCAGCATTTCCGTTAAATTCTCCATGTTCAGAGCCACCTCTATTTTGTCTGACTTATATTCAGTATTACTTAGTACTAAGGTAAATTTTAATACTTAATAGCTTTTGGAAATCAAACTATTAAGTATTACTTATTACAGGTATATCGTAACACTGAGTAGCAAGAGATGTCAACTCTTTTTCCGAAAAAATTTCCAACTAATATTAACAGCAAAGAAACTCCTTTATAAATAGCTGCGGTTTCTATTTTAAAAGAAAATAGTATACAAATGTCCGGAGAAATTTTCAGAACTTTGATGTTATACTTTGCGGTCTAACCATCCCGTTAAACAACCAAAGATCTTCCTAAAGAATACCGACCAGTTGAATGGATTAAGCACAAAAACCATAGGCGAATCAACCTGCTTCTTTAGACTAAGTAGTCCACAGCGAATGGCACCAGGCTTTTGATTAACGCGCATTTTTAAACATACATAATTTTTCTTTCCAAATTGTTTTCGTTGTTCTTTCACAAATAAGCGAATATAGATTATACTGGACTTACTATCCTATACAAAGAGGAGGAATTTCCTTTGACTGAGAATAATCAATCAGAAGCACCAAAAAAGAAAATCAGCCTGAAAGAGGCAATGATGCAGCAGCTTGAAAACAAAAAGAATCAAACTTCTGCTGGTAAGGGAAAAGCGAATGCCAACCTTTCAACCAAAAAAATGAAAAGCCAGCAAACGAAGAAACCAAGCAATACCCGTAGAAAAATGGGTGTCTAATGAACGGACAAAATCGGAAAGACGTATTACCAGGCTTGGAAGTTGATATTGTTTTAAAATCCGATCAAAAAACGGGGAAGCTTACAAGGGGCATCGTGAAAGATGTCCTCACCAAATCGGGCACTCATCCCCACGGCATCAAAGTCAGGCTAACAAATGGACAGATCGGACGTATAAAGGAAATTCACTCAAAATAAAAGAATAATACAAGCAGTTAAGGAACCTTTCCCTGACTGCTTTTTTTATTATTCTTTTTCCAAAAGAGACTATTTTATCACCAGAAAAATCGCAACGTATATCTAAATCTTTAAGGGTAACTAGACAAAGGATTATGTTTTATGATAAATTATTACAATATAAATTCATTTAACAATTACATATTTTTAAATCGATGAAGAGGAAAGTAGTTTTTGCTATATTCGATAGCGAGCCGGGGATGGTGGAAGCCTGGTGATGAAGCAGGAATGAAGAACACCTCCTGAGTTCTAACCGAAAGGGATATCTTAAGTAGGCTTAGACGTTACCAGCACGTTATGGACTGGAGTAAGCAATATAGCTTTAAAGTTGGTCATATAATGACAAATTGGGTGGTACCGCGGAAGTTAGCCTTTCGTCCCTTTTTTTGGGGATAGAAGGCTTTTTTTATTGTGAAAAATTACCATAAGGAGGCTAATTATGATAAAGACTGTAGTAAAAGATCTATACAGAAATCAAGAAAATTTTAATGATCAAACTGTTCAAATTTCAGGTTGGATCCGTACTCTTCGCGATTCCAAAACCATTGGGTTTATGGAGTTAAACGATGGAACATTCTTTAAAAGTGTTCAAGTAGTTTTTGAGGATACCCTTGAAAACTTCAAGGAAATTACGAAGTTGCCTATTAGTTCTTCTGTTTTAGTAGAAGGCGAATTTGTTCCAACTCCGGAAATGAAACAGCCTTTTGAAATTAAAGCGACAAAAATAGTTGTGGAAGGATTATCAGATACTGATTATCCTTTACAAAAGAAGAGACATTCCCTTGAATATTTAAGAACGATCGCTCATTTACGTCCGAGAGCCAATACTTTCTCAGCCGTTTTCAGAGTAAGATCGCTTGCATCTTATGCCATTCATAAATTCTTTCAAGAAAAAGGATTTGTATATGTACATACCCCGATTATTACGGGAAGCGATACAGAAGGCGCTGGGGAAATGTTCCGTGTGACATCAATGGATTTGAACCAACTTCCAAAAACAGACGGAAAGGTGGATGACAGTGCAGATTTCTTTGGCAAAGAAACCAACTTAACCGTTAGTGGTCAATTAAATGCGGAAACCTTTGCTCTTGCCTTCCGTAATGTGTATACCTTTGGTCCGACTTTTAGAGCAGAAAATTCTAATACGGCACGACATGCCGCAGAATTCTGGATGATCGAGCCGGAGGTTGCCTTTGCAGAATTACCGGATATCATGGACCTCGGAGAAGAAATGGTCAAGTATGTCATTCATTATGTTTTTGAACATGCACCAGAAGAAATGGCCTTCTTTAATAGCTTTATCGATAAAACACTTATGGAAAGATTGAAGAATGCATTAGAATCCGATTTTGGAAGAGTTACTTATACCGAAGCGGTTGAATTATTAAAGAACTCCGGTAAGGAATTTGACTACCCTGTTGAATGGGGTACGGATTTGCAAACGGAACATGAACGTTATCTTAGCGAGGAAATATACAAGCGTCCTGTCTTCGTAACCGACTATCCGAAAGAGATTAAAGCATTTTATATGAGAGCAAATGAGGACGGTAAGACAGTAGCTGCCACTGACCTATTAGTTCCCGGTATTGGCGAATTAATCGGGGGTAGCCAGCGTGAGGAAAGAGAAGAGGTCCTTGCAAATAGAATTAAAGAACTTGGTATGGCGGAAGAAGATTACTGGTGGTATCTCGAGCTTAGAAAATACGGTGGTACAAAGCATTCAGGCTATGGAATTGGGTTTGAACGACTTGTTATGTATTTAACCGGAATGAAGAACATCCGCGATGTAATACCATTCCCTCGTACACCTGGAAATGCAGATTTTTAAATAAATAGGTGTAAAAATGAAAAATAGGATGCTGCGGCATCCTATTTTTTTCTCTTGAAATTCTTTTCACTTCCTCCCCATTTCATCACATCCATGTTTTAACTTACCGGAAATTGTCCTTTTTTCACTAAATTTATCTTTTAACAAGTTTTTTCGAAAATAGTTCCTTCCATTCCATCAACTTCTTCAATAATTGACATGAAAATTCGGAACTTTTTATCCCTTCATTCGTAGAATTAAAAAACTACTAAAGGGGAATTTAAATTGCAGCACAAAAAACAATATCTTTTTATACTAGTTCCCGGATTAATACTTACAATATTTAGTTATCTATACTTGCCTTTCATATATAAGAGCTATTCATTTTTTATCATGTTAATAGCATGGCTAATTTATTATATCTGGATTTACATAGAAAGGAAAAGAAACGATCATCATTCCAATCAATAACAATAATTCTAATTAAACATTTAATTATAGGCTTTTTTTGTTTCCCAACATGGGTCCACAACGACAGTAATGTTTTTCACTAATATTCACTATTTTGCTTCGGTAGCTTAATAATAGTAAACAAAAATAGCGTTAATCCTTTTTCGATTAACGCCCGTCGTTAGTGGAATAAGAAAAGAAACAAAATCTTTAACAATATTTCCGGAACCCGGTCAGCTCCGATGCTTAAAATACTTGACGCAATTCAATCTGACCTTCCCCATATCCTTGCGGGTCCGGCATCCGCATTGCCCACTCGATGGCTTCTTCTCTCGACTTCACATCAATCAGAATGAACCCAGCAATCAATTCTTTCGTTTCCGTAAATGGGCCATCCATAACCACTGGCTTTTCCCCTGGTTTCGGAAAAGAAATGCGAATCCCATTTGAACTTGGATGGAGTCCTTTAGCCATAACCCGCACTCCTGCCTTAACTAATTCCTCATTGTACTTATCCATGGCTTCCATGAGCTCTGGGTTCGGGAGATTTCCACCTTCCGAATTCTTCGAGGCTTTGACAATCAACATAAACAACATAATCATTTCCTCCTTTTTTTAGAGGCAAAAATGAACCTCTTTATAAATACAACGAACCGGTTTCTTAAAAATCGACACTTTGAAAAAAATATTTTTAAACTTAACCCTACACTCCATAAATCGAAAGACTCGCTGATTATCCTATCCTTATATAAAACCAATACAACTAATAAGAATACTGAGCATTAGTAAAAAAGTGCATCTGCATGTCGTTGATACTCCGATAGTTTTTAAAGCTTCAGCTTTAAACCTTCATGCGTTGCTTTAAAACCTAATCGTTCATAAAATCTTAACGCATCTGGTCTCTTTTTGTCAGTTGTCAATTGTACTAAATGACAGCCTCGAGCTTCTGCACGTTGAATTGCCCATTTTATAAGTTCCGTTCCCACACCCTTTCCTCTTACTGAAGCAGATGTTCTCACTCCTTCGATAGTAGCTCTCCATCCACCTTGATGTGTTATATAAGGTGTAAAAGTAATTTGTTGCACCCCAATCACTTCATTACCATCACAAGCCACTATTAATTCGTTATTAGGGTCAGTTGTAATAGCCTCAAATGCTTTTATGTAACTATTAGGAAGTGGATGCTCATAACGCTCCCGTTTACTTCCCAAAACATCATCAGCAAGCATTGCAACAATACTGTCTAAATCTTCTTCAGTAGCCATTCTAAAACTTATTTGTGTCTTCAATCATATCCCCCCTGTTATTTATTAAATTCTATGCTAACTGAATTCACCCCATAAGTTAATTGCTTTTATTTTATGACATTTAATAAGTTTCACTTATCGATATATTTATTCAACTATTCATGTCTTTGATGGAACAAGAAAAAGGAATTGCAACTGCAACCCCTTGTTTCGTTAAAGTACTATACGGTTTTAATTTCTACTGCATGGAAGTTCAGAATAAATATCTAATAAATCCTTGATTGTTTGTTTAGGATCATCCCCACCTTTTACGTTTATTGCTGTATCTAATCTAGTATACATAATTAAAAAATAGATTTATTATTAATCCTGACATATTGAACTAAATGCCCCTATAGTTTAACATAGTACAGTTTTCTTTATTGCATATAATCTTCGTAAAGCGACATTACTTTCTTTGCATTTCTGTTAAATTTACCTCAAATGAAACTTTTTTATTTTCGGAACGTAAAACTCTAGTAAATACGCAAAAGGTGATGGTATTAATGTTATTCAAATCTAAATTTGCAAATTTAATTGTCAGCCTAGTATGCTATGTTATTATTGTTACTGCACTAATTCGCTTTTCTAATGGATATGTTTGGCTTAAAGCTTTGTCTATACTCGTGTTTTCACTTAGAGCAATTTACGACATAGTAAAATACAAACGAACTAAAACAAAGGAGTCTTAAAAAGCTTCTTTTTTAAATTTAATTTCATCAGTTCTATGACCAAGTTTGATGCGGATAATGGGTCAAAAGCGACATTAAAGATCTTCACCTATATTCAACTAATCACGCCTCTTTAGTTCAATAAGAATACGGGATCGCCGCAGCCATCCCATCTTTAACATAGGCACCAGTTTGTTTAACAAATTTGAATAATTACAACCTGTTATTTCTCCCATAGTTCAATCAGTCTATCTTCAGGATCTTTAATCCAAATAAAATCACCAAATTCACTAGTCACTTTTTCCTTTTCGAGAGGTACACCAATTTGTTCAAGATGCTTAATAGTCTCGTCTAGATTATAAACTTGGAAATTTAACATTACTTGCTGTTCTTTTGGAAAATAGTTGCTATCTTCTGTAAAGAAAGAAAAGATAGTTTGATTTCCTGGTTGAGGTTTAATAATAGTGCCATTCCAATTTTCTATTTCAATCTTCAGCACTTCACTGTACCATTTTTTTATAGCATCTAGATTTTTAGTCCTCCAAAATATTCCCCCGAATCCTTTTATCATCATAATCACTCGATCCCTTCTGTAATTTTTCGCTTACATTATATATTCATTAAATAAAAACAAATTCCTTCTTCGATTAACTCAGCCATTTGTTTTGTTTAAGTACAAAATTCTACACAAACTTATTTGGCATATATAAAAAAAATATGCATCTGATTTCATATATTCCTATCTAACAACATCCCCGCTTGCTTCGCAATAACTTCAGCCGGTTCAGGTAATTCATTGATGAGCAAAGATTCTACGATTCAAACTACTGCCGCCCCCAAAAAAGGAATAATCACATCTTCATAAAATCCCGGATTTTTTCCATCTGTTATATTCACATCTTTCTTGAACTCGATGACCGTTTTCGCTACACCATACTTTCATAATAATTAAATGTGCAATCTTTGTGGGAAAAAGTTATCTTCAAACATTATTTACTGACCCTAAAGTGAGTGTTGGTGTTGGGAATGTGACCTTATGAACCGGGATGCAGAAATAACGGACATATTCATTGTGATGGCTCCAAACTTATTTAGTAACTGGTGGCGAAGGTTGGTCAAGAAGAAGGAAACCCTGCACAATCCTTAAAAACAGGCGATGATATTGTTACTCAGATAGAGTAAAATACTTGAATGGTGCTACTTGTTTGAACATATTGCAATAAAGGCGGGTACATCGGAATGGTTGGATCCTGTTGGTGATCAAACATATCATTATAAATAAAAAAAAGCATCAAATTCTAGAATTCGATGCTTGCTTTGCTTACTTCATTAATTTTCTACATTAGCTTTCACTTTATTTAAAGAATCATTTGCTGGCTTCTTCCAGAACAATGTAATAACTATTCCCAGAGATAGTATTATAGTCGCAAAGTAGTAGGGATAATTAATATCTAAATCAAATAATATCCCGCCAAGAATCGGTCCACTAATGTTCGCTAAGCTAGTAAACATGGAGTTCATTCCACCAACAAAACCTTGTTGGTTCCCAGCGATATTGGAAAGGTATGAAGTAACTGCCGGCCGAAATATATCAAATCCTACAAAAACAATAAATGTAACAAGCAAAATAGTGAAATAAGAATGAACAACAGTCATTAAGAAGACTAGCAAGGCAGATAATATTAAGCTGTATCGAATCAGTTTAATTTCTCCCCAAATTCGTGTAAGTCTATCAAATAGTAAGACTTGTGAAACAGCACCAAATATCGCACCGCCTGTAATAACGATTGCTATATCCGACGGTTTAAATTGAAATTTATGGTCCACAAATAGACTAAAGAACGATTCAAAAGCTGCCAAACCAAATGAGGCAATAAAAATTAACAAAAACGCGATGAAATATTTCGGAGCAATTATCCGTCTCACTCCAGCCTTACCATCTGAGACTTGTTCATTATTATCTTCATTACGACTAGGCTCCGACAATAAAACAATGGAGAGTACAGCTGCAATGGAACCAAGTGCTCCTGCTGCGAAGAATGGTATCCGTGTTCCAAATTCCGCCAAAAACCCACCAATACCTGGACCAACGATAAATCCTGTACTAATTGCAGCTGACATATACCCGAGTGCTTTCGGGCGAGTATCTAAATTGGTAATATCGGCAATGAAAGCTGTAACAGCGGGCATAATGAACGCAGCACTAATTCCCCCCAATGCACGTGAAAAAAATAGCATTTCGATTTCTCTGCCGATTCCAAATAAAAATTCGGAGATGCCGAAAATAAATAAACCCATTACAATCATGATTTTTCTACCCAATTTATCTGTTGCTTTCCCTGCAAATGGTGAAACGATCAATTGAGCTATTGCAAATGTTGCTGTTAAATAGCCAATTGTAGTTCCAGTAATGCCTAACTCATTCATTAAAGTAGGTAAGACTGGAATGACAAGACCAATCCCCAAAAAGGCTATAAATAAATTCATTAATAATAATCCTAAGGTGACTTTGTACGTTTTCATCTTTTACATACTCCTTAACAAACTAATTACCGCAGTCGCATACTAACTTGATTGTTTTTATTTTTTACAATTCCCATCGTATTATATATAGTAACTATATAGTCAAGGAGGAACGGTAAAAATGAATAAAAAAAAGGGAAAATATTTAACGACAGGGGAATTCGCGAAGCTTTGCAAAGTAAACAAACAGACCCTCTTTTATTATGATCAAATTGGGCTTTTTTCTCCGGAATATAAAAACGAAAAAGGTTACCGTTTTTATTCCATTCGCCAATTGGAGCTATTTTCTGTGATTGATTTATTAAAGGAACTTGATATGTCGCTAAACGATATTCAACAATATACGCAAAATAAATCGCCTGAAAGTTTTTTGTCCATCATGTATCAAAAAAAAGAAGAGATAGTAAAAAAACGTCAGGAGATCGAAGCGAAGGAAAAAATCATCGACACAAAAATAGCTTTAATGGAAGAAGCACTAGATCTGGACTTCAATCAAATTACGCTTGAACAATTCCCTGAAGCATCACTTTATATAAGTAGAAACATTGAAAATATAACTGCAGAGGAATTTGTAGAGGTCATTTCAGATTTTATTAATGAATTGGATGTACTACAACTTGATACTGGTTACCCAATAGGGGTAATAACGAAACGGGAGCAAATACTAAAGGGAGAATTCACTAATTATAGCTATTTATACATTGAGCAACCAAATCCAAAGGAAGGATATCCTTACTTTAAAAGTGTAAAAGGTAAGTTTCTCAGTGGATATCATATTGGGGATGAGAAAACAATACATAAAACATATCAGCGAATTTTCTCCGAGATGGAACGTTTAAATTTAGAATTAGGTGATTATGTCTTTGAAGAGTATATTTATGATACCGTTGTAATGAATCATAAGGAACATTATGTCACCAAGATTATGATACAAATCAATCAAACCGAGAGCTAATTTCCAAAAATATTTGTATAAATAAAGCTTAGAGATATTCAGCTAAGCTTTTTTATTTTAACCTTAAGCAACTATTAGTAACGTAACCTGCCAGTTACTTGAATAAAAAATACATCTTCATCTTTTGTGGAAACGTACCCTTTAGCTGACACTTTTAAAACATATTTAGATTCCTATATTTTGCTTTTTAAATTGGGCAATCCATTTTATAGCAAGATAACTGATTGGTGAAATCAGCAAAGCTGCACCCAATGAGTATAAAATATTAAAAAGGATAACTGCATCCCAGTTTAGACTGCTTCCTGGATTATTCGCAACAGCTTTTGCTTCAAAATAGTTCTTTATCGCAAAGGCAAAGAAGCTAATTACAAAAAGAGAAATGAAGCCTTTTAGCCAATATGTAAATTTTGTTGCATCCGGCTTAGTACGAAATGCTACGATTACAAAAACGAAAATAGAAGGGATGACGGAAGCTAAAAATACTGGAACCAATGGTATATATGGTATTAAGCTTATAAGAAGTGAGCCAAGAAATGAAATAACAACCCCTAATACTACTCCAATAATGAATAACATTCTCTCTTCTTCCTCTCGCACATGAAAATTATCCCTTTACTTCAAATAGCCAAGTCACGTTATCTTAATACTTCCACAAAAATAGCGTTATTCCTTCTTAGAGCAACGCACCCGTTACTTAAACTATATCTTTCTTGTAAACTAGGAAAACCACTTTTAGCTTGTTAAAACGCACTCATTCTTTTGGTTGCTCCCGGTAGGATCGCTATGTTGACTAAATATCCGTTATCACTTTTTTGTTCATTTACTATAATGATAAAACGCTAAGAATCAAAAACCGCCCGAAGGCGGCAGTAATCAACTGGCTTGTTTATACGATTTGAAAATGGATTTCTTCATAATGAATCGCCTGTCAATATAGAAAGCTACTAACAAAGCTAGTAAACCAGTTAGCAGTAAATAGCCGTAAGTTTCCAGAGGAAATGTTTTGCCCTCAAGATGGATACCATTCGCGCGATATTCAAATCGTTTGGCAGCATGCTTTGCAGTTAAAAGGTCCTCTTGTTTTGCTAAGTCTTCCAAAGGTGCTTCGAATACATATCTGTTTGGTGAATCACTATGAATCAAAAGTGTTTCTTTTGCATTATCCTTTTTATCCCAAAGTTTTATATCGGCTGCAGCTAGGGATTTTGCGTCGCCACCGGGTATAATCATTTTGTCTAGTTTTGGAACATTCAATATTGGATGTCTAGCCAGTATATTAAGATGATGCTTCGTTGTAATTGGTGCATCTGAACTAGAAACGGTTAAGACTTGTGTCGTTCCGGTGTCTCCATAAGAATCAAATATAGAAGATAAAGCCATTTCATCCATATCCTTATACAGAAGTACCCCCATTTGTTTCTTATTCCAATGGAATCCAATATTTAGCCAATATGTTGCAAATTTTATATCGGTTTTAAAAGGTTGATCCACTTTTGGATTTTGAACAAAGTAATACGAAGGATAGTGGATTTCCTTCGAAATTTTTGCTGCCATAGGTTCTCCTAACTGCTGAGCTATCAGATGGAGCACACCGTCGATACCTGCACTTTGACCAGCAGTGGTTAATATGTTACCTTCCTGAACATACCTCACATTCTCTTTCCAATTTGTATTAGGATATTGCTTCTTAAATAAAGGTATGTTCTGCCAATGGGAAGTGGCTGATTTGCCTTTTAATAAGCCTGCATCAGCTAGATTCACTGAACCGCCACAAATACTTAAAAAGGTAGTTTTGCTATTAGAGTGCTTCTGAATCCATTCGCGAGTTGGTTGATATTTTTTCTCCTTAATGCTTGGCATGTAAGGGACCACGACAATATCGGGACTTTTACCTAATAATTGATCTAATTCTTTATAAGAGTAATGTGGGATTACATCCAAACCTCCTGATAAGGTCTTAATGTTTTTGTCAGGTGCAACTGCATATACATTGTAGGCATCCGTCATAGAAAACAATGTATATGGAATGAGAAAATCGAAATCTTCCGTTGTTATGGATGAATCCGCCATCATAACTGCCACGGTGGGCTTATAAGGATCATACTGAGGTACTACCGCCCCTTGTAGTGAAGGAACAGGCTCATGACGGACGTTAAAGTAAAAATCTTTTTGATGACGTTTAAAACCATAGAACTCGATCCCTCCCACAAACACGAGCAAAATCAATACATAAACAGCTATACGTAATACTAACTTTTTCATTTTATATTCCTTCCTCCATTTTCTAATTAAAAATGTAATTATTTGTTATTGACTCCCCACTGATTCCTATTGTACTTAGTTTGATCACATTAAAAACCGCACTCTTTTTGGGGGTTACCGCAAAATATTGTGGTACCCCCGTAGGGTATTCACTGATGATACTAGATTACCTTATTTTCAAAACCTTTATAATTGTGCTAGAGATTTATTTTTATTTCAGACTTCCGACTTAGCAGTTTTTTAGACAAAAAAAAGACAGAGAATGAAATATCTCTGTCAGACATACCTTAAGAATCCATATCAAGTGATATTATTTATTTTTCATTATAGCCGCTCCAGGAGAGGTATTTATTTCTTTCTTCAACTAACCTGGCCATTACCTCAAGTAAGAAAAGCTCATCTTTTTTAGGAATTTAAAAAAACATATTCCTTAATCCGTTGATTTAATTGTCACATCATAAACTTTTTGCAAATTCGACTTGAAATAGGTAGAAAAATACCAATCTTGATACGCATTTGGTATGGAAATATCATTAATATTTCTATTACTTTGAACCGTTTCCTCCACCAATACCACGATATTCTTTATGTAATCTTTTACCTCATAAAGTTCTTTCATGGAGCAGACTTCCCCATGTCCCGGAATTATAGTTTCTATATTAAGTAGTTCGACTTGCTCTAAAATATTCAACCATTCATGTGGATTTGCATTGTTCAATACAGGATGATGCTTCGATAGCACTAAATCCCCCATGATGGCAATTTTTTGTTCAGGGAGGTACACAAATGCATCACTTTGCGTGTGACCGCCTCCATACGTAATAAGTTGCACTGTTCGGTCACTACCATGAATTTTCATGTGATGATCAAAGGTAATGTTTGGTAGCGTATAAACCAATTCAGGTAGTATTTTCATATACTCACGATCACTAGCATTCTCCCATTGCATGTCTCTTTTTAAATTTTCATCCGTCTCATTTTGAATTTTCGTCTCTATTTCGTCGATAGCCTGAAAAATCGGTTTCGGGTTTGACAATTGCTGGGCCAACCTGTTCCTCCCAAATGTATCCATAATTTCACGTGTGGCAGAAGTAGAAATTATCTGTGCTTCAGAAGCAAACACTTGATTTCCGCTTGTATGGTCACTGTGCCAATGCGTGTTGATTACATAGGAAGCTGGGTTTCCCGTCAGATACATTGCCGCGGCCTTTAAATCTTCTGCAGCGTGTATAGTCGTGAAGGTATCCACCACAATAGTTGAATCACCTAAGTCGATGATTGCTGCATTTCCTACAGAGCCGGTACCAGGAATGGAGATTGCTGCAAATACCCCATCGGCCACTTGTTTCAGTCGAAAATGCTTTGATCCTTCGAATGTTTCGATAATATTTTTCATATATTACTCTCCTTGCAACTGAAATCATAGCTTTATAATATCATGGATAAAGAGCAAATTGATTCTTCTTATCAAGTGTTGCTCCAAAATCTGCTTTTAAGTTTGAACTAATGCACCTGATAGTTTAAGTACAAAGCTACACAATCTCCGTTATTACTTTATTTTAAATAAAAATCCTTATAGGCTGCCGAAAGCTCCTTTGTTGACCCATATACCTTTTCTAGTGCTTCCACAGTTCTTTTATCCAGTATAGCTAACTTATGTTCAGCCCTTTTATCAATATAATCAAATGTTGAAAGGTAGTTTAACATCTCTAAATATTTGTCTATTCCATAGGTTAAGACAAGATAATTTGAAATGAGAGACCCATCACGATATAAAGGAAACGAGGTTTCTGGATCTAAAGGGTCAATTTTTCCAAGTTCCTCGATTGATAATATACTTTTTGATACTTCAATCGCTTTTTTTGCTTTTTCATCGACTATCCTTTGATTGAAATGAATTGCTCCGGCCTTATCCCGTTGTACTCTATTTTCTAAATAAGTAGCAAATCCCTCTTGAATATACAAAGAAGCATTATCATTTGAAAGATCACTTAACATCTTGTGCGTAAGTTCATGTGCTAATATGGAAAAAACAGAGGAAATAGGCTGTTGCTCGGTTGAAATTTTTAATGATTCTCCCGTTTCATTCCATCCTGAAAGCTGTATATAGGGCACTGTAGCCGATGCCTCCTCATCGGAGGAATAAATCTTTATCGAAATCGGATTTGGTTTCCAATGAAAATTCTCAGAATAAAAAGCAACAATATCTTTTGCATCAGTCATCATTGTCTTGGCAGCTTCCCTTTGATCTTCTGTATAAAAAACAGTAATACCATTAGAATCATCTGATAATTTTTTAAACGGTACATCATTGAGCAGCCAAACATTCCCCTCTTTGATACATTCATATGTAACGGCATTCGTTTTACTGCCTTTTGTTTGATCGTCCATTTGTACGGAGAATACAACTGTTCCCTTGGAATCACTTTCTTGTTGAAAACCGTAGAAAGAAATGGAAATTTTAAAACCGTGATCTTTTTTGTAAATGACCTCTTCGATCCATCTTTGTTGTTCCTTAAAAAACACTTCGTTGTTTTTATTTTGAAATTTCATAAAATCAGACTGATTTTTTTCCTCAACTGCTTTCACCAAGTTTTCAAAAGTCCATTCAGGTGTACCTTTTTGTGCTGTAATGACAATTTTATCCTCTTTCTTCGGTATCTCATTAATCAATACCTTTTTCTCCGATACCTCTTTTTTAATAACGGTATTCGATTTTGTACTACAACCAATAAGTAAACTACCAATTAAGAAAAACATTAAAATCATAATATGTTTCTTCAAATAAAATTCCTCCCATATGTAATAAGATAAAATGTGATCGACATCCATTAAAACACTTGTAACGTCAATGGGACTTACCTAATTTTAGATGGAATCATAAAGCTGCTTCATCCCACCCTTTTATCGTGAAAATACTTCTATTTTAGACGTATAATTTCAGGAAAAGGTTACATCAATTATAGAGATACCATAATGAGAGTATGCTATTTTCATGTTACATTCTGTAAGTCTCTTTATTTTTATAAACATTTGCAAAGTGGTTAAATATAGGAGGTTAAATGCAGGAAGGGGGGTGGGAAAATAAATGGTTTGATTTTTGCTTATATAATCATTCTTTTTCTTTTGCCCTCATTTCAGCTATTGAAAATGCATGCTCAAAAGAGTTTGCTTTAACTATAATAATGTTTTCCTCATATTGTTTATCTGTATTGTAATCTTGATCAATCTTTGCTGGGTCAGGTTCTCCTGTTATTAAAAATTCGTATATTAATTTTACTGCGTACCATTCATCTTTAAGTAACCTCCCCCTTTTGTCCAATAAGAACTTCAACAAAAAAGCGTTAATCCCTCTTGGATCAACGCATCTTTTTGTTGAGAAAATAATAATATTTTTTCTTCCTTATTTTTAGCTTAGAATAGATTTTCCTCTTTTAGAAAAGGGATAAAGACTACATAATTTGAACCAATAAAAATAAACCAAAATATTATCGATGTAAGTCTCTGTTTATAAATACTTTCCTTAGATATACACAAACCAACTATCAATGAGAATAAGACGAATAATATATAAGAAACTCCAAACCAATCCACCCATACATTTCCAGTAAATTGAATTCCATTATTCTCGTAAACAGGTCTTAAAATATATACCGTGCAAAGTAAACCGATTGATAAGAATGCAATGACCTCAGTCGATCTAAGTACAACCTTTTTCCATTCATCCATAGAAATCAACTCCATATCGAATACCTCTTATTTATACTTTATTCAACATTTTCAAAGGTATGTCCTAGTTAAATGTGAAACTAGTTAATGTACTAACTGCCCCGTTTTGTACAAAAAGAAAAAGCTGCCTGCGATGACAGCCCCAATGTTAAACTCTTATTTTCTTTAGTTTAAATGCATTACATGCTCAAAGTCGCGAATTAATTAAAAAATTTAGTTTACTTTCTGTTCCCGAAAGCAGCCTTTGGATATTTTCCCTATGCCTGAAAATAACCATACATGCCATGAGACATGCAAATATACTAAAATATATAGTAGCAAATATTAATTTTAATAAATGGTTGGAACCATTCCTCCATCCATACGGATTGGAGATCCCTTAAATGCAGATGCATATGGACTGCATAAGAATGCAGCTAGTCTGCCTATTTCCAGAGGTTTAATAAATCGCTGAATTTCAGATTGAGGTAGATTATTAATCATAAATTGTCTTTCTTTTTCTGAAAAAGAAATGTTATCATTATTGTAAATACCCTCAATAATTTGTTGTACATTTTCTGAAAGCGTAGGTCCAGGCATAATCGTATTGATTGTAACTTCGGTTCCTTTTGTTAATTTAGATAAGCTTTTTGACAATGATAAAAGCATGGATTTTGTCATACAATACTGAGGCATCTGTCCAGAAGGCATTACTGCTTCTTCACTTGCAATAAAGATAATGCGGCCATCATTATTTCCCAACATTTTCGTTAAATAATATTTGGATAATCCATTTGCAGCTAATACGTTAGTACGGAAGTATTTCTCCCATATTTCATCGGTAATATCTTCATATTGCATAATTTCATATATTCCTATGTTGTTCACTAAAATATCGACACTGGGGAATTTTTTAAATAATGCTTCTCTTTGTTGGGCATCAACGATATCAGCTGTAGCATTCTGGGGAGAAGTTGCTGGGAAAGTTGATTTGATTTCCTTTACCGTTCGTTCTACCTCTCCATCATTACGTCCATTTATAATGACATTAACTCCTTCTTTTGCCAGTTCTATAGCAATTGCTTTACCTATTCCTTTTGTGGAGCCTGTTACTAAGGCTGTTTTATTTTTTAATCCCATTTCCATCCTATTACTTCTCCTTTACGTTTCATCATTTAAGACGGTTTCAATTTTTTGAATTTATATTTACATATTCAGCACGCCAATTCAACGGGGTAATACCTTCCCAACCACGAAAGGCTCGATAGAACGAGCTCTGATCTTTATATCCTACAAGAAAAGCAACTTCTTTAATATCTAAATAAGGATTTGACAAGTAATCTCTTGCCAGTTCATGGCGGGCATCTTTCAACAGCTGTTTGAAGCTTGTTTGTTCGTCATTTAGCCGGCGCTGTAGGGTACGTTCGCTCATTCCCAACTCACTTGCTACATTTTGTATTTCTACTAGATCTCCTGTTAAACTGCGTTTTAGTATCCACTTAACTATCTCCGTTATAGAGTGACGACGTTTCTGTTCGTCCAACGTTTGGTCGAGTACGGGAGTTAATATGTCCAGTAATTCAGCATTGTAAGAAACAAATGGGCGATCCAAATCTTCTCTATGCAATGTCAATCTGTTACATTTTGCACCAATTTGGATAGGACAACCAAAGTAATCTTCCATTTCTTGTACTTGATTCATGGTATGTTTAAATTCTACTAAGCTCGCTTTTAAAGGCAAACCCGTACCACGTCTCCCAAGCTCCAGTAAAAATGCAAGCGTAGTTCCAACAAGCAACGGTGGACCAGGTTGATCAGTATCCGACCATTCCACTTCGATGGTACAACTTCCACCTTCCTCCACAATGCGAATATTTTCAGGAGGACACATTTCTTTGTACCGAGCCATTCTATTTAGAGCATCCCGGTAGTCACGAGCATGGTAAGCTGCCAGTACAGACGGTGGATAATGAGATGTTTTAAATACTGTCTGAAGCTTAATTATCGCCGCTTCCATATCACCGATAAGATCGGAATATGTTTGCCATATTGCGAAATATTGCTCAGTAGTAACAACAGATTCAGTGATTACCGTAAGTGGCAATTTCGATTTCCTAACCACATCTTGAGCCGTAACTCCAAGTTGGTACAGTCCTGCCCAAAATCCATCCGGTATTTTAATACGAGTATGTGCAGTCATATATTACACCTCTCATCTATCAGCACATTAACGTTTTTTTAGAAAATAAAACAGATAAGTTTGCTAACGGGACAGTTATTTCATTTTACTTATATAATCCGGTCCTGTAACTAGCATAAAACGACAATACACTAGCAATAGACGTCAAATAATGAATGAGCTTCTAGTATACAGGTAACCTTCAGAGTTTCTTGAATTTGTGCCTTTTTATTATTATTTATTTAAGATTATTTAACAACTAATTCATTTTGTGTCTAAAGTCCATACAACTGCATTAGCTACTCTAACTACAGCCCATTAAAAAAACCACTTTCACCCCTTCACTGATAAATTTTCACCATATAAATTCAATTTTTATTATGCGATCCTGCCCCTTTAGCTCAATAAGCCTTAACATAAAGAAAGAGCACAATTCTTGCTGCAGAATTGCGCCCTATAACGTAATACACACCATATTTTTAGATTTCTTTAATTGAGGGTAAGAATAAACTCCTCCACATCTTTGCCACGTGCATTAGAAAGCCCACTGTCCTCACCAGTAATCATGAATCCACATTTCGCTAGAACCTTAAGAGATCCAGCATTGTCTTTCGCGGCACGAGCATAAAGGGGACGAATTGTAATGTGCTTTAGAAATTCCCGTAAAGCTTTTGTTGCGATTCCTTTTCCCCAATATTCCTTTCCAATCCAATAGCTAACTTCTGGTTCTCCGAACTGCTCGAAACATGAAATATGCCCAACCACATTCTTTTCGACAATAATCGTCTTCTTAATAATTTCCTTATCAGTAAGAATTTTTTTCCAGTGTGTAGTGAAGCCATCCCAATCACTGGGGTCTTTGCTCGTAAAGGCAGCCATATGGTTCGCTTCATGATTCAGTTGATGTCTGAAAAAAATAGGAAGATCATCCTCAATCACATTCCGAAGCATTATATTACACATCAAACTCCCCCTTTGTCATTTATTTTATTTTAACAAACGTATGTTCTTGTTACAATGGATTTTCAGAATACTAAATCCTTTTTATGGACAAAAATAATCTCTAATCAAACCTCTTTTTTTGCCACTAATAATACTTTTCCTTAATCCGTTAAATGGCCCGAATATTGAAAAAAAGCTAATGACGATTGTTCAACTAACCTGCCCGATAGTTAATAAGAAAAGTCGCCTAAATAGTAGCTTGATCTTAACCATTGCCCCCTTTTAAGTAGGATTGGTGAGAGCACTTAATAAGAAAAACATCAATTGGTTTAATCATTCCGCAATTGTTAGAGGAAAAGGAGAAAAGGAAAGAGAAGTCTTTTTTATAATTCGTTGCAATATTTGGCTTAAACGATACATAGAAGGTAGAAATGATCATGGTACAGCTATGTTTGTAACAGAAAGACTTCTTTATCAAATGTAAAGAGCAATTCAGATATATCATAAAACGTATATCAATACGAGCAGGTATTGATAAAGAAATCCATCTCCATTATCATAAAAAAACGGCTGCATATGGTGCAGCCAGATCTATTAATATAAGTAATAGTTTATGTAAAATTAAGATGAGAATATCATTATTCTGGAGCGTTTTCTAATTCCCAGCTGATCGTTTGCTGAATTCCTTCTTCAAAAGGAACAATTTCTTTATATCCAAGCTCAGTACGAATTTTCTTAGAACTGATTACCAAATGTTGTTCTGGATTAAACCCATCCGAAGCGACCCCAGTATCTTCAACAAGAATTTGACCATCCCATTTGTAATGCTCCTTAATGGTTTTTACCCATTCTAATTCAGTAAAGGCAAAATCCTCAGCTACATTATAAATTTGATTTGCAGCCTTAGGATTAACAATTGCAAGTGTAATGGCATAGGCTACATTTTCAACAAATCCGCGTGATGTTCTCCACTTTGCTTCCGTTGAGTGTAAGTTTATTTCGTCGCTAGTTTTCATTGTCTTTAAATACTGGGATAAACGAAATTGACGGTCATTTGGGCCATATATCATAGGCAGTCTCAAGACCGTCGAGGGTACAGGACTTTTCTTCATAAACTGCTGTTCTACCAGGATTTTATCATAGTGATATCGCCAATCATCTTCCTTGGAAACACCTCTATACGGATAAATAACAGCCCGAACAGGAGATTCCTCTGTCAGGTTATCTGTCGTAAAATCACCTTTTTCAATGCCTATCAGTCTGCCATATGCCTGATAAACATCAGCACTGCTTAAAGCGACGAATCTTTTGGTCACATCTGAAAAGAATTCTATGACATCAATCGCATCTTGTTCTATATATGGGAACATATCAACTACTACATCGAAGGAACGATGTTCAATTTGTTGTCTCAGGTCTTTCAAGTTCTTTCGATCTCCGATTATCTCATTCACTGAATCTGGTAATGTACAATTTGTCTGGCCTCGATGAAAAATCGTTACATCATGTTCCAATTCCACTAGTTGTTTCGTCACATAAGGACCTAAAAAACGCGTACCGCCAATTATCAATATATTCATCTTCTCACCTCTAATAATGATTAGTTTAATAAGTGTTTGTAGAAAAGTGTTTAATTCACTTTGGATTAACTAAAAATTATTCAATTTCTTCTCAAATTCCTCATCATCCACACTTATAACTACTTTTCCCTTGGCATGTCCTTTACCAAGATACCCGATAGCTTCATTTACTTGATTTAGCTTATATCGCTTACCAATAACAGGCACTAGTTTACCAGCAACAAATAGGTCTTTTAAAATATCTTGATCATTCTTATTTGGTCTATGAACAAGGATAGCCAAGTTCTTATTTTCTTTTTTGGAAATGAAACGTCCCAGACACAATAATTGTAAGATTAAAGACAGAGTACCTCCGACCATAACATAGGTACCATTTGCATTTAATACACGCTTGTAATCGAAGATGGACCGATTTCCTACAACATCGAGAATTAGATCATAATACTTACCCCTTTTAGTGAAATCTTCTCGAGTGTAATCTACTACATGATCTGCCCCCATTTCTTTCAACATATCCAACTTTACGGGGCTGTCAATACAAGTTACTTCGGCACCATGTAATTTAGCGATTTGCAATGCAAATGTGCCCACACCTCCACCAGCACCGTTAATTAATACTGTTTGACCATCCTTAATCTGGCCTTTATTGCGTAGTCCCTGCAAGGCGAGAACAGCTGCTTGCGGTATGGCCGCCGCTTGATCAAATGTCATACTAACTGGTTTTAAGGACAAGGCTTCTTCATGTACACACACATATTCCGCAAATCCACCCCACCCACACCAGGAAATATCTCCAAATACCTCATCACCTTGAACAAGGTGTTTTACGTTGCTTCCAACCGCTTCCACCCTACCAGATATGTCCGCACCGAGTATTTTGTATTTTGGTTTTAAAAGTCCTCCCATACGTGCCAAGAATGGTTTACCTCTTAGGAGATCCCAGTCCCATGAATTTACGGAAACCGCATGGACTTTTACCAGTACCTCATTAACCTTTGGATAAGGCATTTCTATTTCTTGGAGTTTAAGTACATCTGTCGTTCCATATTTTTCATATATTATAGCCTTCATGACGAATTCTCCTTTAAGAATCACGGGTAACCGGACCTTTTTTTAAAACCTTAATTGAGCATATGAACATGAAGTTTAAAATATATGTCTTATAAAAGATAAATTCTACTTTTTTTATTATTCCTTTTTCCACCGAACTGCTTCGTTAGATTAATAACTTCTACAAAAAAAGCGTTAATCCTTCTTGGATTAACGCTACCCTTTAGTTAGGTATAGTTTTTCACAAACATAATCTATTACCATTATATTTATTACAGGAATCCTGCTAGTTAGCGCCCATTTTTAACCAGCCAGTAAGCTTAATAACTTGAACAAAAAGAACATTCATTTTTCTTCCTATTTTCCCATTTAAAAATAAGTTTTTAGAATGTAATCTTCGCAGTCGAAAGAACCTTATTTATCTAAAGATCACGCACGCTCCAAACAATTTCACCATTCTCGTCCCATATACTATGGTGCCGAATGAAACCAATTTTTTCAAGAACTCGAAAGGAAGCAATATTCCAGGAACGCACAGTAGACCACAGACGTTGTCTTCCAGTGGCAACCACAGCTTCTACTATCGCCGATGCTGCTTCTGTTGCATAGCCATTTCCGTGGACTCTTTGGAACAGTTCATAAGCAATTTCCGGCTCTTCTAAAGTAGAACGACCTATAATTAACCCGCAATATCCAATTACATCTCCCTCCTCTTTGCGTCGGATCGTGAGTAAACTTATACCAGTTTCCAGTGCTTTATCGCGAAGACTGATAACCTTTTTGTGAGCAACATCAATAGTTGGCTTGGCAACACCCCGCTCCCCAACAAGTTTCCTATACCAGGATGCATCTGATTCCTGCCACATACTCATATAGAGCCGTTCCGTTATTATTTCAAAATTCATTGAGGGGAAGTTATTTGTCATTTTACGCCCTCCTTTTCAAGTCATTATATTCTCAAGAAAATATTTTATTTTACTTATAAATAGAGAATTAAATTTCTGTTATAAAAACAAGCTTCAATATTAGCAATGAAAAAACGTATATTATCATACTAATCATTGCGCTCAGCTAATGATTCTTCTATTGGAACTATTTGTATAGGGGAGTTTTTAGCATGAAGTTTGATTTCCTCCCCATCTCTCAGAGCAGTGGCACTATATCAAAAAAATTACCTTACTGCTAACAAGACAATAGAAGTAAGGTAATTTTAATGATTTATTTAATTCAGGCAAACGCAATATTGAATGGAGGATATATATTTAGCGTGACGCTTTTGGAGGTTGGCACACGTCACATTTACGCTGGTGATTATTTTTAAATTTCGTAAATGTTCTTTCAAAATTACTACCACATGCACATTTAAATAGTAACTTTTGAGAAAAACCATGAAATTCTGTTGTTAACAACTTACTTTCCGAATTGTTCTCAACAAATTCTTTAATTTTATCGATTGTCCATCGTTTATTCATTCTCTTACACCTCTATATTCTTTCAGTTAACGGAGGCTTTTTTTGCATCCGTTCCGTTATGAGTAAAAGGCTTCATTACCCAAGGTTTCACATTTTAGCATAACCTGGAACACAATTAAACAGATTTTAATCCTGATCAAACCATAGTGGATCTTTGTCATCCACATCCCCATTATAATTGATAAGAATCTCTTCCCCTGCTTTTATATCTTTGTAAGCATAAAAGTCAAATGTGTGATTGTCAAAATTAATCTCATAAGTCGCATTTGGTTCATAGGAATGGTTAAACAACATTCCATAACCAAGAAGGATTGCCGAATGATTAATCCCATACTCAAAAGCGTAATCAGCTAGTAAGGTTTGTTCAATATATTGATGTTGATCGTTTGGATATGAGATGACAGGTGCTTCATGTATAAGCTCGCCTTTTTTGATATCACATGTAGCAAATACCCCTCTATTGAATTCTCCATCACTTAGTGGAGATTTTTTTACCTCAATCATGTGGTTCACCTACTCACTCTAAAAATTTTCTTCCTAACTATAACATTAAACGAAATAAAGTGCTCTTTTTATTCTGAAAAGAGACTCTCCTGTTAACTTACCCTTAATCTAAGATGAGTACCCTATTTGATTAGTTTTAGTCATTTTACTCATTTATTAACCAACCTACTGCAATAATTAAAATCATAACATTATCACCATAGATTAGACTACACGGTATTTCCTTTTTCACTAACCTGCCCCCCGTTAGAAGTAAAAAAAATTTGCGCTTTAATTATCCTATCTAACCTAAAGCACCAATTCGTTGCAAATAAAAAGTAATTTATTTGCAAACTTATTTTTTTATGTTATAATACAATAGAATTATTTTTGTTCCGTGTAAAGGATAGTATAAGTGTCGACTTTTCGTCTTGATGATCACTGTGGGCAAGGATAGTAACACATTGTGTGGTTACACACTAGGAGGCAACAAAAATGGAACAAGGTACAGTTAAATGGTTTAATTCAGAAAAAGGCTTCGGCTTTATCGAACGTGAAAATGGAACAGATGTATTCGTACACTTTTCAGCTATCCAAAGTGAAGGTTACAAATCTTTAGACGAAGGTCAAAAAGTAACATTTGACGTAGAAAAAGGTCCTCGTGGGGATCAAGCAGCTAACGTTCAAAAAGCTTAATCTAAATAAAATCATGTACACAGGCCCTATTAATAGGGCCTGTTTTTATATGTGTTTCTGGATTAAGATTTTTTAAAAATACTACTCAACGAGCAAGTTGGGAGTTTTACAATAGAATTAGTCTGTAATTATTTTATATTGCCGTTTTTTCCATATTATTTAATAATTTCTTTACCATAAACTTTACCTCTTAATGAATGATCAACCTACAGATAATCAATATGTAAAATGGTACCTATATATCGTTCCATTAATTCCCCCAACAATTTTCCCATTATGATTTCTAAGTATATGACTCACCTTTATGGATGGTTGTTTTACTTCATCAGGAAGTTACCCTACCCCAATTTGATACTAATAGAACAGTTCTAGTCATATTCTTATAAAAGAAAATAATAAGAAGGGGCGAGAAAATAGTTGATAAAAGTTAATGTTAGTCTAAGGCCCATTGTTAATAAGATCAATTTACCCACTGTTTTGAAAACGGCAATACTTCCAGGTGATTCCATTGAAAGATTATTTATTGCAACCCAGGTAGGAGAGATCTTTTACATAGGAAATGGGGGTATAAGGACTTTTTTAGACATTCGCCACCGAATCATAAAACTAGGTACTTCCGAACCAGGTGTTTCAACTGGCGGATATGATGAACGTGGATTGCTAGGGCTAGCATTTCATCCACAATTTTATTATAACGGCCTATTTTATCTTCATTATTCGGTAGCTGGAACACAAGGTCCAGGGGCTCTTTCTGAACACTTTAGGCCAAACCCTTGTGATCCCAGTACTTTAAATCTAAGGTGGGTAAATAGAGATACACGGTATGATCATATTGATACAGTGGAAGAATGGATTCTCCAATCAAATGGTCAACCTCAAAAACGACGGACATTACTTAATTTAAGAAGACCATTTTTTAATCATAATGGTGTCAATAGTTTAAACTTTTCACCAGAAACAGGAAAATTAGTTTTAACTATTGGAGATGGTGGAGCAGGCTATGATCCATTTAATTTAAGTCAGGATGATATGGAGATATTCGGTAAAATAATCGAAATGGATGTAGTAAAGAATACGTTTATCCATAATCCACCCGTCGTCACACGCTTTAACGAGCTGCCAGTGCCTATTCAGGAAACTCTTACGGTAATAGCTAAAGGAGTTCGCAATGTTCCAGGAATATCATTTCAAAGGTTTGGTAATCAGTATATCAAATATGTGGGGAATGTCGGACAGGATTTGGTAGAGTCGATTTTTTCATTTGTACATTATAAACCTATACCTGTTACTCACCTAATTCAAGCTTCCTTAAGAAAAACTGCTCCAGACCAAGAAGGTTTTATTAACTTTGGCTGGCGGGGATGGGAAGGTGCTTTTCCTACTTCGTTTGTCAGGGCCTGTCCTACGAATTCCACTTCTGACGAGAAAATAATTGCTTACTACAATGAAGCAGTACAAACTTCAGTGAGGCGTCTACAGCCTTTAACAAGTTATTTTCATACAGAGCCCAGACCCGACAAGTTTGGGGGAACTGCACTTACAGGAGTGCAAGCCTATATGGGTAATGGAATCCCAAATTTAACGGGAAGCGTTGTGTTTACCGATTTTGCCCGAAAAGAAGAATCTAGGCCTCCGGTTAAAGGGGTTTTAGCCTATACCAGGGTAAGAACAGATGGTAAACTAAATGATTTTAGTGTTATTGAAACCGATTATGATTTTGGGTCTCAACCCGCATATTATGTTAGTTTGGGTACAAATTTGGATCAAACCAGACTATATTTAGGGGTGTATGGTTCTATGAAAGTGACAGATTTTAACCAAGGTACAGTGATGGAAATTGTTCCATGATTTATAAAGTTATACATACCCCCTTTGAATTTATTTCTTCCATCTAACTAATCAAAAAAACTCCAATCCGCTCATGGGAATGGAGAGTAGAGAGAAGAACATCTTATCGTTGTTGTTGATGGATGAAAAAATCGAGATAAACTATGCCAGCAAACCCTAAATAATCGATATACGGTTCCATATTGCTCCACTTACTTGAATAAAGTAAATACATAAAATTCTCTCCTATCTTTGGTTATTTTCCTTCTTGAGAGATTTAACCCCTTTATTCACTGATATTAGTATGGGTGAGTTTGGTTGATTGTGGTAATATTCCAGTTACCATTATCAAAGTGGATCTGAACGTTGAGGCAACCATTCTTCCAGATAATCTGGAAGTTTGTTCCCTTTTGCTATTAAATGAGTGTGACCGCCTTGAAGAAGTTTATACGTTTTATCCTGACTGGAAACGAGATCTATAATAGGCATGCTTTGTTCCTTAGGGACCAAGTGATCTAAATTAGAGGAAACAACGAGAAGATTAGCCTTAATATCGCTAAGATGAACCTTTTGCCCCCGTATGATTAGCCCCCCTTTGATCAACTTATTTTCCTTTACAAAATCATTGATTAATTGTTTCATTGCAGCCCCGGCAAACGGAATATGTTCTATTGTCCACTTATTAAAAAGTCTCCATCTAAGTACATAGTTTGGATCATCAGATCGATTTAATAACGATAGGTAATGGCTTAAATATACAGGTGATGTAAGTAGTCTTACCCCAAACTTTACAAATTCCGCTGGGACGATTCCATAAGCATCAATAAAATCATCTACATTTATATAACCCTCTCTTAATGCTTCAAGCCATTGGTCATAGGAAGGGAAATGCTGAAAATCAATAGGTGCCACCATTAAAATTAAATTTTCTACCGGTTCATTAGATATTGCCGTATATACCGTTGCAAGAGTTCCTCCAAGGCAATAACCAACAATACTTATTTTTTCAGCATTAGAATGATGAAGTGCCCTATTTACTCCTCGCTGGATATAATCTACTATATAATGATCGACAGTGATATCACTATCTTCATTTCCAGGAATCCCAAAGTCTAATAGATAAACATCGAAGCCACTTTTTACAAATGATTGGATAACACTCTCATTAGGTAATAAATCTAATATAAATGGTTGGTTAACTAGGGAATAGATTAAAAATAATGGCTTTTTATATTTCTTCTGTGAGGCAGGATAGTACCATAATGTAGCCTTGTTTTTCTTCCAGATTGCCTCCCTTGGAGTATGTTGTTGCATTACTTCATTGTCTGTCCAATGGCTGAAAAAGCCTTTCCACCTTAAAAATTCTTTTGTTACATTTATATTTGCCATTACTAAATCAGTTGTCCCCGCTTTCAAGCTATTTGGATGATCATCCTTTTTATCCACGATTACTCCATCTCCTTCATAAAAAACAAGTAGTGCTACCCATTTTTTAAATCATCCACTTTTTTCTGAAGTAAAAGTACCTGATCTTCCACCTTATCTACTTTTTCTTCCACTTGTAACACCAATTTACCTATACTTGTAACATCATTTTTCGAAGGTATATTTAAATGACAGAGCAAATGGCCCATTTTATTTTGAACGCATTTCATTAAATGAACATAATACTTGCCGGCAATGTTTGTTCCTTCCACTAATTTCTTGTGATTAATCTGATCCTTTATCCAATTATTCACTTCTTGTTCCACTTTAAAGCCAGCTAGTTTTATAGCCTTATAGAGTTCCACTTGTTCGTTATGCTCCACTTTTCTTCCTCCTTTCAAACTAGACTAAACTACTTATACCACCATCAATTACTAAAACATGTCCTATCATATAATCTGATGCTTTTGAGGCTAAGAAGACCGTAGCTCCATGTAAGTCTTCCACCTTTCCAAATCTTCTTGACGGTATTTGATTTAGAATAAATGAGCTAGCTTTATCTAATACCTTTTGACTTATTTTAGTAGGAAAAAATCCTGGTGCGATAGCATTAACTTGAATATTATGACGTGCTAATTTGATGGCCAGATCTTTTGTGAATGTCATAACGGCACCTTTACTAGTATTGTAAGCTATCGTATCTAATAATTCTGGTTGTGTGCCGCCAAATCCAGTAACAGATGATATATTAATAATTTTTCCGCTACCTTGCTTTATCATTTCCTTTGCTACAGCCTGACTAAAAAGAAATACTCCCTTTACATTCACATCCATGACTTTGTCCCATTTGTCTTCAGGCAATTCTAAAGCAGGTCCAATCCACGATGTTCCACTATTATTAATTAAAATATCTATGCTTCCAAACTCTTGGATCGTTTCCCTGACTACATTTTCAATTTCTTTTTGGTTAGTAACGTCGCATTTAAAAGCTAGAGAACCTACACCACATTTTTTTAACTCGTTAGCGACTAATTGGCACGCTTCTAAATCTCTTGAACATACAACCACATTTGCACCAGCAGCAGCAAGTGCACTGGCCATTTCTGCACCTAAACCCTTTCCTCCGCCTGTAACAATAGCTGTTTTACCAGATAGATTAAACAGATCATTTATTCCCACATACATCAACTCCTTATGCAAATAAATACAAGAATGCTTAAAACACCGAATCTTTCCACCATTTCCGTTATGATTTAAATTCTTAATATTATAGTAAAGTTCAATGAAAGAGGTGCAATAAATGATATTTCTGCCTTAAGCATATTTTTAGCAGCATCAGAATATTGACTAGACAAATGAATGTGGATATAGAGACCACTCAATAGCAGCTTCATATGGTTGCAAAGAATAAAAAAGCAATCATGATTACCATAACTGCTTTTTTCCATATCATTATTCTATTAATATAGGTGTGCAATCTCACTTCGACTTGTTACATTCAAAGTTAACTAGACTTTTCAATCTTTAAGAGTAACTGTGCTAAAAGATTAATTGCCGCCTGCACAACTACTTCTACCTGTACTTCCGTTTGTGTAACTTTAATACCTTTTGAGTTTTCAATAACTATAGTTTGATACTGCTTTTGAGCTGCTTCTAAATTTTCCGCTACCTTTTGTAACTGTCTAACATCCTTGTCTTCACTGCCCAATACAACGATAGAGGCTTCAAGAGTTGCCTGTAGAGCTGCTTGAATGAGTAGTAATCCTTGTATCTCCGTTTGTGTAACCTGAATATTGTGCGAATCGCGTATATATAATCCCTGTGATTCTTTTTGCTTGGAATCCATTTCTTTTAAAACTTGGCTGTCTTTGTCCCTGTCTTTGTTTCTCTCTTTGTCTCTGTCTCTATATTTGTCTTTGTCTCTGTCCCTACTTCTGTATTTTTCTTTGTAGTGTTCCGACATTTTCATCTCTCCTTACCAATCCATTTCCTTTTAGGATATGCATAGGATGGATATGGTATTGGACAAAACCATCAGCATAAATGCGGAAATTGACCATCTCTTCTCAATAAAATTTTATGATATATGTCCTCATGTCTAGTTCAAGCGTTCGTTAGTATATCGATAATCTTTCTCAAACTATCCGTTTACAATTTTCTGAAAATAAAATACACTTTATGTATCTAATACAAGGAGGTAATTTACATGAGAAAAATGACAAAAAATTCCGTATTAACATATAAGGGAGCATTGTCTTAAATGTAATCCGTGTCCCCCTTATATGTGTTCCAATAAAACACAAAAAAGGGGTAAAAAATGAGTTTTCCAATAAAAAAATTTTTTTCATATTATAAACCATATTTAGGGTTATATCTTTTGGTGTTGGCATGTGCCTTTATTGCTTCAACTGTTGATTTGGTTTTCCCGTTACTCGTCAGGTTTATTACGAAAGATGTTCTAGAAGGAGACCTAACGACTGTTCTAAATAAAGTATATTGGATTGGCGGGCTAATGCTTTTATTAGTCGCTATCAAGAATATTGGTAACTTCTTTGTGGACTATAAGGGGCATGAAGTTGGTGCTCGTATGGAAAGTGATTTGCGCAAGGATCTTTTTGCTCACATGCAAAAGCTTTCCTTTAGCTTCTACGATAAGGAAAAAACCGGTCAGCTCATGTCAAGATTAACAAACGATCTTTTGCTTCTTTCTGAGTTGTATCATCACGGTCCCGAGGACTACCTTAAATATCTGGTTCGGTTAATCGGAGCATTTATCATTTTGTTTTTAATAAATGCACCCTTAACAATCGCAGTATTTTGTTTTTTACCATTCTTGGTTATCTTCGGATTGTATTTTAATAAGATATTGAACAAAGCTTATACAAGAAACAAAGAGCGAATTGCAGACATAAACGGGCAAGTGGAAGATAGTCTATCGGGAATTCGAGTAGTAAAATCCTTTGCCAACGAGCATTTGGAGATTAAGAAGTTTAATATTGAAAATAATCGTTTCCTCGATAGCAGAAAGAAAACGTATAAGGCAGAAGCATACTTTTATAATTGTTTTGAAACCATTATCCAATTGATTACGATCACCGTGATTATCTTTGGAAGTGCCAGTATCGCTAATTACAAGCTTGATTTAGCGGATTTGATTACTTTTTTATTGTATATCGGTTTTTTAATTGAACCAATTCAAAAGCTCATCCATATGAGCACTCAGTTTCAAGAAGGAATCACAGGCTTCCAGCGTTTTATGGAAATCATGAATAGGAAACCGGCTATCGAAAATAAACGTAATGCTATAACTCTGAAAGAGGTACACGGTGAAATTGAGTTCAGGGAAGTTTCCTTTCGTTACGGAGAGCAATCGAATAATATCTTGGTAAAATTATCTCTTCATGTAGAAGCTGGGGAGTACATTGCATTAGTTGGTCCGTCTGGAGCAGGAAAAACCACTTTATGTTCGCTTATCCCCCGCTTTTATGATGTTTCCGATGGGGAAGTATTACTAGATGGGATAGACGTTCGTGATATCGATCTTCAATTATTAAGAAGCAAGATAGGTATTGTCCAGCAAGATGTTTATATTTTTGCTGGGACGGTAATGGAAAATATCCGCTACGGGAATCCAAATGCAAGTGATGAAGAAGTTTTCGCTGCTTCAAAGCAAGCAAATGCACATGAATTTATCATGAACTTGCCGAAGGGATATCAATCCGAACTCGGGCAACGAGGTGTCAGGCTATCTGGAGGTCAGAAGCAACGACTCAGTATTGCTCGTGCATTTTTAAAGAATCCACCCATTCTCATATTAGATGAGGCGACGAGTGCATTGGATAACGAGAGTGAAAGTATTATCAAACAATCACTGGAATCATTAGCAAAAGGGCGTACCACCATCGTTATTGCCCATCGGCTGTCCACAATCCGCAATGCTGAGAGAATTATCGTATTAACAGATGAGGGTATTGTTGAACAAGGTACACACGAGGATTTACTTAAAAATAATGGAGCGTATGCACACTTGTATTCTAAGCAGTATGAATTACAAGTGTAAGTTCTTTAACACAATACGGACCAATCCTTAACGAAAGGAGTGGTCTGCTTTTTATTCGCTTTAATAATACCAAACAAACTAGTTTCATAGTCGATTATCTAATGTCACAAATATTCCATTTACTTTAATAAGAAGAACCGCCCTAAATGACAGCTTGAACTTAAACTATTGCCCCCGCTTATTGAAGAAAAAGGGATATTCTATTTAGAATACCCCTATAATTTAAGGAATGATTAATTTTAGTTAATTCTGATTATTACTTTAAGTTAAAAATACCTTTTCCAGTTTCCATACTGATTGGCAATGATGAATGTTGATGTATTATTTTCCAAGAATTTTTTTCCTTTTTTAATCCAAATGTAAATCTGTTAGTAATCTGGCGGAGTTTCTCTCCAGACCCATTGTAAGCTATTAAAGACATATTACTATATATGAAGGCAAGTCCTACATTTTCTTCAACAACTAAATCATTCAACTCTACTTTGAGTTGAACACCTTCCTCTTTCAAGTGGTTGAACCAACCATTCACAGCTTCCTTCCACTTCGAAATACCTTTATACTCCCAGTCTTCCCAACAATCATAAACTTGAATGTTAGTTGCGTATGCTGATACAAACTTCTCAACATCCTGTTCATAAACAGCTAACTTATAATTTTCTATAACATCATGAACCTTTTTAAATCCATCATTCATACTCTAACCTCCATAATTCTCTGATAATTAAAATAATTAGGTAATATATAGTAGAGTTTAACATAATGCTGTAGCGAGTTTCCATATTCTTTCTTGTTTTCCAAACTTTTATTAATCAATACTGCTTCTTTAGTACAATCAACAAAGTTTGGAAAATTCCCATCTTGTAAAAGTATACTTCCCCTTAAGATTAAATTGGTCTAAATCCTACCATTTTAAATGATTGATTTCTTTGCAGCTTTTTACTCTCGACATCCACTCCATATTTCCTGCAAATATTTCTGAGCATTTAAAATTGATTTGTTCGGTCAGTTTACTAAGGATACACTCAATAAATCCTAGGTAATCTTGTATAGAAATATCTGTTCCCTAACTTCAAGTGTTTGATGTCAGTATGTAAAATGTAGTATTCACGTGAAAGGTCTGCTAAATGCCTAAAAGACCCAACAAACTGATTAACCATCACATTTTTGTCCCCCCTCATTTTTTTTGAATATTAAGCTATTCAATCGAATGTAATACAGGGGTGATTTACCACTAGATTATTAATTGCTTAGTCCAATTAGTCCTTAATCGATTCCTTCCCAAAAATGTTCTAAAAGACCTATACACACATATTTTGATAAGGAAACATTCGTTGTTCGAAGTGGAAAAAGATTTATTAAACTACCAAAAAAGTTATTTATCCCTTCGGATAACATACAGCAAATTGAAATATTTTTTTAAAAAAGGAGGAAGTGACCTAAATGAAAATGAAAAATGCAATAAAGGTTTTTGTGTTTTTTTTAATCATGTCAAACCTTATTGGATTATCTGTTCAAGCAAGTACAGGGGACCGGCAAACGCCGTACTCTGCGTTTAAAAAACACAAAATAACCTATCAGTACGCTTCGTTTTATCCAAAGAGAACGATGGAGTTGCAGCTGAAAGAAATTTATAATGGAGAGGAAGCTAATCGAATTATTCATAATGAATACAAGGATAATCCTCAGCCGAAAAATGATGAAGAGTGGATTTTAATGAAATTTCATATAAAATATGTTTCCGGACCTGAGGAATCACTTCCAATGGGTGACTTCATTTCTAGTTATACGGATCAAAATTTCTTCACACCAGACGGAAAGCAAATTAGAAACCTTGGGCCGGCTCCTTTATTTTTTGGTGAATTTATTGGCTATGATGAATTCTCAGTAAATTTATACCCAGGGGGTGAATCAGACGTCATTTATCCCCTTCTCGTCAAAAAATCAGTTGGTGGATATCCCTGGTTACGAATTAAAACAAACTCAAACAATAATGCTGATTCCTATGCTTGGTTTAACACAAATCCAAAATATGTGGAGCCTATTGATGCAACGAGCGTTAAATTGAATAAAACAAACACTCGTTTAGGTGCCGGAACCTCCGAAAAACTCACTGCCGTCATTCAACCGGAAAACACCACTAACAAAAAAATAACTTGGGCAAGCAGCAATAGTTCTATTGCCAAGGTCAAAACCGATGGAACCGTCATCGCTTTAAAAGCGGGTAGTACAATAATTACAGCGAAAACTTCCAATGGTAAGCTTGCAACTTGCAGTGTAACGGTTGTTCCTGTTTTAAAAGTTGTTTCAAGCACCGGAAAATCTGTTGTTAATAATGCGGTAGTAAATAAAAATATTACCGTTAAAATAACCAATAATAAATTAAAGTCAAAGGCTGTAACAAAGAATGGAAGAAAAATTACTTGGCCATCTTCCAACACCTTTACGAAAGACGGGAAATACAAAATAACAGTGAAGGATGGCTATGGAAAAACATACACATTTAGTTTCACGATTGATAAAAAACACCATTAGTTCCTACCGTAAATAAAATTACAAGTAAATCCACAAACGTACTGGTTCAACCAAAAAATGGTGCAAAGGAAGCAGATATCTTGCCAAAGAAATTGCAAAAAATAAAGAAACGAACCAAATAATAATAAAGACATTACTGAATGGTACGTCACCAAAAATATTAATCATTAAAGTGCAGTAATATTATGAACGGTGTCGGGCATCATTTGATAATTCAATTGGTGCCTGACACCGTTTACTTTTAATATAGATCATCTTCATAAAAAGAAAGAGCATACTGTAACTGCCCTTTCAAAAGTATAGTTAATAAAATTAATTACCTAGATACTGTTATAATTTTCGTAGCACTAATTACCCCTTTTTTATCCTTTGCATTCACATATATTTTCGTTCCAATTCGTTGCTTCTGAATTGTCACTTTGTAATTACCCTTCACGTTTGCTTTAGCTGTAAATGTTTTTGTTCCGACTTTTACGGTGACTATGGCTTTTGGCTCTGTTTTTCCCGCCACTATAGTTGATTTATTATTTACAGCATTGACTGTAGGCATATTAGGTGCAACTCTTATTACTTTTGTACTCTTTACGCTACTGACATTTTCCTTACTATCACTTGCTGTGACTGAAACTGTTGTTCCTGTATTTTGGACTGGAATGGTCACTTTGTAATTACCAAGTACATCTACTTTAGCTTTATATACTTTTGTTCCGATTTTTACGGTGATGATTGCTTTTGGTTCTGCTTCCCCCATCACCAAAGTTGATTTATTATTTACAGAGTTGACTCTTGGCCTATTCGGCGCAACTCTGATTACTGTTGCAGTCTTTACGGCACTGACATTTCCTTCACTATCTTTTGCTGAAATGGAAATGGTTGCTCCCGTATTTTGGACTGGAATAGTCACTTTGTAAATCCCCATTCCATCCGCTTTTGCTGTGTATGCTTTTGTTCCGATTTTTACAGTGGCAATTAACGCTGGCTCTGTTTTTCCAGTCACTAAAGTTGATTTATTATTTATTGGGTTGACAGTGGGAACAGTTATAAATTTTTTGACGGTGATTATTGTTGAATTGCTTTTATTAAACCAATCATCTGTGGCCGTAACGTATAATTTACTACCAGCGTTTTGTGGTTTTATATTAACTCTAAAATCCCCATTCTGTCCGGCTTTCGTTTCTCCAACAAGATCATTATTTTCGTTTACTACCCTAATAACAGAAAGTTTTTCAGCGTTACCAGTGATATACTCACTTTTGTCAGTAACATCATACACAACCGGTTTTTCTGGCGGGACAAGTTTTATATATGGTGTATTTTTGTCTGGTGATAGTAAATATGGTTTGTAATTGATATAAGAACCAGAACTAGGGTCGATATTTTTATCATAAATCATTTTTTTGATCGCTGTTTCGTCTGTTGCTCCCCAATAGTTATTGATTGCTGTCATTTTTGCGGTTGGGGAATCAGCAGGTAAAACTAAAGCATAACCTCCATTATTCTTTAAAAAAGAATTATAGGCAACAATGGTTTCAGAACTATCGGTAGTTACCACGTTGGAAACGGCATAGTCTGTATAATTGTAAAATACATTATTTAATATATTTACCTTGGCATCAAGATATGTTCTAACACTTATTCCAGAAGAATTAATAAAGACATTTCTTTCGATAAAAACATCTTTTGTCGGATAAAAAAGTGTTAAGGGATTTGGTAAATTGAAGATCCTTGAATCTTTTAAAATCAAATTTGTGATAAGCCCCCAACTTTTATTACCACTTTTGATATCAGTATTTTCAAGGTGGATAGAAGCCGAAAGTGGATCGTGTTTTGGAAGGTTAAAAATCACATCGTTTAATATAATTTTTAAATTAGGGTTCCCGACCGCTTCAAAATCCCCGTCCACTACAATACGCCAATTATTCCCTTCAATCGTTACACCAGGTTCTACCGTTAATTTAGCACCCTTACTAACTTGAATATCTCCTGTTAAATAATATGGAGATCCTGCCCTCGTCCATGTAGTATTCTGATAAATAGTTCCACTAACATTTGTCCCTGTATTTGCATTAGCAGGGATATACCCTTGAAAACACGTAAATATTAATATAAAAAGGAATATTGTCTTCCATAACCTAACCATATACTCTCCTCCCCAGCTCTAAAGGCTTTATTCTCTCAATTTTATTTATGCCATCATTCTGCACTCTAGACGTTTAAACTTTTCAAAAAAAATTCATTCGTAGGAATTTAGGGTGTATAAATGTATTTTTGTTCGCGCTCCTCTTCTTATAACTTTTACACAAGCAAAAGAGGTTCTTCTTTATAGACAGAACATGTATCTTCTAATTCCTAACTGTAATTCGAACAAATGTTGACTTATCTCTTATCCTCAAAAAATCAGTTTTTTATTTATTCAGAAAAATGCATTGCATTTACCATATACATCCACTATTATATATCTAAAAGATATATATCTTTTAGATAGGTGTGAGTACATTGAAAAATTATAATGATGCAACATATGCAATATTAGGAATTTTAACTACTGAATGTAAATCTGGTTATTCCATTAAACAGTTCATTGATCAAAGCTTAAATCATTTTTGGAAAATCAGTTATGGGCAAATCTATCCCACTTTAAAATTAATCGTTCAAGATGAATTAGCAGAAGTTCGTCTTTCATCTAAAACAGGATCGCCTGATAAAAAGGAATACTATCTTACCTCAAGAGGAATTGAAACACTAAAAAATTGGTTGGAGCATCCAATCGAACAATTACCAACGGAGCGAAATGAATTTTTACTTAAATTATTTTTTGGTCGCTTTCAAACTTTAGAAAGTAAGATATCACTTCTACAGAACTATAAGCAAAAACTGGAAAGACGTTATCAAACTTATCAAACTATTGAAATGGCTATTAGCAATCACAACGATGACATGGAGGATTCAATATATTGGTTGCTTACATTAGATTATGGAAAACGAACGACAAAGGCTGCAATGGAATGGTGCGAGTTTACTCTTGATAAACTTTCTGTGAAGGAGGATTTGTGATGACCAATCAGATTTATACTGGGCGTTATACGAATGAAAATACAGAGGATATTGTCGTTTTCATCATTGGAATGAGAATTAACAAGCGACTCGCAATTCATAAGTGGTTACCAGTATTTAACGCCATGCCTGGAATGATTAAGGAGCTATATAACAACAAAGAGGAACTGGGATTTTTATCAATGGAGAATTATTTTGGATTTAGAACAACTGCCATGATCCAATATTGGCGTTCAACCGAAGACCTGCTTGCCTATGCTAAAAATGAAAAACATTTAACTGCTTGGAAAAAGTTCAACCAAAAAGTTGGTAACAATAATGCAGTTGGAATTTATCATGAAACTTATCAAATAAGTAAAGGAAATTATGAATCTATTTACGTAAACATGCCTCATTATGGCTTAGGAAAGGCATTGAACCATATCCCTGTTCCTTTAGGAAAAAATTCCGCTCGAAAACGACTTAAACCACAATACTTTAATTTTCTTCGTTTTTAAAAGCACCTAATATTAAAATTTCACACAACGGTTTCTAATTTATTGATTACTTCTGACATTTAATTTGCACCCCACTTTATATAAATATTTAAACTCATCTTTCATGCTTTTAAAGATAGATGTAAATAACGAGTTATAAGAAAATAACATTTGACAGATAACGAACGTTAGCTTAATATTCATTTTAGCTAACGTTCGTTATCTTTTTTAATGCGAATTTTATATCCAACTAAACTGATGAGGTGATTTTCTAATGAAATTTTTTAATAAAGCAGATTTTAATATTTCTGAGCAAGGAATCAACTCCATTGAAAAGATTATAATCGGAGGTATTCAACAGAACATCCTGATACAAACGGAAAAACCAGGAAGTCCCGTCCTCCTTTTTATTCATGGTGGCCCTAGTATGCCTGTTCCTGGCGTATCGAATCGGGGCACTGATTATGCATTGGTAATGACTACGAAAGAGCTAATCAAACATTTTACGGTTGTTTTTTGGGATCAACGTGGGACAGGCAAATCATTTTCTAAAAATATTCCGAAAGAAACTATGAACTTGAAACAATACATCAGCGACGCCAAAGATGTAACGGACTATTTAAAGGAACGGTTCAAGCAAAACAAAATACATCTGGTTGCCCATTCTTGGGGGAGCGTAATTGCCTTAAACCTCGCCTATCAATTTCCAGAAAGGTACTATTCCTATACAGGATTTTCGCAAATTACTAACTGGGTTGAAAATGATAAATTAAGTTACAAGTGGCTACTGGAACAGGCCAAAAAGACAAATAATCAAAAGGCTTTACGAGAACTCTCAGTCGTAGGAGAACCACCGTATACGAAAGACTTTAAACAGTGGTCGGTAATTCGGAAATGGCAGTTTAAAAATAATACTATGTTTTATGACGCAGGAGATAAAAAATCCGCAACATTCTTTTCTGGCCTCAAAATCATGCTTAATTCACCGGATTATTCTCTAAAAGACATTTATAATTCACTTGTACGTGGCTTCAAGCTTTCGTATACAGAAGGCTTGTTGCATGATATTAATACGTTTGATTTTTTTACAGAGGTTCCAACATTACAAATACCTGTTATGTTTATTCACGGGAGCAAAGAAAAGCATGTTTTGCCTGAACTTATCACCCGCTATTACGAAAAACTTGATGCTCCAAAAGGAAAAACATTATATTGGTCTGATAAATCTTCACATGTCTTTCATCTTAATGATGCAAGAGAGAATGAGCAAAGACTTATTCAATATTTACAAGGAGTGCAATAAATTGACTGGTTCAACGGAAAGAAATTATTTTGATATGGAGTTGGAACTCATCCAAAATCCCACTAAGATTAAAATTCTAGATACTTCTATTTATTTGTTTTCCCGGAATGGGTTCAATGGTGTCTCCATTCGTGATATTTCTAGAGAAGTGGGAATTAAGGAAAGTTCCGTATACAAACATTTTAAAAATAAAAAGGAAATACTTGAAACAATTTTCTTAAACTTTCGCAAAGAGGCCGAGAAAATTTGCCCACCGGTGATCATGTTGGAAGATATCCTAGCTACAATGAGCCCAAAGCAATTTCTAGAAAAAGGATTATTGAACTTCATGGATCATATCAACAATCCGATTATGCGGAAGATTTGGAGAATAATTTACATCGAACAATACCGTGATCCGCTAGCCAGAGAGATCTATTTAAACGATATATTAAGTACAACGATTAATTTCCTGGAAAAAGCATTTAGAATCATGCAGGATAAAAACCAAATTCCACCCTTGGATCCAAGAACATTAGCGGTCGAATATCAATACCCGATCTTCACGATGATTACAGAATACATTTTACTGAGCTTTGATAATATAGATACTAGTGATGTAGAGCGTAAAATGTCCAATCATATTGAGTTTTTTTGTAAAGCAATTTTATAGTGAATTTTATCTCGAGAATCACGTTTTCAAGATTGCTGGCGAATTAAATTATGAGAAAAAACATCAGCTATAACCTTAAAAGTTTAAAACTTATGGTTATAGCTGTTTTTTTGAACCGCTATTTATTTTTTTGTGAATTTGACTACAACATGAAACCTCATATACTTATGGTACGGTTCACCACTATTAATGCTGAACTACATCCTCCATAATCTGGACCTTATATGCAAAACGAGAACTACTCTTTACTAAGGAATAGCGCCCGCTAGTGGAAGATTAAGATCATGATTATGATTGTTTCCTTATGTTTGTTTAACTAACGCCCACGTTAATTTAAGTACAATACTTCACAACCACATTTAATATATTTTCAATCAGATTTTTATATATCTAATCCTTTCATTCAATCAAATTGTGACGATTTGGCAATTATATATCGAAAATTTTAAAAATATGATTCTTTCAACTGCTTCACTCGGAGGAAATGGTCGTAAAAGCTATTGGAGAATTTAAAAACATGACCATAATCCCAATCTTGCTTACTATAGTCCTTTTCCAAAATTTAACCTCAGTCGGAAGTTCGTTCCCTCGTTTTGCTGCTGTAAAGGTAGACGGTCGATAGTCGAAACCAACTTGATTGTAACCTAAGGTTATACGTTTCTTGAACTCCTTAGAACTTTAATCAATTTAAGACCAGGCAGTAATCCTCGTATAAAAAATGAGGACGCCCTAGGTCAAACAAGATGTTTAAAGCATGTAAAAAAGTTAGCATATGTCAAATCATGATGCGATTCGGTTCGAAAAATGATAGGGAACTGGGCTAATTCCTCCAGAACTCCTTGTTAAACAAACCCGCCCTGTAAGCTGAATAGTACAAAGAAAAACAGCTCCCCTACAGAAGCTTTAACTTACAACCTATAAATAAGAATTCACGAAAAGTTTTTTAGTGCGATAATAATTAGCATTGAGAAAACAACTATTAATAAAAACATAACTGTATTACCTATTAAAGCTATCCACCGAACAATGCCTTTATGAATAAAAAAAGAAGTTACAAAACCTATTATGGAAAGAAGTAAAGCACTTAGAATAATAGCAGGTTCCCATTGGTCTCTAATTTTCATTATTAAAATTAATACAATAGATAGAAGTAAAGCTAAAAATGAGTAATAATTCCTCATATCCTTTCCCCATTTCAAAAATTAAAATGTCAATCGCCTCTCTAACATATTTTTAAAATAGGTAAACATGAAGTCTGAGATAAGCTAATAGTAATACATTAAAGTCATTTGCTTTATTATATGTTCGAATACAGAGGATGAGAATGATCTATATAAAATACATTACATGGTTTCACTTATAAACCATTTTTATAGTCACAATCACGAAAACCAATTTCTAAGTAGTTCAGTTTTGAAGTAGACAACAAGAATAACATTGAAAATTCCACAATGGAACACCATTTTTGGCACTTTGAAACACTATGCGAACCAACTTGTTAGTAAATTGTAATTTTCTAGATTGTACAAAAATCCAGAAGCGATATTCGTACCAACCAGTTCATTCTCTTTATTCATGTTCATTCATTACTTTCATATTTAACGAAATAATCTACGTTCCCACCAGTAATGATACAGAGGATGTTTTATCCATAATATTTGAAACTTGATTCTGTAATAATGTTGCAATCTTAAAGCACTAGAGCCAGTAAGACATAAATAGAACAACAGCCGTTCTTATGTTAGAACGGCTGCAAAAAGGGAGGTGCATATTATAATACCGGATAGAGTGTATGATCTTTTATTTAGAACGTAACCTCCTGGCCATAAAACGCGGCTACATATAGTTTCTTCATATCTTCTACAGATGTTTCACGTGGATTTGTGCTTGTACATGGGTCTTGTACAGCATTTGCCGCCATTTTGTCTACGTGTTTATTAAACATCTCTTCAGATACTCCGTATTCTTGAAGGGTATCTGGTATTTCCATTTCATGGTTTAAATCACGAATCCAAGAAATTAATGAATCCACTAGTTCTTTATTCGTCTCGCCTACTAGACCAAGTCGTTTCGCAATCGCTGCAAATCGATCCTCTACTACCGTACGATTAAATTGGATTACATATGGTAAATAAATCGCATTGGCACAACCATGCGGAATGTCAAAAGTCGGGCCGCTTTTGTGTGCGAGGCTATGCACATTTCCTAGTACAGCATTTGCAAATGACATACCAGCCATCGCTTGTGCATAGTGTACTTGTTCACGAGCTTTTGAATCACCATGGTAAGAAGACAGAAGATTGTCTTTTAGTACCTCAGCTGCTTCAATTGCTAATGAATCCGTGAAAATTGTGCGCGGCTTGGCTACATATGCTTCAATCGCATGAGTCACTGCATCCATACCACTATAAGCGATCAAATGTTTAGGCATGTTTTCGACCAAAATAGGATCAATAATAGCAAGATCAGGAGTTAACTCGAAATCTGCCAAAGGATATTTGATGCCTGTCTTTTCATCTGTTATGACTGACAAATTAGATATTTCAGCAGCCGTTCCACTTGTTGTTGGAATTCCAATGAATTTTGCTTTTGTACGTAGGTTTGGTAATGTGAAAGGACGAGTTGCCTCTTCAAAAGTTAATTCTGGATGCTCATAAAATAGCCACATTGCTTTTGCAGCATCCATAGGTGTTTTCTGATGAACAAGCAGAGATATTGGTAAACCAGATTTTAAAGTCCAGCAAAATCTTTGTGGCTGGTGCTGGCAGATCCGGATTCATGGGTAAATCTTTTGTGATGCGAATGATGCACATGGGGATTGATGCCTATGTGGTAGGTGAAACCGTAACAGCCAACTTAGAAAAGGGCGATCTATTAATCATTGGTTCAGGATCAGGAGAAACCAAAACGTTAGTCGCCATTGCCGAAAAAGCGAAAAGCTTAGGAGGTACAGTGGCCGCTATCACCATTTCTCCTGAATCCACAATCGGAAAATTAGCTGATATTATTGTTAAATTACTGGGAGTAACGAAAGATCAATCTGCCGGTGATTACAAGACCATTCAACCAATGGGATCCCTTTTTGAGCAAACAATGTTGTTATTTTATGATGCCATCATCTTACGCTTTATGGAGAAAAAAGGCTTGGATTCAAATAAAATGTATGGTAAACATGCTAATCTCGAATAGAAAACAGTAAAAATTTGCAGAAAAGACCACAATTTAATTGTGGGCTTTTTTGTATAATCTCCCTTTATCTTATACTTTAAAGTCAAAACTTATTTTAGAAGTATTATCCTATTAAGGCTTCAATACCACTTTTATACATTCATCCTCATGATTGTTAAACAATTTGTAACCCTGACTGGCTTCTTCTAGGGACATTTTGTGAGTGACAATCTCCTTAGGGTCAAACTCATTATTCGTTATTTTTTCGTATAATTCAGGCATTAAATGAATGACTGGAGCTTGCCCCATCTTTAAATTGATATTTCTAACCCAAAAAGCCCCTAATGGAAATACATTATAATTTCCCCCGTATATACCTGTTAATTGTACCGTTCCAAATTTCCGAACAGCTTTTGTAGCAATTTGAATTGGCCCAAGGGTTCCACCCTGAAGTTTTAGTTTTTGCTCGATAAACTCTAAAGGTGACTTCTTTCCATCCATACCTACACAATCAATAACTACGTCTGCTCCTCCATGAGTAATCTCCTTTAAATGTTCCCCCATATCGGGATATTTTGTGAACTCAAATACCTCCACATGATTCATCTTTTTGGCATGATCCATCCGATAATCCAAATAGTCGATAGCGATCACACGTTTAGCGCCTTTCATCCAAGCAAATTTTTGCACCATCAATCCAATCGGTCCACATCCAAGTACAATAACGGTGTCGTTCGGTTTTATCCCTGCATTTACTACACTCCAATAAGCTGTAGGAAGAACATCGGATAAAAAGAGAAGTGATTCATCTTCTAATTCACATGATTCTGGAATCACAAAGGGGGTAAAGTTTCCAAAAGGAACTCTTAGATATTCAGCTTGACCTCCCGGATAATTACCGAACTTCTCTGAAAAACCAAAAAATCCTCCTGAATCATAATGTGGATTAGCATGATCACATTGGCTTTCCATGTCATTCTCGCAATAAAAGCAATGACCGCATGCTACATTAAAAGGAATAATTACGCGATCCCCCTTTTTCACCTTCGTTACTTCTGGTCCTACTTCTTCAACAATTCCCATCGGTTCATGACCAATAATGTATCCGGGAGGTAAGGGAAAGTTTCCTTGATATAAATGCAAATCGGAACCACAAATCGCAGTAGAAGTAATCTTTACAAGAATATCATCTTTTTTCTCTATTTTTGGGTCCTCTACATTGCTAACCTGTACACGATTGGGGCCTTGATAAGTTACAGCTTTCATAGTTCGCAGGGTCCTCCTCCTTATTCCTTAACATTCTCATCTCGCATTCCTAACTATGTTTGGCTGAGTAGGTAATTATTATACTTAACACACCTATAAAGCACTAAGTAATGGGAGATTCAAGCATTTCTTGTACAGGAGTGGGGGACCATTTATCTTCATTACGCGGATAAATATGATTTATTGGGGCAGTTGGAGCAGTGGAATGGTGGTGTAAAAATGGAATGCCATTGTCTGCCCGTGTTATGGCTGAACAAACATGGGCATTGTTGGATAGATCTTGAATAAAACCGGTGTTTTGGTGTAATTTGGCTTGTTGCAAAAAAAATAGAGCAGTGTTAACTCACTGCTCATTATAAGAAGAGGCATCTAAGTGGAAGCTAAAACATAGATTGTGAATCCAATCATTTAAACAAAACAGCCCCAATAGTTAATTTAAAATATCCTATTCACTCATTTTAAAATTTAGTTAGGTTGCTAAATGTTTTTCATCCAATGTAAATGGAAATACATTCTCCCTTATACAATCTTGAACTAGGTTTAATGACTCGTTCATTTAATTGAATCGTTCCTTTTTCAATCTTTTCTATGATCTGTGATCGACTCCAATCCTCAATTTGGTTTGCAAGCACTTTATCAATTCGATGTTTTCCTATCACATCATCTAATACAATGTGTATTATCTTTATTTCTTGTTCCACTAAGCTGGTTATTGGAATGGCTGACAAAACGGAAGATTGTTGTTTCTGCTCCTCCATTTCAGCAACATGCTCTGAGAACGTTTTATATATAGCTAACTTTTTGTTCCACGTATGATTTTTTTCACATTTATAAATCGTATATTGGTATATACTTTTTCCGTTTGCGTTATGCCTTCGCACATGTGTGTCCGTAAAAATGGATAATTTCCCACACATTTTGCAGTGCTTCTTTACATATTGTTCTGATATTCCAGATAGTTTCCAATGGAATGTTATATTTGACATTAATCCTTCACCTCTTAATAAGATAAAGGAACGCAAGCATCTATTTGGATAACTTGCAGTGCAGTATAATATTAAATGGAAAAATAAAAAAGGAGATCCTACACAAGGACCTCCTTTCGCATCAAGACTACAGGGTTGCTTGGTTCCTTTGTAATGAGAAAAATGGGCATACTACCCCCTTAGAAAAAACCATTGTTTTTTCGAGGGTGATGCTATCCAATTTATTGATCATTACAAAGTAAATATTGGCATACTTGTTCCCCTGTATCCTTTCTATCCAAATAGAGTTACTCTCATTTTACCACATAATAACATTTAAATGCAGACATTTCCTTTCTTCCAGCCTAAATAATTCCTTAAAATCTTTTAAGCTCTCATTAAAGGCAGCCTGATGGTTTATTTATATAATTCACCTTTTCATTTTTGGTAAATACTTTTCAAAAAAGAAACAGGGATTTACTAAAATAAGAAAAGCATCGAAAGAAGTTTATCCATACCTCACTGTTTTTATTTTGTTATACTTGATGTCTCTTAATCAAATCGACAAACGCATCAACGAAGGATTGCAGAAATTTAACCGTTCCTTCGTCTTTAATTTGGCCGTTTTCATCCAATAAATCAGCTACATTTCCAATATAAGCTTCAGGTTGTTGAAGTATTGGCATATTTAAAAATACTAGAGGTTGACGTAAATGGTGGTTAGCACCAAAACCACTTAATTTACCAGGGGATTGGCTGATAATTGCGGCTGGTTTGCCATTCCATACACTTTCTCCATAAGGACGAGAGCCCACATCCAATGCATTCTTTAAGACAGCAGGTATAGAACGGTTATATTCAGGAGTTACAAATAAAACAGCATCGATTTCCTTCATCTTATTCCGAAAGGTAGAATATTCCGATGGGGCATTGTTTTCATCGTCAAAATCCTGATTATATAATGCTAAATTTCCTATTTCTACAAATTCTGTATCATATCCCTCTGGGAATAAAGATGCAACATCAGCTGCAAGTTTTTTTGAAAAAGATTCTTTCCGAAGACTACCCACTAAAACACCAATTTTTGCCATTATACATTTTCCCTTCTAATTTTTTTAATTTGGACAATTAACATAGATTTCCTATTTATTATCTCCCTGAGTATTGCTAGTCATTCTTTCAAAAAATGGCTTACCTCCATTAATGACGCCGAGAACTTTTTAAATTTTTATTTTACTCGGGTAATAGTCTTCGTTTCTCCGGTCTGACCTGGTTAGATTTAACGTTTAATTTATGTATCATTTTTCACATTCTTATATACAAAAAAACTACAAGCCATTATATAACTTGTAGTTTACTTCCCTATATATACGCCTTCTCCTCTTCCTTCTGGAAAAAGCTTTTCATCGCATAAAAGACATCTGATTTTTGCTTTAAGATATAATATCGGAATTTATCGTTTTTGACGTTTTTATAGGCTGTCATGAGAGTGCTGTGGCGATTATACTGGTTCACTTCACCATATCCGAACATATTGGAAACCTTCATTAATTCTTCCACGAGTTTTACACATCTCGCATTATCAGAGGTTAGATTATCACCGTCTGAAAAATGAAATGGGTATATATTAAATCTGGCAGGATCATATTTTTCTTCAATTAAGCCTAACGCTTTCCGATAGACGGAGGAACAAATCGTACCGCCGCTCTCACCTTTTGAAAAGAAGTCCTCCTCGGATACAACCTTTGCTTCCGTATGATGGGCAATAAATTCAATATCAACGGATTGATATTTTGTACGAAGGAACCTTGTCATCCAGAAGAAGAAGCTTCTTGCAATATATTTTTCCCAGACTCCCATACTTCCGCTTGTATCCATCATAGCAAGAACCACTGCTTTTGAATCAGGTTTCTCAATTTCATTCCACGTCCGGAATTTTAAATCCTCCGGTACTATCGGATGAAAGCTAGGTTTGCCATTAATGGCATTGCGCTTAAAGGCTGCCATCATCGTTCTTTTCTTATCAATATTTCCCATGAGCCCTGTCTTTCGGATGTCGTTAAATTCGATGTCCTGAACCGTATTTTCATCTCTCTCTTTCCTCTGCAGATTTGGAAGTTCTAACTGCTTAAATAATGCTTCCTCCAGTTCCATTAGAGAGACTTCCGCTTCATAATAATCCTCGCCCGGCTGGTCACCGGCACCTTCGCCTTTACCTGGTCCTTTCTGAGGATTGCCATCACGAGCTACTACATCCCCCACTTTACTATCGCCGTCCCCTTGGCCGACATGCTTGTTTTTGTCATAGTTATACCGGATTTTATATTCATCTAATGATCGAATTGGAATCTTGACCACATCACGGCCATCTGACATGATGATGCTTTCTTCCGTAATAAGATCTGGCAGATTATTGCGGATTGCATCTTGTACCTTCTCCTGATGACGCTTTTGATCATCATGTCCTTTTCGATGGAGGGACCAATCTTCGCTTGAAATCACAAATTGTTGATGTTCTGATTGAGACATTTGATTTACTCCCCTCCTATAAAAATTTTTTGAAAAAAGTGTCACAAATATTGAATGTCTTGCATACAATATGTTGGTTACCAAATTTACGAAAAAAAAGTAAATATTGATTACTCTATCCTATGCAGGAAATTATAATTATTTACAAATAATTATGATAAATGTTCATTTACCTATCTGTTGGACATGCTTATTTTTGGAAATAAGAGAGGTAGGAAAATACTCCTACCTCTTTTTTAGTGCTGTCCAGCTACAAGTGAAATTGGCACTTCAAATTTCACCAGCGATTTTCGATTAGCAAACTTCCGGTCTCCTACCTACGATAAGTCAGCATCATGTGAAATTACACTACTAATTTCACTCGGTGAAATTACACTACTAATTTCACTCGGTGAAAATGGTAGTGCAATTCGTAAACTACCTAAGCACGGTTTCCTTTCTCTCAGTCGAAGCCCTTCAGTTTGTACGTCGATGGACAAGGCGCCTTCGCTTTTCTAACTATCTATTTAACAAACTTCCAACATAGCGCAGTAATTCATTGGCAGAAGTAGAATTATAGCCATGCTCATCAATCAGACGAGCAACCACTTCGTTAATTTTCTTCAACTGAATTTCATCCGGTGTTTTGGTGGAAGTAGTGATTTTCACTACATCCTTTAAATCGGCAAATAGCTTCTTCTGGATTGCTTCCCGCAGGCGATCATGTGAATTATAGTCAAAGCGTTTGCCTTTTCGGGCATAAGCAGAAATTCTAATTAAGATTTCCTCTCTGAATGCTTTTTTTGCATTTTCCGAAATGCCGATTTGTTCCTCAATGGACCGCATTAATTTTTCATCTGGATTAATTTCTTCCCCTGTTAATGGATCACGAAGCTTCGCTTTATTGCAATAGGCTTCAACATTGTCTAAATAGTTATCCATTAGTGTTTTGGCGGATTCTTCATAGGAGTAGACAAAGGCTTTTTGAACTTCCTTCTTCGCCAGCTCATCATATTCCTTGCGAGCAAGGGAAATATAATTTAAATACTTCTCCTTCAATTCTGTCGTAATGGATGGATGCTGATCCAGCCCCTCCTTCAAGGAGCGAAGAACATCCAGTGCATTAATCGATTGTACTTCCTTACGAATGATTGTAGACGAAATTCGGTTAATGACATAACGCGGATCAATTCCGCTCATGCCTTCCTCCGGATATTCCTTTTTTAATTCCTCTACATCTGCAGAGTTGAATCCTTCTACACTCTCCCCATCGTATAGCCTCATTTTCTTCAGAAGATCAATATCTCCACGCTTCGGCTCTTTCAAACGGGTAAGAATGGTAAACATGGCTGCGACCTTTAATGTGTGTGGTGCAATATGAACATCTGCCACATCACTTTCATTAATCATCTTTTCATAAATTTTTTCTTCTTGGGAAACTTTGAGATTATAAGGGACAGGCATAACGATGATACGTGAATGTAATGCTTCGTTTTTCTTATTGGAAATAAAGGAGCGATATTCGGTTTCATTCGTGTGCGCGACGATTAGCTCATCCGCACTTATCAGAGCAAAACGCCCTGCTTTAAAATTACCTTCCTGGGTTAAGGATAAAAGATGCCAGAGAAACTTTTCGTCGCATTTTAACATCTCCTGGAATTCCATTAATCCTCGGTTTGCCTTGTTTAATTCACCGTCAAAACGGTAGGCGCGGGGATCCGATTCAGAGCCATATTCAGCGATGGTGGAAAAGTCAATGCTTCCAGTTAAATCCGCAATATCTTGAGACTTCGGATCGGACGGACTGAACGTTCCAATTCCCACACGGCGGTCCTCTGAAAAGAACACTCTTTCAATCATGACATCTTCAATCTTCCCGCCATATTCCTGCTCTAATCTCATTAAATTAAGCGGGGATAAATTCCCTTCTACCCGGATTCCATATTCCTCATAGAAATCTTGACGGAGGTGGCCTGGAATTAGATGCAGCGGATCTTCATGCATTGGACAGCCTTTAATCGCATATACGGCCCCTTTATCCGTGCGGGAATATGCCTCCAGCCCTCTTTTTAACATGGTTACTAATGTCGATTTTCCGCCGCTGACAGGTCCCATTAATAGCAAAACCCGCTTTCGAACATCTAAACGTCTAGCCGCGGGATGAAAATATTCTTCTACTAGTTTTTCTAATGCTTCCTCTAGTCCAAATAATTGTTTGCTGAAAAATTCATATTTTTTCTTACCGTTTACTTCACCGACACCAGCATCTTTAATCATATTGTAAACACGGGAATGCGCCGATTGAGCAATCCATGGCCTTTCCTTTAACAGCTCCAAATATTCAGCAAATGTCCCTTCCCAATATAGCTTTTCCTCTTCTTCACGGTAATGTGAAAGTCGTTTTAAAATATCCATATAGACCTCCCCTTGTCACTTGTTAAGAGACGATTTATATACTTTATGCTTTTAGCGAAGTGAACATGAATGAAATAGACGAGAATAATGCGATAAATATTATGGAAAAATAGTGTTAATGTAGAAGAAAGGATTGTCAAAAAATTGTTAGAAATGAAATAGAAGAACGTTCACTTTTATTATAAAATGGTCTATAATATCAATTAGTGCATGTACTTTGGGCAAAGGAGGCGTACATATTAATGAAAACTTTAATCATTTTGCTTGGAATCGTCGCATTTCTAGCTGCAATCTTTACTGCAGGCTATGAAGATAAGCCAGGTGTGAATAAATAATAAAAGTGGAAGCGCCTTGATTATCGGCGTATGGATTTTGGAGTCTTTGACTTATCGTTGGGAAAAGACGTAGAAATCCACTAGCCGATAGGCGCTAACTAGACAGAGATGTATAACAAAAAAATCTTCCATTCGGAAGATTTTTTATTTTAATCCTGGATAGCCTTGCTGCCTTAATGCTTCGTATACTAAGATTGCAGCTGTATTGGAGAGATTCAAGGAACGGACATTATCATTCATTGGTATTCTCAAAAAATGATCTTTATTTTTCTCTAATAGATCCTTTGGAAGTCCTGTTGTTTCCTTGCCGAACATAAAATAATGATCTTTTGTCACATCGCTGAAGTCAAAGGACGAATGCGGCTTCTCCCCGAACGTTTCAATATAATAGAATTCTCCATTTTGATTTTTAGAAAAGAACTCATCTAATGAATCATAATAGGTTATATTTACAGAATGCCAGTAATCCAACCCAGCTCTTTTTAGCATTTTATCATCTGTTGAAAAACCAAGCGGCCGGATTAAATGCAACTTCGTATCGGTTGCAGCACATGTGCGGGCAATATTCCCCGTATTTGCAGGAATCTCTGGTTGATATAGTACGACATGAATTGCCAAGAATGGTCACCTCTAAAATTATTTAAGGCACTTTTCTTATACTTTGTTGCTTTCGTAAAACGAAATCCTATGTCAATCTTATTTAAGTTAAGAACGAATACTTTTTAAGAAAAGATGCCCCGAAACAAGATCTAATTTAGTATTTATAATCATATACGAAAAGTAACAATTATACTAAAACAGCCTCGTCTTCCCTACCCATTATAGCATAATACTTGAAATACCTTTTCCATTTTAGCCATCTACAATAGTAAAAAACTTATATTTTATATTTGGAGTGTATGCTGAGGAATCCTCATAAGCCCAATATCTCATACGACTATTATACGTATGGGCATTAACAAGTGGCATTCCAAACGCATCCTTGCCAGTTACAATCGTATTATGATCAAAACGTCCATCGCCTTGAAAATCCAAGCAAATAACATCCCCTAAGTTTAATTCATCTGGAGAACTGACTTGCTTGGCACGTAGTCCCGATTTCGAATTACTTAAATATAGCATCAAAGAATGCGCGGCCGCCCAACTATAGCTATAATTATTATTTTGCATCCACCAGCCCTGTCCTCGATTCGGATAGCCTCTCATTGGTGCTCCCCCTTCATGCAGACATTGGGAGATGAAATTCGTGCAATCCACATCAAACTTACGATATTTCGGATTATAGCTGTTCCACCATCTTTCTGCATATTGTACAGCCCTTAACCTGTCATAGGTGTATCCTTTTCTATGTTCCTCCCCTATGGACACGACTGACGATGATGATACATCTTCCTCCTGTAAAGAAAAATCAGCAAAAATTTCGTGATCATCGTATAAGCGTTCACGAAAAAAGGTTGCTTTTCTGGTTTCCATCTCCTCTTCCATATACATCTTGTCTTTTTGTTTAATTAGATACTGCAGATGTACCAGATATTGTAGATAGGTTTGGTTATCCTCTTCTTGTTTATCCTTTATTTTTACCTGCGCCTGCACCTTTACAATTTCTGCATTTCGCTTTGACATCAGTTCTTTTTTTCTATTTATTTTTTCATCGTTTCCTCCCTTATGGACCACTTGCTCTAATCGGGATTGCAGATGCTCTTGAAGCTGCGATTTCATGTATACTCCCTCCTTCTATAAAAAACATATGAAGGAAGAAGGAAAAACAAAACAAGTATGCCTATCCTATTTTATATAATTAAAAACAAGTTATGATTTTTGGTTCAAGGGCAGTTTGTAAATATACGAATGGTGCACTCTAGTTAAGATGTTTTGTGTTCTTTAAACCTTTTTTACAGCCAAAACCAAATATCCACTTCTTTATATTGGAGTGGATTAATTTCAAATTAAGAAACCTGTTTGTCTTCCCTCATGAACTGTCGAACAAATTTTTAATAACGGGGTTGGTATTTTCACAGCATAACCAGACACTACATATTAAGGGTAGCTTAAAGGAATGCTAATTATAGCATTTCTATTTTGGAGGTCATCTATGGAGGTAAAGGAGAACCAGATACGGTTAACTGCGGGTGAAATCGCTCAACTTTGGGTGCAATACTTAAATGATAGCGCAAGCATATGTGTCCTCACATATTTCTTAGAAAAAGCAGAAGACAATGAGATTAAACCTATCATTGTATATGCGCTAGAGTTATCTAAATCACACATTAAAATAATAACAGCTATATTAACAGAGGAAAAAAATGTAATTCCTCATGGTTTTACCATGGAAGAGGATGTTGATATAACTGCTCCAAGATTATATTCAGACGGTTTTGTGCTTAATTTTATACACCACATGTCTAAAATAGGTCTTATCTTATATAGCGCTGCTGTAGCAGCATCTGTAAGAAATGACATAAAAACCTATTACATGAACTGCCTTACAGAAACAATGGAATTATATAAACGTTCAACGGAATTATTATTATCGAAAGGATTGTTTATTCGATCTCTTAACCTTCCTAATCTAGAGAAGAATGAATTTGTGAAAAAGCAGTGGTTTATGTTAGATGTTATTGGAGAAAAAAGACCGTTAGTTGCTTCTGAAGTCGATAATTTATTTACGAATCTACAAAGAAATGCTATCGGAGTATCAACACTTACTGGATTTTGCCAGGTTGCACAGGATAAGGATGTAAAACAATTCCTTTTAAAGGGTATAGAAATTGGAAACAAACACATTAGATTATTTAGAGGGAAGTTAGAGGAATGCAAACTTCCTACACCGATGGGGTGGGATGCAGAAATAACAAATAGTACCACACATACTTTTTCTGATAAACTCATCATGTTCTTAACATCCGGTTTGATTTCTATGAGTGTTGGATATTACTGCACAGCTGTCGGTCAAAGTCCCAGAGGGGATCTTACTTCTATGTATAACAGGCTATCCTTGGAGGTTCAATTGTATTCGGAGGATGGAGCCAATTTATGATAAAAAATGGCTGGATGGAACAGCCTCCAATGGCAGCCGATCGTGATGAATTAATAAGAAAATACGATCCATTATAATCCTCTGTTCAATTACTACTGCGTATTTACAGTAAGGGCTTATTTAATGGAACAATCAGTGACATTATATAGGAGTTTATTAAGGAATCTGAATTAAATTACACCATAAATCGCAGGAAAAACGTGGAAAGACGAGATTATCCTTAGAATTCCGGTACCAATTTTCATGTTACTTCCTTAGGTAATAATCCCCCGGAATCGACTGATATGGCTGAATATCGGGGGATATTATTTTTGCCGCTTCTTGAAATGGGTCTTATATTTTATAACTTTATTAGTTCCACAGTCAACTCGACTTTAATCTGGATCAGCGACTCGCCTTGAGAAAGCACATCATTGAATGATCAAACATTATGGCAAAGCTACACCTTGACTACTTTTAACATTTGGCGAATGGCACCAAGATGATATGCTGAATGCGCCAAAGAAGATAATACTTCATGGGCCAGTAGTTCATCCCATTCAATAGCGTCAATCGCTTCCATAAGTGTTAAGTATTCATTTCGCAATTCTTCCTGGATTCGGTTCCATTGTTGTTCATCTACTGTATGAATATCCCAACTCTTTCCCCAATCCATTTCCGGTTGTTTCCCATTTTTTAAGATTTCATTGGTTCCCCACATATGATAGCAAACGTGATCGATATGCGCAGCCAATGTTGTTTCGTGAACTAACATGGAGGCTTTTTCACAAGACATCCCCTCTATTACACCGAAAATTCCTGAATTCGGTTCAGAACTTGTGAACCAACTTCCCTTTACAGGAACTGGGGGGCCTTCGAATGTTTCCTTTACCATCGTTTTAACCGACTTTCTTAAAATTTCGCTCATGCCATGCCCTCCAATAAATTTTGTTATGCTTCACACAACTGCCAATTGAAATACCAACCGCCCTACATACAAGTAAGATACTTTTGCAATACGATTTTCGAGTGAAATCGGTATATTGTTTCCAGATGCATATAACCTTCTATAATTGTTTAGATGGTTATATTATGGAGATATTGATTCTAACTGTCAATACCTTTTATAATGGTTATAGATAAAAATTCAAATTTAAATTGCCCGGACTGTCAAATTGGGAAAGACAAGGAGAAGTTATATGTCTGATATAAATAATGATGTACACAAGCCTGGTATGCTCGGTGGCCGTTTGTGTTTGGATTTTGCCAATACAGTAAGTTGGCACGATAGCAGTGAGAAATCACAGGAGTTACTGACGAGTTATGAGAAGCTGGTAAACTGGAGTTTGCATGCCGATATTCTTAATAAACAACAATCGCTTTCACTACTAAAAAAAGCAGAAAATCATCCTTCTCAGGCAACAGAGGTCCTCCAACAAGCTATTAAGCTGCGGGAATCGATTTACCGAATTTTTAGTCTAGCATCAAACAATGAAACACCAGCATCTGAAGATCTTTCTATTTTGAATGAAGCCATAGGTAAAGCTTACGCCATGATGCAAATAGTTCCTGGTGATCATAAATTTTCATTGGAATTTTTAAATGGTGAAGAGAGATTAGACGGAATGCTTCCACCGATTGTTCAATCTGCTATTGACATTCTTACTTCTGAAAAAGAACTAAGTAGGGTGAAAAAGTGTGAAGGGTATCCATGTGGTTGGCTGTTTTTGGATACTAGCCGCAATCGCAGCAGACGTTGGTGTTCGATGGCAGACTGCGGGAATCGTGCAAAAGCAAAGCGATTTTATCATAATAAAAAGTAATAGGGATTTTTTTCGTTTAAAATACTAACATCTTTTCAAACATTGGCTACACCAGCTTTACAAAATAATAAAAGTTTATCACTTCAATTAACTAGGTCTTTAATTGAAGGTACTTTGAAAATTTGTTGTAAAAAAAGAACTTGATGTTGTTGGAGTATATAATGTTATACGACAACAAGTATAGATGTAATCAGGTATTCTCTCTGTAGTAAGAAGTAGAGTCAATTCAGGTTTGGCTAAATCCCGAGTAAGCTCCATTTCCTGCTTCGCATGTAGTATTTTTTAAAAAAGTAATCATTTCTTTCGCTATAGTAGCGTTAATCCTTCTTGGATTAACGCTTTCTTTGTTAACGGAGTAAGATTATCCATTAATAATTTACTGTTAAATAATGTTCCAAAAATGGAATACAAAAAGGAAACCGAGGATATTAAAAAATCGTATATATAGCGAAAGAAGTATTGTGGGAAGGATGAGCTAATCATGGCAAAGTATGAAAAGACCATTACTGGTCAATTTGAAGAGGTAGTTAATCATTTGGAAAACGATATTGGTAATAGTGGTATAAGTATGAAATTAGTGGATGAAAGCAACTACACGATTGGAGATACTAAATTAGCAGTTCGAGTGTACGATAAATATTTTATGAGAAATGGAAACAGAGCCAGTTTGAGTCTTACTGTAGTGGGTAATAACAGTAATATTTTTATTTCAGCGATTGGTGCTGGCGGAGGACAAGGTGTTTTTTTAAACTTTAGTCTTGGTGCCGAAAGTGATATGGTGGCAATTGTGGAAAGAAGTATAGAGCAAATGGAATAATACTAATTGTATGTCTAAATCACAGTTTCTACCTATTGTGAAGTTCTGGTCTTATGATTGGAAATTGTTAAGGAAAATCCTTGATAATTGTTTTAGTAAAGGTAGAATTTTATATAAAAAGGATAGACGCATCCAGGTTTCCCAACTGTGCATCTATCCTTATCTTTTCATCCCTATATGATGTGTGGTGTCATTGACTTAACGCAATTTCAATAAACCTTCCTCTACTTCTTTAAGTACTTCTGCCTCTGTTTCCTTCGATTTCGCTTCTAATAGTGCATCTTTTGCCTCATCGCCGCCAATTTTGCCTAAAGCCCATGCCGCTGTTCCTCTTAATACTGGTCTAGGATCATTTTGCAGCACTGCAATAATTTCCGGCACTGCAGATGCCTCTTTAAAGTGAGCAAGTGCAATTAAAGCATTTCTTTGTATCGGCTTTTTCCCGCGCCAGGAACCGGACATTTTTCCAAAGCTTTCATTGAAATCACGGTTGCTGATGGATAGAAGCGGAGTCAATTCTGGCTTGGCTAAATTCGGATCTGGCTCCATTTCTTCATGAAAATGAAAATCGATTCCCTTATTTTTCGGACAGACCGTTTGACATGTATCACAGCCATATAAGCGATTTCCTAATTTCACCTTGAATTCTTCCGCTAAGAATCCCTTTGTCTGAGTTAAAAAAGCTATACATCTTTGCGCATTTAACTGGCCACCCTGTACCAATGCCCCAGTAGGACAGGCATCCAAGCATTTCGTACAGCTGCCGCACTGATCCTCCATTGGAGTATCTGGTTCGAATGGTATATTCGTGATCATTTCGCCTAAATATACATAAGAGCCGAACTCAGGTGTGATAATGGAACAATTTTTTCCGCTCCAGCCAATCCCTGCCCGCTGAGCAACTGCTCGGTCTACCAGCTCACCGGTATCCACCATGGACTTACATCTTGCCTCCGGATAGTACTCCATTATGAAAGCTTCCAGCTTAGCAAGCTTGCCTTTCAAAATAGTATGGTAATCTTCTCCCCAGGAAGCCTTGCAAAAAATCCCCCGTCTTTGACCTGCTTTCCCCTTAGGAGCATCATTCATTTTCGAAGGATAGGCAAGAGCAATGGAAATAATCGATTGAGGCTTATCAAATATAAGGGACGGATCCACTCTCTTTTCAATATCCTTCTCCTCAAAACCTGATTGATATTGCAGCTCCTGCTGTTTCAAGAGACGGCTTTTCATTTCTGTAAAGGGATCCGCGGTTGTAAATCCAACTTTATCAATTCCAATTGATTTGCTGTATTCCATGAGATCCTTTTTAAACTGTTGGAAGTTCATTATCATCACCTCGATTCTCCTAAATAAATCGTAATATAAAAACGCAATATCCCGTTTTTCTAGAAAACGAAATACTGCGTTGGTTCAAAAGTTATGTATGGAGCGGGTGATGGGAATCGAACCCACGACAACAGCTTGGAAGGCTGTAGTTTTACCACTAAACTACACCCGCATTTAGGTTTCAATTATTTTCCGACAATCTCTTGTCGACTTTTTTATTATACAAGCATAACAAAAAATTTTCAAGTGTTTTTTCATATTTTTTTAAGAAAGTGTTCTTATCAGCTAATTAGATAAGAACACTTCATTGAATTAAATACTTGTTCCGCTTAATTTCTTTGCGGGAATATGGCCAGATTTTTGCACCTTTGTTTCTAGGTAATCTTTATTGAAATCAGATATATCTCCCCAAAGCGGGATATGTTGATCTGCTGATAATCCGTATTGTTTCAATGCATCCAACTTCTTTGGATTATTTGTAATTAATGTTACAGGCTTTGACCTCAAAAATTGCAATACCCTGATCGGTTCTTCATAGCTCCGTATATCATCAGCAAATCCTAGTGCATGGTTAGCTTCCACCGTATCCAAACCTTCTTGTTGAAGAAGATATGCAAATGATTTGGAAAATAGTCCTATTCCTCTTCCTTCATGGTTAGCAAGATAAAAAAGTGCACCGGCTTTGTTCTCAACGATCATTCTCATAGACTGGCGTAGTTGATAGCCGCAATCACAACGCTTGCTTCCAAAAATATCACCTGTATGACAAATGCTGTGCATTCTGATTAAAGCATTGTCTGTCTGTTCAAAGTCACCATATACCAATACCGATGATTGCTGTAAGGAAGCGAGATTCATAGATGGTAAGGAATCTAAAATATCCTCTTTGCTGGATAAAGTATCCTCCAGCAAAATCCATGTATACCATTGGAAATGAATAACTTGATCATCCAATTGAACCGGTAAATGTATAGGACCGACTAAACAAATATCTTTTTTATCATTTTGCGAAAGAATCGCCATTTTATCTTTAAGAAGCTCTTTTACTTCTGTTGAAATCATAGTTATCTCCTCTTTTAGATATACAGTATTTAATCTTGAAAATTTATTTTACTGTATTATTTTGACGAGCGAATGTATTATAGCATATTTTCTAAGTGAATATTATTTTTTTGCTTTATCATTTTTTTAAAATTGAAGAGGAAAAAAACCTTCCAATTCGAAGCCGATCTGTATTCAGGAATGAAAAGCCGGAAGAACCAGTTATAGAATTAAAGGAGCATATCGTTTCTCCTAAATATTAAGAAAGAGCAGTTTGGTATGAACTACTCTTTCTTGTTTAATATACATCTCTTCGATTAAATACAGCGAAAGAAACGATTAATCCCGCAATCATCCATACTAACAGTACAATAATGGAAAACCCAAGTGTCATCCCTTCTATTGGAGGCTTTGTTCCATTAACATAATCCGTTAGCTGGAGATTCACCATAAATAAGTATTTAGCACTTGTCCAGGAGGAGACCATATTAACCAAAATGGCTCCAGCAATTAGTGAGGCAAGCATTACTCCCATTACCGCGGCAGTGGTACGAATTAATACCGAAAGCATAAATGTAAGGGTACCAACCACTATACATACAAACCAGACAAGCCCAAACTCCATTAATATGTATTTCCATTGAGCGATTAGATGCACATTGGTTGTAATCAGGTCTTCTCCCTTTGTAACAAATCCTGTCAGCATCGGCATATTCCAGCCTCGATATCCAAAGATTATTCCTGATATCGAATAAGTAAGGATCCCAACACATAAAACAATAAAAGAAATCGAAAGCAGTAAAGCAATATATTTACTTAATAATATTTTCCATCGCTTGACCGGACGAGTTAGCAGCAGTTTGATCGTTCCTCCGCTAGCTTCTGCAGAAACAAGATCTGCAGCCACTACCATTACTAACAGAGGCAGAAGCAAGTTAATGGCATTTTCCACAAAAACTCTCATAAACGTAGGAGCTCCCGGAGAATTAGGATTGATATTATGATTCAAATAATATTGCTGCTGGGTTAATTCGATTTTTAAATATTGGGCAATATCCTCCGGCATTCTGCTAGAGCCAAGGCGATTTTGTATATCTACAATCTGTTGTTGAAGCTGAATCCGCCAATCGGAAGTACCAAGCTTTTTTTCAATTGTTATATTCTGCTTATATTGGGCATAAGTAAAAATAGGTACAAGAAATGCGACAATCAAGATAATAACGAATAAACGTTTTTTGCGAAATATCTTTAGCTGTTCATTAAAAACAAGGTTAATCATGTGTGCTCCCCTCCTGTTAATTCGAGGAATAGATCTTCAAGAGCAGGAAGCTTAGTCTGCATTTCCTTCACTTTAATCCCTGCTTCGACCAGCTTTTTATTCCAATCCGCTACTTTTTCCTCTACATAAGGGGTGATTAAGGAATGATCCTCTCCTTCTCTCACATCCGTTTCCTCTTGTAAAAGCTCTTTCGCTACTTGGACAGGCTCAACCTTCCAAATAACCCTCTCTTGCTCAGCAAGTAGGGATTCTACCGAGTCGATGCGGATAATCTCACCATTCAACACAATTGCCACCCTATCACAAAGAAGCTGAATCTCACTAAGCAAATGCGAGGATACGAGGACGCTTAACCCTTCATTTTTGGCAAGAAAACGAATGAATTCTCTCATTTCCCTAATACCAGCTGGATCCAAGCCATTTGTTGGCTCGTCCAAAATAAGCAGGTGGGGATTTCCTAATAATGCTTGCGCAATACCAAGCCTTTGCCTCATTCCAAGAGAATACGTCCCTACCCGATCATGAATACGTTCGGTTAATCCTACTAAATCGGTTACTTCTTGAAGTCGATTAGGGGAAATGGAGGGATCCATGCGGGCAAAATATTCAAGATTCTCCCATCCAGATAAATATGGGTACAATTCAGGGTTTTCCACTATACAGCCTAGATTTCTCATCGCTTCCTTGAAATCCGTTTGAACATTTTTTCCGGAAATTAAAATAGTTCCGGAGGTTGGTCTTATTAATCCAACAAGCATACGAATGGTCGTTGTTTTTCCAGCTCCATTAGGACCAAGAAAACCAAACACTTCCCCACGGAATAATTGAAAGGATATACCTTTAATAATTTCCTTTTTTCCAATTGTTTTGCGTAAATCCTTTACTTCAAGTGCCGGGATATCCTTCACTTTTTCTCCCCCTCACTAAATGTAATTAAAGAAGCAACCCGCTCTCCAATTAATTTATATCCAGCTGCATTGGGATGAAATTTATCACTAAACAAATAATCATTCACATGGAGTTCAAAAAGATCAAATGTTGGTACATAGATGACTGCTTTGTAGTTTGCAGCCAAATTGGCTGAATCAAAATTCCATTTCCGAACAATAGAGGATGTGAATTTCGATTTTTCCATATCGATAAATGGATTGTATAAACCAACATGGAAGATAGTTGCATCCTTATTGATAGAACGTATTGTTTTATAAATTTGATTCAAATTTTTTAAATATGGTTTTTCGGCTTTTTTCATATACGTCGCGTTGAGATTTGTTATGGCCTCTCCACCTTGAAATAAATCATTCCCGCCAATAGTCAAAAGAATAATATCCGCATCCCGTAATTGCCTCTGAATTTCTGCCCCTTTCAGCTGAGAAATTAGCTGTGAGGATGTTTGACCTTTTATTGCACTGTTAGATAAGAGAATGGATTTTTTCGTTTTCTGCTTCAGTTCATCTGTTAAGTATCCAATATATCCTTTTCCTTCAGGATCCCCAGTGCCACGTGTTAAGGAATCACCTAATGCGGCAATTTGAAGCTGCTTTGTCGATTTTGCAAGATTATCCTCCGTATTCACTTGCTTTTGAACACTTACTTTTCCCTGTGAGCCTATTAATTGATCATTCAATACCCAACCGAAGCCGAAAAGAAATAGCAGTGCGGAGATTACCGACACAATCGTAATGATATTAATCGCAGATTTTTTCATCCTACCATCCCTTTCCTAGCAAGTTATACATACTTTTCATTTTTAACAAAATAGATATGTTTAAAGCATCAATAGATCATTTTTTCAAATTATCTTTCGGTTTATCATCCAATTGATTTTTCCATTAATGATAAAAGGGTACAATTTTGAACTGTACCCTTTAAAAAATTATTAAATATACTTGCTTGGCATTTTTATTTGTGGTTAATTTCGCATATTGTTGTTTTTGTGCATATTGGTTATTAATCATAATATCGTCTTAGCTTAGGGCATCTTTTCTTAAGAAGTGTATTCTTTCCTTACCAAGAATTAGGTCGATACAAGGATTTTCTTCTGAAAAAGCAACAAAGTTTAAGAAAAGAGCCTTATTTGAAAACGAAAATTTCTAATTGCTCGCAAAAACAATTTGATTTCCGCCTTGCTTTTTTGCTGAATAGAGTGCTGTATCTGCCGACTTCTTTAAGGTATCAACAGTAGTTCCATCTTTCGGATAACTGGACACACCTGTACTGATAGAAACAAATATTTGATTACCTTGAACAGTAACAGGGTGAGCTGCATAATAATTCATTAGTTTTACAAATAACGAATCAATTACTTGTTCTGATTTCACAATAATCATGAACTCATCACCAGCATATCGGTACCCTTCAACGGTATCATTACAAATACTTTTAATTCCCTCGGCCAATACTTTTAAATACACGTCTCCTATATCATGGCCATAATGGTCATTTACTTCTTTCAAGCCGTCGGAATCAATCATAATGAGCTTGTTCATGCCATCGCTTTTACCCAATAACGACGTTAAGTCGTCATGAAATGCTCGGTAATTCTTTAAGCCGGTTAATTCATCCAATTGGGAGATTTGATATATTTGCTCATACAATCTTACAGATTCAAGTGAACTAAAGACCTGTGTACCGATTATTTGCAGTAACTCCTCATGCTCTTTCCGATAGGCAAATTCCTCATAGCATTGTGCAGAAATAACACCTTTCACTTGATTATCAATAATAACAGGAACATAAAGACATGACTGCGTTACTCCAGCCTCTTGATCTCCTAAAAGAACATTATATTCCTCTTCTACTCTAGTTTCCCTATGATGAATTATTCTCCTTGCTCGTATTGCATCAGAAGTGTGATTATCGCCAAATTCAACGGTAACTGTAGGATACTCTTTTCCCTTATCTATCATAAAGGCGATGCGAATATGTGAATCTCCTTCATTATATATGGCAATATAGAAAGAATCTGTCGGCATTACCTGAGACACCATTTCATACGATTCTTTCAAAAGGATTTCTTCACTTAAAGTCTTGCTGCAAATCTGTGCGAAATTTTGCAAAATTCTATAGTGACTGTTAAGCCATGTTAACCGTTCTATCTGATCTTGAATTCCTTCTAATTGAAGATAAATATTATCCAAAAGACCTTCCTGACTTTTACCTTGAATAGCCCCTTTTAATTCCAAATAATCAGACTTGGAAACTAATGAATGATTTCTATTTAAATCTCTTAACAAATCCAGTGTAATTTGTAATCCATTCGTATTACCGTCATACTCTACCATAATAAACACATCCACTATTTTTTTACTGCAAATTCAAAGTAGTTTCTTATAATATTATACGTTTTTCGAAATATTCATTCAAGTCTTCGGCTCATTTCTTTCATTTCTTGGCACCAATTAATATTTTCATATTTTTTCTTTAAATGACAGGTAAACTAGCGAATATTTCTCAGGTCTGATAGTGGGGAGAAAACGATTTTACCTTTTCCTATTATTTTTTCTTTTTGGATGAAGCCTAAACCATTACGGCTGTCGATACTTTCCAAACGATTATCTCCCATCACAAAAAACTTATCCTTAGGAACGGTAATCGGACCATAATCCCCAGTTAAGCGACTTCCCATTTGTTCTGCCAATTTACGGTTTTTGGCAAGATATGGCTCGTTATAATAAACGCCGTTTACATATAATTTGTCGTTTTTCACTACAACCTTATCACCAGGAAGCCCAATGATTCTTTTTATATATTTTTTTTCCTTTCCTTCAATGATCACAATATCTCCTCTATCAAAATTCCCGGTAAAAGTCATTTTATTAACTATTACTTTTTCCTGATTATGCAAGGTTGGTTCCATTGATACCCCTTTGACTATATAAGGGGAAAAAATAAAGTTACGAACGACAAAAGCTATTAAAATAGCGATTAATATTGATTTCGCCCAACTTTTTAGTTCCCTTTTTAAAGCTACTTTCATCCCATCTCACTCCATTACTCTATTTAATGTTATTCATTTAACCTATTTTGAATAATACCTGTAAATAGGTTTTCTTATTTTAAAGGTCCCATTTTCGTAAAACCGGATGTTTTTTTCCTAACATAAAATTATCTTATACTAAAGTTCTAGAAAACGTTGATAATTCCTTCCTAATATCTACAAATAGAAAAAGTAAAACAATTTCCAAGATGTACTTTATAAATAAGTATTAAAAAGCTAATGTATTAATGCAATTTAAAAAAAAGAAGTGATCAGAATTCACTCCTTTCATAACTAATCGTTGTATTTATATCGATTATTGCCTTTCTTATATAGTTCAGACATAGTTCGCGGGCATCTTTTCTTAAGCAGCCAATATATTATTTGAAAAAAATTAGGGTGTTGCTATATTTTGGTCTGCAAAAGCAAAAAGTTAAGAAAAAAGCCTAAGGCCGTTTCGCAATCATTTCAATTTCTACCTCAGCTCCAAGAGGCAGCTCGAGAACCGCTACTGTCGTTCTTGCAGGAAAAGGTTTTGCAAATTGTGTTTCATATACTTCATTCATTGCAGAAAAGTTTTTCATATCCGTCAAATATACATTTACTTTTACAACATCATCAGAGGTTAAGTTTGCTTCTTCTAAGACCGCAAATAAATTACGGAAACACTGTCTAGTTTGCTCACTGATATCTCCTCTGATCATTTCTCCTGTGGACGGATTTAATGGTGTTTGTCCGGATAAATACACTAGTTCTCCGGCCTCTACTGCGTGGGAATAAGGTCCAGAGGTTACAGCACCTTTTGCATCATATGCTTTTCTCATATTGATATTCCTCCTCATTTCTTAAAAATACTGCATATAATTATATTTTACCATCCTTGATCCAATTCCATATTTGAAAGCTGCCAAATATGGAAAGCAAGAGTAGCAATAAACTAATGATAACGTATTTAAGTAGTTCATTTATTTCTTGTAAACCATCCCAATAAAGCAAAGTAAAAATAGATATACCTATGAACATTAAATAACTAAATACATTGGGAATAAACTATACTATTCTTCATTTTGTATTTTTCAACATCACCGCCCCCTATTAAAACTTATACGCTGTTAATCAGGGATTAGTTTCATTAAACAAAAATACTGCCATTTAAAATGGCAGCAAACTAATCTCTTATTTTTTTTCTACTAACCAATCACTTTCGATTTTCCAATTTCCTCCACCTAAATTTGTGAAGGTTACGTCAATTGTTTTAACATTACCATTAAATCGCATTCCATATTTAAACTTATCTCCAACTGTTGCGTCCTTTTTAGAAGCTGGATGGTATTCCATGGAATAAATTTTATCGGAGCCTACATATTGAGCTGAAACCATCATTGACCTAGCTTCTTCATATCGAATAACTTGACCCGATTGATCAGCCGTCAATTTCAATCCTAGTTGGGTAAAATTCGTGTATTTCTTATCAATTTCATAATAAACATATCGAGACGCTACTTTTGCATCAAGTGCACTTTGCAATTTATTAATATCACTCATCAAATCTGTTTTACCTTTTCCATTTGGAACGCCTTTCATATACTCTAATAAGCTATCGATGGAGGCTTGTACAGCATTTGATTGTGCTTTGGAGAAATTGCCCTTGTCAAAGCCAGTGCCGACATTGTCTAATGCTGTTAGAGCGTTACTTGCATCTTGATACATTTTTTGGGCTGCACCCAAGCTATTTCCATCTACTTGAGTAGCTGTTACATCCAACTTAATGTTTCCAGTTTTACCTTGGAAGTCAATATCATGATCACCATGCGGCCATTGTACTAATATCTTATAGCTTTCAACAGCATTTTCTGGTTTAAAGGTAGTGGAATAATCAACATTTACCCATTGATTATCAATATTTCTTTGCATAGTAACCTTCACTGGCGAGCTGTTGTCCTGCGGGAATAAATCTCCACTAGGAATTAAATTTACTTTATATTCTAAAGGCAATTCTGTATGATTCTTTTTAATTTGAAAGCTATAGACCTCGACCGGTTCCATACCAGGATATAGTTTATCGCCAAGGCTAAATTGGGCATTCCCAATTGCTTTTCCTTCTGAATTAACTACTTCTACATCGAAGTCAGCAGCTTTGGCAGTATTATTATCACTGCTAAAATTCTTTGAAAAATAAGCACTTGTTCCTACCATTGCAATTACAATAATGAATACAGACAACAAACTAATAATAGACTTCTTTTTCACAGAGCCTTCCCCCCATATTTTGTTTTCTTCCTTTTTGACTGCTACTAATTAGATAGTGAAAAAATGTTCACCTCCAACAAAATTATCTATTTAACATTGGGATACCAACTTTTTATACTGTTTTCTGTTGCTTGTTAGTTTTGTTCATTTTTCTGAACATCCCAATGGTTAAAATTAAAAGAGGAATTGTAATTAACACAATATATCCAAGTGAACTAGTTAAAAAGTTTGCTAGATATCCTACCTTTGGAATATGAAATAACAAGGATCCTCCAAGCTGCTCTGAAGAAACTAATCCCTCATCTTTGATATTATTTGCATCCCCTTTTGTTTGAAAAAATCGTTTCTCGTCTTTGTTTACTATTTCTATGACTCTATGAGTCACAAAATGGTTTCGGCTATTCTTGTATGAAATGACATCATTCACCTTAACCTTACCGGGATCTATTGGCTTCACTACTATAACGTCTCCTGGTTTTAAGCTCGGTTCCATACTACCGGATAGTACATTCATCACCTTATACCCTAGTATGGAGGGAGTTCGCCCTGGATCCTTCTTTGACTGCACTATGGAAATGAGTGCGGAGATACTAAGAATTATCAACAATGTAATGATAATATTCCCCATCGATTTGATCGTTTTTTTTAACATTTTCACTCATTCTCCTGTCCTATTCCCTATTACTTTATTAATATTTTATATATGTCTCATTTTGTTCTTATTAAAGAACGTTACGATGATTATAGCTTGAAAAATAACTTAAATCAAGAGAATTTTCTAATTATTTTTCTTTATAAAGAACATTTTTTATAAAATAAAACATCCTCCTAATTACTTGGAAGATGTTTTGTTTATATATGTATATTTACCCATTTATAGTAAACTGGAAAGGTAAAAAAAGAACGAGACCATCACTTTAAAAGAGAAATAAATTCTAAGTTGAATTCCACATTAGTGAATGAATAGTATGAAAAAATAGCTAAGAATATCCAAAAGACATAAATTACAATACCAACTAGGCTGCAAATAAACCCAGAAATGGCAAGTCCTCTACCATTTTCATTTGAACTCTCTATCTCTTTTAATCCCATTCTAGAAATGACAACACCAATAATACCAAGCACTAATCCTATAAATGGTATCACAATAGAAAGAATTCCAAGCGTTAAGGAAACTACTGCTTTCGTATTTGTCCGAACTTCATTCATACCCATCCCCCTTTTCCTACAACGTTATTATAATACATATGGATAATTATTACATATAATCCATACATTTTTATACAGCTATAAATTAAGAAGGTGATCCACACCCATACAGTTGATTTGAACAAAATAGTAAATCAAGCAGATGCTTTACAAGATAGAACAAAAAACACTTGGATAATAGTAAATCCAAGTGTTTTGCCCTTTTTGCTGTGAACTGATTTTGTTTCTATTCCCATTTTGGAGGACTCAGGTTGCGTTATTTAAATTAATATAAAGGAAATGGAGATGTTTGCGGACACTGGTTCCATTATTGCCCTAAAATCAGCCAAAAATATGGCCTTTATATCTAAATAACGGAACCTCTATCCTCGAAACTCGTGAAATCACTCTTTTTGTCACAGATAACGGATCGTGTGTCCTCTTATTTTTAAAGAACAACATCTGAATGGAGACTTCCTGTTCCACTCCCAGCTATTCTCTCTTCTTATAATTATTTTATGTGAAATGAATCGAACCTATTCTATTTAGGATCTTACACCAATATTATTACTACTTCTCGTTTTCATAAAAAATTCAAGATGTTCTTTTAGAAACCCAACATACCGGTCGACCTCTTCGATTGTGGAGTATGGCGAGATGGTAAAAAATTTATGCGCATAGATGGATATCCGCTTGTTAGTGTTTGCTGCGTCTACGAGACACTGCTTTTTAGTATTTCCAAAGAAGACGGTATCTCGTTCTGCACCAAGTATCTCTGCGAACTCGTCATTAAACTGGTTAATTTCCGTTATCTCTTCTACAGTTAAAAGCCCATTCCTTTCATCGTTCCATTTTGTCTTTTCCGGATAAAAGCGGAATGTGGTTATTGGAGAAACCTCATTCGTAACCACCACGTTCGAAATTTCCTTTGTTAACGTCTCTCGAAAGGCAAGATTGACACGAATATAGTTGGCTAAAAGCTCTTGATAGCCTTCGATTCCAAATGCTAATAAAGATGCATAAATCGCTAAAGCACTTCCCATTCGTGAGCATTCGAGCGTGTATCCTGTATGATAGCTGCCATACCCACGATTTCCAACGTACGGTGTTTCCGCTGCATCTAAATCAACATACTGAAGATTCTCTCGGTTTTTGATTAAAAATAAACTCGTAATATATGGAGTTTGACCAAGCTTATGGAAATCAAAGACCATACTATCTGCAAGCTTAATATGTTTGAACTTCTCTTGATAGGATTTCAATACCACCATAACATTGTCATCCAAGCGTAGAGGATTACTTTCAAAATCATAATCATTAAAGAAAGTATACATGCCTCCCATTGCGGAGTCCGCATGGATATAGATTGGATGTATCCCAAAGGTGCGTTCCAATTCTTCCGCTATCCCCTTAATGCCTTCCAAGTCATCAATCCCAAATGTATCCGTCGTTCCCATGGTGGCAAGGACATAAAGAGGAACACCGCCTTTTGCAATAACATGCTCCATCTTTTCTCTTAAATCTTCTAGATTCATAGAATGATCCGTATTCACTTTCACGCGAATCATGTTTTCTACACCAATCCCAGTTGCTTCTACAGATTTATATAGACTGTAGTGGGATAGCTCGGAACAGAAGCAATAGAGATTTTTCGGCACACCCCTTTGATTAGAGGATGGTGCGTAACGGGCAATGGCAAGACGTAAAGAGTTAAAGACAGCCCCTTGTCCTCCCCAAGTGGTATATCCTGCACTGATGCTTTCATCGTATCCGATTAGTTTGGATAGCATACTAGATATTTCGATTTCTGCTGTAGCCGCTGCCGGGCCTTCCACATCCCAAAGATTATTCCCATTGACTAACACCATTACTAAATTCCCTATGATACTTGCAATATTCGGTAGAGGAGCTGCATTGGCTACATAATTTCGATTGACGTACCGGTGTCCTTCTACTAATTTTAGAAGTTCTTGAATCACTTCCTCCATCGACACTCCCGTTTGCGGAACAGCAGCCTTTTGAATAACACGATTATAGTAATCCTCTGTATAATCGGGCATTTCTCCTAACGTTAGTTTGTTAGGATCTTTTAATTCATCTATTTTCGTTAAAATCGTCTTCAAGTAGGACAATAATTCCTCTCTTTGCAGGTTATTTCCGTCCATACTGGGAAACAATTTTTGAATTTCCTTCATTGTTTTACCTCCATGTTGTTTTTACTAGAAGTAGTTTAATTAGAAATGCATAAGCGCCTTGTTCATCGGCGTGTGGATGAGTGAAATTAGATCTAAGGAATTTCAACTTTGAAGTCTTCGATGCAAGATTTAGGAAATACGATAAAGAACGAGTCGATGCCCGCTTATCGTATGGAGAAGACGGAGAAATCCACTAGCCAACGGCTGCTTGCGCAAGACAGTGATACACACTGCTTCTTGTAAAAAAGAAACTTCCCACAAGTTGGACCAACCTATGAGAAGCAACTTCACTCGATCAGCTAACGAGGTGAATATCTTTATACTGCGACACTAGCTTTATTTTTAGTATCTTGTCCCACTTTAGCTTCCAGTGTTTTAACACTTTGATTCCATGAACTTAGTAATTTTTCTACATCATTTTTTATCTTTACAAGGCTTTTAGCTTCCTCAACAAGTTTTTGTATTGTATTTAGTTCATCATCACTAATTTCAACTAACTCTTCAAACATTTCAACTGATTCGCGAGAGATAGAAGCAATTTCTACAATGGTTGTCATAATCTGCTGAGAAGCAGAAGATAGTTCTTCTGTACTTGCAGAAGAATTTTCATTATTTTCCGCAATGATCTTTGTTGTAGATAGAATCTTTTCGAACATCGATCCGACCTCTACAATATTCGAATTTGTATCTTTAAATTCTTCTGTACCCTGTTGCATGGACTTGACTACAATTTCTGTTTCTTCTTGTATATTCTTTACAATATTGGATACTTCAGAAGAAGACTGGCGTGATTGTTCAGCCAATTTTCGAACTTCATCTGCTACAACCGCAAATCCCTTACCATGTTCTCCTGCCCGGGCAGCTTCTATTGCCGCATTCAAAGCCAATAAGTTAATTTGTTCGGAAATCCCTGTAATCACTTTTACAATCATGCCGATTTCGTGAGATTTTTCTCCGAGTTTATTGATTGCATCAAATGTGGTAGTGATCGTTTGATTAAACTGCTCCAATTTTTCTAATGAACTTTTCAGCTTCACGTTTCCTTCTTCCGTCAATTCTAATGTCGTATTCGATTGTTCTGAAATTTGATTAGATCTTACGGATAGATCATCGATAGCCTGTGCCATTTCTTCCATAGATGCAGCTGTTTCTTCTGTTGCTACTAATTGTTTCTGTAATCCTCTACCTACCTCATCAATTGCTGCTCGAACAATATCCGCTTTTTCAGAAGCATATTCCCCGATTTCAGCAAGATTCCCTCCTGTATTATGTACATTTGTTGAAAAGGAAAAAAACTTGTCCCTAACACGGCTTAAAAAATCAATTAGTTGATTAAACACAGCATGATCAGAACTTTTTACATTAACCTTGCTTGTGATATTACCTGCTGCTATTTCTTTCATTCCATTAATAATTTCTTTATTAACATGATGACGTTTTAGTGAAAAATATCGGTAAGCAAAATACACCGATAACCCTAATAAGATAACAATAATACCAATTAATATAGTTTCCATGATGAATAAATCCCCTAACTCCTATTAATAATTGAATTAACCTTTAATATGAATATTTTAAAGCTCCTTAATAAGGATATATGTTCCATCCGCTACAGTTGTCGGAATACCATTTAGCTTACTATTATCCTGATATGTATGAACAATATAGTTTCCTTCTACATCTTTATATTTTTCCATATTATGATATTTTTCCATTACTCGGATTGATTTCGGGTTTGTCGCTTCCGCTAATATAGCCTTCAACCCTTGTGATGCTGCTTTTGTGATTAAACTATTTCCTAATTGTTGAATAATCTCGTGGCGGTCATGTTCCGCTATTACTCCTAACATGAATAAGTGCAATAGCTCTCCATCTTCGATTTCTTTTCCGTTACGTTTTTCATAATCTTCCATGAAACGTTTATCTACATCTTCCAGAACACGCAGAATGACATTCATATCATAAAAAGAACCTTCAAAGATATCTTCACCGATAATCTCTGGTGCATTTGTATCTCCAGCAAGTACACCAACCACATTATTATCCTGATCCAGAGCGACTGCGCAATATCCCTGTTCTACGGTAGCATCTAAATATTCCTTGGTAAAATCATAGAAATCTTCATAATCTAAATTTAATTGACCAACCATAGGTTCTTGAACCCATTTCCCTGCAACATCCACTCCAATAAATGTTCGGGCTAGACACTCAGCTGCTTTCTGAATTAAATCTGTTTGTTCCTTCGTTACAATTTCATATGTATATAACTCTTGTGTTGTTTGCACTTGTTGATCTTCCTTTCAAATTATAAATAAAGAAATTCCATTTCTATTAAACCTGACATTACATAGAACGAGGTACGTTATCGACAAATGTACCTGCGAACACAATTCTTTCCAGCGCATTCCTAATTTGCACTTGGGCAATTTTAGAGGAAGGTTTTACAACAAGGATATCCTTAAAACCTAAACTAGAATAAAATAGCATCGTTTGCTCCAATTGCGGTACAACCTTTGATGGGACAGGTGTTTGGTGAGTGGCATCGACAACAAAGGTATATTCATGTTTTGTTACTCTATTAATCGTATCCTGCAAATCAATCATATAACCTTCTACATCTTCCTCCCTCATTAATCCATGCACCTGTACATGAACTTCCTTCGCAACTTCGTTAATTGCCATTTTGTATTTCTTTCTATCTACGACAATCATCTTTTTATCTCCTTTTTGCTATAGTCTACTATTTCTTCATTGATGTCATTTACACGTTCTTTTCGTAAAAGGGCAATAAAAAAAGCTACCCCAAATAAGATAAGAATAGCCAAATCATCGAATAATCCTTGTAATTATTATTCCTGGCAACCCGACTATCTTTATCCAAGTGGATTTTAGACTCGTAGCTTTGCGTCCTTATCTTTCGATAAGTTTGCCTTTTCAACTTTAGAAAAAAACGGTACAAATCTCATGCTGCTTTTTAACTATTACATTATAAGTTATTTGCATTTTTTTGTCGAACTAGAATTTATTACTTTGTTTGCATAAGATTGGGTTAGTTAATTATCCCTACCTATTTAACCACAAATTACTTGTATACACGTGAATAAAGTAGGTGTATAATTTTTAGACTCTCCTACCTCCAATTAAATAAAAAGGAGGAATGGATAATGGCCAAAACAGCCTTATTAATAAAACAAAGTAGAGAACAAAAATATCCGGTTAGACAATATACACGCTGTGAACGCTGCGGGCGTCCGCACTCTGTCATTAGAAAATTTAAGCTTTGCCGAATTTGCTTCCGCGAACTTGCTTATAAAGGGCAAATTCCTGGCGTAAAAAAGGCAAGTTGGTAAAATAATTTCCCCCATTTTTTAATGGGGGAATTTTTATTTTTCGGATGTTATATCTGTATTGCGGCGGTCCATATATATGGAATTCCTCATTTGCTTCTATTCCCCATTAAATTTCAATAATGATAGGGACAATCATTGGCTTTTTCTTCATTTGGCTGAACACATGCTGCTGAATGGATTTTTTTATTTCTCTTTTCATTACTTTCCAATCATTTCGATTTTCTTTTTGAAGCTCATTAACCGTATTGGTAGTAAGTTGATTCACATTTTTTCGAAGTTCCGCGAAACCACCGTCCATAAATCCTCGGGAAATCGTTTCCGGTTCAGAAAGTAGTTTACCTGATTTACTTATCGTTAACACGACGATGAGCATGCCGTCCTCAGCAAACTGTTTACGGTCTCGTAGGACAAAATCTCCTACATTACCCACATCTCCACCGTCAACATAAGTGTTACCAACTGGTATTTCCCTCGTCTGGCGCGCGTTTCCATGTTCAATATCGACCACATCGCCATTATTGATAATAAACGTATTTCCTGGTTCTACTCCAACGGATTCAGCTAATAAACGGTGATGGTGCAGCATTCTAAGTTCGCCATGAATTGGGACGAAATATTTTGGTTTCATTAATGTCAACATTAGTTTTAAATCTTCTTGATAGCCATGACCGGAAACATGCATACCCGATGTACTGCCCGATCCATAAATCACCCTTGCACCAATGGCAAAAAAATTGTCTACAATACTTGTTACACTTCTCTCATTCCCAGGTATTGGACCTGCTGCAAGTATAACCGTATCCTTTGGTAAAACTTCAACGCCACGAAAGTTTCCAGTCGATAAGCGGGCAAGTGCAGCCAAAGGTTCCCCTTGGCTCCCCGTACATAAAATCGCTACTCTTTCAGGAGGCAATTCATTAATTTCATTTTGGTCTATTAACATTCCATCTGGAACAGTTAAATAGCCTCGTTCCATTGCGACCTCTACTACGTTCAGCATACTTCTTCCAAGCAACGCAAGTTTTCGATTTGTTTTATATGCAGCGTTCACGACCTGCTGAACACGACTAACATTGGAAGCAAATGTGGAAACAATAATTTTGCGTTCCGCATTCATAAACGCTACCTCCAAATGATCTGCTACCATTTGCTCGGAAGGAGTCAAGCCAGGGCGTTCTGCATTTGTACTCTCGGACAATAGAAGCAGGACCCCTTCATCACCGATTTCCGCCATTTTATGAATATCCGGACGCTCTTCCCTTACCTCAGGAGTTAAATCAAACTTAAAGTCTCCAGTATGTACAATATTCCCCTCTGGAGTATGAAAGACCATTCCCAAGCAATCCGGAATACTATGAGTCACTCTGAAAAAGTCCACGCTTATGTTTCCAAATTCTAATTTTGAGTTTGCATTGATTTCAACCAGTTTGCTTTCTCTTAAAAGTCTATGTTCTTTTAATTTCAGTTCAATTAATCCTAATGTAAAACGGGTAGCATAAACGGGTATATTTAGTTTTTTCAAGAAGAACGGAATCCCTCCGATATGATCTTCATGGCCATGTGTGACAATTAAAGCCTTTACCCTATCTTTATTTTCTATTAAGTAAGTGATATCAGGAATAATCAAATCAATCCCTAATAGACTTTCATCTGGAAACTTATTGCCACAATCGATAATCACAATATCGTCTGCATATTCGATTACATACATGTTTTTCCCGATTTCATTCAAGCCACCTAAAGCGAAGATAGATAAGATATTCTCATGTGTACTCACCTTCATATCCTCCCACTATCAATATAAACTTAATACTTAGTATGTCCTTTGTTTTTTCATTTATCAGGAGTGAATAACGGAAATGCTATAAGTAATCCATAATAATGAAACACGATCATTTTATAAGTAAGTAAGTTGACGAAAAAAAGAGTAGCCCAAAATATGAGCTACTCTTATGGTATTTCCATTAATATTTATATGATTGTCCACCATCAATTGGTATAACAGCTGCATTGATGAAGTTTGCCTGGTCAGATAATAAAAACGCAACTAAATATGCAACTTCCTCTGGTTTGCCAAATCGTTTCATTGGGTTTGGCTGAACAAATTGTTTTCCTACCTCTTCCCAATTATCTGGGTCCATTTGTTTTAAGGATCCTTCAACCATTGGAGTCATGATTGCGCCTGGTGCAATTGCTTTAATACTGATGCCGTATTGACCATATTCAATGGCGGAGTTTCTTGTTAATCCTACTACACCATGTTTACTAGCTGAATAACCAGATTGGTTTCCCACACCTCGAATACCACCTACAGAAGCGGTATTCACAATAGAACCATAACCTTGTTCTCTCATAACCTTCAATACGTATTTTAATCCATAAAACACACCGTTTAAATTGACACTTACTACTTTTTGGAATTCATCGATACCAAAATCCTCTGTTAGGTCCTGTTTTCCTTCAATACCTGCATTGTTGTAGAAACCATCAATTTTTCCGTATTTTTCCACGGTTGTGTTTACATAGTTTTCCACGGCTTTTTCATCTGCTACGTTCGCAGTTATTAATAGCACTTCCGTATTTGGTGCGACTTCTAAAACTTTGCGTTTTGTTTCCTCTAAAGACTCAGAGTGTAAATCAACAAGTGAAAGTTTTGCGCCTTCTTTTGCCACTTGTAATGCAGATGCTTGTCCTAAACCTGAGCCTGCTCCTGTAATCAAAACTACTTTATCATCAAAACGATTTGTCATTATGTTGACCTCCCATATATATTTAAAGTAATATAAGCCCTAAAGGTTTATTATTGAGCTGTATAACCACCATCAACTGTTAAGCTATTACCAGTCATGAAAGAAGAATCATCCGAAGCCATAAATAATACAGCTTTTGCCATTTCTTCTGCTTTTCCAAGACGTTTCATCGGAGTGATAGCAGCTAATGCTTGTTTACTTTCTGCTGGAATAATAGGTGTATCAATGAAGCCTGGGCATAACGAGTTAATCCGAATATTTTGTTCTGCATATTCAAGTGCAAGTGAACGAGTTAAGTTTATGACTCCGCCTTTTGCTGCGTTATAGGCTGCTGAACCAGGTGAACCGACCCAACCGTACATAGAAGCAGTATTCACAATAGTACCGCCACCTGTTTTTAACATTTCACGGATTGCTTCACGAGCGACTAAGAATACACCATCTAAGTCCACATTCACGGTGTTACGCCATTCAGAGTATTCTAAATCATGTGATGAATGAACGCGTCCGATACCAGCATTATTGAACACAACATCGACTTTACCGAATGTTTCCACTGCTTGTTTAAATACATTCGCGACTTCTTCTTCACTAGTAATATTTGCTTTTACAAATAGAGCATCGGCATTATGCTCCTTTAATTCTTGTTCAAACGCCTTCCCTTTTTCTTCATTTAAATCAACAATAACCACTTTCGCTCCTTCTGCAACGAATAAACGTGCAGTTGCTGCACCAATACCGGATGCTCCCCCAGTAATCACAGCTACTTTATCTTGTAATTTTCCCATAATAGATTCCTCCATTATAATATGAATATAGCACTGTCATATTTTAACCTGAAAAAGATATTTCAATATCATTTGTGCTATTTTGTTCACAATATAATTGTAAAATATTTAGCACATTTAACAATCATTAAGATATTATCAAATGTCTAAATAGTAGACACCTATAGCAAAATTGTCTTTTTTTAGGGAGGTTTTTTCATGAATCATGAACAAAGTCTGACATCAGAGCGGAGAAACCGGACAAAAGAGCATTTAAAGCTAGCCTTTATAGAACTTATAAAAGAGAAGGGATTCCATTCCGTTTCTGTCAAAAACATTGTCGATCATGCCGCGTATAATCGCAGTACCTTTTATGTTCATTACCAAGATAAAATTGAATTAGCGGAAGAGTTACTCGTTTCTATGTTTCAAGGATTAGAAGATTCCGTAGGCAAACCATATACACCTGGACACAAGGTATATACATCCAAACTAAATGCTCCATCCTTTAATATCGTTTCCTTCATATATAAGCACAGGAATTTTTTTGAGCTTATTAAATACGATGACACCTTACCGGGAATACACAAGAGATTCCCACAAACGATTCTAAAAATATATAAGGAAAAATTTACATTTGAAACGATTAACCATATACCAGTCAACATGGATTATTTTAAACGCTATACAGCATATGGCTTTTACGGATTACTTCTGAATTGGATTACAAATGACTTCCAAGAGTCTGAAGAGGAATTTATCCAAGAAGTAATTGATTTAACGAGAACACATATATATTCGCTTGAGTATATTGGGAAATGAACATAGGGCGGTTCTCTTGTTCTCTTTTTTCCAAGAGAAAATCATAAGGGGAACAAATCCATATGGAATGGAAACGGTAGAACGCTCCCTGTGTATATTCCTGTGTATAAAAAAAGTATAAAAACAAAATGAATTCATTTGTTTTTATACTTTTAAATCAAGCAATTATCTGTTCACTGTTTCAAGAACGCATTACAAAATAGTTTTGATAATTAATAGGGCAGCCATTTCCTTCGCCACTTAAGCATTTCAGGGTGATTCTTTTTGTATCCTGAAAATGATAGGATATTGTATTTTGTTGCTCCCTTGTTGGTATTGTATTTGGATTTGGCAAGATAAACTCTATGCTGCTTCCATCCTGTAGTTCGACTGTTATTTCTAATTCACACACATTCCTATTTGCTGAAAATAACTCCCGTAAAACAACCTGGCCGATGACTTCTAAAGGCTCATTGCTTTCGAACATTGTAAATTCTTCACTTCCACAGGAAAGTGTTAAGAAATTACCTGTACTTGGAAGAGAGCTTCCAAATTGATTCTGATTAAAGAATACAGGACATTCACAACTTGGATATTTGTTTGATCCTCTTAAAAATATTTGTAATTGCCAATTTCCTGAGCATTGAGTCCCGTCTTCCCCTCCCTCACATTGAATGGTAATTCTTCTTATCATTTTACTGTAAAACTGTTTACCGACGCTTTCATAAGCTTGCGCCGACGCATTGGGATTTGGAATGGTTTCGACAATGAAGCTTCCATCGTCTAGTTCAATAGTGACTTGTAGTTCACACAAGTTTTCATTTGAAAATATTAATTCTCTCTGCTCAATACTTATAAAAATTTCTGTTGGAACATCACTATCAAATATTTTGAATGGCTCACTACCGCAGATTAAATTAAATTCACCAACCATGTCCTGAACGAAATTTATTGGACAGGAACAATCCGTACGTGACCTCTTAGTTCGGTTACTCATTAAAATCCTCCTTCCCATATAGTAACGTAGCAACCACACATTTAATTATTTCCCGTACGGAGCACTAACGTGTTAGTAGAACCTCCACGGCATCCATTTCCTGCTCCACTTAGACATTGGAGATTAACCCTTCTAGTTTCCTTGGTGTGAAAGAGGATAATGTTTGAATCACTACTTGATGGAGATGTATTGGGATTTGGCACAAGAAAAACCAGATTACTCCCATCGTTTAATTCAACCGTTACTTCTAATTCACATGTATCATTATTTTGTGATGCAAATTCACTTAAGCTTATTGATCCAATGATTTCAACAGGTTCAGCACTTTCAAAGATTGTATACTCTTCGCTCCCGCAAGGAAGGAAAAAGTTAGTACTAACATACGGGAGAAAACCTCCGGATTCGGGATTTCTAACATAAACTGGACATTCACAATTGGGATCTGTGCTCGACCCTCTTAAAAAGATCTGTGCTTGCAAATATCCATTACATCGAGTTCCTCCTTCGCCTCCCTGGCATTGAAGAGTAATTCTTCGAACATTGTCACTATAAAACTGTATACCGCTAGATTCATACGATTGTGCAGATGAATTTGGATTTGGTATCACAAACATCCTGCTAGTCCCATCTTCTAGTTCGAAGGTTACGGTTAGATCACATAAGTCTTCATTTACTATTTCATTTTGTTGAACAGAAATAAACATCTCCGTCGGAATATTACTCTCAAAAATTTTGAATGGCTCACTGCCGCACAATAAACTAAAACTTCCTCCCATATTGTGAACAAAGTTAACTGGACACGAACAATTATTTGGAGGACATGGATAAAATCCCATAACAAGACCTTCCCTTCATCACATATTTATAGGATAAGTTATGCCGAAATTTGATTTATGTTTGTACAAGTAACTATTAAACTCCAATCATAGGAATTTTAGTTTCATACAGGTATCCAATGGTTAGGTTTTCTGCCACAACACCTTACCTTGTATTTAAATTGTAGCAATTGTAATGGAAGTGTTAGGTTTTCTTGTACCCCCTGATTTAACAAGGCCTAAGCCGATTAAAAACAGTGCAGGAATAAATAACCACCAAGACACCTCCTTTTAATATGCTAGAATCGAAACTAGAAAGACAGTATTGGGAGGTAACGGAATGAAAAAACATCTAGTAAGCACAGCGCTGGCAGTTACACTTGGATTAGGCACGATAATTGTACCTTCGCTTCAAGAAGGGAAAGTATCGGCAGCTACTATTAATCCTCAAAATAATCAATCAGCTGTCGAGGCAAAAGCGGATCAATTAATTGACACAGCTAAAAGTTTAATAGGAAAGGCAACATACAGTAATACAGAGTATAAACCAACAGCCCCATATAAATTTTCTTGTGCATCATTTATCATGTACATTTTTGAAAAAAATGGAGTCGATTTAGCTACGTACAATGAAGATTATATGGTTCAACAAGGAACATACGTTGCCAGAAATGAACTACAAAAAGGGGATCTCGTTTTCTTTAAAAGTAAGAAAACAGGTACAGATCCGGATCACGTAGGAATGTATATAGGCGATAATAAAATCATTCATATGGCCGATCCACAGCAAAATATCGTTATCTCAGACATGAATAGCAAACCTTATTATACGGAAAGTTATTATTCTGCAAGAAGAGTGTTACCAACCTTACTCCCTTCAAACCCTGCAACTACTGGAGATAACATTGTCGGGCTTTCCTATGATTTGATGAATAAAGTGAAAATGGGGAACGTAAATGATGAAGCAGCGATGAAATTTACAAGTACCGGTTTTGTTAATTATGTATATCAAAAAAATGGAGTCACATTAGGGACAACAAACCTTAAAGAACTTATGAATAAAGGAACAACTGTTTCTCAACAAAACTTAAAAAAAGGTGATTTGATCTTCTTCAACAATACGGTTGGTTCAACGACACCGGGATCAGTTGCCATCTATGCAGGAGACCATAGAATTATCGTTCCAAATTCAAATGGAATTTCGACTAGGGTTCTCTTTGTTGATTACTACAAACAGCACTATATAACGGCTAAACGTGTTTTTACCGAAAAAGCGGTTCCAGTTGAAAATCCTGCTCCAAATGAAAAACCACCGGTAACAAATACATCATCGCCCGCAGATAAAATAGTGGATTCCGCTACAAGTCTTATCGGAAAAGCAAAGTTTGGTTATGTTTATGATGAGAATTCCTTAACCTTTACCCCTGCTGGCTTTACGTATTATGTCTTCAAAAATCAGGGTATCGATTTAAAAGAAAAACTAGCGAGCCGTCAAGCAGAAATTGGCCAAGCAACTCAAAAAGCAGATTTACAAAAAGGCGACTTAATTTTCTTCTCTAGTGATAATAGTGGAACAAAAATCACTTATGCAGGTATTTACATTGGAAATAATAAATATATTCGTTTAGCTTCCAATGGTGTTATTACAGAGGATTTAGCATCTAATTGGGCTAAACAGAACTATGTAAAGGCACGTCGAGTATTATAAGTTTTATTTAGGAAAGAAGCATTCGGGATGAAATGGCGGATGCTTCTTTTTCATTTTCTTGGAACATTGGGACGGTCCCGATGTTCTTATATTATCCAAAAGAAAATCATAAGTGTAAGAAATCCTGATGGATTTGCAACGGTAGAACCATCCCCGTCTATTCTAAAATCTCTAGAATCCTTCCTAAACTGCATGAAATTTCAGGGGAACTGCATCATTCAGGCATCCAACTGCACCGGTTAATAGAGAAACTGCATCATTTTGTGCCCGTACTGCACAAAAGACACAAGACAGAGGAACGGATTCCATATTTTTTATTCAGGCTTTAAAAACTGGAGAAAACAAAAAAGCAAAGAGCATCTAACTCTTCGCTTTAACCTCAAGGAAACCGAATGGTAACCGTCGTTCCCTCTCCTTTTACACTATGAAAGTCAATCGTCCCTTTATACTTGGCGGCAATATTAAAGCAAATCATCATCCCCAAGCCTGTACCTTTACTTTTTAATGAATAAAAAGGAGTACCAAGTGATTTCACTTCTTCTTCAGACATTCCATCTCCGAAGTCTGTAACCTTCATTTCCACGAAATGCTTTTTCCTTTCAGCTGTTACAATAACAGAATCACCAATTTTGGAAGCCTCAATGGCATTTTTCAAGATATTGACAAGCAGTTGTTTTATCTCAATGTTATTAGCTCTGATATAGCAATCTTCCACCACATTCAGTTCAATTTTATTATCACGAAAAAGCCCATATGATTGAAGCAAATCCGATACACTTTGAAGAACAGATCTAACATTTACGGTTTCTGTCATTTCATTTCTATTCGGCTTTGCTATGGATAAAAACTGAGAAAGGACCTCTTCTGCTATATTTAATTCATCTATCATTAATCGGATATGTCTTTTAGCATCTGTACTATATGCTGAATCTTTCTCATATAACTGTAAAAATCCTTTTACCACTGTTAAAGGATTTCTAATTTCATGAGCTACAGCAGCTGCTAATTGACCAGTTGTCTTTAAACGTTCAGTCTCTTTAACTTGCTGATAATATAATTGCTGTTTTTTCATTCGCCCGTATGTTAAATAGAAAATAAAACAGATCAGTGCTTGGCTCCCGATAAAATTTATTACATTACCGATTAAATTCTCTTGAATATAGTAGTAAGCAGATTCTTTATCCAATAGATTAATATAAATGAACGTAAACGTTATTAGTATACTGTTAATCAGGATGGAAAAATAAAATAGCCTTGAATCAAAAAACAAAATAGCAACAGCAGGAATAAAACATAGCAAAGTAAAAGTAGAGCCAACATCAGGATACAGGAAAAAGATGGTATAAAAGTAGCAAAAGGCCAAGATAAGAATGATGGTTCTGAATACATGAGTTACATGCTTAGGATATATTAATAAACATACAGATAAGATCACTACTAGCAGACTATGTAAAACAAACCCAATCTTCTTCCAGCCAATGAGAGCATCACCCACTAGTAATCCCATTGCCATAATGGTGATAACAATGCAAACTGTTATATAATATAATTTTTTATTGATATGTGTATAAAATTCTTCCATGTTGCACCTTAAAAATGTTCTTTTTAAATTTCCTTTATAGGATAATATTCCTACTATATAGTAACACATTTTTGTGGTGTCAAGCACCATCGGTGGAAATTTTGGTACTTTGTCCACCAGGAAAGGTAAATATACCAAAATATGTCCTCCGACTTTATACTCCTACAGGTATAGCAGTGGCGTTCTGAATGAAACAAAAACCTTACTATGGTGGTTAAAACAATAAAAACTATTGGGATGAGCTAAGTAGTTCTTTTTGATCTGCTAAATGTGTATACTGCATTCTTGTATTGCACTAAGAATACGTTTACTGGAAATAATGTTTTCATCAAATTCAATCTTAACTTCACCATCATCTATATCCATTAAAACTCTTTCAACCCCTCTTAACTGACTTAAAGCTTGCTCAATTTCTTGAACGGATTCTTCTGAAGTCGCCTTGTTAATAATAAATGTTTCTTGAGTCATGATAAAATCTCCTTTTTGGTTTAAAATCTCATATATTTTTCTGCACTTTCTCTCACTTTTTTGTAAATTAATTGCCCCCAAATATGGGGTGCTGAAAACCTTCACACCGGAAATTTAATCTTTTAGGCTGATTCCCGGCAGCAAATTCGGCATAGCTTAAATTTAAAAGACTTAGCTGTTTTTGTACTACTTTTTTGTAAACTCTCCATTTAACAGAGGGAACAAATGACCTCTAAATTCACCTTATTCTTTAATACCCTCTAACCATTCTGAGTAACAAATATCACAAAGAGGTTGTTCATGTTCTACTCCATCCTTAAAAAAGGAAATATAGTGATGTTTTCCACCTTCAATGGAATAATCACAGTAAAAGCAGCTGTTTTCCATTTAATTTTAAACCTCCTAAGGTGGTAGATGTAGTCGGTTAATATACTTGCATGTTCTTCTTGTCCCAAGAGGTTTGAATTATCCTCAATTCCATAGGATAAATTAAGAATTGACAGGTATATGGTTACCTTTAAAAAAGTATTTATTCGATGTGAAAATTAATAAATGATGATTTTTATCAAAAAATATGTAGGAAGGGTTTAAGTGTTGGAGATGAGTATGAGGCAAAAAAATCATTAAGGGAATGTACGTTATAGTCTTGGTAAATAAGAGGAGTTCGAACCTGTATGAACAGATAATAGGATATCCTGCGTAACCTACCATCGGATTTACTATTTTGTCTGCAATTGTATATGCAAGTGGATTCCGTTAAGAATCATATAGAGAAAAAATACATAGAAAAAGTCCTTGATAACATTTTTTATAATGTATATCAAGGACTACTGTTTATTAGATACCGGTGGTCGGGGTCGAACCGACACTCCAGAGGAACACGATTTTGAGTCGTGCGCGTCTGCCAATTCCGCCACACCGGCATATTAATATGGAGGCGGCAACCGGATTCGAACCGGTGAATAAGGGTTTTGCAGACCCTGGCCTTACCACTTGGCTATGCCGCCGAAATAAGATGGAGCGGAAGACGGGATTCGAACCCGCGACCCCCACCTTGGCAAGGTGGTGTTCTACCACTGAACTACTTCCGCGAAAGCTGGGCTATCTGGATTCGAACCAGAGAATGACGGAGTCAAAGTCCGTTGCCTTACCGCTTGGCTATAGCCCAATGATATGAATAAATTTAATGGGGCGACTAATGGGGATCGAACCCACGAATGCCGGAGCCACAATCCGGTGCGTTAACCACTTCGCCATAGCCGCCATTATAGTTAGTTTGGCAGGGGCAGTAGGAATCGAACCCACACTGAAGGTTTTGGAGACCTTAGTTCTACCTTTAAACTATGCCCCTATCTTAAATGGTGGAGGGGGACGGATTCGAACCGCCGAACCCGAAGGAGCGGATTTACAGTCCGCCGCGTTTAGCCACTTCGCTACCCCTCCGAAAAACTTCTGGTGCCGGCCAGAGGACTTGAACCCCCAACCTACTGATTACAAGTCAGTTGCTCTACCAATTGAGCTAGGCCGGCATAAAAAATGGTGGCTCAGGACGGAATCGAACCGCCGACACAAGGATTTTCAGTCCTTTGCTCTACCGACTGAGCTACTGAGCCTATGTACATATTTTATTTAAAATGGCGGTCTGGACGGGACTCGAACCCGCGACCTCCTGCGTGACAGGCAGGCATTCTAACCAGCTGAACTACCAGACCGAATATTTTCAAGTTTCCTTGAAAATAAGTTACATTAATTGCGGGGGCAGGATTTGAACCTGCGACCTTCGGGTTATGAGCCCGACGAGCTACCGGACTGCTCCACCCCGCGACAATAATATATGGTGGAGGATGACGGGATCGAACCGCCGACCCCCTGCTTGTAAGGCAGGTGCTCTCCCAGCTGAGCTAATCCTCCGTAATTGAATGGTGACCCGTACGGGATTCGAACCCGTGTTACCGCCGTGAAAGGGCGGTGTCTTAACCGCTTGACCAACGGGCCAGAAATAATATGGCGGAGAGCAAGGGATTTGAACCCTTGAGACAGGTTTTGCCCGCCTACACGATTTCCAATCGTGCTCCTTCGGCCACTCGGACAGCTCTCCTTATGGCTCCACAGGTAGGACTCGAACCTACGACCGATCGGTTAACAGCCGATAGCTCTACCACTGAGCTACTGTGGAACACTGCTTGGCGACGTCCTACTCTTGCAGGGGGAGAGCCCCCAACTACCATCGGCGCTGAGAAGCTTAACTTCCGTGTTCGGGATGGGAACGGGTGTGACCTTCTCGCTATAGCCACCAAACAATGTGACATATATTATTATATATGATTCAGGAAAAATTTCAATAACTAATTGAATTTTGTTCCCTCAAAACTAAATACTGCAGAAGAATCAAGTAAAGAGAATCGTTTTTTGGTTAAGTCCTCGATCGATTAGTATTCGTCAGCTCCATGTGTCGCCACACTTCCACCTCGAACCTATCAACCTGATCATCTTTCAGGGATCTTACTAGCTTGACGCTATGGGAAATCTCATCTTGAGGGGGGCTTCATGCTTAGATGCTTTCAGCACTTATCCCTTCCGCACATAGCTACCCAGCGATGCCTTTGGCAAGACAACTGGTACACCAGCGGTGCGTCCATCCCGGTCCTCTCGTACTAAGGACAGCTCCTCTCAAATTTCCTACGCCCACGACGGATAGGGACCGAACTGTCTCACGACGTTCTGAACCCAGCTCGCGTACCGCTTTAATGGGCGAACAGCCCAACCCTTGGGACCGACTACAGCCCCAGGATGCGATGAGCCGACATCGAGGTGCCAAACCTCCCCGTCGATGTGGACTCTTGGGGGAGATAAGCCTGTTATCCCCGGGGTAGCTTTTATCCGTTGAGCGATGGCCCTTCCATGCGGAACCACCGGATCACTAAGCCCGACTTTCGTCCCTGCTCGACTTGTAGGTCTCGCAGTCAAGCTCCCTTGTGCCTTTACACTCTACGAATGATTTCCAACCATTCTGAGGGAACCTTTGGGCGCCTCCGTTACTCTTTAGGAGGCGACCGCCCCAGTCAAACTGCCTGCCTGACACTGTCTCCCACCCCGATTGAGGGGTGCGGGTTAGAATTTCAATACAGCCAGGGTAGTATCCCACCGACGCCTCCACCGAAGCTGGCGCTCCGGCTTCAAAGGCTCCTACCTATCCTGTACAAGCTGTACCAAAATTCAATATCAAGCTGCAGTAAAGCTCCACGGGGTCTTTCCGTCCTGTCGCGGGTAACCTGCATCTTCACAGGTACTATAATTTCACCGAGTCTCTCGTTGAGACAGTGCCCAGATCGTTACGCCTTTCGTGCGGGTCAGAACTTACCTGACAAGGAATTTCGCTACCTTAGGACCGTTATAGTTACGGCCGCCGTTTACTGGGGCTTCAATTCAGAGCTTCGCTTGCGCTAACCCCTCCTCTTAACCTTCCAGCACCGGGCAGGCGTCAGCCCCTATACTTCGCCTTGCGGCTTCGCAGAGACCTGTGTTTTTGCTAAACAGTCGCCTGGGCCTATTCACTGCGGCTCTCTCGGGCTTGCACCCTACCAGAGCACCCCTTCTCCCGAAGTTACGGGGTCATTTTGCCGAGTTCCTTAACGAGAGTTCTCTCGCTCACCTTAGGATTCTCTCCTCGCCTACCTGTGTCGGTTTGCGGTACGGGCACCTTTTACCTCACTAGAGGATTTTCTTGGCAGTGTGGAATCAGGAACTTCGGTACTATATTTCCCTCGCCATCACAGCTCCGCCTTCACGGTTACGGGATTTGCCTCGTAACCAGCCTAACTGCTTGGACGCACATATCCAACAGTGCGCTTACCCTATCCTCCTGCGTCCCCCCATCGTTCAAACGGTAAAGAGGTGGTACAGGAATATCAACCTGTTGTCCATCGCCTACGCCTTTCGGCCTCGGCTTAGGTCCCGACTAACCCTGAGCGGACGAGCCTTCCTCAGGAAACCTTAGGCATTCGGTGGAAGGGATTCTCACCCTTCTTTCGCTACTCATACCGGCATTCTCACTTCTAAGCGCTCCACCAGTCCTTCCGGTCTGGCTTCACCGCCCTTAGAACGCTCTCCTACCACGGACACCTACGGTGTCCATCCACAGCTTCGGTGATACGTTTAGCCCCGGTACATTTTCGGCGCAGAGTCACTCGACCAGTGAGCTATTACGCACTCTTTAAATGGTGGCTGCTTCTAAGCCAACATCCTGGTTGTCTAAGCAACTCCACATCCTTTTCCACTTAACGTATACTTTGGGACCTTAGCTGGTGGTCTGGGCTGTTTCCCTTTTGACTACGGATCTTATCACTCGCAGTCTGACTCCCAAGCATAAGTATTTGGCATTCGGAGTTTGTCTGAATTCGGTAACCCGATGAGGGCCCCTAGTCCAAACAGTGCTCTACCTCCAATACTCTTCATCTTGAGGCTAGCCCTAAAGCTATTTCGGAGAGAACCAGCTATCTCCAAGTTCGATTGGAATTTCTCCGCTACCCACACCTCATCCCCGCACTTTTCAACGTGCGTGGGTTCGGGCCTCCAGTAAGTGTTACCTTACCTTCACCCTGGACATGGGTAGATCACCTGGTTTCGGGTCTACGACCTCATACTATGTTCGCCCTATTCAGACTCGCTTTCGCTGCGGCTCCGCCTCATCAGCTTAACCTTGCATGAAATCGTAACTCGCCGGTTCATTCTACAAAAGGCACGCTATCACCCGGCATTTTTCCAAAGGAAAATATGCACAGGGCTCTAACTACTTGTAGGCACACGGTTTCAGGTTCTCTTTCACTCCCCTCCCGGGGTGCTTTTCACCTTTCCCTCACGGTACTGGTTCACTATCGGTCACTAGGGAGTATTTAGCCTTGGGAGATGGTCCTCCCTGCTTCCGACGGGATTTCACGTGTCCCGCCGTACTCAGGATCCACTCTGGAGGGAACGAAGTTTCAACTACAGGGTTGTTACCTTCTTTGACGGGCCTTTCCAGACCTCTTCATCTACTCCGTTCCTTTGTAACTCCGTATAGAGTGTCCTACAACCCCAAGAGGCAAGCCTCTTGGTTTGGGCTTCTTCCGTTTCGCTCGCCGCTACTCAGGAAATCGCAATTGCTTTCTCTTCCTCCGGGTACTTAGATGTTTCAGTTCCCCGGGTCTGCCTTCCTTATCCTATGTATTCAGATAAGGATACTGCTCCATTACGAGCAGTGGGTTCCCCCATTCGGAAATCTCCGGATCAAAGCTTGCTTACAGCTCCCCGAAGCATATCGGTGTTAGTCCCGTCCTTCATCGGCTCCTAGTGCCAAGGCATCCACCGTGCGCCCTTACTAACTTAACCTATAAGGTTATTACTACT